>NZ_KE384008.1:0-126683 GCF_000423345.1 Marinimicrobium agarilyticum DSM 16975
GCGGCGTTGAGGCCGTAGAAAAACTCCAAAAATAAGGCACTTTTTGCTAAAATTCAGGCATCGTTTAAAGGATGCGACGCCATGCCAAACTTCAAGAAATACGACTACAGCCAGAGCGCCATGGTCGTCATCGATTTTGAGGAACAGTTGCAGCCGGGAACCTTCGAGTTCACGCTGCACAGGCTGATCGATGACCATATTGACCTGTCGGCATTCCACGAAAAGTACAAGAACGACGCTGGCGGCCGCTCGGCCTACGACCCAGCGATCCTCCTAAAGATCATTCTTTATGCCTACGCCAAAGGCATTACCTCCAGCCGTGAAATCCAGTGGCAGTGCGAACACAACATCATCTTCAAGGCCCTCTCCTGCGACTCGGTTCCCCACTTCACCAGTATCGCCAGCTTTGTCAGTAGCTACCCAGACGCCATTGAATCGGTATTTGAGCAAGTGCTTCTGGTCTGTGACCAACAGGGCTTGCTCGGCAATGAGTTGTTTGCCATTGATGGCTGCAAGATGTCCTCCAATGCCGCCAAAGAGCACTCCGGCACATTAGAAGAGTTGAGTCAGAAACGCGATAAAATCAAACGGAAGATCCGCTCGTGTCTCAAGGAGCACAGGAACCTTGACGGTCGCAAACCCACTGAGCGGGATCGCAAGCGTCAGTTGCAGAAGGCCTCGGATACCCTGAGTAAAGAATTTGATCGGATCGACCAGTTCCTAAAGACGGCAACCCCACGGATGGGGCAGGGTAAGCGACCCAAAGAGGTTAAAAGCAACATTACCGATAACGAGTCGGCGAAAATGACCACCAGCAAAGGCACCATCCAGGGTTATAACGGTGTCGCAACGGTGGATAAGAAACATCAGATTATCGTGGATGCCCAAGCCTTCGGTGAAGGCCAGGAGCACCATACGTTGAAGCCGGTGCTGACCAGTATCGAAAATCGTTACCGGAAAGTCGGCATTCACCCTGGCATTCTAAAGTCCGGCGTGATTGTTACAGCTGACACTGGTTTTTCCAACGGCGCCAATGACGCGTATCTAAAAGACGAAGGTATCAATGCCTACATTCCGGACAACCGGTTTCGGTCCAGGGACAAGATATTCGGTCATCAGAAAGAAAAGTATGGCAAGCGTCATCAAGATACCGTAAAAGGGATCAAGCCTGTCATTCCCTCCTCAGAGTTTACCTTTAACCTTAAAAGGAAGACGTGCAAGTGCCCTGAAGGAAAAAGGATGTGGCTCAAGCATGAGTACCGACAAGGGCCCGGTCGAATCCAGCTGCACTTCGAAGGAAAGCTAACCGACTGCCGCCGCTGTCCTCGCAAGAACGAATGCATGCGCAACCCATCCTCCGCCGATACCCGAGAGGGTCATGGTCGTCAGGTATCAAAAACCTTCTCAATACACGCCAATGCAACAGATTGGATGAAGTGTCGAGTGGATAGCAAGCAAGGCAAAGCGATTTACGGTCACCGCATGTCGGTGGTGGAGCCGGTATTCGGCAATATCGGTACCAATAAAGGTCTCAATCGATTCTCCTTGCGAGGAAAGCACAAGGTGCAAGGCCAATGGCAGTTGTACTGTTTAGTGCATAACATCGAGAAGTTAGCCAATTATGGCGCTGTGGCGTGATCCACAGGCTTATCCACACTCGGATGGACTCAACTGTCTATAATGGATGATTATGTTAACCGAATCTGGTTAAATGTTAGCCAGACATAAATTGAGAAGGGGCGTAAAGGCGACGATTTCCGTAAATCGTTTTTCTACAGCCTCGTTATGTCTTCGGAGTAAATATGAAATATTTTCTAACCTTTCTTTTGTTTTTCTTCATGGCGTCGACTGCCGGCGCGGAGACGTTGTCAGAGAGTGAGATAATTAGCTTCATCGAAACGGTAGATTCATCCTTCAAAAATAGAGATCCCGAGGCGCTCGCTTCTTCCTTATCTGACAGCGCGAAGCTGAAAGGAACCACGACTGTGTCAGGAAGCCAATCGGAGTATTCTGCCAATAAAGAACAGTATGTTTCATCCGTAGTGGCGGCATGGAACAACTATAAAAATTATGAATACACTAAAGAGCAATCAACAATCACTAATATTTCAAAAAGCAGCGCGGTTGTTGACGAAGTGGTAGTCGAAACTTTTGAAATTGGTGGTGATAGTTATGAAGTCAGGAGTGAGAACAAGGTTTTTATAGAAAAAGACCAAAAGACACTAAAAGCTATCAAAATTATCACCAATTCAACTGTCACAAAGACATAACCAGCGACTGTGATCCTAGGGCAACCCCTGCAGACTAAAATTCTATGCTTCTTGCCATAGGCAATCATCCCGAACCATGGCATTAAGAATCGTCATCATCTTGCGCATGCAAGCGGTCAGCGCCACCTTTTTGTGTTTACCGGCGTTGACCAAAGATTGGTAGAACCGCTTCATCACCGGGTTGTGTTGAATGGCTGACATCATTGCCATGTAGAGCACAGTCCTGATCGGGGAGCGACCACCTCGAATTCGTCGTTTCCCTAGCATCGTCCCGCTGTCGCGATTGAGCGGCGCCAGAGCACAGAGGGCAGTCATCTGGTGATCCGGGAGAGCCCAGCTCCGGCAGTTCTTCCATCACTGATGCCGATGAGTCGCTCGTTGTTTCTGGCTTTAGCGTTGGTAGTTGTATTCATGGCCTACGCTTGCTAAATTCGGACTTGATACCGAGTGCGGTCGAGCCCGTTCTACTGTTCGAGTTAAAGTTGGAGTCAGCATGGCGCTCAGGCTGGTTAACGGGCTAGACACTGTCTGCGCGAGCGCAAGCATCGAGCGGTTATACTTAAAACCTGCAGAAAAAGGTTTCGGTCTCACTATATCGCTTGGGTAAAGCGGTGAAAATTAAGAGAACTTCCATAGCGAGCGAACGCTATATATTTCTTTTTCTTTCTAAGAATTGCTCAAGAGATAATAATATCCCGATTTATTGAGCGTCTTTCGAAAACTGTTCTTGGATATTCTGGAAAGGTAATATTTACAATCAACGGAGGATTTTCAGTGCTTAAATTTCTTTATTTTTTTATTTCTGTTGCTTTGTCTTCTCATGCTATGGCTTTCGAAATAGAACAAATTGAAAGTTTACATGAAAGTCAGATTGAATTCTTGGAGGGAAGGGTTCTGGAGCTGGATGCTTGTGTTAGATACTTCCGGTCTAGCAGTAGTGATGCAAAACTTGTTCCTATATGTTCGATATTTTCAAGGTTAAATACAGAAGAGGAAAAGGTTAATTCAGAGCGTAGGTGGAATGCTTTGAATCAAGCATATTCAAGCTACATAACGTTAGTCGAGGAAGGCAGTATATCAGCGGCGAAAGCTAAAATAATTGAAAGACAAAGGAATAGGATTGCAGATCTGCTTGATGCTTCTGCGGATAGAGTGGAGGAATTTTTAGAGCTGTATGAAAGGTATAAAAATTAAATGAATCATGTCTTTTGACCAGTCCGTTAAGGTGTTTAAAGTTCAGTGCATTGGGTGGATTATGCGTAAGTTTTTGATTTTTATTTTGCTGTGCCTGTCGTTACCTGTAAACGCAGATGTTATCCACGAAATGGATCGTGAGGGTGATCACTTTGTGTACGTTCCCGATGAAACGCCAAAACACATTCTCGTAATTTCCCACGGTATGCTGTCAAAGGGCGAGGCCGCTTCCGATGTTGCCAATAGATACATCTCTCGTTGGGTCAAATATGCTGAAAAATATGAATTGTTGTTGATTGCGCCTGTCTTCGATACGCCACGCTTTGGTAATCTGGGCGGAGGCTATGGCGGGTATAGAAACCTGTTTGGGAAATACATTGCTGCTGATGAATTCGTTAATAAACTTGTAAATCGTTATTCGGTTAGAACGACCTCAGGTAGTAAGCGGTTTTATTTGTATGGTCACTCTGCCGGAGGGCAGTTTGTGAATAGGTACGTTGTTACTCACCCAGACAACATAATACATGCTGTTGTCAGCGCTGCTGGTCGCTACAGTTATCCGACCAAATCCAGCAAATGGCCTTACGGAGCTGGCAACCTCTTTAAAGCTATAACGTGGAAAGACGGTAGTAGAAGTCGTGTTGCTATCACTAGATCTCTCAGAAACTATGCGTTAGCTGCTGGGAAAGTTTCAATCGTTATCGGAAGTGAAGACACGAAGAGGCAGCCTAAAAGACCTGCGCACAGCGGCAATACCCGCATAGAAATAGCGAACAGTTGGGCGCGGGAAATGAACCGTAACTCAAAACGTTACGGGCTTGAGGGGGCTGTCAATGTCAACGTCATAAAAGGAATTGGTCATAGCTCCTCAGCGCTAACCCCATATTGTGCGAATGTTTTATTTGGCGGTTAGGAGGTATGACAAGTTGCTGAATGGTTGGGCCGCTTTTACTCGGCGCGCTTAACATCCACCAGAATAACCTGAATGTTCTCGCTTTCGAAGTACTTGACCAGCGCCGGGTCGGCCTCGCTGTCGGTGATCAATACATCGACTTCGGTAAGCGGGCAAAGGATGAAGTTGCTGCGCTTGCCGAGCTTGGTACTGTCGGCGAGTACAATCAACTGGTCTGCCTGCTTTTTCAATTTTTGCTCGGTCTGAATCAGCAGCGGGTCGGACTCCATGACTCCGAACTTGCCGATGCCCGGCGTTCCCATAAACATCTTGCTGGCTTGGTAATACTGGATGGTGTCGTTTTCAAAGGCGCTGAGAATAATGCCCTGCTTTCGATACAGTTCACCGCCGGGCAATGTGATCTGGTTGTCGCTGGTTTCGGCCAGCTCTTGGGCCAGGACGAAAGAGTTGGTCAATACATTCAGGTGACGCTCGGAAAGGAACTCTCGCATCATATAGGTGGAGCTGCCACCGTTGATGATGACGAACTCACCGTCTTCGCAGAGCTTGACCGCTTCTTTGGCAATCAGGCGCTTGATGTCGGCCCGTTGTTCTTTGGCGGCGAGAAACGCCGTGCCGGACAGGTGCGGGCGGCGCGCCCGCTTTTCCGAACCGTGAAGGACTTCGGCCCCGCCGCGGATTTTCCGCAGCTGCTCGTGTTTGGACAGTTTGGTAATGTCCCGGCGGATGGTCGCCTCCGAGGCATTCAACTGGGTCGACAGGTCGTTCACGCTGGCGAACTGTTGTTCGTCGAGAATATCCAGAAGCAACTGGTGGCGTTGTTTTTCGAGCATAGGGGTCGGGTCGCTGTAAGTCCAATCATTGAACGTAAATTTGATCAAAATTTATCATACCGGGTCGGCCTTAGCAAGCAAAACCGGTCTTAAATAATCATATAAACGGTCAAATGATCGTACCGAAAGTGCAAAGGTCAGGGTTTTTCCGACCCCACTAAAGGCTTTTCCTGGCAAAAGCCAAGGGCTCTGCAAGTTGGGCGGTTTGGTTGGCAGACCGGGCAATGTCGATAAAGGATCCGGCGTTGAGGGAGGCACCACCAATCAGGCCACCGTCGACGCCTTCAAGGGCAAAGATGTCCGCACTGTTTTCCGCCTTGACGCTGCCACCGTACAGTACGTGGACGCTGGCCTCCGGTATCTGGTGCTTTCCCAACCACTCGAAAATGGCGCCGTGCACCGCTTCAATGTCTGAAGGGGAGGCGGTGCGTCCGGTACCGATGGCCCAAATGGGTTCGTAGGCGATCACTCCTGCGTGGAAGCCTTCGGGACCGCACAGCTCAAAGACCGCTTGTAGCTGTTGGGTAATCACCTGAGTGGTTTCGTTGTTATCCCGTTCGGTTTGGCTTTCTCCCACACAGAGCACCGGCGTCAATCCGGCGTGTTTGGCCAGCCGGAATTTACGGGCCACGTCCCCGTCCGTTTCTGCCAGCCGCGCGCGGCGCTCTGAATGCCCCACCAGAACATAGCGGCATTGCAGCTCCTTGAGCATGGCGGCACTGGTTTCCCCGGTATAGGCCCCGACACACTCGGAGCTGACGTCCTGCGCCCCGAGGGCGATCTGGGCCGGTAATATTTGACGCAAGCTCTGCAGGTAGGGAAAGGGCGGGCAAACGCCCAGAGTCACGTGGTGAACCGGTTGTTTTTCCAACTGATGCCGGGCCCGGGTGACCCAGCCGAGGTTATCGGCGAGGCTCCCGTTCATTTTCCAGTTGCCGAGAATCAGAGGTGTCTTGGAGGAGGTCTGCATCGCTTTTGCCTTTATTGTTCGTCGATCAGGAGGTAGTCGGCTTCCCGGGGCCCGTGTGCGCCGATCTGAATTTGCTGTTCGATATCCGCCGTGCGCGAGGGCCCGGTAATCCAGTTGACGGTGCGGGGAAGGGCGCCCCTGGCCTTCAGTCTTTGCCAGGCCTCCTCCTGATAGCCGACAATATCCCGCCGGGCGATCACCACGACCAGCCGCTCCACCAGGAATAAAAGACCGCTGGGGCATTCATCACTCAGGGACATGACGGTCCCGGTTTCGGCGATGCCGGTATGGGCCTGAACCACGCCCCAGCTTCCGGCCGCCGCCGGCGTTTCCGCTGTCGTGTTCAACCCACTCCAGTCCAGCGACCGGCCGATGATGGCCGGGGAGAGGTGAAAGTTGGCGTCGGTCGTCGCGTCCCGGACGTTATCTCGCAACCATTGAGTGACTTGCGTCATGCTCTCAAGCTCCGCGACCCGGGCACCATTGCGACCCGCTTCCGCCGTAAAAGTGGCTACCGGATCGGTCAGTCCCATTTCTGGCTGTACAGGAGCCCCCGTCTGCTGGTGGGAGAGCGCCTGGAAGGTCGCCTCGATGGTGTCGGCGTCATAGTGACCACCGGTGCTTCGTCCGATACGATCGAGAATTCGGCTACGGCTGTCAGTCATGATTCGTCCCCTTGTGCCGTTGCTGCCATTGCGACTGAAAACTGCCGTTGTCCGGCGCGGGGAAGTCCCTGTGTCGACTCCATCCTGACATCAGGGGCAAAGTCCGGAAGCGGGATTTCCGGCCTCGGATCATCGACACCAGTTTCAGACTGAAGTGGGTGAGTCGTCGATACAGCACCGGGTGACGGCTCAGCCGGCAGAATAATTTGACGGCCAGTGTGGATACACTGGCATGTTTGGCTTCGCGCTGTTCCCGGTCACGCAGCTTGCGCATCAGGCCGGGCAGGGGAATACGCACCGGACACACTGACTCACACCGGCCGCAAAAGGTACTGGCGTTCGGCAACTGGTTGTCCTGCTCCTCATGTCTGAGTAAAGGCGTCAGCACGGCGCCCATCGGGCCCGGGTAAACGCTGTTGTAGCTGTGCCCGCCCACAGCCTGATAGACCGGGCAGTGGTTCATGCAGGCGCCGCAGCGGATGCAGTGCAGCATTTCTTCGTACTCGCTACCCAGCAGCTCGGAGCGGCGGTTGTCGAGCAGTACGATATGAAACTGCTCCGGTCCGTCCTTGTCACGCTCCGAGCGTGCGCCGGTAAAAAAGGACGTGTACGTGGTAATGTCCTGTCCGGTGGCGCTGCGGCCCAGTACCCGCAAAATCGCACTGGCGTCTTCCCAGGTCGGGACGATTTTGTCGATGGAGGTGGTAATGATGTGGGTTCGCGGCAGCGTCGCGGTCAGGTCGCCATTACCTTCGTTGGTCACGATGGCGGCGGTCCCTGTTTCCGCGATCAGCATATTCGCGCCGGTGATGCCCACATCCGCTTGCAGGAAGCGATCGCGAATGACCGCTCGGGCCTCGTTCACAATATCCGCGACTTCGTCCAGGGCACGTTCGCCGAGCGCGTGATTGGCGCGGAACAGCGATTGTACCTGGGCCTTGGTCTTGTGCAGCGCCGGCGCCACGATATGGCTGGGCCGCTCGTGGGCCAATTGCAAGACGTACTCGCCCAGGTCGGTTTCCTGGGGTTCGACGCCCGCCGCTTCCAGCGCTTCGTTAAGGTCCACTTCCTCCCCCACCATGGACTTGCCCTTGGTGGCGGTCTTGGCGTTCTGTGCCTGGCAGAGTCCGATCACAATCTCACGCATCTGTTCCGGTGTTTCCGCCCAATGCACCTGGCCGCCGGCGTTTTGCACTTTTTTCTCGAAGTGAAGCAGATACAGGTCGAGGTGTTTCAGGGCGCGAACGCGCACCTGCCGCGCCTGATCGCGCAATTGTTCAAAATTGCCGATCCGCTCGATGGCCGCCTGGCGTTTGTACACAAAGCCCGAGCCCGCCTTTTCCAGCGCTTCTTGCAGGTGATTGTCTTCCAGCGCCGCGCGGGAGCGAATAATGAAATCCGGTTGGGGTTCCTGTGTCTGGACCTGACTCATGTCACTCTCCTTTTCCGCGGGTGGGAGAGGGCTCACCAATGGCTGGTGTCTGCAGTTCGCCGGCCAGGACCTCCGCAATATGACGCACCTGCACCCGGTCCGGGTTGTCCGGTTCCAGTCGTTGCAGCTTGCCTGCGATATTCAGCAGGCAGGAGAGGTCGCCCCCCAGCACCATGCTGGCACCCGACTGGCGAATGTTGTTCACTTTGTTGGTGACCATGCGGTTGGAGACATCGGAATACTTGACGCAAAAGGTGCCGCCGAAGCCGCAACAGACGTCGGTTTCTTCCATTTCGGTCACGTCGAGGTTGGCACAGCGTTTGAGCAGGGTTCTCGGTTGCTGCTTGATGCCCAGTTCCCGCAAGCCGGCGCAGCTGTCGTGATAGGTGACCGTTTCCGAGCTGAGGTCGATGCCGGCCCGCGTTGGGGCGTAATCCAACACTTCGGTCAGAAAAGTGGTCAGCTCGTAGACTTTTTCGCAAAAACGAACCACCGTCTCATGTCGCTCGTCCTGCGCAAACAGTTCCGGGTAGTGGGTTTTGATGGTACCGCCACAGGAGCCAGAAGGCAGAACAACGTAATCGTATTGCCCGAACTGCTGCACAATATTCCAGGCCAAGGCGCGGGTCTCCTCCGGCTGGCCATTATTGAAGGCCACCTGCCCGCAGCAGCTCTGTGGTGGAACGTGAACATCGCACCCGGCGCGTTCGAGCAGGGTGGCGGTGGCAAAGCCGATACTCGGGCGAATGAGATCGACCGGGCAGGTGACAAAAAGCCCGATCTGGTGCCTGCGTTTCGGAGAATTTTGGGGCGTCTCGGTCATGGGGCTCGGTCGCGTTGCGGAGAAACAAGGGAAATAAAAAAGTGCCGGCCTGAATGCGAGAGAGGGCCGGCACCAAAGGGGGCGTTACACAATGCCGGAGCGGCTGCCGCCAGTGTCCGGACGCGCTTTGGCGGCCTGCTGGCGGTAGCCTGAGGCACGGTATATCGCGAGGGAGTCGATGGCGGCGCCTTTGTTTTTCCGGGCCATGGCCAGGATGGGTGAGACATCCGTATTGAAGGCGGCCTTTAAGGTGTTGCTGGCCATGATGGCGTCGTTATCGGTCTGATAACGCTCCAGCGCTTCACGATCCACCAGCAATGCTTTGATGAACGAGCGCTGCACTTCGGTGGCCGAGTTGATCAGGCTTTCGATCGGGTCGGTCACATTGTGAGACTGGTCCAGCATATAAGCCGGGGCGAATCCCGGCTGTTTGCGGTACTCGGCATCCACCAGCTCATTGAAAATCAGAAATTGCTGGTAGGGGTGCAGCGAGCCGCTGTCCAGGTCGTCATCCCCGTATTTACTGTCGTTGAAATGGAAGCCGCCCAGTTTTTTGAACTGAATCAGGCGGGAGACAATCATCTCAATGTTGACGTTGGGGGCGTGGTGGCCCAAGTCCACGAGGGATTTACAGCGCTCACCGGTTTCCATGGCGGCGAGAATATTCGAGCCCCAGTCCTGAATGACGGTGGAGTAGAACGCTGGCTCAAACATCTTGTGTTCGATGTGCATTTCCCAGTCCTGCGGCAGGCCCTGGTAGATGGCCTTGGCACTGGCGAGGTAGCGCTCGAAGGCGCGCTGGAAATGTTGTTGGCCCGGGTGGTTGGAGCCATCGCCGACCCAGACGGTGAGCACTTTGGAGCCCAATTGCTTGCCCCACTCAATCACCTGAAGGTTGTGGGCCACTGCCTGCTCGCGCACGGCCGCGTCCGCGTGGCTCAGGCTGCCGTATTTGTAGGAGCGTTCCTGATCGGGTTGATCCTGAAAGGTGTTGGAATTCACGGAACTCCAACCCAGGCCGTATTGATCCGAGTGGGCTTTCAGTTCGCTGAAGTCGTCGACTTTGTCCCAGGGGAAGTGTGGGGAAATCTCACTGGTACAGCCGGACATCTGGTGGATGACTGCACAGTCCTCTACTTTTTCGAAGATATTGCGCGGCTCGCCCTCGCCCGGAAAACGCGCGAAACGCGTCCCACCGGTGCCCGTGCCCCAGGAGGGAACGGCGATATCGAATGCTTCCGCCTGGCGGGTCAGTGCCTGGATGTCCAGACCCCGGCGCTCGAGTTGCTCTCCCAGAGCGTCATAATCTTTCTGCAGGTCGGGGGTCAGTTGATCGTTCTTTTCGGCGACCAGCTCGGGGGAAATGGGGTATTTCATATTATCGTCCCGTTGTTTCCGGTGGTGATTATCTGAGCGCCCCGGGTTGATGCGGGGCGCTCTTCAATAGTATCAGTTATGTCCGCTATTTTAGCGGGTAAACGATGGCGCGTGGCCCGCGTCGACGTTGATAATATTCCCGGTGGACTTGGCGGACAGATCAGCGGCAAAGAAGTAGGTCGCCTCAGCGATGTCTTCCGGCAGAACAGAACGCTTGAGCATGCTGCGCTGACGATAGTGCTCTTCGAGCTCATCGTTGCTGATGTCGTAAGCGGCCGCACGCTCTTTGCGCCATTCGCCGTCCCAGATTTTCGAGCCGCGCAAAACGGCATCAGGGTTGACGACATTGCAGCGGATACCCAGCGGTGCGCCTTCCAGAGCAATACAACGTGCCAGTTGAATCTCTGCCGCCTTGGCGGTGCAGTAGGCGGAAGCGCCGGGAGAGGCTACCAGGCCGTTTTTGCTCACCACGAACACGACGGAACCGCCTGTGCCCTGACGCTTGAGCAGTTTGAAGCCTTCGCGTCCGACCAGAAAGTAGCCCGTGGCCAGAATGTCCATGTTTTTGTTCCACAGGTCGAGACCGGTTTCGTCCAGAGGCGCGGAACTGGCGATGCCGGCGTTGGACACCAGAATGTCGATGCCGCCGTATTCCCGTGCGACGCTCGCCATGGCGTCGGCCACCGTTTTCTCTTTGGTGACATCGCATTGAACCTGACGCACGACGTCTTTGCCAAAGGCGTTGGTCAGTTCACTGCAGGTATTTTCCAGGGCTTTGGTATCGATATCCGCTAACATCACGCAGGCGCCTTCACGCAGCATGCGGGCGGCAGTGGCCTTGCCGATGCCGCCGGCGCCGCCGGTGATAAATGCCACCCGGCCGGCGAGGGATTTGGGCTTGGGCATGCGCTGCAGCTTGGCTTCCTCAAGCAGCCAGTACTCAATATCAAACGCTTCCTGCTCGGGCAGGCCGACGTACTCACTGACGCCGCTGGCTTCGCGCATCACGTTGATGGCGTTGACGTAAAACTCACCGGCGATGCGCGCGGTGGCTTTGTCTTTGGCGAAGGTGACCATGCCCACGCCGGGGACCAGGTAGACCACGGCATTGGGGTCGCGCATGGCGGGGCTGTTGTCGCGCTTGCAGCGGTTGTAATACTCCGCATAACTCTGACGGTAGGCTTCCAGCTGCTTATCGAGACCTTCAGCGCAACGCGCCAGCTCGTTGTCGAGATTGTTGGCCGTGGGGTCGAAGTCCACCACCAGCGGGCGGATCTTGGTCCGCAGGAAGTGGTCGGGGCAGGAGGTGCCGAGCGCGGCCAGTGGTTCCAGCTCCGCGGAGTTGACGAATTCGATCACGGTGTCCGAATCGTTGAAGTGGCCCACTTTGTATTGTTCGTTGGTAATCTTGCCGCGAATCAACGGCATCAGTTGGCTGGCCACGGTCTGGCGTTGGTCGGCCTTCAGGGGTTCCCGGTACTTGGCGCCACCAAAAGCGTCGCTCTTGTTGTTGGCTTGCAGCCAGTCCTGCGCTCTCTGAATAATGTCCAGAGTGGCGAGGTAGCACTCTTTGGCGCTCTCGCCCCAAGTGAAAATACCGTGGCCTTCGAGCATGATGCCCTTGAGGTCCTGGTTGCCGCGCGCCACTTCTTCGAGTTTCAGTCCCAGGTCATAACCCGGGCGCTGCCAGGGCAGCCAACCCATCTGGCCTTCGAAAATCACTTCCGTCAGTTCTTTGCTGTTTTTGGTGCAGGCAATGGCAATGGCGGCATCCGGGTGCATGTGGTCGACATGCTTATGGGGAATGTAGGCGTGTAGCGGCGTATCGATGCTGGCGGCCTTCGGGTTGAGGTTGAAGGTGCAGTGGGGGAGGTAGCCCACCATTTCGTCTTCGTGCTCAAGGCCGCGGTACAGAGACTTCAACTGCTGCAGTTTTTCCATATAAAGGGTGGAGAAACCGTCCAGCTCGATGGAGCCCAGGTCACCGCCGGAGCCCTTGACCCACAACACCTCTGCATTACCGCCGGTTAGCGGGTCGGTCATGTTGATCTTGGCGGAGGTGTTACCGCCCCCGAAGTTGGTAATGCGCAAATCGGAGCCGAGCAGATTTGATCGGTATTTCAACAATTCCGGCTCGCTCATGCTGGCGGCCTTCTGGTCGTCCCAGAGATTCTGCAGTTTGTTGGAGGACATAATCATTCGCTCTTTATTTATCGGTGAACGGTGTATGGCGTCATGAGATCGCCTTTTTGATTGACAATGATTGTAAGTGATTAAAAATGGGTGGTCAAGAATGTATTTTGTGTTGTTGCTGGTTTTTTGAGGTTGTTAAAAACCAGAATTAACGTTATCGTTCATTAATAATCAAATGTGTGCATATTGAAGACATTGTTCCGGCGCTCCCGGAGCCATTTCATTAGGCGAGAATAAGATGACACATAATAATGAGTTCGAACGCTCCCCCGTAAAGCCCGAACGCCTGGAACCCGCCCGTCACTTTGCCGCGAGCTACTCGGGCGAGCATGTGGCCGGAACCGAGTTTGTCATTGGTGCCCTGTTTGTGGCGTGGGGCGTGGGCGTGCAGGACATACTCTGGGGCTTGCTGTGGGGGAATCTGCTGGCTGTGCTGACCTGGGGCCTGGTCTGCGCGCCCATCGCCGTCAGCACCCGCCTGACTCTTTATGCCTACCTGGAGCGAATTGGCGGCAAAGGCATCATCAATCTTTATAGCATTGTCAACGGCGTCCTCTTCTGCGTTCTGGCTGGCACCATGATCACGGTGTCGGCCTCCGCCGCGCGCATCCTGTTTGATATTCCCCCTCAGGTTGATTGGTATCCCACCAGTGCCGGTTTTGTGGTGGTGGCTTTACTGGTCGGGGCTCTGGTGACGGTGATCGCCGCCAAGGGGTTTCGCCGCGTGGCGATATTTTCCCAGGTGTGTGCTCCCTGGATGATTCTTATGTTCCTCGTCGGCGCGATGACCATGTTTTCCGTGCTCAGCGCGCAGACGCCCGAAATTCCCGGGCAAAGTGTCGCCGAGCGACTGCTGAGTATTGCCGACGCCCAGATATGGCGAGGTGATGAAGGCGGTCTGGGCCTTTGGCATGTCGCCGCTTTCGCCTGGGTCGCCAACCTCGCCATGCACGGCGGGCTCTCGGATATGACATTGTTGCGCTACGCTCGACGCTCCTCCTACGGTTTTCTGTCGGTGCTGGGGATGTTCATTGGTCACTATGCGGCGTGGTTGTGTGCGGGCGTCATGGGGGCGGGTGCGGCTTTTATGCTCAAAGTCTCGATTCAGGAGTTGGATGCCGGGGCCGTGGCCTATCAGGCACTGGGAGCCACCGGCATACTGGTGGTGATCATCGCCGGTTGGACCACGTCCAATCCGACCATCTACCGCGCCGGGCTGGCGTTTCAGTCGCTGTATCCCCGCTGGAATCGCACGGCGGTGACGGCGGTAACTGGCCTGGTCACCACGATTATTGCCTGCTTTCCGTTTGTATTTACTCAACTGATGAGTTTTGTCGGGTTGATGGGGTTGATTCTCGCCCCGATCGGGGCCGTGATCGTGACGGAGCACTGGTTGTTCCCGCGTCTGGGGCTGACCCGCTACTGGAATCACTACCGGGGCGGCTACCTGAACTGGCCCGCCTGTCTGGCCTGGGGGCTCTCCCTGTTGGCGGCCTGGGGCTTTAACAGCCTGGGGTTGCATCTGTTCTTTCTGTTGTTGCCTACGTGGGTCATCGCCACGTTGATCTATGCGGGCCTGGCGGCGCTCTGTGGTGCTCGAGAGCCGTATACCGAAGAGTCGGCACTGTATGAAAAACGTGAAACCGAACGGCGGGAACAGGAACGCCATTACCTTGAGCAACTCCGGAATGTCAAAGCATCGGGTTCACACAGCGGTAGCTCCCTGACGCAGACGATTTCGATCAGTGTGGCCGTGCTGTCCTTGTTGTGGTGTTTGGCCCTCGGGGTACAGGCGCTTCGTACGGGCAGTATTGACGTGGTTAAAGACTGGCTGCTGTTTCCCACGGTACTCTATATGGTAACGGCGACGCTCTGGTCGCTGTTGAAGGAAAGGCAGGGAAGTGCCCTTCGAGAGGCCACTTTTTCGCAGGATGCACGCAAGCAATGATTGAGTACGAGTGACCGGGCCACTCGTGGTTAGTAATGATCTGATTATCTGAGGTTAAGTGAGCAGAATGGATTACGTTGTCGTACTGGATATCGGGAAAACAAATATTAAGGTTCATGTGCTGGATAAGCACATGGACAGTGTCTTTGAGCAGTCAAAGCCAAACACGGTGATGGACGGCGAGCCGTACCCGCACTTTGATGTGGACGCGATCTGGGCGTGGTTTCTCACGGTCCTGCAGGAGGTGGCCGGACAATTTCCGGTGAATGCCATCAGCGTCACCACTCACGGTGCCACGGCGGCTCTGGTCGACCGATCGAGCCCCGGGAACGGCCTGGTGCTTCCGGTTCTGGATTATGAGTTTTCGGGGCCGGGCAGTCTGAGCGATGACTACGCCGAGGTTCGCCCGCCGTTTAACGAGACGCGTTCACCCTCGCTGCCTTCGGGGATGAACCTGGGGCGGCAGCTGTATTGGCAACAGGTGTGTTTCCCCGAGGCTTTCAAGCGGGCGACGGATATTCTTCTTTACCCCCAGTATTGGGTATGGCGGCTGACGGGCATCTGCTGCTCGGAAGTGACTTCTCTGGGCTGTCATACCGACCTATGGGCGCCGGAAAAAGGGGACTTCTCCGGGCTGGTGGATCAAATGCAGTGGCGATCCTTGTTTCCGGAAATAAGACCGGCGGATAGTGTCGCCGGGGCCATCACCGAGGAGGTCAGCAAGAAGACGGGGTTGCCTGAGCGGTGCCCGGTAACGGTCGGTATTCACGACAGCAATGCCAGCTACCTCCGGTACGTCAAAGCCAGCAAGGGCGAACCTTTTGCCGTTATCTCCACCGGCACCTGGGCGATTACGATGGCCAACGGCGGTCCGAAAGCCGGTCTTGATGAATCCCGGGATATGCTGATGAACGTCGACTTTCGTCGCGAACCGGTTGCCTGTGCCCGGTTTATGGCGGGGCGGGAATACGAAAGTATTTGCCACAAGATGGGGTCTTTCCCCGCTGAGCCGTTCAGCATTCGGGATGTTGAAGTGATTCTTGAAACAGACGCTCATGCCTTGCCGGCGTTCTGCGAGAGTTCAGGGCCGTTCTCCGGGAAAACCGGATCGCTTCACGCCGACGTCAACCGCATTAATGGGGCCGCCTTGGCATCAGTGTACTGTGCTTTGATGCTGGATCTGGAACTGGATTTACTCAAAGCGAATGGAGATATTTTCCTCGAAGGCGCGTTCCTGAAAAATGCGTTCCTTTGCCAACTGTTGGCCACCTTGCGGGGGGAGCAGCGCCTGTTTCTCTCCAATGATTCAACCGGAACCGTGAAGGGCGCGGCTGCTTTGGCCGACCCGGAGGCGCCCATAGAAGAGAAGAGAGCGCTGTGTGAACCCCTGCAGCTTCCCGAGCTCCCATCCTATCGCGAGCGGTGGCGGCAACGATGCCAGTCCTTGTAGACGACGCCCGGGTTTCCGGGTTTTTTATGTACTCGATCACTCACTCTTAACCAGAAAAACGCCGATAGACAACGAGGTATAAAGATCATGCGAATCCCGCCAAAGAAAACTGCGAGTAAAGTGATAAAACGCAAAGCATCTGGAGCGTTGGTCTGCGGTTTGTCGCTTGCAGTGGCAGCCTGCAGCACAGGCCCAGAACCGGCGGGAGACCAGGCCCGTCAAGGTGGAAATGGCCGGGACGCTCGACAACTGGAGCAACTGGATCGGGGGCTGATTGCGGTTCCCGCCGAGGAGGGCGTTCTGGTCTCCTGGCGGAAGCTACAGGGCGACCCGGAGCATTTGTCGCTTTCCCTTTATCGCAACGGCAAGGAACTCACTGAGCAGCCTGTTTCGCAGACAACCAATTTTCTGGACCTGAAAGGGGGTTCTGGCGCCGAGTATGAACTGCGCTCAGGGGGGCAGGTGGTGGCGAGCGTCAGTGCCTGGGAGAATCCCTATCTGAGCCTGCCCATTGACCAGCCGGAAGGGGGAATCACGCCCGATGGAGAGCGTTACTCTTACACGGCAAACGACGCGAGCGTCGGGGACCTGAACGGTGACGGACGTTACGAAATTATCCTGAAGTGGGATCCCACCAACGCCAAAGACAATTCTCAGAGCGGCTACACTGGCAACGCTTTGATCGATGCGTACACCCTGGAAGGGGAGCGACTGTGGCGCATAGATCTGGGCCCCAATATCCGAGCGGGGGCTCACTATACCCAGTTTATGGTATACGACTTTGACGGTGATGGTCGCTCGGAAATCGCCATGAAAACGGCAGACGGTACCGTCGACGGCCAGGGCTCGGTCATTGGAGATCCCGATGCAGACTGGGTGTCCGATGGGGGGAAACAGGAGGTTCGAGATCGCACCGGCTCCGAGGTGACTCCGGATGGTCGGTATATGGCCCATCTCAAGGGCCGCATCCTGAGTGGGCCGGAATACTTCTCGGTCTTTGAGGGCGCCACCGGCCGCGAGCTGGATACCGTTGCCTATATTCCGCAGAGAGCCCCCGGGAATGACAATCCCAGCCCCGAGGAAATGAAACGACTGTGGGGGGATGGTTATGGCAACCGCTCTGAGCGTTACCTCGCGGGTGTCGCCTATCTGGATGGCGAACAGCCCAGCGTGGTTATGGCACGGGGCTACTATGAGCGCAGCGTGATCGCCGCGTACGACTTCAGGGACGGCTCGATTTCCACTCGCTGGGTCTTCGACTCATCCGCCGAGGGTGTACCGGAGAACTTCGCAGGGCAGGGCAACCACCAACTGTCGGTCGCAGATATTGACCGTGACGGCAAGGATGAAATTGTCTACGGCGCCATGGCGCTCGATAATGACGGTTCGCCCAAATGGACCACAGCCTTGGGCCATGGCGACGCCATGCATGTGTCGGATCTGGATCCTACTCGACCCGGATTGGAACTCTTTGGTGTTTATGAGTCGGTTCGCAGCAACGGCGGCATTGGTTCCGCCCTGATCGACGTGGAGGACGGCACTGTGCTGTGGAGCATGAGCGCGGAAAAGGACAACGGCCGGGGCTTGGCCGCCGATATCGACCCGCGGCATCCGGGAGCGGAAGTCTGGGCCTTGAATGCACCAGAGTTATTCAATATAAAAGGCGAACCGGTGTCTCCCCAAAGGCCAGCGCATGTCAACTTCGCCATCTGGTGGGACGGCGATCCGCTCCGGGAGCTATTGGACGGTACTACCATCTACAAGTGGGACTGGAATGTCGGGTCTGCAGAACCGATTCTGGAGACAGAGGGTACCCGGTCCAACAATGGCACCAAAGCGAATCCCGCACTTTCGGCCGATATTCTCGGGGACTGGCGCGAAGAAGTGATTTTCCGGACCGAGGATAACCAGGCCCTGCGGATCTACTCCACAAATATTGTCAGCGATATGAGCCTGACAACCCTGATGCACAATGCGCAGTACCGCCTGTCGGTGGCCTGGCAGAATACCTCCTACAATCAGCCTCCGCACCCGGATTACTACCTGGGTGATGGAATGGACAAGCAGGAACGATAACTTCTGACAGTGGCTCATTCAAAGTAAGTTCATTAAAGGCCGGCTCCGATGGAACCGGCCTTTTTTGTTGGCACGGACAAGGTTGGTTGGGAGGGTATGTAGGTTTTGAGAAGACGGAGGGACCGGAGGCTGTAGAGTCTGGGTGCGAGCACAAAAAAAGGCACCTTTCGGTGCCTTTTCTGGTTTGCGAACGCTATAGAAGGTTTACATTCTATAGGTAAAGCCCGCTGAGAACATACGGCCAGACCACTGTAGATCGTTGGTTCGCCCTACGCCTGACGTTTCCAGCTTGACCTCTTTACCCAAGTTGCGAGCATCCACGTAGAATTTCAGGTTGTCGTCATAGGTATAAGTGATCTTGCCGTCTATATAGCCGCTGGCGTCAACAAAAACCGGTAGACCGTCAACCACCCGTGAGAAGTACTCGTCACGGTAATTGTAGGCCAGCTTGAGGCTCCAGGTGTCGTCCTCATAGAAGGCCTCCAGGTTATAGGAGTTCTCAGACTGACCACGAAGCGGCATCTGTTCGCCAGTCAGCGGGTTGAAGTCATCGACGTTATCGGCGGTAATGTAGGTGTAGTTCGCTTTTGCACCAGTGTTGTTGAACGGTGCCGGCAAGAAGTCAAAGAAAGTGGAGGCCTGGAATTCGAAGCCCTTGGTGGTGATGCCTTCTTTGTTCACCTGCTGACGAACATCCCACAGGGTACCATCATTGAAGAAGTCGACGTCGTCCTGGTATTCCGCGTCAAAGATGTAGCTGGTGATGTCCTTGACAAAGTAAGCACCGGAAATAATGGAGGCGTCATTCGGGTACCATGTCAGCGCCACTTCACCTTGGGTCGCTCGGTACGGATCCAGGTCCGGGTTGCCAGCTGTACAAGTATTGGCGAGCATCTGGTCTCGGGCAAGCGGGTAATCGCGCAAGGTACAGTCGGCGTTGATATTTAGATCATTGATCTGTGGACGGGCCATTACCTTCGCCACGCCTACATAGGCCTCGAGACCTTCAATCATTTCCAGAGTCAGGTTCAAGCTTGGAAGAACGTCAACAAAATCTTCTTCAACGGTTTGGCGACCTTCGAATGCCCGCGGATCGTCTGGGTCCTCAACGCCCGCCAGGTCCTCGCCGTTGGGACCGTAAATCGGATCGCCATTCTCGTCGGTTTGCTCAACAAGCACGCGGATGCGGGTAAAGCCTTCCGAGGCGGTTTCAGTGCGCGCGACGCGAACACCAAAGTTGCCACGCAGCGCCATGCTACCGATATCCGTTTCAAAGTCGGCCTGCACATAGGCAGACTGAGTCTGGACATTAATATCATAGCGGCTATCAATCGGTTGCAGATTGCCGCGAGCGGCTTCGGCGGAACTGAAGCCACTGCGCTCAAGCAGAGCCGCCAAGTAGGGCTCGGTATCGACGGCCATATAGCTTTCGATAATGTCTACGCCGGGGTTGTAATCCTTGAAGAACTGATCGGTGGCGAACCGGTTGCCGATCAATACGGCTTCGTGATCGTCCTGAGTCCAGATTCTGGTTTCCCCATCAACGGTATAGGGGTTACCAACGGTTTGCATCAGGTTGTAGCCCCACGCGTTGTTCGCAAACTTCTGGTCGGTGGCAATAAAACCGGTGCGGTAGGCGGTAAAGAATGAATTCTCGCGGCTGTAGGTCACATCCAGCTTCGCGATGTTCTCGGACGCCTCGCTCTGGGAGGGTGCGTATTTGAAACGATCCAGTGATGTGTATTGCGTACCATCGTTGTAGTTGAAGGTCTCGAACGTGTCGTTTGGATCACTCTGATTGATAATATAAGCATCGGTAAAATCAATTTCCGGCAGGTTATTGACCTGGGTCACTACAATACCGCCGACGTTGTTCTGCGCGGTCTGGGTGTCACGAGAGTCAATATCCTCAAAGGTCGTTGAACGCGCAATATAGCCATCAATAACCAGGTTTTCATTGACGTAGTCAAAGCCCGCCCGCATGACTTTGCGCTCTTGGTCCCAGTCAAAGTTCAGCGTCCGGTTTCTGATGGTGGCGCCAATCGGTGTGCCTGCGTCATTGTATCCGTTGGTGACGAGCTTAACGACGTTTTTGTTCTCATCGACTACGGCACTGTCTACATCAAAGGCTGAGCCCACTTCGACCTGGAAGTTCCGGTCGGTGGCGACTTTATGCCGGCTACTGTCAGTGTAGGATAGATCGAAAGAGAGCTTGTCAGTGACTGCATACTGCATTTCCACGTTGGCCGACAAGCGATCCTCTTCTCGACCCCAAATGCTGTAACGAGGCGTGCTTGGACTGTACTCGTTCCACTGAAGGAGGCAAGTCTCTTGCTCAGCGGAATCAAGTACGGGGCTTCCATCTTCATTTAATTTTCCGCAGTCGGCTCTAGTCGCAAATTCTGGGCCTGAATACAGTTGGTCAATTGACGTTTTCTGGTCGGAATCATCAACGTCACGATATTTCTGCCAGTTGGTGTTCCGCAGACCGTGAAGCATGGTGTGGGCATCGGAGCCGGTAATATTCACCAGAAAGCCGAGTCGGTCGGAGAACTTATAAACGCCGGTCAAGTTGTACTTGGGCGATACTTCATCAATCATGGAGTTGTACTGAGCTTCACCATTGATGGACAGGAAATTTTCATCGAATTCATTGGGCTTGCGGGTGTTGATCTGGATGGTGCCGCCCACGCCACCTTCGGTGAGTCGTGCCTCGGAACCTTTATAAACGTCGATGGACTTGACCAGTTCTGAGGCCATATCCCGGAAGTCGACGCTACGGCTACCGCCCATGCCCATGGCGGTCACACCATTCACTTCAACGCGTACCAGTCCGGATTCGACGCCTCGGACGCTGACAGAGGTACCTTCCCCCATATCGCGGTTAAGCTGAATCCCTGAAATGCGCTGCAATGCTTCGCCAATATTCTTGTCGGGGAATTCGGCGATATCTTCAGCAACCAGTGAGTCCATCATGGTGCCGGCTTCTCGTTTCCGGTCCAGGGCGCTGGTGTAGCTTTGACGAATGCCGCTGACCACGATCTCCTCGAGCGTGCTCGGACTGATGTCAGGACGCGCGTCTCCGGAGTCATCCAGCACTGATTGGGCCTGCTCTTCTTGTTCTTGCTCTTGCTCTTGCGCGTAGACATTGGTAGCTGCAAATGTGCCTACGGCGGCACCTGCCAGCACAATAGAAGCTATCCGTTTGGCCAAGGAGTCTTTTTTGAACAGTGGAGCCTGTGAGTCGATGCAGTCAATCTTATTAGACTGATTGTATTTATTCATTATGAAATCCCGCCTTAATTGTTAGTAAGTGGAAATTTTATTAAATAGTTACTTTTCTAACAGGGGCCATATTATAACCAAAAAAAGTCAAATTCAATAAAATATAGCCATAATTGAACGTGAAGTTTCGTCGGTAACAGTCCGTAACAATCAGTGGTGATCGGTAACAGTCGGTAACAGTCATGTGGGTATTTTTAGAATAATTGTCTAAGTTTATAGATAAGTATCACATAATTAGCGGGGTGTGCATGCGCTCCCTTTAAAGGTTGTTTTGACCATAAGTCTTGGGTCTGCTTCTTTATAGAAGAATTGCCTGAAATCCCCTGCAATCACGGCTTATAGGAAGAAGTAGAGCCGCTGTAGCGCTGTGATGCCCTTGAGCCTGGTTGTCGTCCTATGCCTTAAAATCAATCGGTTTGCTCCTTGGTCTTTTACGACTTGGGCAAGTGCCGCGGCGACCGTTGAAAGGGCGGTTTTTCCGAAAGGTGTTGGCAAACAACGAGGAAAAGCACTAGAATCGTGATCGAAGCTGATGTAATATGATTGTTGGTGGCTAAATGTTAGTGCACAAATAATTATAAATGATTAATTTCGTTGGTATTCAACCATTTATAAGATAAAACCCGGTTTCAACGCCAAGTTGTTTCACTGTCAGCTCTACACCACTTTCTTAGAATCACTTTCGGAGATCGCATAATGAGAAAAGACGGAAGGTATTTCAAAGGCATACGTTACACCGCTGCAGCACCGTTTGTGCCATTGGCACTGACAGCGATGCTCGCGGCTTGCGGTAGTGACGATTACACTCCAGCCGAGCCTTATGAGGCGCCTCCTCTGGAGGACGTTCAGCGCGATACCACCGGCGGTTCCAATGTCCAGTACCTGGACAGAGGTCTGGTGGTCATGCCCGCCGAGGATGGTGGCAACGCTCTCAGTTGGCGCTGGTCCGGTCTCGACGAGCAACGAATTCATTTTAAAGTTCACAAGAACGGAGAGTTCTTCAGAACGGTTCGCCCCGGTGAACCCACCTTCCTGGAAGATATCAACGGCCAACCGGGTGACAGCTACCAGGTAATGGCTCTCGTTGACGACGAAGAGAAAGATGCTTCCGACGTTGTTCAGGTTCAAGAGAAGTCCTACCTGAATATCCCCCTGAACAAGCCGGCAAACGGCTTCGTGGATGGTGTCGAATACAGCTATATCGCTAATGACGCTTCTGCGGCTGACCTGACGGGTGACGGCCAATACGAGCTCATTCTCAAGTGGGAGCCGGACAACGCCAAGGATAACTCACAGGCGGGCAAAACCGGTGACGTCCTGATCGATGCTTATACCCTGGAAGGCGAGCTTCTTTGGCGCATCAACCTCGGGCCGAACATCCGTGCGGGCGCTCATTATACTCAATTTATCGCTTTTGACTTCAACCAGGACGGCCGGGCAGAAGTTGCCATGAAAACTGCCGACGGTACGGTTGATGGCCGAGGAACCGTCCTCGGTGATGCGGAAGCTGACTATCGTAACGACGGCGGCTACGTGCTGGACGGTCCTGAGTACCTGACCATGTTTGAAGGTACTTCTGGAGAAGCGTTAGACACCGTGGATTATATTCCGCCTCGTGGCGATGACATCAATGCTATCTGGGGTGACGATTACGGCAACCGTGTCGACCGCTTCCTGGCGGGCGTAGCGTATCTGGACGGTCAAACTCCCAGTCTGGTCATGTCTCGCGGCTACTATACCCGCGCGGTTGTGGCGACGTTTAACTTTGATGGGGAAGAGCTGACTCAGAACTGGGTTTACGACTCCAACCTGGATGAATCCGGACACAGTCTGGCAGGTCAGGGCGCGCACAGTCTGAGCGTGGCCGACGTCGATAACGACGGGAAAGACGAAATCATTTTCGGTGCCGCTACGTTGGATGATGATGGCACGGCGCTCTATAGCACCGGGCTTGGTCATGGCGATGCGCTTCATGTGGCCGATATCATTCTGGACAATGAAGGTCTGGAAATCTTCATGGTGCATGAGAGCTCAACGTCCTACATTACCGAAGAAGGTAACTTTGGTGTGGAAGTGCATGATGCCGCAACCGGCGAGATCCTGATCTCCCAGCCGAGCAATGGTGAGGGCGATGATGTGGGCCGCGGCGTGACCGGCGACATCGACCCGAACTATGAAGGTATGGAAAGCTGGGGCTCTCGCGGCGGTCTGATGGCGGCTGACGGTTCAGTCATCTCCAATAACAAGCCTGCCATGAACTTTATGGTCTGGTGGGATGGCGATCTCAATCGCGAAATGCTTGACGGTACCGAAATCACCAAGTGGAACGCGGAGTCTAAGCTGGTTGACGAGCCGCTGTTTAACGCTGGCACCTTCTCCAACGGGTTGGCGGTCTCCAATAACGGCAGTAAAGCAACCCCGTCACTATCGGCCGATATTCTCGGCGATTGGCGTGAGGAAGTTGTGTTCGCCAACGAGGCTAGCACCTCTTTGATGGTCTACTCAAGCAACATTCCAACCGATGTCCGGTTGCCGACATTGATGCACGATCGTCAATATCGGACGGCGATTGCGTGGCAGAACGTCGGGTACAACCAACCGCCCCATCCGAGCTTCTACCTCGGTTCTGACATGGAGTTGTACCAGCACGTTGTCAGAGAGCTTCCTCAGTTCAAGACCCAGGCTGTGGAAGGAGAGGCCGCAACAGGAGTTGTCGCTCAGGGCAACAACGACAACATCCTGATCAAGGTCTTTACCGGTGGTGCAGAGCTGGGTTCGGCGACCATCCTGCGTGCCGAGGTTGACGATAGCGAAGCGGCTACCGAGGTCGGTATGCTGGAAGGTGGCGAGACCTCATTTGTTGACGACTCCGCCGTTCCGGACACCACCTATTACTACTGGGTGGAAGCCGAGGATGCGAGTGGATCCGCCATCGCCGGTCTCGACGGTTCTTATCGGGCGCGTATGACCTCCACGCTCATTCCGCGAGTCGCGGTGGCCAGCCTGGACAACTACGTCGATCTGACTTGGGTAACCAGCCTCAAGCTCAGTGATGTCTACATCTACCGGGCCGAGACCGAAGAGTTCGGCATGGTGCCGGAGAAGCCCTCGACCTCCTACGCCCGTGTCAACGGCAAGGCCAGAACCTGGACCGATGCGCGGACTGAAGAAGGTCAGATGTACTACTACTGGGTCGAACTGGTCACTATGGATGGCGACTCCATTCTTGCGGATCCCGCGTTTGGTGAAAACCTAGTTGTGGCCAAGACTAACCTCAATGCCACCTATCAGGACGGTGTTCTGAACGTCTGCTGGGAGCTTGAGAACGTTGAGCCAGGCGCTACCTATAATGAGCTCTATCGCAATGACCAGAATCAGGCGGGCGGTCGCAGCCGGATTTACCCGATCAGTGATCCGTCCGTGATTTATGACGGTTGCTTCGAGGATGTAGGTCCAACTGCAGTCGATGAAAGCGGAGAGCCTATAGAAGGTGAGAACGAGATTGTGGAAGGCCAAGGCTACTGGTACATGTTCAAGCAGGTCGCGAGCAATGAAATTGTCGGGCCGTTCGGTTACGGACTTGAAACCAATGTCACCAACCTGAATGCCGAGTTGGATCCGTTGCTGGGTACCATAAACCTCACCTGGAAGCTGTGGAATTTTGGCCAGGAAATTGTCAATGTTGACCTGTACCGAAACACCAGTGCCTCGTTGAGCGGAAGAACTCTGGTCAGCGAAGATGTTCTCGCTACCGACGGTCGTTACCGCGATACCGGCGGTGAAAGTGGTTTCACCCAGGGGCAGACTTACTGGTATTTCTTTGAGGTGACTCTGGCCGACAGCTCGGTCGTCAATACCGACCCTGAAGGCGAAGTCATGTTTGAGTTGCCTGAACCGGAGACCAACATCTTCACTCGTCTCGAAGATGGTGGCATTCGCATCGACTGGAACCTGAAAAACTTCGGCGAGATCACCAAGATCGAGATTCTCCGTAACACCGAGGCCTCTGCGGAAGGCGCCATGGTAGTTGCTTCGGAAGGTCTTGAGCCCCGTGGTGTTTACGCGGAGTATGACAATCTTGTCGAAGGTCAGCCCTACTGGTACATGATGCGTGTCACAACGGCCGAAGGTGATGTCATTACCGGAGACCTGGCGACCGAGCTTGTTTACCAAGAGAACCCGAGTTCTACCAGCGTGATCATCAATGAGAACGAAGACGGCTATTGCGGAATGTCGGATGGGACCATTGATACTAACCACGCCGGCTTCGAAGGCGATGGCTTCTCCAACACCGCCAACGCCGAGGGTGAGTACATTGACTATAAAGTCAACATCCCTGCCGCTGGTACCTACCGCTTCCTGGTACGCTATGCGAACGGCGCTGGGGACAACCGTTTCGCTCGGCTGGATGTCAACAGCCAGATCGGTTTGGCCCAGATTGATATGGAGAACTCCGGCGGCTGGACCGAGTGGGGTGAGTCTCAGGTAGATGTAGAGCTGGAGGCTGGCGAGGCGAATGTCAGGCTGCATTCCGGTACTGCCAGCGGTTTGGCTAACCTCGACTACCTGATGATCGATGCCCTGACCACCGAGGATGCCCCACAGAGAATTGCTTGTGCTCTGTAGAGCGAATGGTAATACTCTGAGGTAACCCATTTTTGGGAACTTAAAGGCCAGGGCCAACGCCCTGGCCTTTTTTTTGTGCTTAACTATAAGGATGTTGCATCGATCGGTTGAACTCACAATCGTGTCCTTTATCGACCCTACCGGGTGGGGTCATTGGGGACTATCTATAATCTAAAGCCCGGTGGGCGTGATGAATCTACAGTGTGTTTCCATTACACATAGGGAGAACAATAAATGAAGGCTATTATTGCCGTCCTTCTGGTGCCGCTATCGGCTGTAGCTGGTGTTACCGACTCGAGTTCTGACCGATTTGATTTCACAGAGACACTATGGATTTATCACATGGTTGACGAGGGAGGAATCGTTTATCAGGCGCCTATCGAATACAATGAGAGGGTGGGATCCGTAATCGTGTACGAAGCGCTGGATCAATACATGGCAGAACTTGGCGACCCGCATGAGCCCGAGTTTTTTATTCAACCTAGCGAGGAACAACCGGTACTCGACAAGTTCGTGTTTGTCACAGGCGTTTCCCAAAAGACCTATTTCCTCAAGGACCACTGGCTCGGAGATGGGAAAAAATGGGTCCCAATGCACCCTGAGGACTACAAGAAGCTGAGAAGCATGATAGATTCAAGGCGGGCGGGACACGGAAACCTCAATCCGGTTGAGGCGCTTGAGAAATTCACAGAAGAGGTTCATTCTTCAGGCCAGCAAGATGTACCGCCTGCTTGGCAGCCTGTTCAGGAGCATCAAGAAGAAACTCCGACCGAGGAATCTGCGAATAATCAAAGGCCGTCCCATGGCAGCAGTGAGCCACCAGTCGTTAACGATAGCCACGAGAGTGAAAATGATTCGATAAACGAAAAGAGCCTCAAAGGCCAGTCTGACAATAGTGGTCCGACAGTTTCGCATTCTGACGGTATAGCCGAGAAACGGCTTTCAAAAGACCAAGAGGCAAGTATTGAAGATGAAGGAAGCCCTAACGCTCCTCCGGATCAACCGCTCGGAGCCGAAGGTGCGGATGCAGCTACAGGTGCTGATGAGCTAAAGAACGGCAATTGGAACCTGGTTGCTATCTTCTCTGTATTATTCCTATGTTACTTTCTGTATGCCAGAAAGAAGCGTTAAAAAGGGACTTTCCTGAATTAAAATCGCCCCAAAAATCGAAGTCTGTAAAAACGCTGCCGACTTGCGTCTGCAGCAAAACGGTGAGGAAAGCACCTGGTTAAAAGGTTGCGCTGATACCAACGGTAAAGGTTCGGCCAATCTCGGTTTCAAAGAGCGGGTCCTGACGCTGGCTGTCGATATACAGCGTATTTCGCTCGTTGGTGAGGTTCTGGGCCGCGGAAACCAGGTTGAGCGAGTCTGTCATGTAGTAGGAAGCGGACGCTTTCACGAAAAAGGTGGTTTTCCCGGAAAATATATGGAAAAACTAGTTCGTTTTCTGGTAAGCCGAGATATTGTTCTTACAAGAAGAGGTGTAATTAAATGCGTATGCTTTGTATTTTCTCTGTATTCCTTACTGTGGCGCTCTCAGCTAATGATGGAATGACTTCCCCTGTTGATACCGTAGAAAAATTCTGCGAACTTGATTTTCAAGGGGCTCGGCTTTCTGCAGACGGCTACAAAGATATTTCTGGATTAGTCGTCAGTATCAACGGAGAGCCTGGTTGGGATACTGTGTTTGTTACAAATAGTTTTAAAGTTGTCTCTGAAGATACAGAGGATCAACAAGGCCTAGTAACCGTCGAGTACTCGTTTTGGGGTGAGGCTTCTGTTGCGGGGGTTATCGCTAATGAGTCAGTGTCTCAGTATCAATTTGAATTGCGAATGGATTCTGATGGGGTATGGAGGATAGAGAACATTCCGCCTTATCCACGAGTGTCAAAGAGTAAGGCCTCAGACATAACAGGGTACTCTTTTAGCAATTGAGCCGGGTAAAGTAAACGGCGGGCAGCAGCTAATTAAGTACCCATACGCCTAGCCCCGACGTTGCGATTTTTTTCAAGTTGCTCTCTTAGTATGCTCATAACAACTCTTTTCTTGTACCTGTGTGGCCGGTTCATATGCTCCATTTTCTTTATAGAAACTTGGGATTGGGATGGCGAATTTTACTGTTGTCCTTGTCATTAATAACCCTCAATAACTCATATATTGATATGGTAATCCTCCCATAAACTCAGAGTACTCATAGCTAGAGTTTTCTTGTAATCTATCCCAAGAGGAGGTTCTGCATAGAGATGTTATGTTGCGCCAAAGCAGAAAGCGGCCATGGTGGCCTCACTTTACTTATGAACCCTGTTAAAAATGGGGGAATTACCGACGGGAGCCGAGCTGTAAAGGCTGCAAATAAAAGGAAGGTTTATCATGAAAAGAACTGTGCCAAAAATTGTCTGCGTGATCCTGGTTCTATCTGCGGTTGCCGCTTCAGGATCGGAATTGGTTGATTTTGGAGAGTATAAGGTCATATATCAGAAAGACTGCTTTTCTGGCTCCCACGGAAACTACGACGAATGGATCGATAACCTGGTAAAACTCAACAAGCGCAACAAAACACAAGAAGACAAGCAGGCGGCCCGAGAGCGATTGCACGAGGCCATGCCCGCGGAACTGCACGAGCACTACAAAACCCATTTGACCTGTAACTGGTTCAGTTATCTGGTGGACGGGGGCGAGGTATGGGGGTACATCATAAAGCCGAAACAGGTGGAGAGAGAGCTTCCGGTGATCATTTATAACCGTGGCGGCAATCTCGACTTCGGCGGCATGGTTTTTGGTCGCATGTTCAATGAGCTGTTTCCCTACGCTGACGAAGGGTTCATCGTTATCGGAAGCCAGTACCGCGGCACCTTCTCAAAATCAGACGATTCGGACTTCTCTGATCAGTTCGGCGGAGATGACGTAAACGACGTGCTTGAGTTACTGAATATAATTCCTCACATCGAAGGTGCCGATAGTTCAAAGATCACAATGGTTGGTCATAGTCGTGGGGCGATACAGACCCTTCTCGTTCTGCGTCGCACTGATGAAGTGAAGGCTGTGGCCGCCTTGGCTGGCGTTTACGACCTGGAGGAAGGACTCAGGCGGCGGCCTGGGATGGAAAGGGTATTCGAGGCGAGAATACCCAACTACAGCAACGCTAAACACGAGGAACTGGCTAAACGGTCGGCGCTTCTTTGGGCGGACGAGCTTGACAAAAGCGTCCCTGTTCTACTGGTTCACGGGCAAGCGGATAAGCGGGCCAGTGCCACTCACTCACTGAATTTGGCCCAAGCCTTTCAGGAGAACAGTCATCCCTACAAGCTCGTGATTTACCCCATGGAGGACCACGGTTTTCGGGGGCGTCGGAAAGAGGTCA
Source organism: Marinimicrobium agarilyticum DSM 16975 (assembly GCF_000423345.1). Taxonomy (GTDB): domain Bacteria; phylum Pseudomonadota; class Gammaproteobacteria; order Pseudomonadales; family Cellvibrionaceae; genus Marinimicrobium; species Marinimicrobium agarilyticum. Next base: position 29,417 of record NZ_KE384008.1, read on the forward strand.
CCCAATTGGTGTTGGACTGGCTCAACGAACAGCTGAACTGAGAGACTAGGGTGGATTCAATAAGCATAGTGCTACGCATTTAAGCTAATGCTCTTTTGTTTAAATCCTGGTCAGGATATCAGAAACATTTAGGGAGAAAAAATGAGAGTTATTCTCGTCGTCTTTTTAGCGCCGCTGTTGGCTGTGGCTGGTGTTCCCGACTCGAGTTCTGACCGATTTGATTTCACAGAGACACTATGGATTTATCACATGGTTGACGAGGGAGGAGTCGTTTATCAGGCGCCTATCGAATACAATGAGAGGGTGGGATCCGTAATCGTGTATGAAGCGCTGGATCAATACATGGCAGAACTTGGCGCCCCGCATGAGCCCGAGTTTTTTATTCAACCTAACGAGGAACAACCGGTACTCGACAAGTTCGTGTTTGTCACAGGCGTTTCCCAAAAGACCTATCTCCTCAAGGACCACTGGCTCGGAGATGGCAAAAAATGGGTCCCAATGCACCCTGAGGACTACAAGAAGCTGAGAAGCATGATAGATTCAAGGCGGGCGGGACACGGAAACCTCAATCCGGTTGAGGCGCTTGAGAAATTCACAGAAGAGGTTCATTCTTCAGGCCAGCAAGATGTACCGCCTGCTTGGCAGCCTGTTCAGGAGCATCAAGAAGAAACTCCGACCGAGGAATCTGCGAATAATCAAAGGCCGTCCCATGGCAGCAGTGAGCCACCAGTCGTTAACGATAGCCACGAGAGTGAAAATGATTCGATAGACGAAAAGAGCCTCAAAGGTCAGTCTGACGATAGTGGTCCGACAGTTTCGCGTTCTGCCGGTATAGCCGAAAAACGGCTTTCAAAAGACCAGGAGGTAGTTATCGAGGATGGAAAAAGCCATAGCGCTTCACCGGCTCAACCGCCCGGAGTCGCAGCTGCAGATAAGCTGAAGAGTGGCAAGTGGAAACTGGTTACTATTTTCTCTGTTTTATTCCTATGTTACTTTCTGTATGCCCGAAAGAAGCGTTAAAAAGCGACTGTCTTGAATCCAGGTTTTCCCAAAAATCGAAGTCTGTAAAAAAGCTGCCGACAAACGTCGGCAGCAAAACGGTGAGGAGAGCACCTGGTTAAAAAGTAGCGCTGACACCGACGGTGAAGGTACGACCAATTTCGGTTTCAAACAGTGGGTCCTGACGTTGACTGTCGATATACAGTGTGTTCCGTTCGTTCGTCAGGTTCTGTGCCTCGAAAATCAGCTTGATCGTGTCTGTGACGTAGTAGGAGGCTGAGGCGTCTACAAACAGGGTTGACTCGTTACCCAGTACGTCACTGTCGTTCGCGCCTGAGGGCACAGCACGCAGATAACCGGACCGGTAGCTACCGGTGGTGCGAATGCTGAAGTCCTCGTTCTCGTAGTACAGGGTCGCACTGGCGGAATTTTCGGACAGCCCGATCAGGTCATTGGTTGTGGTCAACGTCGGAACACCCTCTTCGCTCTGGAGTACATAGTCAATCTCGGAGGTTACATGGGTGTAGTTGGCCAGCAGCCCAAAGTCCTGCCAGAAGCCTTCCAGGAACGTCATCGGCATTTGCAGGTTCAGCTCGACCCCGCTGAGCGGGCCGCCTTCGGTATTGCTTGAGCGGTTGACGGTGAACAGGTCGTCAGGGTTGGCGGCCGTGCCTTCCAGCAGGGTGCTCGGTAACCCCAGCTCTGTGTACGGCACCAGACTGGAGATGGATTGAATGTACGTGCTGATGTCTTTTCTGAAGTAGGCGACAGAGGCGAGCGCACCTTCGTCAAAGTACCACTCGAGCGCGGCATCAAAGGTATTGGCACGGATAGGTTCCAGGAAAGGGTTGCCCACGGAGGCGGTGCGGGTGACCGGGTTCATGGAGCCGCTCGGAATCAGAAGCCCCAGGTTCGGGCGCGACATCACCTTCGCCGCTGAGAACCGCCCTTGAAGCTCGGGGGTGAACTCCACCACCACGTTGGCTGAGGGCAAAAGGTCATCGTACTGACGGGTGACTACGGTGCGCTGCGCGACGGTTGAATAAGGTGAATCCTCTGGGGCAGCTGTTGGGATAAACCCGACGCTTTCCTGGTCGGTATCGATATAGCGAAAACCGAAATCACCGCGCACCGGGTACGCCCAGCTGTCGAAATTGAATTCGGTCATGGCATAAAGGCTGTCGATTCTCTCGATTACGGCTGGTGATTGCGCACCACACTCAGCACCGCACCAGGTAAAGTCGTTGAAGCCTACGATGGACTTCCATTTTTCATGATCGACGCCCACGTAATTACCCATTGTGCCTGAGCCCAGAATGTCGTTGACGCCGTCAATGGTGCGGGTAAAGTCGGCGACAGTCGTACCTTCGGGCAGCTCTGAGGTATCGCGGAACTCGTCGGCGATCTGAATGGAGTGGCTCTGGTAATCACTCTCGCGGCTCTGCATGCCGAACTTGAAGGTGAAGGCCGGGGAGAAATACCAGGTCAGGTTGGCCTCTGCCGTCGTATTTTCGGTGACACGAGTCAAATTGCGAGTGTTGTAGTTCCCCAGGACCACCCCGTCCTCGCGACGAGGAGCGTAGTTGAAGTTACTGGGATCGTTGACATCGATACCGTAGCTCATTGCGGGAATGTTGTCGCGGCCACGGAAGTCGATGGTGAAGTCATCGGTGTTGGGGGAATCGAGGTTAACCGTCAGGCGCTCGGGGTTATCAAACTCGGATTCGGAGCGACCTAAAAGCGCACTGGCCTCCCAATTCTCATTAAAAACATGAGAGAAGCTGAGGCTGGTTTGCTCGAAGGTGGAAGTGAACCTGTCTACCAGACTTTCGGAGCGCAGGTTGACGCCATCGAACACGCCGTATTCCAATGATCCATCGGCGTTCACTTCCAGTTCGCGCACCGAGACCATGGGTTGGCCATTCACATTGGCGTTACGTGCGAAAGAGAGGGCATCAATGTAGTTGTCTCGCCGAACGACGTCATATCTAGAGTAAAGGTTGTCCAGTGCAATGTTGGTATCTGGAGTGGGTTGCCACTCCAGAGTCAGGACACCACCGCTTCGCTCGGCGTCCTGCTCGGAGTTGAGGTAGCGTGGGATCCTGGGCAGAAAAATCCCTCCCCCCGGATTGCCGGACACGCCCGTGCTTGATTGAATCAGCTCATAAGCTTCGGCGCTACCGGTGCGGGGATTGTTGGTGGCACAGTTCAGAGCATCCGTTCCCTTCAGCGCGCTGTCTTCCGGGTTCTGCGGCGTGTAACCCACCGGGGAGCAGAAACCACCGTTAACGTAGGTGGGTAGTATATTCACCGCCGAATAGCCCACTTCGCGAATGTTTCGTTCCGAATGGGCTACAGCCGCGAGTACCCCAAAGGTGCCATCGGCGAACTTCTTGGATATCAACCCGGAAAACCGTGGGTCTACCGAGTCCCCGACTTGGTTATATACCCCCCGAACGGTCCCGGTCATGGTCAAGTCGTCTTCAGTGGAGAGTGGCTTGGGCGCGCGCAAATCTACAGTTGCCCCCAACGAGCCCTCCTCAATGTTGGCACTTGGGGTTTTGCGGACGGTCAACTCGGAGAAAATTTCCGTCGGAAAGACGTTGAAATCAAAGCTGCGACCGGCGTTGCCAGCACCGTAAATATCGGAAGAGCCCGTTTGTGAGGTGCCTTCCATTCCGTTGATGCGTACGCGGGTGAACTCGGGTCCCAGGCCCCGCACTGAAATGTTTTTGCCCTCTCCGCCATCGCCGCGGGACAGAGTGACCCCGGGAATGCGTTGCATGGATTCGGCCAGGTTGGAGTCAGGGAACTTGCCGATGTCCTCGGCGACAATGCTGTCCACGGCGGCGGTACTTTCCCGCTTTTGGTTGAGCGCGGTGTTCAGGGACGCCCGAAACCCGGTGACCTGAATTTCTTCAATGCCCGGGTTAGCCGTCTCGCTCGTTTGAGCGTTGGCTGTGCCGGACAGGGCCATAGCGGCTGTCAGAGCGACGGCCAATGGTGTTTTGCGGAACGAGGTCTCGTGGCTCATTTGGGTTGCTCCATTATTAGAGTGTAAATATTTTGCAAAGCCTTTGACGGACTTGGCCCGCCATAATCTGGCTGACTCTAGGCCACAGAAAAACCACTGTCAATCATAATAAATCATTTGTCATCCAAATCATTCAGTTGTAGTCACTCTGTACTTTCGCACGTGGTTCGATAACTTATCGCCAGGTTCAAGACTTATGGGGCTTTGAGGTCACGGTTGGGGGGGAGCAAGGATAATGGACGCTGTGGGAGGCTGGGATCTGGGAGTAATACCGGAGGGCGGGAGAGAGAATTTGCCATATAAAATGATCAAAAAAGATCATAATAAGCCATGTGTTGTAATTTGTTTTCCTTTACGATCAAATATGTCAGAATAATCAGATAAATCAAGGGTTTCACCGTCTAAGTGTCTCTACAGTGCCCGGTGGTGAACGAATCAATAAACCTCATAACAAACGAGAGATCCGACCATGCAGGTATCGAGAAGAGATGCCATGAAGCTGATGGCCTCGGCCAGCGGTTTGGCTGCGAGCGCCCCTTACGTCTACGCCGGAAGTTCCACCCTTTCGAACGTCACTAACGCCCAGCCTTACGCCATGAAGCGGCTGGTTCACGGCGTTTGTTATTACCCCGAGTTGTGGCCCGAGGAGGACATCGATCGGGATATCAAGGAGATGAGGGCGCTTGGCATCAACCTGATTCGTATCGGCGAGTTTGCTTGGTCCACCATGGAGCCGGAAGAGGGCAAGATATCACTCCGATTTTTCAAAAGGGTGATGGACAAGTTTCATGGGGCAGGATTCTCGGTGGTGTTCTGCACACCGACACCCACTCCGCCACGCTGGCTGACTTACGGCCATCCCGAGCGGTTATTTGTCAACTCTGACGGTGAACCATTGATTCACGGCTCCCGTCAGCATGCGAGTTACGAGCATCCGGCCGTAAGAAAGGCCTGCTTTCGCATTATCGAAGCCATCGCTCGGGAGCTGGGCGACCATCCCGCTCTTGTCGGGTGGCAAATTGACAACGAGCTCAAATGCCATGTGGCGGAAGACTTCAGTCCGGCGGCGGTTGCGTCCTGGCATCGCTGGTTGAAGGAGCGCTTTGGCACCATTGACCGGTTGAACAAGGAATGGGGTACGCACATCTGGAGTACCTACTACCAATCCTTCGAGCAGGTGCCCGCGCCGTTCAACACACCCTTTCTGCACAATGCGTCGTTGAGCACGGCCTATCGCATGTTCAACCGTGAGCGCATTGCCGAGTTTTCAGATCAACAGTGTGCGATTCTTCGCCAGCACTCAAAACATCCGATCACTCACAACACCAACCCGATGTTCTCGGTGAACCACGAGCGTTTATTCAAAAATCTGGATTTCGCGTCCTATGATGCGTACCCCTCAAGCAAGCAGTGGGACGCGCTGGTGTTCCGTAGCGATATGTACCGTGCGGCCAAACCGGGCCGGCCTTTCTGGTTGATGGAAACCAGTGTTGCTCATAATGGCTGGTTGGGAAATCACAGCCCCATGCACCCGGCGGGATTTCTGGCCGCGGAGGCTACCCTGGTCTATGCCATGGGGGGCGAAGGCTTCTGTTATTGGTTGTGGCGGCAGCAGCGCACCGGCGCGGAGATCAGCCACAGTGCGGTATTCAGTAGTTGGTACAAACCTTCCATCGGTTACTCCCAGGTCGAAAAAGTAGAGCAGATGCGCCAGCAGCTTGAGCCGCTGCTGGTGAGCAGCCAGCCCTGGGTGCCGGAAATTGCCGTGACCTGGTCGGACCACGCTCGCGCGATGATCGAGACCGAGCCGATGGACCGGGACGAGGGCGCTCCGGAATCCTACCAGGATGTGGTCGAGTTGTGGCACAAGAAGGTCTTTGAGTTGGGCTACCATCGAGAAATTCGATTCGAAGGGGCCGAGCTCGACGGGCTGAAGTTGCTTATAACACCGGCAATGCCTTACGTCAGCGAGGAATTTCTGCAGCGGGTGATCGCCTTTGTCAAGGCGGGTGGCGTCTGGCTGGTGGGCCCTGGCACGGGGACGCGGGGTCGCGAACATACAATCCCCACGGACTCCGGCCTGGCGCTAGTGGATGACGTGGCCGGCGTGAGTACCGAATATGTTTTTCCGCTGACGGACACCGGCATTCAAGGGCAGGCCGACAATCGAACCCTGGATTTCACGGGTTGGTGCGCGGCGGTCAAAGCCGACCACAGTGATACGCGGGTGCTGGGAACCTTGAAAACGGACTTGGCCCCAGGAACGGCTTTTCTGACCGAACGCAAATTGGGCAAGGGCAAAGTAGTGTTACTTTCGGCGCACCCGGTCGGCGAGTCCGGCGACCAATTCCTGAATGAACTGGTGCAGCGGTACGCGCAAGAGCTGGGGTTAACCGCTCCGTTTGAGGTCAGTGCAGGCACCGTGGTGGCGCCTCGTGTGGACGCACAAGGACGACGTTTGTGGGTGGCCGTGAACATGGACGGTGAGGGCGGAGAGCTGTCGGTTCCCGCTGGAGCAAAAGATGCCGCCAGTGGGGAATCGATTCGAAGCTCACGCGTCAATGTCGCTCCTTACGGCTGGAGGGCAGTGAAGGTATGAACCGCCGAACATTTCTGCAGGGTGCGGCTTCCGTGGCGGCATTGGTCGGGCGCATCATATCGTCGACCTCGGTGCTCAAAAGGCCGATAAGTTTATGAATGGCAATGCCATTCCCCGGGCAATAGCGCTGGCCTCGCCAATGTTTTGCAATTACCGGTTAGCGAAAGCAGCCGTACTCAATATCGAAAGCATCCCGCGCGGGTAACCCTTCGTAGGCATCAATGGCTTCGGCGCCACGCATAATGTCAATCGCGTTCAGGTAGGATTCTGCAACAATCCGCGATTCAACCTGGGTGCGGCCCCAGGTGATCATACCGACGCCGGGGATCAGGCAAACCGTTGGCATCGGAGAGGCCATGGCGGGGGAGATGCCTCGCTTGAAGGCGTTGTAATAGTCGGTGTAGGCGCGTATGTATTGGTGAACGCCCTCTGTTAACCGGCGTTTGAGTTCGTCGGCAGTGCCGTTGTTCGGGTCCCATTCGACATAAAGTGGGTTGGGCTTGGTCCGCCGCAAGTGATGGGCACAGGCGACGCGCTCTCGGGCCAGGCGGGGCGCATCCGCCGAATTGACGAACTGCAAAATCTTCGCTCCCGACTTGATGGTCGCCACCGCCGGACTCTGATCGGACACCAGCTCTCGGAGAAGCATCAGGATATCTGCCAGTAGCGTCTGTCGGTCTGCATCACTCAATGCGGTGTAGCGCTGGCCACCGAATGTCGACTCACCCTTGTCGCGTGCGGCAACGTATTGGGACGCTCGCTCGATCAGCTCCAGGGTCTGCTGGTAGCAGGCCTTGCTGTCGTCGGACCAGGTGGCGACGCCATTGCCGGAAAGAAGGGCGCCTTTGGCATCGGGGTGACTGCTCCAGGCCTCCTGTAGCTGCAGGCCCAGCTTGAAGCCCGGCCGTTGACGGGGTAGCCATATCAGATCATTACCCCAGATTTTCTCCGTCAACGCTCGAGCGTTTTTGCTGGCGCCAACGGCGAGGGCAGCGCTGGGGTGGGTGTGGGTGACGTGGGCGTAGGGCATGAAGGCGTGTAGCGCCGTGTCTGTTGAGGGGGAAAAGTCGCTCGGCTGAAAGACGGACGCTCTAATCTGCCCCATCACCGCCTCTTCCGCCTCTCGGTTTGTGGCTGATTGCCGATGTTGGTTGTAAGCATCACGGAGGGCGACAAGCTTGTCCTGGTAAAGTGGCAGGAAGTGCTGTGCCTTCGAACCGCGCAGGTCCTGACCGGAGCCTTTGACCCAGATGATTTCCACGAGCTTTCCCGTGGCCGGGTCTTTCTCCATGACCTTTACCGAGGTGCTACCGCCTTCTGTGAGAGTGATGCGGGGGTCCCCTCCCAAGGTGTTGGAGCGGTAAATCAGTGCGTCCAGGGGGGAGAGTTGGCGAGCGAAGTCGTCGTCCCAGGCGTACTGGACGTGTGTGTAGTGATTCTCTCGGCCTTGCATAAGCGGAACCTCAGGAATTGGCATCGTAAGTGGCCCGGCAGGGAATGATACAATGTAAATCATTAAAAGTCATATAGATCCAAAATAAATCATTAGTTGTCATTATTTGTCGGTTATGCTAGTTTTTCACCTGCCAGGAGACAGGCTGATGACTGTCGAAAAACGATAAAAGACCCGCTGGAGTAGTCCCCGGATGAATCGACGCGAATTTCTCAAAAGAGGTGGTGTTGCCGCCTCTCTTCCTCTGACGCTTCAGGCCCTCTCGAGCGGCTGTGCCACGTCTGCTCCAGCGTTTGCGCCCACTCGCCAGGCCGGTCATCTGAGTTGGCTGGAGGGTGAAGAGCCGGCGGTCAAAGCGGGAACCACCTGGGGTCAGCCGTGGCCCGAGGGGGAGCTTTCAACGGGGCAGGCGCTTCGTCTGCTCGCAGAAGACGGGCAAGCGGTGCCCCTGCAGAGCTGGCCGACGGCCTATTGGCCGGACGGTAGCGTCAAGTGGACGGCCCATGCCGTGCCGGCGGGCGTGGTGCTTGGCAAACAGTTTCGGGTAGAGAAGGGCAGTGGCCCCGCTCCCCAGCAGCCGGTTCGCGTGAGCTCATTGAGTGGTGCCATTGAGGTGGATACCGGCCCTGTCACCTATTCGGTACCGACGTCCGGTGAGTATCTGATCCGTTCCATGGCACGAAGCGGTGCCGTTGTGGCGAAGAACGCGCGTATGGTCGGGCTGGTCCAGGATGAAGTGGACCCGGGGGCGTCGGTTTCCCGAGTGTCCTCTTTTCAGTCACGGACCGACCGTGTCACCGTGGAGCAGGAAGGCCCCGTGCGAGCGGTCATCAAGCTCGAGGGTGTCCACCAGATTGACGCCGGCAAAGAGTGGCTGCCGTTCACGTTGCGCCTCTACTTTTACAGCGGTGCGGAGTCGCTGCGAGTCAGCCACAGTTTTATTTTTGATGGCGACGATCAGAAAGACTTTATTCGTGGTTTGGGGCTGCGCTTTGACGTTGTGCAGCGCGATGAACTTTACGATCGCCATGTGCGGTTTGTCGGGGAAAACGATGGTCTGTGGGCTGAGTCTCCGAAAGGGATAACCGGACTGCGTCGGGACCCGGGCAAGGCCGTGCGCGATGCGCAAATTGCCGGTCGGAAAACGCCCCCGCTGGATGAGTGGAACCCCGGCATCACCCAAGGGTTGCACTGGATTCCCGTCTGGAATGACTTTACGCTTTCACAGCTGAATGCCAACGGCTTCACCATCAAAAAACGCACGAAAGCCGGCCATGCCTGGATCAATGCCGATCAGGGTTGCCGGGCAGCGGGAACCGCCTATCTGGGCGGCGTTTCCGGTGGCGTACTCTTCGGTATGCGGGACTTCTGGCAGCTGCATCCTGTTCAAATCGACCTTCGCAACGCCGGTGGGGAAGAGGCCGAGGCAACGCTCTGGTTTTGGTCCCCCGAGGCACCGCCCATGGATGTGCGCTTCTACCACGATGGCCTCGGGCAGGAAACGCACGAACAGCAGCTGGATGCGCTGAAGATTACCTATGAAGATTACGAGCCCGGCTTCGGCACGGCTCACGGGGTAGCCAGAACAACGGATTTTGTGCTCTGTGTGCTGGGGGCGACGCCCTCGCGCGCCACGACCGTGGACTGGGCGAACGAGATTCGCCGCCCGGGGCAAGTGATTGCCGCCCCCGAGGATATCCTGAAGGCCGGCGTCTTCGGTGGTTTGTGGAGCCTGCCTGACCGCTCTTCCCCGAAGAAAAAACAGATTGAAGACCGACTTGCCTGGCAGGTGGATTACTATCGCCAGCAGGTGGGTCAACGCCACTGGTATGGTTTTTGGGACTACGGCGATGTCATGCACACTTACGATGTCGACCGTCACGTCTGGCGCTACGACATCGGCGGCTACGCCTGGGACAATTCCGAACTCTCTCCGGATTTATGGTTGTGGTACTCATTCCTGCGCAGTGGTGACCCCGAAACCTTCCGCCTTGCCGAGGCCATGACCCGCCACAATCGGGATGTGGATATTTACCATCTCGGCCGTTTCCGGGGGCTGGGTACCCGGCACAATGTCCAGCACTGGGGTTGCAGCGCCAAACAGTTGCGAATCAGCACGGCGGCGTACCGTCGTTTCCATTATTTTCTGACCGGTGATGACCGTACCGGGGATGTGCTCGATGAAGTCGTCGATGCGGGAGAGGCCCTCGCCAGAGTCGACCCCACCCGCAAGCTGTCCAACCGGGACCCGGTGCCGGGCCCGGAGCGCATGCAGGTGGGCACTGACTGGGGCTCGATTGCGGCCAACTGGCTGACGGCCTGGGAGCGGACCGGGGACGATCGGTACCGGCAGCGGCTGGTGGAAGCGATGCGTACCATCGGCGCTCATCCCGATGGGTTTTTTGCGGGCACTTACGGTTTTGATCCGGCCACCAAGGAACTGCTCGCGCCCGCTGATCGAGAGGCGGAGGTCTCACACCTAAGCGCGGTCTTCGGGCTGGTGGAGATCAATGCCGAGCTGATCCAACTGCTCGATGTTCCCGAGTACAAGGCCGCCTGGCTGAAGTACTGTCGGCTGTACAATGCGAGCGATGAACAGAAGAAAGCGGCCGTGGGCCGGGCGTTCGGCACTCACCTGGAAGCGCCGCACTCTCGCCTGACCGCCTATGCGGCGGCTCAGGATGCGGATTCGGCCCTGGCCAAGCGTGCCTGGAAAGAGTTCCGCTTACCTCAGGAATTCGCCCTTCAGTGGACGGGCGAGCGCCAGGCGGTGCTTGACGTTAAAGGCCCCCAGGTGCTCAACCCCGTGGTGGAAGCTCCCTGGCTGTCGACCAACGACAGTTCTCAGTGGGGATTGGCCGCCATCCAGAATTTGGCGTTGATTGGTGATGCGTTGTAAACGCCGGACCGGTTTTTCATTATTATTAATACTCTAGAGGTTGTAAGAAGTATGCCTACCGTTGCACATAACATCGAATTCGCGACTGTCCGGAACAGCATCGACAAGCTGATCGACAACTTGGTTAACATCAAAGATGAAACCGGTGAGTTCCTGCTCAAGCTGGAAGACGGCCGGGTGATTGACACCAAAGGCTGGGCCGGCTGGGAATGGACCCACGGTATTGGTCTTTACGGTCTGATGAAGTACTGGGACATCACCGGTGATGAAAAGCCCAAAAAGATCATTGAGGACTGGTTCTCTGATCGTCTGAAAGAGGGCACTCCGACCAAGAACGTGAACACCATGTCGCCCTTCCTCACAATGGCCTACATGCACGAGCGCACCGGGGAACGGAGCCACCTGCCTTACCTCGACGTCTGGGCCGAGTGGGTCATGCGGGATATGCCGCGCACCACTGAAAATGGCCTGCAGCATATTGTCTACAACTCCGAAAATTACCAGCAGCTGTGGGACGACACCTTGATGATGAGCGTCATGCCGCTGGCCAAAATCGGCCTGCTGCTCGATCGCCCTCACTATGTCGAGGAAGCCAAGCGCCAGTTCATGCTGCATGTAAAATATCTGGCGGATCGTAAAACCGGGCTCTGGTTCCACGGTTGGACCTTCGATGGTAACCACAACTTCGCCGATGCCCTTTGGGCGAGAGGCAACAGCTGGGTCACCATTTCCATCCCGGAGTTTATTGAGCTGCTGGACTTGCCCAAGACCGATGGTCTGCGCCTGTTCCTGGAAGAGACCCTGGAGGCACAAGTCAAAGCCCTGCAGGAAACCCAACACAGCGACGGCCTCTGGCACACGTTGCTCGACGATCCTGACTCATATCTGGAAGCCTCGGCCGCGGCCGGATTTGCGTACGGTATTCTCAAAGGGATTCGCAAAGGCTATCTCGATAAAAAATACGAAGAAGTCGGCATCAAGGCGGTCAAGGCCGTGCTGAAGAACATCAGCGCCGATGGCGAGCTTCAGCAGGTGTCTTTCGGTACCCCGGTCTTTGACGACCTGCAGGGCTATCGTGACATTCCGCTGACGTCCATGCCCTACGGCCAGTCCATGGCCATCCTGCTTCTGGTCGAGTACATGAACTACTACATCTGAGGGGCGCCTGCCCCGACCGCCGCTCAAGGGCGCGGCGGGGTTGCCTTTCCAATCTCATTGACCACTGAACCGGGAGGGTATCCGAGCGATGGAAAAGATTGCCTTTGTCATGCAGCTTAAACCGGGCTGCGAGCAGGAGTACGAAAAACGTCACGACGAGATCTGGCCCGAGCTTGTGGAAGAACTCCGGGCCGCCGGCGTTTCGGACTATTCCATTTTCCTGCATCCGCAGACGTTCCAGTTATTCGGGGTTCTGAAACGCACAGAGAATCATCGAATGAGCGAGCTTCCGGAAACGGATGTCATGCAAAAATGGTGGCGTCACATGGCGGACATTATGGAGACCGAGCCCGACAACAGTCCGGTCTCAGTCCCTCTCAATAACGTGTTTCATCTGGAGTAGCGAAAAGCCTCATGAGTAATAGGACGTCTCTGCTCGCCAGGGTTGTGTTCGCCCGCTGGTTACCGCTACTCGCGCTGTTGCTGATCGGGACCGCAGGCTGTGCAAGGGTCACACCTGACGAGCTCGCGGCGAACGCGGTCCCGGACGCAATACCGGTTCCCGGCGAGTTGCTTTACCGGGCTGACTTTAATCACCCGGACTCGGTCGCAGAGTGGGTCATGGAAGGCCCCGGTGAGGTTTCATTCAAGCAGGGCTGGATGGAAATGCTGTCGCCGCAGGAGCAGGGCCATCACGTATTCTGGTGCCCGGAGGACTTTCCCGATCGCTTCATCGCCCGTTGGCAGGCGCAGAACCTCGACCTGGAGGCGGGTCTGGTCATCGTCTTCTTCGCGGCGACCGGTGTGGACGGCCAAGATATATTTGCTCCCGGGCTGCCCGTAAGGGATGGCACCTTTACCCAGTACACTGAGGGAGAGATCAAGAGTTACCACATTTCCTACTACGCCAATGCCGCCCACAATCCGGGGCGCGGCCATGCCAATTTGCGTAAGAACAACACGTTCAGTCTCCTTCAGAAGGGAGAGGTAGGAATACCGACGGATTCCACGCGCGAGCACGAGCTGACGCTTGTCAAAGAAGGGGCGCGGATTCGCCTCTATGTGGACGATCGAAAGGTGATTGACTACACCGACGACACCCCGGTGGTGAACGATGTCGACACCGGGCTCGCGCTGGGAGGTGGCAAGATCGGCTTTCGGCAAATGAAATGGACTCACTTCCGCTATAAAAACTTCCGCGTCTACGCGCTTCCCGCGCGCTAGGGCAGATAGGGAGGCGCACCGTCCTCCCTATCGTCACGGCCCTGCCAACCGGTTTGCACCACGTAACGCATCTCTCTCAAAACCCCTGTTCCTCGAAACCCCTTTTCCCCCAATCCCTTCCGCTTGAAGTGCTGGTGTGCATCCGTTATATTGGTAAGACAGGTTGTCCAATTTTGGGGATATCGAGGCCGATGGTTCCGGCCCTCGCTCCAAGTGGGCACGGCAGCATTGAAAATCAGTGACAGTACGCGAGGCGAGCATGCAAGAAACATGGCGGTGGTTTGGGCTGGACGATCCGGTGACTCTGGAGCATATTCTACAGGCCGGGGCCACCGGTGTGGTCACCGCCCTACACCAGGTGCCCACGGGGGACGCCTGGTCTCTTGAGGACATCCTGGAGCGCAAGGCCATGATCGAGGCGCAGGGAATGAACTGGGCCGTGGTGGAAAGTGTGCCTTTGCACAACGACATCAAAACCCGCTCTGGAAATCATCAGGCCTACATTGAAAACTACAAGACCAGCATCCGGAACCTGGGAAAAGCGGGAGTCACCACTCTGTGCTACAACTTTATGCCGGTGGTGGACTGGACTCGAACGAACTTGAGCTATGTGTTGCCCAACCGGAGCCAGGCCCTGCGGTTTGAGATGAGTGATTTCGCCGCCTACGACGTCCACATACTCCAGCGAGCCAACGCCGCCGCCGATTACACTCCAGAGGTGCTCGCCCGCGCGCAAGCGCGCTTCGGCTCAATGAGCGACGAGGAAAAACAATTGCTGGAGAAAAACATCATCGCCGGCCTGCCCGGGGGGGAAGGCTCTTATGACCGGCCCGGTATCAAGAGCGCCATCGAGCGGTTCATTGCCCTGGGCAATGAGGGCATGCGAGCCAACCTGTTTTCCTTCTTGCGTGAGGTAGTGCCTGTGGCTGAAGAGGCGGGGGTGCGCCTGTGTATTCATCCCGATGACCCCCCGTTCTCGCTTTTCGGTCTGCCCCGTGTCGTGTCCACCGCAAGTGATGTACGCGCACTGCTTGAGGCGGTGCCCAGCGAGGCCAATGGCCTGACGCTGTGCGCCGGGTCTTACGGCGCCCGCAGTGATAATGATCTGCTGAAAATGGCCGAGGAGTTCGGCCCGCGAATCTATTTCGCCCACCTGCGAAATGTGACGCGGGAAGCGGACGGCTCTTTTTACGAAGCGGATCATCTGGGCGGCGATGTCAACATGGTAGGGCTGATTGACCGTTTGCTGAGCGAGGAGGCGCGTCGACGGGCCGACCAAAGCCCCCAGTGGGAGATTCCCATGCGCCCCGACCACGGGCACCTGATGGCGGATGAAATCGGCAAGCCGGGGGTCAATCCGGGTTATTCCTACGGGGGTCGAATGAAAGGCTTGGCGGAACTCAGGGGCATAATTCACGCGTTACAGGCCGTGCGTTCACAAGCCACGGGCTGAGTGCCCACCTGTCAGAGCGGGTTGTTGAAGTGCGTGGCAGCGGCCTCGGAGGCATTTTCCAGGTGCCGGCGCATGGCGTTGCGGGCCGCATCAGGATCCCGCGCGGCCAGCGCATCGATAATCGCCTGGTGGTCTTCCAGTATCGGGTGGATACCCTCGCGCCTTATGCGTTCGGAGAAGGCAGTATGCAGCTCGGACTGGTTGCGTAGCTCCCACAGCCAGTCCACGACCGCAAAAAACGCGCTATTCTGACTGGCGTTGGCAATAATGTTGTGAAATTTCCAGTCCGCCTGTTCCGATGCATCCTCCTGTTTTTCCTCTTCTTCCATTTCCCGGTACGTCTGGCGCAGCTGTTGCAGTTGCTCATCAGTGATACGGGTAGCCGCCAAAGCACAGGCCTCGGGTTCCAACAGCATCCGTGTTTCCAGGATTTCGAAAGGGCCGATACCCTTATCTTTGACTTCCAGCTTTGGCCTTTTCTTGGTCACATAAATACCCGAACCGGTGCGGATCTCAATCACCCCCTGCAGCTCCAGCGCGATCATCGCCTCCCGCACGGTGGGGCGGCTCACGCCCAGGCGTTCGGCAAGGTCCCGCTCCGCCGGAAACTTCTGGCCGGGCTTGATCTTGCCCTCGCTAATAAAGCGGGATAACTGGTTGGCTACCTTGATGTACAAGCGGTCTGGCTTGACGGCTTCAAACTGCATGGCGTCATCCTTTAGGGGGAGCGGGCGGAGTGCGCGATGGGCGGCGTTCTCGGCTCCAGGTCGGGTCAGGGCGCAAGTTTACTATGGCCATGGGGGGATGCCAACTTGAGCCAAAGGCCTTGGCCCGCGCTCGACAAGCGGGTTTTGGGCGGGGATTGGTGCTGAAAAATTAAACAAAATTGCTTATAAATAAGTTATTATGATTAGATGTAACCAATAATGACCGTTATTTTGGTGAATAGGCTTCTTTCCAAGCAAAATTGAGCTAGAATAATCTTTTAAAATTGGTAATACAGCTTTGCCGGTTTTCCCCGGCTGAGGCATACTGACCCCCGGTTGCGCCATTGGCTTTGAATGTCGTATGACGCACCGTCCCTGGATGATCTCTTACGAGTATCCTTAGCGGGCAGCAATGCCCGCTTTTTTTGTAGGTCCCGCTGGGGAGGGAAGCCTGTGAGAGCTCCCCAAGGCGCCGATAAACGTCAATAGTAATAGTAAGAATGACGAGGAAAGCGGTATGAAATATTGGCTTGTTGTGTTTTTCCTCTGGCTGCCCTGCGCGAACGCCGTTGAGTTGCTCCAGAATACCGAGGCCCGGACCTATCACAGCCTGAATGGTCAGTGGAACGTCATCGTCGATGCTTTCGATGTCGGGGACAAAAGGCAGTTCTACCGTGACGCTTCCCCACAATCTCCGTCAGACCTTCTTGAGTACAATTTTGACAACGCCCAAAAGCTCAACGTGCCGGGCGACTGGAATACCCAGGATGACACCTTATTTCGTTATGAGGGCACCGTCTGGTATCAACGGGACGTAAATATCGATAAACAGGCCGGGACGAAATACCTCCTGCATTTCGGGGCCGTCAACTACCTGGCCCAGGTCTACCTGAATGGCGAGTTGCTTGGTCAGCATGAAGGTGGCTTCACGCCGTTTCAGTTTGATGTGACGAAACAGTTGACTGACGGACACAACACCGTTGTCGTGAAGGTCAATAACCGCAGAGAGCCCGACTACATTCCCACCATGAGTACCGATTGGTGGAACTATGGAGGGATCACCCGCCCGGTTAAGCTGATCGAGCTCGAAGAGCGTTACGTGTCCGATTACGCCTTCGAATATGTATCCGGTGAGCAACCCGCGATCAATCTCCGCGTTGAAACCGCGGGCGCTATAAAGAAGGGCGGGCAGGTCCAGTTTGCCATACCGGAGCTGGGCGTGAGCGAGTCCATCATGCTGAACGAGCAAGGGGTTGGCCAGGTCCGGGTTTCCGTCGAACCCCGGCTGTGGTCCCCGGAGTCCCCCAAACTGTATGAGATCAGGCTCGCGTTTGAGGGAAGTCTGATTACCGATAAAGTCGGTTTTCGCGATATTGATATTGCGGGCACAGAAATTCTGTTGAACGGTGAACCGGTTTTTCTCCGGGGTATATCGCTTCACGAGGAGGTGCCCTATGGCGCCGGACGAGCCTGGAGCGAGGATCACGCGAGAACACTGCTGACCTGGGCCAAGGAGCTGGGAAGCAACTATGTTCGCCTGGCTCACTACCCCCACAATGAAGCCATGTTGCGTATGGCGGATGAAATGGGCCTGCTGGTCTGGGCTGAAATTCCCGTGTACTGGGATATTCAGTTTGATAATGAGGAGGTCTACAAAAAGGCCGAACAGCAGTTCACGGAAATGCTGGAGCGCGATAAAAACCGTGCCTCTGTCATCCTGTGGTCCGTGGCCAACGAGACCCCCAAGAACGAAACCCGTACGGAGTTTTTGAGCGCGTTGGTGGATAAAGTCCATCAGCTCGACCCGACTCGCCTGGTGACCGCCGCCATCAATACCCAGAGCACCACCGAGTACGGCCACCGTATTGACGACCCATTCGCGGAAAAGGTGGACGTTATCGGTATCAATTCCTATTGCGGCTGGTATCAGGACACACCCGAAGAGTGTGCGGACTACCGTTGGGTATCCGATTACGAAAAGCCCATCATTGTCAGCGAGTTCGGTGCCGGCGCCCTTCAGGGGCACCACGGCAACGCCGATCAAGTGTTCACCGAGGAAAACCAGGCCAAGGTCTACCGTTACAACCTTGAGATGCTGGATAACATGGAACACCTACGGGGCGTCTCTCCCTGGATTCTCAAAGACTTTCTCTCTCCTCGTCGACCCCTGGCTCACATTCAGGACTATTGGAACCGAAAAGGCTTGTTGTCCGAGAACGGCATCAGGAAGAAAGCCTGGTATGTGATGCACGACTGGTATAAGACGAAATCCGACCCAGAGAAGCAATAGTATGCGTATAACCTGCACAGCGCCTCACCAAGGCCGGTCTTCAGGAAAATTGGCTGAGGGGCTCCGGCACCTATTGTTCGGCCTGCTTCTGGTGAGTAACGCGTTGGTGGCCTCGGGGCCCGGCGATATTCAAGCCGTCGTTGAAAAAGACGGGAACAGGGTCCGCTTCTCGGCCGACAATGCGGATGTGCAGCTTGAGTTCTGCACACCCTCCATGGTGCGCGTACGCAGTAGCTGGGATCGGGAGTTCGATGAAAATTCAGCGCTCGGGCTGATGGTTCCGACCAATGAGTGGCCTTCGGTGTCGGTGCGTTCCACGGAGATGGACGACTTCTATAAGCTTGAAACAGACGCCCTGACCATCCGTGTCTATAAATCGCCCCTGCGGCTTGAGTTTTATACCTCCGATGGCACCTTGTTATCCACGGAGAAACTCAACACGCAAGCTGCAGGAATGGTTCGGGAAGAGCAGGGAATTGCCGTCCATAAAAAGCTCCATGCGGGCGAGCAGGTCTTCGGGTTTGGTCAGCGCATGGACTTTGTCAATCAACGGGGGAAAAGACTGGAGCTGACCGTTGGGCGCGGCATTGGCCGCCCCCATATCGTCGGGGCTTACAATATTCTTGAAGCCAACTATAGCCCGGTGCCGTTTTTTATGAGCACGCGGGGGTACGGCATCTTCCTCCATACCCCTTACACGTCCCACTGGGATATGGGGCGCTCCAACCCCGACTCATATTCCTTTAAGGCCAAGGGGGGCGAGCTGGATTATTACTTTATGGCCGGCCCCGGCTTTCCCGCCATTCTGGATCTGTATACCTCGGTGACCGGCAAGTCACCGCTCTTGCCGAAATTTGCGCACGGCCTGCATGTGGGAACCTATAGCGGCGGCACCTGGGGGTATGAGGAGCATACTTCCACGGATTACGTGGTCGAGCTGGGCAGAAAGTTCCGGGAAAAGGGCATCCCCGTGGACCTGATTCATCTGGACTCCACCTGGCGACTGTTTGGTGAACACGGCGGCAGTGGGGCCACCACTTTTGAATGGCGCAACACTTTTGACGAACCGGAAGCCATGTTCGATCAGCTATATGATATGGGCTACAGCATGGTGGGCGTCCACGTTCGTCCGCGTTACGACAATGGCGAAAAATACAAGCTGTTGGATCAGGCACGGGAAGCCGGCATGGTCTATCCCGAGCCCCATGACTCGGGCGAGTTTGTCAATTTCTTTGATCCCGAGGCGGTGGACTGGTGGTGGGAGAATGGCGCCATGAAAGTGGTTTCCCAGGGAGCCATGTTCTTCAAAACCGACGAAGGCAGCGCCTTCGGGAGAAAGGCAAACGAAAGCAACAAGACGGGGCCGACCGGGACGGAGGCGGAGCGCCTGCACAACCTCTTCCCCCTGGCCTACGCCAAAGCGCCGTTTGAAAAGTTCAGTGAGCACAATGCCATGCGCGGTTTGAATCTGACCCGCGAAGGCTATGCTGGCATTCAGCGGTATCCCTATATTTGGGCCGGTGATTGGCCCAGCGAGTGGCAGTATTTCAAACCGGTGATTCGCGCGGGACTCAACATGGGGCTCTCGGGCGTCGGTTATTGGTCTCACAATATGGGAGGCTTCGAGCACAAGCCGGATCCGGAGCTGTATATCCGGTGGACGCAGTTTGGACTCTTCAGTCCCATGGCGCACCTGTTTGGTATGGATCACCCCGGTTACAAAGAGCCCTGGAGTTATGGGGAAGAAGCTGAGCGGATCTTCAAGCAGTACGATCGCATGCGCTACCGGTTTATTCCCTACCTCTACAGCGAGGCGTATCAGATGCACCGCACCGGGATGCCCATGATGCGGGCCCTGGTGCTGGAATATCAGGATGACGAAAACACTCACGATATTGATGACCAATACTTATTGGGGAGCAACCTGCTGATCGCTCCGGTGACCACAAAAGGGGCGAAAACCCGTGTGGTCTATTTGCCGGAAGGCACCTGGTATGACTACTGGAATGGTCAAGCTTACGAAGGGAAGCGTTACCACAATATCGTTACGCCATTGGAAAAACTGCCGATCTTCGTCAAGGCCGGCGGCATTCTGCCTCAACAAAAAGTGTTGAACCTCGGGCAGGAAACCGCCGATCGCATCACGCTTGAGATCTTTCCGGAGGGTGAGTCTTCCTACGACATCTACGATGATGATGGCAAGAGCCAGGACTATGAGTCCGGCGAGTACGCCATTACCGACGTTACCGTTAAAGAAGCCGACGATAGAACCCTTATCAAAGTGGCAGCGCCTCGGGGCAAGTATGAAGTGCCGGAGCGCCGCTACGCGCTGAGAGTTCATGGTGGCTCCGCTCCCCAGGCTGTTTATGAGGGCGGGAAGCCGCTCCCCTCTTTGCCTACGGCGTCCGCGTATGAAACGCATGGACCCAAAGCGGGTTGGTATTTTGACCAAAACGCTGGTGAGCTCCATGTGAACCTGGCGGGAACCAGTAAAGAGGCGATTACCGTTGCAATTACCCGGTAGGCCTCGTTTTCCTTACTGAAGGGACTGGTTGGGCGCACAGTTAGACGCTGTGTCGCCAAGCCATAAAAATTGAGAGACCCGAAGAACATAAAAACCACGAATGTAGGATGGTCATGACCATGAGATTTCCCAGAACTTTCGCTTTGTTAACGCTCGCGTTGCTTCCCTGGACCTGGGTCACTGGTGCTCAGGCAGAGGAAAAGCCCGAGGCACAGCTGCATTGGCTGAAGCACGATACGGCCCGGGACGCGGTGGGTACCACATGGGGAACGCCTTGGCCCCAGGGGGCGGTCGAGCCGGAAAGTGAATTTACCCTGAGCCCGGAATCCGGCCAACCCCTGCCTGTGCAGAGCTGGCCGCTGGCCTACTGGCCCGATGGCTCGCTGAAGTGGAGCGGGCATGCGATCGCCCCTCTTGAGGTGGACTCTATCGCGCTGACGCTTCGCCCCGGCGACGCCACGCAACCAGCGCAGGCGCTGACCGTGAGTGAAAACGAAGAGAGCATTCGCGTGAACACCGGCTCCATTCAGGCGGTCCTCCCAAAATCCGGCAACCGGTTAATTCATTCAATTACCCGTGAAGGTCGGGACACCTTGCACAACGGGCGTCTCGTCATCCTGTCCCAAGGGCAAGCCGAAGCCGAAGTGGGGGAGCCGCTGACGGTGAACGCTTTCACCGGTCGCCTCGATAAGGTGACACTCGAGCAGGCCGGGCCGGTGCGCGCCGTGGTCAAGCTCGAGGGCAAGCACGTCGGCGAAAATGGACGAGCCTGGATTCCTTTCGTGGTGCGCCTATACTTTTACGCCGGAGATGATTCGGTGCGTATGGTCCATACCATGATCTATGACGGTGACCAGAAGCGGGACTTCATTCGAGGGGTGGGCGTTCGTTTCGATGTGCCCATGGAGGGCCCACTGCACGACCGGCATGTGCGCTTTTCCGGGGAGGACGGTGGACTCTTTGCGGAAGCCGTGCGCGGGATCACCGGTTTGCGGCGAGACCCCGGTGAGGCGGTACGCGACGCACAAACCGCTGGTCGGGCCACGCCGCCCCTGGACGAGTGGGCCAGAAGCGTTTCCGAGCGCATAGACGTGATTCCGGCTTTCGGGGATTACACCCTCTCACAACTGACCGCCGACGCTTTTGAAATTCGCAAACGCACCCAGCCCGGATTGGCCTGGCTCGACTCCGCCGAGGGCGGGCGTTCGAGCGGGCTGGGTTACATTGGCAGCCCCGAGGGTGGAGTGGCCTTTGGCATCCGTGATTTCTGGCAAAGCCATCCCTCGCAACTGGATATTCGAAACGCCAGAACCGATAACGCCGAAGTGACCATGTGGCTCTGGTCGCCGCAAGCCCGGCCCATGGATATGCGTTTTTATCACGACGGTATGGGGCTGGATACCCACGAAAAGCAGCTCGATGCCATGGGGGTAACCTATGAGGATTACGAACCCGGGTTTGCGAGCGCCACGGGCGTAGCCCGCACCAGCGAGCTGCGCCTATGGGCGTTGCCGGCCACACCGGACCGTGAAACCACGGTCCAGATGGCTCGAACCCTGGCCCAGCCACCACAAATGGTCGCCCGTCCCAAAGACTACGAAGCGGCCGGTGTTTTCGGGGCCGCCATCTGGGACCTG
Source organism: Marinimicrobium agarilyticum DSM 16975 (assembly GCF_000423345.1). Classification (GTDB taxonomy): domain Bacteria; phylum Pseudomonadota; class Gammaproteobacteria; order Pseudomonadales; family Cellvibrionaceae; genus Marinimicrobium; species Marinimicrobium agarilyticum. The sequence continues at coordinate 51,394 of NZ_KE384008.1, forward strand.
CCGGATCGTTCCACCCCCGCCAAAACCGCGATTGAAAATCAGGTCGACTTTTATCTGGATCACTACCTGACTCAGGTGGAGGAGCACAACTGGTACGGTTTCTGGGATTACGGCGATGTGATGCACACTTACGACCACGATCGCCACACCTGGCGTTATGACGTCGGTGGTTTCGCCTGGGCCAACTCCGAGCTTTCACCCGACATCTGGCTCTGGTATTCCTTCCTGCGTACCGGCCGGGCGGACGTCTTCCAGATGGCCGAGGCGATGACCCGCCACACCGGCGAGGTGGACGTGTACCACCTCGGGCGTTTCGAAGGTCTCGGTTCCCGTCACAATGTCAGGCACTGGGGCGACAGCGCGAAACAGTTGCGTATCAGTACGCCCGCCAACCGTCGCTTCTATTATTTCCTGACAGCGGACGAGCGGGTCGGGGACTTGATGCGCGCGACCCTGGGAGCCGAACGCCGCTTATTGGACGTGCCACCGCTGCGCAAACTCGATCGCCCCCAGCCAGATTTCACCGGTAAGCCGTATTCCTTGATGATGGGGTTGGGAACGGACTGGAACTCCGTGGCCGCCGCCTGGCTGACCGAATGGGAGCGCACGGGAGAGCCGGAATATCGGGACAAGCTCTTGCGCGCGATGCGCAGTATCGGTGAATTCGAACACGGTCTGCTTTCGTCGGGCACCGCTTACGATCCAGACACCGGTCGCTTCTACCACGTGGGGGAGGGTGTCTCCGGTTCACATCTGGCCATGGTGTTCGGGGGCGTGGAGATCAATGCCGAGCTGATTCAACTGCTGGACGTGCCCGAGTACGAAGCCGCGTTCATCCAGTATGGTCGCTTTTTCAATGCCTCTTCTGAGGAGAAGGCCGAGATCATTGGCCAACCCTATAACCGAAACCTGAATCTGGGGCAGGCGCATTCGCGCATGACGGCCTACTCCGCCTGGAAGTTGGACGATGAGGCTCTGGCAGAACGGGCCTGGAACGAATTTTTCAGTGGTAGAGCCGGCATCAGGATCTTTGGTACACCCTATCCGACCAGAACGGTCAGCCCCCCCGAGGTGCTGGCCCCGGTGACCGAAGCTCGTGGGGTATCCACCAATGCCGTGTCGCAATTCGGTCTGACGGCGATTCAGATCATGGCACTGATTGGCGAGGAGGCGCCGGAAGAAATTCCGGAGCGCGATTGATATGGTTTGTCGACTGACCGCTGTAGGGTTGAAACGGAGTGGCGAAATCATGCGGGGATTGTTGCTATTGTGCCTCCTTTTCCCAATGGTTGCGCAGGCAGAAGAGATTCGACCGTTTCCTGCGGAGGTGGCCCCTGAAAATGTGCCATCAACCGCGTTTCCGCTGGTGGCTGATGGTCGTGCCGCCCCTCTGGTAGTGGCCAATGATGCCGCCAGCGTGATCAAAATTGCCGTGCACGATCTCGCTGACGATGTAGAGCGCGTGACCGGAGTACGCCCGGCTATTCGCCACCGTCCGCCAGACAGCGCGCCTTATGTTCACGTGGGAATCGCTCCGGCGCTGGAAGATCGTTGGGAAGCATTTCGGCTTTCCGCGGACTCGCGGGTGCTGGCGGTCGAGGGCGCTGACCCTCGCGGTGTCGCGTACGGCCTCTACGAGCTCTCGCGTCGTATTGGTGTCTCGCCCTGGTATTGGTGGGCCGATGTGCCCGTGGAACGGCGGGACCAGCTGTATCTGAGCGCTGGCCGTGAACCGGTCGATGCGCCCGCCGTGCAATACCGCGGCATCTTCATCAACGATGAGTGTTGGGGGTTGGGTGCCTGGGCCGCGAAAACGTTTGAACCGGCGGTGGGCACGCTCGGGCCGAAAACCTATGAACGGATTTTCGAACTTTTGTTGCGCTTGCGCGCCAACGCCATCTGGCCCGGCATGCACCCCTGCACCACACCGTTTCATCAGGTAGAAGGTAATAGCGACCTGGCCGACGATTACGCCATCGTGGTCGGCTCCAGCCATGCCGAGCCCATGTTGCGCAATAATGTGGGGGAGTGGGACGAGCCCAAAGACCATTTTAACTTCCTGTCACACCGCGACAAAGTTCTCAACTACTGGGAAGAAAGAGTGAAGGAGCGCCGTTCGGGCGAAAGCCTCTGGACGTTGGGCATGCGCGGCATTCACGACAGCGGCATTGTTGGTCCGGACTCGCAGGAAGAACGCATCGGGGTTCTGGAAGATATTTTTAAAGCCCAGCGTCACCTTCTGGCCGAACATCTCGGTGACGGTGACCCCACCGAAGCGGCGCAGATCTTCGTGCCCTACAAAGAAGTCCTCAAGGATTACAACGCGGGCCTGAAGGTGCCAGAGGATGTGATGATCGTCTGGCCCGACGACAACTTCGGTTACGTGCGTCGTTATGCCACCCCTGAGGAACGGGAGCGGCCCGGTGGTCTGGGTGTTTATTACCATCTGTCCTACCTGGGCTCGCCGCTTTCCTGGCTCTGGTTCGACTCCCAGTCGGTTTCCCTCGTCTGGTCGGAAATGACCCGCACCTACGAGCAGGGGGCACGCTCATTCTGGGTGGGCAATGTCGGCGACCTAAAAGCCCACGAGCTGAGCACCGAGTTTTTTCTCGATCTCGCCTGGAACGCGGATCGGACCAGCCCGGACGCGCCGATGCAATTTCTGCACGATATGGCGGCCCGGGATTTTGGGCCCGAGCATGCCGATGCCATTGCCGCCATCTGGCGGCGCCATCAGCACCTGGCCTTCGCGCGCAAGCCGGAACACCTGCAGTGGCATCTCTCGCTGGAACCCTATGAACCGACCGAGCTGACCGATACGGAGATACATCGCCGTCTGGAAGCCTATCGAGCCCTGGTGGCGGATACGGCGCAGGCCTCCAAAGCGTTACCGGAAGCGGCACAGGATGCCTTCTTTCAACTGGTGGAATATCCGGTTCGGGCGGCGGCCGCGGCCAATGAGCGCTATTTTCTGATGGAACTGGCCCGTCGGCAGAATGCCCGTGGTGCCGAGGTTGCGCAAACGACCGTTGTCAGAGCCGAAGACGCCGCGCACCGAATCGAATCGCTGACTCGGCGATACAACCAGGAGCTCGCCGGCGGCAAGTGGCAGCATATTCTGACCGCCGGTGGCGTTTCCCCTGACGATTGGCCACGCTTTCAACCCGACCCCATTCCCCCGCTGGGCTCACAGACGGACGTGATCAGGGACGCTTTGGTGTCGGAATCGAGCGACCAGCCTTTTCAGGTTCAGAAGGCGCCCCCCGACGCGCGAGCGGGGGATTTCTACGAATCCGAGGGTGTGGTCTCCATCAACGCCGGACACTTCACCGGCCGAAAGGATCATGGTGAGGGCGGCTGGCGCTCGGTTGAAGGACTGGGCCGCACTGGTTCGGCGGTGACGGTACTCCCCTCCACTCTGAACATTGATCCCGACTCCGCTCCGCGACTCAGCTATCGCTTTCATGTGGCCACTGGAGGGAGGGCCCGGGTTCATCTTCGGCTCTTGCCGACCCACCCGATTGTGCCCGGCAACAGTTTGCGCCTGGCGCTCGCATTGGATGATGGCGACGCGTTGCCGGTGACCGTGACCGAGGGCTTTGATACCTATAGCGATGAATGGAAAAATCGGGTGTTGGCCAATGCCACTGAAACCACCCTGGAGCTGAATGAAAAACTTGAACCGGGCTGGCATACGCTGCATCTGGTGGCGGTGGACCCCGGTGTTGTCGTGGATAAAATCGTGATCGATTTCGGGGGGCTTCAGCCCTCCTATGACGGTCCGACGGAAACTCGGGTCGAGCACATGAGCGCCGGGGAAACCGAAGCGGTTTCCTATCGCTTGGATTTCGGTTCCGGCGCCGTGGCGGATGGCTACACAGGGGTTGGATCGGAAACGCGGTACTCCGCTGAACGGGGATATGGCTGGGTGGGTACCAATACGCCTGAGTGCAGTAAGAATGAGGTGGATGCGCTGCGAGGCGATGTCTGCGTCGCTAACGAGCCTTTCACTCTTGCGGTCGATGTTCCCGAAGGGAATTACAATGTGTCGGTTATCTTCGGCGCATCGGAATCCGCGTCGGAGAACACGGTGAAGGTGGAGGCGCGCCGGTTGATGCTTCATTCGGTTTCGACAGAGGCGGGGAAGCGAAGGAGCGCGACCTTCACCGTGAACCGGCGAAGCCCGCAGCTTGAAGGGTCGGCAAGGGTTTCCCTGAACGCCCGTGAGCAGGGCCCGCCGATGATCGCGCACTGGGATAAGCACCTGACCATTGAGTTCCTAGGCAATCCCGCCGCCGTGGCTGCACTGCATATCGAGCCGGCGCCGGCAGCGACTACCGTATTCATTGCGGGGGATTCGACCGTAACGGATCAGCGTAATGAGCCCTGGGCCGGTTGGGGGCAGATGTTGCCTTCCTTTTTCAAGCCGGGCGTGGCCATCGCCAATCACGCCGAATCGGGCCGCGCCCTTTACAGTTTTGAATCAGAACATCGGCTGGAGAAAATTCTCGACACCATGAAGCGCGGAGATTACCTGTTTATTCAGTTCGGCCACAACGACCAGAAAGACAAGAGTGACGGTGCCGGGCCCTTCACCACCTACCAGGAAAATTTGCGCGAGTACATTGCGGCGGTGCGCAATAAAGGCGGCATCCCCGTGCTGATCACGCCCATGGAGCGTCGCCGTTGGAGTGAAGGAAAGCCCGGAGAAACCCTGACGGATTTTGCCGTGGCGATGCACCAAGTGGGAGAGGAGCAGGGCGTGCCGGTCATTGATCTCCACGGCATGAGCCTGGAGCTCTACGCGGCGTTGGGAGAGTCAGGTTCCAGAAAAGCGTTTGTGCACTATCCGGCGAACACCTTTCCCGGTCAGGATCAGGCACTGAAAGACAATACTCACCACAGTCCCTACGGGGCCTACGAGTTGGCTCGTGCCGTGGTTAAGGGTATCCGGGAAAAGGTGCCCGGGCTGGCGACGCATCTGCGCGAGAATGTGCCTCCGTTTGATCCCGCCGAACCGGACGCCCCGGATGCCGTGTTCGTCCCGGCAAGCCCGGTGTTTGAGTTGGAGAAACCCGAAGGAAATTGAGCCTTACATTCGATGTAAGGCTATTCCACGAGCTGCAACGAACTGTCATTTATCTCGAATTCATTATTCTCGAGCATCAGGATGACTTCGGCACCGGCCAGCATGACGGGGCCGTAACCGTGTGCGGCGTATACGTTCACGGGTCGGTAATAGTAAAAGGCGGGATCAAAACCCATGCCGGTGCCCACACAGGTTCCCTCGATCTGGCCGGCATCATTGACCTGTGTTGCAACGGCATTCCACGCCAAAAGTACGGCGGGAGCGTAGGCCTTTTTGTCGATATAGCCTCGGTTGATGGCCCTTGCCATCGAGTAGGCGAATATCGCCGTGGCCGACGTTTCCAGGTAGGTGTCATTTCGGTCGAGCAACTGGTGCCATAGGCCGGTACCGTCCTGGTAGGCAACAAGCCCCTTGATGTGCGCTTTCAATTGATCCAGGACCCCGGTGTAACCGGGGTGGTCTTTGGGTAGCACCTCCAGCAACTCGACCATGGCCATCACCGCCCAACCGTTTGCCCGTCCCCAGTGGAACTCGGGGTGGTCCTCCATACCCTGCACCCACCCGTGCATATAGAGGCCTTTGTCTTTGTTGAACATCCGTTCCGAAAACTGATGGATCTGTTTGACGGCATCGTCAAAATATTTCCCTTCTCCGGAATAATGCCCCATTTGAGCCAGCGCCGGAACGCTCATAAACAGGTCATCCAGCCAAAGGGTGTTGTCATGAGGTCGGTTGCGGGCCAAGGTACCATCCTCAAGACGAAACTGCTCTTCGCTGATGTACTCGAGAAAGTTTTCTATTAACGGTTCTACCGGTGCGTCCAACCCGTTCATTTTCGCCTTGATCATGGCGGCAGCCAGGGAGCCGGAATCATCGAGCGAGTCGGGCTCCAGAACACTTCGAATCGGTGAGCCTCTGAGGCCTTCAGTGCTGTGATTTTCGGCAATGTTCGCGATAAGCGTTAAACGGCTATTGGTATAGTCCGCATAGTAGGGTTCACCCGTTGCTTCGGACGCCAACAACATGCCCGCATAGGTGACACCCCACTCATAGCCGGTAATGTGAAAAGAGGTATCGTCGAAAGACAGACTCCCTCTCATTGCGCCAGAGTCCGTCACTACCTTTCCGGTTTTCGCATCCACAACGGCGGAGGCCGAGTTCTCATCGAGAAAGCGGTAGACCCTATCCAGGACGGACTTTACGCTCTGCACTTCCGGTGCCCCATAAGGGGTTGGATACTCGGCGGGAAGCAGATGGAGCGGCACCCTTGCGTCATTGGGTTGGGCCATGGCGGTAGTGGCCCAGAGGCACAAAACGCTCAATGCGAAATATCTGGGTAAGAGGCCGGAGGTGAGTTCAGGTGTTATTTTTTTAAATGATGGATGCATGATAGGAATCTCCATAGGCTACGTGGCGCACTGGCGCAAATGCTCCAGAATACCCTGCACATTCCCGGGGTTAGTGCTCTCGAGAATGGTATGAATGCCGGGTTTGAGCTTCTGGATCAGCGACATCAAATAGCGATGATCCATTTCACCGGTACCGGAAGGCAGGTCACCTTCTTTCTTGCCGTCCTTGACCACAAAGTCTTTGCTGTGAATTGCGACGATACGATCGCCAAAGAGATTGAAAGCCTCATCCATTAATTCTTGCTGACGATGGCATTGGTCCAGCGGGAAAAAGTTGACCGGGTCGTAGATCACCTGAACGTTGGGGGAGTCCACCATCTCCAGAAGCTCCAGCATCTTCTCGTAGCTATGCACCGTATGATGGTGTGCCACCCCCTCAATGCCCACAATCGTGCCATAGGTTTCGGCGGTTTTCGCCAGGCGTCGGACGGCGTCCACCAACTCCAGGAATGACTCCTTTGTCTGACTGTCCGGGTGATAGCTGCAGTCGCCGTTCTTTGAGCCGGTCTCGGTGCCCACAATGGCGCAGCCGAAATCCCGCGCAAAGCGCAGGTGTTCTTCAAAACGTTTGAGGCCCTGCTCTTTGGCGACCGGGTCGGGGTGAATGGGGTTGATGTAGCAGCCCAGTACGGCGATCGCAATGCCCTGCGCGGCGAAGGCATCGCGAACCTGATTGGCAAACCCGGGGCTCAGTTGCCCGGGTTGCTCGCCAATCACAGGGAACGATTTGGCGGGGGCGAGTTGCACGCAGGACACATCGTACTGGCCAAGCATGGCCGCAATGTCGGCGGGGGTACCCTGGCCGTAGTCGTGTGCTCTCAGGCCCAAGTTCAGCATAGTGTATGTCCTTCTTAAACAGTCAGTGAATGATGATCGACGATGGTTCAGGGCTGCTCTTCAAGGATGGCTTCAAGCTCATCGGCCACGATACGCGCGGTGAATCTGGCACCGTCGAGGGAGGTATGCGTGTGCTCATCGGCGAAGAATGATTCCACATGCTCAGGCCCCAGCTCGTCGTAGCGATCGGCGACCAATTTGTGCAGGTCTATCAGGTGGACTCCGCTTTCTGCCGCGATTTGTCGTGCCCACTGAGGGTAGCTGTTTTCCGGGCGGACAATCTGCTCTGCGCTTTCATCCCAGATTTTCCGGGGCACCGGGGTAAAGAGCACCGGTGTCACGCCGCGGGCCATCGCTTCACCGATCATTTTGCGCAGGTACCAACCGTAAGTGTGAACCGTCTCGGTTTCGCCCGTCAGCCTATTGTCGATGGTTTCCTGTGCTTCGCTGATACCATCAATCGTGCCGCGCGCACGTTGTTTGTCATTGAGCGCCGCGGAATCATTGTGGCCAAACTGGATCAGCATATAATCGCCCGGGCGGGTCATGTTCAAGGCTCGCTTCCAGTGGCCTCCCGTCACGAAAGTCCGGCTGCTGAAACCGCCGATGGCGCGATTGACCAGGTTGTATTGATTGCTGTCGAGATAGTGCCCGAGGAAGTCGCCCCAGCCCCACTGGCCGCCGGCGCCATCGCCCCAGCCGTTGCGAACGGTGGAGTCGCCCACCATGAAAATGCTGGTTTTTTCGGGTGACGCCACCACGGGTAAGCGTAAGAAAGTCCAGTCATAAGCGCGGACCTCGCGACCTTTTTCGGAATACAGGTCCGCCGCCAGAGTAGGGCGCAGCCCTTTCAGGGCCGATACGATGGTCTCGGCATGGATCTCGGCGCCGGCCGCGTTGAAGTGCGTGTGGTCTTTCGGATAGAGCGCCGATACCTTTTCGGGCCCCAGCTGTTCCAGCTTGTCAGCGACCAGGTTGGTCACGTCAATAAACGGTGTATCCAGCTCCCAGGCCAACTGATGCATCCAGTGCCCATATTGGCCGTTACGCCGCTCGATTCTGCCTTGATCCCACCGATTGCGTGCGGTCAGCGAGAGCAGTACCGGCGTTGCGTCTTTGGCGCGGACGTCCGCGACCATCTGACGGATGTAGTGGCCGAAGGTATAGACGGTTTCCTCTTTTCCGGTCACCTGATTGGATATGTCGGTCTGCTCGTCTCCCAGGCCGGGCAGGGAGCCGCGCGCGCGGCTGTCGTCGTTGATTTCACCGGCGTCGTTGTGACCGAATTGGATAAGCACCAGGTCACCGGGCTGTACCTCTTCCATCATGGATTGCCACAGACCTTCGGTGATAAAGGTGCGGCTGCTTCGGCCGCCGCGAGCCCGGTTCTCAACGGTTACCTGTTTCTTGTCGAAATAGGTCTGCAAGAGCGCGGCCCAGCCCTGGTGGTCTTTATCGCTGTAGGAGGCGGCGGTGGAGTCTCCCGCGATGAAAATGTGTTGGGGGCGCAGGTCGTCGGCCAGGCAATGCTGTCCGAGCATGAGAGTGAGGACGAGGGTGATAAAACCGGTGGCTCGTCGTGACTGCATGCGGAGTTCCTCTTGGGTCTGACGGTGGTTGATTCCCGTGCTTTTATTGTCTTTTAACGCTGGATACCGGGCAGTAGGCGGTGACGTAACGACCGGCGTTGCCGCATCGGCGTTAAAAAGTCTGTTGAATGTTGTGCGGCCTCCTCCCATGTCTGGCACATCACTCTGGTGTTGAGTCGTTGGTCAGACAGGAGAGGGAAAACCGCACTATAGTTCTATAGTGACCTAAAATGCAATTAAATTGTTATTTGTGATTTTTTTTGACATCAAGGCGTGAAGCGCTTTTCGTCAGAAGCGATTGCCCTGAACGTTGTGGCACGACGTGGAATCGGTTACATTTCCCCTTCAATTCGTAAAAGGCGCTCGGTGTTATGCGTAATGTTTGGTTGTTGTCCGCGTTGGTGTTGTTGGCGGCTTGTGCCCTGGAATCTCCTGGCGAGCTTGCGGGGGAGAAGGGTGTTGAGGATCTGGAGCCCGCGTCCGCGCGGCTGATTGGGCGGTTCGATGTGCGTGAATCGGGCAGTGCCGCCTTCACCTGGCCCGGTTCAGCCATGGCGTTCCGGTTTTCGGGCACGGCCGCGTCTCTCAAAATTCAGAGTGCCGGTCGGGTCCGCTTTCAGGTGACCGTGGATGGCGGTGAGGGCGCTGATCTTTGGGTCAGCGAAGGCTTGCATCGCTACGAGCTTGTCTCCGGATTGTCAGCGGGTGAACATACGATAAGGATCACTCGCCTCGGTGAGTCGTTTGAAGGCACAACCGTGTTTGCGTCGGCGCCCGAGGTGGAGGGTCGTTTGCTCTCGCCACCGACGGCACCGCAGCGGCAGCTCCTTTTCCTGGGAGATTCAATCACCGCGGGTTACGGGGTGGAAGGGGAGACCGCGCAATGCCCTTACGCTCAGGAAACCAGTAACCCGCTGCTGACCTATGCCTCGGTGGCGGCAGACGCGCTGGACGCCGAAGCGCATCTCATCGCCTGGTCCGGCATCGGTGTCTGGCGCAGTTATGGGGAAGACGTGAGTGAGCAGCCCACGTTGATCGAACGGCGTCGCCGGACGCTGGCGCTGGAGCCCCAACCACAGTGGGATGTTCAGCGATATCGACCGGATGCCGTGATGATCGCCATCGGCACCAACGACTTTTGGACCGGGTCGGCTCCGGGGTACCACAACGCCATGCAGTCGCTGCTCGCCCAGCTGCGAACCGATTACCCGCGAGTGCCTTTCTACCTGATCGCAAGCCCGATGCTGAGCGCAGAGGCGCGTGAGTCCCAAGTGGCGGTGTTGCAGTCACTGGCGAACGACAACAACATTCACTTTCTGGATCTCGGGAAAATCGAGCCGGAAGAGGGCTATGGTTGCGACTATCATCCCAACGTGATGACGCAGGCACGCTTGGGGCATAATCTTGAGAAAGTGTTAGCGCGGGATTTGGGGTGGGGTGGCTAGAGGAGAGATCCGGATGGCCGCGCCCGTCGTATTCATCTGATCATGATGATTCTTTTGGAGTGTTGCCATGCCCCCGAGTGCCGATTCGGTAGACCGCTTGCCCTGCCGCGGTTGCCTGCCCACCTGTAAGAATTACCCGGTTTGCGACGGAAAGCCCTGGCGGGCACTGGACGCAGCGGTGGCGGGAGAGGCGCCCGCAGAGCGGGGTACCTCCAACCGCGAAACCGGACGACGGGTTTAGAACTGGTAGCGGACCCGACCGACAACGTTGCGTGCTTCGCCCGGGAAACAGTCGCCCCGTGAAAGACAGGTTGCCTGGAACGCCTTGTCCGCGACGTTCCGTGCGTTCAACGTGAAATCCCACTGGCCGGCCTGGTAGCCGATCATCAGGTCTCCCAGTGTGTACGACGGGGTCCGGATCTCATCTTGACCGCCCCAGCTTTCACCCATGTAGCGAAGGCCACCCCCGACTTTGAAGCCCTGGAAGCCTGCGGGTCGCCAGGTGACCCATGTAGACGCCTGATTCTCCGGCACACTGGCCAGGTGGTAGCCCTCGGCGGACTCGGTGTCCAGGTGGCTGGCGTTGAACTCCAGATCGAGATCTCCCAGCGTGACCAATGCCTCCAGCTCCACGCCTTCCACCGACGCTTCACCCCGCTGTTGCTGGTAGTCCCCGGCAAGTGATGTCGGGTCGCTCAGATTGCTCTGGGTAATGTCGAAGTAGGCCAGGGTGACCATCGCCGGTATATCGTAGGATTGGTACTTCACACCCACTTCCACCTGCTCGCCTTCCTGGGGGTCGAGGGTGTTGCCTCGACCGTCGTCACCAATCACCGGCTCGAAGGACTCCGCATAACTCGCGTAGGGCGCGAGCCCGTTATCGAATTGATAGAGCACGCCCAGTGCGCTGCTGACAGCGTCGTCCTGCTGACGGGCGGTGCCGGTATTGGTCTCGGTGTCATCGACCCGAAGGCCAGCGGTTACGCGCCAATTTCCGATGCTGATCTGGTCGTTGACGTAGAGCCCCAGATCTTCCGTAGTGGTGTCCGGGCTGGTGCTGTACAAGCTGTTGAGGTAATCGGCGGGCGGCACATTGCCGTATACCGGATTGAACACGTTGAGCCAGTAAGCATCGCCAAAGTTGTTATCAGGGCCGCGGCTCTCGGAATCGTAACCCAGCGCGAACGCATAGTAGCCGGCGTCCCCCAGCGTGACGTCCTGATATTGAGCACCGACAAGAACCTCGTGGTACAGCGCTCCGGTCGAAAATTGGGCGCGCAAACGTGTGTCGATCGCCAGTTGCTCTGAGCTGGCGTCGTTGCGATAAAAAGTTCTCGGTACCAGGCCATCGTTATAGAGGCTGCCATCGTCGTTATAGACATAGCGATCCCCTCCGATGAACGAGGTCCAGGCCTGTTGGTAGTCGGCCTGGGCGTCGCTGTAGCGCGAAGTGACTTCCAGGCTCCAGATGCTGTTGAAGTGGTGGTTCGCCAGGAAGGTGACCGACGTGGTTTCGGTGTTGTAGCGATTGTATCCCGGCTCGCCGGTATAGGTGCTGTTTTCGATCTCCTCGCCATTGGGCGCGGGGTAAAGGGTACCGTAGAGGGGCAGAAACTGGGCGCCGGTATCGCTTTCGGTTTCGGTGTGATTGACCAGCAGAGTCAGGTCGGTATCGGTGTCGGGTCGCCAGGTGATGGAAGGGGCTATGACGGTGGTGTTGTCTTCCACGAAATCCACCTGGGTGTCCGAGTCCCGATGCACGCCGACCACGCGGTAGAGCCATTCGTCACTGTCGCCGATCCGACCAGTACTGTCGAACGCCAACTGCTTGCGGTCGAAGTTACCCAATTCCGCGACGATTTCATGAGCCGAGTCCGCCTTGGGCAGCTTGGAGACGATATTGACAATACCACCGGGTGAGCCCTGCCCGTAGAGGACCGAGGCGGGGCCTTTGAGGATTTCCACCTGCTCGAGCGTGTATACATCCGGTCGGGTATTGTTGTAGTTGCCGAAAAGGGACTGAAGGCTGTCCTGGTACAGCGGGACATTCAGCCCTCGGACTTTGAGCCAATCCCCCCGTGTCGCGTAGCCGAAGGTTTTGCCTGTAACCCCCGAGGAGTAAGTAAAGGTGTCGTCCAGAGCCAGCGCCCCTTTCTCAATGATATCGAGCTCGCTCTCGATGGAGACTGAGCGGGCGGTCTCCATGATGGGGGTATCGGACTTTAGGGCCGAGTAGCGGGAAAGCTGACCGGTAATGTGCAGTTCCTCAATCGCTGGTGCCGACGACTCCTGGGCGAAGGCTCCGGGGGCGGCTGAGAGGGCGCTGATGGCGAAGGCAAGCAGAGAAGGGTGGGTCTTTGGCACAGAGTGACTCCTGAAGACTAATGAAATAACAGGCGCAAATGATATGTATTATCATTACCGGAGTCAACTTCTTTGACGCTCCAATCATCCAGACTGAATCCTGGGCAGAAATCTTTCCGGCGCTGGAGAGACTCAGAGCGGCACCTGGCGAGGGGCTTACCGAAGGCGGGCGCCGCCCTTCATAGACTATTCTCTGGGGTGGCGTTTGACGATTTGCACCTCTGCCCCGGAAGGCAGGCGGATTCGGATCACCTCAACGCCCGCATCGCGCTGAAGCGCTTCCGGCACGGCGGGGTCGGCGATATCGGGTGGGCCTTTCTTCTTGCGCGCCCGCCAGGCGCGCCACCATTTTATCGGTTGCACGAGACAACTCTCCGTGTAAAAGGCGGAGAATGAAGCGCGGCTTAGGAAGGCTCGGGAAGTGTTGAAGGCAGAAGCACAGACCGCGATTCATTCGCGGCCTGGTTAAAAAGTTCAGTAATGAGCAGACAGCGAACAGTGGCGACGGGTCGGTTGGTAAACCGACATCGTAACCGTCAGGCGATTGTGCCGTTGCGTAAAGCTGCTGATGCTGATCATGAAATCTTTTGTGTTTGTTTGACTATAAGGAGTCAGAATACGCGAGCCATGTTTCACTCGCAAGTCATAACGAGGTAGAAATCCGTTATGATAAGTGTAAATTTGAATCAATACCTATTTAACTATTCCAAATTAGAATTTATAGCGGCGAACTTGCTGCCTCATCTTATGTCTTCTACGGTGACAGGATACATTATTGGCATGACGCACGAGTGATTGCACCAACGCAAAGAGTACGAGGTGGAACTATGCAAAAAGTAAGATTGGGTCTGTTGAGCGGCCTGGCCGCGGCCCTGCTCGCCGGCTGTAGCACCACCGGAGGCGATGTGCCCCGGTTCCAGGAGGTCCTGAAAGATACGACCGATCAAGACGGGCGGGCTTGTGTTCAAGAGAAAGATATTCGCGGCTATGGGGTGCTTGATCACGATGTGGTCTCGATAGACGGTCGTCGTAACTACTATCTGGCCACCCTGCTGCCCGGCTGTCATGACGTGGGGACTTCGCCGAGGGCTGCGTTTGAAGAGCGGTTTACCGAAGTCTGTGGTGGTGGTATGCACAAGATGTACACCAGCGGCGATCATTGCACCATTCGCCACCTCTTTGAGTTTGAAAATCGAGAGGCCGCGTTTGAGGCTCATGAGAAAGCGGTTGAGGCATACAATAAAGCCAGGGAGAGCGCCTCGGAGTAACCTGGTGCGCCCTCCGGAACCGCAGGTGGTAGGAAAACTCTGCTAAGCTGGGAACGGTCACTGAAGTCTGGACTAAGAGGATGCCATGTCCTGTATACCGTTCCGTTGTCGCCCGCCCATGGCGATGAGGCTTGTCGCCGGCCTGATAGCCTTTATCTCTGTACCGGCCTCTGCCGTTTCATTTCTCTCTTTTGACGCTCGCTCCCTCTCTATGGGAGGGACGGGTGTTGTGACGGCTCGCTCTCATAATGCCAGTCTGTTCAACCCCGCGCTACTGATCAACCACGACCCTAAACGGCTGTCGAAGCTGCATGCACACAGCTATGTCGGCGCTCGCCTTCTGGATCGTGACGATTTTCTGAACTCCGCCGAAGACTTCTCGGAACGTTATGATGACGCCGCCCTGGATACGTTGGTCGACGTCGAGCTGAACTGGGAGGGGAGCGAGTCAGAGGTAGCGACCGAGTTGCGCCAGACCAACGGAAGGATCCGCCAGGCCCAGGTCGATATCAACCACCTCTCCGATAAGCCCTTGCGAGCAAGTGCCTCCTATGGCGTGTCGTTTGGTTACCCTGCAGGACGGTGGGCCATCGGTGGGTACCATCGTCAGTACCTCGTGCTGGGAAGCGTGGTTCACGTCTCTGAGCAGGACAACGCCAATATCCGTCGAGTGACCGACACCGTGGACAGTGTGGCTGATCTCTACGACGCGGCGGCTGATCTGCGCGAGCTGGAAGGGGTCATGGTCGATCCCGACAACCTGAGCCTGGACGACGTCCTCGGCAAGGCGAGAAATTTTTGGTTGGCGGCCCTGGCGCTGGATGAGTATGTGGATTTTAAAGCCTTGTACGATGACGCCCGAGCGGAGCAGTTGGAAGGTCGAAATGTCGAAGACTACCTCCGTGAGCCCATTCCTGAAGAGTTTTTTTCAACGATTGAAACCCAGGGCGCCGACGTGACAGAACAGGCCATCAGTTTTGCCCGCAGTTACGGTCTCGCCCAACAGGACCGCGTCCACATTGGCCTCTCTCTCAAACAAGTGACATTTACCAGCATTCACTTTGAACAGCGTATCGATGACTTCGATTTCAGTGCGTATAACCAGGCCCCTTATCAACAACAATCCACCCGTTTTAATATGGATTTGGGAATGGTTCATGACTTATCCGGCCCCTGGCAATGGGGGCTGGTGGTTCGCAACCTGCTGGCTCACGATTACCACACGGTACGGGGCGATCGCATTGAGCAGCGTCCCATCGCGCGCATTGGATTGGGGTATCGCACTGAGCCTCTCAGAATCAGTATCGACATGGATCTCACACGCAATGAACCGCTGGGGTTTGACCCGGACAAGCAGTTTGTGGCCGTGGGCGCCGAATGGTTCTTGTGGCGAAACACCGCCTTGCGTGCGGGACTTCGCCACAACCTGATTGACGCGACAACACTGCCATCGGTCGGGCTGGGCTTTGGTGGGCGAACGGCACACCTGGACATCGGTGTGGCGAGAAGCGGGCGCGAAGATGAATGGGGTGTCGCCTTACAGGCGGGTTTGGCATTCTAAGTTGCATCGAAGAAAGCTTTTCCGTGATTTGAGAGAGATTTCCTGAAAGAGCGTGCGATTTTGCTAGGCTGTTACTGTTGCCGGAAAGAGGTTCGGTCAGTACCGGCGATCATCCAATAACCACGATCGTACAAGGAATTCTTTATGTCACTTTATCGTCCATTGGTCGGCGTGCTGTCGCTCGTCACCTCTTTTCTCTTCAGCTCAGTCGCGTTTGCGCAGACACCGATCACGCCGTTGTCGTCTGCCTCCTCAAGTAGCGATCACTCCGCCTCGGCAAGTAGCGAACCGCTTGCGTCCTCCAGCAGTCAGTATTGGTCGTCATCAAGCGTTTCGCAGTGGTCTTCTTCTTCCCCAGCACCGGATGACTCCTTCAACTGCAAGGTAAGCAGCGAGAGTGTCTGGAACAGCGGATTCGTCTATTCTTTTGAAGTGACTAACACCGGGAATCAACCGGTTGATGGTTGGGAAGTGGTGTTGGATCTGCCCGAGGGCTACACCATTCACAACGCCTGGGGAGTCACTATCAGTGGCAGTTCCCCCGACTATCGAGCGGCGTCCAAATCCTGGAATGGGTATATTGGGGATAACCCTGTCGGGTTTGGCATTCAAGGCACGCACACCGGGGGCGCTGGAGAGCAACCGCTCTGCTACGCGGAGGGGGACGGCGCCGTCGCTGACGTGCAGGCCACCATGCACGGGCAAACGGTCTTTGTGGACGCACTCGGTTTTATTCAGAGCCTTCCCCAGCCGGAACGCGTCACCATTGATTGGGGCGACGGCCATTCGGTGTATGGTGCTCATGAGGCTTGGCATACCTACTTTTTCCCCGGTCTCTATGAGGTCACCGTCCTGGTGGAAACTGAGTCGGGCGACGTCAAGCAGTCGTTTCAGGTGGAAGCCGGCGAGTGGAAGGCGGAAGGCAACCATGCGCCAGTCGCGGTATTATCGGCACACTATTCGTACGGAAACGTCGATGACGACGTTTCCCTGTCAGGGGATCTTGATGGTGACACGCTCACCTTTGAGCAGTACCCCGTCAATTCGTATTTTGCCAGTAGCGCCGCGAGCGCCAGTGCCTCTTCCACATCCTCGCTACCTCAGAGCAGCTCGAGCCAATCCTCCTCCTCTGTCGCTCTGCCATCGTTCAACGATGTGCTCACGGTGACCGATGGCGAACTGGGGGATACCACCTGGAATTACGGCCAAGCCATCGAGGGCTATGTTGATTTTTACGGGGATCCCCGCCCCCTGTTTCGCAAGCAGGGGCTGACACTCTACGTGGATGCCAGCGACTCGTTGAGAACCTCTTTCTTGCGCTGGCATTTTGGTGATGGCACCGAGTCTACCGAGACGGTGACCAGTCACACTTACGACGAGCCCGGGCTCTACGAAGTTCGCCTCACGGCCACGGGTAACTTTTTCAGTGGTGACATCACTGTGAATGTCCAGATGGGCGATGCGGAAAATACGGTGCCTTCCGCGGCGTTCGACTGCCGAAACACCGGCAGGACCTGGGTGTCTTGCACGCCGGAGCAGTTTTATGACGCCGATGGCGATGTCCTGAAGTATGAGTGGAGCCTGGGTGACGGCACCGAGCAGGTTCGAATTTCCACGACCGCAGAGGTTCGCTATCAGTACGAGACCCCCGGAAGCTACGAGGTGACTCTGCGCGTTAGCGACGGTGAGGCCTCGGATGTGTCCTCTCAAACGGTGGAAGTGACGGGGGACTAATCCTGGGCCGACTGCTGTAGCGCCCATAACCGAGCGTAACGGCCCTGTTGTTGTAAAAGCTGGTGGTGGCTGCCTTGCTCCACCAGCTTGCCGTCATCCAGCACCAGAATCTGGTCCGCATCGACAATCGTGGATAAACGATGGGCGATCACCAGGCTGGTATGCCCGGCGGAGACCTCCCTTATCGCGCTCAGAATCGCGGCCTCTGCTCGGGAGTCCAGTGCCGAGGTGGCTTCATCGAAAATCAGGATGGGCGCGCCCTTTAAAAGCACCCGGGCAATGGCAATTCGCTGCTTCTCTCCGCCAGAGACTTTGAGGCCTCGCTCTCCGACCAGGGTCTTGTCGCCATTGGGCAGGCTGGCAATAAAATCGTCCAGGTGCGCCATGCGAATGGCCCGGTCGATGGCCTCCTCCGGAGCGGTGGGATTGCCGTAGGCAATGTTTTCCCGAATGCTGGTGTTGAACAACACGGTATCCTGGGGAACGACCGCGATCGCTTTTCTGAGGCTATCGAGCGTTACGGACCGAATATCCTGACCATCTATTTCGATCCTGCCCTCGTCAATGTCGTAGAAACGATAGAGCAGCCGCGCGATGGTGCTTTTCCCGGCGCCGGAGGCCCCGACAATCGCGACCCTATGCCCGGCGGCCACCCGGAACGAGAGGTCTTTTAGAATCGGTCGGTCTTTGTGGTAACCAAAGTGCACATGGCGGAAGTGGACTTCCCCGTTTTCGATCACCAGCGGGCTGGCGTTTTCCCGGTCGGTGATGCGCGGCGCCCGTTGTAACAACCCGAGCATGTTTTCCAGATCCGCCAGCGCCCGGCGCATCTCCCGGTAGACAAACCCAAGGAAATTGAGTGGGATGAACAGCTGAATCATGTAAGCGTTCACCATCGCCAGATCCCCCAGCGTCATCTCCTTGTCGATCACTGACTGTGTGGCCATAAACATCATGCCGGTAATGGCGAGGGCGATAATCAGGGCCTGCCCCGAGTTCAACGCCAGTAAGGACAATCGGTTTTTAAGCTTGGCACTCTCCCACTGGGCCAGGAACGAATCGTAGGTGTTGGCCTCGAAACGTTCGTTGTTGAAGTACTTGACGGTTTCGTAGTTGAGCAGACTGTCCACCGCGCGGGTATTGGTGGAGGAGTCCGCCTGGTTGGCTTCCCGGACGAAGCGGGTCCTCCATTCGGTAGTGAGCACGGTAAAGCCGATATAAATGGATACCGCTACCAGAATGATCAGGGCGTACCAGGGCGAAAACGCCAAGGTAAAAATGACCGCGACCATGATGATTTCAAACAGCGTCGGCACGATGTTGAACATCAGAAACCGCATCAGAAAGCTGATGGCGGTCGTTCCCCGTTCGATATCCCGGCTTATCCCGCCGGTCTGCCGGCTCAGGTGAAAGTTGAGCTCAAGCTGATGCAGGTGCTCGAACACTCGCAGGCCGATTCGGCGCATGGCCCGCTCGGTCACCCGGCTGAAAAGCGCATCCCGAAGTTCGCCGAAGAAAACGCTGCCGAAACGCAGAAAGCCGTAAAACAGCAGAAAGGCGACCGGCAGCACAATTTCTGGCTGCAGGCTCCGGTCGACCCCATCGATAATATGTTTGAGTGCCCAGGGCATCGTCAAGGAGGCCCCTTTGGCCGCAAGAAGTGCCAGTAGAGCGATGATGACGCGCGCTTTGTACGCCCATAGGTAGGGCCAGATATAGCCCCAGACCTGCGGTAGATTCAGTCGCGGTACCGACGGGTCCGGCTCGGGCGGGTTTTGGGCGTAGCCGCGCATGGCGCTCCTCATGTATTTCTGGGGTCAGCAATTGGGCAGGCAGTATACAGGCTGGGCCCGGAGCCTGTGTGCTAGGCTGTAATAGAGTGTCATTTCGGCCGCTGGAGACGCCATGATTATTGCCAGTTTTCTGTTCTTTCTGTTGGTATTTGTCGTGATCGGGGCCTTGTCGGTCCTGGCCAGCAAGCGCACGACCACGGACTATCTGACCGCAGGGCAGAGCATCAAGCCCTGGCTGGTGGCCCTCTCGGCCGTGGCGACCAATAACAGTGGTTATATGTTTACCGGCATGATCGGCTTTACCTATATGAACGGCCTGTCCTCCATTTGGCTCATGATCGGTTGGATTCTCGGTGACTATGTCGGCTCCCTACTATTGTGGCGCTCTATTCGCGAGACCACGGAGCGCCAGGAGCTCGATTCGTTCAGTGGGCTGGTGACGCGTTGGTGGGGGCAAGACTACCGAACGCTGCGCCGCATCGCCGGGCTGTTGATCCTTATGTTCCTCGGCACCTACGCAGGGGCACAACTGAATGCGGGCAGCAAGGCGTTGCACGTTTTGCTGGACTGGAATTTGACCACCGGGGCCTGGTTGGGCGCCGTCATGGTGTTGATTTACAGCTTTGCGGGTGGCATCCGCGCCTCCATCTGGACCGATGCGGCGCAGTCCATGGTGATGGTGGTCGCCATGCCCATGCTGATGTGGATGGCGATGCAGAGTGTCGGCGGCTGGAACCAGATGGTCAATGACCTGTATCAGGTGGAATCCGGTTTTATGAACTGGTTTCCCCCGGGCAGCACGATCTGGTCGGCCTGTTTGTTTGTAGTGGGGTGGTTGTTTGCCGGCTTCGGTGTGGTGGGTCAGCCTCATGTCATGGTGCGCTATATGAGCCTGACCGACGGCAAGCTGATGAACCAGGTTCGCGCCTACTATTACGGCTGGTTTACCTTTTTCTATGGCGCTACGATTATTGTTGGTCTCCTGGCACGGCTCATCATCACCAATGCCGAGCAGTTTGACAGCGAGCTGGCGCTGCCCACCATGGCGGTGGAACTGATGCCTCCTATCCTTGCCGGCCTGGTTCTCGCCGGACTGTTTGCGGCCACCATGTCGACGGCAGACTCTCTGGTTCTAAGTTGCTCGGCGGCGGTCTCGCGGGACATTCGTCCCGGTCGGCCCCTGACGTTTATTCAGACCAAAGTGGCGACCATGGCGGTCATCGGGATCGCCCTGGTATTGGCTATATACGGCAATGACAGTGTGTTTGAGCTGGTGATTCTGGCCTGGGGCCTGCTGGCTTCAGCGTTTGCCCCCTTGTTGCTGATTTACCGTTTCCACCGGCTGCCCTCGGAGGCGCAATGCATCACTGTGATGCTTGCCGGCGTTATCGCCTATCTGATATCGCACTACACGGTGATTACCGATTATGTGTACGAATTGATGCCCTCAATGATGGTGGCCTTTGCGGTTTACGGGTTGCTGCATCTGAAATCTCCGGTTCCAGTAGTGGGCCATCAGCGCGAAGAGAGCGTTGAAAGAGATACTCAAGCTTAGCGATTTGAGAGCCCGCGCTGGGCGGCTAATGCAAGGTGATCAACGCCTGGGGCGTGGAGTCAAACAGATGGCTCAGATCGAGGACCGGATAGAGCCGGTCTTCGTAACTCAGTGCAGCGCAACTGAGGTGGGGCCATCGGCCACTCAGGCTATCCACCGGACGCGCCTGCTCGGCGGTAACCTGAAGCAGTTCCGGTTTTCCCGCCAGGGGCAGGGCGCCCAGTTGCAATGTCTCGTTCGCGCCCGAACGATACGCCACAATGGCGACCAGCGGGGCCTGGGGGCAGGTGAGGGGGCGGGACGTCAGCAATTGCGACAATTGCAGCAGCGGAATCAGTTGTTCGCGCCAGACAAACGCCTGTGAGCTGTAGGCGGGCAGGCCAGGTACGGTGACGACCTCAGTGACCTGCTCCAGGTATTTGACCTCCCCTTGGGCGAGCACGATCTCAAGACCGTCCGAGAGCGTCAGACGCCAGGCGCTGAGGGATGGGTTCGGGTCCTGTTGCACCGCTTCCATAAAAGGTCAGCCTCCCAGTGACGACTGTTGTGAGTGAATGTTTCGGCGTAGCGCCTCGGGTAGTTGCCGTAACAACAGCTCGGTGTTGACCTTGGCGGCGACTCGGCCGTCGATGACGGCGACTTGCTCAAAGGCGTGATGCCGGCCCCTCATGCATTGGGGCAGCGTATAGAAGCGGGGAGTCCGCTCCAGCCGCATCAATCGATGGCAGGCCAGAGCCAGTGCCCCACCGGGGCTCTGTACGATCAGGGCGGAACGGCAGGCACCTTCCTCGGGCAGACACAGTCGAAGCTTCCGGTTCCAGTAGACGGCGGCGTAAGCCTGGTCGTGGAGTCGCACCTGCCCACAGGCGGGAAGCGCCGCTTCGGTAGCGGTGAGCTCGCTCAGGTGCACCGCTTCTCGTCTGGGTAGCAGCCATAGCAGCTCCACGGCATCGACTAACAGCCATTCCTCCCGAGGCTGGTCGGAGCGGGGCGAGAGAGTCAGTCCGGGATCGGAAGTGTCGTTCATCAGTGCAGACTCGATTCAATGCTGTTGAGCAGTTCCACTTCGGAGAACGGCTTGTTCAGGTAGCGATCCACTCCCGCCGTGCGGGCCAGCTCCCGGTGTTTTTCGGTGTTGCGCGATGTGATCATGATAACGGGGATGTCTCTCAGCGCCTCTTGGGCGCGCAGGTGAGCGGTGAATTCCAGACCGTTCATTCGGGGCATTTCCATGTCCACCAGTACCAGAGACGGCGTTCGCTCCTGTAAACGATCAATGGCTTCAAAACCGTCTTTAGCGGTGACCACATCGAGACCCAACTCGGTGACGAACTCCACTAATGAGCGACGGGTACTGAGGGAGTCATCGACAATCAAAGCCAGGGGGCGGGCCTTGGACAGAGTGGGTAAGGGCGACTCCGAGTGGTGACGTATGGCCTTTGAGGCGGTTTCCACGAGGGCTATGGCATCCAGCACCGGGGCGACCTGACCGTCACCGAGAACCGTTGCTCCGAGCACGCCGGGCAGTTCCGGACAGAAGGCGGGCAGAGGTTTGACGACCATTTCCCGACTGGCCAGAATGCGGTCGATCAACAACCCCTGGATCTCCCCTTGCCCGGATTGCAGCATGAGAACCGCTTGAGCCTGCCGGGTATCGGCGCTCTCGGTGCCGGGAAGGCGGGCCACTTGGGACAGGTGCCAGACTCTGAATACCTGCTCGCCGTAACGATAAAAAAGCGCGTCACCGTCGTTACTCAACTGCTCGGGTTCCATGAACACCACTTGCTGGACGCCGCGACTGCTGAGCGAGAGGGTGTTGGAACCAGCCTGCACGAGCAATTGATGTTCGGCAATGAGGCGGTTGGGAATGACCAACCGCCACAGGGTGCCGAGACCGGGTTCACTCTGCACGCTGATCTGCCCCTGAAGCGCTTTGAGCTGATCGGTTACCGCGTCCAGGCCAACGCCGCGTCCGGAGGTTTGACTGACGGTCTCTCGAGTTGAAAACCCCGGGAGAAAAATGAGGGACTCCAGCCATTGGGCGTCAGCATTTTCCGGTGGCGTCAGCTCCAGAGCTTCGGCCCGCTCGAGAATTCGTTCGTGGTTGAGGCCCCCGCCGTCATCGCTTAACTCAATCAGGGTGGACTGCGTTTCTGAGCGGAAGCGCAAGTGCAGTTGACCCGCCTCGGGTTTATTTTGGGCCGCACGCTCGTCGGCGCTTTCAATGCCGTGGTCCACGGCATTGCGCAGCAAGTGCATGAGCGGGTCTGCCAATTGCTGCAGGGCGTTTCGGTCCAGCGGGGCTTGCGCGCCTTCAATGTGAAGCTCCACCTGCTTTCCCGTGAGCCGACAGGCCTGACGAACGCAACGTTGAAGGCGCGACTCCAATTGACGTGCCGGAACGCTCAGCATGTCGAGCAGTTGCTGCTGCGCGTCGTTCTGGTGGCGTTGCTGGGTCTGAAGTAGATCGTTCAGGGTACTCAGCTCACTTTTGGTCCCCAGGATAAGGTCATTGGCATCGGCGGCGTATTCCTGCAACTGATGATAGAAACTGTGCAACTCGTTGTATCGATCGAGCTCAAGCGGATCCAGTGACTGGTCCTTCTCAAGCGCGTGGTTGGCGAACAGGTTCCTCAGTTCGATCACCTGGCCCAACTCCTCGGTTAACCGATTCAGCTTTTGCTGCAACTGCTGCAGTTGCAGGACGCCGCTTCGGGCACGGTGAGTTTGGGTGGTAAGGCGGTGGTTGCCGATACTGGCTTCCCCCGAAAGCGTCAGCAACGCATTGATTCCGCTTTCGGCGACGCGGATCTGTGTCGGCTCCACAGCGCGCTCGGGCTCGACGGATGCCGAACCTTCATCGGTGGCTGGCGCTGCGGTCGATGGCTCTTTGGGTGGATCCCCCAGGTCTCCGGCTGCCAATTGATGGTAGCGGTCGAACAAGTGTTGCAAAGCCTGCAGAGCCTCGTCGCCAGGCTCGGTCGCGTCCAGTAAGTGATCGAGCAGGCTCGCGGCGGTATCGACCATTTCCATCAGAAAATCGTCGATGCCCTCCGGCACCGTGGGTGCCATCCGCTCCAGCAAGTCCAGGAAGTCTTCACTGTAGTGCATCCAGTTCGCCAGGCCCGTCACGCCGACCACGTTGGCCGAGCCCTTGACCGTATGGGTGATTCGCTGGGCCCGCTGCAGGGCCTCGGGTGCGCGTGTCTGAATAAACCGCGAGAGTGTGTCGGAGAACTGCTCCATCTGTCCGGGCAGCTCCAACATCAACCCCTCGAATAATCTTGGGTTGATGTCCTCGCCGAGCTTCAGTGTCAGCATCTGAGCGTTCGCCTGGCGCGGCGGACCCGACGGGGCGCTCACCTCCTCCGGCGTTTCCCACTCAGGCTGTGTCAACGCGCCTTGCAGGCGATCCCCGTCGGGGCAGGGGAGCGGCCAGGCAGGGTCGGACAGGAACTGCAACAGGCTTTCGATGGACTCCGGGTCGTCCTGCTCGCCCGACTGCAACTGTTGTACATACGCCAGCAAATACATGGGCGAGCTGGCAGCCAACATCAGAACCGCTTCGCTGGCGGAGTGGGGGGACACCGCTTGCACATTCTCTCGCAGGTGACAACACACTTCGGACAGACCGCCCAGGCCAATCAGCTCGGCGGCATTTTCCAGATTTTCAAGATCGGAGCTCCGTCGCTCTAACCAACTGCCCAGGGCCTCAGCCGACTCTGGCGCGGGCTCCTCCAGGGAGGTATCCAACTGCTCCTGAAGCTCGACGATCAGCAGCGAGAGCATGTCCTGCTGCTCTCGATTCAGGGCCGGCACGGTCGACTCACTCATCATGGTCAGGCGCTCTGGCTGGAATGAGCCGACAAGTCCTGATTGACGGCGTGCTGTTTCAGGCTGTTCACCGCTTGCTGGGCTTCCGCCTGAAATTCCGGCAGATGAAAGACGCTGACCCGCTCGACCAGGGTGCGTGCACAGGCCTTCAACTCGTTGACCTGAACGGCCTGCTGTTCCAGCTCCCGGTGGGTGCTCCGGGTGGATTCGGTGATACTCTGCGCGCGGTCGCGAACACGACTGGCGTTGCTGGCCTGCGCCACCGAGTTGGTGGCAATGGATTTGACGTGATCTACCAGTTGGCGGGTGGCCTTTTCCGTGTGCTGCATGCGTTGCCCGGAGTCCTCGGCCAGGCGCGTGCCTTCGGCCACCTGGGTGATCAGGGTGTTCATAATATTCACCGTATCGGAGGTTTCCACCCGAATGTTATTTACCATGGCGGAAATGTCCGAGGTGGCTTCGCGCGCGTTTTCTGCCAGGCGCTGCACTTCCTCGGCGACCACGGCGAACCCCTTGCCTGCTTCACCGGCGGAGGCCGCGTGCATGCTGGCATTCAGTGCGAGAATGTGGGTGCGTTCGGCGATGGTGTTGATCAGGTTGACGATGCCGGTAATTTCCTGGGAACGGTCCCCCAAGCGTTTGATACGTTTTTCCGTTTCCCCCAGTGTCGAACGAATGGCGCGAATGCCCGTAACGGTTTCGCCCACAGCGGACTGCGCTTCGTGTGTGTGCTCAATCGCGGTACGGGCCACCTGGTTGGTTGTGCGCGCCTCCATCGCGACCTGATTCATGGCCTTGGCCAGGCTCTCCAGTGCCTTGTTTGCCTCGGCCACTTGTTCGCGTTCCTGTTCTGCCATTTGGGAGACCGAGCCGGACTGCTCAAGCAACTGATCGGAAATGCGGTTGACCTGGGCCGAAATCTGGGTCACTTGGTGAAGCGTGCGCGCCGTCTCTGAGGTGAGCAGGTTGACGGCATCGGATACGGTGCCGGTCACATCCGCCGAGACCGGAACCTTGATCGTCAGATCTTTCTGGGCAATCATCCCGAGGGATTTGATCAGGGTAATGATGGAATCGTTCAGCTGCTCGTTTTCTTTCGCCTGACTTTCCAGTACCTGAATCCGCTCATCCAGCAGGCGGTTGAAGGCCCGACCCAGCGTACCCAGTTCGTCCTGGCTGTTCAGTTGCACCCGGGCCTGGTTTTCGCCCCGATTCTGCCGGGCAATGACACCCTGAATATGCCACAGCGGCAAGACGATGCTGCGATAAATAAAGTACATCGCCACGGTGGTACCGATGGCAGTGATCAGCAACAGGGCGGCAAACAGCGTTTGGGCGATAGTGCGTTCCTGCGCGGCAATGTCCAGGCGCTGTTGGGCATTGTTATCTGCCCAGGCTGAATAGGCCTCAAACGCCTCACGCCCGCCGAGGGAAATCGCTGAGGTGGCGTCGGTTGAGAACGGATCCTGTGGTTCCCACTGTTCCAGAAGCTCTCCGGTCTGGGTTTTCAGCTGGTTGTGTTGTTCCGTGAGGGTGTTGAGCAACGGTCGGTTGACAAACCTGGGGTCGCGCTCGCCCAATTGGTTGATCAGGGTGGCGGCGTTTTCCAACAACACCTCGCGGCGCTCAAGCGCCGCCGGGTCCCCGGTAGTGAACCAGCGGTCAATCGCGCTCAGGCGCTGCGCAAAATTGGCATCAAGCTGTTCCAGTTGGCTTTGGGTGGAGGCACGTTGCTGTTGAATATCCTCGCTGCGTATTTCGGTCGCGATCTGGGCATAGTAGGCCACGCCCATCATCACGAAACCCACAACCAAACCAATCATCAGGCTGCTGATCTTGTGCGATATTTTTAGGCCAGTGAGTGCTTTCATAGGTGCTCCGGTATTGAGGGTCTGGGGCCTGCCGTATGCGTGCGACGTTCAGTCGACGCCAAATCACGCAACGCTGAGCCAAGGTGTTCGACGGCCAGTTGAATCAGATATCGTTCGCCGTCGCGAGCGACGCCACTAATGAGGGCTGAGACCACATCGGTCTTTTCATCGAACGGTGACTCGTCCGTGACGTTTGATGGCGTCAGCCATTGCCGTTCCGGGAGCGCATCGACGAGCAGCCCGACCATGGCGCCATCGAGGTGAAAAACCAGTGTTTTGCTTCGTATCGGCAAGGCCTGTCCCAATCTGGCGTGGAGTTGATAGATCGGTGTCAGTTCGCCCCGAATCTGCGCCAGACCGACCAGCAGCTCGTCGCTGCCCGGTATGGGAGCGATGCTGAGCCCGGAAAACGCTTCGGCCCGTTGCTCGGCGGGGAAGACCCAGTGAAACTCGCCGGTCGAGAAACGATAGAAAGCGGTGCCGACTGCCTCCGTCTTTGGCCGGACGCTCTCGGGCAGGCCCGCTTCCGGAGGAAGATCCGAAAAGCGGGTCAGTGCTTTGATAAGCTGATTCTGGGCTTCAGTTGTCGAAATGGTCATAAAGATCGAGCGCTACAAAGAGGATAGCGCACTGAGTATCTGTTCCTGAGTATAGGGTTTGGAGATCATGGCCCGTCCCCCTTGCAGCTCCCCCCACACCCGGTCGGCCTTCTGGTTTTTACTGGTCACGAACACAATCGGGATTTTGTTCAACTCCTGATCCTGGTGGATGGTCCGGCAGGCCTCAAAGCCGTCCACGTCTTCCATTACAACATCCATCAAAATGACATCGGGGCGACTTTGTTTGGCCATACTGTAGGCTTCTCGTCCACTGGTGGCGGTAATGGCGTGGTAGCCGGCGGTGGTGACGATGTCTTTCAGATGCTGAAGGTCGATTGGGGAGTCGTCGACAATCATGACTTTGCTCGCGCTCATTGTTCACTCCTGTTAGTACTGCTCTTTTACTCGGGTTGTTGGGCGGTTATTCCCGGAAATGCTGCTCGGTCACCGAGCAGAATTCGTTGTGGTTGATGGGTTTGGTCAGGTAGGTGTCACAGCCGGAAAGCTTCCCTTTGATGCGATCAAAGTGGGAAGACTTGCTGGTGAGCATGACCACGGGGGTTTTCCGATTCAGCTCGGTGCGCCGAATACTCTTGCAAACGCTATAGCCATCCAGCCCGGGCATGATGACGTCGAGGAAAATAATATCGTAGTGCGCCTTTTTGACGGCAGCCAGGGCCGCCTCGCCATCGGCGACAACGGTCAGATCGCACCCCATGCGTTCAAATTCAATTTCCAGTTGACGGCGCACGGCCAGGCTGTCATCCGCTACCAGTGCTTTTCGAAGCGTTCCCGGTGTGGGCGACGGGTTTCTTGACGGTGCGCCGCTGCCGGATACAGGGAGAGAAACCACTTCACCGGATGCGTTGGCGCTGCCACCAATCTCAAACTCGGGAATAAAATTGAGGTGGTCGACGGTATAGCGGTCCAGAATCTGAACCACCCGAGTCGGGTTGATGGGCCAGGAAAGCGTGAGAGACGAGTTGGTATTGATGTTCTTCTCACGGGTAATGCGCAGTACGGGCCTTTTTCGTTTTTCTGGTATTTTTGACGCCAACCGACTCCAGAATAAAATCGCTTCCGGGTTGTTGATGTTGAGTATAATTATGTCACTCCGGTTCAATGCCTGAGCGGCAACGTCAAGGCTCAGGTGGGTGGCGACCGGTATCAACTGGTAGCGTCGGGCTCGATACCGGGTAATGCCCAGAAGTCGGCTGAAAGTGATCTGGTCTTTCTGTTCGGCACCGATAAGAGCAACATGAAAAACGCGGAAATCATGGGTTTTTGTGGCTGTCCGCTGTGTCATTATGAGTCCGTTTTTTGTCAGTAGCGAGGTTGTACCGCTCAGTTTTGTTGCTGATTGTATACACTCTTTTCCAGTTCTCAATAAAATTCAAGAAATATTTATCGTTCTTTCGAATCTGTATAGACATCACAAAAAACTCAAAAAAATATTCTGTCGAAATGAACGACGAGACCAATTTTTCGTGGCGCTTATTATTGAGTTGTTGGCGCGATCGACTTCTTTTTATCGAGAAATTTCACATGATTCATCCTCTAATAGCGAACATTTCAGTTTTCTGATTTTTTACTTCAAAATGTACTAGCGCTGCTGTCTTGATTGCTTGTTTGGGGTTCACTAGTCTTTCGGGGTAAATTTACTTTGACGGGTGATTGGGTATGGAAATGGAAGCGAGCTATAACTGGTTCTTGGTGGCGCTGTCTTTTTTGATTTCGGTGTTCGGCGCTTTTACCGGCTTGCAGATGACCAACGGCATGAAAGCCTCAGGGAAAGCCTTTTCGTGGGGCTGGGTTATCGCCGCTGCCTTCGCGCTGGGAGGAGGCGCCATCTGGACCATGCACTTCATCGGTATGCTCGCCTATCAAATGCCCATGGATATGGGGTATGACCCCTGGCTGACTTTCCTCTCTCTGATTATTGCTGTACTGGCTGTCGGGTTGGGTGTGGCAA
The DNA here is from genome assembly GCF_000423345.1 of Marinimicrobium agarilyticum DSM 16975. Classification (GTDB taxonomy): domain Bacteria; phylum Pseudomonadota; class Gammaproteobacteria; order Pseudomonadales; family Cellvibrionaceae; genus Marinimicrobium; species Marinimicrobium agarilyticum. Next base: position 80,314 of record NZ_KE384008.1, read on the forward strand.
CTGCCGTCTCGGGTCATCTGACGTGGCCGCGTCTGATCGGGGCCGGCGTGCTGACCGGCCTCGGTGTGGCGAGCATGCACTATGTGGGCATGGCGGCGATGGTGATGCCGGGCGAGATGCGATACGACCAGGCGTTGGTGGCCCTCTCCATCGGCATTGCCCTCGTGGCGGCGACGGCAGCCTTGTGGCTGGCGGTGAACTTGAAAGGAACGGCGCAGATGTTATTGAGTGCCGTGGTGATGGCGGTTGCTGTTTGCGGTATGCACTATACCGGGATGGCGGCCATGACCATGGAACGCTCTGCCAATGCCGCGACAAATCTCGTGTTGGGGCAGGGGATGGCGCCAATGACCATGGGGCTTCTGGTGTTCTGTACCAGCATGGTTCTACTCGTGCTGTGTCTTATTGCTTCTCTCAGTCAGCTCAACCAGAAAATGCAGGAAGAGTTGGGAGTTCTTGAGACCAACGTGACCGCCCATTCCAACTAACACTGAAACGGAGTTCACATTATGAGAGTGCTTTTGCTCGCTTCGGCTTACAATGGCCTGTGCCAACGGGTTGATCGGGAGCTGTTAAGTATCGGTCATGAGGTGTTCATTGAGTTGTGTGCCGACCAGCCGGTCATCGAGGCAACGGTCAGTCGTGTCGCGCCCGACCTCATCCTTTGTCCCTTCTTGAAGCATCGCGTGCCGGAAACGGTGTGGCAGCACTTTCCCTGCCTGATTGTTCACCCGGGCATTGAAGGTGACCGGGGGCCTTCATCGTTGGATTGGGCCATCAGTGAATCCAGCGCGAGCTGGGGGGTGACCCTGCTGCAGGCCGACCAGGAAATGGATGCGGGGGATATTTGGGGGACGGAGGAGTTTCCCTGTCGCTCGGCCAGCAAAGGCAGCCTTTATCGGCGCGAAGTGGTTCAGTCAGCGACATTTTTGATAAAGCAGGCGCTGGCGGATTTTCGCCGTGATGGGTTTGAGCCCCGGCCATTGGACTACGCCAACCCGGACGTTCGCGGACGCGCTCGGCCCCTGATGAAGCAGTCTGTCAGGGCCATTGATTGGCGCACGGACTCCACGGCGACTGTCATCCAGAAAATTCACGCCGGTGACGGTTTTCCCGGCGTTAAGGATTGCCTGAACGGGGTTGATTTTTATCTTTACGGTGCTCGCAAAGGCAAGATTTATCCCACGGCCGAGCCCGGTCAGTTGCTCGGTCATTGCGAGGATGCCATCTGTCGCGCGACAGTGGACGGCAGTGTGTGGATTCGCCAACTCAAGCTCGTGCCGGTTTCGGGTGAAATCACCATAAAGCTGCCGGCGATGCGGGCGCTTTATCACAGCGCGCTGAGGGAGAGGGTTGGCCACCTGCCCGCACTCAATGATGACAAGGCCTGTGACATACAGGTGGAACGGGAAGGGGCCGTCGCGTATGTATATTTTGATTTCTACAACGGCGCCATGAATACTGAACAGTGTCGGGCGCTGTTGGCACACCTGCGAATTCTGCGATCGGATCTCTCTGTGGGTGTTGTGGTACTGATGGGCGGTGAGGATTTCTGGAGCAACGGTATTCACCTGAACTGTATCGAAATGTCGGAGGATCCAGCGGCGGAGTCCTGGCGCAACATCAACGCCATGGACGATATCGTCGAGTGTATTCTTACCAACACCGCCCAGCTGACGGTCGCCGCATTGCGTTGCAATGCCGGCGCAGGTGGGGCCGTGCTCGCTCAAGCCTGCGATTATGTGGTGGCCCGTTCGGGGGTGGTGCTCAACACGCACTACAAGACCATGGGACTGTACGGTTCCGAGTACTGGACGTACGTCTTGCCTCGCCGAGTGGGCGCGACCTTTGCCCAGCAGCTCATCAATGGCTGTGAACCGCTCTTGGTGGATGAAGCTCTGGATAGAGGAATGGTTGATGAACTCTTGCCGGAAGCCTGGAGTTTGTACCACCGGGAGTTGAATGATTATTGCCAGTCACTGGTGAGTGATCGTCAGGTGTGGGAGGCGACGTTGGAGCAAAAGCGCCTGTCTCGCGAGCGGGATGAGCAACGATGTCCGTTGGCGCATTATCGACGCGAAGAGCTCCGCCGGATGAAAGCCATATTCGATGATGCTGACAGTGACTACCACCGCTTGCGATACCGGTTCGTGTGTAAGCTCTCGTGTGGTAAAACGCCGGCGAGGTTACAGCGAGAGCCGGGTCAGTCAGTCGAGGCGGTGTCGGCCTGAAGGCTGCCATTGGTATTGGCCGCTGGTCAATTCCCGCACGCGACTCTCCAGTCGTTGCTGCTCGCCGAGGGGTACGGCGATATGAAGCCACACCTGTTGGCGGTAATCGACTCCGCACAAGGTAATCTCGTCCTGTTGTAACTGATGACGCAACCGTTCCTCGTGAGCGAAGTCCACCGCTACCGAAATTGGGGTGGTCGGGGTTACCTCCCGCCATTGGGCGTTATCCAACGCCCGGGAGACGGCACCACCATAAGCGCGAACCAGCCCGCCCGCGCCAAGCTTCACCCCACCGAAAATACGTACGATTACCGCAAGGCAGTCGCTCGCACCGCGCTGGGTCAGTACATTCAACATGGGTTTGCCCGCCGTGCCAGAGGGCTCGCCGTCATCGCTGAAGGCCTGATTCTGGGGCTGGTCCGCTGGCCCCAGAATATAGGCCCAACAATAGTGAGACGCGCCCGGTTGCTCCTGCCTTAAGGTCTCTACCTGGGCCAGGGCTTCTTCGCGGTTTCGTATTGGAAACAGATAAGTGTGGAAAAGGCTGCGCTTTTCTTCCAGCGTGTGCTGGCAGGGCTCCGCCAGTACACAGTAGGGTTTTTGAGGGGGTGGGGTGTCTGTCATGGCGCTATTTAACCATAAATGCCGTGAGGCTCAAGACACCGGCATTTGATGGGCGTGGCGCTGCGGCGCGTGTTAAAGCACAGACAGAGGCATACTCAAGGCGCGATGGCTGACCTTGCGGGCGTGAGGAACATCGGCTTCGGCGGTTTGCGTGGCGATTTCACGCTCATCCTGTTGTTCGTGCCAGGCGATGATGCTGTAGAAGTTTCGAATGTTGCGCACGTAGGTCACCGGCTCCCAACCGCGGGCGTAGCCATGCCGGGTGTATTTGTAATAGGAGCGTTTGGCCAATAGGGGCAGGTGCTCACGCACATCCACCCAGCGGTCCGGGTCGCCGCCCAGCGCCTGGGTAATCTTGCGGGCATCTTCCAGATGACCCATGCCGACGTTATAGGCCGCCAGGGCCAACCAGGTGCGGTCTTCGCCCTGGATGCGCTCTGGCAAGCGGTCGTAGAGATTACGGAAATATTTGGCACCGCCGTGAATGCTTTGGGCGGGGTCCACGCGATTGTTGATGCCCATGTCACTGGCGGCCGCCATGGTCAGCATCATCAGGCCACGCACGCCGGTGCGCGAGCGGGCATCCGGGTTCCAGTGGCTTTCCTGATAGCTGATGGCCGCCAGCAGGCGCCAGTCCAGCTCGAATTCTTGAGCGGCATCCTTAAGCAGGGTCTGCCACTGGGGCAGGCGGTTTTTCAGACGGTAGGAAAAGAGCAGGGCCCCGCCAGTGGTGACTTCGTCAATATGATCGTAGAAACGCTCGCTGATGGCGGCCAGGGTCCCGTCGGATTTGATCCTCTGCAGGAAGTCTTCGGCCGCACGGTACAGGCTCTCGTCCTGGCTTTGGGGGAACGCCCAGGCCAGTTCCTGGGGCGCACCCAGATCAAAGGCGACCCGCGCCCGGGGAAAGGTGTGGCGGTTGAGGCTGTAAGCGTTAGAGTCCACGATGGCGTAGTCCACTTCACCGCTGTGGACCTTTTCCAGAAGGTCGATCATCTCAATGGCACTTTCCTCGCGCCAGCTCAGGGCGGGGTAGTGTTGCTGCAGGTTCTTCAGGCGCTCGGCGTGGGACGAATTGGCGATGACCAGAATCTCTTTGCCCACCAGGTCCTGCACCGACGTCGGCTTTTTAGTCCGACTGTTGTACAGAACCTGCTGGCGGATGGTCATGTAAGGCGTGTTGAATCGCACCAGGCGACGCCGCCGCTCGGTGACACTCAGGCCAGCGGCGGCAAAATGGGTCTGCCCGCTTCGAACTTTGTGCAGCATGGTATTGAGGGCCTCTTCGTCCTCAATGACCAGTTCCACGCCGAGTTCGTTGGCAAACTGCTTCAACAGGAGGTACTCAAACCCTGTCTGGCCGTGGGGCCCTTCGTAATAGGTGGTGGGGCCGTTGCGGGAAATGACGCGCAGTTCACCCAATGCATGGACACGCTCCAGGGTGGTCGGCAGTTTGCTGCCAACCAACAGGGCGCTGGCGCTGACGATCATCAGGCCAAAGCAGGTGTGGGTGATCGCCCGGATAAGGCGAGCTTTTTTGCGGACTTCCATTTACGGTTTCTCCTCTCCGCTGTTACGGATGTGGCGCCAGATCCAATCTGACCCGTGCAAAATTTGCGCAATTCTATAGGTTGTCGCTGTGACGTGCTAGCTTGTTTTTTAACCTAAAATAGGTTAACGGAACCTGAATGAGTGATTAAATTTTAGTCGCTTTCGGCACTTGTGTCGACTTTAACGCCATTATTTCTCTTAATAGGGTCGGTTGAGTCGGTAAATTGACTGGGCGGAACAGCTGCCTTCGATGACCATTTCAAGTACAATTGCGCCCTCTCCAAAACCCTCCGAACCTCTGAGGTCCTGATCGACATGCTGATTATGCGCGGCGCCCCCGCACTTTCGTCTTTCCGCTCTGAAAAACTACTGACGGCTCTGCAGAGCCGAGTCCCCGCCATCACTGGCCTGAGCGCCGAATATGTGCACTTTGCCGACCTTGACAGCCCCTTGTCTGACGACCAGCAACAGACGCTCGAACGGCTCCTGACCTACGGTCCCGCCCCCGAGACCGAGGCGGGCCATGAGGGCCAACTGTTTCTGGTACTACCCCGCCCGGGTACGATCTCACCTTGGGCCTCCAAGGCGACGGACATCGCCCGCAACTGCGGTCTGAGCCAAATTCGCCGGTTGGAGCGTGGTACCGCCTTCTATATAGAAGGCGCTGTTTCTGATCGTGATCGCTCGGCGGTCAACGAACTGATTCACGATCGCATGGTGGAAACCGTCATGCCCGAGCTGGAGCAGGCCAGTCGCCTGTTTCAGAAACAGACCCCCGCGCCGCAAGCCAGCGTGGATATCCTCGAGGGCGGGCGCGAAGCTCTGGTGCAGGCAAACCGCGAGCTGGGCCTGGCGCTGGCGGATGACGAAATCGACTATCTGGTGGAAAGCTTCCAGGGAATGGGACGCAACCCGGTGGATGTAGAGTTGATGATGTTCGCCCAGGCGAACTCGGAGCACTGCCGTCACAAAATTTTCAACGCCTCCTGGACGCTGGATGGAGAGGATCAGCCGCGCTCGCTGTTCAAAATGATCAAGAACACTTACGAGCAGGGCGGAGAGCAGGTGCTGTCCGCCTATGCGGACAACGCCGCTGTGGTGGAAGGCCCCACGGCCGGTCGTTTTTACCCCGACGCGCAGACCCAGACGTACAGCTTTCATGAAGAGCCGATCAACCTTCTGATGAAGGTGGAAACCCACAACCATCCCACCGCCATTGCTCCCTTTCCCGGTGCGGGCACTGGTGCCGGCGGGGAAATCCGGGATGAGGGCGCCGTCGGTCGCGGCTCCAAGCCCAAGGTGGGGCTGTCCGGTTTCACCGTCTCCAACCTGCAGATTCCGAACTTTGAGCAGCCCTGGGAGCAAAGCTACGGACGCCCGAACCGGATCGCCAGCCCGCTGGACATCATGCTGGAGGGCCCCATTGGCGGTGCCGCCTTCAACAATGAGTTCGGTCGCCCCAACATCTGCGGCTACTTCCGGACCTTTGAGGAAGACTTTGACGGCGAGCGGCGTGGGTATCACAAGCCGATCATGCTGGCCGGTGGCTACGGCAACATCAAGAGTGAGCACGTCGACAAGCCCCCGTTCAACGCCGGTGCCAAGCTGGTGGTGTTGGGCGGCCCCGCCATGCTGATCGGGCTTGGCGGTGGGGCGGCTTCGTCCATGGACTCGGGCAGCTCCACCGAGGACCTGGACTTCGCTTCAGTCCAGCGCCAGAACCCCGAGATTGAGCGTCGTTGTCAGGAAGTGATCGACCGTTGCTGGCAGCAGGGCGCACGCAACCCCATTGCCTTTATTCACGACGTGGGCGCCGGCGGTTTGTCCAATGCCTTCCCCGAACTGGTGAAAGACGGCGGCTGCGGCGGCCGGTTTGAGCTTCGTAACGTGCCCAATGACGAGCCCGGCATGAGCCCCTTGGCCATCTGGTGTAACGAGTCCCAGGAGCGGTATGTGCTCGCCATTCAGCCCGAGGACCTCGAGCGTTTCGAGGCCATCTGCCAGCGTGAGCGGGCCCCCTACGCCGTCGTGGGTGAGGCCACCAGTGAGCAGCACCTGCTGGTCAATGACACCCACTTTGAGGCCAGACCGGTGGACTTGCCCATGTCCGTGCTGTTTGGCAAACCGCCCAAGATGCACCGCAGTGCCGAGCGCTATCAGGCGGCCACATCGACCTTTGGCACGACCGAGCTGGACATCAACGAGGCGGCCGAGCGGGTCTTGAAACACCCCTCGGTGGCCAGCAAGAACTTTTTGATTACCATCGGTGATCGCTCCGTCACGGGCATGGTGGCGCGCGATCAGATGGTGGGCCCCTGGCAGGTTCCGGTGGCCGACTGTGCGGTCACCACCGTCAGCTATGACAGCTACAAGGGCGAGGCGATGAGCATGGGAGAGCGCACCCCTGTCGCCTTGCTCGATGCTCCAGCGTCCGGGCGTCTCGCCATCGCCGAAGCGATTACCAACATCGCGGCCACCCGTATCGACAAGCTGTCGGACATCAAGCTGTCCGCCAACTGGATGTGTGCCGCCGGCCACAAGGGTGAGGATGAAAAACTGTACCGCACGGTCGAGGCAGTGGGGATGGAGCTCTGCCCGGCCCTGGGAATCACCATCCCCGTGGGTAAGGACTCCATGTCCATGCGTACCGCCTGGCGGGACGAGCGCGGCGAAAAGGCCGTGACCGCGCCGCTCTCTCTGGTGATTTCGGCGTTCTCTCCGGTACTGGATGTGCGCCAGACCGTGACGCCCCAGTTGCGACTGGAAGGCGGTCCGAGCGACGTGCTTCTGCTGGACTTGGGCAACGGTAAAAACCGCCTGGGGGGGTCCATTCTGGCGCAGGTGTACAACCAGATGGGCGAAACGTCTCCGGACCTGGACGATGCCGCTCAGCTCAAGGGCTTCTTTGAGGCGGTTCAGGCCTCACTGGCCGCAGGCCAGTTGCTCGCCTACCACGACCGCAGCGACGGTGGGCTGTTTGCCACTCTGACGGAGATGATGTTCGCCGGCCACTGTGGTCTGGATATCGATCTCTCGGGCATGGGCGAGGAGGCGTTGGCCGTGCTGTTCAGCGAGGAGCCGGGTGCGGTGATTCAGGTGCGTCGTGACGACCGCGATGCGGTATTGCGCCGGTTTGAGCAGGCCGGTGTGGCGGCGCGGGTCATTGGTGAGCCCAACGACGAGGACTGGCTGCATATCCGCCAGGACGGCGTCATGCTGTTTGATCAGTCCCGGGCCATTCTGCAGACTCTGTGGGCGGAAACCAGCTACCAGATGCAGGCGTTGCGCGATAACCCCGAGTGCGCGCAACAGGAATTCGAACAGTTGCTCAGCCACGATCCCGGCCTGAGCGCCGAGCTCAGTTTTGACCCGAGCGACGATGTGGCCGCCCCCTACATTGCCAAGGGTGTTCGCCCGGCCGTGGCCGTTCTGCGAGAACAGGGCGTTAACGGTCAGGTGGAAATGGCGGCGGCCTTTGACCGCGCCGGCTTCCAGGCGGTGGACGTTCACATGAGCGATATCCTGTCCGGACGGCGCTCGTTGGAAGAGTTCAAGGGGCTGGTGGCCTGCGGCGGCTTCTCTTACGGTGATGTGCTCGGGGCCGGCGAGGGGTGGGCCAAGACCGTGCTGTTCAATGCCCTGGCGCGGGATCAGTTCTCCGCCTTTTTCGAGCGCGAAGACACGTTCAGCCTGGGTGTGTGTAACGGCTGTCAGATGATGTCCAACCTCAAGTCCCTGATTCCGGGAACCGACCATTGGCCGCATTTTGTACGCAACCGTTCAGAGCAGTTCGAGGCCCGGGTGAGTCTGGTCCGGGTCGAAGAGTCACCTTCAGTCCTGTTGCGGGGAATGGCCGGTTCGCACTTGCCGGTGGCGGTGGCCCATGGTGAGGGTCGCGCTGAATTTTCCGGCGCGTCGTTGTCTGAGTGCGATGGCAGCGGGCTGGTCTCCGTTCGTTACCTGGACAACGCGCTCAATGTGACTGATCGCTACCCGGCGAACCCGAACGGTTCGCCCAAAGGCATTACCGGTCTGACCAGCAAAGACGGTCGAGTGACCATCATGATGCCGCACCCGGAACGGGTGTTCAGAACCGTGACCAACTCCTGGCATCCGGATTCGTGGGGGGAAGATGGCCCCTGGCTACGGATGTTCCGCAACGCCCGGGTGTTTGTGGGCTGAGACTATTCGTAAATTAGGCTAAAGAGAGCGTGTTATGCAAAGGCAGCGGTTGATGTGGATGGCTCGGCTGGTCTGCCTGGGGATGTTGGTGGGGGCGCTGCAGGCCTGTACCACTACCGAGGAGGCGCCGAAACCGGCGAGCGCTAAGGCCGCCGAGGCCGAGCGCGCCCCAATCTCCGAAGAGGCCTGGTTGGACCCTCGTCTGGATGGCGTGTTTGTGGTGCCGGGGGTGGATTTCAGCCGCTACCGTTCGCTGCTGGTGCCGACCCTGAATCTTGATCAGTGGCGCCCGCTGGGGCAGGAGCTTCCGCTTCAGGAACTCAATCGCAACGATGAGCAGTTTATCCGCCAGACTTACACGGAAACGCTGGTTCATACCCTGGTGATGCAGGGTGGTTACGAGCTGGCCATGGAGCCGGGCCCGGGGGTGTTGGAAGTCCGGGGTCGGCTTCAGCAGGGGCTGCAGGCGTCCGATGAGGGCAGCCTTCCCCGAGGGGCCGTGGTTATGCTACTCAACCTGGATCTGCACGATTCCGAATCCGGTGAGCTGGTGGCGGCCCTGAGTCAGCGACAGCCGCTGGCCCGCTCACTCAATGAACGTGCGAGCCAGTTGACGGCCATGCAGATACAGCAGGCATTTCTGGACTGGATGGAGTGGTTCCGACGGGAGCTTGATGTTTTGCGTTCGGGCTCCTGACCCCGGAGATTTGGACAATAAAAAAGGGCGGCCCCGCGGGGCCGCCCTTTTTTGTGCCGGACCAGCGATGGGTCATTACTCGTGGTTGATCACCATTACATCGTCGTCCAGCGCAGCGATCAGGCGCTCGGCGGTGTTGCCTCGACGGGACGTGGCCATACCGTTTTGGCCCAGCGTACCCATTACCACCAGATCGGCGTTGATTTTCTCGGCCACCTGGGACACGACTTCAGAGGTGTAACCATTGTCGACGTGAATGCGGTCTGGCTGCAGTCCGGTCTCTCTCACCAGGCGACCGCGGTCGGGGTAGTTCATGGCGTCCAGGTAGCCGTTCACGACATGAAGCTCGGCATCGTAAAGCTGGGCGTAGTGGCGAGCCTGCTCGAGAATAATCTTGTTGAGCTCGCGCTGCACATCCCGCTGGGCCTGGAAGTTGACGGCTGCCAAAATCACTTTACGCGCTTCTTTGGCACCGGGACGGATCAGGACCACCGGGCAGTGAGCCCCTTTAAGCAGCTCCCACTTGGACTCGGTAAAGGTAAAGCGGGTGTAGTTGACCTTGGCATGCACCGGCAGATAGATCAGGTCAGCGCTGAAGCGCTTGGCGGACTGCATGATGGAGGCCTGCCATTCGCTCGACCAGGACACCTCGATCATATACTCGATACCCGCCTCTTCCAGCGGCTTCTTGATCATCGCGTCGAACCAGCGCTGGTCACGGAACAGTTTGTCGTTGCTTGCCCGTGTGTCTACTGCGTCGCCATCCACGGCCACGAATACATACACAAAAGGCTTAACGTCGAGCAGCTTGGCGGTCACCGCCACGCGTTCCAGAGCGATGTGTTGCTCATCGTTGGGGTCGACAACGACAAAGATCTTTTGCTGAGGGGTTGTCATAGTGGCTCCTGCTGAGGTTCCTGTTCAATTCTGTGATTATTAGAAAGGCTTAGCATAGCAATCACGGAAATGTTTTTACAGCGGAAATTTTCCCGCTGGTCATGGGGTTAGCGCCGGTTTTGCTCTAGTATAGGGGCCTCTGGAATGAAAAAGGAGAGATGACTATGCCCAACGACAAACAGTGGCAGCGCCGCACTGATGACTGGGTCAAGTCCAGTCACGAATCCCGCAAGCGCAAAGAAGAGGCCCGCCGCCGTCGCAGCTCGGAACCCACTCAACGCAGCGGGCCCGCTCGCTAAAGGCGCCGTCTTCCCGCTGAAGGCTCAGTCTTCCTGCTCCGCCCCCGGCAGGGGTGGGGTCCAGCCGCCCAGTTGTTTCCACTCATTGACGATGTAGCAGAACAGGTCGGCGGTCTTTTCGGCGTCGTAGGCGGCGCTGTGGGCCGCGCTGTTGCTGAACTCGATGCCCGCGATCCGGCAGGCCTTGGCCAGTACCGTCTGCCCGCAGGCCAGGCCCGCCAGTGTGGCGGTATCGAAGCAGGAAAAGGGATGGAAGGGGTTGCGCTTGACGCCGCAGCGGGCGACAGCGGCGTTGACAAACCCCAGGTCAAAGTGGGCGTTGTGGGCCACCATGACCGCCCGGGTACAGCCGTGGGCCCGGACTGACTTGCGGATCGAGCGCATCAGCTCGGGCATCACCATGGATTCCGGCTCGGCGGGCCGGTCCGGGCTTTCCGGGTCAATGCCGGTGAAATCCAGAGCCGATTGCTCAATATTGGCGCCCTCGAACGGATCGACATGAAAATCGAACGTCTCGTCCCGTCGCAGCGTGCCGTCCGCGTCCATGGTGAGCGTCACCGCGGCAATCTCCAGCAGCGCATCGGTCACGGCGTTGAACCCCCCGGTCTCGACATCAATCACAACGGGCAGGTAGCCGCGAAAGCGGCTGGCCATGGGGGAGTTCGGATCTTTGGCGGCTTCCGGCTGGTTCACTGGGACCTCGTCTCGCCCGGGGTGGTCAAACGCCAGTGTAGGCTTTCGCCCGCCCGGAGGGGCACCAGCTCGTGTTCGCCCATGGCCAGGGCCTCGGGCAGGGTCCACTCTTCTCGGGTCAGGGTGACCGAATCGGTATTGCGCGGCAGCCCGTAGAAGTCGGGACCGAAGTGGCTGGCGAAGGCTTCGAGTTTATCCAATGCCCCCGCGCGCTCAAAGGCCTCGGCGTAGAGTTCAATAGCGGCATGGGCGGTGTAGCAGCCGGCGCAGCCGCAGCTCGCCTCTTTCTTGCCTTTGGTGTGCGGGGCCGAGTCGGTCCCCAGGAAAAACCGGGGGTGGCCGCTGGTGGCCGCCTCGACCAGCGCTTCCTGGTGGCGGTTGCGCTTGAGAATCGGTAGGCAATAGTAGTGCGGGCGAATACCACCGACCAACATGTGGTTGCGGTTGTACAGCAGGTGGTGTGCGGTAATGGTGGCGGCCACGCGCTCGCCCGCCTCGCGGACAAAAGTGGCCGAGTCGGCAGTGGTAATGTGCTCCAGCACCGTGTAAAGCCCGGGGAAGTCGGCGACCAGCGGGCTGAAGATCCGATCCAGAAAGGTTTTTTCCCGGTCGAAAATATCGATGTCGCTGTCGGTGACCTCTCCGTGTACCAGAAAACGCAGCCCCTCTTGTTCCATCGCTTCGAGTACCGGGTAAAGGCCCTTGATGTCCGTGACGCCGGAGTCGGAATTGGTGGTGGCACCCGCGGGATAGAGCTTACAGGCCACGACGCCGGCGGCTTTGGCGGCTCGAATGTCCTCGGCGGTGGTTCTGTCGGTCAGATAGAGCACCATCAGCGGCTCAAATTCCCGCCCCGGGGGCAGGGCTGCCAGAATACGCTCCCGATAGGCATTGGCCATGGCTGCCGTAGTCACTGGTGGTACCAGGTTGGGCATCACAATGGCACGGTGGAACTGGGCCGAGGCGTCTGCCACGGTACGGGGCAAGGCGTCGCCGTCGCGCAGATGAATGTGCCAGTCGTCGGGACGGGTGATGGTCAGTTGCTCGGTCATGGACACCGCTTGGTTTAGGCCGGATTCAATCGAAGAGCGCGCATGCTACCAAAATTGCCGCTAAAGCGCAGCCACCACGGGCCGATACAGCGTGTATAGCTGGGTATTTTCAGTGGGCGCGAGGTTGATGAGGGTGTGACGTTGATGAGAGGGGTAGGCCAGAATCTTCGGCGAGCCATAGGGCTGGTGCTGTGCCTGCCGTTGGTGGCGGTCACGGGAAGCCGTGCCGAGGTCTTCGGCGGTCCGGTGGCCGACGCCCGCTGGGTGTTGGATGCCTCTGTGTTTGAATGTCGGCTCTCTCACTCTATCCCACGCTTCGGTGAAGCGGTGTTCACCCGCCGCGCGGGTGAGGAGCAACGCTTTGTCCTGAGCCAGAGCAATCGGTTTCTGGGAGCGGGCGAGGCCCGCGTTCGCAGCGAGCACCCGGTCTGGCGCGAAACCGCCAGCCCCGAGCCATTGGCGCCGGTCGCCGTCGAAGTGGGGACCAAAACTGTGACCACCGACTGGCGCTACTCCCAACGGCTCGCGGCCGAGTTGCGTGAGGGGCGACGGCTGGTATTCACCCGTGAGCCCTGGGATAACCGGCAGGAACCGATGGAGGTCATCGTGGCCCCGGTCGGTTTCAGGGCCGGTATTGAGGCGTTTCACGCCTGCCTGCAGAGCTTGCTGCCGGTCAATTTTGATCAGGTGGAGCGTACTTCCCTCGACTTCCCGGCGGGGACCCAGGAGTTGTCGGAGTCTGAGCTGGACAAACTGAAGCCCGTGATCCTATACGCCAAGGCGGACCCGCGGGTGGACCGGGTCTACGTGGACGGCCATACCGACGGTACCGGCTTGCGCGCCGAAAACCTTGAGCTGTCCCGGGAGCGGGCGGAAATGGTCACCCAATTACTGGTCGACCGGGGCATTCCCGCACGCCAGATCACGACCCGCTGGCACGGTGAGCGCTATCCGGTGGCCAGCAACCAATCCGCCGAGGGGAGGGCGGAGAACCGCCGGGTCACCATTCGTTTGGAGCGCACCGGTCAATCGACCACCGCTCGCGCGCCTTGACTTGATATGGGGCAACCCGCCCCAACTATCCAATAAACAACATCTTCCGTTCCCGCAGGTCCCGGTGGGGAGCTTTGGGCTCCGGTGTCTGTGGAATTTATTGTGTCAGTTCGAGTCCAATCTGGCCCGTCCGGCGTAGTAAACGTTGAATGTTTGGCTGCGCCCGCTTGAATTTCAGTAACGACCAAGAGGAATCTTTCATGCCCCAGATCGGTTTTCGTCATTCGTTGATGGTGTATTTGACGAGCCTGCTGTGCCTGTTGATGTTCACCGCGCCGGCCCAGGCGCGCGAGCTGCCCGATTTCACCGAACTTGTGGAAGAGCAGTCCCCCGCGGTGGTCAAGATTACCACTAAAGGGCGCGTTGAGACCGGCAACCGGATTCCCTACCAGGAAGAGATACCGGACATGTTCCGGGAGTTCTTCGAGCGTCGTATGCCCGAAGAGCGTGATGTCCGCTCCATGGGGTCGGGCTTCATCATCTCTGAGGACGGCTATATTCTGACCAACAACCATGTGGTCAAGAATGCCGACAACATCTATGTGCGCCTGATCGACCGGCGGGAGTTCACCGCTAAAGTCATCGGTACTGACCCCCGCTCGGATCTGGCGCTGCTGAAAGTGGATGCCGACAACCTCCCATATCTGCGCTTTGCGGACTCCGATGACGTGAAAGTGGGGCAGTGGGTGTTGGCCATCGGCTCGCCGTTCGGGCTGGATTACTCAGTAAGTTCCGGGATCATCAGTGCCATTGGCCGCAGCATTCCGAGCTCCACCAACGATACCTATGTCCCGTTTATCCAGACCGATGTCGCGATTAATCCAGGTAACTCCGGGGGGCCGCTGTTCAACCTCGATGGCGAAGTGGTCGGCATCAACTCCCAGATATACACCCGTTCGGGGGGGTCGATCGGGTTGTCCTTTGCCATTCCTGCCGGGTTGGCGAAGGATGTGGTGGCTCAGCTGAAAGAAAGCGGTCGCGTCGAGCGCGGCTGGCTGGGCGTGATGATTCAGGAGGTCAATCGGGACCTGGCCAGCTCGTTCGGGCTGCGCAAACCCACCGGTGCCCTGATTTCCAATATGGACCCGGAAGGGCCGGCGGCCCAGTCCGGTCTTGAAGTGGGCGATATTATTCTGGAATACAACGGTCGGGAAGTGGGCGAGTCCGGCGATTTGCCGCCGATGGTGGGGCGCACCGCGCCAGGCTCCGAAGTCCCTGTGCTGATCATGCGCCGGGGCGAGAAACGCACCATTGATGTGGAAATCGGCCTGCTGCCCGATCGCAGTGGCCAGGTGGCCGGTGACGCTCCGGGCGCCTCTCCCATGGGTGATCCCCTCGGGCTGCAAGTGGACAACCTGCCCTCCGATGTGGAAGAGCGCGGTGTTCTGGTCAAGCAGGTGGCAAGAGACAGCGCTGCTGCCCGCGCCGGTCTGCGCCCGGGCGATGTGATCACCCAACTGGGTTACGAGCAGGTCGCTTCGGTCAGCGGCTACCGTGAGCTCGTCGATGATCTGCCCAAAGGCGAGCCGGTAGCCGTGCGCTTCCTGCGCGAAGGCCAGCCGGCGTTCACCACCCTCAAGATTGAGTAGCTTGTCACGACCCGGCCCATAGCCGGGCCGGGTCAAATACGCTAAACTGGCCGCCTTTGCCCGGCGGCCCCTATACCGCACTCGGTGGCGACCCTTGAGGGTTCTTCTTGATGTTCACTTCAAAGGCTTGCCACCCAGCCGTTCCCGCCGCCTTGCCATTTTTCAATCAACGAAATAAGACGCCCAGTGACTGATCTCAGCCATATTCGTAACTTTTCCATCATCGCCCACATCGACCACGGAAAATCGACCATTGCAGACCGCTTCATCCAGGTCTGCGGCGGGCTGACGGACCGGGAAATGGCCGAGCAGGTGCTCGACTCCATGGATCTGGAACGCGAGCGTGGCATCACCATCAAGGCCCAGAGCGTCACCCTGAGCTACAAGGCTCGGGACGGGAAAACCTACCAGCTTAACTTTATTGATACCCCCGGCCACGTGGACTTCTCCTACGAGGTCTCTCGCTCCCTGTACGCCTGCGAGGGTGCGTTGCTGGTGGTGGACGCGGGGCAGGGCGTGGAAGCCCAGTCCGTGGCCAACTGCTATACCGCCATTGAACAGGGGCTGGAAGTGATTCCGGTACTGAACAAAATGGACCTGCCCCAGGCTGAACCGGAACGTGTAGCGCAAGAAATCGAGGATATCATCGGTATCGAGGCCATTGATGCTGTGCGTTGCAGTGCAAAATCCGGCCAGGGCATCGAGGATGTGCTGGAGGAACTGGTGCGGTTGGTTCCGCCACCGGTGGGGGACGTGGATGCGCCCTTGCAGGCTCTGATCATCGACTCCTGGTTCGATAAATACATGGGCGTGGTGTCACTGGTGCGGGTGACGCAGGGCACCTTGAAAGTCAAAGACAAAATCGTCACCAAGTCCATCGGCAAGTCGCACGTGGTGGACAGCCTCGGGGTGTTCAACCCCAAGGCCACCAACCTCAAAGAGCTGAGGGCCGGCGAAGTGGGTTTTGTGGTCGCCGGTATCAAGGAAATTCTGGGCGCGCCGGTCGGCGATACGCTGACCCATGCCAACAGCCCGGACACGCCCGCCTTGCCCGGCTTCAAAAAAGTGAAGCCCCAGGTCTACGCCGGCATGTTCCCGGTGGACGCCGATGACTTTGAAGATTTCCGTGAGGCCTTGTCCAAGCTGACGCTGAACGATGCTTCGTTGTTTTTCGAGCCGGAAAGCTCCGATGCCCTCGGCTTCGGTTTTCGCTGTGGCTTTCTCGGAATGCTCCACATGGAAATTATTCAGGAGCGGCTGGAGCGGGAATACGACCTGGACCTGATTACCACCGCGCCCACCGTGGTCTACGAAGTATTGACCACCAAGGGCGAGACGCTCTACGTCTCCAGCCCCTCGGCGTTGCCGGATACCGGTGACATTGAAGAAATGCGCGAGCCAATTGCCGAGGCCAACATCCTCGTGCCCCAGGAATACCTGGGCAACGTCATTACCCTGTGCAGTGAGAAACGGGGTATGCAAAAAGACATGCAGTACACCGGTAGTCAGGTGGCGTTGCGATACGATATGCCGATGAACGAGGTGGTCATGGACTTCTTTGATCGCCTCAAGTCCGCCAGTCGCGGTTTTGCGTCCCTCGATTACAGCTTTGATCGGTTTGAGGCAGCCAACCTGGTCCGCCTGGATGTACTGATCAACGGCGACAAGGTGGACGCGTTGGCGCTGATTGTCCACCGGGACCACTCCCAGAGCATCGGCCGGTCTCTGGTGGAAAAAATGAAAGAATTGATTCCCCGGCAGATGTTCGATGTGGCCATTCAGGCGGCGATCGGCGGTAACGTCATCTCTCGCTCTACGGTCAAGGCTCTGCGCAAAAACGTGACCGCCAAGTGTTATGGCGGCGACGCCTCGCGCAAGAAAAAACTGTTGGAAAAACAGAAGGCCGGTAAAAAGCGCATGAAACAGGTCGGACGGGTGGAAATTCCCCAGGACGCCTTCCTGGCAGTGCTTAAGGTCGACAGTTAAGGTCGGCTACTGATAACAACCAATACGGACAGCAACAGGAACCCGAATGAGTAGTATAAACCTACCCCTGATTCTGACTCTGGCGGTGTTTATCACCGGCCTGGTGTGGTTGTATGACCGCCTGGTGCTGTCCCGCCCACGTAAGCAGGCCCTGGCCGCGGTGGATAAGCAATTTGCCCGCGCTGACCTTAATAATGCCGCTCAGCGCAAGGCCTACGAAGAGGCTCGGGAGGCCGCCGGGCAGGAACCGATCTGGGTCGAGTACTCCAAATCCTTTTTCCCGGTGTTGGCGCTGGTGTTCGTGCTGCGGTCGTTTATTGCCGAGCCGTTCCAGATTCCCTCCGGCTCCATGGAGCCCACGCTTCAGGTAGGCGACTTTATCGTCGTGAACAAGTTTACCTACGGTATCCGCCTGCCAGTGTTGAACACGGAAGTGATTCCGATCAACGACCCCAAGCGGGGAGATGTCATGGTCTTCTTTCCGCCCCACCAGCCGGAGACCTATTTTATCAAGCGGGTAATCGGCCTGCCGGGCGACACGGTCACCTATATTGACCACCAATTGACCATCAATGGTGAACCCGTTCCGCAGGAGCTTGTGGAAGTGAACCAGTCGGCGCCACAGCCCTACCGGGTTGTCAAAGAAACGCTCGGGGACAATACTTACACTGTTCGCAAGCACCTGAACCCCGGTCGCTACAGCCGCTACGGCTCCTGGGTGGTGCCGGAAGGGCATTACTTCATGATGGGTGACAACCGGGACGGCAGCTTTGACAGCCGCGGCTGGAATGAGCTGAACCAGGACCCGAGCAAGAATTTCAGTTTCGTGCCCGAGAGCGAGATTGTCGGCAAAGCCTTTGCGATCTGGATGCATTGGGATTCACTCTTCAGTCTGCCCAGTTTTGAGCGGGCTGGAACCATTCAATAACCGTTGGGCGCTTAACCAAGAGGGCGAGCGGATGCAATTGCAAAAGCAGCAAACCGGCATGTCTACGCTGGGTGTGGTGTTTATCATTCTGGTCGTGGTGGCTATTGTCTTCACGGCTTTCAAGGTGGTGCCGCCTTATGCGGAGAATCGCTATATTACCTCTGCCCTGAAATCCCTGGCGCGCAACAATCCTGACCTGTTCAGTATGAGCCCGACGGAGATCCGTTCGCAGTTGACCAAGTTCTACACCGTCAACAACGTCAACGCTGAAGGCCGGAAGAACATCGATATAGACAAGCACTCCAGCCGCGTGGTGATTACCATCGCCTACGAGGAACGTATCGACTTTATCAAAAACATCGATCTGGTCTTTTCCTTCAACAATCAGCTCGACAGCTCGGCACCGGAGCAGTGCTGTACGCCGTTGGAGCAGAATCTCAGTAGCGACTAGTGACTGATTTACTCAAAAAACGCCTTCAGCAACGTCTCGGTTATGATTTCCGTGATCCGGCCCAACTCGATCTGGCGCTGACGCACCGCAGCCACGGCGCTCACAACAATGAGCGTCTCGAGTTTTTGGGGGACTCCATCCTGAACTTCATTATTGGCGAAGCCCTCTTTCGTCGTTTTCCCGAGGCGCGAGAGGGGCAGCTCAGCCGCCTGCGCTCCCAGATGGTCAAGGGCGAGACACTCGCCGCCATCGCGCGTGAGTTCGAGGTGGGCGACTGCCTGCTGCTCGGTGAGGGGGAAATGAAAAGTGGTGGCAGCCGCCGCGATTCCATTTTGGCCGATACCATCGAAGCCTTGATCGGCGGCATTTACCTCGAGTCTGGTTTCGAAGTCTGTGCCGAGCGGGTCAACGCCTGGTACCGGGAACGGCTCGACGCGCTCTCGCTGGCCAGCCCCGCCAAGGACGCCAAAACCCGACTTCAGGAATTCCTCCAGGCCCACAAATTGCCGCTGCCGGAATACAACGTCGTTGAAGTCGAGGGTGAAGCTCACGCCCATCGCTTTACCATCGAATGCCGGGTGGCGCCGCTGAAAGAGGCGGCGCGGGCCCGGGCTAACAGTCGGCGCGTCGCTGAAAAGCAGGCCGCCGCCGAAGTGCTCGAACAACTGCAGAAACTTGAACTCAAACCCAAGCGCAAGGGCTAACCATGACCGAGACTCAACCCCCCAGCCGTTGCGGCTACGTGGCGATTGTGGGCCGGCCCAATGTGGGCAAATCCACATTGCTCAACCATATGCTGGGCCAGAAGGTCAGCATCACCTCGCGCAAGCCGCAGACGACGCGTAACAATGTTCAGGGCATCAAGACCGAAGGGTCCAACCAGATCATTTTTGTCGACACCCCCGGGCTGCATCAGGGCCAGAAAAAAGCCATCAACCGTTATATGAATCAGGCTGCCACCACCGCCATCAAAGATGTGGACGTGGTCGTGTTTCTGGTGGACCGGCTCACCTGGACCGAGGAAGACGAAATGGTGGCCCTGCGGCTTGAAAATCTGAGCTGCCCGATCATTCTCGCCATCAACAAAGTCGACAAGGTCGAGCAAAAAGAGAGCTTGCTGCCGCATTTGCAGAAGCTGGGCGAGCGTTTTCCGAAAGCGGAAATCATCCCGCTGTCCGCCCTGAAGAACACCAACCTGGATCGGCTGGAAGACCTGATCGTCGAACGTCTGCCCGAAGGTGTGCACTTCTATCCAGAGGACCAGCTCACCGATCGCAGCTCCCGCTTTATGGCGGCGGAAATGGTACGGGAAAAAATCACCCGGCAACTGGGTGATGAGCTGCCGTACCAGATGGCCGTTGAAATTGAAGAATTCAAAGACGAAGAACGTGTGCTCCACATCTCCGCCGTGGTACTGGTCGAGCGGGAAGGCCAGAAACGGATTCTGATCGGCGAGCGTGGTGAGCGCATCAAACAGATCGGGCAGCAGGCCCGCCTGGATATGGAAAAGCTGTTTGAGAAGAAAGTAATGCTCAAGCTCTGGGTCAAGGTCAAATCCGGCTGGTCCGATGACAGTCGGGCCCTGCGCAGCCTGGGTTACGACGACGTATAAACGGGTAGTGAACCATGCGCATTGAATTTCAGCCCGCGTATGTGTTGCACACCCGCCCCTACCGGGACACCAGCCTGCTGGTGGACCTGCTGACCCCGGACTACGGCCGCATCGGCGCCGTCGCCAAGGGCGTGCGCCGGGGCAAAAGCCAGCGCCGCCCCCTGCTGAATCCCTTTATTGCCGTACTGGTCTCCCTGGCCGGCAAGAGCAACCTGAAGACCCTCACCGCCGTAGAAGCCGATGGCCCCAGCCTTCGCCTTGCCGGCCTGGCACTGTACAGCGGCTTCTACGTCAACGAACTGCTGGTGCGCCTGCTCGGCGAGCAGGACCCCAACCCTGACATCTTCGACGATTACCGCTGGACCATGCAGGCCCTGTCGGCACTGGATGGCGGAACCCCCGAACCGCTACTGCGCCAGTTCGAGTGGCGTCTGCTGGACCACCTCGGCTACGGCATCAGCTTCACCCAGGAAGCGGACACCGGCGATGCCATCTCACCGGAGTGCCTCTACCGGTTCGACCCGGAAGCGGGTTTTATCCCCACCTACAGCAGCCGGAATCCCATCGAAACCCCCAAGCTCTTCATTGGCGCCGATCTGCTGGCCTGCGCTGAGGCGGACTTCACTCAGCCCCAAGTCTTAGCCGTAGCAAAACGACTCAGCCGCCAGATGCTCCATCCTCTGCTTGGCTCCAAGCCTCTGAAAAGTCGGGACTTGTTCAAGTGAGTTTTGTATTGCCGTGTCACCGGCTGCAAAAGGGGCATATGTAGACCTCTGAAGCTGATCAAATCGAGTTTATTTATCGAAGCGGCGAATCTGTCTGCGGGAACTGTTTAACGTATGAAAAATTTTACAATAGTGCTTGCGTGTGTTGGTCTGGCTTGTGTCGTTTTGATGGCTTACCTCTATAACCAGAACGCTGAGGTAAAAAATGATGCATCGGAAAAACCAGCTGTCGTAGAGCGCACCGTATCGTCTAGTGCGGGTTATACGCGCGAGACTGATGATGGTTCAGGGCCGAGTTCGAACACTCATTCAGAACAAGCTGTTATTGAGAGCCAAGATGGCGCCGAGAGCAGCGAGGAAGCGCTCATTAAGGCAATGGAAAAGCAAGCTGCACTGAATGAGCAGCATGGCTATTTTGATGATATTGAGATAAAGACTTACGATGGCTATAGCGATGAAACGTTGCGCTCATTGGGTGATGGTGGAGACGTTAGAGCGTTGTTGAAGTTATCACACCGATATGCCCGACGTTTAGAGTTCGCCCAAGAAGCTGATGTATTAATGGAGGCCGCGGCCAGAGGTGCGACTTCCGCTTTGGTAACCAGAGCTATATCGATATCCTCTAGACTGAAGGCGGAGCTTTACGACGAGAAAGCTGCGAGGGAGGCGGTTTACGACGTGCTTGCTCTATGTGCCGTGTCTTCAAAAATGGGTAATGATATAGGACATCGGGACTTTCTAAAGGGGGTTGTTGATGATACTAACTTCGTTTTCACAAAGGAGAACCAAGAGATTGTTGACCGCCGAGCCGAGTCTATTTACGACTCCTTGAATAAAAAGAGACGTGAGCTCGGGCTAGATCCTTTTGAGGATGAATATTAAATTGGATTGAGGATTTTGGGGTTTTGTAGTGCATCGTGATAAAGATTGACTGGCTGTCTCCCGTTGGACCCCCTTCCATTGTTGTCGTAAAACTAGTCACGTTTGAGGCTCAGTATTGTATTACAATAGGGCCTTTCGTAGAATAACGGACTGAATACTACCCTTATAACGACAACGATCTGAAGGTACTGTTTATGACAAGCATCACTCCACTGCGGCGCCTGTTCGCCGGGGGGCTGCTGGCAGTCTCCGCCCTGGGCCTGCTGGCCTGCTCCGAGACCGAAGAGAGCACCCCATCCGCCGAACCCCAAAGCGGCACCTCCCTTGCCGAATATAACGTGCCCCTGGTGAAATACGGCGCTGACCCCTGGATTCACCGGACCGATGAGGGCCAGTATTACTTCATTTCCACCGCCCCGGAGTTTGACCGGATCGAGCTGCTCACCGCCGATACCCTCAATGGCCTGACCGATGCCGAGCCCAAGGTGATCTGGCAGCGTCCGGAAGAGGGCGAAATGGCCGGAAACGTCTGGGCCCCCGAGCTGCACCGCGTTGACGGTGTCTGGTACGTTCACGTAGCGCTGGGCGATGGCGATGCGCCGTTCCGGATGCGCATGCACGTGTTGGCCAATGACAGCGAAGACCCCATGACCGGGGAGTGGACCCATGTCGGGCAGATTGAGACGCCCTGGGACAGCTTCGCACTGGATGCCACCACCTTTGAGCACAACGGCACCCGCTACCTGATCTGGGCCCAGGGTGACCGGGAGCAGAAGTACAACTCCGCACTCTATATGGCGGAAATGGACGGCCCGGCCTCTATCACCGGCCCGGTCATCACGCTCTCCGAGCCCGAGCTGGACTGGGAGCGTGTCGGCCACGAAGTGAACGAGGGTGCCGCCGTGATCAAGCACGGAGACCGTATTTTCGTCACCTACTCGGCGGCCGCCACCGACCATAACTACGCCATGGGGCTGCTGTGGGCAGACGCCGACGCGGACCTGATGGACCCGGGCGTCTGGAAGAAATCACCGGAGCCAGTGTTCTCCTCCAACGCCGAGCTCAAACGCTTTGGTCCGGGCCACAACAGCTTCACCAAAGCGGAAGATGGCGAAACCGACCTGCTGGTTTACCACACTCGCAACTACAAGGAGCTGAAAGGCTCGCCCTTGTCCGACCCCAACCGTCACGCCCGGGTGCGCGTGCTGGAGTGGGATGCGAACGGCTTCCCGGTATTCCATGCGGACCGCGCCGACAACCACCACGTGGATGAAGAGCCAAGCACCGCGACGGCCGATGAAAACTACGGTCCGGCGTACCTGAACAAGCAGCCTTTCGGTGAGCTGCCTGACGGGCGCGAAGTGACCCTCTATACCCTGAACAACGGCGAGGGTATGGAAGTGAAGCTGATGAACTACGGCGGTGTTGTGACTCATATCTTTACCCCAGACAGTGAAGGGGAAATGGGCAATGTGGTCCTCGGCTTCGATACTCTGAAAGACTATCTGGAGCAGAACCCCCCGTATTTCGGTGCGCTGATCGGCCGCTACGGTAACCGTATCGCCGAAGGCCGCTTTGAGCTGGATGGCACGGTCTACGAGCTGGACCAGAATGATGGTGAGAACCACCTGCACGGCGGCATTGTCGGCTTCGACAAAAAGCTGTGGGACGCGAAGTTCGTCTCCGATGAGCGCGGCCTGGCGGTCGAGCTGTTCCTGCTGAGTGAAGACGGTGACCAGGGCTACCCCGGTAACCTGAAAGTCACTACCCGCTACGTGCTGACCGACGATAACGCGCTGCTGACGGACTTCCACGCGGTGACCGACAAGGCCACCCCGGTGAACCTGACTCAGCACACCTATTTCAACCTGTCCGGCGAGGGGTCTATTCTGGACCATGTGCTGGAGATCAACGCGGATCGCTATACGCCGGTAGACAGCGGCCTGATTCCGACCGGTGAGCTGGCCCCGGTGGAAGGTACCCCGATGGACTTCACCGAACCCAAGCCGATCGGCGAGGATATCAACGCGGACTTTGCGCAACTGGAGCGTGTTGGTGGCGGTTATGATCACAACTATGTGCTGAACCGTGCTGACGCAGAGGGTCGCATCCTGGCCGCCCGTGCGGAGGATCCGGATACGGGCCGTGTGCTGGAGGTTCTGACGGAGGAGCCGGCCATTCAGTTTTATTCCGGTAACTTCCTGGATGGCTCGCTGACCGATGGTGAGCGGAAGTTCATCCTGCACGGTGGTTTCTGCCTGGAGCCGCAGCATTACCCGGATTCACCCAATCAGCCGGAATTCCCGAGCACGATTCTGGAGCCGGGTGAGGTGTACGAAACGAGCATGAGCTTCCGGTTTAGCGTCAAGTAAACCAGAGCGCTTTTAAGCTCAACAAGAAAACCGCCCAAGGTTCTGCCTTGGGCGGTTTTTTTATGCGGGGCTGTTACTTCGCGGTGAGGTAAGGACGTGATTTGGGGTAGGGTGGCGTAAGTGAAGCGCCACCCACCAATAAGTGGACAAGCGCCCCCTGCCATCCGAAATACTTGGCAATTGGCAGATGCGCTGGCGCTTATCTGCCCTACGGGAATTGTTTGTAAATCTCCTGAATGGGCAACGATGGTAGGTGGCGCTTCGCTTACGCTACCCTACTCAAATTCTTGACATACTAAACTATCTCTAGCGCGGTCTAATTCGGCACTGGCGGAGGGTATATATCTTGGGGCGAGACCGTGGAGCGGGGGACCCGCGATTCGAGCCTACAGGGACGTATTTACGGCGTGTCTCGCCCCAAGATATATACCCGCAGCACTCCAATGCGTAGTCACCAACCGCTTCAAACAAAAACGGCCCACCAAAAGGTGAGCCGTTTCGTTGTTTCTTGGCGGCATCCTTGCCGAACTACCGGTTACCAGAACCTGACATAGATGAACGCGGTAATCCCGAAGATAATCAGCGTGTGGATGATATCCCACTTATCGATACCGTCGCGGATCTCCTTGCGCTGCTCTTTGCTGATTGAACCATAAGTCAAACCGGCCACCTGCTCATCGCTGGCCTGCTTGGTGAAGAAGCTCACGCCAATCACCAGCAGTGTGATAAAGATGAACAGAATCGAGCAGAAGTACAACCAGTTCAGCTCAACCATGCCCAACCAGATACTGCCTTCGGGCAGACTGTCCTCGAAAATGGTCAATACCAGACGGGTCATACCGATCACAAAGCCGGCTACCAGACCGGTGAAACCGGCGGTTGGGGTAATGCGGCGGAAGAACACACCCAGCAGGAAGACCGCGGCGATGCCCGGGGCAATCAGGGACTGCACCAACTGCAGGTATTCGTACAGTACATCGGCAATCAACTGCATCACCGGAATCCAGAGAATGCCCAGCGCCACGACCGCGACGGTAGCGTAGCGACCGACTTTCACCAGGTGGTTTTCGCTCGATTCAGGCTTGTACTTCTTGTAGAAGTCGATGGTGAACAGGGTGGCCGAGGAGTTGAACAGTGAAGCCAGAGAACTCATCAGGGCGGCAATCAGACCACCGATCACGATGCCCTTGATGCCTGAGGGCAGCAGTTCAGTCACCAGCGTGGCGAACGCCTGGTCCGCGCTGGCCAGGTTGATCTGGCCCTGCTCGTGCAGTGCGTAGGCGATCATGCCCGGGAACAGGAAGATGAACACCGGCAGCAACTTCAGGTAACCGGCGAAGATGGTACCGCGACGGGCGGCCTGGATGCCTTTGGCGGTCAGAACCCGCTGCACGATGTACTGGTCGGTACACCAGTACCAGAAACCGATGATGATGGAACCGCCGATCACGCCCAGCCAGGGGAACTGTGGGTCATCCAGCGGCCGGATCAGGTCCATGCGCGCGCCGTTGATGCGTTCGAGCTCGGCCATGCCGCCGACTTTGTCCATACCCACAAACAGAATCACCAGCGAACCGAGGATCAGGATGGGGGTTTGAATCACCGACGTGACCAGAATCGCCTTCATGCCGCCGGCCACGGTATACAGGCCGGTGACCAGCACCAGACTCATGGCGGCGATCCAGAAGAAGTCGATGCCCCAGATAGAGTCGATCCCCAGAACGGTTTTCAGCACCACGCCACCGGCGTAGACCGTTACCGAGACTTTGGTCAGAACGTAACTGACCAGGGAGATGAACGAGAGAAAAGTGCGCGAGCTGCTGGAGTAACGGCGTTCGAGGAACTCCGGCATGGTGTAGACCTTGGCGCTCCAGTAGAAAGGCGCGAACACCCAGCCGAGGATAATGATAATCCAGGACTGCAGCTCCCAGTGCGCCATGGCCATGCCGGTTTCGGCACCGGCGCCGGAGAGGCCCACCAGGTGCTCGGAGCCGATATTGGACGCGAAGATTGAGGAACCGATGACCAGCCAACCCGCGTTGCGGCCCGCCAGGAAGTAATCGGTCGTGTCTTTTTCCTTCTCCATGAAGGACCAGACCACCACCCCGAGGAGTACCAGGAAGAACAGGCCGAGCACGGCCCAGTCCAGACCACTGAATGGAATCATCGTTTCTACCACCCTGTTATGGCTATATTAGCGTTATAGGTAAAAAAACGACCCCTTAAAAGGGGCCTGCTTATTAAAGTATTATCATAACATTCATAAGGCCATCGTGAGAATCACTTCCCGTCAAATGAGCGGTTTTCACCGCTCAACCTGAAACAGGGCGCTGATATCCCGCGCGTAACCCCATTTCAGGACCTCGTCCACCTCGTTGTTCAAGGCGGTGATCGGGCTGGCCACCTGATCATACTGGCGGGCCTGGAGTATTTTGTCCAACAACCCGCTGATGCGCTTGAGTCGGGGCACCCCGCAGTAGCAGCAACTGCCGTAGAGCCGGTGCACCAACTCCTCCAGCTGTTGATAGTCCTTCTGCTCGAAGGCCGCGTTGATCTCGTCCCGTTCACCGCCGAGGTTGGTCAGCAGCATTTCCAGCATGTCCCGCGCCAGCGCCGGCTTGTTGTTGGCCAGTTTCAGGCTGAGCGGAATGTCCACCGGGCCGGGTTGCTCGTCCTCTTCCAGCTCAATGGCCGGGAGCCGCGGCTGGGTGGGCGTGGTGGAAGCCATTCCACCTTCCACCGCCTTGCGCCCGCTGAGATGAACCCAGCGGTTGACGATGTGGGCCAGTTGGGCCTCGCTCACCGGCTTGCTGACGCAGTCGTCCATGCCGGCGATCAGAAGCTCCGCTTTCTGCTCGGTCATGGTGTGGGCAGTCAGAGCGATAATGGGCGTGCGCCGCCCCGGATGCTCGGTGCGCAGCCGCTTGGTGGTCTCAATGCCGTCCATACCGGGCATCTGGATGTCCATGAAAATCAGGTCGAAATTCTGCTCCCGGCACAGGGTGAGCGCCTCCTGGCCGTTGTTGGCCTGAATCACATCGGTGTTCAGGCCGCGCAGCAGCTCGCTCGCCAGCTGCAGGTTGGCCGGGTTGTCATCCACCACCAGAATACGCGCCGCCGGCGGCTCCTCTGGGGAACGGGGGGCATCCTCCTGGCCTGTTCCCGAGGAAAGGGGAATGTCCATCTGGCGAGCCAGGGTTTCCAGCAGGGTTTCGTAGGTGATGGGTTTATTCACGAAGGTGGTGCTGCAGCTCTCTACCCCCTGGCGGAACAGTCGCTGGTGGGCCGGAGTGCAACAGGCGACCAGAGCGCAGTCAAACTCCGCCCGTACCTGTTGAGTAAGATTCTCAAGCAGGGCGGGCTGCAGAGTCTGCTCGCTCGGGGAAATGTCCAGCAGCAGAAGGCGGAAACGCTGGTCCCGCTCGCGGGCCTTGCGCAGGTGCGGGAAGATGTCGTGCACCTTGTTGATGGTTTCCGTATCCGCCTGCCACTGGTGCACCAGTTCCTGGAGCTGGTGGCAGGAGGGTGGGTTGTCACCGCAAATCAGCACGCGCTCGCCCAGCAGGAAGCGCTCGGCCGGGGTCTCCGGGCGGCTCTTGTCAATGCCCAGGCGGGCGGTGAACCAGAAGCGAGCGCCTTGCTCCGGCTGGCTTTCCACACCGATTTCGCCGCCCATGCGCTCCACCAGCCCTTTGCAGATGACCAGCCCCAGACCGGTGCCGCCATACTCGCGGGAGCTGGAAGTATCCGCCTGATTGAAGGCACTGAACAATCGTTCCTTCTGCTCGGGCGTTAGGCCGATGCCGTTGTCGCTTACGCTGATCTTCACGGTGACCTGGGTTTCCTGGCGGTTGATCAGGGCGGCGTGCACCACAATGTTGCCCTGTTGGCTGAACTTGATGGCATTGCTCACCAGGTTGGTCAGCACCTGCTTGAACCGCAGGGGGTCGCCCAGCAAGTGCAGGGGCAGGTTGCCGTCGATCAGGGTAATCAGCTGCAGATTCTTTTCGTGGGCATCGGGCCCGAGGATGTGGGCGGACTCCTCAACCACCTTGCGAAGCGGCAGGGGCACATAGTCCAGGGTCAGCTTGCCGGATTCGATTTTGGAGAAGTCCAGAATATCGTTGATCACCGTCAGCAGGTTCTGGGAGGAGTCCCGAATGGTTTCCAGGTACTCTTTCTGCTGCTCGTCGAGCTTGGTTTTCAGGGCCAGGTTGGTAAAGCCCAGAATGCCGTTGAGCGGGGTGCGAATCTCGTGGCTGGTGTTGGCCAGGAACTCGGACTTGATGCGGCTCGCTTCCAGGGCCTCTTTGCGGGCCATGTTCAGCTCGATGTTCTGAATCTCAATGGTTTCCAGCGTCTCGCGCAAATCCTCGGTGGACTGGTCAATATGCACCTGCATATCCCGGTGCGCCTGCTCCAGGGATTCGGCGGTATCGTTCACTGCCCGGGCCAGCTCGTTCAGTTCCTTGCTTTCCAGCTCGGGCAGGCGCCGGTCCATCTGGCCGCGAGCCATTCCCTGAATCGTGGTCCGGATCTGTTCGATCGGGCGGGTCAAGCGCTTGTAGAGCCGGGTGGCAAACCAGGTACACAGGCCCAGGCACATCAGCGTCAGGATCAGCGTGATCAGAATGGTCTGGTAGCGCAGCACCACGAAGGGGGCGGCCAGCAGCTCCACCTCGATCCAACCCGGAGAGGGTTCTCCCTCATTCCGGGGCGGTATAGGATGAGCGAAGCGGATGGACTTTAGGGTATTTCGCTGCTGGGGCTGAGTGAGATCGACCGGCTCGGGGTTGGTTAACGGCATCATACGGGGGCCGCTGTGTACCACCGTGTCGTTCTCCCGCAGGTGCAGCTCCACCGCCCGGATGTAGGGCTCCTCGAGCGAGGCGTCGATAATCGAGCGTAACAGGTCGGGGTCGTTCCGGTTCAGAGTCTCGCGGCTGAGCTCAGCCAGCTTCTCGCTCAAGGCGCCGCCGCGGTGGCTGACGAACTTGTTCAACTGGTTCAGGTACAAGTGCGTCAGGGTGGCGGCGAGAATGAGGGTAACCCCCAGGGCGGGGAATAATACCAGTCGCCAGATCTGGGCTTTCAGGTCGGTCAATCTCATGGTGTGGTTTTTGTCGTGTCCGTTCCATCTGCGGGCTCGCCGCGGGCTGGTTTCACCATAGCATATTCGGCGGTAGAATAGCGGCCTTTCAGGGGGCAGTGAAGGTGTTCACCGCCTCCCCCCATCGATAGTAACGGCAGTGTGATTATGGCCCCCTCACGTTTTCCCACGATTGAATCCTACGTCGGCAATACCCCCCTGGTGCGCTTGCAGCGGCTACCGGGCGAGACCAGCAACCAGATTCTGGTGAAACTCGAGGGTAACAACCCGGCCGGCTCGGTCAAGGACCGGCCCGCGCTGTGGATGATTCAGCAGGCCGAAGCCAAGGGGCTGATTAAGCCCGGGGATACGCTGGTCGAAGCCACCAGCGGCAATACCGGCATCGCCCTGGCCATGGTCGCGGCGATCAAGGGTTACAACATGACTCTGATCATGCCCGCCAACGCCACTCAGGAGCGCAAGGACGCCATGACTGCCTACGGCGCCGAGCTGATACTGGTGACCGAGGAAGAGGGCATGGAAGGCGCCCGCGACCTGGCCCTGAAAATGCAGGCCGACGGCAAGGGGCGGGTGCTGGACCAGTTCGGCAACCAGTCCAACCCTACGGCCCACTATGAAACCACCGGGCCGGAAATCTGGCGTGAGACGGACGGGCGGATTACCCACTTCATCAGCTCCATGGGCACTACTGGCACCATCATGGGCTGCTCGCGCTATTTCAAAGAGCAGAACCCGGAGATTGAAATCATCGGGCTGCAGCCGGAGGAGGGCGCCAGCATACCGGGCATCCGGCGCTGGCCCGAGGCCTACCTGCCCAAGATTTACGACGCCGCCCGGGTGGACCGGATCGTCAATATGCCCCAGACACTCGCCGAGGAGACCATGCGCGCCCTGGCCCGGGAGGAGGGCATCTTTGCCGGGGTTTCTTCCGGTGGCTCTGTGGCGGCGGCCCTGGCGTTGAGCCGGGAAGTGAGCAATGCGGTGATCGTGGCCATTGTCTGCGACCGGGGTGACCGCTACCTCTCCTCGGGCGTATTCCGCGCGTGAGTCGCCGTCCGTATCGACGCCCCGGTCGCCAGCAGCAGCGGCCGGCGGCGCGCTTTCAGGCTCGCGTTCTGCCGGAGCCCCTGGCCATCGAGCGGCTCAGCCATGACGGCCGGGGCATCGCCCGCTGGGAGGGCAAAACACTGTTTGTCGCCGGCGCCTTGCCCGGCGAAACCGTCACGGTTCGTCTACTGGGCGAGCAAAGCCGTTTCGCCGAAGGGGAGGTGACCGAGGTCCTGGTGCCGGCCGCACAGCGCCAGACACCCCCGTGCCGCCATTACGGCACCTGCGGCGGCTGCCAACTTCAGCACTTGGCCCCCCGCTCGCAGGTGGCGGCCAAACAGCAGGCGGTGCTGGATCAGCTCGAGCGCCAGGGCAAGGTGCGCCCGAAAGAACTGGTGCCGGCGATCCTGTCCCCCTCGGAAGGCTACCGGCACCGGGCGCGCCTCGGGGTCTGGACCGAAAAGAACGGCACGGTCACGCTCGGTTTTCGCCGCAAGCGCGAGCGCACACTGACGCCTATCGATGCCTGCGAGGTATTGGCCCCCGCGCTCAATGCGCTGCTCGCGCCGCTGCGGGGGTGGCTGGAAGGCCTGGAGCGCCGGGACGCGGTCGGGCATATCGAACTGATCCTGTCCGAGGAAGGGCCGGCCATGGTGGTCCGGGAGTTGAAAGCCCTGTCGCCACGGGACCTGCAACGGCTCGGCACGGTGGGCGATGGCGCCCTGGGCGATCGGATCTGGCGGCAGACCACCAGCGAAGGGCTCAGCGATCTGAACGGCGAGCCCTGTGACCCGCGGCTTCACTACGGTCTGCCGGATTTCGAGCTCGACCTGGCCTTTCACCCGCAGGACTTTACCCAGGTCAATGTCGAGGTCAACCGGGCCATGGTCCGCCAGGCCGTTGACTGGCTCGCCCCGCAACCGGGGGAGCGCGTGCTGGATCTCTTTTGTGGCATGGGCAACTTTACGCTACCCTTGGCTCGCTCCGGGGCTTGGGTCCGGGGGCTGGAAGGCAGTGACGCCATGGTCGGGCGCGCCCGGGAAAACGCTCGCCGCCACGGCCTCGAGGCCGAGTTCGATACGGCCAACCTGGCCCGTGGGGACGCCCGCCTCTGGCCCAAGGGCACACCGCTGGATGCGGTCCTGCTGGACCCGCCGCGCGATGGTGCCCGGGAACTGATGGCGCCCCTGGCGCAACTCCGGCCCCGCCGGCTGGTCTACGCCTCCTGCAACCCGGCCACGCTGGCGCGAGATGCCGGCGAGCTGGCCACCGCCGGCTACGACTTGCAATCACTCGGCGTGCTGGATATGTTCCCGCACACCGAGCATGTGGAATCCATGGCGCTGTTTGTGCGCCGCTAAAACCGATTGGAAAATAGGGGGCACGCACGCGCTGCTCCCCGAGGTTGAAAACGACCAATGGTAAAAGTCCGAGAAGATCATCCGGTGACCGATGACGGCACCATTGATATCGATGCCTGGATAGGGCGCCTACCCGGTGCAACCGAGCGTTCGGCGGAAAGTCGCCAACAGCTCAGAGAGGCCTGTGAACTCAGCGCCCTGGCCGACAGCGCCCCCACCACTGTGGATTACGGTTGGGGCGAATTCAGCAGTTGCCTGACCATCGGCCTGGATATGGCCGAGTTGCTGGCCGACTTGCAACTGGACCAGGACAGCCTCGTGGCCGCCGTTCTCTATCGCGCCGTGCGCGAGGAAAAACTCTCCCTCGACAAAGTCCAGCAGCAATTCGGCGAAACCGTGGCCAAGCTGGTAAAGGGCGTGCTGCGCATGGCCGCCATCAGTTACCAGAGAGGCGAGGGCGAGGAGCGGGTGTTCGGCCGCGAGTCCGAAGAGCAGGCCGAGAACATCCGCAAAATGTTGGTCGCCATGGTGGACGACGTGCGGGTGGCCTTGATCAAACTCGCCGAACGCACCTGTGCGATTCGTGCGGTCAAGGCCGCCGGCCCCCAGCGCCGCCGTCAGGTCGCCCGGGAAGTGGCGGATGTGTACGCGCCTTTGGCCCACCGCCTGGGCATCGGCCATATCAAGTGGGAACTGGAAGACCTGGCCTTTCGCTACCTCGAACCGAACGACTACAAACGCATCGCCAAACTGCTGGATGAGCGCCGCTTGGCGCGCCAGGAGTACATTGATAACGTCCTCAATGTGCTGCGAACCGAGCTGAAGGATGCCAACATCGAAGGCGATGTTACCGGCCGGGCCAAACACATCTACAGCATCTGGCGAAAGATGCAACGCAAGGGCATCAGCTTCTCCCAGGTGTACGACATCCGCGCGGTGCGGATTCTGGTTCCGAGCGTACGCGAATGCTATACGGTGCTCGGCATCGTGCACAGCTTGTGGCGGAACATTCCCCACGAATTCGACGACTACATCGCCTCGCCCAAAGAAAACGGCTACCGCTCCTTGCACACGGCGGTGATCGGCCCGGAAAACAAAGTCCTGGAAATCCAGATCCGCACCTTCGCCATGCATGAAGAGGCGGAGCTGGGGGTGTGTGCCCACTGGCGCTACAAAGGCACCGACGCCGATGCCAGCGAAAAAAGCTACGAACAGAAAATCGCCTGGCTGCGGCAAGTACTGGAGTGGCACGACGAACTCGGCGGGGAAGGGCAGTCCCTGAAAGAAGGGCTGCGCGCGGTCGACCAGGACCGCATCTACGTCTTTACTCCCGAAGGCCATGTGGTGGACTTACCGAGAACCGCCACGCCCCTGGACTTCGCCTACCGCATCCACACCGACGTGGGGCACCGCTGCCGGGGGGCCAAGGTCAACAACCGCATCGTTCCGCTGAACTACCACCTGAACACCGCGGACCAGGTCGAGATTCTCACCGGCAAGCGCGAAGCGCCCAGCCGTGACTGGCTTTCGCCCGCCCTGGGCTACATCAACACGCCCCGGGCCCGGGCCAAGGTGCAGCACTGGTTCAAGGTCCAGGCGCGGGATCAGAACATCGCCGAAGGCCAGGCGCTGCTTGACCGGGAATTCAAGCGCCTGGCGCTGCTGGATCTGGACTTCGAGCAACTCGCGCAAAAGCTCAACATGCACAGCCTGGACGACCTCTATGCCGCCGTCGGCGCCAGCGACATCGGCGTGGGGCAGGTGCTGAGCGCCGCCCAGCGGATGATCAAGGCCACCCACCCGGAAGAGCCGGTCATCCCCTTCAAGGCCCGCTCCGCCAAGCGCAAGAAAGACTCGGACCTCTACATCGAAGGGGTGGGCAACCTACTCACCCAGATCGCCAGTTGCTGTAACCCGGTACCCGGCGATGCCATCACCGGCTACATTACTCTGGGCAAAGGCGTCTCGATTCACCGGCAGGACTGCAGCAATATCCTGCAGTTGCAAGCGGACGATCCCCAACGCATCATCAAAGTCTCCTGGGGGGAAACCCCGCAAAGCGCCTACTCGGTGGACCTCATCATCGAGGCCTACGACCGGCACGGCCTGCTGCGCGATAT
The DNA here is from genome assembly GCF_000423345.1 of Marinimicrobium agarilyticum DSM 16975. Taxonomy (GTDB): domain Bacteria; phylum Pseudomonadota; class Gammaproteobacteria; order Pseudomonadales; family Cellvibrionaceae; genus Marinimicrobium; species Marinimicrobium agarilyticum. The sequence continues at coordinate 113,776 of NZ_KE384008.1, forward strand.
CACCACGCTGCTGGATGGTGAGCGCATCAACATCAGCGCCATGCAGACGCTCTCGGACAAACGCAAAAACACCGTGGACATGTTGGTCACGGCGGAAATCCGCAGTATCGACGAGCTCAGCCGCATTCTCACGCGCCTGAACCAATTGCCCAACATCGCCTCGGCCCGACGCAAGCACTGACTGCCATGACCTATACCGTTGACGACCTGCTTTACCTGATGGCCCGCCTGCGCGAGCCCGGCTCCGGCTGCCCGTGGGATTTGAAACAGTCCTACAAAACCATCGCGCCCTCCACCCTGGAGGAGGCGTACGAAGTGGTGGACACCATCGAGCGGGAAGACTATGACCACCTCCGGGAAGAGTTGGGGGACCTGCTGTTTCAGGTGATCTTCTACAGCCAACTGGGCAAAGAGGAAGAGCGTTTCGACTTCCCGGCCATTGTGCACGGGCTGGTCAGCAAACTGCTTCGGCGCCACCCGCACGTCTTCCCGGACGGCACCCTGGAAAGCCGCGTCGATGACCAGGACGCCATTCAGGACGAAGTGAAAGTCCGCTGGGAAGCCATCAAACAGGAAGAGCGGGCCGAGAAAGGGGTCATGGGGGTGCTGGACGATGTGCCCGTGACCCTGCCGGCACTGAGCCGCGCCGCCAAGCTGCAAAAACGCGCCTCGGGAGTGGGCTTTGACTGGCCCGACGTCTCCGGCCCTATCGCCAAAGTCCGCGAGGAGCTGGCCGAGCTGGAAGCGGAAATCGACAGTGGGGACAAACAGGCCCAGCAAGAAGAGCTGGGAGACCTGCTATTCGCCACCGCCAACATCGCCCGACACCTCAAAATCGACCCCGAAGCCGCCCTGCGCGGCGCCAACCGCAAGTTCGAGCGCCGCTTCCGCTATGTGGAGGCCCAGGCCGGCGACCAACTCGGCAGTGCTTCGCTCGCCCAGCTCGACCGCCTGTGGGATCAGGCCAAGTCTAAAGAATAAAAGATTTATATGACTTTTAATTGGGTTTTCCCGACTATTTATGCATAAATAGTCGGTGCTTTGGCGCCATTTCTCTTATAACCTCGCGCCTGTTGTCTACAATAGCAATATTGGCCCCTTGAAGGAGGCGTAAGGCGTGGAGTGGCAAGAGGTACGGCCCGGATTCATGGATACGAGCAATCGCTCGACCAAAATCCACGTGTCCGAGCTGAGAGTCGGCATGTTCGTATCCAAACTGGACCGGGATTGGCTGGAAACGCCGTTTCTGGTTCAAGGCTTTATGATTGAAACCCCCGAAGAGGCACAGACGGTGGCGGAACATGCCGAGTACGTCTGGATCGATGCCGTCCAATCAAAATGGGTTCCCCCCGAGCATCGTTCCTTCGTTGAAGTGCCCGCGCCCGCCAAAAAAACCTATATCAATAAAGTGTCCGCACGCAAAGAGCACGGCCACGCCATTAAAGTCTTTCGTGACGCCCGACGTTTAACCAAGACTCTGGTCGATGACATCCGCCTCGGCGGCACCATCGATACTGAGCAGGCCAAAGTGACCGTCCGGGGCTGCGTTGATAGCATTCTTCGAAACCCCGACGCCCTGTTGTGGATGACCAAAATCCGGGACGAAGACGAATACACCGCCGAACACTGCCTGAACGTCTGTATCCTCGCCATCGCCTTCGGCCGCCACCTGGGCATGTCGGAAAACGAACTGGAAAAAATCGGCCTGTGCGGCTTGCTGCACGACGTGGGCAAAATGCGCGTGCCCCCGGAGGTACTGAACAAACCCGGACCGCTGACCCCCAAAGAATTCAACATGATTCGGGCCCACACCGTTCTCGGTCGCAACCTGCTGCTCTCCACGCCCGGCATTTTCGACGCGGTGGTGGACGTGGCCTACAGCCACCACGAGCGAATGGACGGCATGGGCTACCCACGCAAACTCCCGCAGGAAAGAATCTCCTACTACGCCCGCGTTATCGCCCTGGTCGACGCCTACGACGCCATGACCGCGAACCGCTGTTACGCCCCGGCCATCCCCACCACCCAAGCCCTCAAAAACATCTACAAGGACCGGGGCACCCACTTCGATGAAAAACTCGCCCTGGAATTTATCAAAAGCATCGGCCTCTATCCTCCGGGCACCGTTGTGCAACTGCACAACGACATGGTGGGCATTGTGCTGGAAATCAGCCAGAAATACCGCCACCTGCCCAAAGTCATCCTAATCAAAAAAGGCGAGGTGCCCTTGGAAAAGGAGCAAGTCGTCAACCTGGCCGATGTGGAAAAGGGGCTGTTGGCCAGAGAGTTCCTTATCAAACGCGCCCTGAAAGACGGCACCTACGGTATTCGCGTGGCGGAGTATCGGGAGAAAGGGCTGGTGTTTCGGGCGGCGGTGCCGTAACGTTTGACGTTATAACAAGCAGTTTCGGGTTTGCTTTCGCTGGACCAAGGCCGGGGCGGAAGATGTAGAAATTGTGGATTATCATTAGGAGGTAACTCATGCGTAATATTGAAGCGGTAACGCCGGGCGAGTTACTGAAGGAAGAGTTTCTTGAACCAATGGGTATTTCTCAGTACCGTCTGGCTAAAGAGATCGGCGTACCGGCTCAGAGGATCGGCCAGATTATCGCCGGAAAGCGCTCGATAACCGCCGACACGGATTTACGACTGTGCCGCTTCTTTGGCTTGTCCAATGGTTATTGGCTGCGTGCTCAAGTGGCCTATGATACTGAAGTGGCGGAAGATGCTCTGGAAGACCAATTGAAGAGAATCCGTCCATGGAGATCGCCGGAGGGAGCCGAAAACCGAGCCTAACCAAAGACCGCCCAGTCCCCAAAGAGTAAGCGTTGCGTATATTTTCCAAATGCTCGTTGATGATTGGCTAAATGTGACAACGTTCGCATAAGATGGCATGATCGGCCAAAACACCGCCAACCGGGAAGACATGTATGTCGATACCCAAGGACACACAGGCAGAGCGCCTGACCCTGTTAGAACTGGTCGCCTACTGGGAAGGCAAGGTCAATACCACTTTGCTCACCCGCCATTTTGGAATTTCCCGCCAGTATGCCAGTGCCGACCTGAAACGCTATCGCGAGTTGGCGCCCGATAATCTCAGGTATTGTGCCTCAGCCAAGTCCTATCTCGCGGGCATTGATTTTCAGCCAATTTACATCAGCACTGACGTTGCTCAGTACCTCAACTGGTTGGGTACCGGCCATCTCGACCACCAGAGTAGTACCGTCCCCAACGAAGTGCTGACTCTCCCACCCCGAAAAGTAGCGCCTGCCGTGATGCGTGGTTTGGTTTCGGCGATTCGGGAGCAACGGCGGGTGGATGTGGACTATGTATCCCTTTCCAACCCCGATAGACAAGGGCGTATCATCGCCCCTCATGCCTTTGTCAAAACCGGGTTGCGTTGGCACCTGCGAGCCTGGTGCGAAAAAAAGCAAAGCTATCGTGACTTTGTGCTCAGTCGTTTTCGCGGTACTCCAGAATTGATGGATAAAACCGACCATAAAGCCGAAGACGATGTGAGCTGGAACACTGAGGTTACGCTCATCTTTCAACCGGATCCCCGCCTTTCCCCGGCAAAGCGCCACGTTCTTGAGCATGATTACCAGATGCGTGACGGCGAACTCCAAGTCACGACTCGCGCTTGCCTGGTGCAATACCTACTCAATGAAATGCAGGTAAACACCAAGGTGCTGGACGGCACTCCAGAGGCGCAGCAACTGGTACTTGTCAACCAAGCTGACATACGAGGGTGGTTGTTTGAAGGGTGAAGCGCGGCGGAGTAGCAAGAATATGACAAAAGAGTTTACCTGTGTTTTTGCGCAGTATTTGGTTTGCTAAACGTAACGGTTAACGTTGAGGCTCTGAAACATAACGAGAGTTGAGGTCGCTTGTGGAAGACATATCGCCATCTGATCTAAAAACCATTCTACACTCCAAAAGGGCTAATATTTACTACCTTCAATATTGCCGGGTGTTGGTCAATGGTGGTCGGGTGGAGTATGTCACCGATCAAGGAAAAGAGTCGCTGTACTGGAATATTCCCATCGCCAATACCACCAGCATTCTCCTTGGTACAGGTACTTCCATTACTCAGGCTGCGATGCGAGAGCTGGCCAAGGCCGGGGTGTTGGTTGGATTTTGTGGCGGTGGAGGTACGCCGCTATTTGCTGCCAACGAAGTAGACTTTGATGTGGCCTGGTTTTCGCCCCAGAGCGAGTACCGGCCCACGGAGTACCTGCAGGCTTGGGTCAAATTCTGGTTTGATGATGATTTACGACTTACCGCTGCCAAAGCTCTGCAACAGGCCCGGCTGGCACGCTTGCAGAAGGAGTGGAGCAAAAGGGCGTTGCGTGAGGCAGGTTTTACCGTCGATACCGAGCGGCTGGAGCGTCTTCTAGCAGATGCTGCCCAGCGGATTGAGGTCCAGAAAGACACCATGGCGCTGCTGACTGAAGAGGCGCGCCTAACCAAGGCGTTGTTCAAGTTGGCGGTGGATGCCGTTGGTTATGGCGATTTTACCCGCGCCAAGCGGGGTACGGGCGCTGACCCCGCCAACCGCTTTTTGGACCACGGTAACTATCTGGCATATGGCCTGGGGGCAACTGCCACTTGGACCCTGGGCCTGCCGCATGGCCTAGCTATTTTGCACGGCAAAACCCGCCGTGGTGGCCTGGTATTTGACGCAGCCGATTTGATCAAGGATGCGGTGATACTTCCCCAGGCTTTTTTGTCAGCGATGCGCGGCGATGAAGAACAGCAGTTTCGCCAGAACTGCATAGAGGCGCTGACCCGCAGTGAATCTCTGGACTTTATCATTGATACCCTCAAGTCTATCGCCGTGCAAACCGCCGCGCTAGTGGAGCACGGTGAATGAACGTCCTGCTAGTTTCCCAATGCAATAAACGCGCACTGAAGGAATCCCGCCGGATACTGGATCAGTTTGCCGAGCGTCGCGGCGACAGAACCTGGCAGACGGCCATTACGATGGAGGGGCTTAACACACTGCGCAAATTACTGCGCAAAAGCGCCCGCAAGAACACGGCGGTGGCCTGTCACTGGATTCGTGGCAAAGACCACAGCGAACTGATGTGGATAGTGGGTAATGCCAGTCAGTTCAACCTCCATGGGGCCGTGCCCACTAATAGCACTCAGCGCAACATCGTGCGCCGCAGTGATGAGAACGACTGGCATACCGGCGAAGACATAAAGCTACTCGCCCAATTGGCCGGATTGCTGCACGACCTGGGCAAGGCCAGCATTGCCTTTCAGCAACGCTTGAGCGGCAAGCGCCAAGAGAAGAACTTTTACCGCCACGAGTGGGTCTCTCTGCGTTTGTTTCTGGCTTTCGTCGGTCAGGATGATGATGCCAGCTGGCTAAAGCGAATGATGGCGCCTTCGGCAGAGGATGATCAAACCTGGTTACAAGCCGGACGGTATTGGCGCGATGGTCTTGATACGGACACACCTCCGCCGTTTGGCGGTTTACCCCCAATGGCGTCCGCTGTCGCCTGGCTGGTGCTGACCCACCATCGCCTGCCTGTGATGCCTGTCTGGAACACAGCGGCACAGGAGCAAGAACGGCTGGGCAAAAAAGCGCGTTTTAATCAGGCGGATGAGCTGGCGAATTTGGTTCAGGGCATCACTCACGAATGGAACGAACAGAAACGTGAAGCCGGCCCAAGCACCATTGAGCCCTATTGGGATATGGCGGGTGACCTTCCCATCAATCTGCCCAAGTGGCGGACCCAATCCGCCAAATTGGCTAAGCGTCTGTTCGCTTTGAAGGACAAAGGCCACGGGGGTTGGCTGAACAACCCCTATGTGATGCACCTGGCCCGTTTGAGCCTGATGCTGGCGGATCACCATTATTCCTCTTTGCCCCCGGACAGCCATGAGCGCGTCAAAGCCGATAGTCACGGGCCGTTGTTTGCCAATACCCACACGGACGGCACACTCAAACAAACCCTGGATGAGCACCTTTTGGGTGTTGCCAGAATGGCCGGGAGTATCAGCCACGCACTGCCGGGCTTTGAACGGTACCTGCCCAGACTGGCTCGCCATAAAGGTCTCAAAAAGCGCAGCAGCCTGGACCGCTTTCGCTGGCAGGACAAGGGCGCCGATGCGGCCACCGCTCTTCGGGATGCGGCGGCCGAGAGGGGCGCTTTTATTGTCAATATGGCATCCACCGGGTGCGGTAAAACGCTGGCCAATGCCCGCATATTGAATGCCCTGGCGGACCCGGTGTTGGGCATGCGTGCCACCTTCGCCTTGGGGCTCCGAACCCTTACGCTGCAAACTGGGCGCAGCTACCGTGAGGACCTGAACCTGGGTGAGGATGAACTGGCCATCCGGGTGGGTGGCTCGGCCAGCCGCGCCTTGTTTGAATACTACGAGAAAGAGGCGGAAGAAACCGGCTCGGCCTCCATCCAGGAGCTGATCGAAGAAGACAGCCATGTCCTCTTCGAGGGCGAACATGCAGACCACCCGCTGTTATCCAAGGCCATGGCTAACCCCAAGATTAGTTCTCTGTTATCCGCGCCCATTCTGGTCTGTACCATCGATCACCTGATGCCCGCCACCGAGGCCCAACGCGCCGGGCGCCAGATTGCACCCATGCTGCGTCTGATGAGCAGTGATCTGGTGCTTGATGAGTTGGATGATTTTGATCTTAACGACTTGCCCGCCCTGGCGCGCCTCGTTCACTGGGCGGGCCTGCTGGGCAGTCGTGTGGTGCTTTCCTCCGCCACTCTGCCACCTGCGTTACTGGACGGTATGTTCCAGGCCTACCGGGCTGGGCGGCAGCATTACCACCGCAACCGGGGCGACCAGCCGCTGAAAGCGGGTAGTAGTGTTGAAATTCCCTGCCTGTGGGTGGATGAATTCGGCGTACAGCGCGAGCAGATTCCCAACGCAGAGGATTACACCCGGGCGCACAGCCGCTTTGTCGAGCAGCGGGTCAAGGCACTGGACAATGCCATCAAGGCAGGTGGCGCCAAACGGATCGGCACGCTGACGCCGCTGCCCATTGAGCCGTCGCAGTCAGAGGAGCAGACCTATGAGGCCTTTGCCTGCGCGGTTCGTGACACTATGCTCTCACTGCACGCGGATCACTGTGAAACCTGCTCCCACACCGGTAAAAAAGTGAGCTTCGGCCTGGTGCGCATGGCCAATATCAAGCCGCTGTTCTATGTGGCCGAGGCGCTGTTCCGGCTGGGTGCGCCGGAAGGGGTTCATATTCATCTGTGTGTCTATCACTCCCGGCTGCCCCTGTTGTTGCGCTCGGCCATCGAAAACCAGTTGGATACCACCCTCAACCGCCGTCAGTCCGAGGCGGTGTTTGAGCGCGCCGATATCCGCGCCGCGTTGGATGGCTCCCCCGAAGACGATCATCTGTTTGTGGTGCTGGGCTCCCCGGTGACGGAAGTGGGGCGCGATCATGACTACGACTGGGCGGTAGTGGAGCCCTCGTCCATGCGTTCATTGATCCAACTGGCTGGGCGGGTCCAGCGGCACCGGCAAAAGCCTTGCACAACGCCCAATATCGCTATCTTTGAGACCAACCTGCGCCACTACACGGGTGACACGCATCCAGCCGACGGCCGGCGTAGGGCCGCCTTTGTTTATCCCGGCTTTGAGGATGCCGATGCCCCGGCTGACGCGCCGTTCCGGCTGGTGACGCAAAAACTGAGCAAGCTGCTCCGTGAGGACGAATACCGCATCATTACCGCTCGCCCACGCATTCAGCCCGGCGCTCAGCCTTGGCAGGCCAAGCACAGCCTGGTGGACCTAGAGCATGCCCGGCTGGCCGAAGCCATGCTTCCCAAAGCCATTGCCACCTCCAGCGGACGGTTCGACAGGCGGAGCAATCCGCTCAATGCCGCCTCCGCCTGGCAGTACCCCCAAGCCATGCTCACCTGGGTATTGCCCCAACAGCAGCCCTTCCGTTCCGACGACGGCCACAAGGAAGTCACACTGGTGTTCCTGCCTGATGAGGATGAGGAGCGACTGGTGCCCCATCGTATTTTTGAGGAGGGGCGCCGTGGAAAACCTGACATCTATACCTCGGCGGAGAGTCTGGTTATCGACAGGCCGCCACCGGAGGGGGAGCGAATGACACCATGGGGGCAACACGACATGCTGGCCCTGCTGCTGGAGCAGGCAGAGGTTCAGGGGCAGGATTTATCCAAATGCGCAGAGAAGTTTACCACGGTCAACGTGCCCGAAAGTACTCAGGGTTGGTGGTTTAGCCCGGTGCTGGGGTTCGCTAAAAGAGGATAGCCGAGCGCTGGCCCGGCCTATCTGCTGCCTGTGCGGCAGTAAAGTCAAAATGAAGTGTACATTTTTCTGAGCTGCCTTTCCGGCAAAGTAATGCTAAGCCTCCAGTGTTCTGTAACTTTCTTGCGAGTGCATTATACAGAACTTTCCTATGTTTAATTGATGCAAAACTTTTGGACACTACTAGCTGATTAAAGCCTTTACAGATTTTACATAAATTAAAATAAAGTGCACATTGGATTGACAGCCTTGTGGTGTGGGTGTAATCTGCATGCTAGGGGACTCGTCCACCGCTGCCACGGCGGACGAGTCGGATAGCAACGCGCTGGTTAGACGTCGGCACCCAAGCACAGGGTTGATGCGCTAAGGAGGATATAAGTGTGTCTGACAAGCACATGACCTTATTAGTCATTTGAGGGCTTGATGCCCTCTTTTCCTACGCCCCCGTAGCACTGCGTGTTGCTACGGGGATTTTACAACTTTTCGGCTACTGAGTCGATTCGAGTTGGAGGTTCCCATGGACAACAGTTTTCGACAGCCGCATAGAGTAGCGGCTTTCTATCAGGCGATATCGGAGTTTATTGAAGAACGACGAGACGCCAAGCTCAAAGGCCAGGAGGGTGAGGCGGCCGAAAAGCTGGCCGCAAAGTATGACTACCGGACCTGGCTGGCCGATGCCGCCCGGCGCGTATCGCAGATTCAGGCGGTGACCCATGTGCTAAAGGCCACGCATCCGGACGCCAAGGGCAGCAGTTTGCATATTCCCCCGGAAACACTCGGTCAGCGAACAGAAGTGGGCAGTCACCTGCTGGGCGAGGCATTTGCAGAAGATGTTGTGGGCAATGCGGCCGCCCTTGACGTCTACAAGCTCTTGAAACTGGAGGTTGATGGCAAACGGCTTCTGGACTGGCTGCAGGAAGACGACCCCAGCCTCTTGGCTGCCTTGGACACCGACGAGTCAGTGGCTCAGGAGTGGGCCGAGGCGTTTAAAGCCCTGGTTCGTCCGCCGGCGGCGCCGGTCTCTCACGTGCTGGCCAAGCAAGTGTACTGGTGCGTGTCTGGCGAGCCGACAGATAACGCGGGCTTCCATCTGCTACAGCCCATGTTCTCCAGCAGTCTCGCCCATGAAGTGCACGGCCGTATCAATGAAGCCCGTTTTGGGGAGAGCAACAAAGAGGCTCGCCAGGCCTACTACAAGCGCCAGGAGCATCCTGTCCCCTATGCTGAATACCGTGGTCTGGCGGCGAGAAAGCTGGGTGGCACCAAACCCCAGAATATCAGCCAACTCAATAGCGAGCGCGGCGGCGTGAACTATCTGTTCGCTTCCCTGCCGCCGCAGTGGCGTCAATCCGGTGAGCGCCGACTCATGTCCTCAGAAGCGGTCATGCGCCATTTTCGTCGCTATGAAGGCGTTAATGGGCTGCTAAAGGCGCTGATCAAACTGCTTAAAAATGACCCAGATTCCACCATGGAGACCCGTAAGAAGCGGGAAGAGATAGAGCGCGCTTTGGGTGAATCCCTGGTGGCCTTTGGCTGTACCGTCCGGCATTCCAGAGAACCAGGCTGGACGCGCGACCCGGACTGCCAACTGGTGGAGTGTGAACAGTTGTGGTTGGACCCGGAGCGGGCAAATCTGCCGCCTCGGCCTGAGTCGGAGCAGGCGGATATGACTTTTCAGCAGGCGCTGGAGTGGAAAGACTGGCCCCAGGAGGTTGCCAACCGCTTTGGCAGTTGGCTGAACAATATTCTGCACAATGCGGGCGTGCCGGTCGGTGACACCGAAGCCGCCCACTGGGCCAGGCAGGCGTTAGTTGATTCCGATTGGCCTTCGAGGTGGCGCCGTCCAGCTGCGCAAGTGACCGCGACTCAGGAGGTGTCCAATGGCTGATTTCCCCCCATTTGAGTACCTGATGGTGCTGCCCCGCTTGCGGGTGCAGAACGCCAATGCGCTGTCCAGCCCAATGACCCACGGGTTTCCCTCCATGACCGCGTTTCTCGGGCTGATGTGGGCACTGGAGCGCAAGACCCAGGCGGCGGGGCTGGATTTGCAATTCAATGCCGTCAGCGTTGTGGCCCACGACTTTGATGAACAAACGCACAGGTCCGGTTACATCAGCAGCTTTCGGTTGACTCGCAATCCCATGGGTAAAGATGGCAAACCCGCCGCGATTGTGGAAGAAGGGCGCATTCACCTGGAGCTCAGCCTGGTGTTTGCGGTGCGCAGTGATGCGTTGCGAGAACCGGGTAAAGCCCGGGAAGTGGCCGCCCAGGTGCAAGAGCTGGTCAGTACCATGCGCATTGCCGGCGGCACGGTGCTGCCCATCCAGCCGCGAAACCGAAAGCAAGCCCCTTATGTAGAACCTTTTACCGGCGATGATGCGGACAATAAGAAGCGATTCAACCGTCTGAAAATGCGCCTGCTGCCCGGGTTTGTGTTGGTGGAGCGCAGTGACCTGCTTGATGAGCGTCTGGCTGAGCTTCGCAAGACAGCGCCCGACGCCAACCGGCTGGACGCCTGGCTGTCGCTTTCAAGAATCAACTGGACCTGGCAGCCGGGTGAGGATGGCAGTGGCGAATGGCAACATGACCGAAAGGGCTGGCTGGTGCCCATCCCCCTGGGTTATGGCGCCCTTACTGAGGTGCAGGCGCCCGGCTCGGTTGCCAACGCAAGAGACAGCACAACGCCATTCTGCTTTGTCGAGAGTGTTTACGGCATCGGCCAGTGGCTCAGCCCTCACAGGTTGCAGTCGTCAGAGCAAATGTTCTGGTACCCGGACAGTCAGCCGAACGAGGGCCTCTACCGCTGCCGGAATGGCTACAGCCCAGAGTTGACCCCTGAATATGACTATGACCTTTGATGAATAACCCAGGCTAAAGAGGACACTAACCATGGCTAACGATACATTGAAAACCGCATCTGTACTGGCATTCGAGCGCAAGTTGGACCCTTCCGATGCGCTATTTTATTGTGGCGACTGGGAGAGTAGGGAGAACCACACAAACTGGACACCGGTGGCGATCAAAGAGAAATCCGTTCGCGGCACCATCTCCAACCGACTCAAAACCAAGGACCAGGACCCGGCCAAACTCGACGCCGAAATAGAAAACCCTAACCTGCAAACCGTCGATGTAGCGGCGCTGTCCACGGGCGCAGATACCCTGAAAGTCACCTTTACCCTGCGCGTATTGGGGGGTACTGGTAAGCCGTCGGCCTGCAATGAGCCGGCGTATCAGGAGAAACTGAAGGAGACTGTCGGCGGTTATGTGGCCGAGAACGGTTTTGGTGAGCTGGCCAAACGCTATGCCGCCAACCTGGCTAATGGCCGCTTTCTCTGGCGCAACCGGGTCGGCGCAGAAGATGTGGATGTGCGTGTTGCCCGGATGCAGGATGGTCAGCCTGCACAAAGTTGGCAGTTTGATGCTCTGGAGCTGTCATTGCGGGACTTTTCCAACACCAATCAGGGCGTTACGGAACTGGCCAAGGTGATAGAGGCGGGCCTGACGGAGGAGCAGCACGTCCTCTTGCAGGTGACTGCTTTTGTCCGGCTCGGGGAGGGGCAGGAAGTTTTTCCGTCACAGGAGCTGATTCTGGATCGCGGGCGCGGTGACAAAAGTAAAACCCTCTACGATGTCGATAAGGTTGCGGCCATTCACTCACAGAAGATCGGCAACGCGCTGCGCACCATCGATACCTGGTACCCCGGCGCTGAGGATCTGGGGCCGATTGCGGTGGAACCCTATGGTTCGGTCACCAATCAGGGCAAGGCGTACCGTCAGCCCAAGCAGAAGCTGGACTTCTACAACCTGCTGGATAATTGGGTCCTGAAAGACAAAATGCCTGAGGTTGAACAGCAGCACTTTGTGATGGCGACCCTGATTCGCGGCGGTGTATTCGGCGATGCGGGGTGACCTATGGACCACTACCTTGATATCCAGCTATTGCCCGATCCAGAGTTCTCCCAGCCAATGCTGATGGGCGCACTTTATAACAAGCTGCACCGGGCCCTAGTGAGTCTGGAGACGGATCGCATCGGGGTCAGCTTCCCGGAGTACAGCCTCAAGCCCAAGGGCTTGGGGAGTATTCTGAGGATTCACGGCTCGAATGCGGACTTGAAGCAGCTCCAGGCTCTGGACTGGCTTAGAGGCATGCGGGACCATATTGAGCTATCCCCGGCTCAACAGGTTCCAGCCGATACTCAGCATAGTTGTGTGAAACGTCGGCAGTACAAGACCAACGTGGAGCGGTTGCGCAGGCGGAGGATGAAGCGCAAGGGTGAGACCTACCAGGAAGCGTCTGAGGCCATTCCGGACTCGGTGGAGCAGCGGCCTGATTTGCCTTTTGCTGTGTTGCGCAGTCAGAGCACAGGTCAAGGGTTTCACCTGTTTGTAGAGCAGGGCAAACCCATGCCTGAGCCCGTTTCAGGTCGATTTAACAGCTATGGCCTCAGCCTGGGCGCCACCGTTCCCATCTTCTGACCCTTTTTTACAGGGGCTTCCCAGGCCCCTGTAAAATCAATGACTTACCTCCTGCCACAAAACTTTGGGGTTCTCATGCGAATTTGAGAAAGTTCTTTAACAATCAGTATCTTACGGCTAAACTGATCTAGTTCGCTGCCGCGCAGGCAGCTCAGAAA
>NZ_KE384008.1:128856-756692 GCF_000423345.1 Marinimicrobium agarilyticum DSM 16975
CCCGTTCGCTGCCGCGCAGGCAGCTCAGAAAATCATGGCCGTCTTGGTTATTACCATGGCCGGGTTCGCTGCCGCGCAGGCAGCTCAGAAACGGGAGAGGTACGCGCGGATGGTCAATAACGTGTTCGCTGCCGCGCAGGCAGCTCAGAAAAAGAGGCGGGGCGCAAATCCCGCCGCGACAAGGTTCGCTGCCGCGCAGGCAGCTCAGAAAAATTGGGGATGGCGGCGAGGACGGCTCAGCAGGTTCGCTGCCGCGCAGGCAGCTCAGAAATTGACCGGAGCCTCCCCAGTATTGAGTATAAAGTTCGCTGCCGCGCAGGCAGCTCAGAAACGCCGCGACATGATGCGCGACTCCCGGGACCGGTTCGCTGCCGCGCAGGCAGCTCAGAAAAGTGGGCGGGCCGCAGCATGACGCTATTCTGCGTTCGCTGCCGCGCAGGCAGCTCAGAAATTGCGGGCGTCTCGTGGTGGCGGTGACAAACCGTTCGCTGCCGCGCAGGCAGCTCAGAAAGCGCACGGAAGAGCATGTCGTCGCGCAGCATCGTTCGCTGCCGCGCAGGCAGCTCAGAAAATCAATCAGGCGCTGGCAAGAGGTAAGGCTACGTTCGCTGCCGCGCAGGCAGCTCAGAAAATTCAGCCCCAGCCGTGCGCAGGCGTCTTTCCGTTCGCTGCCGCGTGGGCAGCTCAGAAATCCAGGGTTGCCCCGAATGTGGCGGCGGCACGGCTCGCTGTTGCACAGGCAGCTCATAAACGAGAACAAGCAAGGCCAACCAAGGCCTCTCCGTTCACTGCCGAGTAGGCAGTTCAGAAAATGCGCGCAGCGCATAATAGGCGCCCCCCTCCAAGTTCGTTGCTGCGCAGGTAGTTTAGAAATAGTCAAAGTGCTGGTCCCACGCGTTCTCGGGTTTGCTGCTGCACAGGCAGCTCAGAAACACCCGCCCCCGCAGCGGTGCCGGAGGGCTACGTTACCTGCCGCACAGGCAGTTCAGAAACTATCGGCCTGTCGTTTGCACAATCTTTCGTTGCCGTAAAGGTAGTCCAGGGCTTGTCCAGTTTGGTTTAAACCGGGCCGCTGTTATTCGCAGCCGGCCATACATGAGGTTGCGCTGGTTCGCGCTCGCGCGTGGACAAGCTGGCTGCGGCACGATGATGACCAAGGAAAATGATCGGGAAGGTTAGGGGATACTAATATCACCTCCTTCCAGTACCCAAACCACCGATACATCCAAAACATCGGCAAAAGCGACAAGCTGGTGAACGTACATGTTCCGCTCTCCGCGCTCGATCTTGCCGATGGCCGTCTGGTTGAGTTTGATATCGTGATCCTCCAGTGCCAAGGAGAGCTCTAACTGGCTCATATTCATGCGCTGCCGAGCGATTCTCAGGCGCTCCCCCAGTTGTTTTCTGTCCAACATACCTTACCCCGTTTATTTGCTGGGCAATTGATATCATCCGGGGTTGACGACCGCTCTCCGATTGGGGCATTATTAGCCCTTATAGGGCTGCATATGAGAATTTAAGGAGATTTTTCGTCTAATAGGGAGGTTTTATGTCCTTGAAGTCGGATTTACAGTTATGGGTGTGCCAGTACCGCCAAGTCCCCAATTATCCCATTACCGCATTTGATTTGTGGTTCAAGCGGCTGGGAGTGAGGGAGGCGGACCTTCTGGTGGGGTTGAACGAATTGCAGCGCCAGTTGGACCGGGAAGCGCAGGTAGTTGAAGACTTGGCTGGGGGCTGTTCGCATGCGGTGGTTCAGCATCACTATTGGTGTTACTACTGCGCGCAACTAAGGGCTCATTACAGAATGCGATGCCGTGTGAGAGAGGGGGCTAACGCAATTTCTGGGTCTCATTGACCGAAAAACCGGGCGCTCCCTCAACTTGCAGAGCATTATATGTGACAAAGTTCACGCTACAAGGGCACCTAATCCGTTGACTATTGGCTTGTGGTTTTTTTCCAGCTAAAGTCTCGTTTCGGAGCTGTTGGTGAGAGGGAGCTTGGCCCGCCTTAATGCCTTTCCTCGACCCATTGCAGCGAATCAATTTTCAGGAACCGAAGGAACGCGGCACCAGCCGCTTAACGACAGGAGGAACAGTGATGTTGTCGTCATTGCAGAATAGCCGAGCGAACCTTGATCAGTACTTCAACGAGAACTTTGTCGAGTTGAAGGACCCCCTCAACCAGTACGGACGAAAGATTTACGTCGAGAAGAGTACCGCCCGCTTCTATGACGAAATTATGGCGTCTCGAAACACCGATTTTAATCACCTTTATATCTACAAGCAGATCGCCAGCCTGAAGGGCGTCGGGACGCTGAGTAGCTACCTGAGCACCAAAACGGTTCTGTCGAGAATGTTGCCTCTGGAAGGTGGTCAAATTTTGTACAGTGTCTGGCACGGTCGTGTGTATATTACCGAGATTCGGATTCAAGCGGATTATAAGACCGAATGTCGTGTCCCTGCCGGAGTCTACAAGGTGAAAAAGTCTTCAACCGATGGGAAGTCATGGGAGGCTGAAGGGAAGGGTGGTGACAATGTCAGTTTGCAAGCGTCGGTTAATGGCGATCATCTCGCCATTAACGGTCATTGCAAGAACATCGCTCATGCGGCGGACTATATGCCGAAGTTCATTGAGCACGGTCATGGAAGAGAATCGTTAAAGAATAGTTACAACCTATTCTTTAACCCTTGTCACGGACTTATCAGTGGTGACTGGCGGGCGTTGGCGGACAGCTCCGGCGTAGGCACCACTCAGGCCTCCCATAAGTTGGCGGGCGTCTTGGTGGCTTCATCCAAACAAGAAAATGGTATTTACCTGACGGTTCATGAGGCGGGCCACGCTCTGTTCAAGGAGGCACTCAGAAAGGTACACCGAGAGGGCGCGTCGCTGGAAAACTACACGGTGTATTACGCTAACGCTACCCACAACCTGGAAAAAGTGGATGAGTGGCGTCAGAAAACGGGAATGAAGATTTCCTCTAAGAAGCCGCTAATTAACGGCTATAATGCCAGACAATCTCTTTTGTCGGGTAACATTGCCAGTCTGCCGGTTGTAGCGGGTCGCGCCGATCCGAATAATGGTGTCGCTGCTTTCGTAGATGGTGGGTATTCCGCTCTTAAGCCTCTTGCTTTGGCCACCGGGGCCGTGTTTTCAGCCAGTTGGGCCGTGGCGCTTCTTCCTTATGCTCTTGGACAAGGGCGCAGTGGTAACTCAGAAATCCTGGACTCCGAAGGTAAGATTGTTCAACACCGGGTTAAACAGATGAAGAAGTTGGTCTGGGACCCGATTCACAAAATGATGGCCAGAGCTTGATTATGCCGTTGATTGGTACTCGCCGATACCCGAAGGGGCCTAGTTTAACCCGGTCTGAGTGTCACAGGCTGAACTTGTCTGGGACGAAAATCCGTTTTGATGCTCCTGAGCATCGGGATTCCCAAGTGCCTGACCGGACCGAGTTGTCGATGGAGAAGAATATCTACGATGATGCTCTTTTCAGTCGGTTTTATGAGGACAACGCGGCTGAGCCTCCTCGAATGGAGCTGGCCGTAAAATGGTGGGAGTACACGGGCCTTCCGATTTTGGACGGTACGGGTTACTTGGGGCAGATCAGGTTCCGTATTTTTTTGAATCGTATGCCAGAGTTCTCTAGTCTGTTTAGACCGAAGAACTTGGAGTGTGCGGTCGAGCGCTACATTTATACATCTCCCTCCTCAACTCGGTATCCAGGTACTAACCGCCTTGATTGGCGGATTGCTGATATCAATGGTTCCCGGTGGGTCAATTACGGCATGATTGGCTGGACCGCAATGTACAGCGCTGAGGAGGTCTATACCTCTTTTTGGCAGATTCCGATTACGGATGAGCATCTGCTGACAGTGGAGTTCGTGCAAGTCATTGCCCTAAAGCGAACAAACCTGAAGCAGGTCTTCCAAAAGGTCATTGACGCGGTGATGAACAGTTTTACTATTGAGCTTTCATCGGACGCGGCGGCCCAAAAGGCGCGAGTGGAGAAGGAGTACCTCGGTGAAACCTTGTCGAAGTCGCTCCCTCCCTACGAGTTTGACCACTTGGAGGCTCTCACTGGTTTAGAGATGGTTCAAAAAGTCAGTGAGTCTCTCAATCACGATTTGAGCATCCCTAAAGCCGATTTTGATGAAATAGTGGCTAAGGAGGAGAAAAAGCAGGAGGAAGAGCTGAAGGCGATACGAGAGAGGGTTTTACAGTCCCACCTCCGGTTTTTTGAATAGCATTGGTGGGTGTGTGTTAGTTACGTTCCGAAGAGAACGCTAGTAAATCTGGTAACTGTTCGAACCCGGTTCATAAAACGGTGGCTAAAGCGTAACTATGCGGTTAATTGGTACACGTAAAAACCCTAAAGGGCCGAGCCTGTCTCGACCTGAAAGCCACCGTCTTGACTTGTCGGGTACGAAAGTTCAGTTCGAAGCGCCGAGGCACAATGATGCTCTGGTTCCGGATCAGAGCGACTTGGCTATCAACCTGAATATTTACGATCCGAAACGGTTTGGGCAGTCTGAAAAAAGTAATTCCGATGAGATTCCGACTAGAGCTTTAGCCGTTAAATGGTGGGAATACACGGGGCTTCCGATTCTGGACGGCACCGGCTACTTGGGGCGAATTGAATTTCAGGTCTATTTGAGCCATATGCCGGCGTTTTCCAGCCTGTTTCGACCTAAAAGCTTGGAGTGTGCCGTAGAACGCTATATTTATATGTCTCCTTCGTCGACCCAGTATCCCGGTACCAACCGCCTTGATTGGCGGGTAATCGATATCAATGGTTCCCGGTGGGTCAATTACGGGATGATTGGCTGGACCGCGATGTACAACGCCGAGGAGGTCTATACCTCCTTTTGGCAGATTCCGGTTACGGATGAGCACCTGCTGACAGTGGAGTTCGTGCAGGTCATTGCCCTAAAGCGGACGAACCTGAAACAGGCCTTCCAAAAAGTCATTGATGCGGTGATGAACAGTTTCACCATTGAGCTTTCATCGGACGCGGCGGCCCAAAAGGCGCAAGTGGAGAAAGACCACCCTGGTGAAGTCTTGTCGGAGTCACTCCCTCCCTATGAGTTCGATCATGTGGAGCTTAAGAATGTGTACGAGCTGACAAATATCGTGAGCCAAGAGTTTAACCATGACCCTTCGATTCCTTTTGAAAAAGTCGACAAAGTCGTTCAAGAAAAGGATAAAGAGCAGCGCGAGCAAGCGGAGGCTGTTAGAAAGCGGGTTCTAGGCTCTCACCTTCGGTTTTTAGAGTGATGATGTTTGCGTAGTGTTTGACTTAGCAAATAAATGAGCCTATAGTTCGCACTTACTGTATTGCGTAAAGAGGCGCCTGTGTCGAAAAGTGTAGAGGCTGGGTTGGTGATAAATATCATCAATATGCAAAGCAAAATTCAGAAACGGATCGGCGCCGCTCTGTCCACGCACGGTATTGGTCTATCGGAATATCTTGTTCTAAATCAGCTATATATTGCAAAAAATCAGAGAATGCGACGCAGCGATCTTGCCGAGCAGGTAGGTTTAAGCCCGTCTGGCGTTACTCGTCTTCTGAATCCAATGGAGAAAATAGGGCTTGTTGAAAAGGAAAGTAACCCTCGTGACGCCAGATCCAGCCTGGTCAGTTTGTCAGAGGTTGGAAAGAAAATTACTGAAGAGGCAAGCATTTCTTTCGAGTATGCATCAGTGGCGTTGTTCGAGCCCCTCGACAAGAAACGGCTAAGCTCACTTTCAGAGCTGCTTAAAACTGTAGCAAGATGACTATAAGAAACTATCGGCAGGCTCTTATCGATAAAATTGAAGCGCCTGTCACTCAAAGCAATGTGATGGCGGGATCGGTTGAAACGGCCTATTTGTCCTCAGGCGCTGGCCCAGTTTTGATCTGTCTACACGGAGCCGGGGCGGGGGCAGTAACGTGGTATCCGTCTATTGGCGCTCTGTCAAAACACTTTCATGTGGTTGCTCCCGACATAGTGGGTTATGGCGAATCGGATAAACCTGATGCTTCCTATGATCGGGCTTATTTTGCCAAATGGCTAAAGGACTTTCTTTCGGCATTGGGCATCGCCAAAGCCCATGTTGTTGGGTTGTCTCAGGGAGGAGCCATTGCCCTCCAGTTTGTGCTGGATAACCCGAAAATGGTCGACAAGCTCATTCTGGTAGATTCGGGAGCGCTTGGTGCTCAGCCTTCTCTTGCTTCTTTTTTGGGGATGCTCTGGCTGAATAGTATTCCTTCCAGTCTGGCCAATAGATTTTATTCGCGTTATATATTGTTCGATCCTGACAATAGAGACCCCAACCACGCGCGTTATTCCGTCCAAGTTTTGAAGAGCAAGGGTGGTAAAAATGCGTTCCGTCAGGGAAAAGGGGCTGCTGTGTCAAAGATGCCGGAGGACTCTCTTCGTCAGATAGAAAATGAATCGTTGATTTTGTGGGGGGAAGACGACCAACTTTTTGCTATTGAGTATGGCGAGGCGGCCGCTCGTATTCTTCCCAACGCAAGATTTTATCGAATTTCGAATGCCGGGCATCTACCGCTTATGGATCAGCCAGCCACCTTTAACCAGGCTGTTCTTAATTTTTTAAAAGGTAGTAGAAAATAGCCATTAAATTTACGCCTAACGATAGGCTCTCAGCGTCCTTGCTGTGATACCGAAAGGCGACAGTTTTTAGTCAGGAAAATCGCAACCCACTGATCTTCAGCCAGGGCAGCTGGTAACCCCCAAAATCCGACACTTCCGCGCTGATGGCCTGAATGTCTTTCAGCATCTGAGCCACATTGCCGGTAATCATCGTTTCCGACAGGGCTTTGGTGCGCTTGCCGTTTTCCAGCAGAAAGCTGTTTTTGATCACCCCGGAAAAGTCCCCGTTCGGGGCCGGGTTGCCCATGGAGAGGCGGCTGACCAGGGCGCCGCGCTCGACGCTGGCTTGCATGTCGGCCCGGCTGGTGTCGCCGGCATCAATGCGCCAGCCATCGCCGGCCGTTGTGTGGGGAATACCGAGTTTACGGCTGGCGTAGTAGCTCGGCAGCTGACAGGTCAGTCGGCCGGCGTCGACCAGAGTGATGGGCTTGACGACAAATCCCGCCCCATCGAAGGGCACTCGGTCTACACCCTGTGGGTGATTGCGTAATGTCAGGCAGGGTGCCGCAATCATATCGCCCACCGCCTTCTGGTAGACGGAGGTCTGACTGAGGAGCGCGCCGTCACCGAGCTGACGGATCAGCCAGCCGATCAGGTCCATCACGGCCATGGGCATCAGTACGACCTCACCGGTAAACTTATCGCCCAGCATCTCGGTGCGGGTTTCCTGCACGCTGTTGGCCATCAGTTGCTCGATTTCCAGCACGTCCGTCAACCGTTCGGGTAAAGCATTCAGTTCGCCACCGGTGAAATTAAAGGAGCTGCTGCCGTGCTCGTCCTTGCTGGAGCCCATCATCCCCACGCTGTAGCTGCCGACGGACGAGGTCAGCTCGGTATCGAGCGTGGTAACCAGGGCGGTTTTGTCCAGAGTATGCTTGATGGCGCATTCTTCGATCTGGAAGGTCGGGTAGTGTTCGGCGCGGGTTTCCAGCAGGGTTTTCGCGCTGGCCGCGATGGCGTCCCGGTCGACCGACTGCGGGCCTTTCTCAAAGCTGCCCATCTGGTTCGGGGCGACGGCATTGGCCTCGTCCTGGGGTGAGGTGACCACGTCCCGTTTCAGGTCGGCGATCATTTGTTCTATGACGGCGTCTTCCAGGCTGGATACCGACGCCGTGGCCCGCCGACTGTCCTGAATGACCAACACTGCCAGGGACTGGCTCTGGGTCGTGCGCATCAGGCTCACATGGTTGTGGGCAATGTTAAGCTCGTTGGCGTCGGTCTCGGTAATCGTTACCCGGGCATCATCAAATCCGGCGCGGGTCAGCGCGCTCAGGATGGTTTTCGCTTGTGTGAGCATTATTCACCTCCCAACTGTGCTTTTGCCCGCAAGGCGGGGCCACCCATCGACACCACCATCGGCTGTTTCTTGCCGCAGTAGCCGGCACTTTCCCAATGCATGTCACTGGAAACCGCATCCACCGACTGCAACATTTTGATGGCGGAGCCGGACAGGGTGGTGTCCTTGATGGCGCGCCCGAGTTTTCCGTTTTTGATCTCGTAGCCGAGGGGCACACCGAACATGAATTCGGTGGTCATATCGGCCTGGCCGTTGCTGGTTTTCATCAGGTAGTAGCCATCCTCAACATCGGCAATCATGTCGTCGAGCTTGCTGGTGCCGGGCAAAATGGCGGTATTGCGCATGCGGATCAGCGGCTCATCGTCGGGCGCGTAGGCGCGGGCGTTGCCGGTGGCCTGGTCGCCGAAGCGCGAGGCGGTTTCCCGGTTGTGCATAAAGTCTGTGAGTATGCCGTCTTGAATCAGGGTCACGTCCTGCGCGGGTGTGCCTTCGTCATCGGCGTAGACGGGAACGGGGAGTTCTTCACCGTTGTAGCTGTGGGCAAAGTCGACCATGGTCACCAGGTCGCTGGCGATCCGCTGGCCGCGCATGTCACCGGTCACGGCGCCGCCGAGCACCAGGTCGGCCTCGCAGGGGTGGCCCATGGCTTCGTGAGCCAGAATACCGGCCAGGTCGGAAGCCAGGACGATGGTCTGCAGGCCGCCTTTGGCGTGCACGGCCTCGCGCTTGGCCAGCAGGTGCTCATAGAGTCCGTCGAGCTGGGATTCTACGGACGCCATCGACAGGTCCAGGTTGCCGAAGCTGCCTTTGCTGCTGATGACGTGACCCAGTTCAACCGGTTTTCCGTCCTTGTCCGTGACGGTCAGTTTCAGGTAGGCCATGGCACGGGAGATGTTGTTGTAGGCCCGCGCGCCCACGCTGTTCTGAATGTACTTGTCGTGATACTCATCCAGCGCCACTGTGGTGACCGAGACCACCTTGTCGTAGCGACGCCGGACCAGGTCCGTGACCGATTGCAGCCATTCGATTAACTGCTGTGAAGACCAGTTGGGCTTGCAGGCGGTGCCGTGCTCGCCCTGATACCCCTCCTGGGGCAGGGGCCGACTTTCGCCGCCAAACAGTTGCATGGCCTTGGCATTGGCCAGGGCGATGTTGCCGAGCTTGTCGGAACCGCTGGGCTGGGTCGTGGAGGCGAACCCCCAGTAGCCGTTCTGGTAGGCGCGGGCGGACTGACCGCTGGTGTGGGAGCTGTTATTGGCCATGAGGTTACCGTCGACCAATACGATCTGGCGCTTGCGCAGTTCGTGCTCGCGGAATTCGTTGTACTCACCGGCACGGGTGAAAGGGGCAAAAGACATGGGGAGTTCCTTGTGCTCGAGGGTGGAAAGCAGCTTAGCAGAGCGCTGGGGGTAAAACAAAGCGCCCCGCGAGGCCGCGCCGGCCCCGGTAGTCGCCTTCTGCCGCTCAAATAACCGCCTGATCATAGGGTGTGTTGGCAGCGGCTCCAAAATCGTGCACACTTTGTCCCCAAGACTTTTAGAGCACGTCCAATAGGGCGCTTGACCGCTTGAACTGGCCTTTCCGGGACTTTTCAGCTAGCGCCCGGTGTTTATTGATATTACAACGTGAGGACTAACAATAATGAACATCAGAACCGTCGCTCAGGCGCTTTCGGCCTGCCTGCTTTTCTCTCTGTCACTGACCACTCAAGCGGAATCAGACAAGGTCTTTGAGCTGAGAACTTATACGACTCACGAGGGTCGGCTCCCCGCCTTGCATGAGCGTTTCGAGAACCACACCATCGAGCTTTTCGAGAAACACGGAATGCATAGTGTCGGCTACTGGGTACCCAGCGATCCGGAGCGGGCAGATAACACTCTCATTTATATTCTGGAGCACAAAAGCCGCGAAGCCGCCGCTCAAAGCTGGCAGGCTTTTGGGGAGGACCCAGATTGGCAGAAGGTCCATAAGGAATCGAGAGAAGACGGCGCTATCGTCAAACACATTGACTCCGTTTTTATGACCGCGACAGAGTACTCTGCCATTCAGTAAGTCCCCCGGAATCGCTGATGCGGTAATGATCCTGTGAGTCAAAAGGGAATTTCTGTGAAATTTGGAAATACAACACCAATACTGAGAAGCTTTGATGAAGCTAAAGCCAAGGAATTCTACCTTGATTTTCTAGAGTTCAATCTGGATTGGGAGCACAGGTTTGAAGAGGGGCTGCCGCTCTATATGCAGGTGTCAAAGGATGGCTGTGTTCTTCATATATCGGAGCACCATGGAGACTGTAGCCCCGGCGCGGCGCTTCGAATTCAAGTCGATGATGTTGAGCCGTATCATAAACTTCTGCTTGGTAAAAACTATGGATACGCCAGGCCAGGAGTACAAGAAATGCCATGGGGCAGCAAGGATATGGCGATTTCCGACCCCTTTGGCAACCGGCTGGTATTCACTAGCGCAATCATCTCTTAACAGCACCCGTCAGCTGAGCTGCTCTTGTCCAGACACTTTTTTGTGAATGCCTGCGTTCGCTGGTGACGAAACCTGCACCGCTCAAACACTTGCCCCGTCCACGCCCCCTTACATTGAAAACATCATTCCTCCATGCGCGCCGCCTTCGCGGCTGGAGCAGGCGTGGTGGAGCTGGATGTTCACCCCGCTACGGACGGCTATTTCGCCGTAATGCATGATTGGATGCTGGATTGCCGCACCGAAGGTATGGGGTGTATATGGCGGGGATGAGCCCGCGTGGCGAGCTACAGAGCTATTGGGAGATGGCCTGCTCGGCTTTTCCCGTGCCAGCGTGAAGGACTGCCTCAAGCGCTATATGGCCCTTGGCTGGACAGGCTACATGCCGGAGTCTTGCCACAATACGGTTGTCATGGTGCCCCTCAAGATAGCGCCTTGGCTCTGGGGCTGGCCAAACCTGCTAACGCCACGCTTGCGCGATGTGGGCAGCGAAATCGCTCTAGTCTACCCAATGAATGACGATGGCGCTGCGTCTATCGATACGCTAGAGGTTGATCTCTTCGCTTAGGGTAGTAGAAGTTTTTGCGGACTCTCGAGTCATACAGAGGTTTTCAAGTCGCGCGATCTCCTGTCGTAGCTTTGACCTGGATCGCCGAAGTATCATTAATTTCGTGCCCAATGAGGAAACTATTATTACAACCAATGCAACGCCACCAACCCAAAGCAGTTGGGTTGGGTGGGACCTTTCCTGGCTCTGCCAGATCGTAAAGGGAATGGTTAATAACAGCGCAATAAATGCCGCTGTACCGCCGGCTCCACACCCACATTCACTTGACAGCTTTTCTAGCCGCTGCTGGGCTTGATTTCGTTCGATGCTGTCAAGACACGGAAGAACGACTTCAATTCGCCTATAGCGTGCTGGGTTGACTCGCAGGCACGCGAGATCGTCTCTCGTTTTGAGTGTAAGGTGATCTCGCATGCCTCTGGACCTTTTAAAGGTACGTGCAATGCCGTGAAGAGCGCACTACAGAACTCTGCCAGTTTGTTAAATCTGGCTGCGATGTTGTACGCGGGCCGCTATCCATCAAGTTGTTTCCGCCATCGGTAGTGCGATGAAGCAATCCGCAGGCATGGGCAATTTCATGGGCAACAGTATCATTGAACGGACCTGGCGCTTGTTGCACTGTGACGTAGTCGTGTGTGAAACCCATGGAGCAGCCAAGAGAGTTGGAAGAATAGCCATGGATAACAAAAACGATGATTTCCCCGCCATAACCGGAACGTCTGCGCCAGTTAGATTCAAATTTGCAGAGGTTGGCAACAAACTCGAACCAACTACCTAAAACCCACCAATCTGAAAAGAACCCGCCGGCGCCACAGTCAAGGATAATCTCTCCCCCTGGAGGGCTGACGGATGTATTGCAGATACCTGTAAATCTGAGATCTATGTTGCTGGTTCTGTCAAAAACTTCGATTGCCGTCTCTATCCATGGTTGAAGCGCTGCCTCGGACATTAAGGGTGTGCGGCCATTTGAAGGAACAATAATGCTGAAATACATTTTCTTTCGTGGCCGTACTCCGGCGAGACTCAGTATGAAGTCAAATATCCCAACGGCTCTCCAGAAAATTTCTAGGAGCCAGTTGACGACTGTTCGGATTATCCCGCCGAGAATGGGGATTGACAGAATCAGTCCCCATATAGCGCCTAGGAGATCCAGTAAAAAGTTGACTACAGTGCAGACGGTACGCACGACCCATTTTCCCACTGTCACTACAACCCATCGCACCACCTTTACTGTAACCCAAACTAACCAACACACAAGCTTGTTCAGACAAAGCAACCACCAGTTACATGGCTCCTCGCGGCACCTCTCTTCTTGGCGATCTTCCCATTCTTCGATAGGCCTCTCAACTTCTTCTTCAATCCATTCATGTACCTCACGACAGGTTCTGCCCATGAGCTTTCTCCTGATTTTTATGGATGATAAGACGAGTTTCCTTTACACGCTATCTGTTGCAAACGTCAGCTTAGTGTTCGACCAAGCTTTCACTAAAAGGATGTCGCGGAAATACCACTCAACCATAGTTGTTAGGTCTCGGTGGCTGAGTTGGGGTACGATCCTTTATTCACTTTACCTGATGGTGGTTAGGAACGGAACTTCTAATTTGGTGCTCGAGAGTAGCGGCGTACCAAACCTCTGTTTCTTTAACTGATGAAGACATTTTGTTGCGTTAAGCGACATTATTGTCCGAAAAAAAGCGCGTATCAGTCTCGAAAGGAGGAAAGACTCTCATGGTTTATGGTGTAAGCCGTGCGATATAGTGGGGTCAAGGCTGGTCGAAAGTAGGAAGGGAGAGTTAGATAGAAAAAATCGAACTGGTTGGTTGTTTGATTAGATGCAAATGAAATAACAAGCGGCTGTGATCTCGGGCCTCCCCTCGCAGTCTTAAAATTGTAGCCTCTTGGTATAGATGATCATCACGAATCATGGCGTGAAAGATTGTTGCCTTCTCGCTTGTGTGAGCGGTCCTTGGTATTTGTCGGTGTTGATAAGAGAATGATAGAACCTCTTTATGTAAAGCATCGGTCTGGCGAATCGAGGGATTCCTTCTGCGTTTCTGACAAGATGCTAGGTCTCCATCTATTCGCAGATTGGACTTTGCAATGCAGCTCTTAACAATTCCTTCGGGTTGACAGCTAATGTGGTCTTTGTGCATCTATGTCGCCAAGGAACAAGGGGTCGTCATAGGGTCGGTATTCAATTTCCGTCACCCAATACGCCTGCTCTCCATGCTCTGGCGTGCGCACAACCACTTCGTCATCGATTCGCTTTCCAAGCAGTTGCCGCGCCAGTGGCGAGTCGACGCTCAGTTGGCCGCGGCTGACATCAAACTCATCCGGCCCCACAATCTGATAGGTGGTCTCGTCGCCTTCCTCGTTCTCCACGGTAACCCAGGCTCCGAAAAACACTTTGCCTCGGTCATCCGGCAGGCGATCGACAATGGTCACTTCTTCCAACCGCTTGGTCAGAAAGCGAACCCGGCTGTCGATTTCCCGCAGGCGTTTTTTGCCGTAGATGTAGTCCCCGTTTTCCGAGCGGTCGCCGTTCTTGGCGGCTTCGTGTACCACGTTGGTCACTTGCGGGCGCTCGACTTTCCAGAGCTGCACCAGCTCTTCCTTCAGCCGGCGGGCGCCGGCTGGGGTGATGTAGGCGGAGCCTTTGGGGCGGGGCGGACGCCAACGGCCCATGGTCAGTGTCCCTCCGGCAGGTTGGCGATTTCCAGCGGTTCAATCGGGTCCGCCGGGGTGAAGTTGAACACCCGGCCGTAGAAGTAAAGTTCGGCTTCCAGGGCGCGCTCAATGTTCGGCCCCTGCCGGAAGCCGTGGCCTTCTTCGGGGAACAGCACCATCGCATTGGCGATGCCTTTTTCCGTCAGGGCGTTCACCATGGCCTCGGCCTGATTCGGCGGTACGATTTTGTCTTCCTCACCCTGCAGGAAGATGACCGGGCACTGCAGTTGTTCGACGTGGCGAATCGGTGAGCGCTCCTGATAGGTGGCTTGGGCCTCGGGGTAGGGGCCCACGAGGGTGTCCAGGTAGCGGGACTCGAACTTGTGGGTGTCTTTCGCCAGGGCTTCCAGATCGCCGATGCCGTAGAGGCTGGCGCCGGCCTGGAAGGTGTCGCTGAACGTCAGGGCGGCCAGCACGGTGTAGCCACCGGCGCTGCTGCCGCGAATGGCGCAGCGCTGGGGGTCGGCCCAGCCTTTGTCTGCGAGGTAGGTGGCGCCGCTGCAGACGTCGATGACATCGGTCACGCCCCAGTTGCCCTTGAGTCGGTCCCGGTAGCGGCGGCCGTAACCGGTGCTGCCCCGGTAGTTCACATCCAGAACCGCGAAGCCGCGGCTGGTCCAGAACTGGATTTTCAGGTTGAGCGCGGTTTGGGTCGCGCCGGTGGGCCCGCCGTG
Source organism: Marinimicrobium agarilyticum DSM 16975 (assembly GCF_000423345.1). Taxonomy (GTDB): domain Bacteria; phylum Pseudomonadota; class Gammaproteobacteria; order Pseudomonadales; family Cellvibrionaceae; genus Marinimicrobium; species Marinimicrobium agarilyticum. The sequence continues at coordinate 143,254 of NZ_KE384008.1, forward strand.
GCACATCACCAGTAGCGGCGGACGCTCCTGTTCGGGGCCTTCGAAGTCCGGGTTGTGAGGGGGATAGTAAAACCCGTGGGCGGTTTCCCCGTCCGTGGTTTCAAAGGTGGTCGCTTCCGGTGAGGACAAGTAGCGCGGGTCCGGGTCGGACTGGGCCGAGCGGGCCAGGGGCATCAGTGCTTCGGCTTCTTCCGGGCGGAAGGCCCAGAGAAATGGACTGTGCTGAGCGTTGGCCCCCAGGAACAGGCCTTTGCCGCCGCCACAGCGCACGCTGTTGATTTCGGTCAGCCCGGTGTCGATCGAGGTGAGGCTACCGTGGGTCAGGTCCAACCGGGCCAGTTGCCAGTGGCCTTCCTGGGTATAGGTGCACAACAGGGTGTTGGCCCCGAGAAAATCGTAAGTGGACATGCCGAACACCCACTGGGGCGTGGCAAACTCGGCGTCCAGATGGCAGAGCTCCTCCGCCTCCTCGCCATTCCAACGGTAAAGGTTCCACCAGTTGGTGCGATCAGAGACAAAATACAATGTGCCATCCGGCGACCACTGGGGCTGGAAAATGGATTCCTTTTCGCCGCCCGCGATCACTCGGTCGTCAATGACGGCGCCGGCTTCGTCCAGCGCGGCCAGGTGGCACTCGGTGCCGTCCCAGGGCATGTTCGGATGGTTCCAGCACAGGTAGCTCAACTCTTGCCCGTGGGGGCTGAGACGGGGCGTGCAATAAAAGTCCGCGCCGCTGGCCAGCACGTCGACCTCGTTTGACCCTTGCAGCGAAATGGCCACCACCTCGCTGCGCTCCTCTTTGCCCTCCTCGGAGTGGTCCTCCCGCACGCAGATCAGCCGCTGGCGCTCGGTATCCACGGTCAGGTCGGCGTAGCGGTAGGGCCCCTCGGGCGTCACGGCTTCCATATCCTCGCCCACAAGGCGGTAGATACGTTGGTCGCTGTCCAGCACCAGGTACACCACGCCGTCTTCCACGCAATAGCTGCCGCCGCCGTATTCGTGGGCGCGGGTGCGCACGCTGTGGGGAGCGGGGGTGCGATCGGAGCGCAGGCCTTGGGCGTCGAGTTGGACGAGGACGGAGCGGCCTTTTTCGCTGGGGCGCGATTCGAGCCAGTAGATGTCGTCGCCGTCTATGTGGGGTTCGCTGAGGCGGACGGTTCCCTGTGTGAGGGTGTGGGCTTTGATGGGGGATTGCCAACTGCCGTAGGGGGTAGCCATGGGGGTCCTTTGTGTCTGTTGGTTTGGCGCTCTGTCGTCCGGCCAACGGTCATGGACAAGCGATGACCGAACGGTGACAATGCTTCAATTGTCAGCGATCACTGGACTTGAATCAACGGGTCTGACGAATTGCGTCAATAAGACTGCTGATATGGCATTGAGTCCGGTGGGTGCGGTGTAGACTGGTTGAAAACCCGCCGTGAATACATCCCTGTAGGCTTCTCATCGGCATCCATGCCTCAGAGAGTTTTCAACCAGTCTACACCGCACCCACCTCAGTGCCAGTCGAACCTCTGATAGAGAACCTCCAAATGGGAAAAAGTGCCCTCTAACGTTTATTTTGGCACTGAGGCGAAGGAGGGAAATAGCCATTGGAGACTCTCTGACGCCTATATGGATGTAGGTGTTAGGGCGACGCAGGAAGCCAAAGCCGAGGCATGGATGCCGATGAGAAGCCCCCATGGATGGGTTCACGGCGGGTCTCCAATGGCTATTTCCCTCCTTCGCCGGGCTCTATGCTTTCACTGAACATTGACTGATGAAGCCAACCGATAATGAGCGTCATTTCTCAGCTACTGAAGCAGTTACCGCGAGATAAACATTACTGTGTTGCGTTGAGCGGTGGGCTGGACTCCACCGTGTTACTGCATGCCGTGGTGAAAGCATTGCCGAAAGGGCAGGTGAGGGCGGTTCATATCCATCACGGCCTCTCCCCCAACGCCGATCAGTGGCAACAACACTGCGAAACCACCTGCGCCCAATGGAACGTTCCACTCACCACCGTCCGGGTCAACGTACAGACCGACGGCAAAGGCCTCGAAGACGCCGCCCGGCAGGCCCGCTATCGCGTGTTTGAACAGCAGCTCCAAAGCAACGACATCCTCCTCACCGCCCACCACAGCGATGACCAGGTGGAAACCCTCCTGCTTCGCCTCGCGCGCGGCTCCGGCCCCCGAGGGCTTGCGGGCATGGCCGCTTCCCGTCCGCTCGGGCAGGGCGAGCTCTGGCGGCCACTGCTGCCCATAGCCCGGGAGACTCTGCTGGCTTATGGCCGGGAGCACCAATTGCAATGGATCGACGACGAAAGCAATGAGGACCTGCACTTTGACCGGAATTACCTGCGCCACCAGGTGCTGCCACCGCTGCGCCGGCGTTGGCCGGACTTGGGCGAGCGGTGGGGGAACAGTGCGGCGCTGTGTGGCGAGGCGGATCAGCTGCTACGCGAGTATGCTCGGGAAGATCTTGAGCGGTTGACGGTTGCGGCTCCGGGGCCGGTGTCGGAACCCTCGCCGGTGCTGTCACTCAGCGGGCTTTGGGGGCTTTCGCCTGGTCGGCGCCAGTGGGTGCTTCGGTGCTGGTGCGAGAACAATGGCGCTGGATTGCCCACGCGGGAGGCGTTGGCGCAGATTGAGGGGCAGTTGGTACAGGGGCGGGAGGATGCTCACGCCCTTGTGTCCGTGGGCAACCGGACGGTTCGGCGGTTTCGGGGTGGCCTTTATCTGGTTCCCGCTCTTGCCGGTGGGGAGTGGTCCGAGGAGCCGCTGTCTTTGGAGGGTAAAGGCGCCCCGGTGGCTTTGCCGGGCGGGGCGGCGCTTCAGGTGGACTGGGGCGGTGCAGAAGATATTTGCTTGAGTGCCCATGTGGGGCCCCTGATGCTCCGTTGGCGACGGGGCGGGGAGCGCTGCCGGCCGGTCGGGCGCGCCCACTCCCAGACCCTGAAGAAGTTGCTGCAAGAGTACGACCTGCCGCCCTGGTGGCGGGAGCGCGTTCCCCTGGTTTACGTGGGTGAGACGCTGGTGGCGGTGCCTTCGCTCTGGGTGTGCGAGGGTTTCCAGGCCGCTGCGGGCGAGCCCGGCTACCGCCTGCGCTGGTTCCCGGAGGCTGGCCCGGCGCGGCTTGAGGGGTAAGTTTTGATTGAGGCGATTAGGCCTTTCTGGTACTCTGGTGCCCCGTCCTGAAGAGAAATACCTGAGCCGTTTAGCGTTTGTCCGCTGCGCTTCGCCCCCCGGTATTTGTCTGTTCCTCTTATCGTACTGAACAAGGTTTTACATGACGCGATATATTTTCGTAACCGGTGGTGTGGTTTCGTCTTTGGGTAAGGGGATTGCCTCCGCCTCGCTGGCGGCCATCCTGGAATCGCGTGGCCTTAAGGTCACCATCCTGAAGCTGGATCCCTATATCAACGTGGATCCCGGAACCATGAGTCCCTTCCAGCACGGCGAAGTCTTTGTGACGGAAGACGGTGCGGAAACGGACCTGGACCTTGGGCACTACGAGCGGTTTATCCGCACCAAGATGACCCGGCGCAATAACTTCACCACGGGCCGGGTGTATGAAACGGTGCTGCGCAAAGAGCGCCGGGGTGACTACCTCGGTGGCACTGTTCAGGTGATTCCTCATATTACCGATGAAATCAAACGCCGCATTCTCGAAGGCGGGCGCGATGCCGACGTGGCACTGGTGGAAATCGGTGGCACGGTGGGGGATATCGAATCCCAACCGTTTCTTGAAGCGGTACGCCAGCTCAAAGTCGAGCTGGGCCCGAAGAATTCCATATTGATGCACCTGACCCTGGTGCCCTACATCGCCACCGCCGGCGAGACCAAAACCAAGCCCACCCAACATTCGGTGAAGGAGCTGCGCTCCATCGGCCTGCAGCCCAACATCCTGTTGTGCCGTTCCGAGCGGCAGGTGGATGAAGATTCCCGCCGCAAGATTGCGCTTTTTACCAACGTGGATGAACGCGCAGTGGTTCCGCTACCGGATGCCGGTACCATTTACGCCATTCCGCGTATGCTGCACGAGTTCGGCCTGGACGACATTATTGTCGAGCAGTTCGAGCTGGAATGCGGTCCGGCCGACCTGAGCGAGTGGGACCGGGTGGTGGATGGCAAACTGCATCCCGAGCACGAAGTGACCATTGCCATGGTGGGCAAGTACATGGAGTTGCTGGATGCCTACAAATCCCTGATTGAATCCCTGACCCACGCCGGCATTCATACCCGCACCAAGGTCAACATGATTTACATCGATGCCGAGCAGCTGGAAGAGCACGGCACGGATCTGCTGAGCGAAGCGGATGCCATTCTCGTGCCCGGTGGCTTCGGCAACCGCGGTGTGGAAGGCAAGTTCATGGCCGTGCGTTATGCCCGTGAGAACAAGGTGCCGTACCTGGGCATTTGCCTGGGCATGCAGTCGGTGGTAATTGAGTTTGCCCGCAACGTTGCCGGCCTTAAAGACGCCAACAGCACCGAGTTTGACAAACATACCCCCCATCCCGTGGTCGGTTTGATCACCGAGTGGGTGGACAACAGCGGTCGTCGGGAAAAGCGCGATGACAGCTCCGACCTGGGCGGCACCATGCGTCTGGGCGGCCAGGAAAGCCGACTGGTCGCGGGCTCCAAAACCCGCGAGATTTACGGCAAGGATGTGATTGTCGAGCGCCACCGTCACCGCTACGAAGTCAACAACAACTACGTGGACCGGTTGCAGAAAGCCGGCCTTCGCATTGGTGGCTGGTCCTCCGACGATACCCTGGTGGAAGTGGTAGAGCTGCCCGACCACCCCTGGTTTGTCGCTTGCCAGTTCCACCCCGAGTTCACCTCCACCCCGCGTGACGGTCACCCGCTGTTTACCAGTTTCGTCCAGGCGGCGCTGACTCATCAGCAAACGGCTTGAATTCCCGAGCGGGCCCATGCGGCCCGCTCCTCTGACAAAGTGAGACTGTAGTGACTGATCGAGATATTGCCATTGCCGATCTGACGGTAGGCAACCACCGTCCGTTCACCTTATTTGGTGGCATGAACGTGCTTGAGTCCCGGGATGACGCCATGCGTGTGGCGGAAGCCTACGTGGAAGTGACCACGAAGCTGGGCATTCCCTATGTGTTCAAGGCGTCGTTCGACAAGGCCAACCGTTCCTCCATCCACTCCTTCCGTGGCCCCGGCATGGAAGAGGGGTTGAAGATTTTCAGTGAGATCAAAGAAACCTTCGGTGTGCCGGTCATTACCGATGTGCACGAAACCTGGCAGTGCCAGCCGGTGGCCGATGTCTGTGACGTGATTCAGTTGCCGGCGTTTCTCGCCCGTCAGACGGATCTGGTGAAGGCGATGGCCGAGACCGGTGCCATCATCAATATCAAGAAGCCGCAGTTTTTGAGCCCCGGCCAGATGAAAAACATCGTGGAAAAATTCCGCGAGTGCGGCAACGACAAGATCATTCTGTGTGAGCGCGGCAGCAACTTCGGCTATGACAACCTGGTGGTGGACATGCTGGGTTTTCGGACCATGCGCGACGTCAGCGGCGGCGCCCCCATTATTTTCGATGCCACCCACGCCCTGCAGTGCCGGGACCCACTGGGTGAGGCCTCGGGCGGACGTCGCCACCAGGTGGCGGAGCTGGCTCGGGCGGGCATGGCCGTGGGCCTGGCGGGCCTGTTTCTGGAGGCGCACCCCGACCCGGATAACGCCAAGTGCGACGGCCCCAGCGCTTTGCCGCTGGATAAGCTCGAGCCGTTTCTGGCTCAGATCAAAGCCATTGATGAGGTGGTGAAGTCCCTGCCGCCTCTGGATATTCAGTAACTTTTTATTCGCAAACGGAGCAATCTACGCATGAGCAAAATTGTTGATATCAAAGCTTTTGAAGTTCTGGACAGCCGGGGCAACCCGACCGTCAGCGCGGAAGTGATTCTGGAAAGCGGCGCGGTCGGTTCGGCCTGTGCCCCCTCCGGTGCCTCCACCGGTTCGCGCGAAGCGCTGGAACTGCGCGACGGCGACAAGTCCCGTTACCTGGGCAAAGGTGTACTGAAAGCGGTAGAGAACATCAACACCACCATCCGTGACCTGCTGCTGGGTAAAGACGCGACCGATCAGCGCGCGCTGGATCAGGCCATGCTGGATGCCGACGGTACCGAAAACAAAACCAACCTGGGCGCCAACGCCATTCTGGCGGTGTCCCTGGCGGCGGCCAAGGCGGCAGCTATTTCCAAGAAGGTTCCGCTGTATCAGCACATTGCCGAAATCAACGGTACTGCCGGTAAGTACTCCATGCCCGTGCCGATGATGAACATCCTCAACGGTGGCGAGCACGCCGACAACAACGTCGACATCCAGGAGTTCATGATCCAGCCCGTGGGCGCCAAGAACTTCTCCGAAGCGCTGCGCACCGGTGCGGAAATTTTCCACGCCCTGAAAAAGGTGTTGAGCGAGAAAGGTCTGAGCACTGCAGTAGGTGATGAAGGTGGTTTCGCGCCCAATCTGCCCTCGAACGAAGAAGCCCTGCAGGTGATCGGTCAGGCCGTGGCCAATGCCGGTTACAAACTGGGCGAGGATGTGACGCTGGCCCTGGACTGCGCCGCCTCTGAGTTCTACAAAGACGGCAAGTACGACCTGTCTGGCGAAGGCAAAACCTTCAGCGCGGAAGAGTTCTCCGACTACCTGGCGGACCTGTCAGCCAAGTACCCCATCATCTCCATCGAAGATGGGCTGGATGAAAGCGATTGGGACGGTTGGGCGTACCTGACCAAGAAACTGGGCGACAAAATTCAGCTGGTGGGCGACGACCTGTTCGTGACCAACACCAAGATCCTGAAAGAAGGTATCGACAAGAAGATCGGTAACTCCATCCTGATCAAATTCAACCAGATCGGTTCTCTGACCGAGACGTTGAATGCCATCAAGATGGCTCAGGACGCCGGCTACACCGCCGTGATTTCTCACCGTTCCGGCGAAACCGAAGACACCACCATCGCGGACCTGGCCGTGGCCACTGCGGCCGGTCAGATCAAGACCGGTTCACTGTGTCGCTCCGATCGCGTTTCCAAGTACAACCGTCTGCTGCGCATCGAAGCGGAGCTGAACGGTTCTGCTCCCTATCGCGGCCGGGCTGAATTCAAGGCCTAAGCGGTATCGTGAGCGTAATGAAAGAGGCGCCTGACGGCGCCTCTTTCATTTTTACCGCCCTTTCTCTTACTCCCGCTTCTCCCTCCTTGCTCCTGTCTCCGATGGCACGACTGAACAAGCGCCACGCTTTGGTGTAAACTCTCGTCACACGCTTGGGATTGGTTGCCGCTCTTAAATGGCACATCCGATTTGGAAACCCCGGATAACACCGTCATGAAAGCACTATTGGCTGTACTTCTCGTTCTGTTGACCGGCCTGCAATACCGCCTTTGGGTGGCCGAGGGCAGTTGGGCGGATGTCACTCGTCTGGAACGGGAAATTGAAAAGCAGGCGTCCGAGAACGAACGGCTGATAGAGCGTAACCGTCGCCTGTCCATCGAAGTGCAAGCGCTGAAAAACGGCCTCGACAGTGTGGAAGAGCGGGCGCGGGAAGACCTCGGAATGATTCGCGAAGGCGAGACGTTCTATATGATGGTGGCCCCTGAATAATTACACCGGCTATTGATCGCACAGGCATCGGCAAAACACTATGGCAAAACACACCGGGCCAACTTCGACGAGCCGCTACTGGGTAATTGTGCCGGCTGCGGGCATTGGCACCCGCATGCGCTCGGATCTACCCAAACAGTATTTGCAGTTGCAGGGTAAAACGCTGCTGGAACATACCGTGGAGCGGTTGTTGGCGATTCCCGACCTGGCCGGCCTGGTGTTGGCCCTGAGCCCCTCTGACCCTTACTGGGAACGGTTGCCGCTGGCGGGCGACCCTCGGGTGGCGGTCGTGGACGGGGGCAGCGAGCGCAGCCGTTCAGTACTCAATGCTCTGAACTACCTCACTCTGCAGGCGGACGCCAGTGACTGGGTCATGGTGCACGATGCGGCCCGCCCCTGTATTACCCCAAGCAGCATTGCCGGGCTGTGTCGGCACACCGCGAACCACCCGGTGGGGGGTATTCTCGGCGTCCCGGTGGGAGATACCCTCAAGCGGGTCGGCCCGCGCAATGTCATTCTGGATACCTGCGACCGGCGCGGCCTCTGGCAGGCGCAAACCCCGCAACTGTTCCGCTACCAACTGCTGCACCAGTGCCTGGCGCGGGCGCTGGCTCACGGTGAAGCCATTACCGATGAAGCCTCCGCGCTGGAGTTGGCCGGCTACCAACCGCTGATCGTCGAGGGGCGTTCTGACAATATCAAAGTGACCCGGCCGGAGGATCTGGCGCTGGCCGAGGCCATTCTTCAACGACAGGAGCAACGGTAAATGCGAGTAGGGCACGGCTTTGACGTCCATGCGTTTGGACCCGGCGACAAGGTGGTTATCGGCGGCGTCATCATTCCCCATGAACGCGGACTGGTTGCCCATTCCGATGGCGATGTACTGCTGCACGCGCTGTGCGACGCGCTGCTGGGTGCGGCCGGGCTCGGGGATATCGGTCGGCACTTTCCCGACACTGACCCCGGTTACAAAAATGCGGACAGTCGCGCTCTTTTGCGTATGGTTTACGCCAAGGTCAAAGCCGCGGGTTGGGTATTGGCGAATGCCGACATGACGGTGATTGCCCAGGCGCCCCGGCTGTCCGGGCACGTGCCTCACATGGTCGATCGTATCGCCGATGACCTGGAAAGCGAGCGCGGTCAGATCAATGTCAAAGCGACGACCACCGAGCACCTCGGGTTTACCGGGCGCAAGGAGGGCATCGCTGCCCAGGCCGTCGTGCTGTTGCAGTCCGCCAATGGGTGAGTCTGTAGAGCGCTGTTATCGACCAGTGGAGGGAGCCTCATGCCGTTGAACCCCAGCGACTATCGTTCCCCCTGGTGGCTGCCCGGCGGTCACCTGCAGACCCTGGTGCCGCGCTACATGCGCCGTTTGGCCCTCACTGGGGCGCCGGTAGAAATCGAGCTCAATGACGACGATGTGTTGTACGGTGAACTATACCGGGGGGCCAGCCCGGAGGCGCCGCTGCTGATTCTCTCGCACGGGCTTGAGGGCAGTGCCCGCAGTGGCTACATGCTGGGCGCGACCCGGGCGGCACTGGCTGAGGGTTGGTCGGTGTTGACCTGGAATCTGCGCAGCTGCGGCGAGAGGCTTAATCGAACCCCCAAGATTTACCATTCCGGTTGTAGCGACGACCTGGACCAGGTAATTGGCTGGGCCGAGCGCGCAGGGTTCCAGCGGATTCGTCTTGCCGGTTTTTCCCTGGGAGGCAATGTCACCCTCAAATGGTTGGGCGAGCAGGGCGAGCGAGCATTGAGCCGTGGGGTGGAAGCCGCCGTGGCGGCCTCGGTGCCCCTCGACCTGCACGCTTGTGTGCGCACCCTTGAGCGGCCGGCGAACTGGGTCTATCACAAACACTTTGTGCGTTCGATGAAGAAGCGTCTGCTGGTTAAAGCCGCTCAGTTCCCTGAGCATTTTGACCTCCGTCGCCTGAAAAGCGTGCGCACGCTTTGGGAGGTGGACGAGCATTACACCGCCCCTCTGAACGGCTTTCGCGACGCGGCGGATTACTACGCCCGTTGCAGTGGCCGTTTCTTTCTCTCCGGTATTCAAATACCGACCCTTTTGGTCACCGCACGCAACGACCCGTTCTTTAATGAGACCTGTTTTCCCGTGGACGAAGCGCGGCAGCATCCGCATTTCACGTTCGAAGCGCCGGCCGACGGTGGCCATGTGGGCTTTTGGCAGGGTTCCGGTGGCTGGTGGCTGGAACGGCGTTTGATCCGGCACTTGGCGGGAGCTTCCTTATGAGTACAACAGAATTTGATCTTGCCAATACCCCCGCCTGGGGAAAGCCCTTGATTCGAGGGCGCTTTCGGGTGGAACCGGAAGACTTCCAGGTAGATGAGTCACTGGGCTTCGAGCCGGAGGGGCAGGGCGAGCATTGGTTGGTCCAGATCCGCAAACGTGGCGACAATACCGCCTGGGTCGCCGGTCAGCTCGCTCATTGCGCCGGAGTCGGTGTCAAGGATGTGGGCTACTGCGGCTTGAAGGATCGACACGCCGTGACCACCCAGTGGTTCAGTATTTACCAGCCGCGCGGTGAGGAACCCCGCTGGGCAGACCTGGAAGCCCAGGGGATTATGCCGTTGCGCTGGGCACGACACGAGCGCAAGCTGCGTCGCGGCCAGCATCAGAGCAACCATTTTGTTATTCGACTGCGGGATATCACCCCGCTTGAATCCGGCGCCTTGGAGCGACTGGATGAGCGCCTGCAACAGATTGCCTCGAACGGGGTTCCCAACTATTTCGGCCCGCAGCGCTTTGGTCGGGACGGTGGCAACCTGGTGCGCGCGCGCGATTGGCTGGTGGGGGGGCGTTCCATCCGCCAGCGGCAACAACGCTCCATGGCGCTGTCCGCCGCCCGCTCCTGGTTGTTCAACCGCGTACTGGAAGCACGCGTGCGAGAGGGCGGTTGGCGCATTGCCATGCCCGGCGAACCTTTGGCGGAGGCTACCGGCCCGTTGTGGGGACGGGGTCGCCCGTTGGTGGAGGGTGACGCCCTGGCGTTGGAAAACGAGGCGCTGGCGCCGTGGAGTGATTGGCTCCCGAGGCTTGAGCATGTGGGGTTGAGTCAGGAGCGGCGCGCCTTATGCCTTCGGCCCGAGGGGCTGACCTGGCGGCGGGAGGCGGACGATCTGGTGTTGGCGTTTGGCCTGCCTCCGGGCACCTTCGCCACCGCGGTGCTCGCCGAAGTGGCCGAGCTGGATACGGTCTCCACGGAAGCGATGACGGCGACCACTGTGCTATAGTGAGCGCTTTGCAACAGCGCGATATTGACGGTTAGAGTTCTGGGGATACACGCAGTGACAAGTCTGACTTTGGAAGGTGTAGGAATGACCTCCCAGCGTACGCGGGAACGGTTGGTACAACGTCTGGCGGACAAAGGGGTAAGCAATCTGCAGGTGCTTGATACCCTGCGCAATACACCGCGTCACTGGTTCCTGGACGAGGCGCTGTCCCACCGGGCCTACGAGGATACCGCACTGCCGATTGGCTACGGCCAGACGCTCTCCCAGCCCTATGTGGTCGCGCGTATGACCGAAATCCTTCTGGGCGCCTCGGGCGGCAAGCTGAACAAGGTGCTTGAAGTGGGCACTGGCTCGGGTTATCAAACCAGCGTGCTGGCCCAGTTGGTGAAAGAGGTGTATAGCGTCGAGCGCATTAAACCCCTGCAGGATAAGGCCCGTGATCGCCTGCGGGAGTTGGGCTTGCGCAACGTTCATCTCAAACACGCCGATGGCGGCTTCGGCTGGCCGGAGGCGGGCCCGTTCGACGGCATACTGAGCACCGCCGCGCCGCGCTTTGTACCACAGGGGTTGTTGGATCAATTGGGGCCCAACGGGGTTCTGGTGATTCCGGTCGGGGATCAGACCCAGTCCCTCAACCTGATCGTGCGCGACGGCGATTCCGATAAATTCGTTACCCAGGTGCTCGAACCCGTCAAATTTGTTCCGCTGCTCTCCGGCACCAGCCGCTGAGTTTGTCGGGGCTCACCCTCAAGCCGCAATGAACCACCACGAAAAAAGGACGCCCTCCGTGCAAGAGAGACTTTTACTTTGTCTTAAAGGAATGGCCATGGGGGCTGCGGACGTCGTTCCCGGCGTTTCCGGGGGAACCATCGCGTTTATTTCCGGTATTTATGATGAGCTGCTTGACTCGTTGCGTCGTTGGACGCCGGCGGCCCTGGGCATTTGGTATCGGGAAGGCTTCGGTGCCTTCTGGAAGCACACCAACGGCAATTTTTTGTTGACCGTATTCGGTGGTGTGCTGCTCAGTATTTTCTCGCTGGCGAATGTGGTGAGCTACGCTCTGGAGTATCACCCTCTCCTGGTTTGGGGGTTCTTTTTTGGTCTGGTCGTGGCCTCGGTGGTCTATATCGGCCGGGGGCTGGCGCTGCGCAGTCCCCAGGTGTGGATTGGGCTGGCGGTGGGAACGGTGGTGGCCCTGGCCATCTCCTTGGGTAAACCCATGCAATTGCCGGACGAGTGGTGGATGGTGTTCCTTGCCGGTAGTATCGCCATTTGTGCCATGATTCTGCCCGGTGTTTCGGGCAGTTTTTTACTGTTGTTAATGGGGATGTATCCTGTTTTCATTCAGGCGGTGGCGGATTTGAACTGGTTGATACTGGGCTGTTTCCTGGCCGGGTGTGTGACCGGCCTGCTGCTGTTTTCCCATTTCCTGAGCTGGTTGTTGCACCGGTTCAGAGAACAGACCCTTGCGGTTCTGACCGGCTTTCTGATCGGTTCGCTCAATATCATCTGGCCCTGGAAACACGCACTGCAAACGTTCGTGGATCGTCACGGAGAGGAAATACCTGTGGTGCAGGAGAATCTCTGGCCCACGGACTATGCCGCGGTTACCGGCAACGATCCGCAGACCGCGATGGTTCTGGTGCTGATGGCTCTGGGTCTGTTTCTGGTGTTGGGGTTGGAACACTGGGCGACCCAAAACGACGAAAAGCGCAAAGCGCTTTGAGGGTGCGCGCCGTTATTTCGCGCAAGAACCTGGCTTTGTGAAACTTTTGTGACGATTGCGGCAGGTTACAAACGGTGTTACAACCTTAATTTTAGAGTATTTCCTAATAAGCGATTTGCGTTAATCGCCAATTCAAATAAAGCGTGTGGAGTTACGGGCACTTGATGTGAATGTGACTATTTTGGACAGGCCAGCTTCCAGGGCTTTCAAAGCCGGCATAGTGATTTATATTTTGATCGCTCTGTTGTTGGTGTCTGCCTGTTCTTCCCAGCCGGCCCAGGTGGTTAATCGCGAGCAACCCCCCAGTCGCAAGATTCAACATCACCGGGTGAGCCCCGGTGAAACCCTTTATTCCATCGCCTGGCGCTATGATATAGAGCATCGCCAGCTCGCTCGGCATAACGGCATCAGCCCGCCCTTCACGATTTACCCCGGCCAGATGCTCCGGTTGGACGTGGGCAATACGTCGGCTCAGGCTGCCGACCCTCCCGCTGCCATCGCCCGCCAGTCAAAGCCTCCAGAAAAGACGAACACCCGTTCGAAAAATCAAACGAAGAGCGCCCCCGCTCAACCAACCCCCAGTTTGATCAGTGGTGCGCCCAAATGGCAGTGGCCGGTGACTGGTCGGGTCCTCAGTGCCTTCGGTGCCTCTACCGGCTTGAATCAGGGTATTGATATCGATGGGAATTTGGGAGACTCTGTAGTGGCAGCCGCCGCTGGGCAAGTGGTTTACGCTGGCAACGGTCTGCGTGGGTACGGCAATCTGGTGATCATTAAACACAATGACACTTTTTTAAGCGCTTATGCCCACAACCGACGCTTGAGGGTTTCCGAAGGCGATTCGGTGAAAGCTGGCGAAGTCATTGCCGAAATGGGCTCTACCGGCACCGATAGTGTGCGTTTGCACTTTGAAATTCGGCGCGATGGCAAGCCCGTTGACCCAATAGGGTATTTACCCAAACGGTGAACTCCACCGTATACAGGAAGTCCGCAGTATAAAGATAAATTGGGTTCGGCCGATGAGTGCCTAGGGGTGGCTCAAATCGGCCAAGACAAAGAGAGGGGTGATCTATGGCTCTGCGAGAACAGGATGCCAAAATGGAACGTGAACAGGCCGTTGCGGTTCACGAAATTGACTTTAATGAAGAGGCCGTGACGCTGGCAGAAGAGGAGCCTGCCACTGTACCCACCGCCCGGCGAGGGCGCGCCAGAGTCGACCGATCCGTCGACGATCATTTCTCCAAGAGTCTCGATGCGACTCAACTCTACCTCAACGAAATTGGTTTCTCCCCACTGCTGACCGCCGAAGAGGAAGTCTACTTCGCTCGCCGCGCGCTTCGGGGCGATGACGCGGCCCGGCGCCGCATGATTGAAAGCAACCTGCGCCTGGTCGTCAAGATTTCCCGCCGTTACGTCAATCGGGGCCTGGCGTTGCTCGACCTGATCGAGGAGGGCAATCTGGGCCTGATTCGAGCGGTGGAAAAATTCGATCCAGAGCGTGGTTTCCGCTTTTCCACCTACGCGACCTGGTGGATTCGCCAGACCATTGAGCGGGCCATCATGAATCAGACTCGTACCATCCGTCTGCCCATTCATGTGGTGAAAGAGCTCAACATCTACCTGAGAGCCGCGCGTGAGCTCACCCAGAAGCTCGACCACGAGCCATCGTCCGATGAAATTGCGACGCTGTTGCAGAAGCCGGTGGCGGATGTCGAGCGCATGCTCGGGCTCAACGAGCGGGTAACGTCCGTCGACAGCCCCATAGGGAATGCCTCGGACCGCTCGGTGGTGGACACCATCCCCGATATCAACAACTCCGACCCCGCCTCACTGATGCAGGATGGCGACTTGAACTCCAGCCTGGATCGCTGGTTGGACGACCTGAGTGAAAAGCAGCGGGAAGTGCTGGCGAGACGCTTTGGCCTGCGCGGTCACGAAGTCTGCACCCTGGAAGAAGTGGGCCACGAGATCGGCCTGACGCGCGAGCGGGTTCGGCAGATTCAGGTGGAAGCCTTGAAACGGCTGAGGGAAATCATCGAAAAGCAGGGCCTCAACAGTGAGGCGTTGTTCAGCGTTTAACGCTCAACGGCCTGTTTAACAGGCAAGCAATAAAAAGCCGGGTGGCAGTCCACCCGGCTTTTTTTGTGGCGCGGCTTACCGCTCCAGGTATTGCAGCTTGCCCTCAACGCCATCCCACTCCTCGGCATCAGCCGGAGCGTCTTTCTTCTCGGTGATATTGGGCCACACCTCGGAGAGCTCGGCGTTCAATTCCAGGAATACGTCCTGACCCTCCGGTAGCTCATCCTCGGAGAAAATGGCATCCACTGGACACTCGGGCTCACACAACGCGCAGTCGATGCACTCGTCGGGATGAATCACGAGAAAATTGGGGCCTTCATAAAAGCAGTCAACGGGGCAGACTTCAACGCAGTCTGTGTGTTTGCATTTAATGCAGTTTTCCCCAACAACAAAAGTCATAGCGGACTCCACGAACACGGTTCTGATTTGGGCGGCTATTCTAGCAGTATTCCTATTTTTTACCAGCCATGAGCGCCTTTAAGGTGTAGAGCTGCTCCAGGGCCTCCCGGGGTGAGAGGTCGTCGGGGTGCACGCCCTTGAGCGCCTCCACCACGGGGTGCGGCCCGCTATCAAACAGGGCGCCCTGAACGGGGGCTCCCGGTTGATCTTTGGCTTCGGGCGCACTTTTGGGTGTGGAGGCTTCAGCGGGGGCCTGTCGCTCCGCGTCACCTTCCAACTGGGTCAATTGGGTTTGCGCCTGGCTCAGCACGCCTTCGGGTATGCCCGCCAGGCGGGCCACCTGCAGGCCATAGCTCTTGCTGGCCGGCCCCTCCTGGACTTTGTGCAGGAACACGATGCTGTCGTGGTGCTCGGTCGCATCCAGGTGGACGTTGGCGATGCCGGGCAACTCGTCGGGCAGCCGCGTGAGTTCGAAATAGTGGGTGGCAAAGAGGGTGTAGGCCTTGACCCGCTCAGCCAGGTGGCGGGCGCAGGCCCAGGCGAGAGCCAGGCCGTCAAAGGTACTGGTCCCGCGGCCGATTTCGTCCATCAGCACCAGGCTGCGCGGGGTGGCGTTGTGCAGGATGTTGGCGGTTTCGGTCATTTCCACCATGAACGTCGAGCGTCCACCGGCCAGGTCATCGGAGGAGCCGATGCGGGTAAAAATACGATCGAGCATACCGACGCTGGCGCTCTCGGCCGGCACGAAACTGCCGATATGCGCCAGCAGAACAATCAGTGCCGCCTGGCGCATGTAGGTGGACTTACCGCCCATGTTGGGGCCGGTGACCACCAACATGTGCCGTTGCTCGCTAAAGTTGAGGTCATTGGGTACGAAAGGCGCGTCACTGACCTGCTCCACCACCGGGTGTCGCCCGGCCCGGATCTGGATACCCGGTTCGGGGCTCAGCTCCGGGCGGCTCCAGCCCAGGCTGTCTGCCCGCTCGGACAGGTTGGTCAACAGGTCCAGCTCCGCCACGGCGGCGGCGGATTGCTGAAGCGGAATCAGATCGTCGTTGAGCTGGTCGATCAGGTGTTCGTACAGGAGCTTTTCCCGGGCCAGGGCCCGGCTTTTGGCGGAAAGGGCCTTGTCCTCGAACTCTTTCAGTTCCGGGGTGATAAAGCGCTCGGCGTTTTTCAGGGTCTGGCGGCGAATGTAGTCCGCCGGGGCCTGCTCCGCCTGCGAGCGTGTCAGCTCGATAAAGTAGCCGTGGACCCGGTTGTAACCCACTTTGAGGTTGGCAATGCCGGTGCGCTCGCGTTCCCGGGTTTCCAGATCCACCAGATACTGACCGGCGTTATTGCTGATGTTGCGCAGCTCATCCAGTTCCTGATCATAGCCTTCGGCGATGACCCCACCGTCCCGGATGACCACCGGTGGGTTTTCCACCAGGGCTCGACCCAGCAACTCAACCGCCTCCGGGAATTCCCCCAGTTGTTGGGCCAGCTCGCTCAGGTGTGGCGCTTCAAGACGTGCCAGCTCGGCCTGCAACTCCGGATAACAGGAGAGCGACGCGTGCAGGCGCGACAAATCGCGGGGCCGGGCAGAGCGCAGGGCCAGGCGGCCCAGAATGCGCTCCATATCACCCACCCGTTTCAGAATTCGATGAATGACTTCGAAGGTATAGTTGCCCTTGAGCTCCGCCACAGCGGCCTGGCGCGCGGCCAGGACCGGCAGGTCGCGCAGGGGCCGGTTCAGCCAGCGGCGCAGAAGGCGCGAGCCCATGGCGGTGGCGCAGCGATTGAGCACGCTGAACAGGGTGTTTTCGTCGCCACCGCCCAGGTTGATATCCAGCTCCAGGTTGCGGCGCGTGGCCGCGTCCATGATCACCGCCTGTTCGCGGTTCTCGTGGCTGAGACCGCGCACATGGGGGAGGGCAGCGCGCTGTGTTTCGCGAGCATAGCCCAGCAGGCAGCCGGCGGCGGCAATGGCGGTGTGCAGGTGGTCGCAGCCGAAGCCCGCCAGGTCCTGTGTGCCGAATTGTTGGGTCAGCAGACGCCGGGCGGTATCGAGCTCAAATTCCCAGGGGCCACGGCGCCGCAGGCCCCGGCGGTTCTCTACAAGTTCTGGGTTGGTCAGATCGTCGCTGACCAGCAACTCTGCGGGGCGCAGCCGCTGAAGTTCGCCCAGAGCGGCATCGAGCCCTTCGACTTCCAGCACCTGAAAGCGGCCGCTGGCGATGTCGAGCGAGGCCAGGCCGTAGGTGTCGCCGCTGCTGTGAAGCGCCACCAACAGGTTGTCGCGTCCGGAGTCGAGCAGGGCCTCATCACTGACCGTGCCGGGCGTGACAATTCGCACGACTTTGCGCTCGACCGGTCCCTTGGCCGTGGCCGGGTCACCGATCTGCTCGCAGATGGCGACCGACACCCCTGCCCGGACCAGCTTGGCCAGGTAACCGTCGGCGGCATGGAACGGAATGCCCGCCATGGGAATGGGCTCGCCGTTGGATTTGCCCCGGGCGGTGAGGGTCACATCGAGCAGTTCCGCGGCGCGTTTGGCGTCGTCGTAGAACAGCTCGTAGAAGTCGCCCATCCGGTAAAACACCAGCTCTTGCGGGTGCTCCGCCTTGATCCGCAGATACTGCTGCATCATGGGTGTGTGCGGGCTTTGGACATCCGAGGTATTGGGCATAGGATCGATTTTCGCGATTCGTGGCGGTGAATGAAGCGTGGCTATTCTACGGAAATCATCCGGGGCTTGCACTCGGTTCAAGGCTGGCATACCTTGGTGCCATGATCGCGACCACTCCCCCTGAATCCACTGCCTCCCCAGATGCGGGAAGACACCGCCGACTGGCTGAACAGCTGGGGGAGCAACTGCAGTCCAGGGGTTGGCGGGTAGCGACCGCCGAGTCCTGTACGGGCGGGGGAATTGCCGCCGCCCTGACCGAAGTGGCTGGCAGTTCCGCCTGGTTTGAATATGGGCTGGTGACCTACGCCAACCGTGCCAAGCAGCAACTGCTCGGGGTCTCCGAACAGAGTCTGGAGCGGGAAGGGGCGGTCAGTGAAGCGGTGGTGAGGGAAATGGCCGCAGGCGCGTTGCGCGTGTCTGGCGCCGAGCTTGCCATCGCCGTCAGCGGTATTGCCGGGCCGGCGGGAGGAACGCCGGAGAAACCCGTGGGAACCGTCTGGCTGGGGTGGGCTCTGGGCGGGGAAAACCCGCAAGTCGGTGCCCATTGTTACCGGTTTGAAGGCGATCGCGCCAGTGTGCGTGAGCAGTCGGTAGTCGCCGCTCTGGAGATACTGTTGAGCTTGGCGACTCTGGAAAAAACTACTGTATAGATATCGAGTGTACTGTTTGCGCATACAGGTTTTTCTGTGTATGCTGTGGGCAGTTATCAGGGGCGGCCAGGCCGCCGAACCGTTACATTTTTTCAGCATATTGATCGAGGTGTCGGATGGACGCGAATAAAGAGAAGGCGCTACAGGCCGCGTTGGGCCAAATTGAAAGACAATTTGGTAAAGGCACGGTTATGCGCATGGGTGACCAGGAGAGGGTAGCGATTCCCTCGATCTCCACCGGTTCGCTCGGGCTGGATGCCGCTCTCGGTATTGGCGGTCTGCCCAAAGGGCGTGTGGTGGAAATCTACGGTCCGGAATCGTCGGGTAAAACCACGTTGACCCTACAGGTGGTGGCCGAAGCCCAGAAACAGGGCGGCACCTGTGCGTTCATTGACGCCGAGCACGCCCTCGACCCGATTTACGCCGAGAAGCTTGGGGTCAACGTCGATGATCTGATTATCTCTCAGCCCGATACCGGTGAGCAGGCGCTGGAAGTCAGTGACATGCTGGTGCGCTCCGGCGCAGTGGATGTGCTGGTGATTGACTCGGTTGCGGCCTTGACGCCGCGGGCCGAGATCGAAGGCGAAATGGGCGATCAGCACGTGGGTCTTCAGGCTCGTCTGATGTCCCAGGCGCTGCGTAAGATTACCGGTAATATCAAAAACGCCAATTGCCTGGTGATTTTCATCAACCAGATTCGTATGAAAATTGGCGTGATGTTCGGCAGCCCCGAAACCACCACCGGGGGTAATGCCCTGAAGTTCTACTCCTCCGTACGTCTGGATATCCGTCGTATCGGTTCGGTTAAAGAAGGGGACGAGGTGATCGGCAACGAGACCCGCGTCAAGGTGGTGAAGAACAAGGTGGCGCCGCCGTTCAAGCAGACCGAGTTCCAGATTCTTTACGGCACCGGTATTAACCGGTTCGGGGAAGTGATCGACTACGGCGTAAAGCTGGGTATTGTCGATAAGGCAGGGGCCTGGTACAGCTATCAGGGCGACAAGATCGGCCAGGGCAAGAACAATGTTGTGAAGTTCATGCACGAAAACCCGAAGATCGCTGAAGAAATGGAAAGGCGGGTTCGCGGCGAACTGCTGAACATTCCGCCCAAGGAGGAAGGCAAGGCGGAGAAAAAGTCCGAGGAGGAGAGTGAGGCCTAATTCGGCCCCACTGGACCTGATTGACATGAGTCGGCGCCGTGTGAAACGCGGCGCCGACTTTGTGGTCTAAGGTGTCTCTGGTTGCCACCTCTTTGGCTACCACGGTTTGGTGAGTACAGCGAGGATACTATGATTCGACGCATATGGGCGCAGCGCAGCGCACGCCGGTTCTCCTTTGGCTATTGGTGGCTGACAGGTTTGGCGCTGTTGGCACTTGCGGGCTGTAGCAGCACACCTTCCGTGGTGACGGATTACAATCCCGATTTTGCCTTTGGGCAACTGCAGACCTTCCGGGTGGAGCAGACTCAAGAGGACAATGAGAAGAGCATTCTGATCTCCCCGTTTACCCTCAACCACCTGCAGACGGTGGTGCGCAACCAGCTTGATGCCCGTTACAACCCGGTAGAAGAGGGCGAGACCCCCGACTTTGTGGTGCGATATCACATTGTGGTGGAAGACCGTATTGACGTGCGCAGTTACGATCAGCGCTACGGCTTCGGTTATTACGGCTATGGGCCCTGGTATCGCTATCCTTATGCTCATTCCCCGAGCCCGAGGGTCTATCGCCAGGGCACTCTGATTATCGATATCGCCAGCGGTGAAGATAACAAGCCCTTATGGCGTGGTGTCTCCGAGCAGCGGCTCTACGATGGGCTGACACCTCAGGAGCAGCGAGTCCGCTTGTCCGCCGCGGTGACCGACATTTTGGCGAACTTCCCTCCGGTTAAATAGGGGTGGACCTTGAGTCGCGAGAAAACCTCTGACCCGTCTGAAAGCGATGTTCGCCTGGCAGCGATGAATTTGCTCGCCAGGCGTGAACATTCCGCTCTGGAACTTCGGGAAAAACTGGTAAAACGCTTTGCCGACGAGGCGCACGGGCTCGACATAGACTCTGTGCTCAGCCGGCTGGCTGAGCAGGGGCTTCAGAGTGACGAGCGCTTTACCGAGGCGTTTATCACCTCCAGAGAGCGGCAGGGCAAAGGGCCATTACGGATTGAGCAAGAGCTGCGCCAAAAGGGCGTTGCAGAAGCTCTTGTGGCGCAATACCTGGATGAGGCCGACGAGTGTTGGGCGGGACTGGCGCGAGAGGTTCGATCGAAGCGATTTGGCGATGGACCCATTCAGACGCCTCGGGAAAAAGCGCGACAGATGCGTTTTTTGCAGTACCGCGGCTTTTCCCACGAACAGGTCCGGGAGGCTATCGCCAGCGTTCCCAGGCATCCATGACCTTGGCAGAGTAACGGTAGCTACCATAGCTGCCGTTATAACGGGCCAGCGCTTCGGCCAAACGCCCCTCCGAGCGCTCCATGTAGTGCTTTAAAATGGTACAGCCGTAACGCAGGTTAGTATCCAGATCGATCAGGTTGTCTTCCGGTCGTCCGATTTCATTCTTCCAGAAGGGCATGACTTGCATCATGCCTTGCGCTCCTACCGATGAGACCGCGTAGCGGTTAAAATGGCTTTCCACTTCGATGACAGCCAGCACCAGCTCTGGCTGAAGGTCGGTCTGACGGGCGGCGGAGTGGATTTTGCGCAATAACCTGAGGCGTTGATCGGGGTTTTTGACAAAACGTTCCATGCGGCCCGACATGAGCAGCAGCCAGGCTTCGGCGTGGTAGTGGTCGTCAAAACTGTCGGCGGCCTTAATGTTCTCAATCAGCTTCTCCCGCAGACTGTCTTCTACCTCGATAGCCGGTTCGGCGTAAGCGAGCGTCCCGCTCTGGGCCCAGCCAGCGCCGGGCAAAAGGCTCCCCAGCCAGATCAACGCGCTGATCAGAGCGTGGCCGGGGAGCCTGAGCGAACGGTACACGGGTCAGCCCCGAACAGAGAGTTGCGCGCGAACAAAATCGAGCACTTCGTCGACCGGAATGTCCCGGGCTTCACTGTCTCGCCGTCCCTTGTATTCCAGCGTGCCTTTGTCGAGGCCGCGATCGCCCACCACGATACGGTGGGGAATGCCCATCAGGTCGGTGTTGGCCAGCATGACCCCCAGGCGGGCTTTTTCCTCATTCATATAGAGAACCTCGATGCCCATTTGGGTCAGTGCCTCGTAAAGCGCTTCACACTTTTCCGCGACAGCCGGAGACTTGTGGGGGTTGATGGGCACCAGGGCCAGTTGGAAAGGCGCGATGCTTTCCGGCCAGATGATGCCCTGGTCGTCGTGGTTCTGTTCAATGGCTGCTGCCACGACGCGGGAAACGCCGATGCCGTAGCAACCCATGATCATCGGCTTCTCCTTGCCATTTTCATCGAGTACCCGGGCATTCATCGCTTCACTGTATTTGGTTCCAAGCTGGAAGATGTGGCCGACCTCAATGCCGCGCTTGATTTCCAGTTGGCCCTCACCGTCGGGGCTCGGGTCTCCGGCGACCACGTTGCGAAGATCCACCACTTCCTGAACGGGCAGGTCGCGCTCCCAATTGACGCCGGTCAGGTGGTAGCCATCGCGATTGGCGCCGCAGACAAAGTCCGCCAAGTGCGCCGCAGCGCGGTCCAGGAGGATGGGCAGGTCCAGTTTAACCGGCCCGAGGGAGCCGGTCCCGACGCCAAGCTCCGCCTGTATCCGTTCCTCGGGTGCGAATGTCAGGGGTGAGGCGACGCCCGGCATTTTTTCCGCTTTGATGTCGTTCAGCTCGTGGTCGCCGCGCAGCACCAGTGCGATTAGCGGGGCTTTGCCCTCTTCGGGCTCTTCTCCGAGTACGATCAGCGTCTTGACGGTTTGCGCCGGCGCGACTTTCAGGTACTCGGCCACTTGCGCGATGCTTTCCTGTCCGGGTGTGGCGACCTCGGTCATTTCTTGCGAGGGGACGGGCCGGTCACCGGACGGTGCCACGGCTTCGGCCTTTTCAATGTTGGCCGCATAGGTGCTGCGATTGCTGAAGACAATGTCGTCCTCGCCGCTGTCGGCCAGTACGTGAAACTCGTGAGAAAAAGCGCCACCAATGGAACCGGTATCCGCCAATACCGGCCGATAGGCCAGGCCGATACGGTCAAAAATGGCACAGTAGGTCCCGTGCATGACCTCGTAAGTTTCTTGCAGGGAGGCCTGGGTCAAATGGAAGGAGTAGGCGTCCTTCATGGTGAACTCGCGCGCCCGCATGACCCCGAAGCGTGGGCGGATTTCATCCCGGAACTTGGTCTGAATCTGGTAAAAGTTGGCCGGAAGCTGCTTGTAGCTGTTGATCTCGCCACGAATAAGATCGGTAATGACCTCTTCGTGGGTGGGGCCCAGACAAAAGGATCGGTCGTGACGGTCGTGAATTCGCAGTAGTTCGGGACCGTACTGCTGCCAGCGACCGGATTCTTCCCACAGTTCAGAGGGCTGAACGACGGGCATCAGTACCTCCTGGGCCCCGGAACGGTCCATCTCCTCGCGGATGATACGTTCGACCTTGCGCAGCACGCGCAGGCCCAGGGGCATCCAGGTGTAGAGGCCTGAGGCCAGTTTGCGGATCATGCCGGCGCGTAGCATCAGCTGGTGGCTGATTACTTCCGCATCGGAGGGGGTTTCTTTTAACGTGGCTATCAGAAAACGACTGGCTCGCATAAATGGGCTTCTTAATGGCTATACTGTGAGTCAAGATAAACGCTTATTCTACGGTGCTTGTGGGCCCGGGTACAGACTTCGGCGCGCGACAATGCACCGGTTTGAGAACCGGGGCAAGAGAGTCCGCCCCTATTCGATGTTATGAAGGAGAAGGCCATGTTTGAACTGCATCCGCGCCTGGCGGCTGATACGGTCCCCGTGGGCCGTTTTCCACTTTCACTGCTGTTGCTCAGTAAGGACGCCAACTATCCCTGGTGTATTCTTGTTCCCCAGCGGGACGACGTGTTCGAAATTCACCACCTCAGTGAAGAGGACCAGCAGCAATTGATGCGTGAATCCTGTCGGCTGGCCGAGGTGATGACGAGCGTGTTCGACGCCCACAAAATGAACGTTGCGGCGCTTGGAAACGTCGTCAGGCAATTGCATCTGCATCATATCGCCCGGTTTGAGAAGGATCCGGCGTGGCCGCAGCCCATCTGGGGGCAAAGGCCTGCAGTGTCGTATACGGAAGATCAGTTGAACGACCGGCTCGATCACTTGCGGGCAGCGCTGGTGGGAGAGGACTTCCAGACACTGAAGTAGCCTGTAAGCAGGTAGGGCTCGGGGAGAGAGGGGTGCTCCCGGGCCCCGTTGAGGCCCGGGAAGGATAAAGCGCTTACAGCGCCATTTCCTTGAGTTTCTTCAAGGGGCGAACCTTGATGGCGGTAGAGGCGGGCTTGGCTTTGAATACCGTCTCTTCGCCAGTGAAGGGGTTGATGCCCTTGCGAGCCTTGGTGGCGGGCTTCTTGACGGTCGTGATTTTCAGCAGGCCGGGCATGACAAACTCGCCACAGCCGCGTTTCTTCACGTGACCTTCGATAATTTCAGACAACTCGTCCAGCACCGACTGCACCTGCTTCTTGCTCAGCTCGGTGTTCTCGGCGATTTGGTTGAGAATCTGGGTCTTGTTGTAGCGCTCAGTAATCGCTTTCACTTTGCGAGCAGCCGGCTGCTTGGTGGCAGCTTTTTTGGCAGTTGCTTTCTTTGCAGTCGCCTTTTTGGCGGTAGCTTTGCGAGCAGCCATAGTGTGATCCTTATTGATTGTAGAATTGGTGATGTAAAGTCTGCTTATTAACCGTCTATCAAACCACGTGGCTTAAAGAGCCTGTGGAAATAGAGTAGCAAGCCACATCGGGTGCGGCTGGAGCTATATATAAAGGATAAAACCGATATCAGCAACCCAAAAAGCGGCTTTTTTCGCGCTATAGAGTCAGTTGTCGCAATTGTGGGTCGTCTTCGGCGGTCTCCCAGGCTCTGGCGAAGATTTCGCGCAGGGTTTTTACCTGGGCACCCGCTCGCCAGTCCCAGAAACCCCGGTAGGTATCGGGGTCATTTTGATACACCAGTTGTTCTCGGTCACCCAGTGCGAATGCCGCGGCTTTGGTTTCAATGTCAGTGGTGATCCGGCGAATGCCGGCCTTGCTGGGCAGGCGCTGACAGAGCCGGACCAGTCCATGACCCTGAGCGGCCAGGGGGCGGGTGTCCTGAACCAGAAACTGCAGTGTCGCTCTCCGGTGGGAGCGAGCCAATGCCGATAGAGTCTCAATCAGTTCCACACTGTCGTAAACCGTCGGGTCAAGGGTGGGGCTGAAGACCAGAAAGTCTCGCCGGCTGTGCCGGGCGGCCTCGATGAGCGCTTCCCGGAATGCTTCTGGTCCCTCCAGCAGGCGAAAGTGTTTTTGCGGGGGTGTCTCTGTCGTCATGGGGAGCCCAATGTAGTAATAAGTGCCTGTTACGGGCATGCGTTTATCATATAAGAAAAAACTTGTGCTAATGAAAAAAACGAGCTATAAATAGTCAATCCGACGAGCAGCCCGACCCGTGCGTGACATCGAATGTTCGGGGTCGTGTTCGTGCCGTTGACTATAAAGATAACAGATCATGGGTACTTATTTGGCTATCCTCACAGCTTGGACAAGGCAAAAGCGCCGGTGGAGCCCCTCCGTTGTTGCGCTGCTATCCCTATTCTGCTCCCTGCCCGCATGGACGGCTTCCGCACCGCATATCTGGTTTGATCGTCCCGCCCAGCAATGGGAAGGGGAGGTATTGCCCATCGGCAACGGGGCAATGGGCGCCGCCGTGCAGGGCGGTGTGGCTCAAGAGACCTTGCAGTACAACGAAAAAACCCTCTGGACCGGCGGTCCGGGGGCGGGAGACGCATACGACTACGGTATTCCCGATCAATCCTATACCGATCGTCTCGCCCGTGTGCGGAAGCTGTTGCGAGAAAAAGGTGCGCTTTCGCCCGAGACCGTGGTGAAAAGTCTCGGACGCAAGGCACAGCACTATGGTCACTATCAGAGCTTCGGTGCGCTGCAATTGAGCTATCCTGGCCTCGACGGGGCCGTAGAAGATTACCGCCGCCACCTCGATTTGCAGGATGGCATCGCCTCGGTGAGCTTTCGCAAGGATGGTGTCCAATACCGCAGAGAGTATTTCGTCAGTTATCCCGATCAGGTCATTGTGATGCGCCTGAGTGCGGACCACCCCGGTAAAATCAGTCTCCAGGCCGCTTTGAATGTGCCTGACAACCGCTCGGTCAAGCGCCAGTGGCGTGAGGCCGGTACCCGAGTGAGTGGTGCGCTTGAGGACAATCAGTTGGCTTACGCGGGGGAATTTCACATCGAGCACACCGGCGGCAAGCTTGTGCGCGCGGAAAAGAAGGGAAGCTGGACGGTTGAACAGGCTGACTCCGTTGTTATCCGGTTAAGTGCGGCGACCGGCTACGCCCTGCAATACCCTGATTACCAGGGCAAACCCCCAGCGCCCAAAGTCGGGGCCGTTATTGCTGCTGCGGTGGAGAAGAAATACGACGCACTGTTAACGCGTCACCGCGCCGATCATCGTGCTCTGTTTGAGCGGGTTGCTCTGGATCTGGGACAGTCTCCTTCGGACAAGACGACTCCGATGCTGTTGGCGGACTACCCTTCGAATAATACCCCGGCCGAAAACCGTCTGCTGGAGGCGCTTTATTTTCAGTTTGGGCGCTACCTGTTGATTGCGTCCTCGCGAGACGGCTCCTTGCCCGCCAACCTCCAGGGGGTATGGAACCATTCCAAGACGCCCCCCTGGAACGCGGATTATCACGTCAACATCAATTTGCAGATGAATTACTGGCCCGCTGAGGTCACCAATTTGTCTGAAACGACCGGGCCGCTGTTTGATTTTGTCGACGCGCTGGTCGAGCCCGGCCGGCGTTCAGCTGAGCAGTTCTACGGCGCCGATGGCTGGACGCTATTTCTCAATACCAATATTTGGGGGTTCGTCGGGGTAATCGACTGGCCCACGGCCTTCTGGCAGCCGGAAGCGGGAGCGTGGCTGGCCCAGCATTATTACGAACACTACCTGTTTAACCGCGACC
The DNA here is from genome assembly GCF_000423345.1 of Marinimicrobium agarilyticum DSM 16975. Taxonomy (GTDB): domain Bacteria; phylum Pseudomonadota; class Gammaproteobacteria; order Pseudomonadales; family Cellvibrionaceae; genus Marinimicrobium; species Marinimicrobium agarilyticum. Next base: position 169,745 of record NZ_KE384008.1, read on the forward strand.
GGGAGTTTCTGGAGAACCGGGCCTACCCGATCATGCAAGGCGCCACTGAGTTCTGGTTGGACGCTCTGGTGGCAGGCCCGGACGGCGAGGCGCTGTTGGTCTCGCCCAGTTATTCCCCTGAGCACGGTGATTTCACCGAAGGGGCCGCCATGTCCCAACAGCTGGTGTGGGACCTGCTGAACAATACCCGAGCCGCCGCCCTGGAACTCGATGAACGGGCCTATGCGAAGAAGCTGTCAGGCGTACTGGAGCGGTTGGATCCCGGCCTGAGAGTTGGAAGCTGGGGCCAATTGCAGGAATGGCGCGCGGACCTGGACGACCCGGAAAACACCCACCGCCATGTTTCGCATCTGTTTGCACTGCACCCGGGCCGCCAGATTACTGCCGAACAAGAGGCGCTGCTGGCAGCCGCCAAAACCACACTCAATGCCCGGGGCGACGGCGGTACGGGCTGGGCCCAGGCCTGGAAGGTCAACCTCTGGGCTCGCATGAAAGAGGGCAACAGGGCTCACAAGGTTTTGGCTGACCAGTTACAGGACAGCACCTTACCGAACCTGTGGGACACGCATCCTCCGTTCCAGATCGATGGAAACTTCGGGGCGACGGCGGGCATTGCCGAGATGTTGCTGCAGAGTCATGGTGAAACCATTCATCTTTTACCAGCATTGCCGGACGCATGGGCAACCGGTTCGGTTAGCGGGCTGAGGGCTCGAGGCGACGTTACCGTCAGCATGGCTTGGCAGGATGGGCAGTTGCAGTCGGCGGATTTCATCGTCGGCGTCGATGGACCGGTTCGGTTACGCTCGGACCTGTTTCGAGAAAATTTTCGTGTGCAGCACCTACCCACACGCAAGGTGGTGGTTGTTTCGGGTGAGGGTGCGGTTCGGCAATGGTCTGCTCAGGCCGGGCATCGCTATCGGGTAGAGCGAATTGTTCAATCCGATGAGTGAGCGGTCGTCGGCAATCGCTGAAGGTAGCCTCTGGAGTACCTGCGTGGTGATCGCCGCAAGGCGGCTCGCTACGGCAGGAGCGGGGGAGCATAAGGTAAAAATGATAAGCAACGATGATTAACAACAACTGGGCAAGTGGAGAATCTACGATGACAACAAAGAATAAGACACACGGTTTGACTCGTCGCTCGACGTTTCAAAAAGACAAATTGGCTCGAGCGGTTCAACACGGTTCGCAGCTATTGATTGCTGGGGCAATCGGTTGGCACAGCATCGGTTTTGCGCAAGACACCGCGCAAGAGCCTTCAATGGCTCTGGAAGAGATCGTTGTCTCGGGCCAGCGCAGCAGCATTCAATCGGCACAGATGATCAAACAAAGTGCCGACCAAATTGTTGACTCGATTGTGGCGGACGACATTGGCAAATTGCCGGACCGCTCCGTCACAGAAACGTTGCAACGCATTCCTGGCGTCACCATTGACCATTTCATGTCACTGGGGGATCCCGAGCATTTTTCCGCGGAAGGCAGCGGTGTCGCGGTGCGCGGCCTGACACAGGTGCGTAGTGAATTGAACGGCCGTGATAGCTTCACGGCCAATGGGGGGCGCAGTCTGAGCTTTGAAGATGTGCCTGCCGAACTGATGGCTGGTGTGGATGTTTATAAAAATCCGTCGGCCGACATGATTGAAGGCGGTCTGGGGGGAACGGTCAACCTGCGGACCCGTATGCCTTTTGACAGCGACGGCCAAGTGGTGGCGGCCACGGCCAGCGTGAACTATGGGGACTTTATTGAAGAGGCGGACCCCTCGGTTTCGGCGCTGTATAGTAATCGTTGGGATACATCGGCCGGGGAGTTTGGCGTATTGGTGGATATCGCCTTTTCCGAAATCTCGACCCGAACTGATGGTATTTTTAATCGTCCGTTTTTCCCGAGAGACGATTTACAGGGCTATGATGACACCACCATCCAGGTGCCTCGCGGCGCGGATTGGCGCTCTATGGACTTCAATCGCGAGCGACTGGGAACTTATCTGGCGACGCAGTGGCGTCCCAGCGATACTTCGGAATTCTACTTTCAGGCATTTCGCTCCGAGTACGATATGCAGTGGGATGAAGACGCCATTTTTGTCCAAAACGATGCCTATGCCACTCAGCCCGGTGAAGGACGGGAGTTTATTGTCGATAGTAATAATGTCTTTCTATCGGGTCGTTTAACCCAGCCGGGCGGCATCCCCTTTGGAGCCGATATCCGGGTGGCCAACCGAGAGTCGGTGACCAGTGACTTCTCCGGTGGTTACAAGTGGACGCCCGATGATCGGCTCGAGTTCAGCACCGATATCCAGTACACCAAAGCGACCACCGAAGGCCTGGACGCAACCATTGCTACCGGCATCAACTTGCCTTATATCGATATTGATCTCAGAGGCGAACGTCCGGTGGTACAGGCCGACAATGAGTATCTGGCTGATCCGGGCAACTACTATTGGGGCTTTACCATGCCCTTTATCGAAGACAATGAAGCGGAGCAGCTTGCTTGGCGCGCGGACGTTAAATACAACTTCAATGACGCTGACGCTGACGTTGTACGTTACGTAAAAGCCGGTGTCCGGGCGACGGATCGGGAAGCAACCAACATCAACAGTGGCTATCATTGGCAGGCGATCTATCAACCCTGGATGGCCTGGTGGAAATTGCCGAATGACCAGATGCCGCCAGTGGAAGACCCGAGCCAGATGTCGCTCAATACATTCGAGAACTTCTTCCGTGGAAAGGCACCCAGTCCGGGCGTGGTGTACGCCCCTGACATTTCGCTGATTGAGGGGTATCCGGAGAGTTTCGATCAGCTCCATGCGGATGCGAGCGAAAATTATATTTGTTGTGATGATTACACTCCGGCCACGATGGATGACCCAAGCCGTATCAACGAGCAAGAAGAGCAGACTTATGCTGCTTACTTCCTTTTGGGCTTTGGTTTCGACGATTGGGCATTGCCGGTTGACGGTAATATCGGGGTTCGCTTGGTGCAAACCGAGAGCGCTGCTTCCGGCATGATCCGCTATCCTGAGACCGTCGTTGTGGGTGAGGACGGCGAAACGGAAACTCGTCCCTGGTACCAGGACCCAGAGGATATTGTTGCGGAAAACTCCTATACCAATGTGCTGCCGAACCTGAACCTCAAGGTGGAACTGCGAGATGATTTGTTTTTGCGGTTTGCGGCTTCTAAGGCAATGGCGAGACCGGCTTATAGCGATATGCAGGCGTTTCAGACCCTGAGTGCGGACCGCCCGGAAGGAATTCCGGAGGACCAGTACGTGCCACCGGAGGACTTCCGGCTGACCTCGTCATCAGGCTCCAACCCGATGCTCGAGCCGATGGAAGCCACTCAATTTGATGTGTCGCTGGAGTGGTACTTTGACGACGCTGGTGGTATGGCCCACGTCAACGCGTTCAGTAAGGATATCGACGGGTTCATCCGCAACCAGACAATTCGGGAAGAGCATGGCGGTTGGGAATACACCGTAACCCGCCCGGTGAACATAGGCTCGGCCGAAATTCGTGGTATTGAACTAGGCTGGAGTCAGTTCTTCGACCAGTTGCCCGAACCTTTTGATGGTTTGGGCATGCAGGCGAACTACACCTACATTGACAGTAGTACCAAGGTGCCCCACGACGAAGGTTCCAGTCCGGTGGATACCGATGGCAGTGAGTACGGAAAGCTTCCGTTTGAAGGCCTGTCAGAGCATTCCTACAACTTGGTGGGTATGTATGAAAAAGGTCCCTTGTCCGTCCGTTTAGCGTATAACTGGCGCAGTGAATTTCTGATGTCGGTTGGCCCCAACGGCTTTAATGGAACTGATCGGGATATTACTTGGCGTTTGCCGGTGTATAACGACGATTATGGCCAGATGGACGGGTCAATTTTCTACGATATCACCGATATGCTGTCCGTGGGGCTGGAGGTGAATAATATTCTCAATTCGGAGACACGTACTATCATGAAGCAGAATGCGGCCGGTGATCATTATGCCTCATACTTCCTCAATGACACGCGTTATGCTCTGACACTCAGAGCCAACTTCTAGTTAGGGATCACAGTTGGCAGGGAAGCCGTTGATTACATTGACGCCGACACTTTGTGTCGGCGTTTTTTGTTGCAAGAGCTCGGTACGTGTATCGCTGTTTATGAGAATGAGGCCCAGATGGGGCAATGGTCCGAGGGGCGCTCCATGGCGCGAATATCGTAATCCACCCCTGCGTCGACGCAACGTTTTAGGAGAGGCTCTGTAGCCAGGATCAGGTCAATTCTCAGCCCCCGCTTTGGATCCCGCTCAAAGCCTTTGCTGCGGTAGTCAAACCAGCTGAAGGTGTTCTCCTCTTCGGGCTGATGATAGCGAAAAGTATCTTCAAGGCCCCACTCCAACACCTGTTCAAGCCACTCTCTCTCTTCCGGCAGAAAGCTGCATTTGCCTTCGCGAAGCCAGCGTTTTCGGTTCTGTTCGCCGATGCCGATATCCCGATCCGTATGGGAGACGTTCACATCTCCCATCAGAATTAATGGTTGTGTCGCATCGCAGTGGTTGTTCAGGTACGCCATCAAGTCAGCATAGAACTTTCGCTTGTTGGGGAACTTGGTTGGGTGATCCCGGTTCTCGCCCTGGGGGAAGTAGCCGTTGAGAACGGTAATTTCACCGCCCAGCGGTGAGTCAAAGACGCCGCCGATAAACCGCCGCTGAGATTCCTCCAGGTCGCCGGGAAAGCCTTTGATGACTTCTTTGAACGGCAGCCGAGAAAGTAGGGCGACGCCATAGTGGGTTTTCTGGCCGTAGAAAGCGACTTCATAACCTAGGTCTCTGATGGCCTGCTCGGGAAATTCTCCGTCGGTCACTTTGGTTTCCTGAAGGCCGATGAAGTCAGGCTGGTATTTGTCGATGACCGCCTGCAACTGGTGCAGGCGAGTACGAATACTGTTGACGTTGAAGGAGATCGCTTTCATGCAATGGCTTCCCGCTTGCGGAGATTTTGGTTAAAAAAATACCCCGGCGCGGCTCTCGGTTAAGGAGAGCGGCGGACCGGGGCTTGGAGTCCGTGGCTACCAGTTGGCGACGCGGTCCCGTTCCTTTTCGTTCATGGCTTCCAGCTGTTCGATGAAGTCGATCAGGATGAAGCCCGCTTCGTTCAGGAAGGGGTCTTTTTCCGGGTCAATTTCGCTGTGAGAGCGGGCGGAGAAGTTGACCAGGTCGTCTTCTTCGTCGCTATCTTTTTTGGCTGTATCGGAATCGTCGTCATTGGCCGCTTCGTCGGTAGCGCTTTCGTCCTCTGACCCGTTCTGTTCATCGTCGATTCCGTCGATGTCCTCATAGCTTTCGTACAAGGATAGGCCTTTGGCCTTGCGTCTCTGGTTCTCCAGCGCCAGCATTTGCGACTCCAATTTTTCCTGCTCGGCCCGCCGAGCCTTTTCGTTCAGAGACACTTCTTTTCTGTCGTCGTTGCGTGCCATCAATTCCATCTGTTCGCGGAGGTAGATGAAATCGGGGTTCTGCGCCACCCGCTTCTCGTGGGCAGGATTCAGCTGCGGCATCAGTGCGTCGATATCGAAGTACTGAGAATGCGGCACGGCGTGGATCTTATCCCAGGGCAGGGCGTTGTCATAAGCGCTTTCACCCACCTCGCTGGCATCAACGAGACTCGGCAGCTTCATATCGGGAATGACGCCCCGGTGCTGGGTGCTGTCGCCAGAGACCCGGTAAAATTTGGATTCGGTGAGCTTCAATTGCCCGGCGTCCACGGGCACCAGGGATTGCACTGAACCCTTGCCGAAGCTCTGGCTGCCGACAATGATGCCCCGTCCGTAATCCTGGATGGCACCCGCAAAAATCTCCGATGCGGAGGCACTCAGCCGGTCGATCAGAACGATCAACGGGCCGCGGTAGGCCGCCCGGGAGTGGGACTGGTAGTTGCGTGAAATCAGCTCGTTGGTTTGACGAATCTGCACGACCGGGCCCCGGTCTATAAACAGGTCCGTCAGGGTAGTGGCTTCCTGAAGAGAGCCGCCACCGTTGCCTCTAAGGTCCAGCACAATGCCGTCGACATTCTCTTTTTCCAACTGCTGAAGAATCTTGTGCACGTCGCGAGTGGTACTTTTGAAGTTCGGGTCACGCTTGCGGTACGCCTCAAAATCCATGTAGAACGTCGGGACATTGATCACGCCGATTTTATAACGTGCCTTGCCGCTGTTCAGATCAAATACTTCATGCTTGGCGGCTTGCTCTTCAAGCTTGACCTTGTCCCGCTTGATGGTGATGGTTTTGGTGGTGCTATCGGCAGGCGCTTTGGCCGGCAATACCTCCAGGCGAACAATCGTGCCTTTTTTGCCTCGAATCTGATCCACGACCTCATCCAGGCGCCAGCCGACGACGTCCGTCATTTCGCCTTCGTCTCCCTGACCGACTGCGATGATACGGTCTGCCGGGCGCAGGTCGCCCTGTTTATCTGCCGGCCCCGCCGGAACCAGACGCATGACCTTGGTGTATTCATCCTCAGTTTGCAGTACCGCGCCAATGCCTTCCAGTGACAGGGACATATTGATGTTGAAGTTCTCCAGCGTGCGCGGTGAGAGGTAGTTGGTGTGAGGGTCATAGAGGGTGGTGAGTGAGTTGATGATCACCTCGAAGGCGTCTTCACTCTGCTGCTGCCGAACCCGCCGGAGCTGGTTGCTATAGCGCTTTTGCAGTAACTCTTTGCTCTCTTTGAGCTCCTTTCCCGCCAGTTTGAGGTCCAGCAGGCCGGCTTTGACCCGCTTGTGCCAGAGTTCGTCGGCGGTTTTCTTGTCTTTCGGCCATTCGGCTTGTTCCCAATCGACCACCAGGGTTTCATCCTTGGTGAAGTCGTAGCTGATTTCTTCGCTGTTCAAGCGTTCGATTACGGACTCCAGCCGGGTCACCAGGCGCTGGCGGTAGACATCAAAGATGTGAAAGGCCTGCTCCAGGTTGCCCTTGGCCAGCCAGTTGTCGAACTCTTTGCGATGCTGGTTGAATCCGTCGATATCGGCCTGGAAGAAATAGCTTTTACTGGGGTCCAGAGTTTTCAGGTAATTATCCAGAAAGTCTGACGACAGGGCATCGTTGAGGGCCTTTTCGCGATAGTGGTGCTTGTCCAATTGTTGCACCACGCTGGCGGCGACGGCCTGGTGTTGATCACTGATCTCAAGCGGGTCGAGAGTGCTGGCCCAAAGCAGTGAGGAGGAGAGCAGTAGCGCGAGCAGGGTGGTGCTGTTGCGCAGGAACTTCGGAACGTTGAGCATAGATTTTCAATCCTGCATTGGCTTCATGCGTTGTCGGGCGCCCCTCTTAAGGGCCTGGTCGCGGGATGTTCGGGCGACTTTCTGCCTGAGTTTCATACTACTATAGCATCGGGTGATTCGCTACCGAGGGCTAAAGCTGGAAGTTTAGAAGGGTTAAGCTGGCGTAAAGTTCCGCGCGAGGCACTGTAAATGCAACGGGGGCCGCACCTCAGTGCGGCCCCCGTTTGCGCTGGGCGGTGAAGCCCGGGGTTAGCCGGGGTTAGCCGGGGTAGTCCCGCTTGGCGTAACCGGTGTACAGCTGGCGCGGACGGCCGATTTTGTAGGGTGCGCTGACCATTTCCTGCCAGTGAGCGTACCAGCCCACCGCGCGGCCGGTGGCGAAGATCACGGTAAAGACTTCCGTGGGGATGCCGATGGCTTTCATGATGATGCCTGAATAGAAGTCCACATTGGGGTAGAGCTTCTTCTGAACGAAGTAATCGTCCTCAAGGGCAATCTTCTCGAGACGCTTGGCGATGGCCAGCAGCGGGTCGTTTTCCAGACCCAGCTCAGACAGCACCTCGTCCGCCGCCTGCTTCATGACCTTGGCCCGTGGGTCGAAATTTTTGTAAACCCGGTGGCCGAAGCCCATCAAGCGGAAGGGGTCTTCTTTGTCTTTCGCTTTGGCGACGTAAGTGTCAATGTTGTCCACACTGCCAATTTCTTCCAGCATATTGAGCACGGCTTCGTTGGCACCGCCGTGAGCCGGCCCCCAGAGAGTGGCAATGCCCGCCGCGATGGCAGCAAAGGGGTTGGTGCCCGAGGAGCCTGACAGGCGCACAGTGGAGGTGGACGCATTCTGTTCGTGATCGGCGTGGAGCAGGAAAATGCGATCTATGGCCTTGGCCAGAACCTGGTTGACTTTGGGGGTCTGACCGGCGTTGCCGAAGGTCATGTTCAGGTAGTTTTCAGCGTAGTCCAGGTCGCTATTCGGGGCGACGAACTCTTCGCCGCGACGGTGTTTGTAAGCCATGGCTGCCAGGGCGGGCATTTGACCGATCAGGCGGTACCCAGTGACCCGACGGCTGTCTTCTTTGGTGATGTCGGTGTCGTCGTGGTAAACCGCGGCAAGAGCGTTTACAGCGCCGCCCAAAATGGCCATGGGGTGCGCGTCCTGGCGGAAGCCTTTGATGACATTGGCGACGGAATCGTCAACCTGGGAGTGCTCTTTCACCTGCTTGAAGAAGGCGGCTTTTTGTTGGTCGGTGGGGAGTTCGCCGTTCAGGAGGAGGTAACAGGTTTCAAGGTAGTCAGAGTGCTCGGCCAACTGCTCGATAGGGTAGCCGCGGTGCAGTAACACGCCCTTGGCACCATCAATGTAAGTGATTTTGGACTCGCAGGGCGCAGTGGACATAAAGCCCGGGTCGTACGTAAAAAAGCCCTTTTTCGTCAGACCGGAGACATCGATCACGTCGGGGCCGGCAGTGCTCGGGTAAACAGGCAGATCAATGGGCGCATCCAGGCCGTCGACCGTTAACCGTGCGTTTCTGTCAGTCATTACGGACTCCTGTGGTTTACAAACTTTTTAAGGCTTCCAGGAATGGCAGGATGGCCAGTCCGGGCTGAAATCGGGACGTCACTATAAGCCCCGGCGTGGGATTGTCAAACGGGCCCACGGGTTGATTGGGAGGCGGCATTATAGAGGAGAAGAGGCGGTTTCGGTAGGTTTGGGGCGACTGTGGCGCAAAAAATTGAGCGGTGCCATGAAATGGGGCGTATATATCATTTATATGCACCAGATCGGTTCGGTTATAAGCTTTTTTCATGGATATGAGCGGATTTTCGCAAGTGATCCGTCAGTGCAAGGAGAAGCGTACACCCACAATGAACAAAGTTTGACCGCCGAGTCAGTTTGTGGGTAGCCCTGCAGGGAAGGGTGCTTCAATGTGGGGCGAGCTGGCTCTGAAGTGCACGCCAATTGGGCGCTTTCGCGGTTTTCGGTGCCGGGTTTTCGTTTGTGTTTCACGGTTTGACTCTCTATAATACGCCGCGACTTGCAGGCAGTGGTTAGAGAGCCAATCGCCTTCATCAGGCCCGGCGATTTGAATGGTCGCCGAAGGGCTGAAATGGGGCGTAAAACCAAATCAACCTGGCGACTACACTGTGTGCTTTGGAGAGATGCGCGAAGCGCAATTTCGCTAACCTGCTCCCGTCGGGGAGCTAGAAGGTGACTATCAACCGTGAAAAACCAAAGACCTGTCAATCTCGATATCTCCACCATTAAGCTTCCTATCGCTGCCATTGTTTCCATTCTTCACCGTGTCTCCGGTGTTTTCCTCTTTGCAGGCGTGGCTGTGTTGTTATGGATGCTCGATGCCAGTCTGGCCTCGGAAGAGCAGTTTGTGGCCCTGCAGGAAACGCTGACCAACCCCGTTTGGCAAGTGATCATCTGGGCGGTGCTGGCCGCGCTTGCGTACCACCTGGTTGCCGGAGTGCGCCATATGCTGATGGACTGCGGTCTGGGTGAAAGCCTGAAAGGTGGACGCCTCGGCGCCATCGTGGTCGTCGTATTGTCCGTTGTACTGATTGTTCTGGCAGGAGTGTGGGTATGGTAACTGCGGTAACGAACCTGGGCCGGAGCGGCCTCTATGATTGGCTGATCCAGCGCGCAAGTGCCCTGGTGCTGACGGCCTACACGCTGTTTATTACAGCTTATATTCTGTTTACCCCCGATTTGACCTATGACCAATGGCAGGCGCTGTTCGGTCAACTGTGGATGCGCATCTTTACACTGCTGACGCTGCTGTCCATCGTGACCCACGCCTGGATCGGCCTCTGGTCGGTTCTGACCGACTACCTCACTGAGCGTTTGATGGGCTTCAAGGGCACCATCATGCGTTTGCTGGCTCAGGGGTTATTGGCCTTGGTCGCCGTGACATACACCCTTTGGGGTGTCGAAATTATCTGGGGGTTTTAAGCAATGCGCACGATTTCTTTTGACGGTATTGTCGTCGGCGGCGGCGGCGCGGGTATGCGCGCTGCCCTGCAACTGGCCAGCTCCGGTTACAAAACCGCGGTGATCACCAAAGTCTTTCCGACCCGCTCCCACACCGTATCCGCGCAGGGGGGGATCACCTGTGCCATCGCCAGCTCGGACCCCAATGACGATTGGCGCTGGCACATGTACGACACGGTTAAAGGCTCTGACTACATCGGTGATCAGGACGCGATCGAGTATATGTGCTCCGTGGGCCCGGAAGCGGTTTTTGAGCTCGAGCACATGGGGTTGCCTTTCTCCCGGACCGAAGAGGGACGGATTTACCAGCGGCCCTTTGGTGGACAGTCCAAAGACTACGGCCGTGGTGGCCAGGCGGCGCGTACCTGCGCCGCAGCGGACCGCACCGGTCACGCCCTGCTGCATACGTTGTACCAGGGCAATATCAAGAGCAACACGGTGTTCCTGAACGAATGGTATGCCGTGGATCTGGTGAAAAATGAGGATAACGCCGTCGTGGGCGTGATCGCCATCAATATTGAAGATGGCGAGGTCGTTTTTGTAAGCTCCAAGGCGACGGTATTGGCCACTGGCGGTGCCGGTCGCATTTACGCTTCCACCACTAACGCCCACATCAATACCGGCGACGGTATTGGCATGGCGCTGCGCGCCGGTTTCCCTGTGCAGGATATGGAAATGTGGCAGTTCCACCCCACCGGTATTCACGGTGCTGGCACGCTGGTGACCGAGGGTTGTCGGGGTGAAGGGGGTTACCTGATCAATAAGGACGGTGAACGCTTTATGGAGCGTTACGCCCCCAACGCCAAAGACCTGGCCGGCCGCGATGTGGTTGCTCGCTCGATGGTGATGGAAATTCTGGAAGGGCGCGGCTGCGGCCCTGACGGGGATCATGTGCTGTTGAAGCTGGATCACCTGGGCGAAGACGTGTTGGAAAGCCGTCTGCCCGGTATCTGCGAGCTGTCTCGCACCTTTGCTCACGTGGACCCGGTCAAAGAACCGATTCCGGTGGTGCCGACCTGTCACTACATGATGGGCGGTATTCCGACCAACGTGAATGGTCAGGCGTTGACGGTGGACGCCGACGGTAAGGATGTGCCGATTGACGGTCTGTTCGCCTGTGGTGAAGCGGCCTGCGTGTCGGTGCACGGCGCCAACCGCCTGGGTGGTAACTCGTTGCTGGATCTGGTGGTGTTTGGCCGCGCTGCCGGCAAGTATATCGAGAAAGTATTGCGTGAGGGCGCCGAACAGCTGGCGCCCCGGGATAGCGACATCGAGGCGGCCCTCGATCGCCTGAACCGCCTGAACCGCTCTACTGATGGGGAGAGCAGTGCAGTGCTGCGCAAGGAACTGCAGGATGTGATGCAGAACCACTTCGGCGTTTTCCGTAAAGGCGATTTCATGGCGGAGGGCATCAAGAAACTGGCGGCCCTGCGCGAGCGCATCGAAAATGTGTCCATTGACGACAAAAGCGATGCCTTCAATACGGCCCGTATTGAAGCTCTGGAGCTGCAGAACCTGCTGGAAGTCGCTGAGGCAACCGCTATTGCGGCCAATGAGCGCACCGAATCACGCGGTGCCCACGCCCGGGAAGACTATCAGGAGCGTGATGACAAAAACTGGCTGTGCCACTCCATGTACTACCCGGTTGACAAGCGAGTGGGCAAGCGGGTCGTCAATTTCGCTCCGCGCACCATGGACGCGTTCGAACCGAAAGCACGTGTTTACTAAGGGGTGTGAATTATGTTGAAAGTTGAAGTCTACCGTTATAACCCCGAGACCGATAAAGCGCCTTATATGAAGTCCTATGAAGTGGACACGCAAGGTAAGGACGTGATGGTGCTCGACGTACTGGGCATGATCAAGGAACAGGACGAGTCGCTGGCCTACCGGCGCTCTTGCCGCGAAGGGGTATGCGGCTCTGATGGTATGAACATCAATGGCGTCAACGGTCTGGCCTGTATCACGCCGCTGTCACAGGTGGTGAAGAAGAACAAGCTGGTTGTGCGTCCGCTGCCCGGTTTGCCCGTTATTCGGGACCTGGTTATCGATATGACTCAATTTTACGATCAGTACAAGAAAATTGAGCCCTATTTGCAAAATGATAGCCCCGCTCCGGCCATTGAGCGGTTACAATCTCCGGAGGATCGTGCCAAGCTGGACGGGCTCTACGAGTGCATTCTGTGTGCCTGCTGTTCCACCAACTGCCCGTCATTCTGGTGGAATCCGGACAAGTTCATTGGTCCGGCCGGTCTGCTGCAGGCCTACCGCTTCCTGGCGGATAGCCGGGATGAGGCGACGGAAAAGCGCTTGTCGAACCTGGATGACCCTTTCAGTGTTTTCCGCTGTCACGGTATCCAGAATTGTGTAGCGGTCTGCCCCAAGGGCCTGAACCCCACGCGGGCGATTGGCCATATTCGCACCATGCTGTTGCAGAGTGCGACCTGAAGGGGTGGCCTATTTAGCGGTCGACGTCATGTCGGCCGCTTTTATAAAGCGGCGGTCACTTTGTCGACTGCCCCGGAAGCTCCCAGGCGTGCTTCTGTATTAATGAGCGGCGCTCCCTGCCACAAGCGGAGAGCGTTATGGTAGCTAATGGCTAGAGACTAGCAGGGGGGAGTATCGGGTAACACCCGATCCGACCGTCGGCCAGGCCGGATTCCCGGCGGGTGGCGAACCCCATGACAAGGTGGGTGTAATGCAAGACAGCATCATGGAGCATTTTTGGCGCACGTCCCATATCTCCGGAGGGAATGCCGCCTACGTCGAAGCGCTCTACGACACATATTTACACGATCCCAATGCGGTGCCCGAACAGTGGCGCAACTATTTCGAACAGTTGCCCCGCGTCGATGGTGTCGTTACCCAGGATGTCCCTCATTCCGTCATTCGCGAGCAGTTCCAACGTCTCGCCAAAACCCGATCCATCAATGCCTCCCCGACTGTGGCCGGGTCAGTCAGCGTCGAGCATGAGCGAAAGCAGGTCAAAGTCCTCCAACTGATCAGCTCCTATCGGTTTCGCGGCCACCAGAAGGCCCAGCTCGACCCCTTGGGCATTATGGAGCGCGAGCGGGTGCCTGATCTGGAATTGGGCTTTCACGGCCTGACCGAAGCGGATCTCGACACCGAATTCAATACCGGCAATCTGTTTATCGGGCGTGAAGACGCGCCCCTGCGTGACATCGTCGGTGCCCTGGAGCAGACTTACTGCGGGCATGTCGGTCCGGAGATCATGCACATCACCAACCTGGCCGAGAAACAGTGGCTTCAGCAGCGCCTCGAAAGCGTTCGCTCCAAGCCGGACTTCAGCGATGAGCAACGGCTGGCAGTGCTGGACCGGCTTGTCGCGGCCGAAGGCCTTGAACGTCACCTCGACAGCAAGTACCCGGGAACGAAACGTTTCGGCCTGGAAGGCGGTGAAACCTTTATCCCTCTGGTGGATGCCATCGTCAAGCGTGCCGGTGGTTACGGCGCCAAAGAAATCGTGCTCGGTATGGCCCACCGGGGGCGTCTGAATACGCTGGTGAACATTTTTGGTAAAAGCCCGGCCGAGCTGTTTGGTGAGTTTGAAGGCACAAAGCGGTTGGTGGATACCTCGGGGGATGTGAAGTACCACCAGGGCTTTTCCTCCAACATCATGACGCCCGGTGGCGAGCTGCACATGGCGATGGCGTTCAACCCGTCGCACCTGGAGATTGTCTCTCCCGTGGTCGAGGGCTCCGTACGCGCCCGCCAGGATCGCCGTGAAGACCCCATCGGCGCCAAAGTACTGCCCATCAGCGTACACGGCGACGCGGCCTTTGCCGGGCAGGGCGTGGTCATGGAAACCTTCCAGATGTCCCAGACCCGGGCCTATTCCACTGGCGGCACTGTTCACCTGGTGATCAACAACCAGGTGGGTTTCACTACCAGCAAGCGCGAAGACATGCGCTCCACCGAGTACTGCACCGACGTGGCGAAAATGGTGGAAGCACCCATTTTCCATGTCAACGGCGATGACCCGGATGCGGTGTTGTTTGTGGCTCAGTTGGCGGCGGATTACCGTTACGAATTCAAGAAGGATGTGGTGATCGATCTGGTCTGTTATCGCCGCCGCGGCCACAACGAGGCGGACGATCCTTCGGCCACTCAACCGCTGATGTACCAGAACATCCGCAAGCACAAGACAACCCGCGCGTTGTATGCTGACAAGCTGATCGAGGCTGGAATCATCAAGGCGGAAGACGCCGATGAGATGATGAACAAGTACCGCGCCGCGCTCGACCGTGGTGAAAACGTCGCCGACGGGCTGGTATCCGAGCCCGACAGTTCCCTGTTTGTCGACTGGTCACCGTACATCGGGCACGACTGGAATACGCCGGGGGACACCAGCTTTGACCTCAAGCGCCTGCAGGAGCTCGGACACAAAATGTGCGAGATTCCCGATGGCGTGGTCGTGCAGAAGCAGGTGGGCAAAATCTACGACGACCGCCGTAAAATGGCGGGCGGCGCTTTGCCCATCAACTGGGGCATGGGAGAGACTCTGGCTTACGCGACGTTGCTCGATCAGGGCTATGGCGTGCGCTTGACGGGCCAGGATATTGGTCGGGGCACCTTTTCTCACCGCCACGCCGTGGTGCATAGTCAGAAAGATGGTTCCACCTATATTCCGCTGCGCCACTTGAAAGATGACCAGCCGGCGTTTGACCTGTATGACTCTTTTCTGTCGGAAGAGGCCGTGCTGGCTTTCGAATACGGTTATGCCACGACAACGCCCCACGGCCTGATTATCTGGGAAGCGCAATTCGGTGATTTTGCCAACGGTGCCCAGGTGGTGATCGACCAGTTCATCACCAGCGGTGAGCACAAATGGGGACGCCTGTGTGGCCTGACCATGTTGCTGCCTCATGGCTACGAAGGGCAGGGGCCGGAGCACTCCTCCGCCCGACTGGAGCGCTTCATGCAGTTGTGCGCCGAGCACAATATCCAGGTCTGTGTGCCCACGACGCCAGCGCAGGTCTTCCACATGCTGCGTCGCCAGGTGATTCGCCCGATGCGCCGCCCCTTGGTGGTCATGAGCCCCAAATGGATTCTGCGCCACAAGCTGGCGACCTCAAGCCTGGAAGATCTGGCCAACGGTCATTTTCACAATGTGATCACCGAAGAGCAGGTTGACCCGAAGAAGGCCAAGCGGGTGGTGCTGTGCTCCGGCAAAGTTTATTACCACTTGCTGGAGGAGCGAATGGAGCGCGAGCAGGACGATGTGGCCCTGATCCGCCTCGAGCAGCTGTATCCGTTCCCGGAAGACGAGCTGAAGAAGGCCTTGGCGCCGTTCAAGAACCTGAAGGACGTTGTCTGGTGTCAGGAAGAGCCGATGAACCAGGGTGCCTGGTACAGCAGCCAGCACCACATGCGACGTGTGGTCAACGACCACAACCCGGAGCTCTATCTCAGTTATGTGGGGCGCGACCCCTCAGCCGCGCCTGCGGCGGGGTATGCCTCTGTGCACCTGGAAGAGCAGAAGCGTTTCATTAACGAGGCCCTGAGCGTTTGACGCTCGAGCCAGTGTTCGACAAAGAATCCACAGCGATTGCTAAGGACAAAGAATGAGTATTGAGATCAAAGCCCCGACCTTTCCCGAATCCGTTCAGGACGGCAGCATTGCCACTTGGCATAAAAAGCCCGGTGAGTCGGTTTCCCGCGACGAACTGCTCGTCGACATCGAAACCGATAAAGTGGTGCTGGAAGTCGTTGCCCCGGCTGATGGCAGCATCTCTGAAATCATCAAAGACGAAGGCGAAACGGTACTCAGCAACGAGGTGATCGCCAAGTTTGAAGAAGGCGCTGGTGGCGCTAAATCGGAGCCGAAAGAAGAGAAAAAAGAGGACGCTTCCGGAAAAGGCTCTGATGAGAAATCTGATAGTTCCGAGAAAAAGGACAGCAGTGAGCAGAAATCCGATGACGGTGAAAAGCTTCTGAGTCCTGCCGCCCGGAAAATGGCGGACGAGAACAATATTGACCACAACAGTGTTCCCGGCACCGGTAAAGACGGTCGTGTCACCAAGGAGGATGTTGCGAACTTCCTTAAGTCCGGTGGGGAGAAGAGCGAAGCACCCAAGAGCAGTGATACCAGCTCGCCGGCGAAGCAGGCGGAAGTGGAAACACCTCAGGGCGAGCGCGCCGAGAAGCGCGTCCCCATGACCCGTTTGCGCAAGCGCATCGCCGAGCGTCTGCTGGAGGCCTCCAACACAACCGCCATGTTGACCACCTTCAACGAGGTGAACATGGGCCCGATCATGGAGCTGCGCTCGCGTTACAAAGACAAGTTTGAAAAAGCGCACGACGGTACTCGTCTTGGCTTTATGGGCTTCTTTGTAAAAGCGGCAGCGGAAGCGCTGCGTCGCTTCCCCGCGGTGAATGCCTCCATCGACAACAACGATGTGGTCTATCACGGTTATCAGGATATCGGCGTGGCGGTTTCGACCGATAAAGGGCTGGTCGTACCGGTTCTGCGCAATGCCGAGAACATGGGGCTGGCCGACATTGAAAGCACCATTCGCGACTACGGTCTGCGCGCCCGTGACGGCAAGCTGGGCATTGAAGAGATGACCGGTGGCACTTTCACCATCACCAACGGTGGGGTGTTTGGCTCTCTGCTGTCCACGCCGATTCTGAATATGCCGCAGTCCGCGATTCTGGGTATGCACAAAATTCAGGAACGCCCCATGGCGGTTAACGGCGAGGTGAAGATTCTTCCCATGATGTATCTGGCCCTGTCTTACGACCACCGACTGCTGGATGGTAAAGAGGCGGTTCAGTTCCTCGTGACCATCAAGGATCTGCTGGAAGACCCGGCGCGGATTCTTCTGGAAATTTAAGCACCGTCAGGCGGGCCTCTCGGGCCCGCTTTACTGTAAGGGTTCTTTCATCGAATAAAGCGCCTGGCGGCCCGGCTCGTCAGGACGCACCGAAACATCGGGAAACATGATATGTCTGATAAGTTTGATGTGGTTGTGATTGGTTCCGGCCCGGCCGGTTATGTGGCTGCCATTCGTGCAGCCCAGCTGGGCTTGAAAACCGCCTGTGTCGAGAAGTGGCAGAACAAAGAAGGTAAAGGTGTCAACGGCGGTACCTGTCTGAACGTGGGCTGCATTCCTTCCAAGGCGTTGCTGGACAGCTCCCAGAAGTTTTATGAAGCCAAAGAAGACTTCAAAGTGCACGGCATCACCACCAAGGGGGTTGATATTAATGTGCCCTCGATGCTTGAGCGTAAAGACAAAATCGTGAAACAGCTGACCGGTGGAATTTCCTCTCTGTTCAAGGCGAACGGCGTTACGTCGGTGTTTGGTACCGGCAAGCTGCTTGCCAACCATAAAGTGGAAGTGACCGACAGCGATGGTAAAACCAAGACCCTGGATGCGGACAATGTGATCCTCGCGTCCGGCTCCAAGCCCATCGATATTCCCGTCGCTAAAATTGATAACGACGTGATCGTGGACTCTACCGGTGCGCTAGAGTTTGATTCCGTTCCCAAACGCCTGGGTGTGATTGGCGCCGGCGTGATCGGGTTGGAGCTGGGCAGCGTCTGGAAACGCCTGGGCTCGGAAGTGGTTGTGCTGGAAGCGATGGAAAAATTCCTGTCGATCATGGACCAGCAGGTGGCCAAAGAAACCCAGAAAATTCTGACCAAGCAAGGACTGGATATCCGTCTGAGCTGCCGCGTGACCGGCTCGGAAGTGAAAGGCAAAAAGGTGACTGTGACCTTTACCGACAAAGACGGTAAGGAGCAGAAAGAAACCTTCGACAAGTTGATTGTCTGTGTTGGCCGTCGCCCCTACACTGAAGGCCTTCTGTCGGAAGATAGCGGCGTCAATCTGGATGAGCGCGGTTTCATTTACGTCAATGATCTGTGCGCGACGGACGCTCCGGGCGTTTGGGCCGTCGGAGACGTGGTGCGCGGTCCGATGCTGGCCCACAAAGGCTCGGAAGAGGGCGTGATGGTAGCCGAGCGTATCGCTGGCCAGAAAACCGTCATGAACTACGACGTGATTCCAAATGTGATTTACACTCACCCCGAAGTCGCCTCTGTTGGTCGGACCGAAGAACAGGTCAAAGCCGACGGCGAGCCCTACAATGTGGGTACTTTTCCTTTCGCCGCGAGTGGACGGGCCTTGGCCGCCAACGATACTGACGGTCTGGTCAAGATCATTGCGCACGCGGAAACCGATCGCATCCTGGGTGCACATATCGTTGGCCCCAGCGCCGCCGATCTGATTCAGCAGGTAGCGATCGCAATGGAATTCGGCAGCAGCTCCGAGGATCTGGGTCTGATGGTGTTTGGCCATCCGACTCTGTCTGAAGCTGTGCATGAAGCAGCCCTGGCGATCCATGGGCATGCGATCCATATCGCCAACAAGAAGAAGCGATAAATAATAAATAGAACCGACATTGAGTCAGTGAACTCAACCCAGGGGACAGGCCGCACTAAGGCGGCCTGTCGTTAGGTCATTTTTGCCGGAATCGTAGACCTCGGTCCGGCAACAGACAATGTGGAATTGCACCATGAATTTGCATGAATATCAGGGTAAGCAACTGTTCGCCCAGTACGGATTGCCCGTTTCCAAAGGCGTGGCAGCCCAAACCCCCGCGGAAGCGGTCGCCGCTGCCGACACGATCGGTGGTAGTGAGTTTGTCGTAAAAGCTCAGGTTCACGCGGGTGGCCGCGGTAAGGCCGGTGGCGTCAAGCTGGTCAAAACCAAAGGGGAAATTGAAGCCTTCGCCAAGCAGTGGTTGGGCAAGAACCTGGTGACTTACCAGACTGACGAAAAGGGTCAGCCGGTAAGCCGCATTCTGGTGGAAACCTGCACTGACATCGACCAGGAACTGTACCTGGGCGCGGTGGTAGATCGTTCCAGCCGTCGTATCGTTTTCATGGCGTCCACCGAAGGTGGCGTGGAAATTGAGAAGGTTGCCGAGGAAACCCCGGAGAAGATTCTGAAAGCCACCATCGACCCGCTGGTCGGTGCTCAGCCTTATCAAGGTCGGGACCTGGCGTTCAAGCTGGGCCTGGAAGGCAAGCAGATCAAACAGTTCGTCCAGATCTTCATGGGCCTGGCCAAACTGTTCAAAGAGAAAGATCTGGCGCTGATCGAAGTCAATCCGCTGGTGATCACCAAGCAGGGCGATCTGCACTGCCTGGATGCCAAAGTCGGTATCGACGGCAACGCCTTGTTCCGTCACCCGGACCTGCACGAAATGCACGATCCTTCCCAGGAAGACGAGCGCGAAGCGCACGCCGCCAAATGGGAGCTGAACTACGTTGCTTTGGATGGCAACATCGGTTGCATGGTCAACGGCGCTGGCCTGGCCATGGGTACCATGGATATCGTGAAGCTGCACGGCGGCGCGCCGGCCAACTTCCTGGATGTGGGCGGCGGCGCGACCAAAGAGCGCGTGGTTGAAGCGTTCAAGATCATTCTGTCCGACGAAAACGTCAAAGCCGTACTGATCAACATCTTTGGCGGTATCGTTCGTTGCGACCTGATTGCCGAGGGCGTGATTGGCGCCGTTGAAGAAGTGGGCGTGAAAGTGCCGGTGGTTGTCCGGCTCGAAGGTAACAACGCCGAACTGGGTGCCAAGGTGTTGGCGGACAGCGGTTTGAACATCATCGCCGCGACCAGCTTGACTGACGCTGCTCAGCAAGTGGTTAAAGCAGCGGAGGGTAAATAATGAGCATTTTGATCAACAAAGACACCAAAGTTATCTGTCAGGGTTTTACCGGTGCTCAGGGCACCTTCCACTCCGAGCAGGCCATTGCGTACGGCACCAAGATGGTCGGTGGCGTTACTCCGGGTAAGGGCGGTCAGACTCATTTGGGTCTGCCGGTTTTCAACACCGTGGCGGAAGCCGTGGAAGAAACCGGTGCGGAAGCCTCTGTCATTTACGTGCCGGCGCCGTTCTGTAAGGATTCTATCCTGGAAGCGGCCAATGCGGGCATCAAGCTGATTGTCTGCATCACCGAAGGGATCCCGACGCTGGATATGCTCGATTGCAAAGTGAAATGTGACGAGCTGGGCGTGCGCCTGATCGGCCCGAACTGTCCGGGTGTGATCACGCCGGGCGAGTGCAAAATCGGCATCATGCCGGGCCACATCCACAAGGCTGGCCGGGTTGGCATTGTGTCCCGTTCCGGTACCTTGACCTATGAAGCGGTCAAGCAGACCACTGATCACGGTTTCGGTCAGTCCACCTGTGTGGGCATCGGCGGCGATCCGATCCCGGGCTCAAACTTCATCGATATTCTGGAGATGTTCCAGAACGATCCGAAGACCGAAGCGATTGTGATGATCGGTGAGATTGGTGGTAGCGCCGAGGAAGAAGCGGCGGCTTACATCAAGGCCAATGTGACCAAGCCGGTGGTGTCTTACATCGCGGGCGTGACTGCGCCGAAAGGTAAGCGTATGGGCCATGCCGGTGCGATTATTGCCGGCGGCAAGGGCACGGCGGATGAGAAGTTCGCCGCCCTGGAAGATGCGGGCGTGAAGACGGTCCGC
The DNA here is from genome assembly GCF_000423345.1 of Marinimicrobium agarilyticum DSM 16975. Classification (GTDB taxonomy): domain Bacteria; phylum Pseudomonadota; class Gammaproteobacteria; order Pseudomonadales; family Cellvibrionaceae; genus Marinimicrobium; species Marinimicrobium agarilyticum. The sequence goes on from NZ_KE384008.1 coordinate 190,520, forward strand.
AGCCTGGCTGACATCGGCGAAGCATTGAAAGAAGCCACTGGTTGGTAACTCTTTCACCCAAAAAGGCGGCCTCAGGGTCGCCTTTTTTATGTCTGCTGTTTCGGACTTTTTGCATTACGAGTTGAGTCCGGCAGAGGAGGGGGAAGACCGGTTGGAGACCCGCCGTGAATACATCCCTGTAGGCTTCTCATCGGCATCCATGCCTCAGAGAGTCTCCAACCGGTATTCCCCCTCCTCTGCCTCAGTGCCAATTTCAAGTCTGTTGGATGCGTAGGGTGGGTAAGAAGCGAAGCGCCGCCACCCACCAATGGGATGGGTATTGCCACTCCCCACAACCGCTTATCGTGGTGCAGATTGCACGAAAAAAGTTGCGCAGGTAGCGGGGTTGGTAATGCGGTTAGGAATCTAATGGCACTGAGGCGTCAGGGAGGGCATACCGTTCGGAGACTCTCTGACGCCTACATGGATGTAGGTGCTAGAGCGACGCAGGAGCCAAAGCCGGGGCATGGATGCCGATGAGAAGCCCCCATGGATGGGTTCACGGCGGGTCTCGCAGGGATATGCACACCCGCAGCGCTACTATGCGAAGTAACTGATGTTTGGGGTTAGCGCTTACGAGGTGATGCCTTAAAAGGTGCTTTGGGAAGATGCAGCCGCTCCACCCGATACTCACCGGGTTGTAGCTGATCGAGACCCCAGGTCCCGATTCGTGCTCGCACCAGACGTAGAGTAGGGTGATCCACCGCCGCCGTCATGCGTCGTACCTGACGGTTGCGGCCCTCGGTGATCGTCAGCTCCAGCCACGTGGTCGGCACCGACTTGCGCGCCCGAACCGGCGGATGACGAGGCCAGAGCGACGGCTCGGAGATCACCTTCACCTTGGCGGGGCGAGTAGGACCGTCATTCAGCCTGACGCCTTGACGCAACGCCTGAAGAGCGGACTTGTCAGGCTCGCCTTCTACCTGCACCCAATACGTTTTGGGCAGCTTGTGGAGTGGGTGAGCAATCTGATGCTGAACCTGGCCGTCATTTGTCAGCAACAGCAGGCCTTCGGAGTCTCGGTCCAGACGGCCGGCGGGGTACACACCCGGGCGGTCGATATAACGCGCCAGAGTCTCGCGGCCCTCGGCGTCAGTGAACTGGGAGAGTACCCCAAATGGCTTATTGAACAACAGCAGACTTGCCACAGATCAACCTCGATTCATGCCCGGTGTGGCCATTACTGGTATAATGCGCCCGATCAGAAACCGGCACACCCCCTGACTAGATGGAGTGACAGCTTATCATGACCGAATCCAAAATCATCTACACGGAAACTGACGAAGCTCCGGCGCTGGCGACCTATTCGCTGCTGCCCATTGTGCGCGCCTTTGCCGAACCCTGCGGTGTGGCCATCGAGACTCGCGACATTTCCCTTTCCGGCCGTATCATTTCTCAGTTTCCGGAAAGGCTGACCGACGCCCAGCGCATCAACGATGACCTGGCGGAGTTGGGTGAGCTCGCAAAAACCCCCGAAGCGAACATCGTCAAACTGCCGAACATCAGCGCCTCAATTCCGCAGTTGAAGGCGGCCATCAAAGAGTTGCAGCAGCAGGGTTACGATCTGCCGGATTATCCCGAAGACCCCAAGAACGACGACGAAAAAGCCATTCGCGCCAAGTACGACAAGGTCAAGGGCAGCGCGGTCAACCCGGTGCTGCGCGAAGGTAACTCCGATCGTCGCGCGCCGGCCTCGGTGAAGCAGTACGTGCGGAGCAACCCTCACAGAATGGGTGAGTGGAGTGCCGACTCCAAGTCTCACGTGTCACATATGTCCCACGGTGATTTCTACGGCAGTGAGAAATCAGTTCTGGTGGAGAAGGCGGGTGACGTCAAAATTCAGTTGGTAACCGATGCCGGTGACACCCAGGTTCTGAAAGAAAAAACCGCGTTGCTTGACGGTGAAATTATCGATGCCGCCGTGATGAGCAAGAAGGCGTTGCACGAATTTCTGGAAGCGGAGATCAAGGACGCGAAACAGAAAGACGTTCTGTTCTCGCTGCACCTGAAAGCGACCATGATGAAAGTGTCCGACCCGATCCTGTTTGGCCACACGGTCTCCGTATTCTATGCAGACGCACTGAAAAAACACGAAGCGGCGTTGAAGGACGTTGGCTTTGATCCGAACAACGGCATTGGTGATCTTTATTCCTGTGTCGAGAAGTTGCCGGAAGACCAGCGCAAGACGATCATTGCGGATGTTGAGGCGACTTACAAAGAGCGGCCCTCGCTCGCGATGGTGAACTCGGACAAAGGCATTACCAACCTGCACGTACCGAGTGATGTGATTATCGATGCCTCCATGCCGGCTATGCTGCGCGACTCCGGGAAAATGTGGGGGGCGGACAACGCACGGCACGATGCCAAGGCGGTGATTCCCGATCGCTGCTACGCCACTATTTACCAGGCCGTGATTGACGACTGCAAGGCCAATGGCGCATTTGACCCGACGACAATGGGCAGCGTTCCGAACGTCGGTTTGATGGCTCAGAAGGCCGAGGAATACGGCTCGCACGACAAAACCTTTGAAGTGTCGGCGACCGGTAAGGTTCAGGTCGTGGATGCCAGCGGCCAGGTGCTGATTGAGCAACCGGTGGAAGAGGGCGATGTTTTCCGGATGTGCCAGGTGAAAGACGCCCCGATTCGCGATTGGGTCAAGCTGGCTGTCAATCGTGCTCGTGAGAGCGGCGCTCCCGCCGTGTTCTGGCTCGATCCGAAGCGTGCTCACGATGCCCAGGTCACCCAGAAAGTGGAACAGTACCTGAAAGACCACGATACCACCGGGCTGGAAATCCACATCATGAGCCCGGTTGATGCGATGCGTTTCTCCCTTGAGCGGATTCGTCAGGGTAAAGACACCATTTCGGTGACCGGTAACGTGCTGCGTGACTATCTGACGGACCTGTTCCCGATCATGGAACTGGGCACCAGCGCCAAGATGCTGTCCATCGTGCCCCTGATGAATGGTGGCGGTCTGTTTGAAACCGGCGCTGGCGGTTCTGCACCCAAGCACGTTCAGCAGTTCCTGGAGGAGAATCACCTGCGTTGGGATTCACTGGGTGAGTTTCTGGCGGTGGTGGAGTCACTGCGCCACTTCGGTAAAGTGACTGGCAATGCCAAAGCTGGTGTGCTCGCGGACGCTCTGGACAAAGCCAATGCGGACTTTCTCCAGAACAACAAGTCTCCCTCCCGCAAGACCGGCGAGCTCGACAATCGTGGCAGCCACTTTTACCTGGCGCTGTACTGGGCCCAGGCGCTGGCCAGTCAGTCCGAGGATGAGGAGCTGAAAGCCCGCTTCACCCAGTTGGCAAAGACCCTGGAGGCCGAAGAGGCAACCATTGTGGGTGAACTGAACGGTGTACAAGGCAAGCCGGTGAATATCGGCGGGTACTACCGGCCGAACACGGAGAAAACGTTGTCCGCCATGCGCCCGAGCGAGACGTTGAATCGGGCCCTGGAGGCGCTGAAGCAGGCGTGATGCCTGCCTCGGGACTCTCTGCTCCCGCGTTTCAGGTGCAAACCTGAGTGAAGAGCGTTAAAACTCGACCCCCGGTGTCCGAAAGGGCCCGGGGGTTTTGTTTGTTGCCCGAGGAAGGTTTCTCGCCGACCAAGACTCAGTGGGTGGTGACGTTGGCGGTTTTGCTGTCCGCGCCGTCAAAATCCCTTCTCTGCTCTGCTTTCGCATGCGGAGTGTCCGTCTCTCTTGGAGAGTCCGAGGACATAATGTTGGTCGCGTGATAGCCCTTATCGCCTTTGGTGATATCAAACGCGACTAATTGGCCTGCCTTGAGGGTTTTATAACCATCCATCTGGATGGCCGAGTAATGGGCGAATAGGTCTTCGCCGCCTTCATCCGGCAGAATAAAGCCATAACCTTTGGCGTTATTGAACCATTTGACAGTACCTGTAGGCATGGGGGAATCCTTCTTTTGCGGAGAGACGGGGTCGTCTCATCATTAATCGTTATTAGAGTGAGTTGGTTAAGAACAGTGAGGTCTATTGACGCGCTGATCTTGTTGCTTTTTTAACCAACTTTGGGTGTTTTAGCCGAGATTGCTAAGTCTGTCAAGTGTTTTGCTCGAGTTGAGGTGTAGGTGTGCGGGCATCGATCCGGTACAATGGGGCGTATACACAGGCCGGGAAGCGCCGACGGCTGAACAAAATTTTACGTATCGTTTTTGAGTAGTTGTGGGAAAAATGGCAATCTTTCATCTAACCTTAAGTAAAGACCCTGATCAGGATGAGGGCGACGGTAATGTGGCGATTGAGACGGAAAAGCCCAAGCTCAAGCGCCCGTCCATGTACAAGGTGATCATGTTCAACGACGACTACACTCCCATGGATTTTGTGGTCGAAACCCTGGAGGTCTTTTTTTCCATGAACCGGGAGAAAGCGACTCAGGTAATGATCAAAGTCCATACACAAGGCAAGGCGGTATGTGGTGTCTATACTCGTGATATAGCGGAAACCAAGGCGGCTCAGGTCAATCAGTACGCCAAGGACAATGAACATCCGCTGCTTTGTGAAATCGAAGCAGCGGGCGAAGACGACCGGTGACTCTGTTGTTAGAGGTTATCAGCGATGTTAAGTAAAGATCTCGAAATTACCCTGAACCTGGCGTTCAAGGGCGCGCGCTCCAAACGGCATGAGTTCATGACCGTCGAGCACCTGTTGCTGGCGTTGATAGACAACGAGTCGGCGGCCAATGTGCTGCGAGCCTGCGGAGCCGATCTCGGGCAGTTGCGTAAGGAATTGATAGAGTTTGTCGATTCCACGACGCCGCTGATCCCGGAAGATGATACCGAACGCGAAACCCAGCCCACGCTCGGATTCCAGAGAGTGCTCCAGCGCGCCGTGTTCCACGTTCAGTCCTCCGGCAAGCAGGAGGTGACGGGGGCGAATGTCCTGGTTGCGATTTTCAGCGAGCAGGAAAGCCAGGCGGTTTACTACCTGAAGCAGCAAAGCATTGCCCGTATCGATGTGGTCAACTACATCACTCACGGCATTCACAAGGTGGCGGGTCAATCGGATCACGGCAGCGATGCGGGCCAGGAACAACACGACGAGGACGCGGTAGGGGGCGATGCCCCCAGTCAGAGCCCGCTTGAAAGCTTTGCGGCCAACCTGAACGAGCAGGCCATGCAGGGGCGGATCGACCCGCTGGTCGGGCGCGAGTACGAAGTCGAGCGGGTCAGCCAGATTCTCTCCCGGCGCCGGAAGAACAACCCGCTGTTGGTGGGCGAGTCCGGTGTGGGTAAAACCGCGATCGCCGAAGGGTTGGCCAAGCGGATTGTCGACGGTAGCGTCCCCGAGGCTCTGTCAGACAGCGTTGTTTACTCCCTGGATATGGGGGCGCTGCTGGCCGGCACTAAATACCGGGGCGATTTCGAGAAGCGCTTCAAAGGTTTGCTCAGTGAACTGAAGAAGCAGAAAGGCGCGATTCTGTTTATCGATGAAATTCACACCATCATCGGTGCCGGCGCTGCTTCCGGCGGCGTGATGGATGCCTCCAACCTGCTCAAACCGCTGTTGTCCTCCGGGGAGCTGCGGTGCATGGGCTCCACCACCTATCAGGAATACCGCGGGGTGTTCGAGAAAGATCGGGCACTGTCCCGTCGTTTCCAGAAGGTGGATGTAAAAGAGCCGACGGTGGATGAAACCTACCAGATTCTGAAGGGGCTCAAGAGCCGCTTTGAGAAGCACCACGGTCTGCGCTATACCGACCCGGCATTGCGCACGGCGGCGGAACTGTCGGAGCGTTACATCAACGAGCGCTTCCTGCCGGATAAGGCCATCGACGTGATTGATGAGGCGGGTGCCTTTCAACAGTTGCAGCCGCCCAGCAAGCGCAAGAAAACCGTGGGGGTTTCCGATATCGAGGCGGTTGTCGCCAAGATTGCGCGAATCCCGCCAAAAAGCGTGTCTTCTTCCGACAAAGAGCAATTGCGCAAGCTCGATGACAACCTGAAGATGACGGTGTTTGGTCAGGATGAGGCGATCGATACTCTCTCTACCGCCATTAAGTTGTCCCGCGCTGGTTTGAGCTCCGGGGAAAAGCCCATCGGCTCCTTCCTGTTCGCGGGGCCCACTGGTGTGGGCAAAACCGAGGTTTCCCGGCAGTTGGCCAAGTGCATGGGGGTCGAGCTGGTTCGGTTCGACATGTCCGAGTACATGGAACGGCACACCGTGTCCCGTCTTATCGGGGCGCCCCCGGGCTATGTTGGCTTTGATCAGGGCGGGCTGTTGACCGACGCGGTCAGCAAGCATCCCCACAGTGTGGTGTTGCTGGACGAAATTGAAAAAGCTCACCCCGAAGTGTTCAACCTGCTGTTGCAGGTCATGGACCACGGTACGTTGACCGACAACAATGGTCGCAAGGCGGACTTCCGCAACGTGATCCTGATCATGACCACCAACGCGGGCGCGGAGGATATCAGCCGCCGCTCCATCGGCTTTACTCAGCAGGATCACAGCCTGGATGGCAAAGAAGCTATCAAGAAGATGTTCACGCCGGAGTTCCGCAACCGCCTGGACGCCACGGTGCAGTTCGGTGCCTTGAGCATGGATGTCATCAAAACGGTGGTGGACAAGTTCCTGGTGGAGTTGCAGTCCCAGTTGGATGACAAGAAGGTCTCTCTCGAAGTGACCGATGCCGCTCGCCAGTGGTTGGCGGAGCACGGCTACGACGAGAAGATGGGCGCCCGACCCATGGCCCGTCTGATTCAGGAAAAGGTCAAGAAACCTTTGGCTGAAGCGGTTCTGTTCGGTTCCCTGTCTGACGGCGGCGGTGTTGTGCAGGTTGATGTGGATGCCGAGAACAAGGAGCTGGAAATCCATATCCAGGGCAAAGACGACTGACGCTCGCTAGTTAGCCGCACAAAAACCCGCGCCACCCCAAGGTGGCGCGGGTTTTTTTATGTCTTGGGGGGCTCACTGCATGACCGCTATGGGTTGTGTCCCTGAGCGGTCGTGCCAGGCGGGACCTTAACGGGAGCGGTAGGTAATACGACCTTTGGAGAGATCGTAAGGAGTCATTTCGACCTTGACCTTGTCTCCAGTCAGGATTCGAATATAGTTTTTGCGCATTTTCCCGGAGATGTGCGCGGTGACCACGTGCCCGTTTTCCAGTTTGACCCGGAAGGTGGTGTTGGGCAGGGTGTCGACGACTTCGCCTTCAAATTCGATATTGTCTTCTTTCGCCATTCGGCCGTTTCCTCAGCTTTCTGTGTGTGCATCGTCGTTGAACTTCAGACATCTTGCACAGGTTAAGTCTGAATTGTTGCCCGGTCGGGCTAAAAATAGGCGTGAATTGTGCCTGAAATGAGCCGAAAGGCCAAGTGCTGGGGGGATAAAAGGTGGTTTATCGCTGTTTTTGAGGCTTCACGTCCGGTTCTGTGAGGGGAGTGTTGTTTGAAAGCCGGCCATGATGAACCCCACTCGAGAACTGCAAGGTCCGGCCAAGGCAGTGGAATACCGTTCGGAAACCCGCCGTAAACCCATCCATGGGGGCTTCTCATCGGCATCCATGCCTCAGAGAGTTTCCGAACGGTATTCCACTGCCTCGGCCTAAGAGCTTCGTAGCGACTTATTATCGCGTAGCGTAGGTAAGGCGAAAGCCGCCACCTCTCGACTGAAAAAGTGGGCGTCAAAGGATAGGGATGGCACTGAGGTCCGCCGAAGGGGTGCACCCTCCAGAAACTCTCTGACGCCTACATGGATGTAGGTGCTAGAGCGACGCAGGAGCCAAAGCCGCGGCATGGATGCCGATGAGAAGCCTACAGGGAGGTATTTACGGCGGGTTTCTGGAGGGTGCACCCCTTCAGTGGACCGGGCGTGAAGAAAAAACTGAAGCCAAAAAACGACGAACCTTAGGTCACCCGCACCCAACGCCGGTTAACCAGCATCTCCAACGGCCGATATTGAGTCTTGTAATCCATCTTACGGCACTGCCTGATCCAATAACCGAGGTACACGTTGGGAAGCCCCAACGCCTTTGCCTCCTCAATCTGTGCCAGAATCCCGAACACCCCGAGACTGCGACGCTCCTCCGTACCGTCGAAAAACGTATACACCGCCGAGAGACCATCCTTCAGCCGGTCACACACGGCAACCGCCACAAGACGCCCCTGATCGCGCACCTCCAGATACTGCGTTACTCCCCAGGCACGGTTCAAAAACGCATCGTACTGAGCCCGAGAGGGCGGGTACATATCCCCGTCCCGGTGGCGGGTGTTGATGTAATGCGCATACAACTGATAATGCTCATCGGAATCCGCATGCTCCACCATCTTCAGTGTCAGATCCCGGTTTCGGCGCCAGCAGCGGCGCTGGTTGCGGTTGGGTCGGAAGTGCTCCACCGGAATGCGGCAGGAGACGCAGGCGTTGCACTGAGCGCAGTGAGGGCGGTACAGGTGCGCGCCGCTGCGGCGGAACCCGATCTGCGAGAGCTGGGTGTACAGCTCCTTATCCACCGGCGCATTAGGGTCAATAAACAGCGTGGTCGCCTCCTCACCGTCCAGATAGCTGCAGGGGTGAGGCTGGGTGGCGAAGAGCTTGAGGTTCGACAGGTCGGTCATATCGTCTCCTCCTGCCTGGGCGTTCAAAGCACGGGGGCGTTGAGGTGCCACCGGCCGGTAATCGAGGGCAGATAGGCATAGTCTAGCAGGATTTTTTCGAAGACTTCACGGGGAATCTCCTCGGCGCCCAGACTGAACAGATGCCCGCTGCTGACCTGACAGTCGATCAGCCGGAACTGCCAGGCCTTCAATTGGGCCACCAGATGGGCAAAGGCCACCTTGGAGGCGTTGTCCACCCGGCTGAACATGGACTCGCCAAAGAACACCCGTCCGAGCGCCAGACCGTACAACCCGCCCACGAGCTCGTCCGCTTGCCAGACTTCGATAGAGTGCGCCACGCCTTGCTCATGCAGCCGAATGTAGGCCTGCAACATCTCCTCGGTAATCCAGGTGCCCGCGGCGCCATCTCTCGGTTCAGCGCAGGCGCGCGTGACCGCTTCGAAGTGGGTGTCGGCCGTTACCGTGAAAATCCCGCGTTTCAGGGTCTTGCGCAGGGAGCGGGCGAGATGGAAGTGGTCCGGGTAGACCACGGCACGGGGATCCGGTGTCCACCAGAGAATGGGCTGGCCGTCTTCGTACCAGGGGAAAATACCGTTGCGATAGGCGTGGAGCAGACGCTCTGGGGACAGGTCGCCGCCGCCGGCCAGAAGACCGTTGGGGTCGTCCAGGGCTTCCTCAGAGGGCGGAAAGTCCAGCGTGGTTGGGTCGAGCCAGGGGAGTGTGATCATAGGGGGGAGGGTCGGCCCGGGAGGCCGACCGCACTCGGGTTTACAGATCGTCCAGGTATTTTTCGGCGTCCAGCGCCGCCATGCAACCGAAACCGGCAGAGGTGATCGCCTGACGGTACACGTGGTCGGAGACGTCCCCCGCAGCGAACACGCCGGGCACGCTGGTCGCGGTGGCGTTGCCGTTCAGACCGCTCTTGATCTTGATATAGCCGTCTTTCATGTCCAGCTGCCCTTCGAAAATATCGGTGTTGGGCTTGTGGCCGATGGCGATGAACACCCCTTGTACGTCCAGGTCCTGGGTGGAATCGTTCAGCTTGCTGCGGATGCGGGCGCCGGTCACGCCGTTGTCATCCCCCAGTACCTCATCCAGGGTGTGATCCCAGATAAGACGAACATTGCCATTTTCTGCCTTGGCGAACAGCTTGTCCTGCAGGATTTTTTCGGCTTTGAGCTTGTCCCGGCGGTGAATCAGGGTCACTTCGCTGGCGATGTTGGACAGGTACAACGCCTCTTCCACGGCGGTGTTGCCACCGCCGACCACGGCGACTTTCTGGTCCCGATAGAAGAAACCGTCACAGGTGGCACAGGCGCTTACGCCTTTGCCCATGAAGGCTTCTTCCGAGGGCAGGCCCAGGTACTGGGCGGAGGCGCCAGTGGCGATGATCAGAGCGTCACAGGTGTAGGTCTCGCTGCCCACCAGCTTGTAGGGTCGTTCGCTCAGGTCGGTTTCGTGAATGTGATCAAAAATGATTTTGGTGTCAAAGCGTTCGGCGTGTTCCTGCATCTGTACCATCAGGTCCGGCCCTTGCAGCTCGCTGATGCCACCCGGCCAGTTTTCCACGTCGGTGGTGGTGGTCAGTTGTCCGCCCTGTTGCATACCGGTAATCAGCACCGGCTTCAGGTTGGCGCGGGCGGCGTAAATGGCCGCCGTGTAGCCAGCGGGGCCCGAACCGAGAATAATCAGGCGATGATGCTGTGCTTCGCTCATGATGTGAGTTCCTTTGCGTTAAACGTTAGGGGTCGTTGAATGGCGCTCATCATAAGTGAATCACCAACAGGGCGCAAAATAGTATGAACCAATGCGAGGTATTGCTTTCATTAATGGTAAGCTCCCAAGGCTGAGTCTGACACTATGACGGCGTCGCTTTTGCAAACCCCTCCCGGACCGCTAGAATAGCCGCCATTGCCAACCAGCCATGACGCCAACAGTGCTGCATGACAACCGTACAGGTAGATGATGCAGCCTGTTTCGACTTGATAGGAATCCTGTTTGAAACGTTCTCAACCCACAACTGCCAGTAACGACGCCACATCGGTCGATAGCCTCCTGGTGCGAATCGTCAAGGAAGGGGCGCTGATCGGTCTGGTGGCGATCAGCGTGTACTTGATGTTGGCGCTGCTGAGCTATGATCCCGGCGACCCCGGTTGGTCCCACACCGGGGAAAACAGCCGCATTCGCAATGCTGGCGGCCCGGCGGGCGCCTGGCTGGCGGATGTGTTTCTGTCGCTGTTCGGTTACCTGGCCTATCTGTTCCCGGTGTTGCTGGCCTACCGGGCCTGGCAGGTGTTCCGGGACCGGGAGCGCCAGCCGGGGTTTGACTGGCTGCTGATCTCCCTGCGCATTGTCGGCCTGATTCTGGTGATGGTGGCCGGTACGGCCATCGCGAGCATGCATTATCCCGATGGCGTCGATCTGCCATTCTCCACCGGCGGCCTGCTCGGCGCCTCTGTGGCGGAAGGGGTAGAAGGTGCTTTCAGTTACACCGGAGGCACCCTGATCCTCCTGGCGGTGTTTCTGTTCGGGATCACGATCTTCACGGACTTGTCCTGGTTGGCGCTGATGGACGAAACCGGCCGTATTACTCTGATGTTGCTGGACCGGGTGCGGGGTTACTGGCAGCAATGGCAGCGTCGGCGCGCCGAGCATAAATCCGCCAAGGCGGCACAGCAGCATCGTCGCGAAGCGGTGGCCAAGCAGGTGGAAAAAACCGCCAAACGGGTGCCGCCCACCATTTCCGAGCCGCCCAAGAAAACGCCTCCCAAGCCCCAGCCCAAGCCGGCCCAGCAGGGGTCTCTGTTCGATACCAGGGACAATACCCCGCCGGTGGGGGATCTGCCGTCCATCGAGCTGCTGGATCCGCCGGATGAGCACAGCGATAAGGCCTTCTCCAAGGAATCACTGGAGGCCATGTCCCGGATGCTGGAGCTCAAACTCAAGGATTTCGGCATCGAAGTGGAAGTGGTCTCGGTTCAGCCCGGCCCGGTGGTGACCCGTTTTGAAATTCAGCCGGCCCCCGGCGTCAAGGCAAGCCGGATCACCAATCTGGCGAAAGACCTGGCCCGCTCTCTGGCGGTCATCAGCGTGCGGGTGGTAGAGGTGATCCCCGGCAAGTCCGTGGTCGGAATCGAAATTCCCAACGAGCACCGCGAAATCGTGCGTCTGAGCGAAATAGTGGCCTCCGAGGTCTACGCCAAATCGAAATCCGTGCTCACCATGGTGCTGGGCAGCGACATCTCCGGGCAGCCGGTGGTGGCGGACCTGGCCAAAATGCCCCACCTGCTGGTGGCCGGTACTACCGGTTCGGGTAAGTCGGTGGGCGTGAACGTCATGCTCCTCAGTCTGCTGTACAAATCCTCCCCGGAGGAGGTGCGACTGATGCTGGTGGATCCGAAAATGCTGGAACTTTCAGTGTACGAGGGTATCCCGCACTTGCTGACCCCGGTGGTCACTGACATGAAAGACGCCGCCAACGGCCTGCGCTGGTGCGTGGGCGAAATGGAGCGCCGCTACAAATTGATGGCGGCCATGGGCGTGCGCAACCTGGCCGGCTACAACCGCAAAGTGGACGAAGCCCGCAAGGCCGGCGAACCGCTGAAAGACCCGCTGTTCAAGCCCGATGAGCATTACGAGGCGGGGCAGGAAGAAGCGACCGCCCCCGACCTGGAACACCTGCCGGCCATTGTGGTGGTTATCGACGAGTTCGCCGACATGATGATGATTGTCGGGAAGAAGGTAGAGCAACTGATCGCCCGTATCGCCCAAAAGGCTCGGGCGGCGGGTATTCACCTGATCCTCGCGACCCAGCGCCCGTCGGTGGATGTGATTACCGGTCTGATCAAGGCCAACGTCCCGACCCGGATTGGCTTTCAGGTATCGTCGAAAATCGATTCGCGGACCATTCTGGACCAGGGTGGGGCGGAGCAGCTGCTGGGCCATGGGGATATGCTGTACCTGCCGCCGGGCACGAGTGTGCCGGTGCGTGTGCACGGGGCCTTCGTGGATGATCACGAGGTGCATAAGGTGGTAGCGGATTGGAAGAAGCGCGGCGAGCCCAATTATATTGATGGGATTACGGATGAGGGGACGACCAGTTCGATACCGGTTCCCGGTATGCCCGGTGGGGAAGAGGGCGGCGATGATGGTGAGGGTGATGCGCTTTACGATCAGGCGGTGGCGCATGTGATAGATTCGCGCAAGGCGTCGATCTCGGGGGTTCAGCGTAAGTTGCGTATTGGGTACAACCGGGCGGCTCGGTTGATTGATACCATGGAAGCGGCGGGTGTTGTTTCCGAGGCGGGGCATAACGGGAATCGGGAGGTTCTGGTTCCTAAAAACTGATTCTGGTTTGGTGGTGCTTTGATAGTCCGGCGGGGGAGCGGGTATACCCTTCGGAGACCCGCCGTGAATACATCCCTGTAGGCTTCTCATCGGCATCCATGCCTCAGAGAGTCTCCGAAGGGTATACCCGCTCCCCCGCCTCAGTGCCACAATCGCTTCATGGTGGGTTCAGGAGCTTGGCGTATGGTGGTGTAAGAGCGGAGTTCACGATCTGCTACTTCAATTCGATTGATCAGACTGAGCCTTGTAGGTGTGTCGTTCGAATCTAAGAGTGGACTTGGTCCAGTGTGGCACAGAGGCCGTTGGGGGAAAGACTGATCGTAGACTCTCTGAGGCATGGATGCCGATGAGAAGCCCCCATGGATGGGTTCACAGCGGGTCTACGATCAGTCTTTCCCTCAACGGCCGGAACTACCCAACCACCACCAAAGGTCAAACACAAACAATTTTCCAAGTTGGTTAATGACATGAAGAAACTCAACGTTCCAGTATTTGCCCTTTTGCTACTTTTGGGTATGGGGGCACAGGCCCAAGACCCCGCTGCCGAACTGCGCTCGCGGTTGGACCAGATGGACAGCCTCAAAGGCGACTTCACTCAGACCCTCTACGACAGCGAAGGCGAAGTGCTCGAAGAAAGCAGTGGCGACTTCGCCATGGCCCGGCCGGGCAAATTCGACTGGCATACCCACAAGCCCTTCGAACAGCGCCTGGTCTCCGACCACAACAAAATCTGGCTCTACGACCCCGACCTCATGCAGGTCACCGTGCGTGACTTCGACGCCGAACTGCAGAACACCCCGGCCCTCATCCTCAGCGACGAGCTGACCGCCCTAAACCAACAGTTTGACATCGAGCAGGCCACCACCAACAACGGCTGGACCGCCTTCACGCTGGCACCCAAAGACGAAGAAAGCCTGTTCGGCGCCCTGGTCCTGACGTTCGATGGCAAACTTCTCAAAGAAATTACCATGCACGACAACCTTGACCAGGTGACCCGCTTTTCCCTGTCGGACCTGAAGCTCAACACCGATGTCGATCCGGCGCGCTTCAACTTCCAGGTGCCCGACGGCGTGGACGTACTGGTAGATTAATGACCAACGACCTTTTCCAGACCGAACCCGTCTACCAGCCCCTGGCCGCCCGTATGCGGCCCAGAACCCTGGCGGACTACATCGGCCAGGAGCATTTGCTGGCGCCTGGGAAACCGCTGCGGGATGCGGTCGAACGTGGCCACCTGCACTCCATGATTCTGTGGGGGCCACCCGGTGTGGGCAAAACCACCCTGGCGCGGTTGTTTGCCGAGCAGGCCGATGCCCGTTTTCAGACCATCTCCGCCGTGCTCGCCGGAGTCAAAGATATCCGGGCGGCGGTCCAGGTGGCCGAGCAGGAGCGCGTTAACCGGGGGCGCAAAACCATTCTGTTCGTGGACGAAGTCCACCGGTTCAATAAGGCCCAGCAGGATGCGTTTCTGCCCTACGTCGAAGACGGCACCCTGATATTTATTGGCGCCACTACCGAAAACCCGTCCTTTGAACTCAATAATGCCCTCCTGTCCCGGTGTCGGGTCTATGTACTTAGAGGGCTGGAGCACAAGCACATTCGCCAGGTGCTGGATCAGGCCCTGGAGAACGCCGAGCGCGGTCTGGGCGGCCAGGGCATCCGGATCGAGGAGGACTGGCTGGAAACACTGGCGAAGTCGGCGGATGGTGACGCCCGAAAGGCCCTGAACCTGCTGGAAATCGCCTCGGATCTGGCGGAAGAGCAGGGCGGGCAAAAAGTGATCGGCCAGCGGGTCATGGAAGAGGTGCTGGCGGCTGACGTGCGCCGCTTCGACAAGGGGGGCGATCTCTTCTACGAGCAGATTTCCGCCCTGCACAAATCGGTGCGCGGTTCCTCCCCGGACGGCGCGCTCTACTGGTTCGCCCGAATGCTCGACGGTGGCTGTGACCCGCTCTACATCGCCCGGCGCATCGTGCGTATTGCCAGTGAGGATATCGGCAACGCCGACCCCAGGGCGCTGCCGTTGGCCCTGGCCGCCTGGGATACCCAGGAGCGCCTCGGTAGCCCGGAGGGGGAGCTGGCGATTGCCCAGGCCGTGGTGTACATGGCCTCGGCACCCAAAAGTAATGCTGTGTATAATGCTTTTAATCAGGTGATGGCGGAGGTACGCGAGCAGCCCGGGTATGAAGTTCCGGTGCATCTGCGCAACGCGCCCACCAAACTGATGAAATCGATGGATTATGGGGCGGAGTACCGTTACGCCCACAACGAACCCGGTGCCTACGCCGCGGGAGAGTGCTATCTGCCGCCGGAGCTGGCCGACCGCCACTATTACGAGCCGGTGGAACGCGGGCTTGAGCAGCGGATCAGGGAGAAGATGGCGTATTTCCGTGAGCTGGATGCAAAAAGTCCGGTCAAGCGATATTCGGGCGGTAATGATTCCGGGGGACGATGATGCAGTGGTTGGCGGTAGCGCTGGGAGGAGCCCTGGGGGCGATGGGCCGGTTCGGTTTGACGACCTGGCTGTTTCCCGTGATGGGCACCCGCTTTCCCCTGGGAACGCTGGTCGCCAACCTGCTCGGTTGTTTTCTGGTCGGGCTGGCTTTCGTGCTGATCGTGGATAAGGGCGTTGTGCCACCGGAGTATCGCCCGTTTGTGGTGACCGGCTTTCTGGGAGCATTGACCACCTTCTCGACGTTTTCACTGGATGCCCTGCTACTGTGGGAGAATGGCTCCCTGGCGCTGGCAGTGACCTACTCACTGGTGACATTGCTCGGTTGTCTACTCGCCGTCTTTTTATCAGTTTATCTGGCGAGAACGATTTTTTGACTTTCACTTTTAACCTACTGACACAAATAAGACTTTTTTATGCTGGATCCAAAACTTGTTCGTAACAATCCGGAAGCGGTGGCGGAAGCCCTCAAAACGCGTGGTTATGAGCTGGACATCGCGCGTCTGAAATCGCTGGAAGAGCAGCGCCGCGAGGTGCAGATCAAGACCGAGAATCTGCAGAAAGAGCGCAATGCCAGCGCCAAGTCGATCGGGCAGGCGAAAAGTCGTGGTGAGGATATCGAGCCGCTGTTGGCCCAGGTCAACCAGATGAAGCAGGAACTGGGGGACGCCGAATCCCAGCTCGATGCGATTCAGGCGGAACTGGACGATATCCTGAGCGGTATCCCCAATATCCCGGCCGACGACGTGCCGGAAGGGGCCTCCGAGGATGACAATGTGGAAGTGCGCCGCTGGGGGACGCCACGCGAGTTTGATTTTCCGATTGCCGACCATGTGGATCTGGGGGCGCGTTTGGGCGGTCTGGATTTTGACACGGCCAGTAAACTGACCGGCGCACGGTTTGCGTTGTTGCGCTCGGGTATCGCCCGTTTGCATCGGGCCCTGGCCCAGTTCATGTTGGACACCCACATTGAGGCTCACGGTTACGAGGAGGTGAATGTCCCGTTCATTGTGAACGCGGATTCGCTGACCGGCACCGGGCAGTTGCCCAAGTTTGAGGAAGATCTGTTCAAGCTCTCCGACGAGCGGTGCTTTTACCTCATCCCCACCGCGGAAGTGCCGGTGACTAATATTCTGCGCAACGTGCTGCTCGACGGCGCCGAACAACTGCCCATGCGGTTTGTCAGCCACACGCCCTGTTTTCGCAGTGAGGCGGGTGCCCACGGCAAGGACACCCGTGGTCTGATTCGCCAGCATCAGTTTGAGAAAGTGGAGTTGGTGCAGTTCGTCCGCCCTGAGGAGTCCGAGGCGACGCTGGAGCAGTTGACCGGCCACGCCGAAGCCATTTTGCAGAAACTGGGCCTGCCGTATCGCACCGTCATTCTGTGTGGCGGGGACCTGGGCTTCTCAGCGGCCAAAACCTACGACATCGAAGTCTGGGTGCCGTCTCAGGAACGTTTCCGGGAAATTTCCTCCTGCAGTAACTTCCGCGACTTCCAGGCCCGCCGCATGAAGGCCCGCTACCGCAACCCGGAAACCGGGAAGCCGGAGCTGCTGCACACCCTGAACGGTTCCGGCCTGGCGATTGGCCGCACGCTGCTGGCAGTGCTGGAAAACTACCAGCAGATCGACGGCAATATCGCCATTCCCGACGTGCTGCAGCCCTACATGGGTGGCGTCAAAGTACTGGGCCCGAACGTATCGCTTTAAGCTCGGCCGTATCGCCTTATGGATTATTTTCCCGTTTTTCTGGACCTCAAACATCGCCGTTGCCTGTTGGTGGGCGGCGGTGATATTGCGACCCGCAAAGGCCGATTGTTGGCCCGTGCGGGCGCTCGCCTGTGTATCGTCGCACCGGAGATATCCGAGGAGCTCAAACAGCTTGCCGAGCAGGGCGAAGGCGAGTTGCACTATCGCGAGTATCAGAGTGAGGATCTCGACGATGTGGTGCTCGTGTGCTCGGCCACGGATGATCACGCCCTCAATGAGCGAATCTCCCGGGAGTCCCAGGCCCGCTATTTGCCTACGAATGTGGTGGACAGCCCCGCGCTGTGCAGCTTTATCACTCCGGCCATTGTCGATCGCTCGCCCCTGGTGATTGCGATTTCGAGCGGGGGCGAAGCGCCGGTGCTGGCACGAATGGTCAGAGCCAAGCTCGAAACCCTGATTCCCAAAAGCTACGGTCGGTTGGCACAGTTGGCCAGTCGCTGGCGGGACACCGTGAAACAGTCGTTCTCCGAAGAGAATCGCCGCCGCTTCTGGGAAAAGGTACTCCAGGGGCCCATTGCCGAGCTGGTGTTCAGTGGCCAGGACGAACGGGCCGAGCGGGCGATTGAAGAAGATCTGGCCAACCCGGCGTTTGTCGACACCCAGGGTGAAGTCTACCTGGTGGGCGGCGGGCCCGGAGATCCCGAACTCCTGACCCTAAAGGCCCTGCGCTTGATGCAGCAGGCCGATGTGGTCCTGTACGACCGATTGGTGTCACCGGAGGTGATGGAGCTGGTGCGCCGCGATGCGGACCGAATTTATGTCGGCAAGCGGCGCAGCCACCATCACCTGGAGCAGGAGAGCATCAACGAGATGCTGCTCAACCTGGCCCGGGAAGGCAAACGGGTGTTGCGCCTCAAAGGTGGGGACCCCTTTATTTTCGGTCGGGGCGGGGAAGAAATTGACCTGCTGGCGGCGCACCGGATTCCGTTTCAGGTGGTGCCGGGCATCACGGCGGCCTCCGGCTGCGCGGCCTATGCCGGTATTCCGCTTACCCATCGGGATTATGCCCAGTCGGTGCGGTTTATCACCGGTCACCTGAAAACTGACAATCCCAACCTGACCTGGCCCGAACTGGCCCTCCCGGGGCAGACTCTGGTGTTCTACATGAGCCTGGTGGGGCTTGAGGACATCTGTCAGACACTCATCCACAATGGGCGTATGCCGGACACCCCGGTGGCGCTGGTGGAGAAGGGCACGTTGCAGGCGCAGCGGGTCCTGATCGGTACGCTTGAATCCATGCCGGCGTTGGTCGCGAAGAGCGACGTCCACGGCCCGACCTTGCTGATTGTGGGCGAAGTGGTGCAGCTTCATCATCAGCTCAGCTGGTTTACGCCGGACCGACAGAAACTTGACGATAGTGAGAGGCCTGTCACAAACTGACGGATAAATCGTCAAGAAAGACGGTCAAAGGCCGATAGGATAGGGTAACCGCCGTCAGGTTGACGGTGTCAACTCATTCGGGAGGCCGTTATGACCTACGTGGGCCCTACAAGCACCTTGCCCCCGGCGGCGCGAACCAAAATCAACACCACCCGCGCTCAGGACGAGACCTTGCCGGTGGACGAGCAGGTACTGGACACGACGCCCGTGGCGCCCATCCGTGAGCGGCGTCAGCGGGACCGTCGGCGTCGAAATTTGAAACCGCTGGTGGATATGCGTTCCAACGATCGCCGCCGCCGCCGGCGAATTGATATCGAAGTCTGACCCGGCCTTCAGTTCAGGCGTTTTGTGCGCTTTCCCCGTCCCGACCTGGACGCAGGCTCGCCCCCACCCGCGCGAATATGGTTAAATCCTCACTGATTTTCCCGCCTGATAGAGGGCGTTTTGACGGATTGGAGAGGGAATGGGGAGCACCCACACCATCGGCGGCCCTGAAGGTCGTCTATTTCTTCCCTGGTGGAGCTGGCCGCTGGCGGCCCTCGCCGGTGTACTGGTAGCTGCTGGCTCCCTGAGTTATGCCCCCTCAGGCCGCTTGAACGTGCTCTGGCTCTGGTTGCTGTGGGCCGGGCTACCCTTATTGGGAGCCCTGGCTTCCCTGGCGGTCAGCACCGCGGGACGAAGCCGTCCCTGGCTGTTTCACTGGCGGGGGTGGCGACTTCACTGGTATCCCTCTCGCGCTCAACGCTGGCAAATGCTCTATTACCTGCAACTGCTCTGGTTGGTCGCTGGTGTTGGCCTGTTGTTGGGCTTTTCGATTCTGCTGCTGTTTTCAGACCTGGCGTTTGGCTGGAGCTCGACACTGCTGAACAGCGAAACACCTCCTGTCGTGTTGTTCGAATGGCTCTCGATGCCCTGGCGGGACTTGTGGCCTGCCGCCGTGCCCGAGGCCACGTTGCTGGAGGCCACCCGGTATGTGCGCATCGCTCCGTCGAGCGGCGGCGTCGAGCGCGCGGGAGACTGGTGGCCTTTTCTGATGGCCAGTCTGGTCTTCTACAACTTGATTCCACGGGCTTTATTGGCGGCGTTCAGTCTGCTGTGGTGGCGGCGTTGGGAGCGGCGACGGGGGCAGACGCGCGTGAGAGCACCGGAGCTATCGTCCGCCTCTGCCCCAAGCCCCTCATTGCGCCGGGGGCGCTCTGATGACTGGAAGAGCGTGCTTGCACTCAACTGGGAACTGAGAGACACCAAGGCCCCCGTGTTGGGCGTCTCCCCCTGGGATGAGGATGAACAGATGCTGACGCGCCTGCTGGGCTCACACCCCGAGCGCCTGCTCTGGCGGGTGCCCGCCAACCGTTCGCCGGTGGAAGAATTGGCGGACCTGGTTCAGCGGGCCAGAATGTCGGGCGTGAGGGAGCAGGGTCTCTGGGTGCTGGCGGACAGTCGAACCCGACCGGAGCGGCACTTGGCCAGTTGGCGCCACTTCGCCCAAGCTCACGAACTGACATGGGTGAGTGACAATGAATGAACGCGCTCATCCCCGGTTGTGTGTCGTCGGCCACCCCAACCGGGGTAAATCGTCTATTGTTTCCACATTGACTGAAAATGATAGTGTCAGTATCAGCCCGGAGTCGGGTACGACCCGAAGCGCGGACGCGTTTGAGTTCGAGCTGGACGGCCGGGTCCTGCTGACGCTGATCGACACCCCCGGCTTCCAGCGGGCTCGGCAGGTACTGTCCTGGCTGCAGCGCGAATCTGTGAGCCCCGGGGATCGACCGAATCGAGTAAAGGCTTTTCTCGCGGAGCCGGGCCATCCGGAGCGCTTCCCCGACGAAGTACAGTTGCTCCGCCCGATTATGGAAGGTGCCGGCATTCTTTATGTGGTGGATGGTGCCCAATCGCCGTCGCCGCTGGATGAAGCCGAAATGGAAATCCTCCGCTGGACCGGTCAGCCGCGCCTGGCGGTGATCAACCCGATGGATACCCAGGCGCACCAGCAAGCCTGGGAGCGCACTCTGGGGCAGTTCTTTCAGTGGGTGAGGGTCTTCAATCCGCTGACGGCCACCATGCCGGCGCGGCAGGCCCTGTTGCGGGCGGTTGGCGAGCTGACCCCGTCCTGGTCCGAGCCGGTTCAGAAGCTCATGCAGGGGCTGGCGGTGCGCGACCAGCGACGCCTGACCGATGTGAGCGAGGCATTGGCGGCCTATTGGGCCGAGCAGTTGTTGAAGAGTGTCCCGGTGCAGATTCCGGGCGCGATTGGTCGCCAGCGCGCGGAAGCGGTTTTGCGTCAGTCGCTGGATGAACATGAAACCCGGTTTTTCGAGCGTTTGAGATCAGCCTGGGGCCACCATCACCGCTCTCTGGAGCGTCAGAGCCCGTGGGAGCTGGACAGCGACCATCTGATGAATACCGAAACCTGGTATCTCTGGGGCCTGAAACAGCGGGACTTGCTCTGGGTCAGTGGCAGTGCGGGCGCCGCCACGGGGCTGGCGCTGGATGCGGGTCTTGGGGGGACTTCCCTGTTGGCCGGTGCGATTTCGGGCGGGGTCTTGGGTTCGGTGGGCGGTTGGTTGGCGAGCCGGGAGCTACCCGGGCGCCGGTTTGGTTGGTTGCCGTTGGCCCGCCAGCGGCAGGTGATGGGGCCGGTGCGGCATCCGAATTTTCCGTTGGTGGTGATGGCTCGGGCGCTGACGTTCACCCGGCAGTTGTGGTTGCGGCCCCATGCGGAGCGCAGTGCGGTGGTGTTGCGGGCGGAGGCGGAGCAGTGGTCCCGTGAGGATCAGGTGCGGCTGTTGGGCTGGGCGAAACGCCTCCAGCAGGGCCGCTGGCAACCCAAACATCAGGATGCTTTGGTAAGCTGGGTGCAGGCGCAGTTGCAGCTCTCCCTGGAAGAAGCCTTCGCCCAAGAAGAATCCACAAGTTGGGTGTTGTAAGAAAAGCTGGAGAGTGGTGCGACTTTGGTGTGTTGCATCGAGTCCGGCGTCGGTGGGGTAAAGCCTCCCGGGACACGCCGTAAACCCATCCCTGGGGGCTCGAATCGCGGGTCCCCCGCTCCACGGTCCCGGGAGGCTTTACCCCACCGACGCCTCAGTGCCAATAAATGCTGTTTGGTGGATTCACCCAATTTTCGTAACGTGGTTTACGTATAGGGTTGGTAAGGCGATAGCCGCCACCTACCATAATCGAGCGTAAGACCACGACTCACTCTCAACGAAATACGGCAGGTGCGGCTCCGGCCTTACCAGCCCTACGCCACTGAATGATACCCATAAGGGGCATAAGGTTAATTCGTGCCTCGGAGGTCAGAAGAGGGGAACACCATACCAGGACCGTGGAGCGGGGGACCCGCGATTCGAGCCTACAGGGACGTATTTACGGCGTGTCCTGGTATGGTGTTCCTCTCTTCTGACCGGACTCGGACGCCCCAAGTTGGGCTCTAGAACACAGAGGTGGACACAAAAACATGAGCCAATACGATTACGACTTACTGGTTATAGGGGCTGGCTCCGGCGGCGTCCGGGCGAGCCGGTTTGCGGCCCAGTACGGTGCGAAGGTAGGTATCATCGAAGAGCGTTACCTGGGGGGCACCTGCGTCAATGTGGGCTGTGTGCCCAAAAAACTCTTTGTCTTCGCCTCCCACTACCGCGAAACCTTTCACAGTGCACCCGGTTACGGTTGGCAGGCTGGCAGTATCAAATTTGACTGGAACCAACTGCGTCAGAATAAAGACAAGGAAATCGAACGGCTTAACGGCATCTACGAACGGCTCCTGGACACCGCCGGAGTCGATATCATCGACGGTTCCGGCCAGTTGAAAGGGCCCCATGAAGTCGCGGTGGGGGATAAAACCTACACTGCCAAACACCTACTGCTGGCCGTCGGGGGCTGGCCCTGGGTGCCAGACATTCCCGGTGCGGAACACGCCATTACCTCCAACGAAGCGTTCTATCTGGACGAGTTGCCTGAGCGGATTGTGATCGTCGGCGGAGGTTATATCGCCGTCGAGTTTGCTGGCATTTTCAATGGCCTGGGGGTGGAGACGCACCTGTGCTATCGCGGCGACCTGTTTCTGCGCGGTTTCGATAGTGACCTGCGAAAACATCTGGCCCAGGAAATGCCCAAGAAAGGGATTCACCTTCACTTCAATTCCGATATTGACCGCATTGAAAAAGCAGAGAAGGGGCGACTCACCGTCCACACCGATCAGGGGGCAACATTCGAAGCGGGGCAGGTGATGTACGCCACTGGTCGTCACCCGAAAACCGAAGGGTTGGGGCTTGAGAATACGGGGGTGGCGTTGACCGACGACGGCCACATTCGCGTAAATGCGCTTTTTCAGACCGATGAGCCGTCCATTCATGCTCTGGGGGATGTGACCGGGCCGGCGGAGTTGACCCCCGTGGCGTTGGCCCAGGGAATGATTCTGGCGCGGCACCTATTCGGTAACGAGAAAAGTGCACCATTGGACTACCGCATTGTTCCCACGGCGGTATTTAGTCAGCCCACGATGGCCACCTGCGGTTTGACCGAAGAAGAGGCCCGGGCGGAATACGCGAACATCGATATCTATCGCGGTGCTTTTCGCCCGATGCAGTACACGCTTCCGGATATCAACGAGCGGGCGCTGGTCAAACTTGTGGTGGATCGGGATACCGATCGCGTCTTGGGGTGTCACATGGTCGGGCCCGAAGCAGGGGAGATCATGCAAGGGCTCGGCGTCGCGATGACGGCGGGGGCGACCAAAACGGATTTTGATCGTACCATCGGCATACATCCGACGTTGGCGGAAGAGTTTGTGACTTTGAGGCAGCCCGTCGAGAGCTAGCGAGCGACTTTCCTTTTCGCTCGACATGCTGAGCAACGGTCTCTTGGGGTTTCGGCTCTGGCCGAGGGGCTTATCGCCCCCCGTCAAAGCGTACAATCAGGCTGAGTTGGCGCTCCGACAACCGTTCCATTTCCTTGTTGAGCGCTTCTGCCTGCGCGACTTCTTTTTGGGTACGATCGGCGATGTCGCTGATGTGCTGAGTGTTCTGCTCAATATCCGTTGCGGTCGCGGACTGTTCTTCCGACGCGGCGGCGATTTGGTGAGACATCTGATCAATGGTCTGCACGGCTTTTGCAATGGCCTGCAGGGCGGTTTTGACGTTGTCCATTTCGCCCACGCTGCGCTCCACCCACTCCTGGCAGCGATCCATATCCTCGCCGGCCTGGCCCGTCGCTTCGCCCAGCTTGGTAATGATCGCCTGAATATGGCCGGTGGAATCCTGGGTGCGCTGGGCCAGCGTGCGAACCTCATCCGCCACGACCGCAAAGCCTCGCCCCTGGTCTCCGGCACGGGCCGCCTCAATGGCGGCATTCAGAGCGAGCAGGTTGGTTTGCTCGGCGATGCCGCGGATCACATCAATGACTTTGGCGATTTCCCCGCTGTCGGCTCGCAAACGGTCCAACACCTGCCCCAGGGCGTCCACCTGACGGGAGAGTTCTCCCACGGCGGTCCCTGCGGAGGCCATGACCTGTTCACCCTGCTGGACCTCCGTTATCGCGCTTCGGGTGGCCTCGGACGTGTCGGAGGCACCGCTGGCCACTTCCTGGACCGCCAGCGCCATCTGTTGCATGGCGCTGGCCACGCGGGTGGTTTCCCGCTGTTGCTCGTCCATGCCCCGATGGGTTTGAGCGGCCTGAAGTTGCGCCTGTGCAGCTTGTTCATGAAGCTCGCGTGCGGATTCTCCAAAGCGTCCCAGCGCCGTGCGCAGGCGGGCGCGCAACGCCAGTTGGGCGAACTCGATTTCGCCCAGGGTGTCACTGCGTCCGGTATAGATATAGGCCGCGACCGGATCGTGCAAAATGGCCCTGGCTCTCTCGAGACTCGGCTTCAAGTGCTGTTGAATCAACAGTTGAGTGACAACCCCGATAACCACGCTGCCAACGGCGGCGGACGCGGCGGCGCCTGCCGTCAGCGTGTCGTTAAACCAGGCACCTATAACGAGAACCGTGAGTGCGACCAGAGCCACTTCGATAGCGGTGCGCGAGGCTTGCCAGAGGCGGGTCGTTTTCGGGCAGGCGCTCTTGCCCGAACGCATGCGCTGGTAGCTTGCCTCTGCCCGAGCCACTCGGACGGGGTCCGGCTGAACGCGGACTGACTCGTAGCCCTGCACCGCGCCTTTGTCCCGTAGTGGGGTGACGTAGGCGTCCACCCAATAATGATCGCCATTTTTGCAACGGTTTTTGACAATCCCCATCCAGGGGCGGCCCGCTTTGAGTGCGCTCCACATCAGACCGAACACCGCTTCGGGCATTTCCGGGTGCCGGATAATGTTGTGAGGCTGGTTGATCAATTCTTCGCGAGTAAAGCCGGAGGTATCGCGGAAGGTATCGTTGCAGAACTTGATGGTACCTTTGGTATCCGTGGAGGAAACAAGCTCCTCTCCCGCTTTCACGGGAATATTCTTCCCGGTCGTGGGTCCATTATTACGCATAGTCAGGTGTCCTTAGCGTTGCCGTTACTCTCAAAGCCGTTCAATCAGTGTAGACCAGTGCCACCGGACCTCGGGAACAACGACCGGCGCAGGTGGGGGAGGTTGTCGGCGACGCCCCCGGAAAGTTGAGCGTATTTTCTGAAAGATTACGCCGCCGCTGCGGCGCGCTCGCGCTGTTCGAGGACAAAGTGCGCCAACGCCTGACGCGTCTCCGGTGCAAGGTCCTCAAAGGCCAGGCTGACGCGGGTCTGCCGCCAGGGACGGAGGCTCAGCTGGAATGCGCAGACACGAGCCCGGCAGCGTACTCGCAGGCCGGGGGCGACGGTAAATTCACACAGAGGCAAGAGGTCGCGGTGATGAAGAAACGGACGCCAGTCGCCGGTCAGACTGAGGCGCACGCCGCCGGCGGAAATGTTGAGCACCTCGCCACTGAGGGGCGAAAGCCCGGGCACGGCGACCCGAGCGCTGATGGGGTGCCAGCCAAACACATTCAGCCGCGGCCAGCGTCGCCGCGGACCGCTGTAAAACTGTTGGGGTAGGGGAAGCGCCACGCCGCCGGAGCGGTGGGGTGTGCTCCAGCCGACGAGTGGGGCGGTAAATTCGAACAGTTGGCCGTTGTGGTGGTGGCTGACGGTGAGGTCGTCACCGGGCTCCAGGTTGAGCGCGCGCGGGAAGAGTTCGTCGAGCCAGAGCAGTTCCCGTTCGGTGTCGAGGGCGAGTATGAGGCTTTGGTAGTCGCGTTGGTTGTGCCGGATGGTGAGCAGTTGTTTGCGTTGTTCCAGCGGGCGCAGGTGGCGGACGCACGGGAGTTCTGCACGCGGAGTTTCGTTTTCAGGCGGGGCGCTCGTTGCGGGTTCTTCGGTGGACAGCTTTTTCATCAGGGCGCGCAACAGGGCCATAGGGTCTCTCTCGTCAGTCGGCTGGCGGTATTGTTGTTTCTCTCCCAGCTCTGCAAGGGGTGTGCCATGGACAAGGTGATGGCGAAAAAGTGGTTGTTGGAGAGGCCGGCCCTGAGGGGGATCGACCGGTTGTAGACCCGCCGTGAACCCATCCATGGGGGCTTCTCATCGGCATCCATGCCTCAGAGAGTCTACAACCGGTCGATCCCCCTCAGGGCCTCAGTGCCAAGTTCCACCGCTGGTTGCCGTTACCACTGAGGTTCGGTGAGGCGTATGGTCTTCGGAGACTCTCTGAGGCATGGATGCCGATGAGAAGCCTACAGGGATGTATTTACGGCGGGTCTCCGAAGACCATACGCCTCACCGAACCGGGCTGGACGAGTACTTACTGTTTGGGCCTAAAACACAAAAGGTGGCGGCAAGGCTCTGCCGCCGAAGCGGCAATTCCCAGCCTCGGCTAAAATCCGTACAATGACGGCACATCGAATATTGGCCACCCACAAGATAGACCGAGAGCGTTATGAGTCAGCCCGTCGTGCGCAAAGAGCGCCTGGAATACAACAAACTGCAAAAACGACTGCGCCGGCAAGTGGGCAGCGCCATTGCCGACTACAACATGATCGAAGAGGGCGACAAAATCATGGTCTGCCTCTCCGGGGGTAAAGACTCCTACGGCATGCTCGACATCCTCATGAGCCTCCAGAAAACCGCCCCCATACGGTTCGAATTGATCGCCGTCAACATGGACCAGAAACAACCCGGTTTCCCCGAGCACATCCTGCCCGAGTACCTGAGCAACGTCGGCGTGCCGTACCATATTATCGAGCGCGACACCTACAGCATCGTCAAAGACGTCATTCCCGAGGGCAAGACCACCTGCGGCCTGTGTTCACGGTTGCGGCGCGGCACCCTCTACAGCTACGCCAACGACATTGGCGCCACCAAAATCGCCCTGGGTCACCACCGGGACGATATTATTGAAACCCTCTTTCTCAACATGTTCTATGGTGGCAAGCTCAAAGCCATGCCGCCCAAGCTCCTGGCCGACGACAAGCGCAACGTATTGATCCGCCCCCTGGCGTATTGCAAGGAACAGGACCTGGCCGAATATGCCGAGTACAAAGCCTTTCCCATCATCCCCTGCAACCTGTGCGGCTCCCAGGAAAACCTGCAGCGCCAGGTTATCAAGCAGATGCTGACTGACTGGGAGAAGCAGCACCCGGGGCGGACAGAAACCATCTTCTCTGCCATCCGTAACGTGGCGCCGTCTCAACTGGCGGATACCAATCTGTTTGATTTTGCCGGCCTGCGCATTGATCCGGAGGCCGCGCCGCAGGAGGAGTCCGAGGAAGATGCGGGGGTGCAACAGTTCATCCCCGCCCTGCAGGTGTCCTGACCAACCTCTATACTGAGAGCAGAGCCCGACGTTCTCCTACAGGAGGGGTAGTTATGAGGATTGGCGTTCCCCGGGAAATCAAAGCGGACGAGTATCGTGTGGGGCTGACGCCCACGGCGGTCCGAGAGCTGACCGAGGCCGGTCACGAGGTGTTGGTGGAAGCCAGCGCTGGAGAGGCAATCGGTTTCGATGACGAACAATACCGCCAGGCCGGCGCAACTTTGCTGAAGGGCGCCGATGAGCTGTTTGAGCGGGCGACCTTGTTGGTTAAAGTCAAAGAGCCGCAACCCGAAGAATATTCGCGCCTACGGCCCTCCCATCTCCTGTTTACCTTTTTACATCTGGCGCCGGACCCGCGCCAAGCCGAGGCACTGCTGGCCTCCGGAGCCAGTTGCATTGCCTATGAAACCGTAACCGATGGTCACGGCGGCCTGCCGCTGCTTGCCCCCATGTCCGAGGTGGCGGGGCGGTTGGCAACCCAGGCGGGGGCCCATCATCTGGAGCTGCACCAAGGGGGGCGGGGCATTCTGCTCGGCGGGGTCCCCGGCGTACCGCCAGCGGGCGTCACAGTGGTCGGTGGGGGCGTGGTGGGCGTCCAGGCCGCGCGCATGGCCGTGGGGCTCGGAGCGCGGGTGACCATTCTGGATAAATCCCCCCGCCGCTTGCGCGAGCTCGATGCCATGTTCCGGGGGCGCGTAGTCTGTGAATATGCCACGGCGGATGGCCTCGAGCGGCTGCTGCCCGACACTGACCTGCTTGTTGGCGCGGTGCTGGTCACGGGGGATGCCGCCCCGAAACTACTGTCACGGACGCAACTGGCAAACCTGCCCAAGGGCGCGGTGCTGGTGGACGTCGCCATTGACCAGGGCGGGTGTTTTGAAACCTCAAGACCCACCACGCACGGCAAGCCGACGTTTGTCGAGGAAGGGGTCATCCATTACTGTGTCGCCAACATTCCTTCGGCGGCCGCCCGAACCGCGACATTGGCCCTCAGTCATGCGACGCTGCCCTACGTGCAGGCATTGGCGGGCGAGGGGCTGGATGCGCTGGATCGCGATCCGGGTCTTGCCGCCGGGCTCAATGTGCACCAGGGCCGCCTGACCCACGAGGCAGTGGCCCGAGCCCTCGGGAAAACCTAGCCGATCGGGAGGCTGAATCGACCACTGATTTGTGTTGAAATGGACGACAAGAGCCGTCTGTGGGAGAATCCTTTATAATCGCTTGGGTGGCGTCGTTCGCAGTGTCCGCTACTCCGGTTCGTCGCTCCGACTTCATGAGGCATGGGAATATAACCATAAAATGACGCAGGCACCTTCCTTTTTTCAGGGCGTCTCGTTCCGCCTGGCCAAGATCGGCATTATCCTGGCATTTCTGCTGGGTTTGCTGATGAGCTCGTTCCAATTGTATCTGGACTTGCGCAATCAGCGCCACGAGCTGAACCAGTTGTTTCAACGGGTGCTGGAAGTGGCGACCCCGCCTGCCGTGAGAGCGGTCCATACGCTGGATGACGATCTTTCCGCCGAAGTGGTGAACGGCCTGCTTGCCTACGATTTCGTAACCGGTGTCCGGATCACCGATGAACTGGGCAATACGCTGGCTCAGGGCGAGGCTGAGCCACGGCCCTCCAACACCCGCTGGATCACTCGCCTGTTCCATGAAGAAAGTCTCACACTGGAAACCGACCTGGCGATACCCGGTTATGGTGAGACCGCCGCCGGGAAATTGTCGTTCACCGTGGATATGGATCAGGCGCTGGCGGGTTTTTACGAACGCTCTTTGCTCAACCTGGCCACTGGGCTTGCGCGTAATGCCATGCTGGTGGTTCTGCTGTTCTTTGCATTTTACTTTATTGTGACCAAGCCGTTGGTACGCCTCTCGCGCGAAATCAAGAGCATTAACCCGGAAGAGCCGGGCGTCAGGCGCCTGACGCCGCTGCGCAAGCGCAGAGACGAACTGGCTCAACTGGTCGATAGCGGCAACCAATTGTTGGATGCGGTGGACCTTTCATTGGCCAAGCGGCGAGCGGTAGAGCTGGCACTGCGCAAAAGTGAGGAGCACTTGCGCCAGATTATCGATAGCCTGCCGGTGCTGGTGGGCGCTCGCAACGCGCAGGGCCGCTACCTGTTCGCCAATAGAACCCTGGCTGAATTACTGGGTTCGACCCCCGATCAAATGCGCGAGCGGGATGCTCGCGAACTGCTGACGAACGTGCTTGAGGATGTGGACGAGGTTCTCCAGAACGACCAACGCGTCATTCGTCAGGGCATCGATATCGAAATCAACGAAGAGGCGTTTGTGACCCCTGAGGGCCGAACGCTCTACCTGCAAAGCCACATCCTGCCCATCCGTTACTATGATGAAGTGATTGCTCTGGTGGTGTCGGTGGACATTACCGAGCGCAAAAAAGCTCAGGCCGAGATGGAATTCATGGCCCATCACGATGCCTTGACCCATCTGCCGAATCGGGTGCAGCTGGTTGAGCGACTCGATCTGGAGCTACGACGCGCCTCGCGCCATGGTTATTGTGGTGCCGTGTTGTTCATTGATCTGGATCAGTTCAAGAACATCAATGACTCTCTCGGGCATCCGGTGGGCGACAAGGTTTTGAAAGAAGTGGCCAACCGGTTGGTCAGCTCCGTGCGTGAGGAGGACCTGGTGGCCCGCCTCAGTGGTGACGAGTTTGTCGTGGTGCTTACGGTGCTGGATGAGCATATGCCTACGGCAGCATTGAGGGCGGGGGAAATCAGCGAGAAGATCCGGCGCATCATCTCCCGCCCGTTCAAAACGGAAAACCTGGAGCTGCGTATCAGCTGCAGCGTGGGCGTGGCGTTGTATCCCGACAAGGACAGCACCGTGCACGAACTTCTTCGGTACGCGGATACCGCCATGTACCAGGTGAAGGAAAAGGGTCGGGATGCCATAGAGTTCTTTAACGAAGAAATGGCGGACAAAGTCAGCCGTCAACTGGTCATGGAGGGCGACCTGCATCGGGCGCTGGAACAAAGGCAGTTTACGCTTCACTATCAACCTAAAGTGGACCTGGGTACGGGACAGATTGTGGGTGCCGAGGCGTTATTGCGCTGGCGTCATCCGGAGAAAGGTGTCATTTCACCGGCGGAATTCATTCCCATTCTGGAAACCTCGGGCCTGATTCTGGATGTAGGCCAATGGGTACTGGAAACCGCCTGTGAAACCCTGGTGCACTGGCAATCCAAAGGTTGGTGGAAACGCGGCATGAAGCTGAGCATCAATATCAGCCCCCGCCAGTTTCGCCGCACCGCGTTTGCGGATGACGTCTTGAATACACTGGAGCGATACCCCATTCCGGAGAACTCGCTGGAAATGGAGGTGACCGAGGGTATTGTGATTCAGCATGTCGACGAAGCCATTGTGACCATGGAACGCTTGGCAGAGCGCGGTATCAGTTTCTCTCTGGATGACTTCGGTACCGGTTATTCTTCCATCAGCTATCTCAAGCAGTTGCCGGTCACGGTGCTGAAAATCGACAAAAGCTTTATCCGGGATATTATTGAAGACCGGAACGATCGGGTTCTGGTGGAAACCATCATCACCATGGGTCGTTTGCTGGATCTGGATGTCATTGCCGAGGGGGTGGAAGAAGAGGCGCAGTTCGACTTGTTGCAAAAGTACGGTTGCCACTACTTTCAGGGGTTTTACTTCAGTCCGGGTGTCGAGTTGGAAGCATTTGATGCGCTCCTGGTGGAGAAAGTGGAGCAAGAACAGTACTGACCGCTTGAGTCAGAACAGACGCCCCAACAAGAAGGGAATCGCCGTCTCAGTCTTCAATATACGCTCCCCCAGATGCACCGTTTGAAACCCCCGGGTCGACAACTGTTCGATTTCGAAATCGTTGAATCCTCCCTCCGGCCCAACGGCCATAATGACCGCTTGTTGCACCTGTGACGGGCAGGGGGCCGCGTGGTAGGGGTGGGCCACCAACGCCAGGCGCTCGGTCATCAAAACGGGCAGTTCGTCTTCCACAAAGGGTTTGAAACGGGGATGAAAGTGCACCCGAGGCTCCACCGTATCGCGCCCCTGTTCCAGCCCCAGATGCAGCTGCCGTTCAACCTCTTCGGGCGCCAACGCCGGTGATTGCCAGTAGCTCTTTTCGACACGACGCGAGTGGATGAGGTGTAGCGTCTTGACGCCTGCGCTCGCCACGGTTTGCAGGATACGTTTGATCTGCTGGGGCCGGGGAAGGGCAAGGATCAATGTCAGGGGCATGGGTGATGGGGGTGTCTGGTTCAGCGTCAACGCCAGCCGTAACTCGTGGTTGTCCAGGTGCTCGATGAGCCCCTGTCCAAGATTGCCATTGATTTCACCCACCGTCAGGGTGTCACCGATGCCGGCTTTCAGTACGCGGGTAATGTGCTCGATGCGACGTTTGTCGGTGACCCGGGCCAGCCCGGGGGCGATCAATTCCTGATCCTTGAGCAGGAGTAGATTCATGGCCCGTGTGTCCGTAGAAAGTCTAAAAAGGAAATGGCGTCCCCGCCAGGACTCGAACCTGGAGCTTCCGCTTAGGAGGCGGAGGATTTATCCTGTTAATCGACGGGGACGGCAGGGTCGACAAGGGTCGCCACTATACAAAAAGCGCTCAGGGGGCACAAGCGAGAGTCGGCTGATCAGGCTTTTCCTAACGTCTGGGAACCGGGATTGGAGCCAGAACGCCCCTGTGCATTATACAGTGAGGGACCCTCGTTGTTTTGCCCCCGCATCAGGTTGAGCATTTGTCCGAGCGTCTGCTGCGCCCGGTGAATGATTTTCCCGTTTATCTCGTTCAGTTCCCGGCAGTACGCAAACCGGTCAGCGAGGTGCTGCCACTGATCCAACTGGGCGGCGGTCTCGGGTCGTTGTTGTAACCATTGCTGCCAGCCTTCGTGGTCGTGACTGAGTCCGGCGCTATCCAGCCACGCCTGACGTTGCAGTGCGTGCTCTCCCAAAGCGGCCATCAGCTGGTTTTTCGCTTCGATAATGGGGGGCAGGGCGGCAGCGTCGCGTTTTTCCAGAGCGGACCGTTCTTGCTCGAGGCTCTGCTGTAGCTGCTCAATACTCTGGGTGTCTTGGGCCAGCATCTGGCTGACTTGCTCGGGGGAGGGTGTCATGGGAACCTCGGTTCGGGTAATCATCGAATAGGGAATCGTGTGTCCGACGGCGTTGGGGGAACCGCCGGCACACTAAAGAGCGCTATCAGCCGAGCAGGTCGTCCTGATTCAGCATATTCTGGGCAATGCGCTCAGCATCGATCTCGAAGCGGCCTTCGGCGATCGCGTTCTTCAGACTGGTGACGCGTTCGCTGTCCACGTCCGGCAGCTTGGCCAGATTCTCTTCCAGGCGGTTCATGCTCTGGGCCTCCGCGCTGAGGTTGACACTGTCACGGCGGGTGGTACTGCTCTGGCTGTCCGCTTTGGACGGTGCTCCGGTGTCTTTGGGCGTGACACCGGCGGGACGGCTGCTGCCACTGTTACTGCTTCCGGGCTTGATGCCGTTGTTTGAGTCGATAACCATAATCTTGTTCCCCAACAAAATAATCGATGATGCCGACCGGGTTTCGGTCTGCGGGCAGGCGATTTTTCGCCCTGTACCTCGCGTATCGGCCGGCATTTTTATAACTTTAATGCTATTTTGGCATAAATGTGATGCGTTTCGCGTTATAGAACCACTTCCACGGTGCCAGGGCCAATCACCCGCCCCCGAACGACCCGCTCGGACCGGTCATTGCGCACCCGCACCTGGTCTCCGACACGCCCATCGCTGAGAGCAGTCCCCTTGGTATCGACGGTTATGGTACCGGTTTTGGCCTTCAGTCTCACCTGGTCCCCGCGCCGCACAACCGTGGGCGCCTCCAACTGGCTCAGGCGCACAGGGTCTCCGGCTTGCAGGGGGCGCCGCAACGCCATACCGACAGCGGTTTCCGCTTGAGTGACAAAACCTTGACGCAGTTGCCCGGTATCGCGCACTGCCAGCGTGATATCTCCGGCGCTCAGCCTGTGGCCTCGCCCCAGACTGCGGCTGGCCACGGCGATCTGGCGGTAGACTGCCACCTCTGCCGGAACGTATAAAGCCCAGGGCGTCGGTCCGGGACAGCGGGTATGCACGGTGAGATTGCCCCCACGCCGCTCGGCGTCCTGGTGGCTGAGCTCAAGCGCAGAAGGACAGGCGGCCAGTCTCAGTCTGGGGTCCAGTCGCCCGACGGTGACTTTTGCCCGCTCAATCTCGGAGGTCTGGTAATATTGTTGAAGATAATCAGTCACTTGGGCCTGCAGCTCGGCCAGGTCCTGAGGGGCCTGCGCCAGAGCGGGGGAGACGAGCGCCCCCAGCAGTGCCAGGGCCAATAGCGGGTGACGCCCCCTTTGAGGGAGCGCTTTGGGTACTGTATTGAATTTGCGCAAAAAGCGACAGAGCCGCATTTTTTGTCCTATTCTTTCAGCAGATGACGATCGCGAAGGCGGCGCCCCTTAAGAGTGTCGGATTTCAGCCGCTATAGGCTGTATGTTATTGGTTAAAGCAAAGAATGTGCCGGTCCGGATTCTCTTTCGTTGGGTGCCTCAGGGTGGCAAGCCTTGGGGGCCCTGCGGTGAAAGCGCCGTCGGTTCCGTCGAACAAAGCGAAAGCAAAGGTTAAGCAAGAGGCGTTTTATGGCCGGTGTTCTGGATAATGTGAATCAACGTACCCAACTGGTGGGGGAGAACCGACTGGAGCTGTTGCTGTTCCGGCTGGGGGGGAAGCAGCTATACGGTATCAACGTGTTCAAGGTCAAAGAGGTTCTTCCCTGTCCACCTCTGAATGCCATTCCCGGCCGGAACCGCGTGGTCCGGGGTGTGGCGCATATTCGCGGCGGCACGCTGTCGATCATGGATATGAACCAGGCCATGGGCAGCACTCAGTTGGAAGACATCAAAAAGTGCTTTGTTATCATTACCGAGTACAACCGCACGCTGCAGGGCTTTCTGGTGCGCGGAGTGGAGCGGATTGTGAACATGAACTGGAGCGACATTCACCCGCCACCGCGAGGGGCTGGCAGGGCGCACTACCTGACGGCGGTTACCGAAGTCGAGGGCGAGCTGGTGGAGATTGTCGATGTGGAGAAAATCCTGGCCGAAGCCGCGCCCATCAATGAGCAGATCAGTGAGGGGGTGCTGGAAGACGGGATCGGCGAACGGGTGGTCCAGAAGCACGTCTTGATCGTGGACGATTCGGTGGTTGCCCGCAAGCAGGTGCAGCGCGTGATGCAGTCCATCGGCGTGCAGACGACCTTGCGCAAAGACGGCCGGGAAGCACTGGATTATCTGCTCGATATGATTGCCCAGGGCAAAGACCCGAACGAGGAGTTGGTGATGATCATCTCCGATATCGAGATGCCGGAGATGGACGGCTACACCTTTACCGCGGAGGTGCGGAACAAGCCGGAATTGAAAGACCTGCACATTTTGCTGCACACTTCACTCAGCGGCGTGTTCAATCAGGCGATGGTCAAAAAAGTCGGGGCAGACAACTTTTTGGCGAAATTCAGTCCCGATGAGCTGGCGCGTCAGGTTAACGACCGGATCAAGGCGATTACCGGTGTAGACCTGATTCAGGACGGTAGCGCCTGAACAGCGTCCCAATTACAGGGGTGGCCGCGGTCACTGGAGGATTTGGTTTGAGCGGTATCAATGCATGACTAACGCAGCGGGAAAGCGCGACAACTTTGATCAGGCGGAGTTTGACCACTTTCGTCAATTTCTTCAGGAAGCCTGCGGTATTGCCTTGGGTGATAACAAGCAATACCTGGTTTCCAATCGCATTCGCCGGCTTCTGGAGGAGTATAAGCTCTCCTCGTTCAGTGATCTGGTGCGTGCACTCAAGCAGAACACCAATCGCCGCCTCAAAGAACAAGTCATTGATGTGATGACGACCAACGAAACCTTCTGGTTTCGAGACACTTATCCCTTTGAATACCTGCGCAATCAGCTCCTGCCCCAATGGATGCAGGCTGAGCACAGGGCGGCCGGCCCGATTCGCATCTGGTCGGCCGCCTGTTCCTCGGGCCAGGAGCCTTATTCGATCAGCATGATGGTCGAGGAGTTTCGCCGGCAGAGAATGGGGGCCTTGGCGCGTCCCGTGCAGGTCGTTGCTACCGATCTGTCGTCGATTGTGCTGGACCAGGCCCGGCGCGGTGAATACGATCGGCTATCGGTGGTTCGGGGGCTGTCCTCCGAGCGTCAGGAGCGGTACTTTGATAGTCCTGCAGAGAATGTGTGGCGGGTCAAGCCGATCATCCGGGACCGGATCGAGTTTAAAGCCTGGAACCTGCTTGACTCCTATGCCGGACTGGGTAAGTTTGACGTGGTGTTTTGCCGCAATGTATTGATTTACTTCAACGCCGAGTTGAAGCAACGAATTCTGGAAAAAATACACGGCGCCCTCAAGCCGGGGGGACTGCTGTTTCTCGGCTCATCCGAAGGCCTGGGTGGCGCCGCCGGGCGCTTTGAAATGGTCCGGTGTGAGCCGGGAATTCTCTACCGCGCCCGCTGACCTTCGGTTCAGTGGCAATGACCCCGACCCCTTGTCGTACGATCAGGAGGCTGGACTTTGTATAAATTGGTATTCTACGTTCCGCAAACCCATGTTGAATCGGTAAAGGCATCGGTATTCGCCACCGGCGCCGGTCGCATAGGCGACTACGACAGTTGTTGCTGGCAAGTGCTCGGCCAAGGGCAGTTTCGCCCCCTTGACGGCAGCCAGCCCTTTATCGGGCAGACAGGGCAGGTGGAGCGGGTATCGGAGTTTCGGGTAGAGCTGGTGTGCGAGGACGACCTGATCCGCCCGGCACTGGCGGCGTTGCGTGAGGCCCACCCCTACGAAGAGCCCGCGTATGATGTCTGGCAGCTGGCCGATCTTTAGGAGGCCGCTGCCACACTGATCGTTACTGGAAACCGGGGTTGAATCATGGCAGTGATACAGCTTGTGCTTTGAGGCGTATAGAACCAACATTGTCTGAACGAATTTTTTATTCAAGGAGAATCACGATATGAAACGCCCATTGTTGTTAACGTCGTTTGCCCCTTTCTTGTGTCGCCTGAGCGCGATTGGACTTCTATTAGGAAGTGCTTCCCTGAGCCAGGCCGAAGCCCAGAGCCGGGAGATCGACTATACGGTGGATGGCCAGACCTTCACCGGCTATTTCGCCTATGACGACCGGATAGAGGGCGACCGGCCCGGCGTGTTGGTGGTCCACGAATGGTGGGGCCATGGCGACTACGTGCGCAAGCGGGCCGATATGCTGGCCGAGCTTGGTTACGCCGCCTTTGCCCTGGATATGTACGGCTCCGGAAAATATGCCGAACACCCGAGTAAGGCGAACGAGTTCATGCAATCGGTCATGAGCAACAAGGCCGAGGCCGAGCAGCGCTTTCTCAAAGCGTTATCGGTGCTGCGTGAGCAGCCGATGGTCGAAGATGATGACATTGCCGCCATCGGTTACTGCTTCGGTGGGGCCGTGGTTTTGCATATGGCCCGTGCCGGAATTGATCTGGATGGTGTTGTGAGCTATCACGGTATGCTGTCAACCGATGCCGAAGCGCAGCCCGGAGATATTGAGGCGGACCTGCTGGTATTTACCGGCGAGGCGGATCCGATGGTGCCGGCGCAGCAGGTGGAAGCTTTCAAACAGGAAATGACCGCTGCCAACGTGGATTTCAAAGTACACAGTTATCCGGGCGCCAAGCACGCCTTCACCAACCCGGCCGCGACTGAGGCCGGCAAGCAGTACGATTTGCCTCTGGCCTATGATGCCAAAGCCGATGCTGATTCCTGGCATAAAACCCAGCGGTTCTTCAATCGCATTTTCGATTGATTCCCGTCGCGCCTTTGCCGGTTCCACTTGAGGAGCGAATCTTTGGGGGAATCGGCAAAATCCCATGGTCATGGTTGCAAGTCCCTGTTCTGACACCGATAATCTCAGAATCCCCCGCTGGGTGGCTAAACCGTCAGTGAGGCTTTATAACCAAGACGGTTTCGGCTCGGTGCCGGGGCAACGATAACAGGTCAATTGGCGCCTAATACCGCAACTCATGGATGTCGCGGCGCTTGCGCTAACAGAATGGAGTACTGTAACCATGAAGCACGATTACGACCGTACTGTGGTGTCGGTCCTGGATGGGGCCCTCAAAGAATTTTCCCAGAGCAGGGCATTTACCTGTCTCGGCCACACGCTGACGTACCGGGATATCGACCGCCTTTCCAGCCAGTTTGCCGCCTACCTGCAACAACAAACCAGGCTGCAGCCGGGCGATCGTATAGCGATCCAGCTTCCCAATGTCCTGCAGTACCCCGTAGTGTTACTCGGCGCCCTGCGTGCCGGGTTGGTGGTGGTCAACACCAATCCCCTTTATACGGCGCGCGAAGTCAAACATCAGCTTCAGGACTCCGGGGCCAAGGCACTGGTGGTGTTGGCCAATATCGCCGACCGCTCGGCGTCGATTATTGAGGAGACCGATGTCGAGCAGGTCATCGTGACCGAGTTGGCGGATCTGCATCCTCCGGTCAAACGCGTGCTGTTGAACGCCGTCATCAAATACATCAAAAAAATGGTCCCCAAAGCCTCTTTCCCCAACGCCATTGGCCTGCGTGAGGCCCTCGGCTCGGCCAAGGGCCAGTATCAGCCGGTGGACCGGAGCGCGCAGGATGTGGCGGTACTGCAGTACACCGGAGGTACGACGGGAGTGGCCAAGGGTGCAATGCTGACCAACCGCAACCTGGTTGCCAATATGTATCAGGTCAACGAGCACATGGAAGGGCAGTTTCGGGTCAACCAGGAATTTTACGTCGCGCCCCTGCCGCTCTATCACATCTATGCCTTCACCCTACACATTACATCGGCCATGTCGCTTGGGAATCACAACCTTCTGATCCCAAACCCCCGGGACATCAAAGGCTTTGTGAAATCACTGAAAGGCCAACCCTTTACCTGTTTCGTCGGTTTGAATACGCTGTTCAACGCTCTGTGTCGCAACCCGGATTTCCGTGCATTGGATTTCAGTCATCTGCGTCTGACCGCATCCGGTGGCATGGCCCTGACCGCCGCGGCCGCCAAACGCTGGAAAGAAGTGACCGGAGTGCCGATTTACGAAGGTTACGGGCTGACCGAAACCTCCCCGGTGGTGTCCATCAATCCGCCCGGGGGCATTCGGGAGGGCACCGTCGGTGTTCCCTTGCCCGAAACTGAATGCCGCGTTATTGATGATGAGGGAAATGTTTTGCCTCAGGGTGAGTCGGGCGAGCTTTGTGTTCACGGGCCGCAAGTGATGAAGGGTTACTGGAATCGGCCTGAGGAAACCGAAGCGTCGCTCAGTGAGGATGGTTGGTTTAAAACCGGTGATATGGCCATCATTGAGCAGGACGGTTACATACGAATTGTGGATCGCAAGAAAGACATGATTAATGTCTCGGGTTTCAAAGTGTTTCCCAATGAGGTGGAAGATGTATTGTGCACCCACCCGGACATCGTCGAAGCAGCGGTGGTGGGAGTGCCCGACGAGGAAAGTGGCGAGCTGGTAAAAGCTTACATCGTTACCTCGGGGGCCCTGACCGAGGAAGCGGTCAGGGCTTTCGCCAAGGAAAATCTGACGGCGTACAAGGTGCCGCATGCGGTCGAGTTCCGCGACGAGCTGCCCAAGTCCAACGTGGGGAAAGTGTTGCGGCGCGAGTTGAGGGATGAGGAGCCGGCCTCGGGTTCTGCCTGACGCTGACGAGAGACTTTATGAAAAGAGCCCTGATTCTCTCTGGTGGTGGCGCTCGCGCCGCCTACCAGGTGGGTGTACTGCAGGCGCTGGCGAACATTCTGCCGGCGGAGACGCGCAACCCTTTCCCCATTATTTGCGGTACCTCTGCGGGTGCCATCAATGCCCTGGCACTGGCCTGTCATCCCGGAAATTTCCGGGACTCGGTCGCCTCCCTGGCGGGTATCTGGCAGAACCTGACGCCTGGACAAATCTACAAGCACGGTTGGAGTGATCTCGGGCGCGGGCTCGGGTTGCTTGGATTCTCCCTGTTTAATGAGGGGGTGGGCCGGACCCGCCCCCTGTCAATGCTGGATAACGGCCCCCTTTGGCACCTGCTGGGCACCGCCATTCGCTTTGAAAACCTCGACGCGGCGATTGCCAGCGGCAAGCTGTCGGCCGTGGCGGTGAACGCCATGGGCTATAGCTCGGGGCAATCCGTCAGCTTCTTCCAGGGTGAGGAGTCATTGAATGGGTGGAACCGCTATCGCCGCGTGGGCGTGCCCACCCGTTTGAAGCTTGAGCATCTGTTGGCTTCCTCGGCGATTCCGACTATTTTTCCCGCAGTAAGAATCAATCGCGAGTATTTTGGGGATGGGGCCTTGCGGCAGTTGGCGCCAATCAGCCCCGCCCTGCATCTGGGAGCGGAATCGCTTTTCATCGTGGGTGTCAGCGGTAATCGCGAAGCCAAAAAGGCGATCAAGCGCCGGTCGGTTCGCCACTCACCCTCCATGGCTCAAATTGTTGGCCAGCTGTTTAATAGTGCTTTTATTGATGCCCTGGAAGGCGATCTGGAGCACCTGGAGCGAATTAACGAACTGGTGGAGATGATCCCGCCGGGCACACTGGCCGAATCCGGCATGCCGTTGCGGGCGGTGGATAACCGAATCATTTCACCGTCACGCGAACTCGACGACATCGCGGGTCGCAAAGTGCGCTACCTGCCCAAGAGTCTTCGGTTTTTCTTGCGGGCCATCGGGGCCACCACCAAAGGTGGAGGGGCGACCGCCGCCAGTTATCTTCTATTTCATCAGTCTTTTATTAGCGAACTGATGGAGCTGGGTTATCAGGACACCATGTGGGAGGCGGAGCGGCTGCGTTCTTTTTTTGAGGTCGAACAACCGGAAAAAGGGAAAAGTAAATGAAGCGAGGATGTTGTTGGCTGTTACTATTATTTTACGCATCAATCGCCGGGGCCAATGAGCTTGCAGTGACTGATGAAGTAGTCGCCCGAATCGGAAGCCTCGAGTTTCGAGATTGTGCATTGGCTACACCCTATCATCAGCGATATGTTCAGTGTGCTTTCGTTGAGGTTCCGGAAAACTATGATGAGCCCGAAGAGCGTCGTCTGGAGCTGTTGGTTATTCGCTTGCCCGCCTCGGCGGCGCGCACCACGGATGATCCGGTATTGGCGATTGCTGGTGGGCCCGGTCAGGCTGCCAGTGACAGTTTCCTGTGGCTGGATCGGGCCTTTCAGGATCTCGCCCGGCAGCGGGATATTTACCTGATTGATCAGCGTGGTACTGGCCATTCCAATGCGCAAACCTGCGACCTGAGTCACCGGGAAGACCTGTTGCTGGCTGATGACCGGGAAAGCTTTCGGGAGCTGGGGCGAGAGTGCCTTGCCCAGTTTAAGGGTGACCCGCGTCAATATACGACGCCTGTAGCGGTTCGGGATTTCGAAAGGGTGCGTGAAGCCTTGGGCGTTGCCCAGTGGAATCTCTACGGTGTTTCTTACGGGACCCGCGTGGCCCAGAGCTATATGCGGACCTACCCGACGGCGGTTCGCACGGCGGTGCTGGACGGCGTGCTTCCGGCCCAGGAAAATTTTGGCCCTCAAATTGCGCTACACAGCCAGGCCGCTCTTGACGCTTTGGTGGTGCAGTGTCAAGCGGACGAGGCTTGCCGAGAGGCTTACCCCGACCTCGGCTCCGGTCTCGAGGCGTTGTTCGAGCGGCTTGATACGGCGCCTGTCGAATTTCACTATCGGGAAATCAGTAGCGGCGATCAAGTGCAGGAAACCTTGCGTCGCGCGCACCTGGTATCGATCGTGCGGATGGCCCTCTATAACAGTGAGGTGCTGTCGGTGCTTCCGCCCATGCTCGCCCAGGCCTATCGCGAGGACGACTTTGCCGCGTTGGCGAGGATGTCTCGTCGATTGGACATTTCTGACCAGTTGGCCATGGGAATGCACAACAGTGTCATGTGTTCTGAAGATGTTCCCTTTATTGAAAATGTGCCCACCGATGCCCTTAAAAATACCTACATGGGAACGCAAATGGTGGAGGCATTGAAAGGGTTGTGTGAGGTCTGGCCCAGAGGAGATATCGACGCCTCTTACAAGCAGCCACTGCGCTCCGCTATTCCCACGCTGCTACTCAGTGGCGAACGGGACCCGGTGACACCTCCCGCGTATGGCGAGGCGTTGCTTGAGGGGCTGGAGCGTGCCCGTCACATTACCGTCCCCCATCGCGGTCACCACGTAGGCATCACCGGCTGTATGCCGAGGGTGATTGCTCAGTTTGTAGAATCGGCGCAAACCGAAGGCCTGCAAGTAGAGTGTCTTGGTCGGCTTGAAACCGTGCCTCTATTTCTCAATGTGAATGGACCCTCTCCCTGAAGGAGCAACCCCGTGATCGAAACCGAACAGCTGGCCAAATGTTTTAAGGCCAAGGGACAGAAGAAAAGCCGGGTCACAGCGCTGAGCGATGTCAGCTTTCGCGCCTCAGACGGAGAAATCACCGGTTTGCTTGGCCCCAATGGCGCGGGAAAGTCCACCAGTCTGCGGATTTTGGCCGGGCTTATACGGCCCGACAGCGGAAGCGCTCGGGTGGATGGTTACGACGTTCTGAAGGATCCGCTCGCGGTGCGTCGCAGCCTGGGATACTTGCCCCACAACGCTGGCCTGTACCCGCGCCTGACCAGCCGTGAGAACCTTGTGTACTACGGGCGTCTGTGCGGTCTGTCCGGCACCGAGGCAAAAGCTCGTGCGGAGAATCTGGTGGAACTGCTCGACATGGAGGCGTTTGCCGACCGGCGAACCGATGGCTTCTCCCAGGGGCAGCGGACCAAGGTGGCACTCGGGCGCGCGCTGATTCATCGCCCCCGCACCCTGATTCTGGATGAGCCCACCAATGGGCTGGATGTGATGGCGACGCGAAATCTTCGGGCCATTCTCCGGCGGTTGCGCGATGAAGGGCACTGTGTGCTGATTTCCAGCCACGTCATGCAGGAAGTGGCACGCCTGTGCGATCAGGTCGCCATCATCAGTGATGGCCGGGTGGCGATGACCGGAACGGTGCCCGGTATTCTGGAAAAAACCGGTCAGCAGGATCTGGAAGACGCTTTCGTCGTCGCCATTGGTGAGCGGCTGGAGGTGAGCGCATGAAAGCCTTCTGGATCATCGTTCTTAAAGAGATACGGGATAATTTGCGCGATCGCCGGTCCATGTTCTTTACCCTGATGTACGGTCCGCTGCTGCTGCCCGCCCTGATGATTGGCCCCTTGGTGTTCAACGTCAACAAACACACCGTGAACTTCGAGCAGCCGCTGAGTGTGACGGTGGCCGGTAGCGAGCGCGCCCCCAACCTGATGCGTTTTCTCTCTCAACATAATATCGATGTGGTCGAGGCGGATGAGAACTTTTTGTCGCCTCTGAGGGAGGGGCGACAAAAATTGGTGCTGGAGGTGCGCACTTCTTATGGCGATGCCTTCCGGTCGGGCGAGCCCGCACCTCTGGTGCTCCACTACAACAGCAGCGAAGATGGTGCCGACCGGGAGCGGCGTCGTTTGCGCGGGGTGCTGGACCGGTACGATGAGCAAATGGGACGGCTTCGTTTCCTGGCCCGAGGGATGGACCCCCAGGTGTTTCAACCCCTGCAGATCAGCGAGCATGATCTGTCGAGGGAAATGGGTGGCGAGGTGATGGTGGGGCTGATGATTCCCTTTCTGCTGCTGTTTTCCATGATGATGGGCGGGTTCTACCTGGCGGTGGATAGCACGGCGGGGGAGCGCGAACGCCTTTCGCTCGAGCCGTTGTTGGTGCTTCCTGTGTCGCGAGTGCATCTGGTGCTTGGGAAGTTCACTGCCGTGCTGAGTTTCGTGCTGATCTCCCTC
Organism: Marinimicrobium agarilyticum DSM 16975; assembly: GCF_000423345.1. Classification (GTDB taxonomy): domain Bacteria; phylum Pseudomonadota; class Gammaproteobacteria; order Pseudomonadales; family Cellvibrionaceae; genus Marinimicrobium; species Marinimicrobium agarilyticum. The sequence continues at coordinate 233,750 of NZ_KE384008.1, forward strand.
CTGGCGCCTTTGTTGACGGCATTCTTCCTGTTCAACCTGCTGGATGACAGCGGCTTTACCAGCCAGTACGACTTTTCTGCAATGACCTTTGTAACCGCAGGGGTTTTGCACTTGCCCGTCGCTTTTTTCTTGACGGCGTTTTTGGTCATGATCGCCGCGTTTGCCCGCTCGACCAAAGAGGCGCAGACCCAACTGGGCCTGGCAATGATGGTGCCCATGATCCCGTTCTTTGTCCTTCAGTTCATGGACGTTCCCAAAGACTCCCTGACCACGGCAACGCCGCTCTTGGGGCAGTATCAGTTGATGGGTAGCATTGTTCAGGGGCAAGAACTCGCCTGGTCTCAGGCGGGCCTCTCGATGGTATCAACGACGCTGGTCGCGGCACTGTTTTTATTGTTGACGATCCATCGCTATCGGCAGGAGTCACTGCTGCAGTGACGCTATAGGGATAGGCGCCGGGCGTTGGAGCCACGGCGCTTTTGCATATCTGTGTTCAGGACGCTCGTCGACGGAACAGCGGCAGTGGCTGATCGACCGAGGTCTGGTAGTACTCGGTAAAGTCTTTGAGTGCCTCAATGGCCGGCTCCAGATGGTGCTCTCGCTCCGGTCCGAAATCCAGGGCGTTGACACCGCAGCGGCGCAGGTAGCAGGCCTGCTCCGCCAGGAAGTACCCCACGGCCCGAAGCTCTCCGGTGAAGTCAAAACGCTCGCGCAGCAGCCGGGCGGTACTGAACGCACGGCCATCGGCGAACGCCGGAAAGTGTACCGCCACCAGCGGAAAGCGTTTGGCTTCATCGCCCAGTTCGTCCGCGGTCTCGTCGGTATCCAGCCATACGCCAATATCGGAGCGCTCCGCCAGAGCGTCGTGCTGGGCCTGCCAGACTTTCAACGGCACGATCACCTTGCCGCCGGGAACCTTTGCCTCGGCTGCTTCGCCTTCGGGCTTTGCCATCAGCGTCCAGTCGTTGTCGACAATGGCGCCGTCTTTAACTAGCTTTGGCATAAACGCGCTCCTTGAAGGGGGCGATACCCACCCGGTTGACAGTGTCGATAAAAGGCTCTTCTTCGGTACGTGTCTCGACGTACACATCGATGATCTTCTGGACCACGCCGGGCATATCCTCGGCGTTGAACGAGGGGCCAATCACCTTACCGAGCGAGGCGTCGTTGCTGGAGTTGCCACCCAGAGTGACCTGGTAGAACTCCTCACCTTTTTTGTCCACGCCCAGAATACCGATGTGGCCCACATGATGGTGGCCGCAGGCATTCATACACCCGGAAATGTTCAGGTCGATGTTGCCCAGGTCGTAGAGGTAATCCATATCGTCAAATTGACGCTGGATCGCCTCGGCGATGGGGATGGACTTGGCGTTGGCCAGGGAGCAGAAATCGCCCCCCGGGCAGCAGATCAGGTCGGTCAGCGTCCCGATGTTAGGGGTGGCGAAGCCGGCGGCCTTGGCTTTCTGCCATAGGTCGTAGAGGTCGGCCTTGCGCACATCCGCCAGCACCATGTTCTGTTCGTGAGTGGTTCGCACTTCGCCAAAGCTGTAGGTATCGGCCAGGTCTGCCAGGGTTTCCAGTTGCCGGTCGGTAATGTCCCCCGGCGCGATACCGGTGGGCTTCAGCGACAGGTTGACCGCGGCATAGCCGGGCTTTTTGTGGTCGCGCACATTGCGCTTGAGCCAGTTTGAGAAGGCCTTGTTCTCGCTCGCCAGGCGGTCGATTTCCGCCTGAATGGCGGTATCATCGGCCGCTTCGTAGTCCGGCTCGGTAAAGTAGCTCTTGGCCCGGTCGATTTCCTCGCCGGTCAGGGTGGCGCTCCCGTCCTTGAGGTGTTCCCACTCCGCTGCGACTTTCTCGGCGAAAACGTCGGGCGTCATGGCGCGGACCAGAATTTTGATCCGGGCCTTGAACTTGTTATCGCGCCGCCCGAACTGGTTGTAGATCCGCAGGATCGCTTCCAGATAAGTCAGCAGGTGTTGCTCGGGCACGAACTCGTTGATCAGACTGCCCACCACCGGTGTGCGGCCCAGGCCTCCGCCGACGAAAACGCTGAAGCCCAGCTCGCCGGCGTCGTTGCGCACGATCTGCAGGCCGATGTCGTGCACGCGAATAGCGGCGCGATCTTCCTCGGTCGCGCTCACGGCAATCTTGAATTTGCGCGGCAGGAAGGCGAATTCCGGGTGGAAGGTGGACCACTGGCGGATCAGCTCGCAGTAGGGGCGCGGGTCCACCAGCTCGTCGGTGGCGACGCCGGCGAACTGGTCGGTGGTGGTGTTTCGGATGCAGTTACCGCTGGTCTGGTTACAGTGCATCTCCACTTCCAGCAGTTCGTCCAGAATATCCGGCACCTCTTCCAACTGAGGCCAGTTGAGCTGGATGTTCTGGCGGGTGCTGACGTGGCAGTAGCCTTTGTCATAGGTACGGGTAATGTGCGCGAGTTTACGCAGTTGGCGGCTGTTCAGCAGGCCATAGGGCACACAGATACGCAGCATCGGCGCCAGGCGCTGAACATAGAGGCCATTCTGCAGCCGAAGTGGCAGAAATTCCGCCTCCTCCAACTGCCCGTCCAGATACCGTTCCATTTGGGCGCGAAACTGCTTGACGCGTTGGCCCTGGATACGGCGGTCGTATTCGTCATAAATGTACATAGAGGGCTGATTTACCTGTACTGCCAGTCGTTGTTGCCATGGGGCGGAAAGCCGGTGTCGGCCAGCCCTGGGGCGGTGGTTAGACGCCGCGGAGGATACACGAAAACCACGCCGGAGGCGACCCTCGGCGGCGGCTCGGGCGCGAGTCGAGACTCTAATGAGGTGCGTAAAATAGCAAAAAAGGGGGTGGCAACTGAACAATCGATTTGGGCTAATCTAATGCCCGGTGGTTATATGCCGCCCCGCCGGGCAGAACCCGGGCCTCCCGGCACGGACTTGTCAATCTCCGGACGTTGTGATTAGATCTGCTCTTCAAAGGCGCTGGTCGGTAGGCTCAGGTCCAGCGATGATCCTTGACTGAAACCCATCATTTGAACGACAGGGGAGAATAAAAATAATGGCTGAGAATACTGACGTCATGCACCAAAACGCAGAACACGAAGATCAGGGTGACGGTGTCGCCGACGCCATTGCGGCCGTCGCGCTGATTGCCATTTTTGTGGTCACCTGTATCTACTGGGTCAGCGGTCAATAGCCGGACGACCCCGCGTTGGCTCCGCTTCAGGAGCCAAGCTCCCGCTCAATAACAAGCACGGTCGCCAGGCTCCGTTTGGCAGGTGGTCTTTTTTGAGATAATTGCACTGTCAACTAATGTCTGGCAGGATAAGGTTATCTGTTGACCACTCCTGCGAGGGACTTATGCTCGGCTCCGATCGTACCGCCGGTTCGGCGTTTCACCTTCACAACAGTTTCACGTTCTGGATCGCCCGGCTGGCGAGCTGCATGCGCGAGGCCTTTAACGAGGCGCTGGCGGAGCACGATGTCAGCTGGCCCCAGTGGATGATCCTGAACGTCCTCTTCCACGAGCTGGCCAATACCCCGGCACAGATCGCCGACAATATCGCTGTGGATCGCTCCGCCGTCACTCGCCTACTGGACCGACTGGAGGCGAAAGACCTGGTTCAACGCGAGCACGATGGCCTGGATCGGCGATCGGTCAAAATTCACCTGACGCGGGCCGGAAAGCAGTTGGTCCAGAATCTCAATGAGCAGGCGGTCAACCATCAGAACCGGTTCCTGAATCAGCTGCATCCCACCGAACTCAGAGCGTTCAAGGGCAATATCCAGAAACTGCTTCGAGCGGTGGATATCGATAGCAGCCAGCTCTGGAAGCACGTATAGCCGCGCCGCTCGCTAACCGGCGTTTGCCAGCACCAGCCGTACGATGAAGAGCACTCCGAATACAAACACGGCGGTGAAAATAACGCCCGCAATGATATAAGTGGCGACGCTGCCACTGGTAAAATCCCGCTCGCGGTTCTTGCTGCTCTGCACGCCGAAAGCGGCCGCCAGGGTACTGAGTATGATCTGGAAGACGTTGGGCTTTTTAGGGGTTTGGTCGTCGTTCTGGTTGCTCATTAGAAGGCCCGTTTACGCGAGAGACTGTTGAAAGCCAAGGGTTGAAAGTAGAAGGTCTATGACAAAACCGATCGACCAACTGACGGTGCTGCCGCCCTGTGACGAATCACTGGAGATTGTACGCGAGGCGTCAAGCTTTGTGGTGCTGAATAAACCCCCGAGGCTGTTGACCGTTCCCGGCCGGCATCCGGCAAATCGCGACAGCGTCATTGAACGGCTGCGGGTCGAGCACCCGCAGGTGCACGCGGTGCATCGTCTGGACTTTGATACGTCGGGGCTGTTGGTCGTGCCTTTGACCAAAGCCAGTCTATCGCACCTCAGTCGTCAGTTTCAGGCCCGTTCGGTGGAGAAGGTCTATACGGCGGTCGTTCAGGGCATTGTGAAAGAGGACGAGGGTGAAATCAATCTGGCCATGGCACCGGACCCTGAAGCGCGCCCGCGCAGTAAAATCACTGAAGACGGCAAGCCGGCGCTGACCCGCTTCAGGGTGCTGGCGCGGGATGAGCAGCGGGGCACCACGCGGTTGGCGCTGCACCCGGTGACCGGGCGGTCCCATCAACTGCGCCTACATTGCCAGGCCATCGGTCACCCCATTTTGGGGTGTGAGTTTTATGCGCCGGCGGAGGTGGTGGCCATGGCGCCCCGTCTGCTGTTGCATGCATCCAGTCTGGCGTTTGAAGATCCTGAGACGGGCGAAACACTGACTTTCTCTTCCCTCGCGCCTTTTTAGCGGGAGCCTGTTTTACGAGGGTGAACGCCAACGGGCAAGCTCTGTTTTCAGCCGCTCGCTCTCCTCCAGTAAATCCAATACCAGGGCAATGCCCGCGAGATTGATACCCAGATCCCGGTGGAGGTTGACCGCCCGGCGCAACCGCACGAGGTTGTGCCCGGCGAATGCCCAGCGGCTGGCGTCTGGCTCAAGCGGATCAATCACGCCCTCCTGCACGAGTTCGACCACAAAGTCGACTTCCACGTGACAGTTGCGGCAAAGCTCTCCCAGGGTCAGCTCAATGTCTTCTTCCAGTATGGTTCCGGTCAGGCTATTCATGGGTCACGCCTCCAGATGACGACGGGGGTTGTAGGGAGCGGCCTGGGCCAGCTTCCGGTAGAGTTCGGCCACCGCTTCATCGTGAGCGGGTGGGGCGTGAATACTCAGCTCCGCATAGAGGTCTCCGGGCGGAGTGCCCGGCAGCCCCCTCTCCTTTAGGCGCAACTTGCGCCCGGACTGGGAGCCGGCGGGAATTTTCAGGTCCACTTTGCCCGATGGCGTCGGGATCTGGACCTTGGTCCCCAGAGCGGCTTCCGAGGGCGTCAGGGGGAGGTTGAGAAACAGGTCCTTGCCCTCCAGGCGGAAGTGCCTGTGGGGTTTGAATTCGATTTCCAGGTAGAGGTCGCCGCTGGGCCCGCCCCCCATTCCGGCGGAACCCTGCCCGGCGAGGCGAATGTTCTGTCCGGCCTTGATGCCTTTGGGAATTTTGACGTTCAAGGTCCGGGGCTTATTAATAACCCGCCCCTGGTCATCGACCTGCTGCTGGCGCAGGGTGATCTGACGCGTGGCGCCGTTGTAGGCGTCTTCAAGGTCGATCTGGACCTTGGCGTGTTGGTCTTCCCCTCGGCTGCGAAAGCCGCCACCCTGTTGGAAGCCACTGGCGCGAAAGCCTCGCTGGCCGAAAAGGCTTTCGAAGAAGTCGCTGAAGTCTCCGGCGCCCATGCCTCCCATGCCTCCCGTATGGGAGAAGCCGCCTTCACTGAAGCCGCGGTCCTGTCCCCAGTCCGGTGGTGGCTCGAAGTCTTGCCCGCGCTGCCATTGGCTACCCAGTTGGTCGTAGGCGGCGCGTTTTTCGGGGTCTTTGAGGACTTCGTAAGCTTCGCCCAGTTCTTTAAACTGGTCTTCGGCGTTGGGGTCTTTGTTCAAGTCGGGGTGGTATTTGCGGGCCAGTTTTCGGTAGGCCCGTTTGATATCGTCCTGGGAGGCGGTTCGTTCGACGCCCAGGGTTTTGTAGTAGTCCTTGTATTCCATACGTGACCTCTTGAATCACCCGAAAATACAGTAGGCGAGGTGGCTTACTCTTAATATACAGTCTTTATTGTGGGGGCGTGTTGATGTCTATCAAGTGTTTTTGGAGTGGTTGTGGATGCATTTCGTCCGGTCGGGGGTGGGGTACACCCTTCGGAGACCCGCCGTGAATACATCCATGAAGGCTTCTCATCGGCATCCATGCCTCAGAGAGTCTCCGAAGGGTGTACCCCACCCCCTCCCTCAGCACTTCGACTCAATGTTGGTCACAAACTTTCAAATTACTCGGAGGCCACCGAAGGGGTGTATGGGGCCGGGACTCTCTGAGGCATGGATGCCGATGAGAAGCCCCCAGGGAAGGGTTTACGGCGGGTCCCGGCCCCATACACCCCTTCGGTGGCCGGACGTGCAGATAAGTGACTAACTCATAGAGCGTTTATCCTTGATCGTCCCCCTGGACCGTCGCCACCAGAGTTCGGCCACCGGCACGGTTGCGGTGCTCGCACAGATAGATACCCTGCCAGGTACCGAGATTCAGGCGCCCGTCCGTGATCGGCACCGTGACGCTCGCCCCCAGAATCGAACACTTGATATGTGCGGGCATATCATCATCGCCCTCATAATCATGCTCGTAATAGGGCGCGCGTTCCGGTACAAACTCATTGAAATGCCGTTCCAGGTCACCGCGTACCGTCGGATCCGCATTCTCATTGATCGACAGCGACGCCGAGGTATGCTGAATAAACAGATGCAACAACCCACAGCGAAGGTTTTCAATGGGCGGAATAGCCTTCAACACCTCATTAGTGACCAAATGAAAACCACGACTTTTGGCGGGAAGGCGAAATTCGGTTTGCTGCCACATAGGAAAAAGACCCTCAACGGTTCAAAAAACGCTTTCAAGAGTAACGCACTGCCGCTGAGGTGCAAGCTTGCGCAGGGTCACACAATTGACAGCGCTGTCTTTTTTTCGAAGGGACTATGGTAGAATGCGCGGCCTTATAGTCGAATTAACCATGAAAATGGAGTGTTTGTCGTTATGTTCAACGCCTCCCGCCAAGTGACCTGGCCCCGGCTGAAAAGCGCGCTGGAAAAGGACAATGCCATCGAGCACCGTGTCGAGGAGTGGCTCGGGAAAATGTCGCTGGAGCAGAAGGTCGGGCAGATGATTCAGCCCGAGATCAAGCAGGTGACGCCGGAGGATATCCGGGAGTATCACTTGGGCTCGGTGCTCAACGGCGGCGGGAGTGTGCCCAATAACGACCGCTACGCCCAGGCGAGCGACTGGGTGGCGCTGGCGGATCAGTTCTGGAATGCGTCCATGGATGAGTCCGAAGGCCACTTGCCCATTCCCATCATGTGGGGGACCGACGCGGTCCACGGTGTGGGGAATCTGGTGGGAGCGACGCTGTTCCCCCACAACATCGCGCTGGGTGCGGCCCAGAACCCGGAGTTGCTTCGCCAGATCGGGGAAGTCACCGCCCGGGAAATCGCCGCGACCGGCCTGGACTGGGACTTTTCACCCACTGTAGCGGTGGCTCGCGATGACCGTTGGGGGCGCACTTACGAGTCCTGGTCGGAAGATCCGGACCTGGTTCGGGCCTACGCCGGCGAGATGGTCAAAGGGTTGCAGGGGCAGGGCGGCGAATGCCTGGATGAACATCATGTGATTGCTACCGCCAAACACTTTATCGGGGACGGTGGCACGGTGAACGGCATCGACCGGGGCGACAACGTCGACTCGGAAGCCACGCTACGCGACATTCACGGCGCGGGCTATTTCAGCGCCATTGAAGCTGGTGTCCAGGCAGTGATGGCCTCGTTTAACAGCTGGCACGGCGAGCCGCTGCACGGGCACTACCATTTGTTGACCACCGTACTGAAAGAGCAACTGGGCTTTGACGGGCTGGTGGTTGGAGACTGGAACGGTCACGCGTTTATTCCCGGCGCCGAAGTGCTCAACTGCCCCCAGGCCATCAATGCGGGTCTGGATATTTTTATGGTGCCGCACCCCGAGTGGAAAACCCTTTTCCACAATACCGTTGATCAAGCGAAAGACGGCACCATTCCCATGAGTCGTATTGACGACGCCGTGCGTCGTATCTTGCGCGTCAAGTTGAGAGCGGGCCTGTTCGAGCGGAAAAAGCCCTCCAGCCGTGCGCTGGCGGGCAAGCAGTCCGAACTGGGCGCCGCCGAACACCGGGCCGTGGCCCGCCGTGCAGTGCGGGAGTCGCTGGTGCTGCTCAAGAATCGCAACGACCTGCTGCCCCTCAACCCCAAGCAGCGCATCCTGCTGGCGGGTGACGGCGCCGATAACATCTCCAAGCAGGTCGGCGGTTGGTCGATTACCTGGCAGGGGACCGGCACCAGCATGGAGGATTTCCCCGGCGCGACGACGATCCGTTCCGCCTTTGAGTCGGTGGTCAGTGACGCCGGGGGTGAACTGGTTGTCAGCCCGGCGGGAGAAACCGATCAGCCCGTGGACGTGGCCGTGGTGGTGTTCGGGGAAGACCCCTACGCGGAAATGCAGGGGGACGTCCAGAACGTGCAATACAAGCCCCGGGATACCCGAGATTGGGAGTTGTTGAAGTCGCTCAAAGCCAAGGGGATTCCCGTCGTCTCCCTGTTCGTTACCGGCCGCCCGCTCTGGGTGAACCGCGAGTTGAACGCCTCGGACGCCTTCATGGTGATCTGGCAGCCCGGTACCGAGGGGGCGGGCGTGACCGATGTGCTCTTTACTGACGCCCAGGGCCAGGTTCAGCACCCGGTTAAAGGCAAACTCAGCTTCTCCTGGCCCTCAAGGCCGGATCAGGCCCCGCTGAACATGGGTGAGGCGGGCTACCAGCCGCTATTCCCGTTTGGTTATGGCTTGGAATACGGGCAGCGCGACGAACTGGCCGACAACCTGTCGGAGGAGGGGTTGCAACTGCCGGCCACCGAGGCGGTGTGGGAGCTGTTCAAGTTCCGTCCGTTGGATGCCTGGCAGATTGAGGTTGAGGGCGGCAAGAACGACCGCGCCGTGATGTCGGGCAACCGGATTGAGGTTTCCACGGTGGTGGTGGACTCGGTGGATCGGGAGGTTCAGGAGGACGCCCGACACGCCCGATGGAATGGCGAGGGTTTTGGTCTGGTCTCGCTGGCCACTCGGGATCGGCAGGTGCTGACCGACTATTGGCGTTCCAAAGGCGCTTTGGTGGTGGATATTAAGGTGGACGCCGCGCCCTCGGCACCGGTGAAGTGGCTGGTGGGCTGCGGTCCTTCCGCGGCGTCGGAGGTGGATGTGACGTCGGAGCTGCGGGACTTGGAAGGGGAGGGTTGGCAGACGCTGGTCATTGCCCTGGACCGCTTCCCGGATGTGGGTTCGGATTTCGGTCTGGTATTGCCTCCCGAAGAGTTCTTCACCCGCGTCCTGGAGCCTTTCACTCTGACCACCGAGGGCACTCTGGATCTGACATTCTCGGGCATCCGGATCGAGAAGAGTCGGGCTTGATTTGAGTGGCGGAATAGAGGCGCTTCGAAGTAGAGCGCTGCGGGAGGGTAGGTGTCTGCGAGACACGCCGTAAACCCATGACGTGAAGGGATTCACTAATGCCGCGATGGCATGGATGCCATGGAGCGGCCCATGGGGGCTCGAATCGCGGGTCCCCCGCTCCACGGTCTCGCAGACACCTACCCTCCCTCCGCTGTGCCAGCTGAGAGTTCGAGGAGGTAGCAGGATCTCAACCTCCATTGTTTCTAGGGAGACAGTCGGCGAGCAGGTCGCCAACCGGTTTCTTTAGACGTCGCTCCGAAGGCGACAGCTGAATGGTTTGGCTATTCACAGGTGCTACCTCTACCTTACGTTCGGCTTTTGCCAGCGAAGGGAGGGCATACCGTTGCGAGACTCTCTGAGGCATGGATGCCGATGAGAAGCCTACAGGGACGTATTCACGGCGGGTCTCGCGGCGGTATGCCCTCCCGTAGCGCTAAAATGCGGAGTCCTTACCTCTCCCGCCAATAAGTACCAATGCCCCTTGATATTCCCCCGTGTGCCCCCAAATCCTTCCCATCCAGATTCAGCCTCCCCGACCAATGACGGTAGGGGAGTCCATGTTTAACGCTATTGGTAAAAACAGGAGAAACACTCCCATGACCGTGGATGCCCATAAAGAAACGCTCGGCTTTCAGACCGAAGCCAAACAACTGCTGCACCTGATGATCCACTCCCTGTACTCCAACCGGGAAATCTTCCTGCGGGAGCTCATCTCCAACGCCTCCGACGCCTCCGACAAACTGCGCTTCCAGGCCCTCGAAAACGACGCCCTGTACGAAGGCGATAGCGACCTCAAAGTACGCGTCAGCGTCGATAAAGAAGCCAATACCCTCACCATCAGCGACAACGGCATTGGCATGGACCGGGATGAGGTGATCGACAACCTCGGCACCATCGCCAAGTCCGGTACCGCCCAGTTCCTGAAAAACCTCACCGGTGACCAGAAAAAAGACTCCAAGCTTATCGGCCAGTTTGGTGTGGGCTTTTATTCGGCGTTCATCGTTGCCGACAAAGTCGTTGTGACTACCCGCAAAGCCGGGACCGATGCGAACCTGGGTGTGCGCTGGGAAAGCGAAGGCGAAGCCGAATTCAACATCGAGAACATCGAAAAAGCCGATCGCGGTACCACCATCGAGCTGCACCTGCGCAAAGACGCCGAAGAGTTTGCCGACGACTGGCGCCTGCGTTCTATCATCAAAAAGTACTCCGACCACATCGACATCCCCGTGGTCATGCAGAAACAGCAGAGCTCCGAAGAAGACAAGGATAAAGAGCCCGAGGACGAAGTGGTCAACACCGCGACCGCGCTTTGGACCCGTTCTCGCTCCGACATCAGCGACGAAGAGTACAAAGAGTTCTACAAGCACATCAGCCACGACTATGCTGACCCGCTGACCTGGAGTCACAACCGGGTTGAAGGCAAACTGGACTACACCAGCCTGCTGTACGTGCCCGAACACGCACCGTTTGACCTGTACAACCGCGACGGCGCCCGGGGTCTGAAACTCTACGTACATCGCACCTTCATCATGGACGATGCCGAGCAGTTCCTGCCGTTGTACCTGCGCTTCATCAAAGGCGTGATTGACTCCAACGACCTGTCACTGAACGTCTCGCGGGAAATCCTGCAGAAAGACCCCAACATCGACACCATGCGCACCGCGCTGACCAAACGTGTGCTCGACATGCTGTCAAAAGTGGCGAAAAACGACAGCGAAAAATACACGACCTTCTGGAAAGAGTTCGGCCAGGTCCTCAAAGAAGGCCCCGCCGAAGACTTTGCCAACCGCGAAAAAATTGCCAAGCTCCTGCGCTTCGCCAGCACCCACACCGACAAGCCGGAACAGGACCAGTCCCTGGACGACTACATCGCTCGGATGAAAGAAGGGCAGGACAAGATCTACTACATCGCGGCGGAAAACTTCAACACCGCCAAAAACAGTCCGCACCTGGAAGTCTTCCGCAAAAAAGGCATCGAAGTGCTGTTGATGTTCGATCGCGTGGACGAGTGGCTGATGAGCCACCTGATGGAATACGACGGAAAATCCTTCCAGGACGCCGGCAAAGGCGAACTGGATCTGGGTAAACTCGACAGCGAAGACGAGAAAGAAGCCCAGGAAAAACAGGCCGAAGAGCTCAAGCCGTTGATCGAGCGGGTCAAAAAAGCCCTGGAAAGCGACGTCTCCGACGTACGCATCACCCACCGGCTGACCGAATCCCCGGCCTGTGTGGTCGTGGCCGAGCACGAAATGGGCGCCCAGATGCGCCGGATACTGGAACAGGCCGGCCAGGCACTGCCGGAATCCAAACCCAGCTTCGAGCTCAACCCGGACCACCCGCTGGTGAAAAAACTCGACCAGGAAGCCGACGAAGCCCGCTTCGCCGACTTGGCCAAAGTCCTGTTCGATCAGGCCAACCTGGCCGAAGGCACCCACCTGGAGGACCCGGCGGCCTACGTGCATCGGTTGAACAAACTGTTGTTGGAATTGAGTCATTAAAGTGAAGGGTAGGGTGGTAAGTTGAAGCCTCCTGTGGCAGGTGCGCTTCGCTTACCGTGCCCTACATCTCAATGCGGCATGGAGGTCCGAGGTTCCGTACACCATCGGTAGACTCTCTGAGGCATGGATGCCGATGAGAAGCCCCCATGGATGGGTTTACGGCGGGTCTACCGATGGTGTACGGAACCTCGGACCGGACTTTCTGGAGGGCAAAAAGCAATAGAATACGCCTAAAGGGCCTGGAGTGGCCCCCTTGCGTGTGTCGAAAGTCCGGTATAAGCTAAGCCTAAGTTGTTGAAATTGGACAAAAATAAGTGCAGGGCCAGCACGGGGCACAAAAGCGCCCCCTTCTCCAATAACAGGGCAGCCGCCATGACCAAATCGGAACTGATCGAGTACATCGCCGAACAGCAAGACCAACTCCCCGTCAAAGACATCGAATTGGCCGTCAAACTGATGCTCGACCACATGGCCGACGTCCTCTCCTCCGGAGAGCGAATCGAAATCCGAGGCTTTGGCAGCTTCTCACTGCATTATCGAGCCCCGCGCATGGGCCGCAACCCCAAAACCGGCGAAACCGTCGAGCTTGACGGCAAATATGTTCCTCACTTCAAACCGGGAAAGGAGATGCGCGACCGTGTTAACGAAAGTCTTCAGCACTAACCCCGGCGCCCCAGGGCCCAAGGATACGACCCCATGAAAACCCTCACACGCTGGGTCAAAATTGCGCTCATCGTGCTCGCCTTCGTACTGGGCATCTGGTTCGCACTGGAAAACGCCCAGGCCATTTCCGTCAGCCTGATGGGCCTGGAACTGCCCGCCCTTTCTCTGGGCGTGTGGCTACTCCTGTTTACCGGCTTGGGGGTCCTGCTTGGTATGGCCGTAAGCCTGCTGCCCGTCATGGGCCTGCGCCGTCGGCTGCGGGCCAAAGAGCGGCAACTCGCCCGGTGTGAGAAAGAAATCAAACAATTGCGCCTGCAACCCATTCGGGACTGATCGCTATGGTCGATATCGGCTTATTCGGCCTGATCGTGGTCGCCATCGCTGCCGGTTTCTTTCTCGGGTGGCGGCAGCGGGGGCGGCGCCTTCAAGAGGATACCCAGCACTTCGGCCCCAAATACTTCAAGGGACTGAGCTACCTTCTCAATGACCAGGCCGACAGTGCCGTCGACGCCTTCATCGAATCTCTCGAAGTGAACCCGGACACCCTGGAAACCCACCTGGCGTTGGGCAACCTGCTGCGTCGCCGGGGTGAAATTGCCAAAGCCACCCGCATCCACCAGAACCTGCTCGCCCGCCCCAGCCTGACGACCCCGCAACTGCACGAAGCCCAGCTTGAACTGGCTCGTGACTTTATTCGTGCCGGGCTGCTCGACCGGGCGGAAGGCCTGCTTCAAGAGCTGGTTGATGTGAACAGCCAGTACAAACCCGAGGCACTGGGTCACCTGATCGAGATTTACCAGGACGAGAAGGATTGGGACAAAGCCATCGAAGCGGCCAATCAGCTCAGTCAGCGCCGCTTCGGTCGCAGCAACGGCAACCGGGCGATCGCCCGGGCGCACTTTTGCTGCGAGCTGGCCGAGGATATGCTGAAGCGCAATGACGGGCTGAGCGCCCGTCGGTACCTGCAGAAAGCACTGAGCTTTGACCGGCAGTCGGTTCGGGCCAGCCTGCTGTGGGGCCAGCTTGAACACAGCCTGGGTAACGAACGCGAAGCGTTGAAAGCCCTGCAGCGCATCCCCCACCAGGAGCCGGAACTGTTGGTGGAAAGCCTGGACCTGATTTGCGCCTGCTACGAGCGACTGGGTGACCACAAGGGGCTTCAACGCTATCTCGAAGAGCTGTTGGCTCAGTACCCCAGCAGTTCCCTGGTGATCAAAATGGCCGAGCAGGTACGCTGGGCCAAGGACGATTACGCGGCGGCGGACTTCATCGCCGAGCATCTCCGGCGCCGACCCACGATCAAAATGCTGAACCGATTGGTGGAGCTGTACCTGCTGCACTCCGAGGGGCGTGCCCGGGATAACCTGCAGTTACTCAAGCAGCTCGTCGATCAGGTCTTGGAAGCCAAACCCAGCCACCACTGCCGCAAATGCGGCTTCGCCGGCAATCAGCTGCATTGGCTGTGTCCCGGCTGCAAAACCTGGGGCAGCATTACCCCGATTACCGGGGTGGAGGGCGAGTAGCGGCGGGGAGTCGCGGCCGCATCGGGCTCTGTTTTCCCCCTTCATTGTGGGGTCGGGTCCCGAAAAGTTGCGTCTCAGGTGAAATTTTCTCCGAATTCCCTATAATGACCGGCCGTCAGGCTGCATCGGTTCAACCTCCCACAACAAGACAGCCGACCATCCCCACGGGTCGGAGCCGCTGGATCAGTGCCAGCGAGAACCTCGGGGAGCAAGTCAATGAATTCATACCCAAAACGGAGACACATTGTGAAAGCACCTGTACGCGTTACCGTCACCGGCGCCGCCGGCCAAATCAGCTACTCCCTTCTGTTTCGTATCGCCGCGGGCGAGATGCTGGGCCCGGATCAGCCGGTGATCCTGCAGCTGCTGGAAATTACCCCTGCACTGAAAGCCCTCAAGGGCGTGGCCATGGAACTGGATGACTGTGCCTTCCCGCTGCTGGCGGGTATGGAATGCACGGACGACGCGGCCGTCGCGTTCAAAAATACTGACTACGCACTGTTGGTCGGCGCCCGTCCCCGTGGCCCCGGCATGGAGCGTAAGGACCTGCTGGAAGCCAACGCCAAGATCTTCTCGGTCCAGGGCAAGGCACTGAACGACCACGCCTCGCGCGATGTGAAGGTATTGGTGGTGGGTAACCCGGCCAACACCAACGCCCTGATTGCCCAGCGCAACGCGCCGGATCTGGACCCGCGTCAGTTCACCGCCATGACTCGCCTGGACCACAACCGTGCTCTGACCCAACTGGCACAGAAAACCGGGAAAACCATCAACGATGTGACCCACCTGACCATCTGGGGCAACCACTCGTCCACTCAGTACCCCGACATTCACCAGACCAAAGTGGCCGGCACCAACGCCATGGAACTGGTCGAGCAGTCCTGGTACGAGAATGAGTTCATCCCCGTGGTTCAAAAGCGCGGCGCGGCGATCATCGAAGCCCGCGGTGCTTCCTCCGCTGCCTCGGCTGCCAATGCCGCCATTTTCCACATGCGCGATTGGGCCCTGGGCTCCGCCGAGGGTGACTGGGTGAGCATGGGTGTCTACAGCGATGGTAGTTACGGCATCGACAAGGGCCTGATCTACTCCTTCCCGTGTGTGTGCAAAAACGGCGACTGGGAAATCGTTCAGGGCGTGGAGATCAATGAGTTCTCTCGCGAGAAAATGCAGGCCACCGAAAAAGAGCTGCAGGAAGAGCGCGACGCGGTGAAGGAACTGCTGCCGGCCTAAACCGCGCGGTCCGTTTTTTCGAAGTCACGCAAAAAGGTCGGCGCAATGCCGACCTTTTTTATTGTGGGTCTCTGTATTGAGAAGGGTTCGGTACAGATCCGAAAGTGAGCCTCAGGCGGTTTTGATCACCACGCTGCCTCGACGGGTCTCCCCGGGCGTCAGCCTCCAACCTTCATCCAGAACCGCCCCCCGCTCCAGGCACACAAAGCCGCGTTCGTTGCCGGCGCCCATATCCACCATGTCCGCCGCCTTGTCGGCACCGGGGTTCCAGGCAACCAGGCTTGGGCAGTTCCGGTGTTCAATCTCGAGTCTTGGGGTGGGCTCGAGCGTCACCGCTGTCTCAACCGCGGGGTAGACCCGGTCGACTTCATCGTCGAAGGTTAAGGGTCCGGACTGTTGTGCCGGCTCGTGGTGTTTCAGATTGTCGAGGTACGTGCGCCCGGCCAGGGCGGGTACCTGTGCGTTGTCGAGATCGCCCACCGGCAGGTAGCTGTGTAGCGCCCAGGTGAATTCGACCGGTTGTTCCGCCTCATTGGTCAGGCTCAACTCCAACTCAATCTGGTGTCCGAGCATCATTCTCAACTCGGCCTTGAACGGCGCTGCAAACAGCTCGCTGCCGGGGTGCCGAAGCTCGAACCAGAGCTCGCACCGGCCGTCGTCGCCTTCAGCGACCTGGGTCAGCGTCCAGTCGCTCGTACGGGCGAAGCCGTGTTGCGGTTTGTCGCCGTCCGGGTGGGGGCCGAACCAGGGCAGGCAGACGGGAACGCCGCCGCGCAACGCCTTGCCCGGCTGAAAGTGGCACTGGGGGCTGAGCCACAGCAGAGGCGTGCCATCGGCCTTGGTGAAAGAGAGCAGCTGCGCCCCCTGAGGCGCAATGATGGCTTCACACCGGTGCGTTTCGACACGGATAAGAGGCAGACCCTCTCCCTCCGCGCTCGGGAAAAGGGTTCGGCTGTCAGTCAGAGTCACGCCCTTGTAGGGCGCTACGAGCTCGGCGAGCGTTGCCATGGGCTATCCTCTCAAAACATCGTATAAGTGAGATTATTGCGTCCATTCTACGATATTCACCCCAAACCGGACTATCCTTGGGGGCAGTTAGGGTGACGGTCCTGTGGATACCTGACGGAAGATCGGCAGGACCCTTTGGCTTTCGGCGACGCAGCCAGTATCATGCGCACCCTGAAATCAGTGACGAAAAAAGAGGCGGGCGTGAGTCAACAGCAATTTATGATCGGTCAGCGCTGGGTGAGTGACACCGAAGCGGAACTGGGCCTGGGTGTCGTACTGGAAGTGGATGAGCGCCAGGTGACACTGAGCTTTCCTGCGGCGGGCCAGCGTCGCACCTACGCGCTGCGCAGCGCCCCGGTGAGCCGGGTGCGCTATCAGGTGGATGAAGTGGTCAGCCACCAGGACGGCACCACCATCACCATTGCCGAAGTCCTGGAACAGGGCTTGCTGCTGGCCTATCAGGGCTACACGGAAGACGGTGAGGAGAAACTGATTCCCGAGTTCGAACTGGACAGCTTCGTGCAGTTCAGCACCCCGCGAGAGCGGCTGTTTTCCGGCCAGATCGATAAATACAGCCACTTCAGCCTTCGTCACCAGAGCCTGGAAACCCTGCACCGTCACCGCCAGAGCCAGGCCTTCGGCTTGACCGGTCCGCGGGTCCAGCCCTTGCCTCACCAGTTGTACATCGCCAGTGAAGTCGGCCGTCGACCTGCGCCGCGAGTGCTGTTGGCCGATGAAGTCGGTTTGGGTAAAACCATTGAAGCCGGTCTGATTCTGCACCAGCAACTGATGACCGGCCGGGTGAAGCGAGCCCTGGTGGTGGTGCCTGACAGCCTGCAACATCAGTGGCTGGTGGAGATGCTGCGGCGTTTCAATCTGGGTTTTACGTTGCTGGACGAGGCTCGCTGTCAGGCTATGGGTGGGCTGGACGACATCGACCCGGCGTTGCTGCCCGACGACGAAGACATCGAAATTGCCGAGGCGGAAGACAATCCGTTCGAAAGCGAACAGTTGATTCTCTGCTCTCTGGAGTTCCTCACCAACAATCCCCAGCGTCACGAACAGGCCCTGGCGGCTGACTGGGACCTGTTGCTGGTGGACGAAGCCCATCACCTGCAATGGCACGACGGCGAGCCCAGCGCGGCTTATCGCTGCATTGAAGCCCTGTCAAAAATCGCCGAGGGCCTGCTGCTGCTCACCGCCACCCCCGAGCAACTCGGGGTTGAGAGTCATTTTGCGCGGTTGCGCTTACTCGACCCGGACCGCTACCACGATCTGGACGCCTTTTTGGCCGAGCAGGATCAATACGCTCCGCTGAATGAACTGGTCCAGTCACTGTTGGCGGCCAGAGATGCAGAGCCGGCGGCCTGGCCAAAGGAGCTGGAAGCTTCACTCGCGAAATACCTGTCCAAAGACGACATTGGTGACCTCGCGGCTCGCGCCGAGGATCAGCCCCGGGAGGCGCTGGACAGCGCCATTCATCAGCTACTGGACCGACACGGCACCGGCCGAGTGCTGTTCCGCAACACCCGCGCTTCGGTCTCGGGCTTTCCCGAACGTAAACTGCACGGCCATCCGCTCGATCTGGACGATGAAGATCTGATGGCGTTGTGCGAACGTCCCCTCGAGGAACAACTGCACCCGGAAGACTTCTGGTTTGAGCACGCCGGCGCCGACTGGTGGCAAGTCGACCCGCGCGTGGACTGGCTCGGTCAGTTTCTGAAAGACAGTAAGGGGCAGAAGGTTCTGGTGATCTGCGCGAGCGCGGATAGCGCCCAGGCGTTGGAACTGTACCTGCGCCTGCGCAAGGGCATTGCTTCTGCGGTTTTCCATGAGGGCCTCAGCCTGCTGGAACGAGACCGCGCTGCCGCCTACTTCGCCGACCATGACGCCGGTGCCCAAGTGTTGATTTGTTCGGAAATCGGCAGCGAAGGCCGCAACTTCCAATTCGCTCAGGAACTGGTGCTGTTTGATTTGCCGCTGAACCCTGACTTACTGGAGCAGCGCATCGGCCGACTGGATCGAATCGGCCAGACGGGGCAGGTCAACATTCATGTCCCCCATTACGTTGATACCGCCCAAGAGCATCTGCTGTATTGGTATCACCGGGGGTTGGACGCGTTTGAACACACCTGCGCCATCGGCCGCACGCTTTACGACGAATTTGAAGCGCGGCTGCTCGCGGCGTTGACTGACGCTGACGACTCGGCCTTCGACACACTATTGGATGACACCCGCACCCGCGCTGAGACCTTGCGCAAGCAACTGCAGGCCGGTCGCGATCGCCTGCTGGAGCTGAATTCCTGCCAGCCCGAGAAAGCCGCACCGCTGGTGGAGGCTCTGAGCGAAACCGACGAGACGTTACCGGCGTATCTTGAGCGGGTGTTTGATGCCTTTGGCATCGACCAGGAAGAACACTCGGAGCGGGCTTGGTTGGTGCACCCGAGCGAACATATGCGAGTGCCTCACTTCCCGGGCTTACCGGAGGAGGGCATGACCGTCACCTTCGATCGTGACCTTGCTCTGTCCCGGGAAGACATGCAGTTCCTGAGTTGGGAGCACCCGCTGGTACACGGCGCTCAGGAGATGATCGCCCACAGCGAGTTTGGCAACACGGCTCTGGCCACCATCAAGCTGCCGCCGCTCAAACCCGGGACGCTGTTGCTCGAAGGGTTGTTCGTCCTGCACTGCCCGGCGCCCCGAGCCCTGCAACTGGATCGCTATCTGCCCCAGTCGGTACTGAGGGTTTTGCTCGACCCGAAAGGCAAGGACCTGAGTGCGGCCCTGGAAGCGGGCAAGCTGGATTCACTGCTGAAAAAAGTTCCCCGTCCGAGCGCCCAAGACGTGGTCCGCCACGCCCGCCCGCAACTGTCGGAGATGATCGACCAGGCCGAAGCGCTGGCCGCACCGCAACAGGAAAAATTGGTCGCGGCGGCGAAGAACAGCGTTCGGCAGAGTCTGGAGGCGGAGTTGTCCCGTTTGAAATCCCTGGCCGAGGTCAATCCGAATGTGCGCCAAGGTGAGATCGATGCGCTGCAACGCCAGCTGTCGGATTCGGAGAAGTATTTGGATCGTGCGCAACTGCGTCTGGACGCGGTGCGTGTCATTATGACGGTGTAGCGCTTAGGCGTGAGTGAGAGACGTTTATGTATATTTTTTCCGCCAATGGCACGGCACGCGCAGATCGAGACGATATCAAGAAGGGCGATAAGAAGCCGTTCATCGTTTACATTGATTTTCTGGATCTGTTTGGCGCGGAGCAGTTGTGCAAAATTTATTTGATGCGCGCAGGCTTTACCGATATTGAGATCGAGAAGCGTAAGTTTGTCGAGGAAAAGCTGAGAAACGACCCCCGCGTTGTCGAGGCCGACAAAGCCATGAAAGCCGCCATTGAAGGCGGCTACATGATTCAGATGTTTGATGAGTAGCGTTTTGGAGTTTTGAGTCTGAGTCCGGTATCCCCCGCTCGCACCTCAGTGCCACTACTACCCAAAAAGCTGCGTAGGAGTGTAGGGTAGGTAAGCGAAGCGCCACCTACCAAACCTCGTCACGCCAAAAGTCCCAGCCGCAACCATTATTGGTGGGTGCGCTTCGCTTACCACACCCTACGCATTACTTGCAGTTTGCCTCGGAGGAGCTCACGGGCCCATACCCATCGTAGACTCTCTGAGGCATGGATGCCGATGAGAAGCCTCCAGGGATGGGTTCACGGCGGGTCTACGATGGGTATGGGCCCGTGAGCTCCGGTCTAGCCGCACACGGGACCACAACAGTTGAGAGCGTTCTACAGCTAAACGCCAGTCTTCCCACGATAGCCTTTGTTCTTCTGATCCTTCGTCCGAACCTTCGCCTTGGGCTTCTTCGCCTTCGCATCAAACTTCTTCGGAGCACCGCGCTTCGCATCCGGCTTCGGGCCACGACGCTTGAAATCCCCACTCGGTGCCGGACCGGCCGTGCGCGGACCATTGTCCTCACTGATGTTCAGCGGACGATTGCGCACATGCAAACCCTTCAACA
Organism: Marinimicrobium agarilyticum DSM 16975; assembly: GCF_000423345.1. Taxonomy (GTDB): domain Bacteria; phylum Pseudomonadota; class Gammaproteobacteria; order Pseudomonadales; family Cellvibrionaceae; genus Marinimicrobium; species Marinimicrobium agarilyticum. The sequence goes on from NZ_KE384008.1 coordinate 254,308, forward strand.
CCCGCATCACCTCAGGGGGCATGCCCTTGGGCAAATCGACCGTTGAAAACTCATCAAACAACTTGATGTGACCAATAAACTGACTCTCAATGCCCGCCTCATTGGCAATCGCACCCACGATATCCCCTGGGCGAACCTCATGGCTGCGGCCCACCTCAATGCGGTAGCGCTGCAGATCGCTCTCCGGCACGCGTGGTTTGCTCTCTCTCGAGGCGTTCGCCTCACGCTCAAGCTTGTTCTTACCCTTGGTCGAGGGCTTCTTGATCTCGGCAAACTTCACCTGAAGCGGACGTTCTTTCTGCACCAGGTACGCCAGCGCCGAGGCGATTTCCTCAGGAGCACGGTCGGTCTGGTGGCTGAAGTCCGCCAGCAGCTCATTGTAAAAGCTCAGATCCACGCTCTGATCAAATACCTGTTGTAAGGTCTGCTTGAACTGATCGATGCGGTGCGCGGTCACGGCTTCGCCGCTGGGCAGCTCCATGTGCTTGATGGGCTGGCGGGTCGCCTTTTCGATGACGTAAAGCAGGCGCTTTTCCCGCGGGGCGACAAACAGGATCGCCTTGCCGGTGCGGCCAGCACGACCGGTACGACCGATGCGGTGCACGTAGGCTTCACTGTCGTAGGGAATGTCGTAGTTCAATACGTGGCTCACGCGCTCCACGTCGATACCGCGAGCGGCGACGTCAGTGGCGACGACGATGTCGAGTTTGCCGTTTTTCAGGCGCTCAATCGTGCGTTCGCGCAACTGCTGGTTCATGTCGCCATTGAGCGCCGAGGCGGAGTAGCCGCGCGCTTCGAGTTTTTCCGCCAGTTCAACTGTGGCGTTTTTGGTGCGGGCGAAAATGATCATGCCGTCGAACGGCTCGATTTCCAGAATGCGGGTCAGGGCGTCCAGCTTGTTGGTGCCGCTGACCATCCAGTAAACCTGTTCGATGTTGTCACCGGTGGAGGTCTGACTGTCGATTTTGATTTGTTGGGGGTCGCGCAGGTAAGTGTTGGCCACCTTGCGGATCTGAGCGGGCATGGTGGCGGAGAACAGGGCGGTCTGACGTTCGGCCGGGGTGTGCTCCAGAATCCACTGGACATCGTCAATAAAGCCCATGCGCAACATCTCATCGGCTTCGTCGAGCACCAGGCTTTGCAGTTTGGACAGGTCCAGGGTGCCGCGGCGCAGGTGGTCCATGACGCGACCGGGTGTTCCCACCACAACTTGGGCACCGCGCTTCAACTGACGCAGTTGGCCGCCCATGTCGCCACCGCCGTAGATGGGCAGAACCTGGAAGTTGGGAATGCCGCTGGCGTAGCGCTGGAAGGCTTCGGCCACCTGGATGGCGAGCTCACGAGTCGGGGCCAGCACGAGAATTTGCGGTTCACGCTGCTTGGCGTCGAACTTGGACAGCAGGGGCAGGGCGAAGGCGGCGGTTTTGCCGGTACCGGTCTGGGCGGTGCCCAGGATGTCTTTGCCAGCCAGCAGCGGGGGGATGGCGGCGGCCTGAATGGGCGAGGGTTGCTCGTAGCCGACGCTCTGAATGGCTTTCAGTACGGCGTCGGAGAGGCCCAGGTCGGTAAACAGGACGGGGGTTTGTTCGGTCATAGATTGCCTCAATATGCAATAGGCGCGCGGCAGCCGGGTAGGGCAGCGGGAAGATGGGCGCGGTGGTGTTGGGGTGTTGTCGGGTGAACAGGGGGTGCGATCTCGGCGGTTCCGGGGCCTTATCGCGGCACGTTTTGGGCGGTTCGCATGTTGCGTTCGCCTGGGCTGGGTGTCAGCCGGACAAGTCCATGTCGGTTTCAGTGCTGCCCTGTAACACCATTTCCCCAAACGCATAGAGGGCTTTACTGAAGAGGCGCGGAGTATAGGCGGATTTTTAGTCAGTTGCCAGTACTATTTCTTGGGCCTATGGTGTTCTTAGCCCGGTTCGGAAGTCGGTGCATTGTCCCAAGACCCGCCGTGAACCCATCCATGGGGGCTTCTCATCGGCATCCATGCCTCAGAGAGTCTTGGGACAATGCACCGACTTCCGGACCTCCCTTATCAACAGTATCCGTAGGGCGCGGTAAGCGAAGCGCACCCGCCAAAAACACCACCAATGTTATCCTTACCCCAACAAACCCATCGTTAAGAAGGAGACGTCCCATGGCAAGTGTATTTACCAAAGTGATTTCCGGCGAATTTCCCGGCCACTTTGTCTGGAAAGATGACAAAGCCGTGGTGTTTATGACCATTCAGCCCATCCGCGAAGGGCATGTGCTGGTGGTGCCGCGTGAGGAGGTGGACCACTGGGACGACCTGTCCCCCGAGTTGCTGAGTCACTTGATCCAGGTTTCCCGGAAAGTGACCAAGGGCTTGAAAGAAGCCTATCCGGCCAAGCGCGTGGGGATGATGATCGCCGGGTTGGAAGTGCCCCATACGCATATTCACCTGGTGCCGCTCGATTCCATGGGGGATTTGAGTTTTGAGCATGCCAGCAGTGCCGACGCCGATGATCTGGCGACGGCGGCAGCGGCTATTCGAAAAGTGCTGGTTGCGCAGGGGCATTCCGAGGCCGAGGTGTAACGGAGCTCCCGCCTCGGGGGTGTCGGTGTGTCAGGGCGCGCCGTAGGGGACTTCCGGCAGGTAGGGCTCTACCAGTTCCATGGCTTCATTGTAGACCCGCTCGACATTGGGCTTGAGGCCCACTTCCATACGTCGGGACAGCATGGTGATCGGGAACAGGCACTGCCGGGTGCCCTCAATGCAGAGGGCGCGGCTGCGGCCGAGTTTGTCTTCATAGACCTTCCACTCCAGTTCGTCAACCTCGTTGGCCATGACGTTGCCCAGCACGGCTCCCAGCGCCTGAAGTTTCAGTTGGTCGCTCCGGTCGATCAGGTCCCGGTCGATAATTCGCTGGAGTGTGTCGAGGTCGCTTTTGTTTTCGCGAATGGGCGTACCGAATTTGATCCGGGTGATTTTTTCGATACTTTCGATCTGTTGTGCCATATGGTTGCGGTCCATCCAGGCGAAATCGCTCACAGTGGCTTCTTGAGCCTGTGCGAACGAAGCGAAGAGTGACACTAGCAGACCAAGGCTCAGCAGCGCTTTAGGATTCATGGCTTACCTCTTGTTCGGTGGACTTCTGGGTTGCGTTGGATGTCTGGTCGGGCGTTGGCTCGCCGTTGTCTATTAGAGTAATGGGTTCGGGGTAGAGTTCATCCAAGGGTTGAGACAGGCCCGAGTGCAATACCATGTGCACGTGCTGGCGCCGTAGCAGGCGGGGTTCGGGTACACCGCAGGCATGGGCGATCAGGCCCACGCTGTAGGTCATATTGCGGTGGTAGTGGGCGACGCGCTCGGCCTTGTCGGTCGGGTCCAGGCCTCTCTGCAGTTTGGGATCGTGGGTGGTGACGCCCGTGGGGCAGGTATTCCGGTGACACTGCATGGCCTGGATGCAACCCAGGGAAAACATGAAGCCCCGGGCGCTGTTGATAAAGTCGGCGCCGCAGGCAATGGCCCAGGCGACCATGGAGGGGTTGATCAGCTTGCCCGAGGCGATGACTTTGATACGGCCTTTCAGGCCGGCCTCCTGCAACAGGTCACAGAGCCAGGGCAGGCTTTCTTTCAGTGGCAGGCCGACATAGTCCATCAGTGGTTGGGGTGCGGCGCCGGTGCCGCCGTCGGCGCTATCCAGCGTGATGAAATCCGGGGCGCGATCGATCCCGCGCACCCGAATGGCAGCCACCATGTCCCGCAGCCACTGCTTCTCGCCGAGGACGGTTTTAAAACCCACGGGCTTGCCGGTCACCTGGCGGATGTGGTCCACCATATCCAGCAGATCGTCCACCGAGCGAATGTCCGGGTGACCGTTAGGGCTGATGGACGGATGGCCTTCCGGAATACCGCGGATCGCGGCAATTTCCGCTGAGACTTTTTCGCCCGGCAAAATACCGCCCTTGCCCGGTTTGGCGCCCTGGCTCAGTTTGATCTCAAACATTTTGACCGTTTCCTTCGCCGCCAGCGCCGCGAGCCGCTCATCGGAGAGCCTGCCATTTTGATCGCGCGCACCGTATTTGGCGGTTCCCAATTGAAAAACGAGGTCGCAGCCGCCCTCTTCATGGTAGGGAGAGAGGCCACCCTCGCCGGTGTTCAACCAGCAGCCGGCTTTGGCGGCGCCGCGGGAGAGGGCGCGCACGGCGGGGCGCGAGAGCGCACCGTAGCTCATGCCTGATATGTGAAAGAATTCGCTGGTAGAGTAGGGCTGGCGGCAGTAGGGGCCGATGGTCACGGCCGAGGGCAGGGCGGCGTCCTGCTCCAGGGTGGGAAAGGCTGAATTCAGGAACAACACCGTACCCGAGGGGGTCAGGTCCCGGGTGGAGCCGAAACCGAGGTTCAGGTCCAGATTCTTCGCCGCGCGGTAGACCCAGGCGCGCTCGGTGCGGTTGAACGGCATTTCCTCCCGGTCCATGGCGAAAAAGTACTGCCGGAAAAACTCGCCCAGGTGCTCAAACCAGTAGCGGAAGCGCCCGATCACGGGGTAATTCCGCCGAATCGTATGCCGGCGCTGGGTAACGTCCGCCACGTACATGCCGGCGATGACCAGCAGGCCGACCCCTATGAGGGTCACAAAGATCAAGACCATGATGGTCAGCAACTTAAGGGCAAAAGCGTCGTCAAACATAGGGGCGCGGGCTCCGGCGGTGGTTTGGGATTGGCGCTGTCACAAACAGGGCGCTATGATAAGGCTTTTACCGGCCCCAGGCCATGCGACGCGCGAAAAGAGGATTCTTCATGAAAGCCATAAAAATTATCGCCAGCATTGTAGTGGCGCTGTTGGTCGTCATTGCCATTGTCGTATTCATCGGTTTTAAAAACCTGAATACCCTGGTGGAAGCGGCGATTGAATCGGTGGGGCCCACCGTCACCAAAACCGACGTTCAGGTCGATAGTGTCAATATTGAACTGACCGAAGGGCGTGGCGCCATCCATGGTCTGACGGTCGCCAACCCCGAGGGTTACTCGGACCGCCCGATATTCCTTGTGGACGAGGCGGTGTTGCAGATCTTACCCAGCTCGATTACCGATGACGTGGTGGTCATTCGCGAAATTACCGTCGACGGAGCGCGGCTTAACGCCGAGCATAAAGGGCTGACGGATATCAACGTCAAGACACTGCTCGACCAGATGAGCCCCGACTCACCCGAGCAGCCACCCAAGTCCACCACCGCCAGTCCCGATGTGCGCTTTATGGTGGAAAAGCTCAATTTCACCAATGCGACCTTGGACCTGCGTTCCGAGGAGCTCGGTCAGCGCGAACTGTCCATGGGCGATGTGCGGCTGACGGATCTGGGGGACCGGGAGACCGGCCTGACACCGGCCCAATTGACCCGCGCCATTCTCGACCCGCTGCTAAAAAGGGCTCGCGCTCGCGTGGAGGAGGAAATCAAGTCGGAGGCCGAGGGAGCGCTCAAAGACGAGCTTGAAGAGCGTCTGTCCGATGAGGACAAGGAAACGGTCGACAAGGTCCGCTCATTGTTCGATTGAACACGCCGTTGATCAAGGCGCCCGGAGTGGGCGCCTTACCGATTTCCCGACTCACTCACCGAATAGCAGGCCTAAAGCCCAAAGGCTTCCGCTTCCTGTTGTAACCGGTTACAATAAGCCGCTAATACAGATAACGATGAAGGTGTTTTATGACCACGTTTTTTCACGCCCTGGGCGGCCGGGTTCTGATGCCGGCTTTACTGCTCCTCCTCGCTGCATGTCACTCCGCATCGGTCGATCGCCCGGCGGCCGCTGAGCCCGCCAACCCCGATGCCACGCCCGCAACGCAGGCGCTGCTGAGCAATATGCACGAGCTCAAAGGCGAAGGCTTTATGTTTGGCCACCAGGACACCATGGCGTACGGCGTCCAGTGGCAGAACCAGCCCGACCAGTCTGACATCAAGCGGGTGACGGGCGCCTACCCGGCGCTTTATGGTTGGGATATTGGTCACCTGGAGCGGGGCGATGCCAGCAACCTCGATAGCGTCAATTTTCAATCAATGCGCCAATGGATGCTGGATGCCTTTGAGCGGGGAGGGGTAGTCACGGTCTCCTGGCATATGACTCACCCGGGCACGGGCGTAGGCTCCTGGAACACTGACACCGGCGCTGAATCGTTGCTACCCGGCGGCGAAGACCACGGGGCCCTGAAGGCCTCTCTGGACCGTTTTGTCGAGTTCGCCCGTTCTCTGGAAGTCACTTTGCCCGACGGAGAGCGCGGCTTGATGCCCCTGATCTTCCGGCCCTGGCACGAACACAATGGGGACTGGTTCTGGTGGGGCAAAGGCGCCACGTCCGAGCAGGACTACATCGCCCTCTGGCAATTTACCGTGAATTACCTGACAAAAACTCAGGGCCTGGACAATCTGCTCTTCGCCTTCTCTCCGGACCGCAGTCGTCTGGAACTGAGTAATTTCGAGTCCGCTTACCTATACGGATATCCCGGGGATGACTACGTCGACATCATGGGTATCGACAACTACTGGGACCTGGGCCACCCGAGCAACGAGGCCTCAAAAAAACAGAACCTTGAGCAGTTCGTCGCGAGTCTGACCGGGTTGGCGAAACTTGCTGCAACACACGAAAAATTGCCGGCCATGACCGAAGGCGGGCAGGATACGCTGTTCGAAGCCGACTTCTTCACGGGGCGGTTGCTCAGTGGATTGCTCGCCAATGAGTGGACGCGGCAAATTGCCTATGTGCAACTCTGGCGCAATGCCAACCGCGAGCGAGAGCAAAAGGACCATTTCTACGTCCCATACCCGGGGCATCCAACGGAAGAGAATTTCATGGAGTTTTACCGGCACCCGGCGACGTTGTTTGAAGGTGACTTGCCCGCCATGTACCGCTAGAGGCACCGCAGGTGAGAGGGTGTCCGCTGGGCTGCCGTCTGATGGCTGATTGACCGGCCCGGAGGGGAGACCCGCTGCCACTTAAAAAAAGGGCGGCGGGGGACCGGCATCAGGAGCGCCGAGATGGGCACTCATAGGGGTTAATCCCGTCACTGCACAGCCCGCGGCGGACACCTGTTGTAAGTATAGCAACTGGGGCGGGGTTCGATAGCGGTGGGATAGTCTATTGCGGAGCAAAAACAGTGACGCATATGGCCTCACTGACATATGGCTGCTATGCTCTGGTCAACGATAGCCTGTGAATGCTTGCGCCTCTATGACCCCGGTTCGGATAGCACTGATATACCTTTCACTCGCCTCCCTTTGGATTTTGCTCTCGGACCGACTGCTGTTCGGATGGGTTGCCGCTGATTCCACCAGCTTTCTGTTCTGGCAGACGGCCAAGGGCTGGTTGTTTGTGGGCGCCTCCAGCGTAATCATTTATTTTTTGGCGGAGCGCTTGAACCGGGCACTGGCCCGGCAGCTGGAGATGAAGCGGCGCCATCTGAATGTCCTCCGTCGCAAAGCCTACACCGACTACCTGACCGGATTGCCCAACCGGCGCTTCGGGCTGCGCACTGCGCGCCGTATGATTCGGCGGGCGGAGGAGCGCGGCAGCGGTTTCGGCATGATTCTGCTGGATGTGGATGACTTCAAGCGTATCAACGACAACCTGGATCAGAACGCGGGGGATGACCTCATCGTCGCGGTCGCACTGCGACTGCAGCGCCAGTTGCAAACCGGTGAGCATCTGATTCGACAGGGCGGGGATGAGTTCATGTTGTTGTGTGCCGGCATAGAGGGCCGCCACCGCATTGGCCAAAGAGTCTCGGCGTTTCTGGATTCTCTGGCCGAACCTTTTGAGCTGCAGGGCATGGAACTGAATATCAGTGCCAGCGCCGGCATCGCCTGCTATCCGGAGGATGGCGGTCAGCTTTCGGAGTTGACCCGCAACGCGGATCTTGCACTTCATCAAAGCAAACGCTACAAAAACTGTTTCAATTTTTATCAACCGGCCTTCGCTGAAACCCTCCTGCACCGCTTCGATTTGCAACAACGCTTGAGTGACGCTCTGGAGAGTGAAGCGCTGACCGTTTATTTTCAACCGATTTACGACACGGTGCTTCGCCGCTGCACCGGCGCGGAAGCGTTGGTGCGTTGGCCGACGGAGGACGGATTTATCCCGCCCTCGGAGTTTATTCCCGTCGCTGAGCAAACCGGGCAGATTCGGGCCGTTGGTATTTTTGTGCTCAATCGGGCCTTTACCCACACCGTGGCGTTGATGAAAACGCTTGATGTGTCGTTGACCATCTCCGTCAACGTCTCTCCCAAGCATTTTGTGGAAGGGCGCATTGTCCGCGATGTGGAGCAGGCGCTGGCCTCGACGGGGATCGACCCGCGCTGCGTCATTCTCGAAATTACCGAAGGCGTACTCCTGAATAACGTGCATGATGTTTCGGAGTGGCTTCATCGGTTGATTGCATTGGGTGTTTCCATCTCAATGGACGATTTTGGGCAGGGTTACTCCTCCCTGAGTTATTTGCGCGACCATCCATTTCGTTATTTGAAAATCGACCGCAGCTTTATTCAGACGATGGAGCGCTCTCCCAAAGATCGAGCGCTGGTAGAGGCCAGCTTCAGGATGGCTCGAGCCCTGGAACTGAAAGTGGTGGCGGAAGGCGTGGAAACTGAGGGCCAGCAAACCGCTCTGCGGGACATCGGGGTGGATTATCTGCAGGGCTTTCTGCTGTCCCGCCCACTGCCCGCCGATGACTACCAGGCGCTGCTGCAAACGGAGTACCGCAAAGCGTGAAAGTATGGTTTCTCTCGCTTGGTGCCGGAGCATTGTTGTTGGTTGCCGTCGCGATCGCAGGCACAGAGGCCGGGTGGTGGTTCAGTTCTCCGCCTGATGACCCCGTACTGGCTGAACAGCCCGACCCCAGCGGCTATCAATGGCGTGAACGAGCCTGTGACTTTGAGGCCGACTGGCGCACCGACGTGCTCTGCGGAGATTTACTGACGCCCCTGTATGTCACGCCCGAAGGTCCGCGACGCTTTCGGCTGCCGGTCGCCGTGCTCAAATCCGATGCGCGCCAGCGGCGCGAGGACCCCATTATCTATTTGCCGGGGGGGCCGGGTGGCTCGGCGGAACTGACCGAAGAGGGGATCGAGTTCTGGCAATCCTGGCAGCTGTACACGCAAAGTCAGCGCGACCTGATACTGATCGACCGACGCGGCGTGGGCAAAAGCGATCCCGCCCTTACATGTCCGGAGTACGACCGCTACAGCGAAGCCATTCTCTCCGAGGCCATCTCCGAACAACAGGAAAATCGTGAAGCGGGGGACATTCTCCAGCGTTGTTTCGAACAACTCGAAGCGTCCGGCACTTTTCGCTCCGATCAGTTCGGCACGATTGTCAGCGCCCGTGACCTCGCGGCCCTGATGGGTTTCCTTCCCTACGAGAAATACAACCTGGTGGGCGTTTCCTACGGCACCCGCCTGGCGCTGGCCACCGCTGATCTCGATACCGTGCGGCAAGCGGGCTGGGTTCGCAGCCTGGTGCTGGATTCGGTCTACCCGCCGGACCAGGGCGGCCTGATCAGTTGGCCCGGCGTGGTGACCCACAGCGTCGAGCGCTTTCTCGCCTGGTGTGAAGGCCGGGCAGGGTGCGCCGAATCCGTTGCCGACCTGGACGCGTTGCTGGCCGAAGCTCTCGAGTCACTGGCCCAAGAGCCCATGTATCTGAGTATTCCCTCCTGGTCCCGGGATGAAAGTCGATCCGTCGCAGTGGATGACCGGCGACTGTTTACCGCCATGTTCGGGGCCATCTATGACCGCTACCGCTGGCCCGACATTGTCGAAGGATTAAGAGGGGCGGTTGAACGGGATGCGGAAAAACTCAAGCCCTTAATTGAAGTGTTTATCAATCAGGCGCTGGACGGGAGCTTCTCCTACCTGACCTTTATGGCGGTGGATTGCCTGGATCACACACTGGGTACGGAAGCGGAATACGTTGCGCAGCTGGCGCAGTACCCACAGTACCGCCAGTACCTCGGCCGTTGGGACTCCCACGTCTGTCGCTGGCTGGGCACGGCGGAAAAGCCGCTACCGACCTTGGAGCCCTTGCCAATTCCAACCCTGATCATGGCCGGTGAACAGGACCCGGTCACCCCCGCCCAGTGGGCGCGGGACCTCGCCCAATCCTGGCCCTCGGCGCAGCTCTACGTGGCTGACAATATCGGTCACTCCGTTCTCTGGTCAGACACCTGCGCCGAGTCCAGCCTGGGCGCCTTTCTGGATAATCCGAAAGCGCAGTGGACCCCGATGGCACCGCGCGGGCCGAAGGGAAAGCGGGAACCCTGTGAGTAGTGATGGTGGTGGGAGTAAAAACACGGACATAAAAAAACCACCCGGTTGGGTGGTTTCTTCGGTCTAGCACGTGGCTAGTAATTTGGCTCCGCCTGCTGGGCTCGAACCAGCGACCCAATGATTAACAGTTAATAGCAAAAATCTATCAGATCAATGATTTACGGTTGTTTTGTCTAATGATCTGACTTCTGAAGCCCTCTGGTCAAGCCGGGGTTTCCCTCTATTAGAGGATTTTTGAGCAGAAAATAAGTCGGAAAAAGGGAGGTAATAGGTTGTAAATAGGTAAATTTGTAATTTTTATCAAAAATAGCAATTAGCTGTAATTTGTTGATTTTTCATGGTTTTCGCTATTTTTGGCGTTTTTCGTGGTTTTTGCCTTATTGACGTTTATTAATCATATTTGATAAAAACCGCGCCCGGTGCCACACTTAAGTGAACCTACGGTTTACAATTAGCTCTAATAATAAAACTGGCCAAAGTAAACATTGAGGTGTCTCCGCCGATAAGCTTGGTGGGGAATGGCCGAATACCTAATCTGGAGATAGGCATGAAAGCTCAAAAGTTGATCGTTCGCTGTTTGGTAAGTAAGCGGAAGGGCGAGACGCTGTGGGTTGCCCAAAGTGTCGAGTTTGGATTAGCAGCCCAAGGTGATAGTCCTGAAGAGGCGCAACAGAAGCTGTTTGCGCAGGTTGATGACTATATTAAGGAGGCCCTTAGGGAGCCTGAATATAGAGATCAGCTGCTGAGCCGAAAGGCTCCGATTGGCTTCCGCCTTGAGTACGCTATGTATACTTTCTTCGTGAAGTGCAAGCCAATAGGGCAACTGATTTCTAGCTTCACTCGCCCGAGTGAGCATCGCGTGGACACACACGAGGTGCGTTGCGCGTAATGTCTGGCAAGGCTCCGCTGAAAGTTAAGGATGTTGAGCGGGGCCTGGCGGCCCTAGGTTTCGAGAAGCTTCCCACCACAGCTACTTCTCACGCCAAGTGGCAGAGGAAAGGTTTTATTGGGCGTAAGAACAAACCTCACAAGTGGGTCGTCACCGTCGACGCCCATCTCTCGCCGTTCCATATCAAGCTCATTAAATCGATGGCAAAACAGGCTGGTCTATCCGAGAAGCAGCTTAGAGAAATCTGTACAAAGGATGGACAGAAGAAGGCCAGGAATGGACAGCTATCATGGCTCAAAAACCTGTACGGAAAGGTGCCTGATGACGGTACCCCATTAAACGCTGATGCCCAATAGCCGGCTTATTTTCCGGTTGAGCCTGATTTGAGAGTGTTTCTTGTAGCAATATAAGGTTATCTGGCTTGTTCGTGCCTAACTCTATCTGGGGCAGGCTAGCAAACATCTTTCTACTAAAACCTTTGCTCGAAATCGACTACGATGCTGACTTATGCCAACAGCCGTATCCGCTGCACCGTGGGTGCCCTATGTCGACGCCGCCTCGCTCGCAGACATGCGTCGTTGGAGTTATTAGTCAAATGGCATGGAAAGTGACTGCCCTTTCTTAGGGGCTGCCATGTCCAGTCTAACCATGAACTCGTCCCAAGATGTGCTTGTCTTCATAAGCATGATAACGCCGTGTAAGTGTTGAGCTAGCGCTGGATGCCCAACGTCGTCAGTAAGCCATTGGTGGTGCCTAGCTTTCCTGCGACCTTTTTTGTCCTTGGGATTCTTTTGTTCCAGCTCTTCTCGAATCCCCGGAGCTAACCGATCATAGACAATGTCATTGGTATATTTGGCGACTACCTGTGGTTTGTTTACTTTGACGCCTCTCCAGTGCCATCCTCTAAGCCTAAATATCTGTTTATAGAACTCGTCGGGAAACCTCTTGGCCCAGGCTGCGAGTTCCCTTGCAAGGTAGGTGTCTAGGATTTTTTGCAGCGCACGCCGGTCCCTTACATCTTGATACCCAGTCGCCTCGTCGACTAAAGCGATGATACCGACGTTGGCTAAACCCCGTATCAGTACATCCGCCGCTTTGACGATATGAGCGAATTGTAAGGGGATTTTTTTGCCGCTTTCCAAAAGATCATCCCGAAACTTCAAGTAGACCTCGGCCACGTTGGGCAATGCTGCTGCATCGTAGCCCACCGCTTTCCCACCTTTTTGGCTTCTATAGAAAATTGGTTTAGTCGATTCAATCAGGTCTTCGGATATGTAAGGTCTAAGTGCAGCTGCGCTTAGGAAAAAAGGAAGCTGCTCGCCCGAGCTCAAAACCCCTGTGCCCGCTTTGGGGGAGCGGGACCTGCCTAAAGCTCGAAGAAAGGTCGCCTGGCTAATAACACGTGTGCCATCGGGCAGCACTGCGCAGTCAATCGTCTTATTGCCTAAGTTAAAATCCCCTTCAAAAATAGCCTCTGGGGAGTCTTTTTCCCACCTTGCGGCAGCGGCGCGTTTAGCAATTTCAGAGCGCTCTCGACTAGTGAGGGCTTTAGCTCTTGCGTGTCCGCCTGCAGCCCTAGAGTTATGTTCGTCGGTCATTGGAGTTCACCATATGCTTGCATTTCTATTTTGCAAGCATATGCTTGCAAATTAAAAAATGCAAGCATTGTAAAAAATTGATTTGGGCAAGGAGACAAACTCCTAAGGCGCTAAATTAGTCTTTCAAACCGAATTCTATCGTGGAAGGAATCCTTTACCTGCCGCTAATTGGACTGATGCTGACGATCAGAAGCGGGGATACCGGGTAGCCTGGACACGCTTTGGTAAGCGCTTGTAGTGGCGGTTCAGGATTGCCCTACTGCTGTGGCCTAGCTGCTCGCCGTCGCTGTCAGAGCCGGCTTTGGCGCGGATGTCGCGAAACTGGAACTTCTCGGTAATGATGTCCAACGTCATGGCCTTGTTTTGCAGGCGCGTCCACGCAGTTGTGAAGGCGGCGTCCCGCAGGCGCTATCCCCGGTTGTCAGATATCACGTAGACAGAATCGATGCCAACTTTGTTCTGTGTGTTCAGAGCCCTGTTGATCGCCTCCTTCAGGTCTGGGCTCCATTCAATCAGTAGCCGCTTTCCGGTTTTACTCTGCTGGATGCCGATGCCCTCGGCGCTGAGCTGGGAATGTTTTAGGCTCAGCAGATCCACGCGTCGCTGACCGGCGATGTAGCGCGCTCTGGGTACCTCTGGATCTTCTGGGCGGGTGTAGCCCCACCGCACGGCGTATCTGAGCACATGGGTAATCAGTGCCAGCTCGAGGTTGGCCTGGTAGGGCGTTGACTGACCCACCAGATCGTGACACCGGGCAATGTGTGCCGGTCGGATATCAGAGGGGCTCATTTGCCCAAAGGCCTTGTCGAGGCGATCGAGCTGCTTCTCCTGTGCCTTTTGGGTGTTCCGGGCCTTCTTCTAGGGGACCGAGTCGCGGTGTCGGTCGGTTATCGCTTACATCAGGTCAGACGGGGAATCTTCCTTTAGGTTGTCAGTCTGCACCGGGCGCGGAATACGCCAGCTCATACTCTTCGATGGGGAAGTACAGCGTCCTGATTCTGGAAGTGATGCATTGTTGAGCAAGCTTGACTCCATGAAGGCAAGTAATGGTTGAGGTTGCTTGTGCGGTGGCTTCTTTCTCAGTGATGGGATTAATTAGACATCCAATGGCTAATGTAGCTCCAGCTATTCATCACTGCTAGTGCGGATGCGGCTAAAAAGAGAAGCCAAGGAACAAGCCATTCCGCGTATGAGTGGGATGCGTCTAGTGTTTTTTTTCGAATCGAGTTGGCGAACAGGATGCATAATAGAGCGCAAGGCTTTTTATAATTCCCAATCAGCGCTTCGCGCTGTTCATCTGTTAGTGGCATTCTATCACCTGACAACTTCACCACCTCGGCGGGAGCCTTCCGTATTTGGCGTTCCATTGTCACCGGTTTTAGAGTTTTTATCGACTCGAGGTGAGGAACCAAAAAAACCGTGACTTTGGTACGGTTTGGTTGCGTGATAGTAACCTCTTCACTATAGAAATCGTTTTTATATAGTTTGACCACTTGCATTGAGTGCCCCGAAAAGCCCCTTTTCTTAAGCGACTCCTCGTATGTCTCCGGACTACGCTGCCAATACCTATAAGCGAACCAAAACAGGCAGATGGTGCCGATTATGACAATCGCGCCTGGGTTCTTTAAGGACACGTAGAAAATTGAGGTGGGTGCTCTGTCACCGCTGGCGGGCTCTGTTCCAGCGGCGTTGAGCACAATGAATGCCATAGAGGTCATTACGAGATTGCGACGTGTTGAGTTCGGGTCATCGTACTGCACAAACCTACTCCTTTAGTAGCGGCTTGGTTCTATATAGGTGAATTTTGCGCCTTGATCAGCGCATATGGCTTGGGCGTTCCTTGGGCTCGCATCGAGCCATATGGTTGCCTGAGACGGGTCAATAAATACAGGGAACTGGTAATGAATATGTGCATGTGCTCCTTGAGCGCATCCCTCCTGGGGGCCACTAGTTCCGGTGCCTCGTCTGGATACCAGAAGGCGCCCATGTAAGGAGCGCCACCCTCGCGGTGGTGAAACCATACCTTAACCTTCCCCCTTGAAGTCTTCATCCATTCGTAGAGCCCGGTGCAGGGCACTCTTTGGTGTAACTTACTGTTTAGACGTACAGTATTTGCGGAGTTGGGTGTGATTGCAAGGGGTGTGTTATTGGACAGCTATTAGGCAAAACGAAAGAAAAAAGGGGTTAGACCGCTAGGTCTAACCCCTTGATTTCGTACTTAATTTGGCTCCGCCTGCTGGGCTCGAACCAGCGACCCAATGATTAACAGTCATTTGCTCTACCAACTGAGCTAAGGCGGAGTAGCGCCTTCCTGTCTGGAAGTGGTGCGTATCCTATAGTCCGATTTTGTCGTGGTCAACCCTTTTTTAGGAAAAAGTCCCGGTTCTGGTGGGTCTTTATGCAAATTGTGCAATCCTTACCCAGTTATTGCTAAATCCCGGGCGTTTTCAACGGGTTAGCGGATACCCCCGGTGGGATGTCAGGAGTTTGGTGGGCTGCTTCGAAGGCCGTCTTGCCCTATACTGAGGGCATGTCTGAAGAGTCTTCCTACTGGCCCGAAGAGGCCGAACGTAACCCGCTGCTCGGGCCGGTGCAGTCGCTCCTGGAGCGCGCCGGCGAAACCCCGCAAAGCGAATTCACCCTGATCCAGGGCCTGAAGGCCCGTGGCCTGGTACCGCGGGATTACAGCTTTCACCCGCTAACGCTGTTTCGCGTGCACTTCCAGGTATTCAATGCGCTCTATCGGTTGCAGCCGATCATGGCCGAGCAGGGCTGGGCGCTGGTGATTTCTCCCCTGGCGACCTACCGTCGTCCGTTCCGAGAAGGCGAGAGCGCCCGGGCGTTGGCCGAGCAGGGTGACAGCGCGCTGCGTGACTTCTACCTGGACTGGAGCCAGTACGATGCGGCAACCGAGGACACCGTGATTGAGCTGCTCGCTGGTTTCTGGCGGAAGATGGAGCGGGGCACGGCGCCGGATGCCCAGGAGCGGGCCCGGGCGCTGGCGGAGTTGGACCTGGAAGACCCGGTCGCGCCGGAGCAGATCAAACGCCGTTATCGGCGACTCGCCATGGACCATCATCCGGACCGTGGCGGTTCCCAGGCTCGCCTGCAGCGGATCAACGCCGCTATGGCTATTCTCGAGCGCGGTCAATAGCGGTGGCGCTACGCTGGTTGCGACAGGAAGAGGGGGTCCGGTATGAGATCCGCAGTGCCGGGAGCGCGCTTCGCCTGTACAGCAACGGCGTTTTTCACAGTCAGTACAACCCGGCCCAGCCGGTCACCGGCGGGGTCTGGGATCTGCTGCTGTTGCCCGCCTTTGCGCTGCCGGCCGGACGACCGGCGCGGGTGCTGGTGTTGGGCGTTGGTGGCGGCGCGGTGATCCGTCAGCTCAACCGGTTTTTATCGCCGGATCTGGTGGTGGGCGTGGAGCTGAACCCGGTGCATCTGGAGGTGGCTCAATCCCACTTCGGGACCGCGGCTTCCAATGTCTGCTTGTTGGAGGCGGATGCCCGGGAGTGGTTGGCGGCATACCGCGGGCCGGCTTTCGATCTGGTGATCGATGACCTGTTTGGGCATGTAGAGGGCGAAGCGGCGCGGGCCATCGCGGCGGACTCTGCCTGGTGTGGGCAGTTGATGCGGGTGCTCTCGCCCGGCGGTGCCCTGGTGATGAATTTTGAAAGCGAAAAACAGCTGCGTCGAGCGGCCACCTGGCGCGATCCGCTGTTGCGCCGGCGCTGGGCCGAGGGGCAGGTGCTGACGACGCCCCATTATGAGAACGCCATCGGTGCTTTTTTCCGACAGGCGCCGGACTGGAGCCGTTTTGAACAACGGCTGAAAACCCATCCGGAGCTGGACGCCAGCCGATCCCACTGTCGGCTTCGGTACCGACGAAAACCGTTATAGCTCGAGGCGCACCACTTTGAACCCGTCACGATCGATCAGGGTTTCGATTCGTCGGAAAAGTTCTTTCGCCTTGCGTTCCAGTGGAATGAACTGATTCACCACAAACAGGGCGACACCTTCCCGGTTCAGGTGTTGATAAGCGCTTTGCAGGAACCGCTCCGTGAGATCGCCACTGGTGCTGAACCCCTGGTGGAAGGGCGGGTTGCACAGCACAGCATCAAAGTGTTCTTCGATATGCCGGGCACAGTCATCGGCGATAACCTCGGCATTTACCGCATTGCGCTCGGCGTTGAGCTGCGCCATGGCAATGGCGGCGGCGTTGTTGTCGGTCATCACCCGGCGGTTGAGCGGCAGGGTTTTGGTCATCAAACCCAGATAACCGTAACCGCAACCCAGGTCGAGCAGCGTCTCCGGCTGGCGTTCTTGCAAAATGGGGTGCGCCTGTTGCCACAGTAATTCGCTGCCGCGATCAATTTTCTGCCAGCCGTAA
Organism: Marinimicrobium agarilyticum DSM 16975; assembly: GCF_000423345.1. Lineage (GTDB taxonomy): Bacteria > Pseudomonadota > Gammaproteobacteria > Pseudomonadales > Cellvibrionaceae > Marinimicrobium > Marinimicrobium agarilyticum. The sequence continues at coordinate 271,466 of NZ_KE384008.1, forward strand.
AGACCGGGTTTGCTGTGGAGCGTCAGCCCTTGATGGTCGGCAGTGGGGCGCGCGTCGGCGTAGTTGTTGTCGGGCAGGGCTGCGCCGAGCGTTGCACCGCGTTGGAATCGGGCGGTGTAAAGCTCTCCCTGCTTCCGTGCTTTGTTTGAAGCCCCGAGGTAACGGGCGGCTTTGTCACAGTACGTCTTGATGCCCTCGGACTTGTGGCCGCAGAGTACCAGTTCACCGCCGGGTTTCAGGTGGCGGCCAGCGAGGTTGATCAGGTGGTGAACCAGAGACTTTTCCTTGGACACACGGCAATACACCCGGTCGAAGGGGCCCTGATCCAGAGTCTGCTCGTCAAAGTCATTGAACAGGGCTGTAAAGCCGGCCACTCGGGCAGTCTCGGTCGCGTCCCACCGATTGCTGACGATCGTCAGTGTTTCCGGCGCACCACTGGGCAATCGGGCGTTGCTGTTTTCATCCAGGCACCAGAGCCGCTTCAGGTGAGGCTCTTGGTCCATGGCTTCGACTAGCCACTCAGTCGCCGGGTCGGCTCGTTCAGACACAGTTGATTTCGTCCTCGGTCAGTGAGCGGAATTGTCCCTCGGGAAGCTCCGGATCCAGTCGGATGGAACCGATTGAAGCCCGGTGCAGGGCCGTGACGCGGTTGCCCAGCGCGGCGAACATGCGCTTTACCTGATGGTAGCGTCCCTCCACGAGCGTGATACTCGCTTGATGTGAACCTTCAATCACCAATGTCGCCGGTTGTGTCGGCTTGGGGTCGTCTTTCAATACGATCCCGTCGTGAAACGCGTCAATTGCCGAGGGCTCAATCGGATCGGCCGTTGTCACTTGATAGACTTTGGCGCAGGCGCGGCGCGGCGAGGTGATGCGATGGTTCCACTGGCCGTCGTCGGTCAGTAACAGCAGCCCGGTGGTGTCCTTGTCGAGCCGGCCGACAATCTGCTGTCCCGTCGCGAGGGTGCTGGGGAGTAGGTCCAGGACCGTGCGCTGGCTGGAATCTTCGGTGGCACAGACCACGCCGGCGGGTTTGTGGAGCATCAGATAGCGTGCGCGGGGCAGGGCCAGGGGGTGGCCGTCAAGAGTTACGGTTTCCTCACCGCAGAGAATGAGCCCGGCGTTTCGCACGGGCTCGCCGTCGACGGCAATACGCCGCTGGTGCAGCACCTGCTTTACGGACTTGCGCGACAGGCCGCTGCACTGACTGACGTATTTATCGAGTCGCATTGTCAAGGGATGGACGTTACCCGCCGATGCTGTTCTCGCCGGAGTCGACCGACTGATAGATCAGCGTGTTGATGGTCATGGGGCCGACGCCACCGGGTACCGGGGTGTAGGCGCTGACCCTGCCGGTCAGCGGTGCCAGCTCGATGTCGCCCACCTTGTGTTCGGGGTGGTAGCCAGCGTCGACGACCACGGCGCCATCCTTGATCCACTCGGCCTTGATGAACTCGGGCCGGCCTACAGCACCCACGACAATGTCCGCTTGGCCGATGATCTCCGCCAGGTTCTTGGTGCGGGAGTGGCAAATGGTGACCGTCGCGTTGGCATTCAGCAGCATCATGGCCATGGGCTTGCCCAAGATCGGGCTGCGGCCGACGACCACGGCGTGTTTGCCTTCCAGGGGAATATCGTAGGCTTCGAGCAGGCGCATGATGCCTTTGGGCGTGGCGCAGCCGTACGCTTTCTCTCCCATGCTCATGCGACCGAAGCCCAGGCAGGTGACGCCGTCCACGTCCTTGGCCAGGCTGATGGCGTCGAAACAGGCGCGCTCGTCCACCTGCTCCGGTACCGGGTGCTGCAGGAGGATGCCGTGGACGTTGGGGTCGTTGTTCAGTTCGTCAATCTTGGCGAGCAGTTCATCGGTGGTGGTGCTCGAGGGCATCTCGACCCGAAGGGACTCCATGCCGATCCGCTCGCAGGCGTTGCCTTTCATTTTGACGTAGGTGGCCGAGGCCGGGTCATCGCCCACCAGGATGGTGGCGAGAATCGGGGCACGGCCGCCATTGCGCGCTTTCAGATCCGAAACGCGCTCGGACAGTTCCTGTTCGGTTTTCTTGGCGAGGGCTTTACCATCGAGTAGCTGTGCAGGCATGGACCGAATTCCTCATGCAGACTGAAATGGGGCGCTATTGTCCCACAGTGCTTGCTTCAGGCAAAGATGAACCTGAGAGAGCGTGAGTGTTTGATGTGTGGGGTGAAACGCGGGGGAGTGGGGTGGCTGACGGGGATCGAACCCGCGACCACTGGAATCACAATCCAGGGCTCTACCAACTGAGCTACAGCCACCATTGCAGTGCGTTTTTCAGGGCGCGTACTCTACCGGAGTTGGTGGAGTGAATCCAGCCCTTTTTACTCGCGTGACGAGCGGGGGTTCTGCTCGAGCTTCTCACCAAGCGATGATCTCGACAGGAGACCAAAATGGCGCGCCCGGCAGGACTTGAACCTGCGGCCACCCGCTTAGAAGGCGGGTGCTCTATCCAGCTGAGCTACGGGCGCATGGCTGGGAAGTCTCGCAGGCGAGTGGTCGGAGTGGAGGGATTCGAACCCCCGACATTCTGCTCCCAAAGCAGACGCGCTACCAGGCTGCGCTACACTCCGCCGTTTAACGAACGCCGTCATTCGCGAGGTGCGCATAATACCCATGGCACCGGCCTCCGTCAACGGGAAATTGGGCTCGAATTCCACGGGTACTTGTGTCCAACCCGGTGGCTCGTCAGAATAGCTGCTCTGTAGAAAGAGGAGTCAGCATGCAAGAAACACCAAAGCACCAGGGTGATGATCTGGGCACGTCCATGAAACTGGGTATGCGCCGGTTGGCCTCGGGCGTGTCGGTTTTGTCCACGCGTACCGACAACGGCGATCGGTTTGCCATGACCGTGTCCTCGGTAACCTCGGTCTCGGATAACCCCGCCTCGCTGCTGGTGTGCGTGAACAAGCAGGTCGCCCTGGAAGGGCATCTCTCTACACTGGGCACGCCCTTTGCGATCAATATTCTGGCCTCTGAGCAGCGGGACATCTCGAACCTGTGCGCCGGTTTTATGGGCGACGAGCCCCGTTTCAGTCTGGGCGACTGGCGGCAGGGGCGTGACTCGGTGCCTTACCTGGCCGACGCCCAGGCCACGTTCTTCTGTGAGTCGGATCAGGTGACGACCTACGGGACCCACCATATTGTGATCGCCCGTATCGTGGAAGTGGTCCTGGGGGAGTTGAGGGTCGATCCTCTGGTTTACGTCGATGGCGGTTATGCATCGATACGTCGGGACTGACGACAGATTTGACCTGAAACGGGGCAGTGAATTGTGGTGGGAGGCGCCACCTTCCGGGGCGATTTTTCTGCCAAACGCGCTTTAACAGCGCTCTATTTTACTCTTGCAATGTGAAAGTTTTGTGGCTACGGGAGTTTTGCGGTTAAGGTTCACTAACTGTTTTATGCACATTGCCGGTGCGAAGACTGTCAAGCCCCTCGACACTCTTCTTCGAAAAGCCTTTTATCTGTGTTGACAATCGTAACTTATTGATAAATATAGAAAAAAATAGCTAGGTTAAAATTTGGACAATCTGTGCAGTGGTCAGAGTTGATGCGGCCTTGGGGGAGTTTCCCAAAAAGTATCCACTAAGTTATCCACAGAAAATGTGGACAATGGAATTGTGAATTTTTTGTGTCTGAGAAGGCCCTGATAAGCGTCCGGGGCGAAGGTCATCACTTCGTCGTCCCGGGGAGGCTACACTTAGGCATTGAACCAAGAAACGCAGGACGGATGTAATTCTATGACAGAAGCTTTGACGGTGACTGTTCTTGGCGGTGGCAGCTTTGGAACGGCGATCGCCAACATCGTGGCCGATAACGGCCATCGAACCTATTTGTGGATGCGGGACCCCGCCAGCGCCGCCGAGACGCAGAGCAGCCGCGAGAATCGGCGCTACCTCCCGGGCCACCGTCTGGCCGATGGGCTGGAAGTCACCGCGGACCTGGAGCGGGCGGTGAGCCAGAGTGATCTGGTGTTCGTCTCCATTCCCAGCCATTCCTTTCGCGCCGTAACCCGTCGGATTGCCCCCATGCTCAGGGCTGACGCCATGGTGGTCAGCACGGCCAAAGGCATTGAGCCCGAAGGCTTTACCCTCATGAGCCAGATTCTGGAGCAGGAGTTGCCCGACCATGCGATTGGTGTGCTCAGTGGTCCCAACTTTGCCAAAGAGGTGGTGGCCAAGCAGCAGACCGGCACGGTGGTGGCCAGCGAGAACGAGGCGCTGATCAAGTGCGTGCAGGGGTGTCTGCGCTCGGAGACCTTTCGTGTCTACGCCAACCCGGACCGTTATGGGGTCGAGCTCGGTGGCGCCCTGAAGAATATTTACGCCATTATCTGCGGTATGGCGTCTGCGCTCGGGGCAGGTCACAATACCCAGGCGATGCTGCTGACCCGCAGCCTGGCCGAAATGGGCCGTTTTGCCGCCGCCATGGGAGCCAACCCCATGACGTTTCTGGGGCTGTCTGGGGTCGGTGACCTGATTTTGACCTGTACCTCTGACCTGAGTCGCAACTATCGGGTTGGTTATGCCCTGGGCCAGGGCAAACCGCTCGAGGAAATTATTGACGGGTTGGGCCAGGTGGCGGAAGGGGTTAACACCTTGCGTCAGGTTAAGCAGAAAGCGGATGAGCTCGGTGTCTATATGCCTTTGGTCACCGGGCTGTTTGCGGTATTGTTCGAGGGGGAGGCAATTGCCGACGTCGCTCGCAAGCTGATGCTGGGCGAGCAAAACCACGATGTGGAATACATGGGAGAGGACTGATGGATACCGAATCTGTAAAAACCAATATCACCTCCGGCGAACACTGGCTTCGCCTGGTGTACATGTTGTTGTTTGCGGTCCTGCTGTATGTGGCCGGCTTTGTGATGGGTTTTATCATTGTATTGCAGTTTCTGTTCGCGCTGTTGAGTGGCAGCGCCAACAAGAACCTGCGCCAGTTTGGCGAATCCCTCGCGCTGTATATTTACCGGGTGCTCCAGTTTCTGACGTACAGCCGGGAGGACAAGCCGTTCCCTTTCAGCGACTGGCCGGAACCCGAAGAGCAGGTGGTGGCGACTAAAACCCGCCCGACACCCCGTCGCAAGACCACGCCAAAAGCCAAAACGGCCACGAAAGCGCCCGACGAAAAACCTGGGGCGACTGACAAGGATGATACTCAACCGTCGTAAGGTGGTGTTATGAAAACCCTGTACATCATGCGTCACGGCCAGGCGCAGGCCCGTGCCGCGACTGACGCCGAGCGGGCATTGACTGATCGAGGTGAGGCCGAGGTCCGCCAGATGGTTGCTTCATTGGCCGGTGAAATGGTGGGGCTGGAGCAAGTGTGGGCCAGCCCTTACCGGCGTGCGCGCCAGACCGCGGTTATCGCCAGCGAGGTGCTGGGGCGCGGCGCCGAGCCTACGCTCACTGAACTGCTGGTGCCGGAGGGCCGTGTTGAGCCCCTGTGTGAACAGATCCAGAATTGCCAGGAGTCTTCGCTGCTGCTGGTCAGTCACATGCCGTTGGTTGGTGAGTTGCTTCATTACCTGACCGGTGCCGAGCCCGGGCGCTATAGCATGGGAACGGCCTCGGTTGCCTGTGTCACCCTCGATGTGGTCGCGGCCGGCTTGGGCCAGCTGCAGTGGTTGCATCACCGGGAGGAGTAAGTGTTGACGGTGCTCCGTTGGTCCCTCTGGCTGGTCTCTTTGCTGATCGCTTTCCCGGTGGTGGCCGCTCAGGAGCCAACGCTCGTCCGCTACCCCGAGGCCGCTGAGGTGCGACAACAGCGAAACCACTATTTTGTTGACCTACTCCGCCTTGTTCTTGCGAAAACCGAGCCCGAGTTTGGCCCCTATCAATTGCAGCCGGTCGGCCTGAATGTGCCGCAGGGGCGCTTGATGCGAATGCTCTCTACCGGCGAGTCGGTCGATGTGCTGTGGAGTATGACCAGCCGTAGCCGCGAAACCCATTTGAGGCCGGTGCGAATCCCTTTGGGGCGGGGCCTGATTGGCTACCGCCTGTTGGTTATTCGGGCGGAAGACCGCGCGGCCTTTGCCGAGATAACATCGATTGAGCAGCTGTCCGAAAAGGTGGCGGGGCAGGGCCCGTCTTGGCCGGATACGGACATCCTCCGCCACAACGGTTTGAGTGTGACCACCAGTGGCTACGACTCTCTGTTCATGATGTTGCGCCACGGCCGTATCGATTACATTCCCCGAGCGTTGAACGAGCCCTGGGCAGAGGTGGCCGCGCGCCCGGAGCTTGATCTGGTGGTCGAGCCAACGCTGATGCTGCATTATCCGGCAGCCAATTATTTTTTTGTCGAGCGCGATAACAGGGTCTTGGCCGAGCGTCTGAGGCGCGGCCTGGAGCTGGCGCTGGCGGACGGCAGTCTTGAAAAACTGTTCTTCAACCACCCCGACCACAAGGTGATGTTTTCCAAAAGCCAGTATCAGCAACGGCGAGTTTTTCGCCTGGAAAACCCCTTGTTACCCGACACGGTTCCACTAAAGCGTGAGGCCCTGTGGTGGAAGCCCGAGGTGAAGAGTGAAGCGAGGGCAGAATGAAACGGGAACAACGGTTTGAGCTTGACGGTTTGTCGCTGAACGCTCAGGTGTGGGGAGAGGCGGGGGCTCGGCCAGTTCTGGCGCTGCACGGTTGGTTGGACAACAGCGCCAGTTTTGACGCGCTGGCCCAACAGCTTGGCGAGGTCCAACTGGTGGCGTTGGACTTGGCGGGGCACGGACGTAGTGACCACCGCCTCGGTGTCGGTCCCTATAGCATTTGGGACGATGTGGGTGATGTGTTTGCTGTGGCGGACCAGCTTGGCTGGTCGTCATTCAACTTGTTGGGCCATTCCCGTGGTGGCATTATCGGGATGCTCGCCGCAGGAACCTTTCCCGAGCGAATACAGGCGCTCGGGTTGGTGGAGGCCTTGTGGCCGGAGGTTCATCAAGTCAGCGATGCTCCGCGCCAACTGGCCCGTGCGATTCTGGAAACCCGCGCTTTGAGTCAGAAAAAGTTGACGGTATACGGCGATCTGGAGCGCGCCATACGGGCGCGGGAAAAGGGCATGTTCCCGCTCAGTCATGGCGCGGCCCGGCTGTTGACCGAGCGCGGTCTAAAGCCGGTGGCGGAAGGCTACTCCTGGAGCAGTGACCCGCGCCTGTTGCTGCCCTCCGCGGTGAAGTTTACCGAGGCGCACCTGGAAGCCTTTCTGGCCCGGTCCACCGCGCCCATGTGTCTGATTCTGGGGCGGTCCGGCATTCCGAAATTATTTGAACACTATCAAGACGCCCTGCAGCGGTTTCCCGAGCGGTTGCAGTGGCTGGAAATGCCGGGCGGCCATCATTTGCACATGGAGGAACAGGCTCCGCTCGTGGCCACCTGCTTGCAACGGTTTTTTGCCGGTGAAACTCTGACAGTGGGATAACCGATGGTGCTGGAGAAATTTTTGAAAACACGCATGATTCGAGTTCACCGAACGTTGCCGCGCTTCTTGTTCGCTGCCGTGTTCAAAGCTTTTATGTTGCTTTGGTTTGTGCCGCTATCGTGGGCGCAGGGGCCGGTTCAGCCCCCGAGCTTTCTGGGGTTGAAGGACTTCCCTCAGGCGCGGGTGGTGTTTCGTGAATATCACCCCGACAGCACCTATGTCCTGGCGCTCTCGACGTATAAAAAAGTAGGTGGCATCACCTCGGCCGACCGGGAGCAGCGGGTTGCAGGCGATGTCAGCCGCCGGACATTGGAGCTGGCGGAAAACTACAGTGCGCTTGAGGGCTTTGAATTTTATCGCAAACAACTGAGTGAATTCGCACTGCGCGAATTGTTTGCCTGTCGGGAACGCGAGTGCGGGGGCAGCATCAACTGGGCCAACAACCACTTCAACGTGATTCAACTCTATGGTCTGGATCAGCACCAATATTACGGTGTCTACGAAGTGGTTGAAGATGGCCGGGTCTATTATGCGAGTCTGTATGCCGTGCGTCGCGGCAATCGCCGCGTTTACGTGCAATTGGATCTGGTGCGCACGCCCGAAGACAGCCATGAGACATTGGCGATGAATCCGGCCACCTTCCATCACAATCTGCAGGAATCGCATTTTTTTGTGATGCCCGGCCTAGACGTCACAGGCAGTGATGGCAACTGGGAGGTGACAGTGTCCGGTGGTGCGATTGAAGCGCTCGCGGCCTTGTTGCGCCAGGAGCCCCAATGGCATATCGCTCTGGTGGGGCACGACTATGGGGTGGGAACGCTTGCAGAGCAGAAAGCCCATTCCCTGAAATATGCGGGCAAAGTTCTCGACGCTCTCAAGGACAAAGGCATCAGTGAGGAGCGTGTTTCCATCTATGGTTTGGGAAGCCTGGCGCCCGCCGGTCGGGGCGAGCGCAGTGCTAGGGTGGAGGTCGTGCGTTTACCCCGGGGTGGTTAGCGCAGAAGCGAGAGAAATTCGGTGCGGGTGGCCTGATTGCTGCGGAAGGTGCCGAGCATGGCCGAGGTTTTCATCAGAGAGTTCTGCTTTTCGACCCCGCGCATCATCATGCACATGTGCTGCGCCTCGATAATCACCCCAACACCCGATGCGCCGGTGATGTTCTGGATGGATTCGGCAATCTGCAGGGTCAGCTGCTCCTGGATTTGAAGCCGGCGCGCGTACATATCGACAATGCGCGCAACCTTGGACAATCCGAGCACATGGCCAGTGGGAATGTAGGCGACATGTGCCTTGCCGATAAACGGCAGCAGGTGGTGCTCACACAGGGAGTAGAGCTCGATGTCCTTGACCATGATCATTTCACTGGATTCGGACGGGAAGAGGGCGCCGTTGACGACGTCTTCAAGGCGTTGCTCATAGCCTTTGGTGAGAAACTGGAAGGCCTTGGCCGCCCGCTTAGGGGTGTCAACCAGTCCCGGACGTGTCAGATCTTCGCCGATGCCTTCGATGATCCGGGCAAAATGTTCTTTCATTGTGTTTTCCTCAACCCTGTAGGGGCCTGCAAGCTTTTTAAGAGGGCGGTAACCCTACGTCAAGCGGCCAGTTTGGTAAAGCCTTTTTTACGGTTGCGCGGCGGCCCCGGATCACGCCTCAGAGCCACTCGGTGCAAGGTCTGCAAAAAGACTGGGCTGACCGGGGGAACACAAGGGGCGACCATAACCGTTACAATAGACTTTTTCGACCGACGTATAGGAACAACCGCGTGCAACCGACCCAGGATTCGCCCGAGTGGGCGCCATTGACTACTGTTCGTGATTTTATCCGCTGGGGCGCCAGTCGGTTCTCCGCCGAGGGGCTTTATTTTGGCCACGGCACCGACAACGCCTGGGATGAGGCCGTCCAACTGGTGCTTCACGCGCTCCATCTGCCCGTTCAGAACAGCCGGCAGGAATGGCTCGATGCAACGCTGACTGAGCCGGAGAGGGAGGCGGTTGCGGCGCTGCTGCAACGGCGCATTGACCAGCGTGTGCCCGCCGCCTACCTGACCGGCGAAGCCTGGTTCTGTGGTTTGCGCTTTCACGTGGACGAACGAGTACTGGTGCCGCGCTCCCCGATCGCCGAACTGGTTGAAGCGGGGTTTGAGCCCTGGTTGGAACAGGAGCCCGAGCGGGTGCTCGATCTCTGTACCGGTAGTGGTTGCATCGGTATTGCCTGCGCTTATGCGTTTCCCGAAGCCCATATCCACCTCAGCGATATCTCTCCCGAGGCCCTTGGCGTCGCCCAGCGCAATATCCACGAACACCACCTTCAGGAACGCGTGACCGCCATTGAGTCCGATCTGTTCTCCGGGTTGTCGGGCCATCGCTATGATCTGATCGTGAGTAACCCGCCCTACGTGGATGCCAATGATCTGGCGAGCATGCCCGCCGAGTACCATGCGGAGCCTGGGTTGGCGCTTGAGTCCGGAGACGATGGGTTGGACTTCACCCGTAGACTGTTGGCCGAGGCCGGAGAATACCTGACGGACCACGGGGTTCTGGTGGTCGAGGTGGGCAACTCTCAAGCGGCTCTTGAACAGGCGTTTCCCCAGTTGCCATTCACTTGGATTGAATTCGAGCATGGTGGGCATGGGGTATTTGTATTGACCGCCGAGGCGCTCGCCGCCTTTTCTGAGGTATAATCCGCGCTAAATACGCACTGGCAATAGAGAATTTCGGAACCGACTATGTCCGGCAACAGTTTTGGCAAGCTTTTTACCCTGACCACCTTTGGCGAAAGCCACGGCCCGGCGCTGGGCGCCGTTGTCGACGGCTGCCCGCCCGGCCTGGCGCTCTCGGAAGCGGACCTTCAGCTCGATCTGGACCGGCGCAAGCCGGGTACCTCCCGCTACACGACCCAGCGCCGCGAGGCCGATCAGGTGCGGATCCTCTCCGGTGTGTTCGAAGGCAAAACCACGGGTACGCCGATCGGTTTGCTGATCGAAAACACCGACCAGCGCTCCAAGGATTACTCCAAAATCAAAGACCAGTTCCGCCCGGCGCACGCGGATTACACTTACCACCACAAATACGGTGTTCGCGATTACCGCGGCGGCGGCCGCTCGTCCGCCCGCGAAACCGCCATGCGGGTGGCGGCGGGCGCCATTGCCAAGAAGTACCTGCGCGAGCGCTTCGGTATTGAAGTCCGCGGTTACCTCTCCCAACTGGGCCCTATTGAGATTGAAAAAGTCGATTGGGATCAAATTGCCGAGAACCCCTTCTTCTGCCCGGACGTAGACAAGGTGCCCGAAATGGAGTCCTACATGCAGGCCCTGACCAAAGAGGGCAACTCCGTGGGGGCGAAAATTACCGTTGTGGCTACCGGGGTGAAACCGGGGCTGGGCGAGCCGGTGTTTGACCGATTGGATGCGGATATCGCCCACGGCCTGATGAGCATCAATGCGGTAAAAGGGGTGGAAATCGGGGCCGGCTTTGCCTCGGTGGCCCAGAAGGGGACCGAACACCGGGACGAAATGACTCCCGAAGGTTTTCTGTCCAACCATGCTGGTGGGGTGCTTGGCGGTATTTCCTCCGGGCAGGATATCGTGGCTCACCTGGCCCTCAAACCCACGTCCAGCCTGCGGGTGCCGGGGCGCGGCATTGATGTCCACGGTCAGCCCACCGAAGTGGTGACCACCGGGCGCCACGACCCCTGCGTAGGCATTCGTGCCACCCCGATTGCCGAAGCGATGCTGGCGCTGGTATTGATGGATCACTGTCTGCGCCACCGCGCCCAGAATGCCGATGTGCGTACGGATACACCGGTCATACCCGCGACCCCGTAAACGCTTTTCCCGTGGCTCGATAGTGTGGCATGCTGGGCCGCCCGGTCCGGCTTGCAGCACTGGTCACCTCTGCCGGGCCTTGTTGTGATTTTTCGGGAGCGCCTGTCATGCAAGACCTCAAGTTATCCCTGGTCCAGACCTTTATCACTCCCGACGATCCCGAACTCAACCTCTCGGCCTACGAGCCGTTGTTGCGACGGGCTCAGGGCAGTGACCTGGTGGTGTTGCCGGAGGTCTTTACCACGGGCTTCAGTGCCTCGGCGCGCAATCACGCCGAAGTGGTGGATGGCCGCGCCTATCAATGGATGGCCCGGTGGGCGCGGGAACTCGATGCGGTAGTGACCGGTTCGATCGTCGTCCGCGAGAATGATCAGTACAGCAATCGACTGGTCTGGATGAGGCCCTCGGGCGAGTATGCGCAGTACGACAAGCGCCACCTGTTTCGGATGGCGGGCGAGCACAAACGCTATGCCGGTGGCAGTGAGCGTCTGATCGTCGAGCTGAAAGGCTGGCGAATCCTTCCGATGATCTGCTACGACCTGCGCTTTCCGGTGTGGAGCCGCAACCGCAACGACTACGATATGGCCCTGTACGTGGCCAACTGGCCCGCGGTGCGCTCGCTTCATTGGCGTCGGCTTCTGCAGGCGCGCGCCATTGAAAACCTGAGTTACGTGGTGGGTGTGAATCGTATCGGAGAGGATGAAAAGTCACAGGAATATTCCGGTGACAGTGGCATCTATGGGCCGGCGGGAGAAACCATTCTTGACCTGGAAGAGCGCAATGGCTGCTTCACGGGAACGCTGAGTTCCGAACGGCTGGTGAACTACCGCGAATCCTTCCCTGCCTATCTGGACGCGGATCGCTTTACCTTGGACCCCTGACGACAATCGGCCCGCTGCCTGGCAGCGGGCCGATATCGGAAAGTGCTTTGGTCGTCTTTGGCCCGCTTAGAAGTGCAGCTTGACCGCCGCGTAGGGACCCTTCACTTCCACGTCTGCTGTGACGTCTTCATTGATCTCCAGGTTCATCTGGCGATAGCCCAGCTCGATACCCAGGTCCAACACCGACTCGACGAAGTTGTAGCTGATGTTGGCGCTCAGGTCGCTCAAGCTGTCGTCGTCATAATTGATGGCATTACCCTGTACACCCACGGAGAAACCGGTCAAGGGCAGGTCGAATTGTGCCTTGCCGTACACCATGGGAAGGGTTTCATCCAGAGTGACATTCTGCTCTACCAGTGTGGCGCCGGCGGCTTCGCTGGCGGCATAGACGTGGCCGTCAAACTGGCGCATGGTCAGGCCGACATCCAGGCTCACCCAGTTGTCGAGCAGCTCGTAATACAGGGTGTAATCGATGTGTGTCAGGTCAACATCGGATTCGACGTCACCGGGTACGAACGTTTGACCGTCAAGGGTAAACGTCTCGTCAACGAACGCAGACTGTTGGCTGCTGAGATCGGTGTACTGTATGCGACCGTTGGGAATCAGGGGGATCGGGTGTTCGAAAGCGACATAGAAGTAATTGTTGTCACTCTCGCTCAAACCCAGTTTGTTGACATCAATATCGTTGTCGGTATCACCCAGTTGCCCGGAGTAGTCGCTTTGCCACTGACCGGCGCCGGCGTAGACACCCAGAACGTCCGCGGAGGCGAAAGGGGCGGCCATGACCAGGCCGCTCGCGAGTAATACTTTTTTCATAACATCTTCCCATCATTGGTTGGGTGAGTGGACTGTGTTGTATCTTAGCAGAGCTCTGCGTGAAAAGTGTGACGGAGTGTACGTTGTAAGGTTCCCGATCGATCGGCCAAAGTGTGATCCACGCTATCCTTTGAGCAGTTGCAGGAACACGCGCGCCGCATTGTTCAGGCTGCGCTGGCGATGATGAATGGCCCCCAGGTTGCGGGTGATCATCGGTTGCTCGGTATTGAGCACCTGGACCTGTCCGTCCCCCAATAATGTTTGCGGCAGTACCCCCCAGCCGAGACCGATTGAGACCATCATTTTCAGGGTGTCCAGATGGTTGGTCACCATGCCTACCGTCAGCGCCAGACCGCGCTCGTCAAACAGCGTCTGTATCAGTCGGGTGGTGTAGGTGTTCGCATCGGGCAAAATGGCCTGCCAGGGGCTCAGATCTTCCAGACTGACGGACTCGCGTTCGGCCAGCGGATGATTGTGGGCGACGGTGAAGTAGAGATGGTCGCGCCAGATCACTTCCTCGGTCATTCGCGGGTCGGCGTCCGGAGCCAGAGTGACAATACCCAGGTCAAAGCGGCCCTGAAGCACTTCCTCGTAGGCCTGTTCGGAGTCGAGAAAGTGCAAATCCAGCTTCACGTCGGGGTAGCGCTCGGTGAAGTGCCGGAGTGTCGGCGGCAGTCGGTGCAGACCGATATGGTGACTGGTAGCGATGCTCAGCCGCCCCCGGACTTCACCCCGTAGGTCAGTGATGGCCCGTTCGGCGTCGGCGACTTCCTGGAGGATACGCTTGGCGTTCGGCAGCAGCGACAGACCGGCGTGGGTGAGGCTGATCTGACGGCCCACCCGGTCGAAGAGGAGGCTGTCGAGCTGGTGCTCAAGCGTCGCGATGCGCTTGCTGACCGCTGGCTGCGTCAGGTGCAGCCGCTGGCCGGCCGCGGAAAAAGAACCGGTTTCGGCGACGGCCAGAAAGGCCTGTAAGTGTTGAGTGTCCATAAGGGTGGAAGTTTATCCATTCCGTATTGGAATGCAATAGATAAAAATTATAAATTTGTTTTATTGGTTGGCCGCCCTTAAAATAGCCTCACTAAAGCAATTTGAACAGCAACTGTGATTTGGAATCGAGCGGTTATGAGTGCGAGAACCCTTTACGACAAACTCTGGGACGCCCACCTCGTGCAGAAGCGCGACGACGGCTCCGCGTTGATCTATATCGATCGGCACATCATTCACGAAGTGACCTCGCCCCAGGCGTTTGAGGGGTTGCGTCTGGCCGGTCGCAAACCTTGGCGCGCGGACTCCATCCTGGCCACGCCGGACCACAACGTGCCCACGACCCTGAAAGAGCGGGCCTCCGGTGTTTCCGGTATTCAGGACCCGGTGTCGTTGATTCAGGTGAAAACCCTGGACGACAACTGCGACGAGTACGGGATTACCGAGTACAAAATCAACGACCAGCGTCAGGGCATTGTTCACGTCATCGGGCCCGAGTCCGGTGCCAGTCTGCCGGGTATGACCATCGTCTGTGGCGACTCCCATACCGCCACCAACGGTGCCCTCGGTGCCTTGGCCCACGGTATTGGGACCAGTGAAGTCGAGCATGTCATGGCGACCCAGTGCCTGGTGGCCAAGAAAATGAAGAACATGTTGATTCGTGTCGATGGTCAGCTCCGCCCGGACGTGACCTCGAAAGACGTGGTGTTGGCGATCATTGCCAAAATCGGCACCGCCGGCGGCACCGGCTACGCCGTGGAGTTTGGCGGCGACGTCTTCCGCAATATGAGCATGGAAGGGCGCATGACCGTGTGCAACATGGCCATCGAAGCGGGCGCCCGCGCCGGTATGGTGGCCGTGGACCAGACCACCATCGACTATGTTGAAGGTCGCCCCTATGCGCCCAAAGGTGAAAACTGGGAAAAGGCCGTGCAAGCCTGGCGCGATCTCAAAAGCGATGACGGTGCCCACTTTGACCGCGTTGTGGAGATGCGGGGCGAAGACATCAAGCCGCAAGTCAGTTGGGGAACCTCGCCCGAAATGGTCGTCTCCATTGACGACAACGTGCCGGACCCCGAGGCCGAACAGGACGCGGTCAAGCGCGAGAGCATGAAACGGGCGCTTCAGTATATGGGCTTGAGTGCCGGCCAGCCGATGCGCTCCATCCAGTTGGATCGGGTTTTCATCGGCTCCTGCACCAACTCCCGGATCGAAGACATCCGCGCCGCCGCTGCTGTGGTTCGGGGGCACCGCAAAGCCGACTCCGTCAAGGAGGCGATCGTGGTGCCGGGCTCCGGTTCGGTGAAAGCACAGGCCGAGAGGGAAGGGTTGGACAAGATCTTTATCGAAGCGGGCATTGAATGGCGCGAACCGGGCTGCTCCATGTGCCTGGCCATGAACGCCGACAAACTCGGGGCAGGGGAGCACTGCGCTTCCACCTCCAACCGCAACTTTGAAGGGCGTCAAGGCTACGGCGGTCGCACCCACCTGGTGAGTCCGGCCATGGCGGCGGCAGCGGCCATCGCCGGCCACTTTGTCGATGTACGTGAAATTACCGGAGGGCAAGCGGCATGAAATCCTTTACCAAGATAACCGGCATCGCCGCGCCCATGGACCGGGCGAACGTCGATACCGATATGATCATCCCCAAGCAGTTTTTGAAGTCGATCAAGCGGACCGGTTTCGGCAAAAACCTGTTTGACGAATTGCGTTACCTCGATGAAGGCCAACCGGACCAGGACTGCAGCGGTCGCCCGCTGAACCCGGAGTTCCCGTTGAACTTCCCGCGCTACCGGAACGCCAAGGTTTTGCTTGCACGGGAAAACTTCGGCTGCGGCTCCAGCCGCGAACACGCCCCTTGGGCGCTGGATGACTACGGGTTCCGCTGCATCATCGCGCCGAGTTTTGCCGAGATTTTCTATAACAACTGCTTTAAAAACGGGTTGTTGCCAATTGTTCTGGATGCCGACATTGTCGACCGTCTGTTCAAGGAAATGTACGCTCAGGAAGGCTACGAGTTGACGATCGATCTGGAAGCGCAAACCGTAAAAACACCAAGCGGTGAAACGTTTGAGTTCGAGATCGACGAATTTCGCAAGCATTGTCTGTTGAACGGTCTGGACGACATCGGCTTGACGCTGGAGCATGAAGACGCCATCAAGGCGTATGAAGCCCAACGCCGCCAGGAAGCACCCTGGTTGTTTGATGGGCTGCGTTAAACTTTTAGTTGGGCAGCGGCCGTAGCGTCCGGTCCGTGGAGGGCGTATACCCTTTCAAGACACGCCGTGAATACGTCCCTGTAGGCTCGAATCGCGTGTCCCGCGCTCCACGGTCTTGAAAGGGTATACGCCCTCCACGGACCTCAGTGCCACACATTGGGTACGTTGGGTGGACTAAAGCTTACCAGCTTCAGTTGGCACGGAGGCTCGGGAGGAGCAGGAGGGTTTGCAAGACCGTGGAGCGGGGGACCCGCGATTCGAGCCCCCAGGGATGGGTTTACGGCGTGTCTTGCAAACCCTCCTGCTCCTCCCGAGCCGGACTACAACAAAGAACCAAAGCAGAAGATGGCGGTGTAGCTTACAAACACCACGATTTATAGACACACAAAATTATTCTGGAGAACAACGTTTTGGGAAAACAGATACTACTACTGCCCGGTGACGGCATCGGCCCCGAAATCGTCGCGGAAGCCAAAAAAGTCCTGAACCTGGTCAACGACCAATTCCAGCTCGGACTCAGCTTCGACGAAGACCTCATGGGCGGCTGCTCCATCGACAAACACGGCGTCCCCCTGGCCGACGAAGCCCTCGAAAAAGCCCGCCAGTCCGACGCCATACTGCTTGGCGCCGTCGGCGGCCCCCAGTGGGACAAGCTTGATCGCGCCATTCGCCCCGAAAAAGGCCTGCTCAAAATACGCTCCTCGCTGGAACTGTACGCCAACCTGCGCCCGGCCATGCTCTACCCACAACTGGTCGAAGCCTCCAGCCTCAAGCCCGAAGTCGTCTCCGGACTGGACATCCTCATCGTGCGCGAACTGACCGGCGGCATCTACTTCGGCGAGCCCCGCGGCATCCGCACGCTGGAAAACGGCGAGCGCGAAGGCTTCAACACCTACAAATACAGCGAAAGCGAAATCGAACGCATCGGCCGCACCGCCTTCGAAATGGCCCGCAAGCGGAACAAAAAAGTCTGCTCCGTGGACAAAGCCAACGTCCTCGAAGCCACCATGCTGTGGCGCGAAGTCATGGACCGCCTGGCACCGGAGTACCCGGACGTCGAGCTGTCCCACATGTACGTCGACAACGCCGCTATGCAACTGGTCCGGGCGCCCAAACAATTCGACGTCATCGTGACCGGCAACATGTTCGGCGACATCCTCTCCGACGCCGCCGCCATGCTCACCGGCTCCATCGGCATGCTCCCCTCGGCCTCGTTGGACAAGAACGGACGCGGCATGTACGAACCCTGCCACGGCTCCGCACCGGACATCGCCGGGCAGGGCATCGCCAACCCGCTGGCGACCATACTGTCCGCCGCCATGATGTTGCGCTATTCTCTGTCAATGACAGACGCCGCCGACGCCATCGAAGCGTCCGTCGGCAAAGTGCTCGACCAGGGCCTGCGCACGGCAGACATCGTCACCGAAGGCAGCCGCAAGGTCTCCACCCAGGAAATGGGCGACGCCGTGGTTGAGGCGCTGCGGGGTTAAGAGCAAACAGAATTCACTCACTTAAAGAAAGAGAGACAGATTATGAAAGTAGGTTTTATTGGATGGCGTGGCATGGTCGGCTCCGTACTCATGGAGCGCATGCAGGCAGAAAACGACTTCGCCGACATCGAACCCGTCTTCTTCTCCACCTCCAATGCCGGCGGTAAAGCCCCCGCCGTGGCAGACGGCGTAGCGCCGCTCAAAGACGCCTTCGACATCGAAGAACTGCGCGTGCTCGACGCCATCGTCACCTGCCAAGGTGGGGACTACACCAGCGAAGTCTTCCCCAAACTGCGTGAAGGCGGCTGGACCGGCTACTGGATCGACGCCGCCTCCACCCTGCGCATGAAAGACGACGCCGCCCTCGTGCTCGACCCCGTCAACCTCGACGTGATCAAAGACAGCATCAGCAAAGGCGTGAAAAACTACATCGGCGGCAACTGCACCGTCAGCCTCATGCTCATGGGGCTGGGCGGCCTGTTCCGTAACAACGCCGTCGAATGGGTCTCCGCTATGACCTACCAGGCCGCCAGTGGCGCCGGTGCCCAGAACATGCGCGAGCTGCTCAACCAGATGGGCGCGCTGCGCGACTCCGTCGCCGACGAGCTGGCCGACCCGCGTTCCGCTATCCTGGACATTGATCGCAAAGTCGCCGCCGCCATGCGCAGTGACGACTTCCCGACCGACCAGTTTGGCGCACCGCTGGCAGGCAGTCTGCTGCCCTTTATCGACAAGCAGCTGGACAACCGCCAGAGCAAAGAAGAGTGGAAAGCGATCGCCGAGACCAACAAAATCCTGGGCCGCAGCAACAACCCGGTTCCGATTGACGGTGTCTGCGTGCGGGTCGGCTCCATGCGCTGCCACAGCCAGGCGCTGACCATCAAACTCAACAAAGACATTCCACTGGATGAGATCGAAGGCATGCTGGCGGACTCCAATGAGTGGGCCAAGGTGGTTCCCAATGAGCGCGAAGCGACGTTGCGGGATCTGACCCCGACCGCTGTCACTGGAACCTTGACCGTACCGGTGGGCCGCCTGCGCAAGATGAATATCGGCTCCCAGTACCTGTCCGCGTTCACTGTGGGCGACCAGCTCCTGTGGGGGGCGGCAGAGCCTCTGCGTCGGGTTCTGCGGATCCTGAAAGAAGCCTGATCATCCTTCGGATCAGGTTCGCTGATAGAGCCCGTCCGGTCGCCCCGGGCGGGCTTTTTTCACAAAAAGAGGGCAGGCAAGAGCACAATCGCTGGCGTCAAAACCCTTCTTTTTTGTGCGGCGGTGCAAATAATGTATAAAAACATGCCACAAAGCTGGTCACTTCTAAGACCTAAGTGTTGATAAAAAGCTACTTATAATGAATACTTACAGCCATTAGTGAAGAATTATTCTAGGTTTGTTTAACTCCTGCTAAGCCAAATCGGGTTCGCCGTGCCGCCAAAATCGACGGGATAGTCGATGACAGTCGTCGGGCACAAGGGGGCCAGGGAGATAATAAAGGATCATCCTATGCATCTGCTTCGTAAGCTGATTTTTGTGATTGGGCTGGCCATGTTAATGGTGGCTCAACAGGGTTATGCCTTGGGGCTAGGGGAGTCCGAGTTGCACTCGGCGCTCAATCAGCCGCTACGTGCGGATATCCGACTGACCAACCTGCGGGGACTCGGTGAGAACGAGATTATCGTTCGGCTGGCTTCGCTCGAAGACTTCGAGCGGGCCGGGCTGGATCGTATGCCGTTCTACAATCAGCTTAAATTTGAGCTGATGCTGGATCACCCCGACGGACCCATGGTTCGCGTCACCACTGACGATCCGGTCAAAGAGCCCTACCTCAACTTTCTGGTTGAAGCGCGCTGGGCCAGTGGTCGTCTGCTGCGTGAATACACCTTCCTATTGGATCTCCCCACCTTTGATGAAGAGCGTCAGGCACAGCCCGTGCAGGCCGCCACGTCGCAGAATCAGCGCTCCCGCGCGAGTACCCAGCCGCAACGGCGCGAAGAACCGTCACAGTCCCGTCGTGAGGCGCCCCAGACGCCCGCCTACGCGGGAGAGACCTATGAGGTTGGCAACAGCGATACGCTCTGGGAAATCGCTCTGCGAGTGCGTCCCGGGCGCGACCTGTCGGTCCACCAGACCATGCTGGCTATCCAGCGTAAGAACCCCGACGCGTTCATCAACGGCAATATCAATCTGCTCAGGGAAGGCCAGGTACTGCGTCTTCCCGATCGTTCCGAAATTCAGGGTCTGGATCAGCAGCGCGCGGTGCGGGAAGTTGCGGAACACAACCGCGAGTGGTCCGAGGGCAGCACAATGGGTGCCCAGTTGGACGCCGGTCAACGCGAGCGCAGTGCCCGCAGTGGGCCATCCGAGGCCAGTGGTCAGGTTCGTCTGGCCGCGCCGGGAGGTTCCGGTGATGCCGGGCAGGGCGGTGGCAACAGCACCGACTCCGGGGCCGAGCTTGAGTCCGAGTTGGCGGCGGCAGAGGAAGAACTGGACAAAACCCGGCGTGAAAATCGTGAGCTGTCCAACCGGGTCGAGGAACTCGAATCCCAGATCGAGACCATGGAGAGCCTGATCGAAGCCAGCAACGAGCAATTGAGTGCTCTGCAGGCCGCAGCGGCCAATCGTTCCGAAGCTGCCCAGCAAGCCCAGGTGGCTCAGCAAGAGAGCTCCGCGGTCTCCTCCGCTTCGCAGTCCGAGAGTGCGGAAGTGGCTCAGGCCCAGGCCTCTCAAGCGCCTGAGCAGGTGAAACCCGAGCCCGCAGCGGCGCCCGAGCCCGATCGCGATGATCGCGCGACCCGGGTAGTGCGCTCCGTCCCCGAGGAAAAAACAATCATCGATCACCTGATGGACAACCTCCTCTGGGTTGCCGCGGGTTTGCTGGCGATTCTGTTGGCCATTTACGGGTTTATCCGGTATCGCGCTTCGCAGGCCGACCGGTCTGAAGAGGTATTTGAGGAAGACTTTGAGCCAGCCTACGAGGAAGAAGGTTTTGCCGCTGAGAGCGATTCCGAGCACTATGACGAGGAAGAGGCCGGTATCGATCTGTCTCAGGAGGAGGAATTTGAAGCTGGAGCCCAGCCGTGGGAAGAGGACGCGGACTCCGGCGTTGAAGCCGAGACCGGGGATGTGGTCGGTGAAGCGGACATCTATATTGCTTACGGCAAGCTCGACCAGGCGGAAGAGTTGTTGCTCAAAGGGCTGGAAAAAGAGCCCGGCTCACCGGCGATTCTGAGCAAGCTGCTTGAGGTGTATGCCGAAAATCGCGATGTGGCGGCGTTTGATCGCTTCTACGCTGACCTCCTGGGAACCGACGACCGCATGGCGATCCAGCGTGCCGGTGAACTGCGGGATACCATCCCGGGCGCAGGCGAGTTTGATATTACCGCGCTGGAAGAAGACGAGGCACCAAAGGCGGCCGAGTCCGGTTCCGACGACTCTTATGACCTGAGTGCGGATGACGGTGACCTGGATTTCAGCTTTGATCTGGATGAGTCCAAGGACAAAGCCGAAGACAATGACGAGCTGAGCCTGGAGGATGATTTCAGTTTTGATCTGGACGATGAGCTGGACCTGGACGAAACGCCGGAAGAGTCCAAAGCCGTCACCTCTGAGGGGGATATTGAATCGTCCTCCAGCCGTTATGACCTGTCTTTCGAAGAGACGCCCGAGGAGAAAGAAGATGAGTTTGCACTCGACTTCGATCTGGAGGATGAAGACAGCACCGTGACCCTGGAAGAGCAGGCTCCCTCTCGCGAAAAAGACACCGACGAGGACGAGGACGCCTTCCCGGAGCTCGATCTGAAGCTCGGCGAGGATGAACTGGCATCAGAGAGCGATGATGAGAAAATCAGTGCTGATGATGACTGGAATTTCGATCTCGAAGCCGATGATTCCACGGGTGCCAACCTGGAAACGCTCGACGATGAACTCTCCCTCCTGGATGAGGAGGAAACGCACAGCAACAGCGACGTTCGCCTGGAGCCCTCTGACGATCTGAGCGCTGAAGCGTCCGATGACTGGGAAGACGAATTGACGGTCCACGAGGCGGGACTGGATAACGACGCTACGTCAGAAGACGAGCAGGAGTCGGGCCAGGATGCGTTTGCGGAGCTGGATGAGGCGCTGGCCAAGGCGACCGAAGAGCCCGGGGATACGCAGCCGACCGAACCGGAAACGGTCGCAGAGCCTGCCGGTGAGGCCGATCTGGATCTCGACGATGTTGACATGAATGATATGGACCTCTCCTCCCTCGATGAGGAAATGAGTGGACTGGATGCGGATCTGGGTGAAGATGACAAACCCTCGGCACCCGCTCAGGAAGAGGAGCTGTCACTCGAATCCGAGGACCCGGAACAGGAATCGGTCTCGGCCGATGTGGACGAAGACCAGATGTTTGAGGAAGCGTTGTCGGGTCTGGAAACGGAAGAGACGCCCGAAGCTGAAGAGACGCTGTCCGAATCTACCGCCGAAGAAGGCTCTGGCGAAGACATGGATGCCGAGCTGGATTTCCTGGCCGATACCGATGAGGCGGCGACCAAGCTGGATCTGGCGCGCGCGTACATCGATATGGGTGACGCCGACGGCGCCCGGGATATTCTTGAGGAAGTGCGTCAAGAGGGGAATGAGCAGCAGCAGCAGGAAGCGGCTGAGCTTCTGAGCCGCATCGAAAGCTAGTTTCGGCTTCAACACCCTCTCAAAGCCTTGCGCAGTTGCTGTGCAGGGCTTTGTTTTTTGTTGACCCAGCCTTTGTGGGCGACCACAAGTTACTGAGAGCAGCCGCAAGCCACTATGACCGACACTCATGGCCGACAGGGCCGAGCCTACAGCCGCAATGCGGAGATCCGGGGGGATACGCCCTGGCCCGAAGGCATGAACCGGGTCGCGTTGGCGGTGGAGTACCTGGGCGGCCAATACCATGGTTTCCAGACGCAGCCGAATGGGGTGGCGACGGTGCAGCAGCATCTGGAGCAGGCCCTGAGTGCAGTGGCCAATGAACCGGTCACGCTGGTCTGCGCCGGTCGGACCGACGCGGGCGTTCATGCCACCGGTCAGATTGTCCACTTTGACACCCTGGCCGACCGGCCGGAAAAGGCCTGGGTGCTCGGCACCCGAGCAAACCTGCCGTTCGATATTGCGGTACGCTGGGCCAGAGCGGTGGAGCCCCGGTTCCATGCGCGCTTCAGTGCCGTCTCCCGGACCTATCGCTACCTGATTTCCGATCGCAAAACCTATTCGGCGCTGACCCATCAGCAGATCACCTGGTCCCGTAAGCCACTCGATGAAAATGCCATGCGGGAGGCGGGGCAGGCGCTGGTGGGAGAGCATGACTTCACCTCCTATCGTGCCAGTCAGTGCCAGGCGAAAAGTCCCGTGCGGCGCCTTGACTATCTTCACATCGCCCGGCGGGGCGATCTGATTGTGCTGGAGGTCAAGGCGAACGCCTTCTTGCATCACATGGTCCGCAATATGGTGGGCGTTCTTATGGCGATTGGCGCCGGTGAGGCCCCCGTCGGTTGGGCGCGGGATATCCTTGAAGCCCGCGACCGCCGGGCCGGCGGCGTGACCGCTCGACCCTTTGGCCTCTACCTGGTCAATGTCGAGTACCCGGAGCAGGTCGGTTTGCCGTCGATGGCACCCGGGCCGCTGTTTGTGCCCGAGCCATTGGGTGGCCTTGAGCCGGGCGGTTGATAGGGCCTCGGCCACTGCAGGGTGCTGAATCGGCAGCAATTTCCGTGGATTTCTGCTAGTATCTGCGCTCAGTTTTCGCAGCTTTGAATGCCTGCGCACTCAAAGAGAGCATCAGCGCCGGAGCGATATGAATCAGGACCTTCGCATTAAAATTTGCGGGATTACCCGGCCAGAGGATGCCCGACTGGCGTTGCGGGCCGGGGCTCATGCGTTGGGGCTGGTGTTTTACCCGCCCAGTTCGCGCGCGGTGAAGGTTGAAGAGGCGAGCGCAGTCGCCGAGGCGGTCGGGCCGTTTGTGACGCTGGTGGGGCTGTTCGTCAATGCCACGGCGGAGGAAATCCAGTCGGTATTGTCGCAAGTGCCTTTGCAACTGCTGCAGTTCCACGGCGACGAGCCGGCCGAACACTGTGAACGGTACGGTCTACCGTACATCAAGGCGCTTCGAATGCGCCCCGACATCAATGTCGCGGCGGTGATGGCTGAACACCCCAATGCGTCCGGATTCCTCTTGGACGCGTATCGTCAAGGGGTGCCCGGTGGAACCGGCGATACATTTGATTGGCAACGGGTTCCCAAGTCCTGCGGCCGTCCCGTCATTCTCGCCGGTGGGCTAACACCGGAGAATGTCGCCCAAGCGGTGGCGCAGACGCGCCCTTACGCCGTGGATGTCAGCGGCGGTGTCGAGGCAGAGCCGGGCATCAAGGATGCCCAAAAACTCAATCAGTTTATTGCGAATGCCATTAACGGTGAACATGGTGACTTCTAAGACTCAAGCGTTTTCCAAAAAGCGGTACTCCGAGACCGACTACAGCCAGTTTCCCAATGCCGAAGGGCATTTTGGGCCCTACGGCGGTCGGTTTGTGTCGGAGACATTGATTTACGCGCTCGACGAGTTGCAGCGTATCTACAGTGACCTGAAGAACGACCCGGACTTCCAGGCGGAATTCGACAAGGATCTGGCCCACTACGTCGGCCGGCCCTCTCCTCTGTACCACGCCGAGCGCTGGAGTCGGGAAGTGGGCGGCGCACAGATTTACCTCAAGCGTGAGGACCTGAACCACACGGGCGCCCACAAGGTGAACAACACCATCGGCCAGGCCCTGTTGGCGAAATTCACCGGCAAACAGCGGGTGATCGCCGAGACCGGCGCGGGTCAGCATGGCGTGGCCTCCGCCACTGTTGCCGCTCGCCTGGGCCTCAAGTGCTGCGTTTACATGGGCGCGGAAGACGTTCAGCGTCAGTCACTCAACGTCTATCGGATGAAGCTGCTGGGTGCGGAAGTGATTCCCGTGACCTCCGGCTCCCGGACGTTGAAAGATGCCATGAACGAGGCGATGCGCGACTGGGCCACCAATGTCGATGATACCTTTTACATCATTGGGACTGTCGCCGGCCCTCACCCCTATCCGCAACTGGTACGGGACTTTCAGTCGGTGATCGGACGCGAAGCCCGGGCGCAGTGTCTGGAGCAGACCGGTCGCCTGCCGGATGCTCTGGTGGCTTGTGTCGGCGGTGGCTCCAATGCGATCGGCCTATTCCACCCCTTCCTCGCTGATGACGAAGTTGAAATGTATGGCGTTGAAGCCGGTGGCGACGGTGTTGAAACCGGGCGCCACGCCGCACCGCTCAGCGCCGGTATTCCCGGCGTGCTGCACGGTAACCGGACTTACCTGATGGAAGACGAGAACGGCCAGATCATCGAAACCCACTCGGTCTCCGCCGGACTCGATTATCCCGGCGTGGGTCCAGAGCATTCCTGGTTGAAAGATCAGGGCCGGGTGAACTACGTGGCCATCAATGATCAGGAAGCGCTGGCGGCCTTCCGCAAAACGACCCTGGTTGAAGGCATTATGCCGGCGCTGGAGTCCAGCCACGCGCTTGCCTACGCTGAAAAGCTGGCGGCGACCATGCGTCCGGACCAGAGCATTGTGGTCAACCTCTCCGGTCGCGGGGATAAAGACATTCTGACCGTCGCCAAGCTCGACGGAATCGAAGTATAAGCGCCGTATCGGGAAACTGAATTCATGAGTCGTATTGCCAAACGCTTCAAATTATTGCGCGAGCAGGGCCGCAAAGCCCTGGTAACCTATATCGTCAACGGCGATCCCTACCCGGAAGCCACCCTGCCCACCATGCACGAATTGGTGCGTCAGGGAGCGGATATCATCGAATTGGGTGTGCCGTTCTCCGATCCCATGGCCGAAGGCCCCGTCATTCAGCGCGGGCACGAACGGGCACTGGAGCACAAGATCAGTCTTCGCGGCACCCTGGAACTGGTCAAAGCCTTCCGGGAGACCGACAAAGATACGCCCGTGGTGCTGATGGGCTACGCCAATCCGATCGAGCGCATGGGCTACGAAACCATTGCCCGGATGACCTCCGAGGCCGGCGTGGACGGTCTCCTGACGGTCGATCTGCCGCCCGAGGAGGCGGTGCCCCTGAAGCGCGAACTGCAAGCGGTGGACGTGGACAATATCCTGCTGCTGGCGCCGACCACCAGCGTGGAGCGAGCCCGTCGCGTGGCAGGCCTGGCCAGTGGCTTTATCTATTACGTGTCCCTCAAGGGGGTGACGGGTGCCGGCCACCTGGATGTGGATGCTGTTAAAACCAAACTCGAGGAGTTTGGTCAGCTGACGGATCTGCCTCTGTGCATCGGTTTTGGCATCAAGGGTCCGGATACGGCCAAAAAGCTTTCGGTGCTCGCCGATGGCGTCGTGGTCGGCAGTGTCCTGGTGGATAAAATGGGAAGTTTGCACGATCAGAGCGCCGAGCAGATTGCGGGCGCGGTTGGTGCCATTGTGGGTGATATTCGCCGCGGCCTGGACGAGTAGAGCGGTTTGCACACGACCACCGGTTCGGTGTGATGCCACCGACTATTTGAATTGAACCGTACAACGATTTCGCAGAGAGAATCGACATGAGCTGGTTAGAGAAAATTGTTCCTAGCATGGCGCGCTCCGAAGTCAAGCGCAGCAGCAAAGTGCCCGAAGGGCTCTGGAAAAAATGCCCCAAGTGTCAGGCGGTACTGTATCGCCCCGAGTTGGAGCGCAACCTGGACGTGTGTCCCAAGTGCGATCACCACATGCGCATCGGTGCCCGCACCCGCCTCAACCTGTTTCTGGATGAGGGCAACCGCCAGGAGCTGGCCACGGACGTCGAGCCGATTGACCGGCTGAAGTTTCGCGACGTTAAAAAGTATAAGGACCGCTTGAGCACGGCCCAGAAAAGCACCGGTGAAAAGGATGCGCTTGTGGCCATGAAAGGCGAGCTCAAAGGCATGCCGGTCGTGGCGGTGGCTTTTGAATTTGCCTTTCACGGCGGTTCCATGGGTTATGTGGTGGGCGAGCGGTTTGCCCGGGCAGCGAAACTGGCGCTGGAAGAAGACATTCCGATGGTCTGCTTCTCCGCCACCGGCGGTGCCCGCATGCAGGAGGCCTTGATCTCCCTGATGCAGATGGCCAAAACCAGCGCCGTTATCGAACGCCTGAAGATGCAGGGCACACCCTATATTTCCATCATGACCGACCCGGTGTACGGCGGCGTATCGGCCAGTCTCGCACTGCTGGGGGATATCAACGCGGCGGAACCCAATGCCCGGGCCGGCTTTGCCGGGCCCAATATCATTGAGCAGACCATTCGACAGAAACTGCCCAAAGGGTTTCAGCGCAGTGAATTCCTGCTCGACAAAGGCGCGATTGACCTGATTATTCATCGGCGCGATATGCGCGATACGATCGCTCGCCTGTTGGCCAAATTGACCCGGCGCGAGGCCGTTTGATAGGTCTGAAACATGCGCTTTGAGCGTCTGGATGACTGGTTGCGGTGGCTGGAGAGTCACCATCCCACCGAAATCGAGCTCGGCCTCACGCGCATTCGTGTGGTGGCCGAGCGACTGGATCTGCTGACTCCCTCTGCCCGCGTCATCAGCGTCGCCGGAACCAATGGCAAAGGCTCTTGTGTGGCTGCCTGCGGCGCCTTGCTCCAAGCCGCGGGATGCTCGGTCGGTACCTATACCTCTCCCCACCTGCTGCGCTACAACGAACGGGTTGTGATCGATGGCGCCTTCGCCTCCGATGACGAGCTCTGCCAGGCCTTTGCCCGTATTGATGAGGCCAGCCCCGACATCAGTCTGACCTACTTTGAATTTGGAACTCTGGCGGCCCTGGATATTTTCCAGCGTCGGCGAGTCGATGTGATGGTATTGGAAGTCGGCTTGGGCGGGCGCCTGGATGCGGTGAATATTCTGGACGCCGATGTCGCCATTGTTACCAGCGTTGATCTGGATCACCAGGCCTGGTTGGGCAATGACCGTGACAGCATCGGTCGCGAGAAGGCCGGTATCTACCGAGCGGGTCGCCCGGCGCTGTGTGCCGACCCGGCTCCCCCCGAGGGCCTGTTGGCGGCCGTGGCGGAACGGGGAGTGCAGCTGCAACGTTTGGGGACTGACTTCGGCTTTTCCAGTGAGAGCGAAGGTTGGCGCTGGTGGGGCTCGGGTGCCGACGATAACGCTCAGTCGGTGACCCTCCCCGAGCCGACACTGCCCTGGCCGAGTCTGGCCGCGGCACTGCAGGCGGTGGCGCAACTGGGATTCGATGCCAGTGCTCTGGCGGTGTCGGTCGGGTTGTCGACCCTGACTTTGGCGGGACGTTATCAGCGCTTCGATTGGCGCGGGCGGACGGTTATTATGGATGTGGCCCACAACCCCGCCGCCGCCCGACATCTTGCCTCGCGCCTGGCTCGAGAGACATTTCCCCGCACCTTGGCGCTGGCTGCCATTATGGCGGATAAAGATCGGGGCGCCACCCTGGCTCCGTTGGTGGCTCAGGTGCAGCATTGGTGGCTGGCCGCTCTGCCGGATGTCCCCAGAGCCGCCACGGTGGACCAGTTGACTCTAGACCTTAAGACGCTGGGGGCCGAAGCGGATGGCTGTGGTACATTGGAGCGGGCGATTGATTGGTTGCTGTCTCGATCGAGCCCCGGCGACCGCATTGTGGTAATGGGGTCCTTTTTTACCGTCGGCGCGGCCCTCTCGGCATGGGCCCATCGGGGCGAGCGCCTGGAACCGGCCGCGCCGGGTGCGGAAAATACGGAGTTGTTGGATGAATAGCGGTTTGACACAGCGGTTGGTGGGTGCGGTGGTATTGGTGGCCATTGGGGTGATCTTCGTGCCGACGTTCCTCAGGGACCGGCAGGTGGAGCCTGTGAGCACCAAAACCCTGATTCCCGATCGGCCGCCCAGGGAAACAGTGACCTTCGATAATCCACAACCGCCCGAAAACATCGAGCCGGCACCGGAACCGGATGAGATGTTTATGCCAGAGACGTCCACCCCGCCGGCTGACGAGGCGGAGGAGCGGACTGACGCGCAGGCGTCTGTGAGCGCCCCTGAAGAGGCCCCGGCCCAAGAGCAGGAGAGTCGGGAGGAGCAGCAACGCCGGGAACCGCAAAGCCAGTCCGGGACGGAATCCGACAGCACAACTCAGGCGGCGGACGGTCAGGCCTGGGTCATCCAGGTGGCCAGCCTCCGCTCGGCGGACAGTGCCCGGGACCTGAGGGATAGACTCCAGAAACAGGGCTACCGGGCCTATATCCGTTCAGCCAGTACCAGTGCGGGCGAGGTCAGCCGGGTCTTCATCGGACCCAAAATCAGCCGGGATGAGGCGGAAGAGACCAAGTCCGAGGTGGATAAGGCGTTGAAAGTGGATGCCCTGATCATGCGCTTTGAGCCTTAGGGTTGAGTGAACAGAGCGGGGTAAGGGGTATCTGATACCCGGTGCCTCTGCTAAAATGCGCGCGCCAAGGCCGGGTAACCGGCTCTAAACCGGGGACCTTCCTAATGAAACGGGCCAGCGAATGAATTGGGCAGATTGGGCCATTCTGGGCATACTTCTGGTGTCCAGCCTCATCAGCATCAAACGCGGTTTCGTCAAAGAGGCCCTGTCTCTCGCCACCTGGGTGGTGGCCTTCATAATTGCCATGCTCTTCGGCGATCGCCTGGCGGTGTTACTCACGGACCTGATCCCCACCCCTTCCATTCGCGAAATGACGGCCTTTGTGATTCTTTTTGCTGCGACGCTGATCGTCGGGGCCATGGTGAATTACCTGATCAGCGAACTGGTCAGGATGACGGGACTGTCCGGCACGGACCGCCTGTTCGGAATGCTGTTTGGCCTGGCGCGCGGCCTGGTGGTGGTCATGGCGCTGCTGATTCTGTTGCCGTCCATCCTTCCCATGGAACAGGACGCCTGGTGGCAGGAGTCTGCATTGATTCCGCATTTTCTGGCGTTCGAGCACTGGGCCCGAGCGCTGGCGGCAGAGACGACCCGGTTCTTTTTTCAGTGGTTTGAGTAGTGGAGCACCGGTGACGGTGCGCTGTTTTTTGTGACGTAAAGGTGGTTATTCTATGTGTGGCATTGTCGGTATTGTGGGTAAGAGCGATGTCAATCTTCAGCTCTACGACGCCCTCACCATACTGCAGCATCGCGGCCAGGACGCAGCGGGTATCATGACCTGTGACGGCGGTAAACTGGCTCAGCAGAAGGCCAATGGCCTGGTGCGCGATGTGTTCCGCACACGCCACATGCAACGTCTGTTGGGTAACATCGGTATTGGTCATGTTCGTTATCCCACCGCCGGGAGTTCCGGTCCGGCGCTGGCGCAACCGTTTTACGTCAACTCGCCCTACGGCATCGCTTTGGCGCACAACGGTAACCTGACCAATGCGGATCGGCTCAGTGAAGAGCTGTTCAAGACCGACTTGCGTCACGTGAATACCGATTCGGACTCCGAAGTGCTGCTTAACGTGTTCGCTCACGAGTTGCAGTCCCAGGGCAAACTGCAGCCCAACGAAGATGATATTTTTGCCGCTATCGCCGGTGTTCACCGACGGGTCAGTGGCGGTTACGCGGTGGTCTCCATGATCGCCCGCTACGGCATGATTGCCTTCCGGGACCCGAATGGCATTCGGCCTCTGGTGTATGGCAAGCGGGAAACCGATGCCGGGACCGAATACATGGTCGCCTCGGAAAGCGTGGCACTCGACGTGCTCGGCTTTGAGCTGATTGCCGATGTGGCGCCGGGCGAAGCGATTTACATCACCGCCGACGGGGAACTGCACCAACGCCAGTGTGCGGAAAACACCCGCCTGACCCCCTGCATTTTCGAGCATGTCTATTTTGCCCGCCCCGATTCCATCATGGACGGCATTTCCGTCTATAAGGCGCGATTGCGCCAGGGCGAGAAGCTGGCGGACAAAATCCTGCGCGAGCGGCCCAATCACGACATCGACGTGGTGGTGCCCATCCCCGATAGCAGCCGAGTGGCCGGACAGGCGCTGGCTTACAATCTGGGCGTGAAATTCCGCGAAGGGCTGGTGAAGAACCGCTATATCGGCCGGACTTTTATCATGCCGGGTCAGCAGCAACGCAAGAAATCCGTGCGTCAGAAGCTCAACACCATTGAGCTGGAGTTCAAGGGCAAGAATGTCCTGCTGGTGGATGATTCCATCGTCCGCGGCACTACCTGCCAGCAGATCATCGAGATGGCCCGGGACGCGGGGGCGGCGAAAGTCTATTTTGCCTCCGCAGCGCCCCCGGTGATTTACCCCAACGTCTACGGCATTGATATGCCCACGGTCAAAGAACTGATTGCCCACGGTCGGACCCAGGAAGAAATCTGTCGCGAGATCGGCGCGGACTGGCTGATTTATCAGGATATCGAGGATCTGATCGCCGCCTCCGCGGAAGGTACCGGCAAGGTCACGGAGTTTGACTGTGCGGTATTCAACGGCGAATATGTGACTGGAGACGTTGACGACGCCTACCTGGAAAAGCTTGAGGCCGAGCGCAACGAAGGCGCCAAAAGCATGGCCAGTAAAAAGGCGAACAAGGCCGAGGGGACTTTGATCGGCCTGCACAATGACGTGGTGGAGAACTCCTGAAACTAACCCTTTCAATGCGAAGACTTTCAACGAGAGCAGCATGACGGATTCGGATGATTTTTTGAGTGAAGCGGGCTTGGATACCCTGGCCGTCAGGGCGGGCTGTCATCGCACCCCGGAAGGGGAACACAGTGAAGCGATGTTTCTCACGTCAAGCTACGTTTTCGGCAGTGCGCAGGAGGCGGCAGATCGCTTTTCAGGGGAAGTGCCGGGCAACGTCTACTCGCGCTATACCAATCCGACTGTTCGCGCCTTCGAAGAGCGTATTGCGGCTCTCGAGAAAGCCGATAGCGCCGTGGCGACGGCCTCCGGCATGTCAGCGATTCTGAGCACCTGCATGGCGTTGTTACAGGTGGGGGATCACATTCTGTGTTCGCGCAGTGTGTTTGGCACCACGACCATGCTCTTCACCAAATATTTACAGAAGTTCGGCGTGGCCACCACCTTTGTGGACCCCACGGACCCGGCGGCCTGGGAGCAGGGGTTTCGGGCCAACACCAGGCTGGTGTTTGTGGAAACCCCCTCCAACCCGCTGTGCGATGTGGTGGACCTTCAAAAGCTGGCGGACCTGACTCACACTAAGGGCGCCCGGCTGGTCGTGGACAACTGTTTCTGCACCCCGGCGCTGCAACGGCCGATTGAGTTTGGCGCGGACCTGATCATCCACTCCGCCACCAAATATATCGATGGCCAGGGCCGCTGTCTCGGCGGTGTCGTCGCCGGTGACCGGGAAACCATTGGCGATGTGCTCGCCTTTATCCGCAGCGCCGGGCCGACTCTCAGCGCCTTCAACGCCTGGGTGTTTCTCAAGGGATTGGAGACCTTGCGTCTGCGTATGGAAGCCCACTCGCGCAACGCTCAGGCACTGGCGGAATGGCTGGTTGAACGGCCGGAGGTAGAGCAGGTGTTTTATGCGGGGCTGCCCACCCATCCGGGGCACGAGTTGGCCCGCAAACAGCAGTCGGCGTTCGGCGGAGTGCTTTCATTTCAGGTCAAAGGCGATAAAGCGGCGGCCTGGAAAGTCATCGACAATACCCGGATTTTTTCCCTGACGGCCAACCTGGGGGATGCGAAAAGTACGATCGTCCATCCCGCCACTACCACCCATGGTCGGCTGACCCCAGAGCAGCGGGCAGAGGCCGGCGTTGCCGATAACCTGATCCGCCTGGCGGTCGGCCTGGAAGACGTTGAAGACCTGAAAAGGGATCTGGCGCGGGGCCTGTCCTGAAGGATAGATAAGAGGACGGTTTCGGAATGCGGGATTTTGTTCAGGCGATTGTCAACGAAATCAGTCAAGTACTGTTGGGCAAAGAAGACAAAATCAAGCTTGCGCTGGCTTGCCTGCTGTCCGACGGGCATTTGTTGATTGAAGACCTGCCGGGGATGGGCAAGACAACGCTTTCCCATGCGCTGGCGCGAGTCATGGGCCTGTCCTATCAACGGGTCCAGTTCACCAGCGACATGCTGCCCGCTGACATCATCGGGGTGTCCGTGTTTGATCGGGACAAAGGTCGATTTTCCTTTCATCCCGGGCCGGTTTTTACCCAACTGCTCCTTGCGGATGAAATCAACCGGACAACGCCCAAGACCCAGAGCGCTTTACTCGAAGCCATGGAGGAGCGGCAGGTAACGGTAGAGGGGGAGACGCGAAAACTGGAGGAGCCGTTTTTCGTGATCGCCACCCAGAACCCGCTGTCGCAAATGGGAACCTTTCCACTCCCCGAATCCCAATTGGACCGCTTCCTGATGCGTATCAGTCTGGGCTACCCCTCCGCGGACGCGGAGCGGGAAATGCTTCTGGGCGGTGATCCCCGTCGGCAACTGGCTTCCCTGACTCCGCGCCTGAAACCCGCGCAACTTCCCAAGATCAAACAGGCGGCCGAGCAAGTCAAAACCTCGGACAGCCTTCTGGATTATCTGCAGCGGCTTATTCATCACACCCGACAGTCCCCCGATTTTCCGTCCGGGTTGTCTCCCCGTGGGGCTCTGGCGTTGTTGCGAGTCGCCAAGACCTGGGCGTTCATGCATGGGCGCAGCTACGTCATCGCTGAGGACCTGCAGACGCTGATTCCCTCCGTGGTGGGACACCGTATTGCCCCCAGCTCCGCCGGTTCAGAGAGCCATGAACATACCCTCATTACCGAGTTGCTCAACGCCGTCGATGTGGTTGGTGCTTGAGCCTTCCAGGCCACTCTCGATGATGACGCCATGAGAGTTTCACCGATACTGAAAAGCTGGTTCTGGGCCTGGGTCTCCCGGCGTGCGCCCCGGGCGGCGTCAGTGCGGTTGCGGCATAAATCGATTTATGTGTTGCCCACGGCCCAAGGGTGGGGCTTTTTGCTGGTGATTGCCCTGTTGTGGGTGCTCGGTACCAACTACGAAAATAACCTCATTCTGGGCGCGACCTTTCTGCTGCTGAGCCTGATGGTGGTATCGGTCGTCCATGCCTTCCGCAACCTGTCGGGGCTGACCCTGTCGGTGGTGCGGACTCACCCCGCTTTTGCCGGAGAGTTCGCGGAATTTGACGTGCTGCTGGAGGCCGCGCCCGGTTCGCGCCACGACGCCCTGCGGCTGGGGTGGGATCGTCTACTGATGATTGAGGCGGATGTTCCCGCCGGGGCTCAGCGCAGTGTCGCGCTCTCTCACAAGGCACGTCGGCGCGGTTGGTTGGTGCCGGAACGGCTGCGCATTCAGAGCGTGTACCCCCTGGGCTTCTTTCGTGCCTGGTCCTGGGTACAACTGGACGGTGCCGCGTTGGTCTATCCGGCTCCCCGACCCACGGATCTGTCTCCGCAAAGTCGTATTTCTCACGATGAGGGCACCGAATTGTCTCGGGAGAATCAGGAAGAGTTTCAGGGCTTTCGCGTGTACCAGGCCGGCTCGCCACTGGCCCACGTGGCCTGGAAGCATTATGCGCGAGAGCAGGGCATGCATCTCAAGGATTACAGCGGCTACCAGAGCGAGCAGGTCTGGCTGGACTGGGATGCGCTCCCAGGACTTGATCAGGAAAGTCGCTTGAGTCGCTTGTGTTATTGGGCGGTGGCGTACGGCAAGACCTCGGCGCAGTTTGGTCTGCGACTGCCGGGGCAGACGGTCGCGCAGGGCGGGGGCACAGCGCATCAGAGGGCGGTGCTGAAGGCGCTGGCGGTGTATGGTTTGCCGGAGGCAACGGCTCAGGGGAGCGGTCGCAATGGCTGATCGCGAGCAGGTAAGTCGAGCGGCATTGGCCTGGTTGCTGGCGGCACAGGTCATCATTCTGTTGCCTCACTCGGTGCATGCACCTCTGTGGCTATGGGCGGTGTGGCTGTGGGTGGTGTTGTGGCGTTGGCAGATCTTTCGTGGCGCCTGGGGGTTTCCCTCGTTGGTGCTGCGGGTCGGCATGATGGCGGTGCTCGGTGGAGGGTTGCTGCTCAGTTACGGGGTCAAGTTCGATATGACCGCCATGGTGGGGTTGTTGCTCGCCGGGTTTGTGTTGAAGCTGTTGGAGCTCAAAGGGCGGCGGGATCTGCTGGTGACCATCTACTTGGGGTACTTCGTCGCCGCGACGCAGTTTCTGTTTCACTTGGGTCCGTTGGCGGGGCTCTACGGAAGCCTGTCCCTGATTGCCCTCACAGCGACGTTAGTGGCGGCCAACCAGTCGCTGTTGTCCCACCGTTTCTGGCCCAGCTTCAGACAGGCCAGCATCCTGCTGGCACAGGCGGTGCCGCTGATGTTGGTGCTGTTCCTGGCAGTACCGAGGACCGGCGCCCTCTGGTCCGTGCCCTCCGATGAGCGGGCTGCCATGACCGGCATCAGCAACAGTATGTCACCAGGGGATATTGGGGCGCTGGCGCAGTCGAACGCGCTGGCCTTTCGGGTAACGTTCGATGAAGGGGCTGTTCCTCCGCCCGAGGACCGCTATTGGCGGGGGCTGGTCTTCTCCTATTTTGACGGGCGCCAGTGGCGCCCCAGCCGTCGTCAGGAAGCCCCAGAGCTGGCCAACTGGGATCGAGCCTCGACGGCGCAGTGGCGCAAGCTGCTCGACCCGGTTGGCTC
Organism: Marinimicrobium agarilyticum DSM 16975; assembly: GCF_000423345.1. Lineage (GTDB taxonomy): Bacteria > Pseudomonadota > Gammaproteobacteria > Pseudomonadales > Cellvibrionaceae > Marinimicrobium > Marinimicrobium agarilyticum. Next base: position 306,785 of record NZ_KE384008.1, read on the forward strand.
GCCGGTGAGTTATTCGGTGATGCTCGAGCCGACCGGGCAGCGTTGGCTCTTTGCCCTCCCGGCGCCCACCGACTGGGATGACGCCTTGGGAATCGGCCACGAAATGCGGTTGCTGCGACGTGAACCGGTGCAACAACGAATGGCCTATCAGGTCACCTCCCACACTGATTATCGTTTCCAGGCGGGAGGATTGGCGAACTGGGAGCGCGAGCAAGAGCTGCAGCTACCGCAGGATTTCAACCCCCAGACCCGCGCTCGCGCCCGACAGTGGGCTCAGGAGGCGGGCTCCGAGCAGATGCTGATCAACCGGCTGCTGGCCCATTACCGCGCCCATTTTCGGTACACCCTAAGACCGCAAACACTGGGTCGGAACACCGTGGACGACTTCCTCTGGCAAAGCCAGGAGGGCTTCTGTGAGCATTTTGCCAGCAGCTTTGTGTTTTTTATGCGGGCGGCCGGAATTCCGGCTCGGGTCGTGGTGGGGTATTTGGGGGCCACTCAAAATCCCGTGGAAGACTACTGGAGCGTTCGCCAGCGCGATGCTCACGCCTGGGCCGAAGTCTGGCTTCGAGGTCGCGGCTGGGTCCGGTTTGACCCCACGGCGGCGGTGGCGCCCGAGCGGGTTGAAGGGGGCCTGGATTCGAGCCTCTCCAGCACCGACGCCCAGATGCTGGAGCGGGGCTTCGGTGCCAACCTGGCTTTGGTTCAGCGCCTCCAGTTGCGCTGGGATGCCTTTAACTACCAATGGCACCGATGGGTGCTGGGTTACGATCAGGACCAGCAGTCGCAATTCCTGGAAGACTGGCTTGGTGGGGATGAGCTCTGGCGTATCGCTCTGGCGGTCATGAGCGCGGGGGCAATGTTGGTTCTCGGGCTGCTGCTTTCGATTTTGTGGCGCCAGCGGCCACAATACGCTTATCCCGCCGATCGACAGTGGGCTCGGGTGGAGCGCAAGCTCAAGCGCGCTGGCTGGACGAGACAGCCGGGGGAAACCCCCCGTTCACTGGCCCATCGGCTGGGGCGGTCCTCGCCGTCGCTGGGCCGAACCCTGGCGCATATTGCGCAGTTGTATGAGTTGGTGAGCTATGCCGACAATCGGTCCGCGCTCGCGGAGTTGAGGGCTGAGGCCAGCGGTTTTCGGCCACCGAAACGCTCCCTGTCCGGCGCCAATGAATACTTATAGTGCGGCTGCTTTGTGTTCCGCTTTATTCTGGGGCAATCCTTTCAGATAGTGCATTATTATTGTGCGCATTGTTGGGCTTTCGCACAACGATGGTGCTTTATTGTGGGTTTCTCGGCGTTATCCATTCGTAAGTCATTGAAATATAAGAACAATAAAAAGGGCATGGTTCGTGCTTTCAAAATCGCTCTGCACTCTTGTGCAACGCCTTCGTTTTCTTTTCCGGTAAAAGCCGGAAAGAGTGGGAGGTTTTGTGCATTTTCAGTGGGTTGCTCTCTGGTGGTGCCATTGTGCGCACCGACAAAGTGCAAGAGATCCTGACAATAGATGGCTTCTTTGAAAGCAATCAGAACAATTGAGGAAGAGCGTATGAATAAGCGAACAGCGGCCTTGGGGCTGCTTCTGCTGGCGTTTGCCCCCGTTTCGGCCATGGCTCAGTCCGAGCTTAACGGTGCCAACACCGCCTGGATTTTAACCGCCACGGCCCTGGTTCTCTTCATGACGTTACCGGGCCTGTCCCTTTTTTATGGTGGCCTGGTTCGCTCCAAGAACATTCTTTCTATTCTGATGCAATGTTTTGCCGTCGCCTGTCTTGCCTCATTGATTTGGCTGGTATTGGGTTACAGCCTGAGTTTCGGCGAGGGCAACGCCTGGATTGGCGATACCAGCCGGGTTCTGTTTTCCGGTATGGGCGAGGATTCGCTGGCTGGCGACATTCCCGAAAGCCTGTTCAGTCTGTTCCAGATGACGTTTGCGGTGATTACTCCGGCGCTGATCATCGGTGCCTTCGCCGAGCGCATGAAGTTTTCGGCAGTATTGATTTTCTCCACGCTGTGGCTCTTTGGCGTCTACTTCCCGATCTGTCATTGGGTCTGGGGCGGCGGCTGGATGAGCGCCATGGGCGTGCTGGATTTCGCGGGCGGCATTGTGGTCCACATCACCGCCGGTGTGGCCGCTCTGGTGGCGGCCCTGGTGTTGGGGCCCCGGGACGGCTTTCCCAAAACGGCCATGCCTCCGCACAATATGACGATGACGGTCACCGGCGCCGGTATGCTCTGGGTGGGCTGGTTCGGTTTCAATGGTGGCAGCGCGCTGGCAGCCAATGGTGACGCGAGTATGGCGATGCTGGTCACCCATATCTCGGCAGCGGCCGGCTCTCTGGCGTGGATGACGATGGAGTGGGTCAAGTTCAGTCGCCCCAGTGTGTTGGGGATTGTCACGGGTATGGTGGCCGGTCTGGGTACGATCACGCCGGCCTCGGGCTTTGTCGGCCCTGGCGGGGCTTTGGTGATTGGTCTGTCGGCCGGTGTGGTGTGCTTTTACGCCACTCAGGCGATGAAGCGGGTGTTCAAGGTGGATGATTCTCTGGATGTGTTTCCGGTGCACGGTGTCGGTGGCATCCTGGGCACCTTGTTGGCGGGTATTTTCGCGTCGACGGAGCTGGGTGTGTTCAGTGGTCAGGGTTTTGCCGATGGGGTGGAGTCGATCGGTCAGCAGTTTGGTATTCAGACGATTGGTGTGGTTGCGGCGATTGCGTATACCGCTGTGGTGACGTTTGTCCTTCTGAAAGTAACCGGCGTAGTGACTTCTGGTCTGCGTGTTTCTCGCGAAGAAGAGCTGATTGGTCTGGATATTACCCATCATGAAGAAGAGGGGTACAAGCTATAGTTCTGCTTGCTTCGTAGGGGAGTGCTACGGGAGGGTATCCCCCTCAGAGACACGCCGTAAACCCATCCATGGGGGCTCGATTACCTGCCGTCCAGGCAGGTAACGGTCTCTGAGGGGGATGCCCTCCCTCCGCGCTGCCAACTGATGATCAGGCGGAGGTAAGACAGTAAACCCTTTAAAAGCGCGTCAAATGAGCCGTTTGCTGGTAGACGCAGGTATCGCAAAGGTCGCCTCAATTTGGCGAACAATCTTTGGGTGTTTCTGCTTAAAACTGGGGTACTTTTAGGCGCTATCTCTGGCCAGCTTTCAGTTGGCATCTGCGAAGGGAGTGTAGGTCTGTCCGGGACCGTTACCCGCCTGGACGGCGGGTAATCGAGCCCCCATGGATGGGTTTACGGCGTGTCCCGGACAGACCTACACTCCCGTAGCACTCCAATGCGAAGCTCAGGAGCAAAGAGGGCTCAGAGCACCCCCTGAAACGCAATCAGAGCGGCGGTTACTGCTACATTCAACGACTCGACGCCATTTTTCATGGGAATCCGAAGCTGCTGGTTGCAGTATTGGTTGGATTCCTTGGAAACCCCCTCCGTCTCATTGCCCAACACATAGACACAATCGCTCGTCGGTTTGAAATCCCCCAAGGTTTGTGAGGCATGTGACGAGAGGCCGCAAACCGTCGCGCCACGCTCGCGCAGACCCGACAACGCTTGCGGCAAGGAGTGGCAGCGCACGATCGGCGCGCGGAACACCGTGCCGGCGCTCGCCTTGATCACCAGTGAATCAATCTGAGCGCCGCCTTTTTGAGGAATCAAAATACCATCGACGTCACCGGCACAGGCCGAGCGGATGATCATGCCCAGATTCTGAGGGTTGGTGACTCTGTCGAGCGCAATCAAACGAAAAGGCGACGAGGGCGGTTTATCCAAAAAGGCGTCCAGTGTTTGATAGCCTCGGCACTGAAGGTCCGCTGCGACCCCTTGATCCTGCTTACTGTTTTTCGAAATCCGCGACAGCCCCTTGCGGTCGTGGTACAGCACCTCTGCTCCGTGCTCACCGGCAATTGCGATGATCTCGTCCAGAATGGACGCGGATTTGTTGCTGTCCGCCAGGTGCAGGCGGAACAGCTTGACCGCCGGGTCGCGCAAGGCTTCCAGCACCGGCTTACGGCCGTACACCGTTAAGAGCGAATCAAAAAATTGTTTTTTGGCCCGGTAGGCGTCGGAGTCGCCGGAGGGGGCGACGGTGTTTTTGGGTTTGGACATAGTGAAACGCGTCGGGAGATGAGTGGAGGGCCGGATTATACCGGTTCAAACTTCATTGGGCGAAAGCGCGTCGCCCGACGTTCCTTGGAAAAGACGCCGGGCGGGTGGGGGGAGAACTCAAACCCGTAGGTAGCAATCCTCGTCGTTGTCGATCAGCGCTTGCAGAATGTGGCGGCGGGTAATGATGCCCACCAGCTTGCCGTCGCTGACCACCGGATAGTTTTTCGGTTTCTGATGAAGCATGGTCTGCGCCATTTCGACGATGCTGGTGCTCGGTGTTACCGTCAGCACCTCGGTGGTCATGACGGTGCGCACGCTTGGCGGCTCGTCGCAGAAAAAGGCACCGTTCAGCATTTCCTTGATGCAGTCCTGCTCTGAGACAAAGCCCACGACGTACTCTCTGTCATCAATGACCGGTACACCGGTCATGCCGCTTTTCAACAGCCGCTCCACGACTTCGGCCGTATTGCTGTTGACCGAAATCGCGTGAGTGTTCCGCTGCATGTAGTCTCTCACCAGTATCGAATGCATGGCTGACTCCTGATTGGCCTGGTCGCAAGATCGTCCCTTTAAGCATAGCCGATAATGTCAGCGCTGGTGGGGTTTGGATCAGTGGCCCTTGCAGATTTTCAGGTAGGCGCGCACGGCAGCGGCCAACCCCATCTGCAGCGCATCCACGGTCAGGGCGTGCCCGATGGAGACTTCATCAATGCCGCGAATATGGAGAAACTGTTCCAGGTTGTCCAGGTTCAGGTCGTGGCCGGCATTGACGCCCAGGCCAATTTCCCGCGCGTGACTGGCCGCCAGGCGGTAACGATCGAGCAGGGCGTCCAGCTCTGAGTTGTGGGCCTTGTGGGCGGCGGCATAGGGCCCGGTATACAGCTCAATCCGGTCGGCGCCCACGGCACGGGCCAGGTCGATCTGCTCCAGATCCGGGTCCATGAATAGGCTGACCCGGCACCCGAGATCGTGCAGTTCGGCAATGATGGGTTTGAGAGCCTCCCCGCTACGGGTCAGATCAAAGCCGTGGTCCGAGGTCAGTTGGTCGTCGCTGTCCGGGACGAGAGTGCACTGATCGGGCCGAGCCTGCTGTACGAGTGCCATAAAGCCCGGGTAGCGGCCCGTTGCTCCGGCATGGGGGTTTCCCTCTATGTTGAATTCGATTCCGTCTTTGGTCTCGAGCAGCTCGCTCAGCGCCATTACATCCTCTGGCCGTATATGGCGCTGGTCCGGGCGGGGGTGCACGGTCAGGCCGTCGGCGCCCGCGTCCAGGCAGATCTGACCGTGGTGGACCACGTCGGGATAGTTCCCCTCGCGCGAGTTGCGGATCAGGGCGATCTTGTTCAGGTTGACGCTCAGCTGGGTGGTCATGGCGATGTCGGCTCCCGGGTGGCGTTGAGAATCCGCACGGGCGTGTTGGGCGCGTCGGGGTACTGTTTGTAGTTGCCCCTGGGCTCCTCGACGATTTTGATCACGGTTTCGTGGCCTTCCACAACCCGACCGAAAACGGTATAGCCTGGTTGGTCCTCTTTCGCGTCCAGGCTCTGATTGTGGTTCAGGTTGATGTAAAACTGCGACGTCGCGCTGTCCGGGTCCCGATGCCGGGCCATGGCGACGGTCATCGGCTTGTTGCTCAAACCGTTGGCGGATTCATTGACGACCGGATCGCGGGGTTCCTTGCGCGTAAAGTCATAGGTCAGGCCGCCTCCCTGAACCACGAAGCCGGGAATGACCCGATGGAAAATTGTTCCGTTATAGAAACCATCGTCGACGTACTTCAAAAAATTGTCGACTGTCTTGGGCGCTTGAGAGGGAAACAGCTCCAACACAATGGGCCCCACATCGGTCTCCAGGTGGACGCGCGGTTTATCGGCCTGCGCTGCGCCGCCTTCTTGTCCCCAGGAGGGCGAGGCGGCAAGCAGCGCGCTTAAGAGCAGGGTATAGCTGAGTTGAACAAAACGACCCATGGTTCCCCCTATCGCCATTCCGACTGACGTCGGCGCTTGCCGATGGCTTGTAGAATCAGTGACAACAGCACGCCGGCCACGAGAATGCCGCCACCAAACAACCAGTCCTGATAGCGACGGTCTCGTTTGAGACGTTCATTGTCGGCCTGCACGACGTCGTAGCGGGTCTGCAGCATCTGGTAATTTTCACTCAACTCTTTGTGCTGCTGATGCAGACTTACAGCGTCCGATGAGACCGACTGCAGGCGCTCGTGCTCGTCCTGCAAGGCGGCGTAGCGTTCGCGCACGTCTTGCAGCTCACCTTCCAGCTGTGAGACCCGCTCTCTGGCCTCGGTCAGTTGATCTTCCAGGGACTGGTTCTCTTCGCTGACGTTTCCGGCGCGCTGTTGAAGACGTTCCAGTTTGAGGGCGGCCGTCGGTTCGGACAACAGAAACTGGCTGCGAATCCAGCCCTCTTCACCGTCCTGGGTGCGCACCAGGCTCCAGATCTCGCCGTCTTCACTTTCGGCCTCGCGCACCAACTCCAGCCGGGTGCCGCTGGAAAGCCCTCGGTGCACAATTCGGTACTGGTTGCCCATCCCGCTTCGCAGGGGGACATAGAGTACATCCGAGACGTAGCGATCCTGAGCAAGAGCGGGGAGCGCCGGCACCGTCAGGACAAGCAAACAGAGGAGGGACAAAAGTTTTTTCACGCTTATACCCATGGTTTATTGGTGGGTGGTTCAAGTGACTGCGATTGTACGTCAATCAACCTCAGGGCCAAGTGTTCTGGCCCACAAAATTTGTAGCGGCCATACCGCCGCCGAGCGCTCAGGGCAGCACGCGCTTAAACGGCTTTACGACGACTTTTGCATACACACCGGCGGCGACGTAAGGGTCGGCATCAGCCCACTCCCGGGCGGCCTCCAGCGAGTCGAACTCGGCAACCACCAGGCTGCCGGTCATGCCCGCCGAGCCCGGGTCTTCACTGTCGGTGGCGGGGTGAGGCCCGGCCAGCAGTAACCGACCGGCGTCTTTCAATGCGTTCAGGCGAGCGATGTGGTCCGCGCGCGCGCCCTTGCGCTTTTCCAGGCTGTTGGAGACATCTTCACTCATAATCGCATAAAACATAATTGCTCCTTCTAAAAGCGGCTCTCTTATTGGCCGCCGTCGTTGATCACATCGTCCAGCCCCAGGTGGGTGAGCACGCGGATACGGCGAAACAGGTAAAACAGCGCAAACATCATCACCAGCATCGCGGGTACGGCGATGACCGGGAAGCTCAGCGCCGTCATCTTGCCGAGTTCCTCGTTGAAGGCCACGGTGCCGGGGTCGCTGACCAAAATCACTTTTGCCAGAATATAGTTCAACATTGAGGACAGAAAAAAGGAAGCGGCGATCAGGTAGGAGGCATTCTGCAAGGTTCGTTCGAACGCACGTTCGTTGTTGTATTCCTCCAGGGCGGCCGCCACTTTATCCACTTTCAGAACCTTGTCGTTGTAGAGGAAGGTTTTTACCAAAGGATAGCGGGTTTTCATCGAGAGAAGAGTCGCGAGCCCGATAATCGCCGGAATGGCGGCCTCCTTGATGGCAATATACTGCGGGTCCAGCTCAAGCAGACTGATACCGCCGGTGAGCAGAATGCTGAAAAAACCCAGGGCGGAAAACACGTTCATCTTTCGGCTGACCAGGAAGTCCCGCGCGCCGTAGGCGAGGGGAAAGGCCAAAGCCACTACGATGCCAAGCTTGATACCCAACTGATCCTCGCCGCTGAACTTGGTCAGGATCAGGGTGGGGATCACAATGTTAAGCAACAGGTTCGCCAGCAGGCTCTCCCGTTTGGGTTTGCCCGGTTGCTCGGTTTGGGCTTGGTTTTTCTCGGTGACGCTGTTGCTGTCGTTCATTCGGGCCTCGTTGGTGCCAATTCGGTGGTGGTTCATGGCTCTGGGGCATTCAGGCATGCCATAATGCCGTTTTTGCGGCGGGGAGCCTTATTTGTTTGATTTACACAGCCACAGTCACTGCTCAGACGGTATTTTAAGCCCTGAGGCGCTGATGTCGAGGGCCAAAGCGCAAGGGGTTCAAACTCTGGCATTGACGGACCACGATACCGTCGCTGGGGTCTCCCGGGCTCGGGCGGCCGCTCGTGCCGAAGGTCTGACACTGGTTTCCGGCATAGAGTTCTCCAGTCAGTGGGGTCGTGGTGGTGTTCATATCGTCGGCCTGGACATCGATATTGACTCTGTCCCGCTGCAGACGGCCATTGAACGTCAGCAGACGGCCCGGGCTACCCGGGCCGAGGCCATCGCTGAGCGACTGGAGCGCCTGGGCGTGCCGGGAGCGCTGGAGGGCGCCAGAGCCCTGGCGGGTGAGGCGCAGATCGGCCGGCCTCATTTTGCGCAATTTCTGGTGGACCGCGGCCTCGTCAAGGATCAAAATGCAGCCTTCAAGAAGTACCTGGGGGCGGGTAAATCCGCCGATGTCCGGTTTCAGTGGCCGGATATGCCCACCGTTGTGAACTGGATTCACGAGGCTGGCGGGGTGGCAGTGCTCGCGCACCCGAAAAAATACCCACTCACCCGCACCAAGATGTGCGCCCTGGTGGCGGACTTTGTCGAGGCGGGGGGCGATGCACTCGAGGTGATCAGCGGGCAACAGCCCTCCGGCACCGCCGAGGACCTGGCGCGTATTGCCACTCGCGAGGGCCTGGCCGCTTCCTGTGGCAGCGATTTCCACCGCCCGGATGCGCCCTGGCAGGAATTGGGTAACTTTGGGCCCCTACCGCCGGGATGCCAGCCGGTCTGGGAGCTGCCCGGCTTCACCGCCTGAGAGCGGCGAAGAGGGCGCTCCCATCAAAATAAACCCGATAGTACGACGAGAGCATAGGTGTTATGGCGCAGTTTTTTCAGATTCATCCCGACAACCCGCAGGACCGCCTTATACGCCAGGCGGTGGACATTATCCGCAGCGGCGGCATCGTGGCTTATCCCACGGATTCGGCCTACGCCCTGGGTTGCCACATCGGGGATAAAATGGCCCTCGACCGTATACGGTTGATGCGCCGACTCGACAAGCATCACAACTTTACCTTGATGTGCCGGGACCTCTCCGAACTGGCCACCTTTGCCAAGGTGGATAACCAGGCCTTCCGGTTGTTGAAAAACCACACGCCGGGCCCTTTTACGTTTATTCTGCCCGGCACCTCGGAAGTGCCCCGGCGGCTGATGCACCCGAAACGTAAAACCATTGGTCTTCGGGTGCCGGACAATCGTATCGCCCTGGCATTAATGGAAGCACTGGGAGAGCCGCTGATGAGCAGCAGCCTGCTGATGCCCGAACACGACCTGCCCCTGAGTGACCCGCTGGACATCCGCGAACGGCTGGAACATCAGATTGAGTTGGTGATCGACGGCGGCAACTGTGGCCTCGAACCGACCACCGTGGTGGATTTGACCGGCCCCGTGCCGGAAGTGACCCGCCAGGGCAAGGGCGACGCTTCGGCGTTCATCCCCGACTAACCCCGCCGCGGGGCGAGTAGGCCCCGGGGGGTTTAGTCGTTATAATGCCGGTCACTGGGCGGCCGGGCGAGAGCCCGTCGTGCTTTTCACCCATCCCGAGCGTAGTCGGGGCGAGAGAATTAATGAGTTCATCCGCAGACAACACCGCCGAAACGGTACCCGCTGAACCCGAGAAGGACAGCGAGGCCGCCCGGCGCCCCAGCCAGGAGGAAATGCCCTTTGCCATCGTGCAGGGCAAGGCCTACACGGAACTGCCGAAGGATCTCTATATTCCGCCGGATGCGCTGGAGGTCTTCCTCGAGGCGTTCGAGGGGCCGCTCGACCTTCTGCTTTATCTGATCCGGCGCCAGAACCTTGATATTCTCGATATCGACGTGTCTGAGATCACCAGCCAGTACATGGCCTACGTGGAATTGATGGACGTCGCGCATTTTGAGCTGGCGGCAGAGTACCTGGTGATGGCTGCGATGCTGGCGGAAATCAAATCCCGGATGCTGTTGCCCCGCACTCAGGCGGAAGAAGAGGAAGAGGAGGATCCGCGCGCGGCGCTGATCCGTCGCCTTCAGGAATACGAGCGTTTCAAGGAAGCCGCCGAAGATCTGGACGAACTGCCGCGTGTGGGTCGGGAGGTGTTTCAGGCCTCGGCCGAGGCCCCCGATCGCACACTGACCCGGCCCGAGCCGGAAGTGGAACTGACGGAAATCCTGTTGGCGCTGTCGGAAGTGCTGCGCCGGGCGGACATGTTCGAAAGCCACCATATCGAAAAAGAAAAGCTCTCCACGCGGGAGCGAATGGCCCAGGTGCTCGATAGACTGGCGCATAACCAGTTTATGCCGTTTGTGGCCCTGTTTCGCGCGGAAGAAGGGCGCTTGGGTGTCGTGGTAACCTTCCTGGCGGTGATGGAGCTGATCAAAGAGTCGTTGGTGGAAATCGTCCAGAGCGAACCTTTCGGCCCCATTCACGTAAAGGCGCGAGTGCAATAGCGCTCGCCGTCACCGACGAATTCACTGTGAACCAAGCATGACCATGGAATTGAACCAGCTGCGCACGATAATTGAAGGCGCTCTTCTGGCCGCCGGCCAGCCGCTCAACCTGAACCGCCTGAAGGGCCTGTTCGAGGAAGAGGACGCGCCCGAAAACGACGACATACGAGCCGCCATTGAGGCCATTGCCGCCGACTGTGAGGGTCGTGGTTTTGAACTGAAGGAGGTCGGCTCGGGCTGGCGCTTTCAGGTTCGCCCGGAAACGGCCCCCTGGGTCAACCGACTCTGGGAGGAAAAGCCCCAGAAGTATTCCCGGGCGCTGCTGGAAACATTGGCGCTGGTGGCTTATCGCCAGCCCATTACCCGGGGTGATATTGAAGAAATCCGCGGCGTGGCCGTCAGCTCGCATATCATCAAGACGCTGACCGAACGAGAGTGGGTGAAGGCTGTCGGTCATCGCGACGTACCGGGCAGGCCGGCACTGTATGCCACCACCCGCCAGTTCCTCGATTATTTCAACCTGAAAAGTCTGGACGAGCTGCCGAGTCTGGGTGAAATACGGGACCTGAGCGACATGAATGCCGCGCTGGACCTTGACGGAAACAGCGCCGGACAGAACACCGACCGCGATGATGACAGCGAGGCCGACGATAAAACAGCCGATCAAGGCTCCGAACCATCGGATTCCCCGGTAGAAGAATCCGAGCCTTCCGCGGGTGAATCCGAGCCCTCAGCGGATGAACCACACCCCCAAGGCGAGGAACCCGAAACTTCCGATGACCCTTCGGATACCCAGAGCGTGTCGACGCCCGATGCAGAGACACAAGCGCAATCGCCGGACTCTTCCTCCGAGCACGAACCCAACACCGAGGCAAAGCCGTCGTCCCTATGAGTAAATCGAAACGACCCAACCCGTTCGGGCCTTCAAACTCCCGCAACAAACCTGCCTCCAAACCCTCCTCCGAGGAGGCTGCCTCGACCAAGGCTCCCTCAAAGAAGGTGGGTAGGGGCAGGGCACCCGCTCCGGCGGACGAGAAACTCCAGAAAGTCCTCGCGCGTGCCGGGCTGGGCTCGCGCCGTGAAATGGAGCGGGCGATCGAGGCCGGCGAAATACGTGTCAATGACCGCGTGGCCCATCTGGGCGACCGTGTCACGCCGGAAGATGCCATTTTTTACCGCGATGAGCGAGTTGAGGTGCGGACACAGGTCTCCCGCCAGCGCGTTATTCTGTACAACAAGCCGGAAGGGGAAATCTGTTCGCGCCAAGACCCGGAAGGGCGCCGTACCGTGTTCGAAAATCTGCCGGCGCTCTCGGGCGAACGCTGGATTTCGGTCGGGCGCCTGGACTTCAATACCAGCGGCCTGCTGCTGTTCACTAACGATGGTGAGTTGGCCAATAAGCTGATGCATCCCTCGTCGGTCATTGACCGGGAGTACCTGGTACGGATTCAGGGCGCGGTGGACGATGAAATGAAACGCCAATTGGTGGAAGGGGTCTTGCTGGAGGACGGCGTGGCCCGCTTTACCGATATTGTCGAAGGTGCTGGCGAAGGCCGTAACCGCTGGTTTTACTGTGTGGTGATGGAAGGGCGAAACCGCGAAGTGCGACGCCTGTGGGAATCCCAGGGGGTGAAGGTCAGCCGTCTGAAGCGGGTGCGCTATGGCAACATCTTCATTCCCTCCCATGTCCGTGTGGGGCAATGGGTGGAGCTCAATGATAAGGAAATCCGGGACCTGTTATTGACTGCGGGTCTGAATCGCCCGTCGGTCAAGAAGCTGACCCCTGACGAGCAGCGACGCCTGGAACGTCAGGAAAAGCGGTTGCGCTCCGGCGCCGGCAAGCGCTCCCTGCCACCGCGATCGAGCAAACGCAAGCCCTCCTGAGGGCTTGCAGGGCTCTGAAGTCGCTGGCTCAACCTTGGGCCGAAAAGAGCGCCTGGGTTGTGGCACCGATTTCCGGTTCCACCCGGTTGCGCCCCTGGGCTTTCGCACGATAGAGGGCCTGGTCGGCCCGGTCGAACAGGCTGTGCATTGAAATCTCCCCCTCCGGCCGGCGACTGCTGATCCCCATGCTGACGGTCACCGGGCGGTCGGAGCGGGCGAAAACCTGGGCCACGGTCCGGCGCAGCCGCTCGGCAATGACAGCGGCGCCGGCCGGCCCCGTGTTGCTCAGCAACACCACAAACTCCTCCCCGCCGTAGCGGTAGAGCAGATCCGAGTCCCTTAGCGTGTCGGACATCAGGTTCGCTACCTGCTTGAGAATTTCATCGCCTCGACTGTGGCCAAGGTGGTCGTTGATTTTCTTGAAATGATCCACGTCGACGATCAGCATCGACAACTCGGTTTCTTGACGCTCCGCCAGGCGCAGCTCCCGATGCAACGCGGTATCCAGCGCTGCCCGATTACCGAGCCCGGTCAGTGAGTCCACCAGTGCCAGGCGCAGTGCATCCTGGTAGCGCAGGGCGTTGCTCAGTGGCAGGAACAGGACGCTGAGCCACTCTTCCACCTCTGCCAGTTGCCGTTCGTTGAAACGGCGATCCCAATGAAACGTCATGTGTCCGAGGTTCTGGTTTTCACCCTTCAGAGCGTAGTCTGATTGATGCCGACCCTCGGTCCCCAATTCCACCTGTGGGCGCTGGTAGGGCGGTGTGTAAGTGAGACCGGCGAACCCCAGCCTGGGTGCCAGGGCATCAAAAAAGTGAGACACCATCACGGCCGGCTCTTGTGAACTCAGCAGGCGCTGAAGCAGTTGCAGCCGCTGCGAGGCGGAGTCCGGCTTCGAGTTCAGGGCAAAGGCAGGGCGGCATTGTTGCGCATCGTCGACCATGGGAGTTCGTCGCTCAGTCGGGGTTATGAGGTCTGCCCAAAGCGGTATTCGGGCCCGATGACCCAACCTAGCGATTTCTGTGCCATATATCATTCGAGGGTGTTAACTGACTGATTTGTAAGGAGAGTTTGCCCGGTCATCGCGGTCTATCCGGCTTTTGGGGAGACTGAGCGGGACAGGAGCGTCAGAAACCCGACAAGAGTTGCCGCCCGGGCGGAAAAACTTCACCGCCGCGGGCGTTTCTTGTCACCCCTGACTGTTTTCCGTGGGCAGGCAGACCTCTACGCACAGACCGCCGCCCTGGCGGTTGGAGGCCTGAATGGTGCCTTGATGGAGGGCCACACTGCGCTGGGCGATGGCGAGTCCGAGACCATAGCCGCCGCTTTCCCGGTTGCGGTCTTCATCCGTGCGATAGAACGGCTGAAAGATATCGGAGAGGCTCTCCGGTGGTACGCCGGGCCCCTCATCACAGATTTTCACGCAGTACCGGGTATCTTCCGGCTTTTGGCCCTCCCGGCGCTCGAGTACCAGTCGGATAGTGGTGGACGGGTAGGTGTAGTGCAGCGCATTGCGCAGCACGTTTTCAAAAACGCCTACCAGCATGTTGCCGTGGGTGGAGACCAGCGCTTCGTCGAGTGACGTTACCAGCTTGAGCGTCACGTCTTTCCGCTCGGCGTCAACCCGGTAGTTGTCCATCAGTGTTTCCATCAGGGCGCGCAGGTCGAGCGTGTCGTTCAGCTCCCAGCCGCCGGCGTCGTGAACGGGCAGCGCCAGAATGTCGGAAATCACGTCGCCCAGGTAGTCGGCCGCTTTTTTGATCCGGTCCAGCTCTTTGTCTACCTGCCCATCGCTTCGTTGCTGGGCGATACCCAGTGCGACCTGGAGGCGGGCGAGGGGTGAGCGCAGCTCGTGGGAGACATCCTTGATCAGCCGTTTCTGCTCCAGCATGGCCTTCTCAAGGCGCTCGGTCATATGATCGAAATCCCGTCCCAGTGAGGCAATTTCGTCCCGGCGGCCAGCAAAATGCGAACTGACCCGAACACTCAGGTCCCCGTTGGCGATTTGTTTGGTCGCTTTTTGCAGGGTTGCGACGCTGCGGGAAAAATGCCGTGCCAGGAAAAAGCAGGCCACACCGCAGATCAGGATTGACATCAGTAGCAGCGGCCAGATGTTGCTGATAAACAATTGCCGCATGATGTCGGCTTCGGAGGGGTCGTCTTTGGTGGAGGAGACGGTGACCACTTTGATGCGCTGGCCGTCGTTGAGCGACATATAGCGGCCGTAGATTTTCTGGTGACCCTCGATGTGACGGCCATAGGGCTTGATGCTGGTCAGTTCCGGCAAGAGCTCACGCACTCCCTCCGGGAGCGGGCGGTCGAGCAGGTCTTCGCCTTCTCCGTCCACGATATAGAAGTATCGTGTGGACCAGCGGGGCATGGCTTTCATGTCGTCAATCAGCTCTTCCTTGTTGCGGTTGATGGCCGAGCCGACCATCTGGAACAGCAGCCGGCGCGCCGGTGCGTAGTCTTTATCGTAGCGATAGCTGTTGAGGTTGCAATCCGGCGCCAGGTCGAACCAATGCACGAGCACATTGGTGGCCACGATGATCATGGCGGTAATCAGCCAGAAGGTGAAAAAAACTTTCAGGTAAAGCCGGGTCATGCGGACGCGGCTCCGTCCTCGGTCTGCTCGTTGAGCGTCAGCATATAGCCCGCCCCCCGGACGTTAATGATCATTTCCCGCCGGGCACCGGCCGCGGTGAGCTTCTTGCGGATGTTGCTCACGTGCACGTCAATGCTGCGATCGTAGGGGGTCAATTTGCGGTTGAGTGCCTGTTCGGTCAGTTCGTCTTTGCTGATGACCTGGCCGGCCCGGCGGACCAACAGCTCCAGCACGCTGAATTCGGTACCGGTCAGGGGGACGTCTTCGTCCTGCCAGTGGGCGCTGCGGCTGCCCAGATGCAGGCGCAGGTCTTCGACCTGAAGCGAGCCCGAGCCGCCGGGCATCTGAGGGGTGGGCGTGGCCCGGCGAAGGACCGCGCGCAAGCGGGCCACCAGTTCGCGCGGATCGCAGGGTTTGGGCAGATAGTCGTCGGCGCCGATTTCCAGGCCCACCACCCGGTCGATGGTGTCGCCTTTGGCGGTGAGCATCAGCACCGGTGTGGTGTACTTCTGCCGCACCTCTTTGAGCACATCAAAGCCGCTGCGCTTGGGTAGCATCACATCGAGCACAATGGCGGCATAGTTATCCCGGGTCACCTGCTCGAGTGCCTGCTCCCCGTCGTGGGCCATGTCGACCTGAAAGCCTTCTGCGGTCAAATATTCATTGAGCAGTTGGCACAGTTCCTGATCGTCGTCGATGAGTAACAGTTTCACCATGGTGTCGTCGATTGTCAGCCTCTAAAAATGGATAGTGAGGCTAGTGTGCAACAGTGCCGGGCGTCTGTCATGACGTGCCGCCGGGTTTAACCTTTTTTAACACGCCGCTAACCCGTACCCGGTACTTGCCTGAGGCGGCCAGAATTGGGAGAATTCGCCCTCCAAAGCGGCCCGGAATGAGCGGGGCCGACCTGACTTGACTGAGGTGCATGTGGCGAAAATTGGTCTGTTTTTCGGCAGCGATGAAGGCAACACAGAGCGCGTGGCTTACCTGATCCAAGCGTGTCTCGGGCAGGAGCAGGTCGAGGTGCACGATATCGCCGATGTCACTCAACTGGATTTGGCCGAATACGAACAGATGATTCTCGGTATCCCCACCTGGGATTTTGGTCAGATTCAATCGGATTGGGAAGAGTTCTGGGATGACGTAGCCGACGTGGATTTCTCTGGCAAGACCGTGGCCCTGTTCGGGTTGGGGGATCAGTTTGGCTACGGCGATTACTTTCTGGACGCCATGGGCATGCTTCATGACGTCATTGTGGCGGGTGGCGCCCGCATTGTGGGGCATTGGTCCACAGAGGGGTATGACTACGAGGCTTCCAAGGCGGAGATTCCCGGCGAGGGCCTCTTTGTAGGGCTGGCGCTGGATGAAGATCAGCAGGAAGATCAGACCCAGGAACGGCTCAATCGCTGGTGCCGCCAGATCCACGAGGCCTTCGGCCTGAAGACCCCGCTGACCCCGTTGAGCGAATAGACTTCCGGGTTTAAGGGGCTTCGGCCACAAACACCGCTCTGATGGGTGCCGGGTGCCCCTCCGCGGTAAAACGCGGATCCTCCGGGTCGAGAAACTCCGCCAGCGAATGAAACCGCATCCAGTGTGTGGCGCGCTGCTCCTGCGTGGTGGTGGGGCAGAAGTCCACCATTCTCGGCGCCCGGAATCCCATTTTGCGTAGCCAGCGCAAGAGACTGGGGCCACTGGGCAGGAACCAGACGTTGTTCATTTTGGCGTAGCGGCCTTCGGGCACCAGGACGTCTCCGTCCTCGCCCTCAATCACGAGCGTCTCAAGCACCAGTTGCCCACCGGGGCGCAAGGCCTCCTTGAGTTCGCGTAAATGGTCCATGGGCGAGCGTCGGTGGTAGAGCACACCCATGGAGAAAACGGTATCAAACGCTTCCATTTTAGGCGGCAGTGCCTCGATTCCCACGGGTAGCACATCGACCGGTGGCGCGCCGCCGATCAACCGCTTGATCATTTCGAACTGCACGACAAAACGTGGCGAGGGGTCGATGCCAATGACCCGCTCCGCCCCGGCTCCCAGCATTCGCCAGCAGTGATAGCCATTGCCGCACCCCACATCCAGCACCCAGCGGTGCTTTAGTGGCGCCAGGTGGGGGAGCACCCGGTCCCATTTCCAGTCCGAGCGCCACTCGGTGTCCAGATCAATGCCGTGGAGTTGATAGGGCCCTTTGCGCCATGGAATCAGCGCTTCCAGCGCCTCCCGCAGTTGCTGGCGGGTGGCCTCGCTAATGTCCCCGTCGATGCGCACCGCCTGTTCCAGCTCCACGGTGGTGGGTTGAGGGGTGGGAAGGGCCTCCAGTGCCTCAAGCCACCGGGGCAGGTCCCCGTAGCGTTGTGTATCCAGCCCCTGGGCGATCTGCTGGGGTAGGCATTCGGCCCAGGCGGCGAGCTTGGGGTGGTCCCGCAGGACGGTCAATAACGATTGGTAGTTCATCATTTGATGGCGATCAGGGAGGCGAAGTTGAAACACTGGAACCAGACATCAACACTGGTGAAACCCGCCTCACGCAGCCGTTCGCGGTGGGCACCCAGAGTTTCGGGAATCAGTACCTGTTCCAGAGCGCTGCGCTTCTGGGCGATTTCCAGGTCACTGTAGCCGTTGGCCCGTTTAAAATTGTGGTGCAGCTCGATCATCAAGTCATTGTGAATCGGATCGTCGAAGGCGACTTTTTCCGACAGGATCAACACGCCCCCGGGCAGCAACCCATCGGCGATGCGTTTGAGTACGGCCAGTCGCTCCTCAACGGGAATGAACTGCAAGGTAAAGTTGAGCACGGCCATCGAGGCGTTTTCGGGCGTGACCCGTTGCAAATCCTCGCAGACCAGCTCAACCGGCGGCTCCGCCGTATCGGCGGCCAGCACCTGTCGGCAGCGCTCGATCATGGCGGGGGAGTTGTCCACGGCGACGATCTCGCAGTGGCTGGCCCGAATCCGGTGACGCATGGCCAAGGTAGCGGCCCCCAGGGAGCAGCCCAGGTCATAACAGCGACTGTTGCTGAGCGCGTAGCGCTCGGCCAGGTCCCCGATCATGTTGATGATGGTGGCGTAGCCGGGCACGGAGCGCTTGATCATGTCGGGAAACACCTCGACTACCGCCCGATCAAAAGCGAAGCGGCTGACCTCCCCCAAAGGGTTGGCGTACAACTGGTCGGGGCGGATGTCTGACATGGATAAACCTGCAACCGGGAATCTCGGAGAGCGCGAATTGTACCGGTTGCCGCCCGCAATTGGCAGGGGCGCTCTGTCATAAAACGTTCATAAAGATGCCTCAGAATGTCGATATGTCTGCCATACAGAATCCCTCTCCCGATATTGAGTCGGTCCTATCCCTCACCGAGCCCTCGGAGCCGTTGCGACGCTTCTCGGAACAGCTACAGCGCCTGATTGACGAGCGGCGTCTCCAGCCACTGTTCCAGCCCATCGTTTCTCTGGACAATCGCCGGATTATTGGCTACGAAGCACTGATTCGAGGCGAGCAGGGCCGCGACCTCTACACACCGGCACAGCTGTTTGACGCCGCCCGCTGCAGTCAGCAGTTGGCGGCCCTGGAATTTGCCTGTCGGGAGGTTTCCTGTCGCAAGTTTGTCGACCTGAAGCTGCCGGGCAAGCTCTTTCTCAATATGTCGCCCTTGAGTTTCACCGACAAGCACTATCGGGAAGGTGTGACCCGGGAAATACTGGCGCGCGTCGGGCTGGCGCCCGAGCGGGTGGTATTTGAACTGACCGAGCGTCAGCCGCTGGATGAGTTCGGCCCCTTGCGGGCGGCGACCGACCATTTCCGTCATCAGGGCTTTGCCGTGGCGCTGGATGACCTTGGTGCCGGCTACGCCGGGCTTCGGGTATGGAGCGAGCTCAACCCGGATTACGTCAAGATTGATCGGCATTTCATCAGCGGCATTGATGCGGATCCGGTCAAGCGGGAGTTCGTGCGCGCCATGCTGGATATCGCCCACCGTATTGGCAACCGGGTGATTGCCGAGGGCATTGAGCGGGAAGAAGAGCTGCGTACCCTGGCCTCGCTGGGCGTGGACTATGTGCAGGGGTTTTTGCTCGCCCGCCCGAGCGCCACGCCACCGGTGAACTTGACCCAGGGGCTGTCCCTGGATGGTTTCCGTGTCCGTCACCACGACAGCTTTCGCCAGACGGTGGGAGACATCACTCAGTACGCCGCGTCTATCGAACCCTCCACCAAGACTCTCACCGTGGTTGAGCGTTTCCGGGCCGACCCGCAATTGACCTGTCTGCCCGTGGTCCAGGGGGACCGGCCGCTGGGAATGGTCAGCCGTAGTGAACTGCTCAATATTTTCTCCCACCGCTACTCCTATGAGTTGCACGCCGACAAGCCAGTCGAGACCTTCATCTGCAAACGCACGATTCTGGTGGAGGTGGGGTGTGAGCTGAAGGAAGCCGGCCAGATGGTCACCGAGGACCCGCTGCAGAACCTGAGCGTGGATCTGCTGGTGTCTCAGGAGGGTTCTTACGCCGGCGTGGTGCGCATCGGGCGACTGCTGCGCTGCATTACCGAGGAGAAGCTTCGCCTGGCCCGGCACAGCAACCCGCTCACGCAACTGCCGGGGAATGTACCGCTGTACGAATGGATCGACCATCTGTTGCTGGAGAGGCAGCTTTTTACCGTCGCCTATTGTGACATTAACCAGTTTAAGCCGTTCAACGATGCCTTCGGCTACGGCATGGGGGATGATGTCATTCTGATGCTCGGAGAGCTACTGATACGCCATGTGGACAGCGTGAGGGATTTTGTCGGCCACGTGGGGGGCGATGACTTCGTCCTGGTGTTCCGCAGCTCCGACTGGCGCGAACGCTGTGAACGGGTTCTGTCCGAGTTCTCCCGGGCCGCTTCGGCGTTGATGCCCGAAGGCCAGAAAGATTACTGGAGCCTGGATCGGGTCGGGCAGCGTCAGCGTTTCGGGTCTCTGACCCTGGCCATCGGCTGCGTCACGCCGGACCCTCGTTATTGCAAAACCCACCACCAGGTGGCTCATCTGTTGGCCGACGCCAAACACAGCGCCAAACGCGAGGGCGGTAGCGTCCTGTTTGAGTCCCGCCGCCGGGCACCCGCCAGCGTGCCGGCTTCTGAGCGGTCTATCGGGTCCGCGCTCGACCTATAGGTTTTTGAATTTCCTGCCTTTTCTGTTACCCGTCCGGGGTTTTGCGCTATTCTGTGTTAAAAGTGGAGTTCCCCCGTTTCGGAGACACTGTATGGCCTACGCCGGGTACAGCAAACTGCGCGCCCTGATCGTGGACGATTTCGACAGCTTTCGCATGACCGTCAGCAAAATGCTGATGGACATGGGAGTTTCGTCCATCGATACCGCCGGCAACGGCGCCGAAGCGCTAAGGCTGTGCAAAGCCTCCTCTTATGACCTGATTCTCTGCGATCACAATCTGGGCAAGGGCAAGACCGGCCAACAGGTGCTGGAGGATTTGCGTTACCACCGGATTCTGGATCCCCTGGCGGTTTTTATCCTGATCTCCGCTGAGTCCAGCCGCAGCATTGTCATGGCGGCCTACGACTACGAGCCGGACGAATATCTGACCAAGCCGGTGACCACACGCTCCCTGCAGCGGCGGCTCGATCGCCTGATGGCAAGGCGGGAGAAGCTCGGCCCCATTCACCGGGCCATCAAAGCCGGAGAGATCGATACCGCGGTTGCACTGTGTCGCAAAGAAATGGAAGCCCAGGGCCGGTTTGCCCCCCAGGCGCAAAAGATACTCGGCCAGGTTTATCTGGACCAGGGGGACCTGGAGGCGGCGGAGAATCTGTACCGGGAGGCTCTCGAGCAGCGCCCGCTGGATTGGGCCATGTTGGGCATGGCGGAGGTCAAGCGGGCTCAGGGAGAGCCTTTGAGTGCCCAGCAGTGGCTGGAGGAAACCCTGCAGGAACATCCGCTGTGTATGCGCGCCTACGACCTGCAGGCCGAGCTTTGTCGGGAGCAGGGGGCGCGGGACCGGCTGCAGAAAGTGCTGCGCGATGCGGTCGAGGTGTCCCCTCTGGCGATTCAACGCCAACAACGACTGGCGGAGGTCGCGCTGGAGAATCACGATCTTTCTACCGCCGCCCTGGCGTATCGAAAAGCGGTGCGGCTGGGGGAGAACTCCGTCTACGATTTACCGGACGTGCACCTGAACCTGGCGCGGACCACCGCCAGCCTGTTTCAGGAAGACAAGACGTTGGCCAAACAGCTCTCGCGGGACGCCCTGCGAGCGTTGGGAGAGTACGAGCAACGCTTCGGGAAAACCCCGGAGTTGCGCGCCGAGGGCCAGATGGTGGAGGCCCAGATTGCCGCAGGGCAGGGGGATAAACGAAAAGCCGAGCAGTTGCTGGCCGATGCCCAAGAGCTGATGGTCGACGAGGCGGTGGTGCTGGGGTTGGATGCCTCACTGGAGTTGGTGAAAAGCTATCGGGCGTTGGGGCGTTTTGATGAGGCGGCAGATCTGCTTAAGGAATTGGTGTCGGTCTATGGGCAGAGCGAGGCCGACCTGGAAAAAATTGATCGTCTGCTTGAAGAACCGGTCAGTGAAAAAAATCGCCAATTGGTCGCAGAAATCAATCAACGCGGAATCGGTCACTATGAAAACGCCCAGTATCGGGACGCGATCGACTGCTTTGATCAGGCGCTGCGCAAGTTTCCCCGACATATCGGTGTGCGGTTGAACCTGGCGCAGGCGCTATTGGACAAGATGGGGGCCGAACAGACCAACGAAACCGAAGTCGAAAGACTCAATGAAATACTGTTGTTTGTTTCTGAGACCATTACCCCGAATCACGAACAATTCCGCCGTTTCCGACAGTTACAGGATCTGCAGAAGCAGAGCGAAAGACGTTTGAAAACCGGTGCCTGAATCATTGAAGGGTTTAAAAAACGGAGATGCTATGGCGAACTCGCCTCTGGAAGACACAGACGACCAGCTCGATTTCAGCTTTGTGCTGGCTTCAAGCGTGCACGATATGAAGAACTCGCTCGGAATGCTGTTGCAGACGCTCGAATCGATGCTCGCCGAAACCCCTCCGGAGAACGACAGTCAGCGCAGAACCTTCGCGGTGCTGGGGTACGAAGCCTCCCGAATCAACAGCGAGCTGGTTCAGTTGTTGTCCCTGTATCGAATGCAGCACGAGTCCCTTCGGGTCCAGTTGGATGAGCATTTTGTGATCGATACGCTCGAAGACCAGATCGATCGCAACGATGTATTGTTCCAGGCCCGGGGAATCATTGCCGAGGTGGTGTGTGATCCCGATCTGAAGTGGTATTACGACAACGAACTGATCGGCGGCGTTATCAACAATGTGCTCGTGAACGGCGCCCGGTATTCCAAAGAGCGCCTACAAGTGCGCGTCAGTGAGGATCAGGGTACACTTTGCATCGCCATTGCCGATGACGGAGCGGGGTATCCCCAATCCATGCTGGATGCCCCCTTTGAGCCCAATGCCGGTGTCTCGTTTTCCCGGGGCAGTACCAATCTCGGTTTGTTGTTCGCCCACCGAGTGGTGGAGCTTCATCAGGTGAAGGGCCACCGTGGCTCCCTTCACCTGGAAAATGACGGCCCATTGGGTGGCGGGGTACTGACGCTGCGGTTGCCGTAGCGCAGCCGAGCCCCACCCCGTCGGCCACAAAACGACCACTAAAAGAACGATTGCGACGAACGATTATGCTGAAACTCCGAGCCCGACATAACAAACATCAAGCGGTTTGGCTGGTGGAACCCGGGGTAAAGGTCGGGCGATCTGCCAAAAATGACCTGATTCTGGATAACCCTGCCGTTGCCAGTCTTCAGTTCGTTATCGGGGTTCGCGGTGACCGCCTGGTACTGAAAAACCGTGCGCCCGACAACCCCCTGACCGTCAACGGTGAGCCTGTTGAAGATCGCTGTGCGATTCGCGAGGGGGACCAGATCGCCCTGGGTGATCTGGAGCTGGAAGTCATCGATCCGAAGAAAGACCTTGAGCAGGAAATGCCCGTGCCTTCCGAGTGGAGCCTGAAGGCCAATAGCGCGGTCATGGGCGGGCGGGTGTTTCCCCTGGAGGATGTCACCCTGGTCGGTCGCTCAAAGGAGTGCGGCATTCACCTGGCCGCGGCTCACCTCTCGCGTCGCCACGCCCAACTACAGGTCATTGACGATCTCCTGTATGTGAAAGATCTGGGGTCCTCCAATGGGACTTTCCTCAATGGGCAAAAAATCACCGAGTCCCGCGTGCGCCGAGGTGACGAGCTACGTTTTGACACCCTGAGCTTCGGGGTGCTGGGTCCGGCGGATGATCTGGGCAAGACCACCGTGCGTTCCACCCGTGAGGTGAGCTCCGCCGTCGCCCGTCAGGCGGCGCCCCGTCGCCCCCGGCCTATGGACTCCGAGCCCCGCTCTCCCGCTGCGGCCAACGCCCGCACCCGACTCGAGTCCGCCCCCGCTTTCGGGGAGACACAAGTCGGCCCCCGCTATCGGGGCTGGGTTGGCGGCTTGGTGCTGATTACTCTGGTGGCGGCGGTGATGGGGGTGTGGCTGTTCCAGGGGAGCTAAAGATGTCGGGCTTCCGGCCGATAACCCGGCTGGAACGCAATTTTTGCCTCATGGGAGGTCGCCATGTCAGTCTCCAATATCCACTCCTCGGGACGTCCCGCCGATGCGCGCGCCAACGACGGAGCGCGCGATCTGATTCAGTCCAATCGCCAATCCTCCAAGAGCCAGGAGTCGAGCGGTAATGCCAAGGGAGCCAGCCTGGAAGAAAACCGTCAGCGGGCTTTTCAGGTGATTGAGCGGACCTTACAGATGGGGTACGAGAAGCTCGCGGCCAAAAGTACTGGCTCGGCGGGTCAGTTCGCCCAGTTCGAACCTCTGTCAGCGGAAAAAGTGGCGGGCAATATTCTCGGTTTCATAGAGCGCCGCCTGCAGAAAGATGCCGCTGAGGGTGCCACCCAGGAACAGTTGCAGGATCGACTGGAGCAAGGGTTGGCCGGGTTCAAAAAAGGCTTTGCCGAGGCGCAGAAGCAGTTGGAGGCGCTCAGCCAGTTTACGCCGCAGATTCAGGCCGACATCGACGATACCCGGGATCGGGTGTTGTCGGGCATTGACGACCTGAGACAGCGAATCCTTGAGAACGCCTTCAACCGCCCCGAGAGTGACGAACAGGGCGATAAGGTAGAGGCCGACCAGAGCGTTCGCCGCTCCCCGCTTGCCTATGCCTATGAGCAGGCCCGAGCCAGCTCGTTCAGCTTTGAGCTGACCACGGCGGAAGGGGATCTGGTCTCGATTCAGGCGAACAGCAGTGGCGCTGCGTCGCTCAGCGGCAACCCCCAGGGGCAGTCCTTCTCCGCCGCCGCAAGCCGCTCGGCCAGTTGGAGTGTCGAGGGCGATCTGAATGACGACGAGCGGGCCGCAATCGAGTCACTTCTGGGGCAGGTGGATTCCTTGTCCGAGCAGTTTTTTGGGGGAGATCTGGAGGGCGCCATGGCCTCTGCGATGGATCTTGGCTATGACCGTGACCAGGTTGCGCAATTTTCGCTGAGCTTGAGCCAGACGGACATTCGCCGGGTCAGTGAGAGCTATGGCCAGGTGGGGCGCGCCGATGGCATGCCTTCAGGCGCCGCGAGCCTGCAGGAGCGCCTGGCGCCGGTTGGGCAGTTCCTCAAAGATATGGAGGCGGCCTTGGCGCAAGCGGAACAAATCAGTGCCCAACCCCAACAACTGTTGCTGGACACCAGTGAGCGGATGGCCTCTGGCGATGTGGGCGAAACGGTTGACGAGGCCGGCTCTCTGCGGCAGTTTATGGCGCGGATGCTGGAGACGCTCACTACGGATTCGGTGACGGATCAGCGTGAGACCACCCCAGAACCGGGCGACACCAACCGCGAGGCGTAATTGAGAGATAACACGCTCATTCTCTATACCACCCTGGGATGTCACCTGTGCGAGCAGGCCAAGGACCGACTCTGGCCCGCTCTCTCCTCGGGAGGGTGGAGGCTAGAAGAGGTGGATATTGCCGATTCGGACGATCTGGTGGAACGCTACGGCGTGAGAATCCCTGTGGTTGTCCGGGCCGGCAGTCAAGAGGAACTGGACTGGCCATTCGATGAGCGACAGCTCGCACAATGGCTCAGCGACTGAACCGGTTTTCTGCGTCAGCGGTTCAATCCAATCTGGTCCAGAGTGGTCGACACCCACTGAAGCGACTCGAGGTAGGTTTGTGACAGTAACTCCGGGCTGATGCCAAACTGGTCCAGGAACGCCCAGTCGATTTTCTCCCACTCCCCGCGCTCGTAATGCTCGACGATATCGAGCACCCGGCCCTCGTGGCCGGTGTGCTGCAGCAGCGCTTCGGAAAGCTCGCGGCTCAGAGACAGATTGGCCAAAAGCACCTCCAGGGGAATATCCATAAAGGCATCCAGCGTAGAGAGCAGGCCCACGGTAAAAAAGGCGTCCTGGCGTTTTTCGTTGCGCATGACACCGGCCAGGGCCTCGCACATGCGCGCCCGGTTCAGGGCCGCCACGCTGAGTTCCTTGGGTTTGTTCCCCAGGTTGGCCATGGCCAGCAGGTTCACCCAGTTCTTGATGATATCCAGGCCAAGCAGTGTGATGGCCTGGCGCAGGGAGTCGATGGTGCGGGGCAGGGCGAAGGCGGCCGAATTGACCAGCCGCAGGAGCTTGTAGCTGAGCACCGGGTCCTGGGACAGCAGTTGCTCCACCCGGAGAATAGGGACCTCCGGGTCGTGCAGGGCGGCCAGCAGCTGCAGTACTGCCTGCTTGCTCTCGGTGACCTTATGGCCTTTGAGAATTTTCGGTCGTGCCAGGAAGTAGCCCTGAAACAGATCGAAGCCCAGCGTCTTGCAACGCTCAAGCATTTCGTAAGTTTCCACCTTCTCCGCCAGGAGGGTGTGGCCCATCGGTTTCAATGTCTGAATATGATCAATGAGTTCCGCCTCAGTCAACTGCAGAACGTCGAGCTTGATAATATCGGCATAGGCCAGCAGCGGGCGGGTGCGCTCGGTCAGCACAAAGTCGTCCAGAGCGATGGTATAGCCCTGGGTCTTGAGCTGGGCCAAACCGTCCAGAAGTGTCTGGTCCACCGTCTGGTCTTCGAGTACCTCAATGACCAATTGGCGCCGGTCAAAGGGGGGCGGGGTCACCAGCAGCGTGCGGGTAAAGTTGATGTAGGCCTTGAGCTTGCCCACAACGCTTTCGAGCGAAAGCTCGGTAAAGGTGTGAAGCAATACTTGGGAGCTGGCGGAGTCGCCGTTGTTGAAGTCGGCGTAATTCAGATGGCTGGTCCGACACAGGAGTTCGTACGCCACCACTTGCATCGAACGGTTGAATATGGGTTGCCGCGCCAATAGCGGGAGTAGCTCAGACATGGACCAACGACGACTTCCTTAATGCGAATCGGTTGCACAGTGTAGCTCGCGGTTAATGGGTAGCACAACGAGAGAACAGGCGGTGGGCAGGAAAACATCATACAAGATGAAAATTGTGCCAAAACTGCTACACTAGCCCTGATTACATAACGACACAGCCGCTTAAAGCGGGGTGAAAAGACTATGAGCAGCTTTATCAGTAATGTCGATCAACGCACCCGGTTGGTCGGTGAAAACCGATTGGAACTGTTGTTATTCCGCTTGGGCGGCGCCCAGCTGTTTGCGATCAACGTCTTCAAAGTGCAAGAAGTGGTCAAGATGCCGCGCTTGCGTCAAATACCTCACAGTCACGGTCAGGTGGTGGGCGTGACCCATTGGCGTGAGCAGACCATTCCCGTGGTGGATCTGAGCCAGGCTATTGGCGCCCGGCCGCTGGGGGAGGACCTGGAGCGGAATCTCATCGTGACCGAATACAATCGGACGGTTCAGGCGTTCATGACTGGGCCGGTGGATCGAATCGTGAACCTCAATTGGGAGGAGGTACGGCCGCCGCCGGAAGGAGCGGGACGGGCACACTTTTTAACCGCCATTACCCGCGTGGATGACCGGCTGGTGGAAATTCTCGATGTGGAGCGGGTGCTGGCCGAGATCGCGACGTTGAACACCTCAGTGTCGGACCAGACCCTGGACAAAACTCTGGCGCAGCAGGCCAGGGCGCGGGGGCTCAAGGTGCTATTGGCCGAGGATTCGGCCACGGCGGCCAAGCAGGTGAGGGAAACCTTGAATGACCTGGGGCTTGAGTTGATTGTGGTCAGAGACGGGCTCAAGGCGCTCAATCTGTTGCAGGAGTGGGTGGCGCAGGGGAAGTCGGTCGAGGAGGAGATTGTCATGATGATCACCGATGCGGAAATGCCCGAAATGGATGGCTACCGGTTGACCTCGGAGATTCGCAAACATCCGTCGTTGCGTTCGCTTCACATTGTCATGCATACCTCGCTCAGTGGCCGCTTTAACCAGGCAATGGTGGAGAAGGTGGGTTGTGATGCCTTTCTGTCGAAGTTTGCTCCGGATGAACTGGCGGCCGTGGTTCAGGCCCGGTTGGGGGCCTTTCTCTCACAGTGAGCTCACCCGGCTTTCTCTGAACGGCCGCAGGCTCGGCGCCTGTGGCCAACAGGTGGGTCAGAACGAGTGGCCGGCCTCTTCGTCGGTAATGAAAGGGCTCTTTTCTCCCATCCGATAGCTGTAGATCACCGAATAAGAAAGCACGTTCTGGACATAACCCCGGGTCTCCCGGAAAGGAATGGTTTCAATCCAGACATCGTAAGGCAGCTTCTGCTCGCCGTCTTTCAACCACTGTTTCACTCGATAGGGGCCGGCGTTGTAGGCCGCCGTGGCCAGAATGCGGTTGCCATTGAACTCGTTCAACAGCTCGTGCAGGTAGCGGCTGCCGAGAGTGATGTTGGTGTCCGGGCTGAGCAGGTCGGCGCGCCGGTAGGGCACACCGGCCCGACGGGCGGTCTGTTGCGCCGTTGCCGGCATCAACTGCATCAGGCCGAGCGCTCCGGCGGGGGAGCGGGCGTGAGCCATAAAGGCACTCTCTTGGCGAGCAATGGCGAACAGCAGGTGCGGGTTAATGGAAGTCGCCTCCGCGGCGGTTTTCACGTGTTCCTGGTAGGCCAGTGGAAAACGCACCTCCAGATCATCCCAGAAGCGGGCGCTGGCCATGGCCTGAATGCCCTTGCGGTGCCAACCCCAGCGCTCAGCCAGCTTGCCGGCCGCGAGAATTTGAGTCTTTTCCAATGAAGGGACGGTGTAGTACCACTCCCGGCTGGCATTGTTGATGTCGCCGATAAGCAACAGTTCGCGCGCACGCCTTAAGGCGGGCAAATTCTCCACAGTATGCAAAGTGGCCTCGGACACCTCGGCTGGGTGATCCATCAGGCGGTATTCAAACCCCAGTTTGTCCGCGGAGAGAAAGCCGTAAAAACTGCGGGTGGCCGCGACGGCGGCGTACAGGTCCCGCGGTTCGGGCCCGGTATTTTTCAGGTCCAGCTCCTCGATCAGGCGGGCGCGCCAGTAGCGCCAGCGCTCGCTGTCCTGTTCCTCCGGCGGCAGCTGGTTCAGCCAGGTGTAGGCCCGAGCCCAGTCGAGTTGGCGAAGCGCATCGCGGATGATGGACTCCACCAGGTCCGTGCCACTCAGGGTGGGAATGGTGGCCAGGAGCCGGTCAGCGTGCTCGCGGTGACCCTGATCGATCAGTCGGCGGGCAATGGTCTCCTGGGTCAGGAGTCGTTCGGAATCCGGAAAAAGCTGCTGGGCATCATACCCTCGCCACAGCTCCAGGGCCTTGACCGCGTCGTGCCGGGCCAGGCGCCGCAGGCCGTGGCTGATGATGCTTTGCATCGCCTCGGACTGATGACGGAAGCGGTGGTTCTGAGCCAGCACCTGCGGATGGCGATCGACTTCTCGCATCAATTGCGCGAAATCCCCCTCGGTCTCGGGCATTTGCCGGGCGATATAGCTGGCAAGGCCCAAGTTTCGGGCCTGCACCGCCTTGCGGTGCCGGTCCCAGGCGATTTCCCCGGTCAGGCGCCCGGCCTTCATCCAGGCATTGAACAGCGGGTCGCAGGCTTCGGGTTGGGAGTGTGCGACGTTCCACAGTGCATCGGTTTCGGCCAGTACATCGGTATCGCCTTGCTTGAGCCGGGCCTGGAGGGCATAACACTGCAGGTCGGTATCCCCCAGTTCGCCGCGGTAGGCGGACAGGTACTGCTCCCAGCGCTCTTGCCGGGCCAGCGTGTTCAACCACTGTCGCTGCAGTTGGCGCGCCAGGTAGGAGCCTTCATGTTCGCTGACAAAACGGCTTATCCGCTCGGGCTCCGCCCGGGGTAGGGTGCGTGTGAGTTCACGATACGTCAGGTAAGGGGTCAGCGGGTAGTCGCCCAACTGCTCGCGCAGTTGCTCGTAACGGGTCATCTGGCGCTTGGAGAGGGCGTCGCGCGCCTCAAGGTACAAGGCTCGCTGGGCGGCCAGAGGGTCGGTGGCCAGAAGGTCGGTAGAAAGTGCCGGTGAATCGGATGCGGCGGCGCGGATGCCCGGAATGGCCAGGGCGACACACAGCGTCAGACGGACCAGTCGGGTGGCAAGGCGTTGCGAGCGCATAGTTGCGGCTACCTCAATGTTCTCTCTGGGGTGGGCGGGATTGTTCTTCTGTGCAGCCTCGATAGGCTGTATGATGCTCGTCCGCCGGGTTGTCATAACATCAGCATATCAGTCCGCCCAGGGCGCTGCCACTGTTGTTACGCGATAAAAACCGGGTTTTTATTCCCTTTGTGCTTCACATCAAGAAACTCTCTCATGTCTTTGATTCGACTCGAAAATGCCCAGCTCAGTTACGGCCTTCAAGTATTGCTTGACGGCGTCGACCTCTCAATTGAAAAAGGCCGCCGTCTGTGCCTGATCGGGCGCAACGGTGCGGGTAAATCCAGCCTGATGAAAGTCCTTTCGGGCGAGGTCGATCTGGACGGCGGCAAGGTTCAGTTGGCCCCGGAAGTGAAGGTGGCCCGATTGGCTCAGGATCTGCCGGAAGCCGACGATCAGACCGTGTTTGATATGGTCTCGGCCGGTCTTGACGGCGTGGGTGCTCTACTGCAGGCGTTTCATCGTCTCTCCATGGCCGGGGGCGACACAGACATGGATGAGCTTGCCCGCCTCCAGCAAAAAATTGAAGCCGTGGACGGCTGGCAGTTTCAGCAGACCGTGGATACCACGC
The DNA here is from genome assembly GCF_000423345.1 of Marinimicrobium agarilyticum DSM 16975. Taxonomy (GTDB): domain Bacteria; phylum Pseudomonadota; class Gammaproteobacteria; order Pseudomonadales; family Cellvibrionaceae; genus Marinimicrobium; species Marinimicrobium agarilyticum. The sequence goes on from NZ_KE384008.1 coordinate 336,978, forward strand.
TAACCCGCCTCGATCTGAACGGAGACTGGTTGATGGCGAACCTTTCGGGCGGCTGGCGGCGTCGGGTCGCTCTGGCCCGGGCCCTGGTCTCGCAGCCCGATGTGCTGTTGCTCGATGAGCCCACCAACCATCTGGATATTGCCGCCATCGAGTGGCTCGAGCAGCAACTGCTGCAGTTTCAGGGGGCGCTGGTCTTTATTACCCACGACCGCTCGTTATTGCAGAGTCTGGCCACGGATATTGCCGAGTTGGACCGAGGGCACCTGCGCACCTGGTCAGGGACCTACGACCGCTACCTGGAGTACCGGGAGCAGGCGTTGGCGGAAGAGGCGCGGCACAATGCGCTCTTTGACAAGAAACTGGCTCAGGAGGAAACCTGGATCCGGCAGGGCATCAAGGCCCGTCGCACCCGCAACGAAGGTCGGGTGCGGGCGCTCAAGGCCATGCGGGAAACCCAGCGTGAGCGGCGCGAACTGCAAGGTAAAGCCAGTTTCTCGGTCACCACGGGTGAGCGCTCCGGCAAGCTGGTGGCTGAGCTGGAGGGGGTGTCCTATCACTACCCGGACAAACCAATCGTCTCCGACTTCTCCACGGTGGTGATGCGCGGCGATCGCATTGGCCTTATCGGTGCCAACGGTGCGGGTAAAAGTACGCTGCTCAAGTTGATCCTGGGGGAGCTGGAACCGCAAGAGGGGCGGGTTCGCCTGGGGACCAACCTGCAGATCGCCTACTTTGACCAGTTGCGCGAGCAGTTGGACCTGAACCAGAGCGCGGTCGACAATATTGCCGAGGGGCGTGAGTTTATCGAGCTCAACGGCAAGTCCCGGCACATCATCTCCTACCTCAGCGACTTTCTCTTCACCGGAGAGCGAGCGCGGACGCCCCTGCGGGCGCTCTCCGGGGGAGAGCGCAACCGCGTATTGCTGGCCAAGCTGTTCAGCAAGCCGGCCAACCTTCTGGTGATGGACGAACCGACCAACGATCTGGATGTGGAAACGTTGGAGTTGTTGGAAGATCTGGTGACCGAGTATGACGGCACCGTCCTTCTGGTGAGTCACGATCGGGCCTTTCTCAACAATATCGTGACCAGTGTTATCGCCTTTGAAGGCCGCGGGCAGGTGCGAGAATACGTGGGGGGCTACGACGACTGGCTGCGCCAGGGCGGGCGTTGGACCGATGATAGAGCGCCCCGGACCGACGAGCCCGACGACCGGGCCCAGCCCGGCGCTTCGGCGGAGACAAAGCCGGCCCCCAAGGCTAAAACCAAGAAACTGAGTTACAAGCTCAAGCGGGAGTTTGATCAACTGCCCGAGCGCATCGAGGCACTCGAAGCGGAGCTGGAGGCCCTGCAGGGCCGGGCGGCAGACCCGGGCTTCTATAGCGAGCCTCAGGACGTCGTGGATGCACACCTGAAGGTACTGGCGGAGACGGAGCAGAAACTGGAGCAATGCTTTGAACGTTGGGCGGAGCTGGAAGACATGCAGGACGCTTAACTGTCCTTCCAGCCCCGAGGTGCGCGTCTTGGAGCGGTTTTTTCAGGAGCCCTCCTTCTCGTCCTCGTGGGCCACCCTCACCGCCAGCACATCACAGCTGGCGCCGTGCAGCACACTGTTCGAGGTCGAACCCAGGAGCAAGGCAAAGCCCTTGCGCCCATGGCTGCCGACGATAATCAGGTCCGCACCCTCCTGACTGGCAAGGTTATGCAACTCTGTTGCCGGTTGGCCCACGAGCACGTGCTCGCGCTGGATCGTAAAATCCGTCTGGCGGGTCAGCCGCTGCAGTTCCTGTTCGGCTTTCAGTTGCAGTTGTTCCTGCACTTCCGACAGGTCGACGGGCATGTCACCGCCATAGGCAAACGTCAGCGGCTCGATCACATGCGCCAGGCTTAGCGTGGCGCCACAGTCCCGAGCGAGTTCGGTGGCGCGCTGGAGGACTTGAGGGGACTCCTCGGACAAATCCAAGCCGGCGATAATGTGTTTGTAGGTGGCCATATAGTTGGATCTCCATGCACGGTTGCAGTCGGCGGAAACGCCTTTCGATGCGGGCGTCCATTAGTGATAGTAGCACTTTTATGGTGCTTGAAAAGCGGATAGTGAAGGAGAGTGGTGAGTGAATATTTGGGTTCTGGTGGTACTTCTGGGCGTGGTGGCAATGGTCCTTGGGCCGGTCATGTTGCTACAGCCCAGCGCTCATGATCGGCGACTGGCCGGGCTGCGAGAGCGGGCGCGAGAGCAGGGCATTGCGGTTTCCATGCAGGCGTTACCGCGCCAGGCGACCGATATGGAAGAGCCGGGCCGTATGCCGGCTTACCAGCTCCCGGCGGCCAAAGGCGGCGGCCCCACCCAATCCTGGATGTTGATCCGGTCAGCCTATCGGCACGAATCGCATTTTCTGGAAAATTGGGCCTGGGAGGGGCCTGGGAGAGCCAGCGCCCGGGAGCAACAGTGGCTCGCCCAGCGGTTGCCTAGGCTGCCCCGGTCGGTCAAGGCGGTGAGTGGCGATGTCAGAGGTTGGTCGGTCTACTGGACGGAAGCAGGCGGGGAGGAGTCGCTGAATGCGGTACTGACGTTCCTGGACGATTTAAAGTCGGGCTCGTAGAACGAGCTTGCGTGAAAACGCCCGAAGCGCTGGAGCGTTTGTCACGGGTGGGGGTTATAGTCGTCTTCCGGCATCAACTCCTGGCTCAGCGCTTGTCGCTTGCCCTGAATGACCTCCCCGAGTTCCCGAATCACTTCCATCCGTTTCGGGTTGGGGTCATCTGAGCTGATCAACAGACTCTGGGCTTTCTTGTAGTAGGCCTGAGAGGTGGTGAAATCCCCGTGCATGACTGCTTTGTGGCCCTCGGCAATGTAGGTCACCACTTCCACCATCAGCTTGGTCCAGCTCAGTTCCCGGAGGTGGTCATCCAGTGACTCCCTGGCGAGCCGCCCCTGTTGACTCTGCCGGCGCAGCACCTGTGCGGCCTGCTCCAGCGCCTCCTTTGTGCGGGCCATCTCCGCATCGCTCTCCCGCAAACGGTTGGCGGAAGGTTGCTGCAGCTTCTGCGCCATCTCCTCATCCCGTTGCTGGACATGATTGATGCGGGTCTCCAGGTGGCTGTTCTGGCCTTTTTCCAGCTCCAGCGCCTGTTCCAGCAAATGCAGGATCTCGGCATTGATGAACCGTGCAATGGTGCGGGTGGGCAGGGTTTCCTCGACGCCCACCAAGACCTCTTCGAGCGCATCGATGCGCCAGCGCAGACGGCGCTGCTGCAGCCGAATCCGGCGAGACTTCTCTTCCCGCTTGTTCACCATGTGAACCGCGAACAGCGATAACAGCATCAGCGAGGTCAGTAGCAGTAGGCTGGTCATGGCTCCCAATACGGTCCGGCTAAGGGTGAGAAAGTCACAAGGGCGACATTGGCCCCCAGAGGTTGTCGGCGGGAGGCGACGAAGCTTTATGCATTATTGTTATCAAAACCTTCAAAATCAAGCAGATAGAACCTCTCTCGGCGGTGGCTGAAAACCCTGCTTTTACGCCCCGGAGGCGCATTTCCGAGGTCCGCTTGACGGGGCCTCGGAAAAGGTCTGACTTGACCCAGCCCGGTTCAGGACTTATATATGCGCACCTCAACCGACATTTTGCAGCGCTCTGGCCTCGGGCCATCCACTCACGATCGCAACGGAAAAGTAGAGTCGCATGGGTAAATCTTTAGTTATCGTCGAATCCCCGGCCAAGGCCAAGACCATCAACAAGTACTTGGGCAACGACTATGTTGTGAAGTCCAGCGTCGGCCATATCCGGGACTTGCCCACCAGCGGCAACTCCAAACCGGTGGATCCGAAAGAGCGTGCCCGCCAGGCGGCGAAGACCCGCAAGCTCTCGCCTGCGGAAAAAGCCAAGTACAAAGCCAAGAAGCAGAAAGATCAACTGGTCAAGCGCATGGGGATCGACCCCGAGCACGGCTGGCAGGCCCACTACGAAATCCTGCCCGGCAAAGAAAAAGTCGTGGATGAGCTGCGCAAACTGGCCGCCAAGGCCGATACCATTTACCTCGCGACGGACTTGGACCGCGAGGGTGAGGCCATCGCCTGGCATCTGCAGGAAGCCATCGGCGGTGAGCCGGAGCAATACCGCCGGGTGGTCTTTAACGAGATTACCAAGACCGCGATCCAGAATGCCTTCAAGGAGCCCGGCCGGCTGGACCGGGACCGGGTCAACGCCCAGCAGGCCCGCCGCTTCCTGGACCGGGTGGTGGGCTACATGCTCTCGCCGCTGCTCTGGGAAAAAATCGCCCGGGGATTGTCGGCCGGGCGGGTTCAATCGGTGGCGGTGCGCCTGGTGGTCGAACGCGAGCGTGACATTCGCGCCTTTGTTCCCGAAGAATACTGGACCTTGGCGGCCCAACTGAACGCCGGTAAAGGCGAGGCCGTGCGCTTTGAAGTGAAAAAGCAGGGCGAACAAGCCTTCAAGCCGCTCAACGAAGCCCAGGCCATGGCGGCGGTCAAAGCGCTTGAGGGCGCGAGTTACGAGGTGACGGACCGGGAGGATAAACCCACCAAGTCCAAACCGCCCGCGCCGTTCATCACCTCCACCCTGCAGCAGGCCGCCAGCACCCGCCTTGGCTACGGGGTCAAGAAAACCATGATGATGGCCCAACGGCTGTATGAAGCAGGCTACATCACCTATATGCGGACTGACTCCACCAACCTGAGCCAGGAAGCGGTGGCCAACTGTCGTGATTACATTCAGGAGGAGTACGGCAAACGCTACCTGCCGGAGTCGCCTGCGGTCTATTCGAGTAAAGCGGGCGCACAGGAAGCGCACGAAGCCATTCGTCCCTCCAGCGTAACGGTCAAGCCGAATCAGTTGAGCGGCATGGAGCGTGACGCCGAGCGCTTATACACCCTGATCTGGCAACAGTTTGTTGCCTGTCAAATGAGTCCGGCCGAGTTCACGAGCACCTCGATTGTGGTCAAGGCGGCTGACTTTGAATTGCGCACCCGCGGCCGGGTCATCCGGTTTGATGGCTTTCTCAAAGTCTTGCCTCCGGTGGCCAAGAAAGACGAGGACGTGGTGCTGCCGGACATCAAAGTGGGGCAGACGCTGCCTCTGATCAAGCTGGAACCGTCCCAGCATTTCACCAAACCGCCGGCCCGGTTTACCGAGGCGAGCCTGGTCAAAGAGCTGGAAAAACGGGCTATCGGCCGTCCGTCGACCTACGCTTCAATCATTTCCACCATTCAGGACCGGGGGTACGTCCGATTGGAAAATCGCCGTTTCTACGCGGAAAAGATGGGCGATATTGTGACCGAGCGCCTGGTGGAAAGTTTTGATGATCTGATGGACTACGGCTTCACCGCCAGTATGGAAGAGTCGCTGGACGACGTCGCCCAGGGCGAGAAGAACTGGCAGCAACTGCTCGACGAATTCTACGCCGAGTTCACTCGCAAACTGGAACAGGCCCAAAGCAGTGAGCAGGGCATGCGGGCCAACTCGCCCACCGATACCGACATCAAATGTGACCAGTGTGGCCGACACATGCAGATACGCACCGGCAGTACCGGGGTGTTTCTTGGGTGCTCCGGTTACGGCTTGCCGCCCAAGGAGCGGTGCAAGAATACGATGAACCTGGTTTCCGGGGAGGAAGCCCTGGATGCTGACGCCGATGAGGAAGCGGAATCCCGGTTGCTGCGTACCAAGCGGCGCTGCAAGTTGTGCAACACCGCCATGGACAGCTACCTGCTCGACAGTAAGCGCAAGTTGCATATCTGTGGTAACAACCCGGACTGCCCCGGCTACGAAGTGGAAGAGGGCAGCTTCAAACTTAAAGGGTATGAAGGGCCGACGCTGGAGTGTGACAAGTGCGGCAGTGAAATGCAGCTCAAGACTGGCCGTTTTGGTAAATACTTTGGCTGCACCAACAGCGAGTGCAAAAATACCCGCAAGCTTTTGAAAAGTGGCGAGCCGGCGCCACCGAAAATGGATCCGGTGCCCATGCCGGAGCTGCAGTGCGAGAAAGTGGACGACACTTACGTTCTGCGCGATGGGGCGTCTGGCCTGTTTCTGGCCGCGAGTCAGTTTCCCAAAAACCGGGAGACTCGCGCACCGTTGGTGGCCGAATTATTGCCCCACAAAAAAGCGATCGACCCGAAGTACAACTTCCTGTTCTCGGCACCCACCGAGGACCCCGATGGCAACAAAACGGTGATTCGCTATAGCCGAAAAACCAAAGAACAGTATGTCCAGTCGGAAGTGGAGGGAAAGGCCACCGGCTGGAAGGCGTTTTACCAGAAGGGTAAATGGGTTCCCAACAAGTAGATTGATAGTGAGGTAGATGTATGGCCGCCTCCAGCCTTACGCTGGTAAACCAGAAGCTGGCGTACTGCCGCGCTTTGATGAAACTGGTTCAGTCGGAGTCTGTTCCCAAACGGGCGGATGATCGACTGAGGCGGCAGGCGCTGCTGGATGCCGGCGCTTTTCACCTGCTCTGCGCTTATCGTCATTACCTGCGGGAGTTGGCGGAACACCATACCGTGGCCGATACCTCGCGGATCCTGACGGAACAGGACCTGCTTCAGGCGCTCGACCGGTTGGGGAAGACCTCATTCGAAGCCCGTGAGCTACAGGCGTTGAGCGAGGACGCCCAGAGCTGGCTGTCCGGCCTTCACAACGCCTACCACAGCTTCTGGCAGCCGCCCGTCGCGGAGTCTCTGCAACGCATTGAGGTGGTCGATCTGGATTCCCCCGCAGGTGCCGCCCGACAGGTCTCCCGAGAGAACCTGGAGGCCTGGTATCGCGCGTTCAATGACCTCGTCGAGCGCCAGCGTGAGACCAGCGCGGAGTACTGACCACGCCTCACTGAACGTTCGGGTCTGTGTTAAACTATCATTAAATTGTTAATGCAGATGACTGCGCCACCCTCGGGCGGCTTGTGAGGAGTATCTATGTCATCATCCCTGTACGAAATCGTAGAGCTGTCAAACGGTGATGTGGTCCTGCAGCGGGCCGATGAAGAGGCCGAGCCGTTAGTCTGTATTCGTTTTTCCGCCGACTCCCTGTCGTATATGCGGGAGGGAAAGCTGGATGTGGCCAAGGCCATGATTGAAGCGGGTATGGAGGCGGCCAGTGAGATGGCCGATGACGGCGTCGAGGATTTCCTGGGTGAATTCGGTTCCGATGAGGAAAAACCGGTTTACCACTGAGGGGGCACCCTCCATGTTCCGTCATCTGTAAAGCTTTCAGCGGCGGGGGAGGGTTGCAAACTGACAGTCGGCGACCTTATCGGTCGCCCAATACGCTCATCCCTGACGAGTTGTCCTTCCGGGGTTAGGTCGGCTCTTTTCAAAGTCTGTCTGTCATTCGCGTCGCCTAGCGGATTCTCAGCAACAGGGCCTGACAATGCCCTTTCAAAGCAGCGGCCTCCAATTGTTTCAGTTCACGTTCGGTCAATGCTCCTGGAGTCGCAATCACTGTGTGGCTGTTGCCTTTGGCCAGGGCTTCCCAAAGAATCCAACGGTTGTCCTGGGTTTCCGGGGCGTGAATGACCCGGATGGCCCTCAGGTCCACCCCGTAGCTCTCCAGTAATCTCCGGTCGACAGGACCGGGGCTGATCCAGGTCAGCCAGCGGTCCCCGTGGCTGCGACTCAGATGTGCCACCATGGGCAGTAGCAGTTGGGTTTGTTCCGGCGCATTGTGGGTCAGTACCAGCTCGGTCACACCGCCCGAAGGCGCTTGGGGGGTGGGGGCAAAAACATTGGCATTAATCACGGCGGATGACTCCTACACTCAAACCTTCGATCGTAAACTCCTGATCTCGCAAATCGACTTCAATGACATCAAAATCAGGGTTCTCAGGCCAGAGCTCAACCTGAGCCCGATTGCCGATTCGCTTGAAACGCTTGACGGTCACTTCCTCCCCGATACGGGCCACGACGATCTGGCCATTGCGTACTTGCTGCGTCCGGTGCACGGCGAGCAGGTCTCCATCCAGAATGCCGGCATCCTTCATGCTCATGCCGTGTACCCGGAGCAGGTAGTCCGCGCTGGGTGAGAAGAAGTTATGGGGCAACTGGCAGTAGTCCTCGATGTGTTCCTGTGCCAGGATCGGGCTGCCGGCTGCCACTCGACCGATCAGAGGCAGGCCCTGTTGGGGCTCTACCAGCTTGATGCCTCGCGAGGCGCCGGGAATGACTTCAATCGCGCCCTTGCGGGCCAGGGCCTTGATATGCTCTTCGGCGGCGTTGGCCGATTTGTAGCCCAGAATCCGCGCAATTTCCGCCCGGGTGGGAGGGTAGCCGGTTTCCTCGGCATAGCTCTTTATGAGCTGGAGCACTTTTTCCTGGCGCGGGGTCAAATTGAACATGGCTTGCTCCTATGCATCGCTTGCGCAAGGTCTGCTTGTGTAATAAGGGGCGCACCATGAGGTGCACGCCAAAGCAGCCCGGGGTAGGCAGTCAGTTTGCCGATACCGGCAATCCGCCCATCTGGGTTTTTATACAGCTATTGTGATTATATACAGTTGTTCGCTGTATGCAAGCCTTTTGCGGTCACAGCCATTGGGCGGGGAGTCCCACCGAGGGAGCTGCCCCGGGGTTATTCGTCGTACCCCGGGAAAATGTCGGGTTCAATGGTATGCAGGGGGTTGTTCCAGTTGTCTGGGGACATGGCGTCATCGTCGCGCCATCGGTCCTCTTGGCTGAGTTCATAGGCCGCATCGGAATCTTCGGGGGCGGCGGCGGAGACGAGCGGCATCTGGGGCCAGGCCTCCCGATCAAATTCGCCGATCGCACCGTCCAGGTATTGAACTTCAATGGTGCCCTGTTCGTCATCCAGTGCCACCACTTCAAACACTTGCTGGTCCTCTCGATCGAAGTACCAGGCACCAATGCTTGGTGATTGAACGCCCATAACGCACTTCTCCAGGTTGAGTGAAATGACGCGGTTCCCTTAGCGGGTTGAGTGTGAGTTACCATACCACGGCTCTTGCCAGGACTCATGAGGGGGTAACGGCCGCGCACGGGGGCTCGCCAACAGGGTCTGTGTCGGGACGTTCGCGGCTAATTACCTAATTTTTCTCACAGTTTTCGTTTTTTCACGACCGTCGGTATACTGCCGCAAGTCGTAAAAATTCTATTGGGCGGGTTTTACATAAAAACTTTGTCTAACGTCTGGAGCCTGTATACACCATGGAACTCTTGGAATTGAGCAAGCAGTGGCTCACCGGTCTGGCTGATCGGGAGCAGCTGTGGATTGTGCACGCTTTTGGAGTTGTGCTGGCCACCTTGGCTGTTGCCATGGTGGTTACTTTCATTTTGAAGCGGCTGGAGAAGAAGGCCGACAATAACGATGCCACCTGGCTGATGATGTTGTTCAAGGCCGCCCGTTCGCCCACTAAAGGCATCATCTGGCTGGTGGGTATCAGTTGGGCTGGTTACCTGACGCACCAGGGGATGGAATTCGACTTGGTAAATGCTGTGAAAACCGTACGCCAGGTTGGCATTGTGTTGATGATTGTCTGGTTCCTTGTGCGGTTTATACGCCTGGGGGAGAAAGAGTTCCTGCATCCGCGCAAAGGCGATCCCGGAGACCCGACCACTGTCGGGGCCGTCAGCAAGCTGTTGCGGGTGGCGGTAATCGTTACGGCGGGCCTGGTGCTGTTGCAGTCGCTCGGGTACAGCATTTCAGGGGTAATGGCCCTGGGTGGCGTGGGCGGTATCGCCTTGGGTTTTGCGGCGAAGGATCTGTTGGCCAATTTCTTTGGTGGTCTCACCATCTATATGGATCGCCCTTTTGCGGTCGGAGACTGGATTCGCTCTCCCGACCAGGAAATCGAAGGGGTGGTGGAGAATATCGGTTGGCGGCAGACTCGTATTCGCACTTTCGATCGCCGACCACTCTACGTTCCCAATGCCACCTTCACCCAGATCTCGGTAGAGAATCCGTCCAGGATGGAAAATCGTCGAATTCTGGAAACGGTGGGCATTCGTTACGATGATGTCATCCATATAAAGTCCATCGTCGACGAGGTCCGACAGATGCTGATCGACGATGACCGGATTGAAACGGAGAAGCAGACGTTGATCGTCAACTTCACGACCTTTGGTGCCAGCTCCCTCGACTTTTTCGTGTACACCTTTACCAAAACGGTGAACTGGGTTGAGTTTCACCAGATCAAGCAGGAAGTCATGCTGTCGATTTCCGAGATTGTCGCCAAGCACGGTGCCGAGATTGCGTTCCCCACATCAACCCTGCATGTTCCGCACCCGGTGGCCCTGGCCAGGGCCGGTTCGGAGCGCGAGGCCAAAGGAGCTGATCGCACGCGGGAGACGACGGATGACGGGAACAATGAGAATGCCAAAGAGGATGTGGCGGGCAGTGGCGATAAGGAGGAACGTCCCTCAAAACAGTCACCGCGGAAGTCGCGCAACCGTTCAGCGCACGACCCGCAAGCGGGTCCCGAAGTGAGCGATAATGATTCTGAGACAGGGGAAGAAAGTGAGCAATAATCAGCTGCCTGAAGGTGCAACCTGTCTTTACGATCAGACGAGCCTACACCAGGCGTTGGATCGACTGGCTGCGGAGATTACGACGGCACTACCTGCAGATGATCCGCTGCTGGTGTTGACGGTAATGAATGGAGGGCTGGTAACGGCGGGACAACTGTTGACCCGCTTGCCGATGGCCCTGGAAACCGACTACGTTCATGCGACTCGCTACGGTCTGGACACCGAGGGCAGCGAGCTGCGCTGGTTGCATCGGCCTGAGACACCGCTTACAGGGCGACGGGTGCTTATTGTGGACGATATCCTCGATCGCGGGTTGACGCTCAAGGCGCTGGTGGAACACGCCCGGGAAGCGGGGGTTCGTTCCGTGCATACGGTGGCGTTGGTGCAAAAAGAGTTACCCGAACCCGCCGCCATTGAAGCCGATTTTGTCGGGCTCAGGGTGCCCGATCGTTTTGTGTTTGGTTTCGGGATGGATTGGCAGGGCCTGTGGCGCAATGCGCCGGGAATTTACGTGGCTCCGGACTCAGTCTGACTGAATGGGTGGCTAAAGCCCCAAACGTTTGTTGTGGTTTTTTATAACCAAAAAAGCTAAGAAAGTCGCAAAAATGGCAATTGACTCTGGACAATTGCATCGATTTAGCTTAAAAAGTGTGCGTTCTGCGAAAGGCGGAACATCAGCTCCTTTTTTTGCAACCCCAGATTTGCAAAGTTTTGTGAGATTTTTGTGAAGCTGGAGTGCGCAGAGACGGAGCGGAGACCGGCGTTCTCGTCGGTCTCATCGGTATTTTGATAGGACTTTTGATAAGAATAATGAGGTATCATTATGGCTGAGCGCGCATCAGGAACCGTAAAATGGTTCAACAACGCCCGCGGTTACGGGTTTATTACCCGTGGCGAAGACAGTGACGACGTGTTCGTACACTACCGCAACATTCGAGGAGAGGGCTACCGCTCTTTGGCCGAAGGTCAGAGCGTGGAGTTTGAGCTGCTCGAGGGCGATAAAGGACTTCAGGCTGACGACGTGGTATCTGTCGCCTGACCGCCGCTGAAACAGCGGCCACCCGTCGCCGGTAGCGGACGGGTGCTTCCTTCTGAACATGCCAGACGCTTCGTCTTTTCCGTTCCACTCCTTTTCCGATGTTCTTCCGCCCTCTCTCGGGCTGCCTCCATTCCCCAGGCCTTTTCCTCGCATTACGGTGACGATGTTCCGTTTTCGGCTTCCGGTTCGTAAGGAATGATTTTTATCAGGAGACCGAACAGTGGGTGGTCAATATAGTGCAGCTCTTCACTGCGCATGCGCCGCTGTTGGGTCATGGTGACGATGCGGCTGGGCAGATACTCCTTGCCGAGGAAATCGGGTTGGCTGGACGTGGTGTTCAGGCTGCTGTCCCAGGCGTTGCCACCGCCCCAGTCCTGGTCCCATTCGGTGCCGGACCATGAGGGGGCGGGCGAAGAGGTTACCGGTGTCGCCCCTTCGGGCAAAGGTTGATTGGGGCGGCGGGGAAGTTCCGGCCAGGCGCCCGGGGGTTGGCCGAAATTCGGCTCGAACTCGGTGAGCCAGAGTCGGGTATACAGGTGCAGGTAGCGGGAGACGGTCAGCGTCACGCTGCCTTCGAGTTCGTAGTGCTTGCCAAACGCCTCTCCACCGGTAATGAGAATCGCAGGAGAGTTCTCCCGCTCAACCATGGCCTGACGCCAGGCTTCGTGAAACAGAATCCGGTACTCGCCTGAGCGGGCCATCGCGTTGGCGTAGCGGTCCATGGAGCGCTCTTCCTCGGGCAGCCGGTATAGAGTGTTGTCCGTCTTTTTAGCCTGCTCAAGCCGGGCCAGTCCTCGGTCCCAGGAGGGGAGTTCTTCCTCCGGCTGCTCCCGGCTTTGATCGCCCGGCGCGTCCTTGAGTTCGACCCAGTTGAAGGGGTAGCGCAACTGAAGGTTACGTGGCCACTGTTCGGCGCCGTCGACGGCGTTCTCCCGGGAAAACACGATCATTTCGACCTGAAACCAATTGGCGGCCTCCTGCTCCGTTTCCTGGGCGATGGCGGCGGGAGCCAGTCCGCAGACCAGGCTGATAAGGGGCGGAAGGGTAAAGCGCAGGGCGTGGTTCATGAGCGTTTTCCGGGCGTCAGGTGGTCCAGCAGTTCTGAAACAACGTTCAGACGTGTTTCGCCATTTTCCATATTTCGAACGAATTTTAAATGATTGGCACCGGCCAGTTGGTAGGTTTGTGGATCACTTTGCACCAATTGCACGATGGTTAGGGGATCGACCTCGGTCTGTTCGGAAAATTCCACGCGGCCGCCGCGATCGCCGGCTTCGAGCTTGGCGATACCCAGTGCTTGGGCGCGCAGTTTCAAGGCCGTGACCTGGAACAGATTTTTGGTGGGTTCCGGCAATAGCCCGAAGCGGTCGATCATTTCTACCTGCAATTCGCGCAAGGCCTCATCGGATTCCGCGTTCGCCAGCCGCTTGTAGAGAACCAGACGGGTGTGCACATCCGGCAGGTAGTCGGCGGGTATCAGAGCGGGAATCCGCAAATTGACATCAATGCCCGTGTCCAGTGGCGACTCGATATCCGGTGTTTTTCCGGCGCGAATGGCCTTGATGGCCCGATCGAGCATATCCATGTACAGGGAGAAGCCCACGGTCTGGATCTGACCGCTTTGCTCCTCGCCCAGCAGTTCGCCCGCACCGCGAATTTCCATGTCGTGGGTCGCCAGGGTAAAGCCGGCCCCCAGATCGTGCGCGGCGGCAATGGCGTCCAGGCGTTTGAGGGCGTCGCCGGTCATGGCCCGGCGCTCGGGCGTCAACAGGTAGGCGTAGGCCTGGTGATGCGAACGCCCGACGCGGCCGCGCAGCTGGTGCAGTTGCGCCAGGCCGAACTTGTCGGCGCGGTGGATGATAATGGTGTTGGCACTGGGGATGTCGATACCGGTTTCGATAATGGTGGTGCACACCATGACGTTGAAGCGTTTGTGGTAGAAGTTGGACATGACCCGCTCCAGATCGCGCTCGCGCATCTGGCCGTGGCCGATACCGATGCGGGCCTCGGGAATCAGTTCGCCCAACTCGCGCGCCACCCGATCAATATTCTTCACTTCGTTGTACAGATAGTAGACCTGCCCGCCCCGGAGAATTTCCCGCAGAATGGCTTCTTTCACCACGGCGTCGTCCTCTTGACGCACAAAGGTCTTTACCGAGAGGCGGCGTGCCGGTGGGGTGGCGATAATGGACAGATCCCGGATGCCGGACATCGACAGGTTGAGCGTCCGGGGTATCGGAGTGGCCGTCAGCGTCAGGATATCGATCTCCGAGCGCAGCGCTTTGAGTTTTTCCTTTTGCCGCACACCGAATCGGTGTTCCTCGTCGATGATCAGCAGCCCCAGATTTTTGTAGCGGATATCGCCCTGAATCAGCTTGTGGGTGCCGACCACAATATCGATTTTGCCCTCCTCAAGCCGCTTGAGCACCGCATTGACCTCTTTGGTGGTGCGAAAGCGTGAGAGCACTTCGATGGTGATGGGCCAGTCGGCAAAGCGGTCCTTCAGGGACTCAAAGTGCTGCTGGGCAAGCAGAGTCGTGGGGGCGAGCAGGGCGACCTGCTTGCCGCTGTAGCTGGCGATGAAGGCCGCGCGCATGGCCACTTCGGTTTTTCCAAAGCCGACGTCACCGCACACCAGGCGGTCCATCGGCTGAGGGGACAGCATATCGCTCACCACCGACTCGATGGCCCGCTGCTGATCCGGTGTTTCTTCGAACGGAAAGGCGGCGGAAAAGCTTTCGTAGGCGGTCTTTGGATCATCGAACGCGAAGCCTTTGCGCGCTGCCCGACGGGCGTAAATGTCCAATAATTCGGCGGCGGCGTCGCGAACCTGCTCCGCCGCTTTGCGTTTGGCCTTTTGCCATTGCTCACTGCCGAGCCTGTGTAGCGGTGCCAGTTCCTCGTCGGCGCCGCTGAAGCGGCTGATCAGGTGAAGGTTGGTCACCGGAACGTACAGTTTGGCGCCCTCGGCGTATTCGAGGGTCAAAAATTCGGTCGCCTGGCTGTCGACCTCAAGTGTTTCCAGCCCGCGATAGCGCCCCACGCCATGGTCGATATGAACCACCGGGGCACCGGGTTTGAGTTCGGTCAGGTTTTTGACCACCAGGTCGCTGGCGTCCTGGGCCTGACGCCGCCGGCGCTGCTGCTGAACGCGGTCGCCAAACAGCTGTGACTCGGCGATCACCGCCAGCTCGGGATCGTTGAGCAACAGGCCCTGGTCCAGCGGTGCCACCGTCAGGGCGAGCCGTTCAGTGGCATCGACAAAGCCGGACCAGCCCTCGACCACGGTCGGTTTGACACGGATACGTCCGAGAAGCTCCAGCAATGTTTCGCGCCGACCGGCGGAGTCCGCGCAGAACAGAACCCGGCCCTCATATTCCATCAGAAATGCTTCCACCGCCGTGAGCGGGTTGTCGGCCTGATGGTTGATGGGCAGGCTGGGTGGCGTTTGCGTGGCGAAATTGGTTCGTCCCTCGCCCTCGGCCACCGGCCCACTCTCGATGAAGGTACGGCTCATGGGCTTCAGAAGCCCAAACAGTTCATCGACCCCGAGATAGATGTCTCTGGGCGGCATGATGGGCCGTTGCGGATCCACCCTGCGGCTTTCGTAACGGTTTTGAAGTTCGGCCCAGAAGCGCTCGGCGGCCGTTTCCAGCTCGCCCAGGGCGTAGACCTGGGTATCCTCGGGCAGATAATCAAACAGATGGCTGGACTGATCGAAAAACAGTGGCAGATAGTACTCAATACCGGGAGGCGCAATACCGCTGCACACGTCCTGGTAAACCGGGCAGGCCTTGTGGTCGACGTCGAATCGGGCGTGCCAGTGATCCCGGAAGCGCGCGATGCCCGCTTTGTCCAGGGGGAATTCCCTGGCGGGTAACAGTTGGATGCGCTCGACCTGCTCCACGGTCATCTGGGTTTCCGGGTCGAAGCTGCGCAGGGTCTCCACTTCATCGTCAAACAGGTCGATGCGGTAGGGCCGGTCGCTGCCCATGGGGAACAGATCGATCAAAGCGCCACGCACCGCGAACTCGCCGTGCTCGTACACGGTATCCACGCAGTGGTACCCGGCCTTCTCCAGATTGACCCGCAGGCTGTCAATGTCCAATCGTTCGCCCGGCTCCAGCAGGAGGCTGTGAGCCAGCAGGTAACGTTGGGGCATCAGACGCTGTAGGATGCTTGTCACCGGCACCACCAGCACTCCCTGGCGGGTCTGTGGCAAGCGGTAGAGCGTATTCAGCCGTTCAGAGACAATGTCCTGATGCGGAGAGATGGTGTCGTAGGGCAGCGTTTCCCAATCCGCCAGGTGCAGCACGGGCAGTTGCCCATCGCAGAAGTAGTTGAGCTCGCTCTCAAGCCGCTGGGCCGCCGAGGTGTCGGGCGTGATGACCAGGCTGAGGCCCGGGTGCTGGCGGGCCGCATTGGCCAGTGCGAGAGCCTGGGCGGCGCCCTGCAGTTGGCCCCAATGCTGGCGATTGCCGGGGCGGTTGGATACGGGAGGATTCAGCGGAGTGGATTGACTCATAAGACGGCTGACCGGGCCAAAAAGGCGCCATTGTACCCGACCTTGTGGCTTTGTGTCGGGGGTGATGAACCCGGTGTCGCCAACAGGCCCTCAGGAAGGTAAGTATTGGTCCTGCAAGCATAAAAAAGGTGCTTGCGCACTGGCCTTTCGGCGCTGTGATCTTTATAATTGCGGCGATTTTTCCATGGGTCGGGGCGCGTTTTTCGCCCATACTGACTCCTCAAAGGGTGTTGAGACGGAGAAATCTCACGGCATTTGCGCTTTTCAAAGGAGCGCGCGCCGCCCAAGTGGGCACCCTGAAACACGCTTCTAAGATCAAATAACGCTTTCGCACACATAAACGCATTCCGGCCTGAGCCGGGTGGCAGGAATGGGGTGGGCGAGGTGTTGTCTGGAAGTCCGGCATATGACACCGGCCGTTCGGGTCTGTTCCCGAAAGGTCAGTTTATCCAACGAGTGATTAGGCAGAGACGTATGATAAAGATCCGTCGGGGATTGGATTTACCTATATCCGGTGCACCCGAGCAGGCCATCAGCGAGGGTCCCAAAATCCGCTCTGTGGCTGTCATCGGTTTTGATTACCACGGTATGAAACCGACCATGACAGTGCAGGTGGGGGACAAGGTCAAGCTCGGTCAGTTGCTGTTTACCGATAAGAAGACCGAAGGCGTGCGTTACACCTCGCCGGCGGCCGGCACGGTAGCGGCTATCAATCGTGGCGAACGGCGCGTACTGCAGTCGGTTGTGATCGACGTGGAAGGCGACGACGCCGAGTCCTTCGAGGCCTACAAGGGAGCCGAGCCGGCTCAGGTCTCCGATGAGGACGCCCGTGCACTGTTGAACGAATCCGGTCTCTGGACGGCGTTGCGTACTCGCCCCTACAGCAAGGTGCCCGCGCTCGACAACAAGGCTCACTCGATCTTCGTGACCGCCATGGACACCAACCCCCTGGCGGCGAACCCTGAAATTATCATCGCTGAGCAAAAGGACGCCTTCAAGAGTGGGCTTGCCGTTCTCGGCCGGATGACCGAAGGCAAGGTATTTGTCTGCAAGGCGGCGGGCGCGGACGTTCCGTTGGCCTCCGGCGAACAGTTTGTTGCCGAAGAGTTTGGTGGTGTGCATCCCGCAGGCAATGCTGGTACCCACATTCATCATCTCGACCCGGTCAGTGAGCGCAAGAGCGTCTGGACGGTGAACTACCAGGACGTGATCGCCATCGGTCAACTGTTTACGACCGGCAAGCTCAATGTCGAGCGCGTTGTGGCTCTGGGTGGCCCCCAGGTTGAGAAGCCGCGCCTGGTGCGTACCCGGCTCGGTGCCAACCTGGAAGAATTGACCGCCGGTGAGCTTAAACCGGCTGACAACCGTCTGATCTCCGGCTCAGTGTTCGGCGGGCGTGCGGCCCAGGGGCCCTTTGCCTATCTGGGACGGTATCACCAGCAGGTCTCTGTGCTGGAAGAGGGCAATGATCGCCCGATGCTTCATTATCTGCGTGCGGGTTTCAACGCATTCTCGGTCATGGGCATTTACGTCTCCAAACTGTTCAAGGGCAAGCGGTTCAGCTTCACGACCACCACCGGTGGCAGTGAACGTGCCATGGTCCCCGTGGGCGCTTACGAAAAAGTCATGCCGCTGGACATATTGCCGACCCAACTGCTGCGTTCGCTGATTGTGGGCGATACCGATACCGCACAGAAACTCGGTTGTCTGGAACTGGACGAGGAAGACCTGGCGCTCTGTACCTTTGTTTGCCCCGGTAAATACGAGTATGGGCCCATCCTTCGTGACAACCTCACCCGTATTGAGAAGGAGGGCTAACGTATGAAAGCTCTGCGCAATTTCCTCGACAAAATCGAGCCGAACTTTCACAAGGGCGGCCGGTACGAAAAGTGGTACGCCCTGTACGAGGCGGTAGATACCATTTTCTATCGCCCCTCCAGCGTGACCAAGACCACGGCCCACGTACGCGATGGGATCGACCTCAAGCGGATAATGATCACCGTCTGGTTGTGTACCTTTCCGGCCATGTTCTATGGCATGTATAACCTTGGCTTTCAGGCCAACACCATCATGGCTGACATGGGGATCGCGGCCGTCGATGGCTGGCGCGGTACCTTCATCGAGATGTTGGGTGGTTATGACGCCGGTAGCATCTGGGATTCTTTCTGGCATGGAGCAGCGTACTTCGTTCCCATTTACTTTGTCGTATTCGTCGTGGGCGGCTTCTGGGAAGTGCTGTTTGCCACCGTTCGCGGTCACGAAGTGAATGAGGGGTTCTTTGTAACCTCCGTGCTGTTTGCCTTGATCTGTCCGCCCGACGTTCCTTTGTGGCAGGCGGCATTGGGTATCAGCTTCGGCGTTGTCGTCGGTAAGGAAGTATTTGGTGGCACAGGGAAAAACTTCCTCAATCCGGCACTGACTGGCCGAGCCTTCATGTTCTTCGCTTATCCGGCGGAAATGTCCGGCGACGCGGTTTGGACCGCGGTCGACGGTTACACCGGCGCGACCGCGCTCTCAGTGGCGTTTCAGGAAGGTATGCAGGGGCTGACCCAGCAGTTTTCCTGGATGGATGCGTTCATTGGCCGTATTCCCGGCTCCATTGGTGAAGTATCCACTCTGGCGATTTTCCTCGGCGGCGCGGTGCTGTTGACCATGGGCATTGCCTCCTGGCGTATCGTCGGGGGCGTCATGCTGGGCATGATCGCCACCACCTTGCTGTTCAACGCCATCGGTTCGGACACCAATCCCATGTTTGCCGTACCCTGGTACTGGCACATGGTCGTGGGCGGTTTTGCATTTGGCATGATCTTCATGGCCACCGACCCGGTTTCTGCTTCCATGACCAACACCGGCAAGATCTGGTTCGGTGCATTGATTGGTTTGATGTGTATTTTGATTCGTGTGGTAAACCCCGCGTTCCCGGAGGGGATGATGTTGGCGATTCTGTTTGCCAACCTGTTTGCACCCCTGATTGACCATTTTGTCGTAGAGGCGAATATTAAGCGGAGGTTGGCACGTGGCTAATAATGATACGATCAAAAAAACCGTGACGGTGACATTGCTGCTGTGCATTGTCTGTTCTGTCGTGGTGTCGACCGCAGCGGTATTGTTGCGGCCCATGCAGGAGGCAAACCAGGAGCTGGACTTCAGGAGTAACATTCTCTCGGCTGCAGGCCTTCAAGACGTTGAAGGTAGCGTGGACGAAGTGTTCGCCAAGCGCGTAGAAACGCGCGTTGTGAATCTGGAAACCGGCGAGTTTACCGATGCCAAGGATCCGCAGAGCTACGATCAGTGGGAGGCAGCGAATGACCCCAGTGAGTCTCTGGACCTGTCTCAGGCGCAGGATATCGCCAGCATCGGCCGTCGCGAGAACTACGCCGAGGTGTACATGATTCGCACCCCGGAAGGGGAGTTGCAGAGCGTTGTGCTGCCGGTTCGCGGTTATGGTCTCTGGTCTACCCTTTACGGTTTTATGGCGGTCAAACCTGATGGTAATACCGTTGCGGGGCTGACGTTCTACGAGCACGCGGAAACCCCAGGGCTCGGGGGCGAGGTGGACAACCCCAAATGGAAGTCAATCTGGGAGGGCAAACAGATCTACGGTGAGGATGGCAATGTCCAACTGTCCGTGGTGAAGGGCAGCGTCGATCCTTCCGCTCCCGAGTCCCAGTACAAAGTCGATGGCCTGTCCGGCGCCACCTTGACCAGCCGCGGTGTGGACGGGTTGGTTGAGTTCTGGCTGGGCGACCTGGGCTTTAAGTCGTTTTTAAAGAACTTGCGCGAAGGGGAGGCCTAAGCCATGAAGAAGCTCAAGCAACTTCTGATTGAACCCATTTTTGACAACAACCCGATTGCGCTCCAGATTCTGGGGATCTGCTCCGCTCTGGCGGTGACCAACAGTCTGAGTGTCACCGTGGTGATGTGTATTGCACTGACCGCAGTGACCGCCTTTTCCAACCTGTTTGTGTCAATGGTTCGCAACCACATCCCGGGCAGCATCCGGATCATTGTGCAGATGACCATCATTGCCTCTCTGGTGATTCTGGTCGACCAGGTATTGAAAGCGGTGGCTTACGACATCAGCAAGCAGTTGTCGGTGTTTGTCGGTCTGATTATTACCAACTGCATCGTGATGGGGCGGGCGGAAGCCTTTGCCATGAAAAACCCGCCGGTTGCGAGCTTTTTTGATGGCGTCGGCAACGGTCTGGGCTACAGCGTGATTCTACTGGGTCTCGCATTCATCCGTGAACTGTTCGGCTCCGGTAGTCTGTTCGGCGTAACCATCCTGACGCCAGTGACTGACGGTGGCTGGTATGTGCCCAACGGTCTGCTGTTGTTGCCGCCGAGCGCCTTCTTCCTGATCGGTTTCTTTATCTGGGCGCTGCGTGCCTGGAAGCCCGAGCAAGTTGAAGAGGAAGAGTTCAAAATGGCGCCTAATACCAAGCCGCAGGAGGCCTGATCGTGGAACAGTTACTGAGCATTTTTGTAAGGACCGTTTTCATTGAAAACATGGCTCTGGCTTTCTTCCTGGGGATGTGTACCTTTCTGGCCATCTCCAAGAAAATCAGCGCTGCCTTGGGTCTGGGCATTGCAGTGATCGTCGTACAGGTTGTGACCGTACCCGTAAACAACCTGTTGTTCACTTATATCCTGGATGATGGTGCCCTGGCGTGGGCGGGTCTACCCAATGTGGATTTGAGCTTCCTGGGCCTGATCACCTACATCGGTGTGATTGCGGCACTGGTTCAGATCATGGAGATGGTTCTGGATAAGTTCGTTCCGTCCCTCTACAACGCGCTTGGCGTCTTCCTGCCATTGATTACCGTGAATTGCGCGATCTTGGGTAGTTCGCTGTTTATGGTGGAGCGCGACTATAACTTCGCCGAGAGTGTCGCTTTCGGCGCCGGTTCCGGTGTGGGCTGGGCTCTGGCCATCACCGCTCTGGCGGGGATTCGGGAAAAGATGAAGTACAGCGATGTGCCAGAGGGCCTGCGGGGTCTGGGCATTACCTTCATTACTGTCGGTCTCATGTCCCTGGGCTTCATGTCTTTCGGCGGCATCGACCTGTAACCAGCGAGGTAAGCTAGATGAATTTGGAAATTATTCTGGGCGTGGTCATGTTTACCGTCATTGTGGCGGTACTGGTGGCTGTGATCCTGAGCGCCCGCGCCAAACTGGTCAGCAGTGGCGACGTCAGTATTGAAATTAATCACGAAAAAACCATTACGGTACCGGCCGGTGGAAAATTGCTGCAAAGCCTGGCGAACGCCGGCCTTTTCCTCCCCTCCGCCTGCGGTGGCGGCGGTACTTGCGCTCAGTGCAAATGCGTCGTGGAAGAGGGCGGTGGCGCCATGCTTCCCACCGAAGAAGGCCATTTCACCAAGCGCGAAGCGCGTGACGGCTGGCGCCTGTCCTGTCAGACGCCGGTGAAAGAGAATATGGTCATTGAAGTGCCGGAAGACGTCTTCGGTGTTAAGCAATGGGAGTGCACCGTCGAGAAGAATCCGAACGTGGCCACTTTCATCAAGGAACTGACGCTTAAGCTTCCCGAAGGTGAAAATGTGGACTTCCGGGCGGGTGGTTACGTCCAACTGGAATGCCCGCCTCATCATGTGAAGTTCAAGGACTTCGACATCGAAGAGAAATTCCGCCCCGACTGGGAACGTTTCGGGTTCTTTGACCTGGAGTCGAAAGTAACCGAGCCGGTCATGCGGGCCTACTCCATGGCCAACTATCCGGAAGAGCAGGGCATTGTTAAGTTCAACATCCGTATCGCGACACCGCCCCCGGGTGCCAAAGACATTCCGCCGGGCATCATGTCCTCCTATGTCTTTAGTCTGAAGCCGGGCGATACCATTACCGTTTATGGTCCCTTTGGTGAGTTCTTTGCCAAGGATACCGATGCCGAGATGGTGTTCATCGGTGGTGGTGCGGGCATGGCACCGATGCGTTCGCACATTTTCGACCAGCTGCGTCGGATCAAGACCGATCGTAAGATCACCTTCTGGTATGGCGCTCGCTCCATGCGCGAGATGTTCTATCACGAAGAGTACGATCAACTGGCCGAAGAAAACGAGAACTTCGAATGGCATGTGGCCCTGTCGGACCCCCTGCCTGAAGACAACTGGGAAGGCCCCACCGGCTTTATTCACAACGTGTTGTATGACATGTACCTGAAGGACCACCCGGCTCCGGAAGACTGTGAATACTACATGTGTGGTCCACCGATGATGAACGCCGCTGTGATCAAGTTGCTC
The DNA here is from genome assembly GCF_000423345.1 of Marinimicrobium agarilyticum DSM 16975. Lineage (GTDB taxonomy): Bacteria > Pseudomonadota > Gammaproteobacteria > Pseudomonadales > Cellvibrionaceae > Marinimicrobium > Marinimicrobium agarilyticum. The sequence goes on from NZ_KE384008.1 coordinate 359,286, forward strand.
AAGGATCTGGGCGTGGAAGATGAGAACATCATGCTCGATGACTTTGGCGGCTAGACGAGGACAGACTTTGTTCAAGGTTCTCACAACAATAAAAACGAGGCCGGTTCCGCTGGCCTCGTTTTTATTTATAGGTCTGATTTTTGGGTCCTTGCTTGTCGGGTGTGAACGCGAAGCGGATGCCGCTCTGGCGTTCGAACGCTTCTCGGGCAATACGATGGGCACCACTTATCATGTGACGGTGGTGGCCCAGGCGCAGGGCGAACCGTTATCGCTTGACTCGGAAGCTTTTAAACGCGGTCTCGACGCGGAGCTGGCTCAGATCAATCAGCAGATGTCGACCTACATTGCCGACTCGGAATTGATGCGCTTCAACCGCTCGCCGGTGGGGGCGTGGCAAAGCCTGTCGGAGCCGCTGGCGGCAGTTTTGGCAATCAGCCGAACAGTGAGTGAGCGCAGCAACGGTGCGTTTGATATTTCCGTCGGTCCGTTGGTCAATCTCTGGGGGTTCGGTCCCGAAGCGGAGCCCGAACAGGTGCCGTCTGAGGAGGAGCTTCTGGCATTACGCCAGCGGGTCGGTTACCGCAAACTGGAACTTGATGAGCAGCGTGCCAGACGTCTTGCGGACATCCAGCTCGACCTGTCAGCGGTTGCCAAGGGGTATGGCGTCGATCACATTGCCCGATGGATTGAAAGCCGTGGCTTTGAGAACTATCTGGTGGAGATCGGGGGAGAGGTTTACCTCAGTGGCGTCAGCCCGCGCGGCGATGCCTGGCGCATCGGTGTGGAGCAGCCTTCCTTGCTCCAGGAAGGCGGGAGGATGGCATTGGCGCTGAGCGATATCGGCATGGCGACCTCGGGAGACTACAGAAACTACTACGAGAGGAACGGCGTGCGCTATTCGCACACCATTGACCCGCGCACGGGGCGTCCGATTGTTCACAAACTGGCCTCCGTCACGGTACTGGCCGAGACTGCGGCCGAGGCAGATGCCTGGGCGACCGCGCTCAATGTGTTGGGCCCGGAAGCCGGAATGGCGGTGGCGGAGCGGGAAAAACTCGCCGTTTATATGATTGTCAAAGCCGGTGAGGGGTATGAGGACCGCTTTTCGAGCGCCTTCGAACCCTATCGCCCATAGTGAATTCCCTGCGGGGAGAGGTGGTTTATGAGTATGGTTCTGGTATCACTGTTGGTGATGTTGCTGGTGGTTGTGGGAATGTCCGTCGGTGTACTTTTTGGCCGACAGCCGCTCAAAGGCTCCTGTGGCGGTGTGGGCGCCGCACTGGGGGAAAAAGATTACGTTTGCGACTTGTGTGGCAACGACGAGCAGAAGTGTAAAGAGATCAATGAAGGCCAGCAGACGGGTTTGCCCGCTGACGATTTGGCTTACGATGCCAGCGAGAAAAGTGCATCACCCGCAGGGGAGAGAGGGAAACGTACAACGACCTCGAATACCAAAACAGGAGGCCAACCTTAGTGGCTGATCACACCTATGATGTGCTGGTTATCGGTTCCGGACCAGCTGGTGAAAGCGCCGCCATGTCGGCGGCCAAATCCGGACTCAAAGTCGCCGTGGTGGAGGCACGGGCCCATGTTGGGGGTAACTGCGCCCACAAGGGAACCATTCCCTCCAAGTCTTTGCGTCATGCGGTCAAGCAACTGATTCGGTACAACAGTGCCAGCCTGTTTCGCGAGATGGGCGATACCCGCTGGCTGTCCTACCCCCGGGTGCTCGCTGCGGCGTCCAAAGTGATTCCCAAACAGGTAGAGCTGCATACCGAGTTTTATATTCGCAACCGGGTCATTCTGCACACGGGGCTTGCCGAGTTCGTGGACACCAATACCGTCAGCGTGGACCTCGGCGATGGTGCTCAGGAAACCATTACCGCCGAGTCTATTATCATTGCCACCGGCTCGCGGCCTTATCGTCCGGTCGATGTGGACTTTAACCACCCGAGGGTCTACGACAGCGATACCATTCTGGAGATGCAACATACCCCCCGGCATATGATCATCTACGGAGCGGGTGTCATTGGCTGTGAATACGCCTCGATTTTTTCGGGGCTGGGCGTCAAGGTCGATCTGATCAACAACCGGGACCGGCTGCTTTCGTTTCTGGACGATGAAATTTCCGACGCGCTCAGCTATCACCTTCGCGACAGCGATGTAACGGTCCGTCACAGCGAAGAGTACGAGTCGATCGAGCCGAGCGAAAGCAGTGTCACGCTTCACCTGAAGTCCGGCAAGCGGCTCAAGGCCGACGCCATTCTCTGGTGCAACGGTCGCAGCGGCAACACCGACAAGCTCAATCTGCCGGCGGCGGGGCTGGAGGCGGACTATCGTGGCAACCTGAAAGTGACTCAGGATTACCGCACGAATGTGGACAATATTTTTGCGGTGGGGGATGTCATCGGATGGCCGAGCCTGGCCAGCGCCTCGTTTGATCAGGGGCGGGCGGTGGCCTCAGTGATTACCGGCGAGCCCTGCAAACCGGTGAGCAATGTCCCGACCGGTATCTATACCCTGCCGGAAATCAGTTCCATCGGACAGACCGAGACTGAGTTGACCGCGGCGCGGGTTCCGTACGAAGTGGGGCGGGCGTTGTTCAAAAATACCGCTCGCGCTCAGATCAGTGGGGAGGATGTGGGCATGCTCAAAATCCTTTTCCACGTAGACAGCCTGGAAATTCTCGGCGTTCACTGCTTTGGTGCCGAAGCCGCCGAGATTGTCCACATCGGCCAGGCCATCATGAGTCAGAGCGGTGCGGGCAATACCATCCAGTTTTTCCTGGATACCACCTTCAATTATCCCACCATGGCCGAGGCCTATCGCCTGGCGGCGTTGGACGGTGTGAACCGTATCAACCGTCGGTAGATGTTGTAGGCGCCGCCCCTGTCTGGGGGCGGTGCTTGACGACGGCCCGCAACACCCGCTCGCGTTCAAAATAGACCACGTAGTCGGCATACTCCCAACTGGAAATCGGCGGGTCGCCCACGGGCGCTTTGCGGCTCTGAGGCTGACCGAAGCGCTCGCGCACTTTCTCCTGAGTCATACCGTTTGTGGGCACCGGGCCCAGATCGTGCGCGCCGCTCTGTTGCCCGACGGGGACTTCTAACTGGTCCGCGTATGTTTGGCCAGCGCCGAGCAGGCCGAGTGTCAGGCTCAAGGTAATGACGTGATGTCGTTTCATGGAAAGGCTCCTCAGGGTTAGCGTTTAGCCCGTGACTCGGGATCAAGGTCCTGATAGCGACGTTTGTCGGCCATCTGGGCACGCATGATCTGCTGACTCAGTATGTGTTGTTGGGACTCGGTCATGGCTTCGAATTCTGCCGCAATTTCAAACCCACCGGTGCGAACCGGTTCACAGCGCGAAACCCGGGCGTAAATGGCAAGGCCTACATAAGTCGGCAGAAAGGTCAGGTTGAGCGCCACATATTGTCCAACGGACAGGGCTTCACCATTGCTGAAGGCGAGCCCGCCCTCGCTGATGTTTACATGGCGCTGCTCGCCCCCATGGGAGCGAAGCCGGGGTTCGCTGATCAATTGCTGGCTGATCAGCTCGATTTTTCGGTTGAGCAGGTGCAGATAATCCGCGATTTGCCGGTCCTTGTCCTTGATCTGATAGAACAATTGCGACGCTTCGCTGTCCATCTTTTTCAGTTCGGCATAGGCTTTCAGCGCGGCGGACCCGGGGAACAGATTCTCCGCTGGCGTTTCCCGGACGGTCTTGTCATCAATGCTCAGGTACTCCAGATCCAGGTAGTCATCGATGCGAAAGTAAAGGCGGCGCTCAGACATAGATTGTCCAGTCATAGTGTTCTTGTTGGAAGCACCGCTAGCATACCGCGTTGCTCGCCCCGGAAAAACCATTTTGCGGGCTTGTGACCCGTCATTCAATAGGGTTAAATGCGCTCATGCCAACCAACGTGCCTCTACATATCGGCCTGCGCTACACTCGAGCCAAGCGCCGCAACCAGTTTATCTCCTTTATCAGCGCCTTTTCTCTCGTGGGTATGGCCCTCGGCGTTATGGCGTTGATCGTCGTACTATCGGTGATGAATGGCTTCGACCGGGAAATGAAGGCCCGGATCTTGAGCGTGGTACCCCACGGCTTTATTGACGCCCAGCCGGAGCTGGATAACTGGGAGCGGGTGGCCGATCAGGTCAGACAACACCCGCAGGTGCGGGGCGTGGCGCCCTATATCGAAGGGTTCGGCCTGGTCAATTACGGTCGCGGGGTTGAGGGAATTCAGATTCAAGGGGTCCTCCCGGAGGCCCAGGCCCAGGTTTCGGTGGTGGAGCAACAGATGTTGCTCGGCACCACCGAGGACCTTCGCCCGGGTGAATTCAACGTGGTCATGGGCCGATTGTTGGCCCGACAACTTGGATTGGCGTTGGGGGATTCGGTGACCATCACGCTGCCTGACATTCGAATTACTCCGGCCGGCGTTTTCCCACGCATGCGACGCTTCACGCTAGTGGGTGTGTTCGAGGTGGGTGCCCAGATGGACCAGAGCCTGGCACTGATTCACTTGGGGGATGCCCAGCGTCTGTTTCGCTACCAGGGGGTACAGGGCCTTCAGGTTCAGGTCGACGATATCTATCGGGCCGCGCCCGTTATGAACCAGATTGCGGACGAGCTGGCGGGGGACTATCGGGTGCGCGATTGGAGCCAGACTCAGGGCAGTCTGTTCCAGGCGGTGAAAATGGAGAAAATCGTGATCGCGGTGCTGCTCGGCATCATCATCGCTGTGGCGGCGTTCAACATCGTTTCCAGCCTGATTCTGATGGTGGCCGATAAACGCAGTGACATCGCGGTGTTGCGTACCCTGGGGATGACCGCGCGGCAGATCATGGCGGTGTTCGTGGTGCAGGGGTCGGTGGTGGGCTTGACCGGAACCCTGGCCGGCGCGACGGTCGGCTGTATCCTGGCGGTGTACATCGGCCCTCTGGTGGCGGCGCTGGAATCGCTGCTGGATCTGCAGGTGTTCGACCCCTCCGTCTATTTCATCAGTCATCTGCCGTCCCAGTTGTTGTGGCAGGATGTGGCAGTCATTTGTGCGGTGGCGCTGTTACTGAGCTTTCTGGCCACACTTTATCCCGCCTGGCGTGCGGCCAAAATTGAACCAGCGGAGGCATTGCGCTATGAGTGAATCCACAGCGGTGTTGCGCTGTCGCGAGGTGGAAAAAACCTATCGACAGGGGCCCCAGTCCGTGTCGGTGTTGAGCCAGATCAATATGAGCGTGGCCTCCGGCGAGCGGTTGGCCATTGTCGGGGCTTCCGGCTCGGGCAAGTCCACCCTGCTCAATATTCTGGGAGGGCTCGATTTGCCCGATAGCGGGGACGTCGAAGTGGCGGGGCAGTCGCTTCTGTCCCTGAGCGCGGACCAGCGGGGCCGGCTGCGCAACCGGCAACTGGGATTTGTCTATCAGTTCCACCACCTCCTACCCGAATTCAGTGCCCTGGAAAACGTCATGATGCCTCTGCTGATTGGTCGTCTGGAGCGGTCACGGGCTCGGGAGCGAGCAGCTTCCATGCTTGAGCGGGTGGGGCTTGGGCAGCGGTTGACCCACAAACCCTCCGAGTTGTCCGGGGGCGAGCGCCAACGGGTGGCTATTGCCCGGGCGCTGGTGGCGAACCCGGCCTGTGTTCTGATGGATGAACCCACCGGAAACCTCGACAGTCACACCGGTGAAGCCATTCAGGCGCTGATGACCGAATTGAACCGGGATATCGGAACCAGTTTCGTGGTGGTGACCCACGATATGACCCTGGCTCGGAGGATGGACCGGGTGCTGACGCTTCGGGAAGGAGCGCTGCATGAAAGCGAGTAGTTTCACCTGGTTGATCGGCCGACGTTATGCGGTGTCGCGTCGGCACAGTCAGATGGTGTCGTTTATCTCTTCGGTGTCGATTGTCGGGCTGGTCATCGGCGTGGCCCTGTTGATCACGGTGCTCTCGATTATGAATGGCTTTGACCGGGAGCTGCGTGAGCGGATTCTGGGCATCATGCCCCATGGGGCGATCTATCATCGCGAGGGTATAGAAGACTATGAAGCGCTGGCCGAACGTGTCCGCCAGCGCCCCGGCATAACCTCCGCCGCGCCCTTTGTGCAGCTTGAGGGGCTATTGTCCCATCGACGCGAGGTGTCTCCTGTAAGCCTGTACGGCATGCCGCCAGGGCAGCGGGAATCCCTCGCGGTGTTGACTGAATATCTGCCCGAGAATATTTGGCGCGCGTTGGCCGAGTCCACGCGTGGAGTACTGTTGGGAGCCGGACTGGCCCGTTCATTGGCCGTGGAGACGGGGGACAAACTGACGCTGGTGGTACCCTCCCGGGACGGGCAGGGCGCGCCCGGTATCCAGGCGTTGGAGGTGCTGGCGGTGTTTGATACCGGCACGGAGTTGGACAACAACCTCGCCTTGACCACTCTCGAGTTGGCCTCGGGCCTGACCGCCCATCCCGGGTCGGCCAGTGGTATCCGCCTCCAGGTGGACAATCTGTTTCAGGCCCCGGATCAGGTCCGCACGTTGCTCTACGAGTTGCCCTCGGGTTATTTCAGTACCGATTGGACCCGCACGCACGGTAATCTGTATCAGGCCATCCACATGTCCAAACAGCTGGTCGGCCTGCTCCTGTTCCTGATCATTGCGATCGCGGCTTTCAATCTCGTCTCAACTCTGATCATGGTCGTTGTGGATAAACAGGGGGATATCGCCATCCTACGCACCCTGGGAGCATCCAGCATGGAAGTCCTGCGGATCTTCATGGTCCAGGGCGGCGTTATCGGGGTGGTGGGCACCAGTATTGGCGTCTTGCTCGGTGTCACTCTGTCGTACTGGGTGACGGATTGGGTTCAGTGGCTCGAAGGGCTGCTGGGCATCCAATTCCTTCATTCGGATGTGTATCCCATCAGCTATCTTCCATCGGACCTGCACTGGCCCGATGTGATGCGAGTGGCGGGCACCGCGCTGGTATTGAGTCTGCTGGCGAGCCTTTACCCGGCCTGGCGCGCGACCCGCGTCCAACCCGCGGATGCGCTGCGCTTCGAGTGAGGTCAGTCGTTGCGCGAGCGCTGGCTGGCACGGCGCTGTTTGCGCAGGTGCCAGCTGCGTACCACTGTCCAGCGCCAGAACAGCTGCATAACCACATACCCCAATACCCCGAAAACGAATCCGGATAATAGTGAGCCGACCAGCAGCGGCCGCCAGATCAGGTTGAATTCGTGCATCAACCAATGCCAGCTCAGCTCCAGCGATACGCTCACCGGAGGCAACCCGAGTAGCCAGCGCCCCAACTGGTAAGTGGCGAAGAACAGAGCAGGCATGGTCAGTGGATTGCTGATCCAAACCAGCGCCACGGAAATGGGCAGGTTGCAGTGGAATAGCAGCGCCAGTAGCGCAGCCATGGCCATTTGGCCGGGTAGGGGGATAAAGGCGACAAAAATCCCCACAAAAAAGGCCACTGAGACCGAGTGACGGTTCAAATGGAAGAGGTTGGGATCGTGAAGCAGGTCCCCGAGAAAGTGCAAAGCGGGATTGCTTTTGATGGCGTGCGCGCTGGGTATAAAACGGCGTAATAACTTGCGTGCCATACTCGATCACATGCCGGCCGAAATAAAGAAGGCCATTATGCCTATCCTTACATGAAAAAACGATGATAGAAGGTGTCAGATGTTGCTTTGTTGCAGTGTTTTCGGCAATGCCTCAACTTCAGACAACAGGTGATCAAATCCGTTTTCCAACGTATCGTCCTCGTTGAACAGGTGACGCACACGGGCCTGACACTCGTGCAGGGCGTTGTCGATCACGGTCTGTTTGGCCTCGTTCAGCTTCAGGGCGGCGGCCACCCGTCGCATCTGCTCCGCCAGGGTATCTACCAGCCGTTGCGTTTCCTCCGCTTGAAAGGCGTAGCGAATTTCCATGTTCACCAGGGTGTTATGGGTGTCAGTGGACCACTCGTTCAACGCTTGGCTCTGATGCTGTTGAGTGTGCGTTAACGCCAGGGCTTCGGCGCGGGCGCTGGCGAGAGTGAGCAAAGCATGCAGGAGTGCTTCAGTGTCCTGAAGCTGGGCCGGGTCGGAGGAGGGGTTCTTCAGCAGCAGGTGGACATGATGGTGAACAAACAGAATACCCTCGTTCAGATAGGCTTTCTCGCGGGTGGTCGTGGTGGTCCTGACCAGCTCGTGTTCACGCTCGCTGAAGGACTTGGAGGGGAAGTATTCCGCCTTTCCCAGGACTGAATCAAGGACAAAACCCGCAGTGAGTCTGGCGCGTTTGAGCGTGTCGATCATCGCCATGGCCAGCTCTTCCGGCGTCTGCGCCTGTAAACTGAGCTGGGCGAATTCGCTCAGGGTAGCGTCCTGCTCAGCCTTGGCGAGGGTCTGTTCCAGCCGGCTGGCCATGGCTTCCAGTTCCTTGCGCAGAGGGCTCTCATCGTCGGGCTCCGGTGCCGGCGGAGGTTCGTGCAGCTGGTTGTAGAGCATGTCTACTTCGCTCTCCAGCGCCAGAATGCAGTGCTCGCACTCCTTGACCAGCTGTTCAAGGCGCCCCAATTCCCGGCGCTGCTGGTCGTCGGGTTCCGAGTTGGCTGGCAAAGCCTCCTGCAGATGGGTCAATTCACTTTGTAAATCCACGATGAGGTTGCGTTGGCGGGTATTGTTCTGTCTTAGTTGCTGTATCTCGATTCTGGAGTAGCTCGGGGCGCCCGCAGAAGGGGGGCGACCGGTGTTCATGGACTTGACGCTGTCCGCCATGTTCGTGTGAATCACTTTCAACGTTTCCTCAATGTGACTCATGGCCTCGCTGCGCCCCTCTTCGCTTTCGAGGCTGGCAGTGGGCTCGCTACCGCTTTTGGCGATAGGGGGCGGTTCGTGCTGCCCCAAGGCCTTGATGTGTTGTTGGGAACGGTAAAGTTCCGCTTCGAGCCGGCGGATAGTGTGCTCAAGTGTCTCCCGTTGCTCGTTGGTACGCTCCGATGGGTATTCCGATGTGTAGTCCCGGAAGCCCCGGATCAGGTCGGCATGCAGGCGTTGGTTATCGGCGGCGAAGTGTTCGATATTGGTCATGCGACGTTCTTGGTGGGCGGGCGGGCCTTCTGGCGCACTGTGCAGAACTTTCTGCAACTGCTCTTTGAGTGCGCCCGCATCGGTGTCCTGGGACAGGCTGAGGATGTCGTTGATATGTCTCAGTTTGTCGATCGTGATCTGGTTTTCCCGCTGGACCTGTTCCAGTTCCTCCCGTTTGTTCTGGTTCAGGGTCAGTTTGCGCTGCAGGTCGCGACTGAGCTTTTCGAAGCCTTTGAGTTTTTCCACTCGCTGCTGCAGCAGCTTGATCTGGTTGTTGCGCTGGCGGCCCTCACGGGCGGGCTGACGCTCGGCGATCCAGCGCACTATGTCGTACAGCTGTTTTTCCAGAAGCCCCCAGGGGTCGCCCGAGGCCTGGGTCTTTCGAAAAGCTCGCTCTTCCGCCTCGCAATAGAGGTAGCGAAGGGCCGCGACTTTGGCGCTGAAGGGTTGCTCAGGGGCCAGTCGGGGCAGGTTGGCCTGGGTGATACTGTGATAGCGCTCTTGCGCCTCGCTTTTCAGTTGCTCGAGGTACTGGCCAAAAGTCGTTTGCGATTGCTCTTCACGTTGAGCTCCAGACGCCGTGTTCTGACGGGCGCGTTCGCTTCGCAGAGAGTCGCGCAAACGCTGGTACGCCGCCAGCAGGCGCTGCTGCTGAAGGCGTTCGCGCCGCAACAATACACCCAATAAGGCGGCGGTCAATAACAGTACGAACACCAACTCCCCGAGGACGATGGTGGTCAGTGTCAGTGGATCCGGCATGGTCTATCCGTCAGCCTCTCGCTTTCGCCCCTCCTGAGCCGTCTCCGTCAACCAATAAAGTGGGCTGGATCACAAATTCCATGATTGGTGTGAGTATAGACGCTATCTACCTTGGTGGGGTTCTCTATCTTGGCGCATAATGATGGCGTTCTGCTGGCAAGGATGCACGATGAACCGCTTTCGGATATCACTTCCCTTTCGTTGTTTGCCCCTGACGCTTGCGCTCGGCATCGCGCTTTCGGCGTTCGTGTCGGCGTTGCCCTCCATTCACTGGTTCTGGCTGCTGCCGTTCCTGCCCCTTCTGCTTTGGCGCGCCGATATTGGTCGGCAGGGGCTGTTCCTGGTGGCCCTCGGCTTTTTCTGGGGCATGGCCCACGGCCACTGCCAGCTCGCGCACCGTTTGCCGCCAGCCTACCAGGATACGGATCTAACCGTGACCGGAACGTTTGTCGGGCTCCCGGATCACGATCCGCGCCGCGAGCGTGCCCTGATGGCCGTAGAGTCGTTGAAAATCCCGGGTGGGGCCCGGCTCCAATGGCCGTTGAGACGAATCCGCGTCAGCTGGTACGGCGGCCCGGCACTGCACAGCGGCGAACGCTGGCAGTTGCGGCTGCGGCTCAAACGCCCCCGGGGTTTCGTGAATCCCGGCGGCTTTGATTACCAGCTGTGGCTGATGCGACAGCAAGTGGACGCCACCGGTTACGTTCGGGCCGCTCCAGAGAACCGACGGCTTGGTTCGGCCGATCCCCTCTCGTTGAGCCACTGGCGGGAGCAGGCCCGGGACTGGCTGGCCGAGAATCCATCTCTTGAACATCCCGCCTTGCTCCGAGCGCTGTTGGTGGGCGATCGCTCGGGGTTGAATGGGGAGCAATGGGCGCTGCTGACCGAAACCGGCACCAATCACCTGCTGGCCATTTCCGGCCTTCATATCGGATTCGTGGCGGTATTGGGGTTTGCGCTTGGGGCCGGGTTGGGGCGGCTGTTCAATCTCGGGTTCCGGGGTGGGGTCGCGAGTGCGACCGGTCACGCTCTGGCGTTGATGTTTGCCCTCGGCTACAGCGCGCTGGCGGGGTTCAGTATTCCCACGCAGCGGGCACTGATCATGGTCGTGGTCGTGCAGTTGGCCCTCTTGTGTCGCCGTCGGGTGCGGGCGATGGATGCTTTGTCGCTGGCGTTGTTGGCGGTTCTGATGTTCGACCCGCTTGCGGTTTTTGATACCGGCTTCTGGCTGAGCTTCGCCGCCGTGGCGGTGTTGCTGCTGGCTTTTGGAGGGCGACGGCAGGGAGGTCGCCGAGAGGGCTGGCGCTCCCCGGCACTGCAGCGCCTGTTTGAAGCCCAGTGGGTCATATTTGTGGGCCTGCTGGTACCGCTGCTGTTGCTGACCGGCGAGGCCACGCTTCTTTCCCCGCTCGCCAATACCCTGGCCATTCCCATTGTCACCCTGTTGGTGGTGCCCTGGTTGCTGGGGGCGGTGCTGGTGTCGTCACTGCTGCCGGAGCTGGGAGGCTGGGGGCTCTGGTGTGCCGATCGCGGCCTGGACCTTTTGCTATTGTGGCTCGAGAGCTTCACCTCGCTCCGATCCTGGGCCACGGTGCATCCGACGGTTTCGGGGGCCAGTCTGGCGCTCGCCTTGCTGGGTGTTCTGCTGTGTCTGCTGCCCAGAGGACTGCCCGCCCGATGGTTGGGGTTGCCGGCAATCGCGTTGGCGCTGTGCCTGCCCGACGCCACGGCGCCGGCATTGCGGCTGACCATGCTCGATGTGGGGCAGGGCTTGGCAATGGTTGTGCAGACGCCCGATCATAGCCTGGTGTATGATACCGGGCCGGCTTATAGCGACCGGATGGATGCCGGCAGCGCCATTATTGCCCCTTATCTGCGACGTCTGGGCGTGAGTCGGTTGGATGCGGTGGTGATCAGCCATCGTCACGACGATCACGCCGGCGGCTTTTCAGGGTTGACCCGCGAAATCGGCGCCGAGCGCGTCTGGGCGGGAGAGCCCAGCCGGCTTTCCGGAGCGAAAGACTGTCACCACCGGGCAGAGTGGCGCTGGAATGACGTACGGTTTCGCTTTCTTCACGCGGGCTTTCCCGAAGCGCCGAACCCCAATAATCGCTCTTGTGTTCTCTGGATCCAGTATCGGGATCAACACATTGTATTGGCGGGGGATATCGAGCGGGAAGTCGAGTGGCGCCTTGTGGGTCAGGGTGTTCTTCCCGAGGCTCTGGCGCTGTTGCAGGTGCCGCACCATGGGGCCTTGAGCTCCTCGACACCAGTGTGGGTGGCGCACACGCGGCCCGAAACAGCACTGGTGAGCGCGGCGTATCAGGGGCGGCACGGACATCCGGCAGCAGACGTCGTGGAACGTTATCGCGCCCAGGGCAGTCAGGTAGTAAACACCGCTACCAAGGGTGCGCTGGTGTTCGAATGGAACCGGGAAGGGAAACGCTCAGCGCATTTCGAGCGCATCCATCGGCGTCGGTGGTGGTACGTGGAGTAAGGGTTGCGGGGGAAAATTGTGACAGGGTGTTTTCCCGGTTGAAAAAGTCTGTGCTATCTTGCGCCCCTATCGGCGCGAATGCCGCCTTGTAAACCCGAACAACAAAACAGACCCGAAAGAGGATCGATTCAGTGTTTGACATTATTACCGCTGGCGGCTGGCTGATGGTGCCGATCATTTTCTGTTCCATATTGGTGATCGCCATTGGCGCTGAGCGTTACTGGACGCTCAACCCGAAGAAAATCGCCCCGCGTCATCTTCTGGCTCAGGTCTGGAGCTGGATTAAAAACAACCAACTGGATGCGAGCAAGTTGCGGGAGCTGAAACAATCGTCCCCGCTGGGTCGTATCCTCGCCGCCGGCCTGAGCAACTCCCGCCATGGTCGCGATGTGATGAAAGACAGCATTCAGGAAGCCGCCAGCCAGGTCATTCACGATATGGAGCGGTACCTCACCATTCTCAGTACCATTGCCAACATCGCGCCGCTGCTGGGTCTGCTCGGTACGGTCATCGGGATGATCAAGGTCTTCACCGCCATCATGCTGGAGGGGACGGGCAACGCCGGGGTACTGGCCGGCGGCATATCCGAGGCATTGATCACCACCGCCGCCGGTTTGACTGTGGCCATTCCGGCGATGATTCTCCACCGGTTCTTTCAGCGCCGCGTCGATACCATCGTTGTCACGATGGAGGAAGAAGCGGTCAAGCTCGTTGACGCGCTCCACAGTGATCGCCGCGTCGATGTGAAATCGAGCTGAGGCTGATCGGAGCGAGCTGAGACTAATCGGAGAAAGGAGCGAGCGGGTGCAATTTCGACGTCAACCTCGAGAAAACGACAGCATCAATCTGACGCCATTGATCGACGTGGTGTTTTTGCTGCTGATTTTCTTTATGGTGTCCACCACCTTTACCAAAGAAACTCACTTGAATATCGATCTGCCGGAGGCCGATGGAGACCCCTCAGAAGAGGCTGCCCGGGCGCCCATCGACATCGTGATTACCGCCGAAGGGGCTTATTCGGTCAATGGACGCAGCCTGGTGAACAGCAAAATCGCCACGCTGAAATCCGCCCTGGAAAAAGTGTCGGAAGGGGACAGCGAACTGCCTCTGACCATCACCGCGGATGCACAGGCGCCCCACGAGAGTGTGGTGCGAGCCATGGATGCGGCCGGTCAACTGGGTTTCGTTCACCTGAGTATCACGACCCGACGACCCGAGTCCGGGGAGTGATGTTGTTGCCGGGGCACTGATCATGGTCGCGAGTTCCCTATTGGAAAAAGCGTGGTATGACGGGAGTCGCTGGGTACATACGTTGCGACCACTGAGCTGGCTGTTTACCCGGCTGGCGGCGCGCCGTCGCGAGCGCTTGAGCGCGGATGCGCAGGCCGCTGGCGTGGCGGTGGTGATCGTGGGTAACATCAGCGTCGGCGGCACGGGCAAAACGCCCCTGATCATCGCTCTGGTCAAACGTCTGCAGCAGGAGGGTTACCGGCCCGGCGTTATCAGTCGTGGCTACGGTGGCCGGGCCCCAAGCTATCCATTGATGGTGGAGCGCGATACCCCCGTGGCCCACAGCGGCGATGAACCGGCGGCCATTGCCCGAGCCACCGGTTGCCCGGTCTGCGTCAGTCCGGACCGGGTGTTGGCCGCCAAGGAGCTCAACGTCAAAGGCTGCGATATCATTCTCAGCGACGACGGTCTGCAGCACTACCGCCTGGCCAGGGATCTTGAAATCGCCGTCGTCGATGGTGAGCGGGCCTTCGGCAATGGCTTTTGCCTGCCTGCCGGCCCCTTGCGCGAGCCCATTGAACGGTTAAACGGTGTGGACTGGGTGATCGTCAACGGTGCGCTGGAAAACGTCAAACGTCAGGCGCTCGATATCGATACCCCCATGCACGTCATGAGAGTGGAGCCCGATGCCTGGCATTCGGTGGCCGATGAACAGGAGCGACCGCTTTCGATTTTTCAGCCAGGCCAACCGGTGCACGCCGTGGCGGGTATTGGGCACCCGGAGCGGTTTTTCCAGACCCTGGCGGATATGGGGCTCAACCCCCATTGTCATCGCTTCCCGGATCACTACGTTTACCGGCCCAAAGACCTCAACCTGAAACCACCCCTGCCGTTGGTCATGACCGCGAAGGACGCGGTAAAATGCCAACCTTTCGCCGAACCCAATTGGTGGTACCTTTCGGTCAGCGCCGCGCTTTCCGACGCTTTCTGGGAAACGTTTCTGCCCCGCGTCAAGGCTTTGGTACAGAACTCAACCCGGACTCCCAACTCATGAGCTTCCACGTTATCATTCCCGCCCGCTATGCCTCCTCGCGTCTGCCCGCCAAGCCGTTGCGGGATATTGCGGGCAAGCCGATGATTCAACATGTTTACGAGCGCGCCTGCGAAAGCGGAGCCGAATCCGTCACGATTGCGACGGACGACGCCCGAATCCAGACCGCGGCCGAGGCGTTCGGCGCGCGGGTGTGTATGACGTCAGATCAACACCAGTCGGGCACGGATCGTTTGCAGGAAGTGGTGGCCCAGCTGAAGCTGGCGGATGAGGCGATTGTGGTGAATGTGCAGGGGGATGAACCCTTGATTCCCGCCGCGGTCATTGATCAGGTGGCGGCCAATCTCGCGGCTGATGGGAAGGCGAGTGTGGCGACCTTGTGCGAGCCGATTGAGTCGGTGGAGGATTTTTGCAATCCGAATATCGTGAAGGTGGTTATGGACACGGACGGCCGGGCGTTGTATTTCAGTCGCGCGCCGATACCCTATCCGCGGGATGCGTTTGCGGGGGAGGGGAGGGCTCTGCCTGAGGGTTTGTCGGCGCGTCGGCATATTGGGATTTATGCGTATCGCGTTGGATTGTTGCATCGCTTTGTGTCTTGGCCTCAGGCGCCGCTCGAGCGGTTTGAGTCGTTGGAGCAGTTGCGGGTAATGTGGCAGGGTGAAACGATTCACGTGGCTGAAGCTTGTGAGGCTGTGCCTGGTGGGGTTGATACCGAAGCGGATCTTGAGCGTGTTCGGCTTCTGTTCCTTGGTTGATTCTTTTGGTAGATGGGTAAGTTCTTTTTGAGTCCGGCGACTGGGACTGTATACCGGTTGGAGACCCGCCGTGAACCCATCCATGGGGGCTTCTCATCGGCATCCATGCCTCAGAGAGTCTCCAACCGGTATACAGTCCCAGTCGCCTCCGTGCCAATCTTAAACTGACTGACTAAAAGGGCGTGCTTCATGGGAATATACTCGTTGGTTGGCACGGAGCAGACGGGGCGTATAGCCTTTCGGGGGCGTTAGTCGCCGTGGACGACCCACATGGATGTGGGAAGTGTCCCGAAGCGCGGGGAGCGCGTAGGGACCGGCGCACTAATGAGCGCACATGGATGTGCTTGTAGCGTACCCCGAAAGGCTATGCTCCCCCTCTGCGGAATTCGATAATGACCACAAAGTTATTCAGTAAAAACTGAACACAACGAAAAAGGTTTGTAATGACTGTCAACGTACTGTTCGTCTGTCTGGGAAATATCTGTCGTTCGCCGACCGCTCATGGAATATTTGAGCAGAAAGTGAAAAACGCCGGACTGCAAGACGAAATCGTGATCGACTCCGCCGGTACCGGTGGGTGGCATATTGGCAAAAGCCCCGACGCCAGAGCCAGCCAGTTCGCACTGGAAAGAGGCTACGATCTTAGCCACCTGCGCGCGCGTCAGACCGACCCCAGCGACTTCCTGACTTACCAGTATATCCTCGCCATGGACAACGCCAACCTCGCCGATCTCAAACGGATGAAACCATCCAGCTACAAAGGCCATCTTGGACTGTTTCTCGACTTTGGAGACAACCCCCAGTACCGGGAAGTGCCCGATCCTTATTACGGTGGTGATGACGGCTTTCAGCTCGTACTCGACCTCGTCGAAAGCGCCTGCGATGGACTGCTGCTCGACATTCGACACCAACTCTAGAACGGGCCGCCTTGTGAACCTGCAGACCGACATTGACCTTCAGCCCTACAACACCCTGGCCGTACCGGCCAGGGGAGCGTATTACGCGGAAGTCACCGAGCGCGAGCAACTGCCAGAGCTGTTGCGGTTCGCCCGGGATGAAGCGCTGCCGTTGTTGGTGCTTGGAGGCGGTAGCAATATCGTACTTGAACGGGATTTTCCCGGTCTGGTGCTGCATATTCGGTTGACCGGAAAGACCTTGTTGACTGAAGACCGTCACCACTATTGGCTTAAAGTCGCGGCGGGCGAGAACTGGCATGAGCTGGTGCAGTTTACCTTGGAACACGGGTACTGGGGGCTTGAGAACCTGTCACTGATTCCCGGCTCTGTGGGCGCCGCGCCGATTCAGAATATCGGGGCTTACGGAGTGGAACTCAAAGATGTGTTTGAGCGGCTTGAGGCCGTTGACGTTGCCTCTGGCGAGCTTGTTGAGTTCAACGCAGATGAGTGTGCCTTTGGTTATCGCGACAGTCTGTTCAAACGAGGTGGCCGGGATCGCTACATTATCGTCTCGGTAACGCTGCGGCTATTGCGCCAGCCTCATCTGAAAGTCACGTATCCTTCTCTGCGCGAGGCCTTGCAGTCCATCCCGGTTGAAGCCCTAACCCCTAAGGATGTCGGCCGCGCGGTGTGTACCGTTCGACAGAGCAAGTTGCCGGATCCGATGACGATTCCCAACGTGGGCAGTTTTTTTAAGAACCCGCTGGTCGGGCTTGACCAGTTTATGGAATTGCAGATGCGTCATCCCGGGCTGGTGTCTTATCCGATAGACGCACGGCATGTAAAGCTCGCAGCGGGATGGTTGATTGAGCGCGCAGGTTGGAAAGGTGTTCAGCGCGGATCGGTGGCCGTTCACTCGGAGCAGGCGCTGGTGCTGACCAACCCGGGGCGTGCCTCAGGTGCGGAGGTGTTGGCGTTGGCCGAGGAAATCCGGCACTCCATCGCCGCAGAATACGGTGTGGATCTGGAAGCGGAGCCGCGGGTTTATCCCTAGTGTCGGGTTTTGGGTTCGGCCTCTAGTACAGTTCCACGACCACCCGGAATCCAACGGTGCCGTCACGGTATTCCGCAGGTTGACCGGTGCGGTGATGAGAGGCGATGTCGCCGACCGAGTCGGCCAGTGAGCCACCCCTGACGCTTCGCTCGGGACAGTTCTCGGCTACCAGTGGATCGCCGTCCAGAGGTATCTCCAACAGGTGGTTGCGGTAGCAGTCCTGGGTCCACTCGGCGACGTTGCCCGCGGTGTCGTGCAACCCGAAAGCGTTCGCGGGATAGGAGCCGACAGGGGCGCTTTTACTGAAAAACAGACCGGCGTATTCGCTGTTGCAGCCACGACGGCAGTTGGCTAATCCTTCCGCGTCCGTGCCGGCCTCACCCCACCAGAAAGTGGTTTGCGTCCCGGCACGCGCGGCGTACTCCCATTCGGACTCGCTCGGTAAGCGGTAGCGCTTTCCGGTGACGTCGCTCAGCCATTGCACGTAGGCCTGCGCTTCGTTCCAACTGACGTTGATCACCGGCCGGTTGTCCCGCCCCCAGTTATTGTCATCGGGCAGAGCGTGCCCGGTGGCTTCGACGAATTTGGTAAAATCCGCGAAGGTGATTTCGAATCGGCTGATTGCAAAGGCGGTGGGAATGCGGATGGAGCGTTCCGGCATGCTGCGACTGTCCAGTTTGCTGCCCATGGTGTAGCGCCCGGCGGGCACGATGATCATTTCAGGACCCTGGCCGCCGCTGCTCAGCTCGTTAAAAAAATTCGCGCCGGCCACCGGTGTTTTGCGAAGACGCACGTCGAGCTTAACGGCCTCGTCTTCTATTTCAATCCATTGGGTCTCCGTGTCGTAGCCATCGTAACTGGTTTCAATGTGGTAGCGGCCCGGTAATAGCGGAATACCCGGGTAGTACCGCTCCACAATATTGAGGATACGCACGCGGGCGTTCTCAGGCACGGGTTCGACCCGGAGTTCGTAGCGCGGTGGCGCGGCCGTGGGTGTCTCGGTGCTGGGCTCGTCAGTGGGCAGCCCGACAGAGGTCATCGGGAGCTGTGTATTTTCGGTCTCCGTCGTCGGCTCCAGCTTAAGCACCAGTGGCGTGGTGGGCACCGCGCTTGCCCGGCTCGACGGCGCGGGGCGGGAAGGTTGAGCGACGGACGGAACCAGCAAATTGGCGGTGGCCATGGCTGTGTCCGCGACCGGGGCGGGCAGGAACCGTTCGCCGGGCAGCTCCCATTGACTCAGTGCCAGGCTGAACGCGCCCCAGATGATCAATACCATCAACCCCAATGTCAGCGCCCGGGAGATCAGCCGACCCCGGCTGAAGGAGTGGTAATGCGCGGCCTGCTGCACTTGGGTGGACACCACGGTGGTGTGTTCCCGGGCTTTGGGCATAGGGCCCTTGATTTCCGTGACCCGAATTCTCGGGTGGCGGTACAACCCCCGCCGTGGAGTCCAGCGCAGGGAGAAGACAGCGTTCCCATAGCTTCTCAGTTGCTCCTGTAGCGCACCGATGCTGGTGGACAGCAGGGCACGAACCAGAGACAGCAGCTGCACCCGGGTGGAATGGGCGCTGGTGATGTAGGTCTGGGGTAACCCGGCGGGACCCTCGAGGTTGTCGATGGCCGTTATCAGGTCCCGGCCGCGTTGAAAACGGTTGTCCGGCTCCTTGGCGAGCAGATGGTTCAGGATTTTCTGGTAAGCCTGGTACTGGGGCGGCAGTTTGGGGATGGGGGCGGTCAGATGCTTGATGGCAATGGCGACGGCTTCGTCCGCCTGGTAGGGCACCTGTCCGGTGAGCATTTCAAAGAACACCACCCCAAGGCTGTAGATGTCTGCCCGCCCGTCCACGGGTTTGCCTCGCGTCTGCTCGGGGCTCATGTAGTGGGGCGTGCCTACGACGGTTCCGGCGTTGGTCATGCGCGAGGCGCTGCTGACCGTTTTGGCTACGCCGAAGTCAGACAGAACCGCTGAGTTGTCCTCCCGAAACAGAATGTTTTCCGGTTTGATGTCCCGGTGGATGTAACCTTTCTCATGCGCATGATCCAGAGCGCCGGCGATTTCCCGGGTGATTCGCAGCACTTCCTGAGTGCTCAGGCCCGTGGCCATTTTCTCGTGAATGGACCCGCCGGAGAGGTAGTCCATGGCGATGTAGTTCAGGTTCTTGTAGCGACCGATGTCGTAGATGGAGACGATGTTCGGGTGAGACAGCTGCCCGACGATATTGGCCTCGCGCTGGAAACGTTCGCTGAACACCGGGTCGCCGTTGAGCGCCGGCGACATCACCTTCAGGGCAACTTCGCGTCCGACACTCAACTGAATCGCCAGATAGACGCTCGACATGCCTCCCTGGTTGATTTTGCGAATGATCCGGTAGCCGGGAATATGCATCAGCGGGCCACCCAGTAGAGCACGAGTGCCAGAGAGAGCAGGGCGGCGCCGTACAGGGTGAGGTCCGGACCCCGCTTGCCGGTGATATGAGGCACCCATTGCCAGAGTGTGGTCCAGCGGGAGCGTCTGTTCAGGGGCGACTGGACCAACTGAAGGGTGATGTTGTCCCGCCCGCCGGCGTCCAGCGCCGCGCGCATCAACTTGTTCACCGCGGCGCGGGGGTGGCGACTGCGGTAGAGCAGTCGCGCCAGGTCTTCATCGTCCAACTCATCGGTCAAACCGTCGCTGCACAACAGAATCCATTGGTCCCGCTGCCACTGGCCGCGCACCGAATCCACTTTGACGTTCTGCAGTTCGTGGGAGCCGAGACACTGGGTAATGATGTTCTTGTCCGGATGCCGCTCCACTTCGTCCTCGCCGATGGCACCGGAGGCGAGCAGCATCTGTACGTAGGAGTGATCGGTGGTCAGCCGTTCCAGTCGGCCGCCGTCGTCGGTGTGGGTCCACAGGTAGGCGCGGCTGTCCCCGACCCAGGCGACTTCGTATTCGTCTCCCTCGCTGTGCAGGGCCACGATGGTGGAGCCCATGCCGGGGGCGCCCTTGCCCCGGGCGGCGGCTTCCAGTACCGCCCGGTGAGAGGATTGAATGGCCTGGGTCAGGTTCTTGTTACGTTCATCCAACAGGGTGTCGCGAACAATGGCACTGGCCACCTCCCCGGCGTCGTGGCCACCCATGCCATCGGCCACCAGCCACAGTCCGCGTTCGGGCAGACTGAGGAAAGTGTCCTCGTTGTTTTCGCGCTTATGTCCCGCATTGGTCGCCGCGCTGTAAGCCAGGGTGGAATAGGGCATAGTAAATCCGTTGTGCCTGTCGTCGGGTGCCCGGGAATGCTAAAACACTTTGCCGCCGAAAACTACATACTGGGTCTCGGCCCGGGTGTCGGATTACAACTCCCTGATGTCCAGACCCAGAGACTCCAGCACCTTGCGTTCACCACTATGGCTGACCACGGCGGTGCTGGCGCGTTCCGGTCTCAGGTAATCATTGGCCACCCGCTGGATATCCGCAAGTGTGACGCCCAAAACCCGGTTGCGGAAGGTTTCGCGCTTTTTCCGGGTGCGCCCGAACAGCTCGGCCTGGTAGGTCTGACGCGCTTCGCCAGCCGGCGAGGCCGGTTTGTCCAGGCTGCTCATCACGCCCAGAATGGCTTCCTCCAATGGCTGCCACTCGTGCTCGCTGGAGAGCAGCCAGTCCACGGCGGCCTCGAAGTCTTTGAGAGTGTCGGCCAGGCGTGGGTCCCGGTAGGAGAAGAACCGAAACGCCGCAATGTTGTTTTCCTGACTGGCACCGCCGCCATAGGCGCCGCCCTGTTCGCGAATGGTCCGGTGCAGATAACCGTTGCGCAGGAAGCCGGCAAGGACGGTCAGTGCGGCCGCATCCGGGTGCTCCGAGGGTACGGTGGGATAGGCCTGGGCACAGAAGTTGACCTGGGTGTTGGTGAGCCAGCCCTCGCGCACGGTTTCCTGGACGGCGGCCAGCCCGAAGGCCTGAAAGTCGGGCCCGGCCGGCTCGGCGGGCCAGTGGTGCTGAAGCGTCTCGCGCAGTGGGTCCAGCTCGTGGGGCTCGCCCACCAAAAGAAACTCTCGCGGTGCCGCCTGAATACGCGCGTGCAGGTTGCCCAGGCGTGCGGCGTAGGCTTTGAGGGCCTCGGGATCTTTCAGCTCTTGGTCCAACCGTTTGAGGTGAGCAATGCCCTCCAGCCCGCCGAGTCTGTGGGTCAACCGGGCCGAGGGCGCCATGCCGGCGCCGGCCGCGAGCATGGCCAGGCTGTGGCCACTGCCGGTAATGCTCTGTTCTCGCCGCGCCCGCATCTGGGAGACCAACTCCTTCAGGCGGTTGAGTTCGTCAAAGCGGGGTTCGGTCAAGGTCGCGCGCAGCAGCTCGTTCATGGCGCCGGTGTTACGGTTGAGCGCCTTGCTGCCCAGAGAGAAGTAGGCATCGATGTTCTGTACGTCATCGGTCGCGCCCCGCACCGTGGCCGATGCGGTGATTCCCCCAACGGCGCTGGCCTGCCAGCGCTGGGCTTCGAGATAATCCCGCCCGTCGATGCCGACCTCGGTGAGAGCGTTGCAGTACAGCGGCAGCAGAGGCTGTTCCTCTTCATCGAGAGCGGGCAACTTGCATGTGATCTGCTGGTACACCAGGCCGTTGGTGCCGGCACCGTAGCGGCGCAGGGGCGCGCTGGCGGGGTTGCGATCATCGAGCGGTTCGCGGCTGCCTTCGACATAGCTCATGGTCTTGGGAATATCATCCAGCCCCACTTTGGGTAAAATGCTGTCGTCGTCCTTCGCTTCTTGGCGTTCCTGGAGGGCTTTGGCCCGCTCGACAATGCGTTGGCGATCGTCGTCGGTCAGTTGGCTTTCAATGGTTCTCAGGCGCTGTTGTTCGGCCTCCTGGGCGTGTTTGCTGAACAGACTGTCGGGGCGCAGGGTCAGGCGCAGGCGGTGGGGGTTCTCCAGCAGCCACTGCCGCACCAGGCGTGGGATGAAGTCCGGATCCTTGACCTTTTCGCGAAGTTTGACCAGAGCGGTGTCCAGATCGAGCAGGGCGATGGGGTCGGCCCGGTGCGTGGCGGCGGGCAGGCAATTCATGATCAGTTGCAGGCCGTAGGGGAAACCGTCACCACCGACTTCGCGTTGCTGCAGCTCCAACTGGTGCAAGGCGCTGTCCAGAAGTTCCTGCGGGACGCCTTCGTCGGCTACTTTCTGAAGGGTGTCCAGAATCAGTTTTTCGACGGCGGGAACACTCTCCAACTGACAGCCTTCCAGGCCGCAGCCAAAAGCCAGCTCGTACTGGGAATCGTCCATCCCGCACAGGGGCGAGGGGGCTTGACCGAGTTCGGAGGTTTCAAGGGCGTGCAGCAGGGGGGAGGCGCTGTTGTCCAGCAGCACGGAGGTCAGCAACTGGGTTTCCAGGGTCTGGTCCAGGTCGGTGATGTTGCCCAGCAGCCAGCCCATGACCACGTGGGTTTTGTGGCTCGGGTCTTCCCCTTCTTCCAGGGCGTAGGCTTCTTCCACCCGAATGGGCGCGTGGTAGCGCTTCTCTTCGCCCACGGCGATCACTTCATCCAGTCGCTCGAAGCGGTGCAGGGCCTTTTCTTCAAAGGTGCGTTGGTGCTCAACCGCGGGGATGTCGCCGTAGGTCATGAAGATGGCGTTGCTCGGATGGTAGTGCGTCCGATAGAAATCCAGAAGCTGCTCGTAGGTGAGATCCGGAATATGCTCCGGGTCCCCACCGCTGTTGTGGTGGTAGGTCGTGGTCGGGTAAAGGTACCGGCACAGGGACTGCCACAGTTGCGCCGGAACCGAACTCATGGCCCCTTTCATTTCATTGAACACCACCCCCTTGTAGGTCAGGGGCGATTGGGGGTTGTCCGGTTCCTTGAACTCCAGGCGGTGACCTTCCTGGGCGAAGTCCAGCTCATCGAGCTTTGAGAAGAACACCGCATCGAGGTAAACGTCCAGCAGGTTGTCGAAGTCCTTGCGGTTCTGGCTGGCGAAAGGGTAGGCGGTCCAGTCCGGGCTGGTGAAGGCGTTCATGAAGGTGTTGAGAGAACGCCGGATCATCATGAAAAACGGGTCGCGCACCGGGTACTTTTCGCTGCCGCACAGTGCGGTGTGCTCCAGTATATGGGCCACCCCACGGGAGTCTTCGGGCACGGTACGCAGCGCCACCAGGAACACATTTTCCGGGTTGTCGCTGGCCAGATGAATGTGTTGGGCGCCGGTTTTCTTATGGCGATACTCTTCTACCCGCAGGTTCAGGGCGTCAATGGTCTGGTTGCGCAAATGCTCGAAGGCGGGATGGCTTTGGTCGCTCATAGAAATCTCAGTACCTGTTTCGTTGTTCGTTTCGGTTTCGCGAATTTCAGTGGTCTTGCATTGTGTCGCTGTTTGGTGAGGGGGCTCACGGCTGGCTCGGCCGGAACGCCAGATGCTGCTCGTTAAAGCCGTCAAAGGCCTCCAGCAAGGCACTATACGCTACGCGCCCGCCCTCCAGGTGCGCCAGAGCGTAACAGCTCGCTTCCAGCGTGGAAAGTTGCCCCGGCTTGCGGGCCCGGCGAATCCGATAGCGCGAGGCGGGGGTATCGGTCAGCGCCAGTCGGGGCAGCCTCTGGAGTAACGGATTCAGGTAGAGCATCTTCCGGCTTTTGCGCCAGGTGCCATCCAACACAATCAACTGCCATTGCCTGGGGGCCGTCGCCGATTCAGTGTCGAGCCCGGGAGCGGGCAGATCGTCGGTGTCGGGGTACAGCAGTAGCGGTTGCCGGTTCGGGTCGAGCAGGGCCTGCAGCTCGTGCTCCGGCCACTGTTCCCCCACGTGGGTTTCGCACCGGGCGAGACTCAGGGACAACAGGCCCGCGCTGTTTTTGGCCTGTGAGACCTCGGAGGGGTGTTGCAGAATGAGCAGCGCCGCTTCGTTCGGGGTGGGTCGAATCCACTGGCACAGACAGGCTCTCACCGGCCGTTGGCAACGGGGGCAGAGGGCACGACTCATGGCGTGGTCTCGTCCGGTGTTTTGGGGGCCGGTGCGGTGGCAATCAACTGCTCCTTCGCCCGACGGCTCAGTTGTTTGATGGCGTACTCTCGCCGGCTGGCGCTGCTCCGGTCCGGGTGGGACTCCAGGTAACACAGTTGCTCCGGGCGCCGTCCGCGAAAATAACGGGCGCCCCTGGGCCCTTGGGTGTGCTCGCGCCACCGGCGTTCGATATCGGTGGTGATGCCGGTATAGAACCGACCGTCATCCCCCAGAATGATATAAACCTGCCAAGGGTCGGCCATCAACGACTCCGGCCCATTATTGATCGCGGTAAAGGGGTTGTAGCCCTGCGTCCGGTCGACGCTTTTGCCGATGACCGGCCCGGCTTTGATTCAGCGCCTTTACCAGGGCATCGGCATCGAAATCCGTAGTCGCGGTGTCGCGGAAGAGCAGGGCGTCCAGCTCCTGAATGCGAGCCCGGGCCACATCGTCCTCCAGCCGCTCGGCCAGATCGGTGAGACCGCGCGGAGGCACCTCCGGCCAGACGGCTGCTCCCCAGTCCAGTAACGCGCGACGCAATGCATGCAGGTCGTTGCCTGCCGCCGCCCGTTTGACCGACTGCCAGGCTCGACCGCGCGCGATCCGCGCCTGATCCCGCTCCTGCTGGTCCAGGGTTTCCCACGCGGCCAACTGGCGCTTGAGCTGCCACACGGTCAACGCAAACCAGCTGCAAAGGCACAGCAGCACAAACGCCGCGCCGGCAAACACCCACGTCAACCAGTCGGGGCCTGCGGGCGCCGGGGGCGGTGCACTGACAGGTTGAGTGGCTGAGCCTTCCTGTGGGTTTGAGGCAGACGCCTGGGGGGAGGGTGCCGCCCCGGGGATGGCCGTAACCTGAATCGTGGTGGCGGGCAGCGTGGCGGTTTTCAACGTATCCTCCTCGGTATCCCACCACTGGAGCCTCACTGGGGGCAGATCAATACGACCGCTTTGATTGGGCACCATCGCCACCGTCAGCGTACTGGTCCCATGAACACCCTGCTGATCAATCTGCTCCTCAGTCTGAGGGCGGTCTGGATAGAAGGTGACGCCGGGGGTGTTCTCCAATACCAGACTGGGCAACTGAGCGGCGGTGAGCCCTTCGGCCTCCAGCGTAATACGACGAGTCACCGGTTCGCCCTGGCGCAACGTTTGCGGGTCGGCGCTCCAGTGCTGAGAAAGCTCAACGTTCTTCGCAGGCAGCCAGGTGTCCCCGGAAAACGAGTCAGGAATCGGCTCGACGGTAATCGTCGTCTCCTCAGAGCGAACCCGGCGGCGCGTACTGCGCCCCCAAAAATCTCGCTGGCCACGACTCACCGCCAGATCGTAAACCACCGGCGGAATCACCAGCTCGCCGCTGCTCTGGGGGAAAAGCGCGAAAGTACTTTCCAGAACAATGTGTTTGCGTCCGTCAATCTCGGTAATGTAATTCTCCTCATTCACCGCCTTGACCACCGCATCACCCAGCTCCAGGGGTTGAAGCTCCGCCCCGTCCAGATTCACCCGGCTATACAACTTGACCGTGAGCAACACCTGCTCCTGCACATGCACCCGCTCCTTGTTGACTTCCGTTTCCATAAAAATATCCTGCCCCGATCCATCTGGCGATTGCTGCGGCTCCTGCACCGTCACCTCAATTGGCTCGGTCACCATCCCGTCCAACTCCAACCCGGGAATCACCAGCAACCCCGTCCGCTTGGGCGCCAGGGTCAAACGCCACTCCGTCAGCCCCTGCATATCCCCATTCACAATCCGCATCTGATGACTGCGCTGATTCCCCAAAATATCGAAATTCTCCCGCAACGACTCAAAGTCCGGCCCTCCGGAGACATTTCGTCCACTTTGCCGCACCGTCAGCGTCAAGGTGTCGTTAATACTCACCGTCCGCCGATCCACCTCAGCCTCCAGCTCCTGAGCGTGCGCTACGCCACTGCTCAGAAACAGCGCCAACAGAAACAAACGTGTCAGATTCTTCAAAGTGCTCGTCATAATCGAGTTGCCATCCAAAATCTAAATGTGATGTCGTTATCTGGAGTACCGGACCTTCAGCGTGGCACTGAGGCTCGCCGCCAGGTATATCCCTCGGAGACTCTCTGACGCCTACATGGATGTAGGTGCTAGAGCGACGCAGGAGCCAAAGCCGCGGCATGGATGCCGATGAGAAGCCCCCATGGATGGGTTTACGGCGGGTCTCCGAAGGGGATACCTGCCGGTGAGCCGGACCCAAATGTTCGCTCTGATGTTCTTGCGGCGGAGCGCCGAGGGAAGTATCGGCCTCGGCCGGACCATGAAAAGACGACGGCGCTACCAACGCTCTTCAGTCCCTTCACCTTCCGTCTCCCCTCGCAACCGCTCCAACCGCCGCTGCTGACTCTGATACTCAAACTTGCGCCGCAACAACCCACCCGGATCATCCGGCACACGCCGCAACCACTGCTCCATCGACTGACGCTCCTCATCACTCACATCCCCCTCCTCAAGGCGAGCCCCCTGCGCCCGGGCATCCCCCTCCTGACCATCCTGAGCCTCTCCTTGAGCGCCCGCCGAACGGGAAGACTGCTGTTGCCCCTCAGACGCCTGCTGTCCGCTCTCACCCTGCGCCGAAGACGACTGTTGCTCACCGGACTGGCCTTCAGAGCCCTCTTCGCCGGAACGACTGCTCTGACTCTCGCCGCCTTGGTTTTGCCCCTGATTCTTCTGCCCCTGCTGATCCGACGGGTCCTGGGATTGCTGGCCTTGCGAACTGTCGGAGCCCTCACCCTGCTGGGACTGCTCCTGGTCGCTCTGATCGCCTTGCTTTTCGCCATCCTGCTGCTGTTGGTTTTGCTGTTTTTGTTGCTGTTTCTGCTCCAGCAAGCGTTGCACCAGCGCCTTATTGGCTTGGGCATCGCTCATATCCGGGGACTTCTCCAGCGCGGACTCATAAGCCTCAAGCGCAGCCTCCAGATCTCCGGCCCGGGCCATGGCATTCCCCCGATTGTAGTCCGCCCGTGCGCTGTCACTCTGAGCAAATGCCTCAGCGGCGGCTTTATAGTCCTCAGCGCGGTAGAGCGCCGAGCCTTTCCACTCCGGGTTTTCGAAACGCTCGGCCGCCTCTTTCGGCTGCTCTTGCGCCAGTGCCCGGGCCCCACGCTGGTCGGGGGTCAGCCAGGGCGCCAACCAGTCTTGCGCCTGGGCGGGCTGAGGTGCAAGCAGACCCAAAAGGGGCAGTGCGACCACAACGGCCAAAAGGCCGCGACGGAAGCTGAACAGGACAATGGGCAATAACAACAGCGCCAACCAATGTCCCCGGTCTTGCCAGACATCAAACTCCCGCTCCAGCTCACGCTCTTCACTTTTCACAAAGGCGGGAGTTTCCAATAACCATTCCACATCGTCGGCACTGGCATCAATGCGTTCATATCGTCCTCCGGTGCGACCGGCCAGCCGCTCTAACCGGTCTTGCTCCAGTTGAGCGACAACGATTTCGCCCTGACGATTGCGCACAAAGCCGCCGCGTTCGTTGGGTATGGGGGCCCCTTCGGCGGTGCCAACGCCCAGAACGGACAGCCTGAAATCCGTGCCTTCCAATTGGTCGAGCATCGAATTTACCGCCTTTTCCACCACTCCATCGGTGATCAGCAGAATCTGGCCTTCGGTAATACCGGCGTCTTCAAAAAGCTGCTTGGCCATGTCGATGGCCGCTTCGGGTCGGCTGCCGGGGGTAGGCATTATGTTCGGGTGCAGGGCGGTCAGCAGGCTGC
This sequence comes from Marinimicrobium agarilyticum DSM 16975, assembly GCF_000423345.1. Lineage (GTDB taxonomy): Bacteria > Pseudomonadota > Gammaproteobacteria > Pseudomonadales > Cellvibrionaceae > Marinimicrobium > Marinimicrobium agarilyticum. The sequence goes on from NZ_KE384008.1 coordinate 387,304, forward strand.
GTATGGTGGCGGTGTCGTCGGTAAGCGGGGAGACGGCATGGGCATCCCCGGCGTAAGCAATCAGGCCGGTAAAACCCTCTTTGCGCTCGCGCAATACGTCGGCAATTTTCAGGCGCGCGCGTACCAGTCGAGACGGCGTCAGATCCTCCGCCAACATCGAGGGCGACAGATCCAGAATGATCATCAGTGCATTTTCTGCCCGGTGTACCGGCATGGGCCGCTTCTCCCAGGTGGGGCCCGCCAGGGCGAATACCCCGATGAGCCAGGCGACAAGCAGCCCCCATAAATATGAGTGACGCTTCTGACGACTGCCGGAGTCGACCAGGTGGCGCAGTAACTCCGGTGCAATCAACTGCCGCCACTGACGCGCCTGATGGCCCTGGCGCCACAGCAATAATGTCAGCAGTAGTGCGGGGAGCAGTGCCAGCAGCCAGAGGGGCCTAAGCCAGTGGAAGTCGTTCAACGCGCTCAGTAGGGCATCCATCAGGCAGTACCTCCCCGGTTGCTCAACCAACGGTCTCCGGCCATTAAAACGCTCAGCAAAAACGCGAACGCCAAAGGCCAGTGCGTCAGGCTCTGGGTGGGCCGATAGGTTTCCTCTTCGAATTCAATAGGCTCCAGGCGGTTCAGGGTTTCCTGCACCTGGTGCAGTTCCTCCAGACTGCGCGCGCGGAAGTAGCGACCCCCGGTCTGGGCGGCCACTTCGCGCAGCGTCTCTTCATCCAGATCCCGCGAAGGGTTGACCTGACGCTGACCAAAAATGGTCTGGGTGGTCATTCTCTCCGCGCCGAAGCCGATGGTGTAGATGGTGACATCATTCTGCTCGGCCAGATAGGCGGCTCGTTGCGGAGTCAGCTCGCCGGCGTTGTTGGCGCCGTCGGTCAGCAGAATCAGGACGCGGCTGGCCTCCGGGCGGTTGCGCAGGCGTTTCACGGACAGGCCAATGGCATCCCCGATGGCGGTCTTCTCACCGGCAAAGCCGATTTGGGCTTCCTGAAGCAGGGTGTAGACCGTCTGCCGGTCGTAGGTCAGTGGAGCCTGCAAGTAGGCACGGGTGCCAAACAGCACCAGCCCCAGGCGATCGCTTTTGCGTTCGCGCACAAACTCGCCCACCACCGCTTTGACGGCCTGAAGGCGGTTGATCGGTTGCCCCTGATACTGCATATCTTCAATTTCCATGCTGCCGGAGATGTCCACGGCCAGCAGCAGGTCTCGCCCGCTACTGGGCATGGCGATGGGTTCACCCACCCATTGGGGGTGGCTGGCGCCCGTCAGGGTGGCCCCCCAGATCAACCAAAGGGCGAGGGCCGTCAGCCAGCGACGTTCAGTGCCGACGGTGCGCTGCTCCTCCAGCTTTCTCAGGCGGCCGAAGAAGGGGACCCGCAGCGCGGTTTCCCGGCTCGGCTCCTCCGGCAGAAAAAGCGCCAACAACGGCAGGGGCAGCAGGAAAAACAACCAGGGCCAATCGAACTCAAGCATTGCCGACCTCCGCCATCAAATGGGGAAGGGTTTTGCGGTTGAGCGAGTGGCGTTTGATCCATCGGGCCGCCAGAGCGTCCAGGCTCGCCACATCCACAGCGGGGTTGGGTTGATAGGGGCCTTGGGCGAGCGCCGCTCCCGGGCCCTCGGTGAAGCCGTTGCCGACCGGTGCGCTGGCATCCAGGAAGCGGAGCCAGCGCTGACCGCCCAAGGTCGCGACGTCACTGTGACGGTTTGCCGGTAGGGCACTGAGGGCGGTCCGGCGCAATAGCTCGCTGACGGTCTGCAGATAAACGCGGCTCGCCGCGGCTGAGTCGTCGGCCTCGTCGCGGTAACGCTGATAGGCATGGCGCAGCACCGCCAACGCCTCCTGGCGGTAGCGTTGCCGGCGTCGGCGTGCCCGCCAACGCCAGACAATCAGCCCGAGGGCGATCAGCAGCAGGGCAATCAGCAGCCACCAGCCCCAGGCCAGCGGCCACCAGCCGACGGGTTCGGGTAGATGAATATCCTTCAGTTGTGCCAATGGGTCTTGCGGATTCACAGTCAGCCTCGCGGACGCCGGCGGGCGCCAAAGCGCTCACGCAACAGCGAATGAATATCGTCGTCAGTGGCATAGGACAGAAGCGGCAGCGACAGACGCTGGCAACGTTCGGTCAGGCGCGCCAGGTGTTGCTCGAAGTCTTCCCGGTAGGCCCGCTGGAAAGACCGGTCCTGGGCGGGAAGCTGTAACCGATCGCGACCGTCGCTTACGGTCAGGTTGTGGTTGCTCGCCAGTTCCCGCTCGAGCGGGTCGTAGACGTGCATCAGCGTGACATCAGTGTGTCGCGCCAGTTCGAACAGCTGCTGCTCGCAGCGGCGGTTGAAGTCGTGAAAATCGCTGATGATAAACACGGCACTGCCGGGTTTGGACACGCGTCGGGTATCCGAGAGGATGGTCTCCAGGCTGATGCCCCCCGGGCTCGGCAAGGGTGATTCCAACTCCCGATTGAAGTCGTGCATCTGGTGCAACAGCTCCAGAGCGGCGTGTTGGCTGCGCCGGGCCCGAATGTCCCGTTGCGCGTGATCGCCGAAGACCAGACCGCCAATGCGATCGCTCTGGTTGAGAGCGGCCCAGGCGATTGTCGCGCCGATGTGGGTGGTCAGCACCGATTTGAAGCAGGTGCGGCTGCCGAAAAACATGGAGGCGCGTTGATCCGCCACGACGAATACCGGTCTTTCGCGCTCCTCCCGAAAGACTTTGGTGTGGGGCACCTGAGTGCGGGCCGTAACCCGCCAGTCGATGGTGCGCACATCGTCGCCGGGTTGGTACAGCCTGACTTCCTCAAAATCCACGCCGCGCCCGCGCATGCGGGTGCGAACGCCACCCGTTAGCAGACTGCGGGCCGGGCGGCGGGCGAACAGTTTCAGATCCCGGGCGACAAACCGCAATCGAAGCAGATCCGCCAGCTCGCAGTAGGCGCCGCTGGGGGACAGGTTGCCGGGGCTCTTCGCGTGTCGGGTCGGACGTTGAGGCATCGCCATCAGGCCACCGGCACCACGTCCAACAGTCGATCGATGGCTCTCTCCCGACTGACGCCCGTCGCTTCCGCCTCGAAGCTCAGAATCAGACGGTGACGCAAGACATCGTGGGCGATGCCGCGGACGTCGTCCGGGCTGACATAGTCCCGGCCTTCGAGCCAGGCGTGGGCCCGGGCGCAACGGTCCAGGGCGATGGTGGCGCGGGGGCTGGCGCCGTACTCCAGCCACTGGGCCAATTCCTCGTCGTACTCTTCCGGGCGCCGGCTGGCATTGATCAACTGGATAATGTACTCCTCCACCGGTTCGGCCATGTGAATGGCCAGTACCGCCTGGCGCGCTTCAAACAGCGCTTCTTGGCTCACCTCAGCGGGTGCGGGTGTCTCCGCGTGGGCGGCCTCGGCCCGCGCCAACTTGAGAATACGGCGTTCGGCCTCAACGTTCGGGTAGTCAACCAGGACCTGCATCAGGAACCGGTCAAGCTGGGCTTCGGGAAGGGGGTAGGTGCCTTCCTGCTCGATCGGGTTCTGGGTCGCCATTACCATAAACAACGCCGGCAGGGGGTAGGTGGTACTGCCCACGCTCACTTGTCGTTCGGCCATGGCCTCCAGGAGTGCCGACTGGACTTTTGCCGGCGCGCGGTTGATTTCGTCACTTAAGACCAGATTATGAAAGATCGGGCCGGGCTGAAATTCGAACCGGTTTTGCTCGGGGCGGTAGATGTCCGTCCCGGTCACATCCGAGGGAAGCAAATCCGGAGTGAACTGAATGCGATGAAAATTGCCTTCAACAGCCTCGGACAGGGTTTTGATGGCCTTGGTTTTTGCCAACCCCGGCGCCCCTTCCACCAAGAGGTGGCCGTCGGCAAGAAGGGCAATCAGCATGCGTTGAACCAGATGCTCCTGACCGACAATTTGTTGATTGAGCCAGTGATTCAGGGTGTGTAACGCGTCGTAAGCCTGCATGAGTCCCCACTTATTGTTGCTTAAAATCTGATCAGGTGCGCGAGTAGCGCTGTGAGATTGTTCTAGACTCACCTTATTGGCGTCAGTTCCCCGCTTTTTCAAGCACTTGCGCTCGACAAGTCTACACCCAGAGACCAAACTGATAACTGGGTCGCCAACATCATATCCGCGAACCGTGAAAAGGAGGCTGAATGGATAGACGCTTGGTCGATGCCGAGGACAGAGAAGGACTGTTCTCCGACTTGGACGAATGGGCTGGAAAATCCGTGCCAGAGGCGGACTGGCCGCAGTGGCAAACGTTCAGCCGGGCTTTTTTTGCCCGCCTGCCTTTGAGTGAATGGGTGGGGCGCCCTCTGACCGATGTGTTCGGCGCGGTTTTCAGTGCCTGGCACTTGGTTCAACGTCACCAGCCGAGTAAACCGGTGGTGAAGCTGTTCAACCCCTCACTGGAAGAAGACGGCTGGCTCTGTCCTCACAGCGTATTGCTGGTGCAGCAACAGGATATGCCGTTTCTGGTGGACTCCATTCGGGTCGAGCTGAACCGTCGCAATATTGCCATCCACAGCATCAAGAGTACGGTGGTCAAAGTCGAGCGGGATGCGAAACATCGTCTGCGTCGACTCTGGCCGGCCAATAGCGTTGAGGTGGAAGAGGCACCGAAAGAGGCGCCGGCGGAAGCCATCATCTACATGGAAATTCGCCTGCACACGGATCCAAAGGTGCTCAAGCAGATCAGTCGCTCACTGCTGACGGTCATGGCTCAGGTTCGTACGGTGGTAGAGGACTATCAGCCGTTGATGCGGGTGACTGAAGCGGTCTCACAGCAGTTGGCGCGGGCGCGGGAAATGCCGCTAAACCAGAAAGTGGCCGAGAGCCAGCGCTTTTTGTCCTGGTTGCAGGATGACCATTTCACCTTCATGGGCTATACCGAGTACGACCTGGTGCAAGAGCGTGGCAGCCAGTGGCTCTGTGAGCGTGAAGACGCAAGGCTCGGGTTGTTCAAGCGCGACAATGCGGCGCCGGATCGCAAACCGGTCAATGACGACACTCCCGGTAGCCTGCAGTTTCATCTCTCGCCCAAGCTCATTGCTTTTTCCAAGGCGCCCGAGCGGTCCCGTGTGCATCGCCAGGCCTATTCGGACTACATCGTCATCAAACGGTTCGATGAAGATGGGCGCTTTTGTGGCGAGGCCCGTATTCTCGGGCTGTACACCTCCGCCGTGTACACGTTGAGCCCGTACGAAATTCCCTTGTTACAGGAAAAAGTTTCCGAAGTGTTTGATCGCTCGGGGCTGGACTCCAAAAGCCACGACGGCAAGGCCTTGCGGCAGATACTGGAAACCTTCCCGCGCGATGAGCTGTTCCAGAGCAGTACCAGCCAGCTCTATGAAATCGCCACCGGTGTGGCGGAGATCAACGAACGCTATCGAGTACGGCTTTTCATCCGGCCCGATTCCTTCGGAAAGTTTGTCAGCTGCCTGGTGTATGTGCCGAGGGACCTGTTCACCACGCGAATCCGCGTCAAGATTCAAACCTTGCTGGGCAAAGCCCTGGGTGCGGAAGAGGTCGAGTTCAACACCTATTTTTCTGAATCCATTCTGGCCCGGGTGCACCTGGTGTTCCGTATTGAGGGCGATGAGCACCCGCGCTATGACGTCAGCCACCTGGAAGCGCAAATCGTCGAAATTACGCGCTCCTGGGAAGATCAGCTGCTGGAAGCCTTGACCGAAGCCAAAGGCGAGGAGCGTGCTGTCAAACTCCTGGAAGAGTATCAGGAGGCGTTTCCGTCCGCCTATCGCGAACACTTTGATGCGCGAGTGGCGGTTCAGGATCTGGATTATATTCTGGGACTGGGGGGCAACGGCGATCTGGCGTTGAGTTTCTACCAGCCCTCTGAGAGTGCAAGCGGTGAGCTGCGCTTTAAAGTTTTTCGCCGCCACGCCCCTATTGAATTGTCAGATGTGATTCCGGTGCTGGAACACCTTGGCCTGAGAGTCATTGCCGAGCACCCGTACAAAGTGGTGTCTGCCGGGGGCGAAGAGACTCATCTACATAACTTCCAACTGACCTACGACGCACCTCAGCGGCTGGATATTGCTTCTGTGCGGAAAAATTTTCAGGAAGCCTTTGCTGCGGTATGGCGTGGCGATGCGGAAAGCGACGGGTTTAACCGGCTGGTGTTGGGGGCTCAATTGACCTGGCGGGAAGTCAGTGTCTTGCGCGCCCTGGCGGCTTATATGCATCAGACGCTATCCAATTTTACCGAAGGTTACATTGCCTCAGCGCTGGTGAATCATGCCAAAATCACTCGCGAACTGATGGCGTTGTTCAAGGCGCAATTCGACCCCAATACGGGCGCTAACAAAACGGAGCGGCACTTGTCCGCCCGCGACCGTATCATCCAAGCCCTGGACAAGGTGTCGAACCTCAATGAAGACCGCATCATCCGGCGCTACCTGGCGATTCTCGAAGGCTGTGTGCGCACCAACTATTTCCAGACCGATGCCAATGGAAAGCCGAAGCCGTATCTGTCATTGAAATTGATGCCGCGTCGGATCCCGGACATTCCCGAGCCGCGGCCATTGTATGAAATTTTTGTCTATTCCCCCCGTATGGAAGGGGTTCATCTGCGAGCGGGTAAAGTGGCCCGTGGTGGGCTTCGCTGGTCCGATCGTCTGCAGGACTACCGAACCGAAGTGTTGGGGTTGGTCAAAGCCCAACAGGTCAAGAACGCGGTGATCGTTCCCAACGGAGCAAAAGGGGGCTTCGTCTGCAAACGCCCGCCCAGCAGTGGGGATCGCCAGGCGCTGCAACAAGAAGCCATTCGCTGTTATCAGACGCTCATTCGCGGCATGCTCGACTTGACCGATAACCTGGTGGACGGCGACATTGCTCCCCCGAAAAACGTCCTCCGTCTTGATGAGGACGATCCCTACCTGGTGGTGGCGGCGGACAAAGGAACGGCCACGTTCTCCGACATCGCCAATGAGATATCAGCCGAGTATGGCCACTGGTTGGGCGACGCCTTTGCCTCCGGTGGCAGTCGCGGGTATGACCACAAGGCAATGGGTATTACCGCCCGAGGGGCCTGGGTGTCAGTGCAACGACACTTCAAGGAATTGGGAGTGGATATTCAGCACGACGATTTCACTGTAGTAGGTATCGGTGATATGGGGGGCGATGTTTTCGGCAACGGTATGTTGCTCTCTGAACACATTCAACTGGTAGCGGCGTTCAATCATCTCCACATCTTTATCGATCCCAATCCTGACGCGGCCAAGAGTTTTAAAGAGCGACAGCGTCTGTTTGATACACCGGGGCTCAGCTGGGCCGATTACGACTCGACCTTGATCAGCAAGGGAGGCGGCGTTTTCTCGCGCGATGCCAAATCGATCCGGTTGACACCGGAAATGAAATCCCGTTTCGGCATCGATGCGAAGGAATTGACTCCCACAGAGCTGATACACGAACTGCTGAAAGCGCCGGTGGACCTGCTCTGGAATGGGGGTATAGGGACTTATGTCAAAGCCAGCACGGAAAGCCACGCCCAGGTCGGGGACAAAGCGAACGACAATCTTCGCGTGGACGGCGGTGAACTGCGTTGCCGGGTCGTGGGCGAGGGCGGCAATCTGGGAATGACCCAGCGCGGGCGCATCGAATATGCGCTGAATGGCGGCGCCTGCAATTCTGATTTTATCGACAACGCCGCCGGCGTGGATTGCTCGGACCACGAAGTCAATATCAAAATTTTGCTCAACGACGTTCTGATTAACGGCGACTTGACCGAGAAGCAGCGCAACCAGCGACTGGAGTCGATGACCGAAGAGGTGGCAGCGCTGGTCCTGCATAATAATTACCGCCAGACTCAGGCCATCAGTGTAGCCTCCTCGGACGCGGTGCGCCGCGATGCCGAGTATCGTAGAGTGATGAACGTCTGGGAGAGCGAAGGCCGGCTCAACCGGAAGCTGGAGTTTCTGCCGGATGAAGAGGCACTGGCGGAGCGGCAGGCGCGGTCTCAGGGGTTGACTCGCCCCGAGCTGGCGGTGCTGATTTCCTACGCCAAAGTGATTTTGAAAAATGACCTTGCGCAAGCGCAACTGGCCGATGATCCCTACATCTCGAAGTTCGCGTTCCGGGCCTTCCCCACACCGTTGCAGAAGGATTTCCCGGAGTGGATTGAACAGCACCGGTTGCGCAGCGAGCTGGTCGCCACCCAGGTCGCCAACGACCTGGTGAACACCATGGGCCTGAGCTTCGCTCAACGTCTGCTCGACTCCACCGGTGTGAGTGCTGGCGATATGGCCAAAGCCTACGTGATCGCACGGGATATCTACCAGTTGGATAACACGTGGCGAGAACTCGAATCATTGGACTATCAGGTCCATGCCGATGTCCAGATGGGGCTGATGAAGGTTCTGATGCGGCGGGTGCGCCGGGCGTCGCGCTGGTTCCTGCGCAACCGTCGCAGTCATCTGGATCCGGCATCTGAAGTGGAGCAGTTCGCTCCGCTGGTGTGCAAAGTGATGGACGCGTTGCCGGATCATCTGAGCGGAACGGCGCTGAAGGATTGGGAGTCACAGATACACTATCTGACCCAGGCTGGTGTGCCCGAGAGCCTGCAGCGCCGCGTGGCGACACCGGGCCATCTGTATTCCGGGTTGAGTGTGGCTGAAGCGTCGCGGCACACCCAGTTACCCCTGATGAGTGTGCTGCGACTGTACCTCCAAATCAACGAACAGCTTCAACTACATGAGTTTGCGCGGCAGATTTCCGAGGCGGCCGTTGAAAACTACTGGCAAGCCATGGCTCGGGAGACGTACCTTGATGATCTGGAATCGCAGCTGAGGAATCTGACACTGGTGGTTTGTGCTCGGGTGGAGCACAAAGACGGTGTGGACGAGGCCGTTGCCCAATGGGTGGAATATCTCGGGCCTCACCTGGAGCGCTGGCGCAGCATGATGAATGAAGTACGGAACAGCAGCGGCAGTGACTACGCTATTTTTTCAGTGGCGTTGCGGGAGCTGTTGGACCTGGTCCAGATCACGCAGTACGGTGATCCATCTTCATAGAGCCCGAAATGTTCGGGTTCAAAACATTTGTGTTCAACGCAGTTTGTTGCGTTTTCTTAACAAAAAGCAGAAAAAACCGCTTGCCTTCGGTTGGCGGTAATCTGCTAGAGTTGAAAGCAGAACGGAGCAAAGGTGTCAGACCTTGAAAATTCTTTTGATGTCAAAGGTTTAGAGCACTAATCAGTTACCCCATTTTTCGGTGTAAGGAGTGGAACAACGATGGCGAGCACTCAGTATCAAGCCCCTAAAAAGCTCAGCAACCCCAACCTGTTTCAGCAGGCCTGCCTGATCGGCGGCGAATGGGTGCAGGCCGACAACGGCGCGATGATTGATATCGATAACCCGGCCACCGGTGAAATCATTGGCCAGACGCCCGATTTGAGCGAGGCGGAAACCGCGCGCGCCATTGCCCAAGCCGACAAGGGGTTTCAGCTATGGCGTAGGAAAACGGCCAATGAGCGCAGTGAGTTGTTGTATCGCTGGTATCAACTGATGATCGACCACACCGATGACCTGGGCGCTTTGATGACTCTGGAACAGGGTAAACCCTTGGCGGAGTCAAAGGGGGAAGTCGGCTATGCCGCGTCGTTTATCAAGTGGTTCGCGGAGGAGGCCCGTCGTTCCTACGGCGAAACCATTCCCGGCGCGAAGCCTGATCAACACATCGTGGTGACCCGGCAGCCCGTAGGAGTGACCTGCTGTATTACACCCTGGAACTTCCCGGCCGCGATGATTACCCGCAAGGCCGGTGCGGCGTTGGCTGCTGGCTGCTCGATGATCGTCAGGCCTGCCGAAGCGACACCTTTCACGGCGTTGGCGCTCGGCTACCTGGCCCAGGAGGCGGGCATTCCTGACGGCGTACTGAATGTTATCACCGGTAAGCCCCAGCCGATTGGCAAAACCCTCACTGGAAGCCCGGTGGTCCGCAAGCTCAGCTTTACGGGCTCGACCGGCGTGGGGCGCAAGCTGATGGCGCAATGCGCCGAGCACATCCAGAAAATTTCTCTGGAGTTGGGCGGCAACGCGCCCTTTATCGTGTTTGATGACGCCGATCTGGACAAGGCGGTGGAGGGAGCGATGGCTTCCAAATTCCGCAACACCGGGCAAACCTGCGTATGTGCCAACCGTATTCTGGTACAGGACAGCGTACACGATGCCTTTGTGGAAAAGCTGACCGAGGCAATGAAAAAACTCAAAGTGGGCGACGGTTTTGAAGAAGGCGTTAACCAGTCGGCGCTGATCAACCGCGGGGCCGTCGAAAAAGTCATGCAACACTATCAGGACGCCATGAGCAAAGGCGCACAAAGAGTCTTCGGGCCGGTACCGGAGGGAAAAAATGGCAACTACGTTGAACCCATTCTGCTCACCGGCATTACGCCAGAAATGCAGCTCTGCCACGAAGAAACCTTCGGACCAGTCGCTCCGATCCTCAAGTTCAGCAGTGAAGAAGAAGCCATCCGCATCGCCAATGACACCCCTTATGGCTTGGCGGCTTACTTCTACAGCCAAAATGTACACCGGGTATGGCGCGTCGCCGATGCGCTGGAAAGCGGCATCATCGGGGTTAACGAAGGCGCCGTTTCCAATGCCACCGCGCCCTTCGGCGGTATGAAATCTTCCGGTCTGGGCCGAGAGGGGTCGCGTCACGGTATGGAAGAGTACGAGGAAATCAAATACCTCTGCATGGGAGGGGAGTAGCGCTATGGCGGCCACCCCGCAAGCCATCAAGCTCGCCCTCATGCCTGGCGACGGCATCGGCATTGAAGTCATGGCGGCCGCTGAGCGTGTGTTGGAGGCCCTCACTCAACAACACAAACTCGCGATGGAGTGGGAAACGCTCCCCTGGCCGAGCACCTCCTGGCACCGCGAACACGGCGAAATGATGCCGGAAGATGCCTTGAGCCAATTGCGTGACTACCATGCTTTGCTGCTTGGAGCCCTGGGCGACCCGGGCCCCTCGAGCGACGCCAAGCGCTACAAACTGCCGGACGGCATCTCCCTGGCCCCATTGCTCACCTTCCGTAAGGGGCTGGACCTCTGGGCCTGTGAACGCCCGGCGCGGCTGCTGCCGGGCGCGCCCCAGTACCTGGCAGATGAACGGGCGAAGGACATTGACATGCTCGTCATCCGTGAAAACAGTGAGGGAGAGTACGTCAACCAGGGCGGGCGACTGCGCCCTGGGAGTGAAGACGAAGTCGCCACACAGCTGGAAGTTTTTACCCGTCGAGCCGCTCACCGGCTCATTCACCACGCGTTCGAGCGGGCCACCGAACGGCTCAAAGAGCGTGAAAACAATGGCACCCAGAAAGATTTCCTGTGCGACGAAGCGGGCAAGCAAAAGGCCCAGGTCTGCCTCATCACCAAACGCAATGCCCAGCCCTATTGGGGCGAAATGTATACCGACGTGTTCGAACAGATTGCCAAAGACTTCCCCGACATCGGTGTTCATCACGAACTCGTGGATGCCGCCTGCATGAAATTTGTCCAGAGCCCCTGGCAATTCGACGTGGTCGTCGCCAGCAATCTCCATGGCGACATCCTCACCGACTTGGCTGCCGTTCTCGCCGGAGGCTTGGGCGTCGCGCCCTCGTGCAACATCAACCCGGCGGACAAACACCAACCGGCCCTGTTCGAACCCACCCACGGCAGCGCCCCGGACATCGCCGGCCAGGGTATCGCCAACCCCACGGCCATGCTCCTGACCACTGCCATGATGCTCGAATGGCTCAACCTTACCGAGCCAGCGGAACAATTGCGCCAGGCCGTCGCCAAAGACTTACAAACTCAGAAAAACAGCGACCAAAAATCCCGGTCGACCGAAGAGGTCACCCAAGCGATTATCAGAAACTTGAACTCAATGAGTTGAAAAGGTTTTCGGAAGTAAACAGCTGACTACGAACGAGTGATTGGAAAGCTCTGGAGAATTGAAGGGTGCAGGGGTGTTGGGTAGCCAGGTCCGAGACCGTCTGCTGCCGGAGCAGCAGTCGAGCTACAGGGAGGTACTTGCCGCGTGTCTTGGACCTGGCTACCCAACACCCACCCCGAAACTCCAAAAAAGAATTGAAACCAAACGTCAAAATACAGGAGCAAAAATCAATGAGCCATCTGTCTCCACTCCTGAAACAATCCAGCAAAGTCTGCGTCAAAAACGGCGAAGGCTCCTGGCTCTACGACACCAGTGGCAACCAATACCTGGACTTCACCGCTGGCATTGGCGTCACCAGCACCGGCCACTGCCACCCAACCGTCGTCAAAGCTGCTCAAGAACAAGTGGGTAACATCATCCACGCTCAATACACCACCGTCACCCACGAACCCATGCTCAAGCTCACCGACCGGCTCGTGGAAAAAATGCCCAAAGGCCTGGACTCGGTCGCCTTCAGCAACTCGGGCTCCGAAGCTGTCGAAATGGCCATGCGGCTCGCGCGCCAGGCTACCGGTCGCGCCAACATTCTCACCTTTCACGGCGGCTTTCATGGCCGCACCATGGCCGCCGCCTCCATGACCACCTCCGGTACCAAAGTGCGCACCGGCTTCCACCCCATGATGGCTGGCGTCGTCACCAGCCCCTTTCCGCACCTTTACCGCTACGGTTGGGACGAAGATACCGCCACCGAATTCTGCCTGAAAGAGCTGGACGAAATCCTCAAAACCCACAGCGCTCCGAGCGACACCGCCGCCATGATCATCGAACCGGTGCAGGGCGAGTACGGCTACTACCCCGCGCCCAAAGCCTTTCTCGAAGGCGTGGCGCAGCGCTGCAAGGATCACGGCATTCTTTTTATCGCTGATGAAATCCAGGCCGGCTACGGTCGCACCGGCCGTTTCTGGAGTCACCAGCACGCCGGTGTTCACCCGGACATTATCGTCACGGCCAAAGGGCTGGCCAGCGGCTTTCCGCTTTCCGCCATCGCCGCTTCGGAAAAGCTTATGAGTAAAGGGCTGCCGGGCTCCCAGGGCGGAACCTACGGCGCCAACGCGGTCGCCTGTGCCGCCGCGCTGGCCACCCTCGACGTGGTGGACAATGAAAAGCTGGTGGAGAATGCCGCCGCCCGTGGTGAGCAGCTGTATCGCCGACTGGATGCGTTCCGTCAGGGCACTGCCTGGATTGACGATCTTCGGGGCAAGGGCTTGATGCTGGGTATGGAAATCGCCCACAGTCCCGACCGCCCGAGGGCCGACATCGCCGAACGGCTCGCGGCAGAAGCAGAGAAGCGGGGTCTCCTGCTGCTTCGTTGCGGCACGGCGGGGCAAATCATCCGCTGGCTGCCGCCGCTCGTAGTGACGGAGGAAGAAGTCGACGATGCGGCGGACCGTTTCAATCGAGTGCTCGAAGCCGTGACCGCCGAGCTACAGTAATAGATCGACAATTGTATTGGGAACCGTTTATGACTGAAGTATTGGTGCTGACCGCTGAAGATGAACCGGATCTGCCCGGTCTGGATAAAGTGCCCGAGGAGATCGTTGTCACCCACGTTCGTAACGAGCAGGCCTTGAGAGAGGGGCTCACCCGTGCCGACGTCCTGGTAGTGACCGATTTTCGCTCCGGTATGATTGAGCGGGTGTGGCCGGATCAGCCCAGCATCCGCTGGGTGCACGCCACCAGCGCCGGGGTGGACGCACTCATGTTTCCCGCTCTGGCCGAGTCCGATATTCCCATTACCAATGCCCGGGGTATTTTCAATCGCGGCATTGCGGAGTACGTGCTGGGCGCCATCTTATTGTTTGCCAAAGACACCATGGGCAACCTGCATTATCAGCGGCAACACCGCTGGCAACACCGGGAGACCCGCCTGATTGAAAAACAGCGGGTATTGATCGTCGGTGCCGGTTCAATTGGCACCACCGTGGGCCAACTGCTCAACGCGGCCGGCCTGGAAGTGGAAGGCACCGCGCGCAGCGAGCGGGATGTCGAGGGTTTTGTCAAAGTCTACGCTCAGTCGGACATGAGCGAGCGGTTGCCCCACGCGGATTATGTGGTGGTTACCGCGCCGCTGACGCCAGATACTGAAGGCGTGTTTGATCAGGCGGCGTTCAAAGCCATGAAACCGTCCGCGCACTTGATCAACGTCGGTCGTGGTCCCATTGTCAAAACACAGGCCCTGTTGGACGCCCTCAATGCGGGCGAACTGGCCGGCGCGGCGTTGGATGTGTTTGAACAAGAGCCGCTGCCCGAAACACACCCGTTGTGGGACCAACCCAACGTCATGATGTCCGCCCATATGGCGGGCGACTTTATTGGTTGGCGACGGGCGCTGGGTGAGCAGTTCACCGATAACTTTCTGCGCTGGCAGTCTCAAAAAGAGTTGCACAACCTGGTGAGTAAACCTCGTGCAGGCCAATAGATGGCTTGAATATCAATGGTAGGAGAAACGTCGATGACCCAAGACATTTTGCGTATGACCGCTGTTCAACTGCTCGAACGCTACCGGGACAAGAGCCTGTCGCCGGTGGACGTGGCTGGCGCAATGCTTGATCAGATTGAACGGGTCGACGGCAAAACCAACGGCTTCTGTCTGGTCGATCGGGAGACGACCCTGGCGCTGGCGCGGGAGTCCGAACAGCGATATGCGCAGAATCAGACCCAGGGACTGCTGGACGGTGTGCCCGTAGGCGTCAAAGATGTGTTCCTGACCCCGATGTGGCCCACGCTCAAGGGTTCAAAAACTGTTGACCCGAATTCCACCCTCAACAAGTCCGCGCCGGCGACGGCCGCGTTGGCTCGCCACGGCTATGTGCCCGTCGGCAAGACCACCACACCGGAGTTTGGCTGGAAGGGGGTTACCGACAATCCCACCGATGGGGTCACCAACAACCCCTGGAACCCGGAGAAAACCGCCGGTGGTTCCAGTGGTGGAAGTGCCGTGGCCGTGGCATTGGGCATGTGCCCGCTGGCGCTGGGGACTGATGCCGGAGGCTCGATTCGTATTCCTTCCTCCTTCTGTGGCGTCGTTGGTTTGAAGCCGTCTTTCGGCGAAGTGCCGCACTGGCCGGCGAGCCCCTTTGGCACCATGGCGCACCCCGGTCCACTGACCTGGACGGTAGAAGACTGCGCGTTGATGATGAATGTCATTGCCGAGTTTGACCACCGGGACACCTACGCCATACCACGTCGGCACATTGACTATACCGCAAACCTGGGACGAAGCATTCAGGGCCTCAAAATCGCCTACAGCCCCAACCTGGGTTACGTCGATGTCGATCCCGAAGTGGAAAAGGCGGTCGCGAAAGCTGTTGAGGTGTTCAGAGAGCTGGGGGCAGAGGTGGTGCGTGTGGACCCGGGCTTTAGCGATCCGTTGCCGGCATTCGGGCACTTGTTCTACTCCGGTGCCGCCAACGCCATGCGGGATCTGGGCAGCCGCAAGCGCGAAAAAATGGATCCGCAACTGGTAAAGGTGGCCGATAAGGCCAGCCGGCTGACGATGTTGGATTATATGGGAGCGGTGAAGGAATCTACCGCTTTGCGCGAGCGCATGGCGCACTTTCATCAGAAGTACGACCTGCTGCTGACGCCGACACTACCCATCACCGCCTTCAAAACCGGGCGCGAAGTGCCGGAAGACTGGCCACACACCCGTTGGCCGACCTGGACGCCGTTCACCTATCCGTTCAATATGACCGGACAGCCGGCGCTATCGGTGCCCTGTGGGTTCGACAGCGCGGGCTTGCCTATCGGTTTACAGCTGGTCGGAGCCCGCTTCAACGATGCTTTGGTACTGCAGGCCGGGCATGCCTACCAACAGGCCAATGATCTGACTGATCATCGTCCATCACTGATGTCGTAAGGGGAGGGCAGTCATGCCACTGAGCAATATGGACTTCGAGTTTTACGAGTCCGAGGATCCGATCTGGAACCCGGCGCTGATGACCATTCCCATTCCGGGTATCCGCAAAATGGTGAACCTCGCCTCACAGCTGGATGATGTGATTCACCTGTCCATTGGCCAGCCGGACCTGCCGACACCGCAGAATGTGGTGAACGCGGCGGTGGAAGCCATGCAGCGCGGCCAGACCGGTTACACAATGGATGCGGGCCTGCCGGAATTATTGGAGTCCCTCGCCATCTACTATGGTGAGCGCTATAACCGGACGCTCAACCCGGAAAATATCATGATCACCACCGGCGCCACGGAGGCGCTTTACCTGGCGATCACAGCGGTTTCCGCCCCAGGCCGCCACTTCATCGTGCCGGACCCGGCGTTCATGTTGTACTCCCCGCTGATTCGGATGAACGGCGGCGAGGTGACGGAGATCCCCACGCGGGCGGAAAACAATCACCAGATCGACCCGGACGAGGTGATTGACGCCATCGAGCCGCACACCTACGGCATTATTTTGAACTCACCGAGCAATCCCACCGGCACCGTCTACCCACGGGAAACCCTGGAAAAAATCGTGGAGGAGGCGGCCTACCGGGGAATCCAGATCATCAGTGATGAGGTCTATGACCATCTGATCTACGACGGTAAAACCTACCCCTCGGTGCTGTCCTGTTGCAGCGATCTGGACCACGTCATGGTGGTCAGCAGTTTTTCCAAAACCTATAGCATGGCGGGCATGCGCATCGGATGGTTGATCGGCAGCCAGGGCGCGATCAAAAAACTGCGTCGCTACCATATGTTCACCACGACGGTGGCAAACACTCCCTGCCAGTGGGCCGGGGTGGAGGCGTTACACGGCAGCAACGATTTTATCCACTACATGCTGGATGAGTACACCAAGCGCCGGGACCGGCTGGTGGAGTTGGTGGATCAGACTCCGCACCTCACCGGCTACAAACCGGAAGGGGCTTTCTACTTGTTCCCTTCGCTCCCTGAAGGCGCCAACGGGACCAACGTTGCCCTGCGCCTGCTCAAGGAAACCGGTGTATGCACGATTCCGGGAGAAACCTTCGGCAGCAGCTGCAACAACTCTTTACGCTTGAGTTATTCCACGTCCATGGAAAACATCGAAAAGTCTTTTGAACGCATTATCCCCTGGATGGAGCAGCAAGACTTCGACTGACATAGGGCCTCATTTGTAGATCCCGGCGAGGGTCGGGTTAAGTAAGAATGGACGGGGTCGGGGATCAGGTTATCGAGTCGGGTTTTCTCCCCCTCGTCCAGGACTCAGTATCCCTGTGGGTAGAGCCTGCCATACCCACGGCGGAAATGGGGGGGGTGGCATCTTTTAGCGCAGTGCTATCCAAGGTTATTCAATAGGTTCTGTACGCAGGTGCTGATTAAAAAACGCCAGCGTCCGGGTCCAGGCAAGTGTAGCATCCTCCTCGTCATAGCGGGGCGTGGAGTCATTGTGAAAGCCGTGGTTGGCGCCCTCGTAGATGAATATTTCGTAGTTTACGTTGTGTTTCTGGAGCGCTTCTTCATACGCCGGGTACTGGCTGTTGATTCGCTCATCCAGTTCGCCCAGGTGCACCTGGATGGGAGCGTCAATCGCCTCAACATCTTCCAGCGCGGGAGGGGAACCATAATAGGGGGCGGCGGCATCAATCAGTTCGGGGTGCTCCGCCGCCAACCGGTTGGAGATGGAGCCGCCGAAACAGAACCCAACGACGCCCAGCTTGCCGTTACCCTTGTCCACCCCTCGAGCGAAGCGGGCGGCGGCCACCAAATCGGCAAAGAGTTTGTCTCGATCCAGACTGGCCTGGAGGCTGCGGCCTTTGTCATCGTTACCGGGGTAGCCCCCGACCGGGTGGAGCGCATCCGGCGCGAAGGCGATAAAACCCTCTTTCGCCAAGCGTCTTGCGACGTCCTTTATATAGGGGTTGAGCCCCCGGTTTTCGTGGATGACGAGTATGACGGGGGCCGTGCCCTCCAGTTCTGAGGGGAGCACAAGGTAACCCCGGCCGGTACCGTGCCCGTCGGGCGAGGGAAAGGTTTTATAGTGCGCCACAATGTCCGGGTCGTTGAAGGAGACCTGCTCGGCGAGGGCGTAGTTGGGCAGCAACGCGCTCATCAGGCCACTGGCAGTATAGCCACCGACGGCGACTCCGGTCAGGCCCCGCAGGAACTGTCGTCGATCAATATGGCCGTGGGCGTATTGATCGTAGAGTTCAAACGCTTTGGGCGGAATCTCGGTCTGGCGTTGAGTCATGGTCTGAAGCTCCTGGGCGGTGGTATTTGGGGCTAATGGTTTTTATAGTAGCGGGCCGCGCCGCAATTGCACGGGTCTTTACACTTTAAAGAGTATCTGGACACTTCTAACGTCTCTGGATTTCCCCCTGGCAGGCTTGGTCGGCCCGCCGCGGGGAATGGATACGTTGACGGAACCGAAAAGGAGCCAATAATGGACATGATTGAGTGGGATGATTTCGCCAAGGTGGCGTTGAGGGTTGGACGCATTATTACGGCGGAGACCTTCAAGGAGGCCCGCAAGCCTGCGTATATTCTGACGGTGGATTTTGGCGAGGAGATCGGCATAAAGCGCTCCAGCGCCCAGATTACCGCGCTGTACACCTTGGATGAACTGATCGGCCGCCAGGTGGTGGCGGTGGTGAATTTCCCCAAAAAGCAGATAGGGCCCATTATGTCAGAATGCCTGGTGACCGGTTTTCACAATGAAAACGGTGAGGTAGCGCTCTGTGTGCCCGATAAGCGAGTGCCTCTGGGCACCAAGCTGGCTTGAGCGCTCACTTAGGATCCTGCCGCTTGCTTTTAAGCCCCGGTGCGCTATTGTCGTTAAAGATGAGGCATCATTCTTATAACAATTGGTTGGCTTGGGCGGTATTTATGAGCTTTTGGATAATAAAACATTTGCCAGGTCTGCCTCTGCTGTTCGCTCTGTGGTCTGGCTTGCTGTTTGCCGCCCCAGAGACGGAAGAGGCGCCATTGGTTATCCGCTACCCTGTGCTGAGCGAGGACTACGGTCAGACCCGCGACGACTACTTCTCCCGCGTGCTGGCCCTTGCACTGGATAAAGCGGGCGAACCCTATCGACTGGAACCGGTTACCCTGTCCAATTTTCGCGAAAGTCGCAGTGTGATGTCGGTGGCCAAAGGCGTTTATGATATCCACTGGATGAACACCAACCCCACTCGGGAAATGGTGTTGCGGCCTATTCGTATCCCTCTTTTCAAAGGCCTGATTGGCTGGCGGCTACTGTTGCTGCGTCAGCAGGATGAGGACCTTCTTGAAGGGATGAGCGGGCTAAAGCCGCTCAAGGGGTTGACCGCGGTCCAGGGGCACGATTGGCCGGACAGTCAAGTGCTGGAGGCCAACGGGCTCGAGGTATTCAGGACCCCCCATTGGGAGGGGATGTTCAAAATGCTCTATGCGGGGCGGGTTGACTACTTTCCACGCTCGGTGCTTGAAATCTGGGATGAGCAACGCACGTTCGAAGAGCTGGACCTGGTGGTGGATGACCATGTTGTGTTGTATTATCCCGCCGCTTATTATTTTTTCGTCCGAAAGGACAGTCACGAGCTGGCTGCGTTGATTGAGAAAGGTCTGAACGTGGCGATCGCAGACGGCTCTTTTGACCGACTGCTGATGACGTACTTCGGTGACGACATTGAACGGGCGAATTTGAGTGAACGTCGCGTCATCCGGCTCGAGAACCCGGCGTTAACACCTTCAACCCCGCTGGAGCGCGAGGAGCTTTGGTATCAGCCGTGAACGCTGTGGAAGTCAATCTTTATATCTCGCCCGATGAGTACCAGCGCTGGTACCAGGGTAGTGCCAAACATGTTCATGCCACGACCGTCGATGGTCGGAGCGTACAGTTTCCCGCCACTATTCTGCGCTCCTTTGTTACCCACGAGGGGATCCGGGGCCGTTTCCGGATCCATTTCGACACACAGAACCGGTTTCAGACGATCGAAAAAATCGACTAAAAACGGCAAATCCAGTATCCTTTGCGCCGATTCAGACCCAAATTCGCTCCTCCGCAAAGAGCTTTTGAATGTACTCATTGATCCGCAAAGCCCTGTTCCAACTGGACCCCGAGACCGCCCACCACATCAGCCTCGATTGGCTCGGTGCAGCTGAACGGCTGCGGCTACTGCCGCTCTTCAAGCCCAAGGCCCGCTACAATCCCGTGGAGGTCATGGGACTGCGCTTCGCCAACCCTCTCGGGCTGGCAGCCGGTCTGGACAAAAACGGGGACTACTTCAATGCGCTGGGTGAGCTGGGCTTCGGCTTTGTCGAAATCGGCACCGTGACGCCACGTCCGCAGCCCGGTAATCCCAAACCGCGGTTGTTCCGGCTGCCCGAGCAGGAAGCGATTATCAACCGGATGGGATTCAATAACCTGGGTGTCGATCACTTGGTGGAGCAGGTCAAACGTCGCCGTTACTCGGGCATTCTCGGAATCAATATTGGGAAAAACGCCACCACCCCCCTGGAGAACGCGGTGGACGATTACCTGGAATGCATGAACAAGGTATACGCCCACGCCGAGTATATTACGTTCAATATTTCATCGCCCAATACGCCGGGGCTGCGTGACCTTCAGTTTGGCGACAGTCTGAGCCGAATGCTCGAGCGACTGAAGGCCGAGCAGGGCAAGCATTATCAGGCCGAGGGACGTTATGTACCGCTGGTGGTAAAAATCGCTCCGGATATGGACGATGTTGCCATTGAACAGGTGGCCAAGGTGCTGAAAGAGCAGGGTATGGATGGCGTGATTGCCACTAATACCACCATTGGTCGAGAAGGGGTGGAAGATCTGGAGCATAGCGAAGAAACCGGTGGGCTCAGTGGTCTGCCGGTGAGGGACAAAAGTACTCATGTAATTGCTGCGCTGCACGATCACCTTAAAGATGAGCTGCCCATCATTGGTGTGGGCGGTATCAGTGACGGGGCCAGTGCGGTCGAAAAGATGGCCGCGGGGGCAAAGCTGGTTCAGGTGTACACGGGTTTCATTTATCAGGGGCCGGGCTTGATTGAAACGGTGACCGAAGCCATCGCCCAGTCGCGAGACTGATAATTCCAAAGCAACGACAAGCGAGCCAGTTTATGGATTACAAAACAGTCACTATGCCGGGCAACAAAAAAATCGCTCTCATTGCCCATGACAACAAGAAAAAAGATCTGGTGGCCTGGTGCAGTAAACACCGGGAAACCTTGAGCTCGCATGTTCTTTACGCCACCGGCACCACGGGTAGCGTGATCGAAAAATCCACGGACCTGACCATCAATAAATTGATCAGCGGTCCGCTGGGGGGTGACCAACAGGTCGGCTCGTTAATAACCGAGGGAAAGGTGGATTTCCTGATTTTCTTCTGGGACCCATTCGAGCCCCTGCCGCACGACCCGGACGTAAAAGCGTTGCTGCGCATCGCTGCGGTATGGAACATTCCCGTGGCCTGCAATCAGATTTCCGCCGACTTTATGGTGGCCTCTCCGCTGTTCAATAACGAAGTGGATCGCTCCATTCCGGATTACGACGCGTATATGGCCAGTCGGTCATAAAAGGTTTGCCGGATCCTGTATCAGTGTAGGGAACAGTGGCTGCTAGCTCGCCACTTTTCCCAGAATCTTATCCATTTTTCGAGTGCTTAAAATCCGTTTGAGGTAGCCCATCAGGTAGGTCGGGAATGTCACGTAATAGCGAGGCTTCGGACGCTTACTTTCCAGTGCGTGCTTAACTTTTTTGTAGACTGCTTCTGGCCCCAGGGTAAAACGTTGTGCCGGCCCTTTCTTGCTCAGTCGTTCCAGAGCGGCGTCATACTTCTCCCTATGCCGACTGTTTGCCATATCCACATTGCTCTTTAACGCGGTCAAGGCGTTCTTGCGAAAGTCACTCAAAATAGGGCCGGGCTCCACCAAGCTGACTTCAACGCCGGTTCCCTTGAGTTCAAGACGCAGTGTATCCGTGAGGCCCTCCAAAGCGAACTTGCTGCTGTTATAGGCGCCCCGAAAGGGCATGGCGGCGAAGCCGAGCACCGAGCTGTTCTGAACGATCCGGCCCTCGCCGTTGGCGATCATGGAGGGCAGTAACGCATTGGTCAGCTCCGCCCAACCGAAAAAATTGGTCTCGAACTGGCGACGCAGTGTGTCGCGCGTAAGGTCTTCCACCGCGCCGGGTTGGCCGTAGGCACCGTTGTTAAACAGGCCATAGAGTCTTCCCTCGCACAGCGCCAGCGTCTCTTCCACCGCGCGCTGGATGCTGCCGGAATCCGCCACATCGAGCTGAATGCAGGTCAGCCCTTCTGCCTGAAGCCGGGAGACGTCAGGTAGCTTGCGGCAACTGGCGATGACCCGGTATCCGTCTTTCTGTAGCGCTTTGGCGCAGTAATAGCCGATGCCGGTTGAAGCTCCGGTCACCAGTACGGCTTTGGGATTACTCATGCTTGCTCCGTGTGGGGGACAACAAAAACGCTATTGTCGCAGTGGCCTGAAAGCCGCGCAAGCCGCGATAGTTCGTTGTTTTGCGTCCTCCCAGGCCGGTTACTACACTATTCAATAAAGCCAACGACTTGACTCGATGTTAGACGGAGGCTGAACGAATGATTCCCGAAACGATGAAAGCGGTACAGTTGACGGGGCATGGTGACCTCGATCAGTTGAAGTACCGGGAGGATGTGCCGGTCCCCAAGCCTGGCTCCGGCGAAGTTCTAATTGAAGTCACCGCCTGCGGCATGAACAACACGGATGTCTGGGTGAGGCAAGGGGCCTACGGCAGCGATACCGATCCGGCATCGGTTTCCACCTGGCGACGGGGGCGCTCCACGCTGGAGTTTCCTCGTATTCAAGGCACGGACACCGTCGGCAAGATCGTTGCGGTGGGCAAGGGCGTGCCCGATGCGCGTATCGGCGAGCGGGTGATGGTGGATTTTTCCCTGTACAACCGGCCTGAGGGCGACGACAGTCTGGCGGATATTGACTATATCGGACACGGCCGCGATGGCGGGTACGCAGAGTACACTACCGTGCCTTCGGAAAACGCCCACGCCACTGACGCGCCCATCAGCGATGCCGAGTTGGCCACTTTCTGCTGCGCCTATCTCACCGGCGAGCACATGCTGGATCGGGCGAACCTGAAAGAAGGTGAAAGAATTGTGGTGACCGGTGCGTCCGGTGGCGTGGGGTCGGCGGTTGTGCAGTTGGCCCGCGTTCGCGGAGCCATCCCCTATGCGGTGACCAGCGCCGGAAAAGAGGCGGCGTTGCGCGATATTGGCGCTGAGGACACGGTCCGGCGCGAAGAGGGTGGTCTGGTGGATGCCCTTGATCGGATCACCCGGGGTCAACCGGTCGATGTCGTGGCGGACCTGGTGGCCGGCCCGATGTTCAATGACCTGCTGCGGGTGCTGCGCCCGGAGGGCCGATACACCACCTCAGGGGCGATCGGTGGTCCGGTGGTGGAGCTGGACCTGAGAACCATGTACCTCAAGCAACTGCAACTGCACGGGTCCTCTCAGGGTACTCGTGGCGCTTTCCGCCGCCTGCTCGGGTACATTGAGCAAGGCAAGATCCACCCGCTATTGCATGGCACCTTCCCTTTGTCGCGCTTTCATGACGCGCAGCGGGAGTTTATGGCCAAGCGCTATATCGGCAACCTGGTCATCGTGCCGGATGCTAAATGGGCGTCAGTAGGAGCCCCCTATGCTGCCAAGTAATCATCACGGTCGTTTTCGCGAGTTAGGCCTGATTGACATGCAGTCTGGCGGCGATGTCAGCCGGATTGTGTACGAGGGTATTGAAAACATTCCGGGGAGCACGGTTCTGGAGAAGATGCGTTACCTACAGGCCCACGGCGATGGTCTGCGCCGGTTGTTGCTTTCCGAGCCCTATGGTGACCCGGCCATGTCGGTGGACCTGATTGTGCCGCCAAGCCATCCCGACGCTCAGGCCGGTTACATCATTATGGAAGCCATGGGTTACCCCATGTATTCCGGCTCCAATACGATATGTACTGCCACGGCGGCGCTGCAAAGCGGCCTTATCCCGATGCAGGAAGGCGAACAGTCGGTGGTGCTGGAGTCACCGGCGGGGCTGGCGCACATCAAAGCGGTGAATCACAATGGGCGGGTCGATTCCATCACCACTCAGGGCGAACCTGCCTATGTGGCGGCGCGAGGCCTGACGGTGACCCTACCCAGAGGGCAGCAGGTCACCTACGACATGGTATGGAGCGGTGCCTTCTTTGCGATGGTGGACGCCAGCCAGCACGGGTTTGAGCTGGTCCACGACGAGGCCGTTTCCCTGGCGGCGTTCGGTGATGAATTTATCCGTGCCGTGCGCGAGCAGTTCAACGAGCCTCATCCGCAGTTGGGGGAGGCGGGACCCGTGCCCTTCGCGCACTTTATGGGGCCGGTGGAGGCGCTGGGGGACGGCGGCTTTCGTTCGCGTTCGGCCACCTATGTTCACCCCGGCGTGATCTGCCGCAGCCCCACCGGTACCGGCACCTCCGCACGCCTGGCACTGATGGCCGAAAAGGGCCTGATTCGCGAAGGGCAGTGGCTTGAGACGGTGTCACCGCGCAACAGCAGCTTTATCGGTACCTGCCTGGGCGAGGCGAGGGTGGGTGTGCACCCGGCCATCCACAGTCATATCACCGGTCGGGCCTGGACGCTGAGCCACTCTCATGTGCTCGTGGATCTGGACGATCCTCTGGTGGATATTTCCGACCTCGAACACTTGATGACCCCGCCGCGCTCTCAATCTTTGCGTTAGCTCAAATTCGGTACACCCTGGCCCGAGAGCTCGGGGAAATCATCATGCATGCAGAGCGCACTTTCTTCGTCCCGATTGCCCAGGTGATTGGGGCGACGGCCGGGAGCCGCATAGGGCTCGTGCAGCGTATTGCTCAAACTATTGTAAACAAAGAACAGGTTAGAACGAGGCCAGGGGGACATGTTCTCATTGGAGGCGTGCAGCGTATTGCACTCAAACAACAATAGCGACCCCGCCGGGCCTTTTGGTGCCTGTATACCTCCGCGCTTGGCGAGCATGGCCAGGTTGTCCTTGTCCGGCACACCGGTATCTTGTCGCTTCAGCGAACTGATCCAGTTTTCCTCCGGTGTTTCTCCCACGCAAGGCACGAAATAGTGGTGGGAGCCGGGGATCAACATCAAAGGACCATTAAACTCGTTGTTATCGGTGAGCATAATGGACGCGCTGACCGCTCGCATTCGGGGCATGCCATCTTCCGAATGCCAGGTTTCGAAGTCGGAGTGCCACTGAAAGCCGCTGCCTTCGAAACCGAATTTGTCGTTGATACGGGATTGATGAATATAGACTTCGCTGCCAAGCAGTTGCCTGACCATTCCGAGAATACGCGGGTCTCTTGTGAGCTTGTCAAAGCGCTCTGAGATGCGGTGCATGTCGAACACAGAGCGGATGCGTCCGCTGTTCGGGTCGCTGATCACCTTGTCCGAGCGCATCAGCTCTTCATTCTTGGCCATGTCGACCAATTCCTGGAAGAAAGGTTGTACCCGGTCGTAAGAGAAAAAGCCTTCGAACCACAGGAAACCATCTCGCTCATAACGGGATAGAGCCTCTTCATCCAGTGGCCCTGTCCAGCGATACTCATTGCGTGCATGAATGACGGGATCCTTCCTCAGGAAAGGTTCCATGGGTTCCTTGAGTCTTGTGGGGTATAAATCATCATTGTGCATTGGCTGTTCTCCTCCCTATAGTGCAGAGTCGTCCAAACCGGAAGTGGTCGTATCTGTATGATATTTTTCGAAAGGTAGAGTTCCCCTCCGGCACCACTCTGATTTTGATGAAGTACGAAGGTGCGCCAAGCGTAGCTGATAATACCGGGGTTTGTGAAGAGCGTCGAAAAAGGTGCCGACAGTGTGATGGGTTTCAGGGGCGCGCTTTACTGCCGCAGGTGTCGAATAGCTGTTGCCAATGTTCGACGTGTTGACGCAGGGTTTTTTCAAACTGCGCTTGAAGGGCGACGATTTCGGTTTCAAAGGGCTGAAGCTTTTCCCTCAAGTCGGGCGCCTGCTGATCCATCAGCGTATCGTACTGCGCCTGGAGCGACTGGCTTCGCCGATTGACCGCCGCAAGCCAAGGCTGAACCTCACCCACAAAGACTTTGACCATGACGTTGCGGGCGTACTCCAGTTCCTTCTTTTGCAAACCTGCCGGGCAGAGGGTTTGGCGCCGGGCGGCTTGCTCCAGCATGCGATTGCCTGCGGCGATGTAGTGATGACCCAATTCCAGACTTTGAAGAAGCCGCCCTCCCAGCTCGAACTGCTCCAGGGCCTGGTAGTGAGCCTCAAGGTTTTCACGCTCGGGCCAGCGGTTTTCGGACAACCGGTGGGGGAGGTCCGCCAGGAATCCGAGCGCGGTCTCAGCGGCCTGATAGCTGGCCTCCTGCCCGGGGACCAGGGGCTCTGATGAGGGGCTCCAAAAGGCGCGTAACTCTGGTGCCGCCGCGGTGGCGTTCCAGTAGAGCAGTGGCCACTGCGCTTGCTTGGCATCAATCAGCTCTTCGGTCAAGGCCAATAGCGTTTCGTCTTCCAGCGTGCTCCGGCACTGTTGGAGCCCTTCCAGAATACGCCCGTCCATATGCAGGTGCTGAGAAGGCACCATGACCCGCCCCAGAACGCTGTTTCTCTCCCCCAGCACTTCCGCCAGTCCGCATTTTCGAAAGCCCCAGAAATCCAGTAGATCGATAGAGAGCGGTTCGATGGTGATCTGAAGCGCGCGAGTCGGTGGCATACGGGGAGGCAGCGACGCCGCCACGGCGGGACGGTCCACGTCGAGCACCCGCGATAAGCGGGTCAGGTAGTCATCCAACAGCGCCTCGGCCGGCGGCTTGAGCTGGCAGGCGCAAAGAAGGGTGAGCAGAAACACAAAGGCTGTGGTACGCATAGCACCAGTTTACGTGACGGCGGCTCGGTTGGACGAGTGATGGCCCCTGACTGGCGCTCATCGTTGCTCGTTCAACCTGCCCGTCAGCGCAAGGTTCTCCGAAACAGGCTGACCGCCATCTGGTAGCACTGCAGGGCCAGCTCGGGATCGTAGCGGTCTCCTTCGTCACGCATGAAGGCATGCTGCCCGTTAACCTCTACCCAACTGAAGTCACAGCCGGCGTCGCGTAAGGCCTGGTTGATGGTGGCGCGGGGTTCATCCGGCACGTGGGGGTCTTGGCGTCCCCAGATCATCAATAGTTCACCCTGGATTTCCTCGGCCCGGTTCAATGTCTGTTCGTTGTTCTCGGCGGGCAGGGTGTTGGAATGCAAATCCGTGGCGTAAAGGCAACAGGCGGCTTTCAACGCAGGGTTGAGGGCGGCCCGAAAGGCCAGGTGTCCGCCCAGGCACACGCCCATACTGCCCACCGAGCCGCTGTAGTCGTCCCGTTGTTGCAGGAAGTCCACCATGGCCTGGGTATCCGTATCGTGGTCCCTGAGGGGCTTGGCGAACTTGTCGTTATTACCCTTTTCCTTGCCCGCGTCATCGTACCCAAGCACTGTGCCGATGGGGTTGAGCTCATGGGCCACTTCAGGGACCAGGACAATGAAACCGTGGCCTGCCATGATCGCTGCCGATCGGGCAATCGGGGCCGTCTGCTGGAATATTTCGGAATAGAAAATAATTGCCGGGTAGCGGCCTTCGGCGACCGGACGGTAGATGTAGGTCCGCATGAGCCCCGTCGGTGTGTTCAGGTCGACGTAATCGTTCTGAATAATCATAGTGAACCTCTCAAATTTGGTTCTTTCCAATAAAAAAGCCCATTGGTCACGCCAATGGGCTTTCGGACAATCGATAACCAGCGATGGTTTACACCGCTACTTGCTCGATCTGCACAGCGGCGATGCGCTTACCTTCGTCCGCGGACTTCTGGTAGTTCTCAATTTCGTTGAAGTTGAGGTAACGATAGATATCGCTCGCCATGCTGTTCAGGTCTTTGGTGTAGTTCAGATACTCTTCCGGCGTGGGCAGCTTACCGGTGACGGCGGCGACCGCCGCCAGCTCGGCTGAGGCCAGGTAGACGTTCGCGCCCTGTCCCAGACGGTTCGGGAAGTTCCGGGTGGAGGTGGATACCACCGTCGAGTTCGGAGCTACGCGTGCCTGGTTGCCCATACACAGAGAGCAGCCGGGCATCTCGGTGCGGGCGCCTTTGCGACCGAAGATGTTGAAATAGCCTTCTTCCATCAACTGGTGCTCGTCCATTTTGGTGGGCGGGGCGATCCAGAGGCGGGTAGCCAGTTCTTCTTTGGTGGCGTCCAACAGCTTGCCGGCGGCGCGGAAGTGACCGATGTTGGTCATGCAGGAACCGATGAACACTTCGTCGATTTTGGTTTCCTGGACGTCGGACAGCTTCTTCACATCGTCCGGGTCGTTCGGGCAGGCCAGCAACGGTTCGGTGATCTCGCTCATGTCGATCTCGATCACTTCGAAGTACTCGGCGTCGGCATCTGCTTCCATCAAGTCCGGGTTTTCCAGCCAGTCTTCCATCTTGCGGGCACGACGTTCCAGAGTACGAACATCGCCGTAACCCTGCTCGATCATCCAGCGCAGCATGGTGATGTTGGACTTCAGGTACTCGATGATGGGGTCTTTGCCCAGCTTGATGGTACAACCGGCGGCGGAGCGCTCGGCGGAGGCATCGGAAATTTCGAAGGCCTGTTCCACTTTCAGGTCGGGCAGGCCTTCCACTTCCAGAATACGACCCGAGAAGACGTTCTTCTTACCTTTCTTCTCGACGGTCAGCAGGCCGTTCTGAATGGCGTAGTAGGGGATGGCGTTGACCAGGTCACGCAGGGTGATACCCGGTTGCATTTCGCCCTTGAAGCGCACCAGAACGGATTCGGGCATATCCAGCGGCATGACGCCAGTAGCAGCGGCAAAGGCCACCAGGCCCGAACCGGCCGGAAAGGAGATGCCCAAGGGGAAGCGGGTGTGGGAGTCGCCGCCGGTACCGACAGTATCTGGCAACAACATACGATTCAGCCAGCTGTGGATGATGCCGTCGGACGGACGCAGAGACACGCCACCACGGGTCATGATGAAGTCGGGGAGGGTGTGCTGAGTGTCGATATCCACCGGCTTCGGATAGGCGGCGGTGTGGCAGAAGGACTGCATGGTCAAATCGGCCGTGAAGCCCAGGCAGGCCAGGTCCTTCAACTCGTCGCGGGTCATGGGACCGGTGGTGTCCTGAGAGCCGACAGTGGTCATGTAGGGTTCGCAGTAGGTGCCGGGGCGCACGCCGTCCATACCGCAGGCCTTGCCGACCATCTTCTGGGCCAGGGTGTAGCCCTTGCCGGTGTCCTTGGGCTGTTCTGGTTTGCGGAACACGTCGGAAGCGGGCAAACCCAGGGATTCACGGGCCTTGCCGGTCAAACCGCGGCCTACAATCAACGGAATCCGGCCGCCGGCCTGCACTTCGTCCAGGAGCATGTCGGATTTGAGTCCGAACTCGCAGATCAGCTCACCGGTCTCGCCGTTGAGGATTTTCCCTTCATAGGGGCGCACTTCGATCACATCGCCCATGTTCAGGTCATCGACCGGGGCCTCGAAGACCAGGGCACCGGCGTCTTCCATGGTGTTGTAGAAGATGGGGGCCACCTTGCTGCCGATACAGACACCGCCGGTGCGCTTGTTGGGCACGCCCGGAATGTCTTCACCGATGTACCAGAGGACAGAGTTGGTAGCGGATTTACGTGAGGAGCCGGTACCCATTACGTCGCCGACCATGGCCAGCGGATAACCCTTTTTCTTCAGCTCGTCGATCTGCTTGATCGGGCCGATGGTGCCGGGCTCATCCGGCGTGAGTCCTTCGCGCTCGTTCTTGTACATGGCCAGCGCGTGCAGAGGGATGTCGGGGCGGGACCAGGCGTCCTGCGCGGGAGACAGATCATCGGTGTTGGTCTCGCCGGTGACCTTGAACACGGTCAGCTTGATGCTTTCGGGCACTTTCTGGCGTTGGGTAAACCACTCGGCGTTGGCCCAGGATTGCATGATCGCCTTGGCGTGTCCGTTGCCGGACCTGGCTTTCTCTTCCACGTCATGGAAGGCGTCGAACATCAAGAGGGTGTGCTTGAGCTCCTCGGCTGCCAGGGGCGCCAGGGCATCGTCGTCCAGCAGGGCGACCAGGGTCTCGATGTTGTAGCCACCGTGCATATTGCCGAGCAGCTTGACGGCGGTCTCTTTGGAGATCAGGGGGCTTTCGGCCTCGCCTTTCACGATGGCGCTCAGGAAGGCAGCTTTCACGTAGGCGGCTTCATCCACACCGGCCGGGACGCGGTGACTGATCAGCTCGACCAGGGTGTCCTCTTCGCCCGCCGGGGGATTTTTCAGCAGTTCTACCAGGTCGGCGACTTGTTCGGCGGTGAGGGGTTTCGGGGGTACGCCTTCCGCGGCGCGTTCAGCGACGTGAGTACGATAGGCTTCAAGCACGATTGAGTTCCTCTAATTTTGTGGGGTTACTCTCGCGACAGGATCTCTGCCTTGAGAGACTATCCATGACCATCATGGATGCGTAATTGGGGGGCTTTGAGCTCCCAACAGCCGTGCCCCGGGGAGGCGGTTGATGACACGACCAAACGGCGGCGGATTATACCGTAAGGGCGTCTTTCTGTTAAGCGCGGCCCTCCGGCCTCCTCTTGTATTGTATGACAAAACGCCGAAGCAGCATGAATCATTGGTCGAGCTGGGTGAAATCTCAAGGATTTTTGGTCTGGTTGACATTTAAAGTTTGTGGTTTGTCACGAATCCAACAATTCGCGTGGGGTCTTTGCTGCCATTAGGGTAGGGTAGCGTCTTGGTAGTGCCGGAACCCTTATTGCGGGTTAATTTGAGTGGATCTTCTGTTCCCGGCCGCCACCTCTGGCAAGGCTGAACGATAGTAGGGAGTTTCGATGCGGCGTTGGTTCTTTGGTGTGACTCTGGCGTTAATAATGGTGGCCCCCGTGGTGGCTGTTGCCGACGAAGAAGGTAGGGCCTCCTATCTTCAGCTGGAAGTCATCGACCCTTATGTGGATGTTCGAAGTGGCCCCGGGCGGGGCTATCCCATTTTTTATGTGATCGAGCAGGGCGAGAAAGTCGATGTGCTGACTCGTCGACCGGGTTGGTATGAGGTTCGAATGGCCAATGGCCGAACCGGCTGGTCCAGCGCCTCACAAATTTCCCGAACGCTTCAGACCACCGGTGAGCCCGCCGATCTGCCGTCCGTGAGTTATGGTGATTATCTCGCGAGCCACTGGCGGGTGGGTTTCAACTCTGGGCAATTCACGGCTGGCGAACTGGAGGACAGTGATACGTTCAGCTTCCTCGTTGGCTATCGCCCCTTGAGCTGGATGGGCCTGGAAGCCGAACTGGGCAAAGTGTTCGGTTCCGAGATAAAAGGCGAGCTGTACAGCGTGAATATGTTGATAGAGCCCTTCTCGGACTGGAAAGTGTCGCCTCTGCTGATAGTGGGGCGGGGCACGATGTCGATTGATTCACAGCCCAAGTTGGTCCCGCTGGAGATCGGGGATGAGGACTTTACGCAGTATGGCCTCGGCGTGAACTACTACATCGGTCGCAACTTCGTGCTGCGCGGGGAGTACCGCTGGTCCGAGGTCGATACGGATAACAACAGTGAGAGCTTAGAAGTATGGAAAATGGGATTCAGCACGTTCTTTTAAAGGCGCGTTCGCTCGCCTTGGCGGGCCTGATTGCCACGCCCATGGCACTGGCACAAGAGACTGAGCCCTCTGCAGCGCATCGCATTGACAGCGAGGTGTTTGATCTCGGTGTCACGGCAGGCGTGGTCAATATCGCTGACTTCAATGGCGAGTGGGCCCTTGGAGTGAGCGCCACTTTCCAGGCATCGGAAAACTTTTTCCTGCAGTACAACTTTCTCCAGGCAGACAGTTCGCCCTCGGCCTACGAAAACAGCCAGGGGTTGTTGTTCGACGGTGGCGACCGAACCTTTCGTCACTATGATCTTCTTGTGGGGTACAAGCTTTTCCAGAGCGAGTTTTTCGCCGATGAGGGGAGGGCGCGTCTGTCTTCTTTGTATTTGGTCGGGGGCGCGGGCGAAACCCGGTTTGGGGGCGAAGAAAACTTTACCACCACCCTGGGTGTTGGGTACGAAGTGGCGCTTACACGAGATGTGTTGGTGCGACTCGACTATCGCGCCTACCTGTATGACTCCAGTCTGGTTGCGGATGAAGAGCAATCAGTCACATCAAACCAGCTGAGCGCTGGCGTCAGTTATCTGTTTTGAGGGCCGGGCCAGGGATCGTGTTGGAATCTTGCCTCAATCGGCTATCAAAATAGCAGGTTGAGGCCAACCGCCAATTCAGTGTTGTGCGTGGTTTTGTCGTCGCCGAGGAATGAGCGGTCGACGACAATATCCCGCACGTCCAGATTCAGAGTTGCCCAGTCTGTCAGTACGGTCTTATAACTGAGCCCCAGTGCAAGGCCGGTATTGTCTTCTCCTGCAAAACTGACCTGGCTGGGTCCGGCAAGCACATAGATGTAAGAGTTGAATTTTCGCTTACCCCCAAAAAACGACCGGCCTTCGGCTAGTCGATAGCCTGCCAATACACTCAGGTGTTCAAAACTTCTATCGGAAGCCGACAGGAAGTTGCCCCCGGAAACCTCCTCAAAGGTGGCTCTTTCGACGTCCGATTGCGCGTAGTGGGCCTGGACCATAAAGCGCGAGCTTATATGGTAGTTCAGCGTCAATCCGGCAGAAAGCTGGGTGCTGAAGTCCTCTACCGACAAAGCGCCAAGGTAGGCACCCACTTCAAAGTTTTCGCTGTCGATAGCGGCTCGTTGGGCCCGCTCAGTGCGCTCGGGTGGTTTGACAACCTCCACCCGGGAGTCTTGTTCTTGAGCATGGCCGTTTAACGGCAGCGCGCTTAAGCCCAGGGCAACCAGGCAGGTGGGGAAGGAAACGGTATAGCGCATAGTGTCCATTATCTCGCTGCAGAAGTTCACCGACAGTCTACGTCCTAAAGCTGAACGGCAACGTTAGGTATGTCTCACTTTTGGAAATTGACGCCATGGTTTGTTGCGCCCATCTTGAAGCCCGACCGACGTTTTCGATGAAAGAAATGAGGGGCCTAGGTTCGTTTCCGTCGTCGAGCCCAGGAATAGAAGTGTGATGCGTCGCTAAAAAGCACTAATATTTTGAGACGTGGCTCATAAAATCAACATTCAACGTGTGACTCTTAAAGAGGCTTCAGTTATTTTTGCGAGTCCGATACGTCACGGGAAAAATCTTTGTAAAAAGATCCTGGTATCAAAAAATCCTGATAGGCGTTTTCTTGGTTTGAACGATGCTTGGGGCACAGGTCATGGAGAAGAGGGGGTTCATCAGGGCGTCACTGACGTCTTGTGCGTTGGTTCTGACGTTTGCGATGGCGCAGAACTATGCGGCGGAGGTTGCCGAATCTCAACACTGGGCCGATGGTGTCGACGGCGGGGAAGTTACCGTCAGCGAGGGCGCGGCCGAGTCTGTAGATGCTGAGGCGGAACTTAAACGCATCTCCAAGTACGTGCAGTCGCTCAAGTCGGATGTGGTCGACCTGAATCATGACCTGAAGCAGATGGAAGAGCGCATTCTCTATCCCTCCAGTACCAAGTACTCCGTCTTTGTCTCCTTCAGTTCCGGCCAGTTCTTTCAGCTGGAATCGGTAAAGTTGAAGCTGAACGGGAAAATGGTCGCCACTCACCTCTATTCCGAAAAACAACAGAGCGCGATGCTGCGCGGTGGCATCCACCGCCTCTATATAACGAATCTGGCCGATGGCGAGCACAGTGCGACGGCGTTTTTTACCGGTATCGGCCCGGGGGGGCGATCCTATAAGCGCGCCACCACTTTAGAATTCGAGAAGCATGCCAATAGCAGCTATCTAGAGCTCGCCATCGGAGACGACCCCGTCAAGCAAGAACCGGTATTTGCGATCAAACAGTGGTAAGCCTATGAGGTACAGGGCACAAAAGATCATGGCGGCGTCCCGTTTCTGGTTGGCCGCGTCACTGATCCCGTTGTCGGTCATGCCGGCGGCGGCATGGGCGTTTTCATCCAATGTCAGTTCCGCACAGGAGCTTGAATACGGTGCCGTTCTTTTTGAATATTTTCAGCATGATTATTTTCATGCGCTGGTGGAGCAAAAGTACGCCGAGTCACTGGATAACAGCGCTTCGCTGTCAACTACCGGGCAGTTGGTTAAAGGCGGTATGTTGGTGTCTTACGGCCTCCCGGATAAAGCAGAGCCGGTGTTTGATGAGCTGTTGGCAGGGAGCGTGTCTCACGAAGTGAGCAACCGTGCCTGGTTCTACCTTGCCAAACTCCACTACAACAAGGGAGATTTTGCCAGCGCCAGAACTGCCGTCGACAGCGTCAAGGGCCCCATTCCCGTTGACATTCTGGTGGACTATCACTACCTGGCAACCTTGGTCACCGGCCATCCAGAACGACTTGCGGAAAAGGTCGGGATGATTGAGGCGGCCGCCAAAGACTCCCCGGCCTTTCCTTATTTTCTGTTCAACCTGGCGGTAGCCCAGGTCGGACGTGGCAATGTCAGTGCGGCGGTCCACAACCTGGAGCGCGTGACCCAGAGCGGTGCCGAAGAGGGCAGTGCTACGGCGGCGCTGGTGGATCGGGCGCGGCATGGGCTGGCGGAATTGGCGATGAAGTCCGATCGTCTGTCGGCGGCGTGGGGTTACCTGAGCCAGATCCGAACGACCGGCCTGTATTCCAATCGCGCACTGTTGAGCTACGCCTGGGCCGCCATCAATCGCGAGCAGTTCACCGACGCCATCCCCGCCCTCGAATTATTGGCTGAGCGCTCCATTGCTATCCCCGAAGTGCAGGAGGCGAAGGTGTTGTTGGCCCACGTTTACGAAGAGCAAGGACTGTTTAAACGAGCGCTTACCCGCAATATTCAGGCGGAGAAGGAGTTTGGTGAGGGTGTGTCCCTGATTGCCCAGGCTCGTCGCGTGATAGATGGTCAGGACGTGCCGAGAGAATTTATCAATAACCTGGAGGCGATCATGGATGATACCGATTGGTACGCTCGCCAGCCCTCCGTGGATTACGAGAAACTGACCCCGTTTCTTATTGACCTGATGGCCAGTAACGCGTTCAACGAAACGCTGACGGAGTTGGCGGACCTCTACGTTATTGAAGACAACCTGCGTTATTGGGCGGAGCAGGCGGAGCAGCACCAGGCGATTCTGAAGGCGGCCGAGGAGAAGCGTTTTGATCGAAGTATGCGCGAGATGCTCGATCGCACAGATGTGATCGGCCGGCAACTGAGCGATCGCTGGGAAGAGCTGGAACTGTACACGCTGGTGGTGGATGAAGAGGACCGACAACGCCTGACTTCGCTGATGGACAATACCCGTTCTGATTTAAGTGCACTGAATCATAGACTTGGTCGGCTTCAGGCGGTGGAGAGTCCTTATGAGCAGCCCGATCACTATCGGCCCATGGTCCGGGAACATCATCTGCGTATTCAAGCCCTGATGGCTCGAACCGGGGATCAGATTCTCGCGTTGGAGCAGGTCATGCGCCAACTGATCAAACTGGAGCTGGACAAGCACGAGGAGCGAATGAACTACTACGCCGCCCAATCGCGGTTGGCCAAGGCCCGTCTTTACGATATGGCGCTGTTGTCGCTTGAGCAATCGGCTCCAGCGGCTGGCGCGTTGAATTCCCCGGAGGCGCAATGAAGTCCTCAATGGCAACTATCTCGGTGGCGGCCAGCGTGCTGGTTCTGCTGACCGCATGCGGTGCCAACCAGCCAAAAACCATTGGCTCTCTGGCTTACACCCCACCCAAAGAGGAAGCGGAGGCTCCCAAGCCGGTTACCCACGAAGAGGTGCGAGAAGAGTACAGCGAGCTGGCAGAACTGTTTGAAGACGAACAGCTGAAAGAACAGATCGAGCGTCGCGTGGCAGACGTTTACATGATGGAAGGGGTTCAGGACCAACGGCATACGGCCAAGCCCAGTAATCACTATGTCGAAGCGATCAAGGCCTACCGTAATATTCTCGAAAAGTATCCCAATTCGCCCGACAATGCGGAAGTGCTGTATCAGTTGGCCAAGGCCTATGACCTGGAAGGCAATCAGGATGAGGCCATGAAAATGCTGGCCGAGCTGACGCATCGTCACCCTTACTATGCCAATATCGCCGAAGCGCATTTTCGCATGGGCGATATTCATTTCAACAATGAGGACTACGCTCAGGCCGAGGCGTCCTATCGCGCCGTTCTTGAGAGCGACGAACCCCGACTGGCCACAAACGCTCGCTATATGCTGGGGTGGTCGCATTACAAACAGCGGCAGTTTCGCGACAGTCTGGTCGAGTTTTCCAGAGTTCTGGACGAGTTGATGGCGGGGCGAGCGGATGTCGAGTCCCTCGCGGACGGCGAGCGGCCCGTTGCCAAGGATGCGATCCACTCCATCAGCCTGGCGTTGGACAAGGTGGGGGGCGCGGAGGCGATTCCCTCTTTACCTCACGTCGTCGCTCAGCCCTACACCTGGTTACTTTACAATCATCTGGGTGAGTACTACCGGGAAAAAGAGCTGTACGAAAAAGCTGCCGGTACCTTCCGTCATTTTATCGCCAACCACCCGAACTCGACTCGGGCCCCCGGGCTCCACGGCAAAATCATCCAGACTTATATCGACGGTGGCTTCCCAAGCCTCGCGCTGGAGGAGAAAGCGGCGTATGTCCGGGCCTATGGTATTCGCTCGGACTACGCAGGTAACACCGATGGTCTCTACAATGAAGTCAGAGAACCGATCCGAACCTACCTGGATGAGCTGGCGCGGTATCACTACAGTCAGGGCCAGAGTCTCCAAAAAGATGAGTCGGAGAATCGACCGGAGCTGGCGAACAGCGCCGAAGATCAAACTGACTCTGAAGAAAATGCAGCCACAGCAGGCGAGGCTCTGGATCCCGAAGTGGAGCAGGCGTACATCAACGCCGCCGACTACTATGCCGAGTACGCTCAGACCTTCCCCAGTGACGAGCGCATTGATGAGGTGATCTACCTCAAATCGGAGTCGCTCTTCCTCGCGCAGCGATACATTGAATCCGTGGCCGGATATGAGCAAGTGGCATACAGCCCGCTTGGTTCCAGCGCGGACGAGCACGCGAGCGATGCCGGCTACGCTGCCATCATCGCCTATCAGGAGCATATTGCCGACCTTCCGGAGGGCGATGCCGAACTCCAGTCTACCCAGGCGCGCGCGGTCGACAGCATGTTGCGTTTCGCCGGCCGGTTCCACTCTGACAGCCGCGCAGTATCGGTTTTGACCAACGCTGCGGAGTACCTGTTCAGCCTGAGTGAATACCAACGGGCTCTCGCTGTGTCGAGTCAGCTGGTGGAAGACAATCCGCAGTTGGATGCGTCCCTCAAGGAAACCGCATTCGGCATTATGGCGCACTCGCAATTCCAACTGAAAGCTTATGCCGAGGCGGCAGAAAGCTACCGCAAACAACGTGAATTGATGTCGCCTTCATCGGAAGAGTACGAAGCGGTTACCGAACGTCTGGCGACGGCGTTGTATCGTCACTCGGAAGTTCTGGATGGCCAAGGCAATCCAGAAGCAACCGTTGCGCAGTTGCTGAAAATTAAAACCCTGACGCCCGAGGCGACGTTGCGGGTCCCGTCGCAGTATGAGGCGGTGACGTTGTTGATCAGCCTGGAACAATGGTCGCGGGCAGTTGAAGAGCTTCAGGAATTGATCGAGATTGCGCCCGAGCATGAACTGGCTGTGGAGTTCCCCCGTCGCCTGGCGTTTGCTTACGAGCAGCAGGAAAATTGGGCGCTGGCTGCCGAACGCTATGAGGCATTGGCCAGCGAGGATCCAGATGCCGAAACTCGCCGTGAGGCGTTGTTCTTGGCCGCTACGATGTACGAGAACGACGAAAGTTATGAACAGGCGCTACGGCTCTTTCGCGAGTACGCCAACACCTACGAGATGCCCACAGACACCCTGATGGAAGCCCGCTACAAACTGGCGGTGAACTATGCGCGTGTGGGCGATACCCGTCGACAGCTATTCTGGCTCGACAAACTGGTGGCCGGTGGTGCCGAGTTCGCCGATTCGGATCGCAACCGTTGGCTGACGGCCTGGGCCAGCATTCAGTATGGCGACCATCATGCCAAGGCCTTCAATGAATACCGTCTCAGCGTTCCGTTGGTGGATAGCCTGCCAGAGAAAAATGCGCTGCTTCAGGAAGCAGCGAATCGCTACCAGCATGCCGCCGACCAAGGCATTCTCGAGTTCACCAGCATGTCCAGCTTTAAAACGGCGGAGTTGTATCGTGAATTGGCGAGTGCACTGCGTGAGTCTCCAGTGCCCGGATCGCTGTCGGCAGAGCAGCGCGTTGTGTACCGGGAGTTGATCGCCGAACAGGCGCTGCCTTTTGACGATCTGGCCTCGAAGCTTCACCAGGCGAATATTGATCGTGCGTGGGAGGGGCACTTCAATCAGTGGATTGACCGGAGCTTTACCGCGATGCGAACCCTGGAGCCTTCGCGTTTTGATAAATCTGAATTGATTGTGAGTTACGGCGATGCAATACGATAAATTTTTCCGCTCAGGTCCCGGATTCTTGCAGGGCGTTACTCTGACAGTGTTGGGGTTTGCGCTGGTTGGCTGTTCGACAGGAGGCACAGAGCTGCAGTGGATGACGGAAAAAGAGGCGGCCTTGAATCTGGTCGCGACCGATCCCTACCTCCCGGTACAGGAGCAGGGCGACGAGGGGCAATGGTTGCCCTATGAGCCCAGGGAGAACCCTTACACCGCTCAACGGGGACGAATCGAAAAGGACTCGGTGACCCGTTTTATTGAAGCCCGTCGTGCTTTCAAAGCCGAGGAGTGGAAACAGGCTGAAACGCTCTTGCTGGAGTTGACGGCGAGCGATGATGACCTTTCCGGTCCTTGGGTCATGCTGGGGGATATTGCCTCGGAAAGAGGCGAACATCAGCAGGCTCTGGACGCCTATGTGAAAGCCATTGCCATCAACGGTGACAATGTCAACGCCTACCTGCGGCTGGCCCTGACCCAACGCAAAATGGGGCGGTACCTGCACGCTCAGAACACCTATGCGGCAGCGCTCAAATTGTGGCCAGATTACCCGGAGGCTCATCTGAATCTGGCAGTACTCTACGACATTTACCTGAATCATCCGCTGCGGGCACAGAAGCATATGGAGGCTTATCAGTTTCTGACTGACGGGGAGAATACCCGGGTCTCCGCCTGGCTGGAAGAAATCCGCTCGCGCACGGGAATTGCGCCCGGTTTTGAGATCGATTCCGAAGGTTCGGAGGCGGTTTCTTACCGAGCCGACAATACTGAATCTGCCAGCAATCAGGACAACATGGAGTGACGTGACATGAAGCCATTTTTTGCCTTGGTACTACTGGCCGGTGCGCTTCCTATAGCGACAACGGCTCAAGAGAATCCCGATACGCCGCCCGAGAACCCGGCCATCCGGCTACAGTCCACCTTCATCGGGGACAAGGAACAACCGGCGGTCAGTTATTTTGTTCCCTGGCAGGGCACCAGTACACCGGACAAGTTGCAGTGGAGTATGGAGAACAAGCATGACGCCACCCTTGAAGCGGTGGATCGGAAGGTGTTGCACCGAACGGTGACGATTTATCAGGAAATGCAGTTGGAAGGCGAGCAGTAACTGTTGCAAGGGCAGCGGTTGCGCGCCGTCAGTGCAACCGCGATGGGTCTTACGTGTGTTTGATGATTATTAATAGGTGTAACCATGACTGAGATATACAACAACGTGACAGAGTTCTTTCAGGAGGGTGGTCTTTTTATCTACCCCATCTCTGTGGTGCTGGTAATCGGGCTGGCCATCGCTTTTGAGCGGTGGGTGTTTCTGAATCGGGAAAAGTGGCGCAACCGGCGGGCATTCAATGACTTCCTGCCGCTGTTGCGCACCACGGATATGGACAAAATGCAGATGTACTCCCGTGAAAGCCAGGCGCCGGTGACCCGGATCATCGCCTGTGGCCTCGATATGATGAAGGTTTCAAAACAGCGTGCCGATGTGGAAAACTCCATGAACGAAGGCATGCTTGAAACCATGCCACGGCTTGAGCAGCGCACCGGCTACCTGGCGGTTCTGGCCAATGTCGCCACGCTGTTGGGGCTGCTCGGTACCATTGTGGGCCTGATCGGCGCTTTCAGTGCTGTGGCGAATGTGGATCCGGCAGAGAAGTCGACCATGTTGTCGAACTCCATTTCCGTGGCGATGAACACCACCGCCTTCGGCTTGATCGCCGCCATTCCGTTGCTGGTGTTGCACGCTGTTCTGCAGAATAAGACGGCGTCGATCATTTCCAGCATCCAGATGTCGGCGGTCAAGTTCCTTAATATCATGACGCTGCATCGGTTTATTGAAGCCGGTACTCCTCGTCCGGAAAAGAGCACGGACGAGAAAGAAGTGGCGGCGGTCGAAGGGTAACGACCATGAACTTCAATTTCACGCCCCGGAGAACCGACGACGCCGAGCTGGACGTGACCTCGTTCATGAATCTGATGGTGGTTCTGGTGCCAGTGTTGTTGATCACACTGACGTTTGCCCAGGTCACTGTCCTGGATATTCACCTGCCAGAGCTGACCGGCGGTAGCGATCAGAGTGGGGAGTCCCAGTCCCAACTGATGGTGAGAATTGAGGAGGACGGCTACAGGGTCTACTACCCGGACGATGTGTTGATTCAGGAAGTGGCGCGGACCGAGACAGAAGAGGGCGAAGCCTACGACTATGCGCAACTGACGCGGGTCATGCGGGAAGTCAAAAAGCAACTGAGTGACAACGCTTCCATCTTGTTGTTGTCCGCCCCGCAGGTGGATTACCAGAGCCTGGTCTCCACCATGGATGCGGTGCGTTCCTATGAAGCTGTGGTCGCTGCCAGCGTCGTTGAAATTGAGCTCTTCCCGGAAATTTCTCTGGGCGACATCAAATAAATGCAGAGCGAATGACTGACATGATTGGATCAACCGTTCTCTATCAGCAAAAAAAGCCGCCGGCCGTGGCGCGGCTGAGTCTCGTTTCGTTGATGGATATTTTCACGATTCTGGTGTTCTTTCTATTGCTGAACTCGGGCGATAGCCAGGAAATCGAGAATGCCAAGTTTGTAAAGCTACCGGACTCCGTCAGTGGGGTTCAGCCGCACACGGAGCTCAAGATCACCGTCAGCGATACGGAAATTCTGTTAGGAGATACGGTCGTGGCGACGGTCTCCGACGTTATTGACTCCTCCGAGCGGCTGATTGAACCGCTCGCCGAAGCGCTCAAAGCCAATACGGAAAAGCTGGAGGAGATCTCGGAATACGAACAGAACAGGGGGCTGGCCGTTACCATCATGGGGGATAAGAGCGTGTCCTTTTCCCTGTTGCGACAAGTGATGTCCACTTGCCAGCACAGTAACTACCGTAATATTTCACTGGCGGTCAATCAGGTCCAAGGTAAAGCGCCCGCTGAGAAACTGCCAGAGGCTCCGGAAGCAGAGCCGGACGTTGTCAATTCCGTCAGCCAGGCCGGGCAGGGAGGTTAAGCCATGTCGCATTTCACTGCCGTGGAGCCGATGGCTCTCGATCTACACCTGCCGTGGGAACTGGACGAGCAACGTGAAGCCGCTTTTAAGCGAACCTTGAAGCGGATGGCTATACCCCTGCTTTTGTTATTTGTGGTGGTCCCCTGGTTGCCGACTTTCGATAGCGGGCTGGAATTGGAAGACGATGCGGTCAAGCGCACCCAGGTGCTTCTGGATCCGATTGAAGCCCCTGAACCGGAACCCGTGACGCCCGAGACTCCACCACCACCGAAGCCGGAGCCCAAGCCGGTTGAACCCGTGGCCGCCCCGGTCCCCGAGCCTCAACCGGCTGCGACGCCAGCGCCCCAGCCCGAACCGGATACCCGTGAATCGGTGGCGACCTCACAAGGCATGGATGAGTTGTCCAATCAATTGAGTGCGGTGCGCAGTGCGGTCAATGTAGCCAGTATGCAGCGCAAAAATCTGTCTGATAACGAGGGCGGCGAGGTGGCCCGCACTGAGCGGGCCCGGTTGGGTCGGGAAATGACGGCGCGTAGCAACGGGACTGTGGTTGATGAAACTGTCATGCAGAGCGATATTACCGCTTTGTCTGCCCATCAGGCGGCGGAGGTAGAAGGGCTGGATATGAACAGCCTGCCGGCAAGTAACTCCCGCTCCCACCTGTCCGGTCAGGCGGGGCAAAGGGACATGGAGAGTATTCGACGCACTCTGGAACGGACAAAAGGTAACGTGTATGCGCTGTATCAAAGAGCACTTCAGGACGATCCCAATCTGACAGGCGAGTTCACGTTCAAGCTGGTGATTGAGCCGAACGGTTCCATCTCGCAGTTGACACTGCTGGTCAGTGAGTTGGGTGCGAGGGATCTTGAGCAACAGATTCTGTCACGAATTGAGCAGGTGGACTTCGGTGCAATGCCGGTTCCGCCCACCGTGGTGGAATATCGTTTCGTCTTCTTGCCCAGCTGACCGTCTCTAAATGCGGCTTAATGAGCCAGCCTTCGAAAAGGCTGGTTCCTTTTGTCCAAACGGGATGAACGTTTGTCGGAAACCGTCGAAGAACTTTTCAAAGTTGTGATCCCTGACATTTTTCAATGACGAATTTCTGGCACTCTGCTCAAACGAATGTCGATGTTGATCAAGAGTGACGAATTTTCCGCCAGCTCGCGTTCAACCCCGCCGTTGCGGTACCAACCGTAGATCGACATGCCGTTTTGCTCGTTAGGGGGATGGGCTTTTCCTGAGGTGATTGAAGCGCAAACTGTTTCCAGTCCTGGCAGGTCGTTTGCTGGGGCTATGTGTGACCCCCTTGCGCTTTGCCACCTGATGGATAAAAGAATTGAGGGTATAGGTATGCCTACTAATATTTCGTTTTCCAAAACACTGATATTGGTCGCGATGATGTCACTTGGGGTCGCGTCCTGCGGTGGAGGGGGTGGTTCGGCCGAAGCGCCACAGGAAGAAACCCTTTCAGACGACACGCAGTTTGTCTACGTCGAGCGTGACCTGGTGGGAGCCCAGGCTGTCTCCGGTGAGGCCGGGGAGGGTTCCCTGGCGGCCCAGTTTAGCAATGCAACGGCGACGGCCGGTCGCTCGCCGGTGGACTTGCGCTCCCCCTATGAGTTCAATCCTGGGGCTCGCCTGGTCAACCGTTCCGGGCTGAGCGTGGATGCCATGGATCAGGATGTATTGGCGGATTACTTTGGAACATCGGCCTATGATGTGAAAGACCTCAGTGTCTCTGCCGACGGCGAGCGTGTTGTCTTTGCGGCTCACGGGCCCGCGGACAGCCTGACGGATTACACTTGGAATATTTACGAATACGATTTTGAAACGGAAGAAGTCCGGCGGATTATCGGTTCGGACGCACTCGCGAATGCGGGTCAGGATACCAGCCCCACATACACGGAAGAGGGGACCATCATTTTCTCCACCGATCGGGCCGCCGGAAATCCAGACAAGCCAGTACCGACGATTCCCGATACCCCTTACGGCGAGGACTGCTACAAAGTCGGTCCCGACGAGCGTCCTTCCCTTCTGCATTCCATGACGCTGGATGGGGAAAGCATCGTTCAGCTCACGTTCGGCAACAACCATGACGTCAAAACGGTCACCTTGGGTGACGGTCGAGTCGCCTTTATCCGTTGGTCCCGTCGCTATGAGCTGGTTTCAGAGTGCTCGGACCAGCCCGATGAACGCCTCGATGTTGCGTCGGCGAATTCGCTTGGCAGTGCCTCTCTCCTGGAGTCTGTGC
Source organism: Marinimicrobium agarilyticum DSM 16975 (assembly GCF_000423345.1). Taxonomy (GTDB): domain Bacteria; phylum Pseudomonadota; class Gammaproteobacteria; order Pseudomonadales; family Cellvibrionaceae; genus Marinimicrobium; species Marinimicrobium agarilyticum. The sequence goes on from NZ_KE384008.1 coordinate 431,016, forward strand.
CTCCTCCTTCGGGCTTGAGCCGTCCCGATCAATGGCCTCAGCAGGCAATGTGCCAGTACACGATCAACACCCCTCTGGGGGCGGCCATTGCCAGCAACCACTATTCTCTGCTGCGTATTGACGCGGACGGTGACACGCTCGAGCAACTGTACAAAACCGTCAGTCTGGAGCGTTCCGATGAAGTTTTTATGGTGCCTGATCAACTGGTTCAGTCGGAGAGTGGCCAGCTTCTCACCGTAATCAAGCACCAGTACAACCAGTTCCACGGAGGTGACATTCTTGAACTGCAGGCGCCCGAAGCCGCCAGCGCCGATACGCTCTTTGGTGGCTTTTCGCCACGTTCACTGATTTCCTCTGGAGTCGATCTCTACCCGAATCAACGCTCTCAGGGTGGGTGGTACAGCGCCGTGGCACCGTATCGGGATGGTACCGGGCGGCTGCTGGTCAGTTGGTCCCAGTGTGCGGTGGAAGAAGGCGGCGTCAATGAATTTTGTCGTGACGGGCTCGCCAGTGGTGATGTCGAGAGCCGCTATGGCATCTGGGTGTTCGACCCGCAAACCGATACCCGTTTGCCGATTGTTCGAGCGAACAAGGGGCGTGTCTATACTGAGTTGGCAATGAATCAGGCCCAGCGAGGCGAGCCGTTGCCCTACGTCGCCTATCAGGCGGAGTTGCCCAACGAGCCCGAGCCCCAGCAACTGATTTGTAGCGATCCCGGTGTGGACCCAGAAGAGCCCGAGGAGCCCAGAGAGCCTGAGCCCACGAATCCCGGTGACCCAGATCCGAAAGATCCGACGGATCCTTCGAACCCGACTGATCCAACGGACCCTACAGAGCCGACGGATCCTTCGAACCCGACTGATCCAACGGACCCTACAGAGCCGACGGACCCTTCGAATCCGACCGACCCAACGGACCCTACAAATCCGACGGATCCCACAGATCCGACCGATCCAACGGATCCAACGGATCCAGGAGAGCCGACTGACCCAGAGAATCGCGCCCCCACCGCCAACGCCGGTGCGGATCAGCAGGCGCAAGCGGGACAGATCATTACGCTGGACGGCACCGACAGTAGCGACCCCGATGGCGACGCGCTGACTTACCGCTGGACCGTGACTCAGCCGGCGGGTGCCGATGACGCTCTATCCAGCCAATCAGTAGTCATGCCGACCCTCACGGTTTCCGAGGGCATGTCCTACCGCGTGCAACTGGTCGTGAACGATGGCGAACTGGACAGTGCACCGGACACGGTGACCATCACTCCCGGAAACGTCGCACCAGTGGCGAATGCTGGCCCGGACCAGCGCGTGGTCCCCGGAAATGATGTGACTCTGGATGGCTCCGCCAGCACCGACGCCGATGGCGATGCGCTCACCTACCAGTGGGAATGGGTTTCCAGGCCCGAGTTGAGCGAGGCCAGTCTGTCTGCCGCGGGCGATGTGATGCCCACCTTTGTGGCCGATGAGCCGGGCGTTTATACGCTCGCGCTCAGAGTCCATGACGGTGCCAGCACGAGCGAAGCGGACGCAGTCACCATCAATAGCGAAAACACCCCACCGGTGGCGCAAGCCGGCCCGGATCAGTCCGTGCATATCGGTGACACCGTCATTGTGGATGGTGCGCAAAGCACGGATGCGGATGGCGATGTGCTCACCTATCACTGGAGCCTCTCAAGCCGGCCGGAGGGCAGCGAGGCGGCACTCACCGGTGCCACCGACGTGCAGGCGAACATCGATATCGATGTGCCGGGCACCTATGTGGCGCAACTGGTGGTGAACGATGGCTACGAAAACAGCGCCCCGGATACCGTCGTCCTGGATACGGTCAACGTCCGCCCGGTTGCCGACGCCGGCGAGGCCCAGACGGTGGAGACGGGTGATCTGGTGATGCTCGATGGTTCTTCGAGTTATGATCCCGACGGCGATCCGCTCAGCTTCCAGTGGAGCATGACCAGCAAGCCGGAGGGCAGTGGCATTGTCCTGTCCGGGGGGGGCACCGCCTATCCCGATTTTACCCCGGATCAGGCCGGTCTCTACGTGGCTCAACTGGTGGTTAACGACGGTGTGCTGGACAGCAAACAAAGCCAGGTAACTGTTCGGGCCGAGCAGGGCGTCTGTGTGCCCGAGGATGAGCCGGCGATTTCGCAGATCAGTGCCACACCCTCGGAGCTGTGGGCCCCCAACCACGAAATGGTTGAGGTGGCTGTATCCGCCGAGGCGGCGGACAGCTGCACCCAGGTAACCAGCTGCCGTATTACGTCCGTGACCGCCAATGAGCCGATCAATGGCGTGGGTGATGGCAACACTGCTCCGGACTGGCGCCTGACCAGTGACCTGACTGTCGATTTGCGAGCGGAACGCTCGGGTACGGGCGTGGACCGGGTGTACACACTGGGCGTTCAGTGTGACAACTCGATTGGTGCTTCCGAAATGGCGACGGTCGATGTGGTCGTGCCGCACGACCAGTCCGCCAAAGTGCCGGCAGCCGACGCGGGTACCGATCAGACCGTAGAAGCGGGCGAGTGGGTCTACCTGGACGGTTCAGCCAGCGCCAGTCCCGACGGCTACCCGCTGGATTATCAGTGGGCCCTGGTCAGCAAGCCCGCGGGCAGTGAGGCGACTCTCTCGGCGGCCGATACTGCTTTCCCGGAGTTCCAGGCGGACCTGGCGGGTGCCTATACCGCCGAGCTGGTGGTTAACGATGGCACTTATAACAGTGAGCCGGATAGTGTGCGCGTGAATGCAACGCCCGTGGCCTGTGAAATCGTGGACGAGAACCGCCGGACGCTACCGGTCACGCTGCGGGACTTCCGGGATTCCCATCCGGATTTCGAATACCGGATTGAGGAGGAAACCGGCATCGTGGAGGACACTCTGGGCTCGGACGGCCTGCCGGTCTACGCGCATGGCGACCGGGGCAGTGAAACCACCAACGGCCCGGATGCCTTCAACCAGTGGTATCGCGATGTGTCTGAGGTGAACAAGACGTTGCCCAAAGTACTGGAAATTACCCGTCAGTCCGGCTCCACCATCTGGGAATACCAGAATGATCGTTTCTTCCCGGTGGACGGAGAAGGCTGGGGCAATGAAGGGCGTGAGCGCAACTTCCACTTTACCCTGGAAGCGCACCTGGAGTTCGATTACGAGGGGGGAGAAGTGTTCACCTTCCGCGGTGATGACGATCTTTGGGTCTTTATCAACGGCAAACTGGCCATTGATATCGGCGGGGTCCACGGCGTGATTGAGCGCAGTGTGAACCTGGATGAGGTGGCTGATTACCTCGGTATCGAAACCGGCAATACCTACAGTTTCGATCTGTTCTTTGCCGAGCGCCACACCTCCGAGTCGAACTTCATGTTCCAGACCAACATCAATCTGGAGTGTGTGTCGCCCTGACGCGCTCTCCGCTTGAGTAAAGTGGGGCCGAAAGGCCCCGCTATGTTTTCAGTTCCAGCACCAAGCCCTCCTTTTCAACCCTGTCTTTGCGCCTCTCGCGCTGACGACTCTCTCTTTTCTTCCTTCTGCGTTGGACTCTACTCTTCCAGTGGGGTGACGGCGGATTCCATGCCCAAGCCGGGGCAACGTCTGTATAATGGCTTCCAGACATATAAATCACCGCTCTTTTATTGTAAATCAATGGGTTAGGGCGGATTGTTAAAGCCACTTATATGGCCAGGCTCAACCGAAGGAAGCCCTTATGATCTTCAAAAACATACCACTCGCGGGTACGGCGTCATTGCTGGCATTGGTCAGTTTCGTTGGCTGTGACACCCGGTCGCCAGAACAAGCTGGCCAGGCCCCCTCAAGTGTCACGGCCTCAGCGGCGACGACCGACGAAAAGGGCGCGTGGCAGTGCCCCGCTTCGCCAGGGACTGCGCCCTCCGGTCAGTTGACCGCTGAGCGTATCCCCGGCTCGGCCAGCAAGCGGGAGCAGGCTGGCCTGTACGAGGGGCCGGTCTGGATCGACGGGGCTCTGTACTTTTCCGATTTCACCTTTGAAGAAGGTTTTCCTTCACGGGTTCAGAGGCTGACTGCCGAAGGCACACTGGAAACCGCCATCGAAGACAGTGGCAGCAACGGTCTGGCCGTGGACTCGGAAGGGTTCCTGATGGCGGCCACCCACGACGCCAAAGCGATTTCTCGCTACGAATTGTCTACCGGGGAGCGGGAACTTATCTGGAACGAGTTCGAGGGAAACCCGTTCAACTCGCCCAATGATCTTACGTTGACGGAGGACGGAGTGATTTACTTTACCGACCCGGCCTTCCAGCGGGCGGCGGCGCCGGGCGGACAACCACAGACACGCGTCTACCGTATTGCCGAGTCGGGCATCTCGGTGGTCGAGGCCGATATCCGTAACCCCAATGGTATCTCGCTCTCTCCGGATGAAAAGACCTTGTACGTCGCTGGCGGTGGCGAGAATGGCGTGCTCAGGGCGTATTCCCTGACGGCGTCCGGGACGGTAGAAAGCCATCGGGATCTGGCCAAAATCGAGATCCCCGATGGAATGGCGATCGACTGTCTGGGTAATATCTACGTCACTGAGCACGCTCTGCAGAGGGTTCGCGTATTTACCCCCGAGGGCGAGGAAATCGCCCAGATCCAGGTCGACGCCAACATCACCAACGCCGCCTTCGGTGGTCCGGAGCGAAAAACGCTTTACCTGACCGGAGCCGGCACACTGTGGCAAATTTCCCTGGAAGTGGCAGGTTTTCCTTACTGATTTATGACCATACTCAAACGCGTAAAGACCCCCTGTGTGGGCGTCTGTTCCACCGGCATTGGTGACAGCGTCTGCCGGGGCTGCAAGCGGTTCGCTCATGAGGTGATTGACTGGAACGCCTACGATCAATCGCAGCGGGCCATTATTGTCGAGCGGTTGGCTGCCTTTTTGACCCAGGTGGTCAGTCTGCGCTTTGAAATCATTGACGAATCCGCGCTTTTCCAGCAAATGCGACACCAGCAAATCCGCTTCAATCCGGATCAGAACCCGTACTGCTGGGTGTTTGATCTGCTCAAAGCCGGGGCCAGCCAGATTCGCGAACCCGGTCATTTCGGATTGCGGGTTCGACCGGACTGGCAGGACACGCCACTGACGGAGCTGCGGGATCAGATAGATCGGGACTTTTACGAACTGTCCTGCGCCCATTACGAACGCTTTATCGAGCCGGGCCTCGCCCGGGATGCGATGCAAGAAGCGGCTCTGCAATCTGCACAAAAAACGTGAAGAAACGACCGTAAATGACTGATATTAAAACAATACTAGAGTTTCTCCAGTGTGAGACCCCCGATGCGTGGGTTACTTGGGCGCTGGAGAATGAGCCGTTATTGTTGCTCGACCACGCCAACTGCGAGAAGAAGGCAGCCTCGACCGCGCTGACGCTGATGTACCGCTATGTGGGCGACTACGAGATGATGCACAAGATGTCCCGGCTCGCGCGCGAGGAGCTCCGTCACTACGAGCAGGTCATGAGTTTGATGCAGCAACGCGGCATCGCCTATGGCCAGATTTCCCCCAGCCGCTACGCCTCGGAGTTACGCCAACCGGTTCGCACCCATGAGCCCGGTCGCTATGTCGATACCCTGATCGTGGGCGCCATCATCGAAGCCCGCTCCTGTGAGCGCTTCGCCAAGCTGGCGCCCCACTTGGATGAAGAGCTCCAGGGGTTTTATCGGTCCCTGCTCAAATCCGAGGCTCGGCATTTTCAGGATTATCTGAAACTGGCGCAAAAAGCGGCTGGCAAAGAAGACATTCAACCGCGGGTGAACGAGTTCCTGGCCCTTGAAAAAACGCTGATTGAGTCACCGGACGATACCTTCCGCTTTCACAGTGGTGTTCCCCGAGCGGCTTGAGAGGCCCAGCCCATGCCCAAACAACCCGTGACGGGTGATCGCAATTTTGACGACCTGGCGGAGCGTTTCGCCCGTAACGTATACGGCGGGTTGAAGGGGCGCATCCGCCTGTCGGTGTTGCGGCGCGACTTCGGTCATCACCTCCCGATTCCCCCCTTCGTGCCGGACACCGGCAAACCGCCCCTGCGCATTCTGGATGCCGGTGGCGGCCAGGGCCAGTTCTCTCTGCCGCTGGCCCGGGCCGGGCACTCGATCACCTTATGCGATATTTCGGAGCAGATGCTCAAAGGCGCCCGCCTGGAGGCGGAGCAGCTCGGGGTCAGCGATCGGGTGACTCTGGTTCAGGCGCCGATCCAGGGACTCGCCGACGCTTTAGCCCGTGACACAGAGCCGTTTGACCTGGTCATCTGTCACGCGGTGTTGGAGTGGGTACTGGATCCGCAGGCGATTCTGGCGCACCTGGTCAACTGGCTGGCACCGGGCGGGTATCTATCCTTGAGCTATTACAACCTGCACGGGGCGGTGTACAAAAATCTGCTGCGGACCAATTTCAAAAAAGTGGAGCAGGGGGATTACGGTGGCTTTCGGGGCAGCCTGTCACCCATCAACCCGCTGTACCCTGAAACGGTTGATGCCTGGCTGGCAGAGCTACCGCTCAGACGCCTGGCCTGCAGCGGCATTCGCGTGTTTCACGACTATATCCTCGACAAACAGCAACGCGAGCAGCACCCGGACAAAGTGGTTGAACTGGAGTTGCAGCTGTCGCAACAGGAACCGTATCGCTCGCTCGGGCGCTATATGCACGTGCTGTCACAACGCCATTAAGCGTTTCAGCTTCAGCCCAAGCGCTTTATCAGCAGCTCTTTGGCCTCGTTCACCTTGGCGGCCAGGAAGTCGTTGCCACCGCGGTCCGGGTGAAGTTTCTGCATCAATTTGCGGTGAGCCGAAACGATCTGCTCCCGTGTCACCGTCTGTTCGTCGCCTTTCAGACCCAGGGTATCCATGGCTTCCCGAACCGTCATGAGACCGGCGCTGGGTGGTTTGCCGGTAGCCTGTTGTTTTTGCTTCCACAACGGAAAGAACTGAAGCCCCAGGCCGATGGCCGTTTTGGCCAGAGGCAGCAGGGCGCCGATGATGGCAAAGATCCAGTGGGCGCGGCCTGTCGCGACCAGTAACAGCAGGCCGGCACCTGCGCCCCACAGGCCCAGTTTCCAGAGTAGCCGTTTGCGTTCGGCCGGGGGCAGACGTTTAATATGGCCCATGGCGGCCCAAAGGCCGATGATGACCACCAGGGCAATTAACAGTCGAATCATGAGAACACTCGTCCAGTCGCGCCGGCGCGACGTATGTTGAGCCGGTATTATAAAGACGATTGATTCAGGAAAAACAGGGGAGTGATGGATATGAGGCGTTTATTGATGCTGGGTGCCGGATTGTTGCTGGCGCTCGGTCTGACAGCCTGCTCGGACACCGGCATCCCGGAGGGAATGGAGCCGGTGCGGGACTTTGAGTTGGAGAGGTATCTGGGGCAGTGGCATGAGATCGCGCGCCTCGATCACAAATTCGAACGCGGGCTGGAGCGGGTGACCGCGACCTACTCACCGCGTGAGGATGGCGGCGTCCGGGTGATCAACCGGGGCTATAATCCGGAAGCCGGCGATTGGGAAGAGGCCGAGGGCCGCGCCTACTTTATCGGTAGTGACAATGTCGGTCGGCTCAAAGTGTCGTTCTTTGGTCCATTTTTCGGCGGATACAACATCATTGAGTTGAGTGACGATTATGACTACTCGATGGTGGCGGGGCCGGATCGGTCCTACCTATGGATTCTGGCCCGCGAGCCGGTGCTGGATGAAACGGTTCTGCACCGTCTTGTCGAACGTGCCGCCGCCCTGGGGTTCGATACCGACGCGCTGATTTACCCGGCCCCATCCGAGCGTTGAATTCGTTATAATCCCGCTCTTTGTCGTCCGGCTGTAAGGGGATTTTTATGGAGCAACCACGTCTTCCCGCGGAATGGGAGCCACAGGACGCCGTCCTGCTCACCTGGCCCCACCGCCACAGTGACTGGGCGTCGATGCTTGAAGAGGTGACCGCCCTGTACGAAGGGTTGGTGACGGTGATCTCCGACTACGCCGACCTCATCGTCGCCGTACCGGAAGCGGAGCTCGACACCATCGAAGCCCGGCTTCAGGCGATGAACGCCCCCATGGATGTGGTGCACCTGCGCCCTGCGCCAAGCAACGATACCTGGGCCCGGGATCACGGCCCGCTGACGGTACTGGTTGAGGGCAAGCCGCGTCTGCTGGACTTTCGGTTCAACGGTTGGGGTGGCAAGTTTGCGCACGATCTGGATAACGAATTGACCCGCCGACTGCATCGGGATGGCGCCTTTCCCGAGGTTGAGCTGCAAACCCAGGATTGGGTTCTGGAAGGAGGCTCGATTGAGGTGGACGGTCGTGGAACGCTGCTCACTACAGAAGCCTGTCTGCTGAACGCCAATCGCAATCCAACGCTCAGCCGCGACGATATTGAAGCGCGCCTGAAGACTGCCTTCGGGGTGCGCAAGATCAACTGGCTGTCCCACGGTCATCTTGCGGGGGACGATACTGACAGCCACATCGATACCATTGCCCGTCTGTGTCCCAACAACGTCATCCTGTATATGCAGTGCGATGACCCGGACGATGAACATTATCAGGACCTCCAGGCCATGGAGGCGGAGCTCGCGACCATGACCGACGCCGACGGGAGACCTTATCAACTGCTGCCGCTGCCCTGGCCGGGCCCCGTGATCAGCGACGACGGCGACCGCCTGCCCGCGACCTATGCCAACTTTTTGATCATCAACGGGGCGGTTCTCGTGCCCCAATACGATAATCCCGCCGATGAGCAGGCGCTCGAACAGGTGATGCAGGCCTTCCCGGGTTACCACATCTTCGGTGTTCCCTGCTCGGTGCTGATAGAGCAGGGCGGCAGCCTGCACTGCATCACCATGCAGCTACCGGAAGGAGTGCTTTATGACCCAGCTTAATGTCGGCCTCGTACAACACGCCTGTACCGATGATGTGGACGCCAATCTCGACATCTCCATGCGAGGCATTCGCGCTGCGGCGGAGCAGGGCGCGCAACTGGTCGTGCTTCAGGAGTTGCACCGCGGCCTTTACTTCTGCCAGCAGGAAGATGTCGACCAGTTTGATCTGGCCGAACCCATTCCCGGTCCGAGTACCGAGCGACTGGGAGCATTGGCCAAATCCCTGGGCGTGGTGATTGTCTCCTCGTTGTTTGAGCGACGCGCACCGGGTCTGTATCACAACACTGCCGTAGTCATCGAACGGGACGGCACCATTGCCGGACAATATCGCAAAATGCATATCCCGGATGACCCGGGGTTTTACGAAAAATTCTACTTCACGCCTGGTGACATGGGGTTTCACCCCATCGAGACCTCTGTGGGCAAATTGGGCGTATTGGTGTGTTGGGACCAATGGTTTCCAGAAGCCGCGCGCCTGATGGCGATGGCTGGGGCGCAGTTGCTGATCTACCCCACGGCCATTGGCTGGAGTCGGGAAGACGACCCGCAAGAGCAGGCCCGTCAGCGCGAGGCCTGGGTAACCATTCAACGCTCCCACGCAGTGGCCAACGGACTGCCAGTCATCAGTGTCAACCGCATTGGTCACGAAACCGACCCCGGTGGCGGTGAGGGCATCGACTTCTGGGGCACCAGCTTTGTTGCCGGCCCCCAAGGCGAGATTCTGTATACCGCCACAACGGACCAGCCCGAGACTGAGGTGGTCAGTGTGGATATGGCCCGCAGTGAAAACGTTCGCCGAATCTGGCCCTATTTACGGGATCGGCGGGTGGATCACTACGGGGATCTTTTGAAGTTGTACCGAGATTGAAAAAGCGCCCCACGATGGGGCGCTTTTTTAAACACTGAAAGACGCTATAGGAGAAATCATGGCATTACCCAAAATTGGCAATCTGGCCCCGGCCTTTACCCTGAATAACCAGGATGGCGAAAAAGTAAGCCTGAAGGACTTTCGGGGTAAGAAGAACGTCGTTTTGTACTTTTACCCCAAAGCGTCCACCCCGGGGTGTACGGTACAAGCCTGCGGTATGCGCGATGCCCTTTCGGAACTTGGCAACCATGAAACGGTCGTACTGGGGGTAAGCCCTGACAAAGAGCCGGCTTTACAGAAGTTCATCGCCAAACAGGGGTTGAATTTTGACTTGCTGTCCGATCCGGATCATCAGATTGCTGAAAAGTATGGTGTCTGGGGCTTAAAGCAGTTTGCGGGTAAGGAATACATGGGATTGATACGGACCACCTTCCTGATCGATAAAGAAGGGCGTTTGCGCCATATCCCAGAAAAGTTCACCACGAAGAACCATGATGGCATCATTCTGGACTACGTACGTGAGCATTTTTAATGCCCCATTTTGCAGCATTAGGTATTAAGAGCGAAACGGATGAAAACTTTTGGGTATAAGATTGGGTTTTTAATAAAAATGTGATCTTAGTCCCGCTGTGTGTCGATTTTTTTGACTCTGTTGGCGACATTTCGCTTTTGATTGGCCTATACTACAGTTGTCTTGTCAATGATGGCTCGAGCCCGCGCCAAAAGGGGCTGTCAGAGTGGCATGACAGGACGGTCGGGAACGGTTGTCAGGCCAAAACCCGATGTACTATTAGAACGATCGCGAGAGTTCGGCCACTGGCAGTTGACCGCCAGCGTCTCCGCGACCACTCAGCGTAACTAATTTCAATGCCCAGAGTTTTTGGCAGAAGGAGAGGCCTGTATGATTCAGCTACAGCGTATCGATGATCGAATCAGTGATAGCGCAGCGCGTCCGTTCGCCACACCCGGTGTCCGGTCTTACCATGAGTATCTGGAACTGGCGAGAATTCCCCCGGCAGAAGGGGTTGCCTCAAAAGTGCTGGATGTGCTGCACCGTCGAGTGGGTCAGGATCCACTGGCAATTGACTACATTGCCGAGGACCTCGACCTGTCAAAACGGACTTTGCAGCGTCGTTTGCAGCAGCAGGGTGAGAACTTTGCCCAGTTGCGGGACAGCTTACGTTTCCATTATGCGATCAAGTTCCTGATTGATCAGCATATGAGCGTGGATGCGGTATCCAAAGCGTTGGATTTTTCCGACCGCACCAGTTTCACCAACGCTTTCAAGCGCTGGACCGGACTGTCTCCCAGCGTGTTCCGAAAACTGTTTCGAGATTACGCTTAATCAAAGCGCACTCCTTGCCCCGGCCGCTTCCCGCGGCCGGGGCTGTTTATCCTCTATGCCGTCACAATTGCCTGCCTAGCATAAACAAGGTAGAGTTAGCCCTTTTTCAGACCTAGAGAAAGAGGCTCGATACATGGAATTCTTTATTCCCGCCGCAATGGCCCAAGACGCTGCACAACCACAGGGTAACCCGATGATCACCCTGCTGATGTTCGGTGGGCTTTTTGTCTTCATGTACCTGTTCATTATTCGTCCGCAGCGCAAACGTCAGAAAGAGCATCAAAACCTGGTATCTTCCCTGAGCAAAGGAGACGAAGTGGTCATGACCAGTGGTCTTCTCGGGAAAATTGTGAAAGTGGATGACAATTACATTGTTCTCGATGTCGGTGAGAACATGGAACAGAAGTTCCAAAAGGTGGCGGTCCATGCCGTTCTTCCCAAAGGCACCATCAAGTCCATCTAAATTATGAGCGATGACTCCCCCCTGCAAGCGCTTGAGGCCCTGCTGAGCACCATCAGTGGACTGGTCTGGGGGGAGTTCATGCTGGTGATGATTCTCGGCACCGGCCTGTTTTTAATGGTGCGTCTTGGCGCAATGCCGCTCAGGCGCATCGGTACCGCCTTCCGCCAACTCTTCCGCGGCCGCCGTTCCGAAGGCGCCGGTGATATCAGCTCCTTCAACGCTCTCATGACCGCCTTGTCGGCCACTATTGGTACCGGCAATATCGTCGGTGTTGCCACCGCCATCGGCATTGGCGGCCCTGGGGCACTGTTCTGGATGTGGTGCAGCGCCCTGGTTGGGATGGCCACAAAGTACGCCGAAGCAGTTTGTGCCGTGCACTACCGTGAGACCGACCAGCACGGTCGTCACGTGGGCGGCCCGATGTACTACATCAAAAATGGTCTCGGACGTCGCTGGGTGTGGCTCGGCGGCCTGTTTGCATTCTTCGGCATGTTGGCGGGCTTTGGAATCGGTAACACCGTCCAGGCCAACTCTGTGGCCGATGCGTTGGGCGAGAGTTTCGGTATTCCGGCCTGGGCGACCAGCATCATTCTGATGGTCATGGTGGGCGCGGTGTTGATCGGTGGCGTAAAACGCTTGGCCAACGTGGCCGGCAAACTGGTTCCCTTTATGGCGCTGTTGTATCTGGTCAGCGGCCTCACCATTCTTGCATTCCATCTCAGCGCCATTCCCGCCGCCATTGCGCTGGTGGTCGGATCGGCGTTTACCGGCACGGCAGCCACTGGCGGCTTTGCTGGCGCTACCATCATGATGGCCATCCAGTTTGGGGTGGCCCGCGGTGTCTTTTCCAACGAGGCGGGCCTGGGCAGCGCCCCCATCGCCCATGCCGCCGCTCAAACCAGCAGCCCGGTGCGCCAGGGCATGGTGGCGATGCTGGGGACGTTTATCGATACCCTGGTGGTGTGCACGGTCACCGGCCTGGTATTGATCGTGACCGGCGCCTGGTACAGCGGTGCGGAAGGGGCGGCCATGTCTCAGGAGGCGTTTTCGTCGACGATTCCCCAGGGCCAGCACCTTGTGGCACTGTGTCTGTCTCTCTTTGCTTTTACGACGTTGTTGGGGTGGAGTTATTACGGTGAACGTTGTGCGCAGTACTTGTTTGGTGAGCGCATCATTAAGCCGTTTCGTGTGGTTTGGCTGCTGGCGATTCCGGTCGGCGCCAATGTGAGTCTGGGTGTCGTCTGGATTGTGGCGGATATCCTGAACGGTCTGATGGCGGTTCCCAACCTGATTGCTTTGCTGGCCCTTTCCAGTGTCGTGGTCGGTCTCACCAAAGAATATTTTGCCCGGAAGAATACTGAACCGTTAGGGCTTTGATGGGATTCGAAGCCACTAGAGAGACCGGCATCAATTCAGGTACACCTTCCCGAGACACGCCGTGAATACGTCCCTGTAGGCTCGAATCGCGAGTCCCGCGCTCCACGGTCTCGGGAAGGTGTACCTGAATCGCTGCCTCAGTGCTAGATTCTTGCGACTCTTATTGATCTGACTGTTACCGTTCCCTGCTATTAACCTACAAACATTAAATTAACCTCTGAGGCTGGGGTCCGGGTGTACCCTTCCAAGACCGTGGAGCGAGGGACTCGCGATTCGAGCCCCCAGGGATGGGTTTACGGCGTGTCTTGGAAGGGTACACCCGGACCCAAGCCGGTCAAGGATGGAGGGTGACCAAGTGAGACGGAAGGTCCGAGGCTAAAACTTAAAGACAGTTATCGGGCCGGGGCAGGCCGGCGATTTTGCTGGCGACTTTGGCGGGGCTGGGTGGGAAAAGCTTCATCAGATAAATACTGCGGCCTTTTTCGGGTCCAAGCTTTTGGCCAACGCGCTTCACCAAAGGACGCATTGCGGGAGAAAGCTCAAACTCCCGATAAAAATCACGCAACAACTCAATCACCTCCCAATGCTCCGGCGTCAACTCCAACTCAAACTCGCGAGCCAGCGCATTCGCCACCTCCGGACTCCAATCCGTCAGATCCCTCAAATAACCCTCCTTATCCGTCGATATCTCCCGTTCAGCCACTCGCAACGCCATTGTTCAATACCAGCTTTGAACCGTTTTGTGCTCCGTACTCAACTGCACAAAGCCAGAATAATCCACCACCTTGACCCAGTCAGAAATACGATCGTTCAAACCACGAGCCTGTAGGTCCGGCTCCAATGCGAAGAGATGAACCTTCCGGTCGTTCACCAGAGCCTTCAGGGCCTGTGCCGTGGGAGCCGAGGGGAGGGCACCGTAAACACCATCCTCGATCAGCAACAGCGCATCCCCCGCTCGACAGATGTTAATGCAAGAGGTCAGAGTCTGTTGCGCAAAGGGCGACTTGTTAACTGTGTGCAGTGTGCTCATGATTTGGCATCAGTTCAGAAGCTGAGTAAATGATCCTGTTCGCTAAAAAGGGTGGCGACGTCTTCGGAGCTCAAGGAGACCAGGCCGTCCAAAGCCAGCTCGTCCCTGGTCAAACCGCGTGCTTCCAGAGAGGGTGCGTGAACGTAGAGCTTTTCCACGTCGTACAATGGCAGCGCCGACAGACTTGAAGACAGTGTTTTCTGGGGAAGTCCCCCGGGCGCCTGCTCGGGTAGCAGTTGGAAAACACCGTCATCCATGAATAATACGCTGATATCCTGCCCAAATACAGCCGTAGCCAGCAAAGCATCCAGCGCCTCCCGGGCAATAGCGCTGCCATACGGGGCGTGACGAAGGGTAAACAGAACTTTTCGACTCATGTCAGGCTCCGAATGTCACGACGCGGTCGGCATGCACCACTGCTTCAACCCACTGGCCCAGACCGCTGAGGGTGAATTCCGGGGCGAGGTTGCTGGCGGGTTGCTGGTAGCGCTGTGCTTCCTCCTCGTTCAGGATGCCGCGCTTGAGGGCCGTGGCGATACATACAACCACATCCAACTGGTGGGCTCGCGCCAGCGCTCTCCAGGCTTGCGTGATGTCCTGTTCGTCCTGCGGTGGAGTCGCCAGTTGATTGCCCGTGTGGACGCCGTCCTGGTAGAAGAAGACACGGATCACCTCGTGACCTTGTTCTAACAGGGTTTGGGCGAAGTGCAGGGCGGTCTGACTCGCCTGAACGCTGAAGGGGGCGGCATAAATTGCAAGCGCAAACTTCATAGATTGAATCCACTGAACGAAAAAAGCCCCGTATGGACGGGGCTTTTTGTCGAAGGCTGTCGGCCCCTGTTTAGTCGTTGCTGGCACCGATCAGGTGAAGCAGACTGGTAAACAGGTTGATGATCGACAAATACAGCGACGTGGTCGCCATAATGTAATTGGTTTCGCCCCCGTGGATGATGGCACTGGTCTGGAACAGAATCAGCGCAGACATCAGCAAAACAATGCCGGCGGAGAAGGCCAAGCTTAACGCAGAGACATCAAAACCGAACAGAGAGGCGCCCATCAACAGCAGCATGCAGCCAATCATCACCATCAAGCCAACCGCAACGAAACCGCGCAGGAAGCTGAAGTCTTTGCGAGTGGTCAGGGTGTAGCCGGACAGCCCCAGGAAAATTGCGGCCGTGCCGCCCAGAGCCTGAAGCACGATGCTGCCACCGTTGGACATGGCGAGGTAATGGTTGAGAATAGGCCCTAAGCTGGCCCCGATAAGACCGGTAAACGCGAATACCACGATCAGACCGGTTGATGAGTTGGCCGTTCTGGGGAGAACGAACCAAATGAGGCCCAGGGCGACGAGGCTCATGATCAAACCCGCGCCGTGAGGCAAATTGATCGCCATGGCGATACCGGCAGTGACCGCGCTGAACACCAGTGTCAACGCCAGCAGCGAATAGGTATTTCGCAACACCTTGTTGACCTCAACGCTGCTGCCAATGTCGGCCCGTGCATTCTGGGTGTAAAGCTCTCGCATCGTAATTCTCCGTTAAATAACAGGTTGTGCCTGAAACCATCAAACATCAGACCTAGATCATACTAGGGAACCTTTGAGCAAGTCCACATGATTAGGACTGCGGCACAAGCGTTAGACGACCGCTCTGCGCTGTTGGTTCACTATTCAGTATATGAGGTTTGCGGGGTGGAAATTCAATGAGGCTATAAAAAAACC
Organism: Marinimicrobium agarilyticum DSM 16975; assembly: GCF_000423345.1. GTDB lineage: Bacteria > Pseudomonadota > Gammaproteobacteria > Pseudomonadales > Cellvibrionaceae > Marinimicrobium > Marinimicrobium agarilyticum. The sequence continues at coordinate 446,705 of NZ_KE384008.1, forward strand.
CTCCTCATTGCTGAGGAGGGTTTTTGTATGGCGGAAGGGCAGGGATTCGAACCCTGGGTAGGCTATTAACCTACGGCGGTTTTCAAGACCGCTGCATTCAACCGCTCTGCCACCCTTCCGAGAGGGGCAAATTATACAGAGCTTTTTTTGCGGAACAAGGGGAAAACCTGAAAAAATCCAAGGATTTCTAACACTTACCGTACAAACGGGGTGCACTCGGTCAAGAGTGCACCCCGTTTCTCCAGTATTGCTACTCGTTAGCTCCTGACTCGGTTCCCGCTGAGCGCCCACGCGGGTCATTGGCTGCGCGGGCCAGCGGCCGCGGGTTGTGATTGACCGACGGTGGTTGACGGGTATCCAGTGCCTGGGCCGCTGAGCGTTCCCGCTGCTCGGTAATGATGTCGGCGGGAACCCTGGAGTGGGGGGCCAAGCGGGGATCGTTGGCGGCACGCTTGGGCGTGGCTGACGCGGGCTTAGAAGCCGTCGGTTCGGCTTTGGCTTGCGGTGTCGTGGACACCGTTTCCGAGGCTTCTCCGGTGCTGGCTTTCTCAGCGTCTGCGGCCACGTTGGGCTCCGCCGGTTCCTCCGCGGGCGCTGACTCTGTCATAGCAGAAGGAGAGCGCTCCTTGCGTGCCGGTGCTTCGTCTGCGGAAGTCCGGTCCATGCCTGTCTCTGATGGTTGGTCCTCGCCCTTGGTTGACACTGGCTCCGCCGAGGGCTGGCGTTCCTGAGTCGCTTTAGCCGCCGGTTCCTCCGGTTTGGTGGAAGCCTGAGCCGGTCGATCTGACGGGCGGGCCTGTGCGCTTTCCTCGCCGGGCGCGGAGGTCGGTTCAACCTTGCGCGGGGGTTCGCCCACCTGACGTTGGCTTACCTGGGCGCGAGCACGCTCAGTGGCCTTTTCCGTGGGACGGGTTTGAATAACCGCTTCGGAGGTTGCCTGGGTGGTGGCGGACTTCGGTTGATCCGACGAGGTGTCGGGGGAGCCGTTTCCTGATTGCTCACTCCCGTTTTTGTCTAGCCGCTCAGCCTCTTTATCGTCCTGCCGCTCAGGGCTGTTGTTGTTCACTCGCTCAGGGCTGTTGTCTTCCACTCGCTCAGGGCTGTTGTTTTCCGCTTGTTCAGGGCTGCTCTTCTCCAATTGCTCAGAGCGGTTACCCCGGCGGGCATCAGACTGTTTCTGGCCGCCAGAAGCGGTTTTGCCGGTGGACTGATTCGCCGGCGCTCCCTTGGAGCTTGGCTTTTCGGTCGTTTCGGCATTGGCTCCAGAGGTTTCTGAGGGCTTGTCTCCAGCGGCTTCAGCCCTGGGCCCCTCAGACTGACGGCGAGGCTTATCGCCGTCCGCATTCGATTCGTCAGCGGCCGTTTTGGAGCCTTCTTGACTGGCCTGGTTGGCGGCCTGAATGTCGTTCGCCTTCTCAATGACCTCTTCCGGCAGCTCGCGACGGTTGCGGCGGCGGGGGCCGGAGCGAGGACGGCGACTGGAAGGGCGTTTCGGCGGACGGTTGTCCTGAGCGTCGCCATCGGAGCCTTGTGCTTCTCTATCCGCTGAGGATTCTCCAGCGGCTGAGGCGTCTCCCGTTGACGGTGCTTTATCGGTTGGCGTGCTCCTGCTCTCGCTCGCCTGCGGCTTGTTGTCACCCTGGCGGTTGTCGGGACGATTGCCGCTACGGCGATTGCGTCCCCCGCGAGAGCGACGGTTGCCACCTTCGGTACTTTTGTCGCTATCGTCCTTTGCTTTTTCCGGGGCTTTGTCGGAATCGCTTCGTTTATCTTTGTCCCCTTTGGGGACGTCGCGCTCATCGCGGCGGCCGTTGCCCCGACGATTCCGATTTCCGCCTTCGCGGCGACGGTTCTGGTTGCCGCCACGGCCACTACGGCTGCGCTGGTGCCCATTACCCTTGGTATCGGTGCTTTTCTTGTCGTCCTCTTCGCTCTCGAACAGGCCGCTCAGCAGGGCAACAAAGCGCTCCCACAGGCCCGGCGCTTTGGGGGGCGGAGGTGGAGGTGGAGCCTGGGTCGGCGCTGCCGGTTGAACGGCCGGCTGTGGCAGCGATATCGGCTTGGCCTGGACATCCGTTTCTTCTTCGCTGTGCTCGTCGGCCGTGGCTACGATCTTGTAGCTGGTCTCGAGGGTGCCTTCGTCATCGTCGCGCAAGCGCTGAACTTCAAAGTGTGGGGTCATCATGTCCGCGTTCGGCACAACGACTACTCGAGTATTGTTGCGTTGCTCGATGTTGGAAATGGTTTTGCGTTTCTCGTTAAGCAGATAGGTCGCCACGGACATCGGAGCGATAGCGCGAATTTCGGCGCTACGCTCTTTCTGCGCTTCTTCTTCCACCAGGCGCAAAATGGACAGCGCCAGAGAGCGTGTGCTGCGGATGGTGCCCTGGCCGTTACAGCGGGGGCAAACCTTGGCGTGTACCTCACCCAGGGAGGGGCGCAGCCGCTGGCGGGACATTTCCAGCAGACCAAAGCGGGAGATCCGGCCGACCTGAACGCGGGCGCGGTCCATATTCAGGGCATCGCGCATGCGGTTTTCCACTTCGCGCTGATTGCGTGCGGGCTGCATGTCGATAAAGTCAATGACAATCAGGCCGCCCATATCCCGGAGGCGCAACTGACGGGCAATTTCGTCGGCCGCTTCCAGGTTGGTCTGAAGGGCAGTCTCCTCAATGTCGCCGCCTTTGGTGGCGCGGGAGGAGTTGATATCGATGGAAACCAGGGCCTCGGTCACGTCAATGACGATCGAGCCACCAGAGGGGAGTTTGACTTCCCGCTGGAACGCCGTTTCGATCTGGCTTTCGATCTGATAGCGGTTGAACAGCGGGATGTCATCCTCGTACAGCTTCACTTTGCTGCCGAAGTTGGGCATCACCTGCTGGATGAATCCATTGGCCAGGTCGTAGGCTTCCTTGTTGTCCACCATGACTTCGCCGACGTCTTGACGCAGGTAGTCTCGGATGGCGCGAATAATAACGTTGCTTTCCTGAAACAGGAAGTTGGGGGCAGGGGCGCTTTTAGCCGCCTTGTCGATGGAGTCCCACAGTTGCAGCAGGTAGTTGAGGTCCCATTGGAGCTCTTCCCCGCTGCGGCCTACGCCCGCGGTACGGATGATAATGCCCATGCCCGAGGGGATCTCGACGCCACTCAGGGCCTCTTTGAGCTGGGCTCGGTCGTCGCCCTCAATGCGTCGGGAAATGCCACCGGCGCGGGGGTTGTTGGGCATCAACACCAGATAGCGACCGGCGAGGCTGACAAAGGTGGTGAGAGCGGCGCCTTTATTGCCACGCTCTTCCTTGTCGACCTGCACGATGACTTCCGTGCCTTCTTTGACCACTTCTTTGATCTTGATGCGGCCTTCGACTTCATTCGGGGCCTTGCTGAAATACTCGCGGGAGATTTCTTTCAGGGGGAGAAAGCCGTGGCGGTCAGCACCGTAATCAACAAAGGCCGCTTCCAGGCTGGGTTCGACCCGGGTGATTTTCCCTTTGTAGATGTTGGCTTTCTTCTGCTCGCGATTGCGGTTTTCGATGTCCAGGTCGTACAGCCATTGGCCGTCGACCAGAGCAACGCGCAACTCTTCAGGTTGAGTTGCGTTAATGAGCATTCTTTTCATGCGTTACCTAATGTGTGTTAGTCCGGGCGCCGGGCGAGCGGAATAACCAAGGTCAACGCTGTTGTGTTTTACAACCGTTTCATCAGGGATTCCGCCGTTGGCAGACCCCGGGGGTCGGAGACAGAAGGCAACGTCCAGCCACACCATCCGCCCGGCAGTGGGCCGGTCGGCGGAGGAGGCTCAAAGTCGCCTTGATCGTCATGCAATCCTGCTCCATGAAACTTCAGTTTTCTGGTTTCGGCTTCAGGTGGCGCTTTGCGAGCCGGGCTCGAACGGGGCGCCACGTGGAATCTGGCAGTGCCGGGATTGTATTCGGGTGCCGGGTCGTCACCTGTGTGTCGGGGTCCGCCGGACACTGTCGCGCGGTCTGGACCTTTGCTTCGTTGTGACGCCGGATAATCACCTGGCCGGCATTGCGTAGAAATCAGAGTTCTACAAAAACACGTACAGTATCAACAATGGCTATCACGCGTCTGGCGCGATGGTCATGGTGTGCTCCGCAGGCCTTTCGGGCACCGTTGCGGTAGCACCGGTTTTGTCAGTTCACTGGCCGCACCGGGGGGAGGTAAATCGTCTCACCATTGCCGGAGGGGCCTAATTTGCTGTCAGCGGTATTTCCTCGCAACAGGCCTGTTATGCATCTACCTGTCCGGAAACCTGCCTGTCCCAGCAACGCGGAATATAACAGTAATTGCAAAAAGCTTCAATTGGCCGCTTTTCGGGCCTTCGGGAGATCGTCGCCGGGGCGGCTTTGCGCTATCATGCGCCTCATGACGCAGACACCCCAATCCCAAACGCCTTCCTCCGCCCTGGAGGGGCCGCGCTCGCGCCCCGAGCTCCCACAGCAAGTCCAGTGGCTCACGATTGATGCCGATCAGGCTGGGCAGCGGGTGGATAACTTCCTGATGGCCCGCTTGAAAGGGGTTCCCAAATCCAAGGTGTACAACATCCTGCGCAAGGGGGAGGTTCGGGTCAATAAAGGAAGAGTGAAGCCGGACTATCGGCTGCGGGCCGGGGATCAGGTGCGGGTTCCGCCGGTGCGGGTGGCTGAGCGGCCCCAGCCGGCCAAGCCCAGTGATCAGTTAACGACTCAGCTTGAGCGGAGCATTCTGTTTGAGAATGACGGGCTGCTGGTGATCAACAAGCCGCCGGGGCTGGCGGTGCATGGTGGCAGTGGCGTCAGTCTGGGGCTGATTGAGGTCTTGCGGCAGATGCGGCCCGAGGCGCGTTTCCTGGAGTTGATCCACAGGCTCGACCGAGATACCTCCGGCTGTATCATGGTGGCCAAAAAGCGCAGTATGTTGCGTCATTTGCAGGCGGCATTGCGGGATAAGAGCGACAGCGGCGTCACCAAAATTTACCAGGCGTTGGTGCTGGGGCGCTGGTCGGAGAAGCGCCGTATGGTGGATGCGCCTCTGATGCGCCTGGACATCAAAGGTGACCGGATTGTGAAAGTGCACCCCGAGGGCAAACCCAGCCTCACCCGGTTCTCGGTGCTTTCATACTTCGAGGGAGCTACGCTGGTTGAGGCTCACCTGATAACCGGGCGCACCCACCAGATTCGGGTCCACGCCCAGTCGGCCGGCCACAGTCTGGTAGGCGATGAAAAGTACGGGGATGATGCGGCCAATCGGCGGTGGCGTGAAAAAGGGGCCAAGCGCCTGTTTCTCCACGCGGCCAAGCTTGGTTTTTACCTGCCTGGGGAGAGCGAGCTCACGCACGTAGAGGCCCCTTTGCCGCCGGATTTGTCTGAGGTTCTGGCGCAATTGAAACGTTTATGATGAGGTTGTCGGTTTGCTGTTGATTTTTGATTGGGATGGGACTTTGAGCGATTCCACGGGGTTGATTACCCGGGCCATGCAGCAGTCTGCTGAAGATTTGGGTTGGACGGTTCCAGATGACAAGGCGGTTCACAATATCATTGGTCTCGGTTTGCCGGAGGCACTGGTAACCCTGTTTCCCGCCATTGATGAGCAGGGGCGCGGGCAGATCCGTGATCGTTACCGGGAAAACTATCTTCGTGAGGATAAGTTGTGTCCTCCCGTCCTGTTTCCGGGCGTGATGGAAACCTTGACACGATTGCGCGAGGACGGCCACCAGATGGCGATTGCCACTGGCAAGAGTCGAGTGGGGCTGGATCGGATATTGAAATCCATGGGGTTGGAGCAGTTCTTTCATGCCACCCGTTGCGCCGATGAGACCGCCTCAAAACCTCACCCCCTCATGTTGCACCAGCTGATGGAAGAGTTGAGTGGAGCCCCCAAAGAGGCGGTGATGATCGGCGATACCGAGTACGATATGGATATGGGGCGGCGCGCTTCAATGGCCAGAATTGCGGTCAGCTATGGCGCTCACGAAATCCATCGTCTGCACCCCTATGAGCCAGTGCTTTGCATGGATCAGTTTGGCGAGCTGTTGCAGTGGGATCGCTTATAAGTCTTGCGACTCTATATATGCTGCGCCCGCGATATATGACTGCAGAGTCCGCGCGCGCCTTTATTGGTCCGGCAGTAGTGGATCGACGCCAGCGCTCAGAAGCAGATCGGTCAGTGCGATCAGTGGCAGGCCGATCAGGGTGTTGGGGTCCTCTCCTTCCAGTCGTTTGAACAGCCGGATACCCAGCCCCTCCATTTTAAAGGCGCCAGCACAGTCGTAGGGCCTTTCTTTCTTTAGGTACGATTCGATCTGGGCATCACTCAGAGCTCGAAAGTGAACCTTGAAGGTTTCGCAGCGGGACTGCTGCTGGCCGGTCCGGGCATCGTAGAGGCAGAGCCCGGTATAAAAGGTGACCATTCGGCCGCTGGCAGCGCGCAGTTGTTCGGTGGCCCGCGTGTGATCGCCAGGCTTGCCCAATGGGTGACCGTCCAGGCTGGCCACCTGATCGGAGCCGATAATCAGTAACGCTTGAGGTGATTGTGGTGCCAGTGCCCGCGCCTTGCTTTCTGCCAGCCGGCAGGCCAGCGTGGCGGGAGCCTCTCCCACCTGCGGTGACTCATCCACTTCAGGGGAGGTTGCCGTGAAGGGTAGGCCAAGGCGCTCAAGCAGTTGACGGCGATAGGGTGAGCTGGAAGCGAGCAGCAGTTTTGGCACGGTCAGACTCCAAATCTGGGGTTTCCGGGGGGCACAAACCGCTCATTCTACCGGAAAGCCCCGTCACTGCGCCTTTGTAGCGCTTTTTTCTTTGACACGGACGGCGCTTATCCCTATTATTGCGCGCTTATGTTTTCTGCCCCCTATGACAAGCCTCTGCCGCGCCAGGGTGACCCGCGCAAATTTGCGCAACAGGGCGCCCGGATCAGCGGTTATTTGCCGGTGGACGAGCTCGACCGGATAAAGGACTTGCTGCACGACGGCGACGCTCAGGCGGCTCGCGTCGATTTGGCTTTCGGGATTAGTCAGGAGAGAAAACTGGTAGTCGAAGGGCGGGCCGAGGCCGATATGGTCTTTACCTGCCAACGTTGCCTGGGGCCCGTCACCTTGCCGGTGGAGGCATCCATCGGGCTGGCAATGGTTAGGACCGAGGAAGAAGGCAAGCGATTGCCCCGGACTCTGGACCCGTGGCTGTTGCCCGAGGAGGGGAATACCGACCTCTATACGATGGTCGAGGAAGAGTTGTTACTGAGTTTGCCGACAGTGGCCTACCACGAAGAGGCCTGCATTGATGAGCAATTGCTCAGCAGTGGAGAGCCCGTGGAGCCCGAGCCGGCAGAAAACCCGTTTCAAGTTCTGAAGCAATTAAAGGGCTCGCCGAAAAAGTGAGGCGCCCCGGCTTCAGTTGTATTGTCAACAGGAGATCATCATGGCCGTTCAAAAAAACCGTAAAACCCGTTCAAAGCGTGGCATGCGTCGGGCTCACGACGCGCTGACCGGTAAGGCGCTGTCTATCGATCCGACCACCGGTGAGAAACACTTGCGTCACCACGTCTCTGCCGACGGTTTTTACCGCGGTCGCAAAGTGGTAGATGTCGGCAACGACGAGTAATCTCGGGCCGCTGAGCTCTTCAGCCACTCGATAATGATTCGTATAGCGGTAGACGCTATGAGCGGGGACTTAGGTCCCCGCACTGCTATCTCGGCGGTGCTCCAACTGGCTGCGTCCGCGGCGTCGGGCGTCCGCTTCGTTCTCGTAGGGGAGCGCTCTTCTCTGGAGCGACTGCTGCCCGATTCCCTTCCGCCTTCCCTCAGTGTGCATCACGCGCCCTCCTGGGTTGCCATGGGTGATGATCCTCGCAGTGCGCTGCGTCACGGTCGGCAAACCTCCATGTGGCAATCGCTGGAGCTGGTGCGCACCGGGCAGGCAGACGCTTGTGTCAGCGCCGGTAATACCGGCGCACTCATGGCCATGGGGCGGTACCTGCTCAAGAGTCTTCCCGGGATTCAGCGTCCGGCGATTTGCAAGGCCATGCCGGTCTCTCGGGGGCGAACTTACATGCTCGACCTCGGAGCCAACGTCGAGGCTACTGCGGAACAGCTTCACCAGTTCGCTTTGATGGGCTCGGTGCTCGCCTCCCGGGAGTTGGGCCGGGAGGCGGAAGTGGCGTTGTTAAACGTGGGCACAGAGGCTCTCAAGGGCCCGGAGCTGGTACGTGCGGCCAATGCGCTAATCCTCGCGGACGAACGAATCCGCTACCTGGGCTACATTGAAGGGGACGATATCTACTCGGGCCGGGCCGACGTCGTGGTCTGTGATGGCTTTACCGGCAATGTCGCGCTCAAAGCCAGTGAGGGGGTGGCCCGCCTGATTGGTGAGAAATTGCGCGAAGGAGTCCTTTCCCGGGGTCGCCATCGCCTGGCGATGCCGTTGCTCAGGCCCCTTCTGAAGCGCTGGCGGAAAGAGCTGGACCCCGGGGCCTACAATGGGGCCATTTTTCTGGGATTGCGCCGCCCCGTGATAAAAAGCCATGGCAGTGCTGATGAAGCAGCGTTTGGTCGTGCCTTGGAAGTGGCCATTGAGCAGGTTCGCCGCCGCATTGTGGAACATATCGATTCCGAGCTAAGACAAGACAATCAGAATTGAGGGCTCACCGGCTCTCGCTCGGCAATAACCATCATAAGAGGTAAATGCTTATGTCCGAATCATCACTCGCCTTTGTTTTTCCGGGGCAGGGGTCGCAGAAAGTGGGCATGCTGGCCGACCTGGCGGCCGAATACAGCCAGGTTACTGAAACGTTTTCCGAGGCTTCCACGGTGCTCGGCTACGATCTGTGGGAGTTGGTACAGAAAGGCCCTCAGGAGCAACTGAACCTGACGGAGCGCACTCAGCCGTTGTTGCTGGCCGCCAGCGTCGCCGTCTGGCGTGTTTGGCAGGCTCAAAACGGTGCTCCTCGGCCTGCTTTTTTGGCGGGCCACAGTCTGGGCGAATGGTCGGCGTTGGTGGCGGCGGGTGTCGTGGACTTCGCCGATGCGGTCAGTCTGGTCCAGCAACGCGGCAAATTGATGCAGGAAGCCGTGCCAGCCGGGCAGGGCGGCATGGCCGCCATTATCGGGTTGGATGATGCGGACATTATCGAAGCCTGTGAGCGCGGGGCCGAGGGAGAGGTGGTCGTTCCAGTGAACTTCAATTCGCCGGGTCAGGTGGTGATTGCGGGCGCCTCGGCGGCGGTCGATCGAGCCATGGCCTTGTGCAAAACCGCCGGGGCCAAGCGGGCTCTGGCTCTGCCGGTCAGCGCGCCTTTCCATACTGCTCTGATGCGCCCGGCGGCGGATGGGTTGGCGCCTAAAATTGAATCTACCGAGTTTCGTGCGCCCGCCATCCCGGTGGTTCACAACGCCAATGCCGACACCGAATCAGACCCGCAGGCTATCAAGCGGTTGATGATTGAACAGATTTACAGCCCGGTGTTGTGGGTGGACTGTGTGCGCACCCTGCTTGGACGCGGAGTGAATACGGTGGTCGAGTGCGGTCCGGGTAAAGTGCTTTCGGGCTTGAACAAACGCATCGATAAATCACTCAATACGCTGTCCATTGAAACGCCGGACGAGCTCCGGGCGGTTTTACAACAAGTGAGAGGGGAATAGACACCCATGAATAATCTCGAAGGTAAGGTGGCGCTGGTCACCGGTGCCAGTCGTGGTATTGGCGCAGCCGTAGCGGACCAGTTGGGCGCGGCGGGTGCCGTTGTGATCGGCACGGCCACCAGCGAAGCCGGTGCGGAGAAAATCACCCAGCGCCTGCAGGAGAAGGGCATCAAGGGTGAAGGGCTGGTGCTGAATGTTACCGACGCCGAATCGATCAAGACATTACTTTCGACCATGAAAGAGCGCCACGGCGTTCCCGAAGTACTGGTAAACAATGCCGGCATCACCAAAGATAACCTGTTGATGCGCATGAATGACGAGGAGTGGTTTGACGTAATCAACACCAACCTGAGCTCCGTTTACCGTTTGAGTAAGGCTGTCCTGCGGGGAATGATGAAAGCCCGCTGGGGTCGCATCATCAACATCAGTTCCGTGGTCGGAGCCATGGGTAATCCGGGCCAGTCCAACTATGCCGCCAGTAAAGCCGGCGTTGCAGGGTTTGCACGATCGCTAGCGGCTGAGGTAGGCTCGCGGGGTATTACCGTGAATACGGTGGCGCCAGGGTTTATCGATACGGATATGACTCGGGCCTTGCCGGATGAGCAGCGTGACCAGCTGTTGAGCAAGATCCCTCTGGGCCGTCTCGGTCGGCCGGAGGAAATCGCGGCTGTGGTTGCTTTCCTGGCCAGTGATGCCGGAGGTTACGTCAGCGGTGAGACAATACATGTCAACGGTGGCATGTACATGGCATAGTGGTTTGGCCAACTTCATGATTTTTATGAGTTTTTTGTAAAAATCAAAGAAATTTGGCCATATCCATTACAACCCAGGGCAATTCGATGTAAAATGCGCGTCGATTTTGTCCGTAGCTTAATCAAGGAGTCGCCTCGGTATCTGCCTGTGATTTGAGGGCACGAGATCCGGCTTCGTCGATACTACCTACTAGGAGTTATATAACATCATGAGCAGCATTGAAGAACGGGTTAAAAAAATTGTTGCCGAGCAACTGGGTGTAAAAGAAGAAGAAGTTAAAAACGAAGCTTCTTTTGTCGAAGATCTGGGCGCCGACTCCCTCGACACCGTCGAACTGGTGATGGCGCTGGAAGAGGAATTCGAAACTGAAATTCCCGACGAAGAAGCCGAAAAAATCACCACTGTTCAGCTGGCAATCGATTACATCAATGCCAACTTGGCGTAATCTTCAAGCTGGTTGATTACCGTCTTCCGAAAAGCCGTATTATTGCGAAATAGTACGGCTTTTTCTTTGGGGTGTGGCCGAACGTCGGTTGTAACCCCGCATTGAGTCGGTTTCCGTTTCCTCTCTCTCGGTTCGAGGTGAGAGGGCGGTTCCGGCGTTCGCTATTTATGTCGGAGAGCATCTAAGGTGTCGCGCAAAAGAGTCGTAGTTACCGGGCTGGGTATGGTGAGTCCATTGGGGAACACCGTGGCGGACAGCTGGCGTGGAATCGTCAATGGCGTCAGTGGTGCTGCGCCGATCACGCACTTTGACACATCGGCCTTTACCACCCGATTCAGTGCGTCGGTGAAGGACTTTTCCGTGGAGGGTTATTATCCCGCGAAAGACGCCCGGAAGATGGATCCCTTCATCCAGTTCGGGATGGTCGCCGGGATCCAGGCGATGCGCGATTCGGGTTTGGAAGTCAACGAATCCAACAGTCATCGCATGGGGGTTTCGATCGGCTCCGGTATTGGAGGTATCGGCTCGATTGAAGATGGTGCGATGCTGATCGAGCACAAGGGGCCGCGTCGTATATCGCCGTTCTTTGTGCCCGGTGCAATCATCAATATGATTTCCGGTAACCTGTCGATCATGTACGGCCTGCGCGGTCCCAACATTGCGATCACGACCGCCTGCACCACCGGTACCCACAGTATCGGCTATGCCGCGCGCAGCATCATGCACGGAGAGTGTGACGCTATGCTGGCCGGGGGGGCGGAGATGGCGACCACGCCCGTGGGGCTCGGCGGTTTTGCCGCCGCTCGGGCATTGTCGACCCGCAACGATGATCCGAAGGCGGCCAGTCGTCCCTGGGATAAAGATCGTGACGGTTTTGTGCTCGGGGACGGGGCCGGTGTGTTGGTGCTTGAAGAATATGAGCACGCTAAGGCCCGCGGCGCAAACATTTACGCGGAGCTGGTAGGCTTTGGCATGAGTGGCGATGCGTATCATATGACCTCGCCGCCGGCGGATGGCTCGGGCGCCGCGCTGTCCATGCGCAACGCCATCAACGACGCGAGTATTCCGGTCGACTCGATCAGCTATATCAACGCCCATGGCACCTCGACTCAGGCCGGTGACCGGGCGGAGTGCCAGGCGGTGAAAACCATCATGGGTTCGGCGGTGGATCAGGTGGCGGTCAGCTCGACCAAGTCCATGATCGGCCATCTGCTGGGGGCGGCCGGCGCTGTGGAGGCGATTTTCAGTGTTCTGGCCATCCGCGATCAGGTCGCTCCGCCGACCATCAACCTGGACAACCCTGACGAGGGGTGCGATATCAATCTGGTGCCGAATACGGCTCAGGAGCGTCCCATTGATGCGGTGCTGTCCAATTCGTTCGGCTTCGGTGGCACCAACGGCTCTCTGGTTTTCCGCAAGGTTTAAAGCGGTATCCACTGCCGATTGAAATGCGCGCGCCGGGGTGTGATTCACCCCGGCGTTTTTGTGTCTGCTTTTGGTAAACTGTCAGCATGCCCGAGCCCTCCATGATTACGATGACCAACGGTGTTTTTGACGCCCGCCTCTCCCCCCTGGACCGGGGGTTGGCCTATGGCGACGGTCTGTTCGAAACCTGTCGGGTCAGGGCCGGCCAGGTGCCTCTCTGGGCGTTGCATTGGCAACGGTTGAGTGCGGGGGCAAGACGCCTTGGTATTCCGCTGGACGGCGAGCGGCTGGAGCGCGAGCGCGAGCGGGTGCTGAACGCTGCTCAAGCGCAGAACGGTGTGCTCAAGCTGATCGTGACCCGCGGGGAGGGCGGGCGTGCCTATCAGGCCCCCGTTAACCCCGAGCCGAGTTTATGCTGGCAGTTTCGCCCAGGCGAATCTCCTGCCTGGGAGCGCGGACGCACTGGGGTCACGCTGTATCAGTGTCAGCACCGGCTGGGAGATAATCCCGCACTGGCGGGAATGAAGCATCTGAACCGTCTGGAATACGTACTGGCTCGATCTGAATGGGGGGATGATTATCCGGAGGGGCTGCTGCTTGATGCCGCGGATCGAGTCATCGAGGGGACGCTCAGCAACGTATTCGTCCGTCTCGAAGCGGGGTGGCGCACGCCAGCGCTTGAGCGCAACGGCGTGGCGGGCGTCATGCGGCAGTTGCTGCTCGAGTCTCTGGCGCCGGCGCAGGGCATTGCCGTCTCAGAAGCGACCATCAGCTTGCAGGACCTCATGTCGGCGCGGGAATGGTTTGTGTGTAACAGTGTGTTCGGAATATGGCCGGTTACCGGTCTGGCACCGGAGGGGGGTCATTGGGCCGTGGGCGAACAGAGTCTGCAGCTCCAAAGAGCATTTGAATCATGGTTGGTGAGTCGCCCGGGCGTGAATGGGAAAGGGGAGTGAGCGTGTTGCGAGTATTGGGACGGTTGATCCTGTTGGGGTTGGTCTTGGGGGCGGGGTTGATGGCCTACGGTTACCATTGGTTGAACAGCCCGCTGCAGCTGCCGCCGGAGGGTATCGGCTATCAGCTTGAACGAGGGCAGAGTCTGAGTCATGTTACGGCCGACCTGGCGCAGCGGGAGGTGCTGAAACACCCCCGGGCACTCAGCCTCTACGCACAACTGATCGATCGGACTCGGGTCCACGCGGGCGAGTACCAATTGGAGCCGGGCCTGACACCGCAAGGGCTTTTGACCCAGTTGGTGGAGGGCGATGTCATCCTCCATCAGGTGACGCTGATCGAAGGGTGGACCTACCAACAGGCACTCGAGGCGTTGCATGCCGAACCCACGGTTGACGCGAAGCTCATAGGCCTGTCGGAGTCCGAGCAGCTTCAGCGTCTCGGACTCGATCTGGCCCACCCTGAGGGCTGGTTCTTTCCCGACACCTACCGCTATGTGCGAGGCACCACCGATGTGGCCCTGTTGCGCCGAGCCCATGCAGCGATGGACCGCCAGTTACAGGCGCTGTGGGAGACCCGTGCGACGGGGCTGCCTTACGACTCGCCCTATGAAGCGTTGATCATGGCGTCCATCATTGAGCGGGAAACGGGCGCGACCTGGGAGCGGAAAGAGATTGCGGGCGTCTTTGTTCGTCGATTGCAGCGGGGAATGCGTCTGCAGACTGATCCCACCGTGATCTATGGCATGGGTGATCGATACGAGGGTAATCTCAGTCGGCGCGACCTGCGCACCCCCTCCGATTACAATACCTACACGATCTCCGGGTTGCCTCCCACACCCATTGCGCTGCCGGGGCGGGGCGCGCTCGAGGCGGCCATGAACCCGGCGGAGGGGACCGCCTTGTACTTTGTTGCCAAAGGAGACGGCACCCACGTCTTTTCCGATACGCTCGAAGCGCACAACCGAGCGGTCCGGGAGTATCAGCTTCGCCGCCGGGAGGATTACCGTTCGACCCCACCAGCGGCTCGTGAGAACTGACCGAACCTTCGACGCTCACGGGGCGGGGGCAGCTAAGTCCTTGGTTTGCTAGGAAAAGCCGCGGGGAGCGTTTACAATGGGCGCGTTTTAGCGGGCTCTGAGATTCCTGCGTCGGAGACCTCGGAGCCCGACCTTCACTGAGCCAATTGGGAAAGCGAGCCGTATGAGCGATCATCCATCCGCCGGAAGCAATAGCAGCGTCGAAAAACCTGCGGCGGAAAAACCACAACACTTTATCCAGCAGATCATCCGTAAGGATCTGGAGGCTGGCAAGGTGGAAAAGGTGGTGACCCGTTTCCCGCCAGAGCCCAATGGTTACCTCCACATTGGTCACGCCAAGTCGATCTGCCTGAATTTTGGTATGGCGGAAGAGTTTGGTGGTGTCTGCCATTTGCGCTTTGACGACACCAACCCCGAAAAAGAAAACGAAGAATACGTTAACGCCATCAAAGCCGATGTGCAGTGGCTCGGCTTCCAGTGGGGTGGTCCGGTTCGTTATACCTCTGATTATTTCCAGGTGCTTTACGACTGGGCGCTGCATTTGATTCGACAAGGCAATGCCTACGTCTGCGACCTGAACCCCGACGAGGCGCGCGAGTATCGTGGTACCTTGACCGAGCCGGGGCGTAACAGTCCCTATCGCGAACGCAGCGTGGAAGAAAACCTGGACCGTTTTGAAAAAATGCGTCGCGGCGAGTTTGAAGAGGGCAGTTGTGTATTGCGGGCCAAGATTGATATGGCCGCACCCAACATGAACTTGCGCGACCCGGTGATTTATCGGATCAAAAAGGCCAAGCACCACCATACGGGCGATACCTGGAGTATCTATCCGTCCTACGATTTCGCTCATGGTCAAAGCGACGCGGTTGAAGGGGTGACCCACTCCATTTGCACGCTGGAGTTTGAAGACCATCGTCCTCTGTACGAATGGTTTCTTGAAAACCTTCCGGTGCCAGCCAAGCCTCGGCAATATGAGTTCGCCCGCTTGAATATCAACTACACCATCACCAGCAAGCGCAAGCTCAAGCAGTTGGTGGACGAAGGCCATGTCGATGCCTGGAATGACCCCCGGATGCCCACCATTTCCGGTATGCGTCGGCGCGGTTATCCGCCCGAGGCGCTGCGCAACTTCTGCGCGAACATCGGGGTGACCCGGTCGGACAGCGTCGTGGATGTCGGTATGCTAGAGTATGCCGTGCGCGATCACCTGGATAAAAACGCACCGCGAGCCATGTGTGTGCTTCGCCCCCTGAAAGTGACCTTGACCAACTACGCCGCTGACCGGGTCGAGGAAATGCGAGCGCCCGGTCACCCCAACCGGGACGATTTCAGTGAGCGGGTCTTGCCATTTACCCACACGCTGTACATCGAAGACGAGGATTTCCGCGAAGAGGCCAACAAGAAATACAAACGCCTGGTGCTCGGTAAGCGTGTGCGCCTGCGCAACGCCTACGTGATTGAAGCGGATGAAGCCATCAAAGACGAGTCGGGCGAGATTGTCGAAATCCGTGCGCGCATTATTGAAGACACCCTGGGGAAAGATCCGGCTGATGGCGTTAAACCCAAGGGTGTGATTCATTGGGTCTCTGCAACTCACCACCTCAACTGCGAGGTGCGCCTGTACGATCGCCTGTTCAGTGATCCGGCACCGGATGCCGGGGGCAAGAATTTTCTGCAGGCCATCAATCCAGAGAACCTGAAAGTGCTGGAAAACTGCAAAGCTGAAATCAGCCTGGCGGGCGCAAAGGTGGGCGACCATTACCAGTTCGAACGCTCCGGCTATTTCTGTCTGGACAGCAAATACTCCACATTGGAGAAGCCGGTATTCAATCGCACCATTGAGCTGCGGGACACTTGGGCCAAAATTCAGAACCAGCAATAACTTATGACATTAAACCTGTACAACACGCTGACCCGACAGAAAGAAGCATTCAAGCCGATTCAGCCGGGCAAGATCTCCATGTACGTCTGTGGCGTCACTGTGTACGACTATTGCCATTTGGGGCATGCGCGTGTACTGGTGGTGTTTGATGTGATGGCGCGCTTTCTGCGCAGCCAGGGCTGGGATCTGACCTACGTGCGTAACATCACGGACATTGACGACAAAATTCTTCGTCGCGCCGAGGAAAACGGCGAACCGTACCAGAGTCTGACGCACCGGTTTATCGAAGCCGCTCACGAGGACGAGGCGCGCCTGGGGATAGATCCTCCGGATATCGAACCGCGCGCCACCGCCCACATCGACGATATTATCGCGATGGTGCAGACACTGGTGGAAAAAGAGTATGCGTACGCGGCGAGCAATGGCGACGTGTATTATCGGGTCAAACACTTCAAAGAGTACGGCAAACTCAGCAACAAAAACCCGGAAGAGTTGCTGGCCGGTGCGCGTATTGATGTGGAGGACGCGAAAGAAGACCCGCGGGACTTTGCCCTCTGGAAACATGCCGAGGATAGCGAAACCGGTTGGGACTCCCCCTGGGGGCGCGGTCGTCCCGGTTGGCACATTGAATGCTCCGCCATGAGCAAGCACTGCCTGGGCGAGCACTTTGATATTCACGGCGGTGGTCCTGACTTGCCGTTCCCGCACCACGAAAATGAGATTGCCCAGAGTGAGGCCGCCAATGGTTGCCATTACGTGAACTATTGGGTACACGCGGGCGCCCTGCGAGTTGACGGCGAAAAGATGTCCAAGTCCTTGGGTAACTTTTTCACCATTCGGGACGTGCTCGAAAAATACCATCCGGAAGTGGTTCGCTATCTGCTCATTGGCAGCCACTACCGCAGCCCGATCAACTACTCGGAAGACAGTCTGATCGAAGCCCGTTCGGGGCTTGAACGGTTCTATGGTGCGTTACAGAACTATGTCGACGTTCCGCCGGCGACTCCCGAAGCGCTGGCTGACAGTCGTTATTATCGTGACTTTGTGACGGCTCTGAATGATGACTTCAATACCCGGTTGGCGCTGGCAGCAATGTACGAGCTGGTCAGAGAGCTCAACAGTGAAAAGAGTTCGGAAAACGCGCGCCTGCTGGCGGCCGAGTTGAAGGCGATGGGCTCGATTCTGGGTCTGCTTAAGGAGGCGCCCGAACGCTTCCTGCAGGCCGGTGCCGGTGACGACATCAGTGCGGAGAAAGTCGAGGCGTTGATTGCCGAGCGGGCCGAGGCCAAGAAGGCGAGAAATTTCGCCCGGGCCGATGAGATCCGTGACCAGCTTCAGTCTGAGGGCGTAGTACTTCAGGACTCCCCCGACGGCACTCAGTGGCGGCGTGAATGAACTGAGGCGGGCCGGTGGGGTCTGACTCCAAAGAGGTTTAAGTATGTCGTTTCGAAAAGCCTACCGTCGTTACCGCACGCTCTGGGTCAGCCTGATCGCCTGTGCTGCTTTCCTGGCGCTGGCCGTCTGGGGTTGGGGTGTCAGCCTCGAAGAGCTGGCCGGCTTTTTCGGGGCGGCTGCCGTGTTGCTGGTGGGGTTGATTCTTGGGGCCGCGCTGCTTGGCTATGTTCTGTTCAAGCTGCGCCAAATGCGAGACAAGTAGCGGCCCTAATCCTTTGAGTCGCCCGGTTGCCTTTCCACGCGCAGCCAGGCAATCATCTTTTCAGTGAGTTCGGTGGTTTCAAAGCGGTAGCCGTCGAGCGCAAAGCCGATGTTCGCATCGGGAATGCTTTCCAGGTATTCCATCGCCAGGCCGTTGAGGGTTTTCGGGCCATCCTGAGGCAGATCCCAGTCCAGGCTGCGGTTAATATCCCGTATGAAGGTCCCACCGTCAATCAGGTAGGTGCCATCGTCCTGAGGGAGGATGTCCTCATCGGACTCTTCCGCCGAATTGGTGGTAAAGTCGCCGACAATTTCTTCCAGCAAATCTTCCAGGGTAACCAGGCCCTGAACCTCACCATACTCATCCACCACCAGCGCCATGCGGCATTTATGCTGCTGAAAGTTCAGCAGTTGGGTGTGCAGGGGTGTGGCTTCTGGAACAAAGTAAGGTTCGTTGGCGAAGCGACGGAAATCGTCCAGCGTAATGCTTTCATCGGTGCCGCGAATGAACCGTGCGGCATTGCGCAGATGCAGAATGCCCACGACGTTGTTGATGTCGCTCTCGAAAAGGGGGAGACGGGTATATTCCGTGGTGCGTATCTGTTCGAGCAGATCGCCCACCGGCCGCGTGAGATCGAGCCCTTCCACCTCATTGCGGGGAATCATGATGTCCTCGACCGTCGATTTTTCCAGGTCAAGGATGTTGAGCAGCATGCCCTGGTGCTGATCGGGGATCAGGTCTCCGGCCTCGTCGACGACGGTCCGCAACTCTTCCGGATTCAGATGCTCGATATGGCTGTGGGACTTGTGCAGCCCGAACATCTTCGCGATGCTCTTGGAGATACCGTTAACCAGGTAAACCGCCGGCGCCAGAATGAAAGACAGGGGCCTGAGGAACCAACTGGAGAAAAACGCAAAACGCTCGGGATATAGAGCAGCCAGTGTTTTGGGGGTCACCTCGGAGAAGACCAGCATGACGAAGGTCAGTAGCAGGCCCGCGACGGCAATGCCGGCGTCCCCATACAGGCGCACGCCAATGACGGTCGCAATGGACGCCGCAAAAATATTGACGAGGTTGTTGCCGATCAGAATCAGGCCGATCAGTTTGTCGGGATTCTTCAGCAGCGCGGTGACCCTGAGAGCCCCGGGGTCGCCTTTCTTGCTCAGGTGTTTCAGCCGATACCGGTTGATGGACATCATCCCGGTCTCCGAGCTTGAAAAAAATCCGGAGAGAATCAACAGGCCCACCAGGCCGGCAAACAGTATTTCTAGCGGTGCTTCATTCAAGGCGGACTAAGCCCATGTTGCTGCGAGGCCGGGTATCTTGAAGCAGATCCGGGCGGGAATCAATAGTGGATGCCCGGCGTCGGTTGTCGGCCGTCCCCTTTTGAGGCGGCGGGTCAAGGTTGCCCCAGGATAAGCTCGAGCACGAGCTTGCTGCCAAAGTACGCCAGCATCAGCAATACGAACCCGCCGAGTGTCCACCGAATGGCCGTGTAGCCGCGCCATCCCAGTTGGTGGCGGCCCCACAGCAACACGCTGTAGATCACCCAGGCGGCGAGGGAAAACACGGTTTTGTGCGCAAGATGTTGCGCGAAGAGGTCTTCCAGAAAAAGGAACCCCGAGAGGATCGACAGCGTCAGGGCGAAGTAGCCGGCCCAGAGAATCTCGAACAGGAGCGCTTCCATGGTCTGCAGGGGCGGCAACAGCCGGACCCGTCCGGTCGGGTGGCGGTGCTTGAGTTGGTGATTCTGCCAGGCGAGCAGGAGGGCCTGGAGGGTGGCGATGGTCAGCAGGCTGTAAGCGAGCACCGAGAGCAGGACATGGGTGGCCAGCGCGTAATCCAGCACCACAGGGTGGCCGGAGCTCCGGGCAAACATGGACACCAGGACCGCCAGCGCGGAGAGCGGCAGTAGCAGCATGAAGAGATTGTGAAGGGGTTTGCGCAAGCTGCTCACCAGCACGAGCGCGTTGATCACCCAGAAAAGCACCGAGGAAACCCGGAAAAAACCCAGCTCAACCGCACCGCCGAGATGAACCAGCTGTTGCAGCCCCAGGCCGTGCACGACCAGGCCGATAGCGACGGCCGCGAACAGACGCCGGCGGTTGGGTTCATCTCCCAGACGTAGCGTCCAGAGCAGGTAGAGGCCCGCCAGTAGGTAGATGGCGGCTGCCAGGCTGTTTAGCAGCAGTGAGGCCATAGTCTCAGGGAATCCTTGCAGATGGGTATCTCGTTCAGCGTGTTTGGTTCGAAGGATGCAGTGTGTCACAAGGCGCCCCCAAAGAGAAGCGGAAGGCTTCTCATTCTCTTGGGGTCTAGGGGGCGGATGGGGCCGTCCGGCTGGACCCGGGCCCCACCTTTGGGAGTATAATCGCGGCCTACACTGATCCGCTGTTGAGAGTAACCATGTTCAATACCTTAAGTGATCGCTTATCCGATTCGCTGCGCCGGGTGACTGGCAAAGCGAGGCTGACCGAGGACAACATCAAGGACACGCTGCGTGAGGTGCGCAAAGCGCTGCTGGAGGCGGACGTCGCGCTGCCGGTGGTCAAGGCCTTTGTTGCTCAAGTTCGCAGTAAAGCGCTGGGTCAGCAGATCAGCAAGGCACTGAATCCCGGCGAGCAATTCCTGAAAATCGTGCAGGACGAGCTGGTCGAGGTCATGGGCGCCGCCAACGAAAAGCTCGACCTGGCGGTCAAACCACCCGCGGTCATTCTGATGGCCGGCCTTCAGGGCGCGGGTAAAACGACCTCCGTTGCCAAGCTGGCACGCTATCTCAAGGAGCGCGAGAAGAAAAAGGTGCTGGTGGTCAGTGCCGACGTCTATCGTCCGGCGGCCATCAAGCAGCTTGAGACGCTGGCCGAAGAAGTGGGCGTCGATTTCTTCCCGTCCACGACGGAACAAAAACCCGTGGACATCGCCGAGGCGGCGATCGCCCAGGGCCGAAAGCAGTTTGCCGATGTGGTTATCGTCGATACCGCGGGGCGGCTGCATATTGACGAAACCCTGATGGGTGAAATCCAGGCGCTGCACAAGGCGGTGAATCCGGCGGAAACCCTGTTCGTGATCGACGCCATGATCGGTCAGGATGCGGTCAATACCGCCAAGGCGTTCAACGATGCGTTGCCGCTGACCGGGGTCGTACTCACCAAAGCCGATGGTGACGCCAGAGGGGGTGCGGCCCTGTCCGTTCGACATGTCACCGGCAAGCCGATCAAGTTCCTCGGTACTGGCGAGAAAGTTGACGCGCTTGAGCCTTTCCATCCGGACCGGATCGCCTCGCGCATTCTCGGCATGGGCGACCTGATGTCGCTGATTGAGCAGGCCGAGCAGAAAATCGACAGAGCCAAAGCCGATAAGCTGGTGAAGAAGGTCAATAAGGGGCAGCGTTTTGACCTGGAAGACCTGAAAGATCAGCTTCAACAGATGCAGAGCATGGGCGGCCTGGGCGCGATGATGGAGAAGCTGCCCGGCATGGGCAATATGGCCCAAATGGCGCAACAGGGGAACATGACCAAACAGTTTAAAGTCATGGAAACCATCATCGATTCCATGACGCCGTTTGAGCGCCGCAACCCCGACTCACTCAACGGCTCCCGCAAGCGCCGAATCACCCAGGGTTCCGGCACACAGATTCAGGATCTGAACCGACTGCTCAAGCAATACAAGCAGATGTCCAAGATGATGAAAAAAATGAAAGGCGGCGGCATGAACAAAATGATGCGCGGCATGGGAGGCATGATGGGCGGCGGTGGCGGTATGCCCGGTGGCGGTGGCGGCGGTCAGTTGCCCCCCGGCTTTCGTCGCTAAGGTCCGCTGATGAGTGCTCTCTGTCAGTGCCGGCTGGTGGTACTTTTGGCCCTCGCGCTGTTGATTGGCTGTCAGTCTTCCCCCCAGCGCGAAGGGGTGTTTTCCGCCCCTTCGGCGGCGTCTCTTCAAGGGCGTTGGCAGTTGAAAGCGCTTCAGGGCGCTGGCGTGGCCGACGGCAGTCGTGCGTTCATTGAGTTTTCAGCGCCGCCGCGACTGACCGGCAACGGTGGGTGCAACCGGTTCTTTGGGGTATATCGCTACCACGAGCGGGCGCTGATAATCGAGCCGGCATTGGGTAGCACTAAAATGGCCTGCTCGGCGGATGTGATGGTGCAGGAGCAACGATTATTTCAATTGCTGCCCCAGGCCGTGACAGTGGACAAAGTGGCTGACAACGAACTGGTGCTGCATGCGTCCGATGGCGACGAACTGATTCGCGTCATGCGGATTCAATAGACGAGGCAGGTTTGATTCCCTTTTTCGACACTTCGTACACCGTTCGGCGTCCGCAAAGGGCGGTGTTTGAACTCTTCTCCGACTTTTCCCGTTATCTCACCGAACTGCCCGAATTTCATGGCACTCGTCTGCTTATTGAGCCGGGCCCTCGGGGTGAGGGCAGGGTGTGCTGGCTGGAAGTGCCGGGAGATGAGTACCAATACCGAACCCGGGTCGAGGTGATCGAGCAGCAAGCCCCCGATCGGTTTGTCTACGATTACCAGTACACCACCCGAGATCACCCCGAACCCCTGCCTTCGGCGGAGGGCCCCATGCCTTGGGACCGGGCGCGCATGATTCTGACGTTTGAGGATCTGGGGCAGAGCACCCGGGTCCGGGCTCGGATGCAGGTTTTCGGCGTCACAGGCTTCTTCCAGCGCTGGAAAGTTTCCACTCTGAAAACCGCGTGTGCCCGCAGCCAGCGCAACGCCAACGCGAACATGGTCCGCATCGCCGAAAATCTTATTCCCAACTCCTGAACCACCCCGCTCCACACCGTGAGGGCGCCAGTCTCCCAGCCGGTGTCTTAGGCTCAGTCGCAAGCGCCGGCCGTAAACCCGATGACTTCGGATTTACTACACGCGCTGCAGGCATTGCCGAAGGTGCGGTGGGGGTTGGGCTGAACGGCCTCATTGCGGGCCCATTCCTGCCCCGACGACTGTCCGTCACCGAGCGGCACGCCCGGTGCCGCGAAGCCACACACCGGATCGTACTGTTGCGTGCACACGTCCGGTCGGTTTTCGGGACAGTCCACCAGGGCGTCGGGGAGCCCGTTTGACGATTCGTCAGAGGGAGCGGTTCCAGCCTGGCATCCCCATAAAAATGCGACACTCAGCAGGACCAATAACGGACCTGGCCAGCGCCGGTGTAAAGGCTTGGGTAGACGGACCTTCTCTGGAACAGGGGCTGTGTTAACATTCGTGAGATTGATCATAAGCATTAGGTGTCATGGTGAAAAAACGTCCAATTTATATTCCCTTCGCGGGCCCGGCGCTATTGGAAGCGCCGCTACTGAACAAGGGTAGCGCATTCAGCACCCAAGAGCGTCAGCAATTTAACCTGGAAGGTCTGCTGCCGTACAGTATTGAAACCATTGAAGAGCAAGAGGCCCGTGCTTACGAGCAGCTGTGTTCCTTCCAGAGCGATATTGATAAACACATTTATCTGCGCAATATTCAGGACACCAACGAGACTCTGTACTACCGCCTTATCGTGGATCACCTGGAAGAGGTGATGCCCCTCATTTATACCCCGACAGTGGGCCAGGCGTGCCAGCAGTTTTCCAAAATTTACCGCCGCAAGCGCGGTCTGTTCATCACCTATCCGGATCGCGAGCGCATTGATGACATGCTGCAAAACGCGACCAAGCAAAAAGTCAAAGTGATCGTGGTTACCGATGGTGAACGTATCCTCGGACTGGGTGACCAAGGCATTGGTGGGATGGGTATTCCTATCGGAAAGTTGGCACTTTATACCGCCTGTGGTGGTATCAGTCCGGCCTACACACTGCCGGTGGTGCTTGACGTTGGCTGTAACAATCAAAGCCTGATCAATGACCCGATGTATATGGGCTGGCGCCATGAACGTATTACCGGTGAAGCCTACCATGAGTTTGTGGAGGCATTCATCGAGGCGGTGAAGGTTCGCTGGCCGGAGGCGCTGATTCAGTTTGAGGACTTCGCCCAAGGCAACGCCACGCCGCTTTTGGAGCGGTACAAGGACCGGGTGTGCTGCTTTAATGACGACATACAGGGGACGGCCTCGGTGACGGTGGGTACGTTGTTGGCTGCCTGCAAGGCCAAGGGCGAGTCCCTCTCGGAGCAGACCTTTGTATTTGCCGGAGCGGGTTCGGCCGGCTGCGGTATCGCCGAGCAGATCATTGTGCTGATGTGTCAGGAAGGGTTGACTGAGTCCGAAGCACGGCGCCGGATATTCATGCTCAATCGGTCTGGCTTGTTGCGAGAAGGGTCGCCTGGCGTAAGGAGTTTTCAAAAGCCGTTAAGTGTGCCGGACAAACACCTGAAAAGTTGGACGTTGGACAATAGCAAAGACCCCGAACAAATCAGTTTGCTCGATGTCGTTATTAATGCGAAGCCCACGGTGCTGGTGGGGGTATCCGGGCAACCGGGGCTTTTTACCAAAGCTGTGATTGAGTCCATGCAGTTTAATTGTGAGCGCCCGGTTGTTCTGCCGCTATCCAACCCCACCTCTCAAGTGGAGGCGCAGCCGGTGGACATCCTGCGCTGGACCGGTGGCAAGGCCATTGTGGCGACCGGTAGTCCGTTCAAACCGGTGGATATGGCAGGGCAGCGGCATGAAATCGCGCAGTGCAACAACAGCTATATCTTCCCGGGCGTCGGACTCGGGGTGGTGGCGTCAAACGCAACCAGAATTACCGACAAGATGATGGTGGCGGCCAGTCGCGCCCTGTCTGAGTGCTCGCCCATGGTGCAGTCCGGAATAGGGGCGTTGCTGCCGCCGTTGAGAGAAATCCGCTCGGTCAGTCGAGTGATTGCTCTGGCGGTGTTCAAGCAGGCCGTCGAGGACGGTGTGGCAATGTCGGTATCGGAGGACGTTATGACGCAGAAGATCGAACGTAACTTTTGGGAGCCGGAATATCGAGATTATCGCAGAACGTCCTTCTAAGCTGTTAAACTATCTGTAAAATTAACCGACGACCCTAAGTGAGGCAACTTCAATGGATTACGAGAGTGCAAAAGCCAGCGTTTTGGCGAAACCCGAAGCGGTAGAACTGCACCCGGCGGGACCCGACGTCACTTCCTTCAAAGTGTGTCACAAGCTTTTTGCCACCCTCGCCGAGGGCGAAGATGGTGTGCCCTACATCAATCTCAAGTGCGATCCAAACCGCGCCCAGGAGCTACGCGACACTTATCCGGCGATTCAGCCCGGACACCGCATGAACAAGGTCCACTGGAACACCATTGTGCTCGATGGCAGCGTTCCAGAAGATCTTATCCTGGAGCTGATTGACCACTCGTTTGAACGTGTGGTGGATAACCTTCCCCCCCAAGACCAGGAGCGGCTTCTCAAGCGCTGACGCCAGCGGGCGGTCAGCGTCCTATTGAATCAGGGAGTATCTCTGTGAGTCGAACGGCGGATCGGAGCGAGCGGGACCCGGAAGCGGTGGAGTTGGGCGCGCGCCTGCGTCAGGTGCGCGAGCTCAATGGGCTGTCTCAACGCGAGTTGGCACGCCGCGCGGGGGTCACCAACAGCAACATTTCTCTGATCGAACAGGGCCAGATCAGTCCCTCTGTGGGGTCTCTGGCCCGGCTGCTCGACGCTTTTCCCCTTTCCCTGGCTCAATTCTTTGCGCTTGACCCCAAGGCTCCCGAAGGGGGGATTGTTCGGGCCGGCTCCGCCGCGCGAACGGAATGCCCGGATATGGGTCTGACCATTGAATCCCTGCCCGTGCCCGGCGGGCGCCCCCGATTGTTGGAGCGCTGCCAGTTTGCGCCGGGCGCCGATACCGGCTCCGCTCCCAAACAACTTCCGGCGGCGCGAGCCGGGTGGGTTATATCGGGGAGTCTGGAGTTGACCCTCGGTGTTCGCTGCTACACTTTGAACGAAGGCGACGGCTTCCATTTGCCCAAGGGGCAGTTGTTCCGCGCCCGCAACACCTCGTCCGTATCGACCATCGTTATGATTACCAACGAGGCGTCTTAAAGACGGGGTTGGATCAACGCTTCGATTCCAACAAGAGATCGTCTATGTATCAGGGAAAAACATTGAAGCTGACCGGACTCGATGACGGAGTGGTCGAACTGACGTTTGATCTCGAAGGCGAGTCGGTCAACAAGTTCAGTCGTCAAACGGTGATTGAGCTCGAGCAGGCGCTCGATGCGCTTGCCAGCGACAAGTCGGTGACGGGGCTTATCGTCACCAGTGCCAAACCGGCGCTGATGGTCGGTGCGGACATCACCGAATTCCAGAGTTTTTTCGCCGCCGGGGAGCAGGCGGTGAGGGACTACCTCGCCCAGAATAACCGCAACTTCTGTCGTCTGGAGGATCTGCCATTCCCGGTGGTGATTGCCATCTCGGGCTACGCGCTCGGAGGTGGCATGGAGCTGTGTCTGGCCTGTGATTACCGGATTGCCACCGAAGACACCCGCATCGGGCTACCCGAAACCACGCTCGGGATCATTCCCGGCTGGGGCGGCACCGTGCGCTTGCCTCGCCTGGTGGGCGTGGATACGGCGGCGGAATGGATTGCCAGCGGCCGTCAGTGGGACGCTAAAGCGGCCCTGAAAGCCGGAGTGGTTGATGCGCTCGTGGAGGTTGACCAGCTTCGTGCCGCGGCCCTTCACACCCTGGCCGAATGTCGCGCCGGGCGCTTCGACTATCGGGCGCGCCGTCAGCAGAAAACCAGCCCGCTAAAGCACAACCGCATTGAGGCGGCCATGGCATTCGAGACGGCCAAAAGTGTGGTGGCCGCTCAGGCCGGTCGACACTATCCGGCGCCCGTCGCCGCGATTGAGGTGATGCGAGAGGCTGCGGGAGAGTCTCGGGATGCCGCCCTTGAAATCGAGGCAAAAACCTTTGCCCGCTTGGCCACCACACCCGTGGCCCAAGCACTGGTGGGCATCTTCATCAGTGATCAGTTGCTCGGCAAGAAAGCCAAGCGCTGGCAGAAGCGGGACGAGCAGAGTGTCAATCGCGCCGCCGTATTGGGCGCGGGCATCATGGGCGGCGGAATCGCCTACCAGTCTGCCTACAAGGGCGTGCCGATCAAGATGAAGGACATTGCCCAGAAAGGCCTCGAACAGGGCCTCGATGAAGCCAACCGGTTGCTGTGCAAACGGGTGGAGAAGGGCAAAATGACCCCCAAGGCGATGGGCGAAGCGCTTAATCGAATTGAACCGACCCTTGCCTACGACGGCTTTGACCAGGTCGACATGGTGGTGGAAGCCGTGGTGGAAAACGCCAAGGTCAAGCGCTCGGTGTTGGCGGAAACCGAAGGTAAGGTGAGCGAACGCACGGTATTGGCTTCCAACACGTCCACAATCTCCATTACCGCTTTGGCCGAGGCGCTCAAGCGTCCGGAGAATTTCTGCGGCATGCATTTTTTCAATCCGGTGCATGCTATGCCGTTGGTAGAAGTCATTCGCGGTGAAAAAACCTCGGATCAGGCCATTGCGCGCACCGTGGCCTATGCCACCCAACTGGGCAAGAAGCCGGTGGTGGTCAACGACTGCCCGGGCTTTCTGGTGAATCGGGTGCTGTTTCCCTATTTTGCCGGCTTCGCCATGCTGGTTCGCGATGGGGTCGACTATGAACACATTGATCGGGTGATGGAGCGCTGGGGTTGGCCCATGGGGCCGGCGTACCTGTTGGATGTGGTCGGGCTCGATACGGCCGTGCATGCCGAGCAGGTCATGGCGGACGCCTACCCGGACCGCCTTAAGCGCGATTATACCTCCTGTACGGAAGTGTTGTTCGATGCCGGACGCCTGGGGCAAAAAAGTGGCGGCGGCTTCTACGACTATGAAGACGACAAAAAGGGACGTCCCCAAAAACAGCGCAGCGAACAGGCACGGGAAAGCCTGGGCCCGCTGTCCAACGAGTCCCTGAGTGATGAGGAAATCGTGGCACGAATGATGATTCCCATGGTCACGGAGCTCGTGCGCTGCCTGGATGAAGCCGTGGTGGAAACCGCGGCGGAAGCGGACATGGCCATGGTGTACGGCACCGGCTTTCCGCCATTTCGGGGCGGCCCCCTGCGTTGGGTGGACAGCCTTGGCCCCGCCACACTGAAAGCCATGGCGCAGCCCTGGGAATCGCTCAGCCCCCTCTATCAATTGCCATCGAGCCTGGATGAGCGTGCTCGGACCGAGACGCTGTTTTACCCCGCTCCCCAGCAAGGAGGTGAGAAATGACGCTGCATCACAGAGACGCGGTCATCGTGGATTACGCCCGAAGCGCCATGGGGCGATCCAAGAACGGTTGTTTTCGCCACAGTCGTGCCGATGACATTTCCGCAACGGTTATTCAGGGGCTGCTCGCCCGCCATCCCTCGCTGGACCCGGCCGAGGTCGACGATTTCATTTGGGGTTGCGTGCTTCAGCGCGAAGAGCAGGCGTTCAATATTGCCCGAAACATCTGGCTGCGGGCCGGGCTGCCCCACACCGTGCCGGCCCAGACGGTCAACCGCCTCTGTGGCTCCTCCATGGCGGCACTGCACACGGCCACCGCCAACATTCGCGCCGGCCTGGGCGATGTATACCTGATTGGCGGGGTGGAGCACCTGGGGCATTTGCCCATGTACGAAGCCATCGACCCCAACCCCATGCTGGGGCTCTCCGTCGCCAAGGCCGCCGGCAACATGGGCGTCACCGCGGAATATTTGGCTCGGCTGCACGATATTACCCGGCAACAGATGGACGAGTTTGGCGCCCGCTCTCACCAGCGTGCGGCCGCGGCCCGGGAGCGGGGCAGTTTTGGCCGGGAGATTATTCCGGTCGCCGGCCACAACGACAAGGGCTTTCCGCTGATGGTGGCCGATGATGAAACCATCCGGGCCGATACCACCGTGGAAGGGCTGGCCCAACTGCGCCCGGTTTTCGACCCCAAAAATGGCCAGGTGACCGCAGGCACGTCTTCCCAGCTCTCCGATGGTGCCTCGTCGATGTTGGTCATGTCCGCGGAGCGGGCCCAGGCTCTGGGCTTGACACCCATCGCGCGGGTTGTGTCGCTGGGCCTGGCGGGGGTGGATCCCTCGATCATGGGCTACGGGCCGGTGCCGGCGACCCAAAAAGCGCTGGATGGGGCCAACCTGACCATGGAAGACATCGAGTGTGTGGAGCTCAACGAAGCCTTTGCCGCCCAATCTTTGCCGGTGCTGAAGGACCTGGGGCTCCTGGAAGATATGGATGACCGGGTCAATCTCAACGGCGGCGCCATTGCGCTGGGCCATCCCTTCGGCTGTTCCGGCACCCGAATCACCGGCTCTCTGCTGACCGTCATGGCGGAGAAAGACATGACCCTGGGAGTCGCGACCATGTGTATCGGGTTGGGGCAGGGCATCAGCACCGTGATTGAGCGTTTGAACGGATAAGTGGTCCCTATGGCCGGTTCTGCAACGCCCAGCCACTTGGACCACTAGGGGGTCGATTTTCGCGCAGGTTCTGCTAGACTCCTTCGCCATCACTACCACGTCATGAAACAGGTGGTCCAACGATGGCGACCGGGCATGCAGTTACATACGATACAAGAGACGGGACGCACTCCTCTCGATGCCTTCGGGCACCGGTGAGCGCCTTGTCGCCCGCTGTCTTGGTCGCTCCCGCCAGAGTGGTTGCGCTACTGTTCGTGCTAGTGGCGTCATTGGCGTTACTTTCCCCGTCGCCGGTCTTTGCGGAAACTCCAGAGCGGGCCCAACCACTGTTGTGGCGGGTGCAGCACCCGGACCATACGGTACCAGTCTACCTGTTTGGCTCTCTTCATTTTGGAGACGACAGTTTTTACCCCTTGCCCGAGAGCGTGCTTCAGGCCTACAAGTCCTCTGAGCTGCTGGCGGTGGAGCTGGATGTCTCCGAGGTGGGCCCCCAGCGCATGCGGGCGACGCTCGACCGGCTGGGTCGATACCCCTCGGGTATCCAGTTGTCCGAACGCATCGGCCCAGCGCTCTGGTCGCAACTGACCGAGGCGAGTCAGCGCCTGGGCGTGGAAACCGAATCCATCGTCCACCTGCGTCCCTGGTTGGCGGCGCTGCAACTGGTGAACCTTCAGGTCGCACACAGCGACTATCAAGCCGGACAAGGTATTGATCGCTACTTCATGGACATGGCCGCCGGCGACAAGCCGGTGAAACCTCTGGAAACCCTGGAGCAACAGCTGGCGCTGTTCGCCGGCATGACCGAAGGGGAGCAGAGCGCTTTCCTGGAACACACCCTGGCGGACCTGGAAAAAACCGGGCCCCAGTTGGACCGTATGGCCCGAGCCTGGCGAGAGGGGAACCGAAACGATCTGGAAGCGGTCATTCTGGGCGCCTTTGATCGACAGGATCCTTTCAGCCAAACCCTGTATGAGCGCGTCTTCAAGACCCGCAATGACGCCATGGCGGACGCCGTGAAGTCCTATCTCAGCACCCGTCAACGCGTGTTTCTGGTGGTCGGCATTGGTCACCTGATCGGGGAGGATGGTCTGGTCGAAGGGCTCCGCCGCGCCGGCTATTCCGTGGAACGTCTCTAGCCCGCTTATTGAACCCTCCCGGACCTTGTGGCACAATCTCCTGCCTTCGCACGGGTGCGACGTTCGATTTTTCAAAAAAATTATTGGAAATCAAACACTTGTCGCATCATGTGACGGGCGTTACGCTTTTGATGCAGCGCAAACGCCCCGGAATTTGCGGTCGTGGTGGAATTGGTAGACACGCCAGATTTAGGTTCTGGTGCCGCAAGGTGTGAGAGTTCGAGTCTCTCCGACCGCACCACTTTACGATAACTCACTTGTCACCCTTAACGGCATTGGCCCCCCGATGCGAATAGCGTATAGAGGAAGAGAATGCAGGTTTCTATAGAGACAACATCCGGTCTGGAGCGTCGCCTGACGGTGGGAGTGCCCGCCGCCGAAGTGGACAGCGAAGTGCAGAAGCGCTTGCAGCAGGCCGCCAAGAACATTCGTATCAACGGCTTTCGCAAGGGCAAGGTCCCGATGAAAGTGGTGAAGCAGCGTTACGGCGCCGGTGTTCGTCAAGAGGTGCTGGGTGAGCTGATCAACCGCAGTTTCTACGACGCGGTTCGCAAAGAAGACGTCAAGCCCGCCGGCCAGCCTTCGATCGAGCCCAAACAGTTCGAAGAAGGCAAAGACCTGGAATACATCGCGACGTTTGAGGTTTACCCGTCTGTAGACCTGGGGGACTTCTCCACGTTCGAGATTACCCGTTACAAGGCCGACGTCACCGCCGAGGACGTCGACAAGATGATCGATGTTCTACGCGAACACCAAGCCACCTGGAAAGAAGTGGATCGGGCAGCGGCCGAGGGTGACCAGGTCAACATCGACTTCGTGGGTACCCGCGATGGCGAGGAGTTCGAAGGGGGCAAGGCCGAAGGTCAGAACCTTGTGCTGGGCTCCGGTTCCATGATTCCCGGTTTTGAAGACGGGCTGGTTGGCCTGAAGGCCGGCGACGAGAAGACCCTGAAGCTGACCTTCCCGGAGGATTACCAGGCTGAAGAGTTGCGCGGCGCGGACGTTGAATTCAAGGTGACGGTCAAAAGCGTCTCCGAAAAAGAGCTGCCGGAGCTTGATAAGGACTTTTACGCCAAATTCGGTGTGGAGAAGGGCGGTAAGCCCCAGTTCCGCAAGGAAGTCAAAGCCAACATGGTGCGTGAGCTGAAAAACGCCATCAAAACCAAGACCAAGACTCAGGTCATGGACGCGCTGCTCGAAAACCACAAGCCGGACCTGCCCAAGGCTCTGGTTGACAGCGAAATCGAGACCCTGCGCCAGCAGATGTTGCAGCGTTTCGGTGGCCAGGCGCAGGACTTTGATGCCAAATCTCTGCTCCCGGACACCATGTTCCAGGAAGAGGCACAGCGCCGCGTGGCTCTGGGGTTGATTGTCGGTGAAATCGTCAAGGCAAACGAGATCAAAGTCAACGCCGAGCGCGTCCGTGAGATGGTGGAAGATCTGGCTTCGACCTACGAAGAGCCAGATGCGGTCGTCGATTACTACTACCAGAATCGCGAGCTGCTCTCCGGTGTGGAGTCCGCCGCCCTGGAAGACCAGGTCGTCGACCACATTCTGGATCAGGCGAAGGTGACTGAAGAAAACAGCAGTTACGACGACATCGTCGCCAGCCAGAAACAGCAGTAAATTGTTTAAAAAGGCCACAAACTGCTTGTTTTGTGGCCAATCTTCCCGCCAAGTTCGCCTGATGCTGGCATATCAGCGATTCTCAGGTTAAGCTTTCCCTACATTCTCCAGCGGCCCGGCCACCGGCCGGGCCGCCGCAGTTAACAAGGGACATAAAGAACCTATGTCGAACGAATTCTCCAAACAGGTACCTGACGTTATGGCATCCGGCTTGATCCCCATGGTGGTGGAGCAGACCGCTCGCGGCGAGCGCTCCTATGACATCTATTCCCGCCTGCTCAAAGAGCGGGTTATCTTTCTGGTGGGGCAGGTCGAAGACCATATGGCCAATCTGGTGGTCGCCCAGTTGCTGTTTCTGGAAGCGGAAAACCCGGACAAGGACATCCATCTGTACATCAACTCGCCGGGCGGCTCGGTGACGGCGGGTATGGCGATCTACGATACCATGCAGTTCATCAAGCCCGATATCAGCACCATGTGTGTGGGTCAGGCCTGTAGTATGGGGGCATTTCTGCTGACAGCCGGGGCCAAGGGCAAGCGTTACTGCCTGCCCAATTCGCGGGTCATGATTCACCAGCCCAGCGGTGGCGCTCAGGGCCAGGCTTCGGACATCCATATCCAGGCACGGGAAATCCTGAACATTCGGGAGCGCCTGAACGAGCTGATGGCGCACCATACCGGCCAATCCGTGGAGCAGATCGCGCTCGATACCGAGCGGGACAATTTCATGAGTGCCCAGCGGTCCGTGGAGTACGGGTTGGTGGACAAGGTGGTCAGCCACCGTGGCGCGACCGAATAAGGTCATCCAAACGGCGTACTGAGCGTATAATCCATTAGCGGGTGGCGGTTGTGACCGCCCCGGCTTGAAATTCCGGGGAAAAGGTTGCATCTTTACCCTAAAGCGTTTTGACGGAGTGGTTTAATGACCGATCACACCAACGACAGTGGCGACAAGAACGGCAAACTGCTGTATTGCTCGTTTTGTGGTAAGAGCCAGCACGAAGTTCGCAAACTGATCGCCGGACCCTCGGTGTTCATCTGCGATGAGTGTGTCGACCTGTGTAATGACATCATCCGGGAGGAAATCCAGGAGGCGGCGGCTGAGGGGCCCTCTGAGCACCTGCCCAAGCCGAGCGAGATTTCCGGGATTCTGGATGAATACGTCATCGGCCAGCAGCGTGCCAAGAAGGTGCTGGCAGTGGCGGTGTACAACCACTACAAGCGACTGCGGGTCGGCGACAAGGGTAAAGACCCGATTGAACTCGGCAAGAGCAATATTTTGCTGGTGGGTCCCACAGGTAGCGGTAAAACCCTGTTGGCGGAAACCCTGGCGCGGTTGCTTGACGTGCCGTTCACCATCGCCGATGCCACCACACTCACCGAGGCCGGTTACGTCGGTGAGGACGTGGAAAATATTATCCAGAAGTTGCTGCAGAAATGTGACTACGATGTCGACAAGGCGCAGCAGGGTATTGTCTATATCGACGAAATCGACAAGATTTCCCGAAAGTCAGACAACCCGTCCATCACCCGCGATGTGTCGGGCGAGGGCGTGCAGCAGGCGCTGCTCAAACTGATTGAGGGGACGGTGGCATCTGTTCCCCCTCAGGGTGGACGGAAACACCCGCAGCAGGAATTCCTGCAGGTGGACACCGGCAATATTCTGTTCATCTGCGGTGGTGCTTTTGCCGGTCTGGACAAGGTCATTCGCGAGCGCTCTGAGAAGGGGGGTATCGGGTTTGGCGCGGAAGTCAAAAGCAAAGACGACAAGCGCAAGTTTGGCGAAATCCTGCATCAACTGGAACCCGAAGACCTGGTGCAGTACGGTCTGATTCCCGAGTTCGTTGGTCGCCTACCAGTGATCGCGACGCTCGATGAGCTGGATAATGCCGCTCTGATTCAGATCCTGACTGAACCGAAGAACTCCCTGACCAAGCAGTATCAGCGGCTGTTCGAAATGGAAGGCGTTGATATCGACTTTCGTCGGGATGCCCTGGAGGCGGTCGCGCAGAAAGCCATGGATCGCAAAACCGGCGCTCGGGGTCTACGCTCTATCATGGAAGCGGTACTTTTGGACACCATGTACCGGATTCCATCGGAGGAAGGGGTCGTGAAAGTCATTGTCGATGGCTCAGTGATCAAAGGCGAGTCCGAACCCCTGCTGGTGTATGAGCAAAGTGAGGCGCCGGCCAAAGTGGCCAAGGGCGACTGACAGCTGTTTTTTCAGTCGTAGGATTGACCGCAAAGAGCGCCTTCTTTTAGCGTTCTTTGCGGTTTTTTACTTTCAGAAACTTGTAATCCAGTGTCCACACCCCAACCCTTAGGGGTAAGAGTCAGCCATTAGGCCTTCCAATATGAGGACCGAACCGATGGATAAGCAAGAAACACCCATCCCCACACAAGTCAGTGATATCCCATTGTTGCCGCTGCGCGACGTGGTGGTTTACCCCCACATGGTGATTCCGCTTTTCGTGGGCCGCGAAAAATCCATCGAGGCCCTGGAAAGCGCCATGTCCAGCGACAAGCAGGTACTGCTTGTCGCGCAGAAGAATCCCGGCGATGACGACCCCGTCGCCGAGGACCTGTACACCGTGGGCACCGTCGCCACCATTCTCCAGCTTTTAAAGCTGCCCGACGGCACCGTGAAGGTGTTAGTCGAAGGCGGTGAGCGGGCGCAAATCGAAAACGTGGAAATCATCGAGAAGCATTTCCGCGCGCGAGTGAGCCTACTTGAAGAAGAAAGCCTTAGTGGACACCAGGCGGATGCACTCATTAACTCGACCGTCAATCAGTTCGAGCAGTACGTTAACCTGAGTAAAAAAGTCCCCTCGGAAGTCATGACGTCTCTGAGTGGCATTGATGATCCGGGCCGTCTGGCAGATACCGTCGCGGCTCATATGACACTTGAGCTCGGCCAAAAGCAGGCCATTCTCGAAATGGTCGCGGTGCGAGAACGCATCGAACATTTGTTGGGCCTGATGGAAGCGGAAATCGACCTGTTTCAGGTCGAGAAAAAAATTCGCGGTCGCGTCAAACAGCAAATGGAAAAAAGTCAGCGTGAGTACTATCTGAATGAGCAGATGAAAGCCATTCAGAAAGAACTCGGTGACATGGGCGATGAGGGCAACGAAGCCGATGAGCTCGAACAGAAAATCGAGCAGGCCGGAATGCCCAAAGAAGCCGAAGAAAAAACGCGGGCCGAACTGAACAAGCTGAAAATGATGTCTCCCATGTCGGCGGAGGCGTCGGTTGTGCGTGCCTATATTGACTGGATGGTGAAGGTGCCCTGGAAAAAGCGCAGCAAGGTTCGTCACGACCTGGAGCGCGCTGAAGAGGTTTTGGAAAAAGACCACTTCGGCCTTGAAGAAGTCAAAGAGCGTATCCTTGAGTACCTTGCGGTGCAGCAGCGCGTGAAGAAAATCAAAGGGCCCATCCTTTGTCTTGTTGGTCCTCCCGGGGTCGGTAAAACGTCCTTGGGCGAATCCATTGCCCGGGCAACCAACCGGAAGTTTATTCGTATGGCGCTCGGTGGCGTTCGGGATGAAGCGGAAATTCGAGGCCACCGTCGTACCTATATTGGTTCTCTGCCGGGCAAGCTTGTCCAGAAGATGGCCAAGGTGGGTGTAAAAAACCCACTGTTCCTGCTCGATGAAGTAGACAAAATGGGCATGGATAACCGCGGAGACCCGGCGTCCGCTCTGTTGGAAGTGCTCGATCCCGAACAGAACAATCACTTCAATGACCACTATCTGGAAGTGGATTACGACCTGTCCGATGTGATGTTTGTGTGCACGTCAAACTCCATGAATATCCCTGGACCGTTGCTTGATCGAATGGAAGTGATCCGGATTCCCGGCTACACCGAAGACGAAAAGCTCAACATTGCGCTGCGCTATTTGCTACCAAAGCAGATGAAGGCCAATGGCCTGAAAAAGGACGAACTTAAGCTTGAGGATGAAGCCATCAAGGATATCGTGCGGTACTACACCCGTGAAGCGGGCGTGCGCAGCCTGGAACGGGAAATCGCCAAGATTTGCCGCAAGGTGGTGACCCGCCATGTGAAAGACAAGAGACTGCGCGAGGATATCGTCGACTCATCCGTGATTGAGGATTATCTGGGCGTTCGCAAGTTCGACTTCGGGCGAGCGGAAGAGACCAATCAAGTGGGGCAGGTTACCGGCTTGGCCTGGACTCAGGTTGGCGGTGAATTGTTGACCATTGAGTCTTCAGCGGTGAAAGGCAAGGGTCGGGTTATTAAGACCGGTTCCTTGGGCGATGTGATGCAGGAATCGATTCAGGCGGCGTTGACCGTGGTTCGCTCTCGTGCGCAAGTGTTGGGCATCGCCCCGGACTACCACGAGAAAATGGATGTGCACATTCATGTTCCCGAAGGTGCCACACCCAAAGACGGGCCGAGCGCGGGTATCGCGATGTGCACTGCTTTGGTGTCCGTGCTTACCGGTATACCGGTTCGCTCTGAAGTGGCCATGACCGGTGAGATTACCCTTCGTGGGGAAGTCCTGCGAATCGGTGGCCTGAAGGAAAAACTGTTGGCCGCACACCGCGGTGGGGTCAAAACGGTGATCATTCCGGCGGAAAACGAGCGGGATCTCAAAGAGATTCCCGATAATATCAAGGAAGACCTGGAGATCAAGCCGGTTCAATGGATTGATGATGTGCTGCAGATCGCATTGCAGAGCCTGCCCAAGCCGCTTTCGGATGAAGAGTACAAGGCGCTCGAAAAGAAAGCGGAGCAGGACGATTCGGCGAGGCGAATCAGTACACATTGATGGAACTCATCGCCAATTCGAGTTTCCAAAGGTAACAATGTGACCACTCTCACGAGTGGTCACTTGGTAACAAAGGGCCTTGACAAGCGGGTTTTTCCGGGCGGAATGGTTAAATAACGTTCAACTCAGGAAGTAATCGCACAAAGCACGCATCGTCTTCTTGACCCGCTTCATCTGCCTTGGTATAAATCGCAGTTCATTCGCCAAGCAGGCGGCACGGGGGGCGAATCGCTGTCCAAGCCCAGCTACTGTTCAGGCCAGTGGTATTTTTGCCTGAATCCAGTGGAAGCGTTCCTGAATAGGGTTTACCAGAGTTTGGGGTTACCTGAAACCAGGTGTTGAACAGTAGACCTGCGCCATCGATTTCTGAAGCAAATAATCAAAAGGGGTTAAGTGTGAACAAATCCGAGCTGATTGAAGCCATTGCCGCATCTGCGGATATTCCAAAAGCTGCTGCCGGCCGTGCGCTCGACGCAATGGTTGACAACGTAACCGGCGCCCTGAAAAAGGGTGACCAGGTTGTGCTGGTCGGTTTTGGTACCTTCGCTGTGAAAGAGCGTGCCGCGCGTACCGGCCGTAACCCACAGACAGGCGCCGAGATTCAAATCGCCGCTGCCAAGGTACCGAGTTTCAAAGCGGGTAAAGCACTGAAAGACGCCGTTAACTAAGCGTTTTTGCGCGCGCACCCTGCGCGCTTCAGTGGTGGCCAGAGACGGATGTCGCAGGCACCGATCAAGTTATTGAATGGTTGCTCTAACCTGACATAGTGGTCCTGGCAGAATGAAGAGGCGCATCTCACAAGGTGCGCCTTTTCTTTATTTAACAAATACTTGCTCCGGTTTCAGCACTGGACAAGATGATAAAAAGCGCCCCTTGGAAATGATCGTCCCAAAGGGTTCACGATTAGGAGCAGACAATGCTGCAGACGATTCGCGATAACTCCAAAGGTGTAATAGCCGGTATTCTGGTCGGCTTCCTGGTCATTATTTTTGCTCTGTCCGGTGCCGAAGCTCTGTTCTCAGGCAGCACCCAATCCAGCGAAGTGGCCACGGTTGGCGGTGAGGCGATCACTGAAACCCAGGTTGCCCGAGAGATTTACCGGCAACGTCAACAGATTCTGAGCCAGTACGGCGATTCGGTGCCCTCGGAGTTTGTCAGTGACGAACGCCTGCGTGAACCCGCCATCAACAACCTGGTGCAGCGTCAGATCCTTATTCAGCACGCCCGCGACCGGGGAATGGCCGTGAGCGAGCAGACACTGGATCAGATGATCCTCACTAACCCCCAGTTTGCTGGAGAAGACGGGAAGTTTGATTCCAACCGCTATCAGCAGGTGCTGCGTTCTTCGGGTTTTACCCCGGCACAGTACAAACAGGTCCTGCGCCAGGAATTGTTGCTGAACCAGATGGCGATGGGTGTGGGCAATAGTGGTTTTGTCACTGCGGATGAATTGGAGCGTTTCGCGGCCTTGAATTACCAGACTCGCGACTTCTCCTACATGACCCTGACACAAGCGCAGGTTGCCGATGAGGTTGAGATCACCGACGCCGACATTCAGGCCTACTACAACGAAAACCAGCAGCAGTTCCGTCAGCCCGAACAGGTGGCTGTGGACTACATCGATTTGAGTGTCGAGGCTCTGATGGATCGCATCGAGATCGATGAGGCGACCCTGCGAGACCAGTTCGAGGAAAATCAGGCCGCCCAGCAGTCCCGCCAGGTTGAAGTCCGAGTGGCGCATATTCTGTTTGAGAAGGGGTCCGAGGAACGGGTGAACGAAGTACAGGAAGCGCTCGCCTCTGGCGAAGACTTCGCCGAACTGGCCAGTGAATACTCTGACGACCTCGGCTCCAAGGGGCAGGGCGGTGAGCTGGGCTTTATCACCGCCGACGGGTTTCCCGAGCCGTTCGTGGCGGCCGCGGAGTCTCTGGAAGAGGGTGAAGTCTCCCAACCGGTTACCACCGACGCGGGGACGCACTTGATCAAGGTTCTCGAGAAGCGTGGCAATGAAGAAGTCACTTTTGAAGATGCCCGCGACCAGATTGCTCGTCAGTTGAAGCGCGTTCAGGCGGAGAACGAGTTCGTGACCCTGATGGAGCGTCTCAGTGAGTTGTCCTATAACGCTGAGAGCCTGGCTCCGGTGGCCGAGGAGCTGGGTCTTGATGTGGAGAATACGGGGTTGTTCGGACGCAGTGGCGGGCCGGGTATCGCTTCCCAGCCGGCGGTCACGGAAGCGGCTTTCTCCGAAGAGGTGTTGGAGCGCGGAAACAGCAGTGATCTGATTGAGTTGGCCTCGGATCGGGTGGTCGTCCTGAAAAAGACTGATCACAAGGAGTCTTTCATCAAGCCGCTGGCGGAAGTGAGCGAGCAGATTGGCAATCAGTTGCGTCAGGAACGCATTCGCAGCTTGTTGGCGGAGCGCGGCGAGGCACTGCGTGAAGCGCTTGAGCAGGGGCAGTCACTGGAGGCGCTGGCGGCAGAGAATGGTCTGGAGGTGAAGACCGTCGAGGATGCTGAGCGCAATGAGGCGGGTATTCCCCGCGCTTTGTCGAGCCATGTGTTTTCTCTGCCGAAGCCTCAGGGCGATGCGGTTGTCAGTGGTGTTTCCACTGGTAATGGTTATGCGCTGGTGAGCCTTACGGATGTGACGCCCGGTTCCTGGTCGGCGTTGAGTGATGATCAGCAGCAGTCGCTGCGCAGTAATCTGGCGCGCATGCAGGGTGAGCAGGAATATGCGGCTTATCGTACTCAGTTGCGAGCCCAGGTGGATGTCGAGCAGTAGCTCGCTCGATATAAGCAAGGCATTAAAAAACCCGCTTTCGAGCGGGTTTTTTTATGGATTAGATTTTACTTTAAGTTCTTGACGGCGCACGCACTGTGTTTTTCGGGCTCCGGCAAGGGAGGGGGTAGGTAGGTCGTGGACCCGCCGTGAACCCATCCATGGGGGCTTCTCATCGGCATCCATGCCTCAGAGAGTCCACGACCTACCTACCCCCACCCTTGCCTCTGTGCCATCGAATACCTTGAGTGGTTCAGGTCGACGTTGGCTTATTTGTGGCACGGAGGCGTTTGGTCGGTATACCGGTTGAAGACTCTCTGAGGCATGGATGCCGATGAGAAGCCTACAGGGATGTATTTACGGCGGGTCTTCAACCGGTATACCGACCAAACGCCGGGCTATAAAACAACCTCTGGCTTCCCACTATAACGCCTATGCACATAATGGAGTGGTAGGCTGCTAGTACCCACCATTCTCCGTCACATCAACAAACAACGTCAGAGATTGCCCGGGGTGGATATAGCTTGAAGGAGACACCTTATTCCAGCGCAGAATATCACTCACCGAAAGGTTGAAACGGTTGGCAATACGGGCAATGGAATCGCCTTTGCGCACCCGGTAGTTTACCTTGCGAACCACCGAGCGATGATCAGACTGAGCCGTTGTCAGATCACCCTCTTCGGTCCAAAGCACCAACGTCTGACCCGGCATTAACGTATCGCCCGGCGCCATACCATTCCAGTTGGTCAGAGCGCCCACCGTCACGCCGTGGCGCTTGGCAATAGTCCAGAAACTGTCGCCGGGGCGCACCTCATAATCGAGCCGGCTGCTGCCCTCGGAGCCCTGGGAATTGTCCTGAATACGCTCCCGCCTCTCACCGGCGCTGAACGTGTAACGATCCGCCGGGTGTTTGGCGGTCGGGATCATGAGCGTCTGACCCACGCGGATAATATTGCTTGAGAGCTCGTTGACCCGCTTGATGTTATCGACGCTGGTGCGGTGGCGGCGGGCGATCGTAATCAGAGAGTCCCCCGAAGCGACCCGATAGCGGCGCCAGCCAATACGCTCCTCGGCGTCAATACTGGCGAGGCGGGTGCGAAACTGCTCTTCCTTCTCGACAGGCACCAACAGCTGATGCGGCCCGTCTGGATCAGTCGCCCAGCGGTTGTAGCCGGCGTTCAGCATGTAGAGTTCATCGAGATTGAGTTGAGCGAGCTCCGCCGCCTGCGCCAGATCGATTTGGGACTCGACGTCCACAATACTGAAATAAGGTTGGTCGGGAATCGGCTTCAGGCTCAGATCAAACCGTTCCGGGTTCTTCACGATCTGGGAAAGTGCCAGCAACTGCGGGACGTAAGCCTGGGTTTCGCGCGGCAGCCGCAGGGACCAGAAGTCAGTGGGTTTTCCCTGTCGCTCATTGGCGCGCATGCGGCGCATGACGTTGCCCTGGCCGGTGTTGTAGGACGCCAGGGCCAGCAGCCAGTCGCCATCAAATAATTCGTTCAGGTACTTCAGGTAACGAATGGCGGCATCGGTTGAAGCCACGATGTCCCGGCGCCCGTCGTACCACCAATTCTGCTTCAGGCCGTACTGGCGGCCCGTGGCGGGTACAAACTGCCATATACCCGAGGCGCGCCCGTGGGAGTAGGCGAACGGATCGAACGCGCTTTCCACAATGGGAAGCAGGGCCAGCTCCGTGGGCATTCCTTCCTCTTCGAGGCGCTCGGTGATGTAATAGAGGTAGCGGTGGCCGCGCTCCATGACCCGCTCCATGTAGTGCGGGTGCCGGGCGTACCACTCCAGATAGGTGCCAACCCGGGGGTGATCCACCTCGGGAAGTCCGTAGCCGTCACGAAGCCGCGGCCACAGGTTGCCCCGGTCCGAGACCGTAAACTGTTGCCGCTGCTCCTTATTCAGAGTGCACAGGGCCTCGTCCACCACCAGTGCGGCGCTCTGCTTTTGGGCCGCCTTTTCGGGTTTGGGCTGAGAGGGCGCCAGCGTTTGGCACCCCCCGAGAGTGATCAGGCCGATAGCCAGTGCGATAGGGCGCTTGAGTCGAGTCATTGATTACCGGTGTACTGGTGTCTAATGATGCCGGACGGGGTTTCGCCAGGCGCGGATTTTGGCGATTCTAGGGAGTCTCTGGAAGGGCGTCAAGGATTGCATTCCGACTTTGAGACTTTCCCCCGACGCATCACTGAAAGCGGTCTTTGCGGCGACGGAGTTCGGCGAACACCTCGGCATCGTCGGCCTCTTCACTGAGCCCAATAGTGGTGCGAATGCCCGTGACCTGGGTACGCAAAAAGGGGTTGGTGGCTCGCTCGAGCGTCAGCTCTGTGGGCAGGCTGGGAGTCTGTTTGGCGCGCTGTTGTTCAACCCGAGTCAGACGTTCGGGGATGGCTGTATTGTGCGGGTCGACACTTCGGGCAAAGCGCAGGTTGGTATGGGTATATTCATGGGCGCAGTAGATGAGGGTGTCATCCGGCAAGGTGTTGAGCTTTTGGACGGACTCCAGTGCCTGGGCCGGTGTCCCCTCAAACAGTCGGCCACAGCCGGCGGCAAACAGGGCGTCACCGCAGAAGACTCTGGGGGGCTCCCCCTGAGTGTCGGGAGCGTAAAAATACGCCAGATGGTCCAGCGTATGGCCCGGCACGGCGAGAACACTCAGTGTGAGCCCAGGTAGTGTCAACTGGTCCCCCTCGGCGACCCGATGAGTGATCTGCGGCACAGAGTCGGGCCCGTAAACGGGAACCGGGTACTTTGCCAACAGAGCGTCGAGACCGTCGGTGTGGTCCCAGTGGTGATGGGTGATCAAAACCGCTTTTAGCGTCAAGGAGCGCTCCTCGAGCGCGGCGACGGCGGGGGCTGCGTCGCCGGGATCGATCAGATAGACGTCGTGTTTGCCGGCATCAGGGGCGTCGCCCACCGGCAGAAGCCAGATATAGTTACTGTCGAGGGCGGGAATTGCTATGGGTTCGAACATGCCAACTCCTGACTTGAGAATCGAGTGGAGTATACTCACACCATACCTGAATTCTCCTCAATCGCCGAACAGTGGTTAATTATGGCGTCATCGAAATGGTTGTATCGGTTCCGCGCCTGGAAGCATCGTCGGTTCGGGGTCCCCGGCCTGCAGCGGTCGGGGCCCGAACTGTCGGCCTGGTTCCGGACGCCCCTGGGGCGGGCGGTTCTCGAAGAAGAGCAGAATTGCCTGGAGGCCCAGCTTGAGGATCTCTTTGGATATCACCTGCTGCAAATGGGGGTCGATCCGAGCATTGATGTCAGTGGTGGAAGTCGAATTACCCATCGGGTCATGGTGGCCCACCACGCCAGGCAGCGTGCGGCATTGTCCCCTCTGGTGGCAGATCACCACCAGTTGCCGTTGCCGCCGGAATCAGTGGATCTGCTGATCATCCATCACATGCTGGATTACAGCCAGACACCGCACCAGTTGCTGCGCGAAGCGGAGCGGGTGCTGATACCGCGGGGGCATCTGGTCATTGTCGGGTTCAACCCGGTCAGTGGTTTTGGTCTGGTCCGTTGGTGTGCTCGTTGGTTCAGCGATCGAGCCCTTTGGCGCCACCAGGGGTTGCGATTGGGGCGGTTGCTCGATTGGCTGCAGTTACTGGACCTGCAGCCGGCCCAAGTGCGCCGGGGTTTTTTTCGCCCGCCCGTCACCTATCCGGGCGCGCTTCGGCGTTTGCATTGGCTTGAGCGCTGGGGTAAAAGACTGCACTGGCCGGGTGGGGCCTTTTATGTGGTGGTGGCCTGTAAGGAAGTCGGCGGGGCCATACCCATAAAACCGCCTTGGCAAACGGCCGAAAGGCCAGTGCCCGGGTTTGGCGTGAGCCCACTAAGGCGACATCAAAAAACAGTAAAATCAACAAGATATCGGTGAAAGTTTGAAAAAAATTGAAGTTTTTACGGACGGCGCCTGCCGGGGCAACCCTGGTCCGGGTGGCTGGGGAGCGTTGCTGCGTTTTAATGGTCGGGAGAGGCACCTGCATGGTGGAGAAGCGGAGACCACCAATAACCGAATGGAGTTGCGCGCCGCCATTGAGGCGCTCTCGGCTCTCAAGGAACCCTGCGAGGTGAGTCTGACGACCGACTCCCAGTACGTTCGCAAAGGGATCAACGAATGGATGGCGGGCTGGAAACGCAACGGCTGGAAGACCTCGGCCAAGAAGC
This sequence comes from Marinimicrobium agarilyticum DSM 16975, assembly GCF_000423345.1. Taxonomy (GTDB): domain Bacteria; phylum Pseudomonadota; class Gammaproteobacteria; order Pseudomonadales; family Cellvibrionaceae; genus Marinimicrobium; species Marinimicrobium agarilyticum. The sequence goes on from NZ_KE384008.1 coordinate 490,390, forward strand.
CGGTTAAAAACCGGGATCTGTGGCAGGCGCTGGATGAATTGGCCCAACGCCATACTATTGAATGGCACTGGGTGAAAGGCCACAGTGGCCACCGGGAGAACGAGATCGCCGACGAGCTGGCAAATCTCGGCATTGATGAAATGAGGAGTTAACGTGCGGCAAATTGTACTCGATACGGAAACCACCGGTCTGGAAACGGCCCAGGGCCATCGTATTATCGAAATTGGCTGCGTGGAGCTGGTCAACCGGAAACTGACCGGGCGGCACTACCACCAATACATCAATCCCGAGCGAGAGGTTGACTCTGGCGCCATGGAGGTTCACGGCATCAGCAATGAAATGCTGGCGGACAAACCGGTATTCGCTCAGGTTGTGGAGGAGTTCCTGGCGTTCGTCGAGGGGGCGGAGCTGGTCATCCACAACGCGCCTTTTGATATTGGATTTATCGATCATGAACTGAAGCAGTGGAATGGTCGCTACGGTTCGATCACCAAGCGTTGCGGGGTGGTCGACAGTCTTGTGCTGGCCCGAGCCAAGCACCCGGGCCAGAAGAACAACCTGGATGCCCTGTGTAAGCGCTACGGGGTGGACAACACCCAGCGGGAGCTGCACGGTGCGCTGCTCGATGCCGAAATTCTGGCCGACGTTTACCTGCTGATGACCGGCGGGCAGACGGCGCTGTCCCTGGGCGGGCAGTCGTCCAAAGAGGGTGGGGACAGCTCCGGCACGGAGCGCCGCCCTCTGTCGGTCAATCGTCCATCCTTGCCGGTTATCAGCGCCTCAGAGGAGGAGTTGGCTGCCCATCGTGCCAAATTGGAAGCGATTGAAAAAGCGGCGGGCCACGTCCTCTGGAATGATTGACCAATGTCCCAAAACTGTCGGATTCTTAAGGACTTACGTTGCTTTGCTCAAGTTTTTGTGAAAAATGGGTGAAGTTGGGTTACATTGGCACTAAAACGCCATTAACAAACATTTCATAAACAAAAGGGTCGCGGCGGTGAGCAGCACTGAAAACGTCAACCTCAACTCTTTGAAGCTGGTTCAAGATCAGCTGGTGGCGACCATTGAGCATGCCGCCACGCAACTGGAGCAGTTTGCCGCCGACCGCAACAATGGCGAGTTACTGCAGAATTGCATCAACAGTATCAAGCAGATCAGCGGTACCCTGAACCTTCTGCAACTGCGCGGCGTCGACATGCTGGCCCAGGAGCTCGTGGAGCAGATCACCGATATCCCGCTCGGGGAAGAGCAGGACACCAATCGCAAGTTGGATGTTCTGACATCGGCGTTTTTCATTCTGCCGCGCTATCTCGAATACTGCCTGCAGACCTCGAAGAGCATGGCGGTTCTGCTGATCCCCCATATCAATGAACTGCGACAGCTGCGCAAGGCACCACCGCTGCCGGAAAGCCACTTTTACACGCTCGAAATTACCCCGGTTTACGCTGGTCATAAGCAGAGCAGCACCGTGCTGGGCGAGGACATGCGAGCCCTGGTGCGACGGCTCAGGCACATGTATCAGGTGGGGTTGGTCAACGTTCTGCAAAATAAACAGGTGCGGGCTTCCCTCGGAATGATGGGGCGTGCCATGGAGCGCCTGGAGTCGATCAGCAATGGCCGTCCCCGGGCCGCCTTGTGGTGGGTGGCGGCGGCGACGCTCGAAGCATTGCGCGCCGATAATATGGTCATCAGCGTCAGCCGCAAGCGACTGTTCAGTGCCCTGGACCGGGAAATCAAGAAGTTGCAGCTCTCCGGGGCGGAAGGGCTTGAAGTGCCTCCGCCGACCGACCTGCTGCGGGATATGCTGTATCTCATCGCGCTCTCCCGGGCCTCCGGTCCGAGGGTCGATACCGTCATAAAAGCCTATGAGCTCTCGCCTCTGCCCTACACCGATGCCGAACTGACCCGGGAGCTGGAGTTTCTCAAAGGCCCCAGCGCCGCCACAATCCATTCCATGGGCACGGTACTCAAAGACGAGCTGCGCAGCACCAAGAATATTCTGGAGCGGGCCGCCCAGGGGGGGACCGAGCTGTTACGGGAAAGCCCCGAGCTGCTGGAAACCCTGAAAAAGGTCGCGGATATTCTCGCGGTGGTAGGGCTGGTCTCCCCCAGCAATAGCCTCAAAGAGGAAATTCAGAAGATTCAGCGCTGGCACAAGTCGGATGAGGTGGTCGATCCGGAAGAGCTGCTGGGGGTCGCGGACACCTTGTTGTACATTGAGAGTTCCGTCTCCGGGTTGGGTAAAATGAACCTGTCCGACGAGCAGTTGGCCCGAATCAATGCCCGCTCCCGGGAGGAGGTGATCTCCACCAGTCAGCTTGCCGAAGCCGAGGAATTGGTGTTGGAGGAAGCCGAATCTGGGTTGGCCATGATCAAGCGGGCTCTCACATCATTCGTGGAATCGAATTACGATGTGGGGCATATCAAGAACGTCGCCACCACACTCAATACCATTCGCGGCGGTATGGTCGTTCTGGACCGGGGCAGGGCGGCGGCGGCACTGGCCTCCTGTACCCGTTTTATCGATCAGTCACTGCTCAAAAATGAACAGCCCGCGGCGGTCCAGCATATGCTGGAAACCTTTGCCGACGCCGTCATCAGCCTCGAGTATTACATCGACAGCATCAAGCAGGATCGGCGCACGGACGACAGTGTCCTCCAGGTGGCCGAAGAAAGCTTGGATGCCTTGGGATACCCGGTACAATAGGGTGGCTGACGAGACCACGTCTTCAGTGAATCGGCCACTGTTTCTGATGGTGGCCGGTGAGCAGTTACTGTGTAATGACACCGGCGAGCTGTGGTTGCTCAGCGAGGCCGAGGTGCGACAGTTGGCTCCCGAGGCGGAATCGGACTTCCTCGGGTACTGGGCTTCTCGCCCGGTCTACGCCCGCCAGTTGGACCGCGCAGTAAGCAATGTTCCGGGGCAGTGGCAAGAATTGCGCGCCCAGATGGGGCTCATCGACGAGACACTGTTTGCCCTCTCCGGTAGTGCTCTGCAGTGGGCGCGCTGGCGAATTGACCACCGCTTTTGTGGCCGCTGTGGCTCGCCCACGCGGCCCCTGCCAGGGGAGCCGGCCCACGTCTGCTCCCGTTGCGAGCTCCGCTTCTATCCCCGTCTTTCCCCCTGCATGATTACGCTGATCACCCGCGGTGACCACTGCCTGCTCGCCCGTCACGCCCGCTCTCGCAAGGCTTTCCACACAGCTCTGGCCGGGTTTGTTGAAATCGGTGAACGGGTGGAAGATACCGTTCACCGGGAAATCCGCGAGGAAGTTGGGCTGCGGGTTGCCGACCCGCGCTATTTTGGCAGCCAACCCTGGCCCTTTCCCGGGCAGCTGATGCTGGGCTTTCATGCCGAGTACGCCTCTGGTGACATCCAGGTGGATGGCGACGAAATTCTGGAGGCGGACTGGTGGCGGTACGACCGCTTGCCAATGGTGCCGCCGCCCGAGACGCTCGCGGGGCAGCTCATTGCGCATTTTGTCGCGCAGCAGCACAATAAGGGTCCTCAAGGGAGCACTTAGGAAGGCCATGTTCTACACACTATTGTCGATTTTTATTGTTCTGGTCGGTCTGATACTGGTTTACGCGGCCCTGCGCTTATTGGTCAAACGAAATTGGTTGATGGGGTTCGTGCGGGGTATTGTCGGTTTGGGCCTTATGGTAGTTGCGGTGTCGATGGCGTTGATCGCCTTTGATGTCTTCAGCTATCGTCAGATGGCACAGGAAGAGCCGGTGGCGACACTGAGTTTTGAACGTCTGGGGCAACAGTATTTTGAAGCCACGCTGGTGCATAACAACGGCCGCGAAGAAACCTTTGAGCTTCGGGGAGACCAATGGCAGCTTGATGCCCGAATCATCAAATGGCGTGGTTTTATGGGTGGCCTCGGCATCAAACCGGGCTACCGGCTCGATCGTATCAGCGGACGCTACTACAGTCTGAGCGAGGAACGCTCGGCGGAGCGAACCGTTTATTCGCTGGAGCAGGAGGGCTGGGGCCCCGACGTCTGGGCCTGGGCCAATGAAAATCCGGGCTGGCTCCCGGTGGTGGATGCTCGCTACGGCAGCGCGACCTTCGTACCCATGGCCGATAACGCACTGTTTGAAGTGCGCCTGTCCTCCACCGGACTTATGGCTCGGCCGCTGAACGAACCGGCCCGCGAGGCGGTCTCCTATTGGGAATAAGCCGGTCCTTCACATTCAAACGCATAACAACGGAGTAAAATTTTGGAATTTATCACTGATATCGGTCTGTTCCTCGCCAAAGCGGTGATCATCGTGGTCGCCATTGGCCTGGTCATCGGTTTGATCGCGGCGGCAGGCGCCAAGGGCAAGAAGAAGCTTGAAAAAGGTCACATCGAAGCGACCAAACTGAATGATCGCTTCAAACACATGACCGATGCTTTAAAAAATGTGGCCCTGGACGACGCCGAGCGCAAGGCCGAGGCAAAAGCCGACAAGAAGCGTGAGAAAGCCGAACAGGCCGAGAAGAAAAAAGCGCTGAAAGCCAAAAGCGGTGACACCAAGGCGGATAAAAAGCGCGTCTACGTGCTCGACTTTGACGGTGACATCAAGGCCTCGGCAACCGACAACCTGCGCGAAGAAATCAGCGCCGTCCTCAGTCTGGCCCGGTCTACGGATGAGGTGGTGGTCAAGCTCGAAAGCGGTGGTGGCCTGGTGCACAGCTACGGTCTGGCCTCGAGCCAACTGGCTCGCGTTCGGGATCGGCATATTCCCCTCACCGTATGTGTGGACAAAGTGGCCGCCAGTGGTGGCTACATGATGGCCTGCGTCGCCGACCGCATCCTGGCTGCGCCTTTTGCGGTACTGGGGTCCATCGGTGTGATCGCCCAACTGCCCAACTTCCACCGTCTGCTCAAGAAGAGCAACATCGATTTCGAGATGTTTACCGCTGGCGAATACAAGCGTACCGTAACGATGTTTGGTGAGAACACGAAGAAGGGTCGGGACAAATTCGTTGAGGATCTGGAAGATACACATCTGCTGTTCAAGGAGTTTGTGTCGGAACACCGCCCGCAGGTGGATATCGGTAAGGTGGCGACGGGCGAGATCTGGTTTGGCCGTCGCGCGCAGGAAGTGAAGCTGGTGGATGATTTGAAGACCAGTGATGAGTATCTTTTGTCGCAGTCGGATAAGGCGGATATTTTCGAGGTGAAGTACGTTCAGAAGAAGTCGCTGCAGGAGAAGTTTGGTATGGCGGCAGAAGGCGCAGTGGATCGTTTACTCTTGCGCTGGTGGCAGCGGTCCAACAATCAGCGCTGGTTTTAGTATAGTTGAGCGGTATTTTTGAAGTACGGTCTTGGGGTGGGTGTACCGGTTGGAGACCCGCCGTGAATACATCCCTGTAGGCTTCTCATCGGCATCCATGCCTCAGAGAGTCTCCAACCGGTACACCCACCCCAAGACCTCCGTGCCACGAATAAACCATATTGATCCTGCCCAAGCCTGTTTGTTGGCACAGAGGCAAGGGAGGGGGTAGGTACCTCGTGGACTCTCTGAGGCATGGATGCCGATGAGAAGCCCCCATGGATGGGTTCACGGCGGGTCCACGAGGTACCTACCCCCTCCCTTGCCGGACGCGACAGAAACCACCCATCCCAGAGTTTATTTGAGGTCTCTAAAGATGTTCTTCGGAAGCAGAAAGCTGGAAATGCCCACGCGGGAAAAAGCGCTGCCCGGTCGGGACGAGCCCATGAAACTCGAAGGCGAGCAGGCTAAACACTTTGTCAAAGGTACCCCGATAGTGCCACCGTTCCCAGAGGGTTTAGAACAAATCGTCGTCGGCATGGGCTGCTTCTGGGGCGCCGAACGCTGCTTCTGGCAACTGCCCGGGGTCTACACCACCGCCGTCGGGTACGCCGCCGGATATACCCCCAACCCCACCTACGAAGAAGTCTGCTCCGGCTACACCGGCCACAACGAAGTCGTCCTCGTTGTATTCGACCCCAAAGTCGCACCGCTAGAGACCGTACTCAAAACCTTCTGGGAAAACCACGACCCCACCCAGGGCATGCAGCAAGGCAATGACCGGGGCACCCAATACCGCTCCGGCATCTACGCCTCCAATGAGCAACAGCTAGACGCCGCCGAAGCCTCGCGCGATCGCTATCAGGCCGCGTTGCAAAGAGCGGGGAAGGGGCAGATTACCACCGAAATTCTCGAAGCTGGCCCGTTCTACTACGCCGAAACTTACCACCAGCAATACCTGGCGAAGAATCCCGGCGGTTATTGCGGCCTGGGTGGAACGGGCGTGGCGTGCCCGGGCGGAGTCGCCTGAAAAGCGTCCAGCCATAAAAAAACGCCGGCCCCTTTCAGGCCGGCGTTTTTGGTTTTACCCGCGTCTTTAGACTTAGAGAAAATCCAGGTCCGGATTGTCCTTCATGATCTCCTTCAGTTCATCGGACTCACTGGTTTCCTGCTCCAGCACCTCCCGTACGAACTTCAGGTAGACGGTGTAGATCTCCGGCGCTTGACCTTCGCGCTCCACCACAAAGAATGGTGCCCGGTTGACCTGGTGCTCGCGTGCCAGCTGAAGGCCGGGGCTGTCCGGATCGCGCTCGTCCGCGATCAGGATCTCGTCAATGCGGTCCATATGCCCCGATTGCTCGAGCTTTTCCAGGACGTCGGCACATTTGGCGCAGGGGGACCCGTCTTGCAGGATTTTCTTAACCAGCGTGATGGTCATAACCTTACCTCACTGCTCGGTGTTGCAAACCGATGCGATTACTTTACGTTGTCGCCGTGCAGGCCGCACTCTTTCTTGGTGGCTTCTTCCCACCACCAACGGCCTTCCCGCTCGTGCTGGCCGGGGCCGATCGGACGGGTGCAAGGCTCGCATCCAATAGAAACGAAACCACGATCGTGGAGTTCGTTGTAGGGAATCTCCATCGCGCGAATATAGTCCCACACCTCCTGGGAGCTCCAGTTGGCCAAGGGGTTGAACTTCACAAGCCGGCCGTCGGGGCGTGCGAACAGCTTGTCATCCTGAATCACGGGGATGCCCATGCGGGTGCCTGGGCTCTGGTCTTTGCGCTGGCCGGTGATCCAGGCGTCCACTTCCTGCAGCTTTTTCCGCAGAGGGCCGATCTTCCGGATACCACAGCACTCCTGGTGACCGTCCTGGTAAAAACTGAACAAACCCTTCTTGCGAACCATGTCGCGCAGCGCTTCCGGGTCGGGGGAGAGTACATCGATATCGACGCCGTAATGCTCACGCACCCGCTCGATAAAGCGATAGGTCTCAGCGTGTAGTCGGCCGGTGTCGAGGACGAACACCTTGATGTCCGGGCGAATCTGGTGGGCCATGTGCACCAGCACCACGTCTTCGGCCCCACTGAAAGACACCACGATATTGTCAAACTCATTCAACGCGAACTCGATGACTTTTTGAGGGGACGCTTTCTGCAGTTCGTCGTCCAGGTCGACGGTATTGAGTAATTCACTCGTCATTGATTCTTCCATCATTGAATTGGCTCATCACGGGCGGAGAAGAATACCAGAGCGATGATTAACTTCCTAATACCCAAACTTTATGAGGTTATAGCGCCTTTTCAGAGGACTTGAAGGTCCTTGTTGAAGTGAAATATGACGGCCGTGAAACAATGGCTAAAATATGGTCGTTTTGAGCGTTTTACGCACAGCATCTTGTGGTTTTTGAGTGCCGGATGCCTACATGTTGGTGAAAATTCCGGCAAATTGGTCGTATTTTCGCTAATCAGTCCGTTTAAAATGGCATATAAAAACATTTTATAATCGCTTTCGGGTATATGTTCCACGTGAAAACGCCTCGGACGCCGAAATGCTGACAAGGGAGGCTAAACGCTGTGCTGCAGGGCGGTCTCAGTTGCGTTTGGCGGGGGAAACCGGTAAATTTCTCCATTTTTCGGGCCACGGGTCCGATTTCAAATACTGTAAACTTGGGGGTAAGCGTGGAATTAGCCTGTCTCGACCTGGAAGGGGTCCTGGTGCCAGAAATCTGGATCGAATTCGCCAAGGTAACCGGCATCGAAGAGTTGAAGGCGACCACTCGTGACATTCCGGATTACGATGTGCTGATGAAGCAGCGCCTGCGCATTCTGGAAGAGAACAACCTCGGTCTGAATGAAATTCAGGAAGTGATCGCGACGCTGAAGCCTCTGGAAGGCGCGCCGGAGTTTGTCGACTGGCTGCGCGAGCGCTTTCAGGTCATTATTCTCTCTGACACCTTTTACGAGTTCTCCCAGCCGCTGATGCGTCAGCTGGGTTTCCCGACGCTGCTCTGCCACCGTTTGCAGGTCAATGAGCAGGGCAAAGTGGTGGACTACACCCTGCGCCAGAAGGACCCCAAGCGCCAGTCGGTTCTGGCGCTCAAAACCCTGTATTACCGGATTATTGCCGCGGGTGATTCCTACAACGACACCACCATGCTGGGTGAAGCCGATGCCGGGATCTTGTTTCATGCGCCGCAGAACGTGATTGATGAGTTTCCGCAGTTCCCGGCCGTGCACAATTATGAAGACCTGAAGAAAGCCTTTATCACCGCCAGTAATCGCGACCTGTCTCTCTAGCGATTAATGGCAGCGGCCCCGTCAGTGATCGGCGGACGGGGCCGACCCGCTTTAACAATCGGTGCCGAAGGCGCTTTTCAGCGTGTCCATCAGAACCCTGACCTTGTTCCAGCTCTCCTCATATTCACTCTCCGCTTCCGAGTCGGCCACGATTCCACCGCCGCCCCAGCAATAGATCCGGTCCCGGTCGCACACCAGGGTGCGAATGGCGATGTTGGTGTCCATGTTGCCGTCGGCGCTCAGGTAGCCAAGACTGCCGCAGTACACCGAGCGGCGGCAGGGCTCCAGCTCCTCGATAATCTCCATCGCCCGGATCTTGGGGGCACCGGTAATCGAGCCTCCCGGAAAGCTGCCTTGCAGCAGGTCCAGTGCTGTTGCGCCGGGCCGCAGGTCGCCGGTGACGGTGCTGACCAGATGGTGGACGTTCGCGAAGCTCTGCAGCTCGAACAACTGCGGTACCTCTACCCGGTCGCAGCTTTTGCTCAGGTCATTGCGCAGCAGGTCGACAATCATGAGATTTTCCGCCCGGTTCTTAAGGCTTCGAGCCAGAGCCTCTCCCTCGGCGCGGTCCTCGACCGGGTCGGCGCGCCTGGGGGCGGTCCCTTTGATGGGTTTGGTTTCCACCCGGCCGTCGCGCACCGCCACAAAGCGCTCGGGAGAGAGGCTGATGACGGCCCCTTCGGGCAGCGGCAGGTAGCCCGAGAAAGGCGAGGGCAGCGCCCGGCGCAAGGCCAGGAAGCCGAGCGCCGGGTTGCCTTCAAATCGGGCGCTGAAGCGCTGTGCGAAGTTGGCCTGGTAGCAGTCGCCCGCGTCGATATAGCGTTGTATGCGGGCGACGCGATCGAGATACATCTCCCTGGAAATATCTGGAGAAAAACGGCTAATTTTCAGCTGGTTACGAGTATTTCCGAGAAAATGCTTTAACGTTGATTTCGGGTCTTTGGAGAGCAGGCGCCGCCTTAGCGACTCAAGGTTCACTTCGGGCCGGACCACCAGGAAAGCCCGCTCGGTGTGGTGGTCCTGAATAATGGCCCAGTCATAAAAGCCGAGCCACAGGTCGGGCAGGGCGACGTCAGCCTGCGCCTGCTGGGGCAGCTGTTCCAGCCGGCGCGCGAGATCGTAACCAAAGTAGCCAATGGCACCGGGAATAAAGGGCAGGTCGGGTACGGCCCTCAAGGGCGGGCCCTGCCACCGGCGGATCACATTGAGCGGATTGTCTTCGGTGAGTTCCACTGTCTTGTCGGCGGCTTCGACCCGGGTCTGGTGGCCTCGTGTGCTGATCTGTAGGCGGGGTTCCGCGGCGAGGATGTCGTACCGGCCGTACTGACTGCCCGGGTGGCCGCTATCGAGCCAGGCCGGGGAGGCCATCTCGGCCAGCAGGGCGAACCAATGGGCGCTGTCCGTGTAATAGGGCAGGGATATAACCTGGGGGCTGGGCCGCATGGAAAAGAATCGGAACTCGTGGCGAAAAACCGACATTCTAGCATGGGAACCCATGCAAACCGCCGTATTAACGCCTACAATAGCGCCCTTTTCTGCACCTCGAGAGTCACACCCTATGAAGCACACTCCCACCGTCGGCTTTGTCAGCCTGGGCTGTCCCAAAAACCTTGTGGATTCCGAACGGATCCTGACGCAGTTGCGGACCGAGGGCTACCAGATCGTCCCCAGCTACAATGACGCGGACATGGTGATTGTGAACACCTGCGGTTTTATCGACAGCGCCGTGGAAGAATCTCTGGGAACCATTGGTGAAGCCCTGAAAGAGAACGGGAAGGTGCTGGTGACCGGCTGTCTGGGGGTGAAAGAGGATGAGATTCGTGAGGTTCATCCTGGGGTGCTCGGCATTTCCGGCGCTCACGCCTATGAAAAGGTGCTCGATCAGGTGCACCAGCATCTGCCGCCCAGCCAGGACCACAACCCTTTTGTAGACCTGGTGCCGCCTCAGGGCATCAAGCTGACGCCGCGTCATTACGCTTACCTGAAGATTTCCGAGGGCTGTAACCATAAGTGCAGCTTCTGCATCATCCCGGATATGCGGGGCAAGCTCGTCAGCCGGCCTGTTGGTCAGGTAATGAGCGAAGCCGAGCGTCTGGCCAAAGCTGGTGTGAAAGAGCTGCTGGTGATTTCCCAGGACACCTCGGCCTACGGCGTGGATATCAAGTACAAGACCGATTTCTGGGACGGCCGTCCGCTCAAGACCGACATGCTCAAACTCTGTGAGGCGCTGGGAGAGCTCGGCGTCTGGGTGCGCCTGCACTATGTCTACCCGTATCCCCACGTGGACAACGTCATCCCGCTGATGGCGGAGGGTAAAATTCTTCCCTATCTGGACATCCCCTTTCAGCACGCCAGCCCCCGAATGCTCAAATTGATGCGACGCCCCGGTCAGGTAGAGAGAACCCTTGAGCGCATCAAAAGCTGGCGCGAACAGGTACCGGACCTGACCATTCGCTCTACGTTTATTGTCGGCTTTCCCGGTGAGACCGAAGACGACTTTCAGCAGCTGCTGGAGTTTCTCGAAGAGGCGGAGCTGGATCGCGTCGGTTGTTTCCAGTATTCACCGGTAGAAGGGGCGGCGGCGAACGAGCTGCCGGATCCGGTACCGGACGATGTAAAGCAGGAGCGGTTCGAGCGCTTTATGGCGGTGCAGCAGGGCATCTCCGCCCGGCGCCTGCAAGCCAAAATCGGGCGCACCCTGGAAGTGCTTATCGACGAAGTGGACGAAGAAGGGGCAATCGGTCGCAGCTATGCCGATGCACCGGAAATTGATGGCCTCGTCTACCTCAACGGCGAGCAGGGCATGCAGCCCGGTGACAAAGTCATGGTCAAGATTGAGCAGGCGGATGAGTACGACTTGTGGGGAAGTGTGGATCGCGCCACCACAGCCAGCCACTGATGCCGTAAAACCCGACCATGGCCCAGGCGAAATTCCACTCGACGATGTTTTTCGCCTCGTACTCAAAGGCCGGTTGGGTGATATCGATGGTCAACGAGACAAACCCCCAAAGCCACTGAAGGCTCACCAGAGCAAACTGCCAGCGCACCAGTCGCAGCGTTCGGGCGGGCAACTGGTGGCGCGCTGAGAACAGGGATTGCACGCACAGCAGCTGGGCCAGAAGGGCAAAGGCAAAGTGGAAAATAATTCCCGTGCGGCGCATAAACTCATAAAAACCGCTGCCTGAGCCGAGATAGTTGGCGTAAAGCACCAGTGCCAGAGCCGAAATCACGCCCAACCAGAGGGCGACCGTATGGCGCCGACGCGGGCCCACCCGCTGGGTGAGCCAGTGCCACTGCAGCCACCAGTAGATCGCCAGCAGCATGCTCAGTGGCATCATCAACCCCCGAAACAGAAATAATGCATCGCCGTAGCGGGCCGCTCCGCTGATGGAGGTACAGCCGTGGGTGAAGGGGAAGCAGGCTACCACTGAGCCCTGATACAACGAAATGGCGTAGGAGCCGGTCACAGCCAGCAGTGGCACCACACAGTTCAGCCAGGCAATGGCGGACGGCAGGCGTGCGGTCATCGGAGCGCTCTCCAGGTAATTTTCACAAGCTGCGAACCAAGCCACAAAACACCAAGGTGGCATTGGCAACCTCATTGGCTTCTTATAGGCTACCAAGCTCCGCAACAACAATAAACGAGGTTAAGGACCGTGGCCAAACACTCTAACAAAAAGGAACCGTCGGCCAGCGCCGCTCAGCACCCGCCACTACAGGCGGTTGACCGGGGTTTGTTCTATCTGACTGCAAGCATTACCGGCGCCACGGTAATGATGATTGAACTGCTCGGCACACGCATTATCGGGCCCTACTACGGTGTGAGCATGATTGTCTGGTCATCGTTGCTCTCCACGGCACTGTTGGCCCTGTCGATTGGCTATCTTCTCGGTGGGCGTCTGGCGGATACCGCTCCGTGGTTGCGACTGTCCCATATTCTGCTGGTGACGGCGGTCCTGATCGGCGTGATCCCGCTTTTGAGCAAACCGGTACAACTGGCCAGCAACGGCCTCGGCTTGCGGGGTGGGGCACTGATGAGCGCCCTGATACTGTTTACGCCCTGCCTTTTGGCGCTCGGCATGGTGGGGCCCTACGTCATCAAGATCGCCACCAGCGGTCTGGAGCGCGTCGGGCGAACCGCCGGCACGGTCTATGCCATCAGCACCTTGGGTAGTGTGATGGGGACCTTGCTGCTGGGCTTCTTTTTACTGCCGCTGTTCGGAACCGAGAATATCGTGCTCAGCCTCAGCTTGTTGATGCTGGTGCTGGCGTTTCTGCTCGCGCTCTATGAGAACCTCCGACTTAACGCCGGCAATTCACTGGTCGGGTGGGGCGCCACCACCGCCGTGCTGGCGGTGGCTCTGCTCCTGGGCGTGGGGTCAACCCTCGGGACCCGGGACTACCCGGGCTCCGAGGTGGTCTTCGAAGAAGAAACCCACTACGGCTGGGTGCGGGTGGTGGACCAGCCGGAGCGGGGTATTCGGTGGCTGATGTCCGGGGGCTCCACCATCGGTGCCGAGCACCTGGAGACCGGGGCCGGGCTGTTGGGTTACCAACAGGTGGTCGGTCACCTGCCACGGTTTCATCCAGCGGGGGAGAATGCGTTGCTGGTGGGGCTGGGGAGTGGGCACCTGGTCAATACCTACCGGCAGTTCGGGGTACGCACCGACGCCATCGAAATCGACCCGGCCGTGGCCTACGCCGCCCACGAATATTTCAGTTTCGAACCCACGGGCGATGTGATTGTGGGCGATGCCCGCTATCAGATTAAGCAACTGGACAAGCGCTACGACTTTATTATTCACGACTGCTTTACCGGCGGTACCGAGCCTATTCATCTGCTCAGCCTGGAAATGTTTCGCGAACTCAAGGCCAAGTTGAAGCCGGGCGGCGTTCTGGCCCTGAACTTTGTCGGTCTCACCCTGGAAGGAGAGCAGACGCCGGTGGAAGCGGTGGCCCACACTTTGGACCAGGTCTTCGAGCACCGTCGCACGTTCGTTTCTTCCCCCGACGCGACCTTCAATGACTTTGTATTCTTTGTCTCGGATCGGCCGCTGGCCCTGAGCGGACCCGAGACCGCCCTGAACTGGTTGGAAGAGCGGGAAGTGGCTATTGCCGGTAACACCGATCTGGTCATCACCGACAACTTCAACCCGCTCGAAACCCTGCATATCGCCAAAGCGGAGTACTACCGGGACCTGCTGATTGAGCGTGTAGGGGAGGACATTCTGTTTTATTGAGTTACACTGGATGCCATTGAAACCCGCAGTAGGTGAAGTCTTTCCATGGTGACCTTGCAGAAACCGTTCTCCCAGGCTTGTGAAAACAACAAGCAGCCCATCTTATCGGTATTGGCGCCGCGCTTGGCCACCTGCCGCCACCTGTTGGAAATCGGCAGCGGGACCGGCCAACACGCGGTACATTTTGCCTCTGCCATGCCCCATCTGGTGTGGCAGACCAGCGATCTTCCGCAAAATCACGACGCGATCGAGCAGTGGCTTGAGGATTACCCCGGTACCAACCTCAGGGCGCCGCTGGCGCTGGATGTGACTCATCCCGAATGGCCGATTGAGGAAACCGATGCGGTATTTACCGCCAACACGTTTCACATCATTTCCTGGGAAGCGGTGTTGAGTTTGCTTGAGGGGGTGGCGCGGTTGTTACCCCCCGGAGGCCAACTGATTGTTTATGGCCCTTTCAATGAAGAGGGCGCCTTTACCAGCGACAGCAATGCCGCCTTTGATCAGTCGCTCCGCCAACAGGCACCGCACCGTGGTATTCGAAACCGACAGACGGTGGCGGCCGAGGCGCAAGACCGGGGGCTGATGCTGAACACAACCCTGGAGTTGCCGGCCAACAATCGCTGCCTGGTTTTTGTGCGCCAATAGCGGTTGGACTGCTCTGGAGGGGTGGGGCGTTAATGCCTTAGTGAAAATCCCGAGACTTGGCCGATAAGCGCTGCAACCGATCACTCATATCCTCCAGCCGGCCTGCGATCACGTGAACCACGGACCCCTCGCGCTCCAGTATGCCGTGAACCTTGAGAATCCGGGCGGTCAGGTAGGCCCGCTTTTGTGCCCTTGCCGTAGCCAACCACACCACCACATTACTGTTACCAGTATCATCCTCCAGTGTAATGAAGGTGACCCCGGCCGCGGTACCGGGGCTCTGGCGCCCGGTCACAACACCCGCCACCACCACCGGTGCTTTGTGACGGTGAGTCACCAGATCCCGGGCTCGCACAAAGTGGCCGAGCATTCCGGCCTCTTCCAGTAAAACCACCGGATGACGATTCAGGGTAAGGCCGGTGCTGGCGTAATCTTCAACCAGGTTGTCGAACTCACTGGGCTGGGGCAGGTAATCCGCCGGAGTCTCGGCCGCTGCCAGAGTCGGTTCGGCTTGAGCGAAAAGCGGTAACTCTTCATTGCGGTCCATCAGTTGCCAGCGCGACTGGTAGCGGTTATCACTGAGGGTGTGCAGGGCGTTAGCGCTGGCCAGAGCTTCCAGGTCGCGCCGGGACAAGCCGCAGTGCTGCAATTGTGACGTCTGCTGGAAACGAATGCCTGAGCTATTTCTGGGTTGTGTTTCCAGAGTGTCGATCCCCTCGCGGGACAGCCCCTTGACCAGCCTTAGCCCGAGCCGGATGCTCAACCGGTCGCCGTCTCGCTCGAGCCTGTGGTCTCGATCAGAATGGTTGACACAGATGGGATGGACAACCACGCCGTGGCGTCGGGCGTCCTGAATCAGCTGGGAGGGCGAGTAAAAACCCATCGGGTGGCTGTTGAGCAGTGCCGTGTAAAACGCTTCCGGGTAATAGTGCTTGAGCCAGGCCGAGGCGTAGGCGAGCAGGGCAAAGCTCGCCGAGTGGGACTCCGGAAAACCGTACTCGCCAAAGCCCAGTATCTGTTGGTAGATACGTTCCGCGAATTCATTGGTATAGCCACGTGCTTCCATACCGTTCACCAGCTTGCCGTGAAACCTGCCCAGATCACCGGTTTTTTTCCAGGCCGCCATGGCGCGCCGCAGCTGGTCGGCTTCGCCACCGCTAAAGCCGGCGGCGACCATCGCCAGTTGAATCACCTGTTCCTGAAAAATGGGCACACCCATGGTCCGCTCCAGCACTCCCCGGACTTCTTCCGAGGGGTAGTCCACGCGCTCTTCGCCATTGCGCCGCTTTAAATAGGGGTGAACCATACCGCCCTGAATGGGGCCGGGCCGGACAATGGCAATCTGGATGACCAGGTCGTAATAGCGGGCGGGTTTGAGCCGGGGCAGCATGGACATCTGGGCGCGTGATTCAATCTGGAAAAGCCCCACGGTATCGGCTTTCTGGATCATTCCGTAGACCTGCGGATCATCCATGGTGGCGGTCAATCCGGAGAGTGTCAGAGAATGGCCCTGATGTTCCCGGATCAGGTCGAAGCTCTTGCGCAGGGCTGTGAGCATCCCCAATGCGAGGATGTCCACCTTCAGCAGACCGAGGGTTTCAATGTCGTCTTTGTCCCACTGAATCACGGTGCGATCGGCCATGGCAGCGTTCTCGATCGGTACCAGTTCATACAAGGGGCCTGAGGAGATCACAAAACCGCCCACATGCTGCGACAGATGCCGGGGGAAACCGCGCAGCTCATTCACCAGCCGAATCAGTTGCTCGGCGGTTTCCGAGCCGGGGGTCAAGCCGATATCTCCGACCTGATCCTCCCAGGCGGAGTCCCGGTCCCGCCGGTTGATGTTGCGAATCAGAAACTCGAGGTGGGACTCATTGATTCCGAGCGCCTTGCCCACGTCCCGCAGGGCACTTTTGAAGCGGTAGCTGATGACGGTGGCGGCCAACGCCGCCCGAGGGCGACCGTATTTTTCATAGACGTACTGAATCACCTCCTCGCGCCGTTCATGCTCGAAGTCCACGTCAATGTCCGGCGGTTCATCCCGCTCTTTGGATAGAAAGCGCTCAAACAGCACCTTGATATGGCGTGGGTCGACCGCGGTGATTTCCAGGCAGTAGCACACCACCGAGTTCGCGGCGGAGCCCCGGCCCTGGTAGAGAATGCCATTACTCTGGGCAAAGACCACCAGATCGTGAATGGTCAGGAAAAAATGGGCGTACCCCAGCTCTTCAATCAGAGCCAGCTCCTTGTCGATAGTGGCGCGAACCTCATGGCCAGGTCCCTCGGGAAAGCGTTTGACGACGCCCTGTTCGACCAGCTCACAGAGATAAGTAAAGGGTGATTTTCCCGCGGGCACCAGCTCCGCCGGGTATTCGTAGCGCAGCTCGCCCAGGTCGAACTGACAACGCTCGGCGATGGCGAGGGTCTGTTCCAACCACTCGGTTTTGAACAGGGTCTGAACTCGATCAATGGAGCGCAGCCGGCGCTCGGCATTCGAGCACAACCGGCGTCCGGCTTTGGCCACGGTGGTCCCCAGGCGAATGGCGGTCAGCACCTGCTGCAGAGGCAGGCGCTCGGCGCAGTGCATCAACGCTTCGCCGCAGGCACTGATGGGCAGTCCGAGCGTGCCGGCCAGCTGTTCGCAATGGGCGATATAGCGATGTTCCCGGTGAGTGAGATGGCGCCGCAGGCCCAGCCAGAGTCGCTCGGCACAGTGTTTCTGCAGCCACTGTCCCCAGCGCAGGTCCCGGGCCCAGTCGCCGTGGGGGAGCCAGATAACCAGACAGTGTTGGAGGGATTTAAGGTCCCACTTTTCCAGTTGATACTGCCCCTTGGGGCTGCGTCGGCGGGCGTTGGTAATCACCCGGCACAGCTCGGCATAGGCCGCCCGGTGAGGGCAGAGTAGAACTACATCCAGGCCCGGTGGCAACTTCATCCGGCTGCCGACAATCAGCTTGGTCTCGCTGTTCAGGCGCCGGTGCTCGGCATAGGCCCGCACCACCCCAGCGACGGAACATTCGTCGGTAAGGGCCAACGCCCGGTAGCCAAGCTCATCGGCCCGGCGCATGAGCTCTTCCGGATGAGAGGCGCCTTCAAGGAAGGAAAAATTGCTTTGACAGACCAGCTCGGCATAACCCACGGGATCTTCACTCTGCATCTTGGGTGTATTGATATACTGTTTTTATATACAGTATATACGCAGAAATGTAGACTTCAAGCGCGGGGTGAAGATCGCAAAAGAGGGGGGCTCGCATCAAAACACGCCGCACAGGAGGTCCACCGATGAAATGGCGGGGCGTAACCTGTACAATTTGTAAGATTCTGTAAGAGGCGTATACGCTGGCGCGTCGGTATTGTAAGCTTTGCGCTCATCTGAAAGGCCCGGTTCTGCGTACTGCCGTCTCCAGGGTCCGAGAAAAACCCCACCGTTATCCAAAAAGCGCCTTCACTGTTTGAAAGGAGTAGGGAGCACGCGCATGACCAAGCGAATGATTCTGATGTTAGTCGCCGTAGGCATTGTCTTCGGGGCTGTCTTTGGCTGGAAAGCCTTTGGTAATTACATGATGGGCCAGTACTTCGCAAATATGCCGGAGCAGGCCATCGCGACCACGGCGACCGAGGTAAAAGCCTCTACGTGGAGTAGCACGACCACGGCCGTTGGGTCATTCAAGGCGGTCAATGGCGCGCAACTGACCACCGAAGCGGGTGGTATCGTGACCGAAGTGCACTTTGAAAACGGTGAACCGGTGGAGAAAGGGCAGTTGCTCGTCTCCCTCGACACCGAGACCGATCGGGCGGAGCTGAAGCGTCTTCAAGCCGCCGCTCGCTTGGCAACGTTGGAGCTGCAGCGCTACCGTCGGCTGTTCGAAGAGGGCAACAGCTCCGAGTCAGAGCTGCAGCGTCGTCAGAGCGAGGCGCAACAGGCTCAGGCCTCCCTGGAAGCCCAGGAAGCACGGATTCGCCAGAAAATGATCCGGGCTCCGTTCAGCGGCCGTTCCGGCATTCGCCAGGTGAATGTGGGGCAATATGTGTCCGTGGGCAGCCCCGTTGTGGCGGTTCAGGCGCTGGATCCCATCTACCTGCAGTTCACGCTACCCACCAGCGAGCTGCCTCAGATCTCGGAGCAGCAGGCAGTGAATGCACGAGTAGACGCTTATAGCAATGACACTTTTCAAGGGGTCGTGACCGCCATTGAGCCGTCCATCAACGAAGCTACCCGCAGTTTTACCGTGCAAGCAACTCTGGAGAACCCCGAACACAAGTTACGGCCGGGTATGTTTGGCCGGGTAACGCTGACCCTGGGTGAGCCCAAGGACCTGAAAGTCGTGCCGCAAACCGCCGTGCAGTTTGATCCCTACGGTAATTCGGCTTACGTGCTTTATACCGACGAGGACGGCAAAACCCGCGTCAAACGCCGTTTTATCAAAACCGGAGAGCGGCGGGGCGATCTTGTGGAAGTGGTTGATGGGCTGAAGGTCGGCGAGCGAATCGCGACCTCCGGCTTGCTCAAGCTGAGCAACGATGCGCTGGTGAACGTCAACAATGACCCGGCGGTACAGCCCTCCAGTGAGCTGAACCCGAACCCCGGAAACAAGTAACAGGCCAGCCCTTAAGGAGAGCTAAACCATGCGGTTTACCGATGTATTTATCCGCAAGCCGGTGTTGGCCACGGTTGTCAGCCTGTTTTTGCTGCTGCTGGGAGGACGTGCCGGGCTTGATTTGAACGTACGACAGTTCCCCGAGATCAAAAACGCGGTGGTGACCGTTTCCACCACCTACATAGGCGCCGACGCCGATCTGATCCAGGGGTTTATTACCAAGCCCATGGAGCGGGAGGTTGCTGCCGCCGAGGGGATCGACTACGTCAAGTCCACCTCCTCCGCGGGGGTGAGCAGTGTTCAGGCTTTCCTGCGCCTGGATTACGACCCGAACGAGGCCTTGACGCAGATCGCCGCACAGGTGAACGCGTTACGTTCCGAACTGCCGGAGAACGCCGAAGACCCGGTGGTTACCCTGTCCGTCGGACAAGATACGGCGGCCATGTATCTGTCTTTTTACAGCGACCTTCTCGATAACAACCAGATTACCGACTATCTGGTGCGAGTGGTGGAACCTCAGCTGTCCACCATTCCCGGGGTTCAGCGCGCTCGCATTCTGGGGGGGCGCACCTTCGCGATGCGCATCTGGCTTGACCCGCAACGCATGGCGGCTTTCGGACTGACGGGCACGGAAGTGGTGACCGCGTTGCGGGCCAAAAACGTGCTGGCGGCGCTCGGTCGTACCAAGGGACAGATGGTGTCTGTTGACTTGAACGCCGGTACCGATTTGCGCAGTGTCGAAGCCTTTGAAGAGCTGGTGGTCACCTCCAACGACGACTCCATCGTGCGTTTGCGCGATGTGGCGGATGTGGAATTGGGGGCGGAAAGTTACGAGTCCTCCGTGAGCTTCAACGGCAAGGCCGCGACCTTTATCGGTATCGAGATATCCCCCGACTCTAACGCCCTCGATGTGATCGGCCGGGTTCGGGATGTCTGGGATAATGAGATCATCCCCGAACTCCCCGAGGGGCTGAGCGCGGATATTCCTTACGATTCTACCGAGTACATTGAGAGCGCCATCGACGAGGTCGCCATCACCATTGTTCTGGCGCTGATTATCGTGGTGCTGGTGATCTACGCCTTCCTGGGTTCGGTGCGCAGTGTCATCGTGCCTGCAGTGGCGGTGCCGCTGTCACTGATTGGCACCTTCTTCCTTATGTGGATTCTGGGCTTCTCGATCAACCTGCTGACGTTGCTGGCCATGGTGCTCGCCATCGGCATTGTGGTGGATGATGCCATCATCATGCTGGAGAACATCCAGCGTCATGTGGAAGAGGGCATGTCGCGCATGGACGCCTCGATGCTCGGTGCACAACAGCTGGCCTGGCCGATTGTGGCCATGTCTACCACGCTGGTGGCCGTGTTCATTCCGCTGGGCTTTGTCGGCGGACTGACCGGGGTGCTGTTTGTGGAGTTTGCCTTTACTCTGGCCTCCACGGTCGTGCTCTCGGGCGTGGTGGCCCTGACGCTTTCGCCCATGATGTGCTCGAGAATTCTGCGCTCTCGAGATGCCGGAGGGCAGCGCCCGAAGCTGGAAGTCTGGCTGGATGATCATTTCGAGAAGCTGCGCCGGCGGTACCAACGACTGTTGCACGGTACCTTGAACAGCATGCCGGTGGTACTGGTATTTGCGGCCATTATCCTGACGTCCTGTTACTTCCTGTTTGTCTCCAGCAAGAATGAGCTTGAGCCGGCGGAGGATCAGGGGTTCGTATTCTCCCAGGCGACCGCTGATGCTTATGCCACGCTCGATTACCTGGAAATCAATACCCGTCACATTGAGCAGTTGCTCGAGGATATTCCAGAGCTGGAAAACCTGTTCATCATCAACGGCACCAACGGCACCAACGTCGGTATTGCCGGTTTTGTCATGGCTCCGTGGGATGAGCGCGAGCGCAGCACGGATGAAATTCTTCAACAGGATATTCAACCGTTCCTGAATAATCTGCCTGGGGTGAACGTGTTCGCCACGGTACCGCCCTCACTGCCTTCACCGGGGGGCGGTGGTACGCCGATCCAATTTGTGGTCGGTTCTACCCAGCCTTATCAGGTGATGGATGAAGTGGTGGCGGAAATCGTCTCCCAGGCTCAGCAAAGCGGGAAATTCATCTTTATCGATCAGGACCTCAAGATCGATCGCCCCCGGGAGACAGTCGAAATTGACCGTGAAAAAGCGGCTCTCATGGGCGTTGATATGCAGCGGGCGGCGGCCGACCTTGGTAGTCTGACTGGCGGCGGCTATGTCGGGCGATTCTCCCTCGATAACCGTTCCTATCGGGTGATTCCCCAGGTTGAACGGGAAGAGCGGTTGAATCCCAGCCAGTTGAAGGATTACTACACCCGTAACCGTCAGGGCGAGCTGGTGCCCATGTCTTCTTTGGTCACGTTGAAATCCTCGGTACAGCCGCGTTCTCTGACCGGTTTCCAGCAGTTGAATTCGGTCACCATCAGCGGCGTGCCTATGCCGGGTGTCGCTCTGGGTGATGCGTTGAGCGAGCTCGATCGGATCGCGGCGAAAGTCATGCCCGAAGGGTTCAGTGTGGACTACGCCGGTCAGTCGCGGCAGTTGAAGCAGGAAGGGCAGCAACTGGTGGTGACCTTTTTCTTCGCCCTGCTGGTGATCTTTCTGGTACTGGCGGCGCAGTTCGAGTCCTTCCGCGACAGCCTGATCATCATGGTAACGGTGCCTATGAGTATCTGCGGCGCGCTGATCTTCATCAGCATAGGTCTTACCAGCATCAATATCTACACCCAGGTGGGGCTGCTGGCGTTGATCGGCCTTATCGCCAAGCACGGTATTCTGATCGTGGAATTTGCTAACCAGCTCCAGCAAGACGGGCGTAGCAAGCGCGAAGCAATTGAAGAAGCCACGGCCATCCGCCTGCGGCCGATTCTGATGACTACAGCAGCGACCGTGCTCGGTATGGTTCCGTTGCTGATTGCGACCGGTGCGGGCGCGGGTTCTCGCTTCGCCATGGGACTGGTGATTGCCAGTGGCATGACCATCGGGACGCTGTTTACGCTGTTTGTGATACCCGCGGTCTACCTCTGGATCGCACGGGATTATCATGGCGAAGCGGATCAGCCAGCCTGATGAGTCTGCTCTGATGGGCTCCGTCGCGAACGCGACGGAGCCCATTTCTTCTTCAGACACCACTTCTTTTTCAAGCCCCCTTTTTTCAAGAAAAGTATCCCTGTACAAACCACCCGGTTTGTTGTGGCTCCCTGAACACCCAATACCACAGCCCCTCACTGTTTCGGGCTATATAGTAATCCCGCACCTGGGGTTGATGGTCCCACCACCCGGCGGCGATACGCTCCGGCCCGTGGACGATTTCCAGTGGCTGAGAGTAGGGCTGTGGGGTGACCAACAGAAAAGCGGGCCGCAGGCTGGGTGGCGCAGGGGTGTCGGTGTTGCGCTCCGTTTGATACAAGGGGTCTTGTTCGGTGGAAGCCTTGTCGGGGCGAAAATCCTCCCTTACAACCAGCCGTCGAACCCGTTCCTCTCCCAGGCGCGCCTGTAACAAATCCACCAATTGTTCGCAGGAAAGACTGGCCGTACTGTGCGGATCCAGGCAGTCCTGAGTGTCCTTGGGCCGGGGCAGCAACTCTCGGGCCGATAACGCCAACGCGGCGACCGGCGCGCTCAAGGGCTGGCGTTCAAGCGTCAATTCAACCAATGGCAGCCAACGCGCTGCCCGAGACTCGCCCCGAGCGGCACCAATCCACTGAACAATGGGCTCACCCTCCCTGGGGTACAGTGTCAGTTCCACCCGCTTGACCACTTGTTCCCGGTTTTGGAGAAACGTTTCCAGCTCTCCCAGCAGGCGCTCAATCCAGGGGATTAGCCGTTGGCTGGTCTCCAGCTCCTGGGGAAGCTCCCGGTGACGCCGGAACGTCTCTGGCGGCTGGAAAAATGGCAGTGGGTGAGGCAATTGTCCGGTCAGGCGGCCCACATACTGAGCCAGGTCCGCATCGAAGCGACGGGACAGCGCTTTGAACGGTAATGCCAGTAAGTCGGCCAGGGTCTGAATTCCCAGACGCTGCAAGTGTTCACAGGTGGACTGGGGTAAGTCGGTCAGTGCCAGCGGGCATTGACGATAGGATTGGGCCAACGTTTCGGGTTGGTCGGTCAAAGGAGTGTCGGCTTTGGCCAGCAGTCGGGCTGCGAGAGGAGAAGGGCCGGCACCGAGCTGGCAAGTCAGCGACTGTTGGCATAAAAAACGCTGAATGTTTTTACAATAATTGTCGAATCCATTATGGTATTTAACCATCCTTGTGGCTCCAAGCCATATACCCTCTGGTATATCTGGAGAAATATCACCCGACAGGTCATAAAGGCCCTGGGCCAGCTCCTTAATCCGGCGCTGGGCAATAGCCTCTTTCAAAGGCAGTAACTGAATGCCCGGACAGAGCGCTGCGGCCGTGGCAAGGCCCATTCCAAGCGTCACTCCCTGGTGTTTGGCCGCGTCATTCAGTTGTACCAACCGGTTGTCCCGCTCATCCACAATTCCAAAGGGAAGCGGGCTATCCGGTTCCTGCGTTTCCAGTTGCAGTCGGGGGAAGTACAGATAAAGCCACAGCATACCCGTCCTTTATTGACCTTCAGCCGTACGCCAACGGGTCGAACGATTGGCTGTTGGCTGAACCGCCGAAGACGTCAGCTCCGGCCAGGCACTTTCCATGGAAACCAGAAAAGGCGGTAGTGCCCAGCCATGTCGGCGGCGGGGAACAGCCACCATGACGCCCCGGGAATGTGGGGTTAACTCAAGGCACAAATCCAATGGCAGCCCTGTGTCCTGGCGGGCCCCAGGCTGTGAGCCGGTCAACAGAAACAGACTGGCATCGCCCGCGCGTGCGGCCAACTGCAGCCGGCGAGCCTGAACGATCTGCAGAGGTTGAGCCGGCCAGAGGCAAACCGTGTGGCAGGCGCCGCTTTTCAGGCTTTGTTCCGCCGCCCACAACCGACTTTGGGGGCTCTCGGGGTGGAGCACCAACACCTGTTCCAGATCGAGACCGCTGCCCTCCAGGCTTTCCGCGTTCAGGGAATAGGGGGGAGCAATGAACACCGACAACCGTGCTGCCTGTTGCAGGCAGGGAAAGAGCAAGCGCAACTCCCCAACACCGGTGCGAGCGTGGATGGAGGTCACCCCGGCGCCGGGCCAGCCACCCAGGTGCTGGTCCAGCTCGGCCCAGCCGCTGGGGCGGGCCTGAGTCGGACGATTGGCTTCCCGGCCGCGCCAGATCAACCGTTGCTGTTCTAGCTGCTCGAGAGTGGATACCACATCAACCTCACAAAAACTGTATATATAAACAGTATAGCGTGCCACTGCCAGCCTGAAAAGGATTCCACTGACAGAAATTCGGTTGAGAGACAGCGATATGGGGTCAGCCCATGGAAGGTAACTCCGAAGCGGACTCCAAAAGGGCCGCTTCATACACCCGTTCGTATTCGGCGGCGCTCCGGTCCCAGGAGTAGTCACCGCCCATGGCGTTGAGCTGCCTTGCCTGCCAGGCCTCGGGGTGCTCACGGTACAGTGACAGGGCACGCTGGATGGTCGCCCGCAGAGCACTCGTGGTCGGGCTTTGAAAGCAAAAGCCATTGGCCTGTTCCGGGTCATCCCCATCAATGACGGTATCTTTCAGGCCGCCCACGGCGTGGACCAGCGGTAAGGTTCCATACCGGAGGCTATATAGCTGGTTGAGCCCGCAGGGCTCGAACAGGGAGGGCATCAAAAACAGGTCGACGCCCGCCTCAATCCGGTGAGCCAATGCCTCGTTGTAACCCAGGTTGACGGACAGCTGCGTTGGATAGTCCCGGGCCAGCTTTTGGAACGCCTCTTCATATTCCGTCATGCCGCTGCCGAGTATGGCAACCTGAATCTCGTTTCGGGCCAGAAACTCCGGCAGCGTCCCCAGCAGCAGATCCAGACCTTTCTGCTCCACCATCCTTCCGATAAAACCCAACAGCGGTTTATCCGGCACATAGGCCAAGCCGAGTTGTTCGCACAGGGCCTGCTTGTTGAGCTTTTTCTTTCCCAAATGCTCGCGGTCATAGCGGGCACTCAGGTGCGGATCCCGCTTGGGGTTCCACTCGTTCATATCAATGCCATTGAGAATGCCGCAGAACTGATGCCGCCGGGCTCGCAACAAACCGTCCAGTCCGCAGCCGACGTCGGGCGTCTGAACCTCCTGCGCATAGGTGGGGCTGACGGTGGTCAACCGGTTGGCAAACACAAGCCCTCCCTTGATAAAGGACAATTGACCGTAAAACTCCAGGTAATCGGGTTGCCACAGCCAGGGCGGCAACCCCAGCTCTTGCAGCGCGGAATGGCTGAACAGGCCATGATAGGCCAGGTTGTGAATGGTAAAGACACTGGCCGGTGGTCGGGTTTTGCCTTTGTCCTCCCGGGCCAACAGCTCGCAGGCCATGGCACCCTGCCAGTCATTGGCATGCACCAGGTCCGCCTTCCAGTCGATCCCCGCCCGCCCCATGGCCAACTCCACCGCCGCACGGCACAGCGTGTAAAAACGCCGATGATTGTCGGGCCAGTCGCGGCCTTGCGCGTTGACATAGGGGTTGCCAGCCCGCTCGGAAAACTCGGGAATATCCACCAGCCAGGCAATGACCCGGGTACCCGGCAAGCGGCTCTGCCAGAGACGAACCTCGCGCCCATCCAATAGCAAGGTGCCCCGGGGTTTGAGTGGGGGCGCCTTGCCCTCAGTACCGTGTGACTCCAGCCTCTGAAACACTGAGGCGTAGGCGGGCAACACCAGACGGACCGAGTGGCCGCGTTTGATCAACGCCCGGGGCAGGGCACCGGCCACATCGGCGAGGCCGCCGGTCTTGATCAGGGGGAACGCTTCACTCGCCAACCACAAAATATTCATAGTGCCTGACATTCAAAAATAATGGCTCCCAACGGCGGCAGAGTCACCTGAATCGAATGGGGGCGGTTCATCCAGGGCGAAGCGTCGGAGGGAATGGGCAGCGGATTGCCGATATTACTTCCCCCGTAATAAGTGGAATCCGAATTGAAAATTTCTCGATATTGACCGGCACAGGGCACGCCCAGCCGGTAGCCTTCCCGGGGGGTGGGGGTAAAGTTCAGAACTACGATGAGGAAACCCGCATCGCTAGAGCGCAGGTAGCTGATAATGGACTGGGTGCTGTCATGGCAATCGATCCACTCGAACCCCTCTGGCCGGAAGCCGCGCTGGTGCAGCTCAGTCCGGTTGCGATACAGGTGGTTTAAATTCGTCACCGCGCTCAGAATGCCGCGGTGCGCCTCAAGGTCCAACAGGAACCAGTCCAAGGGCTTGCGATAGGCCCATTCTTTCCACTGGGCAAATTCCGACCCCATAAACAACAGCTTGTTACCCGGGTAGGTCCACTGGTAACTGTAGAGTAACCGGAGGTTGGCGAGCTTTTGCCAGTCATCGCCGGGCATTTTCCCCACCAGGCTACCTTTGCCGTGCACGACTTCGTCGTGAGAAAACGGCAACATGAAGTTTTCGGTGAAGGCGTACACCAGACCAAAGGTGAGTTGGTCGTGATGGTAGTGACGGTAAATTGGATCCTTGCTCATGTAGAGCAGAGTGTCGTGCATCCAACCCATGTTCCACTTCATGGAAAAGCCCAGGCCGCCCACCCAGGTGGGGCGTGTGACCTGAGGCCAGGCCGTGGACTCCTCTGCCATCACCAGTGCTCCAGGGTGTTCCCCGTGGCAGAGCTCGTTCAACTGGCGCAGGAAATCAATCGCTTCCAGGTTCTCGTTGCCACCATAACGATTGGGCAGCCAGTCGCCTTCTTCGCGGGAGTAATCCAGGTAGAGCATGGAGGCCACCGCATCGACCCGCAGCCCGTCGATGTGAAACTCTTTCAGCCAATAAAGGGCGTTGGCCAAGAGAAAGTTGCGCACTTCATTGCGGCCGTAGTTGTAAATCAGCGTGCCCCAGTCCCGATGTTCTCCCCGACGGGGGTCTTCGTGTTCGTATAAAGCGGTGCCGTCGTAGCGGGCGAGAGCGTGTTCGTCTTTGGGGAAATGGGCGGGAACCCAGTCCAGCAGGACGCCCACCCCGGCCCGGTGCAGGTGGTCGACAAAATACCGGAAATCATCCGGTGACCCGAAGCGGCTGGTAGGGGCATAGTAGCCGGTGGTCTGGTAACCCCAGGAGTCGTCCAGCGGATGCTCGGTGATAGGGAGCAGTTCGATGTGAGTGAAACCGAGGGGTTTCACATAGTCCGCGATCTGGTGGGCCAGATCGCGATAGTTCATAAACCCGCCGTCTTGGGTCTGCTGCCACGAGCCCAGGTGCAACTCATACACCGAAACAGGAGCCGCTTGCCAATTCCATTCGGACCGTCGCTTGAGCCAGTCGGCATCACCCCAGCGATAACGGCTGGGAGCCACCACCCGGGCGGCGGTCTGCGGGCGAACTTCAAAGGCGCGACCGTAAGGGTCGGCTTTGGCTTGTACATGGCCGGTGTCGCGATTGCGAACCGAGAATTTATAAAGACTGTCCGGGCTCAGCCCGGGAATAAACAGCTCCCAGACGCCGCTGCCACCCAATATACGCATTGGATGGCGACGCTCGTCCCACAAGTTGAAATCCCCGACCACGCTCACGCGTTCCGCCGCCGGCGCCCAGGTCGCGAACAGCACGCCTTCGATACCGTCCACGGTTTTGCAGTGGGCGCCGAGCACATCGTGCACTTGCCAATGCCGCCCCTCTCCGAATAGGTGCAGGTCCAGCTCGCCCACTTGTGGGGCGAAGGTGTAGGGGGTTCGCTCCGTATAAGTGCAGCCCTTGGCGTCCCGCCAGTGCAATTCGGGGTGGGGGGGTAATAAGGCTTTGTCCCCCTCCCAGCACCAGAGGCCGTCTTTGGTTTTCCGGGTTAACGTCAGCGGGGAGGTTACGCCAGATATTGAGATACTGTCCGCGTAAGGCAGGAAAACACGGAACGTGACCAATGAAGCGTCCCCCGGCAGGGGGTGGCGGCCGAGCACCTGAAACGGGTCGTGGTGACGGGCTTGCGCCAAGCGCTCGCTGGCTTCCTTCAAGGCAGTCGCTGGCATAGGACATGACTCTTCCAAGCGTATGTCGTTAAAGCGTAATAGGGATGCCGTTATATTACCAGCGGTTTATGAGCTTCCATCAATGAAGCTTTTGGTGCCACAAAAAACAGCGCGAGTTGATCAGGAACAAGTTGACCTCTCGTTTTTATGACTACACTTAATTGAGTCATGTAAAACGGCCGACGGATTGCCCGAAGAGTTTCAGTCGTTGCGGGAATCCTTGGCACCCTTATTGCTCAACTGTTGTCGTGAAACCATTGTCGAAGGGGGCACCCTATTGACGATGGCTTCCTGTTCTGGGGATCCTTTATGCTCACCTCCACATCCGGACGTTTTGTCAGCCGTTTGACCCGCGAGACCCTGGCGATTGTATTGGCCGGCGGACGCGGATCCCGCCTGCACCAGTTAACCAATTGGCGCGCCAAGCCTGCGGTGCACTATGGCGGAAAGTTTCGCATTATCGACTTCCCATTATCCAATTGCGTGAACTCCGGAATCCGTCGTATCAGCGTGCTGACCCAGTACAAATCCCATTCATTGGATCGTCACATTCAGAGGGGCTGGGGTTTTCTTGGTGGGGAGTTGGGGGAATTTGTCGAGTTGCTTCCGGCCCAGCAGCGTATGGGTGAAAACTGGTACGCGGGTACGGCGGATGCGGTTTTACAGAACCTGGATATTATCCGCCGACACAACCCCGCCTATGTCCTGATCCTGGCGGGTGATCACGTTTACAAAATGGACTATGGCACCATGTTGGCAGCCCATGTGGAACGAGAAGCCGACATTACGGTGGGTTGCATCGAAGTGCCCCTGGAGCAAGCCAGCGCCTTCGGGGTAATGAACATTGATGAGGACAATAAGATCATCAAGTTTCAGGAAAAACCGAAGAACCCGGAGCCCATGCCCGGCTCAACCAACCAGGCGCTGGCTTCCATGGGCATTTATGTGTTCAATACCGAAGTGTTGTTCCGGGAACTGCTCAATGACCGAAACCTGCCGGGCTCCTCCCACGACTTCGGTAAAGACATCATTCCCTCCCTGATGAAAAGCCATCGCGTCATGGCTTTCCCTTTCCGGGACCCGGTCTCGGGTGGCAAAGCCTACTGGCGGGATGTGGGAACCATCGACTCCCTCTGGGAGGCCAATCTCGAGCTGACCGGCATTACCCCGGAGCTGGATCTGTACAACTCCGAGTGGCCGGTCTGGACTTACCAGGAGCAGGTGCCGCCGGCCAAATTTGTATTTGATGACGAGGGGCGGCGGGGGAGCGCGGTGGACTCCATGGTCGCCGGTGGCTGTATTGTATCGGGTGCGCACGTACACCATTCCCTGTTGTTTCCTCGAGTGAGGGTTCACTCGTATGCCGAGGTCACCGACTCGGTACTGTTTCCCAATGTTGATGTCGGGCGCAACTGTCGTATTAAAAAGGCGCTGATTGATCGTGGCTGCCAGATTCCTCCCGGCACAGTGATTGGTCATAACCTGGAGGACGATCGGAAGCGGTTCCATGTTTCACCCAACGGGGTCGTTCTTGTGACTCCCGAAATGTTGGACGAGGGCTACCCCCATGTGTTCTGAAGTGACCCGGCCTTCGGCCAAGGTCGTGTTTTGCTGGCATATGCACCAACCGGATTATCGCGACCGGCTCACCGGCGAATATTACTTTCCCTGGACCTACCTGCACGCCTTGAAAGACTACACCGATATGTTGGCTCACCTGGAGGCGCATCCGGGCGCCCGGGCGGTGGTGAATTTTGCGCCGATCCTGCTTGAGCAGCTGGATGACTATCTGTTGCAATTGGACCAGTACCTGGATAGGGGCGAGGCGATACGCGACCCGATGCTTGCCGCGCTTACCAAGGACGCCTTGCCGGCGCCGGGCACCGAGGCGTTCCAGACGCTGGCCGAGAACTGTTTGCGTGCCCACCGCGACCGGATGGTTGAACGTTTCGCTCCCTATCGCGCATTGGTTCAATTGTTTGAACAGACTCTGGAAGCGCCACAGGGCCTGAATTATTTAAACGAACAGTTTCTGATTGACATGCTGGTCTGGTATCACCTGGCCTGGCTCGGTGAACACCAACGCA
This sequence comes from Marinimicrobium agarilyticum DSM 16975, assembly GCF_000423345.1. Lineage (GTDB taxonomy): Bacteria > Pseudomonadota > Gammaproteobacteria > Pseudomonadales > Cellvibrionaceae > Marinimicrobium > Marinimicrobium agarilyticum. The sequence continues at coordinate 520,610 of NZ_KE384008.1, forward strand.
GAAGTGGCTCTCATATCAAGGCGCTGCAGAAAAAGGCCGGCGGATTCACCATGGAGGACCGGAGAACGTTATTGTCGGTCATTGCCGACCAGATTCGACTGATAAAACCCGGTTACCGGAAACTGCAGGAACAGGGGCGCATCGAACTGGCGATGAGTCCCTACGCTCATCCCATACTGCCCTTGCTGATCGACCTCGGCAGCGCACGGGAAGCCATGCCCAATGTGGCTCTGCCCCAGGCGTCGCAATATCCCGGTGGTGAAGCTCGAGCGCACTGGCATTTGCAGCACGGCCTTTCCGTTTTTGAGGAATACTTTGGTTGTCGCCCGAAAGGTTGCTGGGCATCGGAGGGAGCATTGAGCGATGCCACTCTGGCATTGCTCAGCGAAGAGTCGTTTCTGTGGAGCGCCACCGGGGACTCGGTACTGCATAACAGTATCAAGCACAAGGCCAATGCTGGCCTGGCCCCCAAACATCTACATCGGGCCTATCAGTTCGAAGGCAGTGACCTTTATACCTTCTTCCGGGATGACGGCCTATCGGACTTGATCGGCTTCCAGTACGCCGATTGGCATGCCGAAGACGCCGTGGGCGATCTGATCAACCACCTGGTCAATATCGCCAACCAGAGCAACGATTCGGAAAACTGTGTCATTTCCATCATCATGGATGGGGAAAACGCCTGGGAATATTACCCGGAAAATGCCTGGCACTTTCTTGAAGCCCTCTATCGGCGCATCAGCGATCATCCCCGCCTGGAAATGACCACCTACGAGGCGGCGCTGAGCGAGCGTAAACTCGAACCGGTTTCCCTCAAGCACATGGTCGCGGGAAGCTGGGTGTACGGGACTTTTTCCACCTGGATTGGGGACCGGGATAAAAACCGCGCCTGGGATATGTTGTGTGAAGCCAAAGCGGTTTACGATCAGTCGATAGAAACGCTTGACGAGGAAGAGCGGGAAGCGGCTGCACTGCAACTGGCCCAGTGCGAGGGCTCGGACTGGTTCTGGTGGTTTGGAGACTACAACCCCTCGGAGAGCGTGCGAGACTTTGACTACCTGTACCGTCGCCATCTGATCAACCTGTATACGCTCCTGAAACAGCCGGCGCCAGAGTATTTGAAGTCGGCCTTCAGTCACGGTGGCGGCTCGCCCGCCGCCGGTGGCGTGATGCGCAAAGGCCATGCGGAGGGCGCCGCCTGATGGCTCTGCGTGATCTGCCTCATCCGCTCCTGCGCGACCGCCGGGCCGGCGTTCTGCTCCATCCTACGTCGCTGCCTGGGGAAGGTGAGGGCGGTACCCTCGGTGCGGATGCCTACCGTTTTGTGGATTTCTTATCCGACTGCGGTTTCACGCTCTGGCAAATGTTGCCATTGGGGCCTACGCATCTCAACCGCTCCCCCTACCAGACGCTGTCGGTTCACGCCGGTAACCCGGAGTTGATCGACCTGGATGACTTGGTGGCGAGGCAATGGCTTTCCCATGAGCACCGTTTTAATGAAAGCCCGAAACAGGCGCGGCGGCGCGCGGCGGACACTTTTTTCTCGCGCTATGACCAACATCCAGAATGGGCTGAAGGTTTCGAGCGGTTCTGTCTCGAACAGCGCCAATGGCTGGATGACTACGCGCTGTTTATGGCCCTGCGTGATTGCTACCCCGAGGGCGACTGGACCCACTGGCCGGATGATATCCGTTTACGCCGGGCTCAAGGCATGGCACGCATGCGACGCGAGCTGAGCCACAGCATTGAAGCCTATCGGTTCGAGCAATTTATTTTTAATCAGCAGTGGCAAGCATTGCGTGATTACGCTCGGAAAAAGCAAATCGCCCTGTTCGGCGACATGCCCATCTTTGTCGCCCACGACAGCGCTGATGTCTGGGCGAATCAGTCTCTGTTTCAGCTCGATGCCGCCGGCCAACCGCTTACGGTGGCGGGCGTACCGCCGGATTATTTTTCCGAAAACGGGCAACACTGGGGAAACCCCCACTACAACTGGGACGAAATGCAGGCCAACGGTTTTCGGTGGTGGCGTCAGCGTGTCAACACCCAGTTGCTCTGGTTTGACCTGGTCCGACTCGATCATTTCCGTGGCCTCGAAGCGTTCTGGGAAATTCCCGCCGAAACCCCAGAACCGCGCCTCGGGCGCTGGGTAGAGGCACCGGGGAAGGCATTGTTGAACAGCCTGTTCCGAGAACACAAAAACCTGCCACTGGTGGCGGAAAACCTGGGGTTTATCACCGAGGAGGTCGAAGCGCTTCGCGAAGCGTTCAAGTTACCGGGTATGGTGGTGTTGCAATTTGCCTTTGACGGCGACTCGAAAAACCCCCACCTGCCACACAATTACAAACCTCATACGGTGGTCTACACCGGCACTCACGACAACGATACCAGCCTCGGCTGGTTCTGCTCGCAAGACGAGGCAGCACAGAACCGCTTACTGGATTATTGCCATCACAGTCACGACGGAATGCCGCAGCTATTGGTCAGACTGGCATTGTCGTCAGTCGCCAACCTCGCGGTTATCCCCCTGCAGGACCTGTTGGGGCTTAACAGCGAACATCGAATGAACCGCCCCGGCACAGAAGAGGGCAACTGGCTTTGGCGATTCGTCTGGCCGCAAATTCCGCCTCATTTGTCCCAGACACTGGTTCACTGGCTGACGCTGTACGGGCGTCCGCCCAACTTACCACTCGAACACTCACGATTATGAGGTGTATTGCCATGGAGCATCGCTGCAGTCGAAGAGTCCCACTAAACATCAATGCGCTGATTTACAAACACGGCACACCGGTGGCAATGGGGCGCATCAAAAATGGCAGCAGTCACGGCCTGTACGTTGAAACCGACTATGAGGACGTGCGCGAACTGCAAAAGCTGGAACTCGACATCCTGTTGGGCCAGCGAATCAAGGGTGACCGACGCTGCCGTATCAGCGCTCTGGTTGTCCGCAAATCCCAGTTTGGCATGGGGCTTGAGTTGGAAGTCCTGGAAGATCAGGGCGCCCGGCCATTGAGGGCGTTTATCGAACAGCGTCGCCTGGATCAGCACCGGGTCCATCGAGATCTTCTGGCCGAGACGGCCGCACGCGCGGCACAGGTCAGCAAGGAGCCGGAAGAACCGGTGGGCTATAGCCCGGCTCGCTTGCGGCGCCATTGAAGCACAGAGCCAATGGAGCCCGCGCTCGAATTGCCGATTTTAAGCCTTAAGGGTTAGGATAGGGCGCTTCGGCGAACAGGCTCAAGGGCTTCCCATGGCATCACCCGGTACTGACAGAGACTCGTTGTTTTCAGTCTTCCTTGCGTTTCTCACGTTGGGCTGCACCAGTTTCGGCGGGCCTGTGGCTCACATCGGCTACTTTCGCACTGAATTTGTTGAGCGCCGTCGCTGGCTGAACGACAGCGAGTACGCGGACCTGGTGGCGCTGTGTCAGTTTTTACCGGGGCCCGCCAGCAGTCAGGTTGGTATGGGTATCGGCCTTTTCCGCCGGGGTTTGCCGGGCTCTCTGGCAGCCTGGTTGGGTTTTACCTTACCCTCTGCCGCATTGATGATCGGCTTTGCCCTGGCGCTTACCCAGACCGGCTTGGCCTACGAGCCCGAGATGTTCGCGGGCTTGAAGGTGGTGGCCGTTGCCGTGGTTGCCCAGGCCCTTTGGGGCATGGGCAAATCGCTCTGTCCCGACCGACTCACCGCCACCCTTGCGGTCATTTCAGCGCTTTTGGCCCTGACGATCGGTGGGGTCTGGGGACAGCTCAGTGGCATCGCCCTGGGCGCGGCGGCGGGCGTGTTCTGGCTGAAAGCGCGCGCTACGGCCACCGATGGGGAGTTTGCGGGGGCCAGGGCGAGTACAGGCTGGGTTGCGCTGCTGCTCTTCGCCGTTTTGCTGGCCCTCCTGCCTTTTCTGTCGACGCAATTTGGAACCGCCTACCTCGCACTCATGGACAGCTTCTATCGCGCTGGCGCCCTGGTGTTTGGTGGTGGCCACGTGGTTTTACCCCTGTTGCAGGCGGAGCTGGTACCGGATGGGTGGGTTTCCCCTGATGTTTTTCTGGCGGGATACGGCGCGGCGCAGGCCTTACCGGGCCCGCTATTCACATTCGCCGGCTACCTGGGCACAGCCATCGGCACGGGGCCGGAAGCCGTGGTGCTGGGGCTTCTGGCCTTGGTCTCGATATTCCTGCCGGGGTTTTTACTGCTTTTGGCCGCGTTCCCGCTATGGGGCCGTCTGCGTCGTCAAGAGACCTTACGGCGAGCACTGTCAGGCATCAATGCCGCGGTGGTGGGACTGCTGTTGGCGGCCCTCTATGATCCGGTCTGGACCAGTGCGATTGCTACGGCCGGTGATTTTGCGCTGGCCTTGGCTGCCTTTGGGGCTCTGATGTTCTGGCGGCTGCCTCCCTGGCTCGTGGTGATCGCAACCGCCTTGATCTATCCAGTGCTGTAGTGCGTGTTTGACGACTCAAAGCGCAAGTTATACTATTTATATAACGAATAAATAGCGTTGATAAACAGGGATTGCCTCTATGCGACACGCCTTCTTCTTGCTCCTTTGGGGGCTTCTGTGCCTTTTCTTGAGCGCCTGCGAAAGCACGGGCACCTACGACGTTTACTTTGACGATGCCAAAGATCCTTGGGATTTAGCCACCCGCTCCGATGCGGGAAAGCTTACCTTTACCACTCGGCTGGCGCCAGCTGAACGCGTTACGGTCTACCTCGACGGGAAGGGTAGTGGTGGACTGCGCCAGGCCGGCTTTTTTCAGCTCCTGGATGAAGATTGTGATGCTGGCCACCGAGGCCGTTTGGTGTTTGAAAGCAATGAACGCAACGGTTACCAGAGTCTCTACTTTGAGAACGAAATTCCCTGGGGCAAGCCCCTCAACGTCGAACTGGTCTGGGGTCGCTCAACGCTGACGGCCACCGTGAATGATGAGAAACATCAGGTTCCATTGAAGCATTTTCCAAAAAAGATACGAGTGGAGGGGGTTCGTCGCGATGATGAAGCCACGCTCTCCATCCATTACAACGCCCTTGAAGATCGGCCCAACAACGATAACCAGGAGTGACCCCAATGATTCAATGGACGCTTTGCTCATTGCGGGTTCCCGCCTTTGTGCTTTCGATCTTGATGGGTGCGCCCGCCGTTGCCAACGTAACCCAGGCCTTGGAGCATTACGAAGCCGGGAATTTTGCATTGGCGTACGATGCGTTTGATGTAGCCGCCAAACGCGGCGACCATCTGGCGCAGCGAAATATCGGGGTCATGCACCTGAAAGGCCAATACGTCGAACAGGATTATGTCGAGGCCTATGCCTGGTTAGCGCTCGCGGCCCAGGACGAGGAGTTTCGTGAAGCGGGTACTCATGAAAAAGTATTGAATGTTCTCGAAGAGGACCAGAAAGCGTTGGCCCTCAAGCGGTATCAAGCGTTATCTAAACAGTACGATGATGACGCCTTACGCGAAAGAATGCGTCCCGCTTTATCGTCCGGAACCCTGGCTGTAAAGGGCTTTCAACCGCTTCACACCCAGCGCCCTGACTATCCGGGGTCGGCGGCCCGCCGGGGTCTCCAAGGCTGGGCGGATATCATGTTTACGATCGAAACCGACGGCACCACCAGCGATCATTACGCCTACATCAGCGCTGATTCGGCTTTCTCCGAAGCGGCGATAGAAGCCCTCAGAACGTTCCAGTTCGAACCGTCCACGGTGGCGGGCAAGCCGGTACCCGAACACGGCGTGGTCTACCGTTTCCTGTTCGTGATGGAGAATTCTTCGGAATCAGAACGAGGTCGTTTTATGAACCGGCAATTGACCTCCGCCCGGGAAAAAGCGGAAACCGGTAACCCGGAAGACCAATTCGCTTATGGTTACTTGACGGGCGCGGCCCGATCGTCTTTTGGTGATGATCGATTCCTTTCAGAAGAAAACCTTCAGAATCCAAACGACTGGTATATGAAAGCCGCCAAACAGGGCTACAGTGTGGCGGGCTTTTTTCTCGGAAGAAATACGCTCAGTGGCAAGGGCTGTTACCCGGACCCGGTCAAGAGTCATTTCTGGTTGGTCCAATCGGCCGAGGAGGGCATTTCAGACTCGCAATACCTGCTGGCAATGGAACTCCTGCACGGGGTGAGATTTACAAAAGATGTGGACCAGGGCTTCTATTGGCTGCAGCGGGCGGCTCAAAGTAATACCGCTGCTCGACTCCGGTATGCCTGGGTTCTGGCCACTTACCCAGACGACCATTATCGCGACGGAAAGCTGGCCAGAGAACACTGGGCGGCCCTTGATGAGGACTACCACGATCGCCAGCGCTATTATCAGACGGCTGCCGCCATCGCGGCGGAAAACGGCGACTTCGAAAAGGCTGTCCAGTGGCAGGAGAAGGCCCTAGAGGATGCTCGCGAGCTAAAAATTCCTACCGCTCGACGGGAAGATCGCCTGGCGCTATACCGGCAGCAAAAACCATTGAGAGTGGATTTATAAGCGGCTGAGCGTCCTTGCTCAACGCGCCATCAGGACCAGCCGGCGTCGGGATTAAAGCGCTCCCCATGCAGTTGGGCCAACTGCTGAAGCCGCTGGTGAATATCACCGAAACCGCGCTCATGGGCGTATTTCATCGGGCCGCCACGGAAGGGGGCAAAGCCAGTGCCGAAAATCATGGCGCCGTCGAGTAGCTCCTCATCCTCCACGACCTTTTCGCTCAGGCAGGCCATGCAGGCGTTGAGCATGGGCAGGATCAAACGATCCAGAGTCTCTTCTGGCGCTCGGGGGGCCTGCCCCTGCTTTTTCGGTTTGCCTTTGTCCCACAGGTACAGGCCTTCACCGGTTTTCTTGCCGAGCTTGCCTTGCTCGACTTTGTCCCGGAACCACTGTGGCGCCTCCGGCAGGTCATTGTCGAGCCGCTCGCGCAGCATGTCCGCCACGCCCAGGCAGATATCCAGACCGACCTGGTCCGCCAGCTCAATCGGCCCCATGGGCATGCCGAAGTCCAGTGCCACTCGGTCAATGCTCTCCGCCTTGACGCCCTCATCGAGCATCATGATCGCTTCGATCAGGTAGGGCGTCAGGGCGCGATTGACCAGAAACCCGGGCGCACTAGAAACCGGGCAGGGCAGGCGACTGATCTGCCCGACAAACTGGCGGGCCCGGTCGTAGGTGTGGTCATTGAGGGCCGAGTGTTTGACCACCTCGACCAGTTGCATTTGCGCGACCGGATTGAAAAAGTGTACGCCCACCAGCCGCTCGGGTTGCTTCAGGCCTTCCTGCAACTGCTCCAGGGGAATACTTGAGGTGTTGGAGGCCAGAATCGCCCCCTCTTTGAGCTGGGGCTCGACCTCGGCGAACACTTTGTGTTTGATTTCCAGCTTCTCGGGGACGGCTTCAAGTACCAGATCTGCCTGGCCGATCCCCTGGTGGGTGAAGTCGGGGATCAACCGGTCCAGCACTTCTCGGGTGTCCGCCGAGCTGAAGCGCTTTTTCCGGCACAAGTCGGCGGTTTTCCCGATGGCTTTGGCAATCATTTCCGGCTGGGTATCGAATAGCGTCACCCGAAGTCCCTGAATCGCGCACCAGCCAGCGATATCGCCCCCCATGGCCCCAGCACCGATCACGTGGACCTGCTTTACCGGCGGTATGTCATCGGAGACCGACGACAGGCCTTTAAGTTGCTCTCTGAGGAAAAAGACCCGTACCAGGTTGCGGGAGGTTTCGCTGGTCAACAGTCTGGCGAAGGAGCTGACTTCGTGCCGCAGCAAATCCTTGCCGCTGCGGCCGTGCCTTTCCCACAATTCGATCAGCGCATTGGGCGCCGGGTAATGCTCAGGCGGCGCCTTGCTCGCGGCCTGCGACCGCATTTTCTTGCCGACGTAGCGACGTACCGGGTCAATGCGGAACAGTTTTGCCGTCCAGTGATTTTTGCGGCGCGAGAGCTTGCCGTCCGCCACCGCTCTCACCGCGTTCGCCACATGCCTTTCCTGCACCAGGGCATCCACCAGGCCCAGCGCTTTGGCTTTTTTGTCGCGGGTATTTTTGCCGGTCAGCATCATGGTCATGGCCTGCACAGGGCTGATCAGATCCACCAGCCGACCAGTACCTCCCAGGCCGGGGTGCAGCCCCAACAGCACTTCCGGCGTGCCAAACGTCGCGCCTTTCACCGCAATGCGGTAATCACAGCACAGTGCCAGCTCCAGGCCGCCACCGAGCGCGGCACCGTGGATGACGGCCACGGTGGGGCAGCGAAGATCCACCAGCCGATTTACCACCGCATGAGCGTGAGAGAGTTTGTCTTTCACCTCCGTTTCGCTGTGAAGATGGCGAAACTCCTTGATATCGGCGCCCACGCAAAAGCTGCCGGTTTTTCCCGAGCGTAATACCAAGGCTTTGGGGAGGTCGGCCTCAAGCTCGTTGAGTACTTGGCTGAGCTCCTCCAACACTTCGGCGGAGATTACATTCACGCTTGAGTCCGCCTTGTTGAGTAACAGCCAGGCGATGCCCTCATCGTCGCGCTTGAGCTGCCAATGCTTCCAGGGGCCGCTGCTGTCCTGCCCGGGCTCATAGCCAAACGGGCCCAATTCGAGGGCGCGTGCCTGTAGTGCGGAAAATACGGGACCTGTCATCTGGCGCTCTCCTTAAAGTCGTTCGATCATCATGGCGCCGGCCTGGCCGCCGCCGATGCATTGTGTCGCGATACCGCGTTTGAGCCCTTTGCGCTCCAGCGTGTTCATCAGGTGCAGAACAATGCGGTTGCCACTGGTACCCACGGGATGCCCAAGCGCAACGGCGCCGCCATCAACATTCAGCTTTTCCATATCGATGCGGCCAAAGCGCTGTTTCAAACCGAGCGCTTCCCGGCAGAAGGTATCGTCATCGAGCGCGGCCAGGCAGGCCAGCACCTGAACGGCAAAGGCCTCATTGAGCTCCCAGAGGTCAATATCCTCCAGACTCATATTGTGGCGGGTCAATAACTGCGCAATGCTCATGGCCGGCCCCAGGCCCATTATTTGGGGGTCTAGCGCGGACCAGTGGCTGTCGGTAATGACGGCCTTGGGCGTCAGATTATGCTTCTTCACCGCCTCTTCCGAGGCCAGAATCATCCAGGAGGCGCCATCGGTAATCTGGGAGCTGTTGCCGGCAGTGACAATACCGTAAGGTCGCTCGAACACTGGCTTGAGCTTGGCGAGGTGCTCGACCGAGCTGTCCCGCCGAACCCCGTTGTCTTCCGGGTAGAGCGTGCCGTCCGGTGCGATGGCGGGAACCACTTCATTGTCCAGCCAGCCTTCTTTCTGGGCCTGCGCCAGGCGCAGGTGACTACTGACGGCGTACTCATCCGCCTGTTGGCGGGTGATGCCAAACAGCTGGGCGATCACCTCCGCCGTCTGCCCCATGTTCAGCTCCACAATGGGGTCGGTCAGCCCGCGCTCCAGGCCCACCACGGGCTTCAACATGCCGAGCCGGAGCCGGCTCAATGCCTTCAATTTTGCCATCGGCCCTTTGGCGAGTTGCAGATCCGCGAGCCAATTGACGGTTCTTTGCTGCAGCAGCAGGGGAGAGTGGCTCAGCGCCTCGGCACCCCCCGCCAGAATCAGGTCGGAACTGCCGCTTTGTATATAACGATAGGCCGTATCGATGGACTGCATGCCGGAACCGCAGTTTATCTGCACCGTAAAGGCTGGCATGTTTTCTCCCATGCCCAACCGCAATGCGGCGACGCGGGCCGGGTTCATCTCTTCGGAGATCACGTTGACGCACCCCAGAATCACCTGATCAAACGCGGTGGGAGCGCAGGGTTGGCGCATCAATAGCGGGCGTCCCGCCTGAACCGCCAGATCGACCGGGGTGAAGGGGCCGGGCCGTCCCCGCGCTTTCAGAAACGGGGTTCGGGCGCCATCGACGAGGTAAACCGGACGATGGCCGGCAGTAGAGTGGGAATCATTCGCCATGAGGGCTCCTTGAACGATCAGTGAAACACTTCGATACCCTCAAGCATAAGGCCTTCTCTTGCAGAATGACAACTCAGCGTGATTGTCAGAGGCAATACAAAAACGGGGGCTGATTGAATCGTACTGGGAGGAAAGTGGAATTCTTATCAGCTAGGCTTGTCCCTAGTAAGGCAACGCTTCACATTAACGATGAGAAGGAGAGCAAGTGATGCAAGTCAGAAAGCTCATGAGCCCCAAACCAGAATTCATCGAAGCCAGCGCTACGATCGGTGAAGCCGCCAAGCGTCTGGAACAGGAGGGTAGAGGTTTTACACCGGTGGCCGACCGGGAGAAACTCGTGGGCGTGCTCACCGATCGCGATATCGCGCTCAGGGGCATGACCAACGGCAAATCCCCCAATGATAAGGTCAGTTCGATCATGAGCGGTAAGGTGCTGTACTGCTATGAAAACGATGATGTCAAAGACGTTTTGCAAAACATGTTCCAGCAAAGCGTTCAGCGTCTGATTGTACTGAACAACGACACCAACAAGGACTTTGTCGGTGTCATCAGCCTCAGTGATATTGCTGAAAAATGCGATGCCAAGAAGGACCCGGATACCTCTCAGCGCGTAATAAACTGCTGCCAGCGGTATCACTGATAATCAACCAGCCCGGTGGGCCAAACGTTTGGTCCACCCGTTCTTACCCACAGTGGTGCCCTCAACGACAGTGCAAAAAGGGCTAAGCCAATGACACTTCTCCCTTGAGACGCTCCCAAAAGCCCACCCTTTCGGTAGGCACCGGGCGAGACCCTCCGGCGCAAGGACAACGCAGCAGAACGACCCGCAGGCCGTCGTTAAAGTAGCGCTCGCCCCATCGCATTCTCGACAATGCTTTCGCTAAGTAGTTGAGGCAGCAACTCGGGTTCGCCACCGCCTTCAGGGTACATGAGATATAGTGGTATACCACTTCTATTATGACGTTTGAGCAACTCAGCAATTTCGGAATTTTTGTTGGTCCAATCGCCGACCAGGAAAATCACCCCATGTTCTTTCAACTGTGCTTTTACAGAGGGCGTCAGCGCGACTTTCTCGTTGACTTTACACGTAAGACACCAATCCGCTGTGAGGTCTACGAAAACAGGAGTTCCCTGTGATCGGTAGTGGTCCAATCGCTCGAAGGTGAAGGTCTCCGCCGCATCGGCTCCATGGCTATCGGAGACGCTTTCCATGTTTGCGACAATCAAAAGGGCAGGAACGAATACGACAAGTGCAAGGCCATTTTTCAGGATATCAACGCGCTTACTCTGAGCCGAAAGTCCGCGTATCCACAAAGTGAGGAAAATAAGCAGCATTCCTACGAGTGTAAGAATAACGGTGTCGCTGCTGGATTGGTGCGAAAGTACCCAAAGCAACCAAATGACCGTCAAATACATGGGAAAAGACAGCGCTTGCTTAAACTTTTCCATCCAGGCACCGGGTTTTGGCATCCACCGAGAAAGAGCGGGGCTATAACTCAACGCAAGAAACGGTAGCGCCATCCCCATCCCGAGCGCAGCAAATATAAGCAGAGATATCGGAGCGGATTGAGTCAGTGCTACCCCCAGAGCCGTTGCCATGAAAGGGGCCGTGCAGGGGCTCGCCACCAACGCGGCCAAAACACCAGTAAAAAATGACGATTGCACTGAATTGCCCGTCGTCCACTTCTGGCCAATTCCCATAAATGATCCGCCAAGCTCGATGGCACCAGATAGCGATAGCGCCATTACAAAAAACAAGTAAGCCATGAGCGCGACAAAGACAGGATGTTGTAGTTGAAATCCCCAGCCTAACGTCTGCCCCGCTGACCGTGCGGCCAAAATTGCAGTTGCCGCGAACAGGAAAGAGGCCACAACCCCAAGAGTGTAACTCCACCCGTGTTTTCGAAGCGTGGCTTTTGACTCATGTCCGCTGGCAAAACTCAGCGCTTTGAGGGAAAGAACAGGAAATACGCAAGGCATCAAGTTCAGTATTAGACCACCCAGCAATGCCCCAATCAGCGTCAGTACGATCTCGCTAAAGCTCGTCTTTTGCGAAGTTGGAGTCCCTTGTAGAGGGAGGCCGCCGACGTTAATTTTACTGCCTAAATTGCTGGTGTTGGAAAGAGTCGTAATCTCGCCGCTTTTACTGACTCTAAACCGGTAGGACGTCGGAGGGAAGCAAAGCCCTTTATCCGCGCACCCTTGCGACGTCACGGCGATATCAAAGCCCCTGCCCACGTAAGGACTCATCTCAGCGGTTAGGGTGGTGGCGCTGTGGTATATCTCTACCTCGCGCTCCAAGAATTCATCAAATTTCCTTTGACCCGTTGGAGCGTCGTAGGGAATCTCCACATGGTTGCCACCCGGAAGAAAGGCCTCAATCTTAAAACCATGGCGGTACAAGAAGTAGCCATCTTCTATCTGCCAATGAACTTGAAGTTGCTCGCCGTGTAAAGAAACGGCCGGCTGGAAGGCATACTCTGGGTCGAGAAAGGATTCCGATTCAGACGCAAGCGAGGGAGTGCTAAAACCACTAAACGCTGCCGCCAGCCACAGAAAAAACACCTGAGTTGATAGTAATTTCACCGATTGCTCCATTCAAAGTCTGCGTTATTTTCATGGTGACACAGAAGCCTTACGGTAACCTTACGAAGCCAGACACTGGCCAAAAATGGCAGATTAACTCCAGGATTCATACATGGCTGGACCCCTCGGGTATATGGATTTTCCGACCCTTCCTCCGTTTCTTTTCGGGAGCTGTAAGGTTTCGTTAAGGTTCAACTGACAGACTGGGTATTATGCCGTGCCTGGTTCCCGCTGTGGCGGGGCTATTTCAGAATGGAAGGTCACTATCGAGGTGAGAAATGCTCAAAAAGTTTAGTTTTCTGATTCCTTTATTACTTTTAAGTATTAGTAGCTGGGCTGAACCATCCGTCGTTCCTGCCAAGGTATTTGAGGAAATAAAGGCTTCAGCATCAATGAAGCAAGGAGACATTCTTTATATCGATTTTTGGGCGTCGTGGTGCAACCCCTGCCGGAAATCATTCCCTTGGATGAATGAAATGGTTAGAAAACATCATTCCAAAGGATTCAAAGTGCTTGCTGTCAATGTCGACAAGGAGCGAGCCCTTGCCGATAAATTTTTAGCAAGTATCAATACTGAGTTTCCAGTTTTCTATGACCCCAAAGGACGTCTCGCGACAATTTTTGACCTCAAAGGAATGCCTTCCAGCTTTATTGTTGACTATGAAGGCAACCTATTGATGTCTCATAAGGGATTTTTTGAAGACCGCGAAGCCACCTATGAGAAAGAAATTAAATCCTTGTTAACGAAATAGATATGAGGAACGGTCAATGTTCAAAGTAATCAAATTTTCTATGGTTCTAGTAGCCTTGGGCATGGCAGGCTGCAGCTCCCTTGGCGTGCAACCCTGGGAGAGGGATTTATTGGCAAAAGAAGAAATGTCATTAAGCGCAGGCGCTACCGACTTGGCCCTTGATGATCATATCTATTTTAGCAAAGAGGGTACCAGTGGTGGACGTGGTTTTGCGGGAGGTGGCTGCGGATGCAACTGAAAAAAACGAGTATCAAAAAGGCCTTGTTCGCAGCATCGTGCTCCCTATTAGCCGGAAATTCGGTCGCGAAGGACTGGGACTTTGATGCAGCGCTAATGTACTACGGGGAGTCCGATCGAGTTCAAGCGATAGAGGGTATATTCAAAGCCAATAGAACCTTGAAAGATGATCGGGAATTCAGTTCCAAGCTCGTAGTCGACTCCCTTACAGGGGCCTCCGCCAATGGAGCGGTACCCCAGACATCCGCTCAAACGTTTACCACACCGTCGGGCAACGGGCAGTACACAGCCGGGGCGGGCGAGACACCGCTTGATGACAGCTTTCTGGATACGCGCGTCCAAGTTGCTGCGCAGTGGTCTCAACCTTTGGGGGAAAAATACATTGTCTCCACTGGTGCAAACTTCTCAAATGAATATGATTATCAGTCAGCAGCATTTAATAGTTCGATTGGCCGATATTTGAACAACAAAAATACCACGGTATCGTTAGGGCTTTCTTATGCGATGGACTCCGTTGATGCCGTCGGCGGCCGTCCGGTAGGCCTATCCACGATGGTTGTTGATGAAGGTCAGTTTGCGAACGCCGAGGCCTTCCAGGCGGCCTTTGATGCAACAAGACAGAGTGGTGGCGAGGACGGTAAAGATACCGTGGATGTGGTGTTGGGGTTGACACAGGTCATCAATCGCCGTTGGATAACGCAGTTTAACATCAGCCTGTCGGAGGTGGATGGCTATCTTACAGACCCTTACAAAGTGGTCAGCCAAGTGGACACTTCGGGCTTGTCAGTAAATCAACTGTATGAAAACCGGCCGGGAACCCGCTCCAAACAGGCATTTTTTGCCCAATCAAAATATCACTTTGAAAAATCCGTCTGGGATATTTCTTATCGGTTAACCAACGACGACTGGGGAATACAGAGCCATACAATTGAGTCTCGCTATCATTTTCTGTTGAGCAACAACCGCTATATAGAGCCCCATGTTCGTTTCTATCAGCAAAGTGAGGCGGATTTCTATACACCTTTTTTGCGAGAGGGTGAGTCACTTCCTGAATTCGCTAGCGCAGACTATCGAATAGGTAAATTAAACACCTATACGTTGGGAGTCAAATATGGAAAGAAACTGGAAAACGGCCGAGAGTATGGGGTACGGCTTGAGTACTATAGCCAAGCGCCCCAGAGCGTCGGAGTAGAACCGCTGGGCCAGTTGGAATCACTTGATCTCTATCCAAGTCTCGATGCCGTAATTTTGCAGTTTGACTATAAGTTTTGATGCGTATGCTATAATTCTCGATACTCATCACCTAACTTGATCTAGGAGTCTATCGTGGCGATCAGAGCCCTCAAAAACTATGAGCTTAGTCGCCACAATTCCTATTTTTCTGCTAAATTTCATGCGATGGCGAGTCCCTGTGAGCTGCTTTTTGATACACGTGATCAGTCGCTTGCAGAGTGGCTTTCCGAGAAAGGAGTGGCGGAAGTCCAGCGAATTGAAGAAAAGTTCAGTCGATACGCCAAAAATAACCTCTGTTTCGCTATCAATAACGCCGACGGCGCCCCTGTCGAGATTGACGATGAGTGCTATCGGCTTTTGTCGTTCGCACAAACCTGTTACGAACTCTCCGAAGGTATGTTTGATTTGACGTCTGGCGTCCTTCGTCGTGCTTGGAAGTTCGATTGTAGTGACCGACTCCCACAACAACACCAAATCGACGATTTGCTCCCGCTTGTTGGTTGGGAAAAAGTGAGATTTACCGATCGCCACATTCAAATGCAGCCTGGGATGGAAGTTGATTTCGGCGGAATAGGAAAAGAATATGCCGTTAGCTCGGTATCGGATATATGCCTACACCATGCACCAAACGTTTCTGTATTGGTAAACTTGGGAGGGGATATTCAGGTCACAAAACCTCGTGAGAGAAACCTCCCTTGGCGCGTTGGAATAGAAAATCACAAGCAGGTCATTCCTATAATCCAAGGCGCTCTCGCCACCAGCGGAGATGCGAAGCGCTATCTGCTCAAGAACGGTAAGCGTTATGGTCATATCCTAAACCCAAAAACAGGGTGGCCAATCAGAAACGCGCCGTCATCCGTGACGACACATGCACCGCTTTGTGTTCAAGCCGGCTGTTTAGCAACACTCGCCTTGCTTAGCGGAAAAGAGGCAGAGCAATTTTTGAAAAATCAAGACGTAAAGTATTGGTGCACCCGAACATGAGAATTTTATTGGTGGAGGATGATGAGCTTCTTGCAGAGGGTATAAAAACCGCGCTAAAACATTTTCACTACAGCGTAGATTGGGTTGGCACAGGAAAAGACGCTATCGCAGGGCTGGAAAGTGCTGATTATGCTTTGATAATTTTGGATCTCGGGTTGCCCGACATTGATGGCATGCAAGTGCTTACGGGAGCTCGGCAGCGAAAACTTGATATTCCCATACTGGTATTGACCGCTAGAGATCAGGTCGATGACAAAATTTCCGGGTTAAATGCCGGTGCTGACGATTACATGGTAAAACCATTCGATATCAATGAGCTTGAAGCGAGAATACGGACGCTGACACGACGGGCTAACGGGCGCCGCACAGACGTGCTTCAAGTGGGTGATGCCAAATTGGACGTTAACGAACGCGCTCTTTTCCTGAAGAATTCAAGAATTACATTTTCACGTCGCGAGTTTTCGCTAATCCATGCTTTTTTTGAAAGACCCAGGAAAGTCTTTACTCGCGAAAGTCTGGAGGAGCTATCGTATAGCTGGGACGAAGAGATTGAAAGTAATTCACTGGAAGTTCATATTCATCGCCTTCGAAAAAAACTTGGCAATAATGCTATTAAGACGGTTCGAGGTGTAGGGTATATGCTGGTGGAAGAGCATTTCTCGTGATATCAATTCGCTATCGGATAATCAGCTTTTTATTCGTTTCGTTATTAGTAATCAATATCGTCTCCGGCTATTATATCTATCGCCATACACAGGAGGAAATCGAGGAAATTTTTAATGCTCAACAAGCACAAGTGGCGCGAACGATAGAGCAGATCATCGCCGATACGGCGATCTCCGACCGGCAGGACACCTCGGTTTCCAGTGTGCCTGATATTGATGATTTGCTTGGTCACGGAGCCCAGGGGCATCATTACGAGAAGAAAATAGCGTATCAGGTATGGGATTTGGAGGGTAACCTTTTGCTCATGTCTGAGAATGCCCCGCTCTATCCGCTTGCCGCAACAGCTCCTGGTTTTAGTCGAACCGAGTACGATGGTGACGTGTGGCACATTTTTTCACTGTATTCAAATTTAACTCAAAAATGGATTTACACCGCACAGAAATCGGAGGCGCGAGACGAACTTATTGAGCTCATTACAGGTGATCAGCTGCTCACTATGCTGGTAGTAACCTTTCTGATTCTTCTTGTTGTTCCGCTAGGCGTCATATTGGGGACAAGACCAATTTCGGTTTTTAGTCGAGAAATTGCTACCCGCGATGGTAAGAATCTTGACCCCATTGCACTCCCCGTAAGCAAAGAACTATACCCGATAAAGAAGGGCGTCAACCGTCTTCTTGAACGCATTGATGAGGCACTAAAACAGGAAAAGAGCTTCAGCGCCGACCTATCACATGAGTTAAGAACCCCTTTAGCAGCGATAAAGGTCCATGCTCAAAATTTGGAGCTAAAAGAGGTTGTTAGCGATGAGGGGCGGCTATCATTAGCGCGTATGACGCGTGGCGTAGAAAACATGTCGAAAACCATCGAGCAACTGCTTTTGCTCAATAGTATTGGTTCAAGAAAACTTGAGCTTTTGCAGGAAGAGGTTGGGTTGTACGATTTGGCTAAAGAAGTCCTATCATTGTTGCCGCAGCAGATCCACAGAAAGAACGAAATTGAGCTGGTCGGACGTAATGTGTTTGTTTTGGGGAACCGTTCACTCATTGCCGCCTTGATTAGGAACTTGGTTGAAAACGCTTCAAAGTATAGCGATGAAAAGGCCAACATTGTCGTTGCGGTAAGAACGGAAGGGAATCTGGCCGTTCTGGAGGTTATCGACAGTGGACCAGGCATGACAAACGAACAAAAAAGGAACTCCACGAAACGAAATTTCCGTGTTTCAGATACCCAGACCTATGGCAGTGGCCTTGGATTAGCAATAACACAAAAAATTGTAGATCTTCATGCAGGAGAACTAAGATTTTTGGACAGGGAGGACGCCCAAGGTCTGGTTGTACAAGTCACCTTCCGAAAGCTCGACACCTCTCATTAGCGGGAGAGCGACAGCAGGCTACTCCAGAGCAGAGTAGCCTTTAGGAGTCAGTACCGCTTCATCACGGCTTGGCTTCCAACATCGCGTTCAACTCTTCAGCGGTCGGGCGCAGCTGAGGCAGCCCACGGCGAGTCCGCCACTGACTCAACCAATAGAGTAAGGGAGCGGCAATAAAAATTGAGGAGCTGGTGCCAACTACGATGCCGAACAACATGGGCCAGGCGAAGCTCGCCACGGCGCTACCGCCGGCAATGGCCATGGGAACAATCGCCAGGAAGGTGGTGACGGAGGTCAGCAGTGTGCGGCTTAGGGTAGCCGTGATACTCGCGTTCATCAGTGCGAGCATTGGCTGGGCCGGATCTTCCCGCAACTTCTCCCGAATACGGTCGAACACCACCACCTTGTCGTTCACCGAATAGCCAATCAGGGCCAACAACGCTGCCACGGCTGTCAGGTTGAACTCAATACCGGTCAGGGCGAAGAAGCCGATGGTTTTGGCCAGATCCAGCGCCAACGTCAGCGTCGCCGCCAAGGCAAAATGGGATTCGAACCGGAACCAGAGATAACCCAGCATCCCGGCGCCAGCGATCAGAATCGCCAATATCGTCGCTTCTGAGAAATCCCCACTGACCTTCGGCCCCACCATTTCCACCCTCGGAAACTCAGCCGTTGCATCCGCCTGGAGCACGTCCGCCTTTAACGCCGTGACGGCGTCGCCAGAGGCGACTTCTTCAGCGGAGTGTGTCGGCAACCGAACCTGGAAGTATCCCGGCTTACCGAACTCCTGAATGGCCGCCCCAGACAGCGCCGGATCGCTCGCGAGGGTTGTGCGTAAGGTCTCCACGGACAGGGCGGGGGCTTCCACTTCAATAACGCTTCCACCGGTGAAATCAATCCCGTAGTTCAGCCCCGGGTACACAAACAGCCCGATGGAACCCAGAGACAGGATGGCGGACAAGGCCACGCCTACGACACGGGCGCGCATGATATTCCAGGGCGCTTGGCCATCCCGGCCGAAGCCATCGGGCCCCGAGAGGCGGAGCGACTGTCGGCCCAGGCTATTAACCCGCCATTCCATCAATACCCGAGCGACGGCAATCATGGTAAACATTGAGGTCAGCAGACCAATGGCCATGGTCACCGCGAAACCGCGAACCGGTCCACTACCGAACAGGTACAATAAACTGATGGCGATCAAGGTCGTAATGTTCGAGTCCAGAATGGTCGCCCAGGCTCGACTGAAACCCGCATTCAGTGCTTTCCAGGGCCGATTGCCGCTGCGCAGCTCCTCGCGGATACGTTCATTCACCAGAATGTTGGCGTCCACCGCCATACCGATGCTGAGGATGATCCCAGCAATGCCCGGTAACGTCAGGGTGGCACGAAACAGACTCAACAGCCCGAAAATCAGCCCAATATTGATGGCCAATGCCGTACAGGCAATCAACCCCCAACGCCGGTAGACCAGCAACATAAAACCGAACACCAACGCCGTGCCCAAGATCCCGGTGCTGACGCCCATGGCGATGGAGTCACTGCCAAGCTCCGGGCCCACGGTGCGCTCTTCCACCACATTCAGCGGGGCGGGCAGAGCGCCCGCCCGAAGCATCAACGCCAGGTCACTGGCTTCTTCAGTGGTAAAGCCACCAGTGATTTCACCGCTGCCGCCCATAATGGCGGAGCGGATGACCGGCGCCGTGAGCACTGTGTTATCCAGTACCACTGCCAGGGGACGGCCGATATTTTTCTGGGTCATTTCGCCGAAGCGTCGGGCACCGGTGTTATCCAACGAAAAGGTCACCACCGGTTCGCCGGTGTCCGGATCGAACGCCATGCGGGCATCGCGAATATGTTCGCCCTTCAGCGCCACGGCTTTCTCCAATGCGTAGCGCGCTTCGGTATCGCGGTCTTTCAAACGGATGACCGGCCCAATGGTATTGTCGTTTGCCGCCCAGTGGAATGTCATTTTCGCAGTCGTGCCCAGCAGGTCCCGAATGCGGCCGGGGTCTCCCACCCCCGGAAGCTGCACCAGAATGCCATCCTCCCCCTGCCGGGTGACGGTCGGGTCCACCAGGCCGGTTTCATCCAGACGCCGGCGCACCATTTCCAGGCTTTTTTCCATCACATCATCAAGCACCGTCGCTCGTTCAGCGGTCGGCATGGACTCAAGCCCAAGTTCACGGGTATCGATATTCAACAGCAGATGGGAACCACCGCTCAAGTCCAGCCCGAGGGCCAACTGGTTTTGGCTGTACCATGCGGGTAACCGGTCAAGGCTTGCGTTTGGCATTACATTAGGAAGGGCGCTCAATAAGCCGAGCAGTATCAATAGGCCATACACAATGGCCCGACTTTTCAGGGATTGCATGAAAATTCCTCGTTAAATCCGTTGGTTAGCTGTGTTTTCTCGAAACGGACTAAACGAGGGGCGGACCGCGAGGAGCGTGGGTATTATTGGCGAGGCCAATGAACGTCTGGAAGGATAGGGCGGACGGACGGGGGGTGCAGCCTCCAAAGGCAGCAGCGTTTACGCATGCAGCTAGCGCCGCGGTCGGCTGGTTGTCGTCCTGGGAGTCGTTCGTGGGCTCATTGCCGAGGCGCTGCCACCACCGAAGCGAGTCAGAGGGAATGCTGAGCTGGACAGACCGACTCTCGTCAAGGTGCGCGGAACCCTCCGCCGAGGAGGACCATTGGTTGAGGCACACCCCGACGGATAACCCGGACAGCAACAACAAACCCAGCCACAAAACGCGCCCAAGGCGCGGTGGCGAAGCGGTTGTCTGTATGGTGGAGTGGCTCATGCCGGTAGGGCCCAAACGTTAGTGAAGTTACAGTGGGGCCGGAGTGGGTAAAAGTCAATATACCCCTATCAAAATTTCCTCAACGACCCGATCACGGGCATTTTTTTAAATTCAGGCTGCGCGTGACAGGGTCACGCTAGGATATTACCAAGCGCTTCATCCAGTCCAGCAAGACCATCGGCAACAGTTCAGGTTTGGGCAGCAGGGCATAGTGGTGAGCACCGAATATTCGCGGAAGGTAGTTGGCGGCTTGCCGGTCGATTGTCAGGCAAAAGGGAGAAATACCCTGAAGACTGGCCTCGGTAACCGCTTGACGCATATCCTCGACTCCGTAGCGCCCTTCATAATTGTCCTTATCATTCGGTTTGCCATCGGATAAAAGCAGCAAGAGTCTATGCGCAGCGGGTTGGCGCATCAGGTCCACGCTGGCGTGACGGATGGCCGCGCCGGCGCGGGTGTAATGTTCCGGTTGGAGAGAGCTTATTCGCAGCGCCACGTCATTGCTATAGGCTTCCTCAAAAGACTTTATCTCCCGCACTGTCACGGCGTGAGGCCCTTCGCCGGAGAAAGCCTGAACCGAGTAGGGTTCACCCAGGCCCTCCAAAGCAATGCACACCAGTAGCAGCGCTTCGCGCTCCACATCAATAATTCGCCGATTGGTGGAAACCCAACTGTCAGTAGAGCCACTGATATCAATCAGCAAGGTGATGGCCGTGTTGCGATCGGCCGTTCGTCGTGTCTGATACAGGCCTTCGGCCATGGAGTTACCCGCTCGAAAGTTGGCGTAGCTTTCGATATAGGCATCCAGGTCCACTTCGTCCCCATCAAGCTGCTTACGTTGCCACACACGCCGGGCACTGAGCATTTCAAAGCGTCTGCGAATACTGTGGAGCATGGACTCATGCTCAGCCATTGTGTGATCCACCCATTGCTGGGAACCGGCGGGGGTCGACAGCCGCCGCACAGTGGCGCCGTGTTCACGGTAGACCCGGGCTTGATAATCCCATTCGGGATAGCTGACCCCCCGACCCTCGGAGACTGCGGTTTTTAACTCCTTGCGCGCGCGGGCATCGGGCGGGTCGTCCGACAAGAGCACCTCTTTGGGTCGCCCCGGAGTGCTGACCAGTCGCGCTTCCGGCAGCTCTGAGACCAGATCACCAAATTCCTCGGCACTGGTTTCATCGTCTCGGTCCGTGGGCCGCTGAAGGCCCATGGGGTCTTCAGCATGCTGGTGCGGTTCGTCCACTTGAACCATCCAGGGACCGTGATGCTCCTCGTCGTCATCCTCGCCGTCTTCCGCCTCCCGCTCTTCGGGACGCCGATTCAGACGAGCGCCGCGCGGAGGTGTGGAATCCTGCTCACTCTCCAGAGCTGCCTGTTCACCGGCCGAAACCGGAGCCACAATATCGGGAGGAGGACGACGTAACTCCCCGGTCCACCAGTCTTTAACCAGTGGAAAAGGGCCCAGTTGGCGCTCGGTAAAGCCTTTGGGCACCAGGTGAAAGTCCCGGATAAGCTCCCTTGCCAGCACCAGGGACTGGTCGGGAGAATACGCTATCGGAACATCGCTACGGGGGGTACCACAGTCGCTGCTCAGTAGCTGGCGGAGAAGTCGCTCCAGGGGCTGTCGCGCTTTTGGAAATTGCGATAGCGGCGGCCGGGCTCTCAAGGCGTGCCGTCGCAGCACATTGACGGACTGAGCCATCCCTGGAAGCAGGGCGGCGAGCTCTTCGTCTGCGGCATAGGCCTCCAGAAGCAGGTACACATCTGCCAGCAATGGTTTCAACTCCTGCTTAATATGGCCAGCGCTGGCGCGGCCGGCGCGAACCGCTTGTTGTAGTGCCATCACACGGTAAAGTTCGGTCGCCAGCGTTACATCCGTCAGCAGTAAGTCGGGCGGCAGCCACAGCGAGATTCCATCGGTCGCGGGTATTTGCCGGCGTAGGCGAGGCTTCTGGTGGCGCTTGAAAACAACGGATAGAAGCGTCGCCCGAGCGGGAAGTTGGGCTCGCCGTATTGAGTAGCTACCGCCAAAAACGGCGCTGACAAACAGATCAAGACGCGTGATCACATCTTCCAGTGTGACCGTGGGCTCCATCTCCGGAGGCGTTCGATGCCTACGCCATAGGTTCTGGGCAAACACTGTAGCGTGGCGCGCCGCATCAGTAATGACTTCTTCAGCTTCGGCCATTCGGGAAACGCGGTTGGGTCAACCGCCTCCTCGTGCGAATTTGCTCTCTGGAAACGGGAAGGCTACACAAATGTTGCGTTCACCAGGTCTTCCATGGCACCGACGAGAGATTCGTCGTCGGACAGCGGCGAAACCAGACCGGCGTAACACGCGTCGCGAATCGGGATACCATGGCGTGCCAGTGCCGCCGTGGCGATAAGCAGGCGGGTGCTGGGTACCTCGGCCAACCCTCGGTCGCGCAGGGATCGAATCCGCTGTGCGAGGTAAACCAACGCATGGGCGGTAGCGCGATCGGTGCCGCTTTCACGCTCAACGATGGCGGTTTCCTGCTCCAGGGTTGGGAAGTTGAGGTCCAACGCCACAAACCGCTGCCGGGTACTGGGTTTCAGGTCTTTGAGCATCCGCTGGTAACCGGGGTTGTATGACACCACCAATTGAAAGCCGGGCGCGGCTTGCACGGTCTCGCCGGTTTTATCGATGGGCAACATTCGGCGGTGGTCGGTCAGTGCGTGCAGCACGACCACCGTGTCCTGTCGGGCTTCTACCACCTCGTCAAGGTAACAAATAGCGCCTTCCCTTACCGCCCGTGTCAGGGGGCCGTCTTGCCACTCAGTGCCGTTGTGGCGGATGAGAAAGCGGCCCACAAGGTCGCTCGCCGCCAAGTCATCATGGCAGGCAATGGTAATGAGCGGGCGCTTGAGTCGCCAAGCCATATGCTCCACCAGTCGGGTTTTACCGCAACCGGTGGGCCCCTTCAGCATTACAGCCAGCTGCTGGGCATGGCACTGCTCAAACAGCGAGACTTCATTGCCCGTCGGGGCATAGTAGGGCTCCTCCGCTGGTTCGATGGCGGTAAGCTTGTGAGCGCTGTCACTGACCACTGGCTGCTCCGGCATTCAAACTTTCCTGGTCGGAGGCCTCATCTACGCTAAGGCGCGGTGGATACCGGAAAAAGTCGATAATAAACAAGGCAACCCCGACGGTGAAAAAGGAGGCGGTGGCAATCAGCATCAAAAAGTGAACCTGGATCTTGAGCTGAGCATCCAGATAGCCCATGCCCATAATACGCTCAAGGTACACTTGCCCAATGCCCGCGGTGGCGAACGATAATGTCATACCAAACATGCCGGCGATCTGTAGCCAGAACGCCCAGTAACCCATAACGCTACCTTGCTCCCGTCGACCCTGCGTCAAGCCTGGCAGGGCGTAAGTAATCATAGCCAGCACGATCATGACATAGGCGCCGTAAAAAGCGGCGTGTCCATGCATGGCGGTGATCAACGTGCCGTGGGTCCATTTGTTCACAGCGGGCCATGTGTGCGCGAGACCCAGCAGACCCGCCCCGAATAGTGAGAACACCGCACTGCCAATGGTCCAATGCAGTGCCAAGGTATTCGGATGCGCCAGCCCGGAGCGGCGCATGGCGGCGTAGGCATACGCTGCCATGCCTGCGAGTGCCAGAGGCTCCAAGGCACTAAAGAAGCCACCAATGGGCAACCAGTATTGAGGTACGCCAACCCAATAGTAGTGGTGAGCTGTACCGAGAATGCCTGCAATAAATACCAGGCCTACAATTACATAGAGCCATTTCTCCATGACTTCCCGGTCTGCGCCAGAAAGCCGGATCAGAAGGTACGCGAGGAATGACCCCATAATCATCATCCATACCCCTTCAACCCACAGGTGGATTGTCCACCAGCGATAGAAAATGGACACGGTGTAGTTTTCATAGTGAAACAGGGCGGGGAAGAAGAGAACGGCTGAACTCACGAGGCCCAAGACCAAGACACCCTCGGTGGTCGTAAAGCGCCCGGACTTCTTGATGGTCATGCCGATGTTGTACAGGAATATCAGCATGCACAGCACAATCACCAATTTATGGGGTAGCGGCTGCTCCAACAACTTGTTGCCCGTACCGTACCGAAAAAAGTACCCAATAATGGCGGTCACGCCCATTAACGTCCACAAAACCAATTGAATATAGGCGAGCTTGACGCTATGCAGTTCACTGCGGGACTCTTCTGGTATCATCCAGTAACTCGCCCCCATAAAGCCTGCCAACACCCATACAATCAACAGGTTTGTATGCATGACCTTGGTAACGTCAAACGGCAGAATGTAAAGCAATGGATCCGGACCAAGGTATTTGGTGGCAGAGAGCAGACCAAATACCAGCTGCAGGCCGAACAGCACCATTGCCACTGCAAAATACCAATACGCGACCGACTGGGAACTGTACCGCATTGTTGTTCTCCCTGAATTTATTGCGAGACGCCTGGAAGGCTCCAGGCCGCGAATGTTATTTCAACGTTGCCAGATAGGCGACCAACTGAGCAATTTCTTTTTCGGTAAGGCTTTCTTCGTAGTTGGAGGGCATGAACGAGGTGCCCCCGGAGGAGTACATACCGCCAGAAACAATGTGAGCGCTGGGCGCTACTATCGATTCGCGAATATAACTCTCCAAGTCGGTGGCATCACCCGTGTAATCATCCGACTTCAGTGTTTCGCGTGCCCGCGAGACAATGCCCGCCATGGTAGGTCCAGCCATGTCAGCGCCGGGCGCCGTGGAATGGCAGGACGTACAGGCCGGAGTAGCCGTTTCGAAAACGCTTTCGCCTTGGGCGCGATAATCATCTTCCTCAGTTACTGGTGTGGTTCCCGATGTCTTCGTGCCGGCTGCGCTGGTTTTCTCGCCACCAGAAGGGGAGACCTGTCTCGAAGCGCTTTGCATGGGGCCCCCAGTAACACGAATGGGGCGGGGCGGCCAACCCTGGTTGTCTACTTTGCTGACCCAATCCAGGAACGCAATCAGATCAGTAATTTCCTCTTCACTCAAGTCCTGATCAGGCATCAAGCGGCGGTGGGTTTGTTCATCGTAAAACTGGGAGGGGTCGCGCATGTAGGCTTGCAAGTAGGCGTCCCCGCGGTGCTCCGTAATCTTGGTGAGATCCGGCGCATAGTATGCACCCTCGCCGAACAGGGTATGGCAGTTTATACAATTATATTTGTGCCACACGTCCTTGCCACGAGTGACTTGTGGCGTGATATTCTCTGAGTGCGTCAGTTCGGGAAACTGCCGGTGGCTGTCGAGCGTCAATATCAGAAACACAAGAGCAGCAATGGCGGTGGACCCAACCGCAAACATACGGGCTTGTCGATTATTCATGGTCGCCTCTTTGTTTTATACTCCAATACCGGTCCAATACAGAATGGCAATGGAAAACGCGTAGACGATGGCTGATCCCATCAGCACTAACACAGCGTAGCTCACGTACTTTATTGGCGCGTATAGCTTTTTCTGTTGCATAATTCCTCCGTGCCGCCTAAATGCAGAACAGTGCATAAAACACTAGCACACATAACTTAAAGATCAACAGCGCAACATCCCCCTCCGAGTAAAACGACAATCCGGTCGCCAGGATCCACCAAATAGTGACGGTCCACAGTGACACCGTAGGCGACAATCAATGCCACCTCTGAATGCGGCACATCGAGGGACTCGATCAGGTATTGATTGATCATCAGTCTCTGGCGCTCAAATCAACACCGGGAAAGATCGTGGACAGCTGTCTCCCAACATCGGGCCGCTGAAAAGCGTGAATTGAATCAGGTTTCGGGCGTTTTCACTCGCTTCGGAAATAAAAAAATCCGCAGGAATACTAGAAATTTCTCCTCTTTTTATAAGAGCTGTCCATAAGTTCTATCGTTCTCTGCGCCCCCATTCTAATCTACTCGCTTAAAGAAGAGGTTCCCTTTTTTAACCGATTAAAATAGTGGAGGAATAATAATATGAACGCCAATAAATGTATTGTCCGTTATTTCCAGCTTGGGCTTCTTTGCTGCCTGCTCCTGGCAAGCCAAGCGTTCGCGTCTTACAGCTGTTCTGTCACTTCAACCAGCGTCTGGGGTGGTGGCTATCAATTGGACGTAACGGTGACCAATGACGGCCCGGGTTCGATCAGCGGCTGGACCGTTGCGCTCAACTTCGACGAGCCGGCTAATGTGGTCAGCAGTTGGAATGCAACCGAAAGCGACGGCGATACCGCGACACCCCTATTCACCAATTGCTGCGGCTGGAACGGCAATCTGGCCGAGGGGCAGAGCACCACTTTTGGCTTCCAGGGGACACACAACGGCAATTTTCAAGCGCCAACTTGCTCTGGTGACGCTGCGTCATCCAGCAGCAGCTCTTCCTCTTCCAGTAGCTTTTCGAGTTCATCCAGTAGCAGCTCCAGTTCGTCATCCAATGATGGCGCCAACACCGTTGTCGTTCGCGCCCTCGGCACCAACGGCGATGAGTCGGTCAGCCTGCAGGTGGGGGGTACCACGGTAGAAACCTGGACAATGGCGACCAGCCTGCAAAACTACACCGCCTCGACCAACCTCTCCGGGGAAGTCCGGGTCGCCTTCACCAACGATGCGAGCGACCGGGACGTTCAGGTGGATTATATTCAGGTCAACGGCCAGACTCGCCAAGCCGAAAACCAGAGCACCAATACCGGCCTTTGGGCGAACGACACCTGCGGGGGTGGTTCCAACAGTGAGTGGATGCATTGTAATGGCCATATTAGCTTTGGCGATGTGTCCGGCTCGTCGAACAGCTCCTCCAGCAGCGGTTCGAGCAGCGCACCGGGCTGTGATTTGCCGAACACTCTGAACTGGACGTCCACGCAGCCATTGATCACACCGCAGAATGGCAATGTGTCGATTAAGGATCCTACCATCGTTCCTTATAACGGTGAGCACCATTTATTCGCGACCGTTTATAACTCCGGCTACAAATCGATTTACATGAACTTTACCGACATCAATCAGGCGGGCTCGGCCAATCAGATCAGCTTCTCACCCGGTGGTAGCTCCACGGTTGCCCCCCAGGTGTTCTACTTTGAGCCGCATGATCGTTGGTACATCATTACGCAGTGGGGTGGTCGATACGCCACGACGACCGACATCAACAACCCCAATAGTTGGACTCCACTACAACCGTTGTTGGCAGGAGAGCCGAGCGGATCTTTGGATTTCTGGGTAATTTGTGATGACACCCACTGCTATCTTTTCTTCTCCCGGGACGATGGTGCCTTGTACATGAGTAAAACCACCATCGGCAATTTCCCTAATTTTAGTGGTTACACCACCGTCATGGACGGCCCGCAAAACGTGCTGTTTGAAGCGGCGAACGTGTACAAGGTGCAGGGTAGAGACCAGTATCTGTTGCTGGTAGAAGGCTGGCAGTCGGGTCCGCGTTTCTTCAGAGCCTGGACTTCAAGCAGTCTGGACGGGCCCTGGACGCCTTACAAAACCTCGGAGTCCGACCCCTTCGCCGGTTTAAATAATGTGTCTTTCCCCGGTGGCCGATGGACCAGTGATATCAGCCACGGCGAAATGCTTCGGGCCGGCCACGATCAGACAATGGAAATCGATGCATGCAATATGCAGTTTTTGTATCAAGGTAGGGACCCCAATTCGAATGCGGATTACAACCTCTTGCCATACGAACTGGGTCTGATTCGCGCTAACTAACTGACTCATCATTCATTCTTCGGCACAAGGAGGTGCCGCGTTAACTGGGCGCAACGCTTGGGAGCGCCTTATATCGACAGATTGGTGACCGCTTTTTTAATGACTTGTCCCATCTCACCCGCTTGCGCTGCAGCTTGAGCGTTAGCGATTGCGCTGCAGTCTTTCAGCGCAAAAGGCCCATGGTTCACATAGGTCTCGCTCGAAATTGGCGACTCCACAATAACCACATGACTATCGCGCGTTCCGGTAATGTCGAGGCGCTGATCGGATTGGTGATTGTGAATGGCAATGGATTCTCCTGATTGAATAACTTGGCTGTGGCCGTCAATGCCCAGATGGGCTTCTCCGGAAACGACATAAATCCATACGGCATGGGACCCTCGTGCGGAATATTCAAAGGTGGCGCCCGTAGCGATTTGCCCATCCAATACTGTGGCCGGCACGACATCATTGCAAAAACCCGAGAGGCCGTGGGTTTCACCAGCGATCACGCGTACCCGGACACCATCATATTGGAGCACGGGAATATCATCGGCGCGAACATGATGGGCCGTAGGAGCCGCCTCGGAGGCGTTGGCCGGCAATTTCAAAAACATTTGCAGACCGCGAATGCGAGCCTCGTGGGGCAGGGGGGACTCATCGTGCATGGCGCCCTTGCCAGCATTCAGCCAGTAAAGATCCCCGGCGCGAAGCGCCAAGTGATTATCCAGCGAATCGTGGTTGTAGAACAGCCCCTTGCTGTCTTCAAACAAAACGCTGATCGCGGCGATGCCCGCATGCGGGTGAGCGCCAAAAGTGGGCTCGGTCATGGCGTAATCGTCTACCATGATCAATGGATCCATTAATCCATCGAAATCCTCGCGTCGAAACTGACGGGCTGAAAAGCCACGACCCTTGGTAAATTCGCCGCCGCGGACGGGGCCACTTGTTGTAATGCCATCGAGTTGTACAACGTTGCTATTGGGTTGCATCTTCCTCTCCTTTTAATCGACAATCATCATCCTATATTTGAGACAATATGTTCTCAATAGCCTAAAATAAAACAGTTCGTTCCATAAATAGAACTATAGAGGGTAGGGAGCTTCAACATTGCTGGATCTAAACGACCTGAAATATTTCGTCCATGTAGTGGACTTCCACGGGTTCACGGCGGCCAGTGGCGAGCTGGGTATACCCAAATCCCGGCTAAGCCGTCGCGTCAGTGCGCTGGAGGAGGCTTTGCAAGTAAAGTTGCTGCACCGCAGCTCAAGGCAATTTTCGGTGACGGATATCGGTGCGTCCCTCTACGAACACGCCAAAGCCATGCTAATTGAGGCGCAGGCGGCGGAGAGCGCCGTGGGCCAACGTTTGTCCGAGCCTTCTGGCACCGTTAAACTGAGCTGCTCCCACGGTATTGCGGAATTTGCCCTGGGCGGGCTTTTGCCCCGTTTCCTGGAAGAAAACCCCAAGGTTACGTTGGTTCAGGACGTTGGCAATCATTACGTTGACCCGATTGCAGAGGGGTTTGATCTGGTCATTCGAGCCCACGACCAACCACTGCCGGATTCCGAACTAATTCAAAAAAGACTCGCTCAGGTCTGCTGGGGACTGTTTGCCGCGCCCCAATACCTGGCGAATAGAGACCAACCGCAATCACCCGAGGAGCTTGAGGCACATCCGAGGTTGCTAACGGGCAATGATCCCGATAAACGCTGGACGCTGCAACACGAGCATCTGCCGGATGTCATCATCCAAAACCGAGCTCGGTATGTTTCCGGCAGCATGATGCAATTAAAATACGCCGCCAAGAAAGGACTGGGCGTCGTCGCTTTGCCCACGTATGTCTGCGCCGACTGTGTCATTGAAAAAAGCTTGATACGGATACTTCCCGAATGGTCTGTCGGGCGTCCCTATATCAGCCTGATCACCACGTCGCGGCGCGGCCAGCTGCCCGCGGTAAAGGCGCTGGTAGAAGCATTGGAACAATGGTTTGAACGGATTGACGAGCGCGAAGATTCACAATCAATCTCGACCACTAGGGTATAAGCCGTTTGGTGCAAGATAGAGTATTGAAGGAAAAAACCCCTGAATACGAACTGTCCCTTACTTCGCATAATGTATAAAGCGTTGGCGCCACGTTCGCCGAAGTTCCCTTCTATATCAAACCTTTAGCGCATTAACTTAAGCGGCGTTCTGTCAATTCTGGCGACAGTCAGGAGGCGTTTCTGTGGGCCTTGTGGGGCGGTTGGATATCGTCGGGCTCGGAGGGTTGGATATCGTCGGACTTTGGGTAATCGCGGGGGTAGTGCTGCTCGGCGAGGCGGCGGATTTCCTTCGCATTTGGGGTGTTCATGGCGCGTTCGGCGGCCAGTGATAAGAGCATGGCATCTTTTGGGAAGTCCAGTATTTCCGCAGCTTTCAGGCCATGTGCGTCGTTCATGACGTAGCCTTTGGCGCGCCAGTTGGAGATGTAGTTGGGGGGAACACCGAGGGCCTTCGCGGTCTTGTAATCGGACCCTAGGTGACCTTTTAAGAGGTCAAGTATGGCAACTGTCTTTAGCACTGGCTGGCACCGGTTATCTATATCCATTAGCTATTAAAACCTCATTCTAGACCTTGTGGGTCACTTTTCCATAGTTCAGCGCACTTGAACTGTTGAGTTACTCAATATAGCTTTCTCCCTGTTCCTGTCAGGAACGCCCCTCGGATGCATCGGCGTTATACCCGACGCGGGGGGCTACTCGACAGGGGCCGAGTTCAACTGACGGGAGAAGCCATCATGTCACAACAGTCTGAATCAAGAATGAATCGCACCCCCTGCCACCCAAAGGGCAAGGGTAAAACCCTCGAACAACAATACGCCGACCGCGCCATGCAGGCCGCGTATAACTTCACCGAAACCGAAGCCCAAGTGCTTTGGGCGCTCTGCGGCCAGATGCTCGAAGCCACCCGTGGGGCTCAACACCTCGCCTTCATGATCCTGAGCGAAAAACAAAACCCCCACGTGAGCTACCGCACCGAAGAGAGCGCCGCCGATTTTCAGGGCGGGTTTATTCGTGAGCTGGGAGAAGTGAAAAAGCAGATCCAGGCCATTGGCAAGTTGATGAACGAGGGTATCGAAGGACTGAAAGCGGAAGAGGGGAAAGCGGCATGATTAAGATGATAGTTTGCTTTGGATTTGGCCGTAATTATGTCCGGGGCTATTGTTCTTCGGACCTGGAAATATTTATTGGTGAGGGTACGCCGGTAATCGTTTTTGATGACGAGATAAATAGCCCCGAAGACTTCGTGGAAGAATACGAGGTGGTGGCATGAGTGGGCTTGATAAATTGAATAAATCTGTCGTTCCGCTGGTGGTGGATATCGAAGAGGAAGTGCTCGACGTTATCGACGCCGCAGACCACTGCGTTATTTTTCAGGTAGACGGCGTGTTGCAGTTGGAAGAGGTGTCGAAGCTGTGTAAAGCGGCTAAGGCGTTGGTGCGGAAGCTGGAAGGGGAGTGCGGCCAATGACTCAGCCCCGAATGAACCGCGCCATGTGCTGCCCAGAAGCTGACTGCGAGGGGCCGGGTTGCTCTTGCCGTAAACCCTCCAAGCCTGCCGATAAGCTGGTAATCGAAGGACCGGCGCTGGCCGAGTTGAAACGGTTGCTGAAGCGGCGCCGCGATCTGGCAGAAAGGGGGCTTGATCCGCACCATCCGCTAATGTCGACGTGTGAAAGAAATATCTGTGTGTGGCTTCACGCTCAGCACGATATCCAAGCATGGGGGTTGGATGATGATTTCCCCTTCTAGCCCTCCGACTCACTACCGAAAACCTACCACCCAACAGCCTGCGTTAATCACGCGGGCTTTTTTGGGTGGTCTGTTAATTGGGAAATTGTCCCCGGTTTCGGGGGCGCAAAGCGCCCCGCGTCGCGGAGCGGCGCATAGGCTTGTCGAGGCTTCCAAAAGTCCGACAAGGGCAGAAAGGGAGTTTCAGCGCGCCTTAGCTCGCCACCAGTTCGCTTTTGAATCCGAGAAACTGCGCCACTGCGCCGTGACTCCGAAACCCGCCGCCGAAGTCGAGCGAACGCACCAGGTAACGCCCACCGGGCAAACGGGGTGCGCCACGGTGATTCAATTCCGCGAGTGGTCCGACGAGTGGCGCATTCGCACTCAGGTCGAAACCGCAAACAACATGCCCCCTCAGGTCGACGGTCAGCGCATTAGTGAAATGCTCAGCCAGCGCGGCGCCAAGAAAATCGCCGAAAGCTGCGAGTATATGAGTCTCCAGAAGGGCGGTTACAAAACCTTCGTGACCGGCACCTTCAACGAAGAAACGCGGGCCAGTATCGCGAACGGGGAAACCACCATCCAGAAGGAAGTTTCCCGGTGCATGGATGCCATGCAAAAAATGTATCGCCGCGGCTGGACCATGAAAAGCGGCGAAAAGGTGCCCGGCCACGCTGAGGGCTTGCCGTATTGCTGGGTGGTGGAAGTGCCGCTGAACGAAGGCGGCGAAGAAAACCCTCACGTCCACATGCTGCTGGGCTGGCAAGTGCCCTATAAGCAGTTCGAAAACTGGGCGGAGCGAATCGAGGGCATCTGGGGGAATGGGTATTTCCACCTGGAAAAAATCAAGGACTGCAAGTGCGCCGGCGCTTACATGGCGAAAGCGGCCGGCTACATGACCAAGGGCGAAGACGGGAACCAGGGCAAGGTTCGCGGCAACCGGTACGGCATCAGTGAAGTGGCTCGAGCCCCCGATTGGGTGACCATCGGCCAGAAGCAACTACACGCCATGGGCCAGATTATCGCGGACGTGTACGACCACCTCACCAAAAAAAACGGCGACGACTACCGCCGTCGCAAGGAGCTCAACAAAAAATTGGAAGAAACGCCGAAGACCGCCACGGCCACCCGCCACGAAATCGGCCAGCGCCTGCAGGCGGTGCGCGAGAAGCTGAACGCTGAGCCCATCCGCTGTAACAAGTACCAGGTGATTTTGAAGGGCGAAGAGGCAAAGCAGACGTTTCTAAGCTGGGCCCTGGGCGATAGCAACCGCCCGCCCGAATGGCTGCCGGAGCTGCCGAAGGAATTGGCGTGGGAACCAGGTGCGGCACCGGGGGCGCAGTCGGCCCACTACTTCCGCAACCTGAAAAAGAAGTTTCAGGAAGTGAAGCGCCGGCGCCACGCGGTGACCGGCCAGATAGCGGCATGGATGCAACAGCAATGGGAGCAAGCCCGCACGGCCACGGCGAACGCCTGGGCCGAGTGGGCGGGCTTGGACTTGTGTCAATAACTGTACGGGGTGAGCGATGGAAGGTTTCAAAGATTATGAGGTGAAGCCAGAGACAACGGTCAAGGCTGCAAAAATCACATTTCCAGCCGTGGCGGCTGGAAGGGGTCGGTGGCTGGTCAAGGTGGCGGGGCGAAAAGAAAAAATAGCTGTGTCAGCTCAAGTGCGCCCGTCGCGTGGTGATTTCGTTGTGATAGAGCAACGGGAAGGGGTCTGTGGCTACGTGTGCCCGGGTGAGGTGTTCAAAGACAAATATCAGGCGAAGGGGTGACCGGTGGGCATTTTTTCGAGAGATAAGTTGGTCAGGGTGGGCCTCTCTGTCAGTCAGTTTGAGGCTATTAGCCGTGGGGAAGAGTTTGCCTACTGTGAAGGCGGGGTGATTGTTGTGATCACTACGGAAACGCCGCCGCTGGCGGAGCCGCCGTCTCTTGGGGTGGATGACTTCGAGTGCGGGGATTACACGCGGGTCGATTCGGTGGAAAAGCTGAAAATCTCAGAGGTGTGGAAGGAGAATGACCGCCTGAAACTGGAAGTGAAGGCGCTGAAAAACAAACTGATGAACGTAGCGGAGGCAATCACGAATGGGTGAATTAATCAAATACGGCAAAGCGCTGGCTATCGCCAGCATGGCCACAAAGGGCGCGATGGCGGCGGCCATCGTTATCGGTGCGGTCGCGTTCGCCACTGGCGACGGCGGCACCTTCACGCTTTCTTGGGTACCTGGGGGGCAGTAATGGCGAATGAAGTGATAGGGCACTGGCGGTGCGATGCGGGCGGTCAAGCGGATGTGATGCAAACCAAGCGCCGGGGCCACCATCTGTACACCAATTGCGCCTGCTGCGGTCTGGATCAGCGGACCGGGGCAAAGCGACAAACGCAGCTCTGGAATGAAGCGAAGTTTTTCGCGGGGGCAAAGCTGGAAAAGCCGTCCAACGTGCAGTATTTGACCGAGGACGGGACCGAAGGCGGTGACCAACCGCAACCGACACAGACCGAGCGGGAGCCGGAGGGTGAACCGGACTTTGACCCAGGTGAACCGGAGCCGGAGACCGAACCGGAACCGACACCGGGGCGAAGCTGGCCGCGCCTGATTGCCGGGGTGACGCTCATCGGTAGCGCAATAGGGGGTTGGGTATGGACCCGGAAGCCGTAAACCCGCTGGATGATCTGGCGGACCGGTACGACAGTGCCGAGCAGGAAGAGACCGAAGCCAGAGCGGAGCCTGACCAAAAGCAGACCGAATCCAGACCAACCGAGGGGGCCGAGAATCTGGCCTATATGACGCTCCGGGCGGTCGAGTTCGGTTGGTCTCGGGTCGATCCCCGGTTGAAGTACACCGAAAACGTGTACAGCGAGGGCCGCGAAAAGCTGGGCCCGGTGCTGAGCAAGTACGGCCTGGGCGTCAGTGAAGACCAGCTGCCCAACAGTGAGGAAATCAAAGCCGGTTTCTGGTTGGGCGCACTGATGAAAAAAACATGGCTCACGGCCAAAGCGCTGTGGGAGAACGATAAACGGGAGCGGGAAAAGCAGCAAAATGGCGATCAACGAGAACACCCGGCTGAACAATCTCCATACGCTATACCTGGCGAGATCAGGCCACGGGAAGAGTCAATGCCTCAAGCGCAAAGCCCCTATTCCCCGGAGGGGGGCGAGGGTGGTGCTATGGGACCCGAATCGGGACCATGACGCCCGCCGATACGAGAAACCGGCCGACTTCTTCCGGGCGCTGAAAAAGTGCCACGCCAGCGGCAAGGGTTACCGGGTGGCGTTGACGCCACCAAAACCGAGCCCCGATATGTTCGAAGACTGGTGCGCGGCACTGTGGGCGGTCCTGGACGGTCACCACTTGACCTACGCCATCGCGGAAGAATACGGGGCGGTGTGCCGGAACGCGGGCGGTATCGACGTTCAGCGCGACGAAAACCACTACCTGTGCTGGACTCAGGGCCGAAAGTTCGGCTTGGTCTGGCAGGCCACCAGCCAGCGGCCGCAGTCGATCAGTAAGGACGCCCTGGAAAACGCCGGGATCATTTACGCCGGGTCCATGGGGACGCTCGCGGCCAAGCGCGTCGGGGCCGAGATTGAAGTGGACGCCAAGGCACTGCGGGCAACCCAACGCGGTAATTTCTGGTATTGGGACACCGGCATGTTGAGGGCGGAAGAGCGACATATTTTCACGCCGGACGACTCACACGGCACTGAAAAGAAAATAATTAGACCGAACTGACCGAAAAAGTGACCGAACCTTGACCAAACAGTGACCAAAACCCCCTTGCGCCGTTAACCGTAACCGGCCCGAAAGTTTGCCCTGTCAATCACGCATTTCGCGGACAGGGCAAACCAACAAAGGGCAATCGTTATGCTTAACGACTTGAAAATGCTTTGGCGTCGTAACTTCGACGGCAAAGTCGCATTCTCATCGGCGATGGGTGCCGCAGGGTTGGGCGTTGTCGCCTTTCTCGCGCACAAGTCCAAAGTCAAACCGCTGAAGCAAGCGGCTGACATCGCCACTCAGCGCAAATCTAAGTAAGGGGGACCTATGCTACTTGAACAACGCATGCCCCCCTTCGAAGGGGTGGCCGCAGGCAACCAAGCACTGTTGAAGCTGCCGATCGGTCGGCGCTTTCACCATCTGTTTTTGAAGTACTCCGGCGTGACGCTGGCGCAGATGACCGAAATCCGCATCCTGGCCAACGGCAAGGTTTTCCAGCGTTTCAGCGGTACTCAACGGGACAAAATGAACCAGTTTGTCGGCTTGGCGGCCGCGAACGGTATTTTGCAAATTCCGTTTGAGCGCATGGGTCTGAAAAACCGGGATCAGCAGGAAGCCACGGCGATCAACACCAACGTGTTCGACAAAAATGGCCGTGCCATTAAGTCGCTTCAAGTGGAAATTGATATCCATCCGGATGCGACGGCGCCATCGCTGGAAATGCGGGCTACTCAATCGGCCCCGGTGGCCGGTGGTCCGGGCATCATGCTGAATATCATGAAGGCAAGCCGGAACATCGCTGGGCAGGGTGAGCTGGAAGTGTCGGATTACACCTACGGCACCATTCCCACCATGGCGCTGAACCGCGCTTACTTCATCCCGAGCGCCAACCAGATCAACAAAGTGACCGTTGAGCGTGAGCTGTACAACATTTGGGAGCGTGATACCGCGCTGAATGAATGGGTGCAGAACAACAGCGATGCCGGCCGCAACCCTGTGTCGGGCTGGTGGGTGCTCGATACCACTGAGCGTGGTTATGGGGCCAACCAGATCGGTCTGGCACAGATCGGCGAAAACGGGCGGATCGCGAGCAAGGTGCAGGACTTCCGCATCAAGTTCGACTGCTCCGGCGCCATGACCGTTGATGGCATCCTGGAATACACCGGGCTCCTGGGCGATTAATCGCCCGGAGTCCCCGTAGTGGGGTTAAGTAAATGGCTACTGAAAATTCAAGTGGCGGCTTCATGGGCGTGTTGGACCGGTTCGCGGGTTACTACCGCGATATTGAGGTCGCGAAGGAATCGAAAGCGGGTGAAGCGTCTCCGGACGTTCGCCCGGAGTCGATCCCGGATCAGACTTCAGTCGGTCGCACTGACGTGAACGGCCCGCCGTCGCCCACTTTCAATGTGGGCGGTGTGCCGCTGGATGGTCGAGTGTTGGCGTTTACCGGTCTGGCGATCGGTGGGCTGGTCGCCATCCGGTTGCTGAAATAGGGGGCGCCATGAATCCGTTTACGTTGTTGGGCGGTGGTGGCGGCGGTGGTCCCATGGGTGGGGCCACCAGTTCGGCAGAGTCCAGCGCAACCAGTGGGCCGGTGACCAGCACCACAACGACCGGCACAAAAAATTTCAGTTTCGGCGGGGGGAATCCCAACACCATGACAGGTGTGATCAGTAATCCAATGGTGTTGGTGGCGGTGGTCGCTGGCGTTTATCTGGTGGTGAAGGGGTAACCTATGGGGCTTTTTTCTGATAGCAAGTCGTACAGTTCAAGCAATACGACGAATACTCAGACCACCAAAGAAAATAATCTCGCGACGGAGGACAACCGTGTTGGTTATGAGGGGTCGTCCATCGGTGGGAACGTCAGCACCGGGCAAACCAGCGGTGATGTGATCGTCAATTCCCTGGACGGTGGGGCGCTGAAAAACGCCAACCAGTTAAGCCTTGCGGCGCTGGACTTTGGGGCGGACTCGCTCGAAAGCTCTGCGGGGGTGGCCGGTGAGGCGCTCATGTCCAATGAGGCGGTGGCAGGGCAGGCGATGGACCTGACCGGCGATGCCATTATGGAAGTGGGTGATTTCGCCCGCGATGCGTTGGGCACCGTGGAATACAACAGTGACCGCGCCTTTGGTTTTGGCGAGAGCGCCATGGATCGCTTGGCCATTGGCACCTCTGAAGCGCTGGGCTTCGGTAGCGAAGCGATTGATACAGTGGAGCAGGCCAACCGGGACACCATCGACACGCTGTCCGATAACTTTCAATTCTGGTCTGAGCAAAGCTCGCAAACCGTGGATCGGTCCATGGCGTTTGTCGAAAGCCAGAACCGAAGCGAAGGCGCGGGCGTGTTGGACGCGGGCATAAAGGCGTTGATCTGGGGCGGCGGCATCATCGGCGCAACCCTGGTGTTGCGTGAAGCATTCAAGCAAGGGGCGTTCAGCTAATGAGTGACAAAAAAGTCTATCTTAAGGCCGGTCAAACAGGGCTGAAAGTTGATGCGACGGGGAATTATATTTTCCTGAAGTCATCACCTGTCCCGGTGCGGGTGTTGGTGAACGAAAACCCGACCACTATGACGCCCGGGTCAAAAATCCGTGTTCCAATCACAGAGCCGGGGCGGGCTGCCTTTGATTCATTTCAGGTCGATAACCTAAGTAACGAGCTGGAATTTCCTGTAGTGTTCGACGTGGGAACCGGGGACTATGATCAGTACATCATGACCGGGGAGGTTCAGACAGAGGACGTGGTGCGCGGTGCCTTCGGTGACGTGCGCCCGGACACTCGCCAGACGCGGGAGTTTATCTTCACGTCCACCAGCCGAGACCAGACGCCTTACAGTCAGGGCGATGTGGTCCAGGAATACAAAACCGGCGTAGGCTACATAAGCGAAAGCGAGAGCCAAAACAAAATAATTGATGGGCCGAACGATGAACTTTGGTTCTTCAATCGAAATGATGAGGGCGGGGAGGATTCGGCCTATAACATCTACCGCATGACCAAAGAGGGTGAGGTGATCGACTTTAGCGGTCGAGCGCCTTACAGCATCGACGGCGCGGGGACCGTGGGGGACTTTGCGTATTCGGAAAAATACGGGCTGCTGGCGCTGATCAGTTCGCCGGGTGAGTATGGTTGGGTTTATACCATTGGCGGAACCTTTGAAAAACTGCTAGAGCTTCCCATTAATCCTGATTATGAGACGGTGAATAGTTTCTGTTTTATCCGTGAAGACGTGGTGGCCTACCAGCGCCGCGACGGCGAAGTGATCGCGTATGATCTGAATAAAAAGGCAGTGCTTAAAAGCTACAATATTGGGTCGATCACAACCTATGATTCAGTGCGATATGACGCGGCGACGGATACGATTTGGATGGCGTATGGGTCCAGCGATTTGATTATTATCAACGCGGAAACGTTCGAGCTGATCTCAGAGCAGGACGGCACGAAAGTATGGCCAGCCTTTCCAACTGGAAAAACGCAGTGGCTGGTGAAGGCCAATTTTGTCTACATGGCAAAGAATGATCAGGACCCGCTCATTATCCAAAAATTCGCCGGTATCGACTTCACCACCATTCCCACCTTCGGCGCTTATGAGGCGGGCAGTGAATACCGCTATGTGATGCAAAAGCGCAAAGAGGTGTATTCCGGGGCTGATGTCCAGGTGTTCGAAGTGGCAGACGGGGCATTGATTAACGGCGAGGTGATCCGGTGCGCTCTGGAATCGTTCTACGGGCGGCGGATGCCCAAAAACTACATGAATCACGTCTACCACTTCGCCGCCTCACGCGGCGGCACCGGCCTGCCGATTCAGAGCAAAGGCGGGGGCAATAACACCCTTGAGCGCATCAAGGAAACCGATTCCGGCGCGGTGCTAACACCCTGTCGAATCACCATTACACATGACAGCGATATCGAGATGGGGGGCTACCTATAATGTCTATCGTGGCGGGAATTACCGAGCTGAATTTTGAACCCAAAATGGCGTTGGCGCTGGATTCGGTCGCGGAAACGCGAACCGTTGAAGCCTACCGCCCGCGCCTGGGGCCACTGGCCAACGTGATCTATAAGCCGTGCCGGTTGAAGTACCTGGTGCGACTCAGCGCAACCAGTGCGACCGGCGTGGCCACCTTGAAAATCTACAAGGGCGAAACCGAGGCGGCGGTGATCAGTCTGCCTCTGGATCAGGCGATTATCAGCGGTGAAAAGGAGCTGCAAATTGAAAACGTGGGCGGCTCTGTTGACTGGTCGGTGTCGGTCGATGTGACCACGGCGGGCGATGCTGGCGTAACAGCCACGCTCGACGCCAAAATGTGCATCGAAACGCCCGCGAGCATCGTTTAACCATGTTCCGGGCACTCGCGGCCCTGTTGCCGCTCGCGGCGCTGGGGCTGGCATTCAGTAACGACACCAAGGGGCAGGGCATGACCGACCAAAAGCGGGGCATTCGCAACAACAATCCGGGGAATCTGGTGATCACGGACATTCCGTGGAACGGCAAGGTGCCGAACGCTCAAAACACCGATGGCCGTTACGAACAATTCACGGACCCGGTGTGGGGCATTCGCGCCATGATTCTCGACGTGGTTGG
This sequence comes from Marinimicrobium agarilyticum DSM 16975, assembly GCF_000423345.1. Classification (GTDB taxonomy): domain Bacteria; phylum Pseudomonadota; class Gammaproteobacteria; order Pseudomonadales; family Cellvibrionaceae; genus Marinimicrobium; species Marinimicrobium agarilyticum. The sequence continues at coordinate 560,939 of NZ_KE384008.1, forward strand.
CGATATAAATCAAGACGGGTTGAACACCTTGGAAAAGCTCATCAGCGTCTACGCGCCCGAGCACGAGAACGACACGGCCGCCTACATCGCGCACCTGAGCCAAAAGCTCGGCATTGCGACGGATGCGCCCATTACGCAGCAGCATTACCGGCCCCTGGTGGAAGCCATCATTCTGCACGAGAACGGCGAACAGCCGTACAGCGATGCACAGATTGCGGAGGCGTTCGAGCTGGCATGAAAAAGAAACACCTTTACATGGCGGCGGGTATCGGGCTGGGGCTGTGGTGGCTGAAATCCAGCGTAGCCGAAGCGGCCACAAAAACGGTGGAGGCGGGCACCTCCAAAGCGATTCGGTGGTCAAGTCCGTTGCTTTACAAAGACGTTTGGGACTATCTCAGCTACAAAATAGGTGGCGGGGATAGTGAAGACAGTGAAGACATCGGGGGTGGTGGTCGATGACCAACGAAAAGAAATTCATACTCATGATCGCGGCCACGGTGGTCGGTGGCGTTGCCGCCGAGTGGGCCAAGCGCCAGATTTGGGGGAATGGCCAGTGAACATTTTTGGCTTCCTGGGCGAGCTGATAAAGCCGGTGACCGGTCTGATTGATGACCTGCACACCAGCGACGCGGAAAAGTATCAGCTGAAAAATGAGCTGGTGGCCATGCAAAATGAAATGGCCGGTAAGCTGGTCGATTACGAACGCAAAGTACTGGACGCTCAGTCGAAAATCATCACAGCCGAAGCGCAGGGGCAGGGGTGGCTGCAACGCAGTTGGCGGCCTATCACCATGTTGACCTTCCTGGTGTTGGTCGTGCTCGATACCATGGGCCTAACCGAATTTCGGCTATCCGGTGAAGCCTGGACCCTTCTGCAGATCGGTTTGGGTGGCTACGTGGTCGGGCGATCCGCCGAGAAAATCGCCCCTCAGCTAAAACAGGTGTTAAAGCGCAATGAGTGAGTGGCTGGATAAGGTGCAAAAGATGGACGGCGGGAAAATAAACGGCGCGGCCGTCGCGCTGCTGACGCTGGTGCTGTTCCTGTTCGGGAATCAAATGCGCTCGCTCCCTGAGAAAATCGAGGCCATGGCCATCACGCAAAAGCTCCTGGTGTACCGCATTGAGCAACTGGAAAATGCGTTGGAGCGCCAGAGCTCGGCCAACAAAGCGCCCGCGTGGGGCGCTCCCTCCTTAGCGGCCGCGTGTGGCCATTTCCAGTGCATCGGCGACGGTGACGCGCTTCTGGCGTTCCAGCGCCCGCAACCGCTCCCGGTGCGCTTCCAGCTCGATCACGTCCGCGCGCGGTAGTTTGTCGCTCAGATAGTCGATGCTCGCCTGGGCTTCCTTGATCGCCTCTAACGACTGGTGCCAGAGTCCGACGCAGTATTCGAGCCACGTCAATTCCTGCCACGTCACGGCGCTGTGGTGGCTCCCGGTCTCAAAATAGCCGCGGTGGTTGAACCGGTAAAACTCCGGCCAGCTCTCCGGGATGATGCGCCCGCGTTGCTCCAAGTCGATCAACCGCACCACGTGGGCCGGGGCGCCGTCTTTGAGCCAGCGGCGGGCGGTTCGCTCTGAAACGCCGATAGAATCCACGATCTGACGCCATGAAGGGGGGTTACTCTCGTCAAATTTCATACCCAATTACTCCTGTAGTCCATTTGGGGCGGGCATAATGGCGATTCTGGCGCCAAGCTGTAAGAATGTTTCGTTATATAATGCGGGGGCGGTGTCCCGTAGGCTGTTGATTCTGTTGGCGTTTTGTAGTAGCTCATAACATACACTTCGCATAATGTATATTATGTTAAATTTGGTGTTTGAGCCTAGACTCAGCATTCGGAAGCTATATCATTACGTCGATATTAATTAGACAGACATCCGCTTTAATAAGGACTCTCCCGCTCATGACCCAAAAGAAATATACGCCCATTGGCTGGCTGACCTTGGCCGCCCTGTTAGGAATTGCTGTCGCAGGCTGCAGCTTGCCGCCAGAGCAACATCAGCCTCCCCTTGTCACGACCACTTATGGCACCAGCTCTGGGCACATTGAGGATGGGGTTTTCAGCTTCAAAGGTATCCCTTACGCCCAGGCTGAGCGATTTATGCCGCCCCGGAAACCCGATAGTTGGCAAGGCATTCGTCAACACACGGAGTTTGGCCCGGTCGCCATGCAAATCAATGACTGGACGCCAGGCTCGGCGATGGATGAAAAGCGTCTATTCACTGCGAATGTCTGGACATCGGGACTGGACGACGGCAAGAAAAGGCCGGTGATTTTATGGCTTCATGGTGGAGGGTTTAGCGTCGGCTCCAGTAACGACCCCGTCACGGATGGTCACAGGATGGCAGAAACCGGCGATATTGTGTTTGTATCGGTGAATCATCGGCTTAATATCCTGGGCTTTCTCGATTTGTCGGACTTTGGCGATCAATACGCCCATTCAGCCAATGTCGGCATGCTGGATATTGTGGCGGCTCTAGAATGGATCAAGGACAATATTGAAGCCTTCGGGGGCGACCCTGACAACGTGACGGTTGTGGGCGAGTCAGGTGGCGGCGGGAAAGTCGGCACACTGATGTCGATGCCCGCGGCCGAGGGCCTGTTTCATAAAGCCATTATTCAGAGCGGCACCTTGGTCAATGTGATGACCCAGGAAAAATCGCGGGCCGTCGGCCGGGCTTTGGTGGCCGAGCTGGAGCTTTCCGGGGACGATCTCGGCCCGCTACAGACTCTTCCTTACAAAGAACTGGTCGCCGTAGGCAACAAAGCGCTAGAGAAGACCGTGGGCCTGAGGGTGCCCGGCACGCGCACCATGTTTGGTTTCGGGCCTGTACCGGATGGCGTGAATCTGCTGCAACAGCCCTTCTCACCCGGCTTCGCCGATACCTCGGAAAGCGTTCCCCTGCTAATCGGGACCACACTCAATGAATTGGTGAGAACGGCTTACGACGAAAGAGACCTGACACTGGAGGAGGCCAAGGCGCGTTTGGCCGACACCTATGGTGACGACACGGACGCCTACTTGGCGCATTACGCCGACGCTTATCCGGACTATACGCCGCAGGATCTGCTGTCGATCGACACTCTCTTTCGCCCCACTACCATAGAGACTGCCGATACTCGCTCAGAGAAACGCGATGCGCCTGTCTACAGCTATCTGCTGACCTGGAAAAGTCCGGTTGACGGCGGTACCCGCGGCTCGTTCCATGGCCTGGACATACCGCTGGCATTCAACAATATTGAGCTGGGCCAGCACTGGACCGGCACCAGCGAGGAGGCCAGGCGGCTGGCGGATGTGATGAGCCAGGCATGGATCAATTTTGCCCACACCGGTGACCCCAATGTGGCCGGCCAGTTGCCGGAGTGGCCCCCTTATTCCCGGGAAAACGGTGCGACCATGATTTTCGATGCCACGCCTGAAGTGGTAAACAACCACGACCGGGCGCTGATGGAGCTGATCGACGACAGCCACTAAGAAACCGACCTCGTCAATCCCATGTTCGGCTGCATAAGGTAAGCCAACTGATCGGGGTCGCAAACGAGTGTAGCGGCCAGCCGGAAGGGCTGGCGGCCGCAGCGCTGGACAAATCGCGATTTCGGGGTGGCCAGTGAGGCGGTCTTTCTCTATAATCGCGCGCTTTGCGAGCCACCCCGCCCTCACCCTTGAATCCGCGAACTCTATCGCGCAAACACCTTATTGCAACTCTATACTCACCCACAGGTCCTTAACTATACCTCCCCTACTGTTTACAGGGGGACGGTTACCGTGCAATTTGTTACTCTCCAATGGCTTTTATGTTCACTGCGTTGATCCCCTCCTCTACCGGAAATACCCACACGTTGCCGCCAGTTGTTGCCCAACTTGAGCAATTTCCGGACATAAACAGCTTGATCAAGCACAGTGCGGAACGCGGCGCCCTGCCTGATGCGGTACTACTGGTAGTCGATCAAGGAGAGCAGGCCGTCGCGGCATGCCACTGCCTGAGCGAAGCCGCGCTGCTCGAGCGCCTCCCTCTGGTGGTGATCGGGCCTGACGATAATGCGGCCCGGCTGGCAGCGCTGGATGCAGGTGCCTGGGATTACCTCTCGCCACCCCGGGACGGGGTGGAGGCGAGGCTCCAGCGCTGGTTACAACCGAAAATTGGCGCCAGTACTGGGGCCGGTAAAGCGGAAGACGTCGAGCGCCTGTCGAGATTGATTGAGGCACAGGCGAGAATCGTCAGCACCAAACTGGACCTCGAATCACTCATGCAACTGGTGGTGGACGAAGTACAGACGCTCACCGGCGCTGATGGCGCGGTGGTCGAGCTCGCCGAAGGCGACGAGATGGTGTATCGCAGTGCCAATGGCGACGCGGCCGGAAGTATCGGCGTGCGGTTGAAGATACAGTCGAGCCTTTCTGGCCTGTGCGTTCGACTGGGGGAGGTTTTGAAGTGTGACGACAGCGAGCTGGATCCGCGGGTCGACCGTGCGGCCAGCCGGCGCGTTGGCTTGCGCTCCATGGTCTGTACGCCTCTGCGTCACTCTGGAGAGGTTGTCGGGGTACTGAAAATAATCGGCAGACAGCCGCACGCTTTTGACGCCCTGGATCTGAAATCGTTGACGATTATGGGGGATATTGTTGCCAGTGCGCTTTATCACGAGGCCGTGCTGGAGGAGCGGCGAGCGCTTTTGTCGGATAAAGAAGCGGCCCTATCCCAGCTAAACCGCTCCAACGAACGTCTACGGAGCCTGATCAGCAGCGCCCCCATCGCAATGTGCGCGCGCGACGAGGCCGGGCGAATCATTTTGTGGAATGCGGCGGCCGAGCGGCTTCTGGGCTATGAAGCAGCTGACGTTGAAGGCCTTTCGGAAACGTTTATGCCACCCGAAGATGAGCCCGCTTTCAAGCAGCTCATTGAAAGTCAGCAAGTGGGTTTGCCAACTGAGCCTCTGCGAACCCGGATGAAAAAGCAGGACGGCGCAACCGTAGACGTGAGTATTACCGCAGCGCCCTTCCCGGAATTGGATGGCCAATCGGGTTCAATCAATCTGATTCTGGATATTGGCGAGCAGCTGCGTCTAGATATGGAGCGAAAGCAACTGCGTTCCAGGCTCGAGCAGCAAGTGGCCGACAGAACCGCCTCGCTGGAAGAAACCACACAGAAACTTGAGACCATTTTTGAGCAAACCGGGGTTGGTCTTGCTCTTGTAGGCACCGATGGTCGTTGGTTGCAGGTCAATCAACGGCTTTGCGACATTGTTGGTTACCCTAAAGAGGAACTGCTAGAGCTGACTTTTCAAAATATCACTCACGAAGATGATCTGGAAATTGACTTGGCCCAGGCCACCAAACTGTTTGCCGGTGAGATAACGTCCTACAGCATGGATAAGCGCTATATTCGTAAAGATGGCTCCGTGGTTTGGATCAGCTTGACGGGCTCGTTGCACCGCGACTCCAATGGTCAGATCATTGAGGCGATCGCGGCCATCCAAGACATCAGTGAACGCAAGCGTGCCCAGGATGCTGAGCATTTGTTTCACCGGGCGCTTTTGCCACCGCTAACGGCGTAGTGATCACCGAGGCGAGTGCTGCGGGTCAGCCAATCCAGTTTGTCAATCCTGCCTTCGAGGAGTTAACGGGTTATTCCGCAAATGAAGCCATCGGTCGAGATTGTCGTTTTTTGCAGGACACTGACTGCGATCAGACAGGCTTGGTCACCATCCGCAACGCCATTGCGGGTGGAAGCGAAGCAAAAGTGATGCTCCGCAACTACCGAAAAGACGGCACCTTGTTTATTAACGAACTAAGCATAGCCCCTGTCTATGGCGAGACAGGCGTGTTAACCCATTTTATTGGCATCCAAAATGATGTCACTTTACGTGAGTCGGCCCTGAAAGAGCTGCGCCGAGCGCGTGAAGAGTTGGAGGAGCGTGTCCAGATACGCACCGCAGAGCTTTCCGATGCTTTGGTTGCAATCCGCCAGTCCGAGGAGCGAATACGCGAGATTGCCGAAACAGCCCCTGGGGTTGTCTACCAATGGTATAAGCGGCTTAACGGTGATATGGGGTTTTACTATGTGAGCCCTCGAACCGAGGACCTCTTCGGTCTAACACCGGAAACATTCCTGCTTGAATGGACGACGCTGGTTCATCCGGACGACTTACTAGAGATGAGCAGATCCATTGGCTCAGTCGAGCTTTACTCGACGCATTGGTCTTATGAGCTCAGAGTGCGCGGCCCGGATGGGGATTGGCGCTGGGTGCGACTGGAAAGCCGAGCGGTGAAAAGAACTGACACCGAGGTCGTGTTCAGCGGCATTATCACCGACGTAACTGAAGAAGAAGCTCTGAAAAGAGAGCTCGCAAACAATGAGCGACGTTTTCGGTCGTTGGCAGAGGGTTCAATACAAGCGGTTGTCGTTTGTGCGCCCAACGCTGGAAATAGTATTCTGTTTGCCAATAGCGCCGCAGCGCTATTGTTTGGTTTTTCCGATGACCAAGAGCTTTGCCAGAACTATTCCCTCGATAAGATGGCGATTGTGCCCGCTGAAAGAGAAGAGGATAAGCAGTGGCGACAACTACTAAACGGCAATATTGAAAGCGTTCAGCTTCGCGCGGAGGCGCGTACCCAAACTGGAAAGGAAATCTGGATTGATCTGGTGGCTTCAACGGTGCATTGGGACGAGGCGCCGGCATTGCAGGTGACAATGGTAGACGCTTCAGAGCGCCATCAGTTGGAAGAAGATATGCGTCGGCTGGCTTCGCTCGACCCACTAACGAACCTGAACAACCGCCGGCAGTTTAATGTGCTGGCAAATCAAGAGTTGCAACGTCAAGGCCGGTACCATGAAGACCTTACAGTCCTCACCATGGACATTGATTACTTTAAGAACATCAATGACCAATATGGGCATGCTGGCGGAGACGCGGCACTGCGTGCCTTTGCAGGTCTGTTGCGTCAGCAGTTTCGCGAAAGCGACATCGTTGGCAGACTCGGCGGCGAGGAGTTTGCTGTATTGTTATTGAAAGCCGACTTGAACCACACTGCGGTCATCGCGGAGCGACTGCGGGAAGCATGCAGTGACATGAACATACTCTATGAGGGAAAAACCATACGCATGACGACCAGCATCGGTATTGCCCGGTGTAAGGTTGGCGAGCATTCAATCGAGCTTCCGCTAAAGCGAGCCGACGGCGCCTTATACGCCGCTAAAAACGACGGACGAAACTGTGTGAAGATTTATTACGGATAAGCACCTCATTAGGTGCTATTTAGCATGGCTTATCGCAGGGCGACCGTGCCTTGCGAGCGCTATCAACCACAACATCGCTTGAATTTTCGGCCACTGCCGCACAGGCAGGTTTCATTCCGCCCCGGTTTGAAGCCCTCATCCCGGGTTTCGCCGCTGACATAGAACCAACGCCCCTCCTCCCGCACAAAGTCCGAGTGCTCTTCCAGAAAGCACCACTGCTCGCCAGCGCGGTAGTATGCTTTGAAGTGAACATGGCCCTGGTCATCGCTGGCGTCGCTCGCCAACACCGACAACCCCACCCAGTTCGGGCTATCGGTCAAATCCAGGGTGTTGGGGCGAGTCGAAGAATGCCAGGTCGCCGTCAGGTAATCCGTTCGGTTCTCCACAAAGGCGCTAAACCGCGAGCGCATCAGTGCCTCGGGTGTCGGCGCTGGCTCTCCGGCATGGTAGCGGCCACAGCAGTGTTCATAGATTGCGCGGCTGCCGCAGGGGCACATCCGGGTGTCAGTCATAGCCGGACTCCCTATTCATAAATCATCTTCCGGCTCATGCCACCGTCCACGACGAAATCCTGCCCCGTCACGAACGACGCTTCCGGCGAGATCAAGTAAGCGACCAGTGCCCCAACATCTTCCGGCTTCCCTACCCGGCCGGCCGGGTGTTGCTCGTGGGCACTGGCGGGCAGGGGTTTCAGGTTGGTCGGTGCGTCTGCCTGCTGGGCTCGCACATCAATCCAGCCGGGGCTGACGCTGTTGACCCGAACGTCCGGGCCGAGGCTCATTGCCAGGGCGTGCGTCAGGGCCGCTATGCCGCCCTTGCTGGCTGCGTAGGATTCGCATTGAGGCTCTGATTGCAGGGCGCGGGTTGAGGCGATATTGACGATGGTGCCCTTGGCGTTCCGCAAGGCCTTAACCGCATGCTTTGCCATCAGGAAAGGTCCGGTCAAGTTGACGTCCAGCCGGCGCTGCCAATCGGTCAGTGACAGGTCTTCCAGGGGGCCTGAGTGTGGGTCGGCCAGGCCGGCGTTGTTGATCAGTGCATCCAGGCGGCCGCCCCAATCCAGCGTGCGCTCAATACCGTGGCGTACGTCGTTTTCGTTGGAGACATCCCCGGCGATAAACGTCGCCGCCCTGCCCTCTGGTAGTTGCTCCAGAGATTGCAGGCCTGCCGATTCGTCAATGTCGAACAGGGCGACTCGCCAGCCTTTCTCAAGAAGGTAGTGAGCAATGCCTCTGCCAATGCCCTGGGCCGCTCCGGTGACCAAGGCCACCTTGGGTTCGTTCGCCATTTCGTACCTCAATACATTGAGCCCTGGGATCAAGTTTTCAAAAATTTTGCGGCGTAGGAACAGCTGGCTTCCATCCGGCAGTCGCGGTCTTGCGCCCAGGCTATGCCGTGGCGAACCAGTTTTTCGGCCAGGCCTTTATTGCGGTGCTCCGGCGGCACGTAGGTGCGCGTAAAATCGACGACGGACCGGCCCGGATCGCGCGAGTGGTCCGTACTGATGGCGTAGTTCAGCTCCGCTGGGTCTGCGCCATCGAGTGGAATAATAAAACGCTTGTTTTCCGGCTCGTGGATGATGTCGCTCTTACTCATCTCAACCTCCTGCTGTATGGGTAAACCGTAGGTTAGCAGTCATATCGGTCAGTATAACAGGGCGAGTAGGATCAACCATGCGCCAAAGGAGAGTTTCTCTTTCGCGATCGTTACGATTTTTTTTGTTTCTTTGATTGGCTCATTTTCAGCGTTTACAGGAACGATGATCAGTCCACTTATCGTTTTTTTCACTTCGTGTGATGTTACCCACGGGTGGGGCGACCGCTCCGCCCGCTTGCTTGCCGATGTTGTCTCGTCACGCTGAATGCGGCTGTCGGCCGCCTTCAAGAAACCCGGCAATCAATACCCCCGGTAGGAGCGCTGCCAGGTGAAATGCCCACACTTCCGGGAGCATCCGCATGGGGGGCGTCATTCCGTACAAGGTGGGTAGCACCCAGAAGGAGACTATCAGCTCCGCAGCGATGACAATAAGGCAAAGCTTCAACCAGGCGCCACTGCCGGAGCGCATCAGCACTACGACGGCGAGCGCGCCCAGCAAACCGTATGCCGGCACCCTCACCACCAACCATTCCCAAAGAATCAGACCGAACGTCTGCCAACCCCCGGAGAACTCCCGGTAAAACTCGGGCAGTGTGATAGCGTTGGTGTACCCAAGAATTTCCGGGGCGATAAAACCGATGGCCAAGCCAGCCAGAACGGCCAGAGCGTAAGTGGCTTTTGTCGACAGCATCCGTTCAACTCCATGTCATCATTATAGTGGTGAGGTGGTCAGGCTCTGGCTGTGCGGCCTGCCACGGTCAATACTAGCAAAGCTGGGGTTCATTGCCAGCCCGATGGGGCTCGATGCGCCCTCCCCCTGAATTTGCTGGAGTCTTCTCTTCGTTACGATCAAAACCACTTTTTTTGTGCCATAAAACCGGTTACACTAGAAAGTAACCGATTACATTGGTGGGTATTACGGCATCCATCAAGGCCACTAGAACAATAATGTCCTCTGGAGACACCCATGTCACAACTGAAACTCTCTTGTTTTGGGTCCCTATGTTTCGCTCTGGTATTAAGCGCCTGTGGCAGCAGTGGTGGCGGTACCCAGCCTGACCCGGAGCCTGCTTCCAGCGCCTCCAGTAGCCAGTCCGCGGACGCCAGTCACTCAAGTGAAACGACGAGCAGCGCCGGTGAAAGTAGCTCCAGCTCAAGCAGTTCGCCCGCCCTTCCTGTCGAAACCTCCGACGGTGATCCCTACTGTACCCCCGCCGGCTCGGACCCGGACGGCGATGGCTGGGGCTGGGAAAGCGGCGAGACTTGCGTGGTCCGTCACTCCGCCGCCGATCCGGACCGTGGGGACTTCGAAGGGTGTGTCATTGGCACCAGCAGCTGGTCTTACTGCTCGGTAGACAACACCAGTTGGGGCTATGATGGCGGCCAGATCTGCGTCTCCGAGAGCTTCTGTCCGGCCAACCGGACGCAGGAGCAGGCCCCTCTCGCGGAAGACCTCATGAATGAAAACGCCTCCGCGACTGCGGAAGCGGTGTACGACTACCTCCGCTCGATTTGGGGCAGCGAGACTCTGTCCGGCCAGCAGGACCTGACCTGGAAAGATTCCACGGACATGTACCAACGGGTGGTGGACGATACCGGCAAGGCGCCCGCCATTATGGGCTATGACTTTATGAATTACGGCTTCAATTCCGGATCGGGATTGACGCAGACCGAAGAGGCTATGGCGCACTGGGACCGCGGGGGCCTGGTCACTTTTGCCTGGCATTGGCGTGACCCGCTCGCGGACAGTGGTGCCCAGTTCTATTCGGATCAGACGGATTTTGAGATACCCGTGGCCGACGGGCAGTTGGACACCCAGAGCGACGCCTTCAATGCCATGCAGAATGACATCGACGCTATTGCCGCCGAGCTGCAGCGCCTGGAGGACGAAGGCGTCGTCGTGCTCTGGCGCCCGCTACACGAAGCCTCCGGCGGTTGGTTCTGGTGGGGTCGTGCTCGCACCGACGGTGTACCGCCAGCTTATGCACAGGTCGTTTTGTGGCGTCACCTCTACGAACGTCTCACAAACTACCACGGTCTGAACAACCTGATCTGGGTATGGAACGGTCAGAGCGCGGGCTGGTATCCGGGTAACGATTATGTCGATATCGTCAGTACCGACATCTACGACGGCGCACAGAACTACGAATCCCAGATCGAGGTTTACAACGAAACAGCGCAGTACCCGCTGCAGACTAAAATGGTTGCCCTGAGCGAGAACAGCAATATTCCAGACCCGGATATGATGGCGGCCGACGGCGCCTGGTGGCTCTGGTTTGTCGTCTGGAATGACGGCGACTCAGAAGCCGGCGTCACCAGTAGCAGTAATTTCTGGACCGGCGAACATTACAATACCGATGAGCACAAGGTTCACGTATACACGCATGAAAACATCATCACGCTAGAGGAGCTTCCCGCGTTTTAAGTAACTGTTAAACGGCACATGGACGTGCCGCCCCCCCCCCCCTTCTCCTTCATTTTCTTTTACACACCCTTTGGCTACCTTAACGTCGAATAATTTGAGTCAACGGCGACAGAAAAAGTAGCGGAATTTATAGCCAAAGCGGCGATATTAAGCAACCCCGAACCCCCGATAGAATCAAATTCAAGCCATTATTCGGGGTGTTTTATGAATCAAAAACCGTCCAACCACGTCTCGGAGCCCGTGCGCTCTGACAGCCAGCGCCCGAAGAAGCGGCGCATCAGCAAAGTGAAAATTCTGGGCCTGCTGCTGGGTCCGGCATTGATGCTGATCACCATGTTTCTCCCCTCAGGTCTCGAACAGGAGCAGCAGAACCTGCTGGCGGTTATCGTTGTGACCGTTACTTTCTGGGTATTTCAGCCCTTGCCTATTCCCGTCACTTCCGTGCTGGGGCTGGCGCTTTGCATCATTTTCAATGTGGCTCCCGCATCCACCGTCTTCGGTGCTTTTTCTTCCCCCACATTGTTTCTGCTCATCGGCGGATTCATTTTGACACAGTCCATGTCCAAATACGGGCTTGGGCAACGCATTGCTCTAAAGGCATTGCTTTTGCCGGGGGTGGCGCGATCCACTTACCGCATCATTATTGTCTTCGGTGCTTTGGCAACGCTGCTTTCCGGCGTTATCGACAACGGGGCGGTGGCCGCTATGCTGCTTCCGATTGCTCTCGGGCTGGTCAAGATTTTTTCGTCGGATGTGGAAGAAAAAGGCATAAACGTCAATGGCGCCACGCCGCTCAGGCTGAGCAGTGCCCTTTTGTTGATTACCGCCTACGGAGCCACCCTTGGAGCACTGGTTACCCCTTTTGGTGATGCGTCCAATCTCGTCGGCTGGAAGTTCATACAGACGGAGTTTGATACCGATATTTCCGTACTGGAATGGATGGCCATGGGCGGACCGATCGTGATCACGATGTTTGCCTTTCTCTGTGGCATTATTCTGCTGGTCAACCGGCCAGAAATTGGCTCCTTGCCCAATGCCACAACGCGTATCAAAAACCAGCTCAAAGCCATGGGGCCAATGGACCGAGGTGAAGTCAACACGCTTATTGCCTTCTGCTTTGCGGTTACCTTCTGGTTTTTACCGCCAGTCATCGGAATGGTTGTCGGCAAGGAAAACGTGATCTACCAGTTCGCCTCTGGACAGTTGCCGCCTTCGGTCGTGGCGATTTTGGCGGCGGCCCTGCTTTTCATGTTGCCCATCAGCCGAGAAAAGGGCTTCACTCTGCGCTGGAGAGACACCGCCAGTATGGACTGGGGGCCGCTGCTGCTCGTGGGCTCCGCGCTGGCGTTAGGCACCATGATGGAGAGAACCGGCCTGGCGCAAACGCTGGGGCAACACATTGCCGGGGAAATTGCGGGCGTGGGCGCGATCTGGGTGTACATCGCTGCCGCAGCCCTGGCCATTTCAATGTCGGAGCTCACCAGCAACCTGGTGAGTATCAGTGTGCTGGTGCCGATCATTCCCACCTTAGCCGTCTCCGGTGGTGGAGACCCCAAAGCAGCGGCTTTGATTGCGACTTTTGCTGCCATCTACGGCTTTATGCTGCCAATTTCCACTTCAGCCAATGCCATCGTGTACAGCTCAGGCCAGATTCCTTTTCGGCGAATGGTAAAGACAGGCCTACTGGTCGACCTGTCCGGTATTGCCGTCGTCGTCACCGGTGTTCTTTTGGTGGTCCGGTGGCTCAATGTGTTATGACCAGCTTCTCTGCGCGGGCTAAGGCTCCGCAAATTTGAAAACTTTCTGAAACAGGAGAATATTATGAGTAGTGCAACTTCCGGCTCCGTTGGAGACGTTACTCAGGAAAAAAACCAAGCAAAAGCCAGCCCTAAACCCGCAGCACCAGGTGCGGCCGTACCCGAATTCGCGGCCACAACATCGGTTGCGGCGGAAGCTGAGCAAGGAGACGGGCCCGCTGCCGCCAGCGCCAGCGCCTCTGCCGTGGGGAAAAACTCCCCCAGTACCAGAGTGGCCTCAGTCGTCGTCGGCAAAGATTATGCGGCGGCGGCGAGTGAAGCGGGTGTGGCTGTGGTGGGGCCCAACTCCGCCTCGGCTGCCAGCAAAATTGGGGTGGTCGCCGTTGGTCCTGACGGCGCTGCAGCAAGCAGCAACGCCGCCAACGGGAGCAATGTGACCGTACACCAAAAGGATGCTGCGGTCGAACCTGACACCCCTCGCCCTAAAAAAACCGTCTAGCCTTCGCAATCGTCGTCATACACGGCCAGGCTTTACAAGTTACCGCAAGGATGCGGTCAACACCGGACCACTGGTACTGACGTTATGGGCTGAAATCTCGAATAACCCCTCCCCTCTTATAGAATGAATCTCTCTATCAAAGCCTCCCGCCACCTCCTGACGTTTACCCTGACGCGCCAATTTTCATTACCGAATGTAATTCTTTAAGGATAATAAACGTTATTTCTTAATAAAAAAGACAGATTCCATTATGGAAACGAAGTGTTCTATATTTTTTTGATTTATAGCCGCACTTAAACATCAATTTTTTTATTAATTCTTCAAAATTAGTCTATAACAATCTATCTGAAAGGCTACTCGGCTGGCGGAATTCAATGGCCGAATTATTGGCCAAAGCTGCGATACCATAAAAATACAGAAAGTCCTAGTATAAAACTGAACCAAAACAAAGGAGAGGACTTCATGATTCCCCAAGACGACTCACTGAAAAACCTTAAAGACCGACTTATGGATGAAAACGACGACTTGATCGCTCGCTTTTCCATTATTCAAGATCAGATCGAAAAGCTGAAATCGTCAACCCCCAACCTGGATGACGATATCGAAAACATTGTTTCAACCATCGACAGTCGTGTCGACAACCTGATTCAACATGTCTCAGAGCTGAACAGAACGCTCACTGACGGCCACTAAAACCCAGCAAACAAGGAGTCTTCCATGTCTACTCACGGCACCGTATCTCTGCCCGATATCATCGATACTCTGATCGATTTCAATCAGACCACCATCGACCGCCTGGTTGGCCTGATGGAGAGTATCAAGACTGATATCACCAACAGCCCCTCAGGCTCTCTTCAGGGCGAAGCCGAAGAAATCTTGAGAACCATACTCGATGGCGTAATAAAGACCATTGAATCCATCATGTCCATCCAGGAGGAGCTTCAGACCCGCATTGTCGAAAGCTTCTTCCCGGCACAGGATTGATAGGAGATCGTATATCAATTCGCTGTAACGCCATGGCGGAACGGCGAATAACGGAAAGTCAGAACAAGCTGACTCGCCTATTTCTCACCAACTAACAAAAGGAGGCCAACATGCCTACTGATCAAACAGCCGTACTTGAGGCTATGCGAAACGATTTGTCCCAAATCAAATCGTCACTGAATCAAGATCGCCTTTTCAACATTCTTGAAATCATGCGGGACGAGGTGAACGACCTGACCAACCAGATCGATGGGGTTCGAGCGGATATCCGTGACCTTCGCAATCTGGTGTTCCAACAATCCTCCACCGCTGCCGACTGAGGCGGAAAAGGGGCCACGTTTGTGGCCCCTTCTTTCTTGATAAAATGGATAAGACCAATGCTGTTCTCTATACATACCAATGAGAGGCGCCTTCTGACAGTGGTAGCCATTGTCGCAGCGGTGGTGCTTTCCGGCACCGTCTTTTATGCGTTGGAAGAGGGCTGGTCTTTGATCAACGCACTCTATTTCAGCATTATCACCTTAACCACCATTGGCTACGGCGACCTTTCTCCGACTACCGACGTCTCCAAAGTATTCACCATGCTCTTTGTCGTCTGCGGTGTGGCGATGTTTGGCATATTCATCAGAGATATTGCCAACAGAGCCGTTAACACTCTGAGCGCCCCGATATTGGGAGCCAGTATTCTGGAGAACAGCCGGCGCCTCACCAACCAATTGGACCTCCCCTCCACTCGGGGCGTAGTGGCCCTGTCGGTGTCAAGCAGCGGAGCTCTCGGTCGCTCCGGTATTAAAGATAGAGATGTCATTGTATTCATTAACAATAAGCCTGTTCACCGGGTCAGTCAGGTCTTTGATATCACCACCAAAGCTCTACTCAATAACCCGGTGGAATTCACTATCATTCGGCAAGATGGTATTCACAAGGTAAGCGTCAACCTTGTGCCTGGTTAGGCGTCAATTCGTTAAACATTGTCGTATTCTTATAACTGAAACAGTGAGGATGTTTGTAATGAAAGCACGCATACTGATCTCAGACCCCCAGCCCCTTGTGCGTCAGGGCCTGGTAAGCATTATCTCGTCAGTGCCTGAATTTGAAGTCGTTGGTGTAACCGACCGGGCGGACGATGTGGTAGCAAAGGCAAAGAGGCTCAGGCCTGAAATTATTCTTACCGAGATGAACTTCCCGGATGGTGCCGTTCCTCATATCTGCACAGGGCTGAAAGGTCAGGGAATTCCCGCAAAGACCATTGTCATCTCCCAGAACTGTTCTGGCGAGATGGTGAGTAGCGCCATCTCTGCGGGTGTTTATGCCTACATCAGTCAAAAGGAGCGAAAAGAAGTTATTATCGAATGTATAAGGAAAGTCAGGGAGGGGAGAACCTTCTTCTCTGATGAGGCACAACAAGGCATTCAGCGCTTTCTCAGCCACCGCGACGAAGTGGACCCGATGCTGGCACTCCAGCCCCTACTGACAGACCGTGAAATCGCGGTTCTCAAGTGTGCCGCAGAAGGGCTCTCGGCGGAATCCACGGCCGACAAGCTTCACATGAGCGTATCAACAATCAAAAACCACCGAAAAAGTATATTCGTCAAGCTCAATGTGCCAAATGCGCCTGGTGCCGTCTACGAGGCCATGCATCGCAAGCTTATTTGTTGACAACACTCTGAGCCTTGAGGCTGTCATCGAGAGCTTCGCTGGACTCTGATCTCGGGTTGATTGAGAAGCTTCATGAGGAGGTTCTGCTCCATTATCCTTGACTTTGACGTCAGCCCGACGACCAGCCCAAACAGGAAGCCCCCCAAGTGCGCCCAGTAGGCCACGCCGGTGTCGCCGATCAACATACCGACGATGTTGAATCCGCTCCAGAAAAGGAAGTACCAATGAGGTGCCAATTTTATCTGGAAAACAACGATCATCATGGTCAGACTGGCGTACCGGAACCAGATCATGTACACCCCAAACAGCGCCGCGATGGAGCCGCTGGCCCCCACCATCAACAGGGGGCCGCCAGAGGCATCGAAGAACAGCCACTCGGCTAACGCCGCGGCAATGCCGCTAACCAGGTAAAGCATGAGGTATCGCCAGTGACCGAGTGCGTCTTCGATGTTATCCCCCACCAACCACAGAAAATACATATTGCCGAGCAAATGCATCCAGCTCCCGTGCATAAACTGGTGGGTTACCAGTTGGAAGGGCTGAAGCCATGAAGGCGCGTCGGAGTTGAAGCCCAGCCAGGCATAGAGTGGCATTTCCAGGCCCGGAACGACTTGTCCGGCAATGAATAATAGACTGCAAAGTACGATGATGCCGTAGGTGACCCAGGGGGTGCGGTGTGCTTTGAGGTTAAATTCTACTGGCATCTGCGTCAGCAATTGAAACGCCCAGGAGCGCCAACTGGTGGATCGGTTCAGGGTGGCGAGCGCGTCCTTCAACTGAGGAGACTGCATCACCTCGGTGACTTCGTGGCGATCGAGCCAGACACCATCGCAGCTCGGGCAGCAGTCCACCTCCACCTCGTAGTGCTTCAACAGGTGGTAGCGCTCCATGGCGCTATCGCACCGACGACATAGGCGGTCGCCCTTCCCAATTTTGGCCCCGAGATGTTCTTCGTGATCGTACTCGTCAATATGCTCATGTTTGTGCGCGATGGCGCGGTTGAGTGCTCCATCCTCAAACCAGACACCCCGGCAGTGATCACACTGCAGCACGGCCTGGCGAGCGGTGCGAGTTTCCACCAGCGTAAGAGTGACACAGTTGGGGCAGCGGGCCATTGTCGAGGGCATCAGTTCAACTCCATTCCGGCATGTTCCAGTTCAGTTTTAAGCGTAGCCACGTTTTCTCGCAGGGCGGGCACGGTTCCTTCAAGGATGGTCTGCGCCGAGGCGAGCAACTGCTTGGAGCCATAGCTGACACCGACGGAGCGGTTCGAAAGCTTCTGGTACATGGCCGGCACTTCGCGATAAAACCGTTGGGCGGCACTGAGAAAGCCGCTGGGGGTTTCCAGCGTGGCTTCCGACTCACGCATGGCCTGCCAGACGAACTGATCAAGTTCCAGCGGGTTCATCTGAAAGTAACTCTGTGAGGGGATGCCACCCTGAATTTCTTCGGCGTACTCCACCACCATCGACGCATTCCACTCAAGCTCGTTGGCGAGGGACTGTCGCAAGTAGTAGTTACGCTCCATTCGAGTCAGCTCGTTGAACTGGATGGCCACCTTCATCCCTTCGGCGGATGCCAGGTACACACCCAAGACAGTAGCACCAATCATCAACAACTGACTGAACCAGAAGCTGGCGTAGCGAAGTTCCCCGGAGGTCAGGGGATTGCGTAAACGATGGGTCAAGCGGCCGAACACGGTCCTTATGGGCACTGGTAACACTCCCTGAACAACGGGTGGGTTAAACGTAATTGCGAGAGTGCAATTTTGTACTATTTAACGGCAGCTGCCAATGGTTGGCTGCTGAGAAAAAGGGTATTTAGCGCCAAAGTGAGACATGGATCGCGCTTACGGGTTCGTCACCACAATGCCTCGGCGAAGGGGCACCTGTTGTCCCGCATCGGTCGTCACCGCGAAGGGAACGGAGACGGTTCTCATACCGGCGTTTTTACGGATCACGAAATGCAAATGAGGACCGGTGGAAAAACCCGACGAGCCGGACTGCGCCAGCACTTGCCCCAGGTCCACCGCGTCTCCCGGCTGAACTCGGGCGCTGCCCATCAGCGTGTGCGCGTAAGTCGCATAGGTGCCGTCGTCATGGAGTACGCTGACATAATTGGCTTTGTCCAGAAAATAACCATTCTGGCCGCTCATATGGTAGTCATCCTTTACGGAGATCACCGTCCCTGCCCTGGCCGCGACAATTTCCGTTCCCACCGCCATGACAACATCCACGGCGTGAACGTTGGGTTCCTGGAAGTGAGAAAAGCGCCCATTGGCGCCTTGGCTGATCGGGTACTTGCCCTTCTGCGCCACCGGAAAACCGTAGGAAGGAGAGGTGTGCTTTGCGGCAGGGCTGCCCAGAGCCCATTTATACCGGTAGCGCTCTCGCCCCTGCAGGGTGGAAACGCGCTTCGCGCTTTGCGCGTCGATAACCCCCTGAAAGGAAACGGTTCCGTCCTCCGATTTCACCAAGAGCTCAATAGGCGCAAACAGCGGGTTTTGAA
Organism: Marinimicrobium agarilyticum DSM 16975; assembly: GCF_000423345.1. Taxonomy (GTDB): domain Bacteria; phylum Pseudomonadota; class Gammaproteobacteria; order Pseudomonadales; family Cellvibrionaceae; genus Marinimicrobium; species Marinimicrobium agarilyticum. The sequence goes on from NZ_KE384008.1 coordinate 579,602, forward strand.
CGAATATCGCCGTTTTCCCTTCGACTTTTTCGGTATAAAGTCGGGGCCGGATCTGGTATTGCTCTTGGCTTTCGATTTCAATCAGTTCGAATTCGGCGTCGGTGGGCGGCTTATCGGTGAAGACCCAGTTACCGGATTCGTCCTGATACTTGAAAACATTGGAAGCGCCAGGGAAGGCAATCAAGGGAGTGCTCAACAACGCCAGTAGTACCACCAGTCTCATGTTTCGTCCTTTTATTCGTTTAACCGACATTGACTCATTGTCTCTCAATTCGGTTCGTTCCAGTTCGGTTATTGCCAGCACGAGTGCTCTGAATGCCAGCGTAACGGGGTCAGTCACCACTGGTGGGCCACCAGGTGGGCAACAGGTCTTTCACTTGCTTCCACCGAAAACGGTCGTCGATCAAGTGTATCACTCCCCTGTCCTGCTCGCTGCGGATCACCCGGCCGGCGGCCTGGACCACTTTCCTCAGGCCCGGGTAGAGGTAGGTGTCGTTATAGCCGTGGCCGAACTGTTCATCGAGACGCTGTTTTAATGCCTCGTTGACCGGATTGACCTGGGGCAGGCCGAGGGTCGCGATAAAGGCACCAATCAGACGGTTGCCCGGCAGGTCCACTCCCTCCCCGAAAACGCCACCGAGTACCGCGAAGCCGACGCCCTGCCCGCCTTCGACAAACTTATCCAGAAACGCCTGCCGGGCGCTTTCGCTCATTCGCCGGTCCTGTACCCACAAAGGCAGTTCGGGGTACGTGGTTTGAACCTGCTCCAGCACTTGTTGCAGGTACTGGTAGCTGCTGAAGAAAGCGAGGTAATTGCCCGGCATCCCCTGGTACTGCTCCTGAATGAGCCGGGCGATCGGTTCAATGGATGCGGCGCGGTCCCGGTAGCGGGTCGAGATATCCCCGGCAATGTGAATGGCCAATTGATCCGATGTAAAGGGTGAGGCCATTTCCAGGGCGACAGTGTCTGTCGGCAGACCGAGCAGGTCCCGATAATAGCGCGCGGGCTTGAGGGTGGCCGAAAATAATGTGGTGCTGAGCGCGGCTTCAAACCGGGGCTTGAGTTGCTCCGCCGGGATCAGGTTGCGCAGGCTGACCACAGTGCCCTTTCGTCCGCGGCTCGGCGAGCGCCACTCCACATCGCAGAGAAAGCGTTGTTCATCGAAGAGCTCGGCAATTCGAAGAAACTGCAGGGCATCGAAGTAAAACTGGGTCAAGTCACTGTCCAGTGCGAACGGATGCTCGGTCAGATAGTCCGTAATGGCAGCCGTGGCCAGTTGCAGACTCTGGCCAAATTCGTCGGGCAGTTCGGACTGGATGATGAACGTTTCGTCCTCGGGTTGGGCTCGGTTCAGCGCATTCCAGGCCCGATGGACCTTCTCCAGTGGTTTTTTCAGGGCCTTGGGCGCCTGTTTTTTGGTGGTGCGGAAGTGAATCTGATCCAGGCGGGCGGAGTACATGCTTCTCGCCCGCTCCACCAGATTGTGCGCCTCATCGACCAGCACCGCCGTGCGCCACTGCTGCTGGGTGGTCAGGGCATACAGCATGGCACTCTGGTCGTAGTAATAGTTGTAATCCCCGATGATCACATCGCTCCAGCGGGTCATTTCCTGGCTCAGGTAATAGGGGCAGATGTTGTGGCTCAATGCCAGTTCCCGCAGGCGGGATTGGGTGAGCCGCGGTTCTGTGACGGCCTGCGCCCGGGCCGCGGGCAGACGATCGTAAAAGCCTTGGGCCAAGGGGCAGGAATCCCCGTGGCAGGCCTTGTCCGGGTGCTCGCAGCTTTTGTCGCGGGCAACCAGCTCCAGGGTTCTCAGCTCGGGTTGATCCAACTGGGCAAGGGCGTCAAGCGCCAACCGACGGCCCGGTGTCTTGGCGGTGAGAAACAGAATCTTGTCCACCTGCTGGGTGGGCATGGCTTTGACCAGCGGGAACAGCGTACCCAGGGTTTTGCCAATACCGGTGGGCGCCTCCGCCAGCAGGCACCGACCGGTAGCGGCGCCCTGGTACACCGCTTCGGCCAGGGGGCGCTGACCGAAGCGGAAGTCCGCGTGGGGAAATGTCAGAGTTTCAGCGGCGCGGTCGCGGGCCTGGCGGTGCGCCATTTCCTGCCGGGCCCAGGCAAGAAAAATGTCACACTGGGCTTTAAAAAACGCCTCTAACTCACTGGCCTGAAAGGACTCTTTGATCAACGTTTCCTGCTGTTTGATGATATCGAAGTACACCAACGCCAACTCGATGGCTTCCAGTTCGTCCCGCTGACACATCAACCAACCGTAAACCTTGACTTGAGCCCAGTGCAGTGCCCGGTGGTTGGCCGGCATCAGGTCCAGATCGCCGCGAAAGGTTTTGACCTCCTCCAGGCGGTTGGCGTCCGGGGCGTAGCCATCGGCTCGCCCCCGAACGGTCAGCGCGTCGTATTCCCCGCTCAGGGCGATTTCCGACTGGTACGCCTCGTTGCGCCGCCGCGCCACGGCCAGGTGCCCTTCCATTCCCTCACGGGCGGTTGGAGAGGGCGTAAAGCGCAGGTCCAGATCGCCGGTTTTGGCGGTGAACTCACACAGGGCACGCACCGAGACGCGATAGGACTCAGGCATCGGAGGCTTCCTCCGGGTCGGCCCAATCGACATAGCAGACCGCCACGGGCATACGGTGCTGCTCGAAGAAGGCCAACCAGCGCTTCTGGTTATCCTGCAGGCGATCCCCGGGGCCTTTGACTTCGATCATGCGGTACTCGCCGGTATTCGGGAAGAACTGCACCAGGTCCGGCAGTCCGGCGCGGTTGGCTTTGACATCGCGCAGCAGGCGTCGGAAGCAGAGGGCGAGGTGCTCGGGCGGAATGCACTCGAGCGCCACCGCCAGGAGCTCCTCGGTCATGGCTCCCCAGAACACAAACGGTGATTGGCGTCCCCACTTCTCCCGGTAGTGACGCCAGATCTGTTCGATGTACCGGCCGTCGTCCAGCATCGCCAGGCAGGCGTCGAAGGCCTCCGCCCGTCGCGCGTAGAAGTCCGGCCAATACAGGTCCGCGGGCCCGCGTTGGAAGGGGTGGAAGAAAGCCCCGGGCAGCGGCTGGAAGATCGGCTCCCAGCAGAGCAGTCCGAACAGGCCGGTGAGCAGGGTATTCTCGGCGTAGTAGATCGGCGCTTCCGGCGTGCCGAGGTGCTCAAGCACAGCCTGCTCCACGAACCCGTTACTCGGTAGCGTCAACGCTATCTGTTCCGTATTAGTGGATCGGGGCCTGCTCGCTTTCTCTCTGAAAACCTTGCGTCTCAGCCTCGGGATCAGCCGCTCCAGTTGCTGGGCTTCCGCTTCACTTTCGGGGGACTGCTGGGCCTGCGTCGCCAGAGCGAGAGCCGGCTCAAAGGCTTCCAGCCGCTCCAACACTCGCAGCCGGCGGCCACGGCCCCCGGGGTAGTTGCAGACTTCGTAGAGGTCCCGGGCCCGTTCCAGCTCCCCTACCCGCTCCCAGTGGCGGGCCAGCTTGAACAGCAGGCGGTGATAGTGGCGGACCAACCAGGGGTTGGCCGTGGGTTCGGGCGGCAGTTGCGGCAGAATGGCCTCCGGTGCGTCCTCGTCCTGCCATTGACGTTGGCACTCCAGCAGTTGCCAGTAGGTTTCCAGTTCGGTGCGCGAATGCACCGGTCGGGCGCTTTCGTCGAACACCACGGGCTCGTACTGGTATAGCCCGAGCTCCGTCAATACGAATTCCGACCAGTCTTGATAGGGGTTTCCGAAAAACAACCAGCGGAGCCGGTCGCAGGTGGGCATCACTGTCAACTGCCAGAAGGTCTGCTCAGCGAGCCCCCAGTCTTCCACCGGGCGAGGCTCCAGAGCCTGGGCTTTCAGGTGCTCCAGGGCCTCCCCCTTGCGGAGGCTGGCCGTAACCAGCCCGGTTTCTTCCAGGCGGGGCTTCAGCGCGTTTTTCAGGCGGGCCCAGGTGACCAGCCGAAACAGTTCATCGAGCGTGACCAGCGGCTGAGGGTTGAGCCAGCCCAGGCGCAACAGGGACTCGGCGGCAATCGCGGTGTCACCCAGTTCCGGGTAATCCAACGCCTCGGGCCGAAACAGATCGCCCTTGCGCATGACCATCCGGACCAACAACCCCCGGCTGGCCTCGGGCAGCGTCATGACCGTCTCGATAAACGAGCGCTCGGAGTCGGGCAGCAGATCCCCATAGCGACCGTTGACCCACTCCAACACCCATTCGAAGTTGCGCCGATAGTACAGGGGGTCGTCCAGGCTTGCCGGGCCTTGCGTTTCAGGTGTGGTTGCAGGGGTGCTCAAAAAACGGCTCCAGTGCCCGGGGTGCTGGGCACAGATTATGCTTTGCTATTGGATGAAGATTATCGACGCCAAAGATTGTCATATCGGCGCTGCTATTCTATCAATATACTGAGGGGGCTAAAGCCCTTTTCTTCCGCTCGGCCGGGTAGTGTAGTCAGCCTATGAAAAGCAAGTCAGTACTGAATCGGTTATTTCACGATATTGAGGCGGTCATTCTCAGCCGCCAGCACCCTGTAACGGGGCTGCTACCCGCCAGCACCAGCGTCAACCACCACGGCGACTATACCGACGCCTGGGTGCGCGATAACGTCTACTCCATCATCTGTGTCTGGTCGTTGGGAATGGCGCTGCGCCACGCCGGTGACAAGGACCGCAGCGATCAGCTGGAGCAGGCCACCATCAAACTGATGCGCGGGCTCCTCCAGGCCATGATGCGCCAGGCGGACAAAGTGGAAACCTTCAAGTCCACGCTCGATCCGAAAGACGCGCTGCACGCCAAATACGACACCGAAACCGGCCTGACGGTGGTGGCGGATGACGCCTGGGGCCACCTCCAGATTGATGCCACCTCACTCTACCTGCTGATGCTGGCGCAAATGAGCGCTTCTGGCCTGCGCATTGTCACCACTTTCAGCGAAGTCGATTTCGTCCAGAACCTGGTGTATTACATTTCCAGTGCCTACCGGACCCCGGACTACGGTATCTGGGAGCGGGGCAACAAGATCAACAATGGCAAGACCGAAATCAACGCCAGCTCCGTGGGTATGGCCAAGGCGGCACTTCAGGCCCTGGACGGCTTCAATCTGTTTGGCCCCTCGGGAGATAAACGCGCCACCATTCACGTGGTGGCCGACGCCATTTCTCTGGCGCGAACTACCCTCGCCTCTCTGTTACCGCGAGAGTCCGTGTCCAAAGAGGTAGACAGCGCCCTCTTGAGCATCATCGGCTTTCCGGCCTTTGCGGTCAGCCGGGAAAAGCTCGTGACCCGAACCCGTGATGAAATTCTGGCAAAGCTGGGCGGCCATTACGGCTGCAAGCGCTTTATTTGGGACGGGCACCAGACTGCCGTGGAAGAGACCTCACGGATTTACTATGAACACTCCGAACTGGTCAACTTCGAGCACATAGAATCCCAGTGGCCGCTGTTTTTTACCTACCTTTACATCCAGGCGCTGTTTGATGGTAACGAATCCACCGCCCAGCACTACCGGGAGCGGCTCGAATCTCTGATGGTGGACGTCGATGGCCTGGGCCTGTTGCCGGAACTCTACTATCTGCCCGAGGAATCCATTGCGGCAGAGAAAAAGCAGCCCGGCTCTCAGCAGCGGGTTCCCAATGACAACGTGCCACTTGTGTGGGCTCAAAGCCTGTATTGGACGGGGTTGATTCTGCACGAAGGGCTGCTGGAGCCGGACCACCTGGACCCCCTGTTCCTGCGTCGCAGGGCAACCAAGTTCATCAAGTCCCAGATTGCCCTGGTGGTGCTCACCGACAATGAAACCACCAAAAACACCCTCTCCGAGAACGGCGTCATCGCGGAAACCCTCCAGGATATTCAGCCGCTGACAGCTCTCTCCGCGCCGGAACTGGTCAAGGCGTACAGCGCTGTGGGAGCCAATGCGGCACTTCGTCTTACCGGTCGGCCGGCCCGGCGCCTTCAGAGCCTGGCCAGCTCCCAGACCTACCAGATCAACGGCAAAGTCTACTTGAGCCTGTCCTGGTTGCAGAGCGAGGACGACGACTATCGGCTATACGACGCACACTGGTTCAGCGAAAGCCTGGCACAAGAAATCGAACACATTCGCAAACACTGGATTAACCAGGAAGTGGCTGTCTTTACGTTGCTGCTGACCCACGAGCTGTGCCAGATGCCCAATGTGGAGGAATTGTTCGACGCCATCCGGTCGCTGCAGCTGCGCACCGAACACGAGCACGTCGGGTATGCCTCCGCCAACCTGGCTCACCGGGCTTCAAGGGTCAACTCCCTGAGCATCAACAATATGGAGTTCAAGCCGCTGGCTCCGAGCCCCTGCTTTACCTGCCAGAACCATTGGGACGAGCTGGACCCCACCGCACACAGTATCTGGGAGCAGTTTGCGGATGGTGAGCAAGCCTCGACTCAACAACAACTGAAAGAGTTTTTGCACAAACGCAAACTCGACGAGGTCATCGGCTCTCACGAGGGCGAAGCGGTCTGCGTTCAGCGATGGTTGGAAGTGCTCTATCGACGCGCCCGGGAACTGAACCGTTGGCTGCTTGCGCGCTTCTGCTTTGCTGCACTCAATCGTTTCCACAGTGATCTGGCGGGTAGCCTCTCGGTACTGGCCATGCGGCACCTGTTGATTGTGCTGGGTGATCAGAAGCACGAATTCGTGGTGAGCGCCCAACTCAAAAACGACCAGTTGATGGCCGGCATTCTGAAAACCTACAAAGACCCGGTCGAGCGCACCCTGGCCCAGGAGATGTTGGCGCAGATTGGGACCCTGGTTCGCACCCGGGCGGAACTGTTCGACGGGCTTCGTTCGATTCATCTGCATAACTTTATGCAGCTGTGTCTGCGGCAGGGACATGTGTCGGAGGGCTATTGGTCGCTGGACGAGCTGGGTATTCTGCCCCCTTCCACCGTCATGAAGCGGCTGATGGATATACTGACGTACCAGCGCCGGATTTTTTCAGAAGACATCCAGCTCAGCAAACCGTTTGAGAATGCCGAGTCCGATAGCGTCGCCATCAGTGATGCGGTGCAGTACCACGCTCTGGACGCGGACTGGTTTGAATGGCGACTCGCTCGCGGGCTTGTCACCCGCTTTGACAACGACTTTCTCAAAGCCATCTGGCAGAGTCTGTCGCACACCGCCATACTGGAATTCGGGGACCGGGATAGCGACGATTCAACGCTAGACTGCGAACTGGTACGCAGCTCCATGACCTCTGGAGAAGAAAGTTTCGCGCAGTTGATTGACCGTCTGACGCAGCAACTGCATCCGGCCTATTACAAAAGCGCCGTGGTTGAAGCGCTGTTTGTATTCACTCAATACTGTCAAACCCGTAAAGACGCGTATTTTGAGAAGCCGGTAGTATTCAGTCAGATATTGGAAGCGGCGGCCAAGCTCTTTGTTCAGGAGTGCAACCACAAGCGCGACAACAGCCGGGACATCGACAACCTGTTGGAGCAAGCACCCAGAGTATTGCAGGATTACGTTAACCGGGTACTAAGGGAAATGGATCGGGCGATGGCGCCGGCCTGAGGGACCGCTAGTGATCAAGGACGAAAGACGTCGTCTTCTTCAAACTCCTGATAACGGGAAGCGGTAATGTCTCCGATGGTGAGCGTGTGGTCCATCAGTTGGTCGACGTCGCGGGCAATCTCCGCAATCATCTCCTTGGTTTCCCCGCTTGCGATTGCTTCACGTAGGGCATTGCCCCACACTGACAGATGCCTTGTGTGAACCCGGCGATCCTCGGTATTCTTGGCCCATTCGCTGGCGATATCCTGACCCATTTCGTAAAGCTGGGCTTCTAACTCGGCCCTGAGTTCGGCATCATTCACTTCCGAAAGCACTTCAGGGACCAGGTCATTCCAACCATCGGCGTATAACCGCCAGCCGATATAGAAACGTTTGATCCAGAGCAGGTATTCCCTCTCTGACTGAACGGCCTGGTTGGCTTTGTCGGCCGCATACTCCGCCTCAAAGTCAGAGCGCGGAGGCGCCTTCTCCGGCCAGTTTTCCCGACTGATATCGGTTTTCCAAAATGCACAGCCGGAGACAAACAGCAGCAGTCCGAGCGTCAGTCCTCTCAGTGCGAGGATATCAACGGTCATTATTTTTGTCCTCGACCGAGTAGTCGCCCTCAATCACGTTCCCTCGGCCATCACCTCGAGAGCCGGAGCGGGACGAGCGCCCCGCCGCACGGTCTGCGGCCGCTTGGGCCTGCGCGCGCATGTGTTCGGTGCGTTTGCGCAGGCGATGGCGAAGAAAGGGCATGGCGATCCAGCCAATAAGCAGGAACACCAGGGCAATGATCAGCCCCATTACCATCAGTACGCCAAAGACCAACCAGGCGAGAAAGAGTTTGGGTCCCCGCCAGCGGCTGGCCGACTGCGCCCGTTGGCGCCAGTCTTGCGCCGCGCGCCAGGCGGCGTTGCGCCGGTTGTGTTGATCGGCCATAGTATTAAATCCGTACATCTCACTTTACTTTACCCTTCCTTACAGGCGGAAGGGTTCGTTAATTGCCCCAACAGTACCATAATTTCGCCTCACAGCGATGACCGGGCCGTTTCAAAGCCGGCCTCACCACGGATATTGGGAGCCTCGGAACATGAAGACCCTGAATACCGCTCAGCGGTTCCTTTTGATTTCGCTCTGCGCGATCAGTTTCCTTCAAACCCGGGCGTTGGCGCAGCCACCGGGCGAGGACGCGACCCGTGTGGAAGCGGTGCGCCTGAAAGCCCAACCGCTGATTGAGACGGTGCCGCTGACCGGCTCGGTGAACGCCGAGCGCCAGTCTCAGGTATCCACCCAGGTGGAGGGTCTCGTCCATCGTATTACCGCCGATATCGGCGATCAGGTCCAGCAGGGAGACCTGCTTCTGGAGCTGGACCCTGAGCTGACCGGGATTGACCGGGATCGGGCCCGGGCCGAGCTGAAAAGTGCTGAGGCCGAGCTTCAGGACCGCCAACGGCGACTTACGGAGGCACAGAACCTGGAAAGCGGTGCCATCGCCGCCAGTGACATTCGAACGCTCGAAGCGCAGGTTCAGATTCAGGAGTCCATTCGGGATGCCGCCCGAGCAAACGTCGCCCGCCTTGAGGCGGAGTTGGAGCGGCATCGGGTGCGGGCCCCCTATTCCGGTATCATCAGCGCCCGACACGTGGACCTGGGCGAGTGGGTTTCCCCCGGCGACACCCTGGTAGATATGGTTGCCATCACTCCTCTGCGGGTTCATTTCCAGGTGCCCCAACGCTACTATCCCCGGGTCGACCCTTCCGCCAATATGGATCTGCGCTTCGATGGCTATCCGAACCGCACCTTCAATGCCGCCATCCATCGCACCGTGCCGCTCAGCGAAAACGGCACTCGCACTTTTTTACTGCGGGTGACCGCTCCCACAGACGATGATGTCACATTGATTCCCGGCATGTCAGCCTCCGGCGCACTGCGGCTGAACACCGGCCAGACCGGCATCGCCGTGCCGCGAGATGCACTGATCCGTTACCCGGACGGCCGCGTGACCGTCTGGGTGGTGACCGAGCCCGCCGTCGGCGAAGTCAGCGCCGTACGCGAACAACAGGTGCAAACCGGTATGAGCTCGTCCGGGTGGGTCGAAGTCCGCTCCGGACTGGAGACCGGGGATGTCGTGATTACCCGGGGCAACGAGGCCCTGCAGGAAGGCCAGCGGGTCCTGCCCGAGTCCATCGACGATCACGGTTCCGCCTTCGGGGAGCAATAAACGATGTTTCAGCAGATTATCCGGCACGGCATTCTGGTTACCGTCACGGTATTGATCATTTGTGTGCTGGGGATCCTGGCCGCCACCCGTATCCCCGTGCAGATGATCCCGGATCTGGAAGTCAGAACCATCTCCATCCGTACCAGCTGGCCCGGCGCCACGCCACAGGATGTGGAGAAGGAAATCCTGATTGAGCAGGAAGAATACCTGCGCAACATTCCCTACCTGGCGGAGATGCAAAGCAGCGCGGATTTCGGCGAGGCCCAGATTGAGCTGGAATTCCCTTTCGGCGTGGATATCACCGAAACCCTGATCCGGGTCAACAACGCCCTGACCCAGGTGCCTTCCTACCCCGAAAACGTGGATGAACCACGGGTTTTTGCCACCTCCTTCTCCGCCAACTCATTCATGTACTTCCGTATCTCGCCGCTGGAGGGAAACCCCCGCGGCCTGGATATGGTGATGATGCGTGACTACATCGAGGACAATGTTCGCCCGCGCCTCTCCGGTGTTCCCGGCGTGTCCGAGATTAACGTCGGGGGCGGCGCCGAACGGCAGGTTCAGATACTCCTTGACCCGGACCGACTCGCGGAGCGAGAACTGACGCCGAGGCAGGTCAGCAATGTCATTCGCGCCCGTAACCAGGATCTCTCCGGAGGCGAGGTGGAAAGCGGCAAGCGACGCTATCTGCTGCGAACCATGGGCCGGTTTGAGGACCTGAAGGATCTGCGAGAGCTGATCATTGAACGCAACGGCGACAGTATCACTCGCCTGTCCGATGTCGCCGAGGTCCGGCTCGACCATTTCGAAGTTCGCGAAAAATCCTACGTGAATGAACGCCCGGTCATCAGCCTCTCGGTGCGACGTGAAAGCGGCTCCAACGTCATCGCGATCAAAGAGGCGATGATGAAGGAAGTCGATGCCGTGAACCGGGACCTGCTGAACCCGGAAGGCATGATTCTGGAGCGCACCGCCGATGATGTGGTGTACGTTCAAGACTCCATTTTCAACGTCTGGAAAAATCTGATCCTCGGTGCCCTGCTGGCGACGGGAGTCATGTACCTGTTCCTGCGGTCATTCCGCGCCACCGCCCTGGGTGTCGTGGGGATTCCCATCTGTACCATTGCCGCCTTTCTCGGGCTGCTGATTGCCGGGCGAACCATCAATGTCATCTCCCTGGCGGGGGTCGCCTTCGCCATCGGCATGACGCTGGATAACAGTATTGTGGTGCTCGAAAGCATCGAACTGGAGCGCCGGCGGGGGCTGAAAAAAATGCAGGCCGCACTGGTCGGCGTGCAGAAAGTCTGGCCCGCCGTGCTGGCGTCTACTCTGACCACCGTTATGGTATTTCTGCCGGTCGTGTTCATTCAGGAAGAAGCCGGTCAACTCTACTCCGATGTCGCCATCGCCATCTCGGCCTCCATTCTGGTGTCGATGCTGGTCGCCATCACCGTGATACCGACCGCCAGTGCCCGGCTGTCTTTCAAAGGCGGTGCCTCATCGGACGACGAGCCCCCTGACGATAAAGAGCACCCACTGCAAAAACGCATCACCGACCGTATCGATTGGCTGATCGCCACGCCTCGCCGTCGAATCAGCTGTGTTCTGATTACCGTTTTGGTCAGCGGCGCCATTGCCCTGTTCCTCACGCCCCCGGCGGAGTATCTTCCCGAGGGCGAAGAAGCCAAAACCTTTGCGTCCATGAATGCGCCTCCGGGGTACAACCTGGAGACAATGGAAAGTATTGGCCTGGAAATTCAGGATTACTTCATGCAGTTCGTGGATGACGACCCGTCGGCATTTGAGAATGGCGAAACAGATGTGCCGGCCATGCAGTACGTGAACATGGGCATTTCCCCGCAGAGTTTGCGCATCATTACCGAGTCCAAAGACCCCGCTCACATTGAACCGCTGATGGACGCCATTGTTAAGAAATACGAGAGTTACCCGGGGATGCGCGCCTTCGCCGCCCGCGGCTCGATTATCAGCAGCAACGACGGTGGAACCCGAAGCGTCAACCTCGACGTGTCCGGCCCGGCGCTCGCCGACCTCTTTCAGGTGGCGCGTGCCGCCTATGCCCGAGCCGAAGAAGTGTTCGACGACCCACGCATTCAGACCCGCCCGGGCAGTCTCTCTCTGGCGCAACCGTTGCTGGAGGTTCGGCCGAATTGGGAGCGCGCCGCGGAACTGGGCCTGACCACCGAAGACGTCGGCTTTACCGTCTCGGCCCTGACCGATGGCGCCTTCGTCAATGAATTCTTCTGGGCCGACGACAAAATTGATATCTACCTGTACAACGAGCAGGGGCCGGGCGTGACCGTTGACACCCTGAATGACATTGTGACCTACGTTCCCGGCCACGGCTCGCTACCGCTGTCTGACATCGTCAGTATCAAAGAAACCGTCGATACCAGCAGCATCCGCCGCCTGGACGGCAGCCGCACCGTCACGCTCAATATCATCCCGCCCCGGTCGGTCGCGCTCGAAACCGGTGTACAACGAGTGCGGGAGGATATTGTCCAGTACCTGCAGGATAACGGTCAGGTTCCCACGGGCGTGACGCTGAATATCTCCGGCGCGGCGGACCAACTGGATGCCACACGCGAGTCCTTGAGCAGCAACTACCTGGTCGCACTGGTCATTGTGTATCTGCTGATGGTGGCGATCTTCACCCACTGGGGTTACCCGTTGCTGATCATGACCACAATTCCTCTGGGTATCGCCGGAGGCATCGCCGGGCTCGCCCTGCTCAACGTCGTGGGCGCGCTGTTTTCCGCGTTGGGCCTGGGTGGCTTCAGTCAACCCTTTGACATGATCTCCATGCTCGGTTTTCTGATTCTGATGGGGACGGTCGTAAACAACCCGATTCTGATTGTTCACCGAGCGATCAGTAACCTCAAAGAAGAAGCCATGGCACCGGTCGATGCCGTGCGCGAGGCGGTCAGCTCACGCCTGCGCCCTATCGCCATTTCCACGATTACCACGATCATGGGGCTGGCGCCGCTGGTGTTTCTCCCGGGAGCCGGGAGCGAACTGTACCGGGGCGTTGGTATCATCGTGATGTCGGGTATTATCGGCGCGACCTTGGTAACATTGACAATGCTGCCGGCTTTGACGGTCATGGTGCTTGAGTGGACCGACCGCAAAAACGGGTATACTGGCAGCCCTGCCGCTTGAGTGGCAGTTAAATGAAATCCAAGCCTCAACGGAATTTGGGAGCAGCCATGCTGCCGCTGCGTTTTATTGATCGCGTAAAATTTTTTGTCGAGCGTCAGTTTGTCAAAGGGGCGCTCTTCCAGCTCTTGGTGGTAGCCGCCATCATCGGGCTGATCTCCCTGACAGGAGGGTTGCTCGCCTACCCCGCCGGTCAGGGCGAGGACATGGGGGATGCCATCTGGTGGGCCTTTCTCCGCCTGACCGACCCGGGTTACCTGGGCGATGATCAGGGCTCATGGCTCAGGGCCGTCTCGACGTTGTTGACCGTCAGTGGTTACGTCATCTTCATGGGTACCCTGGTGGCCATTCTCACCCGCTCGTTGATTGCTCGAATGACCGAGCTTGAGCGCGGTATGACGCCGGTGGCGTATCGAAATCACGTGGTCATTCTCGGCTGGAACAGTCGTACCCTACCCCTGATTCGCGAGCTGCTGAGCGCCTCGGGCACCATGCGCCAGCACCTGCTGGGGCGCGATAGCTCCCGCCTGAAGCTGGTGGTTCTCGCCGAGCGGATGTCCGCCGTGCAGGCCCAGGAGCTGCGCAACGAGCCCGGAATCGGCCGCAAGGCGAAACACATCGTGCTTCGTTCCGGTAGCCCGCTGCAACCCGATGCGCTCCACCGGGCGGCTTGTCTGAACGCCGCCGCCGTAATCATTCCCAGCGAGGCCCACGAACTGGGTAGCCTGGTGAGCTCCGATGTGGAAACCGTCAAAGCGCTGATGTCGCTCGATGCCCAGGCGCGCTCGCAGGGTGTGTCCCGCCCCTTTGTCGTGGCGGAAATCCAGGACCTGCGCAAACTTCCCATCGCTCGGCGCGCGTACAACGGGCCCCTTCAGGTGGTTGCCGGGGATGTCACCATCGCCAGCCTGATGGCCCAAAACCTGATACACCCGGGCCTTTCCGAAGTGTACAACGAGCTGCTGACGGAGCAGAGTGGGAACGAGTTCTATGTGCGCAGTGGTGAACATTTTGAAGGGGAAACCCTCTCAAGCATTGCCATGCTTTGCCCGCGCGCGGTGGTTTGCGGCGTACTGAGCCGGGAACATGAGCAATGGAAGGTTCGTCTCAACGCCCCGTCGAAAACAGCGGTGCGCGCGGAAGACAAGGTTGTGATGATCGCCCAGGACTTGCAGGACACTCAACCGCTCAAGGCCACCGGTCACCGACTCAGCCCCGTCGAGCGCAAGGCTCCGGCCAACAGCCAAGCCCCCTCCAGCCAGCAGCACCGCCGTCGGGTATTGATACTGGGATGGAATGAACGACTGCCCGCACTGGTCCACGAACTGGGAAGCTACCGGCAATACCGGTTTGAATTGGACATTGTGTCTATTGTACCCCCGGAGGAGCGCGACAGCGCCATCTCCCGTTACCATGCCGGTGAGACGCCGCCTCACTGCCGTCACATTCAGACCGACTTCATGCGTGAAGGCGAACTGCACGATATTGAGCCGGCTCAATATGACAGCATTGTGCTGATCAGCAGCGATCGATTGGCCAGTGGGGAAGAAGCTGACGCCCGCGCCATTGTCGGCCAAAGCATACTTGAGGAACACCTCCGGAACACCGACGATCCACCCAACCTGCTGCTGGAACTCAGCGACCCGGACAACGCTATTCTGTTGGGCCAGCAGCGGGGTGAGACGATTATCAGTCCACTGATTCTCAGCCACCTGCTCGCTCAGGTCGCCCTTCGACCGGAACTGCGGTTGGTGTTCGATGAGCTGTTTACCGAAGGGGGTGCAGAGATTGTATTTCGCTCTCCGGAGCATTACGGCATCAAAGGACCCCTCCCCTTCTGGAAGCTGGAAACGTTGGCCGGAGAGCGCGGTGAAACCGCCCTCGGTGTGCTCTACCGCTCGGCAGACAAGAGCCGTCAACTTCAATTAAACCCCAACCGGGAGACCGCGCTGAACATACAGCCTCACGATCAACTGGTCATTCTCGCGGATACCGGTATCTACAAAGGAGCAAAACCACAATGACATCCAAAACCAATCGTCGGCAATTTCTCGGTGGCGCCGCCGCCCTCAGCGCGGCCGCCGTAGTTCCCGGAGTGCGTGCGGGAGACCACGATCACACCGGTCAGGTTAACCTTCCCAGTTTGACCCACACGGTATTTTTCTGGCTGAAGAACCCCGACTCAAAGGAAGACCGCGATGCACTGATCGCGGGCCTCAAGACCCTGGGCGACATTGATACCGTGAAAGGCATTCACATCGGTGTGCCGGCTTCGACAGAGAAACGGGACGTGGTGGAGAACAGCTACCAGGTTTCAGAGCTGTTGTTGTTCGACAATGTGGAGGGGCAGAACGCCTATCAGGTCCACCCCATCCACAAGAAGTTTGTGGAAGATTGCTCCCACCTGTGGAGTAAAGTCGTGGTGTACGACTCTACGGCCGTTTGAGGCTAGCGGGCTCGCCGGAAACGGCGGGCGATGCCCAATCCCATCAATGCCAGGATCCAGGGCAGGCCCAGGGCACCGCTGCTGGACGAATCACCACCTCCTCCCTGCCCTACTTCATCAATGAGCGTATTGGGTACCGGTTCCAGATCGGCGGCGGAGTTTTCCGAATCATCAATCACAGTGATACTTAGAATGGACACGAGATTGTCCGGTGAAATGGACTGTTCGTCTTCAATTTCCTCTTCACCGTAGTTGCGTAGCGGCAGGCTTGTGTAGGCACCTCCCAGATTAAAACGCGGCAGGTCTGCGATGTCTTCAACGATGTCCATACCGCTGATCACTTCACCAAAGACGGTGAACCCTCCGTTCTGCACATCCAGGTTGGTGTGGTTGTTATCCAGATTAAAAAACCATTGGGAAGTGGCACTGTTGGGGTTATCCCCCACTTTGGCCATCGCGATAGTGCCCTTACGATTGGACCATTCCGGCTCATTGGCCACTGCGCTTTCGGTGTCGATCTTTACCGATTTTTTCTCTTCCTGGTCGTAGGCAAATCCACCACCTTGGACAATAAAGTTCGGAATTGAACGATGGATAAACGAACCGTCGTACGACCCGGCTTCAACATAAGCCAAAAAGTTTTCCACCGTTTCCGGCGTACTCTCGTCGTAAAGGTTGACCTGAATGTTGCCCAGTACGGTTTCAAATTCAACGATGGTGGCGGCGGCCGGCAGGCTGGCGACGGCCAGCGTCAGTGCGCCGGCGGTGGTAAGAGACTTCAGCATAACAATAACCCTTCATGATTTGTTATGACAGCACTCTAGCAAAGCCGGGAGGCGGAAACTGTAAGCCTTTGTAGTAGGCTGTTACACAATTGTAGTAGGTCACACCCTCAGGGAGGCGTCACTTGTCGCCGCTGGCCAGATAATGCACTATACCAACCACATCTTTTATGGTTCCAGAAGCCGAGAAAGCCCGATGCCCTTCTCCCGAGCGTTCAGTGTCTTTTTGGTGAGTGTTCTCGCGCTCTGGCGGCCCGCCCTATGCCTCGCCGAGGATATCCACGTGGCCGTGGCTTCCAACTTCACCGCCCCGATGAACGACATCGCCGCGGCCTTTGAGCGTGAGTCGACGCACCGCGTCGTTCTGTCTTCCGGTTCGTCCGGTAAATTCTACGCGCAAATCAGAAACGGCGCGCCTTTTCAGGTGTTCTTATCCGCCGATCAGGCCAAGCCTCAGGCGCTGGCGCAAGAGGGCTGGACGGTCGATGACACACGGTTTACCTATGCGCTCGGAGCGCTGGCACTCTGGTCCCGCGATCCTAAGCGGATCGACCCTCAGGGGCAGGTTTTAAGGGAAGGAAATTTCAACAAGCTGGCGCTTGCCAACCCCCGGTTGGCGCCTTATGGCGTTGCATCAGTGGAAGTGTTGGAGGCGCTGGCGCTGGTGGAGGCGACCCGTTCCCGCTGGGTTCAGGGGGAAAACATTGCCCAAACGTATCAGTTCGTTCATACCGGCAATGCGGACATCGGCTTCGTCGCCCTGTCACAGGTCATGCGTGACGGCGCGCTAAAGGGAGGGTCCGCATGGCGGGTGCCCCCACACCATCACAACCCCATACGCCAGGACGCGGTCCTGTTGAAACGCGGAGCCGATAGCGAGGGCGCCACGGCGTTGTGGCGCTTTCTACAAAGCGATACGGCCCAGCGCATCATTGAGTCTTATGGCTATCGCCTGCCCGTTCCCGAAGCAGGCGCCGGAGAACCCTAGCCGCGTCTTTCAGCCGACATCCACATAATCCCGGGCAAACTGCCAGGCCACGCGACCACTGCGCGCACCGCGAGTGCGGTGCCACAACAATGCATTGGACTGGGCTTCATCACTCCAGGCGCCGCCCATGGCTTCCACCCAATAGCGGGCCGCCGCCAGATACTCATCCTGACTGAACGGGTAGAAGCTGAGCCAGAGACCGAAGCGGTCGGAGAGCGAGGTTTTCTCCTCAATGCTGTCGCTCGGGCGCAGCTCCCCCTCTTCGTAGCTCACATCCAGGTTGTCGCGCATGCTTTGCGGCAGTAGATGCCGACGGTTGGACGTGGCGTAAAACAGAACCTTCTCCGACGGCGCGGCAATGGAGCCGTCCAGGGCGGACTTCAACGCTTTGTAACTGGCGTCCCCCTCCTCGAATGACAGGTCATCACAGAACAGAATAAACCGCTCGGGCCGCTCCTCCAGCATCATCAAGATGTCGGTCAGCTCGGGCAAGTCCGATTTGTCGACCTCAACCAATTTGAGACCGCGCCCGGAAAACGCGTTCCAGGCCGCTTTGATCAAGGTCGATTTACCGGTCCCCCGGGCGCCAGTCAGCAGTACGTTATTGGCCGGCTGGCCGTCCACGAAACGCCGGGTGTTGCGGATCAGCGCCTCTTTCTGGGGTTCAATGTTCTGCAGCGCGGCCAGCTCGACCCGGTGCGGATGGCGCACCGCCTGCAACCGACCGTGACCATTGACCCGGCGCCAACGGAACGCCTGGGCGCCCCAGTTGGGCGCCGGTGGAACCGGCGGAACCAGTCTTTCGACGCGGCCGATCAGGGCGTCGAGCCGCTGCAGAATTGCATCCGTTTGGCTCACAGGAACTCCTCTGTAGGTTGAAAAAGCGTCACTCATGACAATATCGCGTCGGGTCGCCATGCCGTTTTATTCGACTATACTTCAGGGCAACACCTGCTAAAGCAATGACAACGACAAGATGGCACGTATATTAACAAAACACCGTTTATGGGCTAATATGCCTATAGTAACTGATTTAGGAGCAGTATCTGATTGAAAGGCGAAGTCAAGCCTCAGGAACAGAATGCTGAAGTAACCGTCTGGAATGCAATCTGAGTAACAGGGGTTCGTTACGCACATGGATAATAGTCCCACCGCCGAGACACTGGTTAGCGCCGCGCGCCTCTATTTCGACACATTCCTGTGTCACCGAGATCCCAAGGCTTCTGCGGCTCTTGCCAGCAACCGGATTACCGGCTTCGGCACCGGTGCCCGGGAGCGAGTCTACAAAGTGGAGCAGGCGCTGGACTTGTACCGGATGGACGTTGAAGCGATTCCCGGCCCGATCGAATACAGCATTCGCAACATTCAGGCTCAAGGCCTTACCGACGACACTGGCGTCGTTCTGGGGGAAATGGATTGCCACTTTTTCCATTTGAACCAGGCCGCCTCGTTGCTCAATATCCGTTTCACCCTCGTCATGCGCAAGCTCGACGGCCGTTGGATACTCGAACATAAGCACCTCTCACAGCCCTCCCAAGCCCATGAGGAGCACGAGGGGTATCCGCTCAAAGAGCTTGAGGATCGCAGCCAGGTGCTGCAGAGGATGGTCAAGGAGCGCACCCGAGAGCTGGAAGAGACCAACCGGCAAATGCAGCGCCTGGCGATCACCGACGTGCTTACCGGCCTCTACAATCGTATGCGCACCGATGAAACCCTGGACGTCGAAATCGAGCGTCAGAAACGATACCCCGCCCCGTTGACATTGATTCTGATGGACATTGACCACTTCAAGGCGGTCAACGACGGGCATGGCCACAACAGAGGCGACGAGGTTCTGGTTGAGGTATCCCGCCTTCTCAGTCAACGGGTACGGCGCACCGACTGCCTGGGTCGCTGGGGCGGCGAGGAATTTCTGCTGGTCTGCCCCAACACCTCCCTGGAGTCGGCTCGCCAGCTCGCCGATGAGCTGCGCCGCGCGGTTGCCTACCAGAATTTCGGAGTCGAGGTGGATATCACCCTGAGCCTCGGCGTGGCCCAGTACACCGCCGGCGACAGCCGGGAGAGCCTGTTGGAACGGGCCGACGCCGCGATGTATAACGCCAAGCAGGAGGGCCGAAATCGGGTCAGTTTCTCTCCTTGATCATGGCTTTCAGCTCCTTGAGTTCGGTGTGTAACTCCTTCAGGGTGGGCTCCCCTTCTTCCTGACGTTCCTTTCGGTGCTGCTCGTCCAGAACATTGACGACGATGCCGATGATCATGTTCAGAAAGGCAAAGGCGGAGAGGAAAATAAAGGTGACATAGAAGATCCAACTGAACGGGTATTGCGTCATGGTCTCGTACATGACATCGGTCCAATCCTCGAAGGTCATGACCCGAAAAAGCGTCAGCATGCTGATGGCAATATCGCCCCAGAGCTCCTCGTTCACGCTGGCGAAGAACATACTTCCGATGGCGGCGTAGATGTAAAAGATGATAAACATCATCAGCGCCACATACCCCAACTGGGGCAAGGCCCTGAGCAATGAGACCAGCAAGGTGCGCAGCTCTGGAATGATGGAGACCATCCTCAGCACGCGGAAGACCCTTACCAAACGACCGACCAGCGCCAACTCACTGTCTTCAATCGGAATCAGGCTGACCACAACAATAGTGGTATCGAAGATGTTCCAGCCGTTTTTGAAGAAGTCCCGCTTGCGCGGCTCGCCCAGTAAACGAATGGTGATTTCCACCAGAAAAAAAATGGTGATAAACCAGTCGGTAATCACAATGACGGAGGAGACCAGCGGAGGGATATCGTAGGTCTTGGCGCCGATGACCAGCGCCGAGAAAATGATGATACCCACCACAAACAATTCGAACGCCTTGTTGCTTCGCAGCTGGTTGAAACGGGCTTGCAGCGTTTCGTTTGATATCATCGTTGTGTGTCTCTAGCAGACGGTTGAAGGCGACCGGCGTCTATCATCCTTCAACTTCCTCCAGAAAGTCCAGCTCCGCTTGCTGGCGGATGGTCTGACGATGGTTGGCCATCAATTGCTGGATACGTGCCCGGTCGCACTCCTGACGGTCGAGGATCACGCGGGTCTGCAATTCCCCCGTGCGCTCGTTGGTGGCGCACTTGCTGAACACAAACTGGTTGGAAATCAGTTCCAGGAAGGGTCCGGACTTGCTGCTGGGCATGATAAACAGCAATTGCAGCCCCAGGCTCTCGGTCAGGTAATGAATCACCTCGCGCGAGCGATGCTCATCCATTTTGGAGAAGGCCTCGTCCACCAGTACCATCCGCAGGTGGCTGTTACCCTCCCCAAAACGGAAGGCCGAGGTAATGGCGGCGCTGCGAATAATATACGCGGGCGTCTCCAACTGACCGCCGGAACCGGTGCCGTATTGGCTCAAGGCGATCGGCTGCTTGCCTTCGGGTTCCTTATAGATTTCATAGCGGCGGTAATTGCGGTAATCCGCCAACCGTTCCAGCTCCCGCAGGGCTTTCTGTTCGTCGTCATCCAGCAGCATGGACATCAACCGCTCCCGGACTTTCTGATGCTTGGGCTCGAGACTGATGTCGAACAGTGTCTCCCCGTCACCCAGGCTGGGGTTGTCGATAATCGCCTTGAAGAACTGCCAGTACTCCCTGAATTCCGGGACCCACTGCCAGTCGAACCGGAAGCGTTCCCGGTCCGCGCCGAAGCGGTGGTGTTCCAGCTCCCGGTTCAGATCTTCGAGTACCCGCTTGCCATCGTTAATCGCCTGGTAGATGGAATGGCAGAGGTTGGTGACAAAGGCGTTGTTAAAACTCTCCCGCAGGGACTGCAGCTCGCTGTGGCGCTGGGCGAGAATGTGGTTCTTGTCCCGGTTGTAGAGACTGTCGAATTGCCGGCGCAACTGGCAGACCCGAGAGAAATTCTCCCGTCCGAACTCATCACCAAAGTTCAGTTCCAGGGCGATGGCATCCGCCTGACGACAGACCTGGTTGTGTTGCATCACCGCCTGCTGCAACCGGTGCATTCCGGTTTTCAGCTCGCCCTGGACCTCCGCCAGTTGCGCCTCGTAGTATTTTGTCTCCCGCAGATCCTCGTCGACCGAAGAGAGTCGCGCTTCCGCGTCAAAGCCGGGCACCAATGCATCCAGCCCCTCGAGGCTCGTCTCGCAGGACTCCACCACGGCGAGGGTCTGGTCCTGATCGCGGTCCAGGCTCTGGCAGCGGCTGTCGATATTCTTCAGTTCCGCCAGCAGGTTGGCTCGCTCCTCGTTGAGCGCCCTGCCCTGGGTGGCCTGCTCTTCCACCTTCGCCTTTAGCGCGCCGAGTTCCTGCTCCAGGTCCTCACCGGCACTGAGATCCAGTTGCTCGGATTGCTGATCCAGCGTCTGCAGCCGGCGTTGAGCCGACAACAACTGTTGTAGAAGGTCACCATGGGCTGGCGCTGACACCTTGTCGACGGCACCGAGCAATTCCGCGGCCTCTCGGGCCAACCGCTCGCAGGCTTCCCATTCGCGAGTCAGCGCATCGCGCTCCTCCCGGCGGGCGGCCAAGGCCCGCTCGCGCGCACTCTGGCCAAAGACCAGGTCGCTGTCAGCAATGTCGCACCGAAACAGGGAATAGTTGCCCGAGCCCAGGCAGTCCTGAGTCACACCCCGACGGGTACGCCGCAGCGTTTCGGCGTCGGCCACGCGCTGTACGGAACCGTAACTCGCGCGCAGGTAATTCTCCGCCGTGGCGTGGCTGAAGTGCATCACGTCCACAATACTGTCCCCGGCGGGCGCATTCAGCTTGTCCAGATCGCGTCGGGCTTTTTCGCCCTGAATGACACGGGCTTTCTGGCCCTGTCCGGGGAGGCCCCGCACCAACCGGATCGCTTCCGCCTCGCAATCCGGATCGACAATCAGGCCGAAGCGGGCGCCGCCCAGATAGCCCTCGATGGCCGACTGCCACTGCGGATCGGTGACTTCCACCTGATCGCACAATACGCGCGCATCCGCCTCCGGCAGATGGCGATGCAGTTCGGCCAACGCCTGTTGCACATAGGGCGGATAGCTCACTTCCCGTGCTTCCAGCGCGCGCATTTCCCGTTCCAGCCGTTCGAGCTTGGTGCGGGCCTGCTCGCTCGCCTGCTGGCGCTTTTCGCACTCGCGCGCCAGTTGATCCCGAAGGTGGCTTTGGCCCTCGGTGTTGTCAAACCAGGCCGATGCCCATTGCCGGTGTTTCTGCTGCTGCGCCAAGGCCTCATCCAGGCGGGCTTCCAGCGGCGACATATCAATCCAGTCCTGGTTCAGCCAACCGTGAACGTCCAGCCGGAGTTCATCCTCGGCGATGGCTTTTAGACGTTTAAGGAAGGTTTTGTCGGCCAGGGTCGGCAGTGCCAGCGACAGTGAGGTTTTCTGAAGCCCATCGCGCAGCGAGCGGGCGCTGGCAACATTGCGTTCCACCTGCTGCAGTTGCTCGAGCAGTTGCGGAACCGATTGCTGCAGGCGTTGCTCTTCGCTACGCCGCTCCTGTGCCAGTTGGTCTTTTTCCCGCAGGCCCGGAATACCCAAGCGCCGGGTATTCAGGTCCAGCAGCAATTGCTGGAGGTTGTCCCGGCGTTGCTCGCTCAGCTCGATGGCCTGACGGCTGGTTTCAACCGCTTCACGCTGTTCCTGCTGACGCCGCTTCTCGCTCAGGTAGCGGTTCTGGCAGTCGCTGTACCGACGTTTGGCCAGGCCGTAATGCAACAACTGCCAATCGAGCCACTGGTCAATAAAGCTGGCGGCGGTGTGCCGGCCCTGATTGAGGCGTTCGATGGCGTCGCGCAATTGGCGTGCGTCCGCTTCCATGCCGTGAATGCGCTTGAGCATGGCGGAGACGGAGCGAATGGCTTCCCCCAGGTCCCGGGGCTCGAGCACTTCGTTGGCGACAAATTCGTCGATGCCCTTGATGGGTTTGTAGGCCATGAAACGGGAAAAAGCGCGTGCTGCGTTCATTGCCTCGCGCTCGGAGACGGCATCGGCCCGATCCCGAATCAGCCCATAGAGCCGACCGAGATACGCCTTTTTCTTATCGTACTTCTCCACCGCTTCGGGGCCAAACTGTTTGCGCAGAACGCTGTACACCCGATCCAACGGCAGGACGTAGCGACCCGCTTTGTCTTCTTTGAGTAAATCCTTGAGGCCGAGCTGAACGCCGGGCAACAGGAAAAACTGCGTGTCGTCCAGGCGGGCGACGCGTTGCTGTCCGGAGCCTTCCAGGTAGGCACGCATTCCGATCAAGGCGGTAAAGGGTTCGCTGGTCTCGCCCGGGGTCGGATAGAACACCGCCCCCAGGTAACCATCACAGCCGCCCGGGCGCGCGTAGGCGCCGTCGTCGCAGCCCAGAATATAGGACGCCAGGGTACGAACCTGTTTGCCGCCCCGCCCCCGCTGACTGGCTTCATCCTGCCCCGGGTTGAAATGGAACAGGTTGTCGTGCGCCGCAGTCATTACGGTCTGTATGGCGTCGGCGGCCGTGGTTTTACCGGAGCCGTTACCACCGGAAAACAGATTGATGGGGCCGAATTCGCATTCGGTATTCGGTATGTTGCCCCAGTGGATATAGACAAATTTTTTCAGGTACATAGAGTTTATCGTCGCCCAATCGTGGGTGGGGAAACTGTTGCGTTACTTCGAGAACAGAGAGGCGCCTTCGGGGGCGTCTGGTTCGGCTTCTTCCGGGGCAGGAGTCGCTTCGGACTCAATCGCCTGCTTCAGATTATCGAGCCAGTCGTTGCTGACCAGATTGACAATCAGCGGGCGGACTTTTATCCAGCTGTCGCTCTGCTCCAGATCCGCTTCGTGGGCGTAGTGAATCAGCCGGAGTTGGCGCAGACGACGAAACAGTTGCCGACGTTCCACCAGGTTCTCTGGCAGGCTGCGTTGAAGCAGGTTCTTACTCGCCAGGGCCAGTGCTTCCACCGACAGAGTGGCGCAGCCCTGCTCATCAATCACCCCCTCGCGCACGGATTTGTCGTATTCGGCCCGCAGTATCAATACCAGGGCGATTTCCGCCTGGGTGAGACGGGTGCGGAAACCGCCATTGAAGGGCTCGTCGCTTTCGTCTTCAATGCCGGGCACCCGCGCACCGGGGGGAATCAGACGGACAAACTGGAAGCGTTGATCGTGCTGCAGGCGCACGCCCATCAGGCCGAGGTATTCATCCACCAGTGACTCGATGCGTTCGAACCGGTCGTACAGTTCGGCCTCCACCTGGCTGTCGTCCCGGCAAAGGACGCCGTAATCCAGCAGCCGCTGGATCAGCTCGCGCCAGTCGCGCAGGTTCAGGTTTTCCGCAATTAACGCCTGTTCCAGGCTATCGGTCAGAC
This sequence comes from Marinimicrobium agarilyticum DSM 16975, assembly GCF_000423345.1. Classification (GTDB taxonomy): domain Bacteria; phylum Pseudomonadota; class Gammaproteobacteria; order Pseudomonadales; family Cellvibrionaceae; genus Marinimicrobium; species Marinimicrobium agarilyticum. Next base: position 604,058 of record NZ_KE384008.1, read on the forward strand.
GGCTCATGGGCGCCCTCGGTCAGTTCGATCGTGTATTCATCGCGACGGGTAAAATAGCCGCCGTCGGTAATGCGCGGGCTGTCCTGCAACCACTGGTCGTCCTGATGAACCCGGAAGCCAAACTCGGAAGACAGGTTTGCGGAGGCGCCGACTTCGGTGGCCCTGGCCAGACTCAGGAGCTCCGGCAAAGATTCCGCCACCAGGTCGCGACTGCTGATGCGCCCGGACTGATCCAACGCCTGCTGTACAAAGACACGCACATCTTTGCCCTGCAGAGTAAACGCCTGCTCGAGCGCCTGCTGGATAAACAGTTGCTTCTGGGCATCCCGGTCGAGGGGTTTGTCCTCATCCAGATCGCTGCGGATCGGGTTTCTGTCCCGCCGTTCCCGCAGCACCAGCTGCCCCGGATCGAGGTAGCCCAGGTGCATGGCGGACCAATCGCTCCCGTGTTCGCGCAGCAGTGCATCCTGTCGCTCGCGCGGCTGCTGTGACAGCAACTGGCACAATTCAAGCGCGCTGTCACCGCTTTGGGTGTGAATATAACTGAGCTGGCGGATGATGATATCCGCCCGCTGGGTAAAGGTATTGAGCGCTTTGCGCAGTGCCGGCAGCATAACCTCACAGGCATTTTTCAAGCGGGTTTCGATGGCCTGCAATAAGGTTTCCAACAATGAACTGCCCGGCACTACCCGCTGGGGCAGCAACGCGCGCAAACGCAGTTCCATCACCGCCCGCCAGTCTTTGTCGGCGGACTCGCCCTGACCAAACTTGCGTTTGCGACGAATGCGGCTGATGATATGCGCGATCTGGTCGCGATACTTTTCCACGCTGTCCGCCGACAGGCGGACCTCCAGATCCGGTTTGAATACCTTTTCCATAAAATCGAAAAATTCATCACTGGCCTGCTGCACCAATTGGCGGGCTTCCACGTCCCGAACCAGCTGGCGCTTGCGCTCCTCAAGCTCGGCGATCACATCGGTGAAGTCACTGATGATTCGCTCGGAATATTCGTAGGCGTCGAGCAGGTCGTACACTTCCGCCCGGTCCAGAAACGCCTGCAGACTGTTGCGGGTATTCCGGGTGTTGCGGTGACGGGTACGGAAGTCGTTGTGCTGATTGGCCGCGAAAGGCTGGGTAAACAGCCGGCCCATGCGGGAAAAACCGTAACTGCTCTGCAGATTGGCATCATCCACGCGACGTTCGAGCCAGCCGGCCTCCAGCAGACGGTTGATGATAAAGCCGGCCAGTTCGCGCTGGTTTTTAAAGCGGCCCTCGGTGTCTCCCGGCTCATCCCGACTGTCCAGCACCGGCGTTCGGGCGATGGCTTCCTTGAAGATATCCAACAGCCCTTCCCGGTTGAGACCGGAGCCGTAATCGCGCAGGTCGGTGTACAGCCGCTGATACAGCAGGCGCAGACACTCCGCCACCACTTCCCGGTATTTTCCGGTCAGGGGATTGAAGAAGTACGGACGCTCTTCAGTAAAGAACATTCAGTATTTATTCGTAAATGCAGTTGTCGGCAAAGGTTTTGGAATCCTCTCGCGTCCACTCGACGTTGGGAATGTTCATCATCTGGTCACACCAGGGCTCGCTGCCCGGCTCGGCCTCAACATCAAGTTGAGGAATTTCCGAATCAGTCTGGGCCGGCGCGGGGATGACGCCAATATCGCGGGTCTCCTCGGCGATCGGCGCCTCTTCCGGCGCTGGCGGCTGGTTTACAATCAGGGCGATACCGCCAACAATCATCAACAGGCTGACCCCAATCAGTGCATATATCGCCTTCATTCCACCCTCTCTGCTACCTGGATTGCTATTGCGCCAGCCAGTCGGCGGCGTCTTCCGCAAAATACGTAATAATCAAATCCGCCCCGGCCCGCTTGAACGCCAACAGGCTTTCAAGGGCCACAGCTTTTTCATCCACCACACCCGCGGCGGCGGCGGCCTTGATCATGGCGAATTCGCCGCTGACCTGATAGACCGCCAGCGGCCGCTCGGAGTGCGCCCGGATATCCGCCAGAACATCAAGATAGGCAATGCCCGGCTTGACCATCAGTACATCGGCCCCCTCGTCTTCATCCTGCAGGGACTCCGCCAGGGCCTCCCGCCGATTGGCCGGGTCCATCTGGTAACTCGACCGGGTGCCTTTGAAGTTGCTGTCCACCGCATCGCGGAAGGGTCCGTAAAACGCCGAGGCGAATTTGGTGGAGTAGGACATCACCGGCACATGACCGTAACCGGAGGCATCCAGCGCCGCGCGAATCGCGGCGATCATACCATCCTGCATGCCCGAGGGGGCAATCATATCCACCCCGGCTTTTGCCGCGGTGACAACCTGCTTCTGGAGGTTGTTCAGGGTCGCATCGTTGTCGACATCGTGATCCCGCACCACGCCGCAGTGGCCGTGGTCGGTGTACTCGCAAAAGCAGTTGTCACTGATCACGCACATTTCGGGCTGCGCCTGCTTGGCGGTGCGGATCATGCGGGCCATGAGGCCGTCTTCGTTCCAGGTATCGGACCCGATATCGTCTTTGTGACGGGACACACCGAACAGCAACACCGCCCGAATGCCCTTTTGCCAGGCACTTTTCACTTTGTCCGCGAGTTGGCTTTCGGGGTAGCGAACCACGCCCGGCATGCTGCTGATCTCGACCGGCTGTTCGATGTCTTCTTCGATGAACATGGGCAGGATGAGGTCGCTGACGGTGAGGCGGGTTTCCCGAACCATGTCGCGCAGCGCGGCGGTGCGGCGCAAGCGGCGGAAGCGGAATTCGGGATGGGTGTCGTTGGTCATTTTTTAACCTCGGTTGTTTAGCTTTTCTTTTTGGGGACTTCGCATTGTTGAGCTCCGGGTGGGCATACCATCGCGAGACCCGCCGTGAATACATCCATGTAGGCTTCTCATCGGCATCCATGCCGCGGCTTTGGCTCCTGCGTCGCTCTAGCACCTACATCCATGTAGGCGTCAGAGAGTCTCGCAATGGTATGCCCACCCGGAGCTGGTGCGAGCTGCAAGTTGTTTTGAGATAGCAGGCTTCATTTTTAACTCGGTTGTGAGTGTATTTTGATTTTTTGGTAGGTGGCGCTTTCGCTTACCTACCCTACGCGCAACAAAAGTTAAGTTGAGATAGAAAGTTTTATCTCTCGTTCGTTGAGTTGGCCAAACGCGCGCACCCTATGTCGAGTGGTGGCACTGAGGCGGGATTGGGGAATACCCATTGGAGACTCTCTGAGGCATGGATGCCGATGAGAAGCCCCCATGGATGGGTTTACGGCGGGTCTCCAATGGGTATTCCCCACTCCCGCCGGACAAAGACGAAACCACCCTACTCCCATTCGAACGCGATCCGATGGTTATACCCCGCCTGCAAGCCGGACGTTACGTAACCACCCAAGCAAACAACAAAATCAGACCGCCAAGGCACCTTCGTGGGACCACTCGCAGCGGACGTGCATGTCGCCTGAGCCTGGCTTGTGGTAGTTCGCCGTGGACTCCCAGGTGAACGTATGCGTGCCCGAGAGCTCCGTTTCCAAGTGCACCGTCGCCGAGACCCAATACATACGGCTCAGCAAATCCTCAAACTGAGCGATCCACTGGTCCCACTCATACTCCACCGCCTTATACGACGCCCCGAAATGCATCACCTCCGTCTGATAATGCCCCGGGCGCATCTCCACCTGCGGAATCGAAAACATCTCCTGAGACAAAAAAGGCCAGTCATCCGCATGAGGCAAGGTCAACATCGCCTCGCGATTCACCTCCAACCGCTGCCCCTCGGACGGCAAATACGCCGTATCCTTGATACAACCGTAAACAATAGACTCCTGATCCATAGCCGCTCCTGTTACGACTTCAAATCAAATGGGTAACTGATCACCGAAGCGGCCACCACCAAGGCCCCTTGAACCGGCGTTCACACTCTTCCAACTGCTTCTTGTAACGCTTCGCACGCTCTCCCACCTTGTTGGCGACGCCCACCAACCAGGCCTTATCATTGTATGTGCGCCGCTCGTAACCGCCGTGCCCCTCGTGGTACGCCAGGTACAGGTTGCGCGCATCGTTCTTGCCGATGCCCACCCGCTTGTGGCTCTGCGCATTGTACCAACCGACAAAGTCCACCGCGTCCGCAAAACGGCTGCGGCTGGCCCAGTGGTTACCGCTCATGCGCTGGTACTCCTTCCAGGTCTCGTCCTTCACCTGAGCGTAGCCATAGGCGCTGCTCTTGCGCGGCCCGGGAATCACCCAGAGAATTTTCGTGCGCGGCGGTTTGGCCTTGGGCTTGAAGCTGGACTCCTGATACATGATCGCCATCAGTGTCGAAATATCCGAGCCCCAGCGGCGTTCCGCCCTCCGGGCATCGTCGTACCAGCCGCGTTTTTCATCGAACACGTCGCAGATATTCTCCGAGCTCTTGGGCGGTGCCGAAGCGCAGCCGCTCAAGAGCGCCAGTGCCAGAGCGCCCAGTAAAACTGAATACCGCATTACGCCTGCTCCCATTGTTGCAACAGCTCCATCAGGCCCGACTCATCGATAATATCAACCTCGAGCTCCTCGGCTTTTTTCAGTTTCGAACCCGCGCCGGGGCCCGCCACCAGGTAATCGGTTTTCTTCGAGACGCTGCCGGCCACCTTGGCCCCGAGCGCCTGCAAACGTTCTTTGGCCTCATCCCGGGTCAACTGTTCGAGCGTTCCGGTGAGTACATAGGTCAGCCCGGCCAGCGGCAGGGATTCCCGGTCCACCGGGGCCTGCTCGGGCCAGGTGACCCCCGCTTCGCGCAGCGCCTTGACCGCCTCGCGGTTGTGCTCTTGGGCGAAGAATTCGGCCACAAAGTGCGCTACGACCGGACCAATGTCCTCGACCTGCTGCAACTTTTCTTCATCCGCTTCGGCCAGGGCATCCAGGCTGCCGAAGTACTGGGCCAGATTACGGGCGGTCGCCTCACCCACTTCCCGGATGCCCAGGGCGTAGATGAATTTGGCGAGCGTGGTCTCTTTGCTCTTCTCCAGGGCGTCGAGCAGGTTGTCGGCGGATTTCTCCCCCATTCGCTCCAGTCCGGTCAGGTCCTCCCGGCTGAGTTTGTACAAATCGGCCACGGCCTGGATCAGATCCTTGTCGACCAACTGCTCGACCAGTTTGTCACCCAGGCCATCGATATCCAGGGCCTTGCGCGAGGCGTAGTGTTTGATGGCCTGCTTGCGCTGGGCCGGGCATATCAGGCCGCCGTCGCAGCGAGCCACGGCCTCTCCGGGTACTCGCTCCACCGGCGAATCACACACCGGGCAGCGTTCTGGAAACTCGATGTCCCGGGCGTCTTTCGGTCGTTTGTCGGTCACCACAGAGACAATCTGCGGAATCACATCGCCGGCCCGACGGACGATGACAGTATCACCAATCTTGACACCCAGGCGCTCGATTTCATCACGATTGTGGAGGGTCGCGTTGGATACGGTCACACCGCCCACGAACACTGGCTCCAGACGGGCCACGGGCGTGACGGCGCCGGTGCGGCCCACCTGGAATTCCACATCCAGCAGATGCGTCATTTCCTCCTGGGCGGGAAACTTGTAAGCGATGGCCCAGCGGGGCGCGCGGGCCACGAAGCCCAGCTCGTCCTGCAGGTCGAGGCGGTTCACCTTGAAGACGATGCCATCGATATCGTAGTCGAGCGCCGCGCGCCGCTCCCCCAGGGACTGGTAGTAGTCAATACAGGCCTCAATGCCCTGCACGACCGCCATTTCCCGGTTGATTTTCAGGCCCCACTGGCTCAACGCTTTCAGAATATCCGAGTGTTTTCCCGGCAACTCGCCACCTTCGGTGTGGCCCACGCCGTAGGCGCACATCTCAAGCGGCCGCTTGGCGGTAATCCGGGAATCGAGCTGTCGCAGGCTGCCGGCGGCGGCGTTGCGCGGGTTGACGAACAGTTTATCGCCGGACGCCCGTGCCTTCTCGTTCAAGTGCTCGAAGCCGGCCTTGGGCATGTAGATTTCGCCCCGAACCTCCAGCACGGCGGGAAAGCCCTTTCCGCGCAACTTCAACGGGATCGAATCCACGGTGCGCACGTTCTGGGTAATGTCTTCCCCCTGGGTGCCGTCTCCACGGGTCGCGCCCCGGACCAGCAGGCCGTCCCGGTAAAGCAGGCTCACGGCAATGCCGTCGAGCTTGGGCTCACAGGCGTATTCCAGGATGGCCTCGTCCTGCAGCCGGTCTCTTACCCGGCGATCAAACGCCACCAGGTCGTCTTGCTCGAAGGCGTTGTCGAGCGAGAGCATGGGGCGTTCGTGGGTCACGGTGGCGAAGGCGCTCAGGGGCGTCTGCCCGACCCGTTGGGTGGGCGAATCGGGGGTGACCAGATCGGGATAATCCGCTTCCAGGCCCTGGAGCTCGCGCATCAGGCGGTCGTACTCGGCGTCCGGAACCTGGGGCTCGTTCAGGGCGTAATAGCGATAGTTATGTTCCTGAATCTCGGCCCGAAGTTCCTGAGCCCGGGCGCTCTTCTCGGCCGGAATGGCGTCGTGGGGTTTGGCCATGTGGCGGTGTTTCCTACCGGTCGGGTGACTACAAAAGCTCGACGATCAAGGAGCGGGCCTCAGTGGGCCCGCGACAGCTGTTTGCGTTCGAATTCGTGGATGCGTTGACGACAATGCTCCTGGGTCTGCCGGGTCAGGACGCTGCGATTCTCGTCTTTCATCTCCCCGCCCAGTTCAAAAGCGATGGAGCGAGCGGCTTCCAGCATTTCGTCGAACACCTCCACGTTCTCAAGGTCCACGCTCTCCAATGGCAAGGTCATGAACAGGCTGACCCCCGGGGTGGTGAAGTCATCCATGCCATCCAGGTCGAATGTGCCCGGCTTCACCATATTCGCCAGGCTGAACAGAATCGCCCCACCGCCCTTGGGGTCTTCATAGCGGTGGAAAATATTCATGTCGCCATAGCGCAGCCCAGCGTCCAGCAAGGCATCCAACAGCGCATCCCCCCGGAACTGCTGGCCACTCGGTGCCATGACGTTGATGATCAGTACCTCTTCCGGAAGCGGCGCGGGCTTGGGCTCCGGCTTGGCCGCCGCCCTGTCGGGGGCCTTTGGTTTGGGGGCCGAGGGCTTGGGTGGCTCTTGGGCGCGCTTGGGCTCCGGCTTCGGAGCGGGTCTTTCAGGCGCTTTCGGTGGGGGCGTGGGGCGAGCGGGTTCGGGCTCATCATCCAGACCGCCTCCCAGAGAAGGTTCAATGCGCCCGTCGTCACGGCCATAGGTGTCATCTTCCTCGGTTTCCATGAGGATAGGCACTGACTCGTCGAGGTTCAGGGTTACCTGTTGCGGGATGCTGCTGCGTCTGGACTCCGCCGGCGCGGGCTCTTCTTCGCGCGGACGCTCTTCATAGTCGTCGTCGGGGTCCGGATCATAGGCTTCGTCGAGCCACTCGCCATCCTGCTCGGTGTCATCCACATCCAGCTCATCCGCCGGCGGCTGCCCGTCGAAGGGGCGCTCATCCTCCGGGGTTTCCCGATAGGCCACCACGCGCGCGCCACCGTTGGGCAGTTCGGCGCTGTTGTAATCGTCCCGAGCCTCTTTAGCACCGCCGGTCGCGCTTGAGCGGCGCATGGAGCGGGAGACCTTGATTGAATCCTTCTGGGCGTTGCGCATGCGCCGCCAGCCATCGAGGAGGATCCCGAGGATCAGCAGGATAATGAGTATCGTCAGCCAGTCACCCATAGCGTTTTCCGTCAGTTACTCCGTTCGGCGCATTAGACGGCGGCCAGTTCGGCCGCCTCATCCACATCCACAGTCACCAGGCGGGAAACGCCCGGTTCATGCATAGTAACACCCATCAATTGATGTGCCATTTCCATGGCAATCTTGTTGTGGGTAATGTAAATAAACTGAACATGTTCTGCCATCTCTTCCACCATGCGGGCATAGCGACCGACGTTGGCGTCATCCAGCGGCGCGTCCACCTCATCCAGCATACAGAACGGCGCCGGGTTGAGCCGGAAAATCGAGAACACCAGTGCAATCGCCGTCAGCGCCTTTTCCCCGCCCGAGAGCAGATGGATGGTGCTGTTTCGTTTGCCGGGGGGCCGGGCCATGATGGCGATACCTGTATCGAGTAAATCTTCGCCCGTGAGTTCCAAATAAGCGTGCCCGCCACCGAAGACTTTCGGGAACAGCTCCTGTAGCGAGCGGTTCACCTCGTCGAAGGTTTCCTTGAAGCGGGTCCGGGTTTCCCGGTCGATTTTCTTGATGGCGTTTTCCAGTGTTTCCAGCGCTTCGCGCAGGTCTTCGTCCTGGGCGTCCAGATACTGCTTGCGCTCGGACTCGGTCTGGTATTCATCGATCGCCGCCAGGTTGATCGGACCCAGCCGGGCGATGCGACCGGCTACCTGCTCCAGTTCCTGCTCCAACGGTTTGACATCGGTCCCCTCGGGCAACTCGGCCAGCAGGGTCTCCAGTTCGAAGGACTCTTCTTTGATCTGTTCGGCCAGACCGGAACGCTGGACCTCGAAGGTTTGCGCGGCCAGGCGCTCCTGCTCCAGATGAGAGCGCACCGCCTGCACTTCCTGCTCGGCTTTGTGGCGCGCCTGCTCGGCCGTGCGCAGCTCCTGTTCCACCTCTTCCAGCGCCGAGCGGGCTTGGGACAGCTCGCCCTCGACCGCCAGGCGTTTGTCCAGGTTGGCCTCCAGCTCGAGCTGGTGCTCCTCGACCGGGTCCCGGGTCTCACCCAGGGCTTCCAGCAGCTGCTCCTTGCGCTCGCGCAGACGCTGGGTCTGTTCCTGCAAGCGGGTGATGCCCAGCCGGATACTGTCGAGCTGGGTTCTGAGGGACTGGGCGCGCATGGCCATTTCGTGGGCCTTGTCCCGATCGTGACGGGCTTTCTGGCGAGCGTCGTCCAGCGCGCCGCGAATCCGGTCGCGCTCCTGCATCAGTCGCTCGCGCTCGTCCGTGTCCCGCTCCATGAACTCGATCGCTTCGCTCAGGATCATGCGGGCCTCGGCCAGCTGTTCACTTTCCTGATCCATCTGTTCGCTGGCTTCGCGGATTTCGGTTTCCGCCCGCTCACGCCGCACCGATATCTGTTCAATACGGGCCTGTTTGGCACTTAACTGGGAGCGCAGATCACTGGCCTTGCGGCTCTGTTCGTCCACCTCGCGGCGGGTGGTTTCCCGCTCCCGCTCCAGGTTCTGGACGGTTTCCCGGCCTTCGGTGCGCGCCTCATCGACCCGCGCGACTTCCGCTTCCCGCTCCTCAATGGCGGCATCCAGCTCTTCCAGTTCCTGGCGGCGGGCAATCACACCGGCGCTGGCGTCGGTATCCCGCGCCACTTTCAGCCACTGCGGGCCGAGCCAGATGCCGTCCCGGGTGATCACCGATTCGCCGGCTTCCAGCTGGGCGCGCAGCGCCAGCGCCCCGGACAGGTCTTCGGCGATGTAGACGCCCTGGAGCAGTTCGCTAAGATCCCAATCGGCCTGGACCTTGTCCTGCAGCCGGGCGGCTTTCTGACCGGTCGAGGCGTTCGGCCGGCGATCGGTATCCAGCAGCACCAGCTCGCCCTGACTGAGCCCGGCCAGAGTGTCTGCCACCGCATCGAGGCCCTCGACGCAGACCGCCTGCAGGCTGTTGCCAAGGACCGTTTCAACGGCCTTGTCCCAGTCATCGGAGACGGTGAGGGTTTCCGCCAGTCGGGGCTTGTCGGTCAACTGATGTTCAGCCAACCAATCGGCCACGGCCTCGCTTTTCTCGCCCAGGGCCGCCTGTTGCAACGCTTCCAGAGAGGCGTGGCGACCGCGCAGACTCTGCAGCTTGCTGCGGGCCTGGTCCAGATCGTCGGCAAGCCGGTTATTGGCTTCACGCTGGGTTTCCAGTTGGTCGCCCAGCTGCTCGCTGCGCGAGCGCTTTTCGTCAATCACCAGATCCAGCTCGGCCAGCTGCTCGTTCAGCTGTTCGATTTCTTCATCGGCGGAGCCTACCTGGAGGTTGGAGCGTTCTTCTTTCAAGCGGTCAATGCGCTGCAGCAGCCGCTGCTGGACCTGCTCCAAGTGCTGAATCCGGGATTGTTGGACTTCGGCCCGCTGCCGGGGTTCGGCCGCGCGCTGGTTGAAACTGTCCCACTCGCTCTGCCAGCGCTGCATGGCCTCTTCGGCCTCCTGCAGGGCATCACCGGAGGTTTCCTCGGCGGCGCGAATCAGTTCCAGTTCGGGCTCAAGCTCCATTAATTCGGCTTCCCAGCCTTCGGCCTTCTCCCGATCAAATTGAAGACTGTCTTCGGCCTCGCGGCTGTCCCGGTTGGTCTGTTCCAGGTCGGTCTGCAACTGGCGACCGCGCTCCTGAGCGTGCTGGATCGTCTGCTCAATCCGGGCAATATCGGCGCCGATGGCGTAATAGCGCCCCTGTACTTCGTTGAACTTGTCCTGCAGCTCGGTGTATTGGCTGCGGCACTTCTCGATCTGGGTGTCCTTGTTGACCTGGTCGGTCACAAAAGACTCCATGCGCAGCTCCAGGTCCCGGATTCCTTCCTGCTTGGCCTTGGCCTGGTCGTCCAGGTTGCGATACTTCAATGCCTGCAACTGGGCCTTGAGCTGGCGCTCCTCTTTCTTGAATTCGGTGTACTTTTCCGCGGCCTGGGCCTGGCGCTGCAGCCGGCTCAGCTGGCGTTCCAGCTCGTCCCGAATATCGGTCAGGCGCTCGAGGTTTTCCAGAGTGCGGCGCATGCGGTTTTCCGTGTCGCGCCGACGCTCCTTGTACTTGGAAATCCCGGCGGCCTCTTCGATGTAAACCCGCAGGTCTTCGGGCTTGGCTTCGATCAGCCGGGAAATCATGCCCTGTTCGATGATGGCGTAGCTGCGCGGCCCCAGGCCGGTGCCCAGGAAAATGTCGGTGATGTCACGGCGCCGACATTTGGTGCCGTTAAGGTAATAGATGTTCTGGGCGTCGCGGGTGACTTTGCGCTTGATGGAAATTTCGTTGAACGCGGCGTACTCGCCTTGAACCGTCTTGTCAGTGTTGTCGAACACCAGCTCGATAGACGCCTGCCCGACCGGTTTGCGGGCGTTGGAGCCGTTAAAGATGACGTCGGTCATGGACTCGCCGCGGAGGTTCTTGGCAGAGGACTCCCCCATCACCCAACGCACCGCGTCGATGATATTGGACTTGCCACAGCCGTTGGGGCCGACAACCGCACACAAATTGCTGGGGAAGTTGACCGTGGTGGGGTCGACAAAAGATTTAAAACCGACCAGCTTGATACACTTGAGGCGCATAGGTCCCTATTCACTCTGTTCTTGGCGTTGATTACAACCGCCGGGCGCTCGCCCGAGCCTTTGCCAAGGCGGGCTAGCCCATTGAAATCGTTAGAATTTTGCCCTTCCCGGAAGGCGTCGCGGGAAGGGAATTGCAAAAGCGGGAATTCTACACGGATTCGCCCTATTCGGCGATGGCTTCGTCGATGGTCAGCGTCAACGAGTCGGGAATATCGCTGAGATCCACGGGGCCCAGACTTCCCTGCCAATCCCCCGGCTGCGCGGAAGCGTCCCCACTTTTGGAGAGCCTGGCCACCAGCTCGACTTGGTTGACGGAGGCCAGAGAAGCGGCCGGTGACATGGCCATAGTTTCATCCAATGTAATGGATGTTGGCAACTGTTCGACCTGCAGCGTCTTTATGGCGAGGGGCATCTTGGAACCCTGCCAGGCGCGGGCATAAACAAACACCCGCTCCTCGCCCGAATACTCCACCCCCTCTCCCAGGCGAACCTGCACGGGAATGGTAATGCCTTCGGCCTTGTCCGCATCGGGTTGCGCCGTGGGCGCCTCTTCCCCGAGCGCCTGCCGGGCACGCTCAATGCCCCGCTGGAAGGCCAAGGCGTTGCCCGAGCGAGGATTCATAACGGCGACTGCGCGCTCCCAATAATCGATGGCATCGCGATAATTCTGTTGGCCAAAGGCATCAATGCCGGCCAGCCCCAGAGCGGTGGTTTCTTGGGGGTTGGACGCCAGCGCCTCTTTCACGAGGGTTCGCGCCCGGGCGTTCAGCCTGTTGTCATCCCGAATAAACAACGTTTCCGCCAGTTCCGCCTGAATGCGAGGCGATCCTGGCTGCTGCTCCAGAATCTCTTCGTAAGCTTGAACGGCCTGATCATAATGACCCAGCTCCCTGAAATAATAGGCCAACAGGTAGCGATACTCCGTAGACTCGGGCTCCTCGTCCACCCGCCGCTTCAGTTGCTCAACCAATTCCCAGGTCCGGTCCTGATTGATCCGACGATCGTTGGCCAACGCGTCCCGGTCCGCCGCCGCTTTCTCGGCCCGCATCACCGCCAGCTTCACATCCTCGCTGGAACCACTCCATCGATAAAAGCCAACGCTCGCCACCACGAGTACAAGTGCGGTCATCACCAGCACGCGGCCTCCTGGCAGCGCCCGGCCGCGAGTGGGCCGGCTGGTGGCCAGCTCGCGCTCTTCTTCCAGCAGCGCCCGCTCCTGTTCGAGCTTCAGCTGCTCAAACGCCTGGGGTGAAAGCCGTCCGGCATCCCGGGCGGCCTCCAGCTCGGCCAGATGCTCGCGAAACAGCGCGACGTTCGCCTCGAGATAGTGCCGACGAACCCGCTCAAGATGGGAACCAGAGGCTTTGCGCCGCATCGGCCAGAGAAAGAATGCCAGCGCCAGAGCCGTCAACAGCGCTATGGCCAACCATAGGGGGAACATCATCGTTTCGGTGTCTCGTCGTCGGGGTCGTTTAGAAGCTCGTTGAGATGGGCGCGCTCGTCGGCGCTGAGGTCACTTTGCGCCGCATCCTGATTGCTCAAACCGGCGGCGCGGCGCTGACGCACCACCAATATCAGAATAATGACGCCAATGATCAGCACCACCGGTGGACCGGCCCACAGCACCAGGGTCGAGGGGGTAAGCGACGGCCGATACAGAACATACTCGCCATAACGTTCGACCATAAAATCGATAATTTCCTTGTCCGAGCGCCCGTCTTCGATCAAGCGGTAGACCTGATCCCGCAGATCCTTGGCAATGGGCGCGTCGGACCCGGCCAGATTCTGATTCTGGCACTTGGGACAGCGCAGCTCGTCAATAAAGCTCTGATAGCGCTCGCGGTCTGCTTCGTTATCGAACTGCCGTACATCCACTGCAGCCTGGGCGCCGAGACTCGACACCAGCAGAAAAGCCAGCAGGCACCATTGGCGCAAGATGGGATTGGTACGCAAGATGTGATTGGACACAGCACCCCCGGGTGATTTCAGCGAAGCCGGAGTATAACAAGCCACCGTCGACACTGGCGAGGCAAGCGCCCCATCTTTGCAAGAGTTTTTACCGACGTAAGATTTTTGAAAAAAATGCCAAAAAGGAATTGACCTCAGCCGCCGTTTCATTAGAATACGCACCTCTTGAGCGGGGGTGGTTAGCTCAGTTGGTAGAGCGGCGCCCTTACAAGGCGTAGGTCACAGGTTCGACTCCTGTACCACCCACCACGTTCAATACCGCGGACCGGTAGTTCAGTTGGTTAGAATGCCGGCCTGTCACGCCGGAGGTCGCGGGTTCGAGTCCCGTCCGGTCCGCCATATTACGAAATAGCCCCACACGTTGGGGCTTTTTTGTGTCTGAAAGAAACTGCCGTGGTACGACGCGGACGGGGCTCGAACCCGCGGGGTCAACCAAGGTTTTTCACTTCGCATGTAGCGCTCCAGGTGAATATACCGTTGCGAGACACGCCGTGAATACGTCCATGTAGGCTCGATTACCTGCCGTCCAGGCAGGTAACGGTCTCGCAACGGTATATTCACCCTCCGCTGGTGCTATCGGATAGTTGCTTTGAGATAGCACGTGTCTTTTTGGAGCGATTAGGGTGCTACTGGCACTGAGGTCCGCTGTGGGACGCATTGTTCCCGGACCGTGGAGCGGGGGACCCGCGATTCGAGCCCCCAGGGACGGGTTCACGGCGTGTCCGGGAACAGTGCGCCCCACAGCGGACCGGCCGTGATGTGTCCCCCTAGCGCTGATTTCACGCACTATTGAAGCGAACCTATTCCTCCCGCAACCGCGCCACCAACGGTCCTATTTCCTCATCCCACACGCGCTGATCCACAATACCCACATGTCGATGGCGAATGATGCCCTGCTTGTCCACGACATAGGTTTCCGGCGCGCCGAACACGCCCAGATCCAGCCCCAGGCGCCCTTCTTTATCCACAATGCTGAACTCGTAGGGATCGTGCAGCTGTTCCAGCCAACGTTTGGCTTCTTCCACATCGTCCTTGTAATTGATCCCGTAAATCGGAATATCCTCTGTCTCGGCCAGCTCCACCAGAAACGGATGCTCAATACGGCATGCCTGACACCAGGTGGCCCAGACATTGAGCAGACTGACCTGCCCTTTGAATATCGCCGGCGTAATGGTCGCCTCGGGGTTATCGACCGTAGGCAACTCGAAAGCCGGAACGGCGTCTCCGAGCCGACTCGAAGGCATTTCAGTGGGGTCCAGGCTCAGCCCGCGCCAAAACAGGACGGCCAACAGGGCGAACACAATAAGCGGAATAAACAACTTCAGCCGTTGCATCAGGTTCTGGCCTCCCCGGTCAGAGAGGGCTCAGCGGCCTCGGCCTGGCGTTGTGCCAGCTTGCGATAGCGTTTGTCCGCCACCGCCAGGCCACCGCCCAGGGCCATGAAAATCGCGCCCAACCAGATCCAGCGAACAAAGGGTTTAACATGCACCCGAATTGCCCAGGCATCATCTCCCAAGGGCTCCCCCATGGCGATATACAGGTCCCGGAACAGGCCCGGGTCCAACGCCACTTCCGTCATCATGTTGCCGCCCGCCAGATATCGCCGCTTCTGCGGTTTCATGTGGCGGACGTACTCGCCGTCGTGACTGACCCGGATGGTGGCTTCTTGAGCCACGTAGTTGGGTCCACGAACCTGCTCGACCCCTTCGAGCACGAATTCGTAATGGCTGGTCTGCACCGTTTCGCCCGGCGCCATACGCACATCCCGAAGATCGCTGTAGGCCGAGTTCAGGCAGACCCCGATAGTCGTCACCGCGATGCCGGCGTGGGCAAGCTGCATCCCCCAGTAGCTCAAGGTAAGCCGCCGTAAGCCGTCGCGCCAATGGCGGCTGTGACGTAAACGATAGAGCAGATCAGACACGCCCGCGGAGACGATCCAGACCCCGATAAAGACGGCCAGCGCCACCTCCCAGTGGTATTCATCGCCATACACCGCTGGAAACAGTGCCCCGGCTGCCACACTCACCACCAAGGGACGGGTCAGCAGTTGGCGCAATTGCTGCCAACTGGTGCGCTTCCAGCTGGATGAGACGCCTGGCGCCATCAACAGGCACAGAAAGCCCATTAACGGCACGAAGAACACATTGAAGAACGGCGGGCCCACGGACACCTTCCCCCAATTGAGCGCGTCGGCGATCAGGGGATAAAGCGTACCGATCAGCACCGTGACCATGATCGTGATCAACAGAATGTTATTGGCCAGAAGGAAGGTCTCCCGGGAGACCAGACTGAAGCGCACGCTTTTGTGCACCACCGGCGCCCTGAACGCGTACAGCGTCAGGGAACCGCCCACGACCACCAGCAGGAACATGAGGATGAAGACCCCCCGCTCCGGGTCATTGGCAAAGGCATGCACCGAGGTCAGTACCCCCGAGCGGACCAGAAAGGTCCCCAACAGGCTCAAGGCAAAGGTGAAAATGGCGAGCAGCAGGGTCCAGCTCTTGAACAGGCCCCGCTTTTCGGTCACCGCCAGCGAATGAATCAGCGCCGTGCCCACCAGCCAGGGCAGGAAGGAGGCATTCTCCACCGGATCCCAGAACCACCAGCCACCCCAGCCGAGCTCGTAGTAAGCCCACCAGCTACCGAGCGCGATCCCGATGGTCAAAAACGCCCAGGCGGTATTGGTCCAGGGCCGGGCCCAGCGGGTCCAGGCGCTATCGAGCCGGCCGCTGAGCAGCGCCGCGATGGCAAAGGCAAAGCTGACCGCAAAACCCACATAGCCCATGTACAGCACCGGCGGATGCACGATGAGCCCGAAATCCTGCAGCAGCGGATTCAGGTCCGCCCCCTCTTGCGGCGCCAACGGCAGCAAGCGATCAAACGGGTTGGAGGTCAGCAGAATAAACAACAGAAAACCGACACCGACAAAACCCATGACCGCCAGTACCTGAGCACGCAGGCTGAGCGGCAGGCTTTTGCTGAGGTGGGCGATCGCCAGGGTCCAGCCCGAGAGCATCAGAATCCACAGCAGCAGGGAGCCCTCGTGGCCACCCCAGACCGCACTGATTTTGTAGTACACCGGCATCAGGCTGTTGGAATGACCGGCCACGTAGGAGACCGAGAAGTCATCCTGAATAAAAGCAATCACCAGGCAGGCAAAGGCGATCGCCACGAACACAAAAAAGCCCGTCGCCAGAGACCGGCTGGTATGCATCAGCAACTGGTTGCCGATTTGCGCGCCCACCAAGGGCAGCACGGTCAGTGCCACACTGAGCGCCAGCGCCAGAATCAACGCATAATGGCCAACTTCAGGAACCATACGCCATGCCTCCGCAGGTCTCGTCGTGATCACCGCCGGACTGACTCATGGCCTCAGCCACTTCCGGGGGCATATATTCTTCGTCGTGCTTTGCCAGCACTTCGGTGGCCACGAACACGCGCTCCTTGTTCAGCGAACCGTTCACCACGGCCGCCTCGCCCTCGGCAAACAGGTCCGGCAGTATGCCCGAGTAGACCACGGGAAAGTCCACCACACCGTCGGTCAGGGAAAAGCGGGTTTCCAGGGTTGTCTTCGAGCGCTCCACGCTCCCGGGCCGGACACAACCGCCCGCCCGGATCCGGGTATTCACCGGGGCCTCCCCGGAGACAATCTGGCTGGGGGGATAAAAGAGATTGATGTTCGCGCGCAGCGCGTAGGCCATCAGGCCAATCGCCACGCTGGAGAACACCACAATAAACAGTACGAGTAAAAGACGCTGTCGGCGGACGGGATGCATAGGCTACTTCACTTTAAGTCAACGCGGGCGGCCGAAGCCTGGCGCAGTGTATCAAGATGTCAGAGTCTCTGCCCGCTCTGGCGTTCGGGCGGCGGCGGTTCGGCGCTGCAAGGCGGCTTGGCGCCTCATCCAGCGGCGCTTTCGCACCACGGGACTGATCAATAAATAAGCCAGCACCGCCCAGGTAATCAGGTAACAGGCCCAGACGTAGGCACCGTGCCCTCCCATCTGGAGAAACTCGGCCCAGGAATCAAAATAAAAATTCATCAAAGCCCCCCTTCTTTTGCGATCAGCTCCCGGACCCAGCCGGTGCGCGACTCTCGCCGGAGAATTTCATGGCGCGTATAGAGAAGCAGCACCACCGCATAGAATACGTAAAAGGCCACCACCATGGTCAACAGCGGATACAGCATGGAGGCGTGAATGGTCGGCGCCGAGGTCAACTTCAGGGTCGCCGGCTGATGCAGGGTGTACCACCAGTCCACAGACTTGTAGATGATGGGAATGTTGACCGTACCCACCAGTGCCAGAATCGCGCTGGCCTTGTCCGCCGCCTCCCGGTTCTGGAAGGCACTCTGCAGCGCCATGATGCCCAGATAGAGGAAGAACAGGATCAGCATGGAGGTGATGCGGGCATCCCAGGCCCACCAGGTACCCCAGGTAGGTTTGCCCCAGATGGCGCCGGTCACCAGAGAGACGAACGTCAAGCCGGCCCCGATGGGGGCGGCGGACTTCATCACCATAAACGCGAGCTTCATCCGCCAGATGAGCCCCACGGCACCACACACGGCCATGATGTAGTAACCGGCCAGGGCCAGAAACGCGGCCGGCACATGGATATAGATGATGCGGTAGCTGTTGCCCTGCTTGAAGTCTTCAGGGGAAAACGCCAGCCCCCAGACTGTGCCCAGTACCAGCAGCACCAGCGCGACAGCCGTCAACCACGGCAGCCAGCCACCGGTTTTCTCATAAAACCAGCGGGGCGAGCCCAACCGGTGAAACCATTGCCAGGAAGCCATTCAGCCCGTGCTCCTCTCATCGTTATCAGTCACTGTCGACACACACACGCAGGGCGGCCGAAGCCGCCATTGGCGCCAACGCCAGCGCCAGCGCCAGAAAAGCCCCCAGAATCGCCAGGGGCACACCCACTTCCACCCCCTGCGCCGCGTCGTTCACGGCGCTTGCGCCGAAAATCAGGATTGGCACATAAAGTGGCATCACAATCAGGGACAACAGCAGGCCGCCCCGCTGCAGAGAAACCGTCAAAGCCGCGCCCACCGCCCCCACCAGACTCATGGTAGCGGTGCCGATCAACAGGGACAGGCACAATGTACCATAGCCCCCCGGTAGCGATAACATAAGGCCCAGCACCGGGGAGAGCAGCGTCAACGGCAGGCCCGTGACCAGCCAGTGGGCGACCACTTTGGCGAGCACGGTAAAGTAGAGCAACGAGGGGCTGACTAGGCACTGTTCCAGCGCGCCGTCCTCAAAGTCCGAGCGGAACAGGCCGTCCAGCGAGAGGAGCGTGGCCAGCAGCGCCATGACCCAAAGGACCCCGGGCGCCAGGACGGCGAGCACCTTGCTCTCCGGCCCGACACCCAGAGGGATCAGGGAGATCGCAATCAGGAAAAACACCAGCGGATTGATCCAGTCCCCCGGGTGACGGGCGGCCAGCAGCAAATCACGGCGCAGCGTGGCGCCGAAGGTGCCGGTCATGGCCCTGGAGGAGGTTTCAGCCGTCATAGCCGCCCTCCTCATCGTCGCGGAGAACGGGCGGAAACGCGGTCAGATCAAGGTGGCGCACGCCCGGAAGCGTCACTTCCTGATGCGAGGTCATCAACACCAGGCCACCAGCGGCGACATGGGCGGCAAGCCGGGCTTCCAGAGAGGCAACGCCGGCTTTATCGATCGCGGTAAAGGGCTCATCCAGCACCCACAGGGGCGCACTGGACAAATACAGTCGCGCCAGCGCCACTCGCCGGAGCTGCCCGGCGGAGAGCTGCTGGCAGGGAATGTCCTCGTAACCGGCCAGGCCCACTTCCGCCAGCGCACCGAGCGAATCCTCCGAGAGAGTGCCCGCACTCAGGGCACGGTACCAGGCGAGGTTTTCCAGCGGGGTCAGGGCCCCTTTAATTCCCGGCGAATGGCCGATATAAAGAAGAGAGCGGCGAAAAGCCCAGAGGTCTTCCCTCACTGCCCGGTCGCGCCAGAGAATGCGGCCCCGGGCCGTAGCGCCGATGCCGGCAATCGCCCGCAGCAGTGTGGTTTTACCCGAGCCGTTAGGGCCCTGGACCTGCCACTGCTCACCGCCGTGGAAGCGCGCGTCGAGTCCACTGAACAGCGGGCGTCCGTCGCGTTCGCAGCTCAGGTGTTCGAGTGTGAGGAGAAGCTCCGCCAAATTGCGCCGCCATTTGCCAAAGAAGGTGGCAACCTGAAAGGGGTTGCCACGGTCACTGTACTGATCGGGCGTTATTCGACAGAATGAACGCTCAAACGACGCGGATTATAACGGGGTGTGCCACCTCTCACAATGAACGGTGCCACAATGCCAACTCCCACAGGTCACTCCCGCAACCCAGAGCCCGGGCAAACATCATGGTGAACAAACTCCCCGAGGGCCGACTGCCCCTGACATTGCCCACCGAGACTCCGGCCGGCCAACGCCCGGCCGCACCCCAGGGGCTGATGCAAATCTTGGCTCAACAACTGGGACGCACGCCTCAAGCGGCCACCACCGCCGAGGTGCAGACGGTGACCAGCGTCAACATCGAGCAACGCCAACAGTTGATCAACCGGCTGGTGGACACTCTGCTGCAATGGCAGAGCCGACCCGACAGCGCCCAAAAGACCGAGCAACTGGCCCGCCTGGCGGACGAACGGGCACTACTCAACTCTCCCCTACTCAAACTGGTCCGCCTGATGGTACGCCAGGAATCGGTGGTCACTTATACCGACCAGCCCCTTAAACCGGGCCAGCGGGTGCCGATGTACTTGGCCGAGGGCCGCCTCTGGCAGCTCGATGCGAAGCCCCAAACCGGCACGGAAACCCGGCAAACCCTGAGCGAGCCGGTCCGTCAGGCGTTGCTTGAAACCCTGCGACGCGCCCTGCCTTTGAAGGACCAACCGGACTTGACCCCACAGCTGCCCAAGATACAGAGCCTCACTTACATGCAGCAACGGCAGTTGCTATCCCCTACCCTGCAACAGGCGCTGCGTCAGGTCGCGCAGCAGATTCGCCACCCGCTTCAACTCGCCCAACCCAAAGCCCTGCGCCAATCCGTGGAAAACAGCGGCGTGCAACTGGAACAAAAACTGATGCGGGCCCTGCAGGAGCAGAAAGCCACCACCGAAGGACAGGCGCCTCGCCCGGAAGCAACCCGCGGGGAAACCATTGCCCGGACCCTTGCCAACGACTGGAAAGGCGCGCTGCTCAAGGTGTTGAGTTCCACGCGAACCGAACTGGGCCGCTTGGGACAGAGCCCGGAATTCCAGCGCCCCTCGGAGCTCAATCTGACCCAGTTGCTTCAGCAACTCTCCGCACGCCCCGCCCCTGAACTGGCGGATCGGTCCTTGCGCACCCAGTTGCTGCAAATGGTGCATCAACTCACCCTGAACAGTCTGGCCCGGGTTCAGTTCCAGCAGAGTCAGGGGCTCGCCCAGCAGTTCGCCCCCGCCGATGCCGGCCAACCAGTACAGACCTGGACCATGGATATCCCCCTGCGCTTCGGCCAGGACGTACTGCCATTGATGTTGAGATTCGAGCCCGAGGCGGGCCAGGACGAAGCCGGTCAGCGCTCCGGTAAAATTCGCCAGTGGCAGGTGCAACTGAGCTTTGAGCTACCCGAAGCGGGTCACTTTTACGCCCAGATCACCGTGCGCGAGCAACAGGTCGCCACCCGCCTCTGGGCCGAGCAGCCGCAGACGGCCGATACCATTCGCACACGCCTGAATGATCTCCAGCACCGGCTGGAAAAGGAAGGCATCGAGGTGACCAAGCTGGAATGCCACACCGGCACGCCGCCGAGGCCGATGACCGACATTCACTACTCACTCGTGGACATCACCACATGAAAGCCGAAGACTTTACCCGGGACGAACTGGAAAAAGCGGTCGCGCTGTTTTACGACGGCCGCAACGCGCCCCATGTCAGCGCCAAGGGCCAGGGCGACGTGGCCCGGGAAATCATGGCCATCGCTGAGGCGGAAGGTGTGCCGCTGTGCGACAACCGTGAGTTGGTGGAACTACTGGTGACTCTGGAGCTCGGCGACGAAATTCCCGAAAGCCTTTACATTGCCGTCGCTCACATCATCGCCTTTGCCTACGAACTCCAGGGCAAGAAACCGGAGGGTTTTGGGCCCTCCAGAGACGAGGGTCAATCCGAGGGGTAGTGGTAGCGAATTTCCACGTCGCGCCCTTCCCCGTTTTCGTCGGGAATATTGGAGCGGCCGCGAAAGACCATCAGGCGTTTACCGTCTTTGGCGTAGGCCAGATAAAGGTCGTCGGCAAACAACGACAGGAGCGCACTGTCCACCCGGATTCGAAAATACACCCAGTCGCTTTTCTTGTGGTGCAGCGGCGAATCGTCTGCCCGTATTTGCTCCGCACGCAGCTTGACGTTAGTCAGCCGATTGGGAAAGGCGAAATGAAAGGTCACCCGATCGCCCGCAAGCAATGAGTCCCAGGACTGCTGAATAAACGGATCAAAGCCCGCGTCGATAACCTGAGGCACTTTCACCGTCACCGTTTCCGTTTCAGGCGACGAAATGTCCCCACGCTTTAACGTGATCCGATCATCCGAAGACCACTCCGCCGCCCAGAGCCGGTCGAGACGATGATCTTCCAGCCGGTAGGACGGGTGAATATCGCCCCGGGAATAATCCAGGGTTTTGAGCGCAATACGCTCCTCTTCGACGTCGACGTAATGCACTTCCGCCCGCCCCTCTTGTGTTCGCGGGGTGTAACGCTCCTCATAAACGGGACTTTGCCAGTTACCGAGCGCGTAGGCTTTGCCGGTGACCCGGTAATCCGAGGCCATCGCAGGCACGGACAATAGCAGGCTCGCAAGCGCGCCTAAACTGACGGTTCTGCTGAACATACACGCTCTCCTTTAAGCACCAACCACCGGTGCAATGGCAGCAACCAGCACCAGATGGCCATCATTATCAAAAAGCCCTGTACCACCGGCACGCCCCACTCGGCGCCGGACAGTTGGATTCCGCCCAGGTACGCCATGGGCCCGCCAATCGCACCCAGTGCCGCGATCAACCAGGGCCGCTCATAGACCAGCTTGAGAGGATGGTGCAGCGTCAACGCCATAATCACCCAGAGGCAGGTCAGCCACGCCGGCGCCAAACCGGACTGGGAAATTGCGCCAAAATCCAACACCCCTAAATAACCCAACAGGTTATCGTGCGCCACACCCATCGGGAGTGCGACGCAAATCGACAGCCAGTCCCGGGGATGAACCGGTGCGAAGCGAAAATGCAACACCACGAATAAAAAGGTAAACACGATGCCCGGGACGTTCCCCGCCATCACGCAGACAAACCACCCCACCTGAGAAGCGACCGCGTTGATCAACCAATAGTGCTTGCGCCAGTTCATACCCCCCCCATATCCGGACGGTATTTGGGCCGGGCCATCAACAGCTGGGCCGTCCCGATGCTACGCTCCAGAAAACCGCCCTCGCAATAACACAGGTAGTAGCGCCACATCCGGATGAAACGCTCGTCAAAATTCATGGCGCGAACCCGGTCCAACTGGTTTTCAAAGGCCGCTCGCCAGTCGCGCAAGGTGCGCGCATAATGCTGGCCGATATCCTCCAGGTGCAACAGGTTCATGTCAGTGGCGCGGTGCATCAGGTCCGTCATCAGCGAGACCGAGGGCAACGAGCCGCCGGGGAAAATGTAACGCTGAATAAAATCCACCTGTTTGCGCGATTTCTCGTAGCGTTGATCACTGATGGTAATACCCTGTAGCAACATCAGGCCATCCTCGGTCAATAGACGCGAGCAACGCTCGAAATATTCCCGGAAATGTTCGTGGCCCACGGCCTCGATCATTTCTACCGACACCAGCTTGTTGTACTGGCCGGTCAGGTCGCGGTAGTCATCAAACAGTACCGTGACCTGCGCCTCCAGACCCGCGGCGCGAACGGCTTGCGTGGCATGCTCCCACTGGGCGCGGGAAATCGTCGTGGTGGTAACCCGGCAACCGTAGTGCTGCGCGGCATACATCGAGAGCCCGCCCCAGCCCGTTCCGATTTCGAGCAAGTGATCGCGGGGCGACAATTCAAGCTTGTCGCAAATGCGCTTGAGCTTGTACGCCGCCGCCTCTTCCAGGCTCGCCTCGGGGCTCGGATAGATGGCGGAGGAGTACATCATGCTCGGGTCCAGGAACAGTCGGAAGAAGTCGTTCCCCAGGTCATAGTGCGCCGCGATGTTGCGCCGGGCGCCCTCTTTGGTGTTGCGATTCATCCAGCGGAACGCTTTCAAAAAACTTTTGCCAAGAACGGACTGGCTGGAATTCATCGCATCCAGTGCCGACAGGTTGCGCACGAACAGGCGTGTCACCCGTGTCAGATCGGGCGTAGACCAGTAACCGCTCATATACGCTTCCCCGGCCCCGACGCTGCCGCCGAACGCCACTTCGGCATACGCCATGGGATTGTGCACGTGCAGGTCAGCGACCAGGTCGGCCCGCTCGGCCGGCTGCCCGAACTCATAAAGCTCTTCGCCGTCGTGCAAACGCAGGCAGCCCTGCTCCAGCCGGGCCAACGTCTTCAGGATCAGGCGTTTGGCGAGCGCATGATTCCAGCGCAAACGCGCGGTTCGATGCCCTTTCAGTCGGGCAATGCTGGGGTTGGAATGCGTCACAACTACCTCCTGGGTGACAAGGTGATACGGGTCGTCGATGCTGCCGAGGCCGGCGCCGTCTGGTGTCCAAGAAACGGCACGCGCTTCAGCCAGAGTTTCAGTGCCTGCCAGTAAATGGCCACGGGCACTTTTGCGGTCAGCCAGGGCTGTCGCCAGAGAATGCGATTGAGGTTTTCCGGAGTCCACGACTCCCGCTCCAGGCTCAATGTGGCGTCCATATGACACTGCCGCTCCCGGTAGTTTTCCATATGGACCAGAAGCCGTTCCGTGGGGGCCGTACTGACCCAGCGATAATCCATATCGATGGGATTGAACGGTGAGACCTGGAAGCCCTTGCGAAACATCAAACGGCTCTTTCCCGTTTCCGGATGGCAGGGAATGACATAACAGTGCCGCTCGTTCCAGGGCGTATTGTTCACTTGGGCAAGAATCACACTGGGCCGATCCCGCTCCGGTTCAAAGCAATAGTAAAAACTCACCGGATTGAAGCAGACGCCCCACATCCGCAAGTTGGCCAGCAGGCGTATCGGTCCCGTGGGGCAACTGCCGGTCTGC
Source organism: Marinimicrobium agarilyticum DSM 16975 (assembly GCF_000423345.1). Taxonomy (GTDB): domain Bacteria; phylum Pseudomonadota; class Gammaproteobacteria; order Pseudomonadales; family Cellvibrionaceae; genus Marinimicrobium; species Marinimicrobium agarilyticum. The sequence continues at coordinate 628,477 of NZ_KE384008.1, forward strand.
CGCGTCACTTCACGGCGCACGGCCGCCTTGAGGTCCCCCTGTTCCGGGTGCAGATAATCCTCGCGCCGAAAGCGGCCAAGATTGCGGCGCACACCGGACCAGAAACGGGCACCATCGAACAGCGACGCCAGCTCGTCCAGATCCATATAAAACATCGTGGAGCGATAGCGGAACTCGTGCTCGCGCGGCACAAACCGGCGATGGCGAATCCAGCCCTGATAAATGGCGCTTTCCATCAGAATGCCTCCCCGAGGCACTGGGCCACGCGCAGTCCCGAGACCACACCGTCTTCATGAAAGCCGTTGCGCCAGTAGGCGCCACAGTAGTGGGTGTGATTCACCCCACTGATGTCACTCCAGCGATCCTGAGCGGCAATGCTCTGACGATTGAACACCGGATGACTATAGCGGTACCGGCCGAGAACGTGATCGTCGTCCAACCACTGAGAGGCATTCACACTCACGCAGATGGTTTCCGGGCACTTAAGGCGCTGGAGAATATTCATATTGTAGGTCAGTACCGCCTCGTCTTCCCGGGCCGGATCCAGGCGATAATTCCAACTGGCCCAGGCCTTACGCGCTCTGGGCAGGATGCGGGCATCGGTATGCATCACCACATCGTTGTCCTGGTAGGGAATCGCCGACAGGATATCGTGCTCGCGCGCGGTGGGGTCGGCCAACAGCTTGAGGGCCTGATCGCTATGGCAGGCAAAGATGACTTCGTCAAACGTCTGCTCCCCGAAGCGTTCGGTGAGCACGGTGGCCCCGGTACTGGTCCGACGAACCCGGGTGACCGGGCAATCGGTGTGCACCCGGTCGGCAAACTCCCGAGTGATCGGCTTGAGATAACTGTGAGAGCCGCCTTTGACGGTGTACCACTGCGGTTGGTTGGTGACCGTCAGCAGGCCGTGGTTGTGGAAGAAGCGGATAAAAAACAGGAGCGGCATCTGCGCCGCACCGCTCAATCCCGAAGACCATATGGCGGAAACCATGGGCAGGATATAGTGCCGCTGGAAGAAGTCACTGTAGCCCTGGGCGTCCAGATACTCGCCCAGAGTCTGATTCGGGTCGATCCGGTTCTGTTCGTAAGCACGGGTGCAGTCCCGATTGAACCGCATGATGTCTTTCAACATTTTCCAGTGCGCGGGCCGGAACCAGTTGCGTCGTTGGGCAAACAGCCCCGACAGGCCACTGCCACTGTACTCGTGTCCGTGGTCCGGCTGGGTCACGCTGAACCCCATGTCGGTCACCTGGCTCGGAACACCCAGGTGCGACATCAGGCGGATAAAATTCGGATAGGTCCGGTCATTGAACACAATAAAGCCCGTGTCGACCTGATACGTCGAGCCGGCCACCTCCACCGTCTTGGTTGCCGTATGGCCGCCTATCTGCGGCCCCGCTTCAAAGACCGTGACCTCGTGTCGCTTTGCCAGTACATACGCGGCGGTCAAACCACTGATACCCGAACCAATCACCGCGATTTTTCTGGTTTCGGTCGAACCTGATCTTTTCAATCTCTCACCATCTTTTTCAGTAAACCGGTTTTCCACCCCAAAGGCAGCCAGTTGATCAACCGCATGGTCCACACCAACTGCCAGGGGAACTGCACAATCAGACGCCGCTTTTCCATGCCTTTGGCAATCGCTTTCGCGGCGTCTTCCGCCTCTACAAGAAACGGCATTTCAAAATCGTTCCGGTCGGTCAGCGGCGTTTTCACAAACCCCGGGCGCACCAGGGTAACGTCGATGCCTTCCGGCGCCAGGTCCACCCGCAACGAGTGCATGAAATACTCCATGGCCGCTTTCGAGGCGCCGTAGGCTTCGCTGCGGGTCAGCGGCAAGATTGAGGCCATGCTGCCCACACCCACCACCTGCGCGCGCTTGGGCGAGGCGCGCAACAGGGGCAATGCCAGCTCGACCGTGTTCGCCGAACCGATCACATTGATGTTCATCACCGATGCGAACGGTCGGGCATCGAACGACTTGATATCGATGTACTCGCAGGTGCCGGCATTGATGACCACGGTGTCCAGGTAGCCATTGATTTCCCGCAGCCCCGTCGCCGCTTTTTCAACCGATTCCCGCTGGGTCAGATCCACGGCCAGAGGGTAACAACTGCCCGGAAAATCCCCGGCCAACGCCGCCAGTTTGTCTTCCGAGCGGGCAGAGACAATCACCTTGTGGCCATCCTCCAGCATTCGACGGGCCAGCGCTTCCCCGATGCCCGTGGAAGCGCCGGTCACCCATATCCAACGCGGTTCGCTCATTGCATTCTCCTCACGACTCACTGGCCTTTTCTGGTTCGCGATGCCCATGCAGCGCCTTGAACAGCGCGATGGTCTCTTTGCGGCTGGCCTTCAGGTCAACCATCGGCCGGGGGTATCCCGGCGTCGGCGGCGGATCGTGAATCGCCTTGCCGGGAACCTTTGCCAGCTCTTGCACGTATTTACGGATAAAACGGCCTTCGGGATCAAAGCGCTCCGACTGGGTCACCGGATTAAAAATGCGAAAGTAAGGCGCCGCGTCGGTCCCGGTGGAGGCACTCCACTGCCAGCCGCCGTTGTTGGCCGCGAAATCCCCATCGACCAGCTGGGACATGAACCAGGACTCCCCCATGCGCCAGTCGATTCGCAGGTTCTTGGTCAGGAACATGGCCACCACCATCCGCAGGCGATTGTGCATCCAGCCGGTTTGCGCGAGCTGGCGCATGGCCGCATCGACAATCGGTATGCCGGTCTCACCGCGCCGCCAGCGATTGAAGTCCGCCTCGTCCCAACGCCAGGGGAAACCTTCAGTATAGGACTGCAGGGGCTTGCGCTTGCAGACCTGAGGGAAGTCCACCGTGACGTGCTGATAAAAGTCACGCCAGACCAGCTCACCAATCCAGGTATGAATGCCTTCGTTGCCACCGTCCCAACGACCCTCGTTGGCGCTCAGCGCCGCATTCAGGCACTGGCGCGGCGAGAGCGTACCCACGGCCAAATACGGCGACAGCTCGGAGGTACCGGGCTCGGCGGGAAAATCCCGCATCGCCTTGTAGTCCCGGATCGCGCCATCACAAAACTCACTCAAGCGGGCCAGCGCCTGTTCCTCACCCGCTGGCCAAAGGTCGGCGAGGTCCCTGAGGGCGAGCCGTTGAAACAACTGCTCCAGACTCAACCCTCGGCTATTCAGAGCACCCAGGCCCTCAGGCTGCTCGGGCGGCAACCCGTGGGGTGCCATGGGAAGCCGACTGGCCAGTTGCAGCCAACGGCGCTTGAAGGCGGTAAAGACCTGATAGGGCTCGCCCTGGCCGTTACGTACCTCACCCGGCGGCAGAATCACCCGGTCGTGGAAGCGCTTGAAGTGCAACCCCGCCGCGCGAAATGCGTCGGCAACCCGACGGTCCCGGTTGAGCTCGTCAATCGGGTATTCGGCGTTGAAATACAGCCGGTCGCAGTTTTCATGGCGCGCGAGATCCGTCAGTCGGCCAGGAATTTCGCCCGCCTCCCGCACGCGCAGCAGAATCAGGGGAATGCCCCGCTCCGCCAGGTCCCGCTCGAGAATCGCCAGGTGCCGCCGGATAAAGTCCAGGCGCGCGGGGCCCGTCTCGTGCTGTTCCACAAAGCGCTCGCACAACACATAAACCGCAACAACGCCCTGGCGCTCTTCCGCCGCGTGGAAGAGCGCGGGGTTATCGCGCAGGCGCAAATCATTGCGCAGCCAAACCAATGCTCGCATTAACCCAATCTCGCTTTGAGCTTACGAATAACAAACCCGAGCACCGGAACATGTTCGTAAAGCATCGCCCCGGCGTCGAAGTAATCCCGGTGATAGGTCACCCGGTCAGTGAATTTCAGATGGCTGCTGCCAGCCAGCTTCAGGGGAGCGCCCCCTCTGAGCTTGCGGTGGCGGTAGTGCATGGTCCAGAACAACACCGCCTGCCCTCCCTGCCCTGCGTCGGATTCGGTCACCACGTCGGCGAATTCGAATCGGCATTCGTCCAGGCCCTCAACCAGCCCGGCGAAATAGCGGCGCAAGGCCGGCAGGCCTTCCACGCGATGCAGGGGATCTTCAAACACAACCTCATTGCTGTAGATCTGATCCAGCGCATCAACCAGGGCCGGGTCGAAACGCTCATAAAGCGTCTGCACCCGATGTAACAGGGGGTGTTCCATTAGGGGGTTACTCCCGATTCGGTCAAATCAGGACTTCCGGTCTCGCGCCCAAGGCGTTTCGCCACCTCTAGCAGAATGTCACCTTGAGTCTGCCCCACGCAGTGCGGCTCAAGCACCGGATCGCTCAGCGCGATCTGACGCCCGGCGAGCCACACCGGCAATTGCAGCTGATGACTGAGCTCGCGTTGCTGCTGCGCCAGATCAGCCACGGGAGCCCCATCGGAAAACAGCAGAAGGGCGTCCGAGCCGAGCTGTTCCACCGCGTAAACACATTCTGATTGAGGGATGGGCCCGAAGAAGTCCACTCGGACGCTGTTTACGCCCAGGCAGTACGCGAGGATCACCGGCGTCACCGAATCGGGCGCCCGGCCCGTGTCCACCAGCAGCAAGCGCGGCGCCCGGCGACCCACCGTCTGCCGATAGCGCGCCGAGGCAAAGTAACCAGCCAGGCTACTTTCCAGAAACGCCAGGCGGGTCGCCGCTCCAAAGGGCGGGCGACGATGCTGGGCGGTACGGTACTCACTCAGCAGTGGCTCCAGGCACTGATCCACCAATACCGCTGGTGGGTACAGCGACGTCAGCTCGGCCAGTTTGCGCTCAAACTTCGGTCTGTTCAGTGCGTTCACGGCTTTGATGATTTCCTGGTGATGTGACTCCCAAGGGCCGGAAATCGCTTCGGGCCCGGCCGCACCGTCGGACGACTCTTCAAGCAGCGCCCTCACCTGCCCGACCGCCACGCCCCGGGCCAGCCACTGCTGAATCAGACCGATCCGTTCGATGTCCTCCGGGCGATAAAGGCGATGGCCCTTTTCCGTGCGCAAGGGCTTGATGAGCCCATAGCGCCGCTCCCAGGCCCTCAGGGTCACGCTATTGACCCCCGTTTGCTCTGAAACGGTCCGGATCGGTACGGCGTCCTGGGGAATACTGTTATCGGTCATGGCGTCAGTCCATGCTCACGTTACGCAGCCCAAGCTTTTCGGGATGCGGGGACCAGAAGGTCTGTTGTTGCAGGTAGGGGTTATCCACCTTACGCAAGTAATGCTTGAGCAGTGTCAGGGGCACGACCAGAGGCACCTCCCCGCAGCGATAGGACTCAATCACCTCAGACAGTTCGCTCTGCTCGTCGTGGTCCAGCAAGTCCCGCAGATAGCCGCGCAAGTGCATCATGGTATTGGTGTTGCCCTTGCGCGAGGCCTTGTGGCGCAGGGCATCCATGAACGTCTCCAGAAACTCCCGGCAAAGCTCGTGAATATCCCGCTTACCCGCCTGGGCCACCAGGGGGCCGAGCGCCTTGTAGCCGGGCACGTGGTGAGCCATGACCTGGTACTTGTACCGGGAATAGAAATCCACCAATTTGGCCGGGGTAGGATCGGACTCGACCGAGTCTTTCCAGTCCTTGTAGGCGAAAACGCGCTCAATGAAGTTGTCCCGAAGCCCGGCGTCGGTCAGCCGGCCGGCTTCCTCGACGGGCAGCAGCGGATGGAGCTCCAGCAGTCGCTGGGCAAAGGCCCCCACGCCGTCGCTGTCCAGGGGGTAGCCGTTCTCGCCGTAGCGCTTCATGCGAAAGGCGCCACAGCTGGGGGAGTTCTGCATGAGGACGTAGCCGCAGATCTCAGGCATCCGGTCGAGGGCGCTGTCGGCTTCGGCGGCGAGCGCTTCGGTGACGTCGAGGCTATCGTTATCCACGCCCCGGACCCGGGTGCCTTTGTCAGTGGCAACGAGGCGGATGGGTTTGCGGGGAATACCGAGGCCGATGAGCACTTCGGGGCACACGGGCCGGTAGTCGAAGTACTGGCTCATGATGTCGGTGAGAAAGCGGTTGCGTTTGTGGCCCCCGTCAAACCGCACGGGCTCTCCGAGCAGGCATTCGCTGATTCCGACGGGGATTTTTTCATCTGTGGTGGCCATGAGGACATCTTGTACAACTTCTTGAGTGTTGTATAAGTTATAGGCCATTATTCTGTACAACGCAAGTGGATTTGTATAAGTTTTTTTAGTGCGGAGGCTATTGAACAGTCCCGCGAGAAGGTGGGTGTACCGGTTGAAGACCCGCCGTGAACCCATCCCTGGGGGCTTCTCATCGGCATCCATGCCGCGGCTTTGGCTCCTGCGTCGCTCTAGCACCTACATCCATGTAGGCGTCAGAGAGTCTTCAACCGGTACACCCACCTTCTCGCCTCAGTGCCAGATTCACGTATTTGGGCCCGTAGGGCGTATAAGCCGAAGGCGCATCCGCCATTTCCCATCCATAAATAGCCCGTCACAGGTAGGGCCATCAACGAACAAAGCGTACAAATGCGGTTGGTGTGGTGGAGAGTGATTTTGGTAGGTGGCGGGCTCACGCCCTTACCTACCCTACGCGGAAACACAAAATTTCAGACGCTTTCGTGGGTGATTTGGCTTCAGAGGCGGATGCGGGGTATGACCATCGGAGACTCTCTGACGCCTACATGGATGTAGGTGCTAGAGCGACGCAGGAGCCAAAGCCGCGGCATGGATGCCGATGAGAAGCCCCCATGGATGGGTTCACGGCGGGTCTCCGATGGTCATACCCCGTAGCCGCCGGACTAAACGTTAAACATGACGCCTTAATGGAGAAAATCAGCAGAGAAAAACAAAAAACCCGGCGCTGAAGGCCGGGTTTTTAGGGGGCTGGTTCGTCCAAACTCTAGTAAGACGGCAGCTCGACGTGTTCGAAGAGTTCTTCCAACTCCGCTCGGGAGTGACGGTTGTACGCCTCGTCGATAATATCGCGGGTCAGGTGAGGCGCGAAACGCTCGATGAAATCGTACATAAAACCGCGCAAGAAGGTACCGCGGCGGAAACCGATCTTCGTCACGCTCGACTCAAACAAATGACTCGCATCCAACGCCACCAAATCCGAATCCAGACGCTCATCCACCGCCATCTTCGCCACAATACCAATGCCCAGACCCAGACGGACATACGTCTTGATCACATCCGCATCCGCCGCCGTGAACACCACCTTCGGCGCCAGGCCGCGGTTCATAAACGCCTCATCCAACTTCGACCGACCAGTGAAACCAAACACATACGTCACAATCGGATACTTCGCCACCGACTCCAGCGTCAACGGCTGAACCTGAGCCAACGGATGCTCACGGGGCACCACAATGCAACGGTTCCAACGGTAGCAGGGCATCATCACCAGGTCGCTGAACAGCTCCATCGCCTCCGTCGCGATCGCAAAATCCACCGTACCGTCCGCCGCCATTTCCGAAATCTGCATCGGCGTCCCCTGATGCATGTGCAGGGACACATCCGGATACTGCTTGATAAAGGACTGAATCACCGGCGGCAAGGCATAGCGTGCCTGGGTGTGAGTGGTGGCGATGGACAAGCTGCCCTTGCGCTCGTTACTGAACTCCTGGGCCACCTGCTTGATACTGTCGACCTTGCGCAGGATCTCGCCGGCGGTTTTCAGAATGGCCTCGCCGGCCGGAGTGATGCGGGTCAGATGCTTGCCGCTGCGCGAGAAAATCTCCACGCCCAACTCGTCTTCGAGTAAACGGATCTGCTTACTGATACCCGGCTGGGAGGTATACAGGCTCTGAGCTGTCGCAGACACATTCAGGTCGTGGTGCGCCACTTCCCAGATATAACGCAGTTGTTGCAGCTTCATAGTGCCCCCTTTTTGTCCTTCGTAATCCCCTCCGTAGGCCTCCATTGGGTCTCGCCTGTCACCCTGAGGGTTGACCGTTGGCTCGCGCCGAGGGTGTCCGATAATCTGAAGGACGGTGTTATAAAAAGTTAACTAATTATTCTTTTGTAGAATAGAACCTTACCGGGCAAATTGCCAGCCCTGTCGATCAAATTTTAGCCCGTGCTATAACTTTAGACTATATAGACGCTCGATCCAACCACCCGTTATGAGGCTTGGTTCGCAACACCGTGAGGGACATGGCCGCTGGCGACATGCTCGCTGGCGGAATCAATGTGTTGTTGCTGATCGTCGAAAAAGACATCGGCTCCATAGGCTTTCAGAAACTCGCCCTTGGGCAGGCCACCCAGGAACAGGGACTCATCAATCCGGACATTCCAGGCCCGCAGCGTGCGGATGACCCGCTCGTGGGCCGGGGCCGAACGTGCCGTGACCAGAGCGGTCCGGATGGGACAACGACTTTCGGTGAATTCGCTTTGCAGGCCCTGAAGCGCCGACAGGAACGCCTTGAAGGGTCCGCCGCTGAGCGGGGTTTTGGCCGAGGCTTTTTCGCTCTCGGTAAAGGCACTGAGGCCCTGGCTCTTGAACACCTGTTCGGCCTCGTCGGAGAACAGCACGGCATCGCCATCGAAAGCAAACCGCAGCTCTTCCTCGTCTTCGGATTTGTTCTTCGCCGCCACCAGCGTGGCCGCCGCGACTCCCTGATTCAGGGCCTGACGCACATCCTCCCCATCGGTGGAAAGGAACAGGTGGCAACCGAAGGCGCTGGTGTATCGGTAGGGACTGCTGCCGCTGCAAAAGGCCGCCCGGGTAATGTTGAGCCCGTAGTGCTCGATGGAGTTGAACACCCGCAGGCCAGTGTCCGCGCTGTTGCGCGAGAGCAGGATCACCTCCACCCGCGGGTCCCCACCCAGGCTTTCGTTCAGGTGAAGCAGTTTCTGCACCATGGGAAAGGCATCGCCGGGCTTGAGGGGCTCATCCTCGCGCTCGATCTGATAGTCGGCGTAGGCGGCCAGACCCTCTTTTTCAAACACCTGATGACTCTCGTCCAGGTTGAACAGAGCGCGGGAGGAAATGGCAATGACCAGTTTGTTGCCGAAGCCTTTGGGCATAGAAAGGGTTCCAGTGTGTGTGCGGCTCGCTAGGGAATGATCACGCTGGCACCGGTGGTCTGGCGCGCCGCCAGATCTCGGTGAGCCTGGGGGACTTCCTCCAACGAGTAGCGCTGATTGATATCCACTTTTACCGCACCGGAGGTCACGGCGTCAAACCACAAGCCAGCCAGTTCCTCCAGCGACTCCCGGCTTGCGCTGTAGTGGCCGAGGGTCGGACGGGTAAAGAACAGCGAGCCCTTCTGGGCCAATAGCAAGGGGCTGAAATCCGGCACGGCGCCGGAGGCGTTGCCGAAGCTCACCATGAGACCCAGCGGCGCCAGGCAGTCGAGGGAGAGCTCGAAGGTATCCTTGCCCACCGAATCGTAAACCACGGGAACGCCCTTGCCCTCGGTCAGGGTTTTGAGCCGTTCCACCACGTTTTCTTCGCGGTAAAGAATCACCTCGTCACACCCACGCTCCCGGGCCAGATCGGCTTTGGCGCGCGAACCGGCCGTACCGATGACCCGCGCGCCCAAACGCCTGGCCCACTGGCAGGCCAGCAGCCCTACCCCGCCCGCCGCGGCGTGCCACAACAGGGTTTCACCGGCTTTTACCTTGTGGGTTTTGTGCAGCAGATAGGCCGCCGTCAGCCCCTTGAGCAGGCTGGCAGCGGCGACTTCGTCACTGAGGGTCTCGGGAATCGGCAGCAGACGATCGGCCGAAACCACGTGAGTGTCCGCATAGGCCCCCGGCGGACCGCTGCAGTACGCCACCCGATCGCCCTCGCAAAGGCCTTTGACATCCGGCCCCAGTTCTTCGACCACACCGGCGGCCTCCAGCCCGATGCCCGTGGGCAGATCCAGCGGGTAGAGACCGCTTCGGTGATAGATATCAATGAAGTTGAGACCGATGGCCCGGTGGCGAACACGCACCTGACCAAACCCCGGTTCCGCCAACGGCTCGTGCTCAAGACTCAGGCTCGATTCATCACCGGGCGCGTGAACCCGGTATACCCGTTGATCACTCATTGCGTTCCTCTTGTTTCGCGCTTGAACCTTTCTCTTCATGAGGTAGCGAACCCATGGGTCCCATGGGGGGTGCCTTGCCCTGCGCCAGCTCCTCCATGGAGTAGCCCAGGTAATCCGCGTGCAGCGCCCGGGTCAGTGAATAGGCCATAAACACCAACAACACACAGAACGGGAAGCCCAGCGCGGTGATCACATTCTGCAGGGCCTGCAGCCCGCCGCCGAGCAGCAGCGTGCCCGCCACCAAACCGAGCAGCAGTGTCCAGAACACCCGCTGCCAGGTCAGCGACGGCTGATCGTCCCGGCGCGACAGCAGGTCCACCACCAGGGCCGCCGAGTCGGCAGAGGTCGTCAGAAAGACCACAATCACGATCACGGCCAGGGTGGAAATCAGCCCCGACCAGGGAAACTGTTCCAGGAAGCTGAACAGCGCCACGGAAACGTCTTCCTGCACCTGACCCGCAATATCGGTCCCGTGGTTCAGGTCCAGGTCAATGGCGGACATACCGAACACCGAGAACCAGACCACGGTAAACAACAGCGGCGCGCCCAGGGCGCCGGCCACAAACTGGCGGATGGTGCGCCCTTTGGAAATGCGGGCGATAAAGATGCCCACATAGGGCGCCCAGGAAATGGTCCAGGCAAAATAGAACACCGTCCAGTGCCGCTGCCAGTTACCCTCGTTGTAGGCCTCGGTCCAGAACGCCAACCAGGGCAGATTATGCAGATAGGCCCCGATGTTCTGCACCGTGCCGGAAACGATAAACAGCGTCGGGCCGGTAACGGCCACAAACAACAGAATCACCAGCGCGATTATGATATTGAATTCGGACAGTCGCTTGATCCCCTTGTCGAGGCCCAACGCAACGGAAATGGAAGCCACCAACGTGATACCCGCCACGATACCCAACTCGGCAATCTGGTTTTTGGGCAGGCCAAACAGGTAATTCATGCCGGTATTGAGCTGCAGGGTCCCGAGCCCCACCGACACCGCGACGCCGAAAAGCGTACCGATCAACGCGACGATATCAATCGCCCAGCCCACCGGGCCGTAAATGCGATCACCCAGTACCGAGTAGAAGACGCTGCTGATACGCATCGGCAGGCCCTGGCGATAGGTAAAGTAACCAATGGCCAGGGCGGGCAAGGTAAAAATCGTCCAGGTGTGAAGGCCGTAATGGTAGAGCGCAATATTCATCGCCAGGCGCGCGGCGTCCTTGGTGCCGCCCTCCACATCTTCCAGAGGCGGGTTGGCGAAGTGGGACATGGGCTCTGCCACGCCCCAGAACATCAGAATGGTGCCGATACCGGCCGCAAACAACATGCAGAACCAGGTGACCGTGCCGTACTCCGGCCCCACACCATCGGGACCGAGGCGAATGTGTCCGTAACGCCCTGCCCCGATCCATATCAGAAACAGGAGCAGGCCGCTGACACTCAGCACATAAAACCAGCCGAAATTGACGAAGGTGAATGCACCCAGCATGTCAAAGAATGCGGCGAACTGGGCGTTGAAGGGGATGGCAAACCCGACAAATAGCACCACGATGCCGACGGCGATGAAAAAGACCTGGGGAATAGCACTCAGGCCCAAGGTACGGGCGAGTTTCTCAAACATGCGTCACTCCGGTTGGTTCGGGTTTCGGATTATTATCCAGCCTGGGACGAGAGAGCGATATTGTCGGATGACGGGGTGGCCGCGGCCACCCTACTCTTCCTCCCGGTTACCGGCCAGTTCCTGGAAGCCTGGCAAGTCGTGCAGCGGGAACAGTGCCGGGTCCTGCATCAGGGACTCCCGGTAACTTTCCGCGCGGTTCAAGGCCTCGGCCAAAAAGTGAATACCTTCCTCGTAGTGGCCCAAAGACGTGTGGGCGCAGGCCAGTTGGTAAAAGGCGTGGGCATTGTCCGAGTCGATCGACAGCGCCTGCTGGCACAAGTTGACGGCCCATTGAGGCTCGCCCAACTCCAGAACCACATCAGCCTTGTAGGTCAGTGCTTCACAATCGTCTGGCTTGATCGTCAGGATCTGATCGTAAATGGCGATTTTGTTGGCGGATGCCTGCTCCTGATTCGCCCGCAACCACAAGGAGTGGATTTCCTGGGTGCGTTCGATTTCCTCCCGGTTGGCATCGATATGCATGCTTTTCTGAGTGATCTGCTTTTCGATGCCCCTCAGCCGCACCTCGTAGGCATTGACCAACTTGCCCACTTCTTCATCGGCCAGGGTACTCATTTTCTCTTTGATGTCGCGCAGCGAATTCCAGCCAAGCAGTACCAGAATAGAACTCACCGCCGCAATCAGGTAGAAAAAATAGGTGACGGTATTGGTCGCGTAAGTCACCCCGCGGTCAACGGAATTGAGTTCCCGATCAACCACTTGTTGGATCAGTTCCGCCCGCTGGTTGGACAGGTCAATACGAAGCTGCTTGAGCTCATCGAGCATGTAGCGTTCGATGAAGGGGCTGTACATCGGCTCTTCGAGCTGGTCGATATCCTCGGCCACACGCTGACGCGCCTCGGCCTCGGGGTCGTCTTGAGCGACCACCGAGACCGAGACACAAAGCAGTAAGAGTGCGGCCAGCCTGGTCAGGCTGCGCATATGGCATCCCCGTGATCGTGCACTTCCACCAGTGCCTTGTGCAGACTTTTCACCGCCTGTTCGTAATCATCCTCATCGATGACGAACTGCATATCCACCTGCCGGATGGACTGGTGAACAGCAAGCACGCTGATGTTGGCCGACGACAACGCCGTCGCGGACTTGGCCAGCATACCAGACACTTTCATGTCACTACCGATGGCCGAGACCACAGCGATCTTGCGCACATCGATTTCCGCATCCGGATACTTTTCTTCCAGGATGTTGCGAATCCGGTTGACCGTTTTCAGGTTACCGGCCACATAGTGAACGATGGTGTTGGCGTTAATGTCCTTGCTGACCACGTGGGCCTTGAAGCGGGAAATCTGGTGCAGAATGCCCGAATCATACTTCTCGATGTTGCCCATCATGTCCTGGTCGAACAGTTCGATGGCGTACAGGCCCTTGCGCCCGGCAATGATTTCCGCACAGGGCTTCTCGCTCACGTAGTCCCCGGTAATCAGGGTACCGGCGTGATCCGGATCAAAGGTGTTCTTCACCCGCAGGGCGATACCACTCTGGCGCAGACCTTTGGCGGCGCGGGGGTGAATGGCTTCCATCCCCAGGTTGGCCAACTGGTCCGCCACGTCGTAGTTGGTGCGGCCGATGGGCACAACCTTGTCGGCTCCGACCAGACGCGGATCCGCGCTGCTCAGGTGGAATTCTTTGTGAATGATCGCCTCACGCGCGCCGGTGATGACCGCGATGCGGCTGAAGGTCATCTCACTGTAGCCACGGTCAAAACTCGCCATCAAACCCTCGGTACAATGGCTGTAGCCAGTCACAATGGGCAGCTCTTTGGCAAAGTCGATGCCGGCAAAGTTCTTCTTGATCATTTCATCCAGCGGCAATGCGCCGTCCGCTTTCCAGCCGGAAAGATCCACAAAGCGGGCATTCACGCCATCGCGCTGCAGCAGTTTTGCCATGTTCCAGGCACTGTGGGCTTCACCGATACTGGCGAGCATTTCCCGGACCGTAAACAGGTGGGCGTCGAGCTCGAAGTGACCGTGCTGACACAGACGCTGCAAGTCCGTCAGGCAACGCTCGGCGTCATCCAGGCGGGCCTCGATGTAAGCGTCGGCCTCTTTGAGCATTTCGGTATCACCAAAATACTCCTTGTTCAGATCGTGAATGCGCTTGCGCACGTCATTGAACCGCTCCATCCATGGATCGTCATCGTTGGTGCTGGCAAACAGGCCATAGACGCCCGGCTGGCCGTTCTTTTTGTTCTCCAGCAACAAATCCGTCAGGCCACCATAAGCGGAGACCACAAAAATCCGGTTGTAGAGATCTTCGTCCTTGCCGTTTTTCAGTACCACATTGTCGCGTACGGCTTCGTACTCACTCATCGATGTGCCGCCGATCTTCTCGACTGTGTGTGACATAAGTCCTCCATTCTGGATGGGTTTGCCCTGGATAAGGTGCCGCCTTATCGAGGGGTGTGGCCTGTTCAATAACGGGCAGGCCACCTCCCGACGGACGACTTAATCCGAAATTTCTTCTGCGTCGAGCTCGTAGGCGCCTTCGGCGTTGTGCTTTTCCTTACCGTGCAACGGTGGGTTAAACACGCAGGCCACCTTCATTTCCTCAATGCCGCGCAGAATGTGCTTGTCGTTCAGGTTCAACGCGTACATGGTGCCGGGCGCGATTTCATACTTTTTACCGTCAGCGAGAGTTTCTACTTCACCGTAGCCGGAGATGCAGTACACGGACTCCAGATGGTTCTGATAGTGCAAGGGCAGCTCGGCACCCCGATAAATCGTCGTGATGTGAAAGGAAAAGCCCATGTTGTCGTTTTTCAACAGCAGGCGCGTGCTGTCAAAGCCTTCCGCTTCAATTTTTCGACCGGACTTTTCAGCTTCTTTAAGGGTGCGAACGATCATAAGTTACTCCGTCTTCAGTTATGTAAAGTCGTCTCGTGTGTGTCCGGGCGAATCGGTCCGCCCTCGTTTCATTATTTCGGCAGCTCGTTACACCGTTGTGGCGCGCTCCGAGTGGAACGGACCAATCACCAGCAAGTGTTCGTCATCATGCTCTCCGCCAAAGTGGACCTTGCTCTGGAAGAACACTTCGCTGTCCAGCGTGGTATCCAGATCCCGGGCCAGGCTGCGGAACAGCGCCCAGGAGGCCTCGTTGTCGGGCGTGATCGTGGTTTCGATGTACCGCACTTCTGCACAGGCCTCGCGCGCCAACAGGTGCTTGAGCATGCGTTTTGCCAGGCCCTTGCCCCGCGCCGCCTCGGCGATCACAACCTGCCAGACAAACAGGGTATCCGGCTTGTTGGGAATGACGTAGCCGGAGACAAAACCCACCAGCTCATCACCATCGAACACCGCCACGGCGGTGTCAGCAAAGTGAGAGCACTGGAGGAGATTGCAGTAAATGGAGTTGGGGTCAAGAGGCGGGCTGGCTTCTACCAGTTTGTTCAGCAGATATCCCACATCGGCCGTGGGACGGCGAAAATCCAGATTGTCGTCGGGTTTGTCGGTCATCGTCTGATCCTTCCCAGCGTGAATAGACTTTATAGGGTATGACTGCAAACCGTGGAAAATTCAAGGTTTGCCTCCCCAAATTGCTCGATTTCTTCAGCAAAACGCTCTCGAAGTCGCCCGTACCCCGGCGCCAGCAAATTAATTAGAGAACTAAAGAAAAATGTATAGTACACTAAGCGAAATGATGAGTCCACCCGATCCTCGGAGGAACCGGCATGACCAAAGACGAACCGCATCTGCCCCACGGACTGGCCTCGCGGGCCGAACATAACCTGAGCGCACTCAAAACCATGAGCACCTCGGACAAAATCGAGGAAGTGCTGGTGGCCCTGCGCCGGGTAATCCGGGCGACTGATCTGCACTCCAAGAAGCTCGTCAAGACCGCCAGCGTCACCGGCCCCCAGCTGCTGTTGCTGCAGATCGTCAACGCCAAGGGCGACATGACCATCAGTGACCTGGCGCGCGATATGAGCCTGAGCCAGGCCACGGTCACTACCATCCTCGACCGGTTGCAAAAACGCGAGTTGGTTGAGCGGGTGCGCTCGGACACCGACAAGCGTAAGGTTCACCCGCGCCTGACCGACCACGGCCGAAAAATTCTCTCCACCGCCCCGACCGCCCTACAGGACAATTTTGTGCGCCGCTTCCGCGAATTGGATGAATGGGAACAGGGCATGATCATCGCCGCATTGCAGCGCGTCGCTGAAATGATGGATGCCAAAGACATTGACGCCTCTCCCTTCCTGGACGTGGGCGCCCTGGACCGGGCCATCCCCTCGGGCTGACTCGCCGCGCCGAACCGGCCCCGGCTGGCTGCGGCGCTCTCCTCCCCCCTTCCTTTATTGATTGCCTACAGCGGGCTGGCCAGTGTGCGTCTGCGGCTGTATGATTCGCCCAACGTAGCGAACCAGAGACCGATTCACCCCATGACCCTGGCAAACCAACTGACCCTGATCCGCATTGTTCTGATTCCGCTGTTTGTGGTGGTCTTTTACTTGCCGTTCGCTTGGGCCCATTTCGTCTCGGCGCTGATTTTCAGTGTCGCTGCCATCACCGACTGGGCCGACGGCTATGTCGCCCGCAAGTACGATCAGAGCACCCCCTTCGGTGCCTTTCTGGACCCGGTGGCCGACAAACTGATGGTGGTGATCGCGCTGGTGCTCTTGGTTGAGCTGCACAACAGCCCCTGGTTCACCGCCCCGGCCATTGTGATTGTGGGCCGCGAGATCGTCATCTCCGCCCTGCGGGAATGGATGGCCGAGCTGGGCCAACGGGCCAGTGTCGCGGTGTCCTACATCGGCAAGATCAAAACCACCCTACAGATGACCGCCCTGATCGTCCTGCTGGCCGACCTGCCCTTCGCCTTTTTCGAGTGGGTGGGCTACATCACCCTCTACAGCGCGGCACTGCTGACCCTATGGTCCATGATCCTGTACCTCAAAGCCGCCGCCCCTTTCATGAAGACCTCGGCCGAGCCGTCGTCTGACGTTGACTGAAAAGCGAGCAATTTCAAGAATTTGCGGATAAGTCTCGGAAACCCCTAGGATTTTTTTTCCGATTCCTTTAGAATTCCGCCCTCTTCACGCAAGGCGCGATAGCAAAGCGGTTATGCCCCGGATTGCAAATCCGGTTAGGCCGGTTCGACTCCGGCTCGCGCCTCCAATTTTCCTTTCTGCGCAACAGCCTCACCCAGTTATAGCCCGGGTGGTGAAATTGGTAGACGACGTACAGGATGTACTAGTGCCGTGGAGGACAGGATGTCCGGGAACGGCCACAGAAGGCAGTGCGAAGCACTGCTAAAGCGTGGGGCTCTGCCATCACGCCCCAGGTACTCCCTCCCTATGCCGGGATGGTGAAATTGGTAGACACACAAGACTTAAAATCTTGGGACCGAAAGGTCGTGCGGGTTCAAGTCCCGCTCCCGGCACCATATTTCAGCTCTTTTTGGTAGGTGGCGCTGCGCTTACCTACCCTACGCGGTTAGCGGCCTCGACGTTTTTTGTAGGGTTGGTAAGCGAAGCGCCACCTACCAAAATAACTCGTCCGCCCACCATGCCCCTACCCATCATGAAAATGCCCGTAAATCTCTTCCGCTAACCGTTTACTGATGCCCGGCACCTTGGCGATATCCGCCGCGCTCGCCTTCTGCACCTCCTGCAAACCCCCGAAATGGCGCAACAACTCCCGGCGCCGACCGGCACCGATACCCGGCACACCCTCCAGACTCGACGTGCGGCGCTTCTTATCCCGGCGCTGGCGGTGGCCGGTAATCGCAAAGCGGTGAGCCTCATCGCGAATATGCTGCAGGAGATGCAACGCCGGAGAATCACTGGACATCACAATCTCATCCCCGGTCTCGGCCCAGAACAGCGTTTCAAACCCCGCCTTGCGCGTCGTGCCCTTGGCCACACCCAGCAGCGGCACGTTATTCACACCCAGCTCGGCCAACACCGCATGAGCCGTGCTCAACTGCCCCTTGCCGCCATCAATGATCAAAATATCCGGCAGCTTACCCTCGCCTTTCTGCAACCGGGTATAGCGGCGCTGCAGGGCCTGCTCCATCGCAGCGTAATCGTCCCCGGGGGTAATGCCGTCTATATTGAAGCGGCGGTAATCAGACTTCAGTGGGCCATTGGTATCGAACACCACACACGACGCCTGAGTCAGCTCGCCGCTGCTGTGGCTGATATCAAAACACTCGAGCCGCTGGGGCATCTCATCCAGCCCCAGGGCATCCTGCAGTGCCAGAAACCGGTCCATGCTGTTTTTGCGGCTGTTCACCCGGCTGGTCAGGTTCTGCTGGGCCGCCGTCACAGCCATCTGCACCCACTGGGAGCGATGAGTGCGCACCTTATCGGTCACCACCACCTGCCGGCCCGACGCTTCCCGCAGCGCCTGCGATAATAGCTCGGCGTCCTCCATCGGATGACTGGTGACAATCTCCCGGGGAATTTCCCGGCCTTCGCTCGCCAGGTAAAACTGGGGCAGAAACTCCCCCAACACCTCGGTTTCGGAATCCGCCAGGTTCGCCTGAGGGTAAAAACTCCGACTGCCCAGAATGCGCCCTTGCCGGACAAACAGCACATGAACGCAGATCAACCCGGCCTGAAGCACAGCGGCCACCACATCCAGGTCGCCCCGCCCCTCCTCGATCAGGTTCTGAGACTGAATGGAGCGCAGCGCAGTAATCTGATCCCGCAGCGCGGCCGCCCGCTCAAACTCCAGCGACAGGGAAGCGGTTTCCATCTGGTCCGCCAACTCTTTCATCAGGGCATCGCTCTGGCCCGTTAGAAACATTTTGGTGTGGCGAACATCTTCGGCGTAATCGTCCGGGCTGATGTAATCGACGCAGGGCGCCGTGCAGCGTTTGATCTGGTACTGGAGACAGGGCCGGGAGCGGTTCCGGAACACACTGTCTTCACACTGGCGTACCTGAAAGGTTTTCTGCAGAAAATTCAGGCTGTCCCGCACCGCACCGACATTGGGGTAAGGCCCGAAGTAATCGCCCCGCTTTTTCTTGGAGCCACGGTGAAAACTGATTCGCGGAAAGGTCTCTCCACTGGAGAGAAAAATATAGGGATAGGACTTATCGTCCCGCAACAGAATATTGTACGGCGGGCGGTGTGACTTGATCAGATTCTGCTCAAGAATCAGCGCCTCGGTTTCCGTGGACGTGACCGTGACGTCCACCTGCTGAATTTTCGCGACCAGGGCGTGGGTTTTGGGCGAGAGCCCGGTCGGGCGAAAGTAACTCGCCAGGCGTTTTTTCAGGTTTTTGGCTTTCCCCACATACAACAGCTCCCCCTCGGCGTCGTACATCTGGTAGATGCCGGGCTGCTGAGTGGTGTTGGAGAGAAAGCGTTTATGGTCAAAAACTTCTGGCGTGGTCATGGGTGGGGAGGATAACAGATTGGGAGTTGCGTCGGA
Organism: Marinimicrobium agarilyticum DSM 16975; assembly: GCF_000423345.1. GTDB lineage: Bacteria > Pseudomonadota > Gammaproteobacteria > Pseudomonadales > Cellvibrionaceae > Marinimicrobium > Marinimicrobium agarilyticum. The sequence goes on from NZ_KE384008.1 coordinate 647,490, forward strand.
GGGGGTTTGTTAGGTGGCGCTCCGCTTACCTAACCTACGTTTTTTGCCGACCGCGTAGGTCAGGTAAGCGCAAGCGCCACCTGACAAATAACTCCCCTTAAACCACCGCCTCCGGATCCAGGAAATTATGCTTCACCGCCAACAAGGTCAACTCCACATCACTGTTGATATCGAGCTTCTCGAAGATCCGGTACCGGTAACTGTTCACGGTCTTGGGGCTGACGCAGAAAATATCGGCGATGTCCTGCACTTTCTGGCCATTGGCAATCAGCATGGCCGTCTGCAACTCCCGCTGGGACAAACGCTCAAACGGAGAGGTTTTCTCCCCATCACCGGAGAAGTTCTTCAGGGCCAGTTGCTGGGCAATGCTGTTGCTCATGTAGAGATCACCGCGAATGACTTTGCGGATGGCGTCGGTGATCTCGGTAAACTCCGCCCCTTTGGTGACATAACCGACGGCGCCGGCCTGCATCAGACGGGTGGGATAAAGACTGTCATCGCAGGCGGTTACCGCGATGATTTTAACGTCGGGATTCACCTGGCGCAGCTTACGGGTGGCTTCCAGCCCCCCCATACCGGGCATTTTAACGTCCATAAGGACCACGTCCGGCAGTAGCTCCCGGGCTTTGGAGACAGCCTCCTCGCCACTTTTGGCGTCGCCCACCACTTCGAAGCCGGCCACATCCGCGAGCATACGGACAATACCCATACGCACCAGATCGTGGTCGTCCACTACTAAAATTTTAGTCAACTTTGCCCCCAAATACTGCGTTGCCTGACGATCGGTTGTTGTTATGAACGCCTTGCCTGAAAACGTCTGGTCGGTTCCTGCCACTGGCGGTCAGTGGCAAAACTGGGGCGTGGAGGAACCGGTCACACGCCCGATCCCTCTGAGACTGCAAATCGTTTACATCCGTTACATTATAAACCCGAAGGGCCTGTCTCGAACACCGTTCGAAAAGTCAGATTGATTCTGGGCCCAACGGCACGAGCGGTTTTCGCCAATTCGTGCTCCCAGTGATGCTGGGTAGCCCCGGCCATAACAAGAAGTGAGCCATCGGGCAGGTCCAGACGCACCGACGGTAGATCCTTTCGGGTTTTGTGGCGAAGCGCAAAGCGCCGCTCGGCACCGAGACTGATGGACGCTATCACCGGGTTTCGCCCCAGCTCGGGCTCATCGTCACTGTGCCAGGCCACGCTGTCTCGGCCACTTCTGTAAAGATTGGCCAAGACGCTGTTAAAGGTCAAGCCCTGTCTGACCTCCAGCGCTTGTTTTAACGTTAACAACGTCCGGCTCCAGGGTCGAGGGTCGAATCTGACGCCAGAGTACCGATACCGATGACCGGCATCACCGTACCAGACATCCAGCCTGGGCACGGGAAGTCGACGGCCGTGCATCTGAATATGCGTCTGTTGCCACGCCAGCTCTTGCTCCAACTGGTAAAATAACGCCCGACTCTCCTCGCCTGATAACCAATGGCGATAGAGGCGTACATCACCATCGTCTCGAATCAGCACTTCCGGCTCATCGGTTGCCTGTTCATCGAACAAAGACGGTTGGTTGCCCATTTACGCAACCCGATGCTTCAGCTTTTCGATCTGATCCCGCAGGCGAGCGGCCTCCTCGAACTCCAGGTCCTTCGCGGCCTGGTACATGGCCTGCTCGAGCTTGGCCACGGCTTTCAAGACGTCGCCCTCCTGCTCGACTTCGTATTTTGCTTTTTTCTCGGCCACCGAGGCCTTGCGCTGCCCCCGCAAGCCGGAGCCCGGCACGGGGCCGGCCTCCATGATGTCGGCCACGCTCTTGCGAATGCCAATGGGGGTGATGCCGTGCTCTTCGTTGTGAGCCATCTGTTTGGCGCGGCGGCGCTCGGTCTCATCAATGGCCCGCTGCATGGAGCCGGTTACCCGGTCCCCGTACAGAATCGCCTTGCCGTGCAGGTTGCGGGCGGCCCGGCCAATGGTCTGAATCAGGGAGCGCTCCGAGCGCAGGAAGCCCTCTTTGTCCGCGTCCAGAATCGCCACCAGGGACACCTCGGGCATATCCAGCCCCTCCCGCAGCAGGTTGATGCCGACCAGCACATCGAACTCACCCAAGCGCAGGTCGCGAATGATCTCTACCCGCTCCACGGTATCGATGTCGGAATGCAGGTAGCGCACCCGCACCCCGTGCTCGGCGAGGTACTCGGTCAGATCTTCCGCCATGCGTTTGGTGAGCACGGTCAGCAGAATGCGTTCGTCGCGCTCAACCCGCAGCCGGATTTCCGACAAAGCGTCGTCCACCTGAGTGGAAGCCGGTCGAACCTCCAGCTCCGGATCCACCAGGCCGGTGGGGCGAACCACCTGCTCCAGGGTCTGGCCGGCGTGTTCGGCTTCATAAGGTCCCGGCGTGGCGGAGACGAAAATCATCTGGGGCGCCAGCCGCTCCCACTCTTCAAAGCGCAGCGGCCGGTTATCCAGTGCCGACGGCAGACGGAAGCCGTATTCCACCAGGGTTTCTTTGCGCGAGCGATCGCCTTTGTACATGGCTCCTATCTGGGGAATGGTCGCGTGAGACTCATCGACAATCAGCAGCGCTTCGGCGGGTAAATAGTCGAATAGGGTCGGCGGCGCCATGCCCGGGTCGCGCCCCGACAGGTAGCGGGAATAGTTCTCCACGCCGTTGCAGTAACCCAGCTCCTGCATCATCTCCACATCATAACGAGTGCGCTGTTCCAGGCGCTGGGCTTCCACCAGTTTGTTGTTATCCCGAAGCTGCTTGAGGCGTTCGTCCAGCTCTTCCTTGATCTGATCAATGGCTTCCAGTACCCGGCTACGGGGCGTGACATAATGGGACTTGGGATAAATGGTCGCCCGCGCCACTTTGCCCCGCATTTCCCCGGTGAGCGGATCGAAAATGGAGAGCTGCTCCACCTCATCGTCAAACAATTCCACGCGGATGGCCTCGTACTCCGAGTCCGCTGGGAAAATATCGATCACATCGCCGCGCACCCGATAGGTGCCACGCTGGAAGTCCATATCGTTGCGGGTGTACTGCAGCTCCGCCAGCCGCCGCAGAATATGGCGCTGGTCCACCTGATCCCCGCGCACAAGGTGCAACAACATTTTCAGGTAGGAGTCCGGGTCGCCCAGACCGTAGATCGCCGACACGGTGGCAACCACAATGGCATCCTTGCGCTCCATCAGCGCCTTGGTAGCCGAGAGCCGCATCTGTTCGATATGCTCGTTCACCGAGGCGTCTTTCTCGATAAAGGTATCGGACGACGGCACATAGGCCTCGGGCTGGTAGTAATCGTAGTAAGAGACGAAGTACTCCACCGCGTTATTGGGGAAAAAGTCCTTGAACTCCCCGTAAAGCTGGGCGGCGAGCGTCTTGTTGTGTGCCATAATCAACGTAGGCCGCTGGCACTCGGCAATGACGTTGGCCATGGTGAAGGTCTTACCGGAACCGGTCACCCCGAGCAGGGTCTGGTGCGCCAGACCGGCGTCGATGCCTTTAACCAGGCCCGCGATCGCCTTGGGCTGGTCGCCCGCGGGTTGATAATCGCTCTGTACCACAAACTTCTTGGACATGGAGACGCCTTTTGATCGGTGACAGGAAAGAGGGCGAGCCCGCGATTGTAACGCCTGGGAAACCGCGACGGTACCGGACACTTACACCGATTTACACAGACACACGAATTCGCTCACTGATACGGCAGATAACCCCGCTATGGATGACATCAGGCATTGGCTGCAGAACGACCTGAACACTGACATCGCCCGCTTTGAGCGGCTCTCGGGCGGCGATATTTGCGACACCACCCGTCTGATCACCACCGATGGGCGGGAGCTGTGCGTCAAACAGCAGGACTCCGCCCCCAGAGACTTTTTCATCGCGGAGGCGACGGGGCTCGCCGCCCTTCGCGACACCGACACTCTGCGGGTACCGGAGGTGTACGAGGCTCAGGAGCACTTTATCGCCATGGAGTACATCGCCCCGGCACGCCGGGCGAACGACTACTGGCAACGGTTGGGTGAGGGCCTGGCCCGAATGCACCAGCTGCCGGCGCCCACCTTCGGTTTCAGCATTGATAACTACTGCGGTCGCACGCCCCAACCCAACCCCGAAACCCCGAGCGGTCACGAGTTCTTTGCCGAACACCGGCTGATGTATCAGGGCCGCCTGGCCCACGAACAGGGGCACCTGGACAGCCGTGAACTCGATGCCCTGGAGCGGCTGTGTACCCGCCTGCCGACGCTCCTTCCCGAGCAGCCACCAGCGCTGATACACGGCGACCTCTGGGGCGGCAATATTCACGGCGACGAGCAAGGCCACCCGGTACTGATTGACCCCGCCACCCACTGGGGCTGGGCGGAAGCGGAAATCGCCATGACGCGCCTGTTCGGCGGCTTCGCCCCCGAGTTCTACGAGCACTATCTGGCAGTGAATCCGCTGGAGCCCGGGTGGCGGGATCGTACCTCACTGTACAACCTGTACCACCTGCTCAACCACTTGAACCTCTTTGGTAGCAGCTACTACCCTCAGGTAATTCAGGTGGTTACCCAATACTCTTAACGTTATTTCTTTAAAGTGAAGTCTATTCATTCAGCGGCGATGCCGCCGTCAGAAGGAGAGTCAGCATGAGCGATTATCGGACTGAGCGCGACAGCATGGGGGAGGTTCGCGTCCCCGCCGACGCCCTGTATGGCGCCCAGACCCAACGCGCCGTGAACAACTTCCACATCAGCGGCACCACCCTGCCCCCGGCGTTCGTTCACGCCATCGCCCACATCAAGAAAGCCGCTGCCCAAGCCAACGCAGGGCTGGGCCTGCTGGAGCAACCCATCGCCAAGGCGATTATCGAGGCCTGCGACGACGTCGCCAAGGGCCGGTATGACAACCAATTCCCGGTGGATGTCTTTCAAACCGGCTCCGGCACCAGCACCAATATGAACGTCAACGAGGTGGTGGCCCACCTGGCCAGCGAGCGCTCCGGGCAAACCGTGGGCGCCAATGACCACGTCAATATGAGCCAGAGCAGCAATGATGTGATCCCCACCGCGATTCAATTGAGCGCCGGTCTCGCGCTGAACAACCATCTGCTGCCGGAGCTGAAGTTCCTTCACACCACCCTGGTTAACCGGGCCCGGGAGCTCGACTCGGTGGTAAAAACCGGCCGCACCCATCTCATGGACGCCATGCCCGTTACCCTCGGGCAGGAACTCAGCGGCTGGGCCGGCCAGGTGGCCGCCTGTGAGGCCCGCCTCTACCAGGCCTTGGACCAGCTGTGCACCCTCCCCCAGGGAGGCACAGCGGTCGGCACCGGCGTCAACGCCCACCCGGACTTCGCCCCCCTGTTCGCCCGCCAACTGAGCGAGAACGTCGGACTGGTCTGTTCAGCCGCGGACAACTTCTTCGCACTGCAGAGCAGCCAGGATGTCGCCGTCGCCACCTCCGGGCAGCTCAAAACCCTGGCGGTTGCGCTGATGAAAATATCCAACGACCTGCGCTGGATGAACTCAGGCCCCCTGGCGGGGCTGGGTGAGATCGAGCTCGAAGCCCTGCAGCCGGGCTCCTCAATCATGCCCGGCAAGGTCAACCCGGTGATTCCCGAGGCCGTCGCCATGGCCTGCGCCCAGGTAATGGGCAATGACACCACCATTACCGTGGCCGGCCAATCCGGCAACTTTGAGCTGAACGTCATGTTGCCACTGGTCGCCCACAACCTGTTGTCCAGCATCAAGCTGATGGCGAACTCCAGTGAGGTGCTGGCCGAACGCGCGATCGCCACCTTCACGGTGCGGGAAGACAACCTCCAACAGGCCCTGGCCCGCAACCCGGTGTTAGTCACCGCCCTCAACCCCATCATCGGCTACAACAAAGCCGCCGCCATCGCCAAGAAGGCCTATGCCGACGGGCGCCCCATCATTGATGTGGCCGACGAAGAGACGGACATAGGGCGGGAAGAGCTGGAGCGGTTGTTGAATCCGGAGAAGTTGACGCGGGGTGGCTTGCCCGGCGAGTAGGCGAGCATTGCGCAACCCAATTTGCCAGGTGGCGCTACCGCTTACCTAGCCTACGCAATAGTCGAAACCGTAGGTCAGGTAAGCGCAAGCGCCACCTGACAATATGCCTCCCTACATCCGCGGCAACTGCAACTTCAACACCTCCGCCAGATGCCGCGTCGCGGGCCCCGCCAACTCCCGGTCCGCAAATATCAGATACAGGGCATGCACCCGCTCACTTTCCGTTTCCATGGGAATCAGCTTCAACCGCCCCGCTTCCAGGTCTTCCTTTAAATACGACTCCGGCAACCAGGCGTAACTGAGCCCCAGACGAATCGCCTGCAGTGACGTGCGGATATGGCTGACCGTCAAACGCTGCTCCGCCTCCTGCCAACCCTCGCTGTAACGCCGATGTATCCCAGAATCCCGGACGATCGACTGGCGGTAATGGCGCAGGTCGTCATAGCTGACGGGACGCCCCAAGTGCTGTAGCGGGTGATCCGGGCTGGTAACGCCACGAAACGTCACCGACATCAGGTACTCACCGTTAAAACCCGCCGGTACCCGCCCGGCAATGGCCAGGTCCACATCGTGCTGTACCAACGCGTCTTCCGTACCGCTCATGACCGACTCGTACAGCTCCACCCGGGTATCCGGAAACTCGCGCGCAAAAGAAGCGATACAGGCCAACACCTGCTCCGGGGGCACGATAATGTCCCCCGCCAGGGCCACCAGAGGCTCGACTTTGGCCGACAGCTGAGTGGCGGCGTTTTCCAGGCTCTCGGCCTCCATCAGCAAATGCCGGGCGCGCCGGTGCATCACGTCCCCCGCCGCCGTCGGCACCGCCCGGCGCCCCTGAAGCTCAAACACCGCAACCCCCAGTGCCGTCTCCAGCTGGCTGATGGCATAGGACACGGCAGATTGGCTCTTGCCCAGGCGCTCCGCGGCCTTGGCGTAGCCGCCCTCATCAATTACCGCCAAAAAAGCACGCCACTGATCAAGACTCACTTTGGGTTCCACAGACACTCCCCATCCAATACATCAAATAATTTGATCAAACTGCGCTAAATATCGCTATTTATCATTCGCTCGTCAAATCATTTAATAGAGCCATACACAGCAAACACTCCCAAGGAGATGCGACATGGCTACCCTACTTCAGATCAACAGCAGTCTGTCCGGCGACAACGGGCACTCCACCAGCCTCAGCAACCAGTTCGTGAAGCGCTGGCAAGAACACAACCCCGACGGCAAAGTGATCGTTCGGGACCTGGCCCGCCACCCGATTCCGCATCTGGATGCCGAGCGCCTGCATGCCTTCATCACCCCGGAGAACAAACGCTCCGCGACCCAGCAGGAGATTGTGGCGTACTCGGACCAACTGATTGCTGAACTGCGCCGCGCCGACGTGGTGGTATTCGGTGTGCCCATGTACAACTTCGGCGTACCCTCCACCCTGAAGGCGTACTTTGACCACATCGCCCGTTCCGGCGAAACGTTCAAATACACGTCAAGCGGCCCGGAAGGCCTGCTGGAAGATCGTCCGGTCTACATCTTCGCGGCCCGCGGTGGCATCTACCAGGGCACCGAAGCAGATTCCCAGACCGGCTACCTGAATACCTTTCTGGCGTTTTTGGGGCTGACCAACACCCGCTTCATCTACGCCGAAGGACTCAACATGGGCGACGACAACCAGAAGAAAGCGCTGGATGCGGCTCAGGAAACCATTACCGAACTGGCGGCCGCATAAGGCGGCCCCATTGAAGCCTAGGAGGTGTTTATGCAACGCCAACTGCTCAGAATCATCCCCGCCCTCGGCACCAGCGATGGAGCCGGTGTTCGCATCCGGCGCAGCCTGGGGCAAAGCCAACAGGCCCGGTTTGATCCGTTCCTGATGCTCGACGAGTTCAACTCCGAGAGCTCGGACGATTACATCGGCGGCTTCCCCTCGCACCCGCACCGGGGTTTCGAGACCGTGACCTACATGCTCGAAGGCCACATGCTGCACGAAGACCACATGGGCAACCAGGGCAACCTGCGAAGCGGTGACGTCCAATGGATGACCGCCGGTCGCGGCATCATCCACTCGGAAATGCCGCAACAGGAAGAGGGCCGGATGCATGGCTTTCAGATGTGGCTGAACCTGCCGGCGGCGGAGAAAATGAAGCCCGCTCAGTACCGGGACATCCCGGCCAGCGACATTCCGTCAGTAGCGTTGGAAAACGGCGGCACAGTGAAAGTGATTGCGGGGCAAGTCGAGGTCGACGGCAAAACTGTAGTAGGTCCCATTCAGGGGCTGAGCACCGAGCCGCGTTATTGGGATGTGCAGCTACCGGCCGGCGCCGCCTTTGAACAGCCTATTGCCAAGGGTCTGAATGCCTTCCTGTATGTATTCGAAGGCGACCTGACCGTGGGCGACCCCGCCCGCAAGGTGGAAAACGGCACCGCCGGATTGCTCGGCGATGGCGAGCAACTGACTCTTCGCGCCGGTGACAATGGCGCACGGGTGTTGGTCTTGGCCGGCAAGCCGATCAAAGAACCCATCGCGCAATACGGGCCCTTTGTGATGAATACCTCGGATGAGATTGAAGAGGCGATCAACGATTACCGGGCCGGGAAGTTGGCGGGGTAATGGTAAGCAAAGATTGGTAGGTGGCGCTTCGCTTACCAACCCTACGCATCGCCCAACCGCGGTTGACGCACCCAATGCATTGCCCAACCGCGGTTGACGCACCCCGTGCATTACCCGACCGCGGTTGACGCACCCCGTGCATTACCCAACCGCGGTTGACGCGCCCCATGCATTACCCAACCCCGGTTGACGCACCCCATGCATTACCCGACCGCGGTTGACGCACCCCATGCATTACCCGACCGCGGTTGACGCACCCCGTGCATTACCCAACCGCGGTTGACGCACCCCGTGCATTACCCAACCGCGGTTGACGCACCCAATGCGTTGCCCAACCATGTAGGGTTGGTAAGGCGTCAGCCGCCACCTACCAATAAACTCCGCGGTTACCGCCCCATCCGCAACGCAATCGCTGTTACCAACGCCCACACCCAATTAAACAGAATCACCAACAACGGCGTCAGGGTTCCCAACTCCAACCCCGCCACGCCGTAAGGCGTTTTATACGGAAACACCAAAAACAACTGAATCATCGTCGGGAACAGACTGAGCACAAACGTCTGCGCCCACAGGCGGTTATTCAATACCGGCAGCAAAAACAGAAAGCCCCACAAGCCGCCCCACACAATCCGCGGGTAAAGCCAGTCGGCCGAGAGCCCCGGCGCGATGCTCACCCCGAGGGATTGGCTGATGCCGTAAAACCCGAACAGCCAGACCACCAGGCTGTTACCCAAACCGCCGAGCGAACCGGCGCCGAATACCGTTAACAGTTTTCTCATCAAGCGTCCTCGTCAAAATACATTTTGGTAGGTGGCGGCTGACGCCTTACCTACCCTACGCGTTATCAGACCGCGTAGGGTACGGTAAGCGAAGCGCACCTACCAATAAAGCCCGTTGGCCCCGCGACACCAAAACGCTGTACACTACGCGCCCCATTCCCCAGTTGTAAAAACCCCCTATGTTCGCTTTTTTCGAAAGCCTGCTCAAACCTTTTCCGGTTGAAGAGCCGCAACAACCCCCCAAAAGCCTGGTGTCGTTCTGCCGCCACTATACCAAAGGCGCCATCCCCTTTCTGCTCGCCATGGCCGTCATGGCGGCGATGATTGCCGTGATGGAAGTGGCCCTGTTCCAGTTCCTGGGGCTGGTGGTGGACTGGCTCGGCCAATACGACCCGGGCACCCTGTGGGCAGAGCGCGGCACTGAACTGACGCTGATGGCCATCGTCGTGCTCTTTGCGATTCCGGTCACCGTCTTTCTGCACTCGACGTTGATCCACCAGACCCTGCTGGGCAACTACCCCATGATCATCCGCTGGCAGGCGCACCGCTACTTGCTGGGCCAGAGCGTGGCATTCTTCCAGGACGAATTCGCCGGGCGCATCGCCACCAAAGTCATGCAAACCTCCCTGGCGGTGCGGGAAACCGTCATGAAAATGCTGGATATCACCGTCTATGTATTGGTGTACTTCACCAGCATGCTGGCGCTGCTCGGCACCCTCGACCTGCGGCTGATGATTCCCCTGGGCGTGTGGTTTGTGGCCTACGCGGGCCTGCTGCGCTTCTTCCTGCCCCGGCTCTCCGCCGTTGCCACCCGCCAGGCCCACGCCCGGGCGGACATGACCGGCCGCATTGTCGATACCTACACCAATATCGCCACGGTAAAGCTTTTTTCCCATTCGCGCCGTGAATCCGACTACGCGCGCGACGGCATGGAGCGCTTCCTTTATACCGTCTACCCGCAGATGCGCCTGGCCACCTTGCTCAACAGCGGCGTCTGGGGCATCAACGCCCTGCTGATTTTCAGCACCGGCGCCCTGTCCATCTGGCTCTGGCAGGCCAACGCCATTTCCGTCGGCGCCATCGCCGCTGCCATGGGGTTGATCCTGCGCCTGAACGGCATGTCACAGTGGATCATGTGGGAAGTCTCCACCCTGTTTGAAAACATCGGCACCGCCAAAGACGGCATCAATACCCTGTCCCACCCCCGCCATGTGGGGGACAAACCCGACGCCCCGGTCATGAACGTCAGCGCCGGCGAAATCGACTTTGATCGGGTGACCTTCCACTACCACAAAGGCGAAGGCGTACTGGAAGACTTCTCTCTCGCCATCAAGCCCGGCGAGAAAATTGGTCTGGTCGGTCGCTCGGGCGCTGGCAAGTCCACCCTGGTGAACCTGCTCCTGCGTTTTTACGACATCGACAAAGGCGAGATCCGCATCGACGGGCAGGACATTTCCGCCGTTCAGCAGGAAACCCTGCGGGCCTCCATCGGCATGATCACCCAGGACACCGCCCTGCTCCACCGCTCCGTGCGAGACAACCTGCTCTACGGCAAACCCGGTGCCACCGAAGAACAGATGATCGAAGCTGCCAAACAGGCCGAAGCTCACGAGTTCATTCTGGGGCTGAGCGATGCCGAGGGCCGAACCGGCTACGACGCCCACGTGGGCGAGCGCGGGGTCAAACTCTCCGGCGGACAGCGCCAACGGATCGCCATTGCGCGGGTGCTGCTAAAAGACGCGCCCATCCTGATTATGGACGAAGCCACCTCAGCCCTGGATTCGGAAGTGGAAAGTATTATTCAGTCCAACCTGAGCCGGTTGATGGAAGGCAAAACCGTGATCGCCATCGCCCACCGCCTGTCCACCATCGCCGCTCTGGACCGGTTGATCGTGTTGGATGAAGGCAAAATTGTGGAGCAGGGAACGCATTCACAGTTGATCGCCGAGGGTGGCTTATATGCGCAACTGTGGTCGCATCAGTCCGGGGGATTTTTGGGGGAGGAGTAAGCAGGCTTTGTTGGTAGGTGCGCCTTAGGCTTACCAACCCTACGCGCTGCCCCGAACGCTGAAAAACGTGGGCGAGGTGAATGATCGAGCCAAGGTCTAACGCTAGGGCTTTATGGTAGGTGCGCTTCGCTTACCGTACCCTACGCGGTCGGGTCGTGTGTAGGGTTGGTAAGCCTAAGGCGCACCTACCAAAAAAAGCTCAAAATCACTTCCGAAAATAATGATCCCAAATCAACATCGACAGCCCCACAAAAAACCCCACATGAGCCACCATCGCCCCACAGGCGAACAGCAGCCCAAGCCCCACCGGGTTACCACCCTCGGGCCCAAACGCCACATAGGCGATAAACGGTAACGAGGTCGCAAACACCACCACCAGACTGTAGGCAATGATCTTCAGCCCGCGGGAGGCATCGCTGGCCCAGATGGCGGCAATGGGGTTTTTCAGTTTCATGTTGACGGTATTACAGGGCAGCCAGCGTTGTGGGCTGATTGTCGATCAGCGCCCGGGCCTGTTCGACCGACTGCAGGCTGCGCACGCGCAGGTCGCTGGTTTTCAGGTCGACCGGGGTGTCCAGCTCGTTTTGCAGCACCTGCTCCAGAGCTTCCTGGTCGACAGTGCCGTCTTCACGGGCGACGCGGTCCATTTGCTCTTCCGTCAGCTGGGCGCTGCCACCGGGCAGGTAGATGGTGCCGTTGGAGAAGTCCACCGCAAAGGCGATGACCCCGGGGACGAAGAAGAACAACAGGCCGATCGCATCCAGCGCCACAATCGCCGGGTCAAGCTGACCACCGGTCTGGCCCTTGCGTTCGGGATAAAGCACCGTGCCACAGGCGGTGGTTTGCAGAATCAGGCCCGCACACAGACCAGTGGCGATGGCTTTGCTCAAACGGTTGATACGCATGGAGTTCTCCTCTTTGAGTACGAATGTTAGGAAGACTATAGCATAGGTACCAAGTTCCATCCCCTCGGCTATGGTGGCCCGTGGCAATGGCGGATGCGCTTGACGCTTATCCGCCCTACGGAGAGCACGGCAGGTCGCGTAGGGCGGCATAAGCGAAGCGCATCCGCCAACCCGCATCCGCCACTAAAAAAAGGGTTTGCAAAAAATCATAGTTTTGGTAAAGTTCGCGCCTCAACGAAATAGGACTATAGCTCAGTTGGTTAGAGCGCTACCTTGACATGGTAGAGGTCCCCAGTTCGAGTCTGGGTAGTCCTACCAAATACCGAAAAACGGCTTGAGCGATTGCGCCCAAGCCGTTTTTTTTATGGTAGACAAGCACCGCTCCCGCACATCCTGTGCTCCGCGGCATACGCCCCCCAAGGATGGGGGAAGTGCTGGAGATGCAGGAGCAATTTTCAGTAAGTGCATCCCTGCACAAAAAAGTGCCCACCTTTTTACGGGTGGGCAAGTTTGAGGAGATGTTGGCCAAGAAAAATGGTTATCGTCAAAAGGCCCGTCTAGGGATGATGGTTGAGGTTGCTCAATTTTTGAACTTGAGCGGCCATGTTGTAACCATCCCATTGGTCCGTGCGTGCTTCGCGCCAGCCGGAAAGCCATTCCTGGCGGGCATTCCCTGTCTCATGGGGGCACAGGCTCCGGGAGCGTCCCGAAATACCGGCTTGATAGCCCTTGCCGAATGCGCGAGCTGATTGGTTACGCTTTTGACGTTTCATATTTGATGCACCTCTATGTAGCCGTTAATCTTGCGAGACCGGCCACCCGGGTGGGTGCCGCCGGTCTAAGGGAAAACGCATCGCCGGGCCTGCGGGCCCTGAAGCCAATGCGTGGGGAGGTACTGCTAACTCCTCATCTGGATCGGCGCGGTCGTGCGGGATACCAGAGAGGCGAGCCCTCAGTACAGCAAAAAACTCCCCTGGCTGTGAACGATTCTTTTTTTATAGCCAGCTACCCTTATATGGCACATTGCTCTATTAACGCGTTTGACAAATAGGCCCTCCTGACCATGACTGCACCGCTTCCACTGTTCGCCACCTGCCCAAAAGGCCTGGAAGGCCTGCTCTATCAGGAGCTGGAGGCACTCGGGGCCGAGGACCTCAAAGAAACCGTCGCTGGCGTCGCTTTCTCCGGTGACATCGCCCTCGCCTACCGCACCTGCCTCTGGTCCCGCCTCGCCAACAAAATCCTGCTGCCGCTGGCCGATTTCCCGGTCGGGGACCAGAACAGCCTCTACAACGGCGCCAGAAGCATCCCCTGGGAAGAGCACCTCGGGCCCCAGAGCACCCTGGTGGTGGACTTTCTGGGCTCCAGCGGCGCCATCCGTAACACCCAATTCGGCGCCCTCAAAATCAAAGACGCCATCGTCGACCGCCTGCGGGACATCACCGGCGAGCGCCCCTCCGTCAGCAAACAACAGCCGGACCTGCGCATCAACGCCCGTCTGAACAAAGGCCGGGTCACCATCAGCCTGGACCTCTCCGGAGAGAGCCTGCACCGACGCGGCTATCGCACCAAGCAAGGCACCGCCCCCATGAAGGAAAACCTCGCCGCGGGTATCCTGATCCGGGCCGGCTGGCCTGAAATCGCCGCGCGGGGTGGCGCCTTGATCGACCCCATGTGTGGCTCCGGCACCCTACTGGTGGAAGCGGCCATGATCGCCGCCGACATTGCCCCCGGCTTGGGGCGGGCCCGCTTTGGGTTCGAACACTGGCTGAGCCACCGCAATGACGTCTGGCTGGAACTGCGGCAGGAAGCCATCGAGCGCAAACGCGCCGGCCTGGCCCGCCCCCAACCGGAAGTGCGCGGCTACGACGCCAACCTCTCGGTTATTCGTGCCGCCGAAGACAACATCATTCAGGCCGAGCTGGACGACTGGCTACGCGTCAGCCGCAAGGAACTGGCAACTCTGAAACAGCCCACCCACAAAACGCTGGAACCAGGCCTGGTGATCACCAACCCGCCCTATGGCGAGCGTCTGGGCGATGTCGAATCCCTCAAGCTGCTCTACCAGCACCTGGGAGAACGCCTGAAAACCGAATTCCCGGGCTGGAAAGCCGGCATATTCACCGGCAACCCTGAACTGGGCAAGCAGATGGGCCTGCGCGCCGAAAAGCGCTACAAGCTGTTCAACGGCCCCCTACCGACGGACCTGCTGCTGTTCACCGTCGAGGAAAGCGCCTACGTCAACGCCGCCCCCAAGCCCCTCGCCCACGAACCGGAACCGGGCCAGGCCCTGAGCCAGGGCGCCCAGATGCTCGCCAACCGCCTGCAAAAGAACCTGAAACAGCTGGGAAAATGGGCGAAAAAGCAGAATATTCACTGTTACCGTCTGTACGACGCGGACATGCCCGAATACAGCGCCGCAGTGGACCTGTACCACACGGACCAGGGCGAGCGGTACGCCCACGTGCAGGAATACGCCGCCCCCAAATCCGTGGATGAAGCCCGGGCCGAGCAGCGGTTTGCCGAAATCAAAGCCGCCGTGCCCCACGCCCTGGGCATTGCGCCCGAACACGTCAGCTACAAGCAGCGCCGGCGCCACAGTCACCAGGAAGGCAGCCAGTACGAGCGCCTGAGCGCGCGCCCTGAGGGCGAACTGCTGACTGTGACCGAAGGCCAGGCTCGCCTGCAGATCAACCTCTGGCAGTACCTGGACACGGGTCTCTTTCTCGATCATCGGCCTGTGCGCCTGAAAATCGCCGAAATGGCCACCAACAAGCGCTTTCTCAACCTGTTCTGCTACACCGCCACCGCCAGCGTTCACGCCGCCCTGGCCGGCGCGCGTTTTACCCTGAGCGTGGATATGTCCCCCACCTACCTCAAGTGGGCGCGCAACAACCTCGCCATGAACGGCCTGAGCGACACCAAGCACCGGCTCGAAGAAGCGGACTGCATGGCATGGCTCAAAACCAACAACCAGGAATTCGACCTGATCCTGCTGGACCCGCCCAGCTTCTCAAACTCGAAAAAAATGCCGGGCGTGCTGGATATTCAGCGGGATCATGTGGTCCTCATCAAAGACGCCATGAAAGCGTTGGCGAAGGGAGGAACGTTGATTTTTTCCACCAACTTGCGGAGTTTTTCGTTGGATCGGGACGCCTTGGCGGAATATCAGTTGGAAGACATCACCGCGCAGACGATTGATAAGGATTTCCAGCGCAACCCAAAAATCCACCAGTGTTGGTTGGTGCGGCGTTAGACAGAATTGGTAGGTGGCAGTTCTGGTAGGTGGCGGCTGACGCCTTACCAACCCTACGCGTAATTGGTTTTCTGGTGTAGGGTTGGTAAGCGAAGCGCCACCTACCAAAAAACCCGACGCCCCTAACGGCGCCGAAATTGCTTTTACAATTTCCCAACAAAAAATCGTAAGGTTTTCGTAACAATTGGCCGCTATCTAAGCTATACTTCGCCAGTTAATGCCCCACGAAGGAGCACACACGGCCAGGGGCACGATTCGGTCATTAAGGAGTTTGAGGTATATGCTGGAAGCCCTGTTTGAGTCCTCCCGGACCACCAAACGCATTATCTCCCTAGTTTACGACACCATCGCCATTGTTTCGGCCTTCTATATGGCCGCGTTTCTCCGTCTTGGCACTTTCCAGTCCCAGTTTCTCGACAAAGACATTACCGTCATCGCCATTACCCTGGTGGTGAGCCTCGCGGTATTTATCCGCATGGGCATGTACCGGGCCATTCTTCGCTATATGAGCACGCCGGCCATGCTGACCATCGTTGGCTGCGTTTTCATCTCAGCGCTGGTGCTGGCGACCGCCAGCTTCCTCACCAACTCCAAGCTACCCCGCTCCATACCGTTCATCTACCTGACCATCGCCCTGCTCCTGATCGGCGCCCCGCGCCTGATGGTCCGCAGCGTCATCATGATGCTCAGCCGCCGTAGCGTGGACTGCAAAGAACCGGTTATCGTCTACGGCGCCGGCTACACCGGCCACCAATTGACCCTGGCCCTGCAGGGCTCCCAGTACAAGCCCGTCGCTTTCGTGGACGATAATCCGGCTCTGTCTGGAACCGTGATCGCCAATATCAAGGTTTACAGCCCCACAATGATTGAGGCGCTGATTCGGACCCATCGGGCCAGCAAAGTCCTGCTGGCACTGGGCAGCACGCCCAACTCCCGCCGGGCGCAGGTGATCAAGCGACTCGAGTCATTGGCCATCTCGGTCCAGACGGTGCCTGCCATTCCCGATATTCTCAGTGGCAAGGCACGTATCGAGCACATCCGGGACGTGGAAATTGAAGACCTTCTGGGTCGCGACCCCGTCACCTCCCAACCGGAACTCATGAACGCCTGCATTACCGACAAAGTCGTCATGGTCACCGGCGCCGGCGGCTCGATCGGCAGCGAACTCTGTCGCCAGATCATTCAGCACCGGCCGCGAGCCATCGTCCTGTTCGAGCTGAACGAGTTCAGCCTCTACCAGATCGAGCGCGAACTGATGGACACCCCATCCTATCGGGAAAACCATATCAACCTGTACAGCATCCTGGGCTCCGTCCAGAAAGAGCACCGGGTTGAGACCATCATGCGCAGTTTCGGCGTTCAGACCGTGTATCACGCCGCTGCCTACAAGCATGTACCGCTGGTGGAGCACAATATTGTAGAGGGCGTGCGCAACAACGTGTACGGCACTTGGTATGCCGCCGAAGCCGCTATCCGCGCCGGTGTGGAGTCCTTCGTGCTGGTATCCACAGACAAGGCGGTACGCCCAACCAACATCATGGGCGCCTCCAAGCGCCTGGCCGAACTGGTGCTTCAGGGCCTGGCCAAACGCCAGAGCAACACCATCTTCAGCATGGTCCGGTTCGGCAACGTGCTGGGCTCCTCCGGCTCGGTTGTGCCCCTGTTCCGGGAACAGATCAAAAACGGCGGCCCGGTCACCGTCACCCATCCGGAAATGGTCCGCTACTTCATGACCATTCCGGAAGCGGCGAAGCTCGTGATTCAGGCTGGCGCCATCGGCACCGGTGGCGACGTGTTTGTGCTGGATATGGGCGAGCCGGTGAAAATCGTGGACCTGGCGACCCGGATGATTCACCTCTCGGGCCTGGAAGTGAAAGACGACGACCGCCCCAACGGCGACATCTCGGTCGAATTCACCGGCCTGCGCCCCGGCGAGAAACTCTATGAGGAACTGCTGATCGGCAGCAACGTCGCCGGCACCCAGCACCCGGGCATTTTGCGCGCCGAAGAGCATCACCTGAGCTGGGAAGAAACCAAAAACCTGCTGGATGAACTGGACGTAGCCTGCCACTCCTACCAGTGCGACCGCGTCAAACAGCTCCTGGTGGAAGCCCCCACCGATTACAAAGCCAGCATGTTGATCACCGACGCCGTCTGGCGGCAGAAGCAGAATACCGGGAAGCTACGGGTGGTGAATTAGGCTAATGGTAGGTGGCGCTTCGCTTACCAACCCTACGCTCTAGCCAAAACACGTAGGGTTGGTAAGGCGTCAGCCGCCACCTACCAGAAGCACCACCGACCAATTGTCGCCTCACCTACCAAACTCCCTTTACCACTCTTCAACATGCCGAATCCCGGCGCCGAACTGATACACCAAAAACACCACCGGCGCATAGGCCAACAACACACCCCACAGCGGGTCAATACCCCCGGACACCACCCACCAGGCCATGGGTAACAACCAGATCACATTGATCGCACCGTAAAACAACGTCGTCCCTTTGTGTCCCCAATACACTGCCCGGTGCTGATACGCATGGCTACGATGCGCCTCAAACACGTTTTCCCGTCGCCACCACCGAAAAAACAGAGTCAAGGTCGCATCCGACACAAACATCGCCAACAAAATCACCCAACCCCAGAACAGCACCGGCGCCTGATGCCCCGCATAAATGGACAGCAGCCCCAGCCACAGCCCCACAAAACCACTGCCGGCATCCCCCATAAAAATCTTCGCCGGCGGGAAATTCCAGATCAAAAACCCCAGGCTCGCCACGGCCAGCAGCCCATACAACGCCATGTTGGGCTCCGGCAACACCCACCAGGCCAGCAAGGCGCCACCGACACACACGGTCAGCGCCTCTACCCCGGCAATCCCGTCAATTCCGTCCATAAAGTTATACAGATTCAGTACCCACACCAAATACACCAACATGGGCACCCACAGCCAATACCCCTCCAGCGTCCAGCCCAGCAAGGGCAGAGCCACCGGCCCACCCAACCAGTACAAGCCCCAGGCCGCCGCAGTAAAATGCACCAGCAGCCGCACCGGCGCGGGCACATGGCCGTGATCATCCCACCACCCCACCAGCGCCACCAGCAAACCCGCGCCACCCAATCCGTACACCAGGGTATCCGGCACAAGCTCCAGCCACGCCAACGCTGGCAACGCCGCCAGCACCGACACCACAATCGCCACCCCGCCCCCACGCGGCGTCGGCACCGAGTGCGAACTGCGCGCATTGGGAACATCCAACAACTGCCTATGCAGCGCATAGCCCCGCAGCAGCCCAGTCAGAGCCCAAGTCAGCCCCAACACCACCAATCCAACCAGCAACAACGTCATATCAACTAACCACTTGTAGCGGTAGGTGGCGGCTGACGCCTTACCAACCCTACGCAAGCGTGTGCCTAACGTAGGGTTGGTAAGGCGCCAGCCGCCACCTACCAGTAAAATCACTCCGCCATCTTCCGCAGCCCCTCCTCCACCGAAAACGGCGCGCGCCACACCAGACGGTTGCGGGCCTTATCCGAACTCACTTGCAAGGAATCGCACAACCGGTCCGCCATGCTTCCGCGCCCCAACAGACCGGCGCCCGACTTGAGTATAGGCACCGGGCAGGGCCACAACCGTGCCGAACGGCCCTGCGCTTCAGCCATCAGGCGTACCAGCTCCGGCGTGGACAAATCCCGCCCATCCGACACCAGAAACGTCTCATTCGCCGCCGCCGGATGCGTACAGCAAAGCGCCAGAAAATCCGCCAGATTCTCCACAAACACCAGGCTGCGCTTGTTGCTCACTGACGCCAACGGCAAAGGCCAACCGCGCCCGACCGCCCGCATCAGTGCCGCCATATTGGCCCGCACCCCTGGCCCATATACCAAAGGCGGCCGAACAATCACCACCTCCATTCCCGACTGTTCGGCATGCTGGCGCAACGCCTGCTCGCCCTCCCACTTGGAACGGCCATAATCATCCTGAGGCGCGGGTGTATCCCTCTCCGAGAACGGCGCTCCCTCGGTTTTCTCGCCATTGACTTTGATGCTACTCACAAACACAAACCGACGCGCTCCGCGCGAAGACGCCAATCGTGCCGCCGCCAAAGGCTCGTCCCGGTTCGCCTGCCGAAAGGCATCCCGAGAGGCCTTACTCGGCTTTCCCTGAACATGGGCTCGACCCGCCGCATAAACCACCACATCACCCGGTGATAAGGGATCGCCCAACGCCGACACGCGCTCGGCCTTCACGCCAGCAACCTCACCAGCGGAACGCGAGACGGGAACCACGCCCCCCCCGTCGTTGACTAAACGAGCCATCAGCGCTCGCCCCACAAATCCGGTGGCTCCTGTTATCCAGACCGTCATCTTTTCAGGTATACTCCGCCAAATTATGGATAAAACCGAAACCGATATGCCCAGCACACCTCCCCAACCCACACGCATAGACTACGACGTCGTCGTGTGCAGCTATAACGGTGGGGCCTACATTGCTGAGCAACTTGAAAGCATCCTCAAACAAGAGCCGCCCGCTCGACAGATCCTGATCAGCGACGACGGCTCAACAGATAATACTCGCGACATTGTAAAGCAATTGGCCGAAACATCACCCGTGCCAGTTACCCTGATTGACGGCCCGAGAAAAGGCGTCATTCACAACGTGCTGACCGCCCTGCCGCAAACCACCGCAGAATACGTGTTCCTCTCGGACCAGGACGATATCTGGCTGGAGAACAAAGTAGCCCTGTTCTCGGAACACATGCGTCAAAGCGATGACCCCCACCTGATTTTCTCCGATGCCTGGGTCTGGCACCCGGGGAAGGAGGAAATGGCCTCTTTCTGGAAGCTTGACGACCTGAAACCCGACAACGCCAAAAGCCCCAGAAAGCTCGCGTTTCACAACACCGTGCAAGGCGCGTCGGCCTGCTTTAACCGGGCACTGATCAATACGATAAACACCGAAGGCGCGCCGAGCGAGGTGATCATGCACGACTGGTGGCTGGCACTGATCGCCAGCGGTACCGGCCGAGTAAGCGCCATCAAAGAACCCACTCTGCTCTACCGCCAACACAGCAGCAACCAGGTCGGGAGCCAGAACTCCGCCGGAAAAAAGAAGCGGAACATTGCCAAAACCCTGTTTATCGCCAACCGAATTCTCTGCCAGGCCGTCGCTTTCTCGGAACATTTTCGGGAACGGCTCACGCCGGAGGATCGCGCCTTCTTTCTGGCCTACGAGAACGCCATGCGCGGCGGCACACTAAAGCGCCTGGCATTTATACTGCGCCATCGGCCCACCCATAAAGACCTCAATCGTACCTGCAAGCTGTGGGCAAGCATTCTGTTGGTGAAGGGAGCGCGCGCCCAATGACCATTTTCATCTCAATCGTCTCCCATCAAAACACGATTGAAATTGTCCACGACCTGAAGCCTCATCAGTTGGCCTCCGCCAATCAGCGGGTCGTGCTGTTAGACAACAAACCGTCAGACGACCTCAAACGGTACGCACTGGACCACCAACTGCACTACCTTGAAAACGACGCCATCCAAGGCTTTGGTTCAAACCACAACCGTGTATTTCAATACTGTCGCAAACACCTGGGCATGGACCTTGAAACGGATTGGTTCATCATCCTGAACCCGGACCTGGAGTGCGACCCACAAAGTATTACGACGTTCGTGAAGGATATGGAAAAAGAAGGCACCAGAATTGGGGCGCCCAACATTTTCAAGGACAACGCCTTTCAGGAGCACGAGGAATCCGTTCGCCGTTTTCCCTACTTATGGGAGTTGTTGACGTCGTATATATTTCGGAAAAACCGAACGGGCGTGGACCGCTGCTGCCTCACAGCGTGCGAAGTGGACTGGGCATCGGGCGCCTGCCTAGCCTTCAGGGCCGACACCTTTGAAGCGCTGGGTGGGTTCGATGAACGGTATTTCTTATATTATGAAGACGTAGACATATGCTGGCGGGCACGGCATTTACTGAACGTGAAAACCCACTACATTCCCGGCGCCAAAATGGTCCACCGGGGCAAACGAGCCAGCCACACCCTGAACAACAAACACCTTTGGTGGCACCTGACCAGCGCCATCCGCTTCGCCTGGGTCAGAACCAAAACCGCATTGTTCGGCTCCAAAAGCTTAAAATAACCCATTACCCTACTAATTTTGATAGGGCCGAATTTACGTAGGGTAAGGTAAGGCGTCAGCCGCCACCTACCACGCTGGTGTGCGCTCGTACCATCCGTAGGTGGCGCCTACCGGCTTACCTACGCTACGCATTATTGGCCGTTTACGGCAACGTCTCCAGCATCGATTTCAACTGCCGGCGCCAATGCACCGCCTCCAATCCAAAGGCCTCTTGAGTAGAGCGAGTATCCAGTACGCTGTAAGCGGGGCGCTTGGCCGGTGTCGGAAACTCTGAAGAAGGGATTGGGCGAATTGGGATGGCGCTATCAAGAATGCCAAGCTCCAGGGCGATGTCCTGAATCGCCACCGCGAAATCGTACCAGGACGCCACACCGGCATCGGACCAGTGATAAATGCCACCGGGTACTTCACGCTCAATGGCTGACCATAATGCCCCGGCAAGGCCCGCCGCCCAGGTGGGCGCCCCCAACTGGTCAACCACCACGTTCAGTGACGGCTTCTCAGCCATCAGACGCAACATGGTTTTTACAAAATTTCCGCCGTTGCGCGAGTACAACCAACTGGTCCGAACAATCACCGAGCCCGGCAGCTGGCGGCGCAGAACCGTTTCCCCGGCAAGCTTCGAGGCGCCGTAGACGGACGGTGGATTGGCAGCGTCATCAGGCACATAGGGCCGATTCCCTTGACCATCAAACACAAAGTCCGTAGAAACATGAAAAAGCCGGGCTCGTACGGACTGGCAGGCCGCCGCCAAATTGGCCACGCCCTGCTCATTCACCGCAAACGCCGCTTCGCGCTCGCTCTCAGCCTTGTCCACCGCCGTGTACGCCGCTGCATTGATCACGACCTCTGGCCGTCGACCCTGAAGAACATACTCACAGGCATCCGACAAGGTGATATCCAGCTCATCACGACCGGCCATAGTGACGTGAACACCTGCCGGCGCAGTCTGCATCAAATCCCACGCAAGCTGACCACCACCAACCACCAAAACCTTCATACCCACCTTAACGAGGTGTAGGGTAGGTAAGGCGATAGCCGCCACCTACCAAAATAACGTTAATATCAGCCCTCGCCCAAACGCGTCAACTGATACTCCCCACTCAACACCCTTTCCCACCAGGCCCTATTATCCAGATACCACTGAACCGTCTTCCGCAACCCAGTCTCAATCGTCTCCCGGGGTTCCCAGCCAAGCTCTCTCTGAATTTTAGAGGCGTCAATCGCGTACCGGCGGTCATGCCCCGGCCGATCCTTCACAAAAGTAATCAGCTCTTCATACCGGTTAACGCCAGCGGGCTTCTCCGGAGCCAACTCCTCCAGTATCGCGCACACAGAACGAACGATATCAAGATTCTTGACCTCGTTGTGCCCGCCGATGTTATAGGTTTCGCCGACAGCCCCTTCGGTCGCCACCTGAATCAGCGCACGAGCATGGTCTTCCACATACAGCCAATCCCTCACCTGCGCCCCATCCCCGTAAACGGGCAACGGCTTACCGGCCAACGCGTTGAGGATCATATGGGGAATCAGCTTTTCGGGGAAATGATACGGACCATAGTTGTTGGAACAGTTGGTCACCACAACCGGAAGCCCGTAGGTGCGCCCCCAGGCTCGGACCAGGTGATCCGAGGCCGCCTTGGACGCCGAATACGGGGAACTGGGAGCATAGGCCGTAGATTCCGTAAACAACGCTTCGGTATCGTCCAAGTCACCGTATACCTCATCCGTCGACACATGGTGAAACCGAAACCGTGCCTTGCCTGCCTCATCCAGCTGTTCAAAATGTTCACGAGCGGCCTGCAACAGGTTAAACGTACCCATCACATTGGTCTCAAGGAACGCCTGGGGCCCGTCAATGGAACGGTCCACGTGGGACTCCGCAGCCAGGTGCATAATAATGTCCGGCGCGAAACCACTGACAGCAGCATGGGTCGCGCCCGCATCCCGCAAATCGACCTGAGCGAAGTTTGTTCGGGCGTGGCTCTCGTAACCGGGCACAGAATCAAGGTTCCCTGCATAAGTCAACGCATCGAGAATCAGCACCTGGTGCTCATCATCCTTCATCAACTGGCGAACAACCGCGGACCCGATAAAACCGGCACCGCCAGTGACCAAAATTCTCATAATACCCCCGTAGGGCGGATAAGCGCCAAGCGCATCCGCCTTAATTACACGTGACGCTTGCAGGAATACATAATGTTGGGTTACGGCGGATGCGCTTGGCGCTTATCCGCACTACGTGAAGATTGGAGCGGTGCGATCCTTTTCGGATAACAACACGTCGCCGGCGCGCTCAACAGGCCACTCAATACCCAACGTCGGATCGTCCCACCGAATCGACTGCTCCGATTCCGGGTGGTAGTAATTCGTACACTTATACACAAACTCCGCAGAGTCCGACATCACCAGGAAGCCGTGTGCAAAGCCTTCAGGCACCCACATCTGACGCCTGTTGTCAGTACTTAAATAGCATCCTACCCACTGACCGAAGGAAGGAGAGTCCCTACGAATATCCACCGCCACATCAAACACCTCGCCGGAAACCACACGCACCAATTTGCCTTGAGGTTGCGGCTCCTGATAGTGCAACCCACGAAGAATACCCCGGCGAGATTTAGAGTGGTTATCCTGAACAAAGGTCACATCAGCGACATTCTCCCGAAACCAGCTCTCTCGAAAGGTCTCCATAAAGAAACCCCGCTCGTCGCCGAATACTCGAGGCTCCAGAATTTTTACGTCGGGGATACGGGTATCAACAATATTCATAAATCAATCAGCGAAACGATGTCGAAGATCACCACAGGGGCGCTGGCTGTCTTTTAATATCTTCAGTAGATACTGGCCATACCCACTTTTGATCTGCGTCTTCGCCAGCGCTTCCAACTGCTCATCGGTTATAAAACCCTGCCGATACGCAGCCTCTTCCGGGCAAGAGATCTTCAAGCCCTGCCGCTTTTCGATGGTCTGTACATACTGCGCAGCGCTCAACAGGTTCTCATGGGTGCCGGTATCCAGCCACGTATAACCTCGGCCCATAATCTCCACGTTCAAGCGACCCTCGCGAAGGTAGTGCATATTAAGATCGGTAATTTCCAACTCACCGCGCTTAGAGGGCTTCAGCGTCTTGGCGATCTCGGGCGCAAGATGGTCGTAAAAATACAGGCCGGTCACCGCATAGTTGGACTTAGGCTCCCGGGGTTTCTCTTCCAGGCTGACCACCTTACCCTCACTATCAAACTCAGCCACACCGTAGGCGTCCGGGTTATCCACGTGATAACCAAACACTGTCGCGCCATCAGCGCGCTGATTCGCACGCTGCATCAGGGCCAGAAACCCATGGCCGTAGAAAATGTTGTCGCCCAGTATCAGCGTACTCGGGTGACCATCGAGGAAACGCTCGCCCAGCACAAAAGCCTGTGCCAGGCCATCGGGGCTGGGTTGCGCCACATACTCCAGATTAATCCCCCACTGGCTACCGTCCCCTAACAGGCGCTGGAATGCTTCCTGTTCGTGGGGCGTGGTTATCACCAGAATATCGCGAATACCCGCAAACATCAGCGTTGTCAGCGGGTAATAGATCATGGGCTTATCGTAGATGGGCATAAGCTGCTTGCTGGCACCCAGGGTAAGGGGGTATAAACGTGTACCAGAGCCGCCAGCGAGGATAATGCCCTTTCGTGCCTTGGAACTTATTGCCATGCGGACTTCCCGCCCTTTTTGGCCAGATTGTTCATAAAGTGTTTATACTCCTTGGCCACCTCATGGGTATCTCCCTGGGCCTTGATCACGCCATCTTCCAGCCACAGGGCACGGCTGCACACCTTATTCACCTGCGCCCCGCTATGACTTACAAATACCACGGTTTGCTCACTGTTGATCTTTTCCATCATGGCCTTCTCGGCCTTTTTGTTGAACTGCTGATCTCCCACGCTCAGGGTTTCATCGATCATTAACAGATCCACTTCGGTCAGCAGAGCAGTGGAGAACCCCAGGCGGGCACGCATACCCGACGAATAAGTTCTCACCGGGCGTTCAAAAAACTGGCCCAGCTCCGAGAACTCCTTTATGCCCTCAATAGATTGCTTTGCCTGCTTTTTGCTGTAGCCCTGAAGCATCGACGCCAACAGCGCATTATCCCGTCCGGACAGTTCTTTATCAAAACCCATACCCAGCGTCAGCAGGATCCGGGAGATGTGCTTGGGATGCGTCACCTTACCCCCGGTAGGGGCAACCACACCGTTCAGAATCCGCAACAGCGAACTTTTTCCACAACCATTGCGCCCCATAATGCCCAAGGTTTCACCGCGGCGTACCTCAAATGTCACATCCTTAAGAACCGGTATGCTCACCCGCTTGAAGCCCCAGACACGACTGTTATAGCCGTACTCGACATCCTCAACTGAGAGCAAAATATCACCCGTCGTCATGAGTTAATCACCCTGGAGGCCATGGATTGCCCCATAAATCGATAAAACAGATGCACCAGCACCAAGCCACCCAACAGTACCAACGCCAACCATCCCAAGTGCTGCAGGTCGTACATTTCACCCCGCATCAGCACATCGCGGTACGCGTCCAGCAAATAGGCCAACGGATTCCAGGTCACCAGAAGTTCACGCTTCACAGGGTCTTCAATTCGGTTCAAATCCCAAAAAATACCCGAACCAAACATGAGCCCCATCACAGCCATGCCGATCAGAATACGAACGTCACGCACATAACTTACGCACGCCGCTGCCATCAATGACACCAACAGAATCAGCAAATACTGTACCCCCCAAAGAGGCACAATCCAGAGCCAGTGCCAGCTCGGCATATGACCATAAACCATGGTCAAGCCAAACAGCATCAGAAACGTCACCCATTGCCGATACAGTACTGTGTGAACCTGCTCATAGGGGAAAAACTGCCGAGGCACGTTGGTTTGGGTGATCAAAGACTTACCACTGACAATACTGTTCGAAGACGAGTTCACCGACTTACTGAACCACAAAAACGGAATTTTCCCCATCATCAAAAACAGAATGTCGCGACCGAAACCCAACAGGACCGTAAACACCAAGTAAAACATCAAAACCCACAATACTGGCTCCAGAATCCACCACAAATAGCTGAGATACAGCTTGGACGCATCGGACTTCAGCGACATCTTCGCCTTTACATCCACCAGCGCTAAAAAGTTTTTAATCTTCATTCGTTTCCACTACTTTAATCAGTTCCACGAGGCTTATCTCAGGCAAACATAATAATGCGAGGCATGCTACTCCAACTCTATCCCCTTGTAAATAAAGCAAAACCCTCGGCTCTAGAGCACTAACACTCCTCCTTCAACCCAAGCAATAGCGCCAGCTTTTCAACGTCACTGGAGACCATTTTCTGCGTTTTCAAACGATGTTTCACGCCAGCACGAATTCGCTCAATCTCGTTGGGGCAAAGCTGCTCAAGATGCCTCAGAGCAGAACCCAGATCTAATGGCTTTTTCTGCGCCCCCCTGGACTGATGTAAATAAGTTTCGTCTCTATCTAACAACAACTTCATTGCTGGGAAGCGGTTCGCCAGAACACTGTTTGTTCGATGAAAAGCCCGGCTCAGGCGCTCAACCTGTTCAGGCTCCAAATAAACGCTCAGCCCCTTCTCTACATGTTCAGACTGATCAGAGTAGTCCTGCAGCGCCCAGTCCACTGCATGGCTATCGATGCCTTCATCCTCACTGAGAATGACATTCAACAATCGCTTCAGCTCCAACGCGTCAGGGACATAACTGCGATTGACTCGTTTAGCATCAAAACGGAAACGGTCAAAGTATTGTGTCTTTACCCCAATCGCCTCCAACCATCGTTCTTCAATAGGCTTTTCAGGCTCCCCCTGCGAGGGCTTCAAATAAGGCAGAAACGTGCAGTTATCATCACCCACCAAATCCGCCCAACGGCGTAGTCGCTTACCACTCAAGTTGGGGGGGCGCGGACTGGAAGGCAAATTCTCAAACACCTCACCAATGGTTTTAGTGCAAAAATGACGCTTTATCGATTGGTTGTAGTTCGAAACAAACGCTTCAACGGGGTGACGAAACCAGCCCACCACTCGTACATTCAGCCCTTCAAGAAGCGGCCAAAAGCGTGAAGCACATCGGCAAAAGCCCTCCGAGGAGAGCAGCAAGGTTTTCTTCATTAGACGGGCTTTGAGCAACTGGCACCGAAAGTACACTCTAGCCAGAAAAAAGCTTTTCTTGAGCATAAGGGTTGACAGAATCGAGTGGCCACCAGAAACGCCATTCTTATCCACGAAGTGCTTTGGATAATAAAATCCTACGTCTAACAAAGCCTTTCGATTATTCATACTAAAGAGCTGAATAGCCGACGAACCCGTTTTGGGCGCACCGACGTGAATTACCACATCCACTCCCTGGCTGTGCAGGCTCCCCCTCTGTTCATCACCCATACTGATTCCTAAAACGAAAGAATGTGTCGCATCACCTGCTCCAGGCGTTGTCGCGTTACCGTCACATCATAGCGATCGGTGGCAGCACGTCTTCCGGCGGAGCCCAAACGCTCACACAGGGCGGAATCTTCCGCTAGCAGCTCCACCCGGTGACGCACCCCGTCAACCTCCCCCAGCGGCACCAGGTATCCGGTTTCGCCGTGTTCGATCAGCTCGGGCAGCGCACCCCATTGGTACGCCACCACCGGGAGTCCGGCGGCCATGGCCTCAACCACACTGCGTCCGAACGACTCCTCAAAATGCGACAGGTTGACCAACACATCCAAATCGGCCAGCGCCTCCTGTGGTGTTGAAACATAAGGCACAAACACCAGGTTTTCAGGTACCGGCTCGCGTTTAACACTCTGGACCCATTCATTGTCGGGCCCCACCAAATGGCAGCGAATGTGAGCCTTGTCGCTCAGCTGTCGAGCCAGTTCTACAAAATCGTACAGCCCTTTTTTGGGCAAATTGCTGCTGACCATGCCGACAGTAAAAGGCCGATCCGGGTGAGCTACCAGCGATTGGAAACTGCCGACGTTAACGCCGTTAGGCACCACCCAAATATTGCGAAGACCCAGGCTATTTGCCGTGTAAACCGAGTTTGCCAGTAGCACATCCGCACCCTGCCCTACCCGCTCAAGGACCTGTTGAGGTGTGGCGCCCAAGGTTGCGCACAGAGCGTCGTCTCTTACCGGTAGCTCCCGAACGTGCACCACTGTGCGTATACCACACTGACGCGCGGCGACTAAAGGTTCATCCAGCACCAGGGTGTTCACATAGACCAGATCGACCTCGAAGCGCTGGATCAGATCCACAAAATGCCGTACCGTTGCCTGCACGCTTGGACGCTCACGATGCCACCAGCCCATGGGCACGATAACCAGCGCCGCACAGCGAGCGCGCACCGCGTCGACATAATCCGGGTTGAGTGCACTGGGCAACACCACCACACGGTTGATGGGCAAACCACTCATGGCGTCCAGGGTCTCAAGCAAACTGCGCTCAGCGCCATACAAGGTACGCCCAGCCTGATGTCCGCAAACCAGCACCGTTTGTTGCCCCTGCACCAGAGCCACATCGCCCTTTAGTTCGGGTACACAATAAGGCTCGCTCAAATGATGCTGAGACCAGTGATGCAACGGGTCCGCCCCATCAGACACCTCAGGATTCAGTAGCGCATAACCAGACGCACTGAAGTTTGGCCCCGGGTCTCGCCCCTCAGCACGGCCGAAACGCAAATAGTGCACTCGCGGATCCTGCCCCAGGGCCGCAACGTCCCGATGCAAACTCCGGTAAGCGACCGGATCAAACGCATGCGCCAAAGGTTCATTGCGTAATCGCCAGCGCCAGTACCAATTTTTTAAACGACGCAGGCTCACAGGCGAGCCCCTCCGGCCCGAAAATACTCAAGCCAGGATGCTTGTGACTCATGACATCGTCCATCGGGGCCCAGTACTTCCTGCAGCCGGGGCAGCGCCACCGTGGGCGATGGCCGAGGTGACGACGCGAACGGCGTCAGCAAACACACCGTTTCCGCCTCCAGTGTCAGCCCCGGGTGAGCGAAACACACACCGGCTCGTTGGGCCCAGGCAAACACTTCATCAGCGATGGTATTTCCCGCCCAGGCCGTGGCGTCGGGCCAGTGCAGTAAACACAGCGTCTCACCATCCCTATTGAGGGTCTCAAGCTGAGTCAGCAGCCCAGGCAGCTCCGCCTGGTCCTGCAATGCAAAATTCGCTACTGCCACCCGCGTCACCTTAAGCCTGGCGGCCATTATACTCCCCAACGGCACCGGAAAGGGGCGCAACCCATCGGGCATGACCGGTTGACCCCCACTCGCCCGGTGCCACCAGCGAGCGGACTCGGCGTACACGCGGCGCAAGCCATAAAACTGGGTTCTCAAGTGGCTGGCCGTTTGTTGTGTCAGGGTATTAGCGCTCAGCCGGGCAAACGCCAGGGGTATCTCCGGCATCACCGTCATCAGCGCCTTGTGTCCATAATGGTGCTCCAGGCGCCGGGCAAACTCGGTATCCGCCTCAACCCGCACCTCATCCCAGTAGCCCATGCGCTCGAACACCGCACGGCGTACCAGCCAGGACGACGGGTTTAGCTCCAACATGCCCTGGTTCAGTTGCCAGGAGCCCATCATCTTAAACGGCTCCTGCACCCTCACCCAACGGCTCGCGCTGGCCATCAGGACCGTGTTACTCAGCAGCGGAGCAAGTTGCCGCTCCAGTTTTTGCGGGTGCGACCAATCATCGCAATCGTGGACTGTAACAAAGTCGCCCTGCGCTTCCCGGGCTGCGCGATTACGCGCACCGTAAGCTCCCAAATTGCGGGCATTGCGTAGCAGGCGAACACGGCTATCTCGCGCCAGGTACGTTTCTACTATCGCGGCGGTCTGATCAGTACTGGCATCATCCACCACCAACACTTCGAGGTTGCCCCAGGTTTGGTTCAACACGCTGTCCAGGGCGGTCGGCAGAGTTTGTGCGGCGTTATGGGCACACATCACGACACTGATCTTTACCCCGTCCTGGCGACTTAACTCACTTCGGTGACGGCCCTGTAGGTTATCCAGGCTCAAAGCTCGGCTTTTGTCACGCGCCACCAGTTCGTCCAGCCCTTGAGCTCGGTAAAGACGGTTCAAGGGTTCCAGCGTTGGCGCCGGGTCCCTATTTACCTCCAGCAGCGCCCGATTAACCGGATCGAGTTCCGATAATGACGTTTCGACACCGCATTTCTTCAACGCCAGCGTTTTTTGCCGCTCCCCGCCAGGCGCCGAAGCGTCTGCGAGCCAACCTCGAGCAGTGGCCAAATCCCCGTTGGCATAGGCCCAGAGCGCCAACTCCCAGGCTGCCCTCCCGTCACCACCTTTAGCGAGCGCTTCCAGCTCAGGTGCTGCGCGATAGGCGAAGCCCGACCAGAGTTGTTCACCCAAGCGGTCAACCAGCGTGTGTTGGGGAGATTGAGGCAGATAGGGCGTTTTGGCGTTCAATGAGGGGCGACGGCCCTCGGCTCGACCATAGCGCAAGTAGTGCAACCGGGGGTTCATACCCGACGCTTTGACATCCGGATAGGTAGCCAGATACCAGTCAGCATCCAGCGAAAGGGCCGCTCGCATCGCGCTGAGGCTTTTGAAGCCCCGTGTCACTCGTGCCAGCAACGCCATGTCAAGGCTTACCCGAACGCCCTTCACCCTGGCCAAACAACACAAAGTGCACCAGGGGGTTGATGCCTGTAGAGCGCACATCGGGGTAGTTGGCCCAGTACCAGCGCGTGTCGAAATCCGGGCCCGGATTCAGGCCTTGAGAGGCACCGTGCCGATAATAGTGTACCGCCGGGTCCCGCCGAGCCAGGCGGTTCTCCCTCAACTCCGGGTATTGGCGCAAATACCAGTCTCCATCAAAAAGCGCGGTGTTGCGCACCACCTGTACACCGCTTTGAGGCACGAGCGCCCGGTAACGATCAAAATAACGCAGCCACCAGGGGCGGCGGGTAAACGGGTAGGTCGACTGGCGGCGCACAAAGCGGCGCAGCGGAGACGGAACACCGCGCAGCCGGTCGATCTCGTCCTGCTGGCGCTCCAACTGTCGGGTGAGCGCTGCTATCGTTTCCACATCATGACTCATGAAAAGCATCCATCTGTTTATCCCGTAGCCACCGGCGTTTTATCCAATCGCCGCAGGCGCTCGGCCAGCACCGAATAGTGCGCACGCTCGCGCACAAACGCCAGCCCTCGATTGGCGGCCTCCAGGTAGGCCGACTCATCGCGCCACAGTTGTTGTACCAGGGGCCACACCTGTCCGGGCTCGGCGTAGTGAGCGTAATCGCCAAAGGTTTCTTCAAACACCGGGGGCAAAATTACCGGAATGCCTAGTCCCATGGCCTCCAGGACGGCCCGGCCAAATTCTTCAATGTAGCGCTCGTGCGGGTAGTGAACAAAAAAGTCCAGTTCCCCCAAAAAGTCCCGGGTACTCTCGGCAAAGGCGCTTACCTGCCAGTTATCCGGACGGCGCCCCAGGACATTCAGCGCGTAATCGGCGCCGCCGAGCAAGCGCACCTCACAACCCTGATCCGCACAGTACGCCTGGGCCAGCGCCTGCGGTGACGAGGGCCACTTGGTGTAATGGTCGCGCGCGTGGCGGCCCAGTACCGGTTGGTCCCGCTCGGCGCCTCGCCAGTGCGGCTCGGCGACCTTCCAGGTGTCCACGTCCAACAATGGGCTCCACACATCGCGGTGCGGTGGCGGATAGCGTTCGTCGCTTTCCATCAACCGGCGCACCAATCCGGAAATGGGCACCCATATCGGTTCAATACCAAACAGTGCCTGTACATTGGCGTGAATCTGGCGCGGGTCGTATTGCGGGTCACCACCATCGGTCAGACGTGCCGCCATCTGGTTCACCAGAATCGCAAACTGGTCGGCGCGAATCTCCGGCACCGCGTCCAGCCGGTAGCGCAGCACCACCGGGTAACCCACCAAAACCCGGTCAGTTTCAACCGCCTCTCCGGCCGCTAGAATATCAAACTCCCCTGCCCTGGCGCGCGCGCGCAGGCTGGCTTTAAGCGGCAAGGTGACATCCAGGTCCGCCCGGCGCCAGTGAAAAATCGCCACCTTTTTACCCAGCGCCAGGGCGGCATTGACGTAATTGATAGTCGATACAAAGGCACCGCCGTCCAGGTTGAAATCCGCCATCACCACCAGGTCGTAGCGCCGGGGCGTATCACGCCGGTCCACCTGCATCACGGAAGGGATCGGAAAGGGTCGCTGGCCGCCGGCCAACGGCAGTTTCAATGACTCGGGGGGCACACTTTCATGCCAGGCGCGGGCCGCTTCGCGATATTCACGCCGGGCGCCGTAAAACAGCGTTTTGGCGTGAGTGACTGGCGTGCGAGTCAGGGAGCTATCCTGGTCCAACGCAAATGCCAAAGGCACGCCCTTGTGCAGCCGGACCACGGCACCCTCACCGTACACGGCTTTAAGCCGCAACATGAACTCAGAATCCGCACTGGTCCGAGCCAGGTCCCACTGCCCCAAGGCATCAATGGCCGACCGGCGGAACATCAGCGAGGAGGTATTTTCCGAGGTAAGCGCCCCGTGGGCCCGAAAAGTACCGGTAAAGTACAGGTCCTCTCTCGCCCGCGCCCAATCGGTAATGGTGGCGATAGCGTCCGGGTGATCGAGCAGGTAGCGCACCTGGGTTTCGAGTTTCTGCGGGTGCGACCAGTCATCGGCATCGTGCACGGTGACGAGCTCGCCCGAGGCCAAGCTCAGCCCATAGTTGCGCGCCGCGTAGGCGCCGCTATTCTGCGGCATCTGAAACAGTTTGATACGTGAGTCGGTAGCCATTAGCGCCTGAACCCGCTTACGGGTATCGTCAGTGCTGCAGTCGTCCACCACCAGAATTTCCAGGTTGGCCCAGCTTTGTGCCGACAAGCTGCGCAGCGCCGGTTCGATTTGGGCGCCCGCATTGTAAGCCGGCACCAGTATCGAAACTTTGCTGTGCTCCGCGTCTGACGCAGGCATTGCAGCGGCCATCACATTATCCAGGGCTAACGGCCGCGCCGAATCCCGCCGCTCGATGGGGCAAAACCCTGCCCGTTGCAAAATACCATTCAAGGCCGCCAAGCGCTGAGAGACCGCTGTGCCGGTGTGTGCACGCACATAGGTATTGCTCAATGCCAGGCGCAGGTCAGAATCCTGCCGCCCGACCACACGCCGCGCTGCCTGCACGCACTCGTAAGCCTGCGGCTCCGCGCCAAACCGCACCAGGCAATCCGACTCCAGCAGCACCTGCTCTTTACTGTGGCGAATACCCGGATCGATATGGCGGCGTTGTGACAAATGCGCCAATGCCGTGGCGTAATCTTTATGAAACGCGGCCCAACGGGCCAGCGCCCAGAGCGCATCACTGCGCTCTTTCATACCCTCGGTGGGGGAAATCCGCTTGAGCCGCAACAGCGGCAACACCTCATCGGAAAAGCCCGCCCAGAGTTTATCTTCAAGGCGTTTGGCAGGCTGGCGAGCCAGGGGATGAGCAATCAACGCAGAGTCGGCGAGGCTCGATACCACCACCCGACTGCCAGTCGCACGGCCGCGCGTCAGAAAATGCCAAAGCGGATTCATACCGCTTTCGCACAACCCCGGATGCTGAGCAATATAGGCGCTGGTACTGAAACAGGGGCTGGGGTCGCAACCAAGACCCGCCCCATAGTTAGCGTAGTGCTCAAGCGCCGACAAGCCCTCCGGAATCAGAGGGCCGTACTGCTCAAAATACCAAGGCTCGTCAACCAGCGTCGCAAAATCCTCCGATACGTTCTGCTGGCGGCGGTATAAATGCCTTAAAACACCAGAGAGCATCAATCCGGTCGAGAGGCGGTAATTCGGCACGTCCGGGGGCCGCGCTCACCCTCCAAATACAGCTCTCCCTCAGCAAGGGTCCCCGTCATGGAAAGCCGTTTCAAATCGTCATTCCCGGCCGTGTACCAACCTTCCATCACCACGGTGGTGCCGCTAACCTCCCCTCGCCACCACTCAAACCTGGCACTCAGCTGCGCGGGGACTACCGTCCCGCCCTGAGTGGAATCGAGAAACGCCTGAACTTCCCCATTATCGTAGGCGACCATCCCCTCGCTAACGAGCAACTCTTTGTCCCGACTAAAGCCCTCCCAGCGATGCCAAGGGTCGC
Organism: Marinimicrobium agarilyticum DSM 16975; assembly: GCF_000423345.1. GTDB lineage: Bacteria > Pseudomonadota > Gammaproteobacteria > Pseudomonadales > Cellvibrionaceae > Marinimicrobium > Marinimicrobium agarilyticum. The sequence continues at coordinate 682,381 of NZ_KE384008.1, forward strand.
ACTCGAGCTGGCCGGGCCACGCTGTAAAGTCCTGTTTGGATAAATCATCCACCGCGACAAATTTATCCCACACCTTGCCCTGACTCTCACTTGGCTTTTCTGTCGCTTCGCCGCCCATCCACTCGGGCAGCTCGCTACGATCCACCCTTTCCAGGGCATACCAAATCCCAACGCTGGCCGCCAATCCGGCAACAACGCCAATACCAGCCAATACTTTATTCATACACTACACACCATTCTGAATTCTATCGTTTCTCACTTAACTTGGTGGGGACGAATACGCCGCCCCTCATCGGCACCGTGGAGTAAATAATGAAACAAAGGGTTGACACCAATCGCCCTGACGTCCGGGTACTTCTCTAAATACCAGGCACTATCAAAGTTCGGACCAGGGTCATACCCCTGAAAGCCGCCCTGCTTCAGGTAATGAAGCGCCGGGTTCGAGCGCGCCAACCGATCATTGGCAAGTTCGGGGTACTGAGCCCGATACCAGTCAGCATCGAAAAATGATGATTCCGCGATGCGTCGCACCGCTCGCTGGGGGATTCGTTTCCGCGCTCGTCGAAACCAGCGGTTGTACCACGGCGTCACCGGAAACCGAGGCGTACTACTGAGCCGCTTAAAAGCCCGCAGAAACGGTGTTGACCGCCTCAGCGATTCCAGGTCCTGCCGCTGAAGCTCTATAAGCTGCGTCAAAGCACCCAATTCATCAAATCGAGTCGCCAGCGATATTTCTTTGTCCTCCAGCTCGGCCTCAAGTTCCCTGACCCGTTGCTCCAGGGTGCACACACGCAGGCTCTGTTCCGAAGGACTATCAATTTTGTCCATAAGCATCATCGCCTTCCATCAGGAACCGGGCAACAAACTCCGGTAATCTGAAAAATCTTTACCCAAAATCAAGTCCTCAAAAAGCCGGGCCTGAGCTTTGACAAACAGATCGCCAAGTTTGCGGTCCCACACCTGATTGAAACTTGCCGCCACACCCGGCCGCAGCGTAAACTCGCCGAACCGCCAATCGGTGTCCGACACCAAAAAATCAATGCGCACATGCGCCCAGGGAATCTTTCGGCTGACATCCTCGGCCACTTCGATCAATTTATGATCAAAAACGGGGGCCACATCTGCCTTCGCAGAATACTTTCCGGTATCAACCACGTCGCCATCAGCATTGAAAAAGCGATACTCACGCCCGTGCCAACGGTCAACCTGAAGAATCAGTCCAACCTTCCCGTAAAACGTATACATCTTGACATCAAACGTATCCAGAGGGCTACCGCTTGAGCCGACAATCATCTCCTCCTTCAGCCAGGCATCTTTAGCCACGCCCACCTCGGCCATCTCTCGCCGAACCGTCTCAAAAAACATTTGCGGCGACGAGAAGGTTCGATCGGAAAAGAAATCGTGCAATTCACCGCTGGGCAGCGTACGGACAGCATAAATACACTTCCCACCTTCCGCGTGAACCGGCTTGATCACACAAGGCTGGTCAAACGTCAATGTTTCCAGCTTGAGTGGGTACTCGGAAGCCGGAATCGGCAAACCAACGCGCTCCGCAAAGCGCACACTGTTCCCCTTGACACTCACCACGCGCGGCGGCAATTTCTTTGAATTCTGAATTGCCCCCAGTTGCGCCGCTCGCTGCAACCGGTAAGAAACGGGCTGAGAAGCTTCGAAAAACGTATTTTCAGTGTGGTTCAACCGGGGATAAAAATTAAACTGTTTCAGCGCTCTGACTGCCTCAGCGTCTTTATCTGACAGCAACTTTTTGCGATGAATCGCCTTTACCGGTTTGCTCAGCGCCTGGTAACGCTCCGTAATCTCAGTAAGAATCCGTTCAACGTCTTCAATTGACTGCCCAACCTCTGACTTGAACAACGCCATATCACACCGCGCTCATAATTTCAGAAAACACGTCCGACGTTTCCGCCTGGAGATGCCCTTTCTCATGGGAAAACAGAATGGTCTTTACCCGCTTTCGGGATGTGGATTCATCCGGTGAGATCCCAAGCATTTTGCAGTACTCGGAAAAATGCTTTGTATAGTGGGACTTATCCAACACATTTTGCACTAACACCAATCGATCTTTGGTCGTTCTCGGGCTCGCCAACAGATCAAAACGCTCCGCACTGGCTGTAAAATCAAACGTATCAAACGTTGAATTATGGCAGAATTTCAAGTAACGATTCACCAGACTTTTGTTATATTTTTGTAAGGTTACCTGAGGGTTAATGGCCACCGACGTTGCACCCGACAGGAAATCCTGCATCCTCAGAGACGCAAAGCCACCGCCCGAGGAACCATAGAAAATGGTATTCTTACGCCTGACTCGCAAGTAACCCGCCAGCTCCTGCACCGTGTCAGCAATAAAGGGCAAAGGATCCTTGTCCCCTACCCCGATATACCACGCCAGGCCCAAGCGTTCATGCTCAAACAGGGCCGGGTCCGATACATACAGCACATGCCCCGGAAAACGGTCTGCCCACTTCCAACGCTGAAATACCGGCGGGTCCACTTTATCCCGGGCCGCCGCGCCGCTGAACAGCACAAACAGACGCTTGGCCTTGGGCTTTTTGGCGAACGCGAAATCATACCGTAAACCGTTATGCTCCCGAGTGAATATCACCCGATCGTCGTCGTTTTCTACCAGCTCAGGTCCAAATTCCGTACGGCGGTAATCCGCCAGGTCGGTCACACCGACTTTTCCGGAAAAGCGCGGGACCTCGATGAACTTCTTTTTCCGTTTTAAAAATCCAAACACATCGTTACCACAAAAGTAGGGCACCCATTCGGTGCCAAAATTCCAACATCGAAACGGCACCGCATGGGTGCCCTACGGTAATCGGCCCAACCTAGCTTCCAGCACATCATATCCGGCAAACCGCCGTACAAACTCTAACGCTTTGTCCGCGGCCGCCTGATACGCCCCCTGATCCGCCCACAACCGATCAATCAACGGCCAAACCTCCTCAGGCTCGGCATACAACGCATACTCACCGAAGGTATCTTTGAATACCGGCGGCAAAATCGCGGGAATGCCCAATCCCATGGCCTCCAGCACCGCCCGGCCAAACTCCTCGATATACTCCTCATGCGGGAAGTGCACAAAGAAGTCCAGCTCCTGCAAAAACTCATGAGTGGTATCCACATAGCCTTCCACCACCCAGTTGTCAGGCCGATAACCCAGCACCGACAGCGCGTGATCGGCGCCGCCCAGCAACCGGATTTCACAGTCACGATTCACACAATACGCCGCTTCCAGCGCCGCACGGGTCACGGGCCACTTCGTATAGTGGTCCCGGGAGTGCCGCCCTATCACGGGCTTTGCACGCTCATCTCCACGCCATTGAACCCGAAACTGGCACCAGTTCTCCAAGTCCAGCAATGGGTTCCAGGGCTCCTCATGGGGCACAGGATAACGCCCATCCTCCCACATCAGGCGCCGCACATAGCCTGAGATTGGCACCCAGACCGGTTCCAGGCCAAACAGCGCTTTGACATTGGCTTGAATGCGGCGCGGATCATACTGCGGGTCTTCACCGGTGGTCAGGCGCGATGCCATCTGGTTCACCAGAATCGCAAACCGTTCGGTTTTGATCTCTGGCAGGGAATCCAGCCGGTAGTTCAACACCACCGGATAACCCACAATGACCGTCTTCGCCACGACCGACTCTCCGGCCGCCAGAATATCAAACCGCCCTTCCCTCGCCTGCGCCCGAAGCTCGGGGCGAAGCCGTGTTTTTACGTCCAGGTCCGCACGCCGCCAATGAAAGAGCGCCACCCGCAGCCCGTGGCCAACAGCAGCATTGACGTAATGCATCGTGGAAATATAGGCACCGCCGCTCAGATTGAAGTCGGAGATCACCACCAGGTCATACTCTCGCGGCTTATTAGTTCGCTTGGTCTCCATGACCGAAGGCATGGGGAACGGCAATGTCGGGTTGCCCAACGGTACACGCAATCTCTCGGGGCCGGCCTGCTCATGCCACGCCTGCGCAGCCTCGCGAAACTCCCGGCGAGCGCCATAAAACAAGGTTTTAGCGTGGGTAACCGGGGTACGCGTAAGAGAGGTCTCCTGATCTAGTGCAAAGGCCAGGGGCACCCCCTTGTATAGGCGTTCCACCGCCTCATCCCCGTAGCGACAGCAAATGCGCATGACATACTCACTGTCGGCACTGGTGCGCGCCAGCCCCCAGCCACCCAGCTCATCCACCACCTCCCGGCGAAACATCAATGACGAGGTATTTTCCGAAACCAGAGAGCCATGCGCCCGAAAGGTGCCGGTAAAGTAGAGATCTTCCCTGGCTCGAGCCCAGTCAGTAAGCGTGGCCACACAACCCGGATTGTTCAACAAATGCTCCACCTGAACCTGCAGCTTCTGGGCATGGGACCAGTCATCACTGTCGTGTACACTAATAAAGTCCCCAGTGGCTTGAGCCAGCGCGGTATTTCGCGCCGCATAAGCGCCACCATTGTGGGGCGTGGACAGCAGGACAATCCTCGGGTCATTCTTAGCGAGCCGCGCTACCACCTCCTGCGTCTCATCAGTGCTGCAATCGTCTGCAACCAGTATCTCGAGGTTTGTCCAGTTCTGTTCCTGCAGACTACGAATCGCCAAACCAATCTGGTGGGCGGCATTATAGGCTGGCATTACAATGGACACCTTCGCTTGCTGTAATTGCACCTGAGGTAGCACGGGTACGCCATAACAGGCAATGTTGAAGATCGAGATAGCGTTCGACTTATCCCGTCGGTCGACCATCGAAAACCCCGACTGAGCCAACGCCTGATTGACACTGGCCAGCCAGTCCGACTCAAAACCGACGTCGGCACAGCTGATTAGACCGTTCGCCCGAGCGAGCAGCAGATCCACATCGCATTGCTCGGCTTTGGGTAGTGAATCCAAGTGACCCAACGCCTCGTCAGGCCGGCCCATACGATTGAGACAATCGATCAGCATCAATCGGGACGCTTTGCCGGAAGCCGCGTTAGGATCAAGGAACCGCTGCTGCTGTATCCGCAACAGTGCCTCATCATACTCACGGTGAAAAGCCGCCCAGCGGGCCAGTGCCCAAGCAGCATAAGCACGTTCCTGTCGACTTTGAGAGGGCGATTGCAGCTTCGCCTTTAACGTGAATAGGCCATCGTCAGAAAAACCACCCCACAGCAGGCTCTCCAATTTTTGGGACCTAAGGCTAATCAACGCCTCAGGACTGTCGGCGACAGGTCCCAATGCCAGCTTTGGCTGCCCAGCTTCAATATAGCGCCAAAGCACATTAACTGAACCGGCCTCAATACCAATCACTCGGCGAGCGTCAGAAAGCGAGAACGCTTTGCTAGGCGACCTTCCCAGCCTCGCACCCACATGCACGTAGTGAACCACGGGTGCCATTCCGGACGCCGCAACATCTGGATAAGACTGCGTATACCAGTCGTCATCGAACAATCCGGAAAGCACCACATCGCTTATAACTCGCTCAAGCGTTGTCACAATAAACCTTTTCCACCGACTTGAAATCTGACTCAACGCGGTACGCGTAAGGATTCGGAAGGCTGGCGCCCGCCCCGGCTTCAATTTGGCGGTAGACGTAAAACAAATAATCTCTCATCAGCCGCTTGTCAGCACCAAAGCGGGCCATAGTTCCGTTTGAGGTGCCCACATTGTAGTAATAAAGAATGTCGTCAATTCTGCGAAACTGGGAAATATTGACGTTTGCGAGAACGCCGAGGAACAGCCCCAGATCAGAGCAGTATTTAAGCCACCGACCATCCGGCGTGAAAAACAGTCGCTTATCTGACGCCGTATATGCACTCTTCACCAACGTTCTTGGGTGACCAAACTTGAAAACGTTGTTTGAAGCAGGATTCTCTGCCAGCTCTGCTCTTGTATGGCTGGGCCAGGGCTTCTTAACAACATCATTGAACATCCAGCCGCCAAACGTACCCATCGTATCTGGATGCGCGACATATTCGGCAATAACACGACGAATAATAGACGGAGACACTTCGTCATCCGAGTCCAGAAAGAGACAGACCGCATCTTCCTCTGCCACCTGCTCTGCCAGAAACGCGCGACCAAACGCAGGCCCCTGATTCGCCAGACCCTTGAACACGGTAACGGGCCAAGCGGTAAAGTTCTTTCTCAGAAACTCTATAAGAACATCTACCGAACCGTCTGTAGATCCATCGTCATAGAAAAGGACCTCGACGTCTAAGAAATTGGTATTCCGAACGGCCCAAAACAGTGATCGAGCGAACTTGTTGGCAAAACTTTCGTAGTTGTAGCCTGTACAACAGATATAAAGCTTGCGGCCAAACTGGCTAAAGTAATTCCTGTCGTACTCATCCGCCAATGAATACTTCAAGCTCGCAGACTCACCCTCCCTTTCCAGAGCCTGAGGAACCTTCCGGGAACTTTGTTGCTGCTGTTCTTGTATCGACGACACAAACGTTCGAATTTGCTCTTCCCGGTCATTCGCTTGATTCTGTTTGAACAGTGCCACAGGACGCTGATCAGGCGCCTCATCCGATTTTGCCTCCTTGATCCACTGTAACGGACGAGCAATCGACACAATCTCGCAGTCTTGTCTTGCACAAAACTCCGCGAACACAACGTCGATCATACCGTAAGGTGGGCTATCGAAACTTTGGATAGGCGCGCCAGGCGGAATCATAACAGTGCCGGTGCCAGGAACATCAACCACCACATCGTGAATCAACGGTTCTTTAAAGTGGTAGTACCGCCCACGCTTCTGGGAGTCTGTATGAATACTCTTCAAGTGAGGCCAAAGACGATACCCATGCACACATAACACCTTACTATCAGAATACAAAGAGCTTTTATACAGAAAGGTATCTACGTAATCTTCAGGATAAATCAGATCGTCGTCAAAGGTAAAGTAATAGGTATTCTCTTGCCGCTCACGCGCCAGAAAAAACTTCGCGTTATCCCTAAGGTCACCGACATGAGACGACCGAAAAAGGTGCACTCTGCCATCATCAATAACAGAAGCCAAATCAGGATGTTCTACATTCACAGGACCGTTGAGAAAAACATTGATCTGGTCAACCTGCCCCAGTATTGAACGCAGGGCCTGAGAAAACTGACTTTCCCTACCCGGAATCGTGGCGACCGAGCCCTCGACTCTAACCGCCTCATTCCTGGAAACAACATTGCCACCAAAATGATTAAAGGGTGCTTTCAACTCTTTATGTACATTCTTATAATCCCGCTCAAACTGGGCTCGCGCTTCGGAAGCGTTAAACTCGTAGACGAGCGGAGAGTCGACACCACCGACTGAAAAAATATCAGAAGTAAGCCGCCCCTCGTTCGCCTCATCCATTAAAGCGAAGTAGGTGTTGAGAGGCGCATCAACCACCCCTTTTCCCAATCGTTTAACACGGTCGTAAAACTCGCTGTCTCCACTCTTTCTGACGTGGGAAAAAAGACCATACGTAAAGTACGTAGAGCGCTTGGTATGCCAAGTCATCAACCCCTTACGGAACAGCTGCAAGGGCTGAGAGCCTTTTTTCATGGAGAGCAGGTTGGTGCCCGAGTCACACCGAGCATGTCGCGTGACCAGAAAGTCCTTACCGGATTCCTTCAGCAATACGTTCGAGAGAAACACGCGCTGCGGCGTTGAGTGGTCATCAAGATCCTGGCCAAACAGGTAAGAAGCCCGGGACTTGATAATGGCCACGTTACGCGACGGATAAACCCCCTGATTCAACGGGCTATGGGTAATGCGCTTATCCGCGTAGGGAAACAATGAAAGGAACCCGTTTGCCAGCGCCAGCCCGTCATCCGCGGAACAATCGTCCACGACGTTAACCTCAAGTCGCGACACTGACTGCGCTACTACGCTTAACAACGACGCGCAAAGCGTACTGCCATTGTTAAAGCACGCCGAAATCGAGCCAAACTGCTCTTTAGTGCTAAGCTCATACAGCTCTTTGGGGCTCATTTGACAGGGAATTCGCCTTATAACGGGCACCTGAACCGTGATGGGTGTCTTTCCAGTTGCCAAAAGGAAATCAAGGCCAGACACCTCATAGGTACGTAAGGGAAGAAGATCAACATAAAGCAGCTCCTTTGATTCCGAAAGCGCGAGAAGCGCTTCGCTGGCCTGTAGAGAGCCCGATCTCCCGGAATTGGTCAGCACCTTCACCTTGGGCTTTTCAAGCCCGTCCAGGAAATGAAACTCCTCGTGCTTGATTTTTCGACTGATTCCCGAACGATTCAAAAACGCATCGAAGCAATACACATCCACCGGAGCTTCGACCGAGGATCGCTCGCCGTAGAGAGCCAGCAGCGTTGATGACTTACCCAACATCCCTTCCGGGTAACTTGCGAGCCATTGAAGGACATCCAAGGGTTTTACGAAACCACCGCCTTGCTCTATCAGGTCAAAAGTCACTTTACGAGCAATTGCCAGCGCAGGCGATGTTTCGGAGTAGGAAAGCTGAGAGAAAACGCGACGCCCGATACCACCAGGAAGAACGCCCCGCACCTCCAGCCTCAGAAGGTAGCTCAAACAGGCGGCCATCCCTTCCAAAGGAATGAAAAAGCCACCGCACTCTTTTGTTTGATAAGCACTGAGGGAAAACAGCGCAAAACCACTCGTGGCAATACCAAAAAGACTACGATCCCCGCGATGAACGACATCAAGGCGAGCAAGCATTGAGTCCAGGCCGCCACGACTGAAGTTCACACCCAGTGCACGGGTATACTCATTCTGGTTGAGCACATAGTTAACCCAGAACTCATCCTCTGCCTCAAAAGGCGGAACATACACCTCATCGGCACCCAGGCGCTTCGCGGCATTCAGAGCTTTCTGTGTCGATGCCTTGCGCAACACCACGCACACCGTTCCTTTCGGGCAGGTATGACGAAACTGACTGATGACACCGGACGTTTCGATTTTGTCCAGACTATAGCCAAGCACCAGTAGCAGTGGCGCTGCTTCGGCTTTCAATACCGACAGCTCAGACGCCAAAATCCCACGCACCGAGTTCTCAGTCAGCTTGTACTCACTGGCGGCGTCCTGAAAGCTATCAAACGCTTCATCTTCTCCCAGCGCGGCTCGGCAAATATCGATATTGGCGTCAAATATACCTTTACCGACCTCATTTTCTGCCAAGAGATACAGCTCAAGAGCGGATGAATAATCGCCATTCAACAGCGCCTCGTGAGCTTTAGTGGAATAGCTAATATGACGCTGACTCATTTGGCACCATTGATGCTCGCAAGGTTGGGATCCGGTATTGAGAGCTCTCGGGCTAGACGCCTGTACTCAAGCGAACCCAGGATCAATTGAAACTCGTCCTCAGTCAACTCCACAACAGTGCTCTCATCCACATTGTTTTTGGACTTCACCTTCTCCATGCTGTTTTGTTTCCCTAGGCGATTGACCCGCCGTTCTAGAGTCTCGTCGACCGAAAGGTTAAGCGCATCAAACAGAAACCGGTAATACGACATGTTATTTTCATGGCTCTTCAGCTCATCCAGCTTGACCAAGTGCACCCGACCAGGTGCCAGCCGTAACATCTCCTGATACTTTTTCAACGAAGAAAGATACAACGAAAGATTCTTTTCAACTGAGTTCTTATTCCAGGCCAGGTTCTTAAGATTTTTTACCGAACGCAAGACAGAAAACGCATTACGTACACAGTATACATAAATGGGTTTTTGACCAAAAAGCTGTTCAAACTTGTCAAAGTGATGCTCAACTGTGGGCGTTTTGTTACCGACATAAGCGGCTTTAGCCAACTTATCCATATCAGTGGCAGTATCGCGAAGGGCCCACATCATGTGAACCATTGCATCTGACTTTTCCTGTTTTAGTTCATTCGTTATGCGATCCGGCAAATATTCGCTAAACCGTGACACCATTCGGTTCAACTTACTGACATTATGCCACTCTCCTGTTATGAGAACATCTGAATGGGCATTTAGTACGTTCGCGCACATGCGGGTGCCACTGCGGGGATTGCCGCACACGATCACTGGGGGATTATTGAGAAATCTAAAGTAATCCATAAAGAATCCGCTCAACTATTGTCAATTTACAAAATTTTCCGAAACAGACTTCACCCTCACCTCAGGGTAAAAGTTTCTATAAGTACTCAGCTTGCCCAAAAAGCTAAGATAGACTGTCGATTACAGAACGCAAATAACGAATCTCATCATCCAGCGTCACTTGATGATTCCCCACAAATAGACCGTTCTGATCAATATACTCCGCAGCACTGACGTCCCCACTGACCTCATAGTCAAAGAACTCAAGCACTTCTGTATTCTTCAAAAAGTTTCCCGTCACGATCGGTCGACACTCAATCCCGGCCTCTTGAAAAGCCGTAACCAGGTCTTTTCGCCCAAAAGGCGCACCCGGCTTGATCACCATGGAGAATCCAAACCAACTACTGCTTCCCACTTCATTTTGGATCTGAATATGGGGATCATCGCCGAACAGCTCCACGAACAGCTTGGCGTTTTCACGACGGATGGACACAAAACCAGGCAGCTTCTTAAGCTGCTCAATACCAATAGCCCCGCTCATCTCGAGGGGCCGGACATTATACCCAGGCAAAACAAACTTGAAGGCCTCTTCAAACGGATCATCGCTTTTTATGCCGGACACCCGATTTTCCTTGGGTAAATTCCGAGTCCAGCCGTGTGCCCGGATGCTCAGGAGGATATGGTACAGTTCCTCGTCATCCGTAATGACGCAACCACCTTCCATGGTCGCAATATGATGGGAAAAGAAGGAACTGAAGGTTCCCATCAGGCCGAAAGAACCGGTCATTTTACCTTTGTACTCGGCGCCCATGGATTCGCAATTGTCTTCCAGTATCAGAATATCCCGGTCAGCGATCAGCTGGTTGATCGCGTCAAAGTCGTTCGGGTTACCGAGCAGGTTCACCAACAGAACCGCTTTGGTGTTGTCGGTAATCGCGTCTTTAAGCTTATCCAGATCGATATTGAGCGTTTCCTGATCAATATCCACAAACTTGACTTTCAATCCGTACTGCTGAAGGGGAAAGTACGTCGTTGACCAAGAGACAGCGGGCACAATCACTTCGTCGCCACGCTGCAAGCGAGGCGTCTTGGTGAAAAACAAGGAGGCGATCATCAGCAGGTTCGCCGTGGAGCCCGAGCTGGCCATCACCGCGTACCGCGAGCCGAAAAACTCCGCAAAGCGCTTTTCGTACTGCGCAACTTGCGGGCCCATGGTGTACATATCCGAGTCGATCACCTTCTGGATGGCGTCGAGCTCCTCCTGGCCCCAGGTGCTGGAGGCCAACGTATACTGTGTCATTTCGCTTCCTTTAAAAAATACTGATAGGTCTTTTCAATGCCGTCGATAAGCGACGTTTTCGCCCGCCAGCCCAATGCATTCACCCGGCTGCTGTCAATCAGCTTCTGGCGCATACCCACCGGCTTTGACAGGTCGTGTTCAAAGCGGCCCTCATACCCGACTACCTCGGCAATCGCCTGGTAATACTGATTGATGGAGTAATCGGTGCCCAACCCCACATTCATCAAGTCGGGTAAAGCCTCACCTGCAGCTAACTGATCTATGACATCAAACACACAGTCGGCCAGATCCTCAACATACATAAACTCCCGACGGGCCTCGCCGTCTCCCCAGATCCCCACCGTGTCGGCGCCCTGTACGCGCGCCTCATAAATTTTGCGGATCACCGCCGGAATCATGTGGGAGTGCGCCGGGTCAAACTTGTCGTAGCGGCCATACAGATTGCAGGGAATCAAGGTCAGATACTGTACATCGTCATTCATCCGACTAATGTACTGGCACAGCCGTGTAGCGGTGATCTTGGCCAGGGCATAGCCCTCGTTGGTGGGCTCAAGCTCCCCGGTCAGGACCTGTTCCTCTTTGAGCGGGTTCGGCGCATTCCGAGGATACATGCAGGAACTGGCCAGGTTGACGCAGTGTTTGACACCGGACTGGTACGCCGCGTTGATCACATGCAGCCCCATCAGCGAATTATTGACCAGAAACCCCACCGGGTCGGCCATATTGGCTTGTATACCACCAACCTGCCCGGCGGCGTGTACCACCACATCCGGCTTTTGGGCTTTGATGTAAGCCAGCACCGCACTCTGATCGGTCAGATCAAGCTCTCGGCTGCTCGGGGCAAGCAATTCGCAATCCTGGGCGAAGGAGTGAGCCTGCAGGTTTCGGCCCACCATGCCGGAGCCACCGGTCAAGAAAATTCGCATACTACCCTTACTCCGTCGATACTGACACATGGTGCCCATGCGCCTTCAGCAGGGCATGACGCTTGGCCTGATCGAGATCGTGAGCCACCATCTCGGCGCACATTTCCCGCACAGTGATCTCTGGTACCCAGCCCAGTTCATTTTTCGCACGAGAGGGATCCCCCAGCAGGGTTTCTACTTCAGCGGGCCGGAAGTAACGGGGGTCGACCTCGACGATCACATCACCCGGCTTTACGGACGGGGCCAGATCGCCCTCTACTTGCTCGACGACCGCCTTCTCATCAACGCCCTCGCCCTCAAACCTCAGGGAAATACCCAGTTCGGCGGCGGACCACTCAATAAACCGGCGCACAGAATACTGAATGCCAGTAGCGATGACAAAGTCTTTCGGCTCTTCTTGCTGCAGCATCATCCACTGCATGCGTACGTAGTCTTTGGCGTGCCCCCAGTCCCGCAGAGCATTCAAATTGCCCAGATAAAGCCTGTCTTCCAGGCCCTGAGCAATGTTTGCCAGTCCGCGAGTTATCTTTCGGGTGACAAAGGTTTCGCCCCGGCGTGGAGATTCATGATTGAACAGCACACCGTTGCAGGCATACATGCCATAAGCCTCACGGTAGTTTACCGTAATCCAGTAGGCGTACAGCTTAGCCACCGCATAGGGCGATCGAGGATAAAACGGCGTAGTTTCTTTTTGGGGAACTTCCTGAACCAGCCCGTAAAGCTCAGAAGTTGATGCCTGATAAAACCTCGTCTTCTTTTCCAGCCCACAGATCCGGATCGCTTCAAGCAACCGCAGGGTGCCCATAGCATCCACGTCCGCCGTATACTCTGGCGACTCGAATGACACCGCCACATGGGACTGGGCCCCCAGGTTATACACCTCATCCGGCTGAATTTCCTGAATAATTCGAATGAGATTGGTTGAATCCGTCAAATCTCCATAGTGAAGAATAAAGTGCTGATTATCGACGTGCGGATCCTCAAAAATATGGTCAACACGCTGGGTGTTGAAAAGTGACCCACGACGCTTGATTCCGTGAACCTCATAGCCTTTTGAAAGAAGCAGTTCTGCCAGGTAGGAGCCATCTTGGCCAGTCACACCTGTTATAAGCGCTTTTCTTTTCATTTCGCCACACATTCCTATTGGTTAATGGGTTTCTCGGGCTCAAATTCGCATAAGCCGATAAGTCAGCTCAAGCAAATCAGAGAACGGAGAACCGCCTTCAAAATCTTGACGCCAGTCACTTTTTAGACCAAACGTTTTGGCAAAAAACCGTCTCTGCCAACGGGTTCTTGAATTGCTTTTGAGAAAACTGACAAGGCTTTCATGGTCAGCGAGAATTCGCTCTGCCCCTTTGTCAGCTTCTGTTACTCGACCATCTCTAAAGTCTCGCCAGACCCTCATATAAGGAAACACAACGTTATCTGGGTCAGCGCTTAGCCCCTTGTCACATAACAAATCAAAATCCTTTCTCTCCAACACCAGAAAACCAAGCACCAATGCCTTTTTACACGCAAACCCAACTTGTTCTTTGGGAACATCGGGACTGATTTCGGTAGAGGTAACACTCCTGACCACCAAGTCGCATACTTCCGCTTGGTCAACTATACGCTCCGGATTGAGTAGAGGGATGCCGCCAACGATGCTGGAGAGCACCGCAAAACCGCTGCTACCTGCATAAACCGACTCAGCTCTTGACATAACAATAGCGTCAAAAATCGCCGACTCCACCCTGCCAAAGGACTCAGGATGCAACCTTTCAATTGAAGTAACCTGCGCCTGTTGAGAAAGCAGGCTTATGACCGCCAAATCCTGACCAGCCAATAACACATTGCCCCGTTCCTCCAAAAACCCATTGACCAGATTTTCAACAGATGGGTATGAAATTGCCTTAGAGATAGAGCTTATGTTGCTGCGCAGACCGCCATATATTACATCGCCCGCCCGCAAATGAATGGCTACACAGCTCTCTGGGAGCTTTACTCGCATTGCAGCGTTGATTGCCAGCTCAATGGACTCAGAGAATCCAATCTTCCAAAATGACTCAGACAACTTAGCCTTAAAATCACCGTACCTGTGAGGCTCGCTCTCAAAAACAGCCTCCTCCACTACCTGGTCGCAGTAAAAAACGCCACTACCCGAGAACAGAACCTTGTGCAGCGGTTTAGCAGACTCTGCGACATCTTGGTCGATGTGGTAAGCATCGATAAAATTTGATGAGAATACCTTCTCAATAGAGTCTATCGCGTGCCCCTCTTTATTAAACTTGTCATCATCCCAATAAAAGCCAAACCGAGCGCCATAAAGCTCACTCAACGCGAAGGCGTTTAATATGGCTCGAAGGCGCTCACCCAGGCCATCGGTTCTCTTTGCTATAAACATCAATTCTGACACAATAGAACTACCTTTCTAACAGCAGGGCAAGATTAGACAGGGGGCATCGAAAAGCGACCTACCTGCTTACTGCCCAAACGGAATCACAAGACTATCTACAATGTGATGCGAATCACACCCTCGTCTAGCATAGTGTCGTCTCGCCTCGCCGGATAATGCTCACACCATGCCTTCACTACCTGCTGCACCCGGCTATCCTGTGCTCCCAGCATCCATAATTCCGCATGAGGCGACATTTTCTCCAATACTGACGGAAACGCCGGGTAACGACTGCAGGGTTGGCCCTGAAAATCAGGCCCATCGACAATCACCCAATCCAATGTGGGCAGTGACTCAAAAGCACCTTCAGAGAACCATTTTTTGAGCGATCGCTCACAATCCGGTAGGTGCCGATAACCCCAATCTTCCAATGGTTCGGTAACTACAGACATAACAGACGCAAGACCTTCTGCCTCCAGCCTACTCTTCAGTGCATCAGCCTCGTCAGAGGGCTCGGCGATAATCACGGCTCTGCCGCCACCCGCCGCCTTCAGCGATTCGGCTAACGGCAATGTATTCGCACTTACACCAAATTGGAGCACGCACGCAGGCCGCCAGGCATCAACATGCTGCTGCAGCGCACTCGATACCTCAGAGTTTACAGACCAGTTTAAAGACGATGCCTGCTCACCCTCCTCTGAGGAAGAAGGCTGGCGCTCATTAGGAATCAATACACCCAGCCCTTTCTCCAGGCTGAAGAACTCAACGCTGTAACCATAGCGTTTAGCCCAATCTTTGCTGATATCGACCTCCTCCTGTCGCACGGTATCATCCATCCACACCTGTGCTCTTGGGGCCAAACGGTCTACCAGTGCAGGCAGCGCGGGATAGCGAGCATATTTACAGGTCGCCCCCGGCGGGCCATCCACAAACAGTAAATCGATGTTCTGGATACCCGTAAGCGACGCAGAGGAATACCACTTGATGGTTTCCTCCTTACCGTCGTTCAAATGTGGGCCGTCCCAATCTTCGAGCTCACCGATACGCAGATCCACCCATTGGCTCAAACCCTCACGCTCCAGTAGGCTCCGGGTCTTCCCCCCAAACTCCGTCGAGTGCTCCAAGGATACCAAAACACCCTCCCCGTTCTGGCGCAGCGCATCGGCAATCACCAGCGTGGAAGAGCCACTACCGCACTCCACCACAACTTTGGGCTTTTGGAAGCGGATATGTTCGTGGAGGCGTAGCAGCACATCCGGCGACGCTGCCCAGCCGCGAAGCGGGGGCAATGACCCAGACAGCGTCAACGCCCGACTCAACCAGGTTAGAGCTTCGATTTGGGAATAAATTCTATTTTGAACAATGATCAAATCTTTGAAGGATCTGTTCATCAGGTCTTTCTGGACGCGATCTATCTGTCTGGTCAGTGCTTCAAGTTGTGACTCAAGGGTATCTGCCATAATATCCACATTAAAGGGGGTTTGATGTCTTGGACAACTTTACATCGTTATTGCCCACTTGCCGCGCAAAGCCTAGAATAGCCACCTTTCGACCTTCCCATTCATCCATCAGTTCAACAGTGTGCTCCTCTGCGGGCGAATACCACGCGACGGCTTCCTTTTTACCGTCAATCATCAACAGCAGGAAAGTTTTTGGTCTCCACGACCGATTCTCTAAATGCCCTCAATAGTTTAGATTTACTCTCTTTGTTACTCCCCTTAATCTCGTCTAGAATAAACGCCCTAGCTTCTAACGTTAGATTTTCAAAGATATCTGCTATCGATCTTGGGTACATTATTAGCGCCTTCTATGCAATCAACTGACGCTCTCGCAAAGCTCTCTTATCTGACTCACAATCAGTCTCCGATCAAAATGTTTTCGTGCATATTCCACATACTGCTTACGGTCTGGGTTGCAAGAAATAAATGAGACTAATGCCTCAACGCCTGAGAAGATGAGCTCTTTTGGATATACTGTCTCAGCACCGGCCCAAGGAAGTATCAGCGGAAATGCACCCGAAGCCATACCTTCCGCCACAGCTTGGTGGCTACCTTCGTAATCGCTGACCGACAGTATGTAATCAACCTTCTTGTACCAATTGGACATATCATTGCCATGCGGGTCAAAAATTATATTTTTCCCCCATGGCTCCGAATTAATACTATTAAATAAGTGCTCGAACCGTTCCATTTCCTCCTTGTGGTTGTCGTTCAGCATCCAGGGAAGCTCGTTCGGCTTCTTGCCCTTGACACGGAGCTTAAAATTCTTATTCTTCTCCCAAAGTAACTTCAGCACCTCAACAGCTCGGTCTAACCTTTTCCCCCAAGGAACTATCCCAACCATTCCTATGGTAAACCCATCGGAGTACCTTCCAGAGGGCGTGATAACATCAGTGTCGACGGAGTTGAATATCATTTTTGACTTACGCCGGGGCATATGAGCCTTGGCCACAAACTCCTCATACCTGTATGGAGCAATAAAAATATATTTGTCAATATTTTTTTCTATCGAATCGCAAAGATAATCTAACCGTTGAACTTCCTGTCTATGAACCCTAACAACTAACTTTTGTCCCGGCTTCTTGTAATTGGAGTACCAACGAATATTCCCTAAACCCCACTCACAGAAGATAATATCTGCTTGCGTCAGCTTGTCTAGACTTTCGTCCTCGTTGTGCTGAGTATGTCCTTTCCATTTGTCGATCAGCACCTCGAACTTGTCGTCTTTGTCATACGCGTCGATTACGTCCGTCAAAAACTTAAAGTCGTGCCCGGCAAAAAGAACTGTAGTTTTCTTGTGGTTTAGCAAGCGCTCGACAATTTCTGCATGATTGACAGTATTGGCAAAGCGCTTGTAAGCGCTATAGGCCATTTTTGCAGCTTGCTCATACAAAGCGACGTTGGTCATTGCGGCCGCACACTTTTCGGCGGCTTCAGCGTGGTTCTCAGCAAACAACGGGAAATCGTCACCCAGCAAGTCTTTATGCACCTTCGTCGGACGAAGGATGACCGGTTTGCCAGCGCTCATGTATTCGAATAATTTGGTCGAGAGCTCTTGAGAGTTGTCGTTATCAATTTGGCCTGATCGCAGAGCGAAACCAATATCCGAATCACGGGAAAGTTGAATGCTTTCTTGGCGAGAAACTTCTCCCACCCAGTTAATATTCTCGTCAGAGGCGAAGTACTGCTCAATTTCGTCCTTCCGCCCGCCCAGGTCACCGTGGAATTTATTGCCTGCGATGTTGAGTTTGGCGTAGGGAAGCTTCTGCTTCAAAGCATTGAAGGCATCTACCAGACCGGGGGTGCCCCATTCTTCCGAGAACTTGCCGGTATAGCATAGGGTATTCAGCCGATTCCGGAAGCTTGGGTTTTTTACAATGGGTGGGATCAGCGGCGGCAGTATGTACAGGTGCTCTTCCGGAATATCGAACTCCCGACTGTAGCTGGTGCGCATGCGTTCGCTTTGGACGATAGCGAATGCTGTTTTTTTCAATAGCTGCCCAATGCCGGCTTTTTCCGTGCGCGTCAGCTCTGTCATGCGCTGGAAGGGCTCCAGCGTGTAGTAAGCCAACCGACCGGGCAGGATTTTGATTAGCTCCTGACCCAAGGCAATGTTGCCGCGTACCAGAACCCGATCGTAGTGGTTTTGATCGTCCAGTTCACGTATGGCTTCCACTACCTGACCGGGCTGCATGGGCCGGGGATGCTTCTCTATCCGATTGATAGTGGCGATATCTCGCACCTGTTCATTCAGTGGACCGCCTTGGTCTGGTGCTTTCTGGAGAAAGTCCAACTGTACACGGGGGTCAGCGGCAATCAGCCGTAGTAGTTCAGCTAACCAGACAGAGGAGCCGTCCATAATGTTGAGGTTGACGTCGGCGTAGACCAGTAGCTTCAGGGATTTCATACAACCGCCTCCTGAAGGTGAACCTGCTCCGTCTCAGCTTGGTACTGGGTTTTGATGGCCTGATCTTCCAAGTGCGTAGCCGGGAAAGTGCCATCGATTGCCATGTCGACTTCGATCCCATCCAGGGGCTTGGCAAACTCAGTCAGTACACGGAAAATCTCTTCTTCATTGTTCAGGTTCAGGTAGGGGTAAAGAACGTTGCTGTTCTCCAGGTTGACCACCAGACGTTTACGGTGGTAGCCCTGTTGCTGGAAGTGGGCCCTTGCCCGTTCTACTTCGGCTTCAGTGCTTGCAGTGTAGACGGCATTGGCGATGGGCAGATGCGGTATAACCGGTATACCCAACCGTTCACATACTTGCTCCAACCGGTCGGCCAAGGTGTGGCGACCCAGGGTTTCGCGAACACCCTGCTCGCTTATGGCCTGGTATTCTGCGGGCTCTTTCAGGCGGTTCAGGTAGTCACTCACCTCTTTCTGACTATCGCTCGCACACACGATACCACCAAACTGGGTGATCACGCCCTCGGAGTAGTTGCTGATCACAGGAGTACCCGACGCCAAGGACTCATACACCCGACGAGCAAACATGGTAGGGCTGTGTTTTACCGTGTTCAGGTTTACGGTGAAGCGGTAGCCTTTGTAGGCCTTCCACATCTCGTGCGGCTCCAAGTAGCCCACTACGTGTTTTTTGAAGTGCTCCGGGAACTGCAGGTGTGCCACACCGCGCTTTAGGCATCGATCATATATATCGTAGTCCACTCCGGCTTCCTCCAACCCCTGCATAATGGTGTGGAAGTTCTCGCACCGCTCTATTTTATCGCTGTAGTAAGATCCCGCGAAGGCAGCTTTGTGATTGCGAGCAATGATTGGGCTCGGATTGTGAACCTGTGGCTGGCAAAAGAACGAGAGCGGCTCGGCGTCGATTCCGAAATCCTCTCTGTACGCTGTAACCATATTGGCGTCGGTGGTGTACACATAGTCAAACAGCTTGGCGGTCGGCCCGAAACGCTTGTAGTGAACGGGGTCTTCTTTGGCCCAGAATACGGTGGGAACGCCCTTCTTACGACAATAGGCGATAACCTGGATCAGCTCGTCCATTTTGTTAGGGCCGTTGGAGGTGTAACCGTACATCAGGCCGCTCCACTGGTTGGCATTGCCAAACCAGCAGCTCTCGACAAACAGCATATCGGGCTGACTGGTTTCGATCTCGGCTTCCCAGTTTTGGGGAGATAGCGCCGTGAGCTGAACTTCGTGGCGGAAGCACTCCATGGTGAATTCGTCGAGTATGGCGGCGATTTTGATGTTCCGGAGCGAGCGGGCCGGTGCTTCGGCACGTTTGGCGGCCTGTGCCGCCATATCCGACCTATTTTGTTTTTGATCGCCGCCTTTTTCTTTCGACGCCAACTGGCTGATGCATTGAATAGGGCTCGTCAACCGCACGGAACTTTGCGCGTTCCAGGTCTGTATTCCAAGTGCCACTCGCCGGGCCCCTAGGGGTGGCACGATTTGCAGTAGCTTTTCGCTGGTGACATTGAGATAGGAGAAGGGCCCTACCTGCTTGGAAGAGGCCAGGCCATTGTATGGCCCAGGAATAGTCTTTCCGGATTCGTCCTGGTATTCAACGCGAGTGATACAGGCACGCTTTGATATATCAGCGCGATCAGAAAACTCGAGTTTGCCGCTGACGGTATGGGGAACCAGCTCATCGACATCAAAATTGAACCACATTGGCGCTCGGCTGATTTCAATATGAGTCGACTGCTCGAAGGGCGGCGGGGCTGGCTCGGCTTCAAGTTTTTGCTGGCCCGGGTTGGCTGATCCCTCCTGTGAAATTGGTTCACTTGTCAGTGTCGTAAAGCTAGCGGGCTCCCGAGGTACACCATGTTGAATGGGAGCAGTTAATCGGCCCGTTAACGCTTTAACCATCGGTGCTACAGACCGAGTGAACAGCAATGCCTTAATATCGCCCTCGCTGCTTTCCGTCTTTTTAAGAGCAACTTGTATGGCATCCGACAGGGATGACGCAGAATCCGCCTCGAACGACGTTGCTGCGGAGAAGGCTTCGCTATAAGGCTGGAGTGGGGCGATATCCGAGAGCACAAGGGGCTTTTTGTAGCTCAAGGCTTCGACTACTTTAATCGGCGGTACAAGCTGGCATACCGGCAAGTTCTTGCGCGGAATGGCGATAACATTTGCCAAGGCGTAATAGTCTGCCATGTGCTCGTGCTGCACTCGTCCTGCTTGGATTAGCCACGGCACCTTGTCGCTGGTAACAGATTGTTTTTTAGGGTGATTTAGGGGTTGCTTGTCCCCAACAAAGAGGAGCTTGATACTCTGGCCAGTATTAACCAGGTATTCGCAGGCGTCGAACAACAAGTCCAGCCCTTCATACTCCGTTTGGCTACCTATGTAAGCTACCACTTTGTCATTGGGTTCGATACCTAATGACTTCTGTAAGTTAGCATCAGGGATTTTGGTTTCAGGAATACACTCTATGCCATTTGGGGCCAGCTCTATACGCGCTTGCTCAACACCGCGTTGGGCCAATTCGTGTTTCATCGGCTCGTTTAGAGTGAAGACTCTTTCCGCCTGCTGGGCAACGAAGACATCCCGCTCCGCTTCGGCTTTGAATTGCGGGGTTTTGGCATAGCCGGGTTCTCGGGCATCCCTTGAGAGCTCCCAAAAGCCACGCACTTCGTTATAGAACGGGAGATTCAGGCGTTGAGCGGCAATCCAGGCTGGCAGCCCGACAGCGTAATTGGAGGCTACCAGCACTTTTTCCGGGCGGTAGATGCGAAAGAGCTGCTCCAGTTTGTCGGCGGTGACTTCTAGGCGTTCAGCTTCGGTTTTGGGCCTTTTGTTGTTAGGCCAGCGGGTGTGGATATAGCGAACACCATCGATCAGCATTTCGGGGTTTGTGCCACTGGTCACGCCGAGATCCCAGGGACGGCCCTGGCGAACGAAGCAGAGGGTTTCCAGGCCATGGTCGTTCAGGGCTTTGGCGATGCCCTGGGTACGAATGGCATAGCCGTTGCTGGCGTAGCTTTGACCATGACTGACGACGTAAGCGATGCGCCCCGGTATGGGGAGGTAGGGGGTACTGCCTTGTTTGGCGAGTTCAATTGCCTGTTGGAGTAGTGCGTCCATTTGGGTCCTGTGGTGATTCATCTTTACGTATGTTTTAAAAGCGGAACGCTTAGTTTGTGGCGGATGCGCCTTTGGCTTATCCGCCCTACGCGGTGGCTCAGGGGTTAGGCTAATAGGCCTACGGCGTCTATGACGGAGGGTTTAGCCTTGATTGCTTCGGTGGCTTTTATAAAGGGCTTATGCTTTACCAAGATGCATAGAATGTCGGCCTGGGTTAGAGCTTCGTCCAAGGTGGCCAGTTGGGTGTTGCCGGTGTCGAGCTGTGTGGGGAGTTCGTGAATGTTGGGCTCTACCACTTGCACGTGACAGCCTAGGTCGGAGATGGCTCGAGCGATGCCCAGGGCTGGGCTTTCGCGCAAGTCGTCGATGTCCGGCTTAAAGGCGACGCCCAAGCAGGCGACCGTAAGGTCACTGCGCCTAATGTCAGGATTAGCCTGGTGATATTGCTCCAGCTGCGTTTTGACGCGCTCCAACACCCATTTGGGCTTGTCGTCGTTGACCTCTCGGGCAGTGCGAATCAGGCGTGCCTGTTCGGGGCATGCGTCTACGATGAACCAGGGGTCTACGGCGATGCAGTGCCCCCCTACCCCGGCACCAGGCTGGAGAATGTTCACCCGGGGATGGCGATTGGCTAGGCTGATGAGCTCCCACACGCTGATGTCCAACTCATGACAGATGGTAGACAACTCGTTGGCGAAGGCGATGTTCACGTCCCGGAAGCTGTTTTCGGTGAGTTTGGCCATTTCCGCCGTGCGGGCGGTGGTGGCAATGCAACTGCCCTGGACAAAAATCTCGTACAGCTCGCAGGCTCGCTTTGAGCAGGCGTCAGTCATGCCTCCGATAACGCGGTCGTTCTCAATCAACTCACGCATGACGTGCCCGGGCAGCACGCGCTCTGGGCAGTGGGCAATGCGAATGTCGGAACCTTCGCCATGGGTTTGCGGGAACGTTAAGTCAGGACGGGCTTCGGCCAGCCAGGCGGCCATCTGTTCGGTGGCACCTACGGGGCTGGTAGATTCCAGCACCACCAGGTCGCCTTTTTTAAGAACCGGAGCCAACGCTTGGCTAGCGGCTTTAATGTACTTCAGGTCCGCCGTGTGGGATTGCCCTTCCGGGTCATGAATGAAAGGGGTAGGCACTGCAATCATGAACGCATCGGCCGGCTCTGGCGTGGCCGTAGCGCGCAGGTAACCCTGGGTTACCGCTGCATGTACGGCAATATCCAGGTCCGGCTCGACAATGTGGATTTCACCTTTGTTGATGGTGTCCACGGCATGCTGGTTTACATCGACTCCCACCACTTTCTGTTTGCGGGAGGCGATAACGGCGGCGGTGGGCAAACCAATGTAGCCCAAACCAATGACGGAAATGGTGTTGAATGACATGGCGCGATTCCTGGGTATTTCGTAACGGATGTGTTGTTGCGGCGCGGGCTGGCAGTTAGTGGGCCAGTAGCGCGTCGATAATGCGGTGGCAGGCTTTGCCGTCACCGTAGGGGTTGTGGGCAAAGCTCATTTCTTTATAGGCGCTATCATCCGTTAGCAGGGTGTTCAGTTCCCGGGTAATGGTACTTACGTCAGTACCCACCAGTTTTACCGTGCCAGCGTCGACCGCTTCGGGTCGCTCGGTGGTATCGCGCATCACCAGCACAGGCTTACCCAAAGAGGGGGCCTCTTCCTGAATGCCACCGGAGTCGGTGAGGATGATGTGGGCGCGGTTCATCAGGTAAACGAACGGCAGATAGTCCTGCGGTTCGATCAGATGGATGTTGCTGTGGCTGGCCAGAAGGCGGTTGACCGGTTCCTGAACGTTGGGGTTCAGGTGTACCGGGTAGACGATCTGGCACTCGGGATGCTTGTCGGCGGTTTGCGCGAGCGCCTCGCAGATGCGTTCAAAGCCACCGCCAAAGCTTTCCCGGCGGTGGCCGGTGACCAGAATCATGCGCTGCTCGTCGTTCAGAAACGGGAAACGGCTGCGCTGCTCCGCAGACAAGGCGTCTTGCGTATCCAGCTTATGAACCACTTCCAACAGAGCATCAATCACGGTGTTCCCGGTCACGTGGACACTGGCGTTGCTTATGCCTTCTCGCAGGAGATTCTGCCTGGAGGTGTCCGTAGGTGCGAAATGCTTAGCTGCCAGGGCACCCGTGAGCTTACGGTTGGCCTCTTCCGGCCACGGTGAGTAAAGGTTACCGGTGCGCAGCCCGGCTTCGACATGACCCACAGGGATCTGCTGATAATAGGCCGCCAGGGTGGTGGCAAAGGTGGTCGCTGTGTCGCCGTGAACCAAAACGATATCGGGTTTGAATTCCGCCAGCACAGGTTTGATGCCTTGGAGGATGCCGGTGGTGACGTCGGTCAGGTCCTGCCCCGGTTTCATGAGGTTAAGGTCATAGTCCGGGGTGAGTTCGAACAGGCTGAGCACCTGATCAAGCATTTCCCGGTGCTGGGCGGTAACACATACTTTGGCATTGAAGCGCTTGTCTTCAGCCAATTGAAGCGCCAAGGGCGCCATTTTGATGGCCTCGGGTCGAGTGCCAAATACTGTTAGTACCTTCATAGAAAACCGGTCGACATCTTATGTAATTACTTATCCAACAGCTGATACTCCAGCTCCTGACTTCGATTGAAATAATACTCCAACAACTCTTGGGTATTTTGAAGTTGTTGTTCCAGAGAGATGCCCTCCTCGCTTCCAATGAGATTGGACGTCGCATTGTTTTTTAGACGGCGCTGGCAAAGGGCGATGTTTGCCTCGAACAAGGTCTTCCCAAGGCGCTCACTGGCTCTCTGGTAGAAGTCCAGTGCCGTTTGGTATTGGCCGGAGTAAAATGCGCTGACGGCTTGCGGGACGATGGGCTGAGCATCCATTTGATTCAGTCTCCATATGTGGTTAAACGTTATTGATGGCCATCAGTGTGGCCCCTTTCTCCAGATCAATGATCTCCTTGCGAAAAGCAATGCCACGTTGTTCCAGTAGTGTGCTCCAGCGCTCGGTAATGGTGTGCGCTTCTTCGCGCAAAGTGTCACTTAAAACCACATCTATTGTATGATTCCCAAGGGCATTTAACAACTTCGGTAAGGCTGGGAAACGGGCATTGGGACCGGTTTTACTCGGCGGGCCATTGACCAGAATCAAAAACTTGGCGGTACGGCCTTCGTATAGACGGGTGATCTGCTCAAGGGTACTGTCACAGCCGTAGTGGAGGTAATCCTGCCCCTGATGACGATAATCAATCAGCGGAGCGTGCACCAACTCGACCACTTGTTGCAGACCGTTCGTGGCCAGGACCTGTTCGAGCTTGGCGTGCTGTTCTTTACGATGCTCGAAGCTGATGATGCGTTTGGGCAAGTCGTCGTCATCCGGGGTGACGAAGGCAAGTTCTTTGCCGTTTTGGGATTCGCCATTGTAGCCAAGCTGTTTCTGTTCATTGTGGTGACGAGTGGCTCGCTTGAGCACAGTTCTGGCCAGAAAGCCAGTGGAAGCGCCGCTGCCAAACTCGATGATCAGGTCGTATTGGCTGGTTTCAATTTTTTCGGCCACGTAGAGCGCAAGCTGAGCACTGAGCGCGGTACCTACTTGCTTCATGGGCAGATTGCCGTTTTGCAGGTAGCCTTGCAACGCAAGGGTATTCTCCAGTTGCTCGCTATTGCGCTCGAGCTTCCGATCCATGTGGCTGTTAACGTTTTGGGTAATGTTCTGTGTCACTGTTGCCAGTTGCGCTTGGAGTTGTTCAAAGCGCTTGGCATTGTCGCCCTGCTCTTTCAGCTGCTGCTGCAGGGTTTGGTTTTGCTGTTCGAGGAATTGATTTTGTTGCTCTGCTTCCTCCACCTGCTTTTTGCGGTTGGCTAGGTAGGTTTTGTGCTTTTGCAGTTCTTCCTGAGTGGTGCTGTGCTCGGCCCGTTCGGCGTCGAGCTGCTCTTTGAGCTTTTGCTGCTGCTGTTGCGCGGCTTTGCTGGTTTGCTGTTCCTGCTCTAACTGTTGCTTAGCCTCTTCAGCTTCATTTTTGAGCTTACTGAGCCCCGCTTTGGTCTGTTTGAGTTCCTCTCCGGTAGTGGCGAATTTCTCCCGAATCTCGGCTAGTTCCTTACGAAGTTGGGTAGCCATACTGTTGGCCTGATTGAGTGCCGCACCCAGCTCCACTTCCCGCTCTTGCAACTTGGCAACCGTGTTATCCATCTCGCTGGAGTGCTGCATGGCGTTTTCCAGGCGGGTGGTGAGTTCCTGCTTTTCCAGCTCCAGGGCCTGGGCTTGACGGGCCATGGGGTTGCAGGCCAAGTGCCACTGGGGCCAGTCGGTTTGGCTGTGGTGTTCGGCCTTGATCTGGTAGCCGGCGCGCTCTAATTCGGCCAGGGCGTCAGTGGCGCGGCTGGCACTTTCGTAGTACACATTCCGCGGACAGGTCAGCCAGATATGGCTGATATTATCGAGCAGTTTCGCTTCGGCCAGGGCCTTTAGAATGGTCTGCTCGGCGCCTGGAGTCTCAAGTACCAGCAGGTTGCGTTCGCCTTTGAGGGGAAACTGAGCCAGGAGCTGTTCCGGGGTTTGGGTATCGACCTGATGCTGGGCGGTGATGCGCAGGCCGGGAAACAGGTCCCGCAGGCCGGTAGGCCGATAGAGGCTGGCGGCTTCGGGAAGGTTGTATTCGTTCAGCTGATTGAGGGAGGGGTCAGTCGTGACGGCCACTTCCAAGACTTGAACGCGTCCGTCCTGTGCCGCTCGGCGGCGCAGCGAATCGGCCAGGATTGAAGAGGGCTCTACCAGGAGGATGCGTTTGGCATCAGAGTCCAAGTACGAGGGGAGCTCTTCGCCGTATCCTGCGCCGATGTGTAGGATGGTTTCCAGGTTCTCGGGTAATTCAGTCATTGGGGGGTCCATTGATCCAATGTTTGGTATGGATTGCGAGTTTATTGGTTCGGTTTCAATCAGGATTGAGCCTTTACGGGGTCTTTAACTCCATCCATCACGGAGCCCCCTTGGCGTTGGAACAAGCACCCGCAAAGTGGCGCATTTTACCACACAAAAATCATGAAAGTCAGATCTTACGGCCTTCCTCTTTACCATGGAGCAGGTAATGCACCAGTGGATTCAGCCCAGCTTCTGCGACATCCGGATTGTTTCTCAAGTACTTTTTAGCATCAAATTTAGGGCCCGGAGATCGCCCTTCGGGGCCACCGTGCAGCACAAAATGCTCAATGGGGTTGGGGAACTCAGCGGCAACGTCCGGGTTCTTTCTCATGTACCAGTCAGAATCAAACCAACCGCTGTCACGCACCAGCTTTTCTTGCGCCTTGAGCTGCCTGTGGGAGCGCCGAAAACTCAGCACGGGCGCGGCAAGCTTCCGGAAACTCAACCCTTTCTGTTTGTGAGCCTGCTCGACCTGAAGGCTTTTCCTGAGCACTTGCACAACTTCTTTGAGCTCTGCGTTCTCTTTTTCAGCATTGCTCAACGCCCGTTGGTTCTTCTCTAGCTCACCGGCTTGTTGCGCATTACGCACCTCAAGCGCTTCCATGTCAGCGCGCAGCGTGCGGTTGCTACTCTGGTGATAGGCCAACTCTTCCTGAACTCTGACCAGCTGTCTCAGCACCTTATCGTTCTCGATGCGCAAGCCTCGGCTGATCTTCCCCTTCAGCTCTTCAATTGTTTTTTGCTGTGTTTGCTGCCTTTTGAGTAACGTTTGTGTCTCGGTGCGCTCAGATTCCAGCTGCTTCTCTAGATTGACTTTTTGTGCCTCAAGCGTCTTTAGCTGGCTCTTAAGCGATTCATTTTGATGCTGGCTGTCTTTGAATTGGTTCTGGAGGCCTTTGAGCTTGTCATTGCCCTCCGTTAGCTCACGCTCTTTTTCGTTCAACGCCAGAAAATACTTTTCCAGCTCTTCCTGCGTCTGAAACAACTGCTTAAGCAGCAGGTCATTCTCGTCTTTAATTTCTCGCTCAGAGTCTTCGCTCTGCTGGAGCTTGACGCTTAACTCGTTAATTTCACCCTGCACGTCTGCGTTTTGATCGGCGGATTGACTGCTCCGTGGAGCTTGGCCGAGTTGCCGCGCGATACTCTGGAGATCGGGCTTTGGCGGCTCAAAATGAGCATCAGCCAAGGGGACGCTACTGGCCTCCAACTGCGCCAACAATGGGGCCAAGTGAGAGGACGACTGAGCCACCCATTGAGTCGCCAGCAATACGTTAAACTCAGAAGGCCGAGCGGGCGACTGAATATCGCTTTTAGCGGGCTGCGCTAACTGATAGAAAGCGCTGTGGTTTTGCCTGAGCCAGGCGACCAACTGCTCGGGATGCTGGGCCGCCGCCCAGATATCCACCATGACAGCCTGACGGCGGTTCGACTTGTAGAAGTCTAGAAGACGCTGGGCATCGGATTGCCATACCTTCAATGCTCGCTCGCCGTCCCGCCCCTCATCAAGAGCGCTGGCAATTGCGTACTCGGGGCGAGCGTGCAGCAGTACCCAGGGACCTGAACTTTTACTATCAAGCTCGTCGGCGTTCAGTGGTCCCGGTTCTGAGGTGCTTTGCCAGCCGAGTTGTTCAAGCAAGGGCTTCAGGCAAGCCCAGGGGGCAAAAGGGGTTACGCCGATCGTCAGGGGCATTCGGTGGTTCACTCCGGTGTATTCCGTGCTGCTATTGGGCCGCCCGTCAGGGTCCCGTGGGTGCTGGTGCTAAACGTTGCGAAATTTTACATTTTTCACTGAAGGTACGCTACCGCCCTACCTTGTCATGACGGCACCACCAACATAGTCGCCACTCGTTTGACAAAATGGCATATTGCATGTCGTCCGAGCCAACTCATTTACGTAAATTCCCGGACATTCGAGGAACGTTCGCCGAATTTTAGCGAAAATAGAAGCAAATCCTACATCTCGGTATTCGCCAAGCGGCCGGCGCACCGTGGGCGCCAACTAGGCTTCGCACTGATTTGCTAGTTGGGCAAAGGAAAGGTGGGGAGTTTGAAGAGTGTGCGGAATATTGTAAAGAGCTTTTAAACAGCGAAGCCAGAAGCCGCTGAATGACAACTCGTCACCCACTTCTGGCCTCAGAACTATCACATCTTTCCCTAGGATGGGAGAAGTGCCGGTCACTGGTTCACCAAACTCAACCACTAGAAACTGGCTCACCCCTTCACTCCGCTGACGCGCAATCCAGGCCAACGCCCTTAGGTCGCATCGCTTAACCAGAGCAACACGCGTGTTTTGGGCAGTAGGCGCCTGAGGCAAGGTTTTTCTCTGATGGTTAAAAACATACTCCGCCAAAGCTGGAAGAACGTCAGATGATTCGGCCTTTCTCAACTCGATTTGCAACTGTTGGTGAAACCTCCATTTTCCAGCCTCGGTGCGGGCAACTCTGGTGAGCGAGTAGTAGCCATTAATTTTACCAAACAGCCGCAGCACAGCGCTTTTTTGGGTGTAATTGGTGACCTTCGGGTTCTCAGGGGTAATTTCGGCGCCAAGATTGCACTGCAAAGAGGTATCTACCCAGCCGTCGACGTCCTTCAACAGGCCCATATAATGGGATTTTCTGAAGATTTCGACACCCTCCCTGACAACGAGGGGGCTAGCAGGCTCTATGTTTAAGGCATTCAGAATCAATGAAAACTCGTCGAACTGCCGGGGAAACAGGTTGTTGTTGTAACCGCCTTCCCTGTACAGGCGGGCTGGTAAGGTAACCCGCCCACACGTGCCGTCGCCCCAAGTCCCTGAGAAGTGGTGGATTATACAGGGACCAAATTCCGCCATAGCCTGCTTGGTGCGAACCACCTCCTCCACAGTGAGGTAATTGTCTCCGTCAAGACTGGAGTAGAAACCCGTCTGTACAAGATTCGCAAAGGAGTTCTTGGCTCTGGGGAAATGCCAGGTTTTAAGTGGGGGCATTTGGTTGACGCTGAGTAGTCCGGCATCCAGATAGACCGCCCCCGCCTGAGTGATCCACAGATAGGCTTCATCATCACGGTCAAAGAGATTGACGATGAGTTTGACATGGCGGAACTGGGAGAGCACATCAAGATTGTGCAGCAAGGTCTTCTTCAAGTCGCCCAGGCGGTTGAAAATGGGCACACAGTAGGTGATGTGTTCTTCTTGAAAGCCGGGACTACCGGAGCGCGGCGCTCTCTGGTTGAGAAAGCGGGCCCGTTCGGCGCGGTTGCAGAGTTCAATAATGTTGGCGAACAAGTGTTCACCCAGCTCGGCGGCAAGGGACCGATACAGGTTACGAGCGGTGTGGTAATGGCCTTTTTTAAAGGCGTGAGCGGCTTGCGTACTCCGTAGGTTTTTCATCACAGTTCCCTTGTGCAGACTTCGCCAGCGCGAGTGATCCCCGAGCGGCAATTCCGCCGCGCCCGCGGCTCGCTGATTCTGAATGAAGGCGCGATTTTATACCGCTCCCCTTTCAATTCCAAGGCGGTTTTGTGATAGGCATCCCAATTTGGCGCCAAATACCCCTTGGGCATTTCGTTTGGCAGCAAAATAGTCACAAGTACTCCTACTCATTAACATGAGCTTGCGTCGATGCTAAATCCTAAGTCTTGGACTGAAGGTAATCTGTTGGAGTTCGGTGAGGGATTGTGAAAAGGTGTATGTGGTGTCTGTAGCTCAAGGGAGGTTGTAACTGAGGTTGACGCTCAAGCTGTGGGCGTCGCGCCAGCGGCTTTGATCCGCCATTAAGCCCAACTGCCAGCTGGCCTGGTTCCATGTGAGCTCAAGCCCTTCCCGGTTGGGCCAGACGGTCAACTCGAGTTGGGCTCCTCCGCGAAGCCGGTAGCCCGTACCCAGCCCCCAGTGGTTCACGTCGAACCGGCGTTGCCAGACGGCGTGCAGTTGCCAAGGCGCCCAGTGGCGGGAAACCTGGGTGCGAATGTTGGGGGCGATGCGCTGGGTGTACTGGTCCTTGTACCCTTCCCGACCGGTGAACAGCGGGTTGAACCGGGCGTAACCGTCCTCTCCAATGTGTTTTCGGCCGGTGTCGGCCTGGCCCAGGGTGTGGGGAGCGTCTTTCCACCGCACTGTCGCCAGCAGGTCTTTGGCGGTGGCCTCGAGTTGCCACTGGTTGCTCGGCAGCCAATGCAGCTGTACATCCAGCGCGGCGCCCCGACCGCTTGCGCGGTTTATGTCGGGGCGATTAAAGACGGGGTCGCGGTAGTAGACATAGTCGATGTTGGCCTGAATCTGGTACTCGGTGTCCGTCCGTGCGCTGATTGTGCCTTCCAGTGTGCCGTCGACCAGGTGGCTGGTGTCGAGGTAACTGATCCCGGCACTTATCCAGCCATCGGACCAGTGGTGCCGGTAGCCTACTCTGAGGCTGTGTGCGGCGAAGCTGCTGGCGGTGAGCGTCAGGGGGACCGGCTCGCCCTTGGGGAGCGGCTCATTGCGTTGGATGCGGCCGTAGAAGTCGGCCGCCTCGGGGTTGATGCGGGTATTGGCCTGGGCTCGCCGTTGCCAGGAAAGTTCAAGGCCGCTGGCGAAGCGGTAGCCAAGAGTGAATTCGGAGGTGAGCCACTGGTGCTCGCCGTATTGGAAGTTGTCTCCCCAGTCTTTCACTGTCGCTGAAACGGGCTCGGGCTCGCTATAGGCGTCGGTGGACACTCCGGCGAACCAGCCGGTGTCGGCGCTCAGTGCGGGAGAGCAAAGGTAAAAAAAAGCGAGGCCGAAGCCTCGCCAAAATTTTCGGTTGTTCATTCTCAGAACAGGGATTCAATCTGGGTTTCTTCACCGTCCTGGAATACGAGAACGGGCTGGCCTTCGCGCCATTCCACCTGCCCGACTTCGTCGCCGTCGATCAGCGCCTGACCGGTCAGGTCACTGACCTCACCGTCGGTAAAGGTGGCGGTCATCGCCAGTTCGTAACCCTGGGCGTTGAAGAAACGGAGCGCGAGCGCCTCGGGGTTGTCCAGGTTGTCTCCGCCGATCTCCAGAGTGTAGTTGCCGCCATCCCAGTCGATGTTGGTGCGGACGGTGCCCGCCTCGAACCCTGTGCGGTTGAAGGTTGCGGTGACTTGCGCTGCGGGTATCTCCGGCAGCGCTATGCCCAGTGATGCAGTAATGGAACCCTGAAGATAATAATCGCTATTTTCAAAGCTTGACAGCACGACTATTGACTGCCACCTACTAGTGTGTTCAGAGTACTCAAACGCAGCTCTTTCGATTTCATATGATGCGCCTGCGGAAATTCTCTCGTCCACTTTCGTACGGACGAACTCCTGCACCTCCTCTCGCTCTGGCTGTGTAAGCTCCCGGAAGAACTGAACATCATCGCTCCTTTCTTCTGCGGGCGCATAGGCGTAAATTTCGGACCACCGGGGGTAAAGGTAAATACCCAGCCGTTGTGGCTCCAGACTGCTTTCCCAGAACGTATCCTTAAGCCATAGATAGTCATCTCCGGTCATTTCACCGCCAACTACCATTGAAGTGCCAACACTATCAAGCCAACTAAAGGTATCAAAAGCAGCCGCGTTGCGAATATTCAAATTGACTGCAGCGTTGAAGCGAGTCACGTTGTTGGCGGAAATAAACTCGCCACTCAAACGGGCGCTTTTGGGTGCCAGCGGGCCGCCTTCAAGATCCGTATCCACAAACATACGAGCGTCGTTGCTGAGGCGAACCAACTCGACATTGGCGTCGCCGTTGAAGCGGTAGCCGGCGCTATTGATGGCAACGTCACCGGAGAAGCTTGCGCCCACCAGTGCGCTATTGACTTGCTCACCGTCAAAATTGCCCTGCTCGTCACTGCTGACCGTTGAGTCCAGTTCCAATGAAAGCGCGACGTTGTTCAGGCTCACCTGGTGGTCGCTATCTTCAGCGCCGACCTGACCGTTTACGCTAACTTCAGTGGTGCTCAAAAGGCGGGCCAGCCGAGCACTGATAATTTCGCCGTTGGCATGCTCAACGGTGATATCGTCGGTGGGAATCGAAGTGTTCAGGCTGACTTCAAACGGCACAAAGGCGCCACTGCTTCCACCCGTGGCGGTGCCTTTGGCGGTAATGCTGAGGCCGTCGTTGTCGGCGAAAACAAGCTCCGCCTGACCAACGGTGTTGCCGGCTTCGTCTTTAATGTCGATGGTTTCGGTGCCGCCGTTTTCCAGGTGCGTGACCAAGGTCTCGACGTTGCCGATGGCGTATTCGCTGACCTGGCCAACCACTTCACCCAAAAACTGGAAACGTGCCTGGGTTTCGCTGTCCATGGTCGCCCGCAGGGTGTCTTCGTCAATGTTGACGGAAGCGGTCAGCTCTTCTGAGCTGAGTTCATCCATGGATGAGAACCAGGTGCGGGTTTGGCCTACGAAGGTTTTATAGGCGGCGATTTTGTCGGCGTCGCTGGCGTCTTCACCCAGGTCCAGGTCTTCGTCGTAGTCGGGTTCAAAACCGTTGCCGCCGGCGGACTCGAGCCGTGCGGCCTGGTTGGCGAGCGCATCGCTGGCTTCACTGCCCACGCGCTCGGCGTTGGCGGTGATAACGCGGCTGACCGCCTGGCCCAGCTCAGCGGAGGAAAAGCCGTCTTCATCGTTACCGAGGCGGCCGTCATTCAAGGCGGCGGTGAACCGGTTGAGTTGGTCGGAAATACTCTCGGCGCCGTTGTCGCGGAAGACGATTTCAGCCACGGCGGCGTTCACCAGCGCGTATTGGGATTGTTCGGTATCCGCACCGTCCAGCTGGGACAGACCGCGAGCCCTTGAGCGAGAGACGTCAAAGCCCACGACCTGGCTGACTTCGGCGTTGGCCTGGCGACGGGCGTCTTTCAAAGAGGCGCTCGCGCCGTTTTCCCACAGCGCCTTGGCGCGGCTGGCGGCCATGGTGGACCAGGCAGTCACAGAGGCGGAGACGGTGTCACTGCCCTCCTCCTGCTCGACGATGGAACGCAGCGCGAAATCGCCCGGCACGGCAACATCTTCGCCCTGTGCCACGTCTCCGCAGCGGCTGGCATCGCAGACCATGGTGGTCTGACCGTCAATGGCAGTCACTTCCACTTCAATCAGTCCGCCGGTGTAGTCCGCACTCAGCGAGAGTTCGTACTCGCCCTGCTCGTCGGTTTGTGCGGTGCCGACGGCGTTCGGGAAGCGCTCGCCCTGCTCGTCCAGCTCGTAAGCGGTGACCTGTGCGCCTTTCAGCACCCCTTTGATGGCTTCACCGGTAATCATTACCTGACTATCACCGCCACCGTTGCCACCACCGTCGCCGGGGTCGGTAGGGTCGGGGGTGTTGCCGGAGCCGGATGATGATCCGCCACAACCGACCAGAGCGACCAGCGTAGCGACAGAAATTGCAGTGAGAGGGGCTTTGAGGAATTGCATAGTATCTCCTTGATTCCTTTTTACCGGAGGCCACAGATGGGCCCATCCAATAGACGAACAGCGCGAGGCTGTTGGCGTCAAATCTAACGTACGCACTCCAGTGAAGTAAAGAAAAAAATCGGCAAAAAGAAGCAATTGTCTTCGATAACGGTTCGATTTTTGTACAATGTGCGGAATTCATGACGCACCAACTAAAATGGCCGCCACTACCAAAACCTTCGCCAATTTTTCGTCACTAAAACCAAAGGGGTCAGGAACCAAAGGGGTCAGAGTCGTTTGATTTTTATGGAGCTGGCCTACACCGCGAGCGCCCGGTGGCATCTCATGCAGCGTTGACAAAACCGCGCCCCTGAAATACTGTTTATACATACAGATAAAGGAGCCGTTATGTCTAACAACAAGGATTCCACCCCGTTCGATGCCGGCTATAAGCTGCTGTTCAGCAATCCTAAAATCGTCCAGGATTTGCTTGAGGGGTTCGTGAAGCCCGAGTGGATCAACGAAATTGATTTCCAGACACTGGAGCCTTTCAAGGCCAGTTTTTCGACAGACGATTTACGCGAGCGCCATGACGACAGTATCTGGCGGGTAAAAATGGGACAGGATTGGCTGTACCTATACCTGTTGATTGAGTTCCAATCCTCCGATGACTACTTCATGGCCTGTCGGATTATGACCTACATGGGCTTGCTGTATCAGGACATTATCCGTCACGAGCCTCTACAACGGGGCCGCAAGCTGCCACCGGTATTGCCTGTCGTTCTATATAGTGGGTCTGGCATCTGGACTGGGCCGTTAAACATGGGAGAGCTCGTACATCGCCCTCACCCCGCTTTGGCGCGTTTTGTACCGGATTTGAGTTATTATCTGGTGGAAGAGCGGCATATTCCCGAGAGTTATAGCGACGATTATCCTGATAATATTTTAGGGCATATCATTGGCCTCGGCTTCAGCCGGAATACCGCTGACATGCGTCAACGTTTGCGCCAGCTCCGTGAGCTAATGAGCCGAACCGGTTATCGCCCTATGCAACGTTCGGTGGCTATTTGGCTAAACCGGTTGTTGAGAGTAAGATTTAGAGACGAAGCAATACCGGAGCTTCACAACTTAAACGAGGTAGACGCCATGTTGTCTGAGAAGCTGGCTGATTGGACGGAACAGTGGAAACAGGAAGGCCTGGAAGCGGGGTTAGCTGAGGGTCGCGAACAGGGTCGAAAGCAAGGTCTGGAACAAGGTTTGGAGCAGGCACGACAAAAAGAAGCTGCCTTTCTTCTGAAGCTTTTGGAGAAACGCTTCGGCCCATTGACGAACACCCATCACCAACGCATTCAGGCTGCCCCAGTGGAGCAGTTGGAAGTGTGGTGTGAGCGCATTCTGGATGCGGAAACCGTCGAGGAGGTATTTCCGCAGTAGCTCGAAATTGTCCGATGCTTCAAGGAAGATTGAGTGTGTTATTCATTCCCCGGTAGCACTATCTCGAGCCGGTGCTGTCGCTCGGCGCCCAGTTGCTCGAACTTTCTCTTCAATTCTTCCCGCGCTTCCCAATCGCCGTGAACCAGGCGAATGGTGTTGGGCCATTGCTTCATGCGTTTGAGGAAGTTGAGCAAGTCCTTCTGGTCGGCGTGGGCCGAGTAACCGCCGATGGTGGTGACGCCGGCACGAATGGTTTTGCGTTCGCCATCGAGCTCAACCCAACCGTGCTCGGGGCCGTGCTGCTGAATGGCTCGGCCGGGTGTTCCGACGGCCTGGTAGCCGACGAACAGCACGTGATGACGCGGGTCTTCGATCATGGCTTTGAGGTAGTTCACCACCCTGCCCCCGGTGGCCATGCCGCTGGCGGCGAGGACGATGGCCGGGCGGCCGGTTTTAGCCAGGTAGCTGACGGTTTGCAGGTGCTCGTCGTGGCTGTCGACGGTGTAGAGGTTGTCGAAGCTCAGGGGGTGGCGGCCGGCTTTGATACGCGTTTGGGCTTCGGCATCCCAGAAGGGTTTGAGTTCGCGATAGACCTGGGTGAATTTGGCGGCCAGCGGGGAGTCGACGATGATTTCCATGGCCTGCCAGCGCTCGCCACCGCGGTGGATCAGGTCTTCCAGTTCGTAGAGTAGCTCCTGGGTACGGCCGATGCTGAAGGCGGGAATGATGACGGTGCCTTCGTTTTCCAGGGCGTGTTCGACGGCGGCCTTGAGTTTCAGGCGTCGGTCCTTGCGGCTTTCGTGGAGGCGGTTGCCGTAGGTGCTTTCAATAATGAGAGTGTCGGCCTTGTAGGGGGATTTCGGAGCCGGCAGCAGCGGTGCGTAGGGCGCGCCCAGGTCGCCGGAGAAGACGGTGCGGTGAGTCTGGCCGTCCGGTTCTCTCTGGTCCACTTCCACGTAGGCGGAACCGAGAATATGGCCGGCGCGTTGGAGGCGGATTTGAACGCGGCGCCCCTTCTCGTCCAGCACGGTTTTCCAGGTTTTGTACGGGAGCGGGACCAGCTGCTGGTCGACTTTGTTCAGGAACTGCTCGATCAGGCGCCGGTCCCGGGTGAAGCCGATTTTGAGGGCGTCTTCGATGACCAGGGGCAGCAGTTTGGCAGAGGGTTCAGAGCAGTAGATGGGCCCGTCGAAGCCGGCCGCCATCAGGTAGGGTAAGCGACCGATGTGGTCGATATGAACGTGGGTGACGACCAGCGCGAAGACGCTGTCCAGGTCGAAGCGAATTCGGTGCTGTTCGAGGCTGTCGAGGTGGTCGGCGTCCTGCCCCTGAAATAGGCCGCAGTCCACCAGCATGGCGTGCTCGGGGCTGGCGATATAGCGGTGGCAGCTGCCCGTCACGCCGTCGGCGCCGCCGTGGTGGAGAAACCGGGGGTAGCTTTCCGTCATTGATTGTTTCGTCATAGGTGCTCCTTCTCCATAAGCCTTTACCCCTAATATAGAACAGGGGCCAACCTTTCGGCTGGCCCCTGGTAGTAACGGTCTGGGCCTGACGTGGCGGACCGCGCGGGCTCGTCCTGAACCGTGGTGGCTTCCTGCCTTGAGTTCCTTGTGCCTGTCTGGCGGGGGTGTGCTTCCTTTCGCGTTCCTGTGATTCACATTCTCTCGCTAACGCCGTCGCCTGAACAGGCGAGATTCCCGCAATGGTTTGTAGGAGATTGACGACAATGGAGGTTTTTTGTGAACCAGGTCTCAAGGCTGTTCTTTCAGCGCCTGGGGGCCAGCCTTGGCGTTATATACAGCGTTGACAAGCCGGCAAGCCTGAAACACTGTTTATTCATACAGTTTTTAGGAGTCATCATGCCTAACAACAAGGATTCTACCCCGTTCGACGCAGGCTATAAGTTGCTGTTTAGCAACCCCAAAATCGTTCAAGATCTGCTTGAAGGGTTCGTAAAGCCGGAGTGGGTTGACGAGATTGACTTCCAGACACTGGAGCCGTTCAAGGCCAGTTTTTCGACGGATGATTTACGCGAGCGCCATGACGACAGTATCTGGCGGGTGAAATTAGGGCCGGACTGGCTGTATTTGTATCTGCTGATTGAGTTCCAGTCCTCTGATGATTACTTTATGGCTTGCCGGATCATGACCTATATGGGGTTGCTGTATCAGGACATTATTCGGCATGAACCGCTCAAAAAGGGGCAAAAACTGCCGCCGGTGCTGCCTGTGGTTCTCTACTCGGGCAGCGGCAATTGGACCGGACCGGCAAATATAGCGAACCTGGTTCACCGACCTCACCCAGCCCTGACCCAGTTTGTACCGGATTTGAGTTATTGCCTGGTCGAAGAGCGTGATATTCCGGAGCAGTTCAGCGAAGTTCACCCTGGAAACGTGCTGGGACACGTTATCGGGCTGGGTTTCAGCCAGAGTACCGATGAGATGCATCACCGGGTCAGGCGACTGAGAGCGCTACTGAGCGCTCCGGATAGCGGCCCGCTGCAGCGCTCGGTGGCCATTTGGCTTAACCGGCTGTTAAGGGTAAGATTTAGAAACGAAGCAATACCGGAGCTTCATAACCTAAATGAGGTAGACGCCATGCTGTCTGAAAAACTGACTGACTGGACAGAACAATGGAAGCAACAAGGATTGGAAGCTGGCCGCAAAGAAGGTCTGGAGCAAGGCCTGCAACAAGGCCTGGAAGAAGGCCGGCAAAGAGAGGCTGCCTTTCTTCTGAAGCTTTTGGAAAAACGCTTCGGTCCATTGACGGACACCCATCACCAACGTATTCAGGCCGCTCCCACAGAGCAGTTGGAAGCGTGGGGAGAGCGCATTCTGGACGCCGAAACCGTCGAAGAGGTATTCTGTAAGTAGGCTGTTGTCCTTATTCATAAGCTTTTATCCCTAATATAGAACAGGGGCCAACCTTTCGGCTGGCCCCTGATAGTAACGGTCTTGGCCTGACGTGGCGGACCGCGCGGGCTCGTCCTGAACCGTGGTGTTTTCGTCCCTGGCCGTGGTACTGCGGGAGAGTCAGTCCACTGCGGCAGCCATCCTGGCTGGTTCCCCTGCTCTGAGCTTTTTGTCCTGTGGCCTCATGCCAACGCTCTTCCTGGTGGCTTCCTGCCTTGAGTTCCTTGTGCCGGTTCCTGTCTGGCGGGGTGTGTTTCCTTTCGCGTCCCTGTGATTCACATTCTCTCGCTGAGGCCGTCGCCTGAATAGGCGAGATTCCCGCAACGGTTTGTAGGAGATTGACGACAACGGAGGTTTTTTGTGAACCAGGTCTCAAGGATGTTCTGATCTGGAGATTGAGGTCTTTCGGCCGTAGCGGTGAAGCGGAATGACGTAACGTCCGCCGGTTACTTGCCACGCAGATTAGACTATCCCTGCAGCGCTACCCGCCTTTTAGAGCGCCCTCAGAGCGTCAATTGCATCGCGGGTTAGCGGCGCTTATAGACATGCTTGCGATGACCCACCTTCACAACCGTTACGACAAGCAGCTCCTCTTTTACTTCATAGATGATTCGGTACACACCCTGTGGAAGTCGGTAGCGCTCTTGCCCTGAGAGCTTTTCACTGCCGGTGGGGCGAGGGTTGTCCTGCAATTCCTCTATGCACTGAAGAATGCGGACCACATCGTTGTTCGGAATGGGCCAAAGGTCTTTGGAGACCGACTTTCTGAAGACGAGCTTATAGTTTGCCATGAGCCTTCAGGTCGTTCAGCAGGGCCTCATAGCAAGCAACTGAAGGCGCTGCTGAGTGCGCCGGACAGCGGCCCACTGCAACGCTCGGTGGCCATTTGGCTTAACCGGTTGCTGAGAGTAAAATTTAAAGATGAAGCGCTCTCTGAGAAGCTGGGCGCCAAAACACTTGCAAGAGGTATTTTAATGAGCAAAACCGGCCGCAATGATCCCTGCCCGTGTGGTAGCGGACGCAAGTATAAGAAGTGTTGCCTACTCAATGCGCCCGCGCCCGTCAGCGATCTCGCCCGCCAGCGCCTTAGAAAAACCGAGGCCACTCTGGTAGAACCGCTCTTGCGCCATGCTGAAAGTGCCTACGGCGCGGAGTTTATGATGGAGGCCTGGGTGGACTTCAAAGTCGGTTTCGATTGGCCCCTCTCGGAAGACACGGCGGAAGTGGAAACGATCTTCTTGCCCTGGATGCTGTACAACTGGATTCCCGATAATGCGGAATTGCCAGAAGCCGAACACTGGCCCGAGGAGACCATCGCCGAACACTATCTGCGGCACGGGAGTCGCCGGGCGGACCTTTACACACAACGGTTTATAGAGGCAGCCACGGCCGAACCCTTCAGCTTTTTTGTAGTGACCGACGCAACGCCCAGCCACTCAATAACGTTGAGAGACCTACTGCTCAACCGCGAGGTCACGGTGCTGGAGCAGATGGCGAGTGAGTCGGTACGCTTAGGGCATATTTTATTTACCCGCATCGTATCGGTCGACAACGCCACCGTCATGCTCGGTACGGCGCCGGTTATTATTCCCGGCGGCTATTCGGGGCCCATTCTCCAGGAGCGGGACCGCTTCGTGAAGATGTTCGGCGCTCTCGACACTCAGGCCTTGCATGAAGTCGCCCCCGAGCTGCGTGAATTGTACGGTGAACTCCGTAATATGTTGCTCAACCCCGCCCCGCCGGAATTGACCAACACCGATGGTGATCCACTGACCTTTATTACCTTGCGCTATGAATTGGATTGTTCCCCGGAGCAGGCCGTCCAAGCGTTAAAAACGCTGAATATCCAAAACGGTGGCAGCGAAGAGGAGGTGCTGGCGGAGGCTGAGTACGACGGCAGCGGTGCTCTTATTCGGGCCTCGTTCCCCTGGCTACGTCGGGGGAACGCCACAGATCCGCATTTAAAGAAAACGGTGATGGCAAGGATTATTATCGAAGGCTCCCGCCTGGAGGTTGAGGTCAACTCCGAGGCTCGCGCCACCTCCATCAAGCGGCGCATTGGCCAGCGCCTGAACGGTGGCCGCGCTCGCTTTGTGGGGGAAGTCGAGGGATCGTTTGATGATTTGGAGGCGAGCGAAAATGCCCCGTCAACCGCCCCCTCCCAAGACGAGTTGATGCAGGCACCGGAAGTTCAGGAGGCTATTGCAAATATGGCTCGCGCCCATTGGGAGCAGTGGCTGGACGACCCGCTGCCGGCGCTGGATGACAAAACACCCCGCCAGGCGAGCCGCACCGCCAGCGGACGGGAGCGGCTCGAGTTGTTGCTATTGGAATTTGAGGGGAAAGAGAGCGGCACCCCCTTTGACCCGGATGTTGACGTTTTGCGTGAGCGTTTGGGAATGCCATCGTAAAGCCCCGTCGGTTTATCGAACGAGGTTGTAACAGATTGTCAGGCGCGAAAACCAGCTCTGCAAGGAAGGACACCCCCGATGAAACGCACGCTTGCCACAATCAATAAGGCTGGTTACAATTTAAAGTGTAACTTTACTGGGTGATTTATGGAAGCGACAACCAAAGACTTGCGACTACACACCAAATCGCTAATGGCCGCCACGTCGCGTGGAGAGGAAGTTATTATTTCCTACCGTGGGAAAAAACGGGCGAAGCTCGTGCCTTTAGATAACACCCTCCCCACGCGCCGTGGTGCGAACCCGCTTTTCGGTTTGTGGGCAAACCTGGAAGAGCCAACCAGCGTGGACGACCTGGTTCGACAATTGCGCCAGCCCAGGAGCTTTGATGATGTTGATTGACACGGATGTTCTGATTTGGAATTTGCGAGGGAATGAGCGTGCGCGGGAATTCCTGGACGCACAACCTCAGCTCCAGCTTTCCGCCGTCACTTATATGGAACTGGTTCAGGGGTTGCGTAACAAGGCGGAACTTAAAGCGCTACGACAGGCTATGCATTATTGGGAAGCGGACATTGAGCCTATTTCCGAGGCGGTTTCCTCCCGGGCCATGTACTTGGTCGAAGAGTATTCGCTCAGCCACGGCTTGCAACTGGCGGACGCGCTGATCGCCTCAACCGCCATCACCATCGGTGAGACTCTTGTTACAGCCAACGATAAGCATTACCGGTTTATTGACAATCTGGAGATTGAGGTCTTTCGCCCGTAGTAGCACCTCAAACCGGGGTAGCTGTCCGTCATTGGTTGTTTCGTCCGCTTGCTACCAGTCTTCATGTTGATGGCGGACGCGCACGACAAAAAGGCAGCCTGCTTCATCTAGGGTATAGACGACGATGTGAGCACCGATAGGATGAATTCGAACGGGCGGGATGATTTCACGGCGGAGCGGGGCCGCCGATGGGTTCTCCGCCAGAAATTCAAAGCAGGCCGCTAACTTGTCGTGATATCGCTCAGCTTGAGCTATTCCAAATTCTTCAGCTGTGTGCAGAAAGATGTTCAGAATGTCTTGTTCCGCCTCCCTGCTTAATTGGTAGCTCACTCGCCACGACCTCCCAGCCATGCCTTTCTAGCGATATCTTTGAGAGTTTTCATGTCGGCCGAACCGGGACCGCTGCTGAGCCCCTGGTCCACCAAGCCCTGGAGATGAGCTATTTTTTCCGCCTTTTCCTGATCTTTTCGGATCAGATCCCGGACATAGTCACTGGTGTTGCTGTACTTGCCTGTCTTGGCTTGCTGTTCCGCCCAGGACTTCATGGGATCGGGCAGGGAAATGTTCATTGTCGCCATAGTGGATACCTCCGACGCCCATAATCCGACTTATGGCAAACCTTGTCAACAACACAAATAGGCGAGATTCCCGCACTGGTTTGTAGGAGATTGACGACAATGGAGGTTTTTTGTGAACCAGGTCTCAAGGCTGTTCTCTCAGCGCCTGGGGGCCAGCCTTGGCGTTATATACAGCGTTGACAAGCCGGCAAGCCTGAAATACTGTTTATTCATACAGTTTTTAGGAGTCATCATGCCCAAGAACAAGAATTCTACCCCGTTCGACGCTGGCTATAAGTTGCTGTTTAGCAACCCAAAAATCGTTCAAGATCTGCTTGAAGGGTTCGTAAAGCCGGAGTGGGTTGACGAGATTGACTTCCAGACACTGGAGCCGTTCAAGGCCAGTTTTTCGACGGATGATTTACGCGAGCGCCATGACGACAGTATCTGGCGGGTGAAATTAGGGCCGGACTGGCTGTATTTGTATCTGCTGATTGAGTTCCAGTCCTCTGATGATCACTTTATGGCTTGCCGGATCATGACCTATGTGGGGTTGCTGTATCAAGACATTATTCGGCATGAACCACTCAAAAAGGGGCAAAAACTGCCATCGGTGCTGCCTGTGGTTCTCTACTCGGGCAGCGGCAATTGGACCGGACCGGTGAACATAGCGAACCTGGTGCACCGACCCCACCCGGCCCTGGCCCGGTTTGTGCCAGATTTGAGTTATTGCTTGGTGGAAGAGCGCGATATTCCAAAGCGATTCAGCGAGGTTCACCCTGAGAACGTGCTGGGACACGTTATCGCGCTGGGGTTCAGCCGGAGTGCCGATGAAATGCATCACCGGATCAAGCAACTGAGAGCACTGCTGAGCGCTCCGGATAGCGGCCCGCTGCAGCGCTCGGTAGCCATTTGGCTTAACCGGCTGTTGAGAGTAAGATTTAGAAACGAAGCAATACCTGAGCTTCATAACTTACATGAGGTAGACGTCATGTTGTCTGAAAATCTGGCTGACTGGACAGAGCAGTGGAAGCGAGAGGGATTGGAGGCTGGCCGCAAAGAAGGTTTGGAGCAAGGCGTAATGCAAGGGCGCCAGCAGGAAGCCGCCGCCATGCTGATTCGTTTTTTGGTCAAGCGCTTTGGCCCGTTAGATGGTGTGACGCTCCAACGAGTGGAGAGCGCTTCATTGCAAGAAATAGAAAGCTGGAGCGACCGGGTGTTGGATGCCGACTCGGTTGAGGAGGTTTTTGAGTAGAGCAAGTCCTGGTGGCGGCCCACACCAGGAGCTCGATAAAGAATTCTCGTCTTCCATAAGAACAGGGGCCAGCCTTTCGGCTGGCCCCCTGGTAGTAACGGTCTTGGCCTGACGTGGCGGACCGCGCGGGCTCGTCCTGAACCGTGGTGTTTTCGTCCCTGGCCGTGGTACTGCGGGAGAGTCAGTCCACTGCGGCAGCCATCCTTGGTTCCCCTACTCTGAGCTTTTTGTCCTGTGGCCTCATGCCAACGCTCTTCCTGGTGGCTTCCTGCCTTGAGTTCCTGGTGCCGGTTTCTGTCTGGCGGGGGTGTGTTTCCTTTCGCGTCCCTGTGATTCACATTCTCGCGCTGACGCCGTCGCCTGAATAGGCGAGATTCCCGCAACGGTTTGTAGGAGATTGACGACAACGGAGGTTTTTTGTGATGCAGATCTCACCAGCCCGATTCGTCGATGCTATTCATACCGAGACAACAAATGTTTTACATTGCTTGTCGGTCGCGGTAGCATCAGGGTTTTCCCGACTAATGATGGCGACCCATGAGTGGAAAGCGGCTGACAGCGGAACGGATCAACGAGCTTCGTAAAGAGGCGGTTCGGCTGCGCCTGGAGAAGAAAACTCTTAAGGAAATCAGTGACATAACCGGTTTGACCCGGCCTACCATTTCGGATGCTTACAAGAAGTTTCTGGGTGG
Organism: Marinimicrobium agarilyticum DSM 16975; assembly: GCF_000423345.1. GTDB lineage: Bacteria > Pseudomonadota > Gammaproteobacteria > Pseudomonadales > Cellvibrionaceae > Marinimicrobium > Marinimicrobium agarilyticum. The sequence goes on from NZ_KE384008.1 coordinate 726,339, forward strand.
GGGTTGGGCTGCGGTGGAGAATCGGGCTCGTGGGGCGCCCAAGGGGACGAAGGTTGAGCGGGCTGGGGCGAAGAACGCGCCATTGGCTTCCGGGGGGTCAAATAAGGCCAATTCGGTAGGTGGCGGGCGTTCGCCCTTACCGTACCCTACGCCAGACCGAGACCCTGAGCTCTGGTCACTGGAGCAGGTTGAGGAGTGGCTTGAGAGTCAGGGCGTTTCGGTGAGTGGGCGCAGTGTCGCCCGGTACCTGGAGCGCTGGGGGCTGGCGGTGTCGGATTCGCCGGGCCGGGCCGAACTTGAGGCTATTCTGTCGCACCAAGGCATTGACCCGGGAAAGCGGGCATTGCTTTCGGGGAGTGTTCGCACGTTTTCGGGTGAGCAGGCTGGCGAAAGCTCGCACGGGCATCAGCTCTATGCTCAGGACGGCCGGGGTCGGCTGTTCTGGGTGACGCAGCGCTCGCCGTTCAAGGCGGACGATATCGCGGCTTTTCTCGAACAGCTGGCCGGGCGTTTCCCCGACGCTATTCTGATCTTCAAAAGCCCCTCCCTGGAAAACCACAAGGTGCTCGCCCCCTGGTTGAACGGGGAGCGCGCACTGCAATTGGTCACCACACCACATTGGCAGAGTCATGACTCTGACTCTTTATCTTTTACACCCGACCGGGCTGCAAGCGAGCCCGCTGCTACTTTCAAGAGGAACCCTATGGCACTCACACACCTTCAGCGGCTGGAAGCCGAGAGCATTCAGATCATGCGTGAAGTGGTCGCGGAGACGGAAAACCCGGTGATGCTGTACTCCATCGGCAAAGACAGCGCGGTCATGCTGCACTTGGCGATGAAGGCATTCTCACCGTCTATTCCGCCCTTCCCTCTGCTGCACGTGGATACCACCTGGAAGTTTCAGGAAATGTATAAATTCCGCAAACGTATGGCGGATGAAACCGGCATGAAGCTGCTGGTGCATGTGAATGAGGAGGGCCGCGCTCAGGGCATCAACCCGTTCACCCACGGCTCGGCCATTCATACCGATATTATGAAAACCGAGGCACTGAAGCAGGCACTGGATAAGTACGGCTTTGATGCTGCTTTCGGCGGTGCCCGTCGGGACGAGGAAAAATCCCGGGCCAAAGAGCGTATTTTCTCGTTCCGGACCGCTCAGCACCGGTGGGACCCCAAAAACCAACGGCCGGAAATCTGGAAACTGTTTAACGCACGCAAGCATCGGGGCGAGTCCATCCGGGTGTTCCCGCTGTCGAACTGGACGGAGCTGGACATCTGGCAGTACATCCACCTGGAGCAGATTCCCATCGTGCCCCTGTACTACTCGGCCGAGCGGCCGGTGGTGGAGCGCGACGGCACTCTGATTATGGTGGATGACGACCGTATGCCGTTGAACCCGGGTGAGGTGCCGATGATGAAGAAGGTGCGCTTCCGCACGCTGGGTTGTTACCCGTTAACCGGTGCGGTGGAATCCGAGGCGGATACCTTGCCGGATATTATTCAGGAAATGTTGTTGACCAAGACCTCCGAGCGTCAGGGGCGGATGATTGACCATGATTCTTCGGCTTCGATGGAGAAGAAGAAGCAAGAAGGTTATTTTTAATTGTCCTTTACAGTAGTGACAGGATTGGGATTTGTTTGGTAGGTGGCGCGCGCTCCGCGCGCTTACCTACCCTACGCGCCATATAAGCGTAGGGTTGGTAAGGCGTCAGCCGCCACCTACCAAGAAAACCGGACAACGAAGAGACAGATTATGAGCCATCAATCGGAATTGATCGCGGAAGACATTAACGAATATCTGGCGCAGCATGAGCACAAGAGCCTGTTGCGTTTTATTACCTGTGGCAGTGTGGACGACGGTAAGAGCACGCTAATCGGGCGCTTGCTGTTTGAGTCCAAAATGCTGTTTGAAGACCAACTGGCCGCCGTGGAAGCGGACTCCCGGAAGTGGGGCACCCAGGGCGAGGATATGGACTTCGCTCTGCTGGTGGACGGCCTGGCCGCCGAGCGCGAGCAAGGCATTACCATTGATGTGGCCTACCGGTTTTTCTCCACTGATCGACGCAAATTTATTGTGGCGGACACGCCGGGGCACGAGCAGTACACCCGCAACATGGTGACCGGCGCTTCCACCGCCGATGCGGCCATTTTGATGGTCGACGCCCGCCGGGGCATTCTGACCCAGACCAAGCGTCACAGTTACCTGGCGGCGCTCATCGGTATTCGCCACGTGGTGGTGGCCATCAACAAAATGGATTTGATGGACTACTCGGAAAAAACCTTCAACCGCATTGTGGAAGACTACCGCGTGTTCGCCAAGCAGATCGGGCTTGAGAACATTACGTTCATTCCGCTCTCGGCGCTGAAGGGCGACAACATTATTACCCCGAGCGAACGGATGCCCTGGTACCGCGGCACCACGCTGATGGGCTACCTGGAAACTGTGGAGGTGGACGACGAGTTGATGCAGGCATCGCCGTTCCGGATGCCCGTGCAGTGGGTCAACCGCCCCAACCTGGATTTCCGGGGTTTCTCCGGGCAAATCGCCAGTGGCGTGCTTCGCCCCGGTGACAAGGTCCGCGCCCTACCCTCGGGCAAGGAAAGCCATATCGATCGCATCTATACCCACGACGGTGACCTGGATCAGGCCGTGGCCGGCCAGTCGGTCACCCTGACATTGACCGATGAAATCGATATTTCCCGGGGCGATCTGATTTCCCAGGCGAGCGAGCCGGCGTCGGTGGCCAATCAGTTTGAGGTCACCGTGGTGTGGATGAACGATGACCCCATGCTGCCGGGCCGTACTTACCTGATGAAGTGTGGCACCAAAACGGTTTCCGCCACGCTGACGGATATCAAGTACCAGGTGAACGTGAATACGCTGGAGCATACGGCGGCGAAGAAGCTGGAGCTGAACGCCATCGGTGTGTGCACCATCAACCTGGACCAGAACATTGCCTTTGATCCCTACGAGGAGAACCACGATACCGGCAGCTTCATTCTGATTGACCGGCTTACGTACAACACCATGGGCGCGGGCATGATTCACTTCTCCCTGCGGCGCAGCCAGAACATCACTGTGCAGCACGTGGATGTGAACAAACAGGCGCGCCAGGAGCTGAAGAACCAGAAGCCCTGTGTGCTCTGGCTCACGGGTTTGTCCGGGGCCGGCAAGTCCACCATTGCCAACCTTGTAGAGAAAAAGCTGTACGCCCGAGGCAGCCACACCTATCTGCTGGACGGCGACAACGTCCGCCACGGGTTGAACAAGGACCTGGGCTTTACCGATGCGGACCGGGTGGAAAACATTCGCCGGGTGGCGGAGGTCGCCAAGCTGATGGTGGATGCGGGGTTGATTGTGATTACCGCGTTTATCTCACCCTTCCGCTCCGAGCGGGATATGGCCCGCAGCCTTCTGGATGCCAATGAGTTTGTGGAAGTGTATGTGGATACGCCGCTGGAGGTGGCGGAACAGCGGGATGTGAAGGGCCTGTACCGGAAAGCGCGTAAAGGTGAATTGAAAAACTTTACCGGGATTGATTCGCCCTATGAGCCGCCGGAGAATCCGGAATGTGTGTTGAATACTACCGAGATGTCGGCTGAGGAAGCCGCCGATCGGGTGATTGCGTTTATGGTGGATCGGGGGTATTTGGTTTAGGTGCGCCGGTGTTGGGGTTGATTGGTAGGTGGCGCTGCGCTTACCTACCCTACGGATACTTCATGAGTGTTTGAAGCGTTAGCGGGTGGTGATGCTGTGGACTGGGACTTCGAGGTATTGGGGTTGATTTAGCAGGTTCAGCAGCAGCACTACCCGTTCTTCGCCTTTGGTGGCGTGAACGACGGCTTCGAGTTCGCGAAAGGCGCCCTGGGTAATCACGACTTTCTCACCCGCTTTGAACATTGGCTCGGGTTCGGCACCGTTCAGGATGGCGCAATGCTGGCGCAGGGCTTCGATTACGGTTTCAGGTACGGGCTTGGGGACGCCATTGAAGGTGACCACGTGAGCCACGCCGCGGGTCGAGCGGATGACGCTCCAGTTGCTGCGGTTGTCGAGCCGAAGGAAGAGGTAGTGCGGGAACAAGGGGTCGGTGACGATCCGTGTGGTCTGGCGATGTTTGCGCTTGACCGGGTGCGTGGGCAAGAAGCATTCAAAGCCCTGGTGCGTCAGGTGCTCTTCGGCCCGGAAGGTGTGCCGGGGTTTGCATTGCACCAGGTACCAGTGGGGTTGGGTCATAGACGCTTCACAGCGGTGTGCGGTTGAATGTTTATTGGTAGGTGGCCTTCGCTCCGAAGCGTCGGACCAGCCTACCCTACGTATTAAGGTGGATGGAGGCTTGATTGGTAGGTGGCGCTGCGCTTACCTACCCTACACGGCCAAACGTGCGTAGGGTAGGTAAGCGAAGCGCCACCTACCATTTAAGGTCGGACCTACGCCGGGCGACCGACGGAGTAGTAGGTAAACCCTTTCTTCACCATTCGCTTGGGATCGTACAGATTCCGCCCGTCGAAAATCAACGGCTGCGCCAGCTGCTCCTTGAGCAGGTCGAAATCCGGAGCGCGGAAGGCCTGCCACTCGGTCACGATGATCAGGGCATCGGCGCCGCGCAAGGCGCTTTCCTTGGTGCCGCAGAGGTTCAGGTCATCACGGCTGCTGTAGATGCGCTGGGTCTCTTCCATGGCTTCCGGGTCATAGGCCTGGACTTTGGCGCCGGCCGCCCAGAGCGCTTCCATCAGCACGCGGGACGGCGCTTCGCGCATGTCATCGGTGTTGGGTTTGAATGACAGGCCCCAGAGTGCAAAGGTTTTGCCTTTCAAGTCTCCACCGTAGTGCTTGTTGATCTTCTGGAACAGCGTGGTTTTCTGTTCGTGGTTGCGGGCCTCAACGGACTTGAGGACCTTGGCATCGAAGTTGATTTGATCCGCTGCACGAATCAACGCCTGAACGTCTTTCGGAAAGCAGGAGCCGCCGTAGCCAACCCCCGGATAAATAAACTGGTAGCCGATGCGCGGGTCGCTGCCGATGCCTTTGCGCACGGACTCGATGTCCGCCCCGAGCAGTTCGGCCAGGTTGGCAATTTCATTGATAAAGCTGATCTTGGTGGCAAGCATGCAGTTGGCGGCGTATTTGGTCAGCTCGGCGCTGCGCACGTCCATGATCATGACTTTGTCGTGGTTGCGGTTGAACGGCGCGTACAACTCACGCATCACTTCTTCGGCGTAGTCGCTGTCGGTGCCGATGATGATCCGGTCCGGCTTCATGCAGTCGGCGACGGCGGAGCCTTCCTTCAGAAATTCGGGGTTGGAGACCACATCGAATTCCAGATCAGTGCGGCCAAGCTTTTCCAGCGTTTCGGCCACTTTGGCTTTGACCTTGTCGGCGGTGCCCACCGGGACGGTGGACTTGTCGATGATGACCTGGCGCTTTTCCATATGGGTGGCGATGGTCTCCGCCACGGCAAGCACGTATTTGAGGTCGGCGGAGCCGTCTTCGTCCGGGGGCGTGCCCACGGCGATAAACTGGATTTCCCCATGTTTGACCGCTTCGGCCGCATCGGTGGTGAAATGCAGACGGCCAGCGGCATAGTTTTCAGTGACGATGGGCTCCAGGCCCGGCTCGTAGATGGGGATGTCCCCGTTCTTCAGTCGTTCGACCTTGGCTGCGTCCACATCCACACAGATAACGTCGTGTCCCACTTCCGACAAAATGGCGCCTTGCACCAGGCCGACATAGCCGGTTCCGAATACGGTGACTTTCATTGACTTGAATCCTTTTAGCTTTCAGGTAAACACAATTTGAATGCCCGGCCGAAGCAACTACGGCCCGGGCGTTAATTATTGCCGGTAGCGCCCTTCGAGAGCAGCGTACAGCTCGTCTTTAAAGCTGGGGCTGGCGGCGTCCAGGCTGTGAACCACTTCCACCAGGTGCTCGTTGTCCTCACGGCCGTCGTGCCAGTTCTTGCGGTAGCTGCCCTCTTTATAGCCGTTGTCCTGGCGGAAAAAGTTCAGCACGTTTTTACCGACGTACCCGCGGTAAAGCTCGTCGAAGCTCATGCGGATGCCCGCCATCATCCGGCCGAATTTGCCGATGTGGAACTGCTGGTCCGCCAAAGTGGCACCGGCGAAGGCTTCCAGGTCCAGACGAAAATCGGGCTCGTCTGTCTTCACGATCAATTCCTGATCAATGTCGGCCGCCAGAGCGTCGAGGTCGTCGCTACCCTGCAGGCGGATGCTCAGCCCAAAGTGCCAGATGTCGATCAGCTCCAGTGCCACCTGCTCGGTATCCGGTGTCTGTTTCTTCCACCACTTCCAACCGTAGTGTTCCAACAACTCCGCGCATTCAATCCAGATGGCCCGGTAGAACTCGAACCCTTGAGCCCGCCACTCCGGATGGACTTTGGTGTTCATTGCCTCTTGAAGTTCCAACATGGTCAGAATCTGTTGCGTACGGGGCATGGATGGCTCCGGCTGAATGATGAGTAAAAGCGAGTATTGTACGGGATGTTGAGGGGCGATAGGAATGTTTGGCGGTGTTGTGTGGTAGGTGGCGCTGCGCTTACCTACCCTACGGCAGGCGGGCAAGTTGGCAATACGGCCGCCGGGCAGCGGGGGAGTACGGAAGTAGGGGTTATACGTGGCCTTGGGCTTTCGGGAAGAGGCGATGGAAGTTGTCTGTGGTGTGCTCGGCGAGCGCCTCCAGCGGGATGCCCCGCAGGTCCGCGACGAATTCGGCCACTTCGCGCACGTACTGCGGTTCATTGGATTTGCCGCGGTACGGCACCGGCGCCAGGTAAGGAGAGTCGGTTTCCACCAGAAGGCGGTCCAACGGCACTTTTTTGGCCACTTCCCGCAGGGCTTCGGCGCTTTTGAAGGTAACGATGCCGGAGAGGGAGATGTAATACCCCATGTCCATGGCGGCGCTGGCCATCTCCCAGGTCTCGGTAAAGCAGTGGAGCACGCCGGCGGAGGCCGGATCGCCGTGTTCGCGAATCAGGTCCAGGGTGTCTTCCCGGGCCTCGCGGGTATGGACGATGATCGGCAGGCCGGCTCGGGCGCCCGCTTTGAGGTGGAGTGCGAAGCTTTCCTGCTGCAGCTCCTTGGTCTGTTCCGCGTAGTGGTAGTCCAGCCCGGTCTCCCCCAGGCCAATCACTTCCGGGGCGCTACCCCACTCCACCAGCTGTTCCACGGTGGCGGTGCCGGACTCTACATCACAAGGGTGCACACCCACGGAAGCGTGCACGTCCGGGTGTTGGCGGGCAATGTCGACCACCGCTTCGCGGTTGTCCAGACTGACGCCGATACACAGAAACTGCCGGATGCCGCGCTCGCGGGCAGCGTCCAGGGCGGCATTTAGGTCGCCGTTATAGGGGGTCAGGTCGATACGGTCCAGGTGGCAATGGGAGTCGGTCAGCATGAGCAAGCGTTTTGTCTGAGAGTGTGTTCAACATCAGCGTGTCGGTTTACGCTGCGCGAAACCGACCTGCGGAGTATGGATAAACGGGGTACGACTACATGGTGTGAGTGGGGCGTTCGGATTCCAGCGAGCCGGCCAGGTAGGTCTCGATCTTGTTCACCGCGGTGTTGTCCTGGTCGCTGAACTGGACACCGATGCCAGCCGCCCGGTTGCCCTGGGCGCCTTTGGGGGTCACCCAGACGACTTTGCCCGCCACGGGGATTTTTTCCGCCTCGTCCATCAGGTTCAGAAGCATGAACACCTCATCCCCGAGTTTGTAGCTTTTGCCGGTGGGAATGAATAGCCCGCCATTTTGCACGAAGGGCATGTAGGCGGCGTAGAGCACCGCTTTGTCTTTGATGGTCAGGGAAAGTATGCCGTTACGGGCGCCGCCGAGTGCGTGCATAGTTCACTCCGAAGTGGATTTGGAAGAAACAGTAAAGGATTCGTTCGGCGCTGTCCAGATTTGCCGGAACCCCGGGCCAGATTTGCCAGAACCCCGGGGCCAGATTTGCCGGCGCCTGCGGGCGCTTTCACGCGGCTTCTGTTACGCGGCTTTCATGGCCTGGCGGAGCACGACACCCCAGTCCAGCAGCAACTCTTCCAATAATAGCTGCTTATTGGGGTTGGCACCGCTGAGCCACTGGCGTTTTACCGTTATCAGCTTTTCCAGGTAGCGGTGCAGGAGCGCGGGCGGAACCCGTGTCAGGGTCTGCTGTAAGTGCGCCGGCAGTGCGTCCAGGGCCGATACCCCCACCCCGGCTTGCCAGCGCGCCAGGTCATAGAGCCAGCCGAGGAGCCATTCGATGGCTTCGCCCACGTCGCCTTTCTGCCAATTGTCCGCCAGTTGCATTGCCGTCAGTTTCTGATCGCAGAGTTTGAGAAAGTCCTGCTCTCTCTGGCGGCGCTGTTCCAGGCGGTCCCCATCCAGCAGGCCGAGCGCGGTCAAGGGCGCGCCACGGGCCCGATCCAGCAGCTCACCGGCTTCAAAACCGCTGCCCGAAACCAGGGGCTTGAGCCATTCCAGCACGCGGGAGGCCGGAGGTAGCGGCAGGGGCCGAATCTGGCAACGGCTCCGAATGGTAGGCATAACCGCGCTGGGGGTATGGCTCACCAGGAGCAATAGCGTCTTGTCGGCGGGCTCCTCCAGGGTTTTGAGCAGGGCGTTGGCGGCGTTGACGTTCATCGCCTCCGCCGGTTCGATCACGACCACTTTGTATCCGCCCTGCTGGGCGGTGTTGCCCAGGGAGCGGGTGAGCTCCCGAACGGCGTCGATCTTGATGGCCTTGCCGGGCTCTTCGGGCTGCAGGATGGTCAGATCCGGGTGGGTCTGGGCCTTTAACAGGCCACAGCTGTGGCATTTACCGCAGGCGGTGCCCTGCTGGGGCGCCTGACACAGCAGCCGTTGGGCGAAGGCTCGCGCCAGGTGGAATTTCCCTACCCCGAGTGGGCCCGAGAACATCAGAGCATGGGGCAACTGGCGCTCGTCGATGTGGCGATTGAGCCGTTGCCATTCGTCTTTTTGCCAGGGGTACGGCAGTGCCGGAAAGTGTTCGGTCATGGGGTTCGCGTTGGCCGGAAAAACAAGCCTCTATTGTACGGATTTGCGCTGCAATAGACAGCGTCTTGCGAGCGCCCGATTCCCGTTGGCCCGAATCACGTTAGAATGGCGCCCTTTTGTGCTCAGAGAGGTTCGGCATGCTCCCGCCCGTGGTTTACCAAGACAGTGCCTTGCTGGTGGTGGAAAAACCCGCCGGGTTGCTCACTGTCCCCGGCCGGGGGCCGGACAAGCAGGATTGCCTGATCAACCGGATCCTGCCCCACTACCCCAATGCCCGGATCGTGCACCGCCTGGATCAGCCCACCTCCGGGCTGGTGATCATTCCGCTGGGGTATGAACCCCAGAAACATCTGGCGCGGCAGTTCGAACAACGCCAGGTCCACAAGCGGTACATCGCCGTGGTTGCCGGCCGGCCCGATCCGCTGGAGGGGGAGGTCGACCTGCCGCTGATTTGTGACTGGCCCAATCGCCCCCGCCAGAAAGTGGACTACACTGAAGGTAAACCGGCATTGACCCGCTACCGGGTGGTTTCCCATGACGAGGCAGGCACCCGCATGGCCCTTGAGCCGGTGACCGGACGTTCCCATCAGTTGCGCGTTCATATGATGGCCTTGGGTCATCCCATTTTGGGTGATACCCTTTACGGAACTTCCGAAACCATAAGTGCGTCTGAGCGCCTGTTGCTGCACGCCGCTTCCATTGAATTTACCCACCCAAGGACTGGCTCACAGGTTCACTGTGATTCAACGCCGGTTTTTTGACCGTCGTTATTGCCAAACTTTCTGCAACAGGACCACTCAAGACTGTTTTATAATAAGCAGCTATTTGGTTATTGCAGTTGCTTATATATTGGGCCACACTTCAATCGCTAACATTTTTTAACAGGTTCGCCCCAGCTCCACGATTGATTCACACAGGTTTTACTATGAAAAAGACGCTCCTCAGTCTGGCTTTGATTGCCGCCTCCGGCACTACCGCTGCCGCGGAATACTACAATGGTCGGCTCACCGGTATGGCGGGCGCGGGTTATGCAACCGGTGGTTATGCCGATGGAGTGCTGTTGAACCCGAGCCTGGGCGCCTCCCACGGGGAAAAAGATGATTTTGCCCTGGTGTTGAACGGTGGCCTGATCGGTGATGATGAGGACGAGCTGCTCGACGGCCTGGAGGAGCTTTCCGACTATCTGGACGAGCTTGAGCAGCGCACCACTGCCGGTCTGATTGATGATGTGGGTGGATTCGACCCGAACAACCCGGATGCCTTCGAACAGAACGCCCGCGAGCTGCTTGAAGAAGAAGCCGAGGAAGCCACGCGTCTGCTGCGAAATGTGGATGACAAGACCACCAAAGTGGGCGCCTCGGGCAGCTTTGTCGTGGCCATCCCCAACGACGTACTTTCTCTGAGCATCGTGGGCAAGTCTCATCTGGAAGCGGCCGTGCTGTCATTCGTTGATGACGACGACTACGCCTACATCCAGGACGCGGTCAATCAAGTCGGCTTTGATGCCGATGAGCTCGAGTCCTACGGGATGGGCGTAGGCGCCGCGGTTTCCGAAGTCGGGCTGACCATGGCCAAGAGCCTGAAAACCGGCGAGGATTCTCGCCTGCTACTGGGGGTGACACCGAAATACATGCACATCGCCACCTTTATTTATCGTGCGGATGTGGACTCTTTCGACGAGGACGATTTCGACGGGGATGAGTACACCGTTGAAGAAAACGATGTCAACCTGGACCTGGGCGCAACCTACCAGTGCGGCAACATGCGCTATGCCCTGACTGTGGCCAACGCCATCAGTGGCGAGTATGAGACCATCGACCCGACTCGCACACTGAAGCTGGAGCCGCGCGCTACCACCGCGCTGGGGTACAAGAGCAGCTGGTTTACGGCGGAAGCCTCTGTCGACCTTAACACCAGCCCGAATTTCGCGACCGGCGAAGACACCAAATACGCTCGTGTCGGTGCGGAGCTGAACGCGGCCAACTGGGCTCAGTTGCGTGTGGGTTTTCAGCGCGACCTGGAAGACAACGTAGCGGACATGGTTTCCGTGGGCGTGGGTTTCTCCCCGTTTAATGTGGTCAATGTCGACCTGGCGGTGTTCGCGGAAGATCTGGGCGAGCTCAGCAGCGGCGATACCAATACCGGCGGGGCAGCCCTTCAGTTGGGCATGCGCTTCTAGCAAGCGACCCGACACCCGCTTTTCTGGCCCCGCTCTCGCGGGGCTTTTTATTTATAGCTGCTCCAAAATCGCCCGGATATCCCCCTGTACCCGCTCAAGTGGCGAGCCCGCATCCACGATTCGGTAACGCTCGGGCGCACGCGCGGCCAGATCCCGGTAGACAGCCCTGACCCGCTCAAAAAATGCCACGGCCTCCCCTTCAAAACGGTCCGGCTCGCTGCGGGCACTGGCTCGGGCCAGGCCCGTTTGCACGTCGATATCCAGAATCAACGTCAGGTCCGGCCGCAAATCGCCCTGCACCAGGGCCTCCAGTTCCGCGATCGCGCTCTGGTCAAAACCGCGCCCGCCCCCTTGATAGGCATAGGTGGAATCGGTAAAACGGTCGCACAATACCCAGGTGCCTGCGGCGAGCGCCGGCTTCACCACCTGCTCCAGGTGCTGCGCCCGGGCCGCAAAGATCAACAGCAGCTCCGCCGTGGGCGCGACGGGCTCCTCTCGCGGAGTCAGCAGCAGCGCCCTCACCTCTTCGGCCATGGGCGTGCCGCCCGGCTCCCGGGTGACGAGCACCTTGTGCCCCTGCGCCTCCAGCCATTGCTGAATAAAAGCGAGGTTGGTGCTTTTGCCGACACCTTCGGTGCCTTCCACAGTAATAAATCGGCCCTGGTTCACTCGTTGACTCTTCTGTTCATGACATCAGTTGACCTTCCGCGACTGATAGAAGGTGCAGATGTCGCAGTTTAACACTCTTCCCCATCGGCCGAGTAATGCCCAGCATCACCCGAATACGCAAGGTCTCGGCGACCCGGCCGAGCACTGAACTGTGTTAAGATTTCGCCCTTTCATTTGACACTCTGCGACGGGACAAATCATGAGCACAGCATCCAAAGTTACTCTGCACACCGACTATGGCGACATCACCATTGAACTGAACCACGAGAAGGCCCCGAAAACCGCTGCGAATTTTGCCCAGTACGCGCAGGAAGGTTTTTACGATGACACCATTTTCCATCGTGTGATCAGCAACTTCATGGTTCAGGGCGGCGGCATGACGGAAGACATGCAGCAGAAGCCCACCCGCGCCCCCATCGAAAACGAAGCCGACAACGGCCTGGGTAATGTGGTCGGTAGCGTGGCGATGGCCCGCACCAGTGATCCGCACAGCGCCTCTGCACAATTTTTCATCAACGTGCAGGACAACAGTTTCCTGAACCACCGCGACAAGAGCATGCAGGGCTGGGGTTACTGTGTGTTCGGTAAAGTGGCTGAGGGCATGGATACCGTCAACAAAATCAAGGCGGTGAAAACCGGCAGCAAGGGTGGTCACCAGGATGTTCCCGTTGACCCGGTGATGATTAAAAAGGTCACGGTCAGCGAGTAAGCGCGCCTTATGACGAGGTTGTTTATAGCGGATTTGCATTTGAACGAGAACCAGCCCCAGGTTACGGAAGGGTTCATGCGGTTTCTCAGAGACCGCGCTCATGGGGCTGAGGCGCTCTATATTCTCGGTGATTTCTTCGACGCCTGGATCGGCGACGACGATGACAGCGCGCTCTCACGGGAAGTCATCCACGCCCTTCGTACCCTGTCGGATAATGGCACCCGGCTTTACCTGATGCACGGTAACCGGGACTTTCTGCTCGGCAAAGATTTCACCCGAGCGGCGGGGGCCGAGTTATTATCTGACCCCAGCGTGATCAACCTTTACGGGCGCCCGGCCCTGTTGATGCACGGCGACAGTCTGTGCACACAGGACAAGGAGTACATGGCGTTCCGGCGCAAAGTGCGGGCGCCGCAATGGCAGGCCGAAGTGCTGGGCATGCCGTTGGAGGAACGCCGTGAGCTGGCCCGCAAGATGCGCCAGCAGAGCCAGAGTATGAACAGCAACAAAGCGCAGGACATCATGGATGTGACACCGGAGGAAGTGACCAAGGCGATGCGCAAGGAGAAAACCCCCTTGTTGATTCACGGCCACACCCACCGGCCCGCGCGCCATCCGTTGGAATTGAATGGCGAGCCCGCGGAGCGGATTGTGTTGGGAGATTGGCACGACCGGGGCTGGTGTCTGGTGGCCGCGCCGGGTATTTTGAATTTGGAGTCTTGGACGTTGTAGGCGGTTTTTTTGGTAGGTGGCGCTGCGCTTACCTACCCTACGCGGTTGGAAAGATGTGTAGGGTAGGTAAGCGAAGCGCCACCTACCAAAACAGACCCTAACGCTAGCGTCTTAAACCAAACTCTTACTCACCACTTCATACACATCCTTCGACAATTTCGGCTCGGCTTTAATCCTTTCCAACTCCGCCTTCATGGCGTTGCCCAAATTCTCCGGGTAGCGTCTCCAACGGGTCAACGGCGTTAACAACCGCGCCGCAATCTGCGGGTTGGTGTGGTTCAGGCGCAACACCTGCTCGGCCAGAAAGCCGTACCCTTCCCCACTGGCAATGTGGAAGTTGACGGGATTGGCGTTGGTGAAGGCGCCCACCAGGGCCCGAATTTTGTTCGGGTTGTTGGGTTCGAAGGCCGCGTGTTTTTCCAGCTCCCGCACCCGCGTCAGGGTATTGGGCTGGGTACTGGTGGCCTGAACCCGCAACCACTGATCCACCACCAGCGGCTCGTCCTTCCACTGCTCGTAGAAGTCCTCAAGCGCGCGCTCGCGCACCGCATCGGCGCCCTCGGCCTCGCTGTTCACGATTTGTGTCAACGCGGCCATGGCGTCGGTCATATTGTTGGCCGCGCGGTACTGAGCGTCACAGGCTTTCAACCGCTCGGCGTCGTTCAGTTCCATCAGATAACTGAGGGCAACATTTTTCAGGCTGCGCTCGGCGATATCCTCGGCCGTCGGGCGGTAGGTTTTGCGGTGATCGTAACGTTCGTAAATCTCGCGCATTTCCTGCGTCAATGATTTCGCCAGGGCCCGCTTGACGGCGGCGCGGCTGTAGTGGATGGCCTCCACCTCGATTTTATCGGCCTGTTCACTGAGGTAGGCTTCCGAGGGCAGCGTCAGCATCAACGCGACCATGGCTTTATCGAGGGAGTCATCCTGCAGCACGCGCCGATAGGCTTCGATCAGGCGTTCATCCACCGACGCGGTGTTTACGTCCTCACCGCGGTGGTAGGCGGTCATGACATCGTCGATTACCTGCATGGCCAACTGCTGGCTGGCATCCCAGCGGCAGAAGCCGTCCGGGTCGGCGCTCATCAAGCGCATCAGGTCATCACGGCCGTAGTCGTAATACAGCTTCACGGGGGCGGAGAAGCCGCGCAGCAATGAAGGCACCGGTTTTTCCGGCAGTTGCTCAAACACAAAGGTGTGCTCGGGCTCGGTCAGTTCCAGAACGGTGTGAGTATTGTCACTGGTTTCCGGGTCCGGCGCCTGGCCTTTGAGTTTCAGCGGCAGCGCACCCGCGCTGCCCAGCAGCCCCATGGCGACGGGAATATGGAACGGTTGCTTGTTCTGGTTCTCCGGCGTGGGCGGACAGCTCTGGGCGATGGTCAGCCGGTATTCGCCGGATGCTTCGTCCCAGTGGTCCGTCACGTTGAGCCGGGGGGTGCCAGCCTGGGAGTACCAGCGTTTGAACTGGGTCAGGTCCCGACCGGAGACGTCTTCCATTGCGGCGACAAAGTCTTCGGTGGTCACCGCCTGGCCGTCGTGGCGCTCAAAGTAGAGGTCGGTGCCCTTGCGGAACAATTCCCACCCCAACAGGTTGCGCAACATGCGAACCACTTCGTGGCCTTTCTCGTAGATGGTCAGCGTGTAGAAGTTGGAGATTTCGATATAGGAGTCCGGCCGAATCGGATGCGCCATGGGGCCAGCGTCTTCGGCGAACTGCATGGTTCTGAGCACGGACACATCTTCCACCCGCTTGACCGTGGGCGAGCCCATGTCCGCGGAAAAAGTCGCGTCGCGAAAGACGGTAAAACCTTCTTTCAGGCTCAACTGGAACCAGTCCCGACAGGTGACCCGGTTGCCGGACCAGTTGTGAAAATACTCGTGCGCCACCACGCCTTCGACCCGCTGGAAGCCGGCGTCAGTGGTGGTTTCAGGTTTGGCCAGCACACAGGCGGTATTGAAAATATTCAGGCCTTTGTTTTCCATGGCCCCCATGTTGAAGTCGTCCACGGCGACGATCATGAAAATATCCAGATCGTATTCCCGGCCATACATTTCCTCGTCCCAACGCATGGCGTTTTTCAGGGAGGTCATGGCGTGGTCGCATTTATCCAGGTCTTTTCCTTCGACAAAAATGCGCAGCGCCACTTTCCGGCCGGATTGGGTGGTAAAGCTGTCTTCAATCTGTTCCAGATCCCCGGCCACAAGGGCGAACAGGTACGCGGGTTTTTTGTGGGGGTCGTGCCAGGTGGCAAAGTGCCGACCGTCGTCGGTATCGCCCTGCTCGATGGGGTTGCCGTTGGAGAGCAGCACGGGGAAGCGTTTTTTGTCGGCGACGACGGTGGTAAAAAACTCGCTCATGACGTCGGGCCGGTCCAGGTACCAGGTGATCTTGCGAAAGCCTTCGGCTTCGCACTGGGTGCAGTACATGGTTTTGGACTGGTAGAGGCCATCGAGTGAGGTGTTGTTTTTGGGGTCGATGTCGCCGACGGTAACGAGTTCAAATTCGTCGGGGACGTTGAGCAGTGTGAGGGTTTCGTCGTCGAGGCGGTATTGTTTGTCGTCGAGTGTTTTGCCGTCAATGGCGACGGAGATGAGGTCGATTTCCTGGCCATTGAGTGGCAGTTCGTTTCCGCTGGCGTTAACCTCGGGGTTGCGACGCAGTTTTAAGGTGCTGGTGACGCGGGTTTTGTCGTCTTTGAGGTCGAAGTGCAGTTCGGTCCGGTCGATCAGGTATTCCGGCGGCCGATAGTCCTTCAACTGGATGGCTTTCGGCTGTGCATCACGTGCGGACATAATTAACTCCAACAAAGAATTGCGAATGTGGTGGTAGACGGGAAGTCCGGCCGTAGGCGGGGTGTACCCTTCAGAGACCCGCCGTAAATACATCCCTGTAGGCTTCTCATCGGCATCCATGCCTCAGAGAGTCTCTGAAGGGTACACCCCGCCTACGGCCTCCGTGCCACAATTGTTGTTTAGTGGTGAATGCAAGTAACAACCACCACATGGTTCTAACGATAGTTGAGAGGCCTGGAGTGGTGTATACCGTTGGGAGACTCTCTGAGGCATGGATGCCGATGAGAAGCCCCCATGGATGGGTTCACGGCGGGTCTCCCAACGGTATACACCACTCCAGGCCGGACGATGCGACTTCGTCAAACCCTAAATGTAGAAAACCTATTTCCACCTAAGAGGTTGATCAGCTTCGGCGACCTCGCCCTCTCCGCCACAGTGAGTGTGGGGTTTGGGAGGAATGTAGCCCGTGCGCTCCTCCGGGGGCAGGTGCTGGTGCTCATAAGCAATCACCGCCTCCAGACAATGCTGACGCTGCTCGGGGGTTACCACCCGGCCGTCCGGCCACTTGCCCAGCTCCACCGCACGCTTCAGGTTCTCGTAAATCTCCGGTGTGATGCGTTCGAGCAAATCACTGTAATTCATGCACAAATCCCACAGTTACTTCAGGGTGCAGTATAACAAACCCCCGCCCCACTCTACCTTACGATACGCGCCGACCGGAGGAAAGGATGCCCCAGACCACCCCGGCCACCAATCCGCCCAGGTGAGCGCCGTTGGCGACTGAGCCGCCAATGAACTTATCAACGATGCCCGTCATGCAGATGACCAGCCACACTAGCATAAATCCGATGATGCCCGGAGGGACCGCCAGCATCGGGTGGGGGTTGAAGCGCTGGCGCATCCAGAGGTAACCGATCAGGGCGTAGACCACGCCGGACATACCGCCGAATACGGAAGGACCCGCCAGAAACTGGCCAAGGTTGGCGGCGATGGCAGTCACCACAACGAATAGCAAGTAGCGCCAGGGCCCGAGGACGGCTTCCAGGCGTCGGCCGAGCTCCCAGATCCACAGGCCGTTGAACAGAATGTGAAACATGCTGAAGTGGAGAAACGCCGGGGTGAGCAATCGCCAGAACTCGCCGCTCGCCATGGCCTCGCCCCAGTCACCGAACTCCGGGCCGTTAAAGCCCATGCCTACGGGTTGGAACGTCAGGTAGGGGACGAGGGCACCGCCGAGTATCTGCATTCCTATCAGAGCGCCGGCGGCGCTCAGGAGCAGGAGAACGACGGTCGCCGGGAACTGACGCGGGCTCGGCCCTTTGGGCATGGTCCGGCGTGGTTGCTCGCCCTCGGGCAGTTCCACCTCCCCTTTTAGCCAGCGGTCTGTCAGCTCCCCCAAGGGGTCGACCATGGCCGGGTCCTGAACCCAGATCTCCTGGTGTTGGCCTTCATCGGTGATGCGGTGTACCAGTCCGCGCTGGTGCAGGAAGCGGCTCAGCTCGGTCAGGTCTCGGTCCAGTGGGAGCTGTTTGACGGGAATCCAGTTCACTCGTTCTCTCTAGGTTGTGGGCATCATTGTGGGAGTTGTACGGGTATTGTCAGGGATCGACATAGCTCCAGACAAATTTTTTCGGATCGAGTTGCTTTTCACCGTCAAACCGGTAAGCCACCAGTCGCCCGAATTTCACGGCGCTGTAGTCGAGGCAGGCAATATTGGGGGCGACCGGGGCGGGACGCCCCTTGAGCCAATAGTGGCCGACGAAAACAGGTTTTTCGTTCTCGCCATATGTGATCATGCGCTCCCGATGGGCCGGGTCGATGGGTTGCTCAGACACGCCTTCGGGCAAGGGGTCGGGCTGGAACAGCAGTTGGCCGTAGGTCTCGGCCTCCGGGGCCCAGAACTTGGTGCGGAAGTGGGTCCGTTCGACCCCGTCGCTGGAGACGATGCTCATCCCCTGGGGAAGCGGTAGATCGATGCCGCTGGTCAACCGTTGTTTGGTTCGCGCCGCGACGCTATGAGAGTCGGCGGTTTCCTGCAGAAACGCCCGGTCGAAGTGCCCGCTGCCGAAGCGGGCCCGGTGGCAGGCGATCAGGTGGGCGTCCCAGCAGGCGTGTACGACCCGGAAGCTGTGCCATTCGAGAAACAGCGGCAGGCGCTGAAACCAGTCCAGGTGATCCTGCCACTCGTCGGGATAGTCGGCGAACTGCTCCAGGGTTTCGGCCAATTGCCAGGCATTGCGGGGGGAGTGAGGCCGCAGGTAGCCGCCCTCAGGCCCCTCGTTGGGTGTGCAGTACATCAGGGCGTTGAATTCGTGGTTGCCGAGCACCATGTGCGCCGCGCCCGACTCTACCATGGTGCGAACCAGTAGCAGCGCTTCCCGGATTCTGGGGCCCCGGTCAATGATGTCCCCCACAAACACGACCTGTCGGCGGGGATGGTGGTAGCCGTTGGGCCCGAGGTGGTATCCCAGCTTGTCCAGCAACCGCTCCAGGGTATCGGCGCAGCCGTGAACGTCACCGATCACGTCATAGCCTTGGAGCCCAGGGGTTACTGCATCGGTCATCAATACTCCTCAGTCCAGCAGGTGCCCGCCCCACCCCAACTTGGATCGGCATCGCTCGTAAAAGTTGTGGTTCTGTGGGTGAATCAGGGTGAGTTCTTTGGGTTTTTTCCGGATGACCACTTCATCGCCCGGGCAGGCGACGAAGTGAATCTGTCCGTCACACGTGACCTGAGGGTTGGTGTTGTTGTGCTCGCCCACCAGTATTCGAATTTCGCTGTCCCCGGGCACCACCATGGGTCGACTGCTCAGGGTATGGGGGTTCATGGGAACGAGGCCGATGGCATCCAGCCTGGGATGCAGGATGGGGCCGCCCCCGCTCAAGGCATAGGCGGTGGAGCCTGTCGGGGTGGAGACGATCATGCCGTCGGAGCGCTGGCTGGTGACGAAGTGGCCATCCACATAGAGCTCGAACTCGAGCATGCGGATGAATTCACCGGGGTGCAGTACCACGTCGTTGAGCGCGTCTCCGGCGCTGACCAGTTGCCCCTGGCGGATGACCTGCATATCCAGAAGGAAGCGCTTTTCCTCGAAGTAGTTGCCGGCAAGCACTTCGCCCACTTTGTCTTCGATGTCGTCGGGGGTGATGTCGGTGAGAAAGCCCAGGCGGCCGCGATTGACGCCCAGCAGCGGGACGCCGCTCTCCACCAGGGCACGGGCGCCGCTGAGCATGCTGCCGTCGCCCCCGACCACGATGACCAGATCACAGTGCTTGCCCAATTCCGCGAGGGAGGCCGTATGGTTGGCTTCATCCCGCAGGCTCTGGTCGGGCAAGTGGTCGGCCGTTTCCTGCTCCAGCACGAAGTCACGGCCGTTGGACTGGAGGAAGCGGATCAGGCGCTTCAGGGAGTAAACGGCACGCTCGCTGTTGCGGCGTACAATCAGACCGATGGTGGTGAATTCGGACATTCAGTGTCTCACTAACCGGAATTACGGGAGAATGCTCAGGGCTTTTTAATCAGCCGCTCAGGGCTGTTTAACCAAGCCGCTCAAGGCTTTCTAACCAGCCGCTCAGGGCTGTCTAACCAGACAGCTCAAGGCTGTGTTTCTGGGCAACGCTCAGGGCTGTTCCGCCTGCGCTTTGCCCTCTTTTAACACATAGCGCACGTCGGATTCGAGCATAGTCTCCCATTGCGGGTCGGAAAACAATTGCGGGCAGTGATCGAGTGCCTGGGCACGATAGCCCTGCTGACGAAGCAGGTGGGCGGTCGCCCGACTGCGTCGGCCGGTATCGCAATAGCAGACGTATTCCTGCTCTTCGGCCAGCAGGCGGGATTTGATGGCCAGCAGGCTCAAGGGAATGTTGACCGCACGGGACAGGTGCCGTTGGCTGTATTCTTCCTCGCTGCGAGTATCCACCAAGACTGCGTTGCGCTCGCGCACCTCCGGGAGGGTTTTCACGGGAATGGTGGGCACTTCCGGCGCTTTGAGCAGGCGGTAGAAGTCCTGTTTATCCAGCACCATCAGCACGCCATCACTCAGCATGCGCACCCGAGCGTTGCGGGGGGCATCATTGACCAGGGCATCCTCACCGAAACAACGGCCTTTGCCCACATCCGCCAGATGGGTCCATCCGGCTTCGCCGCGCCGATGCACTTCCGCTTCACCCTCCTTGATGAAATAGCAGCAGTCACCCATTTCGCCCTGGCGAATCACGATGTCACCGGCGTGAACCACCTGGGGCCGCAGCCGGTAGAAAATCTGCTCGACATTCAGCGGCGGGACTTTGAAAAACAGATTGGAGCGCAGGACGGTGGTCATCCAGTCGATGTCTTCGTCCAGGTCGCGCTGACGGGAAATGTTGAGTTGCAGGTAGTCGGATACCTGGCTCCAGGTCAGCAGTTTGTCCAGTTGCTCACTGTCGATGCGCAGTACGCTGCAGTCGGTCTGCGCGATGGCCGACACGGCGCGTGGCTGTTGGTGCGCCAGTGGCAACAAGGTCGAACGGCCTTTGATCGGGGTGACGTCGCCGTTGGGGGCTTCGAGCCGCACATCGCCATGCAACAGATAGACATGTCGACCATCGTACTCACCGGCACGAAACAGCGTCTGGCCGGCGAATACCACGTCGGCCTGGCTTTGCGAGAGAAGGTCTTCAAGGTGACTCTCGCTCATGTCTTTCAGGGGCACGAGCGTGCGGGTCAGCGCCAGATCAAAAGACGCTTTATTGTCGGGCGCTTGCGGCTGTGATGACAGCATGGTTACTTCCTTTCCATTCCATTGGCCACTGGCCATTGGCGCGTTTATTTGCACTCATTGTGCGCCGTTTTACTTACTGTGCCAAGCGCTGAGTCACCAAAGTCTGGTGCGCCGGACAACGGTCACTTTCGCCGGGGTGGAAGTCGGAAGGACGCGCCACGCGCGGCAATTCCCGACCACAGAGGTTGCCATTGGGATCCACGCCGGTGCAATGCGGATTGCGCCCATGGGCCAGCCAGCCCTTGTACAATTCCGGCTCTACGCCCAGGGCTCGGGCGGCGAAGGTGTCGGGGTCATCCAGGTACGCGGCCATTTCCGCCGGAGGGACGGTGAGCTGCCCCACGCCGGCATGGAAGGCCACAAAACTGATGCCGGCAGTGTCCAGCCGTTCCAGCAGTTGTCCACCCCCCTGCTCCAACAGGGTCTGGTTTTCGAGGCGCAGGCGGGAGATTTCTTCTTTCAGGTTGTTTTCCTGCTGATGACGGTAGAAGAGCTCCATTTCCCGCATCTCGAGCCGCTCTTCCAGCTCGGACGTGGCGCTGTGGACCCTTGCCGCCAGCTCCATTTCATAATTTTCCTGCAGCGTCTGAAGCTGAAGGTTCTCGTCGGCGTGGGCTGCCTTCAGCTTATGGCTGAAATATTCCCGCATGCCTTCGATCTTCTGAACCTGAGCGTCGAAGTTTTCCTTGAGCGTTTCCAGGCGTTCGGTCAGCTCGCTGTTCTGGGCCTGAAGCTGTTTGACCTTGTCCCGATAGGCCTGCAGACGCTGCTGATGGGTCTGGTTGAGTTTGTCGATTTTGCGCGTCTGCTGGTTCGCCAGAGTGGTAATGCGCAGGCGCTGTTCTTTCAGCATACGGGCCAGACGGTCCCGCATTTCCTGCGAATAGTGCTCGTGGAGGACTTTTTTCAGCTGCTGAGCTGCCTTCGGGGCGATTTCGGGCTCTCTTTCCGCGGCCGGTGCCGGTTCGGGCTCGCTGCGTACCAGCCCCAGACGGTTGCGTGCCACGGCCTTGCGCAGTGCCACAAAACTGTTCCGGCCCGGCTCCATCTGCGGGTCCCAGAGGTGTTTCTGCTGCCACGCGACCGGACACTGGCTGAAGCACACCAGGCGCACCGGCCCACCGCCAAGATCGGGGCCTCGGGAGGCCTGTTGAATCAATTGCTGAAGGGGAAGGTTCCAACGCCGGTCAGCCATGCCACCGGTGTCGAACTCAATCACGAAGAAAACCAGGGCACTGATGGTCAGTTGGGGGCTTATGGTCAGGTATACCGCTTTAGCGGTGCGACCGGCGTATTCGGGCACCGGTACAAAACCATCCAGTACAGCCTCAAATTCCGGATACAGCATCTCCCTGGCAAGCTTGTCACCAGAAAAAAGGTATACCGCTTCGGTATGTTCCGAGATGGGAGTGGCCATAGATAACTCGGGCGCCGTCGACTGTTTCAGTTAACGCCAAAATTCGCGAAGACTCAAGCGCTTGAGGGAATTATGCCGGGTGTTTGGCACCAAAGGTGTGAACCGGTCGGCAGAAATGGAATGGGTCTCGCCCCGCAGGGCAGCGCCCGAATGGGCGGGAAAGGTGGGAGCAGAGGGAGTTACAGGTCGGAGTAGTCTTCCGCGCCTTCGTCCTCCGCGTCATCAAAGCTGTATTCCAGTAGGTCTTCTACATAGTCTTCCACGGCTTTTTCCTCCGGAAGTGGGTGAGTTAATAGTGGAATCCCTTCCATGCGCCGATCCGTCATGAATAGAGTAAGGGCTTGGTGTGACAATTTTGTGATTGGTTCCGGAGAAATTTAGAGGGAGGCAAAAATATCGGAAGCTTGACTGGAGGAACACATCGGCCGGCGTAGGGTTGGTAAGGGCGTGAGCCCGCCACCTACCATTTTAGGTCTTTTAATGGCAGCCAAACGAGATTCTGAGCGGCAGCGCTTCGCGCTGCGGCGGACCGGACGGGGCTCACTCGGGCCATCCATGGCCCTCGCCCTGCGGGCAGCCTCCGCTGTGCAAAACGGCTATCCTGCCGTTTAGTCATGGGCGCCATGGCCGCCATGGATGGCGGAAATGCCGAAAACGCAGGAGCAGTTCTCGGCCCATGGCGCCCACCCTTCGGGCAGCCTGCGGCTGTGCAAAATGGCTATCCTGCCATTTAGTGATTCGCCTCATCCTGAGGCTCGCCCTTCGGGCGGCTGCGCCGTCCCAATTTGTTCCCGACAAATTGGTCGACCCCGCGGGTTCGAGCCCCGTCCGCGACGTACCACGGCAGTTTCTTTCGGGCACAAAAAAGCCCCAACGTATGGGGCTTTTTCGTAATATGGCGGACCGGACGGGACTCGAACCCGCGACCTCCGGCGTGACAGGCCGGCATTCTAACCAACTGAACTACCGGTCCGCTTTGTCATGGCAAGGGCTAAATCGTGTCACTTTAGCTAAACTGGTGGGTGGTACAGGAGTCGAACCTGTGACCTACGCCTTGTAAGGGCGCCGCTCTACCAACTGAGCTAACCACCCTCGCCATGGGCTGCGCATTCTACCGAAATCCGATCGGGTGTCAAACACTTTCTGGGAATTGTTGGGAAAAAAGCCAAGATATTGATTGTTGGACATTTTTTGATCATTTACAGGCCTGGCACATGTCACCAAAACCATCTTATTTAACCGTCTTCAAGGGTGCTTTCAGCGGATGGTTTTGGACAGTAAACGGGGCGCGGGAGGAAGGTGATAATTATGACGCAGTTCGTTAGAAGTTCCGGGCCCGGGGGGTTAGAATGAACCTTTGTCACCGATAACAACACGAGTGATGCCTCTTTTGATTGCGCACCCGCTTGCACAAGACCCCCTCCCCGCCGGTTTCGGTTTGTTGGCGGGGAGCAGCCTCCTGACATGGCCCGGTGTCGCCTACGCTCAGGAACCGGCGGGGTGGCCCACGGCCCTACTCTGGTCGGTGATTGCGATGTTGCTGCTGTTGCAGACGTTGCTGATCATCGGATTGCAGCGCAGCCGCCTGAACAATAAACGCGCCCGCAACGCGTTGCGGCGCAACCAGACCGATCTTGAGGCCCGAATCGCCGAGCGCACGGAGAGCCTTAACCAGACCAATCAACAACTGCAGGATGAGGTGGCGCACCACCAGGTTACGGAAATTCTGTTGCGCGAAACCCAGGACTACCTGCACAGCGTCATCAACGCCATGCCCTCGGTACTGATTGGCGTGACTCCCGAGGGCCTTGTCACTCACTGGAACAGCGCCGCCGAGCGGATAACCGGCGTCGACTCCGACCATGCCCTGGGCCAGCCGCTGACGGAGGTTTACCCCGATTTGCCGGTGACCATGGAGACCGTCAATCGCACCATCCAGAGCGGTGTGCCTTATCTCAACGAAAACCTCCAGGAGGGCCAGGGGAGCAACGCCCACTACACCGACCTCAGCATCTACCCCCTGATTGCCGTTCAGGCGATTGGCGCGGTCATTCGCCTGGATGACATCACCATGCGCGTGCGCATTGAAAACATGATGATCCAGAATGAGAAGATGATGTCGCTGGGAGAGCTCGCGGCGGGCATGGCTCACGAGATCAACAACCCGCTGAGCACGGTGTTGCACGGCGTGCAGAACATTCAGCGGCGAACCTCGCTGGAACTGCCGCAGAACCAGAAAGTCGCCCGGGAGCTGGGCGTGGACCTTGAGCAACTCCACAAATACCTGGCCCACCGGCGGGTGTTCCATTTTCTGGACGACATTCGCGAGGCCGGCGAGCGGTCCATGCATATTGTCAGTAATATGCTGGAATTCTCCCGCGGCAACAGCCGCTCCCACGATCATTTTGACCTGGTGCGCATCGTCCGCCACACGCTGGAGCTGGGAGACAATACGCTGAGTCAGCAGACCAGCCAGGGTCAGCAACGCCCCCAGGTGATCACCGAACTGGCCGAGGGCATCCCTCCGGTGGTAGGGTCGGCAGCGGAAATCCAACAGGTGATTCTCAACCTGCTGCGCAACGCCGTACAGGCGTTTCAAGCCAGTGACTCGGCCTCGCCACCGGTTATCCGGCTGCGCGCTTTTCTGGACCGGGGCAGCGCTGTTCTTCAGATCGAGGACAATGGCCCGGGGATGACCGAGGAAATCCGGCGCCACATTTTCGAGCCGTTTTTTACCACCAAGGATGTGGGCCAGGGCACAGGTCTCGGGCTGTCCGTTTCCTACTTCATTATCACCGAGCACCATTCCGGCACCATCGAAGTGGACTCTATACCCGGTGAAGGGTCATGCTTTACCATCCGCTTACCATTGGCGGGCCACACCGAGCACCACCGCACTGTTAATTCGCTTACCACGAGCAATTCACATTCTTCGGGGTCAACAACATGACATTGAGCTACCAACGATTCACCACGACCGGCAAATCACTCATGGCAACCGTGCTCTTTTCCTGGCTGGCCGGCTGCGCCGCGCCGGAAGTCGTGCCGCCCACCGATGAGGAACTGGACCTGATGGCCGGCGCTGTACTGGCTGACGCTGTATATACCGAGACGCTGCTGTCCGAATGCGGTGGTGTGGGCCCGGAACTGAAAAACTACGCTCAGGACTTGCGCGCCATGTGGATGTACAGCCACGGGGATGTGCTTGCCGGGGCCGACGCCCAGTATTCGCAGTCGCTGGCCGATGAGGTCACCATCTACCAGGAGCAACCGCTCGCCCTCAGAGCGGTTCGGTTCAAGCACCGCCATCAGAACCGGGCGGTGGCGGAGCTGCGGCTTCGGGCCCGAGGCGCGGATAATCAGCGTATTGTCTGTGAGCGTCGCTTCGATGAGCTCGAGACGACGCTGACGGAGAAGGCCTACCTGGACCCGGCCTCCGAGCGAGACGCCATGATCCACGAGCAACTGATTGAGGCGGCGGACGGGCCGGTCACCCTGGCCGAGGTACCCACGATTGCCGCCGACGTTCCCCGGGACCTGGAACCCGGGCGCAGCTACCGGGAGATCGAGAAACGCATGGAGGGCCGGTGCCCGGATGCGGCCCTGGTGGTCATTCATAACACCTGGCCCCACGAAGCCTACGGCATCTACTGTGGTGAGCAGAGCCAGAGCTTTGTGGTCTGTGAATGGGGCGAATGCCGCGCGCCCTGACGCGTTTTTCACCGGTGGGGAAACAACTGGTACAATCGCGGCCCTTTTTCCACCGGTGAAGATCCGACCCTATGGCCATACATCAAGTATTCCCGGAGCAGTACGAGCGCCAGCTGGCCCAGAAAGTGGAACAGCTCCGGGAGAGTTTTGCCCGCTTCAACCTGCCGGAGATCGAGGTATTCCGCTCGCCCGACAAGCATTACCGGATGCGGGCCGAATTCAAGATGTGGCAGGAAGACGGTCGCGCGAACTACGCCATGTACCAACCCGGGGAATACAAAAAGCCCTTTCTTATTGATGAGTTTCCGGTGGCCTCCCAGCGCATCAACGACTTGATGGCGCCGCTGCTGGAGGCGATCAACTCAAACCCGATGCTGCGCCTGAAACTGTTTCAGGTGGAGTTTCTGACCACCCTTTCCGGGGAAGCCCTGGTTACCCTGCTCTACCACAAACGCCTGGGTGAAGAGTGGGAGGCGGAGGCGAAGCCTTTGCAGGATGCCCTCAACATTCGCCTGATCGGCCGCAGCCGGAAACAGAAAATCGTGCTGGACCGGGACTATGTGATTGAGCGTTTGCAGGTCAGGGGGCGGGAGTTTCAGTACCAACAGGTCGAAACCGGCTTTACCCAGCCCAACGCCCGAATCTGCGAGAAAATGCTCTCCTGGGCCGTGGGCCATACCGAAGGTGTTGGCGGGGACCTGCTCGAACTCTACTGCGGCAACGGCAATTTCACCCTCCCCCTGTCACAGAACTTTCGCCAGGTGTTGGCGACCGAGCTGGCCAAAAGTTCGTTGGCCTCGGCCGAATTCAACCAGAACCTGAACGGGGTCGACAATCTGACGTTGGTTCGCATGTCCAGCGAGGACTTCGCCCAGGCAATGGACAAGGTGCGGCCCTTTCGCCGGTTGCGCCACATCGACCTGGACAGCTATGAATTCAGCACCATTTTTGTCGACCCGCCCCGTGCCGGTCTCGATCCGCACACCACCCGTATCACCCAACGGTTCGACCACATTGTGTACGTCTCCTGTAACCCGGACACGCTAAAACACAATCTGGACACCATCACGCAAACCCACCGCATTGAGCATTTCGCGGTGTTTGATCAGTTCCCTTACACCCATCACCTGGAGTGTGGGGTCATTCTGACCCGGCGCTGACCGACCGGCCCTAAGCCTCGCGGCCGGTCAGAACTGACGGCCGCGAATCCGCTTGGCGGCCTCCACAACGGCCTTCTCGTGAAACTGCTCCTGAGTGGTGCGGTCACGGTCGTATTTGAATTTCTGCTTGGTGCTCAGATCCTTCCAGGCCTGCAGAATGGGAATGTGTTCGGTCGCGGTCTTCAGCTCGTAAAACGCCGAGAACTCTTCGCGCACCGGATCTTCCACACCCAGACTGTCGAGCAGCACGCTGATGCGGATGCTGGCTTCGGTGAGGGTGATATCGTTCGAGCCCACGGAGTGGGCGATCACCTGAATACTCTTGTTGATGCGCTCGCGCTGCGCCTCGCTCGCCGCTTCCAGCTCCTGCTGCTGGGCCTTTCGCGCGCGGTTCAATCGATGCACTTTGTACTGAAGCACCCCGGCCACCACGGCCAGTATCAGTATCACCACGGCGCCAACGACGGCCAGGCCTTGCCATACACTCATAGGGTTATTCCTCACTCGTTTGTTCAGCGGGGTCATCCAACGCTTCGAGCCCGTCGAGCTCATCCGCGTCTTCCAGTTTGTCCCGCCCGATCGTTTTCTTGGTTTTGGCGCCCAACTTCCGAATGTTGTCCACCCGACGCAGCAGGTTGCCGTTGCCCGAGGCCAGGCGCTTGCGCGCGGTCTCGTAGGCCTCCCGGCTTTTATCGATGTGATTGCCCACCGTGTCCAGAGCATCCAGCAGCAACACGAACTGATCGTGCAGTTTTCCCGCGTCCCGAGCGATGCGCTCGGCGTTTTTGTTCTGCTTTTCGTACCGCCAGATGTTTTCCACGGTCCGAAGAATCGCCAGCAGCGTGGTCGGGCTCGCCAGGATGATGTGCTTGTCGTAGGCGTCACTGTAGAGTTTCGGGTCTTGCTGCAGCGCCAACATAAACGCCGCTTCGATGGGGACGAAAATGAAAACGAAGTCGAGCGCCCGCACACCCTCGAGCTGCTCATAGTCTTTTACGCTCAATCCACGAATATGGTTGCGTAAAGACTGAATATGTTGCGCCAGGTATTGCTCGCGCTCGGCCGCATCCTCGGTGTTGCAGTATTTCTCATAATCCACCAGCGAGACCTTGGCATCGATAATGATGTCTTTGTTCTCTGGCAGACGCACGATCACATCCGGGGTGCGTCGTCCGCCGTCCGCACTGGCAAAGCTGACCTGGGTCTCATATTCGCGTCCTTTCTGCAGCCCCGATTGCTCCAGCAGCCGCTCAAGCACCACCTCGCCCCAGTTGCCCTGGGACTTGGTGTTGCCCTTTAGGGCCTGGGCCAGGCTGACCGCATCCTGACCGATCTTCTGGGCCTGCTTTTGCAGCTCTACGACTTGCCCGGCCAACCGATTGCGCTCGGCATTCTCTTTATCGTAGACATCTTCGACTTTTCGGCGAAATTCGGTTAACTGGGATTTGAGCGGATCAATGGTGGTTTCCAGCAGGGTCTTGCTACTGTTGGAGAACTGTTGCTGCTTGCTTTCAAAAATCCGGTTGGCCAGATTTTCAAACTCACCGGTAAGCTGCTTCTTGGCATCCTGCAGCAGTGCCAGCTGCGCTTCGAAGTGCTCGCGCTCCTGCCCCAGCCGGGTCTGCAGCTCGGTGACCTGACTGCGGCTCTCCGCCAATTGAGCATCGCGCTGGCGCAGCTCCTGCTGGATCTCGTTGAGGTACTGGAGCTTTTCCCGGGCGGCGGCCAGTTCCTGCTGGGTCTCGCCCAGGCGGCCCTGCACCGCCTCCCGCTGTTGTTGCACCTCCTGCCATTGCCGGCGCTGCTCCTGCTCCCGCTCCCGCCGTTCCGAGAGCTGGCGTTCGAGTTGCATTTGCTGGTGGCGATAACCGGACTCCTTCAGCGCCCAGTCGCCCTCCGCGCGCTGAAGGCTAAGTTCCTGCGCCTGAAGGCGGGCGGCAAAAGCACCCTTGATGCGCCCGTAGTAGAGAAGTGCCGCGATCACCAGCCCGGCCAGAAAACCGCCACCGGCGGCGATTAACAATGTCAGATTCATCAGAGGCAAAGAGTGGTTCCCATTTTTAGGCCGGTTCGCTTGTGTGGAACCGGGGGGCAAAATACAATCACCAGTTCGTTACGCGACCCACCGGCACGGCGTGCATTCTACCAAGCTTGGCTGGCCCTGCCCAAGCCGCGTTATGAATGGCCTGCGGCCGGCTGGGTTCTGCTGATCACCATTGCCGACTTGCTGCCAGGACTCACACTACCATGAACCACCGCGCCCCCCGCCTTCTGATCTTCGACTCCGGTGTCGGCGGCCTGAGCATTGTGGCCGATGTCCAACAGTTGCTGCCTGGCTGCGCCATTACCTACGCCTCGGACAATGCCGCTTTCCCCTATGGCACCAAGGGCGAGGCGGAACTGGTCGAGCGCGTCGACGCCGTCCTCCGGGCGCTGATCGATAAGGTTGAGCCCGACGTGGTGGTGGTGGCCTGCAACAGTGCCAGCACCCTGGCCCTGCCACAGATTCGCGCCCATTTCACCGTGCCCATCGTGGGGGTCGTCCCGGCCATCAAGCCGGCAGCGGCGCAATCCCGCTCCAGGGTCATCGGCTTACTCGCCACGCCGGGCACCGTCGCGCGTGCCTACACACGGGACCTGATCGCCCGGTTCGCCTCGGACTGCACGGTGGTTTCCCAGGGGAGTTCGGAGCTGGTTCACCGAGCCGAGGAGCACTTGCGGGGCAAAACCGTAACCACCGAATCCCTGCGGGAGCTGCTCTCACCACTGTTCGCTCACCCGAGGTTTGCCGACATGGACACCCTGGTGCTGGCCTGCACCCACTTCCCTCTGCTGCGGCCGCAACTGCAGGCATTGCTCGGCGACCGCATCACCCTGGTGGATTCGGGGGAGGCCATTGCCCGTCGGGTCAGCTATTGGCTGGATGAGCTCAAGCTGACACCCGGGGCGACCTCG
This sequence comes from Marinimicrobium agarilyticum DSM 16975, assembly GCF_000423345.1. GTDB lineage: Bacteria > Pseudomonadota > Gammaproteobacteria > Pseudomonadales > Cellvibrionaceae > Marinimicrobium > Marinimicrobium agarilyticum. Next base: position 756,435 of record NZ_KE384008.1, read on the forward strand.
ACAGAGCACACGGCTGTATTCACCCGCCACTCCGAGGATGTTGAGGGGTTGAAGCCCGCGTTAAAGGTACTGGGGATTGACACCGTGGAGTGGCGCTTAATGTGAGCGAAACGGATCACTCTCCCAACTGGCTGTTACGGCCTCTGTGATTCCATGGTGATGACTGCCCCGCTCAGTAGTCTGCGGAGTAGCGCTCATCGTCGTCTTCCTCGTCGCCGTAGCGTTGGTCCGGCGGCATCAGAATGGAGACCTCATCGT
>NZ_AUHU01000003.1 GCF_000423345.1 Marinimicrobium agarilyticum DSM 16975
GCGGCGTTGAGGCCGTAGAAAAACTCCAAAAATAAGGCACTTTTTGCTAAAATTCAGGCATCGTTTAAAGGATGCGACGCCATGCCAAACTTCAAGAAATACGACTACAGCCAGAGCGCCATGGTCGTCATCGATTTTGAGGAACAGTTGCAGCCGGGAACCTTCGAGTTCACGCTGCACAGGCTGATCGATGACCATATTGACCTGTCGGCATTCCACGAAAAGTACAAGAACGACGCTGGCGGCCGCTCGGCCTACGACCCAGCGATCCTCCTAAAGATCATTCTTTATGCCTACGCCAAAGGCATTACCTCCAGCCGTGAAATCCAGTGGCAGTGCGAACACAACATCATCTTCAAGGCCCTCTCCTGCGACTCGGTTCCCCACTTCACCAGTATCGCCAGCTTTGTCAGTAGCTACCCAGACGCCATTGAATCGGTATTTGAGCAAGTGCTTCTGGTCTGTGACCAACAGGGCTTGCTCGGCAATGAGTTGTTTGCCATTGATGGCTGCAAGATGTCCTCCAATGCCGCCAAAGAGCACTCCGGCACATTAGAAGAGTTGAGTCAGAAACGCGATAAAATCAAACGGAAGATCCGCTCGTGTCTCAAGGAGCACAGGAACCTTGACGGTCGCAAACCCACTGAGCGGGATCGCAAGCGTCAGTTGCAGAAGGCCTCGGATACCCTGAGTAAAGAATTTGATCGGATCGACCAGTTCCTAAAGACGGCAACCCCACGGATGGGGCAGGGTAAGCGACCCAAAGAGGTTAAAAGCAACATTACCGATAACGAGTCGGCGAAAATGACCACCAGCAAAGGCACCATCCAGGGTTATAACGGTGTCGCAACGGTGGATAAGAAACATCAGATTATCGTGGATGCCCAAGCCTTCGGTGAAGGCCAGGAGCACCATACGTTGAAGCCGGTGCTGACCAGTATCGAAAATCGTTACCGGAAAGTCGGCATTCACCCTGGCATTCTAAAGTCCGGCGTGATTGTTACAGCTGACACTGGTTTTTCCAACGGCGCCAATGACGCGTATCTAAAAGACGAAGGTATCAATGCCTACATTCCGGACAACCGGTTTCGGTCCAGGGACAAGATATTCGGTCATCAGAAAGAAAAGTATGGCAAGCGTCATCAAGATACCGTAAAAGGGATCAAGCCTGTCATTCCCTCCTCAGAGTTTACCTTTAACCTTAAAAGGAAGACGTGCAAGTGCCCTGAAGGAAAAAGGATGTGGCTCAAGCATGAGTACCGACAAGGGCCCGGTCGAATCCAGCTGCACTTCGAAGGAAAGCTAACCGACTGCCGCCGCTGTCCTCGCAAGAACGAATGCATGCGCAACCCATCCTCCGCCGATACCCGAGAGGGTCATGGTCGTCAGGTATCAAAAACCTTCTCAATACACGCCAATGCAACAGATTGGATGAAGTGTCGAGTGGATAGCAAGCAAGGCAAAGCGATTTACGGTCACCGCATGTCGGTGGTGGAGCCGGTATTCGGCAATATCGGTACCAATAAAGGTCTCAATCGATTCTCCTTGCGAGGAAAGCACAAGGTGCAAGGCCAATGGCAGTTGTACTGTTTAGTGCATAACATCGAGAAGTTAGCCAATTATGGCGCTGTGGCGTGATCCACAGGCTTATCCACACTCGGATGGACTCAACTGTCTATAATGGATGATTATGTTAACCGAATCTGGTTAAATGTTAGCCAGGCACAAATTGAGAAGAGGCGTAAGGGCGACGATTTTAGCGAATCGTTTTTCTACAGCCTCGTTAGCCACAGAAGGAGAGTCGAGAATGCTGGAAGTTCAAGAAGGTGGCGAGTCGGATCGGACCGACTGCGCTTGTTGTGGCAATCCGAGCCGATGCGTGAATGGTTATGTCTTCGACGATGGGGGCGCGATAGCAGCTTATTTTGTTCATTGGACGTAGGGGCACTCAATCACGATCCCAATTTTGACATCATCGTCGGCCGCTGGGGCGAGTGTTCCAATCCTAACGCAAAGTGCGGCGTCTCGATTCAGTACCGCCTGGGCTCGGAATTTATGATCATCGACGCAGACTCCCGTCCTTTTGCGACCGGCCAAACCCTCTTTGCTAACGCCCTTCCAAGAGCGGAAGTCGTAGGAACCGAACTTGCTTCGCAAGCCTTTTCCGTGTTGGATGCAGTTTGGCTTCAGGATTCAAGGCTTGAGGAGCTGCGCGTAGCGGCTAACCAAGCCAATCACGGCGAGCGCTGACGCGCCGCGTGTTGGCGGTGTTATGGCTTCTGGTCGTAATGCCCCCCAATGGCAAAAATATAGACATAGTGATCGTCAAACTTGTAAATCACACGATCCTTTTGGGAGATTCGCCGGGACCAGAAACCTGAAAGGCTATGCTTGAGTTGCTCGGGCTTTCCCATACCTGTCGCCGGGTCGGCGCGGAGCATCTCTGTTAGCAGCTTGCAAAGAGCTTTATGCAGCTTCTTGTCCTTTTCGCGGAGCTGCTCATAGGTAGCCCAGGTGCTGCCCTCAAAGACGAGTGATCTCATGGATTTCCTCTTCCTTGGGGGTATATCCTGTGCCCTGGGTGTGGGTGGCTGCAGACTCTGCCAACTGGCGCATCAGGCTGCTACTCTGGAGCACATACAAAGTTTCCTGCTCGCGCTCCCAGTCGTCGGCGCTCATTACCACGAACGCTTCGCCGGAGCGGCGAGTCACTTTCAGGGGGGTGTGGTTGCTAACTGCCTGTTCTACAAAGGCCTTTAGATTGTCTCTGAACCGGTTTACGCTGACAGAGTCCATTAGGCTTACCTCAGATGTACGGTGTTTCAGTACATTCTAGCTGGCGGGCCATAACAAATCAATAATGTTCGCCACAGCACGCTGTGGCCGGACAGGCCCTCCGTCGCAGGCTCCTCGAGGGCTGCCGCATATTGAGGGCGTTGAGTCTGTGGAAAAACTCGAGCGATTCGTTGGGAAGAAAAAATCTCGCACGGAGAGCGCCATGGAATGCCTTTCGAGATGCGAAGTACACCCAGAATTCAAGAAGAAGTATGATTTTCTGGATAAATCACAACCAGATATAAGAGGCCAGAGTTTTTCTGCAGCCTCGTTATGCGGCTTGACACCGTTGCGCAACGCGCTAAACTATACCCATGATCAAGTCTTTCAAGCACAAGGGACTAAAGCGCTTCTTCGAAAGCGGGAGCGTTCGGGGCATCCAGGCCAAGCATGAAAAGCGACTTCGCATGCAATTGGCAGCACTGGATACCGCTAAGGAAATCAATGACTTAGATATCCCTGGGTATAAGCTTCACCCTCTCAAGGGTGAAAGAAAGGGTATCTGGGCTGTTATCGTGAATGGGAACTGGAGGCTGACGTTTGAATTCTCCGACGGTAATGCCTATGTGCTCAATTATGAGGATTACCACTGATGAAGATGTATAACCCCCCTCATCCCGGCGAGTTCATCCTGGCTACTTATATGGAGCCTTTTGGCCTTAGCTGTCGCTACCTGGCAGGGCGGTTGGATGTGTCGCCTTCCACGTTGAACCGCCTGCTTAAACAGCAGAGCGGTATTAGCCCGGAGATGGCACTCCGTCTTTCCAAGGCATTGGGCCGGACGCCTGAAAGCTGGCTTGCGATGCAAGACATGTATGACCTTTGGGTAGCGGGCAAGAGCGTTAAGCTTGACAAGGTGCAAAGAATTGAACTGGATGCCGCATAACCAGGCCATTAAATACGCTCCCTGCGGTCGCCGGACCTCGTTTCACTCGGCCGTTTATGGCGAGCGTTAAGTTTCTATGAGTATACGAAAAGCAATTTACGTAACCGTAATAGCTTTGCTTCTGGGATTTGGGGCTGCATTATTAAACCAACATTCCCGCTGGCTCATTTTTTATGGTGCTTCTGCCGCTAAATTTGCAAATCGGCTTTTGCTTCAAGAGATCGGCAATACTCCTGAATGGGCCATCGATTGGGTTATAAACTCAGATCCTAAAGAGCAAATTGTCTTGTTCAGCGTTCATGATTCAGAGCTTACGTACGCTTACAGCCCAAATGAGCCGCCCTCAATAAACGGCTATTTTTGGCAACATTTGGTAGGACCTTGGTATGCAGGAAAAGTCAAAATTTAACCAAACGTGCCATTACACCGCCGCAAGCGGCGGTGGGACACGCTCGTAAACTCGCCTCCTTGTACGCGGCGTTGCAACGTCATTTCTTACGCTTAATATCGCGGTAGAAATTTTTCGTGTGAGCCCAGGGCCATCAACTCAAGGACAAGAGCGCCATTGTTGCGGCGCGAGATGGGTGACGTTGTGCAATCAGCGCCACGACGAAACTGGGCGGTATGTGCTTAAGAGTGTTCGTATTTCTCAATTGCCCAGCGGGACCCATCCATAGATACTCCCCTTGTTTTATATTTCATTTGTCCATTTTATGGGTTAGAATCGCCTACATATGATCAAATAAGACGTAATTTGAGCGTTATGGCGCATAAAGCATCTTAGTCGCTCAATTTCTCTCAGTGGTAGGAGAATAATAATGACGGCTCACTCCAAACGGCCTTTGTCGCTTAAGGCGCTTTGCCTCGGCGCCGTCATTATTGCGGCGTTTGTGGCCATTGCCTATGCGGCCGTGGTGGCCAGTACGTCCCGTGGGACGACGCTTTTTGTCGCCTATGCCCAGAACAGCAAGCCTGTTATCGAAGCGCTCCATCTGCTGGGCCGGCGCATCGAGGAGAAAACCGACGGCGAGGTGACCGTGCGCTTCTTCCCGGATAGCCAGTTGGGCGGTGAGCGTGAGCTGGTGGAACTGCTGCAGGTGGGCGCGGTGGACATTACCAAGGTCTCCGCCGGCCTGATGGAGAGCTTCTCGCCAATCTACGGCGTTTTCTCCATGCCCTTCCTGTTTGACGATACCGATCACTTCTATCGCGTGATGGATAGCGCCGCCCTCATGGCTCCCATTTATGACTCCACCCAGAAGAACGGCTTTGTGGGCATGGGTTACTACGATTCGGGCTCTCGGAGCTTTTATGTGAAAGATGACCCCATTCGCTCGGTGGAGGACCTGCAGGGCAAAAAGATTCGGGTCATGCAGAGTGAGGCGGCGATCGACATGATGCGGCTTCTGGGTGGTATTCCGGTGGCGATGGGCCAGGCGGAGGTGTACACCGCCATGCAGCAGGGCATTCTGGATGGGGCCGAAAACAACGAGTTCGCACTGACCATCGCCCGGCACGCCGAAATTGCCAAGCACTACAGCTATACCATGCATACCCGTATCCCGGACATTGTGTTGATCAGTAATAAAACCCTGGAGAAGCTGACCGACGAGCAGGTTGCCGCCGTTCGCGAGGCGGTGGCGGAGTCGATCGAGTTTCAAAAGCAGGCATGGAGCGAGGCGATCGAAGCGACCCGTCAGAAGGCCATTGACGAGTTCGGAGTCAACTTTTACACCGTTGATCGTAAGCCTTTCGTGGAGGCGGTTGAGCCCATTTATGAAGGTCTCAAACCCTACCCTAACCAACATCAACTCTACCTCGACATCCGGGCGATGGGCGATTGAGCCCTCGCTCCAGCCTCAGCCTATTGGGTTTATCGGTTAATGGATCGGAGCAACGTATGATTAAACGGGTTCGTAAGGTGCTGGACCGTACAGTCGTGGCGGTGTGCAGCATCTGGCTGCTGGCGATGGTGGCCATGACCTGCTGGCAGATTGTCAGCCGGTACCTATTGGGTGCGCCCAGCACCTATTCCGAAGAGTTTCTGCGTTTCTCTCTGGTGTGGGTTTCCATGCTGACAATGGCGTATGTGGCGGGCTTGCGCAAACATGTCCGGTTTACACTTTTCTCCGATAAGGCTTCCGAGCATTTACAGTGCTACTGGCAGGTGTTTATTGAGCTCGCTTTTTTGGCGTTTGCCGTTTTCGTTCTGATTCAGGGCGGCTTCAATGCCAGCAGCATTACCATGAACCAGATTTCACCGTCGCTGCGCTTGCCGATGGGGTATGTTTACTTCGCCCTCCCCGTGGCGGGTACCATTCTGGCGGTCTACAGCGTGTTGAACTGCATCGAGTTGCTGACCGGGGCCATTGATCCGGACGAGGAGAAAACGCAAAATGCTTGATGCCGCCTTTATTTTGATGGCGTCCTTCGCCCTGCTGCTCGTGCTGGGAATTCCCATCGGCATTTGTATTGCTGCCTCCTCGGTGATCACCATCGCCCTGGTTCTGCCGATGGATGTTGCCCTGTTTACCACCGCGCAAAAGATTTTTTCCAGTCTCGACAGCTTTTCTCTGCTGGCGGTGCCGTTTTTCATTCTCTCTGGTGTGATCATGAACTCCGGAGGCATAGCCGCCCGTCTGGTCAACTTTGCCAAGTTGTTCAGCGGGCGTATTCCCGGCTCGCTCTCGCACACCAATATTGCGGGCAACATGATGTTCGGCGCGATCTCGGGCTCCGCCATCGCGGCGTCCACCTCCATTGGTGGCGTGTTGGTGCCGATGAGTAAAAAGGAGGGCTACCGCAACTCTTTTGCCGCCGCTGTCAATATCGCCTCGGCGCCCACCGGTATGCTGATTCCGCCCACCACAGCCTTCATTCTGTACGCGCTGGCCAGCGGTGGCACGTCCATTGCCGCGTTGTTTGCGGGTGGGCTTGTAGCCGGGGTGTTGTGGGGGGCGGGCTGTATGCTCGTCACTTTTTTCATCGCTCGCCGCCACGGTTATCACTCCAAAATCCTCACGGAGAAGGGTACCGCCTGGAGGGTTACGTGGGAGGCGCTGCCGAGCCTGCTACTGATTATTGTCGTGGTGGTGGGCATCGTTGCCGGGGTGTTTACGGCGATTGAGGCTTCGGCCGTCGCGGTGGTTTACACCGCCTTTCTGACGATGGTGGTGTATCGCTCGGTGTCCTTTGGGGACCTGCGGGGTATTCTTATTCAATCGCTGGTGATGACCGGCATCATCATGTTCCTTCTCGGAACTTCTTCGGTGATGTCCTTCGCGATGGCGATTACGGGGCTGCCGGATGTGATCAGTAGTTTCATCCTCGGGGTGTCTGAAAACCCCGTGATGATCCTGCTGATCATCACGGTTTTTCTGTTGATCATCGGCACCTTTATGGATATTGGGCCGGCCATTCTGATTTTTACCCCGATTCTTCTGCCGATTGCGTTGAAAATCGGGGTGGACCCGGTGCATTTTGGCATCTTCATGGTCTACAACCTGAGCATGGGTACCATTACTCCGCCGGTTGGCAGTGGGCTTTACGTCGGGGCCAGTGTTGCCAACGAGAAAGTGGAGCGGATACTGCCCTCCCTGCTTCCCTTCTACGGGATCATTGTCCTGGTTTTGCTCCTGATTACGTTGGTGCCGGAGGTGACGCTGTTTCTGCCGAGAATGCTGGGGCTGTAGGGAGCTGCCGCTACAGCATCCGCACCTTGTACTTCCGGCCTTTGATTTTACCGCTGCCCAGGCGGCTCAGGGCCTTGTCGGCGTGCTCGAGCTCCAGCGTGACATAGGCGCTGAAATCCGCGATGTCGATCTTGCCCACGGCCTTGCCGGGAATACCGGCATCCCCGGTTAGGGCCCCAAGGACATCACCGGGTCGAATCTTGTCTTTACGGCCGCCGGCGATGACCAGGGTCTTCCAGCCGGGGAGCATGGAAAAGCCGGGGTCGACGTTGAGTTCGCTCGGGTGTTCCAGGGTAGGCGCCTGTTCCGCTTGCTCGCCTCCCATCTTCGCCAGTTTGTAGCGCTCTTTGTCTTCGAGTAGACTCACGGCCAACCCTTCTTTGCCGGCCCTGGCGGTCCGACCAATACGGTGAATGTATATCTCAGGGTCCCGCGGTAGATCGTAGTTCACCACCGCTGGCAGGTCTTCCACATCCAGCCCTCGGGCGGCCACATCGGTCGCGACCAGAATGCTGCAGCTCTGGTGTTTGAATTGGGTCAGCACCTGGTCGCGATCTCGTTGTTCGAGGTCCCCGTGCAGTGCCAGGGCGTTGAATCGGCGGCTATCCAGGTACTGCGCCACTTCTTGTGTTGTCTTTTTCATGTTGCAGAAGATGACGGCCGAAGGCACCCGGATATGCTGAAGCACCCGGATCAGCTCATCGAGCTTGGCCTCATGGCTGACGAGGAAGAACCGCTCGGTAATGGCACTCGCGGCTAACTGGGATTCCACGATCACCTCTTCCGGCTCGCGCTGAAATTGGCTGCTCAGGGCCTTGATGTTGTCGGGGTAGGTGGCCGAGAAGAGCAAGGTTTGCCGAGTGCCGGGAGTGTGGGAGATGATGGTCTCCATATCCTCCATAAAGCCCATTTCCAGCATACGATCCGCTTCGTCCAGGACCAGCATTTTAACGCCCGACAAGTCCAGGGTCTGCTTGCGCAAGTGATCATTAATCCGCCCCGGCGTGCCCACGACGATGTGGGCCCCGTGCTCAAGGGACCCGATCTGCGGTCCGATCGACTGGCCGCCGCTCAAGGTGACAACCTTGATATTCTCTTGGTAGCGTGCGAGACGACGGATTTCGGCGGCCACCTGGGAGGCGAGCTCGCGCGTCGGACAGAGAACCAGCCCCTGCACCCCAAAGTGACGTGGGTTCAGTTGCAGCAGCAGGGGGAGGGCAAATGCGGTGGTTTTGCCGCTGCCGGTTTTCGCCTGGGCGATCAGGTCCCGCCCCGCGATGGCCCGGGGCAGGGCCCTGGCTTGAATCGGGGTCATCGAGTGGTAGCCCAGGTCCCCAAGGTTGGCGAGTAGGGCGGCTGGGAGCGATAGATCGGCGAATGAGGGGTTGGTCACGGTTCTCTCGAGCGGTTGAGAATGAGGAGCGCAGTATACAGAGGTTGAACCCTGTGTGCTGGCGCGTGATACGGCGCCGACAACGGTTCGATAACCATTGAAGAAGCCGTCATTGGAGGGGCATTTGCGGGCCTATTTCGATATAGTGCGCCTAGCCACCCTGTGCGCACTTAAGGATTCCACACACCCAGTACTTGAAAGACATTATGAAGATACCGAAGAGATTACAACCCCTGGTCGATGATGGCATGGTCGACGAGGTGATCACCCAGCTGATGAGCGGCAAGGAGGCTCAGGTGTTTGTCGTGCGCTGCGGAGAGCACGTGCGCTGCGCCAAAGTGTTTAAAGAGGCGAAACAACGCAGCTTCAAGCAGGCCGTTCAGTATCAGGAGGGGCGTAAAGTGCGCAACAGCCGCCGGGCCCGGGCCATGTCCAAGAAGACACGCTATGGCCAAAAGGAGCAGGAACAAGCCTGGCTGAGTGCGGAAGTGGATGCGCTCTACCAGCTCTCGGCCGCGGGCGTGCGGGTGCCTCAACCCCACGGCTTTGTGGATGGCGTGCTCCTGATGGACCTGATACAGGACGCCGAGGGAGACGTGGCACCAAGGCTCGACGAGGTCGCCCTGACGCCTGAGCAGGCCCGGGCGTATTACGCCCAGGTGATCGCCGATGTGGTGCGCATGTTGTGTGCCGGCCTGATCCACGGGGATCTCTCGCCCTTCAACGTGCTTGTGGATGACCAGGGGCCGGTCATTATCGACCTGCCCCAAGCGGTCAACGCCGCCAGCAACAACAGCGCTCAAAGCATGCTCCAGCGGGATGTGGACAACATGCGTCGTTATTTTGGCCAGTATGCGCCCGAGCTACTCAAGGTCGATTACGGCAAGGAAATCTGGCACCTCTACGAAGAGGGGGAGCTGCATCCGGAAGCCCGCCTGACCGGCACGTTTGAGCCGGATATAACCGATGCCGACGTCTCTGACCTGATGGCGGTGATCGAGGCGACGAAGGAAGAAGAGGAAGAGCGCCTGGCGCGGGAGCGCGCCGACCGGGAAGAGGACTGACCCTCCCTCGGGTAGAGCCCGCTGCGGGCCGGTGGCGCGTGGCGGGTTATTCCACCTTAAACAGGATAGGACTATGGCTTTAAGGCCGACGATTTACAAGCTGCAGATTGCCGTCTCGGACCTGGATCGGCAGTACTACGACTCGCTCAACCTGACTCTGGCGCAACATCCCTCCGAAAAAATCGAACGCATGATGGCCCGGGTATTGGCGTATTGTCTGAACGCCGAAGAGGGGCTGGCCTTTTCAAAAGGGGGGCTGAGCACCCCCGATGAACCGGATCTCTGGACCCACGCCCTGGACGGCCAGCTGTCGCGCTGGATCGACGTGGGCGAGCCCGCCGTTGATCGTCTGAAGAAGGCCTGCCGGCTGACCTCCCAGGTGAGCGTGTACAGCTTCAATTCGAAGTCCGATGTCTGGTGGGCCCAGAGCCGAGAAAAGCTCGCCTCGCTGCCAGTGTCGGTCAATCAGTTTTCCTGGTCTGATATTCAGGCCGTCGCGGCCATGGTGGCCCGTGTGATGGAGATGTCGGTCACCATCAGCGGTGATTCGGTCCATGTTGCCACGGACAACGGTGAGTGTGAGCTTCTGGTACAGAAACTTCAGTAGCCGCCGGCCTCATCGCTTCAGGTCTGATGTCCAGATGAGGGGGCTGAATCAGAAGGCGTCGTCTCCTCATTTAACCAGGTGCCGCAGTATTTACAGTACTTTGCATCGTGCTCATGCTGACTTTTCCCGCAACCGGGGCAGGATTCGTCGGAGTAGCGTTCCTCTCGCAGAGAGCGAATGACTTCCGCAGAAAACACCCCGGCGGGTAGGGCGATAATGGAGTAGCCGGAGAGCATGATCATGACTGAGATAAACTGCCCCAGGGGCGTGACCGGGGCAATGTCGCCATAACCGACAGTGGTCAGGGTGACAATGCCCCAGTAAATGGATGTGGGAATGCTCGTAAAACCGGCTTCATGGGGTTCGATCAGGTAGAGTAAAGACGAGAAAATCGTCACCAGCATCAAAATCGTGAACAGGAACAGCAGGATCTGCCCACGGCTGCGTTTCAGTGCCTCCAGCAACAGGCGCCCCTGACCGACCAGCGCCATCATTTCCAGCACTCTGAACAGACGCAAGGTGCGCAGCAGGCGTATCACCACCAACGTTTGTGCTCCGGGTAGAATCAGCACGAGCCAGGTCGGCAGCACCGCCAATACGTCGATGACCCCATAAAAGCTTTTCAGGTAGAGCCAGGGCTTTTTTAGGCAGTAAATGCGCAGCGCCAGTTCCAGAGTGAACAGCAGGGTGATGACCCACTCGGTGTAGTAAAAAAAGGTACCAAAGCGCTCGTGGTAAGCCTGCACGCTGTCAAGCAATACGACGCCCACACTCAGAAAAATCAGTATCGCCAGCAGAATGTCGAACCCTTTGGCAACGGGGGTGTCAGACTCAAAGATGATCTGAAAAAGGCGGGTTTTAAGCCCGAGGTCAGCCGGCTTTAGTGACGACATGTTGTGGTTTCCCCTAGAGTCTGAATCATGGTGCTCAGGTGCTGGAGGGGAAGTTATAGAATGACCAATCAGAAAGCAACAATGAATGGCGCCCACGCTCACGCGCTTTAACCTGCCGCCGCTGCCTCCATGCTGTAGTGGTTCGATTCGCTTAGTGTTTTGATAAACCGAAAGAAACGCCGCTCATACCAGTGGCTGTCGTCGTTCTTGGCTTTGACAAATCCGGTATGCCCGCCGTGGCGGGCAATTTCCAGATAGATTCGCTCTGATGATTCGGCCAACTGGTAGGGCAGGTGGCGAGCTTCGATAAACGGATCGTCCAGAGCGCTGAGAATATACGTGGGAACGGGCGTATTCCCCAGGTGTGGTAGCGCCGCCGCGTGACGGCGATAGTCCACCGAGCTCGTGTAACCGTGCATGGGTGCAAACAGATGGTGTTCGATCTCGTCCACGGTTTGTGATTGCAGGACTTTCTCGGCGTCTACTTCTGGCCCGAAATCGATGAAGGCCCGCTTCTTTTCAAACTTGCCCAGTAGGGATTTCACGAACCGGCGTTGGTACAGGTTGTGATTCAGGGAGGCGCGCATGGAGGCGTGGAAAGAGTCCAGTTCCAGCGGGGGTGATATCAGAAAGGCTCCCTTTACCACCGGGTGGCAAGCGGCGCCCTCCCTTCCCAGATAGTTGGCGGTAATTGACCCGCCCAAGCTGAAACCCACCAGATAAATGGCATCGTATTCGGGGGCGTACGTATCGATCAGGTGGCTAAGGTCCCGGTAGTCGCAGCCGTTGTAAAACCACTTGGTGCGATTGACCTGTTTTCCGCACGAGCGCATGCTCCAGGTCATGGCGTCGTACCCTGCCTCAGAAACGCTCTTTGCAAACGTCAACAACGCCGCTTCTTTGCCATGGCTTTCGAGCCCGTGAGAAATAATAACCAGCGCTCTCTGGGTGCCTTTGTAAAAAAACAGTTCGAGGAAGTCGTCATCCGGCGTGTTCAGCGTAATCTCTCTGGGCCGGACGGCGGGGCGCTCCCGTATTAATCGGGGATAAAGCGTCTGCACGTGGCCGTTTCTGAACCACCAGGGGCATTGATAGTCGGACTGGATGATCGGCATTGAGCGGTCCTCTTTGCGAGTGTTATTCGGTGGCGTTCGTTGAAAAATGAGAGCGGCGCTGCGGACGGATTTTTTTCAGTGCCTGTTCCGCTCGGTCGATCCAGTAATACACCGCAACCGTCTGGGTATAACAGTGGGCGGGAATATAGGGTGCGAGCTCCCTGTGCAGCGCTGGCAGCTTTGACCAGTGCAGGCCGCACTTATGATGGTGCGCGGTGTGGTAACCGATATTGCCAGCGAGAATATTGAGCCATTTGGAATCCACCACGTTGCGACTGGCTGCCATGGGATCCTCCAGCGACAGCTCCAGGTGGTGGTAGTAGGTCGCTCGCATGGTCACAATCAACGAGGCCACCATGGGTAACCAGAAAACGAACAGGGCTGGCAAAGGTCGGTAAAGGGTGAGTGCTATCAGCAGCGCCAGGCTGACGGCCAGCTCGGCGCAATAGCGGCGCAGCAACTTCGGCTTGCGTAGCCCCTGGCGAATAGCGCGGGGGTAGGTGAGGAACAGGCCCTCGGCGATGTAACGCCACACGCTGATGGTGTGCCCTTCGGCCTGCCAGCGGGAGGTGTCTTGGTCTTGCTCCAGGTAGTGGCGGTGGTGTCCGTTGACGTGATGCAGCACCCACGTGGTTGCCAGCATGCCGGTCTGAAAGCCGTAGGGAATTTCCAGCAGCCGGTTTAGCCAACGGTTATGAAAGGTTCGGCAATGGTGATGGTGATGATTCCAGACGCAGACATTGGTTTTGGGAAAAATCCCGAGCACAAACCAAAGGCCGAGAATCGCGAGGCTGTCCACCGCGAGGTACACCCACACATCCAACATGAAATAGACGGTGATAATCGCAACGGGCCAACGGTCTTCCTTGAAGCGAAATGCGCTCACGCCTGCACCTCCGTCAAGGACGGAGCTGTGTGCTCAACGTTTGAATGAAAAATGGCGTTTTTAACGACAAAATGCGGAGGGGTCATGCATCGCTCCCTGATACCAGTGTCTTTAAAAGCTGTGCTTTTTTAAACGGCGGTGAATCCATCCACGTCGAGCTGATGCCCAACGTATTTCAATACCAAAGGGATGCTAGAACAGATCCAAAACCAATGCAAGCGCACCACTTTTTGTTAAAAATGACTCATGTGCCAAACAGGAAGTAGTTATGTGTCGGTTTTGGCCTGTTGTGAGCTGTCCGGTTCGAATTCCGGAGTGCGCGGATCCATATCGGCCAGGCCCAGTGTGGCTTCGGGAATGGTACTGACGAAAGCTTCCTGTTCTTCCGGAGAGCCGGGTACTCGCGCTGGTTTTCCTCCCACTATGAGGTAGGCCGTCAAAGCGCCCAAGACCAGCGTGCCCGTCAGGAACAGCCCACGAGGGCCCGTTAGCTCCATAATCAGTGCCGTGGCCACCGGCCCAATGCAGCTTCCGATGCCATAACTGAGCAGTAGAGTGGTACTCGCCGCGGTTATTTGTCGGCTGTCCATCAGGTCGTTGGTGATCGCCACCGCTATCGGGTATAACGCTGCGCCAATGCCCATGTAAACCCCGGTGAAGAGAATCAGTACCATCGGATGAAAAGGCCCGAGAAAGGCGGCGCCCAGGCTGGCGGCCCCTGCCACCAGCGCGGCAATCCGCATCACATCGTAGCGGTCAAACCGATCGCACAGCCGGCCCATGGGCCAGGCAAGAATCATGGCCGCGACAATGGCGGAAGCCATAAAATTCGAGACCTGTCCGACGTTCAAACCCAGGCGATCGGCCAGTACCGGCCCCATGTTGTAAAAGCCGCTGATAAGGGTACCCGCCACCACAGCGCCCGTGAGTCCGACCGGCGAAATCCGGAACAAACGTTTCAGAGACATGCGGTCGCTCGCCTCAATGGTGGGGGAGCTTTGCCGGGTGAGTGATAGGGGAATCAGCGCCATGACCACCAGAATGGCCGCGAGAGAGAAGGGGATGAAAGTGGCGGGGTCCGCCACGCGTATCAGTATCTGCCCGCCCGCCGTGGAGAGGAAGAACACCACCTGGTACACCGCGAACAGACTGGCGCGGTTCTGGTTGGTGGCCCGGCTGCTGAACCAGCTTTCCACGACGATCATAAGGCCGGCGACGGCAAAGCCGGCCAGTGCGCGCAGCAGGCCCCAGAGGACGGTGTTGACAGAGAATGCGTGAAGTAAAATAACGATAGCCAGCATAGCGGCGAACACCGCGAACGCCCGAATATGGCCCACGCGCTCGATAACTTTCACCGCGTACAGGGACCCGGCCACAAAGCCAAACGAGTAAAACACCAGAATCCAGCCGATCAGTGCCGGTGTGAACGCCTCAATGCTTAAACGCAGGCCAAGCAGCGTTGTCAGAAAGGCGTTGCCGCTGACCAGCAGAATAATACTCACGATAAGCGATGAAAGACTGAGCGCGGTTCTTGACATGCTTCCTCCCGCCAAAGACTTACAGTCGTAGAACCATAGCAACCCTGGCGCTACGACTCAAATTGAGAGTATGTGGTAGTCTGTTTGGCCGAAGTGTGCGTAAGCCACCTCTGAATTTCTGAAAAGGATGCCGTTATGAGCGCTGAGGCCGCGAAGAAGAGGGTGGGGTCCACGGTCCTCATTCCCGTTTTTATTCCTGCTGTTGTTGTCATCTTGCTGTTAGTCGTCGGCACTATCAGTAACCCTGAGCTGGCGGGTAATGCTTTTTCCTCCGTACTGACTTATATCACCGAAACCTTTGGTTGGTTCTACATGCTCTCGGTGGCATTTTTCCTGGTCTTTATCGTCGGCATTGCCATGACCAAATGGGGCAACATCAAGCTGGGGCCCGACCACGCCGATCCCCAATACAGCTTTCCCGCCTGGTTTGCCATGCTCTTCTCCGCCGGCTACGGCATTGCGCTGTTGTTTTTTGGGGTGGCTGAGCCGGTGCTGCATTACGCTTCGCCGCCGGCTGGCGCCGGGGGCACGGTGGATGCCGCCAAGCAGGCCATGCAGATCGCGTTTTTCCATTGGGGGTTTCATATCTGGGCCATTTACGGCCTGGTAGGGCTGGTGTTGGCCTACTTCGCGTTCCGGCATGGCCTGCCGCTGTCGATTCGCTCTGCGCTCTATCCGCTCATCGGGGATAAGATCTACGGCCCGGCGGGGCACGTGGTGGATGTGTTCGCCATTCTCGGCACCATGTTTGGGATCGCGACCACCTTAGGGTTGTCGGTGGCGCAGATTAACGCAGGCATCAATTATCTCTGGCCCTCGATCCCGGTGAACGTCACCGTCCAGATTATCGCAATTGCCGTGATTACCGGGCTGGCGATTTTCTCGGTAGTGGCGGGCATGGACAAAGGGGTTAAGCGTTTGTCCATTCTCAATATGGCGCTCGCCATATCCCTGATGCTTTTTGTTTTTATTGTCGGCCCGTCGGTACACATTCTGGAAAGCTTCCTGCAGAACACCGGTAGCTATCTGAACAACATCATTGAACGCACTTTCAACCTCCAGGCCTACTCCCGAAGTGATTGGATCGGGAACTGGACGCTGTTCATCTTCGGCTGGACGATCGCCTGGGCACCATTCGTTGGCTTGTTTATTGCGAAAATCAGCCGCGGCCGTACCATTCGCCAGTTCGTGGTGGGTGTCATGTTTGTTCCCTCTATCTTCACCTTCCTGTGGTTTTCGGTGTTTGGCACAACGGCGCTGCATGAAATCATGAATGAGGGTTACGTTACCTTGATTGGCGATGTGCAGGCGGACCACGCGATTGCCCTGTTTCAGCTGTACGAAATTTTACCACTAAGCTCGATCGTGTCGTTCATTACGGTGTTGTTGATCATTACGTTTTTTGTGACCTCTTCGGATTCCGGCTCCCTGGTCATTGATTCGCTGGCCTCGGGCGGCGCCACTCACACGCCCGCATGGCAGCGTGTGTTCTGGGCGTCCGCTGAGGGGCTGGTGGCCTCGGCGTTGCTGTTAGCCGGTGGCTTGAGCGCGCTGCAGACCATGACCATTGCCAGCGCCTTGCCGTTCTCCCTCATCATGATCATCTCCGCGGTGGGGATGTGGCGTGCGCTGGTCATCGAGGGGCACCACCACCGCAGTCTGCAGACCGAAGTGCAGCAGCGCCTCTCGGGCACTTCCGGTCGCGGCCTCTGGCGCCGGCGCCTGACCGGGCTGATCAATTTCCCCGATCGTTCGAAAGTCTGGGACTTCATGCTGAGCACCGTCAGTAAGGCCATGCACCGGGTTGAACGGGAGCTGAAAAAACAGGACTGGGAAGCGCAAGTGACCGTGGATGAGGAGCATGACCGAATCTACCTGGAAGTCATCAAGGAGGACCAGGTCGACTTCATTTACGAAATTCGCCTGCTGCACCATGCGCTGCCGGATTATGCTTACCCGGAAATTGCCCGAGGCGATGAGTCGGAGTCGCTATACTATCGAGCGGAAGTGTTTCTGCGTCGCGGTGGGCAGTCCTATGATATCTACGGGTTTGATCAGCAGGACATCATTACCGACATTCTCGATCAATTCGAAAAACACCTGCACTTTCTGCACATTTCCCCGGGCAGTTTGCCGTGGAAAATGGAAGCTCATGATGACATGCTGGCGACACCACCGGAGCCTCCGAAAGAAGAGCCCGGTGTCACGCCGCCTGAACACAATGGTAAAACCGGGGAGAAAGATCGGGAGGGGCAATGAACGGTTCGAGTGAACGTCGAGTGGGGCGCTTTTCATTCGGTTTTCTCCGTTGTTCACCGCTGATCATCAGCGGTTTGTTGAGCCCGTTGCTCTGTGCCGCGGATGATACCGAGGCGCTGCGGGAGCAGGTGCAGCGTCTGCAGGAGCGTGTCGAAGCACTGGAAGAAGAAACAGTCACTGCCGAGCGACGTGGTGACCTGGGCGCCTCCGTCAGTGAGGCCGATGTGACCGCAGCGGAAGAAACCGATGGCGTTCATGTCGGTGGCGCCGTGCGCTTCAACCTGGTTCACCGGGACTTTGTGCAAGCCTCGCAAGACAAGTACGGCGAAAGCGGCCTGGATGTCTTCCGCCTGAATGTGGATGGCGAGGTAGACAATATTCTGGTCTCTGCCGAGTACCGCTTCTATTCTTACATGCACACGCTGCACCACGGCTGGATCGGTTATGAGTTCGATGACCAGAGCCAGGTTCAGTTTGGCATTCACCGGGTGCCGTTCGGGCTCCTGCCGTACCCTGCCCACAACGCCTGGTTCGGTGTGCCCTATTACGTGGGTCTGGGCGATGACTACGACATGGGTCTGAAGTATGAGCGCACCGATGGAGCCTGGAACACACAGCTCGCCTTCTACAAGAATGAGGAACTGAACGATGCCACCGATCCCGAGCGCTATTCATTTGATCTGATTCGCGGTGGTGACCAGCAGAACGAAGAGGTGAACCAATTGAACGCCCGGGTGGCCTATACCTTCGGGCTGGGCACCAACTGCGAAACCGAAGTGGGGGCATCGGCGCAGGCGGGCGAGGTTTATAACACCACGACCGGTCGTCGCGGCGATCACTCGGCCGGTGCCGCCCACCTGGACAGTCGCTGCGGCCGCTGGAACCTGCAACTCAAAGGGGCGAGCTACGAGTACGACCCGGCCAACCCGCAAGGGGTAGACCCCCGCACCGTCCAGGTGGGCGCCTTTGCGGGTACCTACGACATTGCGGGCGAGGCGGACATCCTGGTCGCCAATCTCGCCTACAACCTGCCGTCCCCCTGGGAGAGCGTTGACTCCATTACCTGTTACAACGACTACTCCCGGCTGTACAAAGCGGATCGGGCGCTGGATTCGCGAATCAACACGCTGGGGTGTGCCATCGGCAGCGGCCCGCTGTTCACCTATGTGGACTATATAATGGCCAACAATATGCCGTACTTCGGCAGCGGGTCCCTCGCCGGCGGCGGTGAGGATGAATGGCACAGTCGCTTAAACATCAATATCGGCTTCTACTGGTGATTGCTATGTGGCAGAGAGTACTTGTCTTTATGGTCCTGGCTCTAGCCTGCGTCGGTGCGCAGGCAGATGACCGGGAACTGACCGTGGTCTCCTGGGACGGCGCTTACGTCAAAAGTCAGATTCTCGGCTTCATCCGGCCTTATGAAAACAAAACCGGTGTGCGCGTTAACGTGCTGCAATATTCCGGGGGGATCGATGAAATCCGCCGGCAGGTGCGCGCCTGGAACGTTCACTGGGATCTGGTGGACCTCGAACTTTTTGACGCGATCCGCGCCTGCGAAGAGGGGCTGCTGGTGCGCCTGAATCACGACTCCCTGCCGGCGGCGCCCGATGGCACACCCGCCAGTGAAGACTTTATCAACAGCAGCCTGATGCCCTGCGGCGTCGGTAATGTGGTGGGCTCCACTGTGATCAGCTATAGCCAGGCGCGCTGGGAGAAAGAGAAGCCCGACCGTCTTGAGGACTTCTTTGATCTTCAACAGTTTCCCGGTCCGCGTGGTCTGCGCCGCACCCCTCAGGGCAATCTCGAGTGGGCCCTGATCGCCGACGGCGTCGCGCCGGAGAAAGTCTACGAGGTGTTATCCACCGAGGCCGGGCTCGATCGTGCCTTCGAAGTGTTGAACCGGATCAAACCCCATATCGTCTGGTGGCGCACCGGTGAAGAAGCCATTCGGCTGTTGGAAACCGATCGTGTGGCGATGTCTTCCGTCTACAGTGGCCGGGTAGATGATGCCGTGGAGCGGGGCGAGCCTCTTGAGATTATTTGGGATCACCAGATCTGGTTTTATGACGTCTGGGGCATCCCCAAGCACGGGCGTAATGTCGAGTTGGCGAAAGACTTTCTTCGCTTTGCCACCTCCACCGAAAGCCTGGCGGCCCAGGCCAAGTACATTCCCTACGGGCCGGTTCGCCAATCCTCCATGGCACTGCTCGAGCCCGAGCGCCGCCAGCGGATGCCGACGTCCGAAGCGCATCTGAAAACCGCCGTCGAACTCAATGCGGCCTGGTGGTCGGAAAACCTGGACCGGATTGC
This sequence comes from Marinimicrobium agarilyticum DSM 16975, assembly GCF_000423345.1. Lineage (GTDB taxonomy): Bacteria > Pseudomonadota > Gammaproteobacteria > Pseudomonadales > Cellvibrionaceae > Marinimicrobium > Marinimicrobium agarilyticum. The sequence goes on from NZ_AUHU01000003.1 coordinate 19,482, forward strand.
ACCACGCTTCGAGCGCTGGGTGGATCGGCCGGTCATGGTTCCGAAAACGCTACCGCGTTAAATCAAAAGTGAATAATAGCTATCGCTTGAAATAACTTTTAAGCGATAGTCTTTTTAGCATTGATCGCTTTCAGACCTTCCTTGTGTGGCATTTTCTTCGGAAGTGGCGCATTAATTTTCTTTAAAGGTGATTTTCCAAAAATTCCGTTGCTCTTTCTTTCTCCGTGTGATCCTCCCCTGAAATCGACCCGTATAGCGCTTACGTGGTTCAACGACTAAGACTAATCAGGAGCTCACACCATGAACATGTTATTGAGATCAATTGGTATATTGTGGCTAGCCGCCGGCCTGGCCGCTTGCGGTAGCGACAATGACGATAATCCACCCCCCACACCCGAACCCGAAGTCAATACGGTGGTTGATGTCGCCATCGATAATGGTAACTTCACCACGTTGGTGACGGCACTGGAAGCGACCGGTCTGGATGAAACCCTTGATGATCCAGACGGCACCTTTACTGTGTTTGCCCCCACCGACGATGCTTTCGCCCTGTTGGGAGAAGAAACCATTGCCGCGCTTCTGGAAGACACCGACACACTCTCCGATATTCTTCTCTATCATGTGGTTTCGGGAACAGAAATCGGTTCTGCTGCAGCGATTGATGCGGCCGGTACCACCATCGAAATGGCCAACGACGACGAAGCCGGTGTTTCGCTCTCTGGTGAGAATCTGTTGATCAACCTGTCCATGGTCACCATCACTGATGTTGAAGCGGATAACGGTGTGATCCATGTGATCGACGCCGTCATGATGCCGCCCGCGGAGCGGGGTGAACCGGATCAGACCATCGCGGAAATCGCGCAGGACACAGAGAGCCTGTCCACCCTGGTGACTGCGCTGGATACAGCGGATCTGGTGACAACCCTGGATAATTCCGAGGGCCGCTTCACCGTATTCGCACCGACCAATGCCGCGTTTGAAATGCTCGGAGCGGAAAACGTCCAAGCACTATTGAACGATCAGGAAGCGCTGCAAAGCGTTCTTCTTCAGCACGTGGTATCCGGCGCTGAAGTGAATTCTGTCAACGCTTACGCTGCCAATGGCACCAGCGTTACGACAGCCGCTGAAACGGACATCGAAGTCATGATTACCGAAGAGCGCGAGCTGACGGTTGGTGGTGCCACTGTGACCATGACCGATATCTACGCGACCAACGGTGTCATTCATGTGATCGACGCGGTGATTGTTGGCGACCTCTCTCTGCCCATGCCGTCCATTATGGATGTGGCACGGTCAAACGACGACTTTGAGACGCTCGTTACGTTGCTGGAAGCGACTGATCTGGATATGACCCTCGCGGATATGGAAAGCAACTTTACCGTGTTCGCACCGACCGACGCCGCGTTCGACGCCGTGGATCCAGATGTACTTGCCGCTCTGGAAAATGATTCGGACCTGCTTTCAGATGTCCTCCTCTATCACGTTATTCCGGGTGATCCGATCATGGCAAGCGCAGCCATCTCCGTCGCGCAGAGCGATATGTCCACGGTTGAAATGGCCAATGAAGATATGGCGGGCCTGTCTTACGTCGGTGAGCAGCTTTACATCAATACGTCCAGCGTGGTCACCGCCAACGTCGGCGCGGGCAACGGTGTAATCCATGCGATTGATCAAGTAATGATGCCCCCTGCGGTGACCAACAGCGAGTTGACCATCGCCGGCTTTGCAGCAGGCAATGAGAATTTCTCAACACTGGTTTCTTTGCTGCAACAGGAAAACCTGGTTGCCACCCTGGACGACGCTGAAGGCTCTTTCACCGTGTTTGCGCCGACCAATGCCGCTTTCGACAAGATTCCCGAGGAGGATTTGAGCGCGTTGCAGGCCAACAGCGAAGCGTTGACAGAAGTGTTGCTGTCGCACGTAGTCAGCGGCGCGGAAGTGGATTCGGTGACTGCGTTCACTCTTAACGGTACGGACGTTGAAACCGTCTCTGGAAACATGGTCGGTATCGACATTGTCGATGGCATGCTGCAAGTCGGGGGCGCTACCGTCACCATGTACGACGTGCAGACCACCAATGGCATCATTCACGTGATCGATACCGTCATCATGCCCTAGTGCTGGGTGATGCCCGTCCTAACGCGGGCATCGTGACGTGCTTGACCCCGGGCTCCCTGGAGCACCGGGGCCTTTTTATTTAAGGGGGCAGCCCCTATAATGTCGTACAAAATAAGAACCTTACTGTTTTTAATGATGTTGGGAGAATGAGTGAAATGAAAATTGCATTGATGAATGAGTTCAGCCAGGCCGGGAAGAACCCGATTGTGCTGGAACAGCTGAACGCCGTGGCGGAAGAGCAGGGCCACCAGGTTTTTAACGTCGGCATGAACGGCGACAACGACCATCGCCTGACCTACATCCACCTGGGCATCATGGCCGGCCTGCTGCTCAATTCCAAAGCCGTGGACTTTGTGATCAGCGGCTGCGGCACCGGCCAGGGCGCGCTGATGTCCCTGAACGCCCATCCCGGCGTGGTCTGCGGCTACTGCATTGACCCCTCCGATGCCTACCTGTTTGCCCAGATCAACAACGGCAACGCGCTGGCACTGCCGTTCGCCAAAGGCTTTGGCTGGGGCGCGGAGCTCAACTGCCGCTACATTTTCGAGAAGGCGTTTGCCGGTGAGAAAGGCCAGGGCTATCCCCCGGAGCGCAAGGCGAGCCAGGTGGAAAACGCCGGTATTCTGGATGGCGTGAAAAATGCCATGTGCAAAGACTATCTGGAAGGCCTCAAGGCCCTGGACCAGTCTCTGGTGAAAACCGCCGTGACCGGTGAACGCTTCCAGGCCGCTTTCTTTGAGTACGGTAAGGACAAGGCGCTCGAAGAGTACGTGCGCAGCGTTCTGGACAGCTGATAGCGCCGTCTTAGCGTTGAACCACGAGAAACCCCGCTCCGGCGGGGTTTTTTGTGCCCAGCTGTCATTGGGTTGTCACACAAGTGCGGTTGCATAGGCGCCATGCAAATACTCATGGCCTGGTTAACTTTGGGTGCGCAACTCGCGCGTTCCCTCCCCGACGCCGGTTGGCGCCCCGTGTGGTGGCGTTTGCCGTTGTTCACGCTCGCCTGGCTGGGGTTTGGCCTGCTGGCGCTCAGCCACGGCCTGGGCTTTCTCATTGACGACCTACTGTTTCGCGGCTATCGGCAGGTGGCGGTGCGCGCGCCGGTGTTTATTGTCGGGGTGCCCCGCAGCGGTACGACGCATCTGCAGAGGATGTTGGCGGAGGACCCGGCCTTCACCAGCCTGACGCTCTGGGAGTGCCTGTTGGCACCTTCCATTTCAGAGCGTTACGTCTGGTCTTTTATGGGTCGACTGGTTCGGCCTTTCAGGCGTCTTGGCCGTCGTTGGCGCTGGGCGGCCATGGACCGGGTGCATACCCTGGGCTGGCGCGAGCCGGAAGAAGATTTTCTCTTACTGCTCTGGCGCGGGGCCTGCTTCCTGCCTGCATTGATCTGTCCGAAAGCACAGGGCTACTGGCGCCTGGCCTTCTTTGACCAGTCCGTGGCCGAGGGTGAGCGCCGGGCGCTGACCGCCTATTACCACGCCTGCCTGCAGCGCCACCTGTACTTCCACGGTAGGCACAGGCGGGTGCTGAGTAAAAACCCCTCGTTTACGCCCTGGGTCGACAGCCTGCGCGAACGCTTCCCCGGTGCCCGTTTTATCGCCTGCGTGCGTCGGCCCGAGGAGGCGGTACCGTCTCAGTTGAGCGCGTTGCGACCGGCACTGAAGCTACTCGGCCACCGCCAGGTGGATCCGCAACTGAGCGAGCGCATGCTGAGTATTCTTCACAATTACTATCGCCGGGTGCGCGGCTGGCGCGCAGACGACGATGTTCTGTGTTTGCCGCTGCCGTACCTGGCCAAAATGCAGGCTCCGGACTGGCAGCGGCTCTACGCCTTCGCGGAGCAGCCTCTGCCGCCCGCCGACGCCCTGATGACCGTCAGCGGCGCCCGTCGGGACGCTCGACCCGGACACCGATACTCGCTGGAAGAGTACGGGTTGAGCCGGGCTCGTGTCAGGTACCTTTTTGCCGATGTCTGGCCGGACGCGGGGGCTTGCTCATGACTCAACAATCGCAGGCGCTTCTGGCGCCACTGACAGAGGGAGTGGAGGCGGGGTTGAGAGTCGCGGTCATTTCCGATGCCGCCCCGGGACGAAACGGCGTGGGCGCTTACTATCAGGACTTACTCGAGCAACTGGGCCCGCAGATGTCCGAGGTTCAGTTGTTCTCCCCGACGGTGGAAAATGGCCGCTGGCGAACCGGGCTGGCCCTGCCGCTGCCCGGAGACCGTACCCAGAAGCTCTGTGTTCCCAATCCCTGGGCGCTCAAGCGGGCGTTACGCCGGCTTCGACCCCAGGTGGTGGTGGTTGCAACCCCCGGCCCCTACGGCCTGCTGGGCGTGCGCCTGGCGCGGCGCGCGGGTATCCCGGTATTGGCCGGTTTTCATACCTCGTTTGAACAACTGACCCAGCTCTATTGGCAGGGCTCCTGGCGGGGCCGGTTGGTGCATTCGCTGTTCGAGCGCTCCCACCGCTACCTGTTTGCCGGGGCCCGCTCGGTGCTGGGCAACTCCCGGGATATGCTCGAGTTGGCCGAGCGCATGGGCGCGCCCGCCACCGGCCTGATCGGTACCCCCATTTCCGCCGAATTCGCCCTGACCGAGCGCCGCCCCTACGGCGGCGAGCTCGAGCGGGTGTTGTTCGCCGGGCGACTGGCGGCGGAGAAAAATCTCGAGGCGGTGGTGGACGCCGCCTCCGCCCACCCGTCGGTGCAGTTCAGTATTGCGGGCGACGGGCCGCTGAGGGCCCGGATGGCCGCCGCGGCCGAAGCCCTGCCGAACCTTAAGTTGCTGGGCTGGTTGGACCGCGCCGCCCTGAGGGCGGAGGTAGACCACCACGATCTATTGTTACTGCCGTCGCACTTCGAGTCTTTCGGTACCATCGCCCTGGAAGCCATGGCCCGGGAGCGGTTGGTGCTGGTCTCCTCCGGTTGTGGCATTGTGCAGTGGCCCAGCCTGCGATCGGGGCTGAGTATCATTCATCCGGAAGAAAGTGCCGCCTCGGCGTTGCAACGTCTGCGTGAGAAAACCGCGCCCCAGCGACGCGAGTTGGCCCAGACGGCGGCGGGGCTGGCGCTATCGCTGAATGAGCGCTGCCTGGCGCACTGGTGCGAACTGTTACGCCACACGGTCGACTCCCGCTCGCCTTTGCCCTCGACATCTCTGGACGGGGTGGGGTCGGCGTTGGAGCAGGCTTGATGATGCCAGCGCTGGTGTCGATTCACGATGTGATGCCGGAGACCCTTGAACGGGTGGAGCGACTGTTGGCACTCATGTCCGCTCCGGTACGTCGCGGGACAGTGTTGCTGGTGGTGCCCGGTCGCGACTGGCAGCCCGATCAGGTGGCACAGTTGGCGCGCTGGCAGGGTGAAGGCCTCGAGTTGGCCGGCCACGGCTGGACGCACCGCGCCGAGCGTATTCAGGGCTGGTACCACCGTTGTCACTCCCGCTGGGTCTCGCGCCACGCCGCGGAACATCTCAGCCAGCCCCGAGGCGCGTTGTGCGAACTGCTGGAGCGGAACTATCGCTGGTTTATTGGCCGCCAGCTTAGGCCACCCTCGCTCTACGTGCCTCCGGCCTGGGCGTTGGGGGCTCTGACCGCCGATGACCTGAAGGCTTCTCCCTTCTCCTATCTCGAAACCACTCGCGGTCTGTGGCATTTGCCCAGTGGCCGGCGACGCGCCTTGCCTCTGGTCGGATTCGAGGCCGATACCTCCGCCGGGGCGGTGCTGCTGCGAACCTGGAATCGGGTCAATGCGGCTTGGGCCAGCCCCAAGCGGCCGTTGCGCCTGGCCATTCACCCCTACGACGACGAGCTACTCCTGGCCGGGTCGCTGCGCGAGTGGTTGGCCCGGATAAGCGACCCGGTGGATTATTGGACGCTATTTGACGCGACATCAGCCCGTTTCACAGAGTCGTAACATTCCCCGCCTAAGCTGCGCGCCTGCATTGGCTCTCCGGTCTGCTCGACCGGGTGGCATGAATGAGGAGCAAGCTATGGGTCTGCGTTGTTTGACGCTTGTCGTGTCAGCCTGGCTGTCGCTATCTACCGCCTCGGCAGCGGTCTCTCCCTTTGCCCCGGGGCAATCGGGCCATCTGTTCACCCTGCACGGATCAAATACCGTCGGGGCCCGGTTGGCGCCGGAACTGGCTCGGGATTATCTCCTCGCCAAGGGGGCCGAGTCGGTCAGTATTCGGGCGGGCCAGAAGGAAAACGAATACCGGATTGAAGGCCGAGGGCCCGCCGGTCCCGTGTACATTGATGTGGCGGCCCACGGCTCGGGCACGGGTATGAGCGGGTTGGCCTCGGGCGAGGCTCAGGTCGCCATGGCGTCCCGGCCTATCAAAGCCTCGGAGGAAGCCCTGTTGGCCGACTACGGCCCCATGCGCACTTTCGAGGCGGAGCACGTTGTCGCGATTGACGGGCTGGCGGTGATTGTCCACCGCTCGAACCCGGTCGAGGCGCTGACGGTGGACCAGATCGCCCGGCTTTTCTCCGGTGAAGTGCGCAACTGGTCGCAGGTAGGAGGCCCCGATCGGGCGGTCAGCCTTTACGCCCGGGATAACAAGTCCGGTACCTGGGACAGTTTCAAAAGCATGGTATTGAACGGTCGCTTTGCCCTCAGCCGTGACGCCCGTCGGTTTGAATCCAATGACCGGTTGTCCGACTCGGTGGCGGCCGACCCGGGTGCGATCGGCTTTGTGGGGCTCGCGTCGGTGCGCCAGGCCAAGGCTTTGAGCGTTTCCCAGGATGGTACCCAACCATTGCGGCCCGAGCCCCTGTACGTGGCCACTGAAGATTACGCTCTGTCCCGGCGCCTGTTCATGTACACCCTGCCGGGGCGCACGCCGCCGCTGGTGCGCGAATATATTGAGTATGTCCACAGCCGTGCGGGTCAGGAACGGGTAGCTGAGGTCGGCTTTGTCTCCCAGAACCCCGTGAGCCTTAAGCCGGAGCTGACCGCCCAAGCCCCGGTGTCCTACAAAGCGTTGGTCGGACACGCCGAGCGGTTGTCGATCAACTTCCGCTTTGACGAGGGAAGTTCCCGCCTGGACAACAAAGCCCGATGGGATATCGAGCGGCTGGCCCGTTTTATGACGGCGCCGGAAAATCGGGAGCGGCAACTGCAGTTGATCGGTTTTGGCGACGCCGAGCAGACCGAGCACCGGGCGCTGGTGTTGTCTCAGATGCGGGCTCTTCGGGTTAAGGCGGCGTTGCGGGACCGGGGCATCGATGCCGCCTCGGTGGTTGGCTTTGGCAGTGACCTCCCCGTGGCGGCCAATAAGGAGGGTGTGCGCCTGAAAAACCAGCGTGTGGAGGTCTGGGTTTTTGACGGCAGTGCCTCACAACGTGTCAATGACGCCAAGGATGACATGGAGTTGCGCCGTGCGGCGGAGCGGGATTCCGTGTCCAGCCGGTTGTAACCCAATCGATAGGGGCGCTGGCTAACTGACTTTGTTCCTGCCGGATTGCTTGGAACGGTAGAGCAGCTCGTCCGCCTGCTCTACGGACGAGGCCAGGGCGTCGGCGGTCTCACAGACCGTGACACCGAAGCTGGCGGTGATCGGGTGCTCCTTTTCCTTGATAATAAACGGTTGGCGCGCCAACTGGTCGCGCACCTTTTCCGCCACCAGGCGGGCGTCGTTCAGATCGGTTTTAGGTAACAGCAGAAGAAACTCTTCGCCTCCGGTCCGACAGGCAATGTCCTGGCGACGCAGGGCCTTGCGGAAGTGCTCTGCCACCTGCTTGAGCACCAGGTCCCCGGTATGATGTCCGAATTGGTCGTTCAGTCGTTTGAAGTGATCAATGTCACACATCACCACGCCCATCGGCAAAAACTCCTCGGGTCGATGGGCCAGGTCCCGCCCCAGGTGGGAGTCAATAAAGCGCCGGTTCGGGAGCAGCGTCAAGGGGTCGGTGTTTGCCTGTTTCTCCCGGGTGGCCTGTAACACATCCATTTTTTGGTGGCTGCGTTCGCGGAAATAATCATTGATCCAGGAGACCATTACGACAATCACGACCGAGGCAAAGAACCGGCTGGTTTCCTCCGGGCGGTACTGCGCCGGAATCAGCCCGTCGACAAAGAGCATAATGGCAAGCAGCACCAGTATCAGGGTGTTGCCGATCGCGGCGTTGCGCACACCCAACAACCCGAACAGAATGGCGGGAAAGGGAAACACCCAGTAGAGCGCTGTGTTGGCGTAGCCGCCATGGAAGACCAGCGCCAACACAAACAGCGCGACCAGCAGAGCCTCTATCAGGCAGGCGCGCTCGATGTTTTTCGACCAGCGGTAATAGCCGACGGTGAGCAAAAACGCCGTGGAGGCGCTGAGCAGAATAAGAGCGAGACTGGTGTTTTTGAGCATCAGGTGGCGCAGCCCGTAAAACAGGATGATCGCTCCGGAGATGTAGCTGACGAACGACAGTATGTACTCGCGCCGGTCGTTATCGATTTTGTGTCCCTGACTGTCGCTTTCAAATAAGATCATGTCGCCAACTCGAAATATAGGAGCAACTGCGGAGCCCCGTTCGTGGAAGAGTCCTTGTTGTTCAACGACCACCTGGTCTTCTTTCTAATCCTAGCTCAGGTTGGTTTTTGTGCCACTATTTCGGTGTGCCTTGTTGTCCTTGTTCCCCGGGCGCTCGTGCTACAGTAGCGCCATTATTCGTTGGGAATGTCGTACTCCATGATTCAACCGGCCGACTGGGTAGCACTCGGGATCACACTCAAGCTGGCGGCCCTCACGACACTGATTCTGCTGCTGCTGGGCACCCCCCTGGCGTGGTGGCTGGCGCGCAGCCGCTGGCGCTTTCGTTTTCTGGTGGAAGCACTGGTGGCTCTGCCTCTGGTCCTGCCGCCCACGGTGCTCGGGTTCTACTTACTGCTGGCCCTGGGGCCTCGCGGGCCCCTGGGGGCGGCCTCCCAATGGCTCTGGGGCGAGCCGCTCGCCTTCAGTTTTACCGGCCTGGTTATCGGTTCTGTGGTCTACTCCCTGCCGTTTGTGGTCCAACCGCTGACCAGTGCATTCAACAGTCTGGGTTCTCGCCCTCTGGAAGTGGCGGCCACCCTGCGCGCCGGCACCTGGGACCGGTTTGTTTCGGTGGTGTTGCCCCTGGCGCGCCCGGGGTTTCTTACGGCGGCGGTGCTCGGGTTTGCCCATACGCTGGGAGAGTTCGGCGTGGTGCTGATGATTGGCGGCAACATTCCCGGTGAAACCCAAGTGCTGTCGATCGCCATCTACGACCATGTGGAGAGCCTCGACTACTCGCGTGCCCACTGGCTCTCCGGCGGACTGTTGTTGTTCTCCTTTGTGCTGTTGCTGGCCGTCTACGGCTTCAACCGCCGCCTGTCCCTGGTGAAACCATGATCGATCCGCTGAACCAAAGGGCGGAGAGGCTCACAGTGCAGTTCGAGATCCACCGTGGGGATTTCCGCCTGGCGGTGGATCTCGAGTTGCCGGGGCAGGGCGTCACCGGAGTGGTCGGTCCCTCCGGTTGCGGCAAAACCTCGCTGCTGCGGGCGGTAGCCGGGCTTGACCGGGTAGAAGGGGGGCGTCTGGTATTGGGGGACCAGATTTGGCAATCGCCCACCGGATTTCGCCCCACCCACAAGCGCCGCCTGGGCTATGTCTTTCAGGAAGCCAGCCTGTTCGAGCATCTGTCAGTGCGGGCCAACCTGGAATACGGCTGGCGTCGCATTCCGGCGCGTGAACGCCGCCTGTCACCCGAAACCCTGACGCAATGGCTAAACCTGGGCCCCCTGTTTTCCCGTCCGGTATCGGCCCTCTCTGGTGGGGAGCGCCAGCGACTGGCCATCGGCCGGGCCCTGGCCACCAGTCCGGACCTGTTATTGATGGACGAGCCCTTGGCCTCGCTCGACCCCGCCAGTAAGCAGGCCATTCTTCCCTACCTGGAAACTCTGCATGACAGCCTGTCGATCCCGGTGTTGTACGTCAGTCATGCCCCCGAGGAGGTGGCCCGGCTGGCGGACCATCTGGTGGTGATGGCGCCGGGCCGGGTTCTGGCCTCCGGGCCCCTCAATCAGATTCTCACACGTACGGACCTGCAGCTGGCCCAGGCCGATGACGCCGCTGCGGTGTTGACGGGAATCGTCGACGGCCACGACGACCATTACGCCCTGACCCGCGTGGCGTTGGATGGCGGTATGCTCACGCTCACACGCCAATCTCACCGGCCCGGGCAGCGTGTGCGTCTGCGGGTGGCGGCCCGGGACGTGAGCCTGACCCTGAGTCCGTCGACCGACACCAGCATTCTCAATTGCCTGCCAGTGGCGGTGACCGGCTTGACGCCCCACGATGCCTCGCGGATCACGGTCCAGTTGAATTGTGGCGAGCAACCGCTGCTGGCGAGGGTGACTCGCAAATCGGCGGACGAGCTGCGCCTGGTTGTCGGTACACGCTGCTACGCTCAGATCAAAACCGCCGCGCTGCTGTAACGGCCGGCGTGTCATTCGCGTGTCACATTGCACCAATAGCGTGCGCGGTGGTCGGAGTGCACGCGGCCGAGATCTTTCATGGTGCGAGCAGGAAATTTCGAGTCCGTCTGCTGGCAGGGTGCGGCGCCGACGAGCTACACTCAAAAGGTCGGGAAGCCTTGAATAACCTCCGGAGTCGTCGCGACTGGCATAGTCCTTGCGGCACGAGATTCCAGGTCTGCCGACAGACGTGCAATAAGACCGAGAGATACCAACCACAACGATAATGATCGGGACATCATGACGCTCCGATCCACTGACCGGGGACGCGCACGAGGCGGGGCCCCGGGATCGAAAGGACAACAGCAATTATGGCTAAAAACCTGTACATGTTGCCGGAGGGTTTGCCTAAACCCGAAGAAGACGGCGCTTGCGATCACCTCCAGGGGCTGGCCCTGCCCAGCCTGTCACTGTCCAGCACAACCGGCGAGCCGGTGGACCTCAGCACCATCAATGGGACGGCGGTGGTCTTCTTTTACCCGATGACCGGCAAGCCCGAACAGCCCCCCATGCGGGGCTGGAACAAGATCGCCGGTGCGCGCGGCTGCACCACGCAGTGTTGTGCGTTTCGTGATCGCTACCCCGAGTTCCAGCGCCTGGGGGTGGAAATTTACGGCGTCAGTGCCCAGCCACTCAATGATCAACAGGAGGCGGTCGAGCGCCTGCGCCTGCCCTATCCGCTACTGAATGATTCGGATCTGGCGTTGACCCGGGAGCTGGAGTTACCGACCTTTGACTATGATGGCGCCACGTATATTAAACGACTGACGTTGCTGGTTGAGGGCGGTGTCATTCGGCAGGTGTATTACCCCGTATTTCCGCCGCATTTGAACCCGACGGATATTCTGTCCCAGCTCAGGAGCTGAAGCGCAGATCGATCGCCAGGTCGGCGGCCAGACAGGGCCAGCGGCGCAACTCCTCGGACCAGCCCCGGTCGCGGTGTTGCGCGACGTAGTGCTGAAAGTTCTTGCCCTCGAAGGGATACTCGTTGAGCAATAACTCGGCCGAAAACAGCACGGCCTGGTCGAGCTCGTTGGCGAAAGGCTCGCCAATCAGTTCGTGGGCAATGACGTTGGCGCGGGTGACATCCATGGGAGCCAGGGGGATGCCGCAGTGGCCGATAAACCGGTCGTTGACTTCCTCCAGCAGCCGGTGGGCGAGATAGCTCTCGTCGAGCATGGCCACCAGCTGGCTATGGCTGCTGACCAGGTCGGGCGGTGAGAGGAAATAGTCGCAGGCGATGTTCAGCAGCGGCTCAACCCGGTCGTCGATCCCCGCTTCCCGGGTGATCGCATCAATGGCCAGAATAAAGGCCGGTACATGCTCAATGTAGCGCACCACAAAGTCCCGCAGGGCAGCAGTAGCCTGCTCACGCGGTAATTTGATGGCGCCGTGCAAGTGTCGGGCACGCTGATCCAGTATGCGATTGAGTTGTCCTGTCTCTAGATCCCGTTTTTTCGCTTTTTGAATCAGCGCTTCGATTTGATCGAGCGGTCTGAGACACATGGTGCTGGGGTGGCCCTCCCGGGGCCTGACGCGTTGTTTCTTCTATTTGCTCGCCGTGGGTGTTACCGGTTACGGTCCAAGTTAAATCTTTCTTACGGCGAGGTGGCTTTGTTGCAAGCGATGCCACTTACTAAACTTAATTCAAAAGCGCGCAAATACAAGGCAGTTTTAAGAGCGATTTATTCTAACTATTAGGGGGAAGCGCATTTTACATTACTTAAAAGCCAGCCACTGCTTCTTCCGGCTCAGTTGATAGTATACGAGCCCCAGTAACAAGCCGCGAGCGCCGTTAAAAGCGACGAACGCCACCCAGAGGCCCTGATTCCCCAAGGGTTGCAGCCACCACCACAGCGGTAGAAAGCAGCCACCAGCCGCGATCAGCACCGTGTACTGCATGGCCGCCGTCTGTCCACTGCCGAGAAAGATACCGTCCAACTGATAGCCCCAGACTCCGATCACCGGAATAACGCAGATCCAGACATAGTGCGCCCGAACGATCTCCAGCACTTCCGGCAGGCTGGTAAAGACCCCGGGCCACCAGGGCGCGCCCAGCACGAACAGGGCACTGATCATCAGGCTGCAGGCCAGAGCCCAGGCGCTGCTGCGACGGGTCGCCAGATAAAAGTCGCTGAGCCGACCGGCGCCGATGGCCCGGCCGGCCAGTGCTTCCGCCGCGTGGGCAAACCCGTCCAGGGCGTAGGAGGTCAGGAGCAGGAACTGAAGCAGAATGGCGTTGGCGGCCAGAACCTGATCGCCCATCCGGGCGCCTTGAGCGGCGAAAAACACGAACACCGACAGCAGGCAAAGTGTGCGCACAAACAGGTGGCGGTTCACCCGCATCAGCCGTCCGTAGGCCCGCCAGTGGGTCAGCTCGTTCAGGACCGGCCGGCGCTCCAATCCATTCAGGTGGCGAGCGGTCAGCCAGAGTCCCAGCGTCAGGCCGCCATACTCGGCCAGTACACTGGCCCAGGCCGCGCCCTCGCTGTTGAGTCCGAGCCCGAGAATCAGCAGCGCGTCCAGCAGAATATTCAGACCGTTGGTGGTGAACAGAATCGCCAGAGGGCGGCGAGTGTCCTGGCGACCGATGAACCACCCGACCAAGGCAAAATTCATCAGGCTGGCGGGCGCGCCCCACAGACGGATCCGGGCGTAGTCCAGCGCCAGTGTCTGAACCTCGGGGCTGGGCCCCATCCACTCAAGGGCGATGGGTAGCAGCCAGGGGCCGATAAGCATCAGCAGCAGGGCCAGGGCCAATGCCAGGGCGAGGCTCTGTACCAGCACCCGATGAAGTCCCTCTCGGTCATCGGCCCCCTCTGCCCGGGCGGCGACACTGGTGGTACCCATGCGCAGAAACCCGAAGGACCAGAACAACAGGCTGAGCAGGCTCGCCCCGACCGTCACCGCCCCCAGATACAGCGGGCTGGGCAGGTGCCCGAGAATGGCGGTGTCCACCGCGCCCAGCAGGGGGATCGACAGGTTGCTGAGCATCATGGGCCAGGCGAGTTGCCAGATGTCTCGATGGGTGGGCGCGCGGCGATTCATGGCGTCGGCTGTCCAGTTGTGGGTGGTGCGCGAAGCGGGGTGGCGTCAGGAGCTACGAAAGAGCCGAAGTTTACGCCCTTGCCCGCGGAGAATAAACGGGCCCTAAGGCCATAAAAGCATTGACTTTTTTGCCTCGCTATGGCCTCCTTGTCGTCGGTGGTTGCGACATTTCGCCGCAGTGCACTGGCCGTACCCCGCCATATCCGAACCCGTTGGTTTCCAACCGACAATGACAGACAACTCTGTTGCCGACCGTCCGCAGGATGGGAAGCTGCTACGTCCTGTGGATGGCGAGTGGGTAGTCGGGCGTGCCGTATCACCGAGCGATAAGAGTGCTGACGTGAACAGTGCCGGCGTTAAGATCCAGTAGTATTCAAGCAGTGTTGGAACGAACCAGTACCGAAATGAACAGTACCGAAACAAGTAGTCCCGAACTATAAACATAAGCTAGCTACACGGAGAATTTGGGCGATGTTGAAACGAGCGCATAGGCTGTTTGCCTGGCTGCTTGCCCCTGCCGTGCTGATGATCAGTTATCAGACCCTGGCAGAGAAGGCGGAGTCATTGAAGTTCAATATGACCGAGGGGGTGACGCCGGTCAGCCGCGAAATCCAGAGCCTCCATATGGAGATGTTCTGGTGGTGTGTGGCGATTGGTGTGGTGGTGTTCGGCATCATGTTCTACAGCATGATCATGCACCGCAAATCCCGTGGCGTAAAACCCGCCAATTTCCACGAGAGTACCGGTCTGGAAATTCTCTGGACAGCGATCCCGCTGGTGATTCTGGTCATCATGGCCATTCCCGCCACCAAAAGCCTGATCGAACTCTACGATTCCGAAGAAGCGGATATGACCGTATTGATTACCGGCTATCAGTGGCGCTGGGAATATGACTACGTCGAGAGTGACGTTAGCTTCTTCAGCAATCTCAGCACCCCCCGTGACGAAATTAACGGCTACGCCCCCAAGAATCCCAACTACCTGCTGGAAGTCGATGAGCCCCTGGTCGTCCCGGTCGGGCAGAAAATCCGTTTCCTGGTGACCGCATCGGATGTGATCCACTCCTGGTGGGTGCCGGATCTGGGTGTCAAGCGCGACGCGATCCCCGGCTTCATTAATGACGCCTGGGCGGTCATTGAAGAGCCCGGCATCTATCGAGGCCAGTGCGCTGAATTGTGCGGTAAGGACCACGGTTTTATGCCCATTGTCGTCGAAGCCAAGCCCCAGGCCGAATACGAGGCGTGGCTGGAAGAGAAGCGGGCCGAAGCTGAAGCGCTGGCCGCGCTCACGGAAAAGACCTTTACTTTTGACGAGCTCTACGAGCGGGGTGAAAAAGTCTACGGTCAGTGGTGTGCCGCCTGTCACCAGGCTGATGGTTCAGGTATTCCCGGGACCTTCCCGGCATTGCACGATGGCAGTAAAGCGGTCGGTCCGATCGAAGAGCATATCGACGTGGTCGTCAACGGGGTGCCCGGTACCGCGATGCAGGCGTTTGGCGAGCAGCTCAGCGAAGTGGATATTGCCGCCGTTGTGACTTACGAGCGCAACGCCTGGGGCAACAATATGGGCGACCAAGCCCAGCCCATTGATATTTATAACCACAAACAGGGCAACTAGGAGGTATCGCAATGGCTCACGGCCCCGCAAAAGGTATTACTCGCTGGTTGTATACCACCAACCACAAAGACATCGGCAGCATGTACCTCTGGTTCAGCTTCGCCATGTTCTTCCTGGGTGGCATTTTTGCCTTGGTGATCCGCGCCGAGCTGTTCCAGCCCGGCCTGCAGATCGTCGAGCCCAACTTCTTCAACCAGATGACCACCATGCACGGCTTGATCATGGTGTTCGGCGCGGTCATGCCGGCCTTCGTCGGCCTGGCCAACTGGATGATCCCGATGATGGTGGGCGCGCCCGATATGGCACTGCCGCGGATGAACAACTGGAGCTTCTGGATTCTGCCATTCGCATTCCTGATGCTGGTTTCCACCCTGTTCATGCAAGGCGGCGCTCCGAACTTTGGCTGGACCTTCTACGCCCCGCTGTCCACCACCTATGCACCACCTTCGGTGACCTTTTTCATCTTTGCCATTCATATCATGGGCGCAAGCTCCATCATGGGGGCGATCAATATCATCGCCACCATTTTGAACATGCGCGCCCCGGGCATGACCCTGATGAAAATGCCACTGTTCGTCTGGACCTGGCTGATCACGGCTTATCTGCTGATTGCGGTCATGCCGGTGCTCGCGGGCGTGGTCACCATGATGCTGATGGACATCCACTTTGGCACCAGTTTCTTTGATGCCGCCGGCGGCGGTGACCCGGTCCTGTTCCAGCACGTGTTCTGGTTCTTCGGGCACCCCGAGGTGTACATCATGATTCTGCCGGCCTTTGGCATTGTCAGTGCGATCATTCCCACCTTCGCGCGCAAGCCGCTGTTCGGCTACTCCTCAATGGTGTACGCCACCGCGTCCATCGCGTTTCTGAGCTTTATTGTTTGGGCGCACCACATGTTCACCGTGGGCATGCCCATTGCCGGTGAGCTGTTCTTCATGTACGCCACCATGCTGATCGCCGTGCCCACCGGGGTGAAAGTGTTCAACTGGGTTGCCACCATGTTCCGCGGTGCCATGACCTTTGAGACGCCCATGCTGTTTGCGGTGGCGTTCGTGATCCTGTTCACCATCGGCGGTTTTTCCGGCTTGATGCTGGCCATTGCTCCGGCCGATTTCCAGTACCACGACACCTATTTTGTGGTGGCGCACTTTCATTATGTACTGGTGCCCGGCGCCATCTTCTCCATTACGGCGGCGGTGTACTACTGGCTGCCCAAATGGTGTGGCCACATGTACAACGAAGCCATGGGCAAGGCGCACTTCTGGCTGGCCTTCATCGGGCTGAACCTGACCTTCTTTCCCATGCATTTTTCCGGTCTGGCGGGTATGCCGCGCCGGATTCCGGACTACCACATGATGTTCGCTGACTGGAACATGCTGTCCTCGGTCGGCGCCTTCCTGTTTGGCGGTGCCCAGGTGTTGTTCCTGTACATCGTGGTCTCCACCATTTTGAAAGGTAAGAAAGCAACGGCGGAAGTGTGGGACAACCCGGAAGGGTTGGAGTGGACGGTGCCCTCACCGGCGCCTTACCACACTTTCAGCACACCGCCGGAAGTGAAATAGGGCAATTGTGAGGTCGCTGCGATGATACGGCTGCTACCTGAAAATCCCGTGGCCGCGCTCAGCATCAAGCTGGGCGTCGGGGCGGTGGGGATGTTTGTCTTTGCGCTCTGGATCATGCCGCCGCTGTACAACGCGTTTTGTGAAATTACCGGGCTTAACGGCAAAACCGGAGACCGTTACGAGGCGACGAGCGCGGAAGTGGACACCAGCCGGACGATCAAGGTCCAGTTCGTGGCGACCAACAATGAGGGCATGCCCTGGAAGTTCGCACCTAAGGTTCGGACGGTCGAAGTGCACCCCGGTGAGCAGACCCGGATCGACTTTGAAGCGTTCAACCCGACCGATCGGAAAATGATCGGGCAGGCCATTCCGAGCCTGGTGCCTTTCAAGGCAAGCAGCTATTTTCACAAAACCGAGTGCTTCTGTTTCAACCAGCAGCATCTGGCGGCCGGGGAAGGCGCGGATCTACCCATGTTCTTTATCGTGGATCGAGACCTGCCCCAACAAATTCATACCATCACCCTGTCCTATACTTTGTTTGATGTCACGGACCGGTACGGGGATGGCGAAGACAACGTGGCGAGTGTGACACAATAACAACGAGTGCGGAGTAAACACTATGGCGACAAGTGAAGGAACTTATTACGTACCGGAGCAGAGCAAGCTGCCGCTCTGGGCCAGCTTCGGGTTGTTTCTGACCGTATTTGGCGCGGCCAACTGGATCAATGGCAACAGCTCCGGCCCCTACCTGTTCATGGCCGGTGGGCTGGTGTTTGCCGTCGTCCTGTGGAACTGGTTCGGCGCTGTCATCAACGAGAATATGGCGGGCCTGAACAGTGCTCAGCTCAAGCGCTCCTATGTGTGGGGCATGGGGTGGTTCATATTCAGCGAGGTCATGTTTTTCGCGGCCTTCTTTGGCGCCCTGTTTTATATCCGCAATATCGCCCTGCCGGAGTTGGGGGGTGCGATTGATGATACCGCCACCAACGAATTCCTGTGGAAAGGTTTCGAGGCCTCCTGGCCGTTGATGAACACCCCGGCGGAAGCGGTCAGTGGCGATGCGGCCACCGTGAAGGGCCCGGATCAAAGCATGAGTTTTTCCCAGGTGGGCTCCATCTGGAGCTGGTTGCCGTTCTGGAATACCGTGATTCTGCTCAGCTCCAGTGTCACTGTGCACTTCGCCCACAGTGCGATCAAAAATAATGCCCGCCGCGCGTTCAACGCCTGGCTCGGTGCCACCATCGTTCTGGCGATTGTATTCCTGTTTTTGCAGGTGGAAGAATACCTTCACGCCTACCACGAAATGGGCCTGACCCTGCAATCCGGCGTCTACGGCACCACCTTCTTCATGTTGACCGGCTTCCACGGTATGCACGTATTCCTGGGGACCTTCATGCTGACGGTGATGTGGCTGCGCTCTGTGCTGAAAGGACACTTCAAACCCGATGACAACTTTGGCTTTGAAGCGGCCAGTTGGTATTGGCACTTCGTCGATGTGGTGTGGGTCGGTCTGTTCTTCGCCGTTTACATCTTCGGGTAAACCGGCCGTGGGAGCGCGCGCTTAAACGCGCGCGTCCCAAGGTGCAGAGCTGGAAAGAATTCCGCTGTAAAAACCGTAGAAAACGCACAACATCATCAGTGTCGCCAGCACGATTCGAATACCCAGGGCGTAGAGGGTGCGTTTGGACTCGGGAATACCGGCGTCTTTCAACAAAAAGCGCAGGCCACTGGTCAGACTGGCCAGAACGCCCACGAAAAGAATCAGGATGATGATCTTCAGCCACATAACGGCTCCAGTTTTTACGCGTTGGATGTAACGGTGAACGCCAATAAAACGCCCGCTCGGAAACAGTTTACCATCGCCTTCCACCGAAAAGTCACGGTGCTATGCCTGCTGACCTTTCCCCTCCTGTTGTCGCTCGGTATCTGGCAACTTCAGCGGGCGGAGGAAAAACGCGAGCGTCAGGCCGAGCTGGAAGCGGTGCAGGCCATGCCGCCACAATCGCTTCCCGGCGCCGACCCGGCGCAACTGGCCGAACACCGGCGGCTGATCCTGACCGGGCGTTATTGGCAGGGGCGCAACTGGCTGCTGGACAATCGCCAACGCGACGCTCAGGTCGGTTTTGAGGTGGTGAGTCCTTTTGAATTGAGTGATGGAACGGTGCTGTTGGTCAACCGCGGTTGGGTGGCGGGCGAACCGGATCGCAGCGCATTGCCGAACCCGGGGGTACCGGAGGGAGAAGTGACACTGTTCGGTGACTGGTGGTCTCCGAGTGAACATCCACTGCTTGAGGGTGAGCCCGCCGGTGATGGCTGGCCCAAAGTCATTCTGGCCATCGCGCCACAGGTTATGGCGGACACACTGGGCGAACCCTTGTACGGACACTACGTCAAACTCGATGATGGCAGCCCCGGGGCGCTGACGACCGACTGGCAGCAATACGAAATCAGCGCCGCCAAGCACTTGGGCTACGCGGTGCAGTGGTTCGCCATGGCGCTGGCCGTGGTGTTGTGGTTTGTCCTGACGACGACAAAGCGCTGGCACCCGTGGCGCGGAAAAGACGACAACGACGGCGCCTGAAGCGGGCGCGAGCGCAACGAGAGAATTGCTATGAGTGACACCCCCCAGCCCGATGAGCGGGAACGACAGCTCCAACGCCGCGGCCGCATCATCGCCGCCACCCTGATGGCGGTGGTAGCACTGCCGATGGTGCTGGCCTATGTGCTGTACCAGACGGGTGTCGGTATTCCCGATGACCGGGTGAACAAGGGCGATCTGCTCGATCCACCCCAGCGCTTTTCCGAGTGGAAGCCGCGTACGCTCGATGGCGGGCCCTGGCAGCCGGACCCGGAACACAAACGCTGGCGTATTATTGTCCCCATTGCCAGTGACTGTTCCGGCCACTGTGAGGAGAACCTCTACGTGACCCGGCAGGTCCACATCCTCCTGGCCGAGGACGCCTACCGAGTCCAGCGCCTGATCATGCCGATGGATGGCCCCCTCGACGAGGAGATGCGAACCTTCCTGGAGGACGAACACCCCGGCACCGCATGGGTTCGCCCGGATCGAGCTGCGATGATGGCCTCGCTTGAGCAGACCAACCTGCCGCACGCGCCGCTGGAAACCGGGCGGTACTACCTGATGGACCAGGAAGGCTTTGTGATGATGAGCTACACCCCCGAGCACTCGGGCAAAGAACTCTTGAAAGATCTGAAGCGCCTGTTGCGCTACTCATACGAAGACTGACCGGTGCCAGGAGGCAAGCCCTTGTCCGCCATACGATCGCAGAGAAAGAACGGTTATCGCTGGGCGTTGTTCGCCACCGCCCTGTGCGTTGGCGTGGTGGTGCTGGGCGCGTTTACCCGGCTGGCCGATGCGGGGCTCGGCTGCCCCGATTGGCCGGGCTGCTACGGCCACCTGACATGGCCCAAGTCATCCGAGTCGGTCGCCCGGGCGGAAGCCCTGTTTCCCGAATCGCCAGTGGAGCACGATAAAACCTGGCCTGAAATGGTCCATCGTTACTTCGCGGGAACCCTCGGGCTGGTGATTCTCGGTCTGACCATCGCCATGTGGCGGTTCGCCCGGCGCGCGCCCGCCATGCAATATCCCCGGTGGCACGCGACCGGCTTGTTGGCGCTGGTCGTTGTCCAGGCGGCGTTTGGTATGTGGACGGTGACTCTCAAGCTTTGGCCGCAAGTGGTCACTGCCCACCTGCTGGGCGGGTTCGCGACGCTCAGCCTGCTCTGGCTGTTGGCGTTGCGCCTACGCAATCGCCCCTGGTGTGTGTCGGGGAACAGCCATCGGCGCTTGACGGGAATGCGGCCATTGATCTGGCTTGCCCTGGTGACGGTGGTCGGACAGATCGCGCTGGGCGGCTGGACCAGCTCCAATTACGCGGCGCTGGCCTGTACGGATTTTCCCACCTGTCACGGTCAGTGGTGGCCGGCAATGGACTTTGCGCGAGCCTTCAATTTTGCTCAGAGCGTGGGGCCCAACTATCTGGGTGGCTTGCTCGAAGGAGACGCCCGCACCGCGATTCATATGACCCACCGCATTGGCGCGATTGTGGTCACGCTGGTGCTGGCGCTGTTGTTGACGCGGCTGTGGCGCGTGGGTGTCCGCCCGGCGCGTCGGCTGTGCGGTGTGGTCGGTCTGTTGTTGGTGCTACAGATCACGCTGGGGGTGACCAATGTGTTGGCGTCGCTGCCGTTGGCCGTGGCGGTTGCTCACAACGCGGTGGGTGCGTTACTGTTACTGGCAATAGTGACCCTGGCTCACCGCAGTTACTCCGCGATCCGAATCTAGGGCGATAATAAATCCGAGGTACCCCTTCCATGGCGAAGACTCTAGAGAATACCCGAGCATCGGCCGGCCATATCAGCTGGCGGGACTACTACGAGCTGTGCAAGCCCAATGTGGTCATGCTGATGATCCTCACCTCGGTCATCGGGATGCTGCTGGCCGTGCCCGGCATGGTGCCGGTGGATGTCCTGTTGATCGGCAACCTCGGGATCGCCCTTTGCGCCGGCTCCGCGGCGGCGGTGAACCATCTGGTGGATCGCCATGTGGACCAGAAAATGGCTCGCACCTTTAACCGCCCCATTGCCAAGGGACGGGTTGAACCCATGCAGGCGGCCGTTTTTGCACTGATCATCGGTACTCTGGGGATGGCACTGCTGGTGTTGTTCATCAACACCCTGACGGCGGTTCTGACGTTGGTGTCCCTGTTGGGCTACGCCGTGGTTTACACCCTGTTCCTCAAGCGCGCCACGCCCCAGAACATCGTCATTGGCGGCATCGCCGGCGCCGCCCCGCCCCTGCTGGGCTGGACGGCCGTGACCGGTGAAATTCACGGTCACGCCCTGTTGCTGGTATTGATCATCTTCGCCTGGACGCCCCCGCACTTCTGGGCACTGGCCGTGCACCGCAAAGATGAATACGCCAAGGCGGACATTCCCATGCTGCCAGTGACCCACGGCGAGCAGTACACCAAGCTGCACATTCTGCTCTATACCGTCATTCTGGTGCTGGTCACCATGCTGCCCTATATCACCGGCATGCTGAACTGGCTTTACCTTCTGGGGGCACTGGTTCTCGGCGCGGGTTTCCTGTACTGGTCCCTGGCGCTGTTGTTGAGTAAGAACAAGCCCAACGTCGGCATGGACACTTTCAAGTACTCCATCGTCTACCTGATGGCATTGTTTGTGATCATGCTGCTTGATCACTACCTGTTGCCGGTGCCGACGAACTACCTGGCCGCCGGGGTGTGACGCCTATGGCACCCGAGGTCGATCGCAACGCCCAAAAACGTGGCATTCGCCGCACCGTCGCCACTCTGGTGACCATCGTGGCTGTGGTGATTGGCCTGCAGGTGTACAAAGTTACCCGCGAACCGCCCCTGGACCGGGAGGCGCTCCGAGAGCAGGGCACCGTGGTGTTTGACCAGCCCCGGCGCCTGACCGACTTCGAGTTAGTGAACCACCGGGGTGAGCCTTTTACCGATGAAAGCCTGGAGGGCGTCTGGACCCTGGCCTTTTTCGGCTTTACCCACTGCCCGGATATCTGTCCGGTGACCATGGCGGAGCTGTCCCGCATGATGGATGAGCTCAGCCCCGAGCGGGCCGCCGACACTCAGGTTTTACTGGTGACCCTGGACCCGGCGCGCGATACCCCAGAGGTATTGGCGGAATACGTTCCCTATTTCCACGAGGACTTCGTCGGCGTTACCGGGGATTTCCTGACCCTGAAGCGCTTCGCGAATGAGGCCAACGTGGCGTTCGCCAAGGTTACGCTGGAAAACGATTACACCATCGACCACGGTGGCCAGGTGGTCCTGTTCAACCCCCGGGGCGACTACCACGCCTTCTTCAAACCCCCCTTTGATCCGGCGAAAATGGCGGAACACTACCGCGTTATCTCCGACGCATTCCCCCACTAGAACCTCGCCCCAGCTTCGTCACCATTATCTCTCCCAGGCGTCTCGCCGTCTTAGCGGCGGCCGAATATGTCTACGGCGGCCTGGTTCTATAGCTCTGTCCGTTTTCCGGGTTGGCACGAAAAACATCCAAATCCGCCTGCTTTAAAGATGTTTCACATAAGAAATTGTTTGCACCAATAAAACATTTGAGCTATAACTGACTTATGGCCGAGTGGACCCTCCGTCGCCTCGCGCCGACCAATAACGATATAAAGCCAAAGCCAGAGGAGAGCCATAATGATAGAGCTGAAACAGCCCCGGTTTCCCAAGACCAACACTCTGCGGGCCACCTTTGTGTCCACCGCCGCCTTGTTGGCGGTGGGGGCCTTGCCTCCCGCTATCGCCCAAGAGGCCGGTTCCCAACAGGAGGCGCTGGAAGAAATCGTCGTCACCGGTCTTCGGGCTAGTTTGGAGTCTGCGCAAACCATCAAGCGCGACTCGGCGGTGATTGTTGACTCCATCGTCGCTACCGACATCGGTAAACTGCCGGACGTGAATGTGGCCGAGGCCCTGCAACGGATTTCCGGCGTTCAGATTTCCCGCAACCGAGGGGAGGGTAGCGATATTGCCATTCGCGGTCTGACCCAGGTACGCACGGAACTCAATGGCCGGGACATCTTCTCAACCACCGACGGCCGGGCGCTGAGCTTTGAAGACGTACCCTCCGAGCTGCTCGCCGGCATTGATGTCTATAAAAACCCGGCCGCCAATCAGATTGAGGGTGGCATCGGCGGTATTGTCAATCTTCGCACCCGCATGCCATTTGATGCCGATGGCCGCTTGATCAGCGCCGCGGTAAGCGGTACCCACTATGACGTTCGTGACGACGAGGGCTACGGCGTTTCCGGCCTTTACTCTGATCGCTGGGACACCAGCGCGGGTGAATTCGGCTTCCTGGTGAACCTCTCTTACAACGAAGCGGTGTTCCGGGAAGACAAAGTTACGGTCGAGCCGTTTTTTACGAGAGAGGGCCTGACCGGATACGAGGGACAGGAGCTGCAAATTGCGTCCGGCGGTGGCATCTCCTCCTGGAATGGCGATCGTGAGCGCACGGGTGCGGCGATGGCGTTTCAGTGGCGGCCTTCGGATGATTTTGAGTACTACGCCACCTATCTGACCTCCCAATACGAATTCTACGATCCGCAAACCGGTATTTTTGCCTACGGCGCGGGTGAAAACGATGCCTTGAGCCCGGTTGAGGGCAGCTTCAGTTTCGACAGTCAGGGCAATATGCTGACCGGCGGCTTTGAAAGTCCTCCGTTCCAGAGCTTTACCCGAGACGCCATTCGCGACTCCGAGACCACAGACTACGCTACCGGCTTTATCTGGCACGTTCGTGAAGACATCAAGTGGACCGGGGACTTGCAATACATCGATTCGGAAACCTCCTACCGCGACGTCACCGGATTCGGCTCCCTTGAGAGCGGGTCCCGCTTTTTTATGGACCTGACAGGCGACGAACCGGCATTTCGGGTTGAGCCCGATGGTTTTATGGAAGACCCGACGAATTACTTCTATCAGGCCATGATGAGCCGTAGCGCCGACAATACCGGTGACGAGACAGCAGTGCGGACCGACCTGGAATGGAATTTTGATGAAGGAGGTCTGATGCGCACCTTTACCACGGGTGTGCGTTACACCACGAAAGACATTGAAACCCGGGATTCGGGTTTTAACTGGTCCGGTATATCGGGGTCGGTCGGCTACGAAGCCGAGCCTGAATACAACGTGCTGGACCCCCATCAAAGTGACTTCTGGCGCGGTGACGGTGCCCTGCGCAATTTCGGGCCTCACTATGTGGTATCCCCCGAACTGATGAGTGATCACGCTCGGGCGTTGGAAGTGCTGGGGGGCATGAGTCCTGGCGCGGAAGGTCCTTTCGGCTTCGCCGAACAGAATCAGATCAACATTCAAGGCGAGGAAACCAGTGCCTTCTACGCCATGTTGGATTTTGGCATGGACAGCTCGCCTTTGCCGTTTGACGGCAACGTCGGTGTGCGTGTGGTCGAAACAGAGGTGGAGACCGATGGGGTCCGAACTTTAACCTATCGGACTGAAGATGACCTCTTTGTTGATGTTCAGGATCAGTCTCCGATCACGGTGAATCAAAGCTACACTGAAGTGTTGCCCAGTCTGAATATTCGCTTTTTCCTGAAAGATAATCTGTACTGGCGCATAGCCGCCTCTAAAGGCCTGTCCCGCCCATCGTTTTCGGACTTGTCCGGAAATTTCACACTGAGTGAGGATTATCTGGACCACGACGGTAATCCCAGCACGGCACCAGTGCTTCAGGACACCACGGGTTCGGGCGGTAACCCGGGGCTAAAACCGCTGACGGTGAATCAATTGGACTCCGCGTTGGAGTGGTACTACAACGACGCCAGCATGGCCTATGCCACTCTGTTCTATAAAGACGTGAAAGATTTCGTTCAAAACGGCGTTTACGATGCTCAGTTTGAGGTGCCCGGAAAAGGTGTACAGACCTTTGAAGTCTCCGCGCCCGTCAACGGTGAGGACGGCACCATCCAGGGTTACGAAATTGGCTGGCAGACCTTTTTCGACTTCCTGCCCCAGCCTTTCGACGGTTTTGGCGTGCAAGCCAATTACACTTATGTTGACAGTGAAGCACCCAGCCCCTCGGCTCTGGACAGTGAAGGCAACCCCTTGTTGGTACCGTTGGAAGGTCTGTCGGAAGACAGCTACAACCTGGTGCTGATGTACGAACAGACCAACTGGTCCGTTCGTCTGGCCTATAATTGGCGCAGCGAATGGGTGATCACCACCGCGGGTAACGGCACCGGTAACCTGCCCATTTACAACGACGAGTACGGGCAGATGGACGCGTCCATCAGTTATGACATCAACGATACTTTCAGCCTGTCGTTCGATGTGGTGAACCTGCTGGATGAAAACAACTTCACCTACCAGGCATTCCCCAACAGGCCGCGCGATTTCACCCTCAACGACCGCCGCATAGGGCTGCGTTTGAGAGCCAACTTTTAAGGAATCTCCGATCCCCGACCAGGTCGATCGCGATGTTTTGGGCTGCTTCGGCAGCCCTTTTTTTGACCATTGACGAGCCCGAGGATACCCATGAATTCAGATGATCTGTTTGTGCGCCGCATCGCCATTGTCGGCGGTGGCACGGCGGGTTGGATGGTGGCGGCCGCTCTGGGCAAGTTGCTGCAGTATCACCCTTGTGAGGTGGTGTTGATCGAGTCCCCGGAGATTGGCACCGTCGGTGTGGGTGAGGCCACTATTCCCCCCATTCAATTGTTCAATCGTCTTTTGCAGATTGATGAGCACGAGTTCCTGCGTGAAACCCGGGGGACCTACAAACTCGGCATTGAATTTGTCGACTGGTTTCAGAAAGGTCACACGTATTTTCACCCCTTCGGCCGCTACGGGGCGGACCTCGAAAACGTGCCCTTTCATCAGTACTGGCGCAAGCTTGCACAACGGGGCGAGGGTGGCGCGCTGAGTGAGTACAGCCTGCCCACCGTAGCCGCTTATCGCGGTCGATTCGCGCCCCCCGATGCCAACCCCCGTTCGGTACTGTCGAATATCGCTTACGCCTATCACCTGGATGCGACCCGTTATGCTGCGTATTTGAGAAGTTATGCCGAAGCGCGAGGCGTTCAACGTTGGCAAAGAACCGTCAAAGGTGCCACCTTACGCCCGGATGACGGCTTTATCGACGCTGTGGTCTTCGATGACGGCAGTCAGTTGGAGGCGGATTTCTTTATCGACTGTTCCGGTTTCAAAGGTCTGCTTATCGAGGAGGCGCTGCACACCGGTTACGAAGACTGGCGCCACTGGTTGCCCTGTGATCGCGCGGTAGCGGTGCCCTGCGAAGCGAACGAAGCGCCCCGGCCCTACACGCGTTCGACGGCTTTGGAGGCGGGTTGGCAGTGGCGGATACCGCTGCAGCATCGCTTGGGCAACGGCTATGTTTACTGCAGTGATTTCCTGAGCGACGATGAAGCCCAAGCCACATTACTGGACCGGCTCGACGGCAAACCGCTGGCCGACCCCAAAGCCTTGCGCTTTACCACCGGCAAGCGCAAGCGCGCCTGGAACAAGAACTGTCTGGCCGTGGGCTTGGCCGCCGGCTTTATGGAGCCGCTGGAGTCCACCAGTATCCATATGATTCAAAGCGCCATTGCTAAGTTAATGACCGTATTCCCCGACCGGGCCTTCGACCCGGTGGACATTGCCGAGTACAACCGCTTGACCGACACCGAGTTCGAGCGCATCCGGGACTTTCTCATTCTTCATTACAAGGCGACGCAACGGGATGACGCTCCGCTTTGGCGCTATACCCGGGAGATGTCGATCCCCGATAGCCTTCAGCACAAACTTGATTTGTATCAAAGCCGAGGGCGGGTGTTTCGCTATGACGAAGAGTTATTCGCCGATACCAGTTGGGTCGCGGTTTTTGAAGGGCAGGGGGTGATACCGAAACGGTACGATCCGCTGGTGGACACCTACGAACTGGACCGCCTGCGCGCGGTCGCCGCTAAAATGCGGCAAACGATCGCGGCGGGCGCGGAGAGTATGCTCACCCATGATGAGTACATTGCCCGCTATTGTGCGAGCTCGAGATAGTCACCGATACGGGCAGTGCCATACTTGCCCCAGGCTGGTATGGATATGCGCTGGACTCGGCAGGTGGTCACTAAGTGCCGGTACAGACAGCATAGCGCCATGTTTTTACAAATAAAGATCATTTTACATGTAAATTGAAACTGTGTTATACAGAGAGTCATAATAACCAGCGGCTCTGATTGAGTATTTTCCGTCCTGCTTGCCCTGAGCGGCGCTGCGGCGGGCCACAGACAATCAATAAGAGCCGAAAGGAGAGCCCATGAATAATAATGCTCAGGCTGAGACTCGGCCCCCCGCGCCGGCTGCAACCGGCATGGCGCTTTGGCTGCCCCTGTTTCTGATTATCAGCCTCTTTTTTATGTGGGGGGTCGCCAACAACCTGAATGACATTCTGATCACGCAGTTCAAAAAGGCATTCGTACTCAGCGACTTTGCTTCCGGCTGGGTCCAGTCCGCGTTCTACTTTGGGTATTTCGCCCTCGCCATTCCGGCCTCGCTGGCCATGAAACGTTTCGGCTATAAGGCGGCGGTGATTGCGGGCCTGCTGCTCTACGGCCTGGGAGCCGCCCTGTTTTATCCTGCAGCCCAGGCTCAGGAGTACGGCTATTTTCTGTTCGCCCTGTTTGTGATCGCCTGCGGTCTCGCGTTCCTCGAAACCTCGGCCAACCCGATGATTGTCGCGATGGGCGACCCGGAAACCGCCGAACGACGGCTTAACTTTGCCCAGTCCTTCAATTCTCTGGGAACTATCTCCGGTGTGTTGATCGGGCGCGAATTCATCCTGTCCGGTGTCGAGCACAGCCCGGAAGCCCTCGCCGCGATGACGGCCACTCAGCGTACCGCCTTCCACACGGCGGAAGTGCAGGCGGTGGCAGGGCCCTACCTGGCCATTGCTGCGGTGGTGCTGCTCTGGGCTCTGGCGGTCTGGTGCGTGCGCTTTCCGGCGGTGGCCCGAGGCGATGAAGGCGGTGACCGGGCGTTCCGCCTGTCGGATTTCAAAGCGCTACTTCAGCGGCGCTACTACCTCTTTGGGGTGGCCACCCAGTTCTTTTACGTCGGCGCTCAGGTTTGCATCTGGAGCTACATGATTCGCTACGGCCAGAGCGCCTTGCCCGAGGCGGGTGAGAAAACCCTGGCGGACTATCTGGCCGCGTCCCTGCTTGCCTTCATGATCGGTCGCTTTGTCGCGACCGCGTTGATGGGGCGCATTGCGCCCGCGCGCTTGATGTTGATCTATGCCCTGGCCAATGTCGTGCTCTGCGCCGTGGCAATACTGGTCCCGACTCATATCGGGCTCTTGGCCATGGCCAGCACCAGCTTTTTCATGTCCCTGATGTTTCCCACGATTTTCGCCCTGAGCCTGCGCGGGCTAGGGCCGCTGGCTAAAGCCGGCTCCGCGCTATTGATTATGGCCATCATCGGGGGTGCGATCGTCACGGCGTTGATGGGATTGGTCTCGGACCTGACCGCAATCCACTGGGCGGTGAGCGTGCCGCTGTTGTGTTTCCTTGTCGTCGCGGCGTTTGCCCGGCGCACGCTCAAGGGGGCCGCATGAGCGACGTGGGAATCATTGATGCCCACCAGCACCTCTGGCAACTGGGGCGGCCCGAATGTCGTTGGCCCACGCCGGCGCTGAAGCCGCTTTACCGGGATTTTACCCCGGAGGATTTCTGGGCTGAGGCTTCACCGTGTGGGGTGGTGGGGTCGGTTCTGGTCCAGTCCCAGCCACACCCGGACGACACCCGTTATCTGCTGACACTGGCGGAGCACGACCCGCGCATTCTGGGGGTCGTCGGTTGGGTGGACCTCAGTGCCCCCGCGGCGGCTCAGGCGGTGCATGAATTGGCGGACGAGCCGTGGCTCTGCGGCATTCGGCCCATGCTTCAGGACCTGGACGAGGCGGACTGGATCTTGCGCCGGGCACGACCCGAGGCCCTGGAGGCCATGGCGGAGCGCCAATTGGTGTTTGACGCTCTGGTGACGCCGATCCATTTGCCGGTCATCGACGAACTGGCGCGGCGTCATCCCAGCCTGAGGATTGTGGTGGATCACGGGGGTAAACCCGCCATCGGCCGGGGCGAAACGGGTTCGTGGGAGCGAGGCCTGGCCGTATTGGCGCGGCGCCCCAATGTCCTTTGCAAGCTGTCCGGACTTGCCACCGAGATGGCGCCGGAGCAGCCGGTTGAGGCGATGGATGCCTATATCGACCGAATCCTGGATCTCTTCGGAGCGGAGCGCGTGCTCTGGGGCAGTGACTGGCCGGTACTGACGCTGACCACTCGTTATTCGGACTGGCTCGAGCGTGCGCGCGAGCGGATACGGTGGCGAGCTCCGGCGTTGGAAGCCGCCCTATTTCGCAACAATGCCCTTGAAATCTATCGGTTAAACCGGTCCATCGGTTGACCCTGCAGGGCGTCGCTACGCTCGCGGCGGTGCACTCGGTTGGGTTTTTCGGTGAGTGCGAGAGCGCTCATCGCCATCGGCAATGGGAAGCAACATCATGAAAGAAAAGATACCGAGCCGCAGTGACACGGCGGGCGCTGAGGAGCGCAAATACAAGGCGCCGGCGCTAGAGAAGGGGTTGGACGTGCTCGAACTGCTGGCCCGCAGCCCGGAGCCCATGACCACCTCCCAGATCGCGAGTGAACTCGGGCGCTCCGTGAGTGAGCTGTTCCGCATGGTACTGGCGCTGGAGTTTCGCGGGTACATTGTTCCGGCCGAGGGCGCAAAGGATGGCTACACCCTCAGTAACAAGCTTTTCGCCTTGGGAATTGCTCGAGGGCCCACCAAAACCCTGATCGAACTGGCGTTGCCGGTCATGTCTGCGCTGGCGCGGGATATCAGTCAGTCCTGTCATATTGCCATGGCCTCGGGGGATCAGATTGTCGTGGTGGGGCGGATTGAAAATCCCGGGGACCTCGGCTTTTCAGTGCGCGTTGGTTACCGTCGGCCTCTGGTAAAAGCCGCTTCCGGCGTCATTCTCTACGGCTTTCAGGAACCTGATACCCAGGCGGTAATGCGCGGACAACTGGAAGAGGTCGACAAGGATGATATGGACGCGTTCGGCGAACGGACGGCCCAAGCCAAGGGCCAGGGTTATGTCCGCTCTCCCAGCGACTTCAGCGATGGGGTGACCGACCTGTCGGCCCCACTCATGGGGCGCCGCGGTGCCGTCGCGGCGCTGACGGTGCCTTTCGTTCGCTATCAGCCCGAGCGCTGCACCGTGGAGGAGGCAATCGAGCGCCTGTGTGCGGCGGCAGCGCAATTGTCGGAAATGCTGAAGCAGCACAGCCTGTAGCCGGCTTTCGAGAGAAACCGGTTGACAAATTGTCTGATTTTATTTTTACTTATGATGTATTTTTTAATTATAAAAACTTCCAGGCTTATCGTTCTGACAAGCTCGAATACCCGAGAACTCAGCCGACTGTCCCTGGGAGCAAGGCTGGATTCCGGTAAGCGAGAGAGAGAATCCGCACACTGATACAGAAGGGCTAACGTGAGATCAACCCGCTCCCTGCAACGCCGCCCCCTGGGCGAGACCTCCCTGGAGCTGCCTATGCTCGGCTTTGGGGCGGCCCCCGTGGGCAACCTTTACCGGCCCCTGTCCGATGAGGCGGCCCGGGCCACCCTGGTTCAAGCCCGGGCCGAGGGCATTGGCTACTTCGATACCGCGCCTCACTACGGTTTCGGGTTGAGTGAGCGACGCCTGGGGGCGGCGCTGGGGCGGGAGTCCCTCACCATCTCCACCAAGATCGGGCGGCGACTGGAGCCCATCGCTCCCGAGGCACGTCGGGCGGTTCGGTTTGGTTTCGCCGGGGCGCCGGACCTGACCCCGGTGTTTGATTACAGCTACGAGGGCGTGTTGAGCCAGCTGGAAGCCAGCCGCGAGCGACTGGGCCGCCGGCCACACATCGTCTACGCCCACGATCTGGGCGCTCTGACCCACGGGGATGACGATGGTTTTTATTGGGAACAATTCTGCCAGGGTGGCTATCGCGCCCTGCAGGAATGGAAACAACAGGGCCTGATCCATGCCATTGGCCTGGGCGTGAACGAAATTGCGGTGTGCGAGCGGGCCCTGGCGGAGCTGGATATCGACGTACTGCTGCTCGCGGGGCGTTACACCCTATTGGAGCAGGCCGCTCTGGAGCGGCTGTTGCCCGCCTGCGAGGTCAATGGCGTCTCGGTGGTGATTGGGGGTGCGTTCAACTCGGGCATTCTCGCCACCGGTGTTCAGGGCGAGGGGCCGTTTCACTACAACTACGAGCCCGCTCCGGTCAATGTCATTGAGCGGGTGGCCGCGCTGGAAACCGTGTGTGCTGATTTTGATGTGCCCCTGCCTGCGGCCGCCCTGCAGTTTCCCTCCGCGCACCCGGCGGTGGTGTCGGTGATTGCGGGCTGTGCCACTGCGGAAGAAGTCCATCAGGCCAAGGTCTGGATGGACCATCCCATACCATCGGCGTTTTGGGACGCCCTGAAAGAACAACAACTGCTGGTGGGCAATGCGCCTGTGCCGGCCGAGGGAGATCCAGTGTCATGAACGACAAGGCCACCGCCAATAAGGCATTGATTCTGCTCCACCCGAGCGACAACGTTCTGGTCGCCACCCGCAGCCTGTCCGCGGGCACGACTGTTACCTTGGGTGAGCGCTCGCTGGTGTTGCCCGAACCCTTGGCGGTCGGGCACAAGATGGCCCGCTGGGACATGACCACCGGGGAGAAAATCGTCAAGTACGGCGCACCCATCGGCTCCCTGCTGGCGCCGGTTGCCGCGGGCGCCTGGGTGCATATGCACAATATGACCAGTGACTATCTGGCCAGCCATACCCGGCGCCGGGAAGGTCGCGCCGCAACCTCATCCGCCTCATCCACGCCCACTACCGCATCACAGGAGTCGCCATCGTGAGCCCTACCCAGCAGCAGGCACCGCTTCAAGGCTATCTTCGTCAGGACGGGCGCAAGGGCATCCGCAATGTGGTGCTGGTCGCCTATCTGGTGGAATGTGCCCATCACGTCAGCCGAAAAATCGTTCAGCACTTTGATGATCTGGACGTTCACCTGATTGGTTTTCCCGGTTGCTTTCCCAACGATTATGCCAGCGACATGATGAAGGCCCTGTGCACGCACCCGAACGTGGGTGGGGTCCTGCTGGTCTCGCTCGGCTGTGAGAGCATGGACCGGGACGAACTGCGCGAGCAGATTGCCGACAGCGGCCGCCCCGTGGACCTGCTGGTGATCCAGGAAAACGGTGGTACCGCCTCCACCGTGGCCCGGGGTATCCAGAGCGTCGGTGCCATGCGCGATCAAATGGCGCAACAGACCCCCGTGCCCATGGCCATGAGTGAGCTGGTGGTGGGCACCATCTGCGGCGGCAGCGACGGCACCAGCGGCATTACCGCGAACCCCGCAGTGGGCCGCTGCTTTGATCATCTGGTGGAAGACGGTGCCGCCTGCATGTTTGAAGAAACCGGTGAGCTGATCGGCTGTGAAAACATCATGGCGGAGCGGGCCGTGACCCCGGAGCTGGGGCAACAGATTCAGGACTGCGTGGCCAAGGCCGAGCGGTACTACCGGACCATGGGCTTTGGCAGCTTTGCCCCGGGCAACGCTGACGGCGGCCTGACCACGCTGGAAGAAAAGTCCATGGGCGCCTATTCCAAGTCCGGGGCCTCGCCCATCAGTGGGCTGATCAAACCCGGCGATACCCCTCCCACCGGCGGACTGTATCTGCTGGACGTGGTACCCGATGGCGAGCCCCGTTTCGGGTTCCCCAATATTGCCGACAACGCCGAAATCGTCGAGATGATCGCCAGCGGTTGTCACCTCACGCTCTTTACCACGGGCCGCGGCTCCGTGGTGGGCTCGGCGATTTCACCGGTCATCAAAGTCTGCGCCAACCCGGAAACCTACGAAAAGCTCTCCGGGGATATGGACATCAACGCGGGCCGCATCCTCGGCGGGGAAGCCAGCCTCGATGAGGTGGGAGAGGAGATTTACCGCCGGGTTCTGGCGGTGGCCTCGGGCGAGCGCAGCCTGTCCGAAGAGCTCGGGCACCAGGAGTTCATCCTGACCTACAAATCTTTCGAACCGATTGGACCGGCGTGCCTGCCGGTCAGGCAGGTGTAAGCATGGGACGACTCGAGGGAAAAGTCGCGGTTCTTACCGCCGCCGCGCAGGGTATCGGCCGGGCCACGGCCGAACGGTTTGCCCGGGAAGGGGCGCGGGTGATTGCCACGGATATTAATGCCGAAGCACTGGCGCAGCTCGACCTGGGGACCCAGGTACTGGATGTGACGGATACCACAGCGGTCAACGCCCTGGCGCAAGCGCTGGGCCCGATTGATATCCTGTTCAACTGCGCGGGTTATGTTCACTCCGGCACCATTCTCGATTGTGACGAATCGGAATGGGAGCGCTCGTTCGACATCAATGTCTCCTCCATGCATCGCATGATCCGCGCGTTTTTACCGGGTATGCTGGACAGCGGCGGTGGCTCCATTATCAACATGTCCTCGGTGGCCAGTTCCATCAAGGGCGCGCCCAACCGCTACGCCTACGGCATGACCAAGGCAGCGGTGATTGGGCTTACCAAGGCGGTGGCGGCGGACTTTATGACTCAAGGGGTAAGGGCCAATGCCATCTGCCCGGGCACCGTACAGACACCCTCGCTCGAGCAACGGTTGGCCGCCACCGGCGACTACGACGCTGCCTACGAGGCGTTTGTTGCCCGACAGCCGATGGGCCGGATGGGCCGCCCCGAGGAAATCGCCCAACTGGCGGTGTATCTGGCGTCGGACGAGAGTGCGTTTACGACGGGAACGATCAACATCATCGACGGCGGTTGGAGCAATTGACCGTCGGTTGAACCCTCACTATTCACAACACTAAGGTTTTGCCATGAAATTGCTGCGTTACGGTGAGCCGGGCCAGGAGCGTCCGGGTCTTCTGGATAAAGACGGAACACTGCGCGATCTGTCCTCCCTGGTCGATGATATCGCCGGGGCCGCTCTCGGCGATGCGGAGCTGACGCGGATTCGGGACTGCAACCCGCAAGATTTGCCCGCCGTGCCGGGCAACCCCCGTCTGGGGCCCTGTGTCGGCCGCGTAGGCAAGTTTATTTGTATCGGCTTGAACTACGTGGACCACTGTGAAGAAACCGGCCAGGCGGTGCCGCCCGAGCCGGTGATTTTCATGAAGGCAACCAGTGCCATCTGTGGTCCGGATGACGGCATTCTCACTCCGCGGGGCTCGGAAAAGCTGGACTGGGAAGTGGAACTGGGCGTGGTCATCGGCCGTGAAGCCAAATACGTCTCAGAGCAGGAGGCCGAGGACTATATCGCCGGTTACTGCGTGGTTCACGACGTCTCCGAGCGGGAGTTCCAGCTCGAGCGCGGCGGCCAGTGGGATAAGGGCAAAGGTTGCGACACCTTCGGCCCCATCGGCCCCTGGCTGGTGACCCGGGACGAAGTGCCCAATCCGCTGGAGTTGGGCATCTGGCTGGAAGTGAACGACAAACGCTATCAGGACTCCAGCACGAGCAACATGGTATTCAACCCGCGCCAACTGGTGGCTTATCTCAGTCAGTTCATGAGCCTGCAGCCAGGTGATATTATCTCCACCGGCACACCGCCGGGTGTGGGCCTGGCGCTGAAGCCGCCGGTGTACCTCAAGCCCGGCGATCGGGTGCGCCTGGGCGTCGACGGCCTGGGTGAGCAGAACCAGACAGTGCTGCCGCCCTCGCGCTGAGAGCGGCTCTCAAAACAACAATCGTTGCATATAGGATTCCCCATGAGAATAAAAACCGGCCTTTTGACCCTTGGACTGTGCAGTGCCCTTATGGCCTGCACGACGCCCGAGCCCGAGCAAAGCCACGCCGACCCCCTGCCGCCGGCGCTGGACCCTGCGCCATTGGAAGAGGAGTGGGCCATCGAGTGGTGGATGCCACGGCACCAGGAAAAGTTGGCCTTGGCTCGGGAAAAGGATCCGGAATTGGTTTTTATCGGGGACTCCATCACCCAAGGCTGGGAGCAGTCCGGCGCCGAGGCATTTGAAGAGGCTTTTGGCGAGTGGCGCACTCTGAATCTGGGCTTCAGCGGTGACCGGACGGAAAATGTTCTGTGGCGCCTTGAGCACGGGGCGGTGAACGAGATCGATCCCGAGCTGATTGTGATGATGATCGGCACCAACAACACCGGCCACCGGATGGACCCACCCTCGGAAGTGGCCGCGGGCGTGACCGAAATTGTGGATCAACTGCAGACGCGACTGCCCGAGACCAACATTCTGCTGCTGGCCATCTTCCCCCGCAGCGCCACGCCGGACGATCCCATGCGCGTTACCAATGACGCCATCAATGACCGTATTCAGGGGCTGGCCGCGCGCGAGGGGGGTTACTGGGCCAACGTCAACGATATCTTCCTGGATGAGCAGGGTCACCTGCCCAAGGCCATCATGCCCGATCTGCTTCATCCCGAAGAAAAGGGCTACGAGCGGCTCGCCGCCGAACTCAAGCCCATGGTCGAATCGTTGATGACCAAGGGCGAGCTGCCGGCAAGCCGTCGTTGATGCCTCAGGCGGCCTGGGCCGTACCGGGCCGTTCTTCTTCCTCGGGCGCGGGGACCGTGTGCCACTGCACTTGATCACTGTAGTGCAACAGGTGAATCTCGCCCTGATAGTCTTCCATCAATGCGGTACAGCTCTCAATCCAGTCGCCGGTATTGGCGTAGTGCATTCCGTCCTGCTCCAGCAGGGCGGCGGCATGAATGTGGCCGCAAATCACGCCATCGTAGCCGCGACGTCGTGCCTCTTCCATGACTTCGGTCTGATAAGTGTCAATCGCGTCCCGAGCGCCTTTGATGTTGCTCTTGATCAAACCGGCCAGCGAGAAGTAGGGCCGCCCGCCCCAGCGGCGTAAGCGGTTGGACCAGCGGTTGATGAACAGCAGCAGGCCGTAGGCCATATCGCCACACACCCGCGTGATCCAGGTCAGGTTGATGTAGGCATCCATGGCATCGCCGTGCATGATCAGCCAGCGGCGCCCGTCCGCGCTGCGGTACTCGTGCTCCTTGGCAATTTCGATGGGCCCGAACAGGTCGCCATCAAAGCGGCGCATGGGTTCATCGTGGTTGCCCGGTACGTAGATCACCCGTACGCCCTTACCGGCCAGCTCGTACAGCTTGAGCATTACCTGGTAGTGTTCGGCCGGCCAACAGAAGCGTTTTTTCAACGCCCAGAAGTCGATCACATCGCCGACCAGGTACAGCGTTTCACACTGGATGTCGTCGAGAAAGCGCAACAGGTACTGGGCCTGGCAATCCCGGTTACCCAGGTGCAGGTCGGAAATCCAGATGGTGCGACTGTTGATCAGGGGGGAAGGGGCGCGAACAGCGGCCTTGGCGGGCTGAAGCGCGGGCGAGGAAGCGTCGGTCATGGTCGTGTCCCGTCTGCCTGTGATGCCGCCCAGTCTGGCGGCGGGGCATGACGAAACGACAACAAAGCCGTGAAGTTTTGATGACAGACGTCGACCTGAAAACCGTTGGTTCCCCGTCAGTTCTTAGGCGTGTGGTCCTGGGTCAGCCATTCGAGCACCGCGTAGCGGCTTTCGAGCATGTCTTTGTAGACCTTCATGACCTGAGGGTTGGGCTTGGCTTGGCTTTCCAGGCGGCCCAGGCGGTCGGTGAGGAAGGCGATATCCTGATGTACCTTGGCGGCGATGGCGTCACCTCTTACCGATTCGCTGCCAATCACAACGTTTGGGCTGGCCATAAGCAGATTCCTTTTGCGCGTGTTTAGAACAACGCCCCAAGTATTGCACAAAATTCGGTCAAATAAAGCAGATTTACAAAAATATTGTTGTTCTGGGTGACTCAACCGTCGGCGCGCTTGAGCAGGGAAAGCGCAAAAAGGGCGGTGGCACAGAGCACAATCGAGGGCCCCGCGGGGCTATCCCAGACAAAGGAGGCGCCCAAGCCCCCGGCCACCGACAGCGCTCCGAGCAGACTCGCCACCAATGCCATGGCCTCCGGGGAGCGGGTCAGGCGGCGACTGGTCGCCGCCGGGATGATCAACAGGGCAGTGATCAACAGTACTCCCACCACCTTCATGGCGATGGCGATCACCAGGGCCATCAGCAACATCAGTGCGGTGCGCACGGCCGTGACCGGCACGCCCTCCACATGGGCCAGGTCCTCGTGCACGGTAATCGCCAGTAGTGGCCGCCAGAGCAACAGCAGCAGGGCCGACACGAGCACCGAGATCACCCAGACGGTAACCACATCCACGGCGCTGGCGGACAGAATATCGCCGAACAGATAACCCAACAGGTCAATCCGGCTGTTGGTAAACAGGCTCACCATCACCAGGCCCAGGGCGAGGGTGGAGTGGGACAGAATACCGAGCAGGGTGTCGGTGGCGAGCAGGCGGTTGTGCTGCAGGGCGACCAAAATCAGGGCCAGAAGCAGACAGCCGACGGCCACTGCCAGGTTCAGGTTGACGTTCAGCAGCAAGCCGAAAGTCACACCCAGCAACGCCGAATGCGCCAGTGTGTCGCCGAAGTAAGCCATGCGTCGCCAGACCACAAGGGCCCCCAGGGGACCGGCTACCAGGGCCACGCCCAGGCCGGAGAGCAGTGCGTATAGGAGAAAATCAGGCATGATCGTGCGTGTTATCCAGGTCGACAATATTGCCGTGGTCGTCGTGTTTGTGGTCGTGGTGGTGGGTATAAGGCGCCACCAGTGGCTTGGCCTTCTCACCAAACAGCGCCTGATAGGCCGGGTCCGAGGTCACCTGGTCCGGATGGCCGTGGCAGCACACGTGCTGGTTCAGGCAGATGACGGTATCAGTCGTGGCCATGACCAGGTGCAGGTCGTGGGAGACCAACAGCACGCCGCACTCGCGCTGGCGGCGAATGTCGTTGATCAGTTGGTACAGGGCTTCCTGACCGGTGACATCCACGCCCTGGACCGGCTCATCGAGCACCAGCAGGTTCGGGTCCCGCAGCAGGGCCCGGGCGAGCAATACCCGCTGGGTTTCACCGCCGGAGAGGTTGCTCATGGTCGCGCCGAGCAGCTCTTCGATACCCGTCAGCGTCACCACCTCCCGCAGAGGCAGGCGGGGCTTGCCGCCCAAGGTCAGAAAGCGCTTTACGGTCAACGGCAGACTCGGATCGATATGGAGCTTTTGGGGCATATAGCCAATGCGTAGCCCCGGCCGACGCTCGAGGACGCCCGCATCCGGGCGGATCAGCCCGAGCACACAGCGCACCAGTGTGGTTTTGCCAGCGCCATTGGGGCCGATCAGAGTGACGATCTTGCCCGGCTCCAGCGTCAAGTCGGCGCCGTGGAGAATCGTGCGTCCGCCACGTTGTACGGCGATACCGCGCGCGCTCAGCAGGGCTTCAGGCATCGGACTGGCTCCGGCAGTCCGGGCACAGCCCGGTCACTTCCAGCGAGTGGCTCTCGAGCCGGAATCCGGCCTCGCGGGCGTTGTCCATAATCGTCTCGTTCAATTGCGCGCTCTCGATCTCTACCGCGACCCCGCAGGCCCGGCAGAGTAAAAAGTGGCTCGGGTGACGGTGCTCGGGGCTGGGGCAGCCGACATAGGCGTTCAGGCCGTTGATCCGGTGAATCAGGCCCTGTTCCAGCAAAAAATCCAATGCCCGATAGACCGTTGGGGGGGCCACCCGACGCGTGGAGGCCGTGGCCAGTTGATCCATCAGTTGGTAGGCGCCCAGCGGTTTGTGGCTCTGCCACACCAGCTCCAATACCTGTTCGCGCAACGGCGTCAGGCGGGCGCCGCGCTCGTTACAGAGCGTCCGGGCCGAATCCAGCGCACCACGCACGCAGAGCCGGTGGTTGTGATGGCGGAACGCAAGAGGGGTGTGAGTCATAGCAGGGCCTCGGTTCGGGCTTTTCTTCCCAAAGATGTTACACTATAACCCTTTCTGTCTACAGGTGCGAGTTCCCCTATGCGTTCCAGCATTGTTCGCCGGCTTCCTTTGGCTCGGCTCGGCTTTGGGTTATTGTTGACTGGGCTGAGTCTGTTCGCGAGCACGGCTCGCGCCGAGGTTGAGGTCGTAACCAGTATCAAACCGCTGGCGTTGATTGCCCGAGCGGTGGTAGGTGAGGGCGGTCAGGTCAGCCACCTGCTGCCGCCCAATGCCTCCCCTCACGATTATCCGCTCAAGGTTTCCGACATGCAGCGGCTCACCGGGGCGGACCTGGTGGTCTGGGTCGGTGAGGACCTGGAAACCTTTCTGCGCCGGCCCCTGGCTCGGCTCAAGCCTGAGCAGCGCCTTACGCTGGCGGAGCTGGGCGGCATTCACTGGCCCGAGGAGAGTCACAGCGAGCACGGCCACGATGAACATCATCACGGCCCGCGGGACCCTCACCTTTGGCTGAACCCACAGAACGGATCCGCTGCCGCGTTGGCACTGGCGGAGCGGCTCGCGAGCCTGGACCCTGCGGGGGCGGACGGGTATCGAAGCCGGGCTCGTGCCCTGACGCAGAGCCTGACTGAGCTGGATAAAGCACTGGAGAATCGTCTGGCGCCGGTGCGTGAGGTGCCCTTTGCGGTGTACCACGCCGGGTATCAGCACTTTGTCGAGCATTACCAACTCAATCAGCGGGCGGCCGTGACCCTCTCGCCCGAGCGTCGCCCGGGTGCGCGCCATCTCTACGAGCTGCGTGAGACGCTACAGGACACCGCCTGTCTGTTTACCGAGCCCTATTACGATATGAGTTCGGCGCGCCGTCTGGCGGATGAGCTGGGGTTGCGGTTGGCCGAGCTGGATTTGCTGGGCGCGCGGGAGGAGGTTGCGAGTTATCCGCAACTGCTGGAGCGCTTGGGCGAGGATGTGGCCCGTTGCCTGGAGAGCGAGGGGCGCTGAGCGGCAGACAAAAAAATCCCCGCCGGGCCATTGGCCGGGCAGGGAGATAAGCGAGGAGAGTCGTCGGTCAAAGGTGAGTCGGGCGCCGGGCCCGGCTCACCGGTATACAAAGGGCCCGCCAAAGCGGACCAAGCGAGGATCGTTAAAAGTTTGCCTGCAACTGGCGGCTGAGCTTCTCGTCCAACCGTTCGTTCAGTTTTGCTTCTATTTCTTCATTCAGCGCCTGAGAGTGTTGCTCCAGGTCGTTTTCAGTCACGATGTCGCGTTGTTCTTTTGCATTTTCCGGAAGCTCCCACTGCAGGGCTACGCCCGCTTCAGCGGTAGCAATGGCCATGCTCGGTTGGGCGCCAGTGGCAACGCCGTCAGCCGCCGCGTTCGCGGCAAATACAAAAGTTGCGATGATCAAGCCAAGTTTCTTCATGGTTTCGCCCTCCATGGGTTTCCCCAGTGGGGAGCCATTCGTCTTGGTGTCGAATAGCTCCGTAAGTGTGTACTAGAGTGGTGTGCTCTCTATGTGTTACCTATAGTAACACAGTCGTTACTATAGTCCAGTGGTATTTCATGCTGATGATAAAAATGTGAGGTTTTTGTTAAGCAATTCGCATACTTAGGCGAATTAGTGGAAGTAAACCCTAAAAAATAGAGGGGTAACACGCCAGTAACAGGTTTTTGGTTATAACCTGCGGCTGAACCGCTTCGCGGTTTTGGGTTATGCTTGCCCTCCAATCCATTCGGATTCGACCGCAATTGTGTGAACAGGCCTTGACCCTATGACCCAGACAGCTCCCCTGGTGCTGGTGGACGGTTCTTCCTACCTCTACCGCGCTTACCACGCCCTGCCGCCCCTCAATACCGCCAAAGGTGAGCCCACGGGCGCCGTGAAAGGGGTCATCAGTATGCTTCGGCGGCTGCTCAAGGATTTTCCCGACAGCCCGGTCGCCGTCATTTTCGATGCCAAGGGGCGAACCTTTCGGGACGACCTTTACGCCGAATACAAATCCCAGCGCCCGCCCATGCCCGATGATCTCCGCCCGCAGGTGCAGCCAATCAAGGACATCGTAGAAGCCATGGGACTGCCGCTGTTGGTGATAGAAGGCGTCGAGGCCGATGACGTGATTGGCACTCTGGCGGAGCAGGCCACCGAACAGAAACGGGACCTGATTGTCTCCACCGGCGATAAGGACATGGCCCAGTTGGTGAACGCTCACATCTCCCTGGTCAACACCATGAACGGCACCCACCTGGACGAGGCGGGCGTGCGGGAGAAGTACGGTTTTGAGCCACCGTTGATGATCGACTACCTGGCGCTGATGGGCGACAAATCCGACAATATTCCCGGTGTGCCGGGGGTCGGGGGAAAAACCGCGCGGGCCCTTATTGAAGGTCTGGGGGATCTTGATTCTATTTATGCCAACCTGGAAGCGGTCCGCGAGCTGGGCTTCCGGGGCGCCAAGAAAATGCCCGAGAAGCTCGAGGAGCACAAAGAGCAGGCCTACCTGTCCCGTGAGCTGGCGACCATCAAGACCGATGTGGCGCTGGATCTCAAGCCGGGTGATATTCACCGGGGCGAACCGGACAACGTCCGCCTCAAACAACTCTTCACCGAACTGGAATTCAGAACCTGGGTGACGGAGCTCGACGAAGTCGACGAGAAGGTAGCGCCTGCTGCCAGCACCGAACCAGAGGTCGAGGTGGACTACGAGATCGTTACCGAGCAAGCATCATTTGACCAGTGGTTGAGCGCGTTGAAAAAGGCGGAGCTGTTCGCCTTTGACACCGAAACCACGAGCCTGCACGCTATGGAGGCGCGAATTGTCGGGGTCTCCTTTGCGGTGGAGCCGGGCAAGGCCGCCTATGTGCCACTGGCCCATGACTACATGGGAGCGCCCGAGCAGCTGGACCGGGACAAGGTGCTGAATGCCCTTAAGCCACTGCTGGAAGATCCCAAAAAGGCCAAAGTGGGGCAGAACCTCAAATACGATCGCAATGTCCTGCGCAATCATGATATCGACCTGCAGGGTATCGCCTTTGACACCATGCTCGAATCCTATGTGCTGAACTCCACCGCCAGTCGGCACGACATGGACAGCCTCGCGCAGAAGTACCTGGATTACCGTTGTACCTCATTTGAGGATATTGCCGGCAAGGGCGCCAAACAGCTGACCTTTAACCAGATCAAGATTGAGGACGCCGCGCCCTACGCAGCGGAGGATGCCGATGTCACGCTTCGGCTGCACCGCAAGCTCTGGCCCCAGCTGTCTGACATCAAGCCCTTGAAGCGAGTCTTTACTGACCTGGAAATACCGCTCGTTCCGGTGCTTGCCAACATTGAACGCAACGGCGCGCTGGTGGATGCCAAACGTCTGGGGGAGCACAGTCAGGAGCTGGGCAAACGGCTGGCGGAACTGGAACAGGAGGCTCATGAGATCGCGGGCCGCGCCTTTAACCTGGGTTCCACCAAACAACTGGGGGAAATTCTGTTCGAAGAACAGAAGTTACCCGTGCTCAAGAAGACCCCCAAAGGTAAACCTTCCACCGCGGAGGAAGTGCTCCAGGAGCTGGCGCTGGACTATCCGCTGCCCAAGCTGTTGATGGAATACCGGGGCCTGAGCAAGCTCAAGAGCACCTACACCGACAAGCTGCCGCTGATGATCAACAAGGCCACGGGCCGGATTCATACCTCCTATCACCAGGCCGTGACCGCCACCGGCCGCCTGTCCTCCTCGGACCCCAACCTGCAGAACATCCCCATCCGCACCGAGGAGGGCCGGCGCATTCGGCAGGCGTTTGTCGCCCCCAAAGGTTACAAGGTGCTGGCGGCCGATTACTCCCAGATCGAGCTGCGTATCATGGCGCACCTGTCCGAAGACAAGGGCTTGCTGAACGCCTTCGAAAAAGAGCTGGATGTGCACAAGGCCACCGCTGCCGAAGTGTTCGGCACCGACCTTGAGAAGGTGACCACCGAAATGCGCCGTCGCGCCAAAGCCATCAACTTTGGCCTGATTTACGGCATGTCGGCCTTTGGTTTGGCCAAACAGCTGCACATCGGTCGGCAGGAAGCGCAGCAATACATTGATCTTTATTTCGAACGCTATCCCGGCGTTCAGCGCTACATGGACCACACCCGTGCCCAGGCTCACGAGCAGGGCTTTGTCGAAACCATCATGGGGCGGCGGCTCTACCTGCCGGAGATCAATGCCCGCAACGGCAGCCTGCGTCAGGCCGCGGAGCGCACCGCCATCAATGCGCCCATGCAGGGCACGGCGGCGGACATCATCAAAACCGCCATGATCGATGTGGACCAGTGGCTTATAAAGAAGAAGCTTGATGCCCGCATCATGATGCAGGTACACGATGAACTGGTGTTGGAAGTGGCGGAGAAGCAGCTGGATGAAGTGCGCAAGGGGGTTGTCGAACGCATGTCTGCGGCGGCCAAGCTTCGAGTACCCCTGCAGGTAGATGCGGGCGTGGGCGAGAACTGGGACGAGGCCCATTGAGGGCCAGTCGTCGGTGGTGCCTTTCTTTGGCTCACTTTTTTGCCAATTTTTTTACGAGGGCGTGAACTTTTGCCAGTGGGGTGAGTCGGATCATATACGAACAGTGTTTTTCATGTGCAACTCCCCTAACTTGGCTTAATGCCATTCAGCTTACCGAATGACTCAGCTACCCCGGCCACTGGTCGGGTTTTTTTTGCCTTGCCGATAGGCGCGCGGCTGGGGTGGTCGCGAATCGTAGTAACGAATGAGCTTTGGAGGGGCAAAAAAACCGGTGGTCAGGGGGCGACCACCGGGGGCAATGACTGACACCCTTGGGGTAGTGTCAGTTAAGCGGAGGAAAGACTGATTGATCACGTCTTATACGCTCTGA
The DNA here is from genome assembly GCF_000423345.1 of Marinimicrobium agarilyticum DSM 16975. Taxonomy (GTDB): domain Bacteria; phylum Pseudomonadota; class Gammaproteobacteria; order Pseudomonadales; family Cellvibrionaceae; genus Marinimicrobium; species Marinimicrobium agarilyticum. The sequence goes on from NZ_AUHU01000003.1 coordinate 63,658, forward strand.
CGCTGCCCCCGGGGCTTAGTTCCCGCCCGTTCCCGGTTTTTACGCGGTTCTTTGGTTTAGTTTTGTAAAGTCAGCCATTCGGTGAGCTTGGCTTTGAGTGCTTCCACGCCATCGCGCTTGAGAGAGGAAAAGCACTGGGCGGTGACCAGATCTTGCACCCCCGCCTCCTTCATCTGCTTGTTCACGGCAAACAGGGTGTTCTGTGCCGGGCCGCGTTTGAGCTTGTCCGCCTTGGTCAAGAGAATGTGGACCGGCATATCAATCTCGACGGCCCAGTTGATCATCATGGTGTCGAACTCCTGCATGGGATGGCGGATGTCCATCAGCAGAATCAGCCCGCGCAGACACTCGCGCTTTTGCAGATACTCGGAAAGGTTCGCCTGCCACTGCTCCTTCATGCTGCGTGCCACCTTGGCGTAACCGTAGCCGGGCAGATCGACCAGCTTCTGCTCCTCCCCCACCCGAAAGAAATTGATCAGTTGGGTCCGCCCCGGCGTCTTACTGGTACGGGCCAGTTTGGAGTTCTGCGTCAGGGCGTTGATCGCGCTGGATTTGCCCGCATTCGAACGGCCGGCGAAGGCCACTTCCGCGCCGGATTCGGGCGGACATTCTCGAATGCTGGGAGCGCTCTGCTCGAAAGTCGCCCCGTGGAAGTTGATTTCTGTGGTCATAAAACCCTGCAAAAGCCTGTGTTATCCCATATAATGCGCGGTGCCCGTGGGGCCCGGCGGTCGATAAACCGCCCCCAGGTCCGGCGGGGCAGCCGATTGTAGCCCGTGGGCGCTCAAATGTCGCCCGATGACTGCGGAGCGGGCGCGACAATAAACGAATTGACAGGTTAGCCAATGAAATATTCAGTGAAGCATTTGCTCCTCGCACTGGGTGCTCTGATTGTAATGCCGGGCGTGAACGCCGATGGCGATCCCGAAGCCGGTGCCGAAAAAGTCGCCGTCTGTGCCGCCTGTCACGGCCAGGACGGCAACAGCCCGGCGCCCGACTTCCCCAAGCTGGCGGATCTGGGCGAACCCTACCTTTATAAGCAACTGAAGGACATTCAGGCCTGGGACAAGGCTCAGGGCGAGGCCAAGGCCACCACCGGCCGCGCCGTGCCGCAAATGACGGGCCAGCTCATCGGCAAGAGCGACCAGGACCTGCAGGACATCGCCGCGTTTTACGCCAGCCAGAGCATGCAGTTGAGCGGTGCCGAGGAAATGACCGTACAGATCTATACCGGCGAGCAGGTGAATGCGCTGGAGCTGGGTGAGCGCATCTACCGCGCTGGCAATCCGGAAACCGGTGTACCGGCCTGCGTCGGTTGTCACTTGCCGACGGGCCTGGGGAACGAGCCGGCCGCTTTCCCGCGCCTGGGTGGTCAGTACCCGAAATACATCGAAACGCAGCTGCGCGCCTTCCGCGCTGGCGAGCGGACGAATGACGGGGATCAGATGATGATGCGGATGACCGCCAAAAATCTGAGCGATGCCGAAATCAAGGCGGTGGCCAATTATATTGGCGGTCTCAACGCCGGGAACTAATTGGCTCGCGAGCGGCCATAAGGTCCGAGCGGGCCGCCACGGCGGCGGATGATTTAGGGCCTGATCACAGTACGCTACGCCAATAGCGAGTATGATCAGGCCTCTGATAACGACCAATAAATGGAGCGAATTATGCGCATTGTGTTAGGTGTTCTGGCGATGATCCTGTCGCTGTCTGCGGTGGCTCAGGCCCCGGAAGGCGGCACCAATTACCAGGAAGGCGAGCACTTCGTCGCCCTGGCGGACCCGGTTCCCACCAGTACCTCCGAAGACAAGATTGAAGTGGTGGAGGTGTTTGCCTATACCTGTGGCCACTGTTACAACTTTGAACCCCTGATCCGCGCCTGGAAAAAAGAGCAGAAAGACGACGTCGTGGTTGTCCAGACGCCGGCCATGTGGAATGCCACCATGGAGGCTTATGCTCGCGGCTTTTACACCGCCCAGGCCCTTGACCTGCTCGATGAAGTGCATATGGCGGTGTTCACTGCCGTGCACCAGGAAGGCAAGCGTTTCAATAACGCCGAACAGTGGGCCGACTTCCTCGCCACCTACGGTGCCGACAAGGAAACCGTCCTCAAGACTTTCAACTCCTTTGGGGTGACCAGTCAGGTGAAGCAGGCGGACGCCCGCGTGCGCGGCTACAAGATCACCGGCACCCCGGAGATGGTCGTGGACGGTAAATACCGGGTCAGCTCCCGGATGACCGGCAGCCACAGCGAGATGCTGCGGGTCGTGGATTACCTGGTGGAACAGATTCGCGCCGGCGAGCTCTGATACCCCCGCACGACCGTTGCCCTTCAGGCATCCCCCAACGCCCGCTTTCAAGCGGGCGTTGTCGTTTCCGCCGACAGAAAAGGGCGAGACCAGCTATACTGTCTGGGCCGCTTTCTGATTGACGGAAACCCTTCTATGACTCTTCGAGCCGCGGATGACAGCGATGTGTGGCGTGAAAAATACCTGAGTGCCCTGGATGCGCACGAAACCCTGGAGCGTGAATCGGAGGACCGTTACCAACGGCTTCGCCGGGCGCTGGTGGAACTCAGCATTGTGGCGGACGGCCAGGATCGGGAGCTGGACGAGGTGCTCGACGAGCTTCGCCGAGCGCTTCGCGGAGACCAGGGGCTGGATCGTTTACCGGAAATCACCGAGCAACTGGACCAGTGTGTGCGCAGTTTTGAGCAGCGGCGCGAGCAGGCCGACGGCGAGATCCTGACGGCGCTTTCGGCCCTGGTGAAACAGCTTCAGACCCTGGGACCGCCGAGGGAGCTCAAGCGCGAGATCAATCATTACCTCAACCGCCTGCCCATGCGCAGCCAGAAGTTCGCGCTGTTCCCCGCACTTCTCCAGCAACTGGCGACTCTCCAGCAACAGGTGATCGAGCAGACCCGCGACGCCAAGCCGGGGCTTCTGGGTCGCCTGCGGGGTGAGCGCGGTGCTGAGGGCGCCGTGCCCGAAGGTCTGCAGGCCGAGCTGCATATGGTCCTGGAAGGCCTGATGAACGCAGTCAACACCGAGTACTCCGGTGCGGAAACGCTGGAGGGCCTGATGGTTCGCCTCAAACAGGGCGTCAGCCTGAATGACTTGCCGGGTTTCCTCGAAGAAGTGCGGGATCTGATCATGCACTCCTGGTTGGCGGCCAATCAGGTGTTTGCCGGCTACCTGAATTCCGTCAATCACGAACTGCAGGAAATCGCCCAGATTATCGGCGGCGCTGCTTCTCATGAGGCGGTACGTCGGGACGCGGGACAGAACCTGTGTGAAGCCATGGCCGAGCGCTGTGAATCGCTGGCCGGCAGTGTCGAGTCCGCTGGGGATCTGGCGCAGCTGAAAACCCTGGTGGCGAGTCAGCTCGGGCATATTCGCGAAAGCCTCCATCAGTTTCAGCAAAAAGAAAACGAGTCGGCGCCACTTACGAACCAGCTCGAACAGCTGTCCAGCCGCGTCAAGGAAATGGAACGCGAAGCGGAAGAGAACCGGGTAACGTTGCGCCGGCATCAGCACAAGGCCACCCATGACCCCCTGACCCAGTTGCCCAACCGTGAAGCCTATGAGGAGCGTTTGGCGCACGAGGTTCAGCGTTGGCAGCGATACGGCCACCCGCTGACCCTGGCCGTGTGCGACGTGGACCACTTCAAACGTATTAACGACCAATTCGGCCACCAGGCCGGCGACCGGGTGCTGAAAGTGATTGCCAGGGCCATCGGCCGACGTTTGCGAGAGGTGGACTTTTTCGGCCGCTACGGGGGCGAGGAGTTTGTGATTCTGCTGCCCGAAACGCGGGACGAAGAGGCGCTGTCGGTGCTGGACGATGTCCGGGCGGCGCTGGCGGAAGCGGCCTTCCACTACAAGAAGGAACCGCTCACCATCACCATTTCCTTCGGAATTACCCAGTTCCGGGAAGGCGACTCGCCCGGTAGTGCGTTCGGCCGGGCGGACCAGGCCCTCTACGCCGCCAAGGCGGCGGGTCGCAATCGGTGTCAAATCGGCTAGAATGGAGGATCAGGCGCCACGCCTGCAATGATCAACGAGGATGCCATGACCCTGCGAGCGCTGTTTATTCTGTTAGGCCTCGGCCTGTTTGCCAGCCCGAGTCATGCCGGCGCTGTGCAGGTGGACGTGCTGACGGCGTCCGGTCAGCCCCTGTCGGACGCCGTGGTATCGCTGCAGGGAGAAGGTGGCGCTGGGGCACCCCCGGCGGCGACCGAGGCGATCATGGACCAGCGGGATCGCCAGTTTGATCCGCGGGTTCTGGCCGTGCGCACCGGCACCCTGGTTCGCTTTCCCAACAGTGATGACATCCGTCATCATGTCTATTCGTTCTCACCCGCCAAACGCTTCGAGCTTCGCCTGTATCACGGCACCACGGCCGAACCCGTGCGGTTCGACCAGGCAGGGAAAGTTGCTCTCGGTTGTAACATCCACGACGGCATGCTCGGTTTCATCTATGTCTTGAACGCTCAGTGGTTCGGCGTCTCGGGCGCCGAGGGTCAAGTCACTCTGACCGGCATTCCGGCCGGGGACTACCAGTTGCAGGTGCAGCACCCCCGTTTGCCCGAACCGCTCGAACAGAGGGTCACAGTGTCGTCGGGCGGCTTCCAGCAACAGGTGGTACTGGAGGGCTTGTTGCCGGCTCCGGGCCAAGAGGAACCGGAATCCGAGCTCGAACGGTTGTTCGATCGGTAATGGGGGCAGGACGCTGAGATGATTCGTACCAGTTACCTTTTTAAAGTGCTGCTGTTGCTCCTGGGGCTGGTGTTGTTGGTGGAACTTGCGTCCTATTCCGCCACCCGCCTGGTGGTGCGCGAAACCATCACCGACAACGCGCGCCGGGAGCTCGAACGGGGCGGTCAGGTGTTCGCTGAACTGATCGAAGCTCGAGCGGAACAGTTGTCCCTGTCGGCCCAGGTATTGACCGACGACTTTGGCTTCAAGGAGGCGGTGGCCCTGGCCGACGCGCCCACCTTGCGCTCGGCCCTGAACAACCACGCTGCCCGGATCAATGCCGATATCGCCCTGGTGGCCGATCAGTCCGGGCAATTGGTGGCCAGCACCCAACCCCTGTCCGAGCAGAGCTGGAGCTACCTGGCTACCCATATTGGTGTGGGGGAAAGCCGTACCCAGCACCGCTCGTTGATGATCAACGGCCGACCCTATCAATTTGTCATGTCCGCCGTGCGCGCACCCTTGCCCGTGGGTGTCGCGGGGCTGGGCTTTGAAATCGACAACCGCCTGACCGAAAATCTAAAGCGTCTGACCGGTCTGGAGGTGTCGTTTATCAGCCTTCAGCAGGAGCAGGGGCCTCAGTATCTGAGCGGTACCTTGGCGCCGAGTCAGCGGGAGGCGTTGCTGAGCCGGCTGTCGGCCTCGGTACCGGAGCCCGAAACGGTAGTGGTGACCGAGCAGAATATGACCCTGCTGCTGCCGGTCTCCCAGCAGCCAACACCGCTGGCGGCCGTGCTCCAGGTGCCCATGGAGCAGGTGCTCGCGCCCTTTAGCCGCCTCAACGGCCAGCTCCTTTGGGTGGCGCTCGGCTTTTCGGTACTGGCGGCCCTGTTGGCGGTCTTGTTGGCGCGGGGGGTCACGCGTCCGGTCAGCGCCCTGGCCAATGTCGCCCGGCGTATCGCCAGCGGCTACTACGATACCCCAGTGGCGGTGCACTCCCGGGACGAGCTCGGGGAGCTGGCCGAGGGCTTTACCAAAATGCAGACCGCGATTGCCGAACGGGAACAAAAGATTCTTTATCAGGCCCAGCACGACCAGATGACCGGGCTGATCAATCGCACTCAGCTGTTCCCGGAGATCGAGAGCGCCATCGAGCGCGCGCTCTGGTCGGAGGGCTCCTTCGCCCTGGTGGTGCTCGACCTGGACAACTTCAGTCGGGTGAACGACGCCCTGAGCCCCGAGATGGGCGACCGGGTGCTGGCGGAAGTAGGGCGGCGCCTGGAAGCCGGAGTGTCACCGGACGACCGGGTCGCGCGCCTGGGCAGTGATGAGTTCGCCATCCTCCTCTGGCAGGTGGACCGGGAAGAGGCGCTGGCCCGGGCCGAGGCGCTGGTGGCCCAGTTTCGCCAGGATATTCAATTGGATGACTTGCAGTTGAGTATGGACCTCAATCTGGGCGTGGTGCTCTACCCCGAGGATGGCGACCAGCCCGAATCTCTGCTGCGGCGGGCCAACCTGGCGTTGAACCAGGGGCGCCAGGACCGGCGCCGGGTTACGCTCTACCAGGAAGGATGGGACGAGCGCCATCTGAGACGGCTGGCCTTGTTTGGCGAATTCAAACAGGCCCTGGCCGAATCACAATTGAGTGTGTTCTATCAGCCCAAACTTTGGCTCGACGGCAGTGGCAAAGTGGGGGCCGAAGCACTGGTGCGCTGGAAGCACCCGAGCATGGGAATGATCAACCCGGAAGAGTTTGTGTCGGTGGCTGAAAGCACCGGCCAGATCGGGCTGCTGACGCGCTGGGTGCTGCGCGAGGCGGTGACACAGGCGGCGCAGTGGAGCGCACAGGGCCACCTTTCGGTAAACCTGTCGGCGCTGGATCTGCTCGATGATGATCTGCCGGGCTATGTTCAAAGTCTGCTCACTGAAAAAGAACTCCCCGCCAAGCGGCTTTGTCTGGAAATTACCGAAAGCGCCATCATGCGCGAAGCGGAAAAAAGCCTGAACAATCTCGAGCGGCTTCGTGCGCTGGGGGTCAGCCTGTCCATTGATGATTTCGGCACGGGCTACTCCTCCCTGTCGCAATTGAAGAAACTGCCGGTGGAAGAACTCAAAATCGACAAATCGTTTATCCTGAAGCTCGATCAGAACGAGGACGATCAGTTGATTGTCCGCTCCACCATCGAGCTCGGTCACACTCTGGGGCTGCAGGTGACGGCGGAAGGCGTTGAGAGCGCCGCCATCGAAAAGAAGCTGCTCGAGTGGGGCTGTGATCGGGTTCAGGGGTTTTATTACAGTAAACCGTTGCCGCTGCCGGAGTTTCTGGCGTGGCTGGCGGGTAATGCCGAGCGGTTGGAGAAGAAGGCATGACGGTATTCCGGTGGACGCCCTCCCTCCTGGGGGTGTTGTTGTGCGTTCTCAGTGGGTCGGTCCTCGCCCAAAGCGAAGGCAGTCGGCTGTTGGCCACGGGCGCGGCAGCCAGCCTCGAGGGTGCTTCGGGCGGAGGCATCGTGCCCATGGCTGTGCTATCGGGCTACGGCACTCGCGAAGAACAGGGCGGCACCCTGTTTGGCAGCCTCGTACAAACCGACGATTATGCCCTGTCGGTCATCGGCGGGAGCTGGAGCTGGCATAACCGACTGGAAGTCTCCCTCGCCCGCCAGCGCTTATCCCATCAACCCTTGAGCGAGCGACTCGGGGTGGCGCCCTCCAGTATTGAGCAGCGCATTTTCGGGGCCAAGGTCCGGCTGGTGGGCGACTTGATCTACACCCCCTGGCCCCAGGTCAGCCTGGGTGTGCAACACAAGCAGAACGAAGACTTTTTTGTGCCCGCCGCCGCCGGTGCCCGCGACGACAGCGGCACCGACGTTTACCTCAGCGCCACCAAACTGGTCCTGGCGGGCCTGGCCGGGCGCAACCTGCTGCTGAACGCCACGGCCCGGTCCACCAAAGCCAACCAGTTAGGGCTGGTCGGGTTCGGCGGGGACCTGAACAATGAAGCCGAGTGGATGGCGGAAGTCTCCGCCGGTGTGTTCCTCAATCGTCACTGGCTGGTTGGGGCCGAGTACCGGCAAAAGCCCGACAACCTGTCCTTTATTCTCGAAGACGACTGGCGCACGGCGTTTGTGGGCTGGTTCCCGAACAAGCAGGTTTCCCTGGTGGCGGCCTGGGTGGATCTGGGGGAAGTGGCCACCTTCCCGGACCAGACCGGGTGGTATCTGTCACTTGAGGGGAGTTTCTGATGAGCCGAGGTATAAAAGCCCTTATAAGAATCCCCGCGAAAGTGGTGTTCGTTGGTGGGCTGTTTGTGCTGAGCGCCTGCGGTCACTTGGGGCCCCAGAAAAATCTTTACCAGGCGCTCGGGGGCGCCAAGGGCGTAGACGCCATTGTCTATGAGCTGATCGTGCGAATCGCCGACGACGAACGGGTAGTGGATCGTTTCCATAACGTGGATATCAGCCGCTTCAAAGCCGGGCTGGAAACCTACATCTGCAGCGTCGCGAATGGACCCTGCGACTACACAGGCGACTCCATGCAGGTGGTTCACGCCGGGCACCAGTACACCGATACCGAGTTCAACACCATCGTCCAGTTGCTGATCGAGGCCATGGAAGCCGAGGGTGTGCCCACCGTGACCCAGAACCGGCTTCTGGCCCGCCTGGCGCCGGACTACGAGGCCATCGTGTATCAGTAACGGCGGACTGCGGCGCCAAGGATTGCCAAGAATTCCATACATGTTATAACGTAACGGAATTGTTACAGGGAGCACACTTATGGCACAGGCCGTTCCAACCAATCTGATCACCGGTTTTCTCGGGGTCGGCAAGACCACAGCGATTCGGCATCTGTTGGCGCACAAGCCCGCCGGTGAAACCTGGGCGGTGTTGGTCAACGAATTCGGGGAAATCGGTATCGATGGCGCTCTGCTGCGCGAGGGTGGCGCCCGGGTAAAAGAGGTGCCCGGCGGCTGTATTTGCTGTGTGGCCGGGCTGCCGATGACCGTGGCGCTGAATCAATTGCTCGGCAAAGAGCGGCCCGACCGCCTGCTGATCGAGCCCACCGGGCTTGGTCACCCGGCCCAGATCCTGGGCACGCTGACCGGCCCCTTCTACCAGCAGGTGCTTGAGCTGAAGGCCGCCGTGACATTGGTGGACCCGCGCAAACTCGCCGACCCCCGCTATACCGACAACGCCAACTTTCTCGATCAACTGGCCGTGGCCGATGTGCTTGTCGCCAACAAAGCCGACCTGTGTGCCCCCGAGGACTGGGAGCGTTGGGAAGCCACGGCCCGGGCGTTCGATCCGCCCAAAGCGCGGGTGGAAACGGTCAGCCAGGGAGCGATCGAGCCGCACTGGTTGGATGAACCCCACCGGGAGCGGCCCCTGCAACATCCCCACGCCCATCGGGAGGAGCGGTTGCGCGCCCCGCAGGGGCCGGTCGAAGAGGTGCTGTCCCTGCCGGAAGGCGAATCATTGCTGCGCCGGGAGAACCGGGGTCAGGGCCACTACAGTTGTGGCTGGGTTATGACGCCCGATTGGGCGTTCAGCTTTCGCGACCTGTTTTGCTGGTTAAACGGTCTGTCGGTGATCCGCCTCAAGGCAGTGATGATTACCGACGAGGGGGTATTCAGCTTTAACGGCCAGGATGGTGTCATCAGCGTGACCGAACTGGATGAAACCCCGGACAGCCGAATTGAACTGATTGACGTCGAACCGGTGGATGCCGAGGCGCTACAACTCCAGTTGGAGGCACTCCGGGTGGCGGCCTGAGCCGCCGTTATTCCCGGTACTCGACGATTTTGTCGGCCGCCATGGAGTAGGAGGACAGTGCCGTGTCATTCTCGACCGTCTCAAGACGCAAGGTGCCCGTTACCCAGAAAGGCGTGTACAGGTTATCGAGCTGAAGGCCCTCGGGGTAGCGCACGAAAATAATCTGGTTGGGCGGTGGCGGTGGCACATGAATGCAGGCGCCGTAGTAGGGCACCAGGAAAAACTCGCTGATGTTCATGGCGTCGTCAAACTCCAGGGGCACGACGAAGCCGGGCAGGCGTATTTGGGTATTGTCGAACTCCGGGCGCGTTCGGGTGGAAACCAGCGCGTCTTCCCAGGTACGTTTGCCTTTGCCCTCCGGCGCCATGGCCTGGGCGATGGCATTTTCCACATCGCTGCTCAGTTGGCGGTTTTCCGGGCGCAGGCTGTTGTTGGCGGGGTCTTCTATGACACCCTCGCCCCCGGTGTCACCGTGGTCGGGCGTGGGCATGGTCTCCAGCAGTCGAAGGTCCTCCTCGGGCATGAGGTCGGTCCACTCGATGGTTTTTGGGGAATCTGCCGCGACCGAAGCGGTCCATAGGACTCCCAAGATAAGCAGCGGCTGGTACCAGCGCATACGTTCTGACTCCAAGACTGAAATTAAGGATTATGACTACAGACCACTTGCAGGACCCTTCGACTCCCGCGATTGTACTCAAAGATGTCCGGTTTTCCTGGGCGCAGGATCAATCGCCCCTGTTCACGATTCCCGATTGGGGGCTGAACCGCGGTGAACGCCTGTTTCTGTACGGCCCCTCCGGGTCGGGCAAGACCAGCCTTTTGAACCTGCTGGCGGGTATCATTCTGCCACAGAACGGGCGGGTCGAGCTGTTGGGCCAGTCCATGAATGCGCTGTCCGGCCGCGCCCGTGACCGCTTTCGGGCACGCCACATCGGCGTAGTGTTCCAGCAGTTCAACCTGATTCCTTACCTCAGCGTGCTGGATAACGTCGGCCTGGCGGCGCACTTCGCCCGGGATACCGACCGGGTTCGTGAGCGCTCCCTTGAGCTTCTGCGCCGGCTTGACCTGCCGGAAGCCCATGATCACCGGCCCGCGAGCCACTTGAGCGTGGGGCAGCAGCAGCGGGTCGCGGTGGCCCGCGCATTGATTTCGCGCCCGGAAATCGTGTTGGCCGACGAGCCCACCTCCGCGCTGGACAGCGATAGCCGGGCGGCCTTCATGGCCCTACTGCTCGAACAGGTCGAGGCGGTGGGCAGCACGCTGGTGTTCGTCAGCCACGATCGGTCGCTGGCCAGCGACTTTGACATTCACAGGGACCTGCGCGAGCTGTCCCGCCCCTTCGATTCTGCGGAGAGCCGATAACAATGTTGCTCAAACTCGCCCGTCGCAGCCTCTGGAGCCGTCGAACCACCGCGCTATTGACCATTCTCTCTCTGAGCATCGGTGTTGCCCTGTTGATTGGCATTCATCATTTGAGGGAACAGGCTCGGAGCAGCTTTCAGCAGACCCTCTCGGGCACGGATCTCATTGTCGGTCCCCGCGGCGGGCAGATGAATCTGTTGCTTTACTCCCTATTTCAGATGGGCCAACCCTCCAGCACCCTGTCGGCCAGTCAGTATGAACGACTGGCGGAACACCCCATGGTGGAGTGGGCCGTGCCGATTGCCCTGGGAGACTCGGTGCAGGGGTTTCCGGTCATTGGCACCCACTGGTCGTATTTTGAACACTATCGGTACGGGGACGGCCAGCCATTGACGCTGGCCCAAGGTCGCCGGTTTGCCGCTATGAGCGACCACGAAGTCGTATTGGGGGCGACCGTGGCGGAACGGCTGGGTTACTCGCGCGGGGATTCACTGGTCATTGCCCACGGTAGCGGGGACGTCAGCTTTACTCACCACGAAGGCCACCCGATGACCGTCGTGGGTATTCTGGCACCGACCGGTACCCCCGTGGACCGGCGGGTACACGCCACACTGTTGGCAATTGAGGCGCTTCATAGCGATGAAACTGAGTCGCACGCCGGTCATGCTGGCGACCACGACCACGACCACGACCACGACCACGACCACGACCACGGAGCGTCGCCACAACACGACCAAGGGCATCAGGCGCACGAGTCGGAACACGAGCATCATGATCATGCCAAACACGCTGAGGCAGAGGTGGTGCCCGGTGATGTCAACGCGGTGTTGCTCGGCCTCAAGGCCCGGCCCATGGTCTTTGCCTTGCAGCGGGAGCTCAACACCAACGCCGACTCCCCCATGACCGCCATTATTCCCGGCGTGGTCCTGACTCAGCTCTGGCAGAGCCTGGGGGTGGCAGAGGACCTGTTGTACCTGATCAGCTTTCTGGTGCTGTTGGCCACCCTGGCCGGGATGATGACCATGCTGCTGGCCTCCATGGGGGAACGCCGGCGTGAGTTGGCGATTTTACGCGCGGTAGGCGCCGGGGGCGGCACGCTCTTTTGCCTGATTGAACTGGAGGTCGCCCTGATTACGGTGGTCAGCCTGGTGGCCGGCGTCGCCCTGGTCGTGCTGGGGCTGGCCGTGGCGCAGCCCTGGCTTGCCGCCGAATTCGGACTGTTTATCGCCATTAATCCAATCAGCACACAGACGGCGTACCTTATGGTGGGCATACTGGCCCTGGCGTTGTTGATGGGGCTGGTGCCCGGTCTGGCCGCGTATCGGCGCACCGTCGCTGAGGGATTGAACTCGGGCGTTTAGCCCCCGACAATTGGGTAAAAATTGTCCCAAGCACGCTGAAAAGTACGCTATTGTTATGGAATCTCTGGCCAATTCCCCGCGAAGGGCTCAGAGGCATTTGCGAGGGCCGGAGACTGAGCCCTCCCGTCGGACACGAAAGGGAGAACCTGTATGTTTTTGCTGTCGATTATTCTGCTGTTGGTCGTCATCTCCGTGGTGATTTACCGGCGCATTCCGCTACCGCTGGGCTCCGCCGTCGTGGCGCTGGCGTGGTTCCTGTTGGGCTTCCTTTCGCCGGCGCTCTGGTCACTCTGGCTGGTGATTCCCCTGGCCGCGGTTCTCCTCATTCTCAACGTCCCGGCGCTGCGCCGACCGGTCCTGTCAAAGCCGGTTTATCAGGTGCTCGGTAAAGCCATGCCCAGCATGAGCGTGACCGAGCGCGAGGCGCTGGAAGCTGGCACAACGTGGTGGGAAAAAGACCTGTTCAGCGGTCGCCCCGACTGGCACGAGTTTGCCCAGATCGGCCTGCCGCAATTGAGCGATGAAGAGCAGAGCTTCCTCGATAACGAGGTCACCGAGCTCTGTGCCATGCTCAACGAATACGAGATTCATCATCACCTGAAGGATCTGCCGCCCGAAGCCTGGCAGTTCCTGAAAGACAAGGGTTTTCTGGGCCTGATCATTCCCAAGGAATTCGGCGGCCGGGACTTCAGCCCCTACGCCCAGAGCCGGATCATGAGCAAAATCGCCAGCCGCTCCGGTACCGCCGCGGTGACGGCCATGGTGCCCAACTCGCTCGGTCCGGGTGAGCTGCTGATGAAGTACGGCACTGACGAACAGAAACAGCGCTGGCTCCCCGGCCTGGCGGATGGCAGCGAGATTCCCTGCTTTGGCCTGACCGGCCCGGAAGCCGGTTCCGACGCTGGCTCCATCCCCGACACCGGCATCGTCTGTAAGGGCGAGTTTGAGGGCAAAGAAGTGGTCGGCCTGAGGCTGAACTTCAGCAAGCGCTGGATCACCCTCGCGCCGGTGGCCACGGTGGTCGGCTTGGCCTTCAAACTGCACGACCCTGAGGGTCTGCTGGGCGACAAGAACAAGAGCGACTACGGCATCACCTGCGCCTTGCTGCCCGCCAGCCATCCCGGAATAGAAATCGGCAAGCGCCACCATCCGGGCTCGCCTTTCATGAACGGTCCGGTCAAAGGCAAAGACGTCTTCATTCCGGTGGACTGGATCATCGGTGGCGCCCCCATGGCCGGGCGAGGCTGGCGCATGTTGATCGAATGCCTGGGCGCGGGCCGGGGTATCTCCCTGCCGGCCCTGGCCACTGCCAGCGGCGAAATGCTCTACCGCACCGTCGGGGCCTACGCCCGTATTCGCCGCCAGTTCAATACCGAAGTCGGCAAGTTTGAGGGCGTTCAGGAAGCGACGGCAGACATCGCCTGCTGCGCCTACACCATGGAAGCCTTCCGGCAGATGGTCACCAAAGGCCTGGAGACCGGCGCGCCCTCGGTCATGACTGCCATGGCCAAGTATCACGCCACGGAAATGATGCGTCGGGTTGTCAATCACAGTATGGACGTGGTGGGTGGTCGAGCCATTCAGCACGGCCCACGCAATTTCCTGGCGCTGCCCTACCAGAGCGTTCCGGTGGCCATTACCGTGGAGGGGGCCAACATTCTGACCCGCTCGCTGATGATCTTCGGCCAGGGCGCCATGCGCTGCCACCCCTATCTGTTCGAAGAGCTGCAGGCCATCCAGGCTGAGGACCAGGAAAAAGGGCTGAAAGATTTCGACAAGCTGTTCATTCGCCATTTGGGGCATCTGTTCAGCAATGTGGCGCGCGTCAAAGTCATGGGCATTACCCGGGCGCGCTTCAGCGGTGTGCCGGAGAACGCGGACGACTTCAGTCGCCGCTGGTATCAGCGGATCAACCTGCTGAGCTCGACGCTGGCCGTGACCTCGGATCTGGCGTTGGGTATTCTCGGCGGCGACCTGAAGCGACGCGAGCTGCTCTCCGCCCGGTTGGGCGACGTTCACAGCCAACTGTTTATCGCCTGCTCCATTCTGAAGTACCACTCGGCCCACGCCCGCACCGACGAGGAAGACGCGCACGCCGACTACGCCCTACGCTATGCGCTTTATACCGCGCAAGAGGCGTTGTACGACTTCTACCGAAACTTCCCCATGGGCTGGCTGGCCTGTGCCGTGAAGTGGATCGCCTTCCCGCTCGGGCGGATTCTCTCCAAGCCGGACGACCACGCCATCCGCAAACTGGGCGGCCTGATCATGGAAGACAACCCGGTGCGCAAGGCCTTCCGTCCCTTCGTGTATGAAAACGACAATCCGGAAGACACCATCGGCCGGGTGGAGACCACCTACCAGATGTTGCTCTCTGTGGAGCCGGCCTGGAGTACGTTCGTGAAGGCCCAGGCAAAAGGAGAAGTCACGGGAGAAACCCTGGAGGATCGTTTGAAAGATGCGGCGGCCAAGGGCCTGATCCGAGAGGAGGAAGTGCCTAAGCTGAAAGAGTACGATGCCCGCCGCTACGACTGCATCCTCACCGATGCCTTCGACAAGCTCTAAGCTGACGACGGCACCGCGCTACGTTGCTGGTTCATAAGATCAGACCAGACGTAGCGCGGGTAAGCCAAAGGCGCACCCGCGAACCCATGGAGACTCGATAGGCTCCAAAACGCAAAAAAGCCCACGTCGAAACGTGGGCTTTTCAATATGGCGTGCCCGGGAGGGTAAAAAATGGAGATAACGTCCAACCTGAATCCGATCAGACAGAATGCCCATTGACCAGTGACTGATCAATGACCCTCCGGACCATGCCATTCACCTTTTGCTGCAGCTCCAGTAAGACCTGTCTCAAAAAAGCCTGCGTGATATCGGCTCCCTCCGCGATATCTGGGCGCCCAAGCAACAACAGTATTTTCCGGACCAGATAGAACACCCACCGCGAGACGGTTTCGCTGACGCTGATACCTTTCTCCAGCATAAAGGCGATACTGTCCAAAATGGTAAGTTGGGTCGAACCGGCCAGTGACAGAAGGCGGGCCGCGCCGGCCATGCATCGCTCGAGAACATAGACCATTGCCTTGCCCAACCACTCCAGGCTGTCGGCGGTCACACCGACGAAGGTCTTGTCCAGCAGCCAACGCTCCACGGCGGCATCTGATCCGGCATTACTTTGGGGCTCCGTGAGAGTCTGCCAGCTTTTATCACCGATGCTATCGGCGTAGAGCCCGATGCTGTGGTCGTTTGAGGAGGGCAAGGCTCCGATGGCCGGGAGTCGGTACGTACGACCCTGAAACGGGGCGTGAATAAAAGGCCAGATGGGCACGTGAGGCACAATATCCGAACGTCGGTGAACACGATAGAAGTTCGTCGAGCCCAGCGTTCGGGTATGCACGCTCACAAATCCATGCAGGCCCACCCTGGGGGCGCCGAAGGTGTAGAGACACGGTTTGGTGTTGTAGGCCAACTCGATCCACTCGGCACACAAGCTGGCCACCGCGCCCCCCAGGCTGTGTCCGATACAGTGGATTTTTGTGCCGGAAAGCTGTCGCATGAGCGCGATAAGCTGGGGCCGAAGGGACTTGAAGGTTTCACTGAACCCGGTGTGAACCGGCTGATTGTTGCTGGAGCGGGACAAGGTGGCGTTGAGATTCGTCAGCCAATCGGCCAGAAAATCGGTTCCTCTGAAGACAATAAAGGAGTGCCCCTCAAATTGTTTCCGGCCCATCAAACAGAGGCCGAACGCGGTTCGGCATTTCAGGAATCCGGGGCCGCCGGTTTTTGCGGCAATAGGGCTGTTTCCCAGGATCTCAAAAGTGTTTCCGTACCTCAACTTGACCGCTTTGACGGCGTCGCTTTGCGACGGTGTGCTGGTCAGAAGGTATATCGCCTCTGCAAGGTCTACGGCTTGGTTCGGTTTGATGGAATGGTTCGACATGGATAAACTCCCTTTTCGCTAAATGTGCGTTTTGAATATTGACGCAGTTAACTTTCCCAAATGTGGCTCTTCGACGCATCGGGCTCTACATCCCATTCGCAGAGGCTAAAAACGATGCCGCCGCTGACCTCAATATATTTCTCCTCGCTGTGTAAATCACACCTTACAACCAGCGGATCCCCTTTAGACTCGGCGTTTAGCGTCGGATCTCGTTTGACACCACCCCAGATCCTGATCTCTTCGTCCTTGTAGTGGGCGTGTATTTGTTGTGGCGCCATAAACTCCATCGGCAGGAATTTCGCGACTGTCCGTTCAGTCATCGCCGGGAAGTAAAAGCGACCTTGCGCATCCGTGACAGTTTCGTCTTTCTGTTCAGTTTGCCACTTGGCGGTGCGCACCAAACGGACGTGGGGCGCGGGCTTTCCATCGACCGTCAGCACGCCGGACATTTCTGAAAACAGGCAGACTTTTCCCACATCGGAAAGGCTCATAGCAAAGACTCCCGCGCTGATGAGCGCCATAAATACAAAAAGGAGAGGTTTCAGCATGCCGAAAAGCCAGGAAGTGGCAAGTTGGCACGAGGACAGGGATGGGTGGGGTGGTTCATATCGCTCCTTGGGATAATGGCTTCCGAAAGCTAAACGCTAGCAGGCGCTGCGGGCGCTTGCAACGCTTGATGGGCCATTTTGTGATTGTGTTCAAGGAGCTTTCTACGGCGTCGGCAGCGGGGAGCTGATGGCCGGACACCAATCGGCCGGGAGCCAATTGGGACGCCATTTGGCGCCCGCAGGGCAAGTGGCAGGGAAGACACTTGTCTATCCGAGGGTGCAATAAAAAAGCCCGTGCAAAGCACAGGCCTCATCAATGTGGCGCACCCGGCAGGATTTGAACCTGCGACCAACGGCTTCGGAAACCGCTACTCTATCCAACTGAGCTACGGGTGCGTCTCGTCAAGAGGGCGCGATTTTACAGAGTCTGACCCCTTTCGTCTATCCGTCAGGCGGCATCAGAGGCTTTCTCTGCCCCAAGCTCCCGCAAATCCAACGTTTTGCTGAGCGTAACCGTTCCCAGGCTCTCGCTCATGGTGCCGAAAGGGAAGTCCTTGATCATGCGCTCCAAGCGCGGCAGGCAGCGATGCAGGTTGGTGTAATGCCGGAAGCGGGAGAACCAACTGGCATTGGGAATGCGGGGTTGCTCCGGGTCAATCTCCCAGGGGTGCAGGTAAAAAATCTGCGGCTTGCGGCCACTGTCGCTCGCTTTCTGAAACAGCCAGCGTGACAGCGCATAAGGGTACTGGCGAAAGTAACCACCGCCGGCGGCCGGCACGGCCTGGCCCATCACTTTGGCGGTGGTCAGGGGGAATTCGGTCAGCTCGGCGCCGCTGCGGGTAATAATCCGGTAGGGCTCTTCGGGGCTGCCCGGAATACCGTAGTTGTCATGCCGGGTGGGGAAAATACTGGAATCCCAGGTGAAACCCAGCTCCGCCAGAATATCCAGGGCCCAGAGAGACTGGCGGGTAATGGAGTAACTGGCCGCGCGATAGCCGTTCACGGCAGTACCGGTAATATCTTCCAGAATCTGTTTGGAGCGGCGGGTCTCCTCCCGAAATACCTCGGGCGTCTGCTTGTAGATCAACTGATGGCTATAGCCGTGAGAGGCAATCTCGTGGCCCTCGGCCTGAATCCGCTTCACCAATTCCGGATGGCGCTCGGCCACCCAGCCCAAAATGAAAAAGGTGATCTTGATGCCCGCCTCGTCGAACAGCTTCAGCAACCGATCGGTATTGGCCTCCACCCGGGACGGCCACTGCTCCCAGTCCTCGGGTTTAACCACACCGAAGAACGCCGCGACCTGATAGTAGTCCTCGACATCGACGGTCATTGCATGAGTGACGGTCATAGGGCTAAACCTTGTAATAATCCCGATACCAACGCACGAAATTCTCGATACCGGTTTCCACGGGAGTGGCGGGCTTGTAATTCACATCCTCAATCAGCGCGTCCACATCGGCATAGGTATCCGGCACATCCCCGAGCTGCAGCGGCAGCAGATTCTTCTCCGCCTTCTTGCCCAGGCAGTCTTCCAGCACTTCAATGTAGCGCAACAACTCCACCGGGTTATTGCTGCCGATGTTGTAAATCCGGTACGGGGCCTTGGATGTGGCCGGGTCGGGCGCGTCACTGTTCCAGTCGGAATTCGCCGGCGCCACATGATCCAGCGTACGGATGACGCCCTCGACGATGTCATCAATGTAGGTGAAGTCCCGGCGGTGGTGGCCGTAGTTGAACACGTCGATGGGCTCGCCCGCGAGAATCTTCCGAGTGAAAATGAACAGCGCCATATCCGGTCGGCCCCAGGGGCCGTAAACGGTAAAGAAGCGCAGGCCGGTGGTGGGCAGGCCAAACAGGTGGCTGTAGGTGTGTGCCATCAGCTCGTTGGACTTTTTACTCGCCGCGTACAGGCTCACCGGGTGGTCCACATTGTTGTGAACCGAAAACGGCATGGCGGTATTGGCGCCATACACGGAGCTGCTCGAGGCGTACACCAGGTGCTCACACCCGAAGTGACGACAGGCTTCGAGGATGTTGATAAAGCCGGTGATGTTGCTGTCGATGTAAGCCTGCGGGTTGATCAGCGAATAGCGTACACCCGCCTGGGCAGCCAGGTTCACGACCCGGTCCGGCTTGTGCTCCTTGAACACCTTGTCGATGGCTGCTTTGTCTTCCAGATTCGCCCGGATGTCGGTAAAGCCGGCGTGCGCCGTGGCGCGGGCCAGACGGTCCTTTTTGATCTGGACGTCGTAGTAATCGTTGAGGTTGTCGATTCCCACCACTTCATCGCCGCGCTCGAGCAGGCGCAGTGCCAGGTGGTTGCCAATAAAGCCGGCGGTGCCGGTGACCAGTACTTTCATGAGCTTTCCCGTATTGTGTTCAGGCCGCGCCCTCAGAGGCGGGCGTCAACTCTGTCTTTCGGCAGAATGTGCTTCACGTCGTAGAGCACGTGATTGCCCCGACCCAGGGCGCGAATGGCGTCGACGCCCATTTCCTTGAATTCCCGGTGGCCGACGCAGAGTACGATGGCGTCGTAGTGGCCGGCCTTGGGTTCGGAAATGAGTTTCAGGCCGTATTCCTCCTCGGCTTCCTCGGCGTCCACCCAGGGGTCGTACACATCCACGTTGGAGTGGTACTCCTGAAACTCCCCGATGATGTCCACGACGCGAGTGTTGCGCAGGTCCGGGCAGTTTTCCTTGAACGCCAGGCCCATGATCAGCACATTGGCATCCACCAGGTGGAGTTTGCGTTTGGTCATCAACTTGACCACTGAGGCGGCGATAAAATGCCCCATGCCGTCGTTGATGCGCCGCCCGGAGAGGATCACTTCCGGGTTGTAGCCGACCTGTTGCGCTTTGTGGGTCAGGTAGTAGGGGTCCACACTGATGCAGTGCCCGCCCACAAGGCCCGGGCGGAAGGGCAGGAAGTTCCACTTGGTGCCGGCCGCCTCCAACACTTCCAGGGTGTCGATGCCCAGGCGGCTGAAAATCAGGGACAATTCGTTCACCAGAGCGATGTTGATGTCGCGCTGGGTGTTCTCAATCACCTTGGCTGCCTCGGCCACCTTGATGCTGCTGGCCTTGTGGGTGCCCACGGTCACGATGCGTCGGTACAGCGAATCCACATAGTCCGCGACCTCCGGCGTCGAGCCTGAAGTCACCTTCACGATGTTGTGAACCCGGTGCTCCTTGTCGCCCGGGTTGATCCGCTCCGGGCTGTAGCCGGCGAAGAAGTCTTTGTTGAAGGTCAGGCCCGAGCCCTTCTCAATCAGGGGAACGCAGACCTCTTCGGTGCAGCCGGGGTAGACCGTGGATTCGAAAATCACAATGCTGTTCTTCCCGATGACGCGTCCAAGCAGCGCCGAGGCCTTCTCAAGCGGCGTCAGATCGGGTTGTTTACCGTCGTTGATGGGGGTGGGGACCGTGACGATGTACACATCCAGATGGCGGATGTCGTTCTCATCGGAGGAAAAGCTCAACCGTTCGGAAGCTTTCAGCTCCTCGGTGCTGACTTCCCGGGTATGGTCCCGCCCGGCCCGAAGCTCACTGATTCGTTTGGGGTTGATATCAAAACCGACGGTCTGGATCTGCTTGCCGAACTCTGCCGCGAGGGGCAGGCCGACATAACCCAAACCGATCACACAGAGAGAGGGGTCACTGGCGAACATAACGCTGTTTATCCTTGGGGTGTCCGGTAAATCCTGGAAGTGCACATTGGCGCAAAGAGATGCGCGCTATTTAGCCCGTAAGTTACCACATTTTCATGACAGGGCGCGACGAGGCTCGAGGGAGTTTTTGCATGTCGAAAATCTTGTCACATCTACGGTCAAAAAGGCTGGCCCAGTGGTCGAGAAGTATGCCGAAAAACCGCTATAATGCGGGGCCTCGAGAACACATCACACCCTCAAAAGGACCCGGGTTTTGTCATATATACGGCTCAACAAACATTATATCCACTTACCCTACTTATTCCTTGGAGTCATTGAGCTGGGTCTGTTGGTCGCCGCCGCCTGGGCCGGTGAACGTTGGCACCAGTCATTAACGGAGCCCGCCGCGCCTTTTTGGGGCGCCCCGGATTCCTGGTGGCCCAGTGCCATATTCGCGGTGGTGCTCAGCTGCTGCACCCTTTCCATGGGCGTTTACATTGCACTGGTCCGGGAGGGGTACTCCAGCATGTTGTTGCGCACCCTGGTCAGCTTTTTCCTTCTGGGCAGTGCGGCCCTGTTCATCCTGAATATGCTCAGCGCCGGTGGCCTGATGCCGCAGGGAGTGATTTTCTGGGGGGTTCTGTTCGCCACCGCGCTGGTGCTGGTGGCGCGGGCGGTTTTTCTGAAATTGGTCGACACCGCCGAACTCAAGCGCCGGGTGGTGATATTTGGGGCGGGCGCCCGGGCGCAGAAACTGCTTGAGAACCTGGAACCGGAGCGGGACGTCATTGGCGTGCAGGTGGTGGGCTGTATTCCCAGCGGCAGCGAGACCGTCGAGGTGGATGAAGCGTTGCTGTTGCCACCCCCGAGAGATTGGGTCCGGTTCGTCAAAGCGCAACAAATTTCCGAGATTGTTGTCTCCCCGGATGAGCGTCGTCAGCGCGATGGCGGAGTTTTCCCCCTGAACGAGCTGATTGACTGTAAGCTGGTGGGGGTGCCGACCAGCGAGGGCCTGGCCTTTTGTGAGCGCGAGCTGGGGAAAATCGACATCAGTATTCTGCAGCCAAGCTGGATGCTGTTTTCCGACGGTTTCAAATACTCCAAACGTCGCTCCATTGCCAAGCGGTTGTTTGATGTTGGACTGGCGTCCCTGTTTGTCCTGATACTTTGGCCGTTCATGATTCTTACGGCCCTGGCGGTGATGCTCGAAAGCGGGCGTCCGGTCCTTTACTTCCAGGAGAGAGTCGGTCTAAATGGCCGAACCTTCCGCATCTACAAGTTTCGAAGTATGCGTCAGGACGCGGAAAAAGGCGGCAAGGCCGTCTGGGCCCAGAAGAACGACAACCGGGTGACCAAGGTAGGGGCGTTTATCCGCAACACCCGCCTGGATGAGCTTCCCCAGCTGTACAACGTGCTCAAAGGGGATATGAGCTTTGTCGGTCCGCGCCCGGAGCGGCCGGAGTTCGTCAGGGACCTCTCGGAGCAGATTCCCTTTTACGACACCCGGCACAAGGTGAAGCCCGGCCTGATGGGCTGGGCGCAGTTGAAATACCCTTATGGCGCGTCGGTAGAAGACGCTCGCAACAAGTTGCAGTACGATCTGTACTACACGAAGAATCATAGCTTCCTGATGGATATGCTGATCATGATTCAAACCGTCGAAATTGTGCTGTTGGGTAAGGGTGTGCATTAGAGCCCGATCCTGTCTGTAGCAGGGTTGCACTCACCCGGCCCGGCGGCGAACCGATAACTGAAGGAGATTAGGCGTGATGAAATTGAACGTTTTTCGGGCAAGCTTCGGCTTCTGGGCTTTATTGGTCGTTTTATTGTCCGCCTGCTCCACCGGGCCGATTACCCAGCCGCCCGCGACGAAAGAGGTGCTCGCCGAGTATCACATCGGTGTTGGCGACTCTTTGCGGATCAACGTCTGGCGCAACGCGGAAATCTCCAGCGACGTGCCAGTGCGCCCTGATGGCATGATCTCTTTGCCCCTGGTGGGCGATATAGAAGCGGCCGGACGGACCACCGAGGAGCTGGGGGCAGCCTTGACCACCGCCTTGACTGATTATGTCCGCAACCCCCAGGTTACGGTGATCGTCACCAACCCTGCCAGCTCTGACTATCAGCGTCGGGTGCGCATTACGGGAGCGGTTCAGAACCCACAATCGCTGCCTTACCGCGATGGGATGACCGTGCTGGACTTGGTGCTCATGGCGGGCGGCCCCAACGAGTTCGCCTCACCCAACAAGGCCAAGCTCTACCGCCGGGTGGAAGGCGAGGTCAAAGTCTATCCCATCCACCTGGAAGATCTGATTGAAAAGGGGAAGGTTCAGACCAACTACTCCCTGCAGCCCTCGGATATCGTGACCGTCCCTGAACGGGCGTTTTAAGGCCGGAACCCTTTATGGATAAATCGTTTATTATCGACCTGCTCAAATCGCTTAAATTTGAGGCCATCCGCTTTCGGGTGTGGGTCGTGCTTCTCTTTATTGTGGTGGCCTTTGTGCCGCTGGTGGTGGGGTATTTGTGGCCCAATACGTACACCACCGACGCGGTGCTCTACGCCGATGAGACCAACATTATTGAGCCGTTGCTCAAAGGCAGGGCTTCTGTTACCGGCGTTGACCGGGCCAAACAGGCGCAGGAATCCCTTTACACTCGCCGGGTGCTGGAAAAAGCCGCCGAGGAGGCCGGGCTGATTGACGCCCGGACGCCGGAAGACCGAAAAGCGGCGGTCGTTCGTCAGTTGCGTAACGGCGTAACGGTGAGAACCGAGGGAACCAACAATTTCCGGGTTCTGTATAGCGCAAACAGCCCGGATAAGGCGTTCACCGTTCTCAATAGCGTAGTGAACGTCTTTATTCAGGACACGGCCCGGCGCAAGCGGGAAGAAAGCGTGGGTGCCTTCAACTTCATCGACGCTCAGGTAGAGTCCTACCGCAAGCAGCTTGAGTTGGCGGAAGAAAAACTCAAGAATTTTCGCGCCCAGAATACCGATGGCACTGAAGCTCAGGTGAGTGGCCGAATCAGCCAGTTGAGAAACGATATCGAAATGCTCAAGCTGGAGATCCAGGAGTCCGAGTCAAGAATTGCCTCCACAAAGGAGCAGTTGAGCCAGGAAAGTCAGTATCAGGTCGCGAGAGGAGAAGTGGACCGCCTGCGCGACCGTCGTCGTGAACTACGCCGGCAGCTGGACCAACTGTTGCTCAGCTACCAGGAGGAATACCCCGATGTGGTTTCATTGCGACAGCAGATCCAGGATATCGACGAAGAAATTGCTCAGATCGAGTTTTCCGGTGAGTCCTATGGCAGCGCTCAAACCACGGAAAACCCCTTATACGAGGAGTTGCGCAAGCAGCTGTCGGTAGCGGAGGTCAACCTGACGGCGCAAAAGCGGCGCATGGAGTCTCTGCAAAAGCTGCTGGAACAGGAATATGCCCGGGCCGAACGCGTGGCGGCGAACCAGGCACAACTGTCGGAACTGACCCGTGACCTGGATGTGACCCGCAAGGTCTATAATGAAATGCTCGAACGGAAGGAGTCCGCGCGCATGTCGATGACGCTGGATATTGAAGGGCAGGGCGTGAATTATCGGATTCAGGATCCGGCGACTTTCCCTCTGGAGCCCTCTGGTCTGCGGTATGTGCATTTTGCGATCGCCGGCCCCTTTCTTGGGCTTCTGGCGCCGCTGGGCTTGCTGTTCCTCTATGTCTTTCTCGACCCGCACTTCCGCTCGGCTAACGCGGTACAGCAGCAGTTGCCCGAAGGGGTAGAGCTTATGGGGGTCATTCCTCATTACCACACGCCGTTGACCACCCGGCTTTTACGCAAAGATATGATTGTGCTTGTCGGACTCAGCGTTCTGGCCATGGGCGCCTACGTGGCGTTATCCATCGTCTGGTATGGTGTCAAAAACTGATCGAGGTGGTGAAATGAATGACGAACGCCGATCGTCTGGGCCACCCAAAGACAAGAAGTCGGAGCTCAACCTTCGAACATTTATCGAGAGGCTCGAAACCGTGAAAGAAGAGCGCCCCCAAGACCCCTTGATCAAGAGTGCCGTCTCCGAGCACCGCAAGCGCGAACAGATCAAGAGCATGGCCACCCCGGTCATCTGGACGCAGGAAGAGCTGTACGAGAAGAAGGTCATCTTTACCGGCATGCGTGAGCGGGAACTGCTCAACGCCTTCCGGGAAGTGCGCATCCGCTTGCTCCAGAAAAGCAAAACCGACAATGTGGTGGCGATGGTCTCTTCGCTGGCCGAAGGCGGGGGTGGCACCTTTACGGCCTTCAACCTGGCGGCCACCTTCGCGCTCGACCGCCACAAGACCGCCCTCTACGTGGACTGTAATCCCTACAACTCCTCGGCAGAGAAGTTCACCGTCGCGCCGGTGGAAGCGGGGCTGACCCAGTATTTGCATGACTACACCGTTCCGTTGAAGCACATCATCTATCCCTCCGGGGTAGAGCGTTTGCGGGTAATTCCGTCTGGCGCGGGCAGTGATTCCGCCGCCGAGTTTTTCAACTCCAAGCGGATGGAAGTCCTGATTTCCGAGATCAAGACCCGCTACCCCGATCGCTTTATCGTGCTGGACGCGCCCTCGGTGGAGTCCACCACGGAGGCGCGCATCCTGTCGCAATACTGCGACCACGCGCTTCTGGTGGTACCTTTTGGTAAAAGTACCCAGTCCGACATTCTCGCCGGCATTGAGTCCGTTGGGCGGGACAAGTTCGCTGGGCTGATTTTCAACCACTGACCTCTCGGCAGAGGCTGCGCACGGATAAGGAAAATGCCATGAGAACATTGAACGGCTTTCTCACTAAGCGTCTTGTCTCGAGCTGGCCGGCGCCCGCCCTGTTGCTGGTGGTGCCTTTGCTGGCGCCCTCCACGGTGCTCGCGGAAGGCGAGTGGCGTGCAAGCGTGGGCCTTCGCACGGAATACACCGATAACGCCAATAAGTCCGAGGAAGATCCCCTTTCGGAGCGCCAGGATGAGGCCGAATTAAGTGTGGGGGGCAACTATGCCAACCGCTGGATTTCCTTCGAGGCGGGCTATGAGGCCAGTGAGCGCCGGTTCAATGAAGGGTCTCAGGAGGACAGAAGCCTGCTCCGGGGCGATAGTGAGCTTGTAGTGGGCCAGCCGACCGACCCCATGGACCTGGTGATCACCCACAGCCGACGAACTGTGCTCAATGCGCCGGACGAGGTTGACCTGTTGAAAAACAACGATGAGAGAACCATCCTCTCCGCCATGCCCAGTGCCCGCTGGCGGCCAACGGGGGCCGATCTCCTGATGGTGAGAGGGCAATTTTCGGAAGTCGATTACCGGTTTCGACCCGAACGTAACTCGGAGCGCCAGGGGGCGAGTCTGGTTTGGCAGAGAGAAGTGTCCGAGGTGGATTCACTGTCTCTCACGGGCCAGCACACAGAGGTTTCTTTCGACGCCGCTCCTTTGGCGGATTATGAATACCGTGCGGCCAACCTTTCGTACCAGGTTTCTTTGCGTCAGCTTCAATACCAGATCCAGGTTGGCTATAACGAAAGCAGCCCCAAGGTTGGAGACGGGCTATCCAGCCCCAGCTATCTGGTAGACGTAACGTTCGGCGAAGGCGGCAATCGCTGGGGCTTCAATGCCAGCCAGTTTATTACCGACAACTCCTCCGGCAGTGGCAATCAGGGTGATTTGGGCGACTTTACGCCCGGTGATTCCTCTTCCGGGGAGCTGGATCAGCTTGAGCGCACTCGCGCCGAGTTGCGCTGGATGAATCAGACGCTTTGCGCGCGCTGTAACCTCACCGCCTCTCTTTACTGGCAAAGTGATGATTACCGCGTTGAGAATGAAGATCAGGACGAACTCGGTGTTCGACTCTCGGCTCGTTATGAGGTAAGCCAGCAGTCCTCTCTGGATATCTCCTGGCAACGTCGGGACCGGCAGTTTGAAAGCGCGGCGGAACGCTCCGATTTCCAGCAAGATCGCTTGCGTGCCCGCTACGAATACCAATTCGTGAATGGTGTCGGTCTGAATGTATTCATGGCCCGTAATGATCGTCAGTCCGACGACAATAACCGGGAGTACGACGAGACCTCGGGCGGCTTGGGCTTGAGTTACACTTTTTGATCAAAATGTCCAAAAAATGAGCACTTAATCAAGTAACGTCTCCTATAAGTTGGGATTGGGTGCACATTTTTCAATTTTCTTCCCTCCCCTGATCCACATAGTTCATCTCTTCCTGTACCCTTCAAAGCCGTTTCCGTCACCATGGGGAAAAGGCATATAACTCTTTAATCTAGCGCCATCTCCACATTACAAAAGTACTCGTCACATAATGTGCGTTATAGCGCAAAGAATATAAAAAAAGAGCCCTTTAGTAATGATTTTGAATATTCCCGGTGGTAAAAAGTGCGTAAGGATTTTCGACGGTAGGGAGTGGTAAACCACTTTTTCTATGGCCTTGGGGGCCGGGAACCGAACTCATGTCTTGTTTCATTGCGAATGCTTCATTGCTGGTGGCGGTGCGTCGCCTTTCTGTCTCTACTGTCGTGGCGCTGACCCTCTTGCTGGCCGCTTGTGGCGGCGGCGGTGGCTCAGAGAGTTCGCGTCTCGACAATAAAAGCCCGTATACGGAGAAGCCGTCGAGCGGAAACAGTACGGATGGGGGCACCTCGGGCGAGGGGGCCGGCGATGATGAGGCCGAACAGGACTCCGGTGCTGAAACCCCCGACTCAAATGCCGGTAACGATACTCCGGACACAGACCGCCCCGGTACAGAAACGCCCGATGAGAGCCCCGGCACCGACTCCGGGGAGAACGTGACCGGTGACAGCGGTGAAGACACCCCAAATCCTGACACATCTGAGCCCGATGCGGGCGATGACGCCGTCGTTGATGGCGGCGATGCCGAACCCGACACCGGCACGGACGAGCCTGATGCCGGTGAGGATTCCGGCTTGATAGAAGAGGTTGTATCGGAAGTCGACGGTGACGTACTTCTGCAGTGGTACCGTCCTCGATTTCGGGAAAACGGTGACCCCTTGGGTGATGATGAAATCGATGGTTACGAGTTGCGCTATCGCCAGTTGGGAGAAGAAGACTTTCAAACGGTGATTATTGAGGACGGTTGGGACGAAGAATATGAGCTTGGAAAGCTGGTAGGCAGCTATCAATTCTCGATTGCCGCTTATGATAACAATGGCCTCTACAGTGAATTTGTGAGCCTTTCCCCTGTGACTGGTTTGCTTGGTTCCCTCTAAAAACCGTCATTTCATGCCGGAGAGTGCACAGCTTCCGCTCTCCGGCCTCTCTGTCAAATTAACCGGCATGTTTTAACCACCGCGCCGGCGGCGTATACTTCAGCCAGATCCTCCCAATAAGGTCAATCAGCTGAAGGGACCGCCATGCAGACTCAGCTCCCCCGTTTAATCCTCACCCTCCTGATCGTGACCACCGCATTGGTCGGTTGCAGCCGGGAAGACAGCACACAACAGGCGCAGGACTACCTCAACCGAGCGGAAGCCTACCGTGATCAGGGTCAGTACCGCGCGGCCATGATCGAAATCACCAACGCCATGAACAGCGCGCCCAACGAGGTGCGTTATCCCATCGCGCTGGCGGAAGTGTACAACGCTCTCGGTGCCGGTCGACGAGCTTCCGAGTTGCTTGAAGAATACATTGACGAACACCCGGGAGCGGTTGCACTACCCCTGGCGGAAGCCTACCTGATGCAAGGGAAGTTCCTCTCGGCCCAAGAGACCCTCCAGAACTTTACCCCATCCTCGGCCGACGAATCCCGAGAGCTCGCCCTCTACCAAGCGGACATTCAACGAATACAGGGTAACCTAGAGGCCAGTGAACAGGCTTACCAGGCGTTGTTGGAAGAGTACCCGGAGGATATGGAGATCAAGCTGAGGCTGGTTGAAAATCACATCTTTCGCGGCCAGAGCGAGGCGGCGCAAGAGATTCTGACGCGTTTGCGTCAACAGCATCCCGAGGAGCCGGAGCCTCTGCATCTGAGCGCTATCGTCGCGCTCCAGACCAATGACCTCGCACGGGCTGAGCGGCTCCTGACGGACGCCCTGATCTATATGCCCGATGCCGATATCATGTTGCCGGATCGTGCAGCAGTGCTCCAGCTCTTGGCGGAGACACTGACTGCTCAGGGCCGCACCGCCGAAGCGTTGGTGTACCAGAAAGCGTTGGCTGAGGAGTCGCCCGAGTCAGTTGCCGCCCAGCAGCGGCTTCAGGAAGCGGTGGTGGCGGCGGAAGCCGGTGATTACGACAAGGCCGAGACCATACTCAAAGAGCTGTTGGAAGAGAATCCCGACAGCCAGTCCGCCGCGCTAATGCTCGGCATGGTGAGCCTGAGCCAGGGCGATTTCGACTCGGCCGAGCCGCTGCTGAGTCGCAGTGTCGACGTAGAAACAGCGAACACAGACGTTATCCGTGCCACGGTCATGGCTCAGGCGGAAACCGGTAATGCGGAGCAGGCTCTCCAAACCCTGCAGCGCTCGCTCAAGGCCCGGCCGGACAACGCGGTTCTGTTGTCGTTGTACGGGGTGCTGGCACTGAACACGCCCGAGCTGCAGCAGGAAGGGTACCTCAGCATTCAGAAGGCCCTGGCGCAGGACCCCCATCGCGGCGGGTTGCGCCTGGCACTGGCCCGCTACCATTTCCAGCGCGGTGAAGTCGAACAGGGCATGGCCCAGCTCAGGACAGCCTTCAACTATCAGCCGGCGGATTGGGCTGTCACCAACGTTTATATGAATCAGTTGTTGGCACGGGGCCAACTTGATGAAGTCGCAGAGGCGGTCGCCAAATTGAAGGAGGCCGCACCCAAAGCTCCCGAGACCGCCCTGTTCGAAGCGCAGTACCGCTTTCGTGATGGCAACCAACAAAATGCCATCCGCCAGATGGAAACTCTCCTGGCTACCGAGCCTGACTATGCCCGCGGCCATGGGGTATTGGCTCAGATGTACCACGAAAATGGCCAGTCAGCGAAAGCCCTGGCTTCGGTTGAGCGGGTGGTAGAGCTTGAGCCCCAGAATGACCAGGCTTTGAGGGCAGGCGTCGAAATCATTTCCAGTGGTAATCTGTCCCGGTCGCCTCAGGACTGGCTGGCCAGTGTGGCGAGCGCCACCCCTGCCGCGCGGCCCAATGCGACGGCCCTAAGAGCCATGCTCTACCGGGATGCCGGAAACCTGGAGCAGGCCAGCGAGTTGATGAGCGGCTATCGAGGTGAAGAGACCGACTACACCCGACAAGTTACCTCCCTGGTATATCGCGATCGGGCTCGCCAACTGGCGGGAGCCGGTGAATTCGATCGGGCTCGAGAGCTTTTAGGTGGGGCGCTTGAGGATTTCCCCACAAGCCTGACGCTGAACCTTGATTTAGTGCGGCTGGACCTTGCTCAGGGCCGCCTGGAGCAGGCCCGCGTCCTGCTGGACGACCTGCAAGAGCGTCACCCGGGAAATGCCGAAGTCGCCGTCATGAGTGCCCGAGTGACTCAAGCGGAAGAGGGCGCTGCGGCTGCCTACCGTGAACTGCGAGCCGCCTGGAACGAACAACCCGATAGTGAAATGGCGGGATTATTGCTCGCCTTGGCGCGGGAGCAGGCGCCCCAGGCCGTCCCCGAAATTCTACAGCAATGGGAGCGTGCGGCGCCCGAGAATCGTGGCCGCCTCCTCTTTATGGCGGAAGAGTACCAGCGCCAGGGTGATGAGGCAGCGGCCATTACCGCCTACGAGCGGCTTCTGGCAAACAACCCCAACGATGCCATCGCGCTGAACAACCTCGCCTGGATGTTGAAAGAGCGGGATCTTGATCGAGCACTGACGTTGGCTGAAAAAGCGGCTGAGCTGCAGCCCAATTCCGCCCCTATTCTGGATACTTACGGTTGGCTGCTGCACCTGAACGGCGATCGCTCTGCCGCTCTGCGTCAGTTGGAGCGTGCTGTGGAGCTGGCCCCAAACGTGCCCGATATCCAGGACAACCTGAATACCGTTCGAAACGCCAAGTAATGCCATAGGCCGGCGGAATGACCCGCCGGCTCCTTTCTCTTTTTCTTTCCCCGCTCACTCAGCCTGACGTCCCTCCGGAATACCTTTGAAATCTCGTCGGAAAAGCTTACATGAAACCCATTCATAGCTAGTCCGGAAAGCTATAACTCATTGAATATTAAGGGGAAACATCAGTTGGTCCGTCTGTTGCATATGGTAGGCCAAGGCTAGATACGTAACTTTGGCCTAAACGCGAGACTTACGAATCATCGTTTCCTCAAAGGACGGACATCATGAAAACTTTTGCGAAATCATTGCTTGCGGGTGGCATGCTGCTGGCCGCTGGCGCGGTTAACGCCGCCACTATCAACATCGGCATCAGCTACGATGCGAGCGCCGAATCTAACTTCCAGTCTCTGCTGAAGACGCCTTATGTAACTGAAGACTTCAACAACCTCGGCGTACAGGGCACTGGCGCTGCCAGCTACGCAGGTGGTGGCCAAGCTGGCCAGCAACTGTCTTGGGTAGATTCCAGCCCGACTTTCAATACCAACGTGGGTACCTTCACGCTGGTTGATGCCGGTCAGACTTTCACCCATGCGGACTTGGCTGCCGACGACGGCGATAACCTGAAGATCGAAAGTGACGCCACTGGCGAGTTCTCTCGTGACGTGTTGGGCGCCGACGGCGAACGCGACTTCTGGTTGGACAGTAACGATGCCAAGAAAGTCACTTGGGACTTCACCTCTGGTGGTGTGGTTGGTACCAACTACGACGCGTTCGGCTTCTATGTAGCGGACCCGTCTGACGTTGCTGCTCAGCTGACTCTGCACTTCTCAGATGGCACCTACTCTGATGCGTTGACCATTCCATTCGCACAAGCGAACGGTTCTGTTGGTTATGTAACGGTTAAGAGTGACATGTCTATCGTCGGTGGTACATTGACCTTCGATAACAGTGCCAGCAACGATGGTTGGGGCATTGACGACGTCACCGTAGGCAAGCTGCCAGAGCCGGGTACCCTTCTGCTGATGGGTCTGGGTCTGCTGGGCTTGGGCGCTGCACGTCGCAGAGCTGCCAAGTAAACGCTGAGTTCCAGTGTTTGAAAAAAGGGCCGGCATTCGCCGGCCCTTTTTTTGGCGGGGTGTTTTCATCGTCGTGAGCTAGTAAGCCGCGGGCGCATAACGTATCATCAAAAATAATGATTCATTAACGCATTAGTGGCCTGTCCCCGAATGGATATCGAGTCATCCCCCAACAAACGCATGATGACAACACAGCGGTACTTTCCGACGCTGATCGCTGGCCTGTGGATTATCTTCTTCAGCACAACCTTTTCCGACCTGTGGCAGCGCTGGGTTCAGTGGGATGGTGCGCTGGCCCACGGCATCCCGGTTATTGCCCTTTTTCTTGCCCTTCTGTGGAAAACTGGCCGGTGGCAGCGGCAGCACTGGTTTAAGCCAGCTCTGGAAGCGAGCCTTGCCGCTACCGCCCTTCTTGGCACATCGCTGCTTTGGTTCTTGGCCTACGCCGTCAACATTCAAATTATTGAACAGCTGCTTTTATTGCCAGCGTTGATATTTACTTACGCCTTGTTGTACGGCTGGAAAACCGTCTTCCATCATCGAATACTGCTCTTATTCCCGATTTTTGCCATTCCTATCTGGGGCAGTGTCAATGGCTTGCTGCTTAACGGCGCTAGCTTGGTTGTGGGGGAGCTCGTTCGGTTGTTCGAAATGCCAGCGCTGATTCAGGGCAATAGCATTTATATTCCTTATGGCCATATCCTGATTGCCGATGGATGTTCGGGGTTGCGCTATTTCGTCATTGCCTTGACCTTGGCCTATCTGATCGGGTACCTGAATGGCTATCGGGAGCCGAAGCTGCTTTTAACGATGGCGATTGCCGCAACTCTGGGGCTGATTACCAACTGGATCCGCATTTTCGTCTTGATCGTCATCGGTTATCACACGCGCATGGAAAGTAGCTTGATGACGGATCATGAGCTCTTCGGGTGGGTACTTTTCGGGGCTATATGTTTACCTGCTATCTACCTGGCACCGGTACACCGCTACGACAACGCAAGGCCCCTGGCAGGGAAAAGCTCCGGAGCGCTCTCTTTGGCACCCACTTTTGCGGCTATCGGGGCCATGGCGCTTGGCCCCCTGTTCGGGCTCTTCCTGAACTGGTCGTTCGGAGCCGTTGCCGCTCAAGACTCAAGCGCGCCGCCTTCTACTCCCCAAGCCGTTATGCCGGTGGCGGTGGCTGCTCCCAAAGGGGGTGAAACACAGATCGAGCGATTGAGGGAGAGTGTTTTTGTCCGCAAAGATGTTTACCACCGAAACTATCTCGACGAAAAGTTGGTTCCTTACCTGCCGCGCCTCTTCAATCACGAGGTGTGGTTGAAAGTCACAGACGAGGTTCAGACGATTGGCGGTCATTCCGTTAGTTATCAAATCCTGTCGGAAAAGGCGGGCAACAAGCAGGTGGCTCAACTGCAGTGGTTCAGTGTCGGTGGCCACCTCACAGCCAGCCGAGTGGAAGCCAAGTTACTGCAGATTCCGGCAACCCTGCGAAGACAAAACACTTTCTCTATTATTACCCTACAAGTTCGCTGCCGCTCCTCCGATTGTGAACGCGCTCAAAAATTGCTGATCCAACAGGCTGAGCGTGAACTAAACTCTTAGAAATATGGGCACAGTATGCTGCATAAAGTTATGCGAAAAATCCGCCGCTGGAGTGGCCGGTTCAGGAAACGTGACCGAATATTTCTGCTGAGCCACATGCGAGCGAACACCAGCCTGTTTGGCCACCTTCTTGGTAGCAACCCTGGCATAGAAGGGTACTACGAGCTTCACGAAAGCTATCAGCAACCACGCGATCTGGACCATACAAAGAAGAAGTATTATCGTTCACATTGCCCAAAGGCGGGGGCGACCTACCTTTTCGATAAACTTTTGCACAGCCACCACACGTTGAACGCGAACCTGGTAGGCCCTGAAGACAAACTGGTTGTAATGATCCGGGAGCCTGGGCCCACGGTCAGGAGCATACTTAAGATCTTCGCCGATAAGCCCGATAGCCAGTGGGCCAATCAACAGGATGCGGAAAGCTACTACGTTGAGCGCCTGGAGGAACTCGCTCGCCTTTCCGATACTTTCAAAGGCAGGTACTTCTTCCTGAAATCTGAGGACTTGATCGTCGACACGGATCGCACGCTCCTGGCGTTATCCCGCTTCCTTGAGTTGGATACGCCAATCAGTGAGCGCTACGAGACATTTTCAAAAACCGGACGACGTGGCTTTGGAGACAGCTCCAATAACATCGGTTCCGGGAAAATTGTCAAAGAAAAAAATAATGATAGCCAGCGTGTGGAGGTAAGCTCAAGGTGCCATGACGCCTACAAAACCACACTCGAGCTCTTGGTTCGTAATGCCTATAACGCCTGACTTACTCAGTGGGCGTGACAACACTTTCAATGATCGCTACAGTCCGATCAATGTGGTGTTGTTTAACTCCCTCATGTAGCGGCAGCGTCAAGAAACGCTGGGCGAAGGAAGCCGCGTTGGTTTTCCCCCCCGCCTTTCGCAGGCGATCGGTGAGCACTCCGTCTACACGATCAATGGTGTCGCCGTAGAGTTTGGTCGACCCCAGCCCTTCCTCATTCAGCTTCTGGATCAACGTATCCCGCGTTTTCTGGCTCTCGACCAACAGAGGGTAGCGAAGCAGGCGCTCATTGCTGGCGTCAATCAAAGACGAAAGGGCGTTGATCGTCGATAAGCGGGTTCGATAACGCTTCTCTGCCACGCGCTCGTGAGACCAGTAGGTCTGAATGTTGGCGGTCAGGAGCTTGCTTTGTCCCGCAGGCAAGGCCCGAATGGCTAAATGTTCGTGATAGCGGGTTTCTCCCAGTTTGAATAAGGGGTTTCGGGCAAGCGCTTGATAGAGCGAGGGACGAAGCAGTGCGTTGTAAGCGGCACATTTACCATAGTAAAGGCAGCGTTTGGTGAAAGAGCTGGCCCGCCGGGCGGTCTCAAGCGGAGGGGAGGTGTTCGATACCATCAGTCCACCCCCCAGGAGGTTGACGGGTTTGCCGCGTCCAAAAGAAAACGTCTGGTAGTCTGAAGTGGTACGTTGCGCGCCAGGTCTGTTGGGGAACCATTGCGCGTTGTCTTCAATGATGGCCGTGAGCTTCGG
The DNA here is from genome assembly GCF_000423345.1 of Marinimicrobium agarilyticum DSM 16975. GTDB lineage: Bacteria > Pseudomonadota > Gammaproteobacteria > Pseudomonadales > Cellvibrionaceae > Marinimicrobium > Marinimicrobium agarilyticum. The sequence goes on from NZ_AUHU01000003.1 coordinate 98,174, forward strand.
GTTGACAATCCGGCGAATGGAATCGATGGATTCGGGGAGCCCCAAAAAATTGACGGCTATGATCGCTAGTGTGTTGTTGGAGAGTGCATTTTTTAGTGCTTTTTGATCGTAGTGACAGCTGTTCTGCGCCAGATCACAAATGACCGGCGTAAACCCGGCGTAAAAAGCCGCCGACACCAGATCGGGACAACAATAGGCCGGAATGATTACCTCGGGGGCAGGCACCGCCTGCCGACGGTGCCTGATATCCAGCAGCGCCAACGCCAGCGCTGACGTACCGGAATCCACCCAACTCAGCACTTTACCGGGAAACAGCGACTGGGCTGCACGCCGTTCCAGGGCCGGCCCGCCCTCCACTGAGAGCGCAATGCGGTTGCCCGTCGGAGGCAGAACGCCCCGGATCAGCGAGCGGACGGGGTCCACTTGGTCATCCTTTGGCCGGAGAGAAACTTGATGGACGACTCAAAAATCGCGACGTTCACCTGAACAAAGAAGTAAATGATCTTGATCAGGGAGGTGCTTCTCAGGTTTGGCAAGAAGTGGGCGGCGATCGCGATGCCATAGAACCCCAGTTGGACCCAAAGGGCCAAGGCATAAATGGCACCTTCGGTTGAAAGCGCTGCACTTGTCAAAAAAGTGCCAAGTAAGAACCAGGGCACCAACCAACGCATAATCTTGTGAGAAAACGTCTGGAACGCGAAACCACCGAGGGTAAACGGATTCAGCACTTCGGTATGGCGCGACAGGCCCACCATGCCGCGCAAAACTGTGCGGACCTTGCGCTGATACTCCTTTTGGGCGTCCTTCAGGTCTTTGTAGTAACCCAGCACATCGGAAGCGGTAACCGCCCGCTTGCCGGCCTTTGCGGTGTTAAGCGCAGTGTTGAAGTCACTGGGAGAGTGGATGTCCCAATCTTTACAAATGCTCTTGCGTGCGGCAAAGAACGAACCGCTTAAGCCAACCAGGCCGTAAAGGCGGGATTCAAGTCGGCGCAGCCACATTTCGTACTTCACATAGGCGCCTTCGCCGGCGACCTTACCATCCTGGCTGACGAAACGATCCTCACTGGATACCGCTCCAACGTCATCATCCTGAAAGTAACGCTCAAGCTTCATCAACGCATCATCGGGGATTTCCGTCGCGACATCGGAGAAGACCAGGATGTCGCCACTGGCAGATTCAATCGCCTCGCGTTGTGCGTTCTCTTTGCCCAGTCGCTCCGTGGCCCGTACAAGCTTCACGCCTTGGTCGGCGTATTCTTGCACAATGCGGTCCGTGCCGTCTTCAGAGCAGTCTGAAGCGACCACCAGCTCTAGCTTGTCGGCGGGGTACTTGAGGGCGAGCGTATTGAGGATCTTCTCCCGGATACGGCTCTCTTCGTTATAAGCCGTCACAATGACCGTCAGTTTATGGCTGGGCTCATCGCCATCAATGTCGAGTTTTTTGCCAAAAAATACATTGGCCAGACTGAGCAGTAGCGGGTAAATGAAGTAGCTAAAAACGGCTCCAAAAGCCAACAGCCAGAACCAGAACTCCAGCATGATTGCGTCTCCTTGATGGGCGGCAAGCGCCAAGTCACAATGTGGTATATTAACTGACGCTGCTAGGGACGTAAACGAGGCAACCAATGGCACCCGCCGATAAGAATTTGAGAGTGCTCCACGTCATTTCTGGGGATCTCTGGGCTGGCGCGGAAGTGCAGGCCTACACGCTGCTGAGCCAGATCCACTCGCGCTGTCATCTGAAAGTCATATTGATGAATGCCGGACGCCTTCACGAGGAGTGCCGGGCATTGGGCATAGATGTAGACGTTTTCAATGAGAACCAGTTCAACGGCGTTCAGTTGGTGTGGCGTCTTTATCAGACCATTCGTGCCTTTCGTCCTGACATCATTCACACTCACCGCCAGAAGGAAAACATCCTCGGAACCCTGGCGGGGCGGCTCGCAGGGTATAAAAGGAGTGTTCGAACCAGCCATGGGGCGCCCGAGTTCGAATCTAAAGGGCTTCGCAAGCTCAGGGTAAAGCTTGACCAGTGGATCGGTCGCCATTGGCAGTCGACCGTAATCGCGGTATCCGATGACCTGGCAAAGCAGCTCGAAAGTATCTACCCGCGGCGCCATATCACGGTCATTCACAACGGCATTGATGAGTCCCGGCTGGCCGAGCAGGCCGGACCTTCACCGTTTGAGCCAGGTTTCATTCATGTCGGTATTATCGGCCGGCTCGAGCCGGTAAAGCGGGTAGACCTGTTTCTGGAAGCGATTCCTTTAATCCTCAACAAAGCCAAAGAAACTGATTTCTGGTTCCATGTCATTGGCGACGGCAAGCGGCGAGCCGAACTGGAGGCAAAAGCTCAGGCCCTCGGCATCAGTGAACGGGTAACGTTTCACGGTCATCGCAGCGATATTCCCAGTTGCCTGGTCGGGCTCGACGTGTTGGTTATGTGCTCGGACCACGAGGGAACCCCGATGGTGGCACTGGAGTCACTGGCTCTGGGGACCGCAGTGGTGGCTCACAATGTGGGAGGCTTAACGGAAATGCTGGCCAGCCAACCGAACCTGTTGGTCGATGACCATAGCGCCGAGGGCTATGCTAACGCGACCGCGGCCGTGGTTCCTCGCCTTGACAGGCTGTGCGTGGCGCTTGAAAAGCGTTATACGGCGCGTCAGAATGCTCAGGCAACGCTGGCGTTATACCAACGCCTTTTGGACTGAACGCACTCATTCATAAGAGACTCTTCAAGGAAACCAAAGCATGACGGCACAGCTCGACGAGGAGACTCCCGTCGTTTCAGTGGTGATTCCCACCAACAACCGAAAAGACTGGGTGACTGAAGCGTTGGAGTCGGTCTTTAATCAGTCGTATACCAACTTTGAAGTCATCGTGGTGGACGACGGCTCGGAAGACGGAACCTCAGAGTACCTACGGGAACGATTTGGTGATCGTATTCGCCTGTTCAGAACAGAAGGAACCAATTGCCCGACGGCCAAAAACCACGGTGCCTCGCACGCTCGTGGCAAGTACTTGGCATTTCTGGATGACGACGACCGCTGGTACCCCGAGAAGCTGGCTAAGCAGGTTGCCTTTATGGAGGCAGCCAGCGCAGATGTGGCCATGGTGGGAAGCGCCTGTGATCATATGGATAAAGACGGGAACCCCTATTGGGAACCATCCTATCCGGAAGAGGAGCTGACCTACGAGAGCGCGTGTGTCAAACCCAAGTTGCCGGGGGCAAGTTCAGGTTGCTTGATTCGTACCGCCGTGTTCAAGGAGCTGGGCGGTTTCGACGTGGAGCTCACGCGCAACCAGGACCGCGAGCTGTGGATTCGGCTGACCCGCAAATATCGCGTCCCGATGCTGCAAGAGGTGTTATCCACAGTACGCATTCATGGCACTCAGCGGCGAGGGGTAAACACTGACACGATCCAAAGATGCCGCCTTGAAATCAACCGTCGTATTCCGGAGCGAGCTATTCGTCGCAAAGCGGACGGTTGGACATACTTCCACCTCTTTAACCTGAACTGGAAGCAGAAAAAACTAAAGGCTTTCGGCTTCCTGGTTCGCTCCTTCATGGCTTGGCCCGGACCGCTTCCGGTGCGTGAGAACCGGGTGAAAATGGCGCTTAGGCGAATTTTGGGGCGCGGGTAAGGCGCGTCCTTAATCCTTGGGTTCCAGTATGTCGTAACCATGGTGGCGCAGGCAGTCGCCCGCCACTTGGTTAACGGTGCGAACCTGTTCGGGACTCAGCCGGTCAATACTGACCTTGTTCAGATCTCTCACCGAATCGTTACGCTCGTGAATTTTAAAGGAGTCAGAATAAGCCGCTTCGGGGAAGGGCGGCAGCCCCAAAAACTCGGCGAGTCGGTTCAAGGTCGCTTTCGGATCAGCCGCCAGATCCTCATACTTCACCCAGGTGAAGTGCTTCAGGTGCTTGGCGTCGTCCTGAAGCACCTCGTTGCTTCGAGCCCATTGCCGGGCTGACCGGTCAATCGGCCATCCATCCTTAATGTGCTTGGGGTCACCCTTTCGGCTGATGCCTTCTGCCACGGCGTAACCGTTGCGCACCAAGCCAATAAAGTGGGCGTTTTCAAAATGCTTTTGAAACCACCTCGTGCGGGCGGCATTGGGGGGTGACTTTTCGAGCAGCACCTTCTTGGAGAGGTCCAGCCGCATCCCCCATTCTTTTTTCAACCTAAGTACGTCGGGTCCATCATCGTTCTCGGTCAAGCGGAACATATCCTCGCGATCGACCCACATTCTGGGCAAACCAATGTCGAAGTCCTTTACAAACTGGTCAGTAATAAAGTGCCCTTCGGTGGGAATGCCGGATATGTCCGGATGCCGAGACATGAGCTCAGACAGTAGCGTCGTGCCCGAGTTATAGCAGCCCACAATAAAAACCCACTTCTCGGGTTTCGGAACGGGAGTGAGTGCAATTCGGCACTCCCTCCAAATGCTACCCAAACTCTCTCTCAAAACCGAGCGAAACCGCGTGCCCTTCATAAACTGTGTCTCCGTAGGTGTGGCTAGGCCGGACTCGGCGGCTGATACCCAAAGTGTTGAATGATAAATGACTCGCGCTGATTGACCAGGGCAATCGTTTCGTCGTCGTAATAATGGTCGGCAGCTTTGCGTGTGGAGGTATTGGTTTTCTGGGTTTTACCCTGTTGGATAAACCGTTTGTGCTCCTCCGTCAGTGGGATATCCGCCAGCTCCAGCGCCTCAATCAGCTCGTCTTCCAGGGCCTCGTTTCGGACAATGGCGTTGGTGATGGCATTTTCTTCCCAGGCCGATTCGAGGTGGTCGGCTCGCGTTAGGGCAGGTGACCGGTAGAGCTCCTCCCGAAGCCGCGTAAATAATTTGAAAAAGCGGTAGGTCAAAACCCCGCTGTGATGAGATAGCGGACTGAACCCGTAGCCCTCTCCTATGTCGTAGCGACGGGCCGGGTCCATGATGAGCTTGAGCCAGGCCCTGAAACAGGCTGGGTCGCTACTGTCGCTATACGCCTCTCGCCAGGCGTTAACGGGCTTGCGTGCATCTGATACTATCTGTGTCAGGTACTCCGAGGGGGTAAGCCAGGTCTTGCCCATCTCCTTGTTGAGCTGGCGCCAGTAATAGGACCAGCCAAAGCGACGGGTCGCCTGGTGGTAGGCGCTGCCATTACCGTCGCAGCCAAAGCCCCAGAGGGAGACGTACCAGTCCCAGGGATTGCGGATGGACCCCAGGATAAAGCGATCGTACAGCTCGGGGGGAACCGCATTGTGTTTGCCCTCCTGGCGACCATCCAGAATGGTTCTCAAGCAGCGTCCGATGTGTGAACCGGCGGTCTTGTGAAGCTCAACAAAGACCAAAGGGTCAGAGATAAACATGAGCGGGTGGCATCCTTGATTGAGAGTAGAGTTGGCGTTGAATTTTCGTTAGTATACCCACCTTTGGAAGGGAGTCGAGTGTGATGTCCACGCTGCGAAAACTATACAGGCGCACGCTCTCAAATGAAAGTCGGTACTGGCTCTACAAGCTGCGGCATCCAAGGCAGTTTGAACACCTCAAAACCCGCGTCAACGAGCACCCGAAGGGCAACTTCTCCCTGAGAGGTTTCGCCGAGCGCGAGGCTATTTTTGTCCACATCACCAAGTCCGCAGGTACCTCGGTGGCGCTCAGCCTGTTTGGCGAACTCCCCTACCATTACACGGCGTGGCACTACCGCGTTATTTTCGGCCGGAAGGACTTCGAGCGGTTCTTCAAGTTTACCTTCGTGCGCAACCCGTGGGACCGTCTCTATTCCGCCTACCAGTACCTGAAAAACGGCGGTTGGGACGAAAAGGACAAGGCGTGGGCCCAGACCCATTGGTCCCACATTCAAAGCTTCGATCAGTTTGTGCTGGAGTGGTTGACGCCAGAGCGGCTGAGCAGCCACCTTCACCTGCGCCCGCAGAGCTACTTCCTAAAGGACAGCCGGGGCCAGTTGCTGATTGATTATCTTGGCTACTTCGAGCACATTGCTGAGGACTTTGCGGTCATCGCTCAGCGAGTAAACCCCTCGGCTACCCTGGCTCATACCAACGCTTCCAAGCGGGGAGATTACCGCGAGGTATACAGCCCGGAGACGATCCAGAAAGTCGGTGACCTGTATAGGGAAGATGTCGAGAGCTTCGGCTATGGCTTCGATAGCCTCAATCGACAGGAGGTGATTAATGGCAAACTGGTGGCGGCCCGTGGCTAAAAACCCTTTCGACAAGCCTGGCCTGCTACTGGTCGCCAACTGGGACTCTGACGTGGGCTACGCCTGGTGGTTGATGGAGAGCTATTGGGCAGCTCTGGCCGAGGACTACCAGGGGCAGATGACCAGCATCCTGGCGTACCCCAGTATCAGCAAGCTGCCTGACGTTATTGAAAAGGCGCCCATTTCCCCAATGGTTGTGGACTTCTCCCGCTTCAGCCCGGGGTTACTGAGGACGCAGCTCCGCTTTCTACGTCGGCATCGAGTTAAGGTGATGTACCTCTCCGACAGGGCCCCCCGGCATTGGTTTTACCTCCTCTATCGGCTGGCCGGCGTGCGTCGTATACTGGTTCACGATCATACGCCGGGCCTGAGAACCCGCCCCCAAGGCATAAAGCGATTGCTCAAGAAGCTGATGAACCGCATTCCCGCCTATACCGCCGATGCATGCATTGGTGCGACAGAGTACATCCGGGAACGCTTCGTTCGGGTTGGCTGTGTTCCCGAGCATAAATGCTTTGCGGCGGATAACGGTATCCCCCTGGAGCTGCCGGAGCTCCAAAACACCCATGAGCGTTTCGGCATCCCCAGTGACAGGAAAATCATCGTCACAGCGGCCAGAGCGAACCGCTACAAGGGCGCGGTGTTCGCGCTTGAGGCGTTGGCTCACATGAAGCGGTCGCAGTCGGCTGTGGGTTGGCACTACCTTTATCTTGGCGATGGTCCAGACCGAGACATGCTCCTGCAAACTGCGCGGAAGATGGGGCTAGAGAACGATGTAAGCTTTCCCGGAAGAGTCTCCGGCGTAACGGCCTTGTTGCCTCAAGCGGCCCTGGCACTCCATCCCTCAAGAGGAGAGGTGGGCTACTCTTTGTCCATTCTCGAATACATGCTCTGCGGGCTGCCGGTGGTTGTTCCCGATAACCCCTCCGTATGCGGTGCCACCGAAGATGGCAAAACCGGCGTCATTTATAGGGAAGGCGACGTTGAGGCGGCGGCGGAAGCTTTGGCAGGCCTTTTAAACAACGACGATGCCCGGAAGCGGATGGGGGAAGAAGCCCGCAAAACCGTCGAGACCCGCTTCTCCCTGACACAGACCCATCATAAACTGCTCGACATATTTCATCGAACGGTCCCAAAGGTGAACCGCCATGGCTCCGCCTAGAACTGGTAAAAAGCAAGCCGCTAAGCATATAGCTATCTACTCGGCAGGGTCAATTATAAGACAGTTGGCTGGCTTCATAATGTTGCCGGTTTATACATCCTATTTGACACCAGAAGACTACGGCGTGGTTGGCTTATTAATAGTGATGTTGGGCTTGTTCGAGTTACTGCTTGGCGCTAGGCTTACTCAAGCTGTGCCCAAATATTACTATGACACAGATGATCAAGTTGAGAAAAAAAGAATAATAACAACCGCGCTTTTCTTGACTTTAGCTATTAGCACAGTTTCCGCTTTGGTGGTGGCGGTTTTTGGTAGCGATATATCCAGTGTTATTTTCGGGACAGATAGATACGAAAGCCATGTTGAATTATATGGCCTCCTGCTTTTTACGGTCGCAATAGAATCATACGGCATTTGCTTTATAAGGTTGCAAGAGAGGCCATTCCTCTTCATAGCAAACTCGATTGGAAAGCTAGTTGTTCAGCTATCATTAAACATCTACTTTGTAGTGGTGTTAGAACTTGGTGCCATGGGGGTGGTGATATCTACAGTAATAGCCTCCAGTATATTTGGAATTGCGTTGCTGGTGTACATGGTGGCATACAATGGTTTTGGGTTTAAGCGCAATCTGTGTAAGAAATTTGTCGTGTTTTGTTGGCCTCTATGGTTGGCAGGTATCGCGGGACTATATATAGGATCTTCAAGTAGGTACTACCTCCGCATTTTGTCTGACTTGGGCCAAGTTGGTCTACTTGAGCTCGCCACGAAGTTCGGTGCGATACTCGGTGTATTAATCTGGAACCCCTTCTCCCAGTGGTGGCAAACAGAGAAATTTAAGCTTTATCGAACAAAAAACAACGGAAGAGATGTCTACCCCGTAGTGTTTGATGCGTTAGCTTGCGTTATGGTCCTGGCAGGATTTTGTATAGCCACTTTCAGCGAACCTTTAATACAGCTAATGTCTTCCAAAGAGTTTCATGAGGCGGCAAACGCTGTCCCTATGGCTCTTTATTCAGTAATGATGGGAGAAATGGCGTTATTCTTCTTCTTTAGTTTTATGGTAACGGAGAAAACCATAATTATAACATATATCAGATATGCTTCGGCAGTTGTGATGACATTGTTCTTCTTTTTATTGATACCAATAAGTGGATTTGTGGGGGCGGCTACGGCTCTATTCCTGACCAACACATTTGTATTCTTCTGCTCCTTTATTATAGCTAAAAGGGTTTGTGATTTAGGTATAAAGATAAGAGGTTACGTCTTTCTGTTAAGTATTTCGCTAGTATTGCTATATGCCGAAAGCGTTGTATCAAATTTAGGAAGTGGAATTTTTTACGCTCTTATTGTTAAGTCTATAATGAGTCTAATCTTAGGTGTTTGTATTTGTGGTTACATATATAAAAATCCAGAGCTAATGAAGATATTCTGGTCTGCAAGAACATTCATTATTCATTGGTTTAAAAATAGAGCTAGTAAAAATGTATAGGAAAAAGATTCTAATTATTATTCCGACGTTTCCTTACCCTGCGAGAAGAAACGGCGTCTCTATTAGATACTTTCCGATTATTGAACATCTTGGGAGGACGAACGATGTACATGTTGTATGTATCTGCAACAAGGCGTTTGATGAAATTTATATAAAAGAGCTTAAGAAGCATGTAAGTGATGTTTCAGTCTATGTTAGGGAAAAAGTGAACCCGAACATCGTTTCAAAGATGAAAAATAGAATTGCATCACTCGTTCCTGGCCGAAAGCCTTATTCGTTTAGATGCTACGACAATGAAAGAATAAAGGACTTTATTAGTAAGCGATGTGAGGGAATAGAGTTTGATTCTACCGTCTGTGTAACAACACAGTACTTCGACATCACAAAGCGTTCTGTAAACTCAAAAAAGTACTTTATTGACGGGATAGATTCGAGTTACCTGCATTATAAACGCAGGAGTGGGAAATCCATTCTTGAAAATATTGACACAAAGGCATTGGCGAGTTGGGAATCAAAATGTCTTCGTGTTGCCGAAGGTGCTTCATATGTCTCTCCGGTGGATAGAGATCAAATGCAGAGTATTGCTGGATCTAAGGCGAGCATAAAACTGATACCTAATGGCCTATATTTTGAAGACTATAAAGATGAGTCTATCGTAAATGATAAGTTTACATTAGGTTTTTTGGGGAACATGCAATATGATTCGAATATTCGAGCGGCGTTAGATTTGTATCATATTTTTTTGATTTTAAGGGAAAGGGGATTCAATTTAAAACTAAAAATAATAGGAAGGAGGCCGGTAGAAAATATCCGAAAGCTTGCCGAAGACAATGATGTAGAAGTGACTGGGAGTGTCAGTTCGATTTGGCCGCACATAAATGGTGTTGATGTTTTTGTTTTCCCTATGACAATTGGGAGCGGCCAGCAAAACAAATTACTTGAGGCGATGTATGCCTCCAAGCCGGTAGTGACAACATCGTTAGGTAATAGTGGAATAGGGGGGGAGTCCTTTAAGGATTTGGTGGTTGCAGACTCGGAAGAAGACATGGTTTCCGCTATAGCGAAAATATATAGCGATAACAATCTCATAAAAAAACTGCAAACTAACTCCAAAATTTTCGTTGAAGGCATGTACTCTTGGGAGCGTATTTTGAAAGAGCTAGATAGGTTTTGGCTTAGTTGCGACTAGGGGTGTAAGCGGTTATATGGCCATCGACATTCATCGTTAAGAAGGTTTTCGGAAATTGCTCAATTTTTCGAGATTTGATTATAGGCTATAAGTAAGTTGTCGCGCATTTTATCGATAGTATAATTCTCTTCCACGTCCCTTCGGGCGCGTTGCTTTAATTTTCGTAGTTTGTCAGAGCCGTTGGCAACTGCTTCGATAGTAGCTTCTATTGACTCCCAGTCTTCTGAAGTAAAAAGGAAACCAGTTTTGTTGTGTTCTATACACTCAGGAATTCCTCCGGATATTGAAGCGGAAACTAATGTTCCGCAGGCCTGAGCCTCCTGAATAACGATACCTTGTGTTTCCGCCCATTGCCCATTTTTGTGAATGCTAGGGAGTATGAATAGATCTGCGGAATACAATTCATTTAAAAGATTATCGCCGGTTAACTGGCCCAAAAAGAACACGTTTTCCTGCAGGTTGAGCGTAGACACTATATCTTCTAGATGGTCTTTATACAGCCCTAGTCCAATTATTCGGTAAGATATTTGATATCCCTTACTCAATAAGCGTGGGATGGCCCGTAAAACGAACTCATGACCTTTAAATTTATCGACTCTTCCGATAGTCAGTAGGTTTAGGCTTGTGCTCGGCTTAGGTTTTCTGTTGGGTTTAAAAGGGAATTCGTTAATGCAAATTCCTTGAGGGACGATTTTAGTTTTAAATTTTACTGCTGAAAGTGATCGTATTTGCTTTTCAGCGAAAGAAGTATTAACTAAAACCAAACTTACGTATGAGAGAAGAAGGTCTCTCTCTTGACTTTTAATATCCTTTATGCCAAAGGGCGGCAGTCCGTGGAAAGTTAGGACGATAGGCGCTCGGAAGGAGAGTAGCAGAGGAAGGCAGAAAACCGCCGCTTTTTCGGAGTGGCAATGAATTACATCTGGTGCTTCTATTCTAAGATGTTTTATCAAAACAAGCCCTTTGACGAACATTCGTGGAGTTAAGCTGCATGCCCACAAATTTTTTAAAAAAAACCACAACCTTTTTTTAAAGGATAGGGCGAGCAAAAAATATATGCTCTTAACGTATCCGCATACGTAAGAGTCGGCGGCAGTATAAACTCTTTGTATGTTAAGAGAGTCGATCCGTTCATTATATTCTGCTTCTCCTTTTTCTAAAGACAAAATATCCAAGTTTTCTACGTCGTTCTCTACGGCTTTTATATAGTTAATTAACCACGTTTGAATGGTTGTTGGAAACTTCGCGCAAACACATAAAATTTTCATCAAAAAGGCCTTTAATAGAAAAAGTTTTGGTGGTCTAATACAATAAATTTGCACTCTCAAGGAGTTTTGTATCTACATAGTTTCTGCACCGAAGGCGTCGAAGAGATTTACAATACTGCTATATTGACATAGAAGGTATTATTAATATGGATAACCTTATATTTCTGCATATCCCAAAAACAGGTGGAAGTACTTTCCACACTATGCTGAACAAACGGTACCCAGCAAAGAGTATACACAACGTGTTCGCTAGTAAGCTAGAATCTCGGGACGTTTTAGCTTTGAAAAACATGAATAATTCGAAGAAATCTAAAATCAAGCTTTTAAAGGGTCATATGCCTTTTGGCCTGCATGAGTTATTGAACTCCCCGTTTTCTTATATAACCTTTCTAAGAGACCCGGTTGAGAGAGTAATATCACAGTATTACTACATCAAGAAAAATTCACACAACCCGAATCACAAAAAAGTTCATCAAGGTGGGATGACTTTGAGAGACTTTGTAGAGAGTGGCGTAGTTATTGGCATGAACAGCGGCCAGTGCCGATTTTTAACGGGTGCAGTCGATAGAGTACCTTATATGAAAGAAGATGATGTTTTATTTTATCAGGCTAAGGAGAACATCGATAAACACTTTTCATGGGTTGGTGTGACGGAAAGGTTTGACGAATCTGTGTTGCTGCTATCAAAGTTGATGCATTGGTCAAAAAGGCCTTATTACTTTAAACAAAATATCTCAAAATTACGCGGTAGTAATGAAAACATTTCACAAGAAGATTTGAATGTTATACGAGCCTATAATAAAGCGGATATCAACTTGTATAAGTATGCCAACGAAAGATTAGACTCACAAATAAAGCTTTTCCCGAAATTTTATGATGATTTGAACGCCTTGACTGAAGTAAATATTGCTCTCTCCAGTAGATGGGGTTGGTTGCCAGCCTGGGCTCAAAGTTGGTTTATTTGATTGCACTACCCATATAATTAATTGTTCTTATAGACGCTTCCCGTTAGAGAACAGCTTCTTAATTTTAATTCTTGGCGCTTATTTATAGCCCACAATGTGCTAAGGTGACGGGGTCGACGATTTATACGATGTGGTCTTTTTGGAATAACCTCCAATAAGCATGAATATGTTTTTTAGCTATTATTTAGAGTGTGGTTAAAATTTATGGTGATCAAGCTGAAGATAATCATCGCATTTCTTTTACTACCTATTTTTTCGGTAGCGCAAGAAGATTTGCTATTTAAGGCGGAGTTTAGTGCTAAAGATATTTCGGGAGACCCAAAGCCCGTTTGGAGCTGGGATGTTGCCAAGGGCGCTACGAGCGGGATGATGTATGGCTCTGATGACATTTATAATATCGTTGAGGGCGAAAAGTTTATGTCTAATAGAGCAGCGTTAAGGATGAATTTTTCTGGAAGAAATGATTTCTGCAATACTTGCGGTGGAGATGATGCAGAGGTGCATAGCGTTTCAGGCGGCCAAGCGTGTTTCAACGCCAAAGAAGGACCATACGAAAAATACGTGTTCAACAAATCGAATGCATTTAGCCGGTGGGCAGTTGAAAACTATGATAAGAACTTTGTTTCTGGTGAAGTTTGTATAGACGTTACTGGTGCTATTGACGCAGCTATAAACGGACAGGAGTCCAAAGTAGCTGTTGGAGATGTCGTTCATTTGCCTAAAGTTTGTGGTGTCAATGGCGAAATTGGTGGAGATGTAAGTAGGAAATCTGATTGTAACAAGGCAATAAATTATTTAGATAGTGTTTCTTCTGCGGATGTGGGGTATGGGGAAGTAATTTCTAGAAGGTTCTATTTGTATATACCGAGCGAAACTGAATTACCAAATACAACATTTAAGCTAGCTTATTCTGCGTGGCAAAGAAGTGGCGGCGCTGTAAGAAACTCAAAGCTAAAAATATCTGTTCAGAGAGGAGGAACTCTAGAACTAAATATGCCAAACGATGAGAACTATGCTAGATCTTTAACTGGAGATATAGAGTTTCATATAGTTAGAGATCAATGGATGTATTTTGAAGAGGTGTTTGTCAGGGAGTCTGAAGAAGGAGCTAAAGACGCAAGATATCAATTATATGCCGGCATTCAGAGCAAACTAGGGCAGTCGGTAAAACCTATTGTTGAAGCCTCGGGATTTGAGTTAGGTGAGCTTAGAAGGATGTCTATAGGTGGAAACTGGCAGCATACTAATGACGTATCTGGTTATGTGTATTTTGACAATATTATGATTGCAAAGAGGAAGATTGGCCCAGTGTATCGGCCTGAGCTCTGATGTAGACTGGAAGCTTTGAGCCAAAATTCTTCTCTTGTCGATATTCCAATTATATCTTTGCTTTAAAGACAGAAAGTGTTCTGGCTCCGCAGTACAAGATATGCAAAAAAAGGATGGAAGGGAGGTGTTTTAGTTTAACCTTTTTGAATCTTTTGAATATAGCTATAAAGTGGGCAGTTAGGGTCACAGTAAATAGTGCTGCAAAGATTTTTATATTGATTAAAATATAGCTGAACGAAAGCGTTAACATCAAAGTATTAACGACAGAGAAGACTGCAACCTTTGAGCGTATGAATCTGGATAGCGAAGTCACGTCGCCTATTCCGTGCCACTGCTCTCTTAGAAAGAATGATTTTAAGTTTTGAGGGTTTCCTTCGTGGTGAGTAAATAGTTTGTTATCAATGTTGACGCTTAACCCCTTCTTTCTGGCTCTTCGGCAGAGATCAACGTCTTCTCCTGTCTCAAGATTTTCGTCAAACCCTCTTAATAGAGAAAGCGCGCGTTTTGTTGTGATTATATTTCCGCCATTGATATATGTCGTTTCCTCTTCGAAATAATCGAACCAGCACAGTTCTACCCAGGAAGGGTTCTTGGACAACTTATATCTACAGCCAGTCAACTGCATGGGATTGTTGCGTATTTCTGATAGTCTACTGGATAGCCTTTGTGCCCACTCCTTTGTGATTAATACGTCTGCATCAATAAATGCTATTATCTCGCCGCTGGTCTTTTTCCACCCAATGTTTCTGGCGGACGAGATAGTAACTCTTTGCTTAAGATCTTCGACGCGTAAGCTATCGTATTGAGTCTCCTTGAGGATTTTTAAGGTATTGTCGGTACTTCCGTTGTTTACCACAACAATTTCGAAGGGAAACACTCCTTTACAGCAGCTGTAAATACTACCTACCGAGCTCTTTATGTAGTCTTTTTCATTATAGGCAGGAATAACAAATGAAACCATCATAATCATTTTCCCGAGATTTGGCCGGCTATTGAATTGGTGTTGTCGTTGAGCAAAAATGCGTTTTGAAGTGCAACATATAAAGCCAATCCTATCCACAAAAATGGATAATAAGTTACTGTTACAAACTGGCCAGCTATTACGAAACCCAAAATTCCAACCCTTAGTCCTGATTCTATTGCTTTGTAGACTGGCAGATCATCGGGCGGGCAAGTTCCAGTTCTCCTAAAGCGCAATAGCAGCATGAGAAAGATTCCTAGTCCAATAAAACCACAGTCCGTACCTACCTGTATGAAAATGTTGTGAGGCAACTCTGCGTTCTCGTACAACATGTCTACTCTATAATGACTCTCGTAGTAAGGGATAAAATTAAAAAAACCTATCCCGAGGACAGGATGCTGCTTCATTATCTCCCAACCGTTCTTCCAGTAAAGCAGCCTCTGCTCCGAAGTTCGGTCGTCTCCGATCGCGCTGAATCTTTCTACCTGTTCGTCGGGAAGGATAAGGTATAGAGAGAAAAAGCAAATAAATGCGAAAAGCATTGTTTTAGGCTTGAAGATCTTTTTTCTAAACATGATCGCTAGCTGGACGGCTAATGCTAGTTGCGCGCCACGAGAGCTCGCGCCGAGAATTGTCATCACCGGAGTAATAAATCCAAGCAGTAAAATGACCTTTTCCCAGCGACTTACTCTATCTTTGAGGGTAGAGTAGAGATAAAACGCTAGAGGGAAAAGCACAAGCATCTGTATGCTCAGCTCACCTGAATTCCCAAAGAATCCCCTGGGCCCTGTGATTCCCCACTTAGTAAATGAAAACCCTCTTAAAGTCCATGACTGAGCACCGTGAAGGGATAGTTTTAGGCTGGCTAGGAAAAAAATTAGAAGAAATATGTAAAACCTTTCTTTTGTTGTCACTATGTTGATTATAAGAAAGTAAATAACATACCAGGTATAAAAATAATCTATATTGTTCCAAGAGATGTCTGGATAAATTGCTGTTGCGCTCGATAGTAGTATCGCCGCAAAAAACAGTGTAATCCATTTGTTGGCGGTATCTGAGACCCATCTCTTTTTGGGGTCTATCAGAATTCCGGCAGCTGAAAGAAGAAGAAAAATTGTTGTCCAAGGGATAATGTCGATAGCAGGATAAATGGACTGTGGTCTTACATATTCAAAAAATAGGTATCCACTGATCATCCAGAATGCGAAGCCCTCCCTCCAAAACTGCTGCCACAAATTCTTGGGACGAAACGCATAGAGCTCATCTAGTGCCGGCATGTCAATTTTTCATTCTATCAAGGATCGATTTTGTTGATTGGACGACCATGTTCTCACATTTTTGGAAATATTTTTGATTGGTGTTGAACGGATCATGTAGATATGGACTTTGTGGACGGGTCCATAGGCAAGCCAATGTTACTGGGATTGCCTTTCCAGCTATGCCTGCTAGCTCCTTGGCGTGGTATGGCTCCATCCCAACCAGCAAATCGCCTTTATGCGGCAGGTAGCTGCTTATGTTTCTCGTCACATGAGCACCTAAATCCAGTCCTATACTTTCCGCGTATAATATGGCTCTAGGATCGGCTGAATCACCCCCCCTGCAATGCAGGCCATATGATTCGGTTTGCACACCTATGTTATTTGCGAAGGCTTCAGCTACTGGGCTTCTGCAAATGTTACCAGAACATATAAAAACCAACCGCTTTATGTTCTTGAAGTCTATGTCTTTATATTCTTTGTAGAGCCCTAGGAAATTAAAAATACGGTACTTAACGTACCTCAAGAGTCCGAGTCTTGAACCAAAATGATTCTTTATCAAGTTAAGATCTCTGCTAAGCACGAGCAATTTCCTGTGATTTGTTCAATAACGATTTATAGAGATCCTTGTATTTTTTTAATAGTGTGAGCAAGGAAAACGTGTCTGCAGCATGAGCTTTTCCATTATTGGAAATGTTCTTCTTTAGTGTCGGATTCTGAACAATGAGGCCAACCGCTTTTGATAGCGCCTCGGCCGACATTGAATCCACCAGAATGCCATTGTCTTCATCTGATAGAATTTCTTCAGGACCCCCGCACCGTGTTGCCACCACAGCAAGTCCGGTTGCCATAGCTTCGATAGTGGCAATGGAAAACCCTTCGGATGCGGAAGACAGCGCGAACATATCCATTTGTCCCAGAAACTCGGCGGTGTTGGGATGAAAACCAATAAAGTGGACGCGCGACTCCAGCCCTTGTCGCTTCAGCTGTGCTTCTAATTCGCTCATAAGTTGCGGCTTTTGATGTCCCGCGATCACAAAGTGAATATGCGGGAATTTTTGTTCCAAAATTTTTGCCGCATCAATCAGGATATGATAAGCCTTAGCCGGGCGGACATTCCCGACGCATCCAATCAGGAAAGCCTCGTCTTCCAGCGCCAATTGATCACGTATTTCGCGACTGTCATTCTTGCCGTAGCGCTCCACATCGACGCCGTTGTAGATGACTTCAATTTGGTCTTTTTTAAAGAGCTTGCGTTCAGCGATGTAGTTGGCGAGCTGTTGGCTGACAGCCACGAGCCGGTCTACCCCACAGCGCATGATCCGGTTCTTAAGGTAGACGTGTTTCTCGTTGGGGTTGATATCCACCTGGCCGTGGATGGTTGCGACCAGTGGAATACGCAGTAACAGCGAGAGAATAGAATACGTCAAGGTTGACCCAAGAAGGTGGGCCTGGATCAGCTTTACGTTGTGCTTTCGTAGTAATCGAAACAGGGTCCAATAATAAGGCAGCGATAGAAAGCCGTAGGGCTTCACAATGGTGTAGGGTATCCCCCGTGCCTTTAGCTGGTCTTCGACCCAGCCGGGCCCTTTTATGATGGCGAAGTTGTTAAAACCTTCGACAGTAAGGTGTTGAGCGAGGTCCAGAAAGACCGTTTCAGCACCGCCCGGGCCGGTTGTGTCAATGGCATGTAAAATGGTGGGCGTTTGGTTTATCATCCTGGGTGTCCTGCCAACTTCGCGTCGAGGCTTAATCTACTATAAAAGGTAGTCGGCTACCAGCAACAGGGCGATATTGGCGAGGTTTCGGGTGTCGCCCAAAATACACTGTGTTTTCCAAGGAAAGTGACCAGGTTGTGACAGAATCAGCTCTCGTTTTAGATGCCGCTCAACGAAGCGCTCTGGCGGTAACTCGGTCCTTGGGCCGCGCCGGGCTGCGGGTGACGACGGCTGAGGCCGCCCCTGAGGCCCTGGCCGGTCATTCTCGTTACGCCTCCGCGCATCTTGAAAGCCCTTGCCCCTCAACCGCTCCGAAGGCGTATGTTTCATGGCTGGCGGCGTTGATGTCAGAGCATTCCTTCGACTTTGTGGTGCCGGTCACAGAGGTTACCAGCCAGCTGTTGCTGAACCAACAGGATGCTTTGCCCGGCCTAAGGCTACCGTTTGCCACGTACGATACTGTTATGGCGCTTGCCGATAAAGGTCGGTTGATGGAGCAGGCAGCCAAGCTTGAGATTCCTCACCCCAAAACACGGTGGTTCGCCCATGCAGGCGAGCTGGATTTGGGTACCGTCGAGTACCCCGTGGTATTGAAGCCCTGCCTGTCGAAGATTTTTACCGGCACTGGCTGGATCGCGACCCGGGTTCGGGTGCTCCAGTCTTTTGAGGATTTGAAACAGGAGCTGGACCGGAGTGGCTATCTTCACAGTTACCCGTTTATGCTACAGGCGTTTATCCCCGGTAACGGGGCGGGCATTTTTTGCCTTTATGATCAGGGGCGCTCTGTCACATATTTTGCACACAAGAGGTTGCGGGAGAAGCCGCCAGAGGGCGGCGTCAGCGTACTGAGTGAGAGTGCGCTCCCGGACCCGTCCATGCAGGCTTACGCGACCCGGCTTCTGGATGCCGTCGGTTGGCACGGTGTGGCCATGGTGGAATTTCGGGTGGCACCGGATGGGACCCCCTACCTGATGGAGGTGAACACCCGGTTTTGGGGGTCCCTGCAACTGGCGATAGACGCGGGCGTTGATTTCCCCGGCTTGCTCTGGGAGGTTCATCAAGGGCACGCCCCGAACGGGCCCGATCGGTATCGGGTGGGGCAGCGGCTTCGCTGGCTGTTGGGCGATCTCGATAGCCTCTATCTCTATTTGCGCGGCCCCCGCACAGGGCGAGAGAAGGTGCGGCGGTTGCTGGAGTTTGCGACCCCGCGATTCTCCGGCTTGAAACATGAAGTGAACCGGTGGGGGGATTTGCGCCCCGCCTGGTTCGAGTTGAAGCACTACCTGAAAGACCTGACGGGTCGCTGAGTGAGTATGAGCGCAAAGGCATTGGTAAAGCGAGCTCTCAAACCGCTGTTGATTTCAGTGGCGGGTCGTTTTGGCCCACACCGCAGGGCCGCCTCTGAGCCCCGACTGTGGATTTTGATGTACCACCGAATTCTGCCGGAGTCAGACCCTCGCTACCACCAGGAAGAGCCGGGCATGCGGGTAACGCCCGAGAGTTTCGAGATGCACCTGCGTGAGCTCAAGCGTCATTTTGAGCTGGTTTCGCTGGGTGACTGGGTGAAGGCTCAAGAGTCGGGAGCTGTGCTGCCCCGCCAAGCCTGTGCCGTCACGTTTGATGATGGCTGGCGGGATAACTTTGAGTACGCCTTACCGCTGCTCAAAAAGCACCAGGTTCCGGCCACACTGTTTGCCGTCGCCGAGAAGATTGGTACGGACTTTCAATTCTGGCCCAACGTGGTGGCTGCCCTTATGTTAAGTGGTGCCGGCCCCACGCTGGCGAAGCATCCGGTGCTGGGCGTGGCGGGCATGGTGGCGGTGAAGCCAACGCCGGAGCAAGTGGCTGCCTGCATCAAGCAGCTCAAAGCCTACACGGATCTAGAGCTCTTTCAGGCGCTGGAGGAGCTGAAGTGGCGGGAGCTGCTGTCAGAGCCGATGAAGCCAGCGCTGATGGATTGGCCACAGCTTCGGGAGATGCAGGCCTCCGGCCTGGTTGAGATCGGGTCTCATACCTGTACGCACCAACGCCTGAACAGAGCTCTACCCGAATCTGAACTGGAGCGAGAGATTGTAGAAAGCCGCTCGCGGCTGGAACGGGAACTTGAGCACCCCATCAACTTGTTCTGCTTTCCGAATGGAGACTATAGTGCCGAGGCATTGTCGCTGGTGAAGCGCTACTACAAGGCTGCGGTGACCACCCAAAAGGGTATCAATGATGCCGCTGATTGCTCCCTCCACGAGATGGTCCGCATCGGAATTCACAACGATATTACGAGTACGCCTCAGCGTTTCAACGCTCGCTTGTCGGGGTGGGTGTAGATTATGACGGAGGCGATGAGTCCTTTGTTGCGCAAGGCGATTGAGAGCCGCCGCCTACCTCGTTGGCTCTCATCAGTCGCCGGCCCTTATGCGGCGGTCTTCACGCTTCACCGCCCTCGCCCCGAGGATCGAATGTTCAATGGCGTTTCTGAGGCCTTGCTAAAGCAGTGTCTGGAGTACGCGCGTCAGCGGGGCTATGAGTTCGTTTCTATCGATGAGCTGGTTCGTCGCGCTCTCTCCGGGGTTGAAGCCCGGCATCCAATGCTTTGCCTTACGCTGGATGATGGCTATGCCGATCAGGTTACGCGGTTGGTCCCGATGCTGTTGGAATACGAGGCCAAGCCAACCTTGTTTGTGATTTCAGACTTTGCGGACGACCAGGACTGGCCCTGGGATGCTCAGCTGGCCTATGCCGTCAAAGCCTGCGAGGCGTCATCGGTGACTCTAGCGCTGGGGGAGCGACACCGTGTATTCGACCTGAACGGCAAACCGGACCGCATTTTTTGTCGACGTACCATCGTTCAGTACGCCAAAACGCTCGACTCTGCCCATTTGAGCGACTTTATTCTTCACGTGGCCGCCACTTGCCAGGTAACGATTCCCGAGCGGGCGCCGGAGGGTTATCGGCCTGCTACTTGGTCGATGTTGCGGGAGTGGGAAGATAAGGGCTTGAAGATTGGCTCACACAACCGCTCCCACAACGTGTTGACGGCACTGGACCCCGAACGAGTTGGGGCAGAGCTGAAATACTCCTGGGAGCGTTTGAGCTCTGAGCTGGCGGCACCTTCAAAAACGTTTTGTTACCCCTCTGGAACGGCCAGGGACTTCTCAAAGACCCATGAGTCTCTGGTAAGGTCAGCGGGCTATGAAGCCGGGGTGACTACCCTTTCTCGTATTGCCTACTTTCGGGACATTCGCCGAAACCCGTATCGAATCTCCCGTATTGGGTTCCCTGATACGGTTGCCCAGTTCGCTCGCTACGCCTCCTGGGTTGAGGCACTGCGCAGCAAACTTCCTTTTTAAACCGAGACCCGGCCGAAGGTGAGACCTTGAGTAACCCGAGAATGGACATCAAAGCCTTTCTTAAAGCACCGGAAAAGGAGCTGCTGGCACAGGGGGTGGACCCCGCCAGCGCCGATGCCCTTCCCCTCTTGGAGCTAGCTGCCGAAGTCCAAGCCGCGAGGCGCGAGCTTAAGCAGCAAAAAAACAGCAAAGCCAAAGTCGCCAGGGATTTCAAAGCCGTTGAAAAAGGCTCCAGTGAGCACCAGGCACTGATTGATGAAATGCAGGCCGTCTCCCAGGCGTTCAAGGAGGCTGAGGAGCAACTTAAGAACAGGGAACGAGTGCTGAGGGCTGCGCTAGCGGCGTTGGCCGCGCCCGAGGAGGCCAAAGAGCCACCGCTGTTCCGCATACCCAGCGATCAAGAAACGTCAGAGTCCTTCCAGGTGCGGGAGCTTACGGAGGGCGAGTATCCGGCGTGGTCGGATTACGTGCGTCAGTTACAGAGTGCCCCCAACTACTGCCTGCCGGAATGGGTGGGGATTATTGAGCACGCCTTCTCTCACCCCACCCAGATATGGGCGGCGGTGACCGATGAGGGGAAAATACTAGGGGGCATCCCCCTAACGGTGTTTGATAGCCGCCTGTTCGGTCGCTTCGCGGTTTCCATGCCGTTTTTTAATTACGGTGGTTTGCTGACCGAATATCAGAATGTTGCCAAGGCGCTGATTAAACGCCTCCAGGCGGTACGTGAGCGGGAGGGGTGGCAGCACATCGAAATAAGAACCACCCAAGAGGGCTTGGACCTTCCAGTCACGAGTCGAAAGGTCTCGATGATTCTGCCGTTGCCGAAGAATGAGGTCCAACTGGATGAGCAGCTCGGCGCAAAAGTCCGGGCTCAATGCAAAAAGGCCGAGGCTTTCCGGCCGGCCGTGCGGTTTGGTGGACTGGAATTGTTGGACGACTTCTACCGCGTGTTCGCGATCAATATGCGTGACTTGGGAACGCCGGTTTACAGTAAAACCTGGTTCAAAGCCATTCTCTCCCACCCAAAAGTGGAGGCAAGCCTGGTCGTGGTGTACGTGAACGGCGAGGCCGTTTCCGCAGGGTTCCTGCTGGGGCATAACGGAATGTTGGAGATCCCCTGGGCGTCCACCGTCCGTTCGGCGAATGCGATGGACACCAATATGTGGATGTATCGGCAGATCCTGGATTACGCTGTGCAAGAGGAGTATGAGTTTTTTGACTTTGGCCGCTCAACGGTGGATGCCGGCACGTACCGCTTTAAAAAACAGTGGGGTGCGAAACCCTACCCTCATCACTGGTATTACCTTCTTCCAGAAGGCCAAGAGCTTCCATCTATAAATCCGGACAATCCGAAATACAGAGCAGTGATAGCGGTTTGGAAACGCTTGCCGTTGTGGGTCACACAAATAGTAGGACCGCCTATCGTGAAAAATATCCCTTAAAAAGACACTGGTTTAAGAGCTCCTCAGTCGGTACAAAGCTTTGAGGTGAGGTGACTTGGCTAAAGAAATAGTTTTAAAGAAGCAATGGGCGGTTGCTATTTTTGCTTTGTAATCCGTTGCTTTCCCGCTGCCGGCCATGAAGTCGTAGAAGTCGCTGTCGCGTTCAAAGGCTTGCTCTATCTTGTAGCCAAGGTGCAGTAGTCCAAGAGAAACATCGGAATCAAAAGTGTCATCAAAGCAGGATTGGAGGTTGTAGCATCTTCCGTTGGCTTGAATATCCAGGATAGCCGCCACGGGTTTGTCGTCAACTGATAGTAGCGACATATCAATGCTGCATCCTCGTTCGACTAAGGCCGTTAGAAGCAAGTCGATAAGAACCTTGTTCTTCCCAGCATAGCAGGGCCTTCCCCAGCGTTGTTCGTGTAGGTTGTTGAAGGCGCTATAAAATCGTTCTCTCTCAGGCCAGCAATTTTCTAGGCTCACGGTCCCTTTTTGTTTTAGGCGCTTGCGCCGATTGTAAAGACTAAGTCGGGTCTTTCTCCCCAGTTGAGCCAAATAGTTGTCGAAGGAGCCATTGCGTAAGTCGACGGCGTATGCCGGTTCTCGCTCGGTCAGTCTAAGAGTTAGGTTTTTGCTTTTTGCGAACCCCTGGACTCGTCGCTCGTCCTCCGACGCTTCGAGAATGTCTGGTAATACCAGTTGATCCCACTTTGCTACTAAGGATGCGGATAGCGCATCGTCGGTGAGGCAGGTGTACTCCGCCCGAATGCTTCTTGTGGCTGGAGAGGTAGCGCCGATCAAAGTGGCGGAGCGAACGGGGATTATTCGTTTGAGCCATTGGCGATAGGTGTAGATGCCGGCGTCCGGGTGGAGCTGTATGTTGGGGTGGTCGCCGTAGGCTTTTAGCCAGGCGTCTTGCCAGGCCTCGGAGTAGAAGAGGCTGCGGCGGTGGTGGGGGGGGAAGAATTCTTCTGGGGGGAGGTCGTAGGGCATGGGAGGCATTGTCCAAAAATGTTGGCAGGTGGCGCTTTCGCTTACCTGCCCTACGTATGAAGATGTTTACGGTTGAGGTGCCTGGTTGCCCAGGGGGATGTCGTGCTTTTTGATCAGGTCGTAAAACGTTGGGCGGGTGATGCCCAGCAGTTTGGCGGCGGCTGATATGTTGTTGTCGGTCATGGCGACGGCTCTCAGGATGGCGTGCTTTTCGGCTTCCTGGCGGACCTGGCGCAGGTTCAGGGACAGGTCTTTGCCGTCGGTGACCAGGCCCAGGTCATCCCGGGTGATGTATTTGCCATCGGCCATGATGACGGAGCGTTTGATTTTGTTTTCCATTTCCCGGATGTTGCCGGGCCAGCCGTAACATTCGATGGACTCGACCGCGTCGGGCGTAAAGCCTTTGATTTTCTGGTCGTGCTCTTTGGCGAACTTGAGCATGAAATGGCGGGCGAGCAGGACCTTGTCCCCCTGGCGGCTGCGCAGTGGGGGAATTTCCACGATCATTTCACAGATGCGGTAGTAGAGGTCTTCCCGGAAGGTGCCTTCTTCGACCATTTCCTGCAGGTTTTTGTTGGTCGCGCAGATGACGCGAACATCCACCGGAATTTCCTCTCGCCCACCAACCCGCTCTATGACCCGCTCTTGCAGGAAGCGCAACAGCTTGGATTGCAGGTTGAGCGGCATATCGCCGATCTCGTCCAGGAAGAGGGTGCCGTCGTGGGCGGTTTCTACTTTGCCCAGGGTCTGTTTTCCCGCGCCGGTGAAGGCGCCTTTTTCGTAGCCAAAGAGTTCACTTTCGATCAGATTCTCGGGCACGGCGGCGCAATTGATGGCGATAAAACGTTTGTTGCGGC
The DNA here is from genome assembly GCF_000423345.1 of Marinimicrobium agarilyticum DSM 16975. Classification (GTDB taxonomy): domain Bacteria; phylum Pseudomonadota; class Gammaproteobacteria; order Pseudomonadales; family Cellvibrionaceae; genus Marinimicrobium; species Marinimicrobium agarilyticum. The sequence continues at coordinate 122,375 of NZ_AUHU01000003.1, forward strand.
GCGGGCTCAACTGATGGATGGCTCTCGCCATGATCTCCTTACCGGTGCCACTTTCGCCCAGCAGGGTGCAGGTGACGTTGGTGGGGGAGATTTTCTCCAGCATGCGGCAGATTTTGAGCATCTGCGGGTCATTGGTGACCAGCCCTTCCAGCGGCGTTTGTTGCAGGCGCGCCAGGCGGCGGTTTTCTTCTTCAAGCTCGTAGATGTTGAAGGCGCGCTGGACGATCAAGTCCAGAGTCTGGGGGTCGACGGGCTTTTCGTAGTAGTCGTAGGCACCCATGGCCACGGCGCGAATGGCATTGTCGTGATCGGTCTTACCGGTCATGACAATAATTTTACTGGCGGGCGACATCCGCATGATGTCCTGGATGCATTTGAAGCCTTCGTCCACGCCGTCCTGGTCCGGGGGCAGGCCCAGGTCCTGGATGATGACGGAGGCTTCATGCAGGCGCAGCGCGGCGATGGCGTCCTGGCGGTTTTCCGCGAAGACGGTTTCGAATTCGTCGAAGTGCCAGCGCAGCTGGCTTTGCAGGCCGCGGTCGTCTTCGATAATCAACAGGGTGCGCTTGTTGTTTTTACTCATGGTATCGGTGCCTGACAGTACTTGTCCCGGTATTCATGTCGGATGGCCGCCGGTCATTCGGGGCTGACGGGCATGGTCACCGTCACGGTGGTGCCCTCGCCGACGGCGCTGATCACATTCAATGTGCCGTTCAGTTCGTTAATATACTCGCGTGATAAGTACACGCCAATCCCCATGCCTTTCCCGGACTTGGTGGTTTCAAACGGTTTGAACAGCCGGTTGTGAATAAAGTCCCAGTCCATGCCGCTGCCGTTGTCTTCAATGGTGATGACGGCATCGCGCTGATCACACCGAAGTGTAACATGAACCCGCCCTTCGTCAGGGGTGGCTTCCAGGGCGTTTTTGATGAAGTGGGTGAAGGTCATCACCAGGCGCACTTCATCGGCTTCGATGAAGCGGTGCTCATCACTGACTTCCATGGTCAGCATGGGTTTTTGCCGCCAGCATTCGGCGACGGCTTTTTTTACAACATCGTTGATGGACAATCGGGTGACCAGGTCTTTGCCATCGGTGCGCAGCTTGCGCAAGAGGTTGTTCATACGGTCCACGGAGTTGCTGATGGTTTTAATGGCGTCGTCAATAAACTCCGGGTTGTCTTTGTGTTTTTCCGCGTTGCGCACCACCAGTGCCTGCTGGGCGATCAGGTTGTTGAGGTCATGGATGATGAACGCCACGAGCTTGTTGTAGGTATCGAACTGGCGCCCCTCGGCCAGTTGTTCAGCCTGCTGGTGGCGTTTGAGGTAGCTGGCGAGCTGACGGCCCATGGTTTTGAGCAGGTCCAGGTCCTCCCAGGTCAGGGAGGCGTCGGCCACCGGTTTGGTCAGCGCCATAAAACCCACCAGTTCTTCCCCCACAATAAAAGGAAAGAGCAGCCACAGGTCGGGAATGTTGTGTACCCAAGGCGGCAGGTATTCGTTGTACTGACTCAGGGCCTGGTCATCGCCGCTGTCGGGGAAGAAGACCCATTCGTTTTGCAGGAAGGTCTGGCAGAAGGGGCTGTCCACCGGCTCTTCCTGCAGGTCGATGTAGCTGGGCAGGCCGCTTTGATAGACCGGCTCGTAGTAACCCTGTTTGCGAATCCAGATGGCCCCGCCCGGCGTTTTGGTCACCGAGGCCACCGCAAAAAACGCCCGCTCGTTCGCTTCACTGGTTTCCGCCGGCTGGGCCAGGTAATTGATCAGACGCAGCCATTCGCTGCGATAGTCGTACTTGTGGCGAAAGAGGTGTTTGTTGACCAACACCGACAGGCGCGAGCGGATGGAGGTGGAAATAAACACCGTGGTAATCAGCAATACCGCGCCGATCAGCACCAGGCTGTAAATCACCGTGCCCCAGTTGCCGCCGTACAGGCGCACATAGTAGCCGCCCAGCGCCAGAATGGTGATCAACACCCCGACCGCGATCAGCGAGGTGGTGTAAAAGGCGATGGGCCGGGAGAGGGTGAAGTTCGCCGGGCGGTCGGTGCGCTGGAGCAGCAATAGCCCGCCCATGGCCATAAACAGGCAGGTCGCGATCGAGACGGCGGCACGGGACTGCCACAGCAGCGGGTCGATCTGCTGGAAAATCAGCGCGTGGGTAAACAGGTAGATGTCGAACAGGAACAGCGCCGCCAGGTTCATGCACAGCAGCTTGATCTGCCGGTCGTTGCCCGCCGCGTAGCGGAACAGTTGCTCGACGCTGACCAGGCCGATGACCGCCAGAGACAGCGTGAGCCAGGCCTCGAACGAGAAAATCAGTTCCAGCCCCAGAACGGTGGCAATCAGCGAAAACAGGGTAACGGGCCAGCTGATGATGAACAGGACTTTCAGGCTGCGCGGCAGGCGGTGCTGGGCAGCGCTGGCTTTGAGCGCGAGGTAGACCGACAGGGTCCAGACACTGAAGTGCAGACACTCGAAAAAGAACGCCCATTCGACGGCGAACGTCTGATGGATGGTGGCAACGATAATGAGCAGGTTGAGGGTGTGCACCGCTGCGGCCGGCGCAAAAATGGCGGTCTTCTGCTCTTTGAAAAACTGATAGACGTAGGTCAGCGTGAGTAATCCGGCCACCACGGCCGCGCTGATGTACGCCATCAATGTGACATTGTCGTATTCCATGAACGTTCGGTCCTGCTTGGGGGATCCTGCCTTAGTGTCGTCGCCAGCATAGCATAGCCAGGGCCGTTTTCCGGTGCGGCTCCCCATGACGGATCGGATGATTTAAATGCCATTTTATAGTGGAAGCACACGTCAGATCCAGGGTGGTGCCAGTTTGGTGCGCACCGGCCCAGTGCATGCGCCAAGTTGGTGCGAAGTCGTTAAAGACGACCCTTCTGTAAGCTTCATTTATTCCCTAACTGATTGATAAAAAACAATTTTATGTTGTTGGCCTGCTCTATGCACTGTTGAGGTTCAGGCCGGCAGTTTCAGCTGTTTTTTCAATTCAAATCCATAAAGACGGGGAAAATGCAATGGAAGAAAATATTTTTCATTTGCAGTATGCGATTGATACGTTTTACTTTTTAGTGTGCGGGGCGTTGGTCATGTGGATGGCCGCGGGCTTCTCGATGCTCGAGGCGGGGCTTGTCCGCGCCAAGAACACCACGGAAATCCTGACCAAGAACGTTTCGTTGTTTGCCATTTCCTGCATCATGTATTTGGTGTGTGGTTACGCGATCATGTACGACGGCGGACTGTTCCTGTCCGGTATCCAGAACGTTGATGTGGCTTCCACTCTGGGCGAGTTCGCCGAGCGTGAGGGCGGCTTCGAAGGCGGATCCATCTATTCTGGTGCGTCGGACTTCTTCTTCCAGGTTGTCTTTGTCGCGACGGCCATGTCCATCGTCTCCGGTGCCGTGGCCGAGCGCATGAAGCTGTGGGCCTTCCTGGGCTTTGCGGTGGTCATGACCGGTTTCATCTACCCGATGGAAGGTGCCTGGACCTGGAACGGCGACGACGTTTTCGGCCTGTACAACCTGGGTGAGCTGGGCTTCTCTGACTTTGCCGGTTCCGGCATTGTGCACATGGCCGGCGCGGCCGCCGCTCTGGCGGGTGTGATTCTGCTGGGTGCCCGTAAAGGCAAGTATGGCCCGAACGGTGAAGTTCGCGCGATTCCGGGTGCGAACCTGCCGCTGGCCACCTTGGGCATGTTCATCCTGTGGATGGGTTGGTTCGGCTTCAACGGCGGTTCAGTGCTGAAACTGGGCGATATCGCCAACGCCAACTCCGTTGCCATGGTGTTCCTGAACACCAACGCTGCTGCCGCTGCGGGCCTTGTAGCCGCTCTGATTCTGGGCCGCATTCTGTTCGGCAAGGCTGACCTGACCATGGCGCTTAACGGTGCTCTGGCCGGCCTGGTTGCGATCACAGCTGAGCCTTCCACTCCGAGCGCCCTGGGTGCGAGCATCATCGGCGCCATTGGTGGCATCATCGTGGTGTTCTCCATCGTGGGTCTGGACAAGCTGAAAATCGACGACCCGGTCGGTGCCATCTCCGTTCACGGTGTGGTTGGCCTGTGGGGTCTGTTGGCGGTGCCTTTCACCAACGACGGCGTGAGCTTTGTCGGCCAGATCATTGGCGCGCTGACCATCTTTGTCTGGGTGTTCGTGGCGAGCCTGATCGTGTGGGGCATTCTCAAGGCGGTTATCGGCCTGCGCGTCACCGAGGAAGAGGAATACGAGGGCGTTGATCTGTCCGAATGCGGTATGGAAGCCTATCCGGAATTTGTCGGCGGCAACAAGTAAAGACCGATCGGGGGCCGCGCCCCCGGTATTCAAGCCACTCGCTTGGGAGTGGCGGGAGATGACCAACGCCGCTGTAACGTGTATCTTAGGCCTAACTGTCACTCAATAACCGTCACTCACAAGTTGCGTTAATAAGGAACTCACAATGAAACTGATCACTGCTGTAGTAAAACCATTTAAGTTGGACGACGTGCGCACCGCGCTGTCTGAAGTTGGGGTTCAGGGCATGACGGTCACCGAGGTCAAAGGTTTTGGCCGTCAGAAAGGCCACACTGAACTGTATCGGGGCGCCGAGTATGTCGTGGACTTTCTGCCCAAGGTGAAGGTGGAACTGGCTGTGGACGATTCGCTCGTCGAGCAGGCGGTTGAGGCCATCACCAAGGCGGCCCAGACGGGTAAAATCGGTGACGGTAAGATCTTCATCACGCCGCTGGAGGAGATCATCCGTATCCGTACCGGTGAGACCGGCCCGGACGCTATTTAAGTCCGAACGGCTGTTCAAACCACTCAGAACCGGCGCCCTAGGGCGCCGGTTTTGTTTTGGCCTCCCGAATCAATGCTTCCACCTCCGGGCGCAGTTGCGCCACATACTGCCGGTGACGCCACCAGATAAACAACGGCAGTACCACCACCATAATGACCCCACCGGTCGCCGGGCGTGACAGCCCCAGGGCCGGCCCCGCCACCAGGGCGATAAACAGCGAAATGGCGCAAATCCACACCAGGCTCATCAGATTGCGGCGCCAGTGCTCGAGCTTGCGGTCCGGACTGTAGGCCCGCTCGTGGGCCTGAGCCAGCAGTTCGGCCTGACGCTCCTCCGGCCATGCCTGCAGCTCGGGGAAGTGTCGGCGCAATAGTTGAATGTTCATCGGTATTCCTCTGAAGGTACGGCTGGGGCGGCGGTTGCTGCGCTCCCGGTTGAGAGTACGTGAGTTGGTTCAGCGCAGATCTTTCAGAATGATCTGAGCACAGTATGCGGTAATAACCAAAATTTTACCCGGCTTGGCTGCTAAGGTAAAAATAGCCTAAAAACACCGCAAATTTGTCATGACGACGTCCACGTCTTGCGCTATAAATTAGGCAAAAGCGGGGTATCGGGGAGAGCGTTTTGAAACACTTCGATAGGCCCGGGTGGAACGTGCAACTGGCTTGGTAGAGGTGTCATTATGGCAAGTCAATATCCGCTCAACGGCAACGACGTGGACGAGGATGTGCTTGACGAAGAGGAGCTGAGTGAGGATGAAGCGCTGGGAGATGACGACTCTGATGTCTCCTATTCCAGCCCCAAACCCGACACGCCGGAAGACTTCAGTGTGGCGGCCCGACAACGTCTTCGGGATGAGCTGTCTCGCCAGATAGAAGCGTTTCTGGCCCGAGGGGGGCATATTCACGAGGTGCCGTCCACCCTGAATGATACCAGGCCCAAGAAGCCGGTCTCCGATTATGGCGATCGAATGATGTAGACGGGCTGATAGGCGAATAGGGAAGGGGGCGGAGTCGCCCCCTTCCTGCTGCTAGCTGTTGCGCGACTTGAACACCTTGATGGCGTCGTTAAATTCCGCGGCGAACTCTTCCAGCTTTGATATCTCGTCCCGCTTGGCGCCGCCGCTCATGCGGGCGCACCCCAGATATTCTTCCATGGCTTTTACGTAAGCCTTCACCTCGTTGTTGGCCTTCACCATCTGTGCCGTTTCCGCCGTGGTCGGGTCGGGAATTTCCGGCTTGGCCCCCGGTTCGCTACAGGCCAGTGCTCCAGTTGGCAAGCCTAAAACGACAGTCAAGCTGCAGAGGAGTAGGGTTTTTTTCATGACGGTTGTTCTCTCTGTCTTTTGGTTTTTGAGGTGCCGTCCTTATAGCTTGAAGCGGTTCACCAGGCTGGTGAGTTTTTCCGCCATCTCCGCCAGGCTGCTGGTATTGGAGTTAATGCGGCTGGAACTCTCCGCAGTACTCAAGGCAACCTGAGAAATACTGTCAATGTTTCCGGAAATCTGCTGAGTGGCCGAACTCTGTTCTTCGGAGGCCACCGCCACCTGATTGGTCCGGTCGCGGATTACGCTGACCAGCTCGGTGATGTCTTCCAGAGAGTTGGTGGCTTCGCCCGCTTTCTCCACAGAGGCTTCGGCCTGGGTGGTGCCTTCGGCCATCATTTCCACAGCCTCTTTGGCGCCCACTTGCAGGCGTTCGATCATTTCCTGAATTTCGGTGGTGGAGCTCTGGGTGCGCGAGGCCAGCGTGCGAACCTCATCGGCCACCACGGCAAAGCCGCGGCCCTGTTCCCCGGCGCGGGCGGCTTCGATGGCCGCGTTCAAAGCCAACAGGTTGGTCTGCTCGGCCACGCCACGGATGACATCCAGCACCGAGCCGATGCTGACGGTCTCTTTGTTCAGCCGATCGATCACCTCGGAGGCGCGACGGATTTCCGCTGCCAGGTTCTCGATCTGGCGGGTGGTTTCGTTCACCACGGCTTTGCCGCTGGCCGCTGAGTTGTCGGCCTGGAGGGACTTCTCGGCGGTTTCGCTCACGCTTTCGGTCACGTCCTGAACGACGTTGGCCATCTGCTTGATGGCGACTACCACCTGCTCGATTTCGGTTTGCTGGTTGCGAATCGCACTCTCGTTCTCGTTCGACAGCTGAGACACCATATGGGCGTTTTCGCTGACTTCCTGCGCGGTGTCGGCGACGCTGGCGATGATACTGTGCAGGCGCTCCACGAAGGTGTTGAAGCAGGTCGCCAGTTCGGCGATCTCGTCGCTGCCGCTGACGGGCAGGCGACGGGTCAGGTCCCCTTCGCCCTCGGAAATATCCCGCAGGGCACGAACCACCTGGTTGACCGGCTTGGTGATGCTGCGTTGTACCAGGTAGGCGATACCCGCGGCGATCACGCTGATGACAATGATCAGGATAATGGCGTCGCGCATGGCGTCGGCCACGAGGTGATCAAGCTCGCTCATGTTGACCCGGGTGGAGATGGTGCCGATGCGGCTGCCGCCATCTTCGATGGGGGCGGTAATAATGATGTAGCCTTCTTCCTCGATCAGCCCGGGCTGGCGGGGCTGGCGGGGCAGAGAGCTCGGAAACTGGCTGCCCTCGGCGCCGCGGACAAACCAGGAGAAGGGCTTGCCGTTGCTGTAAATCACGGCGTTCTCGATTCGTTCGCTGGCCGTCAGTGCCTCAAGTGCGGAGGTGACTGTCGCGGTATCGTCGAAACTGATTGCCCCGATGTTCGAGGTGCCCAACACCTGGACCAGTGTCCGCGTATCCTCAATGATTGTCTGTTCGGTCGTGGCAAGGCCGGAGCGAACGGTCACAATGGTGGTGGCAATCACCGCGATGACGCAGGTCACGGTGACACTCAGAAGTATTTTCCATTTCAGCGATAGATTATTCACGATACCCTCGTTCTCTTGTTCTCTGCCGACGTAAGGCCCAGTGCGTCGCAGTGGGAGGCTGTGGCGTATTAGTCAACATTTTGCCACAAGCCCCGGCAACAGGCACGGGATGTGCTAGAAAAAATTGTGATAAAAATTTCGAAGTCCGCTGATTCCGAGTATAGCGGACGGATTCCGACCCGGTGGATTGGGTACTCCGCCCACCCCCTTCATGCATCCTGCCTTATGGTTAGCGGCGGGTTAGCGCAACTCTTGAGGCTGGACTTGTCGTTGAATGAGGGCTTTGCCGGAGGCACCGGATTTTAAAGGAATCCCCGACGGGGGTGGCGAGGTGTCGCTCTGGGCGCTGTTACCAAGTACACCGCCCCGGATGCCGGTGACAAAATCCAAGCCGTCACGGTCTGTGGCGAGCACCTCGATCACTTGTTCGCGCTCAAGGCTGGGGTAGGCGCCGCATTGTTCGCCGGGCTGGCAGATGAATCCGTCGGCATCGATATCCGTGCCGGCGATCAGGGAGTAGCGCCCCGGCGCCACTTCGGGGAAGACGAAACTGGCACGCTCGCCGCCGGTCTCGACCTGGGCGACGGCCTGGTAGCTGTTGTCGCTGTCTTCACCGACCAGCAAGACATAGGTGCGGCGGATGATGCCGGCGCTGGAGGGTTCGCCCACGGACATATAGACATCCACCAGGAGCTCGTCGGTAGTGTCGATGGTGAAAACCACTTGGCCCTGATAGAACCCGTCGCTCAGCCCTTCCCGGTCGATGGCGATCCGGTAGTCTCCCAAACCATTCTCCTCGACGGTTTCGGGAGCCACGGTCAACCAGGTTTCCGTGGTTGTTACGTCAATGGTCTCCGGAGTGACCTCTCCCTCGGGATCGAGGGACACCAGGGCTTCCGAGGTCGTGCCCAGGTTCAGCGTGCTCGGGGTGGCTGTGACTCGGGCGGGCCACTCGAAGCCGTTTCCATTCGCTCGTTCGAAGGCGGCGGCGACAGCTCTTTCAGCATCGATCTGGCCATAGCCGAGCTGGTTGTTTCTATCGGCGGTGCCCGTCAAGGCGCCATTGATCAACAGGTTGGATACCTCCATCGGGCTTAAGTCGGGATAAACGGCTTTCATCAGTGCCAGGACCCCGGCGACATGGGGCGCGGCCATGGAGGTGCCCTGATAGCCCAGGCTGTAACCGGGCGTAATGGTGCCCCCTTCGAGCACCGCACTGGTGCTCAAAATGCCATCCGGTAGGCCGTCGCCGTTGGCGTCCTGGCCCAGGTAACCGCCGGGGGCAACCAGGTCCAATGTCTCCCCATAGTTGGAGTAGGGCGCCCGCCGGCCCAGAGCATCGGTGGCGCCCACCGACAGGACGCTCGGATAGCTCGCCGGGTATAGCGGGGTGGCCGTGTTTTCATTGCCGGAGGAGGCCACAACAATGATGCCGAGCTCGCGAACATCGGCGTAGACGGCGGCCTCTGCCTCGGAACTGCCATTTCCCCCCAGGCTCAGGTTGATGATATCCGCGCGTGTCGCGGGAAGTGTCTGACTGTCATTCGGTAGCCCGGCGGCATAGAGCACGCTCTGGATAATGTCATAGCTGTTGCCGCCGCCGGTACCCAGTGCCCGCATGGGCATGATTCGCGCTCCCCAGGAAACACCGGCCCCGCCAATGCCGTTGTCACTGCTGGCGGCGACGGTGCCCGCTACGTGAGTGCCGTGCCAACTGGGGGGGTTGATCTCATCGCCATCACCGGGGTCGTCGGGGTTGTTATCAATGCCGGGCTCACCGTCCTGGCTGCGTTCGTCGTCGCGGATGAAGTCGTAACCAGGCTCCAACTTGTCTGTAAGATCCGGGTGGGACAACACCACGCCAGTGTCGATCACCGCCACAATCGGCACGCTGCCACTGGCGGGAGTGCCGGTGGTCAGGTCCCAGGCCCGGGGGAGGTTGATGGCCTCATAGTGCCATTGCAGGGCGTAACGCCGGTCATTGGGAATTCGCTGGGCGTAACGTAAGTAGTTGGGCGAGGCCTTGGCGACGGCCGGGTCTCGGCGTTTGGCCTTGAGCGCCTTGAGTGTCATCCACTTCTGGTAGGCCCTGGGGCGGGCCTGTTGCAGTGAGGAGTAGGCTTGGCTTCTTGTCGCCTGCAAAGGGGCTGTTGTCTGCAGCTGTACGCTCGGGACCGGTGTCGCGCTTCGGCGTTGTGGGGTGGCCTGGTTCGCCGCTTTTGGAATCACCACCATCTCTCCGGGGATAAAGTCCCCGGTCTGGGCCTGACTCAGGTCGGTCTGCGTGGGCGCGCCGTCGGGCAGTATTCGCAATATGTACTTGGAGGTGCCGGAGTGGGCGTGAACCTGAATGATATAGTCGCCGGTTTCAGCAATGGGGACTTCCTCGTATTCGCCGGTGCCGTCGGAGCTTGCCAGCCCGCTCTGGTCCGGGGCGTAGAGGAACAGATCCAGATCCCCGGTGTAGCGCTCCGCCTCACTGTCGAAATTGTCGTGATCAACCACCTGTAACTGCACAACTTGGCCGGCCTGGAGACTGACCCGGTAGTAGTCATCCGGATCCGTTGCGTCGGCAAAATGGGCGGGAAAGTCCGGTGCAATATTGGCGGCTACTGCCGTGGCAAAGCCGGCGACCGTGGCCCGGTTGTTGATCGGTTGGGCGTTGTTGAAATCGCTATTTGAGAGAAGCTCGGTCGAGGCGTCGTTCAGCGTGGTGTCAAAATCGTTCAGGGCCGTGGCGTTGAGCGTGCCGCTGACGGCATACACATCGGGTTCAAACGCAATGTCGATGGTGCAGTCGTTCTGCACCCCGGTCACGGTGTAGGTCCGGTTTTCCAGTGTGCCATTGCAGCCACTGACGCTGGCGACCCGATAACCCGCGTCCGGTTGCAGGTTGAAGGTCTGGGTATCCTCAATGGTGACGGTGGCGAAGCGGGGGGAAACGTTGCCGAAATTGGCCACGTCGGTGTCAATGTCATACTCTTCGAGCACAAAGCGCGCGGTGATTGTGCAATCGGCGTTGACCGCCGCCGTGGTATAGCGGGCGCCGGACAGGTCGCCACCGCAACCGCTGATGGTATCGAGCGCGTAGCCGGGCTCGACGGACAGGTTGGCTCCTGCCGTGCCGCCTTCCGGCACGCGCTGGCTGCTCGGGGACAGGGAACCGCCCGCCCCGGCGTTGGTACTGACTGTATAGCTGGGCGGCAGACCGGCACTGCCACCGCCGCCACAGGCGTTGAGCCATAGGGCAGCGACGAGCCACAGCGGCATGAAGGGGGCGTTTTTGTGGTTCAAGCGCATGCCGGCCTCGCACTCCAGTTCCGGGGAACATCAATACAGGAAGCGTAGTATACGTGGCGCGAGAAGGGGAAGTTGTGTGCTGGTTGGCGGTCTGTGGCGCCGGACGACGGAGAGCCGGCCGGCGCGCAGACAGAGACTAACGGTCGATCACTGCTTTTTCAGGCCCTTGCCGGTCGCGGCCCACATCAGCCCCCCGTAGACGTGATCGAGGAACAGGTCGTCGCTGTAGGTGGCCGGAACATGGCCCAGCGCGGTGTAGAAGGCCCGGCCGCCGTCGTATTCGTGGTACCAGGCCATGGGGCGGAAGTCCTGCTCCTGGCTTTCTTTCTCGCCCCACTTGGCGTAAGGCTCAAAGCTGGTTTCGTCCAGGGCGAGAATGTAATTCAGGGTATCGATCCGCTCGCCACCAAATTCGTAGAACTCGTCGGTCCACCAGAAATGGTCCGGCATCTGTTCCATGCCGGGGAATTCGCGGCTCAATACTTCGAGCTCGGCGGTCTGGATGGCGGGGTGAATATGGAAGGTCCGGCCCACCATCTGGGTGTACCAGTCCCAGTCGTACTCGGTGTCCGAGGCGCTGTGGACGCCAACGAACCCTTTACCGGACTGAATGAATTGTTCCATGGCCGCCTGCTGCTGGTCATTGAGAACATTGCCGGTGGTCAGAAGGAAGAAAATGACATCGTACTGCTTCAGGTTCTCTTCGTTGAAGACACTGGCATCCTCGTGCCAGTCCATCGCGAAGTAGTGTTTCTCCGCCATCTCGCGCATGGCGGTGACGCCTTCGTTGATGGCCTTGTGATGAAAACCGTCGGTTTTGGTGAACAGCAGGACTTTGAACTGGCCATGGTCTTGGGCGTGAGCGGTGAGGCTGGCCAATACAAAGCCGAGCAGGGCGATAACGGCGATTAAACACTTTTTATACATTGCCGTGGGTCTCCGGTGTGGGGGTTATAGTTAGCGTGACGCTATTGTGCCTCGGCCCGATGAGTATTGGAAGCGGAGGCGGCTCAGTCTCCCTCACCCTCAAGCACCAATAGCGGCGATTGCAGGGTCTTGGACGCTTTCCCGAGAATGGCCTCCACTTCCGTGCGCAGATCCTCAGTGTCGACTTCGCGCTCTTCCATCAATTCGCGGGTAATGTCATCCAGTGAATAGGCGCCGTCGGTTTCCTCCCGTATTTCACGATCGAGTTGATCAAACAGCACCACGGCCCGAGCCGTGATTTCCCCCGAGGAATGGGCGTGTCGCAGGGTTTTGACGTCTTCCCCCCAGTCTGCCAGGTCCTCCATAATCAGGTCCCGACGCTCGTCGGTAAAGGCGCCGGCACGGTGCATCAACTCCACCGCATAGAACTCCGCCAGGCCTTCCGCAATCCAGTCACTGTGATTGTCGCCATCTATTCGGGTAATCACATGAACCAGTTCGTGAATCAGGGTGCTGGTTCCGTTTTCACTGACAATCGGGCGGTCGCCGTGCAGGAACAGGGAGTTGGGGCCGGAGAGTGCGCCGCGCCACATGGGGTCGCCATGGCCGGCAACCAGAATGTAGGGTGGAGTGTCTCCGAAGGCTTTTTCCATTTCAGGCCAGACGTTGGTGGTAATGGCGATAGCGTCCATGCGGCGCAGACTGCTGTCCACCGGGGCGCTGACCACCAGCCGGGTGTTGCCCAGTTGTTCAAGCCGGGTACCCAGTACGCCCGCGATCATCCAGCCGGTGGGGCGGTCAAACCGGCGTTCCGGGTTGTCGATACCGAAGCGTCTCTCTGCCAGCTTCTCCCAACCGGTGCGCACGCTGGTCCAGTGCTCGGGTAGGGTAAACGTCAACGTCGCATCGGCCCGGGCCCCGCTTTGAGTGCGAACCGTTGCGGCCGGCACGATGTCGTCTCCGCGGAAAATCGCCCAGTCTTCGGTGATGCGCGCATCGTATTCGCCCGGGTCCCGCTCGTGGGTGATGCTTACATGGTAGGACAGTCGAGCATTATTTTCGGGGGGTACCCAGACCGCTCGCTCATCATTGACGGTAAGCTCGCCGTTGGCTTCGAAGTCGGAATAACGGCCCGAGTCGATATCGAAATCCAGCTTTTTAAGCCGTCCGCCGTGGTCCGTCTCTATGACGACTTCGGCGCGGTTTTCAGCCGGGTTCAGGGTAACGTGGTAGTGAATGGGATAGGTGTCGGAGTCGGCCAGCGTCGGGAGCGCCAGGCCGATAAGAAACAATAATGCCAGTAACCGCATAAGGTGTTCGTTCCCGGTTCCGGTAACGGCGCATCCGCCATAACCAACTTATGAATCAATCCCGAGTTCGTCCCACAGCGCGTCGACCCGCTGCTTGACCTCAGGGTCCTGAACGATAGGACTGCCCCATTCGCGATCAGTTTCACCGGGCCATTTATTGGTGGCATCCAGCCCCATCTTTGAACCGAGGCCGGACACGGGCGAGGCGAAGTCGAGATAGTCGATGGGGGTGTTGTCCACCAGCACCGTGTCCCGACTCGGGTCCATGCGGGTGGTAATGGCCCAGATCACATCTTTCCAGTCCCGGGCGTTCACATCGTCGTCCACCACGATCACGAACTTGGTGTACATGAACTGCCGCAGAAAAGACCAGACGCCCATCATTACCCGCTTGGCGTGACCGGGGTACTGCTTTTTCATGGTCACCACCGCCATGCGGTAGGAGCAGCCCTCCGGGGGCAGATAGAAATCGACAATTTCGGGAAACTGCTTACGCAGAATGGGGACGAACACCTCGTTCAGCGCGACGCCGAGCACGGCCGGTTCATCCGGTGGCCGGCCGGTATAGGTGCTGTGATAGATCGGGTTTTGGCGGTGGGTAATGCGCTCCACGGTGAACACGGGGAAACGGTCTACTTCGTTGTAATAACCGGTGTGATCGCCAAAGGGCCCCTCTTCCGCGAGGTCGTCTGGCGCAATGGTTCCCTCCAGAATAAACTCGGCGGAGGCAGGTACTTGCAGGTTGTTGCCTTTGCTTTGCACCACTTCGGTTTTATCGCCCCTTAAAAGCCCGGCAAAGCCGTATTCGGACAGGGTGTCGGGGACTGGCGTTACCGCGCCCAGAATGGTGGCGGGGTCAGCGCCCAGGGCGATAGAGACCGGAAAAGGTTCGCCGGGGTGGGCTTTCTGCCAGTCCCGGAAATCCAGCGCACCGCCGCGATGAGCGAGCCAGCGCATGATCAGCCGATTCTTGCCGATCTTCTGCATGCGGTAGATGCCGAGGTTCTGCCGCTCTTTCTCCGGCCCGCGGGTAATCACCAGGGGCCAGGTGACCAGCGGACCGGCATCGCCGGGCCAACAGGTTTGTATGGGCAGCCGATCCAGGTTGACCTCATCGCCCTCAATGACCACTTCCTGGCAGGGGGCCTTGCGCACCACTTTCGGGCCCATGTTCAGGACCTGTTTGAAAATGGGCAGCTTTTCCCAGGCATCTTTGAAGCCTTTGGGAGGCTCGGGTTCTTTCAGAAACGCGAGCAGCTTGCCGACTTCCTGCAAGGCCTCCACCGACTCCTCGCCCATGCCCAGCGCTACCCGTTCCGGGGTGCCAAACAGGTTACCGAGCAGGGGAATGTCATAGCCTTTGGGATTTTCAAACAGCAGAGCGGGCCCGCCCGCGCGCAGCGTGCGATCGCAGATTTCGGTGATTTCGAGATAGGGATCGACTTCGGTGGTGATGCGCTTGAGCTCGCCGCGTTGTTCGAGGAGGTGGATGAAGTCTCGGAGGTCGCGGTATTTCATAGAGAGGGTTGCTTGCGTTGTATTGTGGCAGGTGGCGGGCTCACGCCCTTACCTGCCCTACATGTTAGGAATTTCTGTAGGGCACGGTAAGCGCGAAGCGCGTCACCTGCCATTGACGGCTACTTCCGCTTCATCGACAGGAAAAACTCGTCATTGGTTTTGAAGTCTTTCAGCTTGTCTACCAGGAATTCGGTCGCGGCGACGTCTTCCATATCGTTCAATAGCCGGCGCAGAATCCATGAACGCTGCATCTCGTCTTCTTTCATCAACAGGTCTTCCCGGCGGGTGCCGGAGCGACGCACGTTGATGGCCGGGTAGATACGCTTCTCGGCAATTTTGCGATCAAGGTGCAGTTCCAGGTTACCGGTGCCTTTGAATTCTTCGTAAATCACTTCGTCCATCTTGGACCCGGTGTCCACCAGCGCGGTGGCGATAATGGTCAGGCTGCCGCCTTCCTCGATGTTCCGCGCGGCCCCGAAGAAGCGCTTGGGGCGTTCCAGGGCGTGAGCGTCCACACCACCGGTCAGTACCTTGCCGGAAGAGGGGATCACGGTGTTGTAGGCGCGGGCGAGACGGGTGATGGAGTCGAGCAGAATGATGACGTCCTTCTTGTGTTCCACCAGGCGCTTGGCCCGCTCAATGACCATGTCGGCCACCTGAACGTGACGGGCCGGCGGTTCATCAAAGGTGGAGGCGACGACTTCGCCGCGAACCGAGCGCTGCATCTCGGTCACTTCTTCCGGACGCTCATCGATCAGCAAAACAATCAGGTGGCACTCGGGGTTGTTGCGGGTAATCGCCTGAGCCATGTTCTGCATCATGAGCGTTTTTCCGGCTTTCGGTGGTGCCACAATCAGCCCCCGTTGGCCTTTCCCGATGGGGGAGATCAGGTCGATGACGCGGGGTGTCAGGTCTTCGGTGGAGCCGTTACCGGCTTCGAGGCGCAAACGTTCATCGGGGAAGAGGGGGGTGAGGTTTTCAAACAGAATTTTGTGTTTGGAGCTTTCGGGCTTGTCGAAGTTGATCTCGTTGACCTTGAGGAGGGCGAAGTAGCGTTCGCCTTCCTTCGGGGGTCGAATCTTCCCCGCAATGGTGTCGCCGGTGCGTAGGTTGAAGCGGCGAATCTGGCTCGGGGAGACGTAGATGTCATCGGGCCCAGCCAGGTATGAGCTGTCGGCCGAGCGCAGAAAGCCAAAGCCATCTTGCAGAATTTCCAGCACGCCGTCGCCGTAGATGTCTTCACCGCTTTTGGCATGGCGCTTGAGGATGTTGAAGATGATGTCCTGTTTGCGCGATCGGGCCATGCTTTCCAGCCCCATTTCCCGCGCAATGCTGATCAGTTCTTCGATGGGTTTGGTTTTCAGATCGGTTAAATTCATACAGTGTGACTTTGTTGTGTAGGGTTAGTTGTAAAGGGTTTAGGGGTGTGTGATTTGGTAATCAGGTTCAAAAGAGTGCTGCCGGATGGCTTTGACGGCCCGTAGGGCTTTATTTAATTTGACCCCGGTGCTGTTATCACTGCTTACACGTTGAGTGCGGGCCATAATGGCAACGCCACAGGGCACCGGAACAGAGAAAACGAGCGGGAATTTATCGGAAACTGACTGGCGTTTCAGTCAACTCCCTGGCGCTGCCCATCGATTTGGCTGGCCCGTTGAACCGGATGGAAAGTTGGCACTGGGTCAAGGCCGGGCAAACATCAGATGGAGGGAGTATAGCGATAAAAACGGGGTTGTGCAAAGTCGGGCAAGGAAGAGGCGCCAGGCCCGGCAACCGCCCGTCTGGCGGGGGCTGCCGAGAAGGGGCTGCGCCGCTTACAGCGCGCCTTCGATAAAGTCGACCAGTTGCTGCTTGGACAGCGCGCCCACTTTGGTGGAGTCCGGCTCGCCGTTCTTGAAGATGATCAGCGTCGGAATGCCACGGATGTTGAACTTGCCGGGGACTTCTTTGTTGGCGTCCACATCCATTTTGGTGATCTTGATCTTGTCGGCGTGGGTGCCGGCCAGCTCGTCCAGGATCGGGGCGATCATTTTGCAGGGGCCGCACCAGGCTGCCCAGAAGTCCACCAGTACCGGCTTGTCGGCCTGAAGCACTTCGGCTTCGAAATTGTCATCAGTGACGTGCACAATAGCGTCGCTACTCATAAAGCAGGATCTCCAATTCGATTCGTGTGTGAGGCGGCGTCGACCGCTGTGAAGCGGGTCGGAACCGCTTTATACGTGTGTCCGCATAATAAGGATTGCTATGCGGGCAGGCAAGGGGCAAAAAACAATGGCTCTTATAAAAGCGCTCAATATAAGCAGGGCCCCCAGTAGTTCCGATAAATGATAAGTGGGGTCTGCCCCGACGATTTCAACCCCGTGGATCAGCTCCCACGGTAGTCCTCCAGGCCCTCGAAGGGGCGGTTGAGCTCCTCCTCCCGTGGGGCCAGCGCGTCCAGGTCTTCCTCTTCGCCGTCCAGGCGGGAGGCGGCGGTGGGCAACTGAACATGGAAACAGACCCCTGCCACATCAAGGGGGGTAAAGATCAGTTTGCCGCCCTTGCGCCGAGGCTGAATTTTCAGGGCCCAGCGAGGAATGGCCGCATGGTCGGGGTCGAGCAGGGTTTCCTTCTCCCCTTTGGGGTCGACTTCCAGCGCCAGAGTGTTCTGGCTGGCGGTGGGGGTGAGCTCCACTCGGGTGATGGGCTCGTCAAAGTCCCACTCCAGGCTGGGTTCGCCCGAGGTGCCTGGCTCACTGTCGGCCCGTCGGCAGTAGGGGTGACCCTGCTCATCCAGCATTACTTCAATGACTTCGGTGGTAAGCCCACCGCTGGCGAGGGCTATGCGAAGGGAGTAGTAAGCGGCGCGGTTTTCCACGTTTTCCACCCAGATACGCCCTTCGTAGCCTTTGACGATTTCCTGCACAAAGAACAGGCCCAGCCCTTTGCCGTGGTGCTCCTTGGCGCGGCGGGTGGAGTAGCCCAGCTGAAAAATCTGCTCCATGGCCTCGGGCTCGATGTGAGGGCCCCGGTTGTAGACCGTCATCTCCACCCGCCCGCGCTGCTGCCCCAGCGTCAGCGCCACCCGGTTATAGCGGGACTTGGCTTTCTTGCGGGCGAAGAACTGGGCGTTTTTCAGCAGGTTCTCCAGTAACAGCACGAAGTGGTTTTCATTGCCCAGGAGGGTGTCGGTGGGGTTCAGGTGGGCGCGAAACTGGGGGTCCTCATCCAGAATGACGGCGCCGTCGTTGCTGCTGTCCAGGGTTTCCAGGCGAGTGGGTGAGTCCTGAAGCAGTGGCGCCAGGGCTCGCAATGTCGCCCGGCGCGGCGGGTAGTCGGGCCGGTGGGGCACGGCTTCGGAGGCCTCTTCACTCAGCAATTGCTGGTAGTAGTGTTCCTCACACTCGCACAGATGATTGCCGATGTGCAGAGCGATGTTGTCCGTGGTGGACAGGTCCAGCAGGTCCCAGAGGTATCGCATGGCGGTGTAGGCGTCCTGATCCCGGGCGCGGGTGTCTTCGTCGCCTCCCTGTTCCAGGTGGGCTTCAAGGGCGGTCTGGACCTTGTCGAAACAGATCACGCCGTTGTGGCGAACCTCGGCGGCGATGCTTTTGAAGTGGAGAAACTTCTCGTCGTATTCGATGTACTCCAGCAGTTTTTCGCTGATGAACAGCTTCAGCTTGTCGGCATGACCGGCGAAGGTGTGCGCTTTGAGCTGCAGCTGTTTTTTGCTTTGCCAGACCTGGTTTACTTCGGTTCGCAGGCGTTCGATATCCCGGTCGAAGGCGCGCAGGCGACGGCTGTGGCGGAATACTTCCCACAGAATGATCAGGCAGTAGAGTAGCAGCGCGGCGACTTTGGTCTCTTGGGTCTGGAGCCAGGGGTGCATCTGGTAACCCGCGGGTATCAGGCCCAGTTCCTTCAGCAGGGCCGGGTCGCCGGCCGCGAGCAGGTAGAGGGCCAGGCCCACGCCCGCCAGGCCGCTCAACCAGGGGAAGGCGACCCGACGCGGGCGGGTGACTTTCAGCGTTTGCTCGGTCATGGTTTTCCTTTCACGGTTTCACCGGACCGGTTTCCAGCAGTAGGCGCCCATATCGCCAAAGGTGACGATGCCCTGATCCTGCTGGCACAGGGCCATAAAATCCACCTCGGGCCGGGCCTGTTGGAAGGCGTGGCGCAGGGTTTTGATGTGTTGGCGATAATTGGCGTAGGAAAACCGTTCCGGGTCGGCTTCCAGGGCGTCCGCCATCTGCAGGGTGGTCAGAGGCCGGGGTGAGGCTTCCACCAGAAAGCGCAGGATTTTCCGTGGCATGGGCCCGAGGGGGCGACGTGGGTTGTTGGGGTTCATCAGCTTCTGCCCGTGCCAGTAAACCTCCCAGGTCACGGTGTCGAGCGTGAGGGGCCCGCTATCCAGTTGTTCCTCCCGGTGGGTGCCCGGTTGGCTTTGACGCAGCGCGGCCTTGATACGCCAGCACAGCACCGCTTCGATATTGCGTTGGTGCTTGGCGATAAAGTCCATTAGGCCGCCTTGCTCGAATGCGCTTTGTTCGATGTCGGTGCCGCTGTATTCGGACAGATACACCTGCGGCACCTGAGGCCACTTTTTTTGCAGGGCGCGGGCCACGGAGAAGCCCGCGGTATCCCGCCCGTTCATCTGGGCATCCAGCAGAGCAATATCGGGTGCGCCTTCCGCGCCGCTTTGCTTGATGTGCTGGCAGGCGGCTTCGGCAAAACGAAATACGCGCACGCGGGTGGGCCGGCCATCGAAATCAGTGGCCTCCAGCACCGGCTGAAACTTTTCAATCCAGTGTGATTGGTCTTCTACCCAGAGAATGTCCGCCATGGACGAAGTGTAGCATTCGCTGCCATTGAGGATGTGATCGCCGTCACTATTCCTTCTTTCCTTAATGCGTGGCGAATAACTCACCGATTTTTCACCAGCGTTCGAGACACTTCGACTCAAGCCAGTGACACCACTGGCACATTCATTTTGATCGGAGGATCTCATCATGTTTAACCAACTCTTGTTGCTCTGGTCAGACTCGCCGGCGTTGTCGCTGGCGATCTGGCTGGTTCTGGCCGTGGTGGTGCTCTATTTGGGCCGCAGCCACGCTCACCAACTGTTCCGCACCAGCGGGCGCGCGGTGCATGGCGCCATGCGTCTGTGGGGACGGGCCATTCGTCAATTGGAAGATCGTTTGGTGGCGCGCAACCGCGATGTGCTGCTCGCCATGGGGCGGCGCTCGGCCGAGGCCGCGATCGAGCGGGACTTCAAACGTGTGCACACCATCATGGAGCGCGACTTGAGTCGCTACCCGAATCTGCACCGGAAAATTGCCGATGCCATTGAAAAAATCGAAGCGGATTATCAGGAGGCGAGCGACGCACCGCCACTGCCCCCGGCCTGGTCGGAAGTGGTGGAAACCGTGTCGGCGCTGCCGGGCAGTAGCGACCCGGCTGTACACAAGGTGCTCGACAATATTCGCGAAGTGATTGAAGACGCTCACAAGGAAACGCTCAAGCTCTATCAAAAAAGCAGCCGCGAACGGCATCGCATTCTGGCCACCATGCAGCCTCAGTGGCGCTCGCTCGATCAGAACCTTGGCAAAGTGAAGCACACCATTGATGGCCTGGAGGAACGGAGCCAGACCATTGATGAGCAGATGCAGGAATACGCCGCGATTCGTGCAGGCGAAGACAAAGCCCTGAATGCGTTGACCGCTTCTTCGCTGACGCAGTTTCTGATTGCCGGGCTGGTGTTGTTTGTGGCCTTGCTCGGTGGCTTGATCAATTTCCATCTGATCGCCATGCCCATGTCGGAAATGGTGGGCGGCACCAGTTATATCGGCAGCATGCGCACCTCCGACATTGCCGCGCTGGTGATCATTCTGATTGAAGTGGCCATGGGGGTATTTCTGCTGGAGTCGCTTCGCGTGACGCACCTGTTCCCGATCATCGGCAGTATGGATGACCGGATGCGTCGTCGCATGATGGTGGCGAGCCTTACCATTCTGACATTGCTGGCCGGCATTGAAGCCTCTCTGGCCTATATGCGGGACCTGTTGGCGCTGGATCGCGAAGCGTTGAATCAGACCCTGGCCGGTGCTGCCGTCGTGGAGGCGCAGTTCCGTTGGATTCCCTCCATCGGCCAGATGTTGTTGGGTTTTATTCTGCCCTTCGCCTTGGCGTTTGTGGCGATTCCGCTGGAGTCTTTCATTCACTCGCTGCGTACCGTGCTCGGCGTTGTGGTGGTGGGTCTGCTTCGGGTGCTGCGTCTGGTGGTCCGGCTCATCGGCGGCCTTGCCAATCACGTAAGCAAGATGCTGGTTCATCTGTACGACATGATGATTGTGGTTCCTTTGGCGGTTGAGCACTGGGTGAGTCAGCGTCGCCCGCGTCAGGACAAGCACGAAGAGTCGGATTGGGCGCAGGAGCCTTTGGTGGAGCCGGATCAAACGATGGAGGTGAAGTCATGAAACGTCTATTGATTCTGGGCGTACTGTTGGTGGTGGTCGGCTGTAGCGACGCCGGTCGGCCGGACCAGCGGGCGGTGTACCTGCTGCTCGATACCTCGGGCACTTACACTGAAGAGCTGGACAAGGCCCGCGGCCTGATGGCCTACCTGCTGGGCGCGCTGGACAGTGGCGATTCCATGGCGGTGGCACTCATCGACGGGGGCAGCTTCACCGAGAAGAATATCGTCGCCAAGGTCACGTTTGATGACCGGCCCAGTGTCGCCAATGGGCAGAAGCGCGCCTTCAAGGAAACCATGGACCAGGTGCTCGGTAATATTGATCGTGGAGCCGCTCATACCGACATTACCGGCGGAGTGATACAGGGCCACGACTATCTGACCGAGACCGGTGCGGGCCAGCGCTATCTGTTCGTTTTCTCAGATCTGGAAGAGGATCTGAAGAAAGGCCAGATTCGGGACTTTCCCCTCGATATGTCGGGCGTTGAGGTGGTCGCCCTGAACGTCACCAAGCTGCGTCAGGACAATATCGACCCTCGGGACTACGCCAAGCGTCTGTCTCACTGGCAGAGTCGGGTGGAGTCAGGTGGTGGCCAATGGCGGGTGGTCAATGACATGGAGCGGCTCGGCGACCTGATCCAGTGGCGGTAAACGCTCGCCGATTTGTGTCGATTTATCTGACAGGCGGGGTCTGAAGAGGCCTCGCCTGTTTTTTAATGCGTTGTTTTTAAACGCTTTTATCGCAAAGGTCTGGTTCTTGCAGCCGTGGTGACTCTGAGTCAAAGAGGCCTCCCGGCCTTCTGGACACCTTCAAGGAATATACAGGATTTACTTCTATGCCCTCCCTATGCGCTCTGTTCAGGCAGTGTCTTCCCGTTGCCCTGTTGGCCGTTTTTTGTGTGGCCACGCCGGTCTCGGCGATGCCGTTGGGTGACTACAATCTGATTCTGTCTGGAGACTATCACTACCAGGGCGGTGAAGTGGAAGGCCGGACGCTGCTCGGGGGTAATCTCAATGCCGCCGGTCAGTCGCCGGTCTTCGGCACGCGTTTGCCCTCTCCCCCCGATACCGACGGCCTGACCGTTGTGGGTGATGTCAATGCCGGTAACCTCAACCTCAATGGCGGCAACATGGTGTACGGCGGTAGCCTGAACCTGAGCGGAAACCTGAACAACAACAGTGGCGGTACCATTACCCAAATGGCCGGGCTGGATTTCAGTGCTGTGTTCAACGCGCTGACGCTGGGTTCCCAGAGCTATTCGTCGATGAGCAACAACGGTACCTTTGTGGGGGATTGGCTGACTTATGCCGGCGCTGGCGGCACTGCCGTTTTCAATGTCTCTGCGGCCGATGTGTTCGCGCAGAACCGCTCCCTGAAGCTCAATGCCGGTAGCGCCGAGACGGTGGTGGTCAACGTGTCGGGCAAGAACATTCTGGCCGGTGGCGGTGCCAACCTCACTAACGGTTTCGACGTGAACGCCGGTGTGGGCAATGTGGGGGCCAGACGTATTCTGTGGAACTTCTTCGAGGCGGAGTCCATCGATTTTGCCAACCTCGCCATGCGCGGTTCGATTCTCGCGGTCAATGCTGACATTACCGGTGGTGCGGTTTTTGATGGTTCAGTGGCCGCCAAGTCTTACACCGGGGCGCGAGAGTTCCATGACTTCCGCTTCCAACCGCCCACCTCGGTGCCCGAACCTGCGTTGATGGGATTGTTCCTGATCGGCCTGGGATGGCTCAGTTATCGCCGCCGGCTGGTTCGCTAGCGGCGTTTCCCGCTCTCTAGGACTGCACCCGAAAATGGGCGATCTGCGTGGAAAGGTGCCGCGACAGGTCGTTGAGGTCTCGGGCTGTGGTGGTTGAGCTCTGGGCGCTGCGGTGGGCGCTCTGTACCAGCTCCACCACCCGGGCAATGTTCTTGTTGATTTCCTCGGCCGCGTAGCTTTGCTCCTCGGCTGCGGTGGCGATCTGGGAGTTCATCTCACTGATACTGGCCACCGCTCGGGTGATATCGTTGATCGCCTCTCCGGCCTCGCTGGCGCTGGCCAGGGTGTTCTGAGCCTGGTCCTGGCTGGCACTCATGGCCGACATGGCTTGTGACGCCCCGTTTTGCACCGCTTCAATAATTTCCGCAATTTCCCGCGTGGAGTCCTGGGTTCGCTGAGCAAGCGTTCGAACCTCATCGGCCACCACGGCAAACCCGCGCCCCTGATCACCCGCTCGTGCCGCCTCAATCGCGGCATTGAGGGCAAGCAGGTTGGTCTGTTCGGCGACGTTCTGAATCACCTCAAGCACGCTGCCGATGCGGTTGGTTTCACCCTCCAGCCGCTGCATGGCGGAGGCCACATTGTTGACCTCATCGGAGAGATGGTTGACTGAATCCAGCGTCGTTTCCATGACCGAGCGGCCCCGGCGTGCGCTGGTATCAGCCTGGTTCGCGGCCTCTGCCGCGCCGGAGGCATTGTTCGCCACCTCCTGCACGGTGGAAGACATTTCGTTGACGGCAGTGGCGACCTGATCGGTGGATTCTTCGGTCTCGCCGGTCATGTGGGTGATTTCATCGGCATTGAGGTTGATCTGCTCGGAAGCGCGGTTGAGCTTTAAGGCGGACTCTTTCATTGAGCCGATGACCCCACCCATCGCGCTTTGCAGCCGGGTCAGGTTGTTGCTGAGCTGGCCCAATTCGTCGGCGCGATCAATACGCACCCGTCCGGTAAAGTCCCCTTCGGCCATCTGGTGGATATGGTCCATCATCAGTCGCAGCGGCTTGAGGAAGGCCGAGCGCAGGGTGACCCACAGCACGACCACCACCAACAGCGCCACTACGGCAATCGCTACCTGGGACCAGAAGCTCACTTGAATGCTGCCAGCCTCCACCTCACGGCTGAGCGCCGCCACCTCTTGGCTGATGGTGTTGGCGGCTTGATCCAACTGGGCGCTGGGCTCCCGATCGATACCGGCCACGGCTTCATCGCCCACGGCGGGGTTGTAGCCGCTGGCGACAAAGGCCTGGTAGCCTTGCTCGTATTGTTCGAGAAGTCGTTGATGAGAATTTAAGAAGGCATTCACTTCAGCGCGCGCTTCACCCGGCGCCATCCGCTCCAACAGTTGCTGGCCAAGGCTCTGTACGGCGTCGTGCTGTTCCTGAAACTGGTTCCAGTATTTGGTTCTCTGGCTGTCGTCGTAGCCGCGCAGCAGGACGTTTTTCCATTCCTGTACCTGGACTTTGAACTCGAAGTTCATCTGGTTGATGGCCCGTTCCTGGGCGATATTGGAATTGATCAGTTCGTTGTAGCGGTCCAGCCGGTCATTGAGCATGCTGATGGCGATGACGGCGGTCAACAGCAGGCCGCCAAGCCCGACACCCACAACGGCCATCAGGCGGGTTTGCATGCTGTTCTTTATCCAGTTCATAGGTGACTCTCGTTGAGTTCTCTGTGTAGTGCTTTCATGATGCTTGAGGGTAGATTTGCGTCCGGAACGGGTGGGGAACACCCTTCCAAGACACGCCGTCAATACATCCCTGTAGGCTCGAATCGCGTGTCCCGCGCTCCACGGTCTTGGAAGGGTGCCCCCCACCCGTTCCTCAGTGCCAACTTGACCTAAGTATGGTGACAACACTGGTGAGTATAGATAGGAGTCGGCTATTTGCGCCTAATCTTTATGGTGGAGTTGAATCTGATTTGAGTACGTTGAGCTTGGGGGTGGCACTGAGGTCCGGAGGGCGGTATGCCTGCCCCGGACCGTGGAGCGCGGGACACGCGATTCGAGCCTACAGGGACGTATTTACGGCGTGTCCGGGACAGGTATACCGCCCTCTGGACCGGGCTCGTTACCCATCCAAACTGCTCAAAAATAATAGCCGTTCACAAGGCCGACGGGCGTCGGCCTTGAGGAAAGGGAATCTCAGTATTTCGGATAGATGGTTTTCACGCCATCTTTGCCACCCAGCAACAACACATCCGCGCCGCGTTGGGCAAACAGACCATTGGTCACCACCCCCGCGATCTGATTGATCTCAGCCTCCAGCTTCTTCGGCTCCATAATCTCCAAGTGATGGACATCCAGAATCACACAACCGTTATCCGTCAGCACCCCCTCGCGGTACACCGGGTCACCGCCCAGCTTCACCAACTCACGGGCCACATAAGAGCGCGCCATCGGAATCACCTCCACCGGCAGCGGGAAGCGACCCAGCACACCCACCCACTTACTCTCATCCGCAATACAGACAAACTCCTTCGACACCGCCGTCACAATCTTCTCGCGCGTGAGCGCCGCGCCACCGCCTTTTATCAGCTCCAGCTGAGCGTTGCTCTCATCGGCGCCGTCCACATACACCTCAAGCTCGCTCACCTCGTTCAGGTCATAAACAGTGATGCCCAGCTTGCGTAGCCGCTCGGCCGAGGCGTCGGAGCTGGCCACCGCCCCGTTGAAGTCGTCCTTCAGGCGAGCCAGAGCATCGATAAAGCAGTTGGCGGTAGAGCCCGTGCCCACGCCGATGATGCTGTCGCGATGGAGTTTGGGGGCAATATAGTCGACGGCCGCCTGGCCGACGGCTTGCTTGAGTTCGTCCTGGGTCATGGTCACCTCGTTGCGTCACACCGGTCTGCTTTGAGGGCGCATTATACGCGATGGATGCCAGCGATCCGCAAATTGTTTACCATGGGCGCCTTACGCGTTTTTCGCGTTCTCTTAAGCACGTTCACATTCGCACAGTCACAGCTCTGGTGAATCGCCTTTATGCCCGACTCCTATATCAAACGTATTCTCAACGCCCGCATCTACGATCTGGCGGTGGAAACCCCGCTTGAGCGGGCGCCTCTGCTCTCCCAGCGCACGGGCAACCAGGTGTTGCTCAAGCGCGAGGATCTGCAGCCGGTGTTCTCATTCAAGATTCGCGGCGCCTACAACAAACTGCTGCAGTTGACCCAGGAGCAGCGGGAGAAAGGGGTGATTGCGGCCTCGGCGGGCAACCACGCTCAGGGCCTGGCGATGGGCGCGCATCACCTGGGCATCAAGGCCACTATCGTGATGCCGCGCACCACGCCGCCGATCAAGGTGGACGCCGTACGCGCTCGCGGGGGCAAGGTCGTGCTGCACGGCGACAGCTACGATGAAGCCTCGGCCCACGCCAAAAAACTGGTGGAAGAGAAGGGCATGACCTACATCCACCCCTTTGATGACCCGGACGTCATTGCCGGCCAGGGGACCGTGGCGATGGAGATCCTGCGCCAGTACCCGGGGCATATCGATGCGATCTTTGTCGCCGTGGGTGGTGGCGGTCTCTGTGCCGGGGTGGCGGCCTATGTGAAATATGTGCGCCCGGACGTGAAAGTCATTGCCGTTGAGTCCGATGAGTCCGCTTCCCTGAAGGCGGCCATGGAGAAGAAGCGGCGGGTGACCCTGCCGCAAGTGGGTATTTTTGCCGACGGCGTGGCCGTGGCCCAGATCGGCAAGGAAACCTTCCGGGTGATCCGGAAAACCATTGATGGGGTGATCACTGTCAATACCGATGAGATCTGCGCCGGCATCAAGGACATTTTTGAAGACACCCGCTCAATTGCCGAGCCCGCCGGGGCCATCAGCGTCGCGGGCATGAAGAAGTATATTGCCGAGAACAAGATCAGCGGCCAGACCTTCGTCGCCATCGACTGTGGGGCGAATATCAATTTCGACCGCCTGCGTTATATCTCCGAGCGCACGGAGATCGGCGAGCAGCGAGAAGCCATCCTGGCGGTGACCATCCCGGAGCGCCCGGGTGCCTACAAAGACTTCTGCAAGGCGTTGGGTCGGCGCAATATCACCGAGTTCAATTACCGCTACGCCGACAGCGCGGAGGCGAAGATCTTTGTCGGCGTGCAGGTGGGTGCCGGTGGTCAGGATCGAGCGGAACTGGTCTCCGGCCTGAAACAGCAGGGCTACCACACGGTGGATATGACCGATAATGAAGTCGCCAAAATGCACATCCGGCATATGGTCGGGGGGCATGCCCCCAATGTGGGTGAAGAGATGGTCTTCCGGTTCGAGTTCCCGGAGCGCCCGGGTGCCCTGTATACCTTTCTGAGCCGGGTAGCCGGGCAGTGGAACATTTCCATGTTCCACTACCGCAACCACGGCGCCGCCTACGGCCGCGTGCTGGTGGGCATGCAAGTGCCTAAAAAGGAGCAGGCCCAGGTCCGCAAATTCCTCGATGAGATCAATTACCCCTACTGGGACGAAACGGACAATGAGGCGTATCAGTATTTCCTGAGCTAGCCGGCCTTTCTCGGTATTGTTTTCTCCAACGCCTGTGGGGCCCTTTTTGGGCCCTTTTCGAATCCCGTTTCCTGCCTGATTGCCGTCGATCGCGACGATTGCGCCTAAAACTACTAAAAAAATGTGAAGTTAGGCACGTTTTCTCGAAAAATTGTCTAATTCCCCGACAAATACCTTGAACTGTCGTGAGTTTCGACTATTCTTAACGCTCGTTGCGATAAAAACGGTACGCCAACAGGGAAATTTAGTTCTGGATGGATTTCATCAAACTGAATACCCGAAGGGTTACTGAACAATGAAAGCCGATATCGTCACACTTGTGATCTTTGTCTTCTGCTTGGGGGTGCTGATCAGCGCACTGGACATTGGCAGTTGGATGGGCAAAGACGAGGGTACTCCGGCCGAAGCGTTGGTATTGCAGCAGTCCTCCGACAACTCCTGACGCTCGCCGCCCTCTAGCGACGTACACCCAACTCCGTTACCACCGCCTGCAAGGGGATATCCCAGGATTCCTTGGGCAGTCGCGGGACTTCCTGGCACCCGTGGGCCAACCCCACCAGCGCCGGCCCTCGGGCCTTGGGCGTTTCATCGGGCGGTGCCTGCTTGAACGCGAAGGTTCGATCGTAAAACCCGCCGCCCATTCCCAGCCGTCCTCCGGCGTGATCAAACCCCACCAGCGGTAACAACACCAGATTCAGGAAGTGGGCGGCCAGCCGGGGCTCCCGGTAGGGGTTGGGCTCGGGAATGCCGAAGCGGTTCTCGCGCAGAGGGGTGTCCGGGAGCCAACGCACGAACCACAACCGGCGGGGCTGGGTGGGGTGCAATACCGGCAGGTAGCAGTGCTTTCCCAGGGCCCATGCGCGCTCGACCAAGGGAGCCGGGTCTATTTCCCCGTCGTTGGGCCAGTAGACGGCAATATGCCGGCTGCGAATAAATTCGGGGGAGTGGCTGAGGTGGCGGGCCACGGCCTGAGCGGCTTCTTCCTGTTCCTGAGGAGACAGTGCCTGTCGGCGCGCTCTGAGTCGCTGGCGCAGTGTCTTTTTGTCGGGATCGGGAAGTTCGGAAATCGTACTCAAGGCTGAGACGTCCGTCTTGTGGTCAAGGGCGTGAGCCCACCATCATCGAAAAGGAGAAGAACCCCAGAGTGCCGCTGTCAATTGGGCCTTGAACCCTAAGGCTCAAGGTGGCGAGGCTCGCGGTCCATCAGGCTTCCCGTTCGCGCGGTAATGCTCAACAGGACCTACAGAGCAACGCCTGTACTGCGGTTATCGGCTCAAGGACGTGTTGACTGGCGAACACCCCAGGGCGTGAAAACAGTATAACGCGGAAGCCGGGGGGCGGCGCAACCAAAATTCACCTTCGTTTATTCCGGTGCCTGATTTAGCGCCTCTGGTGTCTCTGGCCGAGGAAACAGCTTGACAATGGTGTCGTATTGTTCTTGCGCCAGAGCGTTGACGGAGGGTGTATGCCAACGCTCCCCCACCAGGCCTCGAAAGGGGTTTTCCGGAGCATAATCTACGAAAAGGGTTTCAAGAAAGGGCACTGTGATCCGGTCCGCTCTCTCCAAAAAATAATGTCCTGTCGGGTACCCGCGATTTATGGCGAAGATCAGGGTGATTTCGAGGAAATGATCATCCGTCAGCGGGATGGCCAACAGTTGATGTACCGTCCCGTGAGGTCCCGCGACGCCAGTCTCCACCCAGTTTTGGCCGTTGGTTATGTAATCGTTGTGTTTCACAAGAAGCTTGTCGCCCAATAGCGTAAACGCTGAATAGAAGTGAGCGTTGTCCTCGTATTCTTCTAAACCCGCTGCCAAGTTCATATTGCTATATTTTTGGCGGAGGTACTCATCGTACATAAAGACAAATTGAAGTTTGTCACGGATGTTAAAGTCTTCTTTTTGGAGTCGTTGGCTCGTATTGGCAGCCACTTCACGAACGGAAATGTCCAGCATTACCGTGCCAAGCTCTCTGCCGAACCAGCCTGTCTCCTTAATATCCCACCAGCGCTGAATCAAGAGCCCCGCTTCATCATTGGCTTTTAAGTTCAGCTGGCTTAGATTGAGGTCAGTCACCAGATCCCGAGCCGGCATATCCCGACTAAAGTCCTCTACTATTGCAAAAGCGAGGCGGTTTCCCGAAAGGTCCGTGGTCCGGGTGGCGCCCGTTTCTGGAGGTTGTTTTGAAAAAGCCTTGAAGATGGAGGTCAACATAGTCAGAACCAGTATGAATGCAATCCGTTTGGGTATCATGGTAAATAATTATCGATGAATTGAGCCGCTTTTCTGGCGCCAGTGCTCAACTGATGAACCCGCTGTTGTAGTGGGCTCCTTCCTTTTCCGGGGCCCTCTTTCATGTTTTTTTGCCACTCGCTCATTGATTGAACGGTTGTGTGGGGGCTTTGTGCGATCGACCCGTTGGTGACGTGACTCAAATACGTCAGAGAGCCTGCGATTTTTCGAGGGTTGACCGTATTGGCTCCGATCACTTGATGGACGAAGTCGTAATCGTGCGCCCGGACTGCCAGAACCTTGATGCCAGCCCGATCGAATAGGTGGCTGGAGCGCCAGTTATTGTTGGCGTTTCCGTGCAGGGCGACGCTGTGTTTATCCAGCAAAGAGCCTTTTTCTGGATGAAAAACACCATTCAGGCTTAGGCCGTTGAGAGGAAGTGAGCTCCCACTGTTAAGAAGATATCGTACACCCTCAGAAAAAATAATGCCTCCTTGGCTATGGGCGACCCAGGATGTTTCGTTTCCGGTCTGCTGTGTTGCTTCTAGAGTCTTGGCGAACTGTTTGGTCACCGGTGTGGTGAAGCCCAGCTTATCTCGGAATGATTCCCATGTATCCGCAGGCCCACCCTGGCTCGGGTTGTGGAACAAGGTGTACTCGTGAACCTGCTTTCCGAAAGCGACCTCCAAGTGGTTGCCCATAAGCCATGTGGCTTTCGCCAGGTTATTAGATTGGCCATTGACGGCGGCAATGGGGGTGCCTACCGACGTCGTTTTTCCCTGTACGGTCCAGATACCTTCGCGCTTGGAAACTTTATAAAGTGCAACGGTCTCTTGGGCGTCTCTCAAGCGCTGCAGTCGGGTGATCAGTTGAATGTTGAATACTTGTACCTGCCCGCTGGAGATGCGGTAGTCCACCCGGTAATAGTCGTTCTTGATGCTCCAGGTATCCGTGCTGCCTTTTAAAGAGAAAGCCGAAGGTGAGCGTGGAGAGGAGCGAAGGCTGACCAACAGTTTTTCCAGCTCGTTCATCTCGCGAGGGTATGTTCCTTCGTTTTCGAGGATGTAATCGCAGTAGCCTGTTGTGAGAACCTGGTAGCCACTGGAGCCGTTGCCTTCCATTTCAAAAGTGGCCTTGAAGAGGCTGGGGGGTCGTCTGTTGAGAGCAACCACCTGCTGCGGCGATACCTGAATATCACCGTAGGTAAACAATAGTCGGTCGGTTTTGCTTAGTGGGGTAGGCATGCGCCCTCCTTGTCAGTCCGTTGATCATCCTTTCACAGGGAAAACTATAACAGTTGGGGCGGACAGGGGAAGGGGGAGTAAAGTGACGAAGTTCTCAGAACGGGCGCCCTTGTGCGGGTTCGGGCGCCAAGTGCGGGATGACTACTGCTCGAACTTTTCCAGGCTGCGGTCAATTTTCTCGTGCAGTCGTTGCAGTTCGTTTTTGTCGAGGTCCAGCTCGGGTTGCCGAGGTTGGCGTTTGGCTTGCAGCAATTCATGGCTGAGGTTGAGCGCGGCCATGACGGCAATGCGCTCCAGCCCGATCACCGAGCCGCTGCGCTTGATCATGCGCATGCGCTCATCCAGAAGCTCGGCCGACTCCTGCAGGGCGGCGCGCTCCTCGCGCGGGCAGGCGACCTGGTACTCTTTATCCAGGATTTTGACAAATACGGTTTCATTACTCACGAGTCGGACTCCAGGCTCTTCAGGCGGGTAATCATGGCCTCCACCCGGCCGCGGGCCAGCTCGTTTTTCTCGATCAGCCGCACCCGCTCCCTTTGCCAGTCATTGGCTTTGGCCCGCAGTTCCTCGTTTTCTTTCTGCAGGCGCTCACAGACCTGGATCAGACGATCCATTTTCGCTTCCAGGGCTTGTAGCATTTCATCGGACATGATTTCGGGGACCGGGTTCATTCTTTGTGTGCAGCTACTATATTGCGCCGTTGGCAGGGGGTCAATCACTCCCCGCAGGCGGGGATGCAGGCCCCGTGGTCACTGGGGCGCAGGCCTTCGGGGGCAAATTCGTGTTAGCATAACGGCCTTCTTCAAGAGGTGATCATGACAACCGAATCCCAACCTTTGAGCTATGAGCAACTGAGTGAGCTGCTGCAACCGCTTGGTATTCTGATTAACCCCTCCGAGCTGCAGGGGTTGCTGTGTGGCAAATTTTGCGGCGGCGCCCACCCCGATGAGACCGATTGGCTGCTCGAAGCGGTGGAGGAGCTGGACTTTGTTCAGGCCCCGGATGAAACCGTGCGCGCGGCGCTGGTGCAACTGTATCGGGACACTCGCCAGCAGCTGGCGCAACAGGGGTTTTCGCTGCAGCCATTGCTGCCCTCCGATGATCGCGAGATCACGCTCCGGGTAACCTGTTTGGGCCAGTGGTGTCATGGTTTTCTGGTGGGCTTCGGCAGCGCCGGACACGCGGGAGACAGTGACCTGTCGGATGAGGCGAGGGAAGCGCTGGAAGATTTTGCGGCCATTGCCCAGGTGGACCTGGATGAAGAAGAGTCCGCGCGCGCCGCGGAGAATGATTACGCGGAGCTGGTCGAGTATGTGCGCATGGCGGCCCTGTCCCTGTTTATGGAGTTCGGCTCCTCCAAGCTGACCGATGCCGCTCCCAAAGCTGGTGATGAGCCCCCCACATTGCATTGATCCGGCTATGAATTTACCTCTTTTCGTAGATTGCTTCTCGTATAAGGTTTTCGTATGAAGATCACTCGACAGGAATTCGCCCGTCGGCGCAAAGCGCTAATGGCAGTGATGGAGCCCAATAGCATTGCCATTGTGCCGGCCGCGCCGGAGCGCCAGCGCAGTCGGGACACCGAGCATCCCTTTCGTCAGGACAGCGACCTGCATTACTTGAGCGGTTTTCCCGAGCCGGGTGCGGTGTTGGCGTTGATTCCCGGACGGGAGCACGGCGAATTTGTGCTGTTCTGTCGGGACCGGGATCCGGAGCGAGAGATCTGGGACGGCTATCGCGCCGGCCCCGAAGGCGCCTGCTGCGATTACGGCGCGGACGACGCCTTTCCGATTGACGATATCGATGACATTCTCCCCGGCCTCCTTGAAGGGCGGGAGCGGGTTTACTATGCCATGGGCAAGGATCGGGAATTTGACCGGCAGGTCATGGACTGGGTAAACAGTATTCGTGCCAAGGTCCGGTCCGGGGCGAGCCCGCCCGGTGAGTTCATGGACCTGAGCCACTTTCTGCACGATCTGCGGCTGATCAAAAGCGCCGCCGAGCTGCGACTGATGCGCCATGCCGGGGACATTTCCGCCCGTGCCCACAGCCGCGCCATGCGCTACTGCCAACCGGGCGTGATGGAGTATCAACTGGAGGCGGAGCTTCACCACGAGTTTGCCATGGCCGGTGCCCGCTTCCCGGCCTACAGCACCATTGTCGGTGGTGGTAAAAACGGCTGCATTCTGCACTATATTGAAAATAGCGCCACCTTAAAAAGTGGTGACCTGGTGTTGATCGATGCCGGCTGCGAGTACGAGACCTACGCGGCTGATATCACCCGCACCTTCCCGGTGAATGGACGCTTCAGCCCGGAACAACGGGCACTCTACGACTGGGTGCTGAAAGCGCAGCGAGCGGCCATTGCCGAGATCAGGCCGGGCAATCACTGGAACCGGCCTCATGAAGTGTCTGTCCGGGTGCTCACCGAAGGGTTGGTGGAGCTGGGACTGCTTCAGGGAGAGGTGGACGTTCTGATCGAAAATGAGGCCTACCGGGAGTTCTATATGCACCGGGTAGGCCACTGGTTGGGCCTGGATGTGCACGATGTGGGCGACTACAAAATCGACGGTCAGTGGCGCCTGTTGGAGCCGGGAATGGTCATGACCGTGGAGCCGGGCCTGTATGTGGCGCCGGACAACGAGCGGGTGCCGAAAAAGTGGCGCGGAATCGGTATACGCATTGAGGATGACGTGGTGGTCACCAAAGAGGGCTGCGAGATCCTCACCGAGGCGGTACCCAAAGAGCCGGATGAGATCGAGGCGCTGATGGCCCAGTCTCAGCCCGGAGCCTGAGTTCACTCAGGTCCAAGCCCCTGTGGGAGTAGAGACCGACATGAATGACATTATGGCCCAGCCCGCCGTGGATTATGACATCGCCATCATCGGCGGTGGCATGGTGGGGGCTCTGCTCGCGCGACTCTTGGCCTCGGGCGAAGCCGGTTGGCGAGTGGCGGTGATCGATGCTTCCGAACTTTCGGAGGAAGCGAGCGCTCACTATCAGTCCGAGTACGATAATCGCTCGACGGCGCTGTCGGCCGGTACCGTTGAATTGTTCCAGCGTCAGGGGTTGTGGCAGCGTATCGGGCAACATGCAACCGCTATACGCGAGGTGTTGGTTTCCGATCGCGGTCATCTGGGTGGGGCCCGTCTGAGTGCGCAGGAACGTGGACGTTCCGCCCTCGGTTACGTGGTGGAGAACGCCTGGCTGGCCCCCTGCCTGCGGGAGGCGGCACAAGCCGATGTGCACTGGCTGGCGCCGGTGCGGGTCGAAAAAATCGCCCCTGGGCCCCACAGCATGACGTTGAGCCTCGCGGGCGAATCGGCGCCGCCGGCCATCTCGTGTCGCCTGGCGGTGCTTGCCGATGGTGGTCTGTCGGGACTTCATCGGCAACTGGGGATTGAGCAGCAGCGACGGGATTACGATCAACAGGCCATCATCGCCAACGTCAGTTTCGAGCGGCCTCACCAGGGGCACGCGTTCGAGCGCTTTACCCCGCTGGGCCCGCTGGCCCTTCTGCCCTTGGATGAACGCCCCGAGGCTCGACGGGCAGCCCTGGTCTGGACGTTGCCGCCCGAGAGGGCCGAGGCAATGATGGTGGCCCCGGAAGCGGAGGTCCTCGCGCAGCTGCAACGCGCCTTTGGCTG
Source organism: Marinimicrobium agarilyticum DSM 16975 (assembly GCF_000423345.1). GTDB lineage: Bacteria > Pseudomonadota > Gammaproteobacteria > Pseudomonadales > Cellvibrionaceae > Marinimicrobium > Marinimicrobium agarilyticum. The sequence continues at coordinate 156,953 of NZ_AUHU01000003.1, forward strand.
GCGCCTGGGCCGATTGACCCGGGTCGGTCAGCGTCAGAGCTGGCGCCTGGCATTGGTCGAGGCCAGTGAACAGGTCCGCTCCCGCTTGGTGCTGTTGGGTAACAGCGCGCACTATCTGCACCCGGTGGCCGGGCAGGGTTTCAACCTGTCGGTACGCGATACCGCCGCGCTGGCGAGCCTCCTGAACCGGGCCTATCGAGAGGCGCGGGACCCGGGGGAGCTGGTGCTGCTGAACCAATATTGGCGCAAACGCCAATGGGACCAGACACTGACCACTGAGATGAGCGATCGGCTGGTCCGAATGTTTTCGAACCGCCGCCCCGGCTGGATGGCATTGCGCCATCTGGGTTTTCTGGGGCTGGATTGGGTGCCCGGCGCCAAGGCCGGCTTTGCCACACAAACCATGGGGCTGGCATCCGGTCGTTCCGGCGCCGGGCTCATTTCGCTGGAGACCAATGAGTGACTGACACGCGGTATGATCTTGTGATTGTTGGTGCCGGACAGGTGGGGGCCACGTTGGCGCTGCGTCTGGCTCCCGCGTTCGCTCGTGAAGGGCGTCGGATGGCGCTGATTGAAGCCAGCGATGCCGAGCTGCCGGTCTACTGCGATGAGCAGTTCGACCCTCGGGTGGTGGCGTTGACGCCCGCTTCCCGGCGATTGTACGAACAACTTGGGCTTTGGCGCGAGATCGAGGCCGAGCGTGCCTGCCCCTACCGGGATATGCGGGTGTGGGATGGCGAGGCCAGTGGTCAGATCGGCTTTCACGCCGACGAGCTCGATAGCGATCAGCTTGGCCACATTGTGGAAAACAGTGTGCTGGTCCGCCACCTTCGCCAGGCGCTGACTTATCAGTCCGTGGTGGACTGGTATCGCCCTGCGGCGGTGGCCGAGATCCACCCGCCGCAGGGTGAGGGCCCGACTCGATTGACGTTGGACGATGGCCGCGAGCTATCGGCTGCCTTACTGGTAGCCGCCGACGGGGCACATTCCTCAGTGAGGGAGTTGGCCGGCTTTGGGGTGCGCGAGTGGCCCTATGACCAGAAAGCCATCGTGACCACCGTGCGCACCGAGCGGCCCCACGGGCAGACCGCCCGGCAACGCTTCATGCGCACCGGGCCGCTGGCATTTCTGCCCCTGCGCTGTCGGTTCGGAAAAGTCTGGGACGAGCACTACTGCTCCATTGTCTGGTCGGCGGATTCCGCACTGGCCGATGAACTGATGGCGTTGAATGACAGGGCTTTTCGCGAGCGCCTGGGGCGCGAGTTCGAGTTCGCCCTGGGCGCCGTGACCCAGGTCGAGCAGCGTCACGCGATCGCGCTTTACCAGCGCCACGCCCGTGAGTATGTCCGCCCGGGGATCGCCCTGGTGGGCGATGCGGCCCACAGCATTCATCCGCTCGCCGGTCAGGGCGTCAACCTGGGGCTCAAGGATGTACAGGCCCTGGCCACGGAAGTGGAGCGTGCGCTCACGCGTTCGTTACCACTGAACGAATTTTCCATATTGCGCCGCTATCAGCGTCAACGCCTGGGAGACAACCTGGGAATGATGGCCACCATGGAGGGTTTCAAACGTCTGTTCGGCAGTCGCTCGCCCGCCTGGATGGTCCTTCGTAATATGGGCCTACAGCAGGTGGATGCGCTGCCTTTGGTGAAAAACACGCTTGCCCGAAAAGCTATGGGAGTATGACCTGCTATGAATATCAACCCCCATCTTGAACTGTCCAATCTGCTCAAGGATCTGGGCGTCAAACCCGGCGACACCCTGATGGTGCACGCCTCACTTCGCTCGCTGGGCGAAGCCATGCCCGCCGACATCGTGATTGCGGGGCTGCGCCGTGCCCTCGGCACCGGTGGCACCCTGGCGATGCCGACGCTGAGCTACGAGGCGGTGGATGCCGACAACCCGATGTTCGACACCGAAGATACGCCCTCCTGCGTGGGGAGCCTGAGCGAGGTGTTCCGTCGGCAACAGGGGGTGGTGCGAAGCCTGCACCCCACTCACTCCGCCGCCGCCATCGGTCCTAAGACCTCAGAACTGCTGGTGGGGCATGAAAACGACCATACCCCTTGTGGTGAACATTCCCCCTTCGCGCGCCTGCCGTCACTCGGCGGTCGAATCCTGTTCCTGGGTTGCGACATGAGCGTCAACACCTCCATGCACGCGCTGGAAGAGCAGGTGATGCCGCCGTACCTGCTGCAAGACGAGCCGGTGGACTTCATCCTGACGGATGGGCGCGGCCGGCAGGTGACCAGCTCGGTGCGTTGTCATAACTTTGAGGGGTACCGCCAGCGCTATGACCGACTGGAGTCATTGTTGCCCCCTGAAGCGATCAAACGCGGGCAGCTTCTGGCCGCCGATTGTATGCTGGTGGATGCCCAGGCTGCGTGGGATGCGGGGCTAAGCGCGCTCAAACAGGATCCCCTGTATTTTGTCGACAAGGTCTGATGGCGCCGCTATGTCAAAACCGTCGCTGTTGAGCAAACCCCGCGTCGATCGCGGTCTCAATGTGTTTCTGATGTTGAGTCTGTTGGCCGCGGGCGCTGCCTTTGCGTTTCATACCAGTGGTTATGGCCTGCTATTGGCGCCGGTCGCTGCGGTGATTGCCTTCGGCGTGCTGGTGCGCTATCGCTGGGCTTATTTCGCCAGCGGTGCCTGGTGCCTCGCCTGCTACCAGCTTGCTAAAGAAGGGTTGGAGTTTGAACTGTTGAAGCGGGGCGTAATGATTGCGAGTATCCCGCTGGTGGCGCTGTCCATTTATTTGCATGAAGCGTTTGTGCCTCGCGCCTCTTCAGAGCGCACACCCAAGTAGGTGTGCACTGAGGCCGGGCAATGACGCACGAATAGCGGAATCTGTGCAAAGTTTCATCAAATTGTACTTGAACTGCCCAATATGAAGTGCTTTAATTTTTCTCGCTAGAGATTGAGAACGGCCAAAGACCAGGCTCCCGCGAGGCACCCTTCGTTGACTTTGTTCGACCCTTCCCATAGCACTCGGCCCGTTTCGGGTCTTCGTTTGAATGCAATTCGATTGTGTTCGTTTAACTATTGACGTCGGTTCTTTCGAGCACCGGCATGAGTACGCAAGACGAGGAAAATATGTCAGATCAATTGGTATCTGGTGTTGTAAAGTGGTTCAACGATGACAAAGGTTATGGCTTCATTGAGCGCGAAGGTGGCTCTGATGTTTTTGTTCATTTCCGCGCCATTAACGGTTCCGGTCGTCGCACCTTGAAAGAAGGTCAGAGTGTCACGTTTGAAGTGACTCAGGGTCAGAAAGGCCCCCAGGCGGAAAACGTCACTCCGCTGTAATTGGCCTGAAAAAATACCGCGCGGCAGCCTTCTCTGCCCGCGGGTGCCGGGGCCAGGCCTCGGCACCGTCCCTGCTGCTTAACGGTCTCGTTAAGCCATCAACCCCCTTTGATTCATTGCCGGTGATTGGCTCCGGGGTAGTTCGCCGGGAACGCACAAGGTATGCTTGGCGTTTTCATCAATCCGGTTGAATCCATGCTCGACTTAAACGCACTTTTCTGGCTGTTGGTACTGGGGCTGTTTATCTATTACAGCTGGCGTGCCTTTCAGGCGAAAGACCTGGCGTTCGCCGCCGCCCGTCGTCACTGCCAGGAAATGGAGGTCCAGATGCTGGATCAGGCCGTGTACCTGCGCCGCCTCTGGATCAAACGGGACGCCCGAGGGCGACCCGGTTTGTGGCGCGCCTTTCACTTTGAGTTCACGGTGACCGGTGGCGATCGCTATTTCGGCCGTGTGTTGATGTTGGGTCGTCACATTCAGCGGGTTGAGCTGGAGCCTCACCGACTGCATTAACCGTCGCTCGTTCAATTCTTTCTACGACCACACAACCTCTGGTGACCACTGTGACCGATACTATTGGCGGATGGCAGCGCAAGTCCTCGCGTTGTGTCTACGAAAACCCCTGGATCAAAGTCTCTCACGAGGAAGTGATAACGCCTGCTGGTAGCGACGGCATTTACGGTGTCGTCCATTTCAAAAATACCGCCGTTGGGGTGATACCGATCGATGGCGAAGGCAATACCTGGTTGGTGCGCCAGACCCGTTACACCATGGGCGAATATACCTGGGAAATTCCCGAAGGGGGCTGCCCGAAACACGAAGAGACACTGGTCGCGGCCAAGCGTGAACTTCAGGAGGAGGTGGGCCTTGAGGCGCAACACTGGGAAGTGCTGCAGCGGTTACAGTTGTCCAATTCCGTCACCGATGAGACGGCGGTGATCTATCTGGCCAGAGACCTGTCGGTGGTTGACCAGGCCCTGGAAGATAGTGAGGATATTGAAGTGATGAAGTTGCCCCTGACAGAGGCTATCGCGATGGTCGACCGGGGCGAAATCACCGATGCGATTTCCGTCGCGGCTTTGTTGCGGCTGGCCCGCAATGGGTGAGAACACTGGGTAGATGACGCGTCTCCGTTCCCCTTACGCCAATCTATAGCGGCGTAGGGTAGGTCAGCGAAGCGCCACCTACCACAATGACTCTATGTCACCCCTCCATTTCTTCCAATTCTTTCCCTTTCGTTTCCCGTACCGCCATCAACACAAACACCACGGACAGCGCCGCGAAGAAAGTGTAAATGCCGTAGGCTGCGGAGAGGCCAATACCGGCCAGCAGAATCGGGAAGCTCCAGGTCACCAGGAAGTTCGCCAGCCACTGGGCGAGCCCGGCCACGGCAAGGCCGGAACCGCGAATCTGGTTGGGGAACATCTCGCCGAGCATGATCCACATCACCGGGCCCCAGGAGAGATTGAACAGGAACACATAAGCGTTCGCCGCAATCAGTGCCAACAGCCCCGCATTATCGGAAAGGTTCAGATTGCCTGTTTCTACGTTAACCGGTGCTCCGGCGAATGCGAAGGCCACCAGGCCCAGGCTGAGGGCCATACCGGCGGAGCCGAACCAGAGCAGCGGCTTGCGTCCGATCTTGTCCACGAAGAAAAAGGTGATCAGGCAGGCCGCGATGCTGATACTGCCGGAAATCACATTGATGGCGAGGGCATCGCTCTCGGAGAAACCGGCCGCCTGCCACAGAACCGCGCCGTAATAAAACACCACGTTGATACCGACAAACTGTTGTAAAACCGCGAGGCCCACACCGACCCATACGATCGGCCGAACCATGCCGGTCTGCTTATTCAACAGGTCGCGGAAACGTGGGCGATGGTGGTCGCTTGCCAATGAGTCGCCAATTTCCTTCGCTTTGGTTTCGGCGGTGGCGCGTCCATAAAGCCGCGACAGTACGGTGAGGGCGGTGTCGGTTTTTCCGCAAGCGACCAGGAAACGCGGGCTTTCGGGAATGCCCAACAGAGCCAGGAAGAAAATTGAGGCTGGAATCAGTTCCATCCAGAACATCCAGCGCCAGGTGTCGTAACCCAGCCAGAATTCCTGGGTGGAGCCGCCGGCGAACTTGGCCAGAAGATAGTTGCTGAAAAACGCCGCCGTCAGCCCGGAGATGATTGCGATCTGCTGCACCGAGGTGAGCATGCCACGATAACGAGCCGGTGCGACTTCACTAATGTAAGCCGGCGCCATCACACTGGCGGCGCCCACCGCGAGGCCACCGATAATCCGGTAAATGACGAACTCCAGGGTACCACCGGCGACGCCGGAGCCCCAGGCGGACACGATAAAGAAAACAGAAGCGGCAATCAGCAGTGCTCGACGGCCAAAGCGGTCGGCCATGCGCCCGGCAAACAGCGCACCAAAGGCGCAGCCGAGAAGCATCGAAGAGACACTGAAACCGGTGCCGGCGCTGTCGGAGTTAAATGCCTGCTGCAGACCGTCTACCGTGCCGTTGATAACGCCGCTGTCAAAACCGAACAGAAAGCCGCCAATGGTGGCGATACAGCTGATCAGAACGACAAACGCGGTACTCCCCTGCTCGGGGTGAGTTTGAGTTGTCATGGAGCATACCTATTTTTGTTGGATCGAAGGCAGTGTTATATAAGCCGTTATCGGCCTGTTATCGTTGAACCGGTTGCTATCCCCATGTCGGACTTTTGCCCGCGGCCTTCTCCCCTTGGAAGGAGTCAGGCGGCCACCGACAAAAAGGCGCCTGCCGCTATTATGGGTGGCGGCTGGGCACCGAGGTTGCCAGCTTATCAGGGCAGCGCGCGATACTCCAGATCACCGTAGTCCCTTTATAAAAAAACAAGGCCGTGTTCGATCAAACACGGCCTTGTTCGGGCTTACCAAATAGAGCAAACGCTCGCTCTTTGGATTATCAACGTACGTAACGGTTGATAATGTTCTCGTACAGCTCCTGCTGGCCACTGATCTGCTTCGGCTCGCCGCCCTTATTGCCGATCTCGGCCAACTGCTCCAGAGACAGCTTGCCCTGCTCGAACTCGGCGCCTTTGCCGTTATCGAACGAGGAATAACGCTCAGCGCGCATTTTTTCCAGGGGAGACTTCTGAATCAGGTCGTCCGCAATCAACAGCGAGCGGGCGAACACATCCATACCACCGATGTGGCCGTGGAAGGTGTCATTCATATCGGTGGAGTTGCGACGACGTTTCGCATCGAAGTTCACACCGCCGCCCTGGAAACCGCCGTGGCGCAACAGAACCAGCAACATTTCAACGGTTTCGTTGATGTTGTAGGGGAACTGGTCGGTGTCCCAGGAGTTCTGGTAGTCGCCGCGGTTGGCGTCAATGGAACCCAGCATGCCGGCGTTGGCCGCTACCTGCATCTCGTGGTCCATAGTGTGCTGGGCCAGAGTGGCGTGGTTGGTTTCGATGTTCAGTTTGAAATCTTTGTCCAGGCCGTGGTGACGCAGGAAGCCGATGACGGTTTCACTGTCGAAATCGTACTGGTGCTTGGTCGGCTCCATCGGCTTGGGTTCAATCAGAAAGTTACCTTTGAAGCCCTGAGCGCGGCCGTAGTCGCGAGCCATGGTCAGGAAGCGGGCCAGGTGTTCCTGTTCGCGCTTGATGTCGCTGTTCAGCAGGCTCATGTAGCCTTCGCGGCCGCCCCAGAACACGTAGTTTTCACCGCCCAGGGCAATGGTGGCATCCATCGCGTCTTTCAATTGTGCGCCGGCAAAGGCGACCACGTCGAAATCCGGGTTGGTGGAAGCGCCGTTCATAAAGCGCGGGTTGCTGAACAGGTTAGAGGTGCCCCACAGCAGTTTTACACCGGATTCTTTCTGCTTCTCTTTGGCCAGGTCGACCCAGTTGAACAGACGCTTTTGGGTTTCCGCGCGGGAGTCGCCCTCTTCGATTACGTCCACATCGTGGAAGCAGTAGTAAGGGGTACCCAGCTTGGTGAAGAATTCAAACGCGGCATCCAGCTTCATGCGGGTGCGGGTTTCGTGATCCTTGCCTTCGTTCCAGGGGAACTGGAAGGGGCCGGGGCCGAAAGGATCGTGACCGGCGCCGCAGAAGGTGTGCCAGTAGCAGACCGCAAACTTGAAGTGCTCCTTCATGGTTTTGCCGGCAACGACTTTGTTCTCGTCGTACCATTTGAACGCGAAGGGATTGTCGGATTCAGGGCCTTCGTACTGGATCTTGTCGACCCCGGGGAAGTACTCTTTGTCACCTAGTGTAATGCTCATGGTAAAGACCTTTTTGCTTTGCGTGGATATTGGATCGGGCCATTGCCGAACAGGGAGGCCCGGGTTTCTGGTTTAACGATCAAGCCTCGGATAGACGCCGTTCAACGGCCTCGCGCCACTGCCCGTAGAGTTCCTGATACTGGGCCTGCAGTTTGGCCTCCGGCTCCAACACCGCTTTGCAGGTCAGGGTCCGGAAGACGTCTTCGCGGCTGGTGTAGAAGTCACAACCCCAGGCCGCCGCCCGGGCAACGCCGTCGGCGCTGTCGGTCTGGTAGAGCTCCAGCGGTGCGCCGGTCAGGTTGACGAAGGCGCTGCTGAAAATCGGGCTCAAGAACATATTGCTGTGTCCGGCGCGAACCACTCGGGTCTCGGCGCCCAGACCTTTGATGAGGTCAAAGCCGAGGTTCATCGCGTAGGCCACGCCTTCCTGGGTGGCGCGGGCCACGTGGTTGACGCTGTGGCGGTTCAGGTCCAGGCCATCCATCTGGGCCGAGAGCAACTTGTTTCGCATGATCCGCTCGGCGCCGTTGCCAAACGGATAGACTTTCAGGCCATCACTGCCCGGTGCGACCGATTCGCCCAGCTCGTTCAGTTTCGGGTAAGACACCTCGCCACCGGCGCTCAACACGCCGCGCAGCCAGCTGTTCATCCGCCCGGCGCCGTTGATGCAGGCCAGCAGGCCACGATGGACGTCGGCCTCACCCTTGTTCACATGCAGGAAGGTGTTGATGCGCTGGTCCGGGTCGGCAATGTTCTTGTCGGTGACCGCATAGACCACGCCCGAGGTGCCAGCGGTGGTAGCGACGTCGCCCGGCTCGAGCACATTCAGGCTCATGGCGTTGGCGACCTGGTCCCCGGCTCGGAACGCCAACTTGGCGCCGGCATTGATGCCCAGTTCGCGCGCGGCCTGTTCATTCACTTCGCCCTGGACGCCCAGGTTGGGCACCTGACGGGCCAGCAAGCTGGGGTCGATGTGCCAGTGTTTGAGTAACTTGTCGGACGCTTTGTTTTCGGAAAAGTCCCAGAAGACACCCTCTGACAGGCCGGAGGCGGTGGTGGTGCACTCGCCGGTGAGCTTGTAGGCGATGTAGTCGCCCGGCAGCAGTATCTTGTCGATCCGGGCATAAAGCTCGGGCTCGTTTTCCTGAACCCAGCGCAGCTTGGCGGCGGTGAAGTTGCCCGGGGAGTTCAGCAGGTGCTCCATGCACCAGTCCTGGCCCAGCTCGGCGAAGGCTTTTTCACCGTTGGCCACGGCGCGGCTGTCGCACCAGATGATGGACGGTCGCAGCACTTCGCCGTCTTTATCCAGTGCGACCAGGCCATGCATCTGGTAGGAGATGCCGATGGCGCCGATCTTGTCTTTGGCCTCGGGTTTGGCCTGCCACATCTGCTCGCAGCCTTTTTTAACCGCCTCCCACCAGTCTCCGGGGGCCTGTTCCGCCCAGCCGGACTGGGGCGCGCTGATGGTCATTTCCTGGGGCGGGTAGGTGGCATTGGCCACGCGCTCGCCGCTGTCGCCGTCAATGACGGACAATTTGACCGAGGAACTGCCGATATCTAAGCCTAGAAAGTACATAGTGCGTCTCAACTCATCTGCTTGTTATCTGTCGGTTTGTGCTCTGTTGCCTTTTGGCGCCGGGAGCTGCTTATAGTTCAGGTGACCAGCTATTGGTATAGCAGTCCGCGCTTATGCGGGCAATTCCCGGCGGTCATCCCGGGTGGTGTCCTGTGCTCGGGGCGCGGCCGTGGACTCGCGCACGATCAGCCGGTGTTCCACGATTTCCGGGGCCTCGCCGATATCCCGCCCTTCAATGGCGTTGAGCAAACGGCGCATGGTGCGCTCGCCGATTTCCTCGGTGGGCTGCACGACCGTGGTCAGCGGTGGATCCATAATGGCGGCGTAGCGGATGTCGTCGAAGCCGAGCACGGATACGTCGTCGGGCACACTCAGGCCGCTGCGCTTGATCTCGTAAATGCTGGCCATGGCCATTTCGTCATTGGCGCAAAAAATGGCGGTAGGGCGGTCCGCGAGGCTGAGCAGCTTGCGCGTGGCGCGTCGGGCGCCTTCAATCGTCTGGTCGCCGTTGACCACCCACTCGCGCTGTTGGCCACGGGGGCTGGCTTTCATCGCGTCCCAGTAACCCCGCTCCCGGTCCCGGGTCAGCAGTGAGCCGCGAGAGCCGGCAATAAAGCCGATGCGTTCATGCCCCAGTTGGATCAGGTACTGGGTCGCTTCGTTGGCCGCACGCCGGTTGTCCACCCGCACGCTGGGAATGTGGGCCAGCTCATCGGTCACGTTTTCGCAGCCCAGCACAATAGGCGTGCGTCGGTCTTGGGTCGAGTAGGCGTTGGTGCTGGAAAAGGGTGAAGGACTGGCCAGAATAATGACGCCGTCGGCCTCCTTGGAGACCACCATTTTCAGGTAGTCATCGAGTTCCGGTTGGCTGCTGGCGGTTTCCCGGATCAAGATGGAGTAGCCTTCTTCCCGCGCCACGCCATTGATGCCGCGCATGACACCTTCCCAGAAGGGCAGGCCCACGGACTGCAGCACCACCATCACCAGTCCGGTCTTGCCACGGCGGAAATTGCGCGCGAGCGCATTGGGGGCGTAGCCGGTCTGCTCAATGGCGGACTGGACGGCGGCCAGGGTTTTCCCTTTCACGTTCTCGGGGCTGTTCAGGCAGCGCGAGACGGTCGAGATAGAGACCCCGGCGATTTTGGCGACGTCTTTAATGGACATTTTTAATGGGCATCCGAGGCATGCGGATGCAAGTCCTCACAAAATCGAAACGTTTTCATTTGTAGGCGTAACTTACTCGCCTCACACATGAATTTAGTATGCCGCGGCCTTTGGGGGCGATGCAAGTAATTTCTTCGCGCTGCCAAGAGTAACCACCTGACAGACTCGCCGACCGGTTGCCGATCAGCCTCTCAAAAAACATATAACTATTTGATCTTAAAGGATTTTAATAAAAAGTTGTTCGGTGACGTCGACATGGTTTCTCATTGTTATAAGGGTTGGTTGTCTATCTTTCAGGCGGTTATTAAAAAATGAAAGCCGGTGATAAGTAGATTGGAAACGTTTCCTTTTGGGCTTGGTATTCACTGTCGTGATGACAACAGGAGTCCAGGGGCGCGATGATTTTGGCGACGTTCGGAGGTGCGCGCCCGTTCCGGTTTCCGTGGTATGCTCAAACCGACGTGTTACAACAATATGCCCAATGCCCGGGCATTGAGAGCAGGATGAATGGATGCGGGCATCGGGATGAGTCGAGACTGAGTGAACGGATGGGCACAGGATGAGCAGGAAACAACGAGCGGGAAAGTCGACCAAGGTCACCATGAGGGATGTGGCCGAACGTGCCGGCGTCTCCCTCATGACCGTTTCAAGGGTTTTGAACAGCGAACGGGTAGCCGCCGACACGCGGGACAGGGTGATGGAGGCGGTCGACGCGCTCAATTATCGTCTCAACATCTCTGCCCGCAGCCTCTCCGGTACCCAGTCCTATGTCATGGGCTTCTTCTACGACAATGCGCTCGGGGGCTACATCAGCCAATATCTGATTGGCGTTCTGAAGCGTTGTAACGAGCTGGGTTATCACCTGGTTCTGGAATCCTGTGACTACGGCGAGCCGGACGTAGAGTCGATTGTGGCGGACCTGACCGAACGCTATCGGCTTGACGGCATGATCATCCCTCCACCACTGTGCGAGTATCTGCCCCTGCTGAATGCGCTGGACGAAGCGGGTATTCGCTATGTCCGCCTCGGTCCGGGGCTGGAACTGTGCCGCTCCCCCTATGTCTCGATCAATGACTCCCGAGCCACCTACGAAATCACCGAACACCTGATTGCCTGCGGCCATCGCCACATTGGTTTTATCAAAGGCGACACCCGTCAGGGAGTTGCTCTGATGCGTTTTGAGGGGTTTCGCAAAGCCATGGCCAACCACGGCCTTGAGGTCAACCCGGCTCTGGTCGCCGAGGGGCGATTCGAGTTTGACGACGGGATGGCCGCTTGCGAGAGAATCCTGGATTCGGCAGAGCCGGTCAGTGCGATTCTTGCCAGTAATGACGACATGGCGAGCGCAGTAATTGCGGTGGTGCACCGGCGCGGCCTGCGCGTGCCGGAAGACATCGCCGTGGGCGGTTTTGATGACACCAGTATTGCCACCTCCGTCTGGCCGCCGCTGACCACCATTCGCCAACCCATCGATGCGCTCTCTTGCCAGTCAGTGGATCTGTTGATTGAGGCGGTGAAGGCGGATGGCCCGCTGGGCAGCGGCTTTCAAAAGTGCAATATCCTTGATCACACGCTGGTCGTGCGGGGCTCTACTGTTGGAGTGGTATAGATAGGGGCAGCTGTCTCCGGACCTGAAGCAGGCCCGGAGCAGGGTTGGGGAAGTCGGCTCAGTTGTCGGTGCCGACCTCCACGCCGGTCGGGCCCACTCGTTGCAATTGTTCGGGCTCCTCGACGCCGCCGTTGTCAATGGTGTCGAGTTCGGCCACAAACACCAGGGTATCGTTCTCGGCGTCAAAGGTCAGGGTTTCTTCGACCTCCTCACCATTGGGGCCGCAGCCGGTTTCCCCGGCGGCCAGGTTCGGACAGGGGTGAGAGAAGCCGCTGTCACCGTTGGTGTCGGTGACCACGGTCCAGGTGACGGCGTCGGTCTCGTCGTCAATGCTGTAGGTGCCGCGCTCGATGCCGGCTGACGGGGTTTCCGGGTCGGTATCCTCTTCCAGGTAAGCGAACATGCCATCGGCCAGCAGGTGAAGCAGAATGAATTCGTCGGCGTCTTCCAGCTTCCAGGTGCCCACGAGGCCGTCGGTATCGCTGTACAGGCGCTGGAATTCAATCACTTCGGCTCCATCACCCTCTGTGTCGCAGCCTTCGCCCACGTTGGTATCGGAACCGAGTAGCAGAGTATCCTCGCCCACCGAGGCGCCCTTGGCGATATCGATGGTGTACAGACTGTCTTCCTCGGACGCGCAGCTACTGCCGGCCAGACCGATGTCGTCGTTGTAATCCCTGACGTCCGTCACCGTGAAACGGCCCGTGTTGATGTTCCAGTCATAGTGCCCCACTTCAAAACCATCGGTCTCTGGCTCGTTTTCGTCGTTGAACAGGGCGACGCGACCGTCGGCCATGACGGTCAGAACGATCACAAACTGATCCTCGACGTTCTCAGTGGAAGTGTCCACGTAATACCAACTGCCCAGAATCGAGGTGCGCGCTTGATCCAGTGATTCCGCCAGGTGTGTCCGGGCTGCCTCGGCGGTGACCAGGGTCGTTGTAGTGCTGCCCGAGTTGGCGACCAGGGTGGCGACCTGCTCATCGAAATCGTCTGCGGCGAAATCAACATCGGTAGCGGCCTCAGCGGCACCGCCGGCAACCTGAATGCCGTTGTCGGGGTCTCCATCAAAGTCCAGGGTTTGCAGCAGACGTGCGATATTGGTCGCCACTGTGTCTTCCGGGTCGTCCGTTCCGGCGAGGGTCAGCGGCGTCACCAGGCCCCGTGCGGTCGTCGGCGGCAGACTCAGGTCACCAATCGAGAAGGTAACCGTGTCGCCGGGCTCGAAGCCAAAACGGCCCTGGGGGTCGGTGAGGCCGGTGATACCGCTGGGCTCGTTGGTAAAGGTCACGCCGGCGACGGCGCTGTCGATGAAAGTACCGGTGCGGCTTCCCTCAGTAGGCTCGCCATCGTTGCCATCGCCATTGTCGTCGTCGGTGCTATCGCCGCCATCGTCATCGTTGGTATTCCCCCCGTCGTTGTCGGTCGGTGGGGGTGAGCTATCGTCTTCGCTACCACCGCCACAGGCGGCCAGTGTCATCAGGGCGAGGGTTACCAGCAGAGTTTGAAAGAGTGCACGCATGATCTGGCTCCAGTATGGTCAGGGGAGGGCGGTACGGAGTTCCTGTCCGAACGGGTCGCCGTCGGCGCTGGGGAGCGGCTCCAGGCAGAGTGTCGCTAAAATCCTTATTTGACTCTAATCCATCCCTGGCCCTGGGGCATCCCCCATATGGGTTAGGTCGCAAGTCGGTTGGGCCTGCCCGGTGGTAAAAATCCCTTGCACTCCCGGCGCTAACACTGAACAATTCCGGTTTCAGCGGAGGCTGGCGCCCCACTTTTCTCCGCACGCCCCTCCGTCTAAAGACGTTGAGTGACGAACGCAAGGTGATCAATGACAGAGCTCTACATTCTGCGCAATCAGCAAGGCTATTTTCTGGGTAAACAAAAGGACTGGCTGGATGGGCGAGACCGCGGCGCCCTCTACAAAACGCCCCACAAGGACGAAGCGATTAACCTCAAGGTGGAGGTGAGTGCCAAGGATTTCGAGCAGCGGATTCGCATTCTGCCCTGTCAGGCTGACGAGCGCGGCCTGCCGGTCCTGGCGGTGGATGATATGCCGACTCCGCGAGCGAAAGTGAAGCCCGTCCCGGCTGAAGAAGCCGACCCGGCGTCGGAGACATCGCCCGAGCCATCCGAGTCCGCCTCATCGGCGGAAGATTAAGCGTTTTCAGTACCGACCGGGCGGTGCTGTAGAGGAGTCAATCTTGTCCCATACCGAACACTTCCGTCATCTCCTGACGCACTTTGCGTCGGCGGCCAACCAGACGCTGGGCGGTATTCGCCGCGGCGTGGAAAAGGAAAGCCTGAGGGTCACCTCCGGCGGCGACCTGGCTCAGGACGAGCACCCGCACGGCCTGGGCTCGGCCCTTACGCATCCTCATATCACGACCGACTACAGTGAAGCGCTGCTGGAGTTCATCACCGAGCCCTTTACCAGCGTCTCGGCGCTGTTGGGGCAGTTGGATGACATCCACCGCTACACCTACAGCGTGCTCAAGGACAATGTGCTGTGGCCCACCAGCATGCCCTGCGCGCTCAAAGGGGAAGAGGGGATTCCCGTAGCCCGTTACGGCAGCTCCAACAGCGGCAAGATGAAAACCGTCTACCGCTGGGGGCTTGCCTACCGTTACGGTAAAGTCATGCAGACCATTGCGGGGGTCCACTACAATTTCTCCCTGCCCGATGCGTTCTGGCGTGAACTGCAATCGCAGGAGGGGGATGGCCAAAGTCTGCAGGATTTCAAAACCCAGCGTTACTTTGATCTGATCCGCAACTTCCGCCGTTACTCCTGGCTGCTCATATATCTCTTTGGCGCGGCGCCGGCAGTGTGTCGGTCCTTCGTACGTGGGCGTAAGCACAAACTGCAGCCGTTCGAGGGCGATGAGCACACACTGCACGCGCCTTATGCCACCTCCCTGCGGATGGGCGATCTGGGTTATCAGAGCGATGCCCAGCAGCGGATGATTGTCTGCTACAACGATCTGTCTACTTACCTGAAAACGCTCTGTGGCGCCATTACCCAGCCCCACGCTGATTACCAGGCAATCGGCCTCACGGACGCGGAGGGGCACTACCAACAGCTCAATACCAGCCTGCTGCAGATCGAAAACGAGTTCTACAGCAGTGTGCGCCCCAAGCGCACCACCCGCCGCGGCGAAACCGCTCTGCAGGCGCTCCGGTTGCGAGGTGTCGAATACGTCGAAGTGCGCTGTGTCGACCTCAACCCCTACGAGCCGCTGGGCATCAGCGCCGAGCAGATCCACTTCCTGGACGCGTTTCTGCTTTACTGCCTGTTGGCCCCCAGCCCGCAGACCCATAACCTGGAGTACCGCAACATTCAGGAGAACCAGGCGCGTATCGTCTACCGCGGGCGCGAACCTGGCCTGACTCTGTGTCGTGGGGAAGAAGAGGTCAGTATGGTCGAGTGGGCCGAGGTGTTGTTGTCGGACATGCGCGATTGCGCGGCACCGCTGGATCAGGCCGATGGTGATGGTCATTTCCGGCGCGCCGTTGACGCCCAGCGGGCCAAACTGACCGATCCCGGTTTGACGCCCTCGGCGCGGGTGCTTGAGGAGATGCGACGAGACGGGCTGACTTTTTTCCGCCACGGCATGTCGATTGCCGAGCGTCATCGGGAGCAGTTCCTGAAGCGCCCCCTGGACCCGGAGACGCAGGAGCGCTTTGCGCAGATGGCGCAGCGGTCACTGGAGGACCAGAGAGCGATCGAAGCCGCCGATACCGGCAGTTTCGAAGATTATCTGGCAGCCTACTATGCCCAATATGAGGATTGCGGCTGCATGGGGACGACCACCGAATCGGCTCGCTAGCTTCGCGTTGAGAGAGCTGGCGCTGAACCCTGTGGTTTATGGTTGAACCATAAACGCTAGCGTTGGACCACAAAGTTGCGAAAGACCAGGTCGGTGGCAATTCCTTCACGCCCCTCTTCCTGAGTGAGCGCCTCATTGGTCTCGGTGAGCGCCATCTGGCGAAGTTGCTCACGCCCGGCCTGAGTGTTCACCGTCTCCTCGCCCTGGCGGCTGAACAACATCACCATCTTGTGACGAATCAGTGGCATATGGTGGCGGATGACGCCGGCATCGGAGCTGTCCTGCACCCGAATGGAAATTTCCGCCCGGAGGTACTTCAGTCGACCGGGACCGCCGTAATTGACCACCAACGGCTCGCTCAGGGGGATATAGATCTGCCCTTGCGCGTCGTCCTCTTCCTGAGCCATTGCGACCGAGGCCAGCGTCAAAGCGAGGAGGGTGGCCATGAGGGTTGGGCCCCAAAAGTGCATAAAGGCGTTGCCACGTGCGGAACGGTTGGGTTGTAACATCATCGAATACCTGTGAATCGCTCTGGGCCGGGTGTAGCCCCAGTGTGCACCAAACGGTAGCGCAGCTGGTGCGTTTTTGCGTACCATTGTAGCCTAACAGCCATAAGAGAACAGACTATGCCATTGACCGTCCGTTTCACCAACCTTCTGATCGTGCTTGCTGTCGTGGCGATGATGGCGGTGGCGTTGTATATGGAGCACGCCATGGGGTTGGAACCCTGCCCGCTGTGTGTAAGTCAGCGTATTTTTGTGATTCTTGTGGGTTTCTGGGCACTGCTGGCGTTGTTGCACCACCCGGGGAGAGTCGGCAGAGTCGTATACGGTACCCTCGGGTTGCTCTCCGCCGTGGCAGGTGGCGCGGTCTCGAGTCGGCAGCTCTGGTTGCAGGGTTTGCCGGAAGATCAGGTTCCCGCCTGCGGTCCTGGGGTAGAATACATTCTCGACACCTTCCCGTTTATGGACGCCCTGCGGGTGATGTTGACTGGCGATGGCAACTGCGCGGAAGTGGCCTGGTCGCTGTTCGGACTCAGTATTCCGGGCTGGACACTGATCGGTTTTATTGGATTGGGGTTGCTCCATCTCTGGCAGGTGTTGCGTCGGCGCTAATGGCGCTGAAATGATTTATCTTCTGTTGTAAGGACTGGCTATGTTGGACAATTGTAAAGACGCAAAAGAGCGCTGGGGTGGTGTGAGCACCATCATCGATCGCTGGCTCGAAGAGCGACGTAAAATGCTGGTGAATTTTTGTGAGCTCAGTGCACTCAAGGCACCGCAGGCTGATGACCAAGCCCGTGGAGCCAGGTTGCGTCATCTGTGTGAGGTTATGGTTGACTACGTCTCGGCCGGTCATTTTGAGGTGTACGACCAATTGGTAAAAGAAGGTCGCGAATTCGATGACGAAGACGCGCTCCAGGAAGCCAGTAAATTGTTTGCGCTTGTCGACCAGACCACTCAGGAAGTGCTCGACTTCAATGACAAGTATCTGGAAACGGATGACCTTGAGACCCTGGACCGGGATCTCTCATTTCTGGGTGAAACCCTGGAAACCCGATTTACCGCCGAGGACCGGATGATTGCGGTATTGCATACCGCACATAAGGACCTGGTGGCCTGATGCCCGCGGCGACCCCGTCGCCGCTTTGCGTGAGCGAGGCGTAGCCTTCATGGGTCACTCTTACCTTTCTGATGCCCGCGCGCTTTCGTCCCGCGCGGGTGTCGCCACATTGCTGCTGACGCTGGGGCTCACCTCCGGTTGTGAGCGCGGAGCCGAACCCTCAGCCAGTCTCGAAGTGGCGGCGCGCAGCGTCCAGTCTGGCGCGCTCTCCTGGAACGGTGGTTGGGCGGCCGTTGGTTCCGGCTATCACGGTGGCAGCCTCTGGGAGCTTGACTCCCGGGAGCGCCTCTACAACTGGAACCACAAGGCGGACAGCTTTACATTGCTGACCACCGCCAGCTTCTCCCCCGATAATAAATACGTGCTTACCACTGATGAGCGCACCCTCGTATTGTGGAACCGTGAAAGCGGTCAGGCTCAGCAGTACTGGAGCAGCCCGACAGAAATCCTCGCGAGTCAGCTCGGTCCCGATGGTGAAAGGGCACTCCTGGGCCTGGCGGATCACCGGGCCTCGCTGTACAACGTTCAGCGTGGAGGGATTATCCGCAACCTGGAACACAGCGACCGTGTGGGCGCCGTTGCGCTTAGTGCTGACGGCGAACGTGCGCTGACCGGTTCCGATGCCGGCACGGTGACGCTGTGGAATACCCGCACCGGTGAATCCATTGCTCATCAGCAACATGAGTCTCCCATTGAACTCGTCGCCATGGCGCCGGACGGCAGCATCCTGCTGTCCTCCGGCCGCTACGAGCGGGCGAAGCTTTGGGACGCTGACGGACAGATGGTGTGGGAACTGCCCCTCGATGAGGAACATGTGCGCCGGGGGACCCAAATCACCAGCGCCCGATTCAGCGACGACGGTGCCTGGCTACTGACGGGCCAGCCCACCGGCCGGGTGGACTTGTGGGATATTGAAGGACAACAGTTGGCTTTCAGCTGGCGGCTGCCCAAGCGCAAGTCGTTTCATCCGGTATCAGTGTCGGTGGTGGATTTGGCTTTCACGGACGATCCGGACCTTTATCGAGCACTCAGCTCGGACGGCTTTGTACACGACCTCAGTTATTGAGCCCGTCAATTATTCCAGTCATAAAAAAAGCCGCTTCTAGAAGCGGCTTTTTTGTCGAATCGGTCGGCCCGGCGGTGGTTATTCGCTGGCGCTGTCCGACTCGGCTGCAGCGTCACCGGAGGCGCTTTTTTCACCGATCTCCAACAGCTCGACTTCAAAAATCAGAGCGGAATTGGGAGGAATCGGGCCGTTGCCGCCGGGGCCGTAGGCCAGTTCGGCCGGAATGTACAGTTCATACTTTGAGCCTACTCGCATCAACTGAAGCGCCTCGGTCCAACCGGCAATGACGCTGTTCAGTGCGAACGTGGCGGGTTGGTCGCGCTCATAGGAACTGTCAAACTCGGTGCCGTCGAGCAGGCGACCGCGGTAGTGCACAGTCACAGTGTCGTCCGCGCTGGGCTTGGCGCCTTCACCTTCTTCAAGCACCTTGTACTGCAGGCCGCTCTCGGTTTCCATTACGCCTTCTTTTTCCGCGTTCTCGGCGAAGAACGTCTGAGCCTCTTTCTCGTTGGCTTCCGCTTCGGCTTTCTGCTCTTTTTCCCGGCGAGCCATTTCCTGTTCCTGGAACTGCTTCATCACCTCGCGCATTTCTTCTTCGCTCAAGCGCGGCTCATTGCCATCGCGCTTGTCGCGCAGGGCCAGGGCAAAGGCTTCTGGCTCGATGGTCACGCCACCTTGCTCCAGGTTCTCGGCCAGGTTGGTGCCGAAAACATAATTGACCTTCTGTTCGAGGGTTTCCAGTTTGACGGGCTCTTGTTCGGGTTCCGACTGGCTACAGCCGACCATAATGGCCGTGGCACCGAGTAATCCCGCGAGCATTCGTACATTGCGTTTCATGCGTTGCACCTTCTTTTATAGTGGTTTGTCAGTCTGCCCAAATCACAGGCGGTTCATTTCCAGGCGCTCCATGGTACCCCAAGTGAGCGGCGAAATGGGCGCTTTTTGCGGTGAGATTGCACCGTCTGAGGACCCCGTTTGTCCACAAATGCGGCTTTAGGTTCCGCAAACGGCGCCAAACCATCGAATTTTTTGCTAAACGCGCGTAAATTACTGTGCTGCCATACACATTTTTGCCAGACGATACTACAATAACGTCAGCTGTTTTCGCTGGTAATCGTTCACTCTCCAACTGCACAGGAATTTCACTATGGCCGCCAAGAAAAAAGCTACCGTCAGCGTGACCGACCTTGAGAAGCAGGTCGAAAAAGTCCAGGGGCAGCTGGACCAGGCTCGCGCCAAAAAACTGACCCAAGCCGAGAAAGAGGTGACCCAGGCTAAAAAGACTCTGGACACCGCCAAGCGCAAATTGAAAACGCTCCGGAACAAGAAGGTCGCCGCCGGCAAAGTGAAATCCAAAACCGCCGCCTCCCGCCAGCGTCTGAGCAAGGCCTCTGAGGCGGTGACCGCCCAGCAGAAGGTGGTAGATGCTGCACAGACAACGCTGGATGCGGCCAAGCAGGTTCACGAGGCTGCCAAAGCGGATAAGAAGCAGGCAGACCAACTGGCCCGTGAAATCAAAAAGGCCACCAAAGCGGTTGAGAAGAAGCTGAAGAAAAAAGCCAGCAGCAAGCGCACGACCCGTAAAAAAGCGGCAAGCAAAAGCCCGGGAGCAAGTAAGAAGGCCGCTTCGAAAAAGGCCACAGCCAAAAAAGCGACCGCGAAAAAAGCCACTGCCAAGAAAGCAACGGCCAAGAAGACCACCGCCAAGAAAGCAGCGGCTAAAAAGGCTTCTGTGACAAAAGCCGGTACCAAAAAGGCAGCCACCAAGAAAACAACCAGCAAAGCGGCCGCCAAAAAGGCGAGCGCTAAGAAGACGACGGCCAAAAAGGCGGCAAGCAAGACCTCCACCGCGAAGAAAGCCGCCAGCAAGAAAACGACGGCCAAGAAGGCGCCGGCTAAAAAGGCATCGACCGGTACGAAAGCCAGCGCCGCGTCCTCCACCAGTGCAGTCGCGCAAAGCAAAAAGCCGACAGCGACCGAAAAGCGGGCTCCCAAGGCTGCTCCCAAGCCCGAACCGACCCCCCCCGCACCGGGCTCTACCAGTGAGACCGGCTCAGGCGTTGATCGTAACCCCGAAGCGCCTCCGGTCGAAAAGGAGCGTCCGACCCCACCGGTCCCGGGGCATCAGAGTACACACCTGGTGGAGCCTGAGGATAAGGACAAGCCCAAGGCGGAGCCGGTATCTGATCGGCCCTCGTCCGGCAGCCTGTTCGGTCGGGACTTCTTTAACAGTGACGACAAGTTCTGATCGACAGCGATGCTGAAATCAAAACGGGAGGCGAAAGCCTCCCGTTTTTTTTGATGAGGTCATCGGAAAAAACCGTTTAACGGGTCAATAACAGTTGGCGCATTTCCTGCTCTTTCTCATCCGGTAAAGACAGCAGCCGGGCGTAGACGCTCAGGTTGGCGCCGGGCAGTATCCGCGTACGCTGCCCGCTTCCGAGCCAGGTGCGGGCGAGCTTTTCCAGCCGCTCTTGTACCGCGTGTTCCGCGTTCAACTCGGCGGCCTTGATGGCCTGGCGGCTGGCTTCCACGGCGGGGTCCCGGGTGCCGTAGTGGCGTTTGATGTGTTGGCGCATTCGCCGCAGGGGCTCGACGACTTCAGTGCGCCAGGGCGCGATATAGGCCTGGGCAAGGCGCAAGCGGGTCTCGTTGATCGCCAGGCCCTCCTTCTCCAGCCAGCACAGCCACAGCAGTATGTTCACATCCGCCCCCCAGCCGTCCTGAAGGGACAGGCACAGCGTCTCCACTCCGGGCCGTTTGTACAGTCCGAGGGAGAAGTCCCATAAATGGGTATTGAGTCGGGCGAGATTCACAGTCGCGTTCCTTCGACGTGGTTGGTTAAGGGGTTAAATGGGGGCGAGGGGGTGAGCCCCCTCCCGATAAGACCTGATAGAATACCGGCCATGATCCAATTTCAGCAAGTTTCTCTTCAACGCGGCCGGCAGTTTCTGCTCGAGCACGCGGACCTTACGCTGTTCCCCGGCCAGAAAGCGGGGCTGATCGGCCCCAATGGCAGTGGCAAATCCAGCTTCTTCCAACTGTTGCTCGGCGGCCTGCAAGCGGACGGCGGCCAGTGGGACATGCCCCGACAGTGGCGGGTGGCCCACATGGCCCAGGAGGTGGAAACCCTCGACCGCAGCGCCGTGGATTACGTGCTCGATGGCGATACCGAGTTGCGCCGTCTGGAGGCGGCCATCGACGAGGCGCAGCACGATGGCGAGCGGCTCGCAAAACTGTATGCCGAGATGGAGAACATCCAGGCTTACTCGGCGCCGGCGCGCGCCCAGCAACTACTGAGCGGCCTGGGGTTTGCGCCCGGCGACGAGGGGCGACCGGTCTCCGCTTTTTCCGGGGGCTGGCGCATTCGCCTGAACCTGGCTCAGGCCTTGATGTGTCCCTCGGACCTGTTGCTGCTGGACGAACCCACCAACCACCTGGACCTGGACGCGACCCTCTGGCTCGAGCAGTGGCTGCTGCGCTACCCGGGGACTTTGATCATCATTTCCCATGACCGGGACTTTCTCGATAACGTCGTGGATCGTATCGTCGCCCTCGAGGGGGCGAAGCTCAATCTGTACGTGGGCAACTACTCGGCGTACGAGCGCCAGCGGGCCGAGAAGCTGGCCCAGCAGGACGCCGCGTTCAAGAAACAGCAGGAGCAGATCGCGCATATGGAGGCCTACGTTCGGCGCTTTCGCGCTCAGGCCAACAAAGCCCGTCAGGCCCAAAGCCGCCTGAAGGCCATCGAGCGCATGGAAACCATCGCGCCCGCCCATGTGGATTCGCCCTTCAACTTTCGCTTTCTGCCTTCCGGGAAAATGTCCCGGCCGTTGATCAACCTCAACGATGCGGATATCGGCTATGGAGCCGCGCCGGTTCTGGCCAATGTGAACCTGGGGATTCTGCCTGAGACCCGCATCGGTCTGCTCGGCCCCAACGGCGCGGGCAAGTCCAGCCTGATCAAAACCCTGGCGGGGGAATTGTCGCTGAAACGGGGTGAATGCCACACCGGGGACAACTTCAAGCTCGGTTACTTCGCCCAGCACCAACTGGATGCGCTCGATCTTAACGCCTCTGCCGCGCAACACATCCTGCGCCTGTCTCCCGAAACCCGAGAGCAGGAAGTACGCAATTTTCTGGGCGGGTTCGATTTTCGGGGCGATATGGCGTTCGAGCCCATCACCCATTTCTCCGGCGGCGAAAAGGCGCGCCTGGCACTGGCGCTGATTGTCTGGCAAAAGCCCAACGTGTTGTTGTTGGATGAGCCCACCAACCACCTGGACCTGGAAATGCGCCAGGCCTTGACCTTGGCGCTGCAGGATTTTGAAGGCGCGGTACTGGTGGTGTCACACGATCGTCACTTGCTGCGCAGTACCGTTGATGAATTCCTGCTGGTGGCGGATGGCCGGGTGCAAGCCTTTGAGGGCGACCTGGACGACTATTATCGCTGGCTGTTGACGCGTCGGCAGGAGGACAACGCCGCCGAAGCCGCAGCCGCCCCCGCACCGGCTCAGGACAAAAAAGCGCAGCGACAGGAAGCCGCCGCACGCCGGGCCAAGCTCAAGCCGTTGACCGACAAGCTGAAAAAGCTTGAACGTCGCATGGAACAGCTCAACGCCACGCTGGGTTCGATCGAAACCGAGCTGTCAGATCCGGCGATTTATGAGGAGTCCAACAAGCAGCGTTTACAGGAACTGCTAAAATCTCAGGGCGAGACTCAGGGGGAGCTGGACGAGTACGAGGAAGCCTGGCTCAGTTTGAGCGAAGAGTTGGAAGAATCTGCCTAGGGCCATTGAATGTTTAACTTATCCCGCCTGTTCGGCGCCCGCGCGAGCCACATTGCGGCGATTGATCTGGGCTCCAACAGCTTTCATATGATCATCGCCCGCTGGGAGAACGAGCAGGTGACCCTGCTGGACAAACTGCGCGAGCCGGTGCGCATGGGCTGGGGGCTGACCGAAGACGGCCGGCTCGATGATGACGTCCGCGATCGGGCCCTGGCCTGTCTGGAGCGCTTCGGGGAACGGTTGCGTGACTACCCCTCGCGCAGCGTCCGAATTGTGGGCACCAAAACCCTGCGCAGCATCCACGATTCCAGCGAGTTTTTGCGTGAAGCTCAAAACCGACTCGGTCACCCGGTGGAAATCATCTCCGGGGAGGAGGAAGCGCGCCTGGTGTACCTGGGCGTCGCCCACTGCATCGCTCCGGGGGAGGGCCGCCGCATTGTGGTGGATATCGGCGGCGGTAGTACGGAGATCATTCTGGGCCAGGGCATGTTGCCAGAGCTGAAGGAAAGCCTGAGCATGGGCTGTGTGGCCTTGACCAAGCGATTCTTCCTGGACGGCAAGGTCACCGACAAGCTGGTCAAGAAGGCCCGTGTGGCTTGCCAGCAGGAAGTGGCGCCGGTGGTGGAGGCGTTCACCGAGCGGGGCTGGGAAGAGGTATTGGGCGCTTCCGGCACCATCAAGGCCGCCGCCAAAGTCTGTGAACAAAACGGCTGGACGGGCGGTGATGTGACCGCCGAGGGCCTGGAGAAGATCATCAAGGCCTACCGCGATCACGGCAAGCTGGACTTGAACCTTAAAGGCCTGCCCAGCGATCGGGAACCGGTGTTTCTCGGGGGCGTGATTGTTCTGGCGACGCTTTTTGAAAGCCTTGGCTTGAAGAGCATGCAGGCCGCTGACTGGGCGCTTCGCGAGGGGCTGTTGTACGACCTTAAAGGCCGTCTGGAAAACCGTGACATCCGGCAGGAAAGTGTCGATGCCCTTGCCAAGCGGTTTCACGTCAATGTGAGCAAGGCGCAAGCGGTGGAAGCCACGGCCCGCCATCTGGTGGACTCGGTCGCCGAGGGCTGGAATCTGGAGCCGAACGAGGCGTCGAAACTACTCGGGTGGGCGGCGCGTCTGTATACCGTTGGGTTGGACATTTCCCACACCGATTATCACAAACACAGTGCCTACATCATCGACAATGTCGACCTGGCCGGTTGTTCCAAGGCGGAGCAGTCCCAGTTGGCGGCGTTGGCATTGGCACACCGCAAACGCTTTCCCGCCAAGAAATTTCCCATGGACAATACCGATCTGGTCCATCTGGCGATTCTGTTACGGCTGGCGGTGATCTTTAACCGGGCTCAGAAAAAAACCGAACTGCCTCCCCTGTCGCTCAAGGCCGATGACAAGGCGTTGACCTTGGCCATTCCGGGCAACTGGCTGGACGCCAATCCTCTGACCCAGGCGGACCTGGAAGGCGAGGCGGGTTACCTTAAAGATATCGGGTACGAGCTGACCCTGACAGCGGCCTGACGTTTCTGCGGTGGCGGATGCGCAGGCTTATCCGCCTTACGGGAAAACTCTTGTAGGGCGGATAAGCGAAGCGCATCCGCCACCCAATCTAAATCTATACCGGCGTCAATTGCCGTGCCGCCCAACGTTCCAACAGAATCGCCTGCGAATCAATCGGCTCTTCGCCCCCTTTGGGCTGTAAATGCTGATAGCTGCCATCGGACTGAAGGAGCCAGGCGTGGGTATTGTCCGCCAGATACAGCTCCAGATCTTCGATAATCCGGTCCCGTATTTTCTTGTGCTTGATGGGAAAGCAGGTTTCCACCCGGTGGAACATGTTGCGAATCATCCAGTCCGCGCTGGAGCAGTAGAGTTCCGGATTGCCGTCGTTCTCAAAATAGAACACCCGACTGTGTTCGAGCAGGCGCCCGACAATGGAGCGAACCTGAATGTTGTCGGAAAGACCCTCCATACCGGGGCGGAGCTGACAGATACCGCGAACGATCAGGTCGATTTTCACCCCGGCCCGCGCCGCTGCGTACAGCTCGTTGGTGAGCTCTTCCTCGTAGAGCGAATTCATCTTCGCGATGATGCGTGCGGGCTTTCCGTTTTCAGCGTTCTCTTTCTCGGCGCGAATACGCCGCACCATACCTTTATGCAGCGTGAAAGGCGCATACAGTAAGCACTCCATTTTGGAGGCCTTGCCCATGCTGCTCAGTTGCAGAAAGACCCGGTAGACATCTTCCCCCATGGTCCGGTCACTGGTCATCAGGCCGTAGTCGGTGTAAAGCATGGTGGTTTTGGGGTGGTAATTGCCAGTGCCCAGGTGCACGTAGTAGCGCAGGGTACTGTCTTCCTCGCGGCGGGCCACCAGTAACATTTTGGCATGGGTTTTAAACCCGACCACCCCGTAAATGACGTGAATGCCGTAGCGTTGAAGGCGCTCAGCCAGGGCCACGTTCTGCTCCTCGTCAAAGCGCGCGCGCAACTCGACGATAGCCGTGACCTCCTTGCCGGCTTTGGCGGCCGCCACCAGGGCATCGACTACGGGGGAGTTGGAGCCGGCGCGATACAGCGTCTGTTTAATGGCCAGTACGTTGGGGTCCGACGCCGCCTCGCGCAGAAAATCCACCACCGCGTGAAACGAGTCGAAGGGGTGGTGCAGCAGAATGTCCTGCTTTTTCAGGGCCGCAAAATAGCTGTTGGTGCGCTTGGGCAGCTTGGGCATGGCCTGCACAAACGGCGGAAAATAATAGCGGCTGTCCTTGATCAGATCGAACAGGTCCGATAACCGGTTCATATTGACCGGACCGTTGATGCGATAGACGCCCCGCGTGGTGATTTCACAGCGCTTGACCAGGAAATCTTCAAGCTCCTTGGGGCAAGTATCGGCTACCTCCAGGCGGACTTCATCTCCGTACTGGCGGTAGACCAGCTCGCCCTGAACGGCGCGCAGCAAATCCTCGGTTTCCTCCTCATCCAGGAAGATGTCCGAGTTGCGGGTCAGGCGAAACTGGTAACTGTCGATCACCGTCATGCCGATAAAAATTTCTGCCATGAAATAGTGAATGATCGAGGAAATGAACACAAAGGTTCGGCCCTCACCGCCCACTTCCGGGGGCAGTTCCACCATATGGTTGAGAGAGCGGGGCACTTGAACGATGGCCCGTCCGGAATTCCGGCCAAAGGCGTCTTTGCCGTCGAGCTTGACGATGAAATTCAGGCTCTTATTCAGGATGCGGGGGAACGGGTGGGCCGGGTCCAGCCCGATGGGGCTGAGCAATGGCAGGATGTCGGTCTCGAACACTTGCTTGAGATGCGCCACCTGGGCCTCGTTCCACTCCTCCCGGCGCAGCACGCGGATATCGTTATCGCGCAGCATCGGCAGCAACTGGTCGTTGAGAATGCGGTACTGCTCGTCCACCAGGGTATGGGCGCGCCCGGACACCTCGGCCAGGGTCTGCTCCTGGCTCAGACCATCGGGGCCCGTGGGGCTGGATGCGTTCAGCTCCAGCATTTCCACCAGGCCGCCGACACGAACCTCGAAGAACTCGTCCAGGTTGGTGGCGAATATGCACACAAAGCGCAGCCGCTCCATCAGCGGCAGCGAATGGTCGTAAGCCTGATAGAGAACCCGCTTGTGGAATTCAAGCAGGCTGAGTTCGCGGTTGAAGAAAGCGTTGGACACCATGTAACCCTGTTGCGTCATAAATAACGCCGCCCACCTTATGACAAAAATATGACAAGAATAAGTCAGGCGCCAAAGCGGTCCCTTCCGCCGAGGCTACTGAATGCCAGTATAGCAGCTCGTTGGCGCCTATAATTTCATGTTGAAATCGCTTGGCGAAAGGATTGGCTTGCGGTTGAATGGGAAAGGCAGGTTTTGAGCTCGCTCAATGGCGGATTTCGTCGAACCAATCGTCCAGAGTACTAATGGGTCATTGGCTTCGCGGCAGCGGCCAGGGCATCCGGTGACAATGCGACAATAAATATGACAAATAAAGATGGTTTGGAGAGCGTTTACCTCTCTGTGAGAAAGGGGTTGATTCGACTCGTCTCCCGCCTGGTGCCCCCGAAAGAGATCGAGGACATCGTGCAGGAGACGTATGTGCGTATTTGCTCGGTGAAGCAAAGCGAAGAGATACGCCATCCGCGCTCGTTCATGTACCGAACGGCCCGCAATCTGGCGTTGGACCACCTGAAGCGGGCGGAAACCCGCATGAACGTCAGTATGGAAGACGACGGGATTTTTCCGGAGGTGGGAGACAATGAACCGGATGAAGTGTATCAACAGGTCTCGGCCAGGGAGGAGTTTGAGCAGTTCTGCGAGGCGGTCCGCCAGTTACCGCTGCAGTGCCGACGCGTTTTTGTATTGAAAAAAGTATACGGTTACTCCCAGAGGGAAATCGCTGAGAGCCTGAAAATCAGTGAAAACACGGTTGAGAAACACATTGCAGCGGGTCTTCGTCGGTGCCGTCAGCATATGAACAGTGTTTCTTCCGAATCGCATGGGGGCTCCCGGGTGAGCCATGGGCGAATATCATGAGTAATGTCTATCCGTTAAGAACGGAAGAACAAATGGCCGAAGACGCCAGCCTCTGGGTGACGAGGCTTGATCGTGGTTTATCGGCGGCGGAAACCGGGGCGCTGAACCGTTGGCTGGCGCAGCACCCTCGCCACAAGCACCATTTACTGGAAACGGCGCAGCTGTGGGACCGGATGGACAGTCTGTCGGTTCTTTCGGAGTTGTTTGATCCGCCCGTGCATCCGAAGCGCAGCGCTAACCGCTCCCGGACAGTGGGTTGGGTCGTGGCGGCGTCGGTGCTCGTCGCGGTTGTCGCCTTGGGGGTGCTGACGCCGTTATCGCCCTGGGCACCGACAACGGCAATGGATGAGCCCGCGAGAAGTGCCATGGACAGCACTATTTACGAAACCGGCGTGGGCGCCCACTCCACGGTGAATCTGCCCGATGGTACCCGGATGCTACTGAACACGAATACCCTGGTCTCGGTCGTCTATACCGACGAGCAGCGCCTTCTGGAGTTGATGCGCGGAGAGCTGCATGTGGAAGTCGCCCACGAGCCCGACCGCCCCCTACGGGTAAAAGCGGGCGATAAGGTGGTGGAAGCGGTGGGTACAGCCTTTAACGTCTACCTGATGGATGAGAAAAACTTTGATGTGATCGTCACTGAAGGGCGAGTGAAAATAAAAACCCTGAACAAGCAAGCCAGCAATGATGACGGCGCCGAGGTGCAGGAGCTTGCCAAGGGCGAGAAGTTGTCGGTTCGGGCCAGTCTTCCTGCCCCG
The DNA here is from genome assembly GCF_000423345.1 of Marinimicrobium agarilyticum DSM 16975. Taxonomy (GTDB): domain Bacteria; phylum Pseudomonadota; class Gammaproteobacteria; order Pseudomonadales; family Cellvibrionaceae; genus Marinimicrobium; species Marinimicrobium agarilyticum. The sequence continues at coordinate 185,491 of NZ_AUHU01000003.1, forward strand.
GTCGAACCCATGGAAAAGGCGACCATTGATGACCGCCTATCCTGGCGCGAAGGCAACCTGGTGTTTCGCGGAGAGACGCTGCGCGAGGCGTTGGGAGAAGTCAGTCGTTACACCCCGTTGACCTTCGAAATCGCCGATGAGCGCATTGCGGACGTCCGGATTGCTGGCCTCTACAAGGCTGGGGATGTGGATGGCCTGTTGCTCGCCCTGCGAGAAAACTTCCGTATTGGCCATAGCCGCTCCGGTGATGGCACCGTCGTGCTTTCCTTGCTCGCCGAAGACGCCGTTCAGTAGCTGCCGGCCAGCCCCTCCTGTTTTTCTACCCTCGCCAGCGCTGTGCCCAGCAGCGCTGCCTTTCCCACTCGCAGCGGCGCCTGGCTTAAAGGCCGGGCATAAAAAAGGAGGCCTTTCGGCCTCCAAGCACTGAGCGTCTCAGGAGTTGCTCAACCAATGTAATCGATGAAGGGCACCGTCTTCCCTGTGGTGCCGAGTGTGTGCCTTAGAAGGAGTAGCGGGCACCGAAGAAAAACTGCCGTCCGGTGTGGTTGTATTCGCGGGTCAGGTCCATGGTGCCGTCCCCGGTACCGTAAATCCGCTCTTCCTCGTCCGTCAGGTTGATCACTTCAAGGGTGAAGGTCAGGTTGTCATTCAAGTCGTAGAACGATGAGAAGTCCACATGGGTGGGGCCGTACTTCACCTCGGAAACGTGACCGTTGCCGCCCGGCTCACTCAGGAGGTAATCGTCTCGAGTGTTGGCCGAGAGGCGAAGACCGTAGTTCTCCTCCTCGTAGTACATCGTAAAGTTGTAGGAGTTCTCCGACAGGCCGGTCATATCCTGCGCAGTGACGTGAGTAAAGTTCGTCACGATACCCAAGTTGGAGAGCTTGCCGGGCAGGAAGCGGAACGGCTGCTGGTAAATCAGCTCGTAACCTTTCACGTCAAACCCGTCGGTGTCGTTGACAGGAATGAAGTGGGTATACATCACTTCTCGTGGGTCCGCATCGAAAGACTCATCGTATTCCGGGTCCGAAAGAATCGCGGCATGGAACTCGGGGTCGACGAATTTCTCAATGATGTCCGTCGTCAGCGAGGTGGTCACGTTCTTGTAGAAGTAGGTGGCTGCGAGCAGCGCCTCTTCGGCAAAGTACCACTCCACTGCCAGGTCCACATCGTTCGACTCGTACGGATCCAGACCGGGGTTGCCCAGGTTGCTGACCGTTCGGGTGGTATAACCGAACTGGGGGCCCGCGATGTTCAGTGAACCCAGACTGGGGCGGGTCATGGTTTGACCGTAGGAGAATCGGGTCACCAGATCATCGGTCACTTCCAGAGCGAAGTTCATGGATGGCAGGAAGTTCTTGTAATCCCGCTTGACTTCAACCGGACTGCCGTTCAGCCAGGCCTTGGAGGTAACATCCGTTTTGACGCCGCGTACCCCAAAATTGGTGCGCAACAACATATCGCCTACATCGAAGTCCGCATCCAGCTCAAGGTACGCCGCCAGGGTTTCCTCCCCGACAATCCACGCGGAGCTGAGCTCGTCCTCGTAGACTTTATTGACGATGCCGTCGTCGTAAATCGCGCCGAAATCCGCCACTGGAAACGGTACCAGCTCCCCATCGAACCCCTGACCAAAGTTGGCAATGGGGAAATCTTTGGTATAACCGACGGCGGAAAAGGCATCCGGGTAATTGCCGACGCCCTGGCGCGACTCGATTTCCCGGTCGTTGTAGGCCAGGCCAGTCTTGATCGAGTAACGGTCCTGGGTGAAGGTCAGGTCGACCTTCGACGTCAGGTTTTCCTTGCGAACATAGTTCGATCGGTTGTTAGCCGTTGTCACCTGATAGTTGGCCGGGTCGTAGTAGTCATAACCCTCGCCCCAGGATACTTCGGGAACATGCGGGTTATTGCTGAAATCAAACGAGTAGACGTGCGGTTCCGAAATATAATAGAAGCGCAGCTCTTCACGATCCGCCTCGTTGGTCGCTTTGCCGAGCATGGCATCCAGGCTCAGGGAGTCGCTCAACTCGAATTCACCGGAGAGCACATACTGGTTGAAGTCGGATTCCGAGGTCTGGTCACGGCTTTCGATCCAGGACTCGACATCATCAAAGGTGCCCGCCAGTACTTGTTTGCCATCGGGGTGCACTGTGATTTCCAGTGGCGTCACTTCGTTGTGAGTGAGGAACCACTCCATGGAATTGTAATTGAGACGTTGGTTCGACAACTCCGAGTGCAGCACATCAAAGCTGATCAGCGCGTTATCAGAGGGCTTGTACTGAAGCGATGTGGTAATGCCCAGCCGCTCCTGATCGTTGCCAAAGTAATCCGCCCGGGGTAGGCGTGGGTTCCACAGGCAGTTGATGTCAGCCACCGACTCACCATTCAGGGCGCAGTCGCCCACATCGGGGGTGCCGTTGATTACCGGATCGGCGTCGCTGGGGTAGGTGTTGTTCGTGGCCACTGGTGTGGTCCAGCGCACGGTACCGAAGCCCTCCTGGCGAACCGTGCGTTCGGAGTAGGCCACCGAGAGCAGAGCGCCAAAGGTATCGTCGGCGAAGGTATCGCTCACCATCACGGCAATGCGGGGGTCACTCTTCTCGCTCAGGTCGTTGTAACCGCCCTGCACGGAGGTGGCAAATTTGAAGCCCTCGTAGTCGAAGGGCTTGGCCGAGTACAGGTCCACGGTGCCAGCGATGCCGCCCTCTTCCATCGACGCCGTGGTGGATTTTTGAATATCCACCCGGTTGAACAGCTCTGAAGCAAATACATGAAAGTCAAAGGCCCGGCCACTGTTTAACGTCACCCCTCCCGAGTCCAGGCCGTCACTGCCGGCCGGCACTTGCATACCATTGAGAGTGGTACGGGTGAATGAGGGACTGAAACCGCGAAGGGTAATGTTGCGGCCTTCACCTCCTTCGCGGGAGATGGCCACCCCCGGAACCCGCTGGATGGATTCGGCAATATTCAGGTCGGGGAATTTACCAATGTCCTCGGCCATGATGGTTTCTTTAACGTTCACCGCCTCCCGCTTCTGTTCAAGGCTCTTGAGCAGAGAGCCGCGATAGCCAGTGACCAGCACTTCTTCCAGACCATTGGGTTGAGCGTCCTGGGCAACGGCCTGGGCCCCTGCGAGTGACGACATGGCCAATACGACGGCCCGTGACAGTTGGTTTTTTTGTAGGAACATGGAATGTTCTCCCTCTATATCGTTATTCGTTCGTATAAAGAGCTGGCCATTGCGGTTGATTGACAGATGCAGGCCGGAACCTTCCAGAAGGGTGATGGCTGCATCAATCAGCGAGTAAGACCCCACAAGCTCCCGGGTTTGTGTCGAAATGACCTGGTCATAAGGCACGATCAGGGTCAGGTCGGACTGCCGGGCAAACTCAGTGAGTGCAATGTCCGCTCTCGTTTCGGGTATGTCGAACTGCGTTATTTTTGACAGGTCGTTATCCACCGGCTGTGCCTGACAGACACAGGTAGTGACAGAAACAGCCAATGTGCAAAACGTCTTGTTCAATTCAACAGACTCCGACGCGGTTTTTTACCGCTATTAACGATGACGAGTTAGAGAGAAGTTTCCTCCATACCCTTGAAAGTTTGTTCGGTTTTCGAAGCTCAGGGAATGGCTATTGTGAAGTATAGTCTTCTTGCGTGAGTTCATTTTGCTTATAGTCCTTTACTGATAAAGCATGCCCTTCCTTGTGGAAATACAATAACCCGTAGTACCTGGACGATTCAGTACCGGTTTTCCGCCAGAGATTGCCAAATGGGGGAAAAGAGGGTAAAACTCAATGAAAGCCGACGCGCTGAGATCGGCATACTTGTTGATTTACCTGAGCCTGTGGCCCAGCCGCCGCAGGACAATAATAATTATCGTTTCTGACGCGCCGCCATGGCTGGCGCCCGTCGCTGCCAGGGCCAACCAAACATCAACGCAATGCTTATCTGTATTTTTCGCTATCTGCTATCTCGCTCCGTGGTACTGCTGCAATCGGGGCTGTTGCTCGTTGGGCTATCGGCGGGAAGCTGGGCGGCAACCGCCAATTTGGCACCTGGCCTGTCGTTGACCTTGCCTGAACCGCTGGCCGTCCGGGTCGTTGAGCTTGAGGAGAAAGAGGGCGAGCTTATTCTGGTGGGTGAGATCGAAGAGCGGGAAAGCTACTTTATGGCCGCGCTCAAAATTGGCGCCTGGGAGCGCAATCACGTGTTATGGCGGCGTCTTGAGGATGCCATCCGCAAGCGCAGTGACAGCGGCAATTTCGTAACCGGTGTTCGGGGCAGTTTCACCACAGCAGAGGGAGAGGGCGTCTGGTACACGCTCTATGAGTACGAGTCCAATGAACGGCCGCTCAGACAGATTTACTACCTGCTCAAAAGCGATCAATCGGCTTACTGGATCACCTTGACGGTGGTGGAGGGGGTGGATGTGGCGCTGGTGCTGCCCGTTGTCAGAGCATTGATCCGGCGCGTGCAGCTAGCGCCGTAACGCGGCCGGACCTGTGCCTTGCGGTGTTACTGGCAATTATAAATGGAAAAGGTCTGACGGCCGTCTTTGGGCTCGGTCTTGGGCACGATGGTATCGCCCCCCAGCTCAACCGCTTCGTTCTTACCCATTGCTTCCAGCTCTTTGGCCACTTTCTCTTCGCTGCGCGCGATCGGCCCAAGGCTGTCCGCGACGCTGACGTTGGTGTCACTCAGCTTTTCGCAGCCGCGCACGTTGCCCATGGTGCCCACCACCACATCTTCCGCCTTTTCCGAGACGTTAACCCAGGTGCAGGCGCTGGCGGCAAAACAGGCGCTCAGGAGGAGCAGAGACAGTTTCTTCATGGAGGTATCCTCTCAATCAGTGAATAGGGTCCGTTCAACGTCCGGTGAGACTCCACCGTTGTGAGCAGGTTCCCCGAAGGGTGTGAACCCTTATACCAAAGGGCGCCCCCGCATCACAAGCGAGAGCGCCACAAAGCGGACGTGAACGGGGCGCTTCTAGTTGACTGGTTGGCGTTTTGCCAGCAGGGCCATGACCCCGGCTACCACAATCAAACCGCCGTTGATGACGGGGGCGATGCCCTCGAAGCTGTCACTGCCAAAACGCAGCGTGTGTCCGAGTACCAGTGCGACCAGCCCCGCCGCAGTCGCGGCCTGCAGCCAACGCCGGGTCTGGGCGTCCCGATCCCGCCACTGGGCCAGGGCGGCCGAGGCGAGAATTACGCCCCAGAAGATCAGCACTGATGGCAAGCCCAATACCACCTGGGTGATGGCGCTCAGCACAAAAGCCAGGGGCGTGCCCCAGACAATGCCGTTCCAGAGGTTGTTGAGGTAGTCCCGGTGTTTGCGCTTGGTGAGCCAGATGTTGATACCGCTGACGGAGACCACTGTCAGGGCCAGCCCCAGCGCGATGTAAAGCAACCGAACGCCGTAGCCGCCGAAGTGCCCGAAGTGGAGGCGGTAGACGGAAAAGATGGCCTGGCGGCCCGGCTCGCCGTCGCTGAAACCCACGCGGTTGAGGAAGTTGCCGGCGCCGTCGAACTGGAACTGTTCGGCGTAGATGAGCCGATCCGGGTAGTGGGTACCCACCAGCAGGTGTTCTTCCTCGGTGTCCGGGTGTTCGACGGTGACGTAAATGGGCGTGGCCCCTTCCGGCGACATCTCAATGGTCTGCCTGAGCGCCTTGCCGATTTCCAAGGGACCGTCGTGGGGCGTGACCTCCGGGTGGCCGCCGTACACGGCTTCAATGACCTCTTCTCGATCGCCGTCGAAAAACGCCTCGGACACCGCGAGGTTCAGCGGCCCCGCCAGACCGAAAAACGCCCCGGTGATGGCGATCATGATATGAAACGGTATGCCCCATACGCTCAGGCGGTTGTGCAGATCGGTCTGTTCCAGGCGCGCGTTGCCTTTGCGGCGGAAGTGAAAGGCATCCTTGAACAGCCGGGGGTGGGATAACAAACCGGAGATGATCAGGCCGCAGAGCATGGCCCCCAGGGCGCTGACCAGAATCATCCCCCAGCTTTGCGGCAGATGCAGGTACAGGTGCAGGTCCGTCAGCAGGTGCGTCCAGGGGTGTTCGGCGGTCTCACCGAGAGAGCCATCCGGATTCAGGGCCCGGGCGCTGTGATCGGACATCAACACCGTTCGGGGCATGCCGGGACGGGGCAGAAGCACGTAGGCGTGTTCAGTGGCTTCCTGGCCTTCCATAAAGGTCTGGTAGGCGCTGTCGATGGCGCTGGTATCGATGGTCTCGCTCTCCTCGACACTCGCAGTTTCCCAGCGCTCCAGTTCCGGGTAGACCACCGCCAGGGTGCCCGACAGGCAGACCCAGTACATAAGCACGCCGGTGAGCAGCCCCAGCCAGCTGTGGCTGGAAAGGGAGTTTTTCACCAGATTTGGAGACAGTTTAAAGGCCATGGGACAACACTGTATTTAGAGGAAGAGGTAAGCCGCTGCCAGAAGCCCGGCAACCAGCAGGAATAGAGTCGGGCGCCAGAGCTTGGGGTCGGCACACACCCAATAACTGGCGGCGCCCCAGACCACGGGGGCGATCAGTACGCCCAGAACCAGATAGTTGACGGGCTCCCAGGGCAACCAGCTGGTAACCGTGATGGTGACCAGGGCGCTGGCGAGCGCCGCCAGGGGCACACTGATGACAAAAACCAGAAGCTGGTAACCGAAGGCGCTCAGGCGCGGGAGCTGGAAGCCGCGTTGTTCGAGTTTGGTGTCACGGCTGGGCTGGCGGTCACGGGCCGTGCCATAAATCAGCCCCCAGGCCAGCAGGGCGGGCGCAAACAGCGCGAAGGTGACTCCGAATTCTATTGGCTGAGCCCAGACCCAGACCCCAACGGACAGGCACAACAATAACCAGCCGAAGGTTCGAATGGCCAGAGGCTTGGGTTGGCGGGCGCGCCAGCTGTAGAAAAGGCTCGCGATACCCGCAAGACCGGTGAGAGTGGCGGTGGTGCCGAGAATCCAGCTCATGATGTGCAGTTCACTCCAGGGTGAAAGGGTCACTGCCCACCCTTCCTGCGAGCGGGGATGTGAGCAATCGACATCGGTAAGGGTGCTTAGCGTAATTTTCGACATGATAACGAGATGACTTCTCATTATCAATATATTCCCAGCCGTGGCCCCTTGCGGATTCCTCTTGAGGCATTTCGCGACGGCCTGTCGCTAAATCGTCATTTAAACGACACGGTCCTGTCACAACGGGAACCTAGCCTCGGAGCGCGACTATTTCATTTGAAACGCGACAAAACTGAGGGAAAACACGATGATGCCTAGTTGGTTAAGACTCCTGATGGTGCTGTTTCTCGCAACCCTACTGGTTGCCTGCGGCAGTGACGATGACGACAACGACACAGAGGATGATGGCCCGGGCACCGAACAGCCGGGTGATGACGACGACACTGACGATGATGACGATTCGGATGATGATCAGAACACCACTCCGTCCAGCGTCTCGTTGAGCCTGATCGGGCGTTACGCCACCGGTCAGTTTGACGAGTCCGCCGCCGAAATCACCGCCTTCCACGCGGGCTCCCAGCGGGCGTTTGTTGTAAATGCCCAGGCCGGTGCGGTGGACGTGCTGGACCTGAGCGATCCCGCCAGCCCCACAAAAGCCGGCACCATCGAAACCACCGAGATTGAAGAAGGCTCTGTGGTGAACAGCGTGGCCGTCCACGGCGATCTGATTGCGATTGCCGTTCAGGCCCCGGTCAAAACCGACACGGGCTATGTGGCGCTGCATAATGCCGAGAGCCTGGAACTGATCACCTTGGTCGAGGTGGGGGCGCAGCCGGACATGGTGACCTTCACTCCCGATGGCGAGTACGTTCTCGCCGCCAATGAAGGCGAGCCCAGCGATGACTACAGCGTGGACCCGGAAGGCTCCGTCAGCATCCTGACCATCACCGACCTGGACGACATTCAGGTGCGTACTGCCGGCTTCCAGTCGTTCAACGAGCGCCAGGCAGAGCTGAAGGCAGAGGGCGTTCGCATTTTCGGGCCCAACGCCTCCGTGGCTCAGGACCTGGAGCCGGAGTACATCACCGTGTCTGAAGACAGCGGCCTGGCGTTCGTCTCGTTGCAGGAGAACAACGCCCTGGCCCGTATCGACCTCGCCTCCGCCACCGTTACCGACGTGTTCCCGCTGGGTTACCGGGAATCCGGTCTTGAAGACCTGACGTATGGCGGCAGCCGTGCCTTTGATGCCAGCGACGATGACGGCGAAATCAACATTCAAAACTGGCCGGGTGTGTGGGGCACCTATCATCCGGATGCTATCGCCAGCTACAGCGCCGGTGGGCAGACCTATGTTGTCACCGCCAACGAAGGCGACGCGCGCGCCTGGAGTGAAGACACTCAGGAATATTGGGACGGCGATACCACCAAAGGCTTTGTCGAGGAAATCCGGGTCAAGCACCTGGTTCATGCTGATGGCTTCGAGCGTCGCGTGGGTGACGACATGCCAGCGCACCTCGCGGCCATGGCCAGCGGAGCGCTCCTAAACCCGGAGACTTTTGGCTACTGTGGCGCGACTGCCGGCGACCCGGGCGATTGCCGGGAAGATGAAAACCTTGGGCGCCTGAACGTCACCTGGACGCAAGGCTACCGCGTGGACGACGCGGGTGAGCCGGTCATGTTCAACGCCCAGGGCATCGAGGACCCGGAAGGCGACCGCCTGATGTACGACCGGCTCTACGCCTTCGGAACCCGTGACTTCGCCATCTGGAATGCCGAGGGCGAATTGGTGTGGGAATCGCGCGATGGCTTTGAGCAGTACATCGCCAGTGATGATTGCATGGCAGGCTCCGAGCGCGACATCCCCTGCGCGGATTACTTCAACTCCGGCCACGACGATGGCGATGATTTCGACAGCCGCAGTGATGCCAAAGGCCCGGAGCCGGAAGGCGTCAGCATCGGCCATATTGGCGAAAAGGTGTTTGCTTTCATCAATCTGGAACGTATGGGCGGCATTATGGTGTACGACGTGACCGATCCGGCCGACGCCCAGTTTGTGGACTACTACAACTCCCGCGATAACTGGGTAGACAACCCGGAAGAGAATCTGGAAGCGGCGGGCGATCTGGGCCCGGAGGGTTCCACCTTCATCTCGGCGGAAGACTCCCCCAGCGGTGAGCCTCTGCTGATCGTGGGTAACGAAGTCAGTGGCACTACCGCCGTGTACCGGATCAACCTCGAATTCGAAGAATAAAATCTCACAACCATAACGGGTTGGGGGCACTCCCCCGGGCGCCAGGGACGGCGCCGTTTTCCCTTTCCTCCTGCGGCTTCGCCCGCGCCTGTCGTTAAATTCATTATTTTTCGCCTCCGGCCATCCAATGGCGACCGGTCATCGTATATAGGCGATATGTCTGCGTCTTGTTTTTGGAGAACCCTATGGTCGATCTCGTTCAGGTGGTCTATATCAGCCGCGCCACCTTCAAGCCGGCAGCGGCGTCCGGGGGTGTGGAGCCCCATGTCGCGCGCATCCTTCAGCAGTCTCGCACCAACAACCCACGCCTGGGGTTGGGCGGCGTGCTGTACTACGGAAACGGTTATTTCTTCCAGTGCCTGGAGGGCGATCGGCCTGTGGTGGAGGAGCTGCTCGGCAAGCTCAAGAAAGATGAGCGCCACAAAGACGTGCGAATCGTAATGGAGCAGAAGATACAGAAGCGAGAGTTCACGGACTGGTCCATGAAGTACATTCCCTCCAATGCGACGGTGAAGGGCCTCTTGTCCCGGCTTGGGTATAAATCATTCAATCCCTATGAGTTCGATGACAACGCCATCCGCAAGTTGCTCAGTACGCTGCAGGAGCTGCGTTCGAGGGCGGAAACCGTTGCCCCCAAGCCCTCCAGGCCCCCAGTCAAAAGCGTGGATGACACCTCGCCCCTGCCTTACATATTGGCCGGGGGTGTGGTGTTGGTGTGTGGGGTCCTGGTCGCGGTGCTGGTGCTTTGAGGGACGCGCTTGGGCCCCCAAGCGTCCTTACCACATGAGGTCGTCGGGAATGACGTAGTCCTTGTAAGGGTCGTCCTCGTCCACGCTGTCTTCAGTTTTCTGGTTGGCGACCACAATGTAGTCGGGGTCCCGCTCGGCGATTTTGTTGGACACCACTTTCGGGATCAGCTCGTAGTGCTCCCCCACGCGCACGATCACCAGCTGCCCGCGAATAATCTGCTGCTGCACCCGGGGGCTGACCAGGAGCTTCTTGATCTTGGTGCCGTCGGTAAAATTGTATTCGACTTCCCCTTCGCCACTGCTCCGTTTGGTTTGCCGGTGGGTCTCAATGAGTTGGCGAATCTGCGCTTCAATGGCCTTTTTCTCTGCCGCGGCCTGACGCTCGCGGTTCAGGGCCCGGTCCCGCTCGATTTTCTCTTCCCGAGCGGCCTGGGCCGACTGGCGAATCTCCGCATGGGGATCTTCACCTGTGTGGCGGGCCTGCTTTTTCTGCTTGCGCTGCTCTTTCTTGACCTGCTTGGCCTTTTTGTCGTCCACCAGGCCGGCTTTCTGCAGTTGATCCTGTAGGGAGGGCATAATCGTTACCGTTAGGTTGTGCTCGTTGGTGGTCATTATGCCAGCTCGGCGCGCAGCGGGAAACGGCGGGCCTCACACCTTCAAGGCGGCGAGTTGGGCCCCCAGATCCTGAGTGTCTTTCTGCAGGTGACGGGCCGAGTTGCGCAGCTCGCCGCTGGTGCGTGTGCTCTCACCGGCCGATCGGGAAATGTTGGTAATGTTCTGGTCAATCTCTTGGGAGACCTGGGACTGTTGCTGGGCGGCCGTGGCGATCAAGGTGCTCATTTCCTGGATCCGGTCGATGGACGAGAGAACGTTCTCCAGTGCCCGGTTGGCTTCACTGATCTGCTCGGAGCTGCTGTGCGCTTTCTCCGTGCTTGATGCCATGGAAGTTACCGCGCGCCGGGATTGGGTCTGCAGGCGCTCGATAATGCCCTGAATATCCGCCGTGGACTGTTGCGTGCGCTGGGCCAGCGTTCGTACTTCGTCGGCCACCACGGCAAAGCCGCGCCCCTGCTCTCCGGCACGGGCCGCTTCAATGGCGGCATTGAGCGCAAGCAGGTTGGTCTGCTCCGCAATGCCGGTAATGACCGTCAACACCTTGTCGATTTCCTGACTGTTGCGATCGAGCTCCTGCATGATGCTGACCGTGTCCGCCATGGTGGTATTGAGCTCATCGAAGGTGCGGCGGGCATCGCCCACGACGGTGTGCGTCCGGCCGACCTCTCGGTTGGCCTCGTCAGCCTGGGTGGCGGCATCGGAAGCGTGGCTGGCGACTTCGCCCACGCTGGCCGACATTTCGTTCATGGCTGAGGCGGCCTGTTCGAGCTCCCGGCTTTGGTGATGGCTGCTCTGCTCAGTGTTCGCGGCGGCCTGCTCCAGCGTCGCCATCTGAGTGACAATGGTGCCCGACAGTTGCTGAATGCCCCGCGTCAGATCCCCCACCTGCTGTATCACTGCGTTATACGCCGAGAACATCTGGCCCACTTCGTTGTCGCTGCTCTCGATCGTGATGGGGGTGGAAAAGTCGCCGTCGGACATCAGGTTCAGGCGCTCTCTGAGCAGGTTGATTTGCTGCATGAGCCAGTTTAAACCGAAAAAATAGCTGATCAGGGCAATGGCGGTGATGGCTACGCTGAGTCCGAGAACAATCGCCTGTTGTTGTTTCACGCCGGCATTGGCCGCCTCCGCCATCTGTCCCACGGCCTGATTCATGGTCTGAAAGGTGTGCTCGCTTTGCTGGTTAAGCGCCGCCAGCGTAGCGTTGGGGTCTGCGCCGATATAGTCGAAGATGATCGCTTTGTATTGATTCCACTCTTGCAAAACGTTCAGAAGGGACTGGTTGATCTCGGCTGTTTGGGGCGGCTGGATGCCTGCGCTCTCGTTGCCGTTGAGTAGATTCTGGTGGGACTGTTCAAACAGCTCAATGGTGGCGTTCAGCCCTGACGCGTCGAGTGCACCTTGCTCAGTGAGCATCGCCTCTTTCGCGAGACGCTGTATCAACATGCGTTGGCGGCCTGCCACATCGACCGTTTCGGCCGTGGCGCTCAAGGAGAGGTAAGACACCCCTGAAGCGGACAGCGCCAAAAGAATAATTAGGGAAAAAGACGCTGAGAACTGGGCATTGATGGATTTAAAGCCCAGGGCGCGCATGAACGCGTTCAAGGCGTAGGCGAGCTGGTTGCGCATGCTGAAGAACCACTGTGAATGAAAAACAAAAGCCAATGGGAGTGCCGAGGAGACGTCGACCCTTTTACGGGGTATCGTCACAGGCACGCCAATCTTAAGGGTTATGTTCTAGGAGTGAAGCAGAGCGGGGTGGAATTCGCCACCGCTTTGACCTTGGTCAAACTTTGCTAAAGATGATTTATGCCTCGGCTGTCAGGGAGACGGGGACGGACTTGAAAGCCGGGGTCTGGCTGCGTGGGTCCTGCTCCGTGCCGATCAGCACATTGGCTTCGGGATAGTAGGCGAGCAGAGAGCCGGCAGGCAGACTGAAGGGATACACCGTGAGCCCGGCCATCTCGCCGTGCGCGGAACGCAGGGTGGCAAGGCCTCCGGCCTTGAGCCCCAGGCTTGTCATGTCCTCCGGGCCCACCAGCACGCACCAGCGCTGCTCGGTTCCCCGGTAGCTGTCACTCTCTTCGTAAATGATGGAATTGAACTGGCCCTCGCTGCGAACGCTGGCCAGGGTAAAGGGGAAGCGCTCGTTCCCGCCCTGTTCGGGCAGGCGATGAACGTGAAAACGGGCCCGGCCGTTGGGGGTGTTAAAGCCGGGCCGGCTGATCAGCCGGCCGTGAATGGTGAACTCTTCCTTACTGTCGTCTATCAGGGCCAGTGGCGCCATGCCCGGTACCGTGGCGGCGATGGCGGAGCGCAATTGACGGTGCTCCCTGAGCGCCCCGAAATTCAGAGGGCTGCCGGGCATTAGCCGCTCGCCCAGTTCCGCCAGAATCGCGACTTCGGAGCGGACGTTGCTCAAGCGCCGAATGCCGCCGTCGCTCAGGCGAATGTAATTGAACATGGACTCCTGGGTGGTGCTCTGGGGCTCTTCATCCCGGGCCGCGACCGGAAGCACCAGCGCCTCGCTGTTTTCCATGCCGGTGACGTGGCCCCGGTTCAGGGTCGTGGTCAGGTATAGCTTGAACCCGATCCGGTCCAGCGCGCGGCGGGCAAAGGCGGCGTCGGGTGTGGCCGCGAACAGGTTGCCCCCCATTAACAGGGCCGCGTCCATCTCGCCCGCCTCGGCGGCGCGCAGGCAGGCGAGGGTATCCAGTCCTTTGCTGCGCGGCAGGGGCACCTCGAAATGCTGCTCCAGCGCCGTCAATACATCCTCAGCCAGCACTGGCTTGACGCCGATGGTGCCGATGCCCTGCACGTTGCTGTGGCCGCGCAGTGGCAACAGGCCGGCCGAGGGTTTACCCACCATGCCCCGCAACAGCGCCAGGTTGGCGATGGCCTCGACATTGTCCACGCCGTTGCGGTGGTGGGTGATGCCCATGCCCCAGGCAAAAATGGCGTTTTCCGCCCGGGCGTAGTCGCTCGCCAGCGCTCCAATATCGTCCCGGCTCAGTCCGCAGGCGTGGGTCAGGCTCTGCCATTCGGTGCTCTCCAGGTCTGCCCGGTAGGCCTCAAAACCTTCGGTATGCTGTTCGATAAATGCCGAGTCCAGGGTCGCCTGTTCAAGCAAGGCCTTGCCAATCCCTTTCAACAGCGCCAGGTCCGAGCCGATTTTGGGCTGGACGTAGCGCGAGGCGATCCAGGTACCCCCGCTGAGCATGGAGCGGGCGCTCTTGGGCACGGCGAAGCGCACCAGCCCCGGCTCCCGGGCAGGGTTGATCACGATCACCTGGCCGCCCCGTTCCCGGCAGTGCTGGAGCTGGTGCACAAAGCGCGGATGGTTGGAGGCCGGGTTGGCCCCGATCACGAACACCAGGTCGGCGCCGCCCAGCGCTTCCAGGCTGACCGTCGAGGTTCCCGTTCCCAGCGCGTTCCCCAGTCCGACCCCGGTGGCCTGATGGCAATAGTAGGAGCAGTTGTTGACGTTATTGGTGCCGTAAAGCCGCGCGAGTAACTGCAACAGAAAGCCGGCTTCGTTCGAAGAGCGGCCGGAAGAATAGAAAAAACTGCGGTCGGGCTCAGTGGCGGAAAAACGCTGAGCGGCCAGTTCCAGCGCCCGATCCCATTCGATGGGGATGTAGCGGTCGCTCTCCGCCGCTTTGTATAACGGGGTGTTCAATCGACCCAGATGCTCAAGCTCGTGGGCTGACAACTCCTTGAAATCAGTCAGGTTGTGCTGGAACAGCTCCCTGGGGATCGGAGGTTGGATATCCGTGGATTGAGCCTGAATGCTTTTGTTGCACACCGAAGGAAATTCATCCAGCTCATTGGTCATGCCCCCGCGTTGCCCGCCCATACCGAGGCCGCACGCCTTGCAGGCGTTGCGGGACTTCAACGCCTTGGTGGAATTCAACAGCCCAATCCGGCTCAGGGTCCGCAGGGTGTAGAGAACCTTCTTGGGGCCTCCGCCCACGATCCGGACGGGGTCGACGCTGGTGGGGGCTTGGGGACGTTCAGACATGCCGACCTCGGCTGATATTCGGTCCTTCAAGAGTAAGCGCGGCGGTGCGCCGATGCAATACGTCATTTAAGGGTTTGTGTGGATGTTAATAAAAATGCCACACAAGCAGGCTACCTTGCAGCTGCCTTTTATTTCCGGGTTGGAGCACACGTAAGGGATTTCCTCCTGACTGTACTGAAATAGAAGTTTTCCCAACACCTTCGTTGTAACCACGGATAGCGGCTAAGAGGGCCATATTTTGAATACCAGAACCAAGAATGCGGTAAGTTTTAATCGGCACAACCTGTCATTGGCGGTCGCCAAAGTGGCGCTGGGCTCAAGCCTTGTGGCCCTGCCTTTGTGGGCGAGTGCTCAGACCGAACCCAGTTCTCAACCACTGGAAGAAGTGGTGGTCACGGGGAGCTACTCCCGAAGCCTCGAGCGGGCTGTTGATATCAAGCGCGAAGTGGTCGGCTTCTCCGATTCGATTGTTGCCACTGATATCGCTGATTTCCCCGAACAAAACCTCGCCGAAGCCCTGCAGCGTATTCCGGGCGTGACCATCGAGCGCAACAAAGGCCTGGGACGTAAGGTCAATGTGCGTAGTCTGCCCAGCGAATTTACCCATGTTTCCATCAACGGTGTCTCAACCGCTTCGGGCAGTGGCGGTCGTGATGTGGAATTCGATATTTTTGCCTCCGAAATCATTCAGAGCGTTACGGTGAAAAAATCCCCGTCGGCAGCGGATGAAGAAGGTGGCATTGCCGGGTCGGTACTGATCTCCACCGCTCGTCCCTTTGATTACAATGAACCGCAACTCGTGGTGTCCACCGAGGCGGCCTACAACTCCATTTCGGAAGAAATTGACCCCAAGTACTCATTCCTGGCGAGCAATACCTTCGGCGATTGGGGCGCGCTGGTGTCCTTCTCCGCCGCTGAACGCACCAACCGCACCGACGCCAACTCCGGCGTGGACTTTCGCCCGATATCGCGCTGGCTGGAAAAAACCGGTGACTCCGAATGGCAGGCCGACCAGACCGCTGAAGTCCTGGAGCGTGATGCCGGTATCGTGATTGAAGACCGATTCAATACGGATGAAACCAATCGCGTGGTTTTCCTGAACAAAGTGGGCGATCGCGCTTATTTGAACGATCAGGACAAGTGGGGCGCGACCGCCGCACTGCAGTACCAGCCCAGTAGCGACTTCAGCCTGACCTTCGACGCCATGCTCGGGGGTTACGACACGGTGGAAGATGAGTACGACGCGGCGGCCTATTCGGCGTCCAGCATCAGTGCTCTGGAAAGAATTCATGCGTATGACAGCACCACTTTGTCGGACTACGGCGTGACCGTTCTGCGGGACGCCTCCTACGCGGCGACCCAGCATGAATTCCTGAGCAAGGAAAACGTTCACGAGACGGACTACAGCCAATTCAGTGTGGATATGGACTGGTTCCTGGGAGAGTGGGAAATCAATGCTCTGTTGGGTTACTCCGGGGCGGAAAAATTCTCGGACACCAGCAACCTGAAGCATGTCGCCTACGCCCCCTCGCGCTCGCGCTATACCGCGACTGGTGGTGAAACCATTCCGAGCGACAACCCGGATACCATCGATATGTACAACTCCCCGGAGTCGTACATTTTTGAATCCTACGAGGTCAACCAGGAAGCCATTCAGGACGACAAATACGCGGCGCAGCTGGATGTTATTCGCCCGCTAAACCTCGAGTTCATGCCGGCGTTGGCTCAAGTCCAGTTCGGGGCCCGCTACACAGATAAGTCCAAAGAGCGGAATCGGGGTACAACGGAAGTCACCGGCCCGACCGAAGGGGATAGTTCCTGGGTGGGGACTCGCACCCTGCAGGACAGCGAGCTGACAGAGATTTCGGACTTGGTGCCCGGCGGCGCCTATCTGTCGGAGCTGTCCGGCAGCCCGAGTTGGTCCCAGATCTCCAACGGCTACGCCCGTGACACCTTCCGTTACAGCGGCTTCGGGGTGGACTTTGCCGATGACCAGTACTACCGCGTCGACGAAGAAGTGCTGAGCCTCTACGCCATGGCGGACCTGGAATTTGATATCGCTCAGGTACCGGTCACCATGAACGCGGGCGTGCGCTCGGTGGATACCTCGGTGCTCTCGTTCGGCTATCACCAGGTTCAGAACAGCGACGGTTCGACCGGCTACACACCGGAGCCGATCTCTAAAGACGGCAGCTATACCGACCTGCTGCCCAGCTTCAACATGACCGCCGAACTGACCGACAGTGTTATTTTCCGCGCGGCCGCCTCCGAAACCCTGATGCGACCGGCCCTGACCGACATCGCTTACAAACGAACCGTGAGCGTCAGCGAATTCAAATACCGCGACGGCAACCCGGACCTGCAACCCACCTACGCGGACCAGTGGGAGCTGGGCCTGGAATGGTATCTGGATAACGGCGGCCTGCTGGCGGCCTCCTACTTTGAGAAAACCATCGAAGGCGTGGTTCGTGAATCCCTGACGGGTATCGTGCCCGACGTGACCAAGTACAACGCCAATGGCACCGTTGATGGCGTCTACGACTTTGAGGTCTATCAGAAGGTCAACGGCGAGGGTGACTACGATATCTCCGGCGTCGAGTTGATCGCCCAGTTCCCCTTGAGCGTCGTGCACTCCTCACTCGAAGGGTTCGGGATCAACGCCAACTACACGATGTTGGACAATTCTCTCACCGGCGAGTCCGACCTGGACATTCCGACACCGCCGGCCGGGTTGACCGACAGCACTTACAACTTCACGGTTTACTACGAACGCGGCGCCTTTGATGGCCGCGTGTCTTACAACTACAAGGACAAGTACGTGGAGCGGATCGAGCGCGACATGTACCCTGTGTACCGGGATGAATATGGTCAGACGGATGTGTCCTTCGGCTATCGTGTGACCGACACCATCAAACTGGTGCTGGAAGGCATCAACGTCACCGATGAAGAAACCACGGGTTACACTATCGATCCATCCTTCCCGACCATGTACGAAGTTTCTGGCCGCCGCATCATGTTCGGTGCAAGGGCCAGCTTCTAAACGCTCGGTAAGGTTGTGCTTATGACCCTCCCCCCTCGGGGGAGGGTTTTTTATTGGCCCCGCGTTGGCGGACGACGCTCAACATTCCCTCATTGCTATGATAAAACGGCTCTACTCAATTCCTCTGTACTGGTATTCGCTGGCTCTGTTCTGCACCGCTGCCCTGTTGATGCCAGGCTGTGCTTCGACGGTTCGCCCCCAGGAAGCATCGACCGGGGCAGGTACACCGGTCCGGATTGCCTTTATGCCGGATATTCATTTTCACGATGTCTACGCGACCTTCGAAGACGGCTCCTTCGACGGTATCGAGAACAGCATCAGTGGTGAGCGGGCGACCATACGAACCATGCAGGCGCAAATGACCTCCACGCGCCTGTTTAACGAGAGTTACTTCGCATTGTTGGCCGCCCTGGACGACGTGGTGGACAAAGGCATCACCCTGGTTGCCCTGCCGGGGGACTTCAGCGATGACGGCCAGCCGATTCATATCCGGGGGTTGCGCCGTATTCTGGAGCGTTACCACCGGGAGCATGGAATCGAATTCTTTGCCACACCGGGCAATCACGATCCGGTTAGACCTTTTGACACCCCTGGGGGTGAGTCGGACTTTCTGGGCGCGGATGGACGGGAGCAACGCATCTACAGCAAGGGGGCTCAGGAATGCGTGGGCTATGACACCGACTGGGCGCTGATCGACAGCGGGCGCCCCCTCAAAACCATTTGCACGGAAGAGATTCGGCACTTGGGTTACGAGGGCATCATGACGGAACTTGGCGATTTCGGTTTCTACCCCAAGCCGAACTACCGGTACTGGGAGACGCCGTACTCTCATTACGAACACTACACGTTTGAGCAGGCCCGAAAACAATCGGTTCTGGAGTACCGACAGTTTGAGATCTGCCGCAACGAGACGGAGCGCCGGAACTGCCATCAGGTGCCGGACGCCAGCTACCTTGTCGAGCCGGTTCCGGGCCTTTGGCTCCTGGCCATCGACGCCAACGTCTATATTCCCAAAGCAGACGCGGGCGACGGGGCCGCCAGTCAGCGCTTTGACGGCTCCGGTAACGCGGGGTACAACGCGATGCTCAGCCACAAGCGCCATGTGCTGGATTGGGTTCGAGAGGTGGTCGAAAGAGCCGAGCGTTCGCAAAAGCAACTGATTGCGTTCAGTCACTTTCCCATGACCGAGTTTTACGACAACCAATCGGATGCGATCGCCACGCTATTCGGTACTGATACCTTCCAGCTCAAGCGCCGCCCGAAGAGCCACGTGAGCCAGGTCTTGGCAGAGACCGGGCTCAAGGTGCATGTGGGCGGCCACATGCATATGAACGATACCGGTATCGTCCGTACTGAGCAGGGCAACACATTGGTGAACATTCAGGCTCCGTCCCTGGCCGCGTATCTGCCTGCCTACAAAGTTTTGACGTTGCACTCCGCGCGCGAGCTTGAAGTGGAAACCATCGTGCTGGATGAGGTGCCGCGCTTCGCGGAGCTGTTTGAGCATTATCAACGGGAGCATCAGCTCCTGGAGGCGTCCGAGCGAAAAACGGCCTGGAGTAAGGGCGTTCTTGACTCCACCAGCTACCGGGAATTTACCGAGTGGCATCTCCGTGAGCTGACCCGGCAGCGTTTTCTTCCGAAGGAATGGCCGGAATCGCTGAAGCAGCGGCTGTTGGCCTTGACCGGTGATCAGCTCTTGGCATTTTCGCAGTGGCCGGAGAACGAGTCGCTCGAATCGTTGCAGCGCCATGCCTCCTCCGATACTGAAAACTGGAGGCAGGCACAAGAACGAGCCCGAACATTGGCACAGGGAGCCGATCTGCAATTTGAATCGTTTGCCGGTTGGACCGGTTTTGAGTTGGCCGTCGACTTCTACCGCCTCCGCAATGCCGGAAGCCTGGCTTTGAATGATATCGACCGCGCCCGACTGTTGCAGTATGAATTGCTCGCCCGGGCGATGAAGAGCTCTGAGGGTGGGGTCAACCAGGAATCGATTTTCCGGCAACGCCTGGCGGAGCTGTTGGCTATTCTGCAAGGCTTAAAGGTCGGAGAGCCGGACAATCACTTCCGATTGCACCTGGATACCGGAGAAGTGATGCCCTGGGATTCACAGCAATCGCGTCGCTGACGCCTATTGCTCCACCTCACTCAGAGGACAGTACCGTGAAGGTGGGTTCTTTTGGTACACTCCGCGCCTTTTCTGATCGAGGTATTTATGCTGTTGCCCCGCATTGTTCTTTGTTCGGCGCTGCTGTCCAGCGCCAGCGCTTTTGCCATCTCCAATATTGAAAGTCAGCGCCCCGGTCCGCCGCCGGAGGGCTGGAGTGGTCAGTTGGAGTTCACCGCCAGCGGAAAGAGCGGCAATGTCGAGGAAAATCGCTACGCACTCGGCGGCCGCCTGGCCCATAAGACGGGTGACAACCTGGTATTTGCCATCGTGGAAGCGGCGGAGGCCAAGAGCCTGGGCACCAAAACCGCCGACGATGCTTTCGTGCACACCCGCTGGATGCATGAGCAAACCGATCGCGTCACGTTTGAGGGCTTCCTGCAGTGGCAGGAAAATGCATTTGCCAATCTGGTGTCACGTTACCTGGTAGGTGGTGGTGTACGCCTGCAACTGTTGGAAGAGCCGGACGTGTACGAGTTGGCGGTCGGCATTGGCGGTTTCCGAGAGTGGGAAGAAACCGATCTGGGGACGTTCAACCGTAGTACTGATACGTGGCGTATCAACAATTACTGGTCTTACCGCCAGAGTCTCAATGACCAGGTAAACTGGTATGCCACGGCGTATTATCAGCCCAGCGCGGAAGACTTTGATGATTATCGGGTGTTGTTTGATACTGGGCTGACCGTGCGTCTGACCGGATCGTTGCAGCTGCGGGTCAGCTACAATCTCGACCACAACAGCCACCCGCCCAGAAATTTGGACGCCACTCCACCGATTGACCGGGCCGAGACCAATACCCAGTACGCCACGACTTTCCTCTACGAGTTTTAGGGGAGGGACCGGGCCCAAGGCGCGTGGAAAGCGAGTACCGCGCGCTCCCCGCGACAGGGCCCTCAAGGGAGCTCATTTCAGGCTGGATCTGAAATGGGATACCGATTATTGTGTACGCTTCACCTGACACCCATGAAAAAGAGTCACGATTATGCCTCAAGCCGCTGCACGCCATATCCTGGTCGACAACGAAAACACCTGTAATGAGCTGAAAGCCAAAATCGAAGCGGGCGAAGATTTCGCTAAGCTGGCGCAAGACCACTCCAAATGCCCCTCGGGCCGCAGTGGCGGTGATTTGGGGACTTTCGGTCCCGGCCAAATGGTGCCGGAGTTCGACAAAGTCGTTTTCAGCGCACCGGTCAACGAAGTCCAGGGCCCGGTCAAAACCCAGTTTGGCTACCACCTGCTGGAAGTGACCCAGCGCCAGGACTAGTCAAGAATAGACAACCACCGCGCCCGATCCATTCTCCGGGGTCGGGCGTATGGTGTTAGTTGAGCAGGAAAGCCATTTCTTCGCTGGCTTTGCTCGGCGTCACTTCGAGAACCTCCGCGCTGACCACCTTCTCCGCCACAAACGGATCCCGGTTCACTCGCTCCTTTAGCGCCTCCATAGAGCAGTTGTGCGCGAGTATGGCGCCACCCTGCTTGGGCTGCAGAGTCCCCGACACCAGAAATACGCCGTCGTCAAAACCCTGGGCGAGCCATTGATTGTGGCCCTCCATCAACTCGCCCGCGCGGGACTTATTGTCTGAAAACTTCAAGAACACAATAAACATGGGGTCTCCTTCCTAATGAGGCCGTTGTTGTTGGCCGTTCTAAGTTTTAGCTGTGATCGCTTGAGCGTCCAGCCAGTCGCAGAGTTGCTGCACTTCCTGATTGATGAATGTTTCGTCGTGAAAAGCATTGGCTAGAGTCGCGACGCCCTGGCTGCGGGCCAGCAGGTGCATGGCCAGGTCATCAGCATCCTTTGCATGCCCCATTTTGACAAACTGATGGCGAAGCCAAACCCGGAACAGAGTGAACAGTTTATTGGCGTCGGCTTGAAGTGGGTGGCCGAGCTTTGCCAGCTCGGAACACAGGGTGCCGACAGGGCATCCGTAGCTCAGAATTTTGGCTTGGTTGACGATCAAAATTCGAATGAAGCAACGAATGCGTTCTTCGGGTCGGTCTCCCTCGGTTTCCCACAGGGACAGCATCTGCTGGGTATACGCCAGACGGGCCTGTATCACCGCGTCGAGAATCTCGTCCTTGGTCTTGAAGTGATAGTAAAAGTTGCCCCGCGAGATCTGGACATCCTGGGCGATATCCGAAAAAGACGTATGCTCGTAACCCCGTCGGTAGAACAGCCGGTCGGCGGCTTGGATAATTTCTTCGCGTTTGGTTGTTCGAGCCATTGTTGGGCCTGGTACGTTCTTTCTCTGCTTAAGCGGAGTTTGGGGGGAATGTAAAATGGATTTTAGGACGATTGTCCTAATTGGTCAAGGCGCTCTTCCGAGGAAAGAGTCTTTGGCCTTGAGCAGGGGAATGCGAAGAGGTGTTGATGTGGACTGGCGCGTCACCTCAACCAGGGACAGCCTCTCGTCTCCAGGCCTCACAGAAACTCTCGGCGCACCTCCATGACGCGCCCATCCACAGAGCGTTCGAGCTTATTTTCAATATCACTGCACAGCGACTCGACCTCCTTCCTGGACAGCGCCGTCACCACGAATGACCACTCGCTTGCCTCATGACGGCTGCGCTCGCCGCTTTCACAGACCGCAACGGCGGGGTTGCGTCCCAAGCGCTCATGCAGCCCACCCATACGTTGACGCTTTTCTTTGAGAGAGCCGCAGCCTGGGAGGGAAATTGTGCAGGTCAGAATGGCGATATGCATGGTTCACCTTCTTTGCGGTATACAGACTTGGTCATGGCTACTCTCTCCTAGAGAGAGGTATCCTTCCGCTCCGGGGCCGAGATGGCGTCCGCAACGGCCTTACCGTGGTGGTTTGAGCGTTTTAGCCTCTGAGCTGTTGGTAAAGATGGTCATTGTAGATGTGCAGAGTTAAGACCTTTCCTGTGGGAACGGTGATAACCAAGTCTTGGAGGTGGGTGTTTTCGTCTCCTTCAAGCAGCTTCTCTAGTTCTTGTTCGTAGTCATTAACCAGAACGAAGGAAAGGGGGCCGCTGCTCCGGTAGCCGCTATAGGCGGGTAAAAATGTAAGGTAATCGGATTCCGGAGCAGGAGTGTCGATAATCATTCCTACGTAAACTTTTCGAGACTCCAGGGTAATGGCTATTGGTTTGAAGGTTTGCGAAGCGTACAGACAAGTCGCATCAAAATCATTTTTCTTTAGCTCCCTGGAGAGAGCTTTGGTACGAGCTTTTGGAAGTTTATTGCACAGGGCTGCCGCAAGCCAGCCCCAAAAGAGCATGTGAATGGCAAAGGCAAAATTGTTGAGTTCTTCAGAAGCTGGGATGCAGTATGTGGACGCAGTAGCGTCGCAAGCCCAGTAGCTAGCAGTAAGAGAGAACCAGGCCAAAGGGGAAAGTACGAAGCCCGTCCCAAGTGCGGGGAGATAAAGCTTATGGCCGGACTGACGCGAAAGCTTGTACTTGGTAGCGTAGCATTTGGTGCAAAACACAAACCCACCCGCAGCGATAGCCAGAAGGGTGACAACGCTGGTCCCATTCATAGGAAGTCCTTCTCTGGAGAGACGATTTACCTAAAATTACGGCTTGCCAGCTTTGCATCTATCAGCTTGCGAAGATTCTCTTTGAACTCCTCTGACTTAATAGGTGTATCTTCTTTCATTTGGAGTTTGCCGTTGCCGACGATCCGATAAAACTTTTCGAGTGTCTCTTGGCGCCTAGTGCTAGGTCTCTCAGACTTATGTAAGTCGCATACGGTGCTCATGGTTTGTCCCTCCTTTCTATATTCTTGTGCTTTGACTATAGCACTTTGAGGGGGTTTAAGGCTTTAAATAACAAGTTGTTATATTGTTTTAATCGTAATTCATTTTTGTTATAACGGAGGAGTGCGGGGCAGGGGGCCTTTGTCTAAGGGTATCCCATGTGCCCTTGGCGGTGCGCAGCCTTGGCGCCAAATTCCCTTCTGAATCTCTGGGTTGGTTAGGTATACTGGGACACTTACTCGATAACGACTTTTTATGCTTGGAGGCGTTAATGAGTATAAAAAGGTAACGTAAATGACGGATCACCCAAAAGGAGCACGCCGCATGGTAACGGAAGAGGAAAAAGCAGTACTGCGCAAGAATCTGGAGAAGTACGAAGGGAAAGTGTCGCATATGTACTTGGATTCAAAAGGTTTTGTGACGGTAGGGGTCGGACACCTTTTAAGTACAGTCGCTTCCGCTCAGCTCCTGGCCTTCAAAAACAGCAAGAACCTGGCGGCGACCAAGGAAGAAATAAAAACGGATTACGACAACGTTAAGAAGCAGCCCGCAAATCGGTTGGCATCAATGTATAAAAAACATACAAAATTGAGACTGCCCGACGCTGAAATAGATAAGCTGACGAATAAGCATATCCAAAGCTTTGAGAGTGAGCTAAAGAGAATATATAGCGATTTTGACAGTTTTCCCAGCAAGGCCAGATTGGCTTTATTTGATTTGATATTTAATCTCGGAATGACCGAGCTCAATAACAACTGGCCAAACTTCAATGCCGCGGTAAAAGCAAAGGATTGGCAAAAAGCTGCAGATAGTTCGAACCGAAAATCCCCCATATCCGACGCGCGAAATAAATACGTTAAAGACCTTCTGGAAGCGTGCGTGGACAACTCCAAGAAAACCGCTGCTGCGGGAAACTCCAAATAGTAGGATACATTTATGCTTTCTCGTAAAGGCATTGACGGTGCTTTATCGTTACTGGTTACGATATTTTTATTTAATTTGGTGGGTTGTTCGGAAGGTCAGACTAATAACGAAGAAGCACATGCCATATCCTGGTACCCTGGCTTTACAATGCCGGAACTCCTGGCTGCCAACGTGGACATCGAAAAAAGGGAAGACCTAGCGGCCCTCTTGAGCAAGGATTGGTATGCTTCTATTGATGTGGCCAATACTCGCAGTGCTGAAGAGGACGCTTTTTCAAACTGCCAAGAGTACTTTCGAGAAGCTACGCCAAAAACCCGAACCTTGCGTGAACATGAGATGAATGCTTTTGTTGAGCTGGCCGTAATGTGCCGAGCAACAGAGCTGATGGTTGGCGCGAAGACCCCCAGAAAGTCCTATATTCCAGAGGATATTCTGACTGCATCCAGCCCGGAAAAATTTCCTTCGGAGATAGCGTTTGAGACGTCGAAGACGGAATCAGAGAAAAATCGCAACGATCCGCTGGTTAAGCATTGGGGTGATATAAATAAAATCCGGGAGGTGAACGCTGTATCTCCGTACGCTGTAGATTTCTATACGATGGGGGGAGTGCAGCGATTGGAGTTGGTCGGTCGTGGAGATTTTGATGGCGATGGGGTGGAGGACGTCCTTCTTTCATCTCGGGACTCCGTCGATGGAGGGAGTTACCAGCATCTGCGACTTTTCGTTCTGTCTGTTGACGCTGATGGAGACTGGAGGACAATTAAAAGTTACCAGTAAATTGATGACATGCTGAAGGCTCTTTTTGCTGTGTGCGTGCTTGTGCTATCGAGTGCGACCCGTTCGGATGAAGGTATCGATATTGGTTGCCTATATTCTGGCCAAGTCACCCAGGATCTAGAAGTTCCCGTTTCTGCCGGAGTCGTTAGTGAGAGCAGGGAACGTGACGAGAGCAGCGGTGAACACCTAAAGAGTCAAGAGTTGAGATTAGATAACGGCGATTTCGTATACATCGAGCAGAAGTATTGCTCCATGTATAACCTGACGGTCGTTTATCGTCTAACGGAGCTCAACGAGTCCAGCTTCTCGAGAGGGTTGGACGTTATTCATCGTATTATTGAAAGTGTGGATCAGGGCTATCATTTAAAGTCTCCTCTTAAAGATATCGTCAATATGACGATGAATCAGCGAGGCCTGACACTGAATGAATCCTTCGAGTATGGGCTGCCCCTGCAAGCGGCGCGGTCCTCGGATAATGTGGAGCATACCATCAGCTTTGTGCGGCTTGCGGAGAGCAACGACTTTCCCGCCGAAATTCAGTTCTATCTGGGGATTGGCGGCTTGTAGAGTGGCCGTGTTCGAGCCCTCGCGTTAAGAGCCGGGACCGAGGGCGTTCTAAAAGCAGGGTACGCCTTTAAAACGCCCCGTCGATGACTCAAGAGGTTCCAGAGGTTGCTCAGGTCGAGGGCCTCATGACTTCCACTGAGGGCCTGAGGTTAAGAACTGAATAGCGGCCGTCCCCGAGTAGTGACTGTACCCCGGCAAGTGCTGAGAGCAGCAGTGGGTATTCCCAGCCTCCCCCTTCATTGGTAAAAAGCCAGCCGTTGCCGGCGTGCGCCCATGTTGCCCCCAGTAGCACCGGAATCATCGCGAGCGCGAACCACCGCGTGTGGATACCCAGAAGGATCGCGATGCCCGCGGTCGCCTCCCCCGCGAAAACCACGTAAGCCAGCCAACTCGGCAGTCCGATACCGGAAAAGAAGGCGGCTGTGCCGGGTAGAGTGAAAATCACCAGTTTCAGATAGACGCTATGAGCCAGCAGCACGGCTCCAAGAGAGAGTCTCAGTAGCAGGGTGGCCAAATCGTGTTTTTGCAGTGCATTCATGGTTGAAGCTCCTCGGTTGATTGGTTCCCCTCCATATTGGTGCTTGCGAAAAGAAAAATAAATTGGCAATTTAGGAAAGTTGAGTTTGCATTTTTGCAAAGAGCGGCGAGGGGAGGCACTGTGGACTGGAACGCACTCAAGGTTTTTCTGGCGGTTGAACATACCGGCTCGTTGGCGGGCGCGGCCCGGGAGTTGGGCGTCAATCACTCAACAGTCTTCAGGCGGCTCAATGCGTTTGAAGACTCATTGGGAGTGCGCCTTTTTGAACGGCTCCCGACGGGCTACCAGTTGACGCCCTTGGGGGAGGAAATGCTGGAGCTCGCCCGGAGCATTGAAAGTGGCTTCGGAGACTTGGACCGACGCATAGCCGGCAGGGATGTTCAGCCGCGCGGGCGGGTGCGTATCACCGCGCCCAACAATATCGCCTACCGTTACTTGCCTCGTTATCTGGCCGACTTTCGCACCCGCTACCCGGATATTCGAATAGAGCTTCTGGTCAGCAACCTGGAACTGAATATGACCAATCGCCAAGCGGATATTGCTGTGCGTGCGACCTCGTCACCACCGCCGGAGCACCTTGTCGGTCGGCTGGTGAAGAAGTTGGACTGGGGTGTCTATGCCAGTCCGGCTTATCTGCGGCGATGGGGTACTCCCCGCGATTTGGAAGTGCTGCGTGCTCATCAGTCAATAGGCGCAACTGGTGGCATGCGATCCCTGCCGGCCTTTGTTTGGCAGGAAAGCCACTTGGCGGAGACCATAGTGGCACGTGCGGATGACCTGGTGGCCATGGCGGGGTTGGCCGAATCCGGTCAGGGCTTGGCCCTGCTGCCCAGCGATCAGGCAAGAGAGGGGCTTGAGTCCGTACTTCCTTTTCATCCCGGCAAGACATCCAACCTGTGGCTGCTGACGCACCCGGACCTTCGAAACGTGGAGCGCATACGTTTGGTAATGCAACATCTTGCGACCGAGTTTGAGAGCGACTCGACGCTGTAGACGGCCTGCAAACCTTCGCTACGTAGGGCAATAAAAAACGCTTGACTCCGCTCTTATTGCAAAGTACTTTGTTTTGCAAAGTTAATGTAAACCCACTGGAAAGGACGCTTGACCATGAAAAATGACGCTAAAAACGACCTCGCTTATATCCGTGAGCTGATGCTCGATACCCGCCGTGCCGCCTGTCTCAGTGGTGGTTACTTTATTGTCTGGGGCATTGCGGTGGGCGCTGCGCTCCTCGTGACCTGGCTGCAACTGACCCAAGACTGGGCCCCGACGCCTTTTATTACCTGGACGGCGTGTTTTGTGTTGGGCAGTCTGGGGAATTTCTACCTGGTTCGGCAGGACATGCGCGAACCGGTGCAGGCTCCGGCCGGCCGGTTGATCGGCATGGTCTGGCTGGCGCTTGGGGTGACGCAACTGATTCTGTTTTTTGCCGGACTGGGTACGGGTGCCATACCCGGCCAACACATGCCGGCGCTGTTTTGCGCCTTGATCGGTACCGGTGTCTTCCTGACCGGCGTGCTCGCCGGCTACCCCTGGTTGCGTAACCTGGCGTTTGGCTGGTGGCTCGGTTCGGTGGTGATGTTCGTGTGGCCGGGGCTGTATGTCTTGTTGCTGATGAGCTTGATGCTGTTGATTCTGTACGTGGTTCCCGGCACGATTCTGATTCGGATGAAACAGCGCCAGCAAGCTGCAGCGGGAGTATGACGGTGTCGGAGTTTGACCACACCCAGTTGGATGACCTGATTCACTCGCGCATCCGGCTGGCCGTCATGGCCGTGTTGGCTGGCGTGGAAAAGGCGGAGTTCACCTTTATTCGCGACAAGATCAAAACCACGGATGGCAATTTGAGCACTCACTTGAGAAAGCTCGAAGACAAGCAATACATCACCATTCAGAAAAAGTTCGAAGGGCGAAAGCCGGTCACTGAGGTGTCGCTAACGGACCTTGGAAGAAAAGCCTTTTCAGCGTACCTGAGCCATTTGGAAACCATGCTGGGGACTGCGGGGCTTGCCGGTCGCTGATAACTTTTTTATGCGAGTTTTCTAGGGCTTTCGCACCAGTTCGTTGTCCTCCCAAAGCCAATCTTGACGCTCGTAAGAGGCAGCGTTCAGCTTTACGTGAGAGGTAAGCGTTTTGTTTTCAGGAACTGGTCTTAACTCCGGGAAGTTCCCGATGTAACGAAAGCTATTTTTGTCGGCTTCAAACACCCAGTAGTCTAAATATAGGTTGGCGACGCCAAAGCTGGTGGTAATGGCAAGATCCCGGTGGCCATCGAAGTTGATGTCCTGAAACTCTACATACCCCTTGTCGCCTTCGATGATCGTGACGCCCGCCGATAGAGGTAGTTCTTGTTTCGCGCCGTCGATCTCTATATCGATTGCCGTCAGTGGCCTCTCATCGTACTCTGCGAGACCCAAATTCAATGTGACGTCTATGGAGTGTCCGTCTATAGCGACACTACAGTTGTTGATGCCATTGAAGGAAAAAAGGCAGCGGTATCGGGCATTATCGGCTAGGCCGTTATCTGAAGACTGCAATGGCTGTGCGCAAGCACACAAGCTGAAACTGACGAAAGCGAGGAGAATACATTTCATGCGTTGAGTTACACTTAAAGTAGGAAAAACTTTGCCCGGTTCAGGTACTTTCTTCGGTCGTCAAGACCGTTGTATCCACCATTAACACGGCGGGTCACGGCTCTCAGGTCGTCGTTATCGGCATATCTGTTCAGGTTTCTGCTATTCCAGAACCATAAGCTTACGTCCACTGCGTACTTGGGAAACCTGGAGATCAT
This sequence comes from Marinimicrobium agarilyticum DSM 16975, assembly GCF_000423345.1. Lineage (GTDB taxonomy): Bacteria > Pseudomonadota > Gammaproteobacteria > Pseudomonadales > Cellvibrionaceae > Marinimicrobium > Marinimicrobium agarilyticum. Next base: position 214,619 of record NZ_AUHU01000003.1, read on the forward strand.
GGTTTCGTTACCTTTTTTCATCAAGTTCAGGCAAGAATGTTGTCCATATTCGGCGTAGTTGCTTCGCCCTGTTAGCTGGATAAGGCCTCTGCCCTTGAATCGCACACCATCACCTTTCTCGGTATTTCCCAAGTCGGTTCGACCCTCGTATGCTTGGCCGCTTGCGATCTCTTCTGTATAAGTGAGAGAAAGGCTCTCATGGCCGACTTGGGCCAAAAAATGAGCGATTCTGAGCGGTGTGTTGATGCTGTACTGCCCCATTAAGGAGGAGAATAGAGGATAGTAGGGATCCACGGTGCGGGTGGCGCTAAGAGCCATTATGGCGCGTAAGACGTTCAGGTTGAAACCTTTGGGTACCGAAGTTCGGATATGCCGTATCGTCGCTCCACCTGGGTCGACGCGCGAGTCCGGGCTTCCCATACGGACAACTTCTTTCTGGAAGCGTTGAATGGCAGTGTTGGTACTCTCCCCAATCATCCCGTCCACTGCGAGTTCTGGTGCTGAGGAAAGCCGACAGGCGTTGATCAAGTTTAGGGCAGCCTGAACTAGCTTGATATCCACGCTGTTGTTGGACCCTCCAACTCCTACACTTCCTTCTATATCCATGGTGCCTGTCATCTCCTTATTGGATTAAGTTGCTGTTAAACGCCAGAAAGCTTCTCTTTGGCTTTATATAGGCCTTAAGCATACTTCTTAAAATCGCTATTGAGCAATAGAAGTGATGGTTTTCAGGAGCTAAATGGCGAGCACGATTCCATATGTGCGAAATATGTGACCTCCGTCACGTGAATTATCTGTACGCACAGTGTTGTTGTAGTCGCATTCGTGCGATTTCGTCCGGTAGTGCTCCGCTTTGTAGCCGCCTTGGTGGGGGAGAGCTATTGAACAATAGGGGGGAGTTTTTTGGAGCTTCACGCAGAAGCGTGAGGAATCATCGGCCAAATAAAAAACGGAGGCGCCACTTATTATGGCGCCTCCGTTTTCGTGTGCGATTTAGAACGGACGAATGATCACTCGTTCTCGATGGCGTTGCGATAGCCATCGGCGTCGAGCGCATCGCTCAGCTCATCGGTGTCTTCCGGTTTGACCTTGAAGAACCAGCCGTCGTCGTAGGGCGATTCGTTGACGGTTTCCGGCGCATCTTCCAACGCTTCGTTGATGGCGATGACCTCACCGGAGACGGGAGAGTAAATGTCCGAGGCGGCTTTGACCGACTCGACTACGCCGGCTTCTTCGCCTTTGCTGACTGAGCTGCCCACTTCGGGTAGCTCGACAAATACCACGTCGCCCAGGCTGTCCTGAGCGTGGTCGCTGATGCCGATGGTGACGGTGCCGTCCTCTTCCACGCGGGCCCATTCGTGGCTGGGCAGGTATTTCAGTTCGTTGCGAATCTCGCTCATGGCTCGCTTCCTGTGGTCAGTATGAATGTGGTCAGAAAAAATTAAATGATCGATTGGCCGTGACGGACAAACGCTGGTTTGGTAATGGCGACGTTCACCCATTTGCCGCGCAGCTCCACTTCCGCCTCACCGTCGGCGTCCACCGGGATGCGGGCCAACGCAATGCTGTGCCCCAGGGTGGGGGAGAAGCTGCCGCTGGTAATGACGCCTTCGCACTCGCTGCCGTTGACCCGGACTTTTTGTCCGGCGCGCAGAACGCCGCGGCTGGTCAGCGTCAGGCCCACCAGTTTGTCTTGCACGCCCGCCGCTTTCTGGTCGGTAACGGCCTGGCGGCCGACAAAGTCCCGCTGCTCCGGAATCCAGGCGATGGTCCAGCCCATGTTGGCCACCAGGGGCGAGGTCTGCTCGTCCATTTCGTGCCCGTACAGATTCATACCCGCTTCCAGACGCAGGGTGTCCCGCGCGCCCAGGCCGCAGGGGGCCACGCCTACATCGGCCAGCGCCTGCCAGAAGGTGGCTGCCTGCTCATCGGGCATCAGTATTTCCAGGCCATCTTCACCGGTGTAGCCGGTCCGGCCGATAAACCAGTCTTTCTCTTCCAGTGCCTGGAATACCGAGAGCTGCTCAATACCTTCGGCAAACTGCGGTAGCACTTGAGTGACCTTCGCGCGGGCCTCGGGGCCCTGCACGGCAATCATGGCCAGGTGCGGCCGCTCGCTGATCTCGACATCATAGTCGGCGCTGATGTGCCTGATCCAGTCGAGGTCTTTTTCCCGGGTGGCGCAGTTGACGATCAGGCGGTAGTGACCCTCGCGCAGGAAATGTCCTTCCCGATTGTAGACGATCAAATCGTCCACGACGCCGCCGTCGTGGTTGAGCATGCCGCTGTAGAGGGCCTTGCCCGGCTTGCCGTCGAGTTTGCCGACATCGTTGGCCAGCAGATACTGCAAAAACGGTTTGGCGTGTTCGCCGTCAATGTCCACGATGGTCATGTGGGAGACGTCGAACATGCCAGCGGCTTTGCGCACTTGATGGTGTTCTTCCATCTGCGAGCCGTAGTGTAGCGGCATGTCCCAGCCGCCGAAATCAACGATTTTTCCGCCCATGGCCTGGTGGCGGTCGAACAGGGGGGTGCGGTTGCCCATAATGCGTCGGTCCCGAGCTGGAGTGGGCGGGAAGCGGTGCTTCCGTCAGACCCGTAAAAGCCCGCTATTTTAGCGACCTGGAGGCGCTTTAACCAGTGCGGTATTCGCCGCCGCTCCCGGGGCTCAAATCCCCGGAGTGTGACGTGGTTCACGGGGGGCTTGTTGTCCGATTGGAAATTTGGTTATTTCTCGCTTTCACGCCAGGGGTTGTTTAACTACAGTTAGGGCCCTTTCTCAGAAAGGGGCGCGCCCGGCTTGGGTCTCGGTTTGCAGTGGTGGCGCGCCATACAACAAATCAATAACAAGGAGTTTCCCATGCAATCGGCAATTAAAAAGCGTTCGGTCTGGGGGCGCTATGTGCGCAACTCAGCGCTCGCCGTGGCGGCGGTCACCGCCTTGGCGGGGCATCAGGTAGAGGCGGCTCAGTGCGAGCACGTGATCGTCAACGAATGGAGCGACGGCTATACCGCCGCCATTCGTATTCACAACGATAGTGGCAGTTCTATTGATGGCTGGAGCGTCAGTTGGCAGTACCAGACCAACCGGATGACCAACGGCTGGAACGCTCAGTTCAGCGGCAGCAATCCCTACACCGCCAGCGATATGGGTTGGAACGGTACCATCCAGTCCGGCCAGAGTGTCGAGTTCGGTTTTCAGGTGTCGAAAAACGGTGGCGCGGCGGAAAACCCGGAGGTGACCGGCGCCGTATGCACCGGTGGTATGTCTTCCAGTGCGCCGGCTTCCTCAAGCTCGGCGGCGGCCGAGTCCAGCGTTGCGCAATCCTCCGAAGCTTCCTCTGAGGCGATTTCCTCCAGTGTGGCGCAGTCGAGCTCGGAGCAGGCCAGCTCTGCTCAAAGCACGGCGCCCGGCGGCGCGCAGTGTAACTGGTACGGCACGCTCTACCCGCTCTGCGACAATCAGAACAGTGGCTGGGGTTACGAGAATAGCGAAAGCTGTATCGGGATTGACACCTGTTCCGGCCAACCCGACCCCTACGGACCTACTCAGGGCGGGGGTGGGCAGTCCTCCGCCGCCAGTGAATCCAGCGAGGCGCAATCGTCCAGCGTTGCTTCCAGTGTGGCGTCCTCAGCAGCGTCCAGCGCTTCCTCCACGGCCAGTGAGCTCGGGGACTTCGAGGGCGGCTGTGACGGCTACGCTACCCGCTACTGGGACTGCTGCAAACCCCACTGCGGCTGGTCCGGCAATGTGCCCTCCGGCGTGGAGCCAATGAACAGTTGTGGCCCCAACAACCAGGTCCTGTCTGACCCGGACGCAGCCAGCAGCTGTGACGGTGGCAATGCCCATATGTGCTACGGCCTGGCGCCCTACGAGGTGAGCGACAACCTGTCCTACGGCTATGCGGCCACCTCGAACGGTGATGTCTGCGGGCGTTGTTTCCAGATTCAGTTCACGGGTCAGTCTGAAAATGCTCCGGGAGACCCCGGCTCCTCGGCGTTGGCGGGCAAGCAGATGATTGTTCAGGCCATCAATATCGGCCATGACGTGGCGGGTGGGCAGTTCGATATCATGATTCCCGGAGGTGGTGTAGGCGCCTTCAACGGCTGCAGTAACCAGTGGGGCGTGTCCAACAGCGAGCTGGGTGCCCAGTACGGCGGCTTCCTCTCTGCCTGCAAAAGCGAGCTGGGCTACAACGCCAGCCTGGAGCAGTACAAGTCCTGCGTGACCAACCGGTGCGACAACATCTTCGGCAGCCGCGGGCTCACCAAGCTGCATGAAGGTTGCCTCTGGTTTGCCGAGTGGTTCGAAGCGGCGGATAACCCGTCGCTGCGCTATCGCGAAGTGGCCTGTCCCGCCGAGTTGTCCAACGGCTCGGGCATGAATCGCAGCGCCCTGGGCGATATCAGCCAGAGCTGCAACTGAGTTAACCTTAAGGCGTGAATGGCTCAGGGATGAGCGCTGTTTGAGCGACGCCGTCAGGGCTTGGAGTTGACGCTGACGGCGGATCTGGCGCGGGCCGGAATCCGGCTCTGTCGGATCATCAACATCACCGGTGGTGTGCTCAGCACTACCAGCGTCAGGGCGGGCAGGGCGGCCATGCGCCACCGTCCCTCACCGGTCAACTCATAGATTCTCACTGCCAAGGTATCCCACCCGAACGGCCGCAGCAGAAGCGTGGCCGGCATTTCTTTCATGGTATCCACCAACACCAGCAGGCCAGCGGTCAGCAACCCCGGTGTGAGCAACGGCAAATAGACCCGCCAAAGCACCCGCCACTGAGTGGCGCCCAGGCTGTGGGCGGCTTCCTGGTAGCTGGGGCGAATCCGCTCAAGGCTCGACTGCACCGGCCCGAAGGCCACCGAGAAAAACCGGATGGCGTAGGCCAGAATCAGGGCGAGCAGGGTCCCCACCAGCAGCTGTTGCTCGGGCTGCCCGGTCAGGCGCTGCAGGGGGTTGATGAACTCCCGGTCGATAAAGGCGAAAGCAATCATGATTCCCACGGCGAGCACAGAACCGGGCAGGGCGTAGCCCAGGCTGGCCAGGCGCACAGCGCCGCTGATCTGATGCCGGCCCAACAAACGTTGGCCATAGGCCACTGCCAGCGCGAGAGTCGTGGTGGTCACCGCAGCGGTGCCGCCCAGGACAAAGGTGTGTTGGACCAGGCTCCAGTAGCGATGGGTCAGGGCCTCAAGTCCCTGATGCCAGGTCCAGAGCACGAGTTGGCTAATGGGAATCACAAACGCCATTACAAACACCGTGAGGCAAAAGCCGCTGGCGAGCCAGGCGGCGAGGCCTTTGAGCTCGTAGCGTTGGACGTCGCGTTTGGGCGTCTGGTGAAAGCGACTCCGCCCACGGCCCTTCTGCTCGGCAAACAGAGCGAGGGCGACGAACAGCAACAGCAGTGAGGCCAGTTGCGCCGCAGCGGTGAGATTGAAAAAGCCGAACCAGGATTTGTAGATCGCCGTGGTAAAGGTGTCGTAATTGAACACCGCCACTGCCCCGAAGTCTGCCAGGGTCTCCATCAGCGCCAGAGACACGCCCACGGCAATGGCGGGGCGGGCCATGGGCAGGGCCACATGCCAGAAAGCGCCCCAGGGCCCCTGGCCCAGCAGGCGGGCGGCGTCGGTCAGGCCTCGGCCCTGAGCCATAAAAGCGCTGCGCGCGAGCATATAGACGTAGGGATAGAGCACGCAGGTCATGATAAAGACCACGCCCAGTGGCCCGCGCACCGGCAGGAACGGCGTTTCCGGCCCGAGCCAGCTGCGCCAGAGGGTCTGGATCGGGCCGGCGTAGTCGGTTACGGCGAGAAAGACAAAGGCCACCACGTAGGTGGGAACCGCTAACGGTAACATCAGCGCCCAGTCCAGCCAGCGTCGGCCGGGGAAGTCGCATACCGCGACCAACCAGCCCAGGCTGACCCCCAGCAATAGGGTCCACAGGCCCACGCCCACCACCAGAATCAGGGTGTTCTCCAATAACCGCCCGAGTTGGGTCTGAATCAGGTGTTGCCAGATATCGGTTTGGGCATCGCCCCAACTCAGGACGATGACGCTGACCGGCATCAGCACCAGCGCCGCCATAAACCAGACGGGCAGGTGCCAGAGCCGGGCCTGCCAGTAGTGGCGGCGCCGCTCTCGGGGCGGGACGGTGTCAGCCGTGGCAGTGTGGGTCAAACGCCAACCTTACAGTGGGTCAACAAAACAGTGGGAGGCGCCGGCGGGCACCTCCCGGGCGGGGGCCGGGCCTCTCCGCTTAACGGTAGCCGGCGCGGTCCATCAGTTTGATGGCCTCTTCCTGCAGCCGGCCCGCGGATTCTACATTGACCGAGTCGGCTTTGAAATCGCCCCACGCTGCCACAAAGTCGGAGGGCTCAACCTCGCTGTTGGCGGGGTATTCCTGGTTGAGCTCAGCGAATTGGTGCTGTGCTTCTGGGCTGGAGAGCCACTCGAGCAACTCGACCGCGGCTTCCGGGTTTTTGGCGTGCTTGGCCAACCCGGCACCGGAGACGTTGATATGAACACCGCGACCGCCCTGGTTGGGCCAGAACAGCGCCAGCTTGATGTCCGGGTTTTCTTTTTGCATCCGCCCAAAGTAGTAAGTATTCACTAGCGTGACATCGCACTGACCCGCGAGTACAGCCTCCATGGCGGAGGTGTCGTTCGAGTGGGGGGCCGTAGCGAGGTTCTCGACCCAGCCGCTGACGATTTCCTCGGTTTTCTCTTCACCCAGGGTGTTGATCATGGTGGCGACGAGGGACTGGTTGTAGACCTTCTTCGCCGTGCGCAGGCAGAGGCGCCCTTCCCACTGGTCATCCGCCAGGGCTTCGTAAGTGCTCAGTTCGCTCGGATCGACCCGCTCGGTGGAGTACACGATGGTGCGGGCGCGCACAGACAGGGCAAACCATTCGTTGTTGGCCGACTGCAGGTGGTCGGGGATGTTGTTCTCCAGCACGTTGGAGTCGATCGGTTGCAGTACGCCGGCCTGCTCTGCTTGCCAGAGGTTACCTGCATCCACGGTCAGCAGCAGGTCCGCCGGGGTGTTGCTGCCTTCGGCTTTCAAGCGCTGGATCAGAGCGCCGGCGCTGTCGGTGATGTACCGGACTTTTACACCGGTCTCTTCGGTATACCGGTCAAACATGGGCTGAATCAGATGCTCGGCCCTGGCGGAGTATACGGTGACGGTCGGCTTGGGCTTTTCGGCTGCTTGGGAGGGCGGCGCAGCCTGCTCGGCCGAATCGCTACAGGCGGTCAGTGCGAGGCCGGCCGCCGCGACAAACAGGCTTCCGAGCAGCGTGCGGGACAGAGTTTTCATAAGTAACAACCTATAAGAAACATCGGTAGATTAGAGGTGACTAAGGAGAAGTGTAACTTTGTCATTGATGATAAATATTCTTATTTACATAAGCAAACCCTTTCTTAACAAATTCCTACGGCCACAGTACCGGCTAAAAGCGACGCTGTTGATACCCGCACTTGGGGGAAGACTGCTTTGCGCTTACACTGAGGCCACGATTCAGGTACAGGGGAGTTCCCGGTGAAATTTTTACGACGCTTTCTCAAAGTTTTCGTGGGGCTGGTGCTGCTGCTCGTTATCGCCGCGGTGGCCCTGGTGTTTGTGTTCGATCCCAACATGTTCAAACCCCGCTTGGAGGCCATGGCCCGGGAGCAGGGTATTGCGCTGAACATTGACGGCAACCTCGGCTGGCAGCTCTGGCCGGCGCTGGGTGTCGAGGTGAACGATATTCGGGTGGCGGCGGTAGCGGCGCCCGAGGACACCATAGCCGCTATGGACCAGGCCAGCCTGCGGTTGGCGATTCGCCCGCTACTCGGTGGCGAGGTCTCGGTTCACCATGTTCTGGTAGACGGCGCAATGTTCGACCTTCAGGTAGATGACTCGGGCAAAGGCAATTGGGAGCAATTGCTGCCTGAGGAGACCCCCGCGAGTGAGGCTACGGTTTCGGACGCGTCTTCCTCTGAATCTCCGGCGGAGCCTCCGGCCGAAGAGGCGGCGAGTATGCAACTGGCGGTGGAGAAAATCACCATTGCCAATGCCTCTCTGCGCTACCGCGACCCGGCCCGGGGCCAGGACGTGTCGCTCTCGCCTCTGAACTTGGACGTTGTGGGGTTTAATCTTCAGGGCAACGCTTTCGATCTGGATCTGGGCTGGGAGGCCTCGGTGGAGGACCGGGAGCTGTTTGGCGATGACCCACTTGAAATGCAGGGTGAGCTGGCCGCGCAGGTCACTCTGGCCGAAGACTTTTCCCGCTTGGCCCTGGCCGACGGCCAACTGCGCCTTGATCTGGCCCGGGCGGGTGCCTCCGACGACATTCGCCTGGCTTTGAGTGCCACCGTAGAAGAGTTGCTGACCAGCCCGAGCTTTAGTGGCGAGTTGAATCTGCAGCCGTTCAGTCCCAGAACGCTGATGGCGGTTCTCTCGCTGCCCGCTCCGGAAATGGCCAGCGCCGAGGCGCTGACCCGAGTGGCACTCAGTGCGTCCCTGGAGGGCTCGGCTGAACGCATTACCGTGGACCCGTTGCGCTTGGAACTGGATGAGACCACCATCGAGGGCCGGGCCGCCGTGACCGACCTCAGTCGGGGCGCCATTGATGTCGCCCTGAGTGGCGACCGGATCAACATCGACCACTACTTGCCGCCGCCCTCCGAGGAGGACACACCGGATCCCGAAGCGGACGCCTCGGGAGACGAGCCCATTATCCCGCTGGAGACGATACGCGAGCTGGATGTCGCCTTTGGCCTCGACTTTGGCTCGCTCACCGTGATGGATCTGTCCATGTCCGAACTGAGCCTTCGGTTGTTGGCGGGCGAGGGCATCGTGAATCTGGAGCGCGCTCAGTTGCAGGCCTATGAGGGCCGCCTGGATGCGGGCGGGCAGTTGGATGCCACCGGCGATACTGCCGTGATTGATCTGGTGGCCGACCTGAGCGGTCTGGCCCTGGGCCCTCTGCTGAGCGATCTGGAGCTGGACGAAAAGGTTCAGTTGACCGGCGCGCTGAATGCCGATGTGTCCGCCGAAACCCTAGGCGTCACCATGAATCAGTTGACCGAATCGCTCACGGCGGAAGTCGCTTTCTCCGGGGCGCAGGTTCGCCTGGCACCGTTGAATGTGGAGCAAAAATTCTGTGAAATCGTCAGCCGCGTGACCAACAGCGATGCGGCCGCTCAAAAAGACTGGGCGGACTACACCGAGCTTACCGCTCTGTCCGGTCGCCTGACCGTGAATAACCAGGTCTTCACCCTGGAGTCTCTGCAGGCCGGGGTCGAGCGCTTGACGGTGGGGGCGCAAGGCGTACTTAACCTCAAGGAGTCCTTTTACGACTTTACCTTGCCACTGCGCCTGGGCAGTGAGAGCACCAGCGAAGGCGGCTGCCGGATCAGCAGCAACTACTGGCTGGACCGCAGCCTTTCGTTGCTGCGCTGCCGGGGGGATCTTGAAACGCTGAATCCGGTCAGCGACTGTCGCCCGGATGCCGAGGGCCTCAAGTCCCTGGTGAAGGATTTTGCCACCTACAAGCTCAAGGCGCAGCACGGTGAGAGTATCGAGGCGGAAAAGGCCCGCGCTGAGCAGAAAATCAAGGAAGAGAAAGCCCGGGCGAAGGAAAAGCTGGAGCAAGAAAAGCGCGAGCTGGAAGAGAAAGTGCGCGACAAACTCCTCGGCGGCGGTGAGAAAAGCGGCGATGGCGAAGATCCCGACGCCGAGCCGAGCGCCGAGGAACGACTGAAAAACCTATTCCGCCGCTAAGGCACGAGTTGCAATGACTGATACCGCTTTTGCCCGCGCCGTACTGCGCTGGTTCGATCGCCACGGGCGAAAACACTTGCCCTGGCAACAGGGCATCAATGCCTACCGGGTCTGGCTTTCGGAGATCATGCTCCAGCAGACCCAGGTGACCACGGTGATCCCTTACTTCGAGCGTTTTATGGAGCGTTTCCCGACGGTGGAGGCGCTCGCCCAGGCGCCGGTGGATGAAGTGTTGCACCTCTGGACCGGGCTTGGGTACTACGCCCGAGCCCGCAATCTGCACCGCTGTGCTCGCGAGGTCGTTGAACAGCATCGGGGTGAGTTTCCCCGCCACGTGGAAGCCTTGAGCGCGCTGCCCGGCATTGGCCGCTCCACCGCCGGGGCCATCGCCAGTATCGCCTACGGCGAGCATGCCGCCATACTCGATGGCAACGTCAAACGGGTATTGGCCCGCCATTACGCCGTTGACGGTTGGCCGGGGAAAACGGCGGTTCAGAAGGCGTTGTGGGAGTATGCCGAGCAGAACACACCCAAACGACGCGTGGCCGATTATACTCAGGCCATGATGGATCTCGGCGCCATGGTCTGCACCCGCTCCCGGCCGGCCTGCGAACAGTGCCCGGTGAATGACAGCTGCATCGCCCGGGCTCAGGGGAATATCGAGGAGTACCCCGGCAAAAAACCCAAAAAGGAAAAACCGGTCAAGGCGGTCCAGTTTCTGATGATGCGCAACCCCGCCGGGGATATACTGTTGCGGCAGCGCCCCTCCCAGGGCATCTGGGGCGGGCTATGGGGCTTCCCGGAACTGTCGCTGGAGCAGACGCCCGAGGCCTTCATCGAGGATCATTATGGCGTCTCCGTGGTCGAACAGGAACCCTGGGACACCTACCGACATACATTCAGTCACTACCATCTGGACATCACGCCGGTACTGTTGCAACTGGAACGGGAGCCGGAGCGTATCGCCGAAGCCGGTTCGCTCTGGTACCGCCTGGACCAGCCGAGTGAAGTCGGTCTGGCGGCCCCGGTCAAAAAGCTGCTGCGCCAACTGGCGGATCTGGACCCCCGGCAACTGTCACTGGTCGGGTAATTCACTCAGGAGGAAAACCATGAAAACAATAATAACCACCGTTTTGACAGGCGTGATACTGCTGGCAGGTTGGGCCCAGGCCGCGCCCGCCTTCAAGCCTTTTCAGGCTTACACGCGCCCGGCGGTGTCGCTTAACGGCGAATGGAAAATCATCGTGGATCCGTATGAAAACGGCTATTACAACTATCGTTATCAACCGTTCGATCAAATGGAGCAACCCTCTCGCAACGCCTACTTCATGGATGCCAAAGCCAAGCACGGGGGCGACCTGATCGAGTATAGCTTCGACGATGCCGACAGCCTGACCGTCCCCGGAGACTGGAATACCCAGAAAGAAAAGCTCTATTACTACGAGGGCTCCATCTGGTATCGCAAGTTGTTTAATGCTCCCAAAATTGAAGAAGGCCAACGCAGTTTTATTTATTTTGGCGCGGCCAACTATCGCACGGATGTGTACCTCAACGGGGAAAAGCTCGGGCAGCACATCGGCGGTTTCACCCCCTTTCATTTTGAAGTCACGGGAAAGCTCAAACCACAGAACAACTCCCTGGTCGTGAAAGTGGATAACGAGCGCCATAAAGACGGCGTTCCCACCCTCAACACCGACTGGTGGAATTACGGTGGCATTACCCGAAGCGTACGCCTGATTGTTACCCCCAAAGTTTTTGTGCGCGACTATAAGGTTGAACTGGAAAATCACGAAACCGGTGAAATCTCCGCCTATGCCCTGGTTGATGGCGCCGGCGCCGGGCAGGAGGTTCGCCTGACACTGCCGCAACTGGGCATCGATGAGACCGCCAAGACTGACGTCGATGGCGTAGCCCGGTTTCAGACCCAGACCGTCGGCACCCAGTTCTGGTCGCCCCAGAGCCCCCGCATGTACCAGTTGACCCTGCGCACCGGCAGCGACCGTCTGGATGATGAAGTTGGGCTGCGCACCATTGAAACCCGCGGCAAGCAGATACTGCTCAACGGCAAACCGATTTTCCTGCGGGGTATTTCCTTGCACGAAGAGTATGCCGTTGACGGCGGAGGCCGGGTGACTTCCGCCGAAGAGGCTCGGCACCAACTTCAGTGGGCCTCCGACTTGGGGGTAAACTTTGTCCGCCTGGCGCACTACCCGCACAACGAGCACATCGTGCGTTTGGCCGATCAGTTGGGCATCATGCTCTGGTCGGAAATTCCCGTGTACTGGACCATTAACTGGGAGAGTGAAGCCACCTACCAGAACGCCCAGGCGCAGCTCGAGGAGATGATCAACCGGGACAAAAACCGGGCGTCGATCATTGTCTGGTCCCTGGCCAATGAAACCCCGGTCAGCGAGGCGCGCAACCGGTTCATCTCCCGGCTCGCCGCGCACGCGCGGGAGCTCGACGACAGCCGCCTGCTGAGCGCCGCCCTGGAAAAACATTACAGCGAGGAAGACCCCGAGCTGGCCATTGTGGAGGACCCGTTGGCAGAGCTGATGGACATCGTCAGCTTCAACCAGTACATCGGCTGGTACGATGGCCGCCACGAAAAGGCTGCCCGGGTGCGCTGGCGTATTCCCTATGACAAGCCGGTCTTTGTCAGCGAGTTCGGTGCCGGTGCAAAGCAGGGCCTACAGGGCGATGCCAACACCCTCTGGACCGAAGCCTACCAGGCCGAGCTGTATCGCAAGACATTGGCGATGCTTGAAAAAATCGACGGATTTGCCGGCACCTCCCCCTGGATTCTGACCGATTTCCGTTCGCCCCGGCGGCCGCTGCCGGGCATTCAGGACGAGTTCAATCGCAAGGGGCTGATGTCTGAAACCGGCACGCCCAAGGCGGCGTTTCAGGTGCTCAAAGACTATTACCGACAGAAGGCACAAGAGCCCCGTGCCCTGGAAAACCCGTCGGAGAGTCAGTAGTATCCCGGGCCCGGCCAGACCGGCCTTAACCCCGGGCAGACCGGACTAACCAAAGGAGCCACGGCTTTATGTCCCGCACCGTATTATGCCGCAAGTACCAACGCGAACTCGAAGGGCTGGAGCAGCCACCGCTGCCTGGCCCCAAAGGCCAGGACATTTACGACAATATCTCCAGGCAGGCGTGGCAGGAGTGGCTGGCCCACCAGACCATGCTGATTAACGAGAAACACCTTAACCTCATGGACATGGGCTCGCGCACTTACCTCAACGAGCAGATGGACAAGTTCCTCTCCGGCGAGGCTTATGACAAAGCGGAAGGGTATGTTCCGCCGGAGTCGTCCACCTAGGGAGGCCCTACCCGTGCCGTCATCACAGACCGTTCGAGCGCTGCTGATTGTCAACCCGAAAAGCCGTCAGGGCGCTGAAGCTGCGCTGGAGGATGGCCTTGAGCGGCTTCGCCAGGCCGGCTTTACCGTGGAAAAACTGGTCTCCCAGGGCCCGGAAGAAAGCCGCCAGGCCGTGCTCGATCGCTGCAGCGAGCTGGACCTGGTGATCATGGGTGGGGGGGATGGCACCATCAGCTCCATGGCGCAGGTGCTCTACGACTGCAAAATGGCGCTGGCGGTGCTGCCTCTGGGCACCGCCAATGACCTGGCGCGCTCGTTGGCGGTGCCTGAAACACTTGAAGAGGCTTTTGCTGTCATCGCCGCCAACCACCGGCGCCGGATCGATCTGGGCATTGTGAATGGCCACTACTTCTTCAACGTCGCCAACCTGGGGCTGGGCGTGACCGTCTCCGAAGAGCTGACCGATCAGGTCAAAAAGCAGTGGGGGGTGTTCAGCTACCTCAAGGCGTTCTTTGCCGCCCTGGCCCGCATCCGCCAATTCAAGATAAAACTGACCGTCGATGGGGAACATAAACGCCTTCGCTCGATCCATATGGCGGTAGGCAACGGGCACTACTATGGCGGCGGCAACGTCCTGCGCGATTGCAACGAAATTGATGACGGGCTTCTGTCGTTGTACAGCCTGCGCCCCCAGAAAGTGTGGGAATTGCTGACGCTCGCACCGTTGTTGCGCGAAGGCCAGTACGACCTGGATAAACGGGTGTTCACCGCACAGGGACGCGACATTCACATCGAGACCCGGCCCTCGGGCATGGCGATTCATGCCGATGGCGAACCGGTCACCCGGACCCCGGCGCACTTCGAGGTGTTGCCGGGCGCGCTAGAAGTGGTGGCACCACGCCCGGTGCCCGATCCCAGCAACCCAGAAGGTTTTACACCATGAATTTACTGCGCACGGACCTGCAAACTGCCCTACATGACCTGCATGTCGCGCTGCAGGAAAGCGTCGACAACTACCAGGACGCGGCGGACTTTGTCGAAGACAGCGACGTCAGCGAGCTGTTTGACAGCATCGCCGATGAACGCGAGGCATTGAGAAGTGACGTTGAACAAGCCATCCGACAGGCGGACGACCTGCCGGCCGCGCCGGATTCCGAAAAAGAAGCGGGCGAGCAACTGATCCACCGTCTGCACGCCCTGTTCTCCCGTGACCAGGCCGCCGATGTGATTGCCCAACGGCTCGAGAGTGAAGGCTGGATGGAGCGGGTCATGGCCGAGGGCAAGGCACTGAAGGTGGGTGAACCCTACGACAGTCTCAGCGCCCGATGCCGTGACCTGGTCGACTCTGCCCGCCGTCGTCTGGAGGAATGGCTCGAGCGGCAGGGCTAGATCCTCCCAAATTCCGTGGAATTTGTAGGGTTCGGGCCTTGACTCATCGAGTCTGAAACGGTTTAATACGCGCCTCTTGTCGGCAAGCCATAGCGGCCTGGCTGATCAAGAATTGCCCGGATAGCTCAGTCGGTAGAGCAGTGGATTGAAAATCCTCGTGTCGGTGGTTCGATTCCGCCTCCGGGCACCATACAAAAACCCTCGCCCGAAAAGGCGGGGGTTTTTTATTGTTAGGGCTCTCTTTGAGGCCGGTCTTCAGCAGAAACTCTCTGGAGCGAGTTGACACCGAAATCTCCGCGATGATAAAACCGCTACTCATCCAAATGGTAGGATGACAAATAACGATACAATGGAGCTTCTTATGAAAACAAAAATGGTATTGATCGGTGGTTTCGCCGCAGCAATGTCTCTCGCAGGCCCGGCCGCTCTGGCTCAGAGCGGTGAGCCCGGTTCTGGCCCCAACCCTTTTTCTGACTGCGGTATTGGTGCTGCACTGTTCCCCACAAACGGCGTTGCGGCGGCTCTGTCGAACGTAATCTGGGATGTGGGTACCACCGCAGTGACTTCTGCGACGGCCAGCCCTGAAACTTGCAATGGCAAAAATACCCAGGCCGCCGCATTTATCATGGAAAGCTACGACAACCTGATTGAAGAGTCTGCACAAGGCCAAGGCCAAAACTTGGCTACCCTGATGAACATTATGGAAGTGTCCGAGCAGCAGCGTAGCGCCGTTATACTTACGCTGCGCCAAGAAGCGGCCAGTGTAGTGGCAACCGATGGTTACCTCTCCTTGACGGCTCAGCAAAAAGCGGAAGCTTATTACAATGGTCTCCTGAAAGCCGTATCTCAGGCAGGCTAAGCATCTCAAGTTGAGGCTCTCGGGCCTCAACTCCCTTCCTGTGCTTCGTATGTGCTGTTGCTAATGCCTTACCGTTGGCTTGTATTGACGGTGAGCTGGTTCCTGGTGTCTTGTTCCTGGGCTGGAACTCGACCGTTTGATGCCAGCAAGCCCCCAGACCGTCAGCTCACCGCCCTAAGCGAGAATGTGCAATGGCGCGGATTGTTGGGTTTTGCCGCCGGGTCGGAGCGTGAAAGCGCTATCAAGTCCGACGCTTTCTTTCTCTCGGATCGCGGACGTTATGACCCTCGTGAGGAGTTGTTGGCGACGCTCTCCGCGTTTGCCGATGAGCGAAAGGACGATTTGAATGACCACGCCGTTTGCCGGTTTCCCGCCCGCTACCTTTGGCTCGCAGAAAGACTGAGCATCAATGGTGCGAGTGTTCGGCCGGAGGAGTGCACGGAATTTCGAGAATTCTCTCTGAATGGAAAGGTTGACTCTATCAGCCTCGTCTATGCGACCGGTTATTTGGGCAACCCCGCTTCTTACTACGGTCACCTGCTGGTTAAGCTGAATCAGCGCGGTGAAGGTATCCAGTCCAGCCTGGATGAGACTGCCATTAATTTTGGCGCGATCATTCCCGAACATGAAAACATGCTCGTTTATATCGGAAAAGGAATACTGGGCGGCTATGATGCGGGCTACACCCATCGCGAATACTTTTATCACACCCACAATTATGGCGAGAATGAACTGAGAGATCTCTGGGAGTATCGCTTATCGCTTTCCGCCGCTGACCGCAAGCTTTTCGTCGCGCACCTGTGGGAGTTGTTAGCGAAGGAGTATCAGTATTACTTCTTCAATCGAAATTGCGCCTACCAAATCGCTCGACTGTTGTCCGTGGTGACGGGGGAGGAGTATGTGAACCCTCGGCGTCCTTGGGTTTTACCGCAAGAGGTCGTACAGGCAGCGTCTGAATCTACCTACCGGGGCGGCTCTCTTATCAGTTCGGTGAATTATCTCCCATCCAGACAGTCACGGCTATACGCTCGTTATCGCCAGCTAAGTGGCGATGAAAGGGACGCTGTAGACCGTGTGGTCTCGTCGGAGCTGGAAGCTCTCGGCGATACCTTGGGCCAGCAAAGTATCGGCAGTCGGCAAAGAACCCTGGATACATTGATGGATTACTACCAATTCCGGAAAACCAAAGCGGATTCAGAGCAACTCGCTCAGATCGAAGAATGGCATCGCGCGGTTTTGTTGGAGCGCTACCGGCTCCCGCCGGGCATGGAAGCATTGGATCAAGGCAGCGCACGTGCCCCGCACCTCGGCCGGGCGCCGAGCTATTTCTCTTTGGGAGTAAGGGAGGATTCTGTGGGAAGTCCTCGTTATCACCTGCGTCTGCGCCCCGCCTATTACGATGCACTGGATGCGGAGGGCGAGAGTGTGCGCTTTTCCACGTTGGTAATGGGCGAGGTGACTGCCTCTTTCGGTCAGGGTGGGGCCCGCTTGGAGCAGCTTACGATTGTCGAGGTGGAGAACCTCAGCCGAAATGTGACAGGTCTGCCGGGCGATCAGAACTACTCCTGGAGGCTCGAAGTCGGGGCCGAGCAACGGGACCCGCGCTGTGATGATTGCTTGGGGTTCAAGGCGCAGGCCGCCGCGGGTTATACCCTGCCCCTGGGTAGCGAGAGGTGGATGCTTTCCGGGTTTTTCGGCGGAGGCTACTTTGCCAAAACCGACACTTCAGAAGGGTGGTTTGTGGAGCCCTCAGTGCAGTTAAATGTGCGATTGACTGAAAGGATCAGCGCCCGCGCCCAGTGGCGGGAAAGGCACTTTTACCGAGGAGCGCTTGAACGGGTTAAAAGCGCGGAGGCGCGTTTCTCGTTGACGACAAATACCGACGTGCGACTGTCTTATCGCCACTTTAAAGAGGGGCAGCTCGGCCTGGCATTTGGCTACTACTGGTAATCCGCCGAAACGGGCTGAACACGCGTCACTTTCCACGGTCTCAAACGAAAGCAGTAGCAAATTCTGCTTTCTTTGCGTTTCAAGGAGGCCTGTTATGACTCAGTCAAGCACAGTGACCGGCGAAGCGATCGACCATAAACTGGCCGCCGTTTTTGGCACCGATGCCGAGGCCAAAAAGGCCGCCGAGGCGGTGTTGAAGGTCACCAGTCTGGAGCAGGATCAGGTGCAGATTGTGCGGCCCGGAGATACTCAGGCCGGGTGGGAACTGGAGCCCGAAGATCGCGGTATCTGGCGAACATTGGTGCGGTCCCATATTTGGCTGGGCGCGGTGGGCGCTGTTATCGGTTTGGGCGCTTTTCTGCTCCTGTTTAGTGTGGGTGTGGGCTTCGTCGCCAACAACGGTTTCGCGGCCGCGGCTGTGCTCACCGCCCTGGGCGCTGTCTTTGGTTTGATGGCGGGCGGTCTGGTGACGCTGCGGCCGGATCACGCGCCCTATCTCGTCACGGCTCAGTCAGCGCTCAGGCGGGGAAAGACCGTGGTCGCCGTTCACGCCCGGAATCGCGCTCAGCTCGAAGCGGCCAGCAAAGAGTTGCAGCGGTGGTCGGGCAAAACGGTCTCCAGCTTCTAGCACCGTCTTGCGCCCCCTGCGTCCTCAGGTTTTCATAAACCCGAGATCCACGCTGTCGAAATTCCCGAGGTTGGGAAATACGCTCCCGAAGTCTGCGCCGGGTAAGCCAAACCAACGTGCCAGGGTGGCGCCGTATTGGTCGATAGACGTCGAGGGAATGATCCGGCCTTCGCCGATGTCATCATCGCTGTTTAAGTTCAGCGCTGGCATGCGGCCATAGAGTTCCCCGCCGTTGACGGCGCCTCCCATCATCAACTGATGTCCGCCCCAGGCGTGGTCGGTGCCGTCGCCGTTGCTGGTGAGGGTGCGGCCGAAATCGGTCATGGTAAACGTGGTGACCTGATCGGTCAGTTGCAGTTCGTCCATGGCGTTGTTGAACGCGCCCATGGCGTCGCTCAGCTCCTGAAACAGGGCCGGCTGTCGGTTGTTCTGATCACCGTGCGTATCAAAATCCCCGAAACCCACGAAAAAGACCTGTCGTTTCACATCCAGCGCCTCTCGGGCGGAGATCAGTTTGGCGACCATACGCATATTGGTGGCAAGGTTCGACGCGGGCGGAAATGCTGTCGTCAACTCCGGCTGTTCATCGAGCGCTTTGATCAGGTCCCCCGACAGTGCCCAGGCACGTTCCTGAATAGCGGCATACTCTCGCTGGAAAAGATGCGAATCGGCGCCTTCCATCAACGCACGGAAGACCTGTGCGCGGCTGACCTCCGCGTTGTCTTCACTGTCTTCATTGAAATACTTGAAGGTCTGAACGCCCTGGCCGCTCACCGAGTAAGGGAAAACGTTACGCCCGCTCTGCCAGATATTGTTGCCGCTGAGCGAAATATTCATGGACAGCTGTTGGTTGAGGTTCATCGACTGCATGACGTCGGCGGCGCGTCCAGCCCAACCGGTTTTGGCGTTGCCCCGGCTCAGTGACTGCATGAAAGTCTGTTGGTCGTTGTGGGAGAACAGTTGCGGGGGCAGTGGTGCCGAGCGGTTTTGATAGTCGCTTTTGCTGACCGGCGTGATCAGCGATCCGGCGTTGGCCAGCACCGCCAGGCGACCGTCTGCAAACAGTTGCTGGGCCTGAGTCATAGAGGGGTGCAGACCGTACTGCACCGCGCTCGGCTGAACCGGGTCAATCGGCAGGAGTTGGTCGCGGGCGATGGCCAGGTTGTTGCGCACGGATTGATAGACGTCGTACTCGGCGCTGCTGCGCGGCACGACCATGTTGTAGGAGTCATTGCCGCCAAACAGAAAAATGCAAACCAGGGCTTTGTAGTCCCCGGTGGGCGGTGTCTGTGCCAGCGCCAGTTGCAGGCGCGCCTGAGTCGCCCAGAAACCCGCGCTGCCCGCCGCGGCCCCGAGACAACCCCGCAGAAAATGTCGACGACTGGATTTGAACCGTTTCATCAAAGACCTCTGATTCGTTGCTAGCGCTGAACGGCAAAATAGGGCGAGGCCACAATCAGGCTCGCCGCTTCGAACACGCGCATGCGCCGGTCGTGGGCGCTGTAAGTGGGGTTGGGCAAGCCGTTGAGGTACTGCACCAGCAACTCGCGTGCTTCGGCGGGCAACTGACCGGCGGTGAGCAGCAGGTCGAGCCGGTCCACCAGTGCCTGGGGCTCACCGGCCAGGGCCTTTTCTTCGCTCATATTCAGAGCGGGGGGGTAGATATCCCAGCTTTGCTGGGCGTACTGGGACTGCACGTAGTCCGCGTCCATATCCCGCCAGAAAATACCGTCGGTCAACTGATTGGTTTTCGCCACCATGACGCTTTCGGTGTGAATCTGAAACTCCGGAGAGAGCAGCCCGGCATCGCTGATTGCCCCAGGGTGGCTGTAGCCGGGTCGGTAGAAATTGAAGACCGAGAACGAGCCGTAGGGTCGCTGGCCGGCGGCCCGGTCCGAACCGCGAAAACGGATGCGTTTGCCGACCGGCTCGTCCGCTTCGTCGTGTACCTCGACCCCTTGGGCCTTGAACACCCGCCACAGGTGGGAGAACTGCAAAATGGGTTCGCGCAATTTGCCGAAGGTCTCGGGCTGCTCCAGGTGGCCGGTGCGGGCTTCCTCGTCGGTCACAATGGCGCGCACCACGGCTTCGAGGTCCCCGCGTGTGCCTGCGCCGTTGTCATTGAAGACTTGCGCCACTCTCTCCACGTACTCGGGGCTGGGGTTGCTGGTGACGAGCCGTTGGATAAGCTGCTTGCCGATGAAGGGGCCGACGTTGGGGTGGTTGAACAGGTTGTCCAGTGCCTGTTCCATATCCTGCTCGGCCGTCTGGCCGCTGGGGAGTGTCTCGCCATTTAGGAGCGTTTTCTCGGCGGTGTCGTGGGTCGCCTGGAAGGCCTTCATCGGCATGGCCTCGCCCTCGGCATCGCTGGTCCACTCCCACCAGTGCTCGGCGGTGGCGAAGTTCCAGCCGGTAAACACGCGGGCGAAGGCCTTGATGGTCTCTTGGTCGTAGGTGGGGATCGGTTCGCCCTGATCGTCGGTTTTGACCGTGCCGTCCAGGTTCAACTCCTCCAGCCCGATGCTGAACAGCTGCATGACTTCCCGGGCGTAGTTTTCATCCGGGCGGATGTTTTCGGCCTCGTCGGCCTTGCGGTTGCGTACCGAGCTGAGGTATTCGCCCATCATCGGGTGAAGTGTAACCGCTTCGAGCAACTCGCGATAATTGCCAAAGGCGTGGCGAGCCAGGGTGTCGTGGTAATCGGCAATGCCCCGAGTGTCGTTGTAAAGGACATCGGAGACGTTGGAGATCACGAAAATCTGGCTGAGCGCGAAGGCGATTCGCTGACGCAGTTGATCGTCGCCGCGCAGAATGATTTCCCACCAGACGTCGCTGCGCTGCAAGTCGCGCAGGTAGCCCTCGTCATCGTCTTCCTCGGCGGGTATCGCCTCCCAGTCCAGACTTGCCACCCGCTGGTCGAGCAGCGCCAGGTTGGGCGTGAATGGCGTGTTGAACTGTGCCTCCAGCCAGGCGTCCTGACCCACCGCCATATAATGATGCAGGCTTTTGGCGGTGGGGCCGAACGTGGTCTGGGTGAGAAAGCGGCTGGCTTCGACCGCCGTCGTCCAGTCATCCTCCTCGCGCTCCGGGAGTGCCGGGTCCGGCTCGGTATCTGGTTCGAGTGTCGGTAACGGCTCTGGTTCGGGCTGGGGTTGAGGCTCGGGGGAGGGGGACGGTTCAGGCGTTGGCTCCGGCTTGGGGGAAGAGGTGGCTGGAGGCTCATCGGGGCCGGCATCTGAATCTTCAGTCGAGCCGCCCCCACAGGCGCTCAGGCTCAGCAGCGTAGAGATCAGGAGTGACCACAGAAAGCCGCGCGGCAGTAGGCGGGTAGAGCAGCGCATAGGGTTATTCGTCTTATTGAGAGTTGGCTTTGTCGTCACTATACCCGGGGCGCTATGGGGGAGACAGCGAGCCGGGGCGCAATTTTAGACGGAATCCTGATAAAAATCGGTCTTATTGTCATTTTGGTTATAAGGGGTTATGGGGAAGAGTTAGGTGAAAAGTGAATAAAAGCCTCAAAAAAAGCTTGACGCGGCTTACAGAGCCGCTACTATGGGGACTGCTAGAAAGCTTGTTTTATATTTATGCACTACCATTTCGATTCCTGCCTGTAGCAAGTCGTCCTGTCTGTCATAAGTAATAGCACCATTTCCAGCACAACCGACCTTCGGGTCACATTAATATTTTTTGATTGATTAAGGTAAGACTATGTCTACAGTTACTGGTACCGTTAAGTGGTTCAACGAAGCAAAAGGTTTTGGTTTCATTGAGCAAGAATCCGGCCCGGACGTTTTCGCCCACTTCAGCGCTATTCAGGGTTCTGGTTTCAAGACCCTGGCAGAAGGTCAAAAGGTGAGCTTCACCGTGACCCAGGGCCAGAAAGGTCCTCAGGCTGAAAACATCCAGGCTGTATAAGCCCGAATGTAGAGTCCTGTCCCCTCTCGGGGCAGGTACGGAAAACGGCGCCCTCGGGCGCCGTTTTTTTTGGCTTGGTGATTACCTGCTATCAGTACTGGGTGATATTGCTTGAACCACACTGGGCCCAATCGCCGATACAGATGTCGCCCGCATTACTCAGGCGGCTGTTACTGATAAAGGCGCTGCTGTTGGGGCTGTCGGTGCGGAAAATCCCCTCATTCATATTGGCGATGTCGCATTGGTCAAAGGTCACGTCGATAGGGAACTCGGTGCCACCGTTCTGCCGTAACGCTTTGCCAGCGTTGTGAATAATGCAATTGGTCACCGTCAGGCTACTTTCGGCGTTCACCTGGAAGAACTTATCGTCCGCGTCATAGCCTTCGATGTTACTGACGGTATAGCTGCCTTCGGATTTAACCGATACCGCGTCCTCACCGACGTCCTGGAAGTAAATGTTGTCCAGGGTGGCGTCGTTATACAGGTGAATGCCATCGGCGCCGTTGTTGCCTATAACCACATTGCGCAGGGTCGAGCCGTTCTCTACCCGGAAGACCGGATCCTGCCCCTCATCCTGACTGCCATCGCCCAGGCCGGAGCCGGCGGTGTACGTTTGGCATTGTCCGTCAAAGGTGCTGCCGTCTTCGATCACAATGGTTTCATTCACCACCTGGGCGCTGCCCGGTGTACAGGACGACCCGGTGATTTCTCCATTGTTGTTGTCAGAGGAGCTGCTTGAGGAACTGCTCGATTGGCCCCCACAATCCCCGGCGGTGGGCTCAAAGCCGTTGACCTGCAGCCGATCGATATTGGCCAGGCCGCTGCCGGTGGTGGCCGTGAGCGAGATGGTATTCGCACCGGAGGTCAAATACACGTTGTCAGCGGTGACGGTGGTATAGCTGCTCCAGGCTCCGGTACCGGGCATTGCCACACCGGAGACGCCATTGCCGTTGACCACCAGGTCCGCCGGTCGGTCGGACGCGCCATTGGCAAACCGGAAGGATAGTGAATAGTGCCCGTCGGTGGGCACATCCACCTGCCACTGAATGACGGCGCCGGAGCTGTTCTCGGTATTGGCGTAACCGGCGCCAGTGTAGCCGCTGTGCTCGCTTTCCACGGCACCGTCCAGTCGGCAGAAGCCTGTGGCGTTTTCCTGCAGAGTGAGTGTGCTGGCGCCTGAGGGTTGGCTGGAGCTGCTGCTGGACTCACTACTGGATTCACTGCTGCTCTGCGAGCTCGAACCATTCCCGTCGATAACGCCACCGTCTCCGGATTGGGACTCACAGGTGTTGATGCCGATGCAGCTTTGACTGTTTTCCCAGCCCCAGCCGCTGCTTTGCTGATCACACAGGGGGAATACATCGCCGTACCAGTCACACATTTGCCCCTCGGGCGCGGGCGCGTCGCTGCTGGACGCGCCTGAATCGCCACCAACAAGGTTCTGGCCGTTACTGGTACACTCGGTGGGACCGACACAGGATTGGTTGTTCTCCCAACCCCAGCCGGTTTCCTGATTGCAGCAGGCGGGAACATTACCGCCGTACCACTCGCAGGTGCCACAACTTTGAGACAGCGCCTGAGTGGAGGCTAGAGCCAGGGGTATTGCCGCGATAAAATGGATCGCTTTCATTTTCTCTCCCTCTTGCAAGGTTTATAGATAAAATTGATGGTTGTGGTCGATCAGGCTTGGGGCCCGAAACGACCGCGAAACGCTAACAACCTCCTAAAAAGCGCACAACGCCTCAACGAATGATGCAGTGCCAATAAAGCAAAAATTTTTCAAGGTGTGCGACGGATCATTGTCCGTGGGTGATCTGGTTTTTTTGCTGAGAAAGATTCGAGATGAAGGGCGGCGCCGGTTCTGCTATTACTGAATAATCCGGTGGAGTAGAATCCGGGTATTCCGGGATTCACCAGTACAACTCACAGGTTTAAAGGGTAATGCATGTTTGAAACGATCGGGCTCAACACCCAGGAACTGGCTACCTCGGGCACCTTGTTAAGGCTGGTGATCAGTACGGCATTGCTGGTCACAGTCGTTCTGGTGGCGCGGTGGCTGAGTGCCCGTTATATTCGACGCAATGTCGCCTCCATGGAGTTGCGCCGCCGCTGGTTGGTGTATTCGCGCAATGGTCTGATTCTGATCATGTTGCTTGGGCTGGTGATCATCTGGGCCGCGGAGTTGCGCACTTTTGCCTTGTCGGTGGTGGCCATCGCTGTGGCATTTGTGGTGGCGACCAAAGAACTGATCCTGTGCGTGACCGGCTCCATCGTGAAAACCGGCGCCGGTTCGTTCAACATCGGCGACCGGATTCAGGTAAAGGATTTTCGCGGTGATGTCATCGACCAGAACCTGCTGGCCACAACCATTCTGGAGGTGGGGCCGGGGAAGCTGACCCACCAGCGCACCGGGCGCATGACCGTTATCCCCAACGCGCTCTTTGTCTCGGAGCCGGTGGTCAATGAGAGCTATACCCACGACTATGTGTTGCACGTCTTTACCGTGCCGTTCAAGCGCAATGCCGACTGGCGAGGGGCACAGAAAGCGTTGTTGGAGGCCGCCAATCAGGCCTGCGAGCCTTTTGTGGTGGAAGCGAAACGGTATCTGAAAAAATTGAATGAATACCGGGGGCTGGATGCGCCCTCGGTGGATCCACGCGTGACCCTGCAGGTGCCCAGCGCAGAAGAAATTCACCTGATTGTGCGAATTCCGGCACTCACCGATCGGCGCAGCGCCATTGAGCAGTCGATCCTGACAGAAGTGTTCAGCCGCAACGATTTTCTGCCCCTCAAGATCGAGGAGAAAGCCTCCGACAGAGAAGAACTGTCACAGGAGGCTCCCTCCACGGTGTCGTGATTTACAGATATTGCAGCAAATGGAGGCTGAATTTTGCAGCTTCCTTGGCCGCAATCGGGCCCAGGCGCAGATAATCGTTGTTGGGCTCTTCCTGGGCCAGGTTACTGCCCGAACGGATGATCAGATAGGGCACGCCGAAGGTCTCACACACATGCCCCAGCGGGGCGGACTCCATTTCCATAATGTCGGCCTTGAACTTCTCCCGCAGCAGCGTGAGCCGGCGCTCGGTTACCCCAAACAGATCTGAAGACGTGACCACGCCGAAGCGCACGCTATTCTTATAGGTCTCATCGTTGGCACTGACAGTTTGCGCCGGGTAGCTTGCCATGGCTTTTTTCGCCAGTTCCAAAAGCGCCTCATCAGGGGTGAACTCGTTCTCTACTTCTTTGCCATCGTCCGGACTGTTCATCGGGCGGTAGGTCATGCCGGTGGAGGTCAGGCTTCCGTAATCGTGTTCATAGGTATGAGTGGCCACCACTACATCGCCGGTGCGCAATTTGTGGTTTACGCGGGCGCCGGTGCCGGTCATCAGTACCAGGCGAGGCCGGAACTCGCGAAGAAACAGGGTGGTGGTCATGCCGGTGTAGGTCTTGCCAATACCGGTAATGGCGACCACGACAGGCTTGCCGTGCAAAGTCCCCTGCCAGTAGGGAATACCCCAGAGGCTTTTCTTTTCCGGGTTCTCGAGAGCATCGGTCAGTACCGGTGTTTCCTGGGGTACAGCGCCAAGGATGACGATGGTCTCCGTTGGTTCGTACACCAGCCCGGTGTTCGCGTGGCTGAGGGCTGAAAGCACCAGCAGACACAAGATCCCGAGGGCTGCCCGCAGACTGTAGTAGAAACGTGTGTTCATAGTGAACTCTCATGTGGTGGTGAAAAAACGGGAGTGGTGA
This sequence comes from Marinimicrobium agarilyticum DSM 16975, assembly GCF_000423345.1. Classification (GTDB taxonomy): domain Bacteria; phylum Pseudomonadota; class Gammaproteobacteria; order Pseudomonadales; family Cellvibrionaceae; genus Marinimicrobium; species Marinimicrobium agarilyticum. The sequence continues at coordinate 240,201 of NZ_AUHU01000003.1, forward strand.
GTCTTCAAGTCGATATTGGCCCCCGGAGCCGCGCTGGAGGGTACCCGTCCGAATGAGCAATATTCGTACCCAACTCCATATTTCCTGACTATATCGTCAGTAAATGAGTGTTTGGACGGTAAGTCTGGTGTTTGAGTGAACAAAAAAGGCGCTTTTCACCTGACTAATGCCCGTTAATTGGGCGGCGTTGGTCAGTTTATAAACGCGTTGGCTGATTGACACCCGGAGTTTTCGGGGAGATTCTAAAACTCTTGTCCAATTGGACAGTAATTTGCATAAGCTGGTTTGATCTTCTTCATCCGACAAGAGAGGTATGCTTGTGCAAACAATGATTCTGCGTTCGGGGCTGTTGCTGGCCGCGTTGTTTATGTCCTTTGCCGCTCAGGCGGCAATTCCGGTCAAAGTGGTGGTGGTCGCCATGTTCGAAAATGGCGAACTCACCGGAGACGAACCGGGGGAATATCAGTTCTGGATTGAACGATTGAAGCTCAAAAAGCTCGACTTCCCGCTTGGCGCTCACGATCTTCACGTCAACGACGACGGCGTGCTCGCCATCTGCACCGGTGGGGGTGTGACCAACGCTACAGCCTCGATCATGGCCTTGGGGCTGGATGAGCGTTTCGATCTGTCCAACGCGTATTGGGTCATTGCCGGCATCGGCGGGGGCGACCCGTTGGATGTGTCCTTGGGCACCGGGGTATGGGCCAAGCACGTGGTAGACGGCGATCTTCTCTATGAAATCGATGGACGGGAAATCCCCAGCAGTTGGGAGTACGGTCTGATTCCTCTGGGCGCGAAGGAGCCCAATCAGGAAGCGACCGGATGGACGGTGGACACCATCGTGTACGACCTGAATCCGTCGCTGGTGGATTGGGCCTACGAGCTCACCAAGGACCACCCGGTAGAAGATACCCCGGCAATGAAAAATTTTCGCGCGCACTACAAAGGCTTTCCCAACGCCATGAAGCCGCCGTTTGTCACCATTGGCGATACGCTCGGAGCGAGTACCTACTGGCATGGTGAGCTGTTGAACAACTGGGCCAATGACTGGGTGCAGCTGCATGCGGGTGAGAAGGCCAACATGGTCACCACCAATATGGAAGACAATGGCACCCTCACCGCTTTGCATCGCTTGGCCAGAACCGATCGGGTCGATACCGACAGAGTGTTGGTGTTGCGCACGGTCAGTAACTACAGCTTCCCGCCTCCGGGTAAAAGCGCGGCCTGGAGCACTACCGCGCCGTATCCGGATCAGGGGTTGCCAGCTTACGAGGCGGCATTCGGCCTGGGTAATCGGGTCGTACAAACCCTGCTCGAAGGGTGGGACACCTATCGCGATACGGTGCCGGGCTCCTGACATGCTCCGGTGGTTATCTTATCTGTTAATGCTGTCGGCTTTGTCGGGGCGCGTTCAGGCGGCCCCGATGATTTTCGACAACGATATGGCCATCGACGATTGGGCGGCGTTGCTGTATTTGCTGCACCACCCAGAGGCCGATGTAAAAGCCATCACTATTTCGGCCAGTGGTGAATCCCGGTGCGAGCCAGCGCTGCGTAATACCCTGTCATTGTTGGACTTGCCGGGCGGCGTTCCCGAGATTCCCGTGGCCTGTGGCGACGATTACCCACTGGATGGCTATTTCGTGTTCCCTGAGCCCTGGCGCAAAGATTCCGACACCTTGTCGGGGGTTGAGTTGCCTGCGAGCAAGCGGCGGGCGTCTTCTCAGCATGCGGTGGAAGTCATTCATCAAACGCTGCAGTCCGCTGAGGAAGATGTGACGATCGTCGCCACCGGTCCCTTGACGAATATTGCGCAGTGGCTCGAGCGTTACCCCGAGGATGCTAAGCGTGTAGCGGCGCTCATTATCATGGGCGGGACGGTGGATGCGCCGGGGAATATCATTGTGCCCAATTTTACCGACGGCCACCCCAACACGACGGCGGAATGGAATATTTATATCGACCCGGTGGCGGCCGATCGAGTGCTGGCGGCGGATATCCCGACCGTCTTGGTGGGGCTGGATGTGACCAACGCGGTGCGGGTCACCGAGATGGTGGCGAAACAATTCAAGGCGGTGGCGGCGACCGACTCTGCCCGTTTCTGGAGTCAGGTGCTCGACAGGAATGACTGGTTCATCGCCTCCGGAGAATATTATTTCTGGGATACTCTGGCCGCCTTGATTGCTGTGGACTCAAGCCTGTGTCAGGGGGACAAGAAGGCGTTGGGGGTTGCAATCGCGGTAACCGACGACCCCTGGTGGCCCACGAGCGATAAAGTCATGCCGGCCCGGCGTTGGGATGGTCAGGCCCGCTCTCATCTTGACGCCACGTCAGCCGGAACGTTGGTGGAGAACGATCAATATCCGCGAGTGACGGTCTGTCGGGAAACGAATCCGGGTACGGTTTTTTATGAGTTTCGGGTCCGGTTGAATAGCTCGCGGCGTTAGTGTTTCAAGCGGCGCTCATGCATTGGCGGCTGCCATCAGGCGTTGGCTGGCCGCCCCATGTCGAGCGAGAATATCCCCAAGGTCGGCGTCGGTCAGCTCGGCCGACTTTACCTTCCATTGACCGGCGACCATCACGTAGTCAGCCCGATGCGCTCCACACAGCAGGAGCGCCGCCAGCGGGTCACCGTGACCGGAAAAGCGCGGTTCATCCAACCGGAACAGCGCCAAGTCGGCCTGTTGGCCCTCGGCGAGTGTGCCGAGCTCCGGGCGGTGCAACAATTCGGCCCCGCCGCGGGTTGCCATGCTTAGGGCGTCGAGATGACTGCACTGATCCGCCCCGTAGGTGAGTTTTTGCATCAGCATGGCCTGGCGGGCTTCCTGAATCATGTTGGAGCCGTCGTTGGACGCCGAACCGTCAACGCCCAGGCCGACTCGCACACCGGCGCGACGCAACTCCTGCGCGCGACATTGTCCCGAGCCAAGCAGCATATTCGAGCTGGGGCAATGGCACACACCTACCTTGCCGTGCGCCAGCGTTTGAATTTCGTCGTCATTGAAGTGGATGCCATGGGCCAGCCAGACCCGTCCGTCGAGCCAGCCCACATCGGCCAGATATTCCACCGGGCGTTGGTTGAACTGCTTTACGCAAAATGCGTTCTCGTCCTCGGTCTCACCCAGGTGCGTGTGCAGAAGTACGTCTTCTTCTTTTGCGGTTTGGGCACACTCGCGCATCAGTTCGTGGGTCACGGAAAACGGCGAGCAGGGTGCCAGGGCAATCTGACAGAGAGACTCGGGGCGGCGGTCGTGGTGCGAGCGTATAAGCCGCCGACTGTCGTCGAGAATCTGCTCCTCGGACTCGACCACCGAGTCCGGCGGCAGGCCCCCGGTGGATTGCCCCATGCTCATGGAGCCCCGAGTCAGTGTGACCCGGTTGCCAATGCTCTTTGCCGCTTCCACCTGAACATCGATGGCGCGGGGCAACAGCGTGCTGAAGATATAGTGATGGTCGGCGGCGGTGGTGCAGCCCGAGAGTAACAGCTCGCTCAGGGCCAGCTGTGTGGACGCGTACACCGCTTCGTCATCCAGATTCGCCCATACCGGATAGAGTGCCTCTAGCCAGGGGAACAGGGCTTTGTTCAGGGCCGGCTGCAATGCCCGTGTCAGAGATTGGTAAAAGTGGTGGTGACCGTTGATCAGACCGGGGATCAATACATGTTCGGACGCATCGAACGTCCGGTCGTAGGGGGTGACCGGGGTTTTACCGCGAGCCACCAGCTCGACGATGTGTTGATCGCGAACCACCAGGCCATTGTCGGCGTTTTCTCCGGTACCGGTCCAGCAGGCGAGTGGGTTGCGCAGCCACAAAGTACTCATGCGTCGGCATCATCCAGGGCGGTTTGTGGGGCTGGTCGTGCGGGTGGTTCCAGGCCACAACCGCGCAAGATCAATTGGCTCAGGAAATCAGAAATATCGCGAATCATATCTGGCTCATACTCGGCCCGGTTCATGATGGTCAGCACCTGAGTGTCGAAGTCGGCATAATGCTGGGTGGAGGACCAGATCAAAAAGATCAGTTGCATGGAATCCACATTCGCCATGCGCCCCTGCTCAATCCAGGTGTCGATGACGGCCGCTTTACGCCGCACCCACTGGCGCATTTCGGTGCGAATATAATCTTTAAGATGCGGTGCGCCTTGCACAATCTCCATGGCGAACAGCTTGGACGCGCGCGGATGAGTGTAGGACAGCTCGACTTTTTTTCGGATGAACTCATCCAGCACCACGGCCGGATCATCCTTTTCGGTAATCTCATCGAAAAAGTTATTCCACAGGTGGATCAGGTTATCCAGCACCGCGATGTACAGATTCGACTTGCTCTTGAAATAGTAATGAACGTTGGCTTTCGGAATCTGGGCCCGGTCGGCGATGGCCTGGATGCTGGTGCCCCGGTAGCCGTGTTGAACAAATTCCTCCTCCGCCGCCTTGACGATATTGGTCAGGTTGCGGTCCCGAATTTTCCCCGCCCGGTACTTGCCGGTCGGGGTTTCATTGGGGTCGAAGTCCATCGCGTTTTCCAGTGCTTTATTGACCATTGTTATTACGCTCTCCGTTGTAGGGCTCTGGTTCCCTGTTGCCTTTATCCGTCGATGCCTTTTACGTACCACTCAAGCTCTATAAGCTCTTCGTCGCTCAGCTGTTCACCCTCTTTCACCATCAGCTCGCCGGCCTGGTTGTAGATCGGGCCTTCAAAGACGGCGTGTTCGCCGTTGATGATCTGCATTTTAACCGTATTGACCTTTTCAACAACCCACTCGGGAACCGCCTCATTGAAAGGCGCCACATCCACCACGCCTTCTTTCAGGCCATGCCAGATCGCTTTCGGTTCCCAGGTGCCGTCGAGCACGGCCTGAATCTTGTCCCGATAAATGCTTTCCCAGTGCATGACCGCCGCGGTCAAATGGGACTTGGGCCCATAATGGCTCATGTCGGAGTTGAAGCCGACCGAATAGACGCCGCGTGCTTCGGCGGCCTGAATCACTGCCGGGGAATCGGTGTGCATGGTCAGTACGTCCACGTTTTGCAGAATCAGGCTGTCCGCCGCTTCGCGCTCCTTGGCCGGATCGTGCCAGGTGTTGATCCACACGACTTTCACTTTGACGTTGGGGTTGGTAGCTTGCGCACCCAGGGTAAAGGCATTGATCCCCCGAATCACCTCCGGAATGGGGAAGGCGGCCACATAACCGATCTGGTTGGTAGAACTCATGGCCCCGGCGGTCATACCGGCCAGGTAGCGGGCCTGATAGGCTCGGGCCTGATAGTTGCCGACGTTGCGCGCGGTTTTGTAACCGGTGGCGTGCTCGTATTTCACCTGAGGGAAACGCCGCGCGACTTTCAACGTCGGATTCATATAGCCGAACGAGGTGGTGAAAATCAGATCGTAACCGCGGGCGGACAGGTTGCGGATCACCCGCTCGGAGTCCGCCCCTTCAGCGACGCTTTCGACGTAGTTGGTCTCGATTTTGTCTCCGAACTCTTCTTCTACAATTTTTCGGGCCCGATCGTGCATATAGGTCCAGCCGGCATCGCCAATGGGGCTGACATAGACGAACCCGACCTTGAGCGGTTTGTCGTCTGCCTGGCTGGCCAGGCTCCAGCCCAGCAGGGCGGCGGTGAGAGCCAGTAAGGGTGTGAGTTTCATGGAGTTATCCTCGTTAATGGCAGGGCGTATAAGCGGTTATTGGGGCGGATGATACGGCTGGCCCAGGGAGCGGGGGGCAAACAACCCCTTGGCACCCTTGCGGCTCATCATGAACACCAGCACCACAATGGTGACGGCGTAGGGCAGCATCGCCAGCAGGTTCGACGGCACGTCGTACCCGAAGCCCTGCAACAACAGGTGCAGAATGCTGGCAAATCCGAACAGCCAGGCGCCCATCAGAATGCGTTCAGTACGCCAGCTGGCAAACACCACCAGCGCCAATGCGATCCAGCCCCGGCCAGCGGAAATGCCTTCGGCCCACATCGGTGTATAGGACAGTGACAGGTAAGCCCCGGCCAGCCCGGCCATGGCCCCGCCAAACAGCACCGCCGCGTATCGCACCAGCAGAACTTTGTAGCCCAGCGCGTGGGCGACCTGTGGGTTCTCGCCCACGGCGCGAATGATCAACCCCAACCGGGTCGAGCGCATGGTCCAGAACACCAGAGCAAACAAAGTCAGCCCCAGATACACCATCAGGTCCTGGCCGAACAGAGCCGGCCCGATCAATGGAATTTTGTGCAACAGTGGCAGCTCGACCCGGGTCATGCCTTCGATCGACTGGCCCACATACTCGGCGCCGAGAAAGGCGCTCAGGCCGGTCCCGAAAATCGTGAGGGCGAGACCGGTGGCTACCTGATTGGAAATCAACGTCAGGGCCACAAAGGCGAAAATCAACGAGACCAGCGCACCCGCCAGGGCGCCTATAACGACCCCTAGCATAAGAGAGTCAGCGCTGTAGGCGGCGATAAACGCGCAGGCCGCACCCACCAGGATCATGCCTTCCTGCCCCAGGTTGAGTACTCCGGAGCGCTCGGAAATCATGGCCCCCAAAGCCACCAGCAACAGAGGCGTGCCGGTACGGACGGTCGCGAACAGAATGTTTTCAAGTAATGCGAGATCCATAATGGGTCCTCAGGTGGTCGCGACGCCAAAGGCCCGTTCTTTCAGAACGAGGCGGTAGTGAATAAGCAGGTCGCAGCCGAGCAGAAAGAACAACAGCATGCCCTGGAACAGACCCGTGATCGACTTGGGCAAGCCCAGGTCGATCTGGGCCATCTCGCCCCCGAGGTAGGTCAGCCCCAACAGCATGCTGGCGAGCACGATACCCAACGGGTGCATGCGCCCCATGAACACCACAATAATGGCGGCGTAGCCATAGCCCAGCGACAACGTCGGAATCAGTTGCCCCACCGGGCCGTTGGTTTCGGAAATGGCCGCCAGGCCCGCCATGGCGCCGCTGAATAGCAGCAAAAACCAGATGATCGCCCGGCTATTGAAACCGGCGAAACGGGCGGCGTTACGGTTTTCCCCTAGCACGCGCAGTTGGAAACCCAGTAGGGAGCGGGCCAATAGTACCCAGATCACCACGACCATAAACAGCGCGATAAACAAGGCGACAGTGACCCGGTAATCGAAAGAGAGCAAAGGCAACAGGGTGTGTTCGGCGAACAGGGCCGATTCCGGAAAATTGAAGCCGGCCGGGTCTTTCAGTGGCCCGTGAACGCCCCAGAGCAGAAGGTTGACCGCGATGTAGTTGAGCATGATCGTGGTCAGAATTTCATTGGTGTTGAAGTGGGTGAGCAACAATGCGGCGATACCGGCCCAGGCCATGCCCGCGAGTGCGCCGCTGAGCAGAATGACCGGTAGCACCCAAAAGCCCTGTACCTCGGTTAGCTGCAGGGACACCGCTCCACCAATCAGAGCGGCGAACACAAACTGCCCCTCAGCGCCGATGTTCCAGATCTTTGCCTTGAAGCACAGCGTCAACCCGGTCGCGCACAGCAGCAGGGGGGTAACCTTGACCGCCAGCTCTGACCAGCCGTAGGTATCGCGCAGCGGTTCGATAAAAAAGATCGCCAGGCTCTCGAGCGGCGGGTGCCCCAGGGCGGCGAACAGCAGACCACCGGCGAACACCGTGAGGACCAGGGCCAGAATCGGCGACAGGTACACCATCGTCTGGGAAGGCTGCAGTCGTTTTTCAATGCGCATGGGCGACCTCCTCTTGTGCATTCCCGAAGGCGCCGGCCATCCACTCGCCCAACTGCTCCAGCGGAACCTCGGCCTTGGGACGAACCGGTGAGAGGCGGCCGCCACAAAGCGCCCCGAGGCGATCCCCCAGAAGGTAGAGCTCATCGAGATCTTCGCTGATCACCAGTACCGCGGTACCGCGATCACGCAGTGCCACCAATTCCTTGTGAATATGATTGGCGGCTCCCACGTCCACGCCCCAGGTCGGGTGAAAGCAGATCAACACTTTGGGCTGCTGTTCGATTTCCCGACCGATAATGAACTTTTGCAGGTTGCCCCCGGACAAGCTGCCCGCCATCGATGCGGGCCCGGTCGCTTTCACGCCGTAGTCTCCGATAATATCGGCGGCGCGCTGACGCACGGCGGCCCAGTTCACCAAAGAGTGGCGAACGCCGTGGTTCACATAGCCGGTCAATAACTGGTTCTCGGTCAGTGACATTGAAGCCACCGAACCTCGGCCCACCCGGTCCGCCGGCACTGTACCCAACCCGCGCCTGCGCCGAGCCACAATACTGCAGTCGGCGAGGGCCACGTCGTCCAGGGTTAAGGTGCCGCGGTCGGGTTTGAGCTCACCGTTGATCAGATCCACCAGCTCATCCTGACCGTTGCCCGCGACCCCCGCCAGCCCCAGAATTTCGCCCGCCTTCAGCTCCAGGTTGATGTTGTGCAAGTGGATGGCGAACTGGCTGGTGGGGCGCACCTCGATATCGCACAGCGTCAGGCGCGTTGCCCCAGCGTTGCCCGGAGGCAGATCGTGATCCAGAACCAGCTCGTCCCCGAGCATCAATTTGGCCAGCTCCCCGGCGCTGGTTTCCGACGGGATGCAGGAGCCGGTGACCTTGCCCCCGCGTAGGATGGTGGCGCGGTCACACAATGCATTCACTTCGTGCAATTTGTGGGAAATAAACAGAATGCTGCACCCTTTGCGGGCAAGCTGCTTTAGCATATCAATCAGTTGCGCGACTTCCGCCGGGGTGAGCACAGCGGTGGGTTCATCCAGTATCAGCAACTGAATATCCTGCAAAAGGCAGCGGATGATCTCCACGCGTTGTTGTTCCCCCACTGACAGGGTATGCACCTCCCGGTCCGGGTTGATAGCCAAGCCGTATTCCTCGCCGACCTCCACAATGCGTTGACGCAATGCGCTCACAGAGCCGTACTCCGCCGGTGAGAGGTAAAGGGCGATATTTTCCGTCACCGTCAGGGTGTCGAACAGCGAGAAGTGTTGGAACACCATTCCCATTCCGAGGGCTCGGGCCTGGGCGGGGCCCTCGATCGCTATCTCCTTGTTGTTCCATAACACCTGTCCGGCATCGGGCTTGACCACCCCGTAAATCATTTTCATCAGGGTGCTCTTACCCGCGCCATTCTCTCCGAGTAGCGCGTGAATCTCACCCGCCGCTACTTTGAGGCTCACGGCATCATTGGCCACGCAGCCGGGGTAGGCCTTGGTGATGCCAATCAACTCTAATCGTGTTGGATTCTCTTGAGACATAAACCTGACTATTTAGACAAAATTGGTCTCAAGCTTGTAGCAAGGAGTATGCCATGGGCTTATTTCGAGCCGATTTCCCAGGAAAACCAAAAAAATTGTCCCTCTGGCCAGATTTTTGCTTTGTCTGAATGAGACAGGGTTTGGCGAAAGCGAAAACCCGCCCGAATGAATGTCTGCTGGAGGAGCCATAGTGCGTTTGGTTGTTAACAAGGTTTCGGTCGAAACCGGCCCGCAGGCACCGGAGATGACGCTGCTTCGTTTCCTTCGCGAGCAACGGCGGCTGACCGGTACCAAAGAAGGCTGCGCCTCGGGGGATTGCGGCGCCTGTACCGTCATGGTGGTGGAGCAGGGGCCTGACGGCCCGATCAGCCGCACCGTCAATAGCTGTATCTGCCCCCTGGGCAGCGTTGCCGGCCAGGAAGTGGTTACCGTTGAGGGCCTGGCGAGCGACGGGGAGTTGCACCCGGTGCAGGAAGCCATGGTCAATTGTCACGGCTCCCAGTGCGGTTTCTGCACCCCGGGCTTTGTGATGTCCCTGGCCTCGTTGCATTCTGAGCAGGCCGCATTGCTGGAAGCGGATGACGGCGAGCGGCGCCATCGCATTCTTGATGCCATCTCCGGAAATCTGTGTCGCTGTACCGGTTACCGACCCATTGTGGAGGCGGGTTTTCAGGCCCTTAAAAAACCTGCCCAATTGGCCAATATTGTGCAAGAGCAGGGCGAGGGTGCACCGTTTGCGAGCAACGAAACCGCTTCGGAGGCGGGCAACGGCTACTATCGCCCCGCGACAGAGGAAGCGTTGCAACAGTGCTTGCGCGACCAGCCAACAGCGCGTCTGATCGCTGGTGGTACCGATCTGATGCTGGAAGCCACCCAGCTCTACCGCACGTTTGACGTGCTGATCGATCTCAATGCCATTGGCAGTCTTAAACAGGTCTCGGTGACGAGCGAACACATCGCCGTCGGCGCCGCCGTCACCTACACCGAACTGGAGCGAACCCTCGGCGCCCGTTGCTCCGAACTGATGCAGATGTTGAATCGCCTCGGTTCCCGCCAGATCCGCAATCGCGGCACGGTCGGCGGCAACATTGGCAACGCTTCTCCCATCGCCGATATGCCTCCTTACTTATTGGTACTGGAGGCGGAGTTGATCATTCGCAATAGCCGCGGAAAGGAGCGACGCGAAAGGCTGATCGATTTTTATAGAGGCTATAAGCAAACCACCCTGGGGGCGGGGGAATACCTGGCGGAAGTGGTGTTCGACCGCGCCGCTTTCGAGGAGCCACTCAAGCTGATCAAACTCAGCAAACGCTACGAGGACGATATCTCTGCGGTGATGGGGGCATTCCGCTGGCGCGCCGATGGTTCCCTCGCGATCGCTTACGGTGGCATGGCCGCCACACCCAAGCGTGCACTGGAGACCGAAGCGCTGCTTAATCGGTCGATCTGGCAGCGCGAGGGCGAGCTCGATCAGGTCGTTCTGGACCTAGCCTGTGAACAGTTGGCCCGCGAATTTACCCCCATGACCGACGTGCGCGCCTCGGCGGATTACCGCATGGCCATGGCCGGCACTCTGCTGCGTAAAGCCTGTCGGGCATTGGTGGCAGAGCGCGTTGGGAAAGCCACGGAGCCGGGGGTATTCAGCCATGCGTAAACTGACCGACAGTCGCCCCAAAGACAGTGCTTCGGTGCTCGCCTCGGGTCGGGCGGTGGCTCACGAATCCGCCCGAAAACATGTGGCCGGCGCGGCGCGCTACATTGATGACCTGCCGGTACCGGTCGATCTGGTGTACGTGGCCACCGGTCAGTCGAGCCAGGCCCATGCGCGCATCAAGCGTCTGGACCTGAGCCGCGTCAAAGCGGCCTCTGGCGTGCTGGATGTGGTAGTGCAGGCCGACATTCCCGGCAAGATTGATGTGGCCCCCGTGTACGGCGGGGACCCGTTGCTCGCCGGAGACCTGGTGGAATATGTGGGCCAACCCATTTTCGCGGTGGCGGCCACCAGTCAGGAAGCCGCGCTGCGAGCGGTGGCCCTGGCCGACGTGGAATACGAACCTCTTGCCGCGCAGCTGACGGTAGAACAATCGATCGCCGCGGACAGCTACGTCCTGCCCGAGCATCACTTGATGATGGGCGACCCCGATGGTGAATTGATGCACTCGCCCCACCGGGTGGAAGGGGAGATTTATGTGCGCGGCCAGGAACACTTTTATCTCGAAGGGCAGATCGGCCAGGCCAGCCTCACCGAGGATGGCGGCATTCATGTCATCAGCTCGACCCAGCATCCGTCCGAGATTCAAAAGCTGGTGGCGGAAGTACTGGCGTTGCCTTTTCATCACGTCGTCGCCGAGGTCCGTCGCATGGGCGGTGGGTTCGGTGGCAAGGAGAGTCAGGCCGGTCCGCTGGCGTGCCTTTGCGCGCTGTTCGCGCATCGGCTGCGCCGCCCGGTTCGCTACCGGATGCCGCGCCGGGATGACATGGTCCAGACCGGAAAGCGTCACGATTTTCTGAACCGTTGGCAGGTGGGCTTTGATGACGACGGCCGGATTCGTGCGGCGAAAATGGTGCTGGCGGGAAAGTGCGGTTACTCTCCGGACCTGTCCGAAGGCATTGTCGATCGGGCCATGTTCCATGCCGACAACGCATACTACCTGAACAGTGCTTCCATACTCGGGTTGCGCTGCAAAACCCACACGGTTTCCAATACCGCCTTTCGGGGCTTCGGTGGTCCCCAGGGCATGATGGCGGTCGAAGCCATCGTCGAGGATATTGCCCGAGCTCTGGGGAAAGATCCGCTCGATGTCCGCAAAGCCAACCTCTATCAGCCGGGTCGAAACGAAACGCCTTATGGTCAGGCCATCGAGCAGCACATCCTCTCGGACCTGATGGAACGGCTGGAGGACAGCTCGAACTATCGTGCCCGGCGTACGGCCATCACCGAATTCAATCGCTCCCATGTCTGTCTGAAAAAAGGCCTGGCGTTGACGCCGGTAAAGTTCGGCATTTCCTTTACCGCCAAACACCTCAACCAGGCTGGCGCCCTGTTGCAGATCTACACCGACGGCACGCTGCTGATCAATCATGGCGGGACTGAAATGGGGCAGGGGTTGTACACCAAAGTTCAACAAATTGTGGCCGGCGCATTCGGCCTGTCGGTCGAGCGGGTGCAGGTCAGCTCGACCCGGACTGACAAGGTGCCCAATACCTCGCCCACGGCGGCCTCCTCCGGCACCGACCTCAACGGTATGGCCGCACAGGATGCCTGCGACCGGATCAAAGCCGACCTTCTCGCCTTTGCCGAAAGTCACTATCAGGTTTCGCCCACCGCCGTGCGCTTTGACAACAATCGGGTCTATCTCGACAAAGACTCTATGGCGTTCGAGGACTTTATCAAAGAAGCCTATCTCAATCGGGTGCCGCTGTTTTCCACCGGTTACTATCGCACGCCGAAAATTCATTACGACCGCACTACCGCCAAAGGCCAGCCGTTTCTGTACTTCGCCAACGGCGCGGCGGTGTCGGAAGTGACCCTCGATACCGACACCGGCGAATACAAAGTGGGCCGGGTCGACATACTGCACGATGTGGGTCAGTCCATTAATCCCGCCATTGATATTGGACAGATCGAAGGCGGTTTCATTCAAGGGATGGGTTGGCTCACCACTGAAGAGTTGTTGTGGGACGATGCCGGCCGAGTCATTTCCAACAGCCCGGCCAATTACAAAATTCCCACCGCCTTCGACACGCCCGAAACGTTCAATGTGGCGCTGTACGATCGCCCCAACAACGAGGAAACCGTCTACCACTCTAAAGCGGTGGGCGAGCCGCCACTGATGCTGGCGATTTCCGTTTGGGCGGCGCTGCGCGATGCCTGCGCCAGCACCACGGATTACCGGTTCAGCCCGCGACTCGATACCCCGGCAACACCCGAGCGGGTGTACTGGGCCTTGCGCGCTTGCGAAGCCTTCAATCGCTCCAATGAGCAGGCCGGGGAGGTGAGCGAATGAACTCGCGTATGAACTGGCAGGAGGCCATAGCCGCTTGCGCACGCCAGGGGCGCGGCTACGTGATCGCTACCGTGATCAGTACCCAGGGTTCCACCCCGCGCGATGGCGGCAGCAAAATGGTGATCGATGCCGAACGGACTTACGATACCTTGGGTGGCGGCCGGTTGGAATTTCTCATTGTTCAGCAGGCTCGGGATTATCTGGCAAAGGGTGAGTGCGGCCAGTGGCTAAAGCCCTTTCCGCTGGCCGCCGAGGCCGCGCAATGCTGCGGCGGTAATGTCACCGTATTGCTGGAAAGTTACCCCGCCAGCGACTGGTCCGTGGCGTTGTTCGGAGCGGGCCACGTCAGTCGGGCGTTGACGACCATTCTGGGGGAGCTGCCCTGCCGGGTGGAAGTCATCGACAACCGCCCCGAACTGATGACCGAAGCGCTACCGGACAATGCGAGTTATCACTACTGCGAATCCCCGGTGCGCCGGATCGATGAATTGGCGGACGACACCTGGGTGGTGATCTTCACCCACGACCACGCGCTGGATTTTTCCCTCTGCGACCGGTTGTTGGCGAATTATCGGTGGGCGTTTACCGGGTTGATCGGGTCGGAGACCAAAGCGCTTCGCTTTCGCAAGCGGCTGGCCCAGGCAGGCCACGACACCGCCGTTATTGATCGTCTGGCCAGCCCGGTTGGTCTGCCGAACGTCAAAGGCAAACGTCCCATGGAGGTTGCGGTTTCCATCGCGGCGCAACTCCAAAGCCTTTATTACGCCGAGGCACGCCCACGCCAGGGAACTTCCTGGCGGGAAATCAAGCGACTGTTCGCCGCTCCCGAAACTCGAACCGCCGCCAGAACGGACCGCAACGCCGCCCGCCATAATAAGGAACCATCGAAATGACCCCCACTGACGCGCTCGATGAACTCAACCTCGCTTCGACCGAGACCGCTTTCGAACAGCTGTATGACTGTTGCCACTGTCGCCGCTGGGCCCACGATATGGTCGCCGCGCGGCCCTTCGAGAACGCGTTGGAGGTACTCACCCACGCCGAGCGATTCTGGGCGGGCGCCACTGAAGCGGAAATTCTGGAGGCTTTTTCCGGTCATGCCCGAATCGGGGATATCGAGAAGCTTCGCTCGCGTTTTGCGGGCCGAGCGAAAGACGAACAGGGCCAGGTGCTACAGACCGATGAGTCGGTACTACGCGAGCTGCACCAGTTGAATATTGACTACGAACAGCGTCACGGTTTCATCTTCATTGTCTGTGCCAAGGGCCGAAGCGCGGAGGCGATGCTTCAGACGCTGCGCGAGCGCATCGACAACTATCGCACCGAGGAATTGCGCAACGGCGCCCGGGAGCAAGGACAGATCACCCGCCTGCGACTTCTGCAGTGGCTTCAACCAACCGAGCAGTGAACACTATGACACGAGCCCCCATAACCACGCATATTCTCAATCTGGATACCGGCAGACCGGCTGCAGGCGTCGGCGTTCAGCTGTTTCTCGCGAACGACGAGCAACCCATGGTGACGGGCGTCACCAACAGCGACGGCCGCATCGGCCAATGGTCGGCGCCTTTTTCGGTCGACCCCGGTGTGTATAGGCTGAGCTTTGCCGTTGCCGAGTGGTTCGCCTCCCAGGGCCAGAGCAGCTTTTACCCTCAGGTGGACATTTACTTCAACGTCGGCACTGACCAGGAGCACTATCATGTGCCGCTGTTACTGAATCGTTTCGGTTACTCGACGTACCGTGGAAGCTGACAGGGCGAATTATGACAGCAGCATTTGATAAAGCCTATCGAGCCACCATCGTGCACTTTACCGACGCGCCCAACCCGCAAACCGGTGCGGGTCTCGAATACTTTGAAGACGGTGTGCTGCTGGTCGATGCCCAGGGCCACGTAGTCACGGTGGGGCACGCCTGGAATCTGGAGCGCCAGGGCCTGGATCTGAATCTATGTCAGCACAGCCCCGACCAGTTGCTTATGCCCGGGTTGATCGACAGTCATATTCATTATCCCCAGACCGAAGTCATCGCCTCCTACGGTGAACAGTTGATCGACTGGTTGAACCATTACACCTTCCCCGCCGAGCAGGCGTTTTCCGATGTCGAGTACGCCCGGCATGAGGCTGAGCGGTTTGTTGACCTTCTGCTGGCCCATGGCACCACCACCGCCATGGTCTACACCACCGTCTACCCGCAATCCACCGACGCCTTCTTTGACGTCGCCCGACAACGCGATCTGTGCATGCTGGCGGGTAAGGTCATGATGGACCGCAACGCTCCCGACGCCCTGCTGGATACCGCCACCGACAGCGAGCGACAGTGTCGGGCGTTGATTGAACGCTGGCATCACACGGGCCGACTGCACTATGCGCTGACGCCCCGCTTCGCACCCACCAGCACACCGGAACAACTGCGCTTGACCGGCGAGCTCTATCGAGCCTATGAGGGTCTCTATCTGCAGACCCACCTGTCGGAGAACCTGAATGAAGTCGAGTGGGTAAAAACGCTCTTTCCCGACGCACGGGACTACCTCGATGTGTACGATCGTTACGGCCTTTTGGGGGAGCGGAGTGTCTTTGGGCACGGTCTGCACCTGAGCGATGTCGAGCTGCAGCGCCTGGCCGATACGGGTTCCTCGGTGGCCTTCTGTCCAACTTCCAACCTCTTTCTCGGCAGTGGCCTGTTGAATGCACGACGGCTGAAGGAGGCGGGAGTGAGCATCAGTATTGCCACCGATGTGGGCGGCGGAACCAGCTTTTCCATGCTGCGCACACTGGCCGAGGGCTACAAGGTGCTTCAGCTTCAGGGGCAAAGTCTGCATCCGCTACAGGCGTTCTACTGGATCACCCTGGGCAACGCCCGAGCACTCAAACTGGACCACCGTATCGGAAACTTCGCCCCCGGAAAAGACGCGGACTTTATTCTCATCGACCGATCGCCCTCACCGCTTCAGGCTTACCGACAGACAAGAACCAAAACGTTGGCGGAGTCTCTGTTTGCTTTGATGATGCTGGGCGACGAAAACAATATTGCGAGCACTTACGTCATGGGACAGCGACAGTTTCAACGACAATCAGCCCGGGCCTGACAACCGGCTTGCGCGTAAAAGGGGAACGGATTTGGAAACAGTATTGATTGATTGGCTGAACCTGGCGGTACGCTGGTTTCACGTTGTGGCGGGTATCGCCTGGATCGGAGCCTCTTTCTACTTCATCTGGCTCGATCTGAACCTGCGGGAACCGCCGGAGTGGAAAAGGACAAAAGGTATCAAGGGCGATCTGTGGGCGATACACGGGGGCGGCATCTACGAAATTGGAAAGTATCGTCTTCGTCCAGAAACCATGCCGGAAAAGCTGCACTGGTTCAAGTGGGAGGCCTACAGTACCTGGTTGAGCGGCACTCTCCTACTGATCCTTTTGTACTATGTGCAGGCTCGCACCTACCTGGTGGGCCCTGATGCCTGGGTCGACACCCCGGGCGCGGCGATCGCGGCGAGCGTGCTGTTTATCGCGCTGGGGCAGCTGTCCTATGAAGCGCTGTTGAGAACACCGCTGGTAAAAAAGGGTTGGGCGTTTGCCGTAGCGTTGGTACTGTTCATTACCCTGGCGAGCTGGCTTGCCCAGCAACTGTTCTCCGGCCGCGCCGCTTACCTTCATGTGGGCGCGATGATTGCTACCTGGATGGCTGGCAATGTTTTCTGGGGAATAATTCCCGCGCAAAAATCCTTTGTCGCCGCCGTGAGCGAGGGGCGGGAGCCAGACCCGGCTAAAGCCCAGTTCGCCAAGTTGCGCTCGACTCATAACAACTATCTTACCTTGCCGGTCATTTTCTGCATGATCAGCAATCACTATCCGTTTCTTTACGGGCATCCGCAGGCCTGGCTGGTGCTGTCGGCCGTGGGAATTCTGCTGGCCTGGGGGCGGCATTACTTCAACCTTAAACATCAGGGCCAGCACCGTCCGGCGGTGCTTATTTCCAGCGCCGCGGGCCTGGTCTTTGTGGCGGTCCTGGCCTCCTGGTCCGATGCGGGCCCTTCGGCCAACGCCTCTGTGCCAGTGCCCGAGCATGAGCAGATACAAACGTTGGTCACCCGTCACTGCGCCAACTGCCACGGGTGGAATCCGGTCCAGCCCGGTTTCCAGGCGGCCCCTGCGGGGTTGGTCATTGAATCGCCGGAGCAACTGATCGCGCACGGTAATCTGGCCCTACCCGCTATTCAGTCGGAGTACATGCCGCTTGGCAATATGACCGGGCTGACCGACCAGGAGCGAACTGCGCTGGTGGTGTGGCTACGGGCTCAAGGGGCTACAACCGGGGAGCTGCAGTGATGCCTGCCTATATTATTGTCGACATCAAGGTCCACCACCCCGAACCGTATCGTGACTACCTGAAAAAGATTACGCCGACCGTGGCGGAATGTGGCGGTCGCTACCTGGTGCGTGGCGCCGAGACCGAAGTGTTGCATGGCGACTGGCAACCCGCACGGATGGTGGTCATGGAATTTCCCGACTGGGAACGCGCTCACTACTGGGCGACCTGTGAGGAATACCAACCCATTCATCAACTGCGTCAGGCCAACGCCAGCGTCCGGATGATTCTGGTGGACGGCGCCGTGGAAACCGTTTTACCGTCGTTCAATTCCAGGGGGTAAATGCCCAAAAAGTACTTGCCATAACAGGAAAATTGGGAGCAGAATTCGCGCTCGCAAACCTGAGCCTTTACCATCCATGCGTCTGATCAGTTTCGATGTCTTTCGCACCCTGGGTTTTCCTGAAACCCGGAACCTGAAGCCCGAGCATTTTTTGCGTCACCGTCCGGAGTTGACCGGCGCGGACTGGGTTCTTTTCCCCGAATACTGGCAACTGAATGCGCTGGTCTACGGCATGGGTTGCCGTATCTTCCCCAGCGAAGCCAGCTACCGGATCGGTCATAACAAAATCGAAATGACCCGTGCCTTCCAGGCCGTGGCACCGGAGCACATTCCGCAGACCCATATCCTGGCCAATACCCCCGAGAACGCCGATCGGCTCTGGCAGGAAATGTCTACGCCGTTTGTGGCCAAACAGGCCAAGAGCAGCATGGGGGAAGGTGTCTGGTTGATCGAAGATCGGGAGCAGTGGCGCGAGTACCAGCAGCGAGTGGATACTCTGTATGTGCAGGAATGGCTGCCTATCGATCGGGACATTCGCGTGGTGGTGGTCGGGGACCAGGTATTGACCGCCTACTGGCGCCTGCAGTCCGGCTACAGCTTTCACAACAATGTCGCGCGCGGCGGCAGTGTGGATTACAGCCCGGTACCGGAAGCGGCCACTCGTCTGGCGTTGCGTGTCGCCCGCCAGCTCGGAGTGGACCACGCCGGCTTTGATATTGCCATGGTAGGCGATCACCCCTACCTGTTCGAATTCAACCGGCTGTTTGGTAATCAGGGTATTCCCGGCGGAGGTGAGCGTCTGCGTGAAGCCATTCTCGGTTACCTTGATCGGCGCAGCCGCTCCGGCGACGATCCCAGTCGCCCGCCCAGGTCGGTGGCGGCCTGAGCCGGTCAGTGTCGGGTGAGGGCCTCGATCAGTGCGCCGTGCTGAGGGAACTGTTCGGTCAATCCGGCGCGCTCGCCCAGTGTCATATCGGCAAAATCAAACCCCGGTGACACTGCCTCGCTGATCAATCCGTAGCCGTGGGCTCCCGGCAACAGACGGGAGGCTTTCCAGATACCGCCTGGCACCGTCAGCTGCAGACGTTGCCCCTCGCCGACGTCTGAACCCATGACCACACGCTCCAACTCGCCGTCGGGATGAATCAGGAAATACTCGATCGGATCGCCCAGATGATAGTAATGAACAATGTCCGAACGGTTCAGGTGGAAGTGGCCTACCGGTGAGTTGTCAGTGAGCAAATAATGAATGGACGTCATTAAATACCGCTCGCCGTCGCGGGTCATGATCGGGTCGCGATCGTCGGCCTGAAACGTGCGGCGGTAATAACCGCCCTCCACATGGCGCTCCAGGTCCAGAGCCCGGATGACGGTTTCGGCGCTGGGTGTGGCCATCGGTTTTTCTCCCCGCTCGGTGGGGCTTTGGCAGGCGGCAAGCGCCCATAGGCAAAGCCCGAGTATCAAACACCGGTAAACCATAGCATCAATTCTCCTGTTCGGTGGCGGGATGGTGCTGGTGCCAATGGCGGGCGATATCCACCCGGCGGCAGCACCAGACGTCTTCGTGGCTGAGTGCGTAGCGGACAAAGCGCTCAAGCGCCTGAAATCGACCGGGCCGACCGACAATGCGGCAGTGCAGCCCGACGCTCATCATCTTGGGGGCCTCGGCGCCCTCGGCGTAAAGGGTATCGAAGCTGTCTTTGAGGTAGGTGTAGAACTGCTCGCCGCAGTTAAAGCCCTGAGGCGAGGCGAAGCGCATGTCGTTGTTATCCAGCGTGTAGGGAATGATCAGGTGCGGCGGCTTTTCTTGGGTGCAGTGCCAGTAAGGCAGATCGTCAGCGTAGGAGTCGGAGTCATACAGAAAGCCGCCGCGCTCCATGATCAGGGACCGGGTGTTCGGGCTGTCTCGCCCGGTGTACCAGCCCAGGGGCCGTTCGCCCGTGACTCGGGTATGGACGTCAATGGCTTTCTCGATCTGCGCCCGCTCCTGCTCGATCGGCATGAACTGGTGATCAATCCATCGGTAGGCGTGGCTGGCGATCTCCCAGCCGGCGGATTGCATGGCTTCCACGGCGGCGGGGTTGCGCTCCAGGGCCATGGCCACCCCGTACACCGTCACCGGCACCTGCAACTCGCTGAACAGCCGGTGCAGCCGCCAGAAGCCGGCCCGGCTGCCGTACTCGTAAATGGACTCCATGCTCATATGGCGATCAGCGTAGGCCTTGGCCCCGATGATTTCGGACAGGAAAGTTTCTGAGGCATCGTCGCCGTGCAGCACACAGTTCTCTGCCCCTTCCTCGTAATTGATCACAAACTGTAAGGCCAGTCGGGCACCGCCCGGCCAGTTGACCTTTGGGGGCCGACCGGCGTAACCGATCATGTCTCTGGGGTAATGGCTTTCCATCATGGGCTCTCGGTTGGGCGAAGACAGCGTAAGGGAATCCGCTGATCAACATAGGCTATTCATATGTTGTTCAAAAACTGTGCCACCGGACAGGGTATCAATAGCGCCTTTATAACGATCCGGGCGCTGTATTTCGGGGCACGCGGGGAGCGAGTGCACCAGCAAATAACAAATCCCGACCAATTGGACAGGTTATTGGCCGGCCGAGGGTCGCGCCAGTGGCGGTTTAGCGGGGCTGCCATAAACCTGGTACCACAATTGCTAGCCAGCAAGGTGAGTATTGACTCAAACGAACGCTGGCGTGTGTTTTGTGCGCCCCCCATTATTTGAACGGACGACTGAATGAACACCACACCGCTATCCAAGACCCTGATCCTCGCCTGGTTGTCAGCGGCTTTCTGGCTGGTACTCGGCGCTGTACAGGCCAAAGCCGAGGACGATTGGTTTGAACGCTTCAAGGCCGAGGCGTCTGATCGGGAGCTGTACACCTTCCTGTACGCCATGCCCAAAGGTGGCGACCTGCACAACCATATGAGTGGTTCAGGGCTGCCCGAATGGTGGTATGAGCTGGCCCTGGAGCAGAAGGCCCATGGTTACGAGTTTTACACCAAGGTCAAAATCAACAACTGCAAACCCTATGGTCACAACGAGTTTGGCCGCCAACCCTACTTGCTGTTGTTTCACAATATTCTGGCATCGACCTACGACACCCTGCCCGAGTGCGAGCGCTCGGAATACAAGCGGCTGTCAGAGCTCAATGAGAAGGAGATTGAAGGCTGGAAGAACAGCCTGGTGCTCAATCACGATCACGAAGGACGGGATGAATTCTTCTCCACCCACTGGCAACGCTTTGACGAGCTGCTCAACAGCCCCTACCTGATGATGGAAATTCTCTATCGCAACATGGAGGCGTTCGGGCGTGAGGGGCTGATTTACCTGGAAACGATGATGGGCGCCAAAGGATTTACCGAGCCTGACGGCACGCCCATTCCCGCCGGTGAAGTCGTGGCCCTGTACAAGGAGCGGCTGAAGCAAAAGGACGCCCGCGATACCGGCGTCACCGTGCGCTTCCAGGAGTCGATTCTGCGCTTTGCGCCCAATGCCGAACAGCAACTGATCGACGCCTACGAGTTCGTTTCAGAGTACCGGGATCTTTACCTGGCGGTGAATATGGTTGGGCGTGAGGATAACGACAAAGGCTACCCCATGCGCTTCAAGGACACCCTGCGGGACCTGCGTCGCACCCACAGCAATGTTCGCCTGTCGGTCCACGCCGGTGAGTTGGATGAGCCAAACCGCCACATTCGGGACACTCTGATGTTGGGGGCCGATCGCATCGGTCACGGTATTCAATTGATCAACGACGAAGAGCTGCTGCGCGAATTGCGCCACGGCCCTTATCTGATCGAGATCAACCTGATTTCCAACCTCTTGCTCGAATACGTCGACGACTACTCGGAGCACCCCTTCCCCGAGTATCTGCGTATCGGCATTCCGGTAGCGCTGTCCACCGATGACCGAGGCATGTGGGACTCCAATATTACCGATGAATTTTTTGTCGCGGTTAAGGAATACAACCTTTCCTGGGAAGAACTCAAGCTGTTGAGCCGAAACTCCCTGACTCACGCCTTCGTCGAAGACGAGGTCAAGCGGCAACTGGTCGAAACCTTTGATGAGCGCATCGCGAACTTTGAGTCCCGTTTCAAGCGCCGCGGATTTTCGACGGTAAAGGATGCGGAACCGCTCAGCCATGGTTTTATCTGTAACCACTACCAACTGTGCGATTGGGAATAAGCCATTCTCTCCCCTTCGTGGAAGACCCTCTTCTCTCACCGATGCAGGTGACTCTCCCTTCACCGGCGGGCTTAGGCCCAGCCGGTGTTTTTTTTGAAAAAGTCACCAATTGGTGCACCTTGGTGCAGTGTGCATCAGCAGTGACCTCCACATTTCCCGTCGCACCGGCAGAAGACGGCCCGGCTCTCCCAAATAATCATTTGAATCAAATTTTAATATCCTTAACTAATTGATTTTAATGAGTTATTCCCGATAAAAACAAAATCGTAACCAAGTGGACAGGAAATGGCATGGCGCTTGCAATCTCTTCTGTAGCTGTTCAGGCAAACACAAAACAGACTTTGGAGTGCACGTACTATGACCACGAACACCCGCTTTAAATACAAAGAGCTTGCGTTAGTCATCGGACTTGGCTGCGGTTTGGCGAGTGCCGGTGCTGTCGCTCAGGAGGAGGAAACGGAAGAAGATTCCGTGGATCTCGGCACCTACACTACTGAAGGTTCGGTGGAAGACACCATGGGGTTGATGCCCACCGAGCCGGTCGAATCCGTATTCGGGTTTGGTAAAACCCTACTCGAAACACCGCGGGGTGTGACGTCCGTCAGTGCCTCTATGATGGACAGCTTCAACATCACCGATATTGACGACCTGGTGTTGATTGCTCCCGGTTCATTCACCCAATCCTTCTTCGGCGTCGCAGGCTCTCTGGACGTGCGCGGGACGCCGGGTGAAGTCTACTTCCGCGGCGTCCGTCGCGTGAACAACCCCGGTAACTATCCAACGCCCATTGGTGCGTCTGACCGCATTGATGTGGTGCGCGGCCCGGCAAGTCCGATTTATGGCCCTTCCAAAATTGGGGGTTACCTCAACTTCGAGCCCAAGTCAGCGCGTGCGGAAACCGGCCAATACCTGACTGAGCCGACCGGCGAGCTGTCCATTACCCGTGGCAGTTGGGACAAGAACATACTGACGGCCGAAGTGGGTGGCCCGGCCAGCGTGGGCGACAAACCCATGGGCTATTACATCTATGCGGAAACGGAAAACTCCGGTAGCTACTACCAGAACAGCCACACCGACCAGAATATTCTCCAAGCCTCATTCAATATGGACATCAGTGCGAATACGCGTTTTGAATTCGGTGGCATGTACCACGAGTTTGATGGCAACCAGGTAGCCGGTTGGAACCGTCTGACCCAGGAGCTGATCGATAACGGCACCTACATAACCGGTACCGCACAGTCGGTTGATCTTAATGGCGACGGCTATAACTCTCCAGACGAGTATGACGCCTGGAAAGAAACCTTTCAGAGTACCTCCAACAACTTCTTCGTGCCAGCCTCGGCGGCGACCGAGGCGGATCTGGACCCGGCCTGGGCGTTGGAAAATACCGGCACTACGACATTGGATGGCAGCCAGGTACTGGTAGCACCGGAAGACAAGCTGATCACCACCGTGGAAACCGTGTATTTTGATGTAATCCACAGCGTGAACGACAACTTCACCATTACCAACAAAACGTTTTATGAGTCGCTGGAGAACATCAACGAGAACCTCTACGGCTTCTCGCAGAAGGTGGATACCTACGCCTTTGAAAACCAGACCATTTTCGCGTTCGATGTTGCCCACTCCGACAGTATTCGGGGTAGCTACCAGATTTCCCCGAGCATTCGCTACACCGACTTTGAGCAGGCCGACGAATTCGACTATGAGTACTTTGACCGGCGCGACCTGAGCCAGCCCATTGCTGGCGCTGACGACATGTTGTTGGCCACCGTGACTGATTCGGATTATTCCAACTATCTGGTTGGGGATCACCTCGATTATGGCCTCGCTTTCCTGGCCGACTACAGCTTGGGTGAAAGTCTGGACGTTCTGCTGGGCGCCCGTTACGACAGCGTCGAGTTCAATACTGACGTGGTCACCGAGAAGCTCCATGTGCCCCCCGCTGCGGATGCGGTCACCTCTGCCTCGGAAACTGACGACGGTGTCTCCTGGACGGCGAGTATCTCCTACGAGCTGCCCGGCGGCATTACGCCTTACGTTACGGTTTCCGAGCAGGCCACCATCATTATGGGGCAGGGTTCCGAAGTGGCGCCGGGCCTGATCGCCGATGGCAACGCCCTGGCAGACTCCGAGCTGGAAGAGGTGGGTTTCAAAGCCAGCTTCCTGGATGATCGGTTGTACACCGCCGCCGCGTGGTTTACTCAAACCCGTACCAACTACAGCGCTCAGGATCTGGTGAGCAACAACACCACCGAGAGCGAAGGCTATGAGTTCGAGGCCCGCTTTCTGGTGACCGACTCCCTGACGCTGACCACCGCGCTGACTCACGTAGAGGTGGTCAACCTGACTGCTTTGGAGAACGGAACGCAGTTCGGCTTCCAGGGGGCTGAGGATTTGACCGGCATTGATGATCCGTCGCTGTTCTACGGCTATGTCATGCAGGGGCTGACGCTGGTCGGCTCCGAAGATGATGCCAAGAAGACCGGTATCCCGGAAAACATGATCAGCGTCACCGGCTCCTATGAGTTTGCTGATGGCTACCGGTTTACTGCCAGTGCCGTGCACGCCGACTCGACCTTCACGGGCTTTTCGAAGGCGGTGGAGCTTCCCTCCTACACCTTGTTCAACGCGGGCCTCAGTTACAGCAATGACAGTTGGAGCGTGAGCGCTCAGGTGAAGAACCTGACCGACGAGACCTACTTCCGCGCCAACTTCCCGGATCTGTTCGGGGGCACCATTGTGTTGCCGGAACTGCCGCGCCACTACTCCGTCAGCCTGGCTTACAAGTTCTAAGGTATCTGAGTGTAAAAGGGGCCGGTACTGCCGGCCCCGTACTTGATAGAGGTTAATTATGCGACTTCGTAACTCTCTGCTCCTGGCCGCTCTGTCGGTGTCGGCAATGCCCGCGCTGGCCGTTGATGACAGCATGGCTCGCCAGGAGCAAATGGACCGTGACGGCGCCGCCAGCCAGGAGCGGATCGATCAACTGGACGATCAGGCAAAGAGCGATTTCCAGGAATTTCGCATTGCCTCCCGACGCCTGGAGAGTCTGAAAATCTACAACCAGCAGATGGACAAGCTGATTCAGTCCCAGAATACGGAAATGGAAAGCATCCGAAATCAGATTGACACCATCGATGATATTGAAACCGGAGCGCTGCCGCTGATGCTGGAGATGACCGAGATGCTCTCGGAAGTGGTGGCCTCGGATGTGCCCTTTTTGCAGAACGAGCGGGAAGAGCGTGTCGCGAACTTGAGTGAATTGATCGATCGCGCCGACGTCAGTGCCGGGGAAAAATATCGGCGCATTCTTGAAGCCTACCAGGTGGAAGTCGAATACGGCCGAACCATCGAAGCCTATCGGGGTGATCTGGTGATGGACGGGGAGCCGCGCAAGGTTGAGTTCTTGCGCATCGGCCGCGTCGGACTTTACTACCAGACTATTGACGGCAACCGCGTCGGTCGCTGGAACAGCGACCGAGACAGCTGGGAAGCGCTGGATGCGGGTTATCGCACCGCCATCCGCGATGGCCTTCGGGTCGCCCGCAAACAGGCGCCGCCTGAACTACTAACGCTTCCCATCAACGCGCCGGAGCAGTGAGGAAACCGTATGAAATCAATGATTCGACCGTTTAAGGGATGGGCCTTTGCCGCGTTGACAGTGGCCTTGGCAGCGCCCGCTCTGGCTCAGGAGTCGCTCGAGGCGCTGTATCAGAAGGTCAGTTCTGATGCGCGCGCCGAGGCCGCCTACAACAGCACGCGGGAGCAGGAGTTTCTGGCCCGGGCCAATGATCGCGAACAGATGCTCGAAGAGGTTCAAGCCCAACTGGCGGCCGAGGAACGTCGCCGGGAAGAAATGAAAACCGTCTTTGACGAGAACGAAACCGTGCTCTCGGATCTGACCGAACAGCTCGACCGCCGGGTCGGAAACCTCGGGGAGCTGTTCGGCGTTTTCCGTCAGGTGGCTGGCGACATGCAGTCGATCTTCTTCGATTCCATTGTCTCAGCGGAATTTCCCGAGCGACTGGAGACCATTGAACGGCTGGCGGAGGCCGAGGAAGTTCCAACCATTCCCGAAATGCAGGAGCTCTGGTCGGTCATGTTGCAGGAAATCGCCGAGTCCGGGAACGTCAGCCGGTTCGACAGCGATGTGGTGCGGGCGTCAGGGGAAACCTACAGTACGCCAGTGGTCAGGGTCGGTACCTTCAATGTCATTACCGAAGACACCTATCTTGACTACGAGTCCTCTTCGCAGGAACTGATTGAGTTGCCGCGTCAGCCCGCCGGCTCCGTGCGCTCCACCGCGGAGGAGCTCTACTCTGCCTCGGGAGATGCCACGGTTGCGTTTGCGCTCGACCCCTCGCGCGGTTCGCTGTTGGGCTTGCTGGTTCAATCCCCGAGCCTGGGCGAGCGGGTGCAGCAGGGTAAAGAAGTGGGGTACGCCATCATTATCGTGGGCATCATCGGCATACTCATTGTGATCGAGCGCTTGATCAAGCTGTCGCGCGTTTCCAAACGCATGCGCCGCCAGCTCAAGGATATGGAACACGCCGAGAGCGACAACCCGCTCGGGCGCATGATGCAGGCCTACTATGAGAATAAGCACCTGAACGATCTCGATGCGCTCAGCAAAAAACTCGAAGAGGTCATTTTCAAGGATCTCGCGGAATTGCGCCGGGGTTTGTCGATTATCAAAGTACTTGCCGCCATCGCGCCGCTGATGGGTCTGCTGGGTACGGTCACCGGCATGATCGGCACCTTCCAGGCGATCACCCTGTTTGGCACGGGCGATCCCAAGCTGATGGCCGGTGGTATCTCACAAGCGTTGATTACCACCGTGCTCGGCCTGGTTGTCGCCATCCCCTTGTTGCTCTCCAGCAGCCTGCTCAGCAGCCGGGTGCAGCAGCTGAGCAAAATGATTGGCGAGCAGGCCTCGGGCATGATCGCCGATAAAGCGGTCGACATTGCCAAGACCAAAGCTTAAGCGGAGGCCGAGATGGAAGTCTTATCCAAACTGACCGACTTCCTGGATGCCGGTGGTGATGTGCTCTGGGTCATTCTGGCCGTCACCATCTGGCTCTGGTGCCTGATCGTCGAGCGCTACTGGTTCTTCCTGCGCGAGTTGCCGGAGAACCGGTCGGGCCAGCTCAATCATTGGCGGGAAGTCAGCGGCGGTTCGCGCTGGTTCAACCAGCAAAAACGCCGCCAGCTTTTCTCTGAAGTGGAGTGCTCGATGCTACGCAACCTGAAGCTGATCACCGCGCTGATTGCATTGCTGCCCATGCTCGGGTTGCTCGGCACCGTGACCGGCATGATCCAGGTCTTTGATGTGATGGCGTACATGGGTTCCGGGAACCCACGCGCTATGGCGGATGGCGTCAGTGCCGCCACCATTCCCACTATGGCGGGCATGGTGGTGGCGATTCTCGCCATCCCTTTTGCGACGGAGCTGAACCGTCGCTACCAGCGCGAACGGCGGCGCTTGCATACCGCCATGTCGCGCGACGAATGACAGGCCACCGAGGTTGCTATGAGTGATAACCAGTTTTTCATGAACGAAGACGACGATAACGATATCGATATGACGCCCATGCTAGATGTGGTGTTCATCATGCTGATTTTCTTTATCGTCACATCGACGTTTGTTAAAGAGGCGGGCGTCGATGTCACTCGGCCCCAGGCGGATACGGCCGTACAGGCGGAGTCCAACAGCATCCAGATTGGCATCGACGCCGCCAACCAGGTGTTTATGGACAAACGCCAGATCGACAAACGTGCGATTCGCGCCAATGTCGAGCGCGGCCTGGCGGAAAGTCCGGGAGCGGCGGTCATTATTGTCGCCGACCGGGATTCCAATACGGACACCTTGATTCAGGTGATGGACCAGGCCCGGCTTGCCGGCGCCGAATCGGTATCGGTGGCGTCGGAGAATAACTGATGTGGGTGAAATATTCGGTAAGTTTGGGCGCGGCGGCGCTGCTGGGGTTGTTGATCTTTATCGGCATGCAGGTGCTGATTGCCACCGACGGTCGGTTCGCCGACGGCGGCGGTGACAGCCCGGCACTGAATTTCGTTCGCATCGATGCGGCGGAAGACAAGGTGGAAACCAAGGACCGACGTACCCCCGAGGAGCCTCCGGAGCCGGACACGCCGCCGGAAACCCCCACCGCGGCGGTTCAGGATAACCAGGTGCAGAACCAGGCCGCACTGTCCATGGACATGCCCAGTATGGATATGCCCCTGCAGACCGGCAGCGGTCCCAATATGGCGGGCCTCTCCGGGAGTGGTGGTACCGGCATGGGTGGTTTTGATTCGGATGTGATTCCGACGGTGAGAATTCCGCCGAATTATCCACAGCGTGCTCGTCAGGCCAAGCTCGAAGGCTACGTCACCATGCATGTGCAGATTCGCGCTGACGGCACGGTTGCGGATGTGGAGGTGGTCGACTCCAATCCGCCGCGCTTGTTCGATCAGGCCGCGGTTCAGGCGATGCAGCGTTGGCGCTTCCGGCCAAAAATGGTGAACGGCGAACCTCAGCCTCAACAGGCGCAACAGACCATTGAATTCAAGTTGGGAGAGTGACCGACATGCGTAATGTGATTGCCAAGTGCCTGCACCGCCTCTGTCGACCGCTGATGGTAGTGCTTCTTCTCGGCGGTAGCGCTTTGGCGTTTGCTCAGGGGGAGTCACTGAGCGGCAGTACCTACAACAAGCTCACGGATATTCAGGCGCTGATGGCCGAAGAAAAAACCGCGGAGGCACTCACCGAACTGCGCGAGCTGCGTGAAGCGGTGGACCCGGATACCATGGACCTGGCCATGGTATTGCAGATGCTCGGCTACCTCGAACTCGGTCGGGACAATTATCCAAAGGCATTGGAATTGATGCGAGCCAGCCTGGATATCGGAAAGCTGCCGGAGCAGATGAAAGTGGAGCTGGGGTACATGGTCGCCCAGCTGTACGCCGCCCAGGAACAGTTTGCCGAAGCCATCCGCTTTGCTCGGGAATGGTTTGAGACACTCGAGGACCCGCAACCGCAACAACTGATGTTCATGGCCAACCTGCTGGCGCAGACCGAACGCTATGCCGATGCGATTCCTTTTGCCGAGCAGGCGGTCACCATGACCGACGACCCCCAGGAGAGTTGGTACCAATTGCTGATCGCTGCCACCTTCCAGCTGGAGGAGTACGACAAGGCCGCCCGCTTCTTGCGTGGTGCGGCGGGTCACTGGCCGGAAAAACCCCAATACTGGGAGCAACTGGCCAGCGTGTACCTGATGCTCGAACAGCAGGACAAAGCACTGGCCAGCCTGCAACTCGCCTGGCGCAACGGCGTGTTGGAAAAGGAAAACTCTGTGCGCTCCCTGGTCCAGCTGGCTATCGCCGAAGGCATTCCCGATCGCGCCGGTCGTTTTCTGGAAGCGGCGTTCGAACAGGAATTGATTCCGCGCGAGGAGACGTTTCTCGGACTGAGTGTCAGCGCCTGGAACAGCGCTCGCGAATACGATAAAGCCGTGGCCGCGTTACAAGCATTGGCCGAAGCCACCGGGGAGGGTGACCCCTACCTGCGCATTGCCAACATCCGCGTGGAGCAGGCCCGCTGGGCCGATGCGGTGGCGGCCCTGGAGCGCGCGCAAAAACTGCCTCTGGAGAAACCGGGGCAGGTCTGGCTGACCCTGGGCATCGCCCTGACCGAACAGGAAAACTTCGAAGCGGGACTGGACGCCCTGCGCAAGGCGCGCGCCTACGATGACACCCGCGAGCAGGCCAGCGGTTGGCTCAAATACGCTGAAGGCCTGCGCCGTCAAAGTCGGTGGCAGAGTCGCAACAACAGCTGAGCCCGCTCTCTCATTTATTTGGAGTCACCTTCATGTTCCATACATTCTTTCGACCGTTCCGTCTCGTCGTGACCGTGTTCTTCCTGTTGGCCGCCGGTATGGCCGATGCAGCCCAACCCAAGGCCCGCATCGCCATACTGGGTGGCACTTTTTTGAACGACATCATTTTTCATCGTGACGGTCTGATTCAATCCGAATTCACGATTGATACCAAGGTGGGAACATCCCCCACCATCTACTATGCCGAGCACAAAGGCATTCCGTTTTACTACATTCATGCCCACGGCCAGGGCAAGTGGTTGGAAACCTGGGTGGCGCTGTACGACCTGGGCGTCGAGGAAGCCGTCGGCGGCGCCACCGCCGGCGCCATCAACCGCAGCATGGAAGTGTACGATTACATTCTGGTAGACGACTTTATCGATCTTAATATCGATCGGCCCATCAGCATTCCCCACGAAGTCTATCGGGACCCGAACGCCATTCCCCTGCCGCGTTTCGTCCCGGCGGTGGATACCGACATTCGCGATATTCTGTTGGAGCAGACTCGTAAAGCGATCTTGGACAACCCCGACTACGAAGATATCAGTATTCACGATGGTGGCACGGTTCTGCAAAGTCGCGGCGGCCGTTTTGAAACTGTGGCCGAAGTGGAAATGATGGCGCGCATGGGCGGCGACCTGGTCACCATGAACCTTGCCTCGGAAATGGCTTACTCGCGCATGCTCGGGATCAACTACGCCGCCATTGGCGTGATCTCCAATCCGGCCGAAGGGCGCGCGGACTGGGATTTCTCCCTGATGGAGGAACTCTACCCGCGCGTCAATCCATTGAGCCTGGATATCGTACTGGCTTCGCTGCCCGCCATCGCCAAACTCAAAGGCAAGCCCCGGGTGTCCGACGGCTTGATCAACCACCCCGAAATGACCTCCCAAAAGAAACAGGACTGACTTCATGTTGAAATTGACTAAATTTTCTGTGACCGGTTTGCTGTGTGCGTTGCTGCTCGGCGGCTGTGCCCAGCAGAGCACCAAGGCGCCCGAGCCGATCAAAATCAAATTCGTGGTGGTCTCCATGTTTGAGATTGGCGATGTGGAAGGCGACCAGGCGGGGGAGTTCCAGCTGTGGAAGGAGCGCGCAGATCTGGATACCGTGCTGCCTTTTAAAAACTCACCGCACGATATTTACTTGAACGAAGAGACCGGCGTACTCGGTATCATCACCGGCATTGGCACGGCCTATTCCGCCGGGACCGCCATGGCGCTGGGGATGGACCCGCGCTTTGATTTGACCGACGCCTATTGGCTGGTGGCCGGGATTGCGGGCATTGACCCGGAAGATGCCTCCATCGGTTCCGCCGCCTGGGCCGAGTACCTGGTTGATGGCGACCTGGCTCACCAGATCGATATGCGCGAAGTGCCGGAGGATTGGGACATCGGTATTTTCCCGCGGCACACACGCAAACCCTATGACCCCAACAAACCCGAACCCACGTTCGAAATGCTGAAGCTCAACTCCGAACTCTTCAACTGGGCGTTCGAGCTGACCAAGGACGCCGATCTGCCGGATATGGAAGGGCTGGAAGAACCCCGCTCCCTGTACACCGAGCACCCCAACGCGCAAAAGCCGCCGTTTGTTCTGAAGGGTGATCAACTGGCCGCCATGCGCTTCTGGCATGGGGAAATTCTCAACGGTTGGGCCAACAAATGGGTTGAATACTGGACCGAGGGCGAGGGTGAATTTGTTACCTCCGCGATGGAAGATACCGGGACCTTCCTGTCACTGAGCCTGTTGGACAATCTGGGCAAAGTGGACAAG
Organism: Marinimicrobium agarilyticum DSM 16975; assembly: GCF_000423345.1. Lineage (GTDB taxonomy): Bacteria > Pseudomonadota > Gammaproteobacteria > Pseudomonadales > Cellvibrionaceae > Marinimicrobium > Marinimicrobium agarilyticum. Next base: position 271,940 of record NZ_AUHU01000003.1, read on the forward strand.
GATCGGGTCATGGTGCTGCGCACCGGCAGCAACTACACCATGCCGCCTCCGGGCGTGACCGCGGTGGAGAACCTGCTGGCTGAAAACGACGGTTACGCCGGGCTGGATGCAGCGCTCGAAAGTGCCTACATCGTCGGTTCCGAAGTAATGGAAGAAATCCTGACCAACTGGGATACTTACCAGAATCGCATCCCCTCGGTGGCTGATTTGCCCTAAATGCCTATGGACCCGCGCGCGTACACCTGGCGGCCTGAAAAACGGGCCGTTCCCGCCCCCGGTCGCGGCCCCCTGTCGGGACTGCGGCTGGCGGTCAAGGATCTGTTCCATATTGCCGGTATTCCCACCGGTGCCGGTAACCCGGACTGGCTCGCCAGCCATCCGCTGCCCACCCGCACCGCACCGGTGGTCGCGCAATTGTTGAGCGCCGGGGCCGAACTGGTGGGCAAAACCCTCACCGACGAGTTGGCCTACAGCCTCAACGGCCAGAATATTCACTACGGCACGCCTTTGAACCCGCGCGCCAAGGACCGCCTGCCCGGCGGCTCCAGCTCCGGCTCCGCCGTGGTGGTGGCCGCCGGGGAGGCGGACATCGGTCTGGGTACTGACACCGGGGGCTCCATTCGCGTGCCAGCGAGCTATAACGGCCTGTTCGGGCTGAGACCCACCCACGGCGAACTGAGCCTGGAGGAGACCGTCCCCCTGGCTCCGCGATTCGACACCGTGGGCTGGATGACGAACACTGCCGCCCTGCTAAAGCGTGTAGGGGACATCCTGTTGCCTGAGGATCTGCCAACCCGATCGAACAATGGCTCGGCCACTCTGGCGGTGTTGGTACCGGAGCAGGGCGGTCAGCCCCTCTGGCGCGAAGAGCATGACGCCTGGCTTCAGTCCCTAGACACCTCGGCGGTCGTTCTCCGGCGCATTGAAGTGAACGGCGACTGGCTCAACCACGCCAGTGACTGTTTCCGAACCTTGCAGGGGCGGGAAATCTGGCGCACCCATGGCCGCTGGCTCACCGAGCGCAAGCCGGTGTTCGCTCCGGACATACAGGCGCGGCTGCAATGGAGCCGGGGCCTGACCGAGGCCGATGAGGTCGGTGCCGAGCGCGACCGGGCGCAGCTGTGTGCCACCATCGCCAGTTGGTTTGAAGGTGTGGAGGCGGTGCTCATGCCCACCACGCCCGGTCCGGCCCCGCGTCTCGATGCCGCCAGTGACCGGATTGCGGTTTATCGCAGCCAACTGATGGGCCTGACGGCCCCGGCGGGGCTTTGCAGCCTGCCGCAGTTGCATATGCCGGTGCTCGCGCGCGATGGGGCGCCCATGGGCGTCTCACTGTTGGGCGCGCACCGGCACGACAAGGTGCTGCTCGAATTGGCCCACACCCTGACGGAGACCCGCTCATGACCCAAGTGGCATTCAGTGCACCGCACCGCGAGGCGTCGAACATTGGGCTGAAGGTACTGGAAGACGGCGGCAACGCGGTGGATGCCATGATCGCCGCTGCTGCGGCCATCAGCGTGCTTTACCCCCACATGAACAGCCTCGCCGGCGACGGCTTCTGGCTGATTCACGAGCCGGGCCACGCGCCCCGGGCCATCGACGCTTGCGGCACGGCCGCCGAGCGGGCGAGTATCGATTACTACCGGAACCAGGGGCTTGAGGCCATACCCGCTCGAGGTGCCCAATCGGCCCTGACCATGGCCGGCACTCTGGCCGGTTGGCAGCGGGCCCGGGAGCTGATCGGCGAAACCCGCCACCTGAAACCACTGAATGAACTACTGGCGCCGGCCGCTTCCCTGGCACGCGAAGGTGTTCTGGTGACGGACTCACTGGCTGCGGCCAGTCGCAAGGTAGCCGCCGAGCTCCAGGGGGAAGCCGAATACCAGTGGCTTTTTACCCGAAACGGACAACCGCTTGCCTCCGGCGACACCCTGCGCAATCCGGAACTGGGGGACTTCCTCGATCGTCTCGCCCGCCAGGGGCTGAAGAGCTTCTATCGAGGCGACATTGCCGACGATCTGGCGGCCGCGCTGGAGGCGGCGGGCAGCCCGCTGCGTCTGACCGATTTCGAAAATTATCACGCCAAGCTGGTCACGCCCCTGTCGCTCACCACCCGCTTTGGCGAGTGTTACAACCTGCCGGCCCCCACCCAGGGGCTGGCCTCGCTGATCATCCTGGCCCTGTACGACCGCCTCTATCGGGACGATTGGTCTGAGGCGAAAAAAATTCACACCCTGGTGGAAGCCACCAAGCAGGCCTTCCTGATCCGGGACCGGGAAATCACTGACCCTCGCTATATGCGCCAGCTCGGCCAACTGTGGCTGGCGGACCAGACCCTGGACGAACTGGCCGGGCGAATTGGCGATACCGCCTCGCCCTGGCCGAGAGTGGCCGAGCCCGGCGATACCGTCTGGATGGGCTGCGTGGACCGCCGCGGCACCATGGTCAGCTTTATTCAGAGCCTCTACTGGGAGTTCGGCTCCGGTTTGGTGCTTCCCGGCACTGGCCTGGTCTGGAACAACCGGGGGCTGAGTTTCCGGTTGGATCCGAACCACCACAACGCCCTGCGCCCGGGCGCTCGCCCCCTGCACACCCTCAACCCGGCTTTGGCCCTGTTCAACGACGGTCGGCGCATGGCCTACGGCACCATGGGCGGCGAGGGCCAGCCGCAAACCCAGGCGGCGCTGCTGACTCGCTACTGGTACGACGGAATGCCGTTGGATGAGGCCATCAGCCGCGGCCGTTGGCTGCTGGGCCGAACCTGGGGCGAGACCGATGAGGATCTCAAACTCGAAGCCGACCTGGCCGACGCGGTAGGTGATGACCTGGCCCGAATGGGTCATCGGACCCGCACCGTGCCCTCGCACAGTGAGATGATGGGCCACGCCGGCGCGGTGGTTGCGCTCAACGGCGGCCCGGTCACCGCTGCCAGCGACCCGCGCAGCGATGGTGCCGGGCTGGTGGGGAGGTCCCCCGCTTGAGTGCATTTTTGAACGAATGGCTGCCCACGATTCTGGCCATGCTGGCGACCGGCGCTCTCGCCGGGGTGCTCGCCGGCCTGCTCGGGGTGGGCGGTGGCATCGTCATCGTGCCGGTCTTGTATTTCGTGTTGCAGGGCCTGGGAGTGGACCCCGATGTCGCGATTCGGGTCGCGACCGGCACCTCCCTCTTGGTGATTGTCCCCACCAGTTTGTCCTCGGTTCGATCCCACCACCGGCGGGGTAATGTCGACTGGGCGCTGATCAAACGCTGGTGGCCGTTTATGGTGCTCGGCGTCATTGCCGGTAGCGCTACGGCTCTGGTGGTAAAGGGCCAGGTCATCAGCGGCGTGTTCGGTGTTATCGCCCTCTTGGTGGCTGCCAATATGCTCTTCCGCCCCAAGGCGCCGCCGGTCGCCGACTCGCTGCCCGGCCTGCCGGGGCAGGGGCTGATGGCCAGTGGCATCGGCTATTTCTCAGTGATGATCGGCATCGGCGGCGGCACCCTGGGCGTGCCTTTGCTCACCGCCTGCAATGTCGCTCCGCACCGGGCCGTGGGCACCGCCGCCTTCTTCGGCCTTCTGATCGCCCTGCCGGGCGCCACCGCCATGCTGCTGGCCCAGACGCCGACCGGCGCACCGGCCGGCATGGTCGGTTTGGTCAACCTCGCCGGCTTTGCCGCCATAGTGCCGCTCACGGTGCTGCTGGCACCGGTGGGCACCTGGCTGGGCTCCAAACTGGATGCGCTCTGGCTCAAGCGCGTGTTCGCCATCTTTTTGTGCATCAGCGGCGCTCGCATGCTGATGCAGACCCTGGGAGTGTGATATGTCCGAAACGCTTCAACCCGCCTCCAAACTGATGCGGCCTTTCTCTCCACCCCCGCGCCTGCTGATGGGCCCGGGGCCGATTACCGTGGACCCGCGGGTCCTTCGGGCCATGTCTGCGCAGCTGGTGGGCCAGTACGACCCGGCCATGACCCAATGCATGAACGACACCATGGCCCTGTACCGGGCGGTGTTCGAGACCGACAACGAGTGGACCTTCCTGGTGGACGGCACCTCGCGCGCGGGCATCGAAGCGGTACTGGTGTCCCTGCTGGAACCGGGAGACCGGGTCCTGGTACCTATTTTTGGTCGCTTCGGCCACCTGCTCACCGAAATTGCCGAGCGCTGCGGCGCCGAGGTGCACACTCTCAGCAAGGAGTGGGGCCAGGTCTTCACCCCGGAGGAAATTGAAACCGCCATCCGTGAAGTGCAGCCCAAAGTGCTTGCCGTGGTGCAGGGCGATACCTCCACCACCATGCTCCAACCGTTGGAAGACCTGGGAGCCATCTGTCGTGAGCACGGCGTCCTGTTCTACTCCGACGCCACCGCCTCCATTGGCGGCAACCCGTTCCGCACCGATGCCTGGGGCCTGGATGCGGTGTCCGTCGGCCTGCAGAAGTGCCTCTGCGGCCCCTCCGGCAGTGCGCCCCTGACCCTGAGCACGCGAGCCGTGGAAGTGATTCGCCGGCGCAAACACGTGGAAGCGGGCATTCGCAGCGACCATCACCGGGACGGCAAGGGGCCGCGTATTCCCTCCAACTATTTCGATTTGGGCATGATCATGGACTACTGGGGCGATGAGCGGCTCAACCACCACACCGAGGCCACCACCATGCTCTACGGCGCCCGGGAGTGCGCCCGCATCCTGCTCGAAGAAGGCGTCAGTAATGCCATTGAGCGTCACCGGATTCACGGCCTCGCCATGGCCCGGGGGCTGGCTGCCATGAACCTGAGCCTGTTTGGCGACCAGACGAACAAGATGCACAACGTGGTGGGTATTCATATTCCCGACGGCGTTCCGGGGGAGCCGATACGGCAAACCATGCTGAATGACTTCGGCATCGAAATCGGTACCTCTTTCGGACCTTTGCACGGCAAAATCTGGCGTATCGGCACCATGGGCTACAACGCCCGCAAAGACGCCGTCCTGCAAACTCTGGCCTGCCTGGAAGCCGTATTGCGCCGAGGTGGACACTCCCTCACCGCCGGTGCGGGTGTCGAGACGGCCCTGGATGTCTACACCGGGGAGGGCGTATGAGTCTGAACCTATCGGATAAGGCCCTGAACGAACCGGCCGCGCGCCTGATGGCCCGCTGCGATGCCTTGGCAGAGATCAGCTCGGACCCGACCAGCCTCAGCCGTTTTTACCTCACCCCGGAACACCGGCGGGTCAATGATCAGGTGGCGGAGTGGATGCAGGCGGCGGGCCTGAAAACCTGGGAGGATGCCGCCGGCAACCTCTGGGGGCGTTGTGTTGCGGCCGATCCGGCGGCCAACCGGACATTGGTTCTGGGGTCTCACCTGGACACGGTGCCCAATGCCGGTCGCTACGACGGCATGCTGGGGGTGCTGACCGCGCTCTCCGCTGTGGAGCAACTGCAAGCGGCCGGGGTACGCCTGCCGTTTCATATCGATATTGTCGGCTTCGGGGATGAAGAGGGCTCGCGCTTTGGCACCACGTTGCTGGGTAGCCGCGCCGTGGCTGGTACCTGGCAGGATGCCTGGTGGGAGCTGACCGACGCCGAGGGCGTTTCCTTGCATTCAGCGTTTGAGCAATTTGGCCTGGACCCGGCAAAGATCGGTAACGCGGCACGCTCGTCGGAGGCCTTGCTCGGCTATCTGGAGCTGCACATTGAGCAGGGCCCGGTGTTGGAACAGCGCAATGAGCCTATGGGGGTGGTGACCGCCATCGCCGGCGCCCGCCGCTATCAGATTGAGCTGACCGGCTATGCCGGTCACGCGGGCACGGTGCCCATGGCGATGCGCCAGGACGCCCTGGTCGGTGCAGCGGAATGGATACTGGCGGTGGAACGGGCGGCAAAGGAATTCGATGTGGTGGCCACCGTCGGTCAATGCCAGGCGCAGCCCGGTGGCGTGAACGTGATTCCCGGTGCGGTGCAGCTGTCACTGGACATTCGCTCGGGAGACGACCGTCGGCGCGATGAAGCCTTGGAGTCGATTCGGGGCAGCATGGCCCGCATCGAACAGGCCCGTCACTTGAGCTCGCAGTGGCGGGAAATCCACAACGCGCCCGCGGTGGCCTGCGCCGACTGGTGGCAGCAGCTGCAGTGCGCGGTATTGTCGGAGCTGAACCTTCAGCCGCTGTGCCTGATGAGCGGTGCGGGCCACGATGCCATGGCCATGGCGGAGATCGCCGATTGCGCCATGTACTTTGTGCGCTGCAAGGGCGGCGTCAGCCATCATCCGGACGAAGCCATTCAACAGGCCGACCTGATACCCGCCATCGCCACCATGACACAAACTCTGATCCGCCTGGCCCAGCGTTTCACCGACTGAGGTTTGCCCGGGCGGAGCGTCTCAGCTATTTGGTATGGGCCTCACCAAAGCGCAAATACATGGCCGGGACCACCACCATATTCAAGGCGGTGGAGGTGAATAGCCCCCACAGAATAACGACCGCCATGGGTGCCTGGATTTCGCTGCCGGGTTCACCGGCGGCGAGTGCCAGAGGCACCAACGCCAGTGCTGTGCCCAGTGCGGTCATCAGGATGGGAATCAAGCGTTCTTCGGCGCCTTGCATAATGGCCGCGCGCCTCGCCACGCCTTCATCGCGAATCAGGCGTTGGATATGGTCAATCAGAATAATGCCGTTGCGGGTGGCGATGCCAAACAGAGTGATAAAACCGATGACCGCAGCAATGGTCAAAGTCCCACCGGTCAACCACACGCCCGCAATACCCCCGATGACAGCCAGAGGAAGGTTCAGCATGATCAGGCCGGCGTCGCGCATCGAGCCGAAAGCGGTCACCAACAGTAAAAAAATTCCTAGAATCACCGCCGCGCCCAGAAGCAGCAGCCGCGTTCCCGCCGACTGGGCACTCTCGAATTGACCGCCGTACTCTATGTGGTATCCCGCCGGCAAGGGCACGTTCTCGCGCACCACCGTCTGAATATCCTCCACTACGCTGACCAGAGCGCGGTCCGCCACGTTGGCCATGACCACCAGCTTGCGCTGCACATCTTCCCGGGAGATGGTGTTGGGCCCGCGCCGTTTTTCAATCGTGGCCAGGGCGCTCAACGAGGTCACCGCGCCGGAGGGCAGGGTAACCAGAGTTTGCTTCAGCGTTTCTACGGATGACTTGGCCTGCTCGGGTAAACGCACCACCAGATCAAAGGTCGATTGCCCTTCCATGATCTGGCTGACCACTGTTCCGGTAAAGGCCGTTTCCAGCAGCTCCGCCGCCTGCGACATACTCAAGCCGTAATTGGCCAGGGCCGGACGGTCGAACTTGACCGACACAAACGGAATTTCGCTCTGCTGCTCCATGGCCACATCGACCGCGCCGGGGACCTCGCTCACCAGGCTTTCCACTTCTTTGCCCAAGCGGCGAAGTTCAAACAAGTCCGCGCCAAAGATTTTGATGGCGATATTCGCCCGCGTACCGGACAGCATGTGATCGATGCGATGGGAAATGGGTTGGCCGATGATGACATTGGTGCCGGGAATCGAGGCGAAGCGTTGGCGCAGTGCGGCGAGCATCGCCTCTTTGCTGCGCTCGCCCATGTCCAGGGTCACATCAATCTCCGAGGCGAACACCTGCTGTGCATGGGGGTCGAGTTCGGCCCGACCGGTGCGCCGGGCGGTGGCGACGACTTCGGGCTGCTCCAGCAGAATGTGTTCGACCCGCGCGCCAATCTCATCGGACGTTTCCAGAGCGGTTCCGGGCAGGGTGACCACGCTCAGGGTCAGGCTGCCCTCATTGAACTCGGGCAGAAACCCTCTTCCCGCGAAGCCCAAAGCGATCAGTGCCAACACGAGCGTTGCGGCGGCCCCGCCAACGACCCATCGGGTATGGTTCAACGAGGCTTTCAACAACGGCCGATAACGCCGTTTGAGCCAGCCGATTAAGCGAGAGTCGTGGTCCTGTCGCACGGCCTTGCTGCCCGGCAGAAAATACAGACACAACACCGGTGTCACCGTCAGGGCCACCAGCAAGGAGGCGGCCAGAGAAATGACGTAGGCAAAACCGAGCGGTTCCAGTAGTCGGCCTTCCACCCCGTCGAGGAAAAACAGCGGCAGAAACACCAGAACAATAATCAGCGTGGCGAAGACGATGGAGCTTTGAATTTCATGGGTGGCCCTTAGAACAACGGGCAGGGCCGGTTCGCGTTCCGGCTCGGGGCGTTGGGTGTTTTCCCGCAGGCGGCGGACAATGTTTTCCACGACTATGATGGCATCGTCCACGAGCGCGCCCATGGCGATGGCGATGCCGCCCAGAGTCATGGTGTTCAGCGTACCCCCCAGCCAGCGGATGGCCAGTACGGTCACCAGAACCGACAGGGGAATCGCCATCAGGGCAATACCCGTGGCCCGGGCGCTGACGAGAAAGATGAACATGATGGCGACTACCAGCACGGCGCCGTCGCGCAGGGCCACCAGAAGGTTGTCGATGGCGTTATCGATAAAACTCGCCTGGCGGAAGGCGTTGGTTTCAATACGCATACCCTCGGGCAGGCTTTGGCCCAGATCCGCAATGACGGTATCCAGGGATTCGGTCAATGCCAGGGTGTTTACATTGGGTTGCTTCTGAATGCCGAGCACCACCGCCGGATCGCCGTTGTAGGCGGCCGTGCCCCGGCGCGGTGCCGGCCCGATCACGACTTCGGCTACATCGCGTACCAGAACCGGGGTGCCCTCGCGTTGGGTAATGACCGCCTCGCCGATGTCCTCAATGGTGTGGACGCGACCCAGTCCCTGAATCAGATACTCCTGCCGGTTTTCCGTGACGAAGCCCGCCGCCGCATTGGCGTTGGACTCGCCCACTGATGTGCGCAGCTGGTTCAGGGAAATACCGTAGGCAGAGAGACGCTCGGGAGAGGCCACTACCTGGTATTGGCGGGTCTCTCCCCCAATGGGAATCACTTCCGCCACGCCCGGCACGGCGAGTAGGCGACGGCGCACGGTCCAGTCTGCGGCCGTTTTCAGGGCCATCTCATCGTGGCGATCGGAGACCAGGGCAATGAACATGATCTCCCCCATAATCGACGATACCGGCGCCAGCACCGGCGCAGGCAGTTCCGGTGGCAAGGCCGCCCTGGTGGTTTGCAGCTTCTCCGACACGATCTGCCGGGCGCGATAGATGTCCGTGCCCCACTCGAATTCGACACTGATTACCGAGATGCCTACGCCGGTATTTGAGCGAACGCGGCGAACCCCGCTGGCGCCGTTCATGGCGGTTTCGATGGGGAAGGTCACTCGCCGTTCGACATCCTCCGGGGGCATGCCATGGGCTTCGGCGACAATGGTCACCACCGGTGCGGTCAGGTCCGGGAACACGTCCACCGGCGTGCGGCTGGCCATCCAGCCCCCGCCGACGAGCAGCGCGCCGGCTACCGCCAGAATCAACAAGCGGTTGCCGAGCGACCAGCGAATGATGGATTCAATCATGGGCGGGGACTTGCAGCGTTGGGTTAGTGGGCGTGGCCATGGCCGATCTCCTCGCCACCGGCCGCGGCCAGTTTGACGTAATAGGCGCCTTCGGAAACCACCCGATCCCCTTCGGCGATACCGCTCAGGACCTCTACCCAGGGGCCGTCGTGCACCCCGAGCCGCACGGTGCGACGCTCGAAGGTTTCGCCCCCGGTCTGGACATAGACGACCGGTTGGCCGCTGTCGTCAATGATGGCGCTGCGTGGCATCGCCAGGCGCGCCGAGGGTTGGCCATAGAACACATGTGCCGGCATGCGGGCACCGATCAGTGTGGGCCCGATCTCGCTCGGGTACTCAAGTGTCACGGCGGCGGTGCGGGTGGCCGGGTCGATGACCGAGCGGGTGGAGACCAGGCGGGCCCGGTGTTGGGCATCCAGCACCAGGGGGCTGGCCTGCGAGTCCGAGGGCAACCAGGCGCCACTGGCGCGGCGCAGGTGTTCGGCGTGTTTTTCCGGGACCTGCACTTCCAGCCAGCGCCGCTCCGGCACGGCCAGTGTGAACAGGGCATCGCCCGCGCGCACGAACGCTCCGGGTCTGACTCTGGCTTCCACCACTTCGGCGGCAATGGGCGCGCGCAGGGCAATGCCCGCTTGTTCGCGGCCGCCCCGGCGCTGCTGCAGGCGGGACTGGGCCGTCTGCATTTCCACCTCGGCGATTTCCAGGGCCTGCCGGGCTTCGAGCAATCGCCGCTCGGGAATGGCGCCCTGCTCGAACAGGGTCTGGAGCCGTTCCACATCCTGCCGGGCCAGTGCCAGGCGCGAGCGGGCGCGCTCCAGCTCAACCAGTAGGTTGCCGATATCCGCGCCTTCGCCCAAGCGGGGCACCAGATAACCGAGTGACTGATCGGCCTCGACGCTGTCACCGGCATTGATCAGGGCCGTGGTGGTGTAGTAGCCGTCGGAAGGGGCCCGCACGATGGCGCTGCCGTCAGCGGGAGCCTGCACGGTTCCGAAGCCGGGCACGGAGGGGCGCAGCGGCTGAACGCTAACGGGTCGCGTCGCGAAGGGGTTGTCCCATTGCTGTTCCTTCAGATAGCTGATCTCACCGGGTGGCTCGCTCTGGCCGATGTGGGCGGACGCCGGGTCGGCGAACACCGTCACCTCACCGAGCTCGTGAACCGCCTGCAGGTCACCGTCGCGCACCGTCACCCGCAGTTGGTAGGTTCCGGCCTCGCGGGGCGTAACGGTCGGGGTGAAAATGCCCCGGCGAGCGGGCGCTTTGACGCGAAAGCGGGCCACGGTTTTGTCGCCCTGCAGAAGCGACACATCCATGATTCCGCGGGTAAGCGGCTCGAAGTCGGACAGCCGTGTGACATGGGCGGCCAGGGTCGATGGCTGGCCCACGACCAAGGGCGGAAATTCGACGAACAGCTCCGTCGATTCGCTGTAGTCGGTGTAGACCAGGGCGGGTTCGTCACTGTGCCCGTCCGCCTCGTCGTGGCTGCCACCGGCACCATGGGGGTGTCCGCCGCCGGCCTGAGAGCAGAGGCTCAGAGTGAGAGTGCCGAGCAGTAACGCCCAGCGTGCCCCCGTCTTAATGCTGGTGATCATCCGCCCCGTCCCCGTCCCCGTGGTCGTGATGATCGTGGCCTTCCTCGTGGTCCTCATGGTGATCGGTCGAGGTTTCCATGGACATCTCTTCTGTGGAGGACTCGTCGGCCTCGTCGCCGTAATAAGCTTCGGTCTCGGGTTCATCGTGGCTGTGATCGCCCCCCTCATGCTCATGGGGCGCTTCGCCGTCGTGACTGTGATCGCCCTCGGCGTGTTCGTGGGCTTCGTCGCCGTTGTGGGGGTGGCCGTGGTCGTCGGCATCACTGCAGCCCGCGAGCAGACCAGCGGAGACCAGTAGTGCCATCAGTGTCGTGCTCAAGGTGTTCATGGTGGTTTTCTTCATCATTGACCCTCCAACTGTTGTAATTGAATAAATGTCGTGCGCGCCGCTCGGGCGCTGTCGATATATTGAAGCCGGGTGTCCAGCTCGGTGCGATAGGCGTCCACCAGTTCCATCACGCTCAGTTCACCGGCCTGGTAGCTCGCCTCGGCGATGGCACTGAGCGAATCGTCTCCGGTGTTCATGGCCCGGCGTAACTCTTGGGCCGATTCCCGTTGGGCCGCGAGCGTGAGGCGCAGCGCCCGGAGCTGTGCCCGCAGGCGATTGTGTGTCAGGGCATGGTCGGCGGCGTACTCATGGGCCAGGCCCCGCGCCCGCTGAACATCTCCCTCGTTTCGGTCGAACAGAGGAATTTCCACGCTGAGTGCGATGGCATTGCCCTCGGCGGAATAGCCCCCCTCATCCAGCGTTTTGCGGCCCACGCCCAGGGAGACCTCTGGCCAGGCGGCCCGTCGCGCGGCTTTGGCTTTCAGCGTCGCGCTTTGCTCCAGCGCCGTCAGCATTTTCAGTTCCGGGTGCTGTTTCAGGGGGTGCTCTTCGTACGCCACCGCCGGGGGGAGCAGGGCACCGCCCAGGCGCTCCGGGTCACCGCCCACCAGGCTGAATAACTGCTCTCGTTGGGCCCGATGCCTGGCTTGTGCTTCGGTGGCGGCGCTCTGGGCACGGGTGCGTTCCTGGTTCATGCGCAGGCTGTCGTACCGAGAGGCGTCGCCTTGGGCGACCCGCTGTTCGATCACGGTTGCCATCCGCTGCAGGCGTTGGCTGTGATCCGTCAGCGCCTGCGCGCGAATCTGGGCGGCAAGGGCGTCGTAAAATTGCTCGCGAATGCGCGCCCGCCATTGGCGACGCTCCATGACGACCCGGGTCTCGGCAGCCTCTTCGGTCATGGCCGCCGCGTCGCGTTCCAGTCCTTTACTGCCTGCCAGATCCAGCCGTTGGCGCACCCACCAGGTCGTCTCTTCACTCTGGCCGGACCGCAGGTCAAGGCTTTCTCGGCTGTATTCAATGTCCGGATTGTCCCAGCGCCCGGCGCTCAGACGCTCGCCTTCGGCCTGGTCCTGCTGGGCTTCAAGCAGGGACTGGATAGCCGGTTGCGCCATGCCTTGCTCGATCGCGGCGGCTTCGGTCAGCTCGGCGTTGGCAAAAGGCGCAGTCAGCAGCGTCGCCATCACACAGAGAAGATAACCGGGCGTTTTCATAGTCGAACCACCAGGCCAAGCAAGGTTTCCAGTGTGTGATGGTTGGCCGAGAGGCCGGCCAGCAGCGCCACTAAAAAAATGGCGATAACCGCTTCGAAAACCGGCGTATCCCGGCCGCTTGGGGTGTCGGTCTTTAGCAGGGTCTGAATCCGTAGGGTGAGGTTTCCACCCCCGAACGCCGTCGGCACCGGAGCCGCTTGCGTACCCTGGGCGAACCGCAGAAGCAGTTCAGCGGTATCGGTTTTTCCGAAACGACGTGCCACCCGTTCGTCGGCGCGAAGCTCTATCGCCTCATGCCAAAGGTGCCGTAATGCTTGGGCGAAGGGTTTGAAATGCAAGAGCAGCAGGGTTTCCAATAGAGCACCGGCCTGTAGGTCCCGGTACCGAATGTGAGCGGCTTCGTGGGCAATAACCATTCGCCGCTCCCTTGGGGTGAGCTCGCCCAGCAGCCCTTGGGAGAGGTAGATGTGAGGCGCTGTGCCGCCGGCGGCAAACGCCATCAGCCGAGAGTCGTCCAGTACGCGCAGCACGCCTTTGCCGCGGGATAGGGCGGTCAGGGCGCAAAGGCGGGTGGACTGCCGACGGTGCCGGTACCCATGCCGTAGGCACAACAGAGCGAAAACCGATAAAGCGGCCGCGGTGATGGCCACATGCCAATGGCCGTGCGCGAGCAGCATTTCCGGCAGATGTTCGAAGCAGAAGTGCGGGTGGTGCGGCGCGTGAAGGGTGCAGTGGTCGTGCACCCAGCCGAGGCGTTTGGCGCTCGCCAACAGGGCCATGGCAAGAGCGGCCGTCATAGGAACGAGCCACGGTAAGGCTGCCACCAGGAGAATACGGCGTGGTTGCGATCGCCCTTGGGCAGGGCACCTTTTTAGCCACTCGATAGTGAAAGGAACGAGCGTCTGTGCCAGCGCCCAGCCCAGTAATCCCAGCAGAGCAAACAGCCAGAGAAGCGTCATTGTCTGGCCTCCTGCTGCCGACGCTCACGGATTGCCTGCTCCAGCAACTCCAGCGTCTGGCTATCGATACGCTCGGCCGCATCGAGCATGGCCGCGACCGAGGAGGCCGAGTCGCCACCAAAACGGCCCAGCACCTGGTTGATCAGCGAGGATAAAAACGCCTGGCGGGTGATCGCCGCGCGGTAGCAGTAAGCGTGGCTTTCCTTGTGTCGGGTCAGCAGTTGCTTGCGAAACAACCGCTCCAGCGTGGACTGTACGGTGTTGAGGGTAACGCCGCGCGCCTGCCCGAATGCCTCGTGAGCCTGCTTGGCGGTGCTGCCGCCTGGTTCTGCCCATAGGTGTTCCATGGCGAGCGTTTCCAGGTCTCCCAACGGCATGGAGCTGACAGGTTTTACTGACATAGGGTGGCTACTTCACAAGGGTGATGGTTGGGAGCATGCTACGCCGCCAAAAAACCGACCGTCAATCGGTTTTTTGGCGGCCTCTCAATCACGAGAGGACATGAACACCATGCTCCTGATCAGCGTCATCGCCTGAACTCTTTGCAAAACGACGTAAAGTGAATAACAACAAATTATTTTAATAACAAATTAGTCTATTTTTTTAAGTTCCATTTTTGAATATTAACAGTCTCTTTTAATTACTGTTGCTTCTCTAAACCGTCCTGAACTGTGACAGGGCCCGCATTTATCGGGCGGTGCCACGGAGAGCCACGAGTTTTTGTTGTGTTAATAACTAACAAATAATACTTATTAATTTGAAAATAACTATCCGGTGTGCTTTTATCGACCCTGCCTTTCGAAACAAAACTTGTGCGAAACAAGCTTGGGCTGTTTTTGAAAGGCCTTGTGTCCATTCACACTTCACACCACGAAAAAGAGGGTAGATAACAATGAAGACACAGTGGTTAAGCCGCGTCGTAATCAAAACATTCAGCATCGGGTGCCTGGCACTGGCGGGGACGGCCGCGTCTCAGCTGGCCAGCGCTCACGGTACCATCACCTCTCCGGAAAGCCGGATCTGGAACTGTAAAGAGCAGGGCCAGAACCCGAGCTCTGCCGCGTGTGCGGCGGCGATTGCCGAAAGCGGCACTCAGCAGATTTATGACTGGAACGGCATTCGCCAGGGGGCGGCCGACGGTCAGCACGAGACTGTGGTTCCGGACGGCCAGCTGTGTAGCGGTGGCGACCCCGGTACCTTTGGGGGCCAGGACCTGGCCCGCACCGACTGGGAAGCGACGCCGGTGTCCGGCTCACAGACGTTCACCTGGTACAACTCCGCGCCGCACAAGTCGCTTTACTACCGCTATTACATCACCAAGTCTTCCTATGATCCTTCACAGCCACTGACCTGGGACGATCTGGAATACCTGATGGAAACCGACCCCAAGCCGGGTGAAACTTACCCGAGCCACACTGTCAGCCTGCCGAACCGCAATGGCAAACACGTGGTGTACGCCGTATGGCAGCGTTCGGACAGCCCGGAAGCCTTCTACGCCTGTGTGGATGTGGTGTTCAATGGGGACGGCGGTGGCTCCTCCAGTAGTTCGTCCTCCTCCAGCGAGAGCTCTTCGAGCAGCTCCAGCTCGTCTGATGGCAATGACAACAACGTCTGCGTCGGCATCCCGAACTGGAGCTCCAATGCTGTGTACACCCAGGGTGACCAGGTTCGTTACAACGACAACCGTTACGAAGCCAAATGGTGGACTCAGGGTCAGCCGCCGGCCGATCACAGCTCCCAGTGGGCCGTGTGGATCGACCAGGGCGCTTGCGCTCAGTAACCTGAAAACAACAGCCCGCAAGGGTTGATGGGATAACAGCCGGTGGCCATGCGGTCACCGGCTGTTTTTTTATTCTTCCAATGGTCGCGGCGCCTGGTCGGGTTTGGCGTAGGCCAAGCGTTCGAGCCGTGAGGTTCGGTGGTAACTGTCCAGCCCGGAAATAGTGACGCTCTCCAGCGCCTCGATGTCGACGTAGCCATCCGCCCTCACCACGTCGTCTTGCAGGTGCACCGTCATTATCTCGCCGATGATGAACTCCGTGTTATTGATTTCCAGGTGTTTGCACTCTCGCAGCTTCAGGCCGATGCTCAGGCGGCTTTCGCGCACAAAAGGCGCGGGAAAATCTCCCTGGTACTCGGGCGTCAAACCGGTGTGTTCAAATTCCGACTCGTGCCGGGCGTAGCGGGCGGAGGTCTGGTGGGCGGGGCGTATCATATCGGCGCTGACGTGGTTCAGGGTGTAGTAGCCGGTGCTCAGCAGGTTCTCCACACTGTGACGTTCCACCGTTCGCGGGCGGGTCATCATTCCCACCAAAGGCGGGTTGGCGCCCAGGTGGATCACCGAGCTGACAATGGCCAGGTTGGTGTGGCCTTCAGCGTCAACGGTACCGACCAGGTTGGCGCTTTTGAAGCCGGCGAGGGAATTGATGAATTGCGCACGATACCGTTGGTCCATGCGATCGATGTCGTGGCGGTCATAGCGAAAAGACATAGCGGCTCCAATCGTTGGCGTGTGGGCTCACTATACGTCAAGGCAGGCGTTCTGGATAAAAAAATGGGTGGCCGGAGCCACCCCAACGAGTCGACTTCATGAAGCAATGAAGAAGTCGGTTCGGGCTGATGAAACACGCTGCGGGGACAGCGGCTGTTATTTTCAGCAGCCCGTAAAGTGAAAACGGCTGTGCTAGATTTTGATCTCCACTCGATCGTTGTGAACGCGCACCTCGTATGCCGGCACCGTGTGCTCCGGTGAATCGATACACTCGCCGGTGCGCAGGTCAAAGTGCTGCTTGTACAGCGGGGAGGCGACCACAGTGTGGTCCCCGATGGAGCCGATCATTCCCCGGCTCAGTACATTGGCCTTGCCGATCGGATCGTAATTGCCGATGGCGAACACCTCATCCAACCGTTTGCTGTAATAAATGGCGACCTGTTTCTGGTTGATCAGCGCACAGATGCCGCTGTCCGGAACCAGGTCGCTCTTGGCGCAGACTTCTACCCATTGTTGCTCAGCCGTTCCCGGTGCTGACTGAGTGTCTTGCGTCGTATCAGTGGCGTGCATAGCTCGTATCTCCTGTGCGATGGTCAGCGGTTAGTCAGCAATCTCTACCAACGGAATCCGGTTTTTGCGCTCTTCCTCGGTTGCCGGGCGGCGCTGGCCGCGCTCGGCCACATAGGCGAGGTTGTCGTCCCGCTCGTCGCTGTTCACAAAGTGGCGGAAGCGCTTGAGCTTCTCTGGGTCTTCCAGGGTGGTTTTCCACTCGCACTGGTAGTTCGCCAGGTTGCGGGTCATGTCATCTTCCAGTTCCTGGCCGATATTGAGCTTGTCATCGATGACCACTTCCTTCAGGTAGTCCAGGCCACCTTCCAGGTTTTCCAGCCAGACGGAGGTGCGCTGCAGGCGGTCCGCGGTGCGGATGTAGAACATCAACACCCGGTCGATATATTTGATCAACGTATCGTCATCAATATCGGTGGCGAACAGGTCGCCGTGGCGCGGGCGCATGCCGCCGTTCCCGCACACGTACAGGTTCCACCCTTTTTCCGTGGCGATCACGCCAATGTCCTTGGACTGGGCCTCGGCGCACTCGCGGGTACAACCGGAGACGGCGAACTTGATTTTGTGCGGTGCGCGCAGGCCCTTGTAGCGGTTCTCGATGGCAATGGCCATGTCGACACTGTCCTGCACGCCGTAGCGGCACCAGGTGCTGCCCACGCAGGACTTCACCGTGCGCACCGCCTTGCCGTAGGCGTGGCCGGTTTCAAAGCCGGCGTCGATCAGCTTCTGCCAGATGTCCGGCAATTGATGCAACTGGGCGCCGAACAGGTCGATTCGTTGGCCGCCGGTGATTTTTGTGTAGAGCTTGTATTCTTTGGCCACCTCGCCCAGAACCACGAGCTTGTCCGGCGTGATTTCGCCACCGGCCACCCGGGGCACGACGGAGTAAGTGCCGTCTTTCTGCATGTTGCCCAGGTAAATATCGTTGGTGTCCTGCAGGCCGACGTGCTCCTCTTTGAGCACATAGTCGTTCCAGAAAGAGGCCAGAATCGAGCCGACCGCGGGCTTACAGATATCGCAGCCCAGTCCGTGACCGTGACTTTCCAGCAGTTCGTCAAAGCTTTTGATCTGCTTGACCCGCACGATGTCCGCCAGCTCCTGCCGGCTGTACTCGAAGTGTTCGCACAGATTGTTGTTCACCTCCACACCCAGAGACGTCAGCTCCGCATCCATCACCTGCTTGGTGAGGGCGGCGCAACCACCACAACCGGTGGAGGCGCCGGTGCAGGACTTGATGCCGCCCATGTCGGTGCAGCCTTCCTGAACCGCTTTTTGAATATCGCCCTTGGTGACGTCGTAACAGGAACAGATCTGTGCGGTTTCGGGCAGGGCATCCACACCCATACCGACCGGCGCCTCGCCGTCCAACTGCGGCAGAATCAACTGCTCGGGAGCGGCGGGCAGGTCCATGCCGTTGATGAACAGCTGCTGCAGAGTGCCGTAACTTTCGGTGTCGCCCACCAGCACGGCGCCCAGCAGTTTCTTGCCGTCTTTGGAGACGATCAGTTTTTTGTACACCTGTGCCACACCGTCGTTATAGGTGTAGCACTGGGCGCCCGGGGTTTGCCCCATGGCATCGCCCACGCTGCCCACTTCCACACCCAGCAACTTGAGCTTGGTGCTCATGTCCGCGCCGGTGAACTCCTCTTCGTGCTTGTCAATAATGTGGTCGATGGCCACTTTCGCCATCTGGTAGCCCGGCGCCACCAGGCCGAAAATAAAGTTGTTCCACAAGGCACACTCGCCAATGGCGTAGATGTTTTTGTCGGACGTCAGGCAGTGGTTATCAATCACAATGCCCCCGCGCTCGCCCATGTCCAGGCCGGCCTGTTTGGCCAGCTCATCACGGGGGCGAATACCGGCGGAGAAAATCACCATGTCGGTTTCCAGCTCGGAACCGTCGGCGAAGTTCATTTTGTAGCGGCACTCGTCGCCTTCAATAATTTCTTTGGTGTTCTTGCCGGTATGAACCTTCACGCCCAACTGCTCGATTTTTTCGCACAACAGCTGGCCGCCGCCCTCATCCAACTGGCGGGCCATCAGGCCTTTGGAGAATTCCAGTACATGAGTTTTCAGGCCCAGATTTTTCAGCGCGTTGGCGGCTTCCAGACCCAACAGACCTCCACCGATCACGGCGCCGACCTTGCTCTCTTTGGCCGAGGCCGTAATGGCTTCCAGATCCTCAATGGTCCGGTACACCAGGCAGTGCTCCTGGTCACCGCCGGGAATGGGCGGTACGAACGGGTAGGAACCGGTGGCCAGCACCAGCTTGTCGTAGGCTTCGGTTTTACCGCCGGCGGTGGTTACCGTCTTCTTGTCTTTGTCGATACTCACCACGCGGTCGTTCAGCGTATAGACGACGCCTTTCTCGCGATAATCGTCCTCAGTGGTGAGCGCCAGGTCTTCAGCGCTAGAGCCATCGAAGTAGCTGCTCAGCTTCACCCGGTCATAGGCCAGGCGCGGCTCTTCGCAAAAGGTGATCACCTCAAACTCGTCGGCTTTCTCGTTGCTCATGAGCCCGTCGATAAACTTGTGACCCACCATGCCGTTGCCGACCACAATAATGCGCTGTTTCATAACCTACTCCTGACTAAATCTCGAATTCTGCGTGACTCTGGGCTTTCCGCGATTTCACGCGATGGCGCCGGCCTCTAAACACTGCCCCTGAACCTCATTCAAAAACTGCTCCGGTGCCAATTCACTGGCGAGCTCGACCACGTCGCCAACCACAATCAACGCCGGGGACTGAACCGCTTCGTTAATAACGCTTTCCGCCAACCGGTCCAAACGCGTGGTAATCACCCGCTGGTTTTCCCGGCAGCCGTTTTCAATAATCGCCGCGGGCGTCGCGGCGGATTGCCCGGCCTTCATTAACTGGGTGGCAATGTCTTCGGCACGGGAGACGCCCATATAAAAAACGAGGGTGTGGTTCAGCTGCGCCAATGCCTGCCAGTTCGCGGTCACTTCGGTTTCGCCGTGGCCGGTCACCAGGGTGCATCCCTGGGACACCCCGCGGTGGGTCAGCGGCATACCGGCGGCGCTGCTGCAGCCCGAAGCGGCGGTAATACCCGGAATGACTTCGGCATCCACACCGGCGCGGCGCAGGGTCAACAACTCTTCACCACCGCGGCCGAACACAAAGGGGTCGCCCCCTTTAATGCGGCATACGGTCAGGCCCATGCGCGCCTGGTCCACCAAGCGCTGGTTCAAATCGTCCTGGGCAATGCTGTGGTGATTTTTGGATTTACCGACATACAGTGCCGGGGTGCCCTTGGGGAACAGCGCGCGAATATCGGCGCTCACCAGTTGGTCGAAGAAAATGATGTCCGCGTTTTCAATCGCGCGCAGGGCCTTCACCGTGAGCAAATCCGGATCGCCGGGGCCGGCGCCCACCAGCCAGACTTTACCGGCGCTCTCGGTGCGGCGGCGTTTCGAGATGGACGTAATGGATGACTTGATTGCGATGCTCATAACGGTTGCCCTAAAAACTTCTGAACGTTTTTGAATCCGTGCAGGATTCTTTTCAAACACACTTGGGTAAGAGCAAGGACAGTGCCAGCGCTCGACAAAATCGTTACAAAAAATAATAACTGCTTTTATTTCAGTGGCTTAGGTTGGGTCGAGCGGAGAGGGGAGGAAAAATCGAAGGCGGAGCATCCCGAAATTCGAGCACTATGCCTGTGCAACAGCGCCCTTAAACAATGCAAAACGGTGCATCCGGCAAAGCGCTAATTTGAATCAAAAAAGGGCAAGACGTGGTGCAGCCGCACCGTGGTAGTGCTCGAGTGGTTTTTTTGAGTAAAAAACAGGCAAAACGACGGCCTATAGTGAAAGCATAGACCCGGAAACGGACAAGCGACGACTTGGTTTAGTTATTGCACCCTTATTGCTAACGCAAAACCTTCGATGGACGCCGGCGATCAGTCGGCCGTGTTTTTGGAAAGGCCAAGTCATGACAGTCAAACTGCACGAACCCGTTCAAGTCGAGCCCCGCGCGCCGCGGGAGAAAACCATTGCCACCACCTGCGCCTACTGTGGTGTTGGCTGTGGCATTCGGGCCACCGTCAATGCCGACAAGCGAGAGGTGAAGGTGGAGGGTGACCCCGAGCACCCGGCGAACTACGGTCGCCTCTGCTCCAAGGGCATGGCCCTCGGTGAAACGGTGGGCGAGACCGGGCGCTTGCTCCACCCCAAAGTGGACGGGAGGCAGACCTCCTGGAATGAAGCGCTGCAACGGGTGGCCGAAGGCTTTATCGATACCATCGTCAAACACGGCCCCGATGCCGTTGCCTTTTATGTGTCCGGCCAGCTTCTGACCGAGGACTACTACCTGGCCAACAAATTGATGAAGGGCTTTATCGGTAGCGGCAACATCGACACCAATTCCCGCCTTTGTATGTCCTCCAGCGTCGCCGGACACAAGCGCGCCTTCGGCAGCGACACCGTACCGGGTTGCTACAGCGATCTGGAAGAAGCGGACATGCTGGTGCTCACCGGGTCCAACCTCGCCTGGTGCCACCCGGTGCTATACCAGCGGATCAAGGCTGCGAAGCAACAACGGCCCCATATGAAAGTGGTGGTGGTCGACCCCCGTCGTACCGATACCTGCGAGCTGGCGGACCTGCACCTGCCCATTCAGCCGGGTACCGATGTGGCCCTGTTCAACGGCGTGCTCGCCCACCTGGCGCAGCAGGGCGCGGTGAATGAAGATTTCATTCAGGCCCATACCGAGCAGTACACCGAAGGGCTGGTGGCCGCCATGGAAGACGGTGGCGACCGCCAGGCGCTGGCGAAGCAGCTGGGTGTGTCGGACTACCAACTGGAAACCTTCTTCCAATGGTTTGAAAAAACCGAGAAAGTCGTGACCGTCTATTCCCAGGGCGTGAACCAGTCCACTGCCGGCTCCGACAAGGTCAACAGCATCATCAACTGTCACCTCGCCACCGGGCGCATCGGCCGGCCGGGTATGGGGCCTTTCTCCGTGACCGGCCAGCCCAACGCCATGGGCGGTCGGGAAGTGGGCGGTCTGGCCAACACCCTGGCGGCGCACATGGAGTTTGATAATGCCGACCATTGGGACCTGGTCAGTGAGTTCTGGAATACCGATAACCTGGCCACCCGCCCCGGCATGAAAGCGGTGGACATGTTCGATGCCGTCGCCACTGGTAAAATCAAAGCCATCTGGATCATGGCCACCAACCCGGTCATGAGCCTGCCCAATGCCGACAAGGTCAAACAGGCCCTGAAAGACTGCCCGCTGGTCGTGGTGTCGGACTGCATAGAAGACACTGACACCACCCGCCTGGCGGATGTGCTCCTCCCCGCCGCCGGCTGGGCGGAGAAATCCGGCACGGTTACCAACTCCGAGCGGCGCATCTCGCGCCAGCGGGCCATGCTGCCGCCTTTGGGGGACGCCCGCCCGGACTGGTGGATCATCGCCGAGCTGGCCAGGAAAATGGGGTACGGCGAGGCCTTCGACTACGCCAGCGAGGCGGAAGTGTTCAGCGAGTACGCCCGCCTGACCGGCGAGGGCAACAACGGCTCGCGGGACCTGGACATCAGCCTGTACGCCAACCTGACGTTGAACGAATACGACCAACTGCCGCCCCGGCAGTGGCCACTGCCCGCCGGCAAAACTCCCGAGGGCGCGCCGGAAGAAGCGGATCAACGTATGTTTCGTGACGGGGTTTTCTTTACCCCCTCGGGCCGGGGCCGCTTTGTGGCCGTGCGCTATCGTGCCCCGGCATCCACCGTGGACGCCGACTACCCGTTAACGTTAAATACCGGTCGCATCCGCGACCAATGGCACAGCATGACCCGCACCGGCCTCGCTTCACGCCTGTGTGGCCACCTACCGGAACCCTTCCTGAGCGTCCACCCGCAGGACGCCGGGCGCTACCAACTGAAAGAAGGCGCCCTGGTGGATGTCACCAGCCGACAGGGGCGGGCCCGTGTGCGGGTCCAGGTCACCGATGAAGTGGGTGTGGGGCAAGTGTTCATGCCCATGCACTGGAACGACGTCTTCGCCAGCCAGGCTCGCGTCGCTGCCCTGGTGGGCGAGAACGTCGACCCCACTTCGGGCCAGCCGGAAAACAAATTCACCCCGGTCACCGTCGCCCCCTGGTACCAGGCCTCCGAAGCGTTGGTGGTCAGCCGGGCACCATTGAACACGCTCGAAGCGGACTACTGGGCCATGCGCCGGGTCAACGGCGGCTACCTCTACCGCGTCGCCAGCGAGCAGCCCCCGGAAGTGCTCGACCAACAGCTACAGGCCCTGTGCGAGCGCGGTGACCAGCAACTCTCCTTCGGTCACCCCGAGCAGGGCGAATTCCGCCGCGCCCTGGTGCGCGAAGGCCAGCTGCACATGGCCTACTCCGTGGCCGAGCACTTCGGCGGCCGAGACTTCAACTGGCTGGGCGACCTGCTCGAGGGCGACTTCGCCGCCAGCGCCATGCGCGCCCTGCTCAGCGGGAAACCGGACGAGAGCCAGTCCAAAGGCAAACTCGTCTGCGCCTGCAAACAAGTAGGCTACAACACCCTCTGCAACGCTATCCGCGACAAAGGCATCGACACCGTCGACGCCCTCAGCGCCGAAACCACCGCCGGCACCGGCTGCGGCTCCTGCCTGCCGGAGCTGGAACAGATCATCGCCAAGGAAAGTGCGCACGAAGCGGCATAGCCCGCCCAAGGGCTACAGGGAACGTAGCCGCCATCGCCTTAATCTCCTGATGCCACAATCCCAAGCGGCGCCGCTTGCGTGGACAGGCTTGCGCGGACGGCTTTAAAGAACAACAATACTCGACAATCGGTACGCACTTAACCCTGTTCCCGCATGTAACCACATGAAAAACAAACACAATTTATTCCCCGGTTGAAACGGTAGGGTTATGGTTCAGTGGCTTCGTCATCAATAGGTGTTGGTAAAAATCATGAGTAAATCGATGAAGGCGGTACTTCTATCAGCCTTGGTGTTTCCTGGTATAGGGCACTTCTCCCTAAAGAAGCCGCTGCAAGGTTCGATACTGTCGGGCATATCCATCATTTGTCTTTATTTTGTTCTTACAACTGTCATGGACGTTGCGCAAGAATTGAGTGTGAAAATTCAAAGTGGCGAAGTTCCCTTTGACGTTGCCAAAATAAATGAGCTGGCGTCTCAGTCGTTGGCCGGGAGTGGTGGCCAAGCTGTTAACCTTTCTTCTCTATTGTTGATCATTTGTTGGATTGTCGGTGTGGTTGATTCCTTTCGTATTGGGCGGTCGAAGGAAAAAAGAGGTGCTACTCCCGGTTAAAAAGCCTAAAAGCGACTGCTGCAAGCGTGAATTGGGTATCAGCCTGCACCCCAACCTCACACTGGATGGCAAAGCCCTATTGTTGTTCGGAAATGGCCAAAGATTGATCAGTTCATACAGAATATTGGCAGCCCCGCCAAAATCAGGCACACTTTGCAAAACGTGCCTGCGCGCCCTGACAACTTGGATGTTTGCCATGAAAATACTCAGGTATCAGTAAGTTGCCGCCATTTTTTCGAGTGAATGCTTGGGGGATATCGTGCCAGCTCGATATACAGCTGTTAAGTGAATCGTATGAAACTACCACTTCTAGTGTTGTTTTTGTTATTTCCCGGGATCGGCTTCGCTGAATCCAAATTCTACATAGGAAAATGGGAGGCGGTTCAACCAGTTCACGCTCAGTTCTTTAGCTATAATTTTGTCAAACAAAAGTAAATATAACAAGAGTATTTTATTCGATATTTTGGTCAACGATTGAAAATCAGCGTCAGCCAAAGTGCGCCAAATATAGGTGGGATGTGCATGCCAAGGGTCAATGAATGGCGATAAATTTGAGTGAAGTTGACGGTGTCAACCATCCGGCGGATAGAGAAGGCGTATAACCATCCAAGGTGTGGAGCATTTTTCTCCTCGTTTCTCTCAAAGCGTAGAGAATTCTCCTGCTTGGATCGTTAGTTGGAAAATAGGATAGGAGGTGGCCACAATGGAAACAAGACAATGTTCTCGTTTAATGATCATAAATGAAAAAGGCGAGCTGTTACTCTTTCAGTACAAGGATGAACACTCTAGATGTCCGTTTTGGGCAACCGTTGGTGGAGAGTTGAAGGCAGGGGAGTCGTACCTTGATGCTGCAAAGCGAGAGTTGTACGAAGAAACTGGTCTTGGGGGTGAAGTGGGTCCATTGGTGATGGAGCGAGAAGACGTATTCGCAGTAGCTCGTTCAACTCCAGCCCTATGGCAAGAGAAGTATTATCACGTGCACTGTAATTCGACTGACAAAGTGTTCGCCGCAGAATGGACGGACGAGGAAAAGAGTACCATTCAAAAATGGAAGTGGTGGTCTGTTGAGGACATCAAAAGTGGCATTCATGAGTTTAAGCCATCTTGTATACCTGATTTACATGAAAAGTTACTTAGATATGGGAAGTTGGCCTAACAAATTTGTGCAGCCACATACCACTATGATGAAACTTGTTTGTCGCGATTGCTCCATTTTTCACAAAAACGCTACCCGAAAATTATGCCGGTGGCCCTGCTGTTAGTAACAAGGAGAAATGCTCGTGAAGAAAATAGTGAACTTTATGGTAGTACTATTTCTGCTATGTCCCTTATATGGTTATTCCAGTGAAGAAGGGATTTCTAACGTTGTTGATGCGTTTAGTCTATCAATCAAAGAGAAAGACAAATCGAAATTCCTGAGCTTGTTTGTTGAAAAGGGTGTTAGCTGGATTGGAGTCTTCTCGGAAGAAGAGTATCAGGGTCTGAATAAGAACAGCGAAGGGCAAGGAAATGTTCCCGGGAAACTCTTTCATGGTAGTCCGGAGCAATTTATAGATTGGGTTGTTGGTTTAGAGGGGGACCCTAGAGAAGAGTTCGAGAATATAAAAATATTTACAGACGGAAATGTGGCCAGTGTCTACTTTGAATACAAGTTCTATTTAAATGGCGATTTGCAAAATTGGGGGGATGAAAGCTGGCTTCTCGTTAAATCTGAAGCCGGATGGAAAATACAGGCAGTAAACTTTTCATATACAAGTGGAAATTAGTGCAAAGAAGCGACTGTGATTCCAAGTTATCCCCTGCAGCGGTAAGTAGGTGCGTTGCGGAGTTCTCCTCTCCGCTTTCGCTACCACGGACATAGCTGCCCCTTTGGTCCATATGTCAGGGATGGCCGTATCGCTGCTCGCGGTGGGTCCAGTTGCCCGTCAATCTTCCGTTGTCGGAAAAGGCCAGTGAGGTGGTATAGGCTTTGTCTTTGTTCCAGCGGGACCAGAGCAGCATCAGCTCGCCGGTCTTGCTGCGATACGGCCAGGGTCCAACGGTCATGACTACGCGGATTTCCTCGCCCTCGTGGCGCCCTGCGGGCCTGGGATGTCGAGTGGCGCAGGTGTCTATGTAGCGGGGTGATGGGGCGATGGATGTTGTGGACATAGTGTCATGAAGACTACAATATCCATTGAGCGGTCAATTACAGAACGATTACCGTTGTTAACGTATCCCATTATCATAACTTGTCAGACGGCAGGGTGTGGGACAGAGATAGAGGCTGGTAGCATGAAAAACGTTTTTAACATTAAGGCAGCGATGTTGCTCACTATGTGTGGCCTCGTAAGCTGCACGCTGGTGCACAAAGATCAACAGAGCGCCGCCCCTGATACCGCAGAAGCGCCGGTGGATGGCGGCCTGGAGAAGTATGAGGCCTATACCCAGCAATTCTCCAGTCCCACTGTGATTACCCAGAATCACGCGACGGGCCATGTGGGGGACTTTTTCTTCACACACTGGAAAGATGGCGGTTCCACGTCGCTCTCCTTGGACACCGATGGCGAGTTCAGCGTCGACTGGGAAGGTGGCGGCTACAACTATGTCGGTGGCCCCGGGTGGCACTTCGGTGACGAGGACCGGGTTATCGGCTATCGTTTCGACGAAGACAGTGGCGCAAGCTATATCACCTTGTACGGATGGGGCTATGACGAGACCATGCCCACCTCTGACCCGGCCCACTTGGTGGAGTACTACATTCTGCAGCGGTGGACCTACGATCCAAGCCAGGATGGTGTCTACGGGAAAACCTTCACCAGCAACGGGGTAGAGTATTCCACATACCGCTCGGTTCGGGAGCAGAAGCCGTCCATCAATGGTCCGTCCACCTTCTACCAGTACTGGAGCAAACCTACTGAGGAGCGGCCACTGGGAGAAGACCATGAGATTATCTTTGCGGACCACCTCAAGGCATGGGCGGACACCGGGTGGATTATCCCGGATATGAATAACTTTAACGCGAGTGATGACCCCACGTACCAGGTGATGGCGGTTGAGGTGTTCAACCCCGCCAATGACGGTACGGCCTCTGGCCAAGTGTGGGACGCGACGCCCCAATAGAGTTCAACTGATGCGTGACGTCAAACATATCAGCACTTATATTGATCGCCCTCCAGGCGATGTTTATGAGTTTGCCTCGAACCCCGAGAACCTGCCACGTTGGGCAGCGGGGTTGGCCAGCTCTGAGATCAAACGAGAGGGAGACTCATGGGTGGCTGAGGCGCCGTTCGGAAAGGTTAAGATTCGGTTTTCCGGGGCGAATAGGTTTGGCGTCATGGATCACGATGTTGAGCTTGAGTCGGGGCTGATCGTTCATAACCCAATGCGGGTTGTTCCTAACGGGGATGGCAGCGAGTTCATATTCACATTGCTGCGGCAACCGGGAATGTCTGATGAGCAATTTTCAGAAGACGCGAGTGCAGTAGACAAAGATCTAAAAACACTAAAAGAACTTCTTGAACGAAATTTTTGATTGACGTCTCGTTACGTCCCCAGAAGGCGTGAGCTCCTTGGAGATCGAAGACTCGCCTTCATGCGATGGCATCCATCAGCCAGCTGATATTAAAGAACAATAAATAAAATATAGATAGCGTTAAGGATAGTATATGCTTCAAGGAATAATGCTAGCGCTTCACGTGGGTCTTGGAACCGCCGCGGTCCTTATCGCCATTGGCGCCGCCCAGGCGATAAAGCGTCGAGGAGCGCATACCCTCCTTGGTAATCTGTATCATTGGATTTTCCTCGCAATGACGGTGACCGCCTGTATTCTCGCCGCACTCGATTTCCAACGGTTGTGGTGGTTTCTGCCTATTGCGGTGATGTCATACTCCTTCGCACTGTTAGGATTCTTGGCCGCGAAACGAAAGCCGAAGAACTGGCTTAGACTACACGTCGTGGGACAAGGCGGATCGTTCATATCAATGTGTACGGCCATACTGGTGGTGAATATCGGGTCGGGTGTTTGGTTTGCCTGGATCGTGCCCACAGCTGTCGGTGCGCCATTGTTGGTTTGGTTCGGTCGGGAAATAAAGGCTGGGCGCAGGCCTAGAACGTCGAACCATTGAGGAGGGCTTCAGCTGTCGGGGCTCTTAAGCGAAGGCATAGGGACATGCACAGTAATGCAGGAGTTGTGTCTCGCGCTTTCCTATAGTCTACCTCGCATGTATTTGGATTTATTACATAAAAACTAGGAGAAGTTGTATGTTGTCAAAATTAAACATATTGAGTGGCTGTTTTTCGCTTCTGATACTTGCGGGTTGTGGTGGTGGAGGCGGCCCAGGCACAGGGGCGCCGGACGTTCAGAAGCCAGCTCCTGAAAACCGTCTTCCGACGGCGAACGCCGGCATGACGGCCACGGTAATGGGCGGTACGGTAATCGAGCTAGACGGTTCCGGCTCTGTCGACGCGGATGGAGACGAGCTGACCTACGATTGGACCGTTGAAGCCGCCGCCGCTTACTTTGTTGCAGAGGATGGTTCTCTGACCGAACCGCTGGAATCTGCGACGGGGAAGCTGCTGATTCCCGCCAGCGAAGCTGGCAATGACATTATAGTCAGCCTGGAAGTCAGTGACGGTATTGACACCGCCACAGACGTTGTGACCTATTCGGTGCAAGTTTGTGCTGACAGACAAGGTTATGTTTTCACTGACTGTATCGATCCCACCTGGCAAGGGTCAATGGCGTGGGACGTCAACTTTCTCGACGTGACGGAAAATTTTGGCTATTACGGGGGTGATACCGGTAACCACGTACGCTGGAGTCTGGTCGACGTCAATGACGACCAGCGTGGTAACGTCCTCGATGTTACGTTCAATAAAGAAAACTGGAATGGCTCCTTCCGAATCGTTCCATCGGGCCGCGCAATAGAACCAAACACCAGTGTAGATCTGGGTATTTACGAAGATGGAAGCCTAGTTTTCGATATCAGGGTAGTGAACCCGGCAGACGCGGACATTTTTGTCACGGCAGAGTGCATCTATCCTTGCGAAGCGATACCACGCCAAGTATTAACATCGAAAGACGGTAGCTGGTCCACCGTCTCCATTCCCCTGGCTGAGTTTTCCATGATGAACTGGTCAAAGACCAGCGTTCCATTCGCAATATATCCCGAATGGGGCGCTCAGACCGATGTTCATTTGCAAGTGGACAACATCCGATTTGAAAGCCCATCCTGCGTAGAGGCCGATAATGTCATTTTCGGCGATTGCCTTGGCCCGATGTGGTACACCGTCGCAGCAGTTGACGACGGGACCACCAATGATTTGGGCAACGTTTACGAATATCGTTCAGGAAATTCTGACAACCATGTTCAGTGGAGCGAACAGTTTTCTGGCAGTGCAGATCGCGGAGACATTCTTTCTGTGAAATTCACCAGCGATGCAACCAATGGGCATTTTTATGTCCGCACTGAGACTACGGAAACATCGAACGATATGTCCGCGTACCTCAACGGCGCTCTTGTATTCGATCTGAATGTTCAAAGCTATGGTTCCAATACCGATGGACTCATTGTACGTGTCGATACTTGGTGGGACGGTGAAACGAGCGATGAGATACTGTTGGAGAACTTTCCGGTCGGAGAGTGGGCAACGGTAGAAATACCCGTGTCAGATCTGTTGGTTGGTGGCGGCCTCGATCTTTCCGATGTTCATGCCGGTTTTTCTATATGGCCAGCGGGGCACGATCCCGGTGACCAGGAAGGTGTGGAAGTTCTGCTAGATAACATTCGCTGGGAGAGGCAACTTAGCGAGTAGCCAGAGAAAAGGCGTTCCGACGGGAGCGCCTTTGAATCAACTCCTGCAAGTCATTCCTGAGAGTGATCAGACGTGCCATTGTGTATGAAATTGGCGTTAGTTTTTTCTTTTTTGACAACCCTGTGTAACCAGGGCGGGGGCTTATAGGCATATTAACTATTTGAGGCTGAAAATTGAGAACCAGTCGACAGTCATTAATGGTTGCTTCGTTTTTGCTTAGGTATGATTGCCATACCATATAATAATATTCTTATTGTGCTGTTGGTTTCCGAAAACACGTATCTTGGAGGGGCCCGTAGTACAGGCGTGGGTTTCTTCTTACGGATACGCTAAATCAATAATCTGGAGGAAAACCCATGATCAGTTCAAGGCAATTTATGCTTGCATCGGCGATGTTGTTTTTTCTGCCGCTCATTTCAAGCCACGTATACGCACTCACCTGTTCGGTCGATGCCGACACATGGAATACCGGCTATACCCTGAACGTGACCGTTGCCAACGAGGGCAGCTCTGCGGTTAGCGGTTGGCAGGTAACGTTGGATTTCGACCAAAGTCCCGGTATCAGCAATTCCTGGAATGCCGACCTCACCACCGCTGGCAATACGGTTACGGCGACGAATGGTTCATGGAATGGCAATTTGTCCCCCGGTCAAAGTGCCGGCTTCGGTTTTCAGGGCACGCATAATGGCAATTTTGCACTACCCGAATGCTCGACTGGCGGTGAATCAAGCAGTTCGTCGCTGAGTTCCAGCGTTTCTTCAAACAACAGCACCTCGAGTTCGATCGGCACTTCTTCCAGTGACGGTGGCGGCGGTAACAATAGTATTACCGTGCGTGCAGCCGGCACGACCGGCTCGGAGTCGATTACCTTGCGTGTGGGCGGCAGCGACGTGCAGAGCTGGACGCTGGGCACGGCCATGATGGATTACAGCGTCGAGACCGACCTGCTGGGCGACATCCACGTGGCGTTCACCAACGACAACGACGGCGATGCCGACGTCCAGATAGACTATGTCATCGTCGGCGGTGTAACCCGCCAGGCCGAGGATCAAAATGAGAACACCGGTGCCTGGGGCAACGACCAATGCGGCGGAGGCTCGAACAGCGAGTGGCTGCACTGTAACGGCTACATCAATTTCGGCAGCGTGCCGGGCAGCTCTAGCTCGAGTTCTACTTCCAGCTCAAGTGCAAGCAGCTCATCTTCGAATCCGGGCGGTATCGGATCGGTGGGATGCGGGTCGGCTCCAGACTTGAGTGCTGGCCGTCATAGTATCAACGTCGGTGGGCTGAATCGGGAATACATCATTGATATCCCCAATGGCTATGACATGAATAACCCCTATCGACTGGTCTTCGGGTGGCACTGGCGGGGCGGGTCCGCCGGCAATGTCGCCAACGACTCTTATTATGGCCTGAAAAACGAGGCGAACGGCACCGCTATTTTTGTCGCTCCTGACCGCGCTCCCGGTGAGAACGGCTGGACGAATACCAATGGTCGTGATATGGACTTTCTACGGGAGATGCTTGATGAGTTCAGGAATTCGTTGTGTATCGACGAGAGCCGGATTTTCTCGGCGGGCTGGAGCTACGGCGGGATGATGTCCTTCGCCGTGGGCCGTGAAATGGCTGACACGTTCCGCGCCATCGCACCGGCGTCCGGCGCACTCTGGACGCCGTATGAGGATAATGGCGGGCCAATAGCCGCGTGGATAAGTCACGGAACCAATGACAGTGTTGTGGGGTATGACGCCGGCGTTACGGCAAGAGACCTCTTCGTCTCGGCGAACAACTGCTCTAACAACACCGTTCCTACCCAGCCGTCCCCCTGTGTTGAGTATCAAGGCTGCGACGCGGGCCACCCGGTTGTCTGGTGCTCATTCAATGGTGGTCACACGACACCCTCGTTCTATTCCTCCGCGGTCTGGGATTTCTTTAGCCGGTTCTAAAGCGTACTCCCCCACCGTGTAACCAAAGAGGTGCAACGCTCCGTGATAATCAACCGTTGCACCTCTTCGGCGCCCGAGTTAACCTCTCTAGGCTAAGAAAAACGGGTCATTGATCAATATATTGATCCGGTATAAGAGAATCCGATATCTCCAGTGGAGGGTATAACCACTTTCGATCATAAGTGCTGCCTGGCCTATTGGTGGTAGCCGAAAAAAAACAACACTTATTACGGTAACTGATAGACATTGGCGAGAATGAATATAGACGCAAAATCCGTTAAATTTATATCCAGGTTGGAAGTCCTCTTTGTCGTCATGGCTTTGGTTTCAGTTGCTGTCCTGCTGATGCCTAAAGATTACTTGCGCACGTCTTTCACAATAGATCCCACCGAATACCCCGCAATACTGGTTGACGATGCTTACTCCGGCGGGAGCAGTGACGTTTTCTGGGTGGATAAAGACGCTCAGCGCTGGCGATGCGAGATGGACGAGGTCTCAAGCAGCCCCTACTGCAGCATACAGATTGATGTAACTGACGCAAGCAACCAAGGAATCGATTTAAGCCAGTTTGACACAATGACCGTATGGGCGGATTACGAGGGTAGCGCTACTCATTTGCGCATATATCTTCGAAATCGGCATCCTAACTATTATGACCCCAACAACAGTATCACAACCAAATACAATGCAGTGGAAGTAATGGCTGACGACTTGTCGTCGGGTCTTTCAGTGGACATGAAACAGGACTTTTCCGTCGCCAGTTGGTGGTTGGTTGCCGGCGGGATACCGCTGGTTTTTTCGCGTCCCGAGTTTAACGAGGTCTCTATTGTCGAAGTTCAAACCGGCTCTTCTGTGGAGTCCGGAATGCACGAAATCCAATTGGAGAAGATCACTTGGAGTGGCTACGTGGTGGAGCCCACCGTTCTCTATCAAGGTGTCATTACAACCTGGACCCTGTTGATAGTGGGAATGTTGATCTATCGACTTCTGAGCATGCGTTCGGAGCTTGGGAGGCAGAAAAAGCATCAGCAGGAGCTTTTGGCGATTAACCGGTCCTTGAATCTCAAAAGCCGGCGCTACGAGGATATGGCGAAAACAGATGGGTTAACCGGCCTGTCCAACCGGGTCGGGATACGAAATATTCTGCACCGGGGAATGATCGACTGGCGAGACCGAGGTGCTGATTTTTCGTTCATAATTATCGACTTGGACAATTTCAAGTCGATTAACGATACGTTTGGGCACGATGTCGGAGACAAAATTCTGAAGGAAGCCTCGCGGGTGATGCTAAGTCGCGTGCGTCGAACGGATGCTTTGGCTCGATGGGGCGGGGAAGAGTTCGTTCTGGTCTGTCCCGAGACGACGCTAGATCAAGCGTTGTTGGTTGCTGAAAACCTGCGTGCTGAGCTGGAGGCGTCGCTCGAGTATAGGGGTACGAGCATCACCGCCAGTTTTGGTGTGGCAGCGATGTCGGATACCGATCTAGATCAACTGTTTAAAAAAGCCGACAATGCACTGTACAGGGCAAAGGCACAGGGCCGTAACCGCGTAGTTGGGGAGCAGGGGAAGGAGTAGCCACGTTACCGGAATTGGTAGTGGGTTCGGCGCTCTCCTTCGCGGCCTGAGAATTCTTAGGCCGGTTCTAACCCGCCGCTGGACCAATTGACCCGGGAACTAACCCGCTGCGAAAACAGACGCGTTGCGCCTGATCGACTCCCGAATCAATCTGACGATCAAAATAGAGGACCTTCCCTTAAAGGCACAGAACGCGCCTAACGATCGTTGGGCGCGAAATATTTTGGTGTCGTTGTGTTTACTGGCCCCTCAGTT
The DNA here is from genome assembly GCF_000423345.1 of Marinimicrobium agarilyticum DSM 16975. Classification (GTDB taxonomy): domain Bacteria; phylum Pseudomonadota; class Gammaproteobacteria; order Pseudomonadales; family Cellvibrionaceae; genus Marinimicrobium; species Marinimicrobium agarilyticum. The sequence continues at coordinate 305,380 of NZ_AUHU01000003.1, forward strand.
TATTGCACGCTTCAAGCACCTCGGTAAACGGCGTTTCAGCCAGGGCACCGAAGCGCGGGTGCCGACTCAGTTTTGCCCGGCTGGCTTTGGGGCTTGTGATGCCGCAGAGGAAACGCGCGACTTGCCGGGGTTGGCTGAGTGCCTGGTGTTGTTCGTCAACCATTTCGCTCACGATATCGAAATCAACCGGCTGGCGGCGGCGCGGGGGCAAGGTATGATCCTCACCCAGGCAGCCGCTACATCGCCCGCAGGGTTGTTCCAGGGTTTCCCCGAAATACTGCATCAGAGGCTGTTGCAGGCAGCCCGGGCCTTGGGCCCAGTCACAAACACTGTCCAGCCGCTCGATGTCGCGTTCTTCCCGCACCCGGAACAGCTGTGCCATCTTCGCAATCAGGTCATCCAACGGCTCCGGAACCTGTTCCAGACGGTAGCCCTGGCGCAGCCCGGCCACTTTCATCTCGACCATCCCTTGCTGTTCCAGGTAGTTCATGGCTTTGATGATTCTCAGTTGTGGTTCACCCAGTTGCTCGGCGGCCTCCCGGGGCTTGAGCGTCAGCCAACTGCGCCCGGCCTTGCCGGTGGCGAACAGGCGCTGGAGAAACGCCGCCCGATCTTGATCGAACCGAGCGAGCAGTTCGTTTTCGGGCGTGGTGAAGGCGAGCTTGTATTCGGTATAAAAGGGCGCTGTGGCACTGAGTACACCTTCCAGTTCCAGGTAGGTCAGGAGGGTGTTGAGCACCAGGGGCCGAACATCGAATTGCTGCGACAGTTCATAGTTCGACAGGTCAAACTGTGCCGGCTGATCGCAGATCCAGCGCACCAGTGCAGCGAGCGCTTGCGGGTCGGGGGTATCACCGTAGGTGAAATTCTCCAGTACGGTGAGGTCGTCTCGGCAGGCCAGTAGCTGGCACTGGGAGTCGCCGCCATCGCGACCGGCGCGCCCGATTTCCTGCATGTAGTTTTCCAATGACTTGGGCAGATTGTAGTGATAAATGGCCCGGATGTCGGATTTGTCGATGCCCATACCGAAGGCGATGGTGGCCACCACGATGGGAGTCTCGCCACGCATGAAGGCGTCCTGTGCCGCGTTTCGCTCCTCGTCTTTTAATCCGGCGTGATAGGGCCTGGCTTTGTAGCCGTGTTGATTCAGAAAGTCGGCCACCGCCAGCGCGGTTTTCTGCAGGGTGACGTAAATAATGGACGGTTCGGCCGGGCGCTGGTTGATCAGCTCCAGCAAGCGGTTGCGGCGCTGCGCGGCGGTGCAGGGCGTGACGCCAATCTGAAGATTGGGGCGATAGAAACCGGTCTGAATATGATCCTGCGGCGCAATTTCAAAATTGGTACAAATCTGTTCGGCTACCTTGGGCGTGGCGGTCGCCGTCAGCGCCAGCACCCGCCCAACATTCAGGTTGCGCGCCAGTTGCGCCAGCTTCAGGTAGTCGGGGCGGAAGTTATGGCCCCACTCGGACACGCAGTGGGCTTCATCCACCGCCATCAGGCTGATGTTCAGCCGCGACAGGCGGGCGAGAAAACGTTCGTTGGTAAGTCGCTCCGGCGCCACGTACAGCAGTTTGAGTTTGCCCTGGGCCATGTCCTGGTAAATCGCTTGAACCTCGTCCCCGGTGCGGCTGGAGTCCAGACGCGCGGCGGGTACACCCAAGGCATTCAGGGCATCGACCTGGTCTTTCATCAGGGCGATGAGGGGGGAGACTACGAGGGTCAGACCGTCCAGCATCAGTGCCGGTAACTGGTAGCACAGACTCTTACCACCGCCGGTGGGGAAGATCGCCAGGGCGGAACGGCCTTCCAGAAGGGTGTTGATGACGGCCTCCTGGCCCGGGCGAAAGGTGTCGAGCTTGAATGTGTGTTGCAGGAGGTGTTGCGCGCTGTCCATAACGTGGGCTCCTTGAAGTGAACGATGACGGATTGTAATGCAGCAAACGATACGTCAGGGGGCGCTCGGGGTAAAGCTGGCCGCTTAGGCGGGTTCAGATTTGCATTTGAGGATACTACCTAAACCCTGCAAAATGCGGCGGGGGATTTGGCATGAATCTCATCCACACGTGCAGAGAAAGGTGTAATTGATGAAAACTTGGCTATTACTGGCGCTAATCACACTTTCGGAAGCGACCATCGGCGTTTTCGTGAAGCTGACAGACGACCGGATCCCGGTCCAGACGTTGACGTTTTATGCTTTCGTCGTGGCGACGGTATTTTTGATGCTGGCTATGCCTCGCGCGACCAAGGAGCCTCTCAAGTTGCCCTGGGGTAACTGGAAAGACACGGTGCTGGTTGGGGCACTGGTTGCGGCCCAGAGTGGTTTTTTCAATTACGCCATGACGTTGGTTCCCATTGCCAATGCGGTCATTTTTTGGAGCGTCGCACCCTTTTTCACCTTTATTTTCTCTTGGTTTTTTCTGGGAGAAAAGGCCCGAAAGAGCTACATTCTAATTTTTATAGTAGCGTTGACCGGTATTGTGATCGCCAAGCCGCTGCAAGAGGGCTATATGGTTGGCAATATGGTGGCCCTTGGCGTGGGCGCTATCTATGCGGCCATGGTCACTTACATGCGCCATGAAGGCAAAACCGAAACCGGCAATGATATTGCCTGGTCTCTGTTGGTTGCGGCCCTGATCATGTCTCCTTCGGTGATATTCGTCGGCGTGGGGGATATCGATGGCACGATTCATTATCAGAGCCTCGGCCTATCCCTGCCGGTCATACTCTGGGCCGCGGGGTTGGGTCTGATATCCATAGGGTTCGCCTATTTCGGTATTACCATCGTGTTGAGATCCATTAACGCCAACGTCTATTCGCTGATTGATATTATCGTCTCGCCCGCGGCGGCGACCTTCTTCGGTTTTCTGATATTCAACGAAGTCCCGGCTCCCAGCATGCTGTATGGCGGCGCGCTGTTGCTTGGCGCCGGGGCTTGGCTTACGCGAGAAATGTACCGCAATAATCCGGATAGAACCGCCCCTGCCAAGCATTAGAGCAGAGGGGTTGGTCGTCATGCGGGCTCGGCATTCTCCGCGGCACTGATGTCGGCGGTCATCTGGCTGAATATGGCTTCCAGGCCCCGGTAGTCTTCTTTGAACACCGAAATCATATGCTGGCTGGCCGCGTCCGGGAAGATGTCCAGTTCTCCCCGCTCGAGAGCATCCAGTGTATTCGCCGCCGCTACGTCGGGAGAGGTTTTGTCGAAGTCCGAACCGGCGGTCATGTCGGTGTCGATCGGGCCCGGGTTGACGGTAAAGACTTCAATATGGTCTGCCGCCAGTTCGATGCGCAGGGCTTGGCTCATGGACAACAACGCTGCCTTGGAAGCGCAGTAACCGCCCAGCACCGGCAGGTTGGCGAAAGCACCGATTGAGGCGACGTTAACGATAGCCGCGGGCCGCTCCGCCAGGGCATTGGCTTTCAGGGCCGGCATTAATGCCTGGGTGACGGCTAAGGGGCCGTAGTAGTTCGTGTCCATATCCCGCATGACCTCAGCGCGTGGGGTGCTGCTAAAAGGCCCGGCGGCGATGATGCCGGCGTTGTTGATCAGCAGGCTGACGTCGGTCGCGCGTTTGGCGATGGCGTTGACCTGTTCCTCGTTAGTGATATCCAGCGCGATTACCTCCATTCGCGAGTCGGCGAGGTCGGGCATATTGGCCGGGTTGCGGCAAGCGGCGTAGACCTTCTTGATACCATGAGTCAGCAATGCCTTGGTCAGTGCCAGACCGATGCCTCGGTTGGCGCCGGTTATGAGAGCCGTGTGTTGGGGAAAGTCCATGTGTTACTCCTTCATGTCGAAAAAGGGACCGGTCGGTCCATAAATAGGCCAAAGAAACGCGAGCGGGTCACCCATTGCTCGCGTCTCTGGCCCGGTGCCTGAGTGCTTAGCTCAGCAGCCGTTCCGCCATCTGCAGGCAGTCTCGGCGTTGTTCCGGCGCAAAACTCATTCGTTCCATTACCTTCAGGCCGCAAATCAGGGCGTACAACTGATTGGCCACCGCATCCGGCTCTCTTCCCTCGGGCAGTTCGCCGTTGTCTGCCATTGCCTGGCAGGCCTGCTGCAAAATGGCCAGGGCCTGGTCGCGGCGCTTGAGCAACATCGGACCCGCCCAGGTGCTGTCCGCGCCCAGTTCGCAGGCGCTGTTGACCAAGAAGCAGCCACTGGGCGAGCCATCGCTGCTGTAGTTCGCTGTCGCCTCTAACAGGTCCAGCAGAAACTGTTTGGGCGACTCCGCCTGAGCCAGTGTCTGGCGCATGTAGTCAGCGGTCATCTCGCCGTAGCGGTCCAGGCTCAACTTGAACAGCGCCTCCTTGGAGCCGAAGGTCTGATATAGGCTGCTTTTGGACAGTCCCATGGCGGTCATTAACTGGCTGGTGGACGTGCCTTCATAGCCCTGAGCCCAGAACAGCAGAATGGCCTGCTGCAAGGCCTTTTCGGGGTCGAACTGCAGCGGCCGCCCGCGTCCGGCGGAGCCGCTACCAGCGTCGACGGGTGTGCTTTTGGACATAGTGTCTCCAGTTGTGACAATATTAGAACCGATCGGTCCAATAATCAAGTAGTGCTTGAAACCCGAGGTTGTATTGTACGCCTTCTCCGGGAATCTCGACCTGGGATTGTGGCGTGGGCCGCCAGGGTTGGTGAATGTCTGCGTGCAGAGAAGAATGATGGTAACGGTATTCCCAATCTTCATGCCTGCATGCTGTTTATATAGCGTAATACCTTCACCGGTCGATTGTTTATGCGACGCCCGTCTCAGGCTGGCCATTCAGGGCTCAACGCTCTCCGTGTTTTCTTGAAGTCGTAAAGACTATTCGCCTATTCTTTGTCCGGCGCTTTTGCTGTCTTGGCTTCTTGAACGTTTGCTTCAATGGCTTTTTTGGCGCCATACCTCCCTTCAAGAAGGCACATTGTGCTATCGAATAATGAAACCGAGAGGGCATTTGCTATGAACACCTTGATAAAGAAATCGGCGATGTATGGCTTGCTGTGCACCGCAGCGGCCACCCAGGCGGTCAATGCCGCTACCTGTGACTACAGCGTGTCGAACGAATGGCGTACCGGCTTTACCGCGAGCGTTAAAATTGCCAACGATAGTTCCTCCGCCATTGATGACTGGGAAGTGACCTGGGAGTACGGCGATGGCAGTACCGTGACCAATAGCTGGAATGCCAACATCTCCGGTACCGATCCCTTCACCGCTACGCCACTGAGCTGGAACGGGACCATTCAGCCGGGGCAATCCGTTGAATTCGGCATACAGGGGACGAAAGGTCAGCCCGGAGCCGCCGCGCTGCTGCCAGCCGTCACCGGGGAAGTGTGCGGTGGCAACGGCAGTTCCAGCGCTTCGAATAGCAGTGCAGTGAGCTCGTCCAGTAGTGTCAGTTCCAGCTCGTCTTCGTCGGGCGAGCTTCCCTCTGTGACCCTGGAGCGCATTTTCCCCAACCTCACTTTGGAACAACCCACGGCCATGGTTCAGTCTCCCGATGGGAGCCGCTGGTATATTCTGGAAAAGCGGGGCGTGGTCTCCTGGGTTGATGCGGCCAATAACAGCGCGACCAGCGTCAACACCTATATCGATTTGTCGGATATCGTAAATGACAGTGTCGAAGGCGGCATGCTCGATATGGCCTTTCACCCCGATTACCCCGACAACAAGGGGGTACTGCTGTCCTTTACAGAAAACGCGCCGTCCGATAGCGATGCGGCCCTGGTCTCGGTGGTGGCCCGCTTTGCGGAATCGGAGGACGGCACAACCTTGGTGGAAAGTTCTCGCGAAGATATTCTCACCCTGGAGCAACCGTTCAATAACCATAACGGAGGCCAAATTCGTTTCGGGCCCGACGGCTATCTGTACATCGCGTTTGGGGACGGGGGCTCCGCCAATGACCCGTTCAACAATGCCCAGAACACCGATAATTGGTACGGCGCCCTTTTACGGATTGATGTGGATAGTGAAACGCCCTACGGCATTCCCGTGGATAACCCGTTTGCCGCCGGCGGGGGTGCGCCGGAAATATACGCCTATGGCCTGCGTAATCCCTGGCGTTTCAGTTTTGATCCGCAAACTGACCGACTCTGGGCCGCCGATGTAGGCCAGGCGTCATTTGAAGAGGTCAATCTCATCGAAAACGGCGGCAACTATGGTTGGCGTTGCCGTGAAGGCTTTGAGGCCACGGACAATGAATGCACCACCACCGGGCCTTATGTCGACCCGATCATTGCCTATTCCCGGGATGAAGGCCAGTCGATCACCGGTGGCTTCGTCTATCGGGGGTTGAATATGCCGGGGCTGACCGGCGCCTACGTGTTCGGGGATTACGGTTCGGGAACCGTCTGGGCGGTGACCGAGCCCAGTCCGGGTGAGTACGAGCGAACCGTCATGGCGCAGACGGACCTTTTGATCAGCTCCTTTGCGCGAGACGTGAATGGTGAGCTCTATGCGGTGGACATTTCCGGTGGCGCGCTTTACCGGTTGGTTAAGGAGGACTCTTCCTCCAGCAGCTCAAGTTCTTTGTCCAGCGCCAGCGTGGCCAGTAGCCTTTCATCCAGCAGCGCCAGTTCGTCAAGCAGTGTCCCGGGCAGCGTGGTGGAATGCTCGGTGACGCCGGTAGGTATTTGGAGCGGTGGTTATCAGTTGGATGTCGGTGTGAGCAATACGGGCACTCAGGCGGTGTCCAGTTGGATGCTTGAGATGACGTTTGGTGCACCGCCTGAAGTGACGTCGAGCTGGAATGTTGAACTCGAAGCGTCGGGGAATACGTTGACAGCGACCGACGTGGGCTGGAACGGCAACTTGCAGCCGGGCCAGAGCACCTCCTTCGGCTTCCAGGGCAGCCATGGCGGCGACTTTGTGGTGCCGGAGTGCATCGGGCTCAATCGGCCGTGACGCAAGGCGCCGGGCTTGTGTTCAACAGGCCCGGCTTCGTGTCCCCCCAATGAATTGCTTTACCTTTGGCCGCCGCGTGCGGCCTTTTTGGTCCAAAATGGTTTTCACTGGATTTTGGCACCCCAAAAAGGTTATCTTGTGCCATAAACCATAACCAATGGAACTCTGGGCTTCTGCATGCAGGACTATGAACTCTTCACCTACTGGTTCATCGGCGGCGTTGTGCTGATGTTACTGGAATTTCTCCTTCCCGGCGGTATCGTATTTTTTCTTGGCCTCGGTGCCACTCTGGTTTCCCTGCTGCTCTATACCGGCCTTATTGAGGGTTGGATACAGGCCTTCACCGCCTGGTTTGTCGGTTCTTTGTTGTTGCTGTTTGGACTGCGCGGCGTGGTGCAGAAGCTGATTCCCGCCCAAGTGGAACGCGGTCGGACGGATGAAGATTTAGACGCCTACGATCAGATTGCGGAGGTCGCCGAGACCATCCCGGCCGGCGGTGAAGGACGCATCAATTTCCGGGGCAGCACCTGGGCTGCCAGACACTATCACGAGGATCGGGCCCTGGAAGCGGGAACCCGTGTACGCATTGTGTTTCGCGACAATCTGCTCTGGACCGTGGAGGCCATTGAGCCGCTCGAAAGCCATTCCCCCAAGGAGTAAACCCCATAACGACATTCGGCGTCGAGTTCTTCGCCGACCCCCAATCAAGGAGCCTCTCATGTTTACCGCTTTAACCATTTTTGTCATCTTGGCCGGCATTTTTGTCTGGAACTTGATGATTGTTGTCCCCATGCGACAGTCCTGTGTGCTGGAACGTTTCGGCAATTTCCGGCGTGTGCTCGAACCGGGCTTTCACGTGGTGGTGCCCTTTCTGGATAAAGTCGCCTATCGCCATGAAATTCGCGAACAGGTCTTTGATATTCCCGCCCAAAGCTGTATTACCCGGGATAATATTCAGGTCGCGGTGGATGGCCTGGTGTACTTGAAGGTGATGGATGCAAAGCGGGCCAGTTACGGTATTGGTGATTACCAGATGGCCAGTGTCAATCTGGCGCAGACCACCATGCGCTCGGAAATCGGTAAGCTCACTCTGGGGGATACCTTCTACGAGCGAGACCAGTTGAACGAATCCATCGTGCGGGAAATCGACAAGGCGTCGGACCCCTGGGGCATCAAGGTGATGCGCTACGAAATCAAGAACATCGAGCCCTCGGCCCAGGTCGTTCACACCCTGGAAAAACAGATGGAAGCGGAGCGGGAAAAGCGCGCCGACATTACCCTGGCCACGGCCGGCAAGGAATCCAAGATTCTGATTTCCGAAGGCTATCGTCAGGAGGCAATCAACATTTCCGAAGGCGAGAAGCAAAAACGGATTAATGAAGCCAAAGGCCGTGCCAGCGAAATTGAGATTCTCGCCGAAGCCTCGGCGGAGGGGCTGCAGCGGGTGGCCCAGGCCATTAAACAGCCCGGCGGCGACTACGCGGTGAAAATGCGGCTGGTGGAAGACTTTATTGGCCGAACCGGTGAAGTGATGAAAAGTGCGGACATTTCCGTACTGCCCACCGATCTGGCCCACCTCAAGGGCATATTGACTGCCCTGAATCAAAACCTCGGACAAAGTCAGGGTGCTGGTGCCACCGGGGCCATCGGAAGTGCCGCCGCGTCCAAAGGAGCCGCCCAATGAATCCGAATCAGATGAACCCCGTGGATATGTTCAACTTCGCCGTTTGGGGCGTTATTTTTCTGACCATTGTGGTGCAGCTTTTTCGTTCCATCCGCATTGTGTCGACCCGTACCACGTTGATTGTTGAGCGCCTGGGTAAGTACAAGGCGACACTGGGGCCGGGCTTTCATGTCCTGATGCCGTTTATCGACAAAGTCACCGCTCTGCAGGATCTGCGGGAAGAAACCATTGATGTGCCGCCCCAGGAGTGTTTTTCCCGGGATGAAGTCCAGGTGCAGGTGGATGGTGTGATCTACATGTCCGTGGCGGACCCGATCAAAGCCACCTATGGAGTGACGGACTACCGTTTTGCCGCCATGCAGCTGGCCATGACCACGACCCGTTCGGTGATCGGTACCCTGGAGCTGGATAAAACCTTTGAAGAGCGGGATATGATCAGCCAGGCCGTGGTGGACACCCTGAACAAAGCCGGCGAGGCCTGGGGCGTGCATGTGCACCGCTATGAGATCAAGAACATCAAGCCGCCCCACAGTGTGCAAAACGCCATGGAGAAGCAGGTCACCGCCGAGCGTGAACGCCGGGCCATTCTGGCACGGGCCGAGGGTGACAAGCAGAGCCGGATCAACACCTCAGAAGGGACCATGCGCGAGCTGATCAACCTCTCCGAAGGGGAGCGGCAGCGGCTGGTCAATGAAGCCGAGGGCCGGGCTTCGGAAATACTGTCGCTGGCCATCGCCACCGCCAGCTCTCTGGAGAAAATCGGTAATGCCGTCGTGCAGCCGGGCGGGGAGGAAGCCATCAAGCTCAATATGTCGGAGAAGTTTATCGACAATATTGGTCACCTGGCGGATGCCCATACCTCGGTCATCTTCCCGGCGGATCTGACCAATATGAGTCAGTTGCTGAAAGCGCTGGACTTGCACATCGACGGCGGAAGCTCCGCACATGCCGCTACCGCACGGGAGTAACCGCAACCGGTCACGCTGGCGCCCGGTTCGCCTGACGGCGTGTCTGCTATTGCTACTGGCTGGGTTGACCGGCCTGGTGCAGGGGCAGGGCGCCAGCGGGCAGGCGCCGGTTTACCAGGTGGCTATCGACGGCGCCATCAACCCGAGCGCCCTCGGGCTGTTGCAGCATGCCATTGACACGGCGGAGCTCAATGGCGCCGCGGCTCTGGTAATGCGCATTGACACCCCCGGCGGGCTTCTCAGTACGACGCGGGATATGGTGAGCGCCATCGGGGAATCCGAAGTGCCGGTGATTGGCTATGTCGGGCCTTCGGGCGCTGGCGCCACCTCGGCGGGGGCGTTCATTTTGCTGTCCACCCATGTGGCAGTGATGAACGAGGGCACCACCGTGGGCGCCTCGTCGCCGGTGGCGGGCGATGGCAGCGACATTGAAGGCACCATGGCCAAAAAGGTCATGAACGACTCGCGCGCCTTTATGCGCAGTATCGCTGAAAGCCGCGGGCGCAATGCCGACCTGGCCGAGCGCTTTGTCTCCGACGCCGAGAGCGTGACCGCTGCCGAGGCCCTGGAAGCCAACGTGATTGATCGGGTGGTGCCAGAGGCTTCAGAGTTGCTCGCGACGCTCGATGGCATAGAGATTCAATTCCACGGCAAACCGCTGACCTTGAGTCTTGCCGAGCGCCCATTGGTAGAGATCGAGCCCCGGTTGATTGACCGTCTGTTGGCCGTGATTGCGAGTCCGCAGATAGCCCATCTTCTGATTTCCCTGGGCATGCTTGCGATCTACATCGAATTCCTCAGCCCCGGCCTGACCTTTCCCGGCGTTCTGGGCACTATCGCCGTGATTCTGGGGCTGATAGGCGCCCAGGCATTGCCGGTCAATGTGGGCTTTCTCATCCTGTTGTTTTTGGGGTTGGTGTTGATGTTCGCCGAGCTGTTCGTTGCGGGGCTGGGCGTGCTCGGTATCGGTGGGGCCATCGCCTTTGTGTTGGGCAGTTTAAACCTGTTTGATATGCCATCGACGGATGAGTACCGCAATACCGTGCTCGCCGTCAGCGTGGGTGTCAGCGCCGCCATCATGCTGGCGACTTTCCTGATCGGCCGAGGTCTGGCTGCCGCTCGCCCCAGGGAAAAGTCGCTGGTCGGCAAGCGCGGCGAAGCCATGGTGAATTTTGATAAAAACGGCTATGTCCTGGTCGACGACAAGCGCTGGCCGGCGGAAGCCCGAACGCCGCTCCACCACGGCGACGCCATCGTGGTGGTCGCGCAAACCGATGACGGTCGGTTGGTGGTTGAACCCGTTTCAGGGGCTCGTGTCCCCTCATAAGCTCCAAATGGCATTGGAAGGAATAGAGCTTTGAAAAAGTTAATATATATACTCTTTTTTGTAGTTTCCCCATCGCTCTGCTTCGCTGAAGACGGTCTCGTTGTTCAGTTTACTATCGACGAAGTGTCAAATAACGGACAGGAGCGAGTGTCTTATACCGATGCTCTTATGATGACGTTCGGAGAAGAGCACACGTTTGAAGTCCGTGAACTGTACGTCATAAAGTTCCATCCCGTTCTAATAGACGATGGAAAGATAAGCCTCGTAACCACGCTCAAGGATATCGATGACAGTAAACCTTATTATGTCGGTGCAGCGGCTGTAGAGTTGAAGGTGGGCGACGCTGAGGTTATGAGTATGGAGCGCAATGAATCCAGCTACAAAGTGAGCGTTGATACGTCATATGGGAAGCTTCAATAGATGCCTGATCCCATCGGCCATAAGCGGGTCGAACCGAGAATGAATGAGTGTAGGAGTACAAAACATTGGAGAGGTTGACCCTCCTGGCGCTGTCGGGAAGCCTGCGAAAGCACTCTTACAATCGGGCGGCTATTGAGGCACTGCAGGCGCTGTCTCCAGACCACGTTGAAATTGTCGTTGCGGAAATTAAGGACCTTCCCTTGTTTAACCCGGAGCTGGAAGGTTCGCATATCGCTCCGCTGGAAACGCTAAAATCACAACTGGTGAAGGCCTCTGGGTTAATTATAGCCAGCCCCGAGTACGCCCACGGTATTAGCGGCCCCATGAAAAATGCGCTGGATTGGCTGGTCAGCGGTGTGGAGTTTCCGGGCAAACCGATAATGCTGATCAATACCTCCCCCAGAGCATCGCATGCCTTTGAATCGTTAAAGGAGGTGCTCACCACCATGTCCGGCGTACTGGTCGAAAGCGCCTGTGTGTCCATTCCGTTGTTGAGCAGTGGTCTCGATAAAGACGGGATTTTGGCGAATCGGGAAATAGCCGACGCTCTTAGAGGCGGGCTTGTGGATTTCGTGGACCAGGTGCGAAAGATCGAAGTTAAAGAGGGCAGGGCTTGAAGCGCGAGACGTTAGAAAAGTATCAGGTTTATATATACCTGGTCGCCATCATTCTCGGTTTGCTGCTCGGCGCGGGTTTTCCTCAAAGCGCAGACGCGCTGGAGGCTTTTCTGTGGCCGGTGCTGGGTTTGTTGTTGTACACAACCTTTACCCAGGTGCCGTTGGCGCACCTGAAGGACGCGTTCTCTAAGCCCCGATTTATGGCGGCCGCCGTGGTGGGCAACTTTGTGGTCTTGCCCTTTATCGTCTGGGGGTTGATGACGTTGGGACCGGAGCAGTCCGCGATCCAGTTGGGTATTTTGCTGGTTTTGCTGGTCCCGTGCACCGACTGGTTTATGACCTTTACGCATCTGGGGGGCGGTGATACCCCTCACGCCATTGCCTTCTCACCGATAAGCCTGTTGCTGCAACTGATCTTGTTGCCGGTGTATTTATGGGCGTTTCTCGGCGCAGAGGTTACCACCGGCGTGATTCAGCGGGAGCTGATTGCCGCATTTCTGGGGTTGATCGTTTTGCCGCTGTGCGCCGCCTTTTTGACCGAGAAATGGGCTGAGCGGCAACCCGCGCGACAACGGGTTCTGAAGGTTTTTGGTTGGCTTCCGGTCCCCTTGTTGACGGTGGTGGTTTTCTCCATCGCGGCAACCCAAGTAAACGTGGTGCTGGGCTCCCTTGGCCTGCTTTGGCAGTTGTTGTTGATTTTCGTCGCCTTCCTGGTCATTGCCGGCCTGCTCTCCCGGGTGCTCTCCCGACTGTTTCAGCTGCCATCCACCCAGGGGCGTGTACTGGCGTTCAGTCTGGGCTCTCGAAACTCGTTTGTGGTTCTGCCCCTGGCGCTTACCTTGCCGCCGTCCTTCGAACTGGCCGTGGTGGTCATCGTGTTTCAGTCCCTGGTGGAGCTATTTGGAATGGCGGCCTACCTCTGGTGGGTGCCCCGTAAGCTCTATCCGTTATCAGACAGTCATGGTTTTTCTGAATAAAAATAAAAGTAGCTATCAAATTCCAATCGCTTTACCGGCGTGATGCTGTTGATTCAGCATGTTTTAAGCGATGCGCTTGGGTCAGTGCTGTCCACATCAACCGCACATTTACGGAGTTCAAACAAGAAGGCCTGAAGAGCCGCTACATGATCTGGTTTGCCAGGGTTTGGGTCAGAAGAACAAACCCTGCGAGGAGGGAGGCCGCTCCAAGGCTGGCGAGAAGCGCATGGCGTTTCCAAAGCACTTCTGCGCGCGCGCCGAATTGATACACTAACCAGGCCAGGCCGTAGTACCGCAGGCCGCGAGCGATCAGTGCGGCCAGGACGAACAAGTAAATCGGGTAGCCGGAAAGGCCCGCGGTAATCATCGCCACTTGAAAGGGGATAGGCAGTATGCCAAGCGCAAGGATGGCGATGAACCCGTACTGATCAAAGAAGCTCTGAAAGCCTTCATAGGCGTTCTGCATTCCCATGGTATCGATAAACCAGGTCCCTATGGACTGGTACAACACCATGCCTACCCCATAGCCCACGATAGCCGCGACCACGCACCCCGCAGTAGTGACCGTGGCGATCAGCCATAGGCGCTCTCGGTTGAAAGCCATCAAAGGTATCAGGATGACCTCAATGGGAACGGGGAGAATGATGGTTTCCAGAAAGGAGAGAAGTGCCAAAAGCCACAGCATATGCTTTGACCCGTTCAGGCGTTCAAACCATCGTTTCGCGCGTTCTGTTTTAAAGCGCATAGTGTTCCCGTGAGCGGCTTCGTGGCAGAGCAGATGGTGCAGTTTATCAGTTCGATAGACACTTGGGTCTTGCGGTAATTACCAGAGAATGCGGATCGGTTGGCAAATTTCCAACGTCTAGTCGGGTAATTGCTACGCGCGTTTGACAACGTTGTCTATGTGGCCTAGCGTTTAAGGTCCTCCGCTGCTGTATCGCGGTCAACGCAACCCCATACACAGAAGGGATAAATTAATGAATATGACAAAATTATCGATGTTCTCGCTGCTGCTTTTCTTGGCGGGCCACGCGATGGCTTATGATTGCTCCAGTACACCGTCATTCGTGAACGGTACCGGGTACTCGAACGGATCAATCGTCAGGAATAACGGCGCGGCCTATCAATGCACCGTGGGTGGTTGGTGTTCGCAGGGAGGGGCCTATGCGCCGGGCGAGGGCTGGGCCTGGGGCGACGCCTGGAACAGTCTCGGTGCCTGCAACGGCTCCGGCGGCGGTGGTTCTTCGAGCTCCAGCAGCTCCTCGTCTTCCAGCGCGGGAGACAACAACGGCCCCTGTCCCCAGTGGTCGTCCAATGCGACTTACTATGCGGGGGACGTGGTGGCCTATGGCGGTTCCTTTTACCTTGCTGAGCACGATAACCCCGGTTACGACCCGACCATCAGCACCTGGTTCTGGGAGCCGACGGCCACCTGCCCCAACAGCGGCGGAAGCAGCTCTTCCTCATCCACCGGCGGCAATGGCTTCGCGGCGGTGGTCAGTGAAGTGCAATTCAATCAGATGTTTCCCAATCGCAATACGTTTTATACCTATGCCGGGTTGGTGAACGCGGCGGCGACCTTCCCGGCATTCGCCACTACCGGAGACTTGACGACACGCAGACGTGAAGCCGCCGCTGCGCTGGCCAACTTTTCCCATGAAACCGGCGGGTTGTATTACATCAACGAAATTGCGCAGGGCACTTATTGTTCGGGTACGGCCACACCTTGCGGAGTCTGTGCCGCCGGTAAGAAATACCACGGGCGTGGTCCGATTCAGTTGAGTTGGAATTACAACTACTGTGCGGCAGGACAGGCGTTGGGACTCAACCTCTGGGAAAACCCTGACCAAGTATCTCAGAACCCGACCACCGCCTGGCGCACGGCGCTGTGGTTCTGGATGACCCAAAGCGGGGCGGGCTACCGCCCGGCGCACGATTCCATGGTCAACGGTCAGGGCTTTGGGGAGACCATACGTACCATCAACGGATCTCTGGAGTGCAACGGTGGCAATCCGGGACAGGTACAAAGCCGTGTGAATACCTACCTCGATTTTATCCAGATCTTGGGTGCGACGCCGGGTAACAACCTGGACTGCTAGCCCCCGAGCGTCGTGGAAACCGCCCGCTCGGCCTCCGAACGGGCGGTTTTTTTTCATGGGTGACGACTTCATCGGCTCCCAAAAATCCAGGAGGAACGGGCAAAGACGAGCGATTTTTGAATGATCCAGTATGGTGTTGTCAGACGCATAATAGAGAGCTGATCATTCATTTCACTCAGGAGGAAACGCTATGGCAACCGTGAACGCCTATGCCGCTCAATCCGAAAAAAGCCCTTTGGCCCCTTACGACATTGAGCGCCGCGCGCTTCGCCCGGACGATGTCGCGATTGACATCGACTACTGTGGCGTCTGCCACACGGATATTCACTTCGCTGAAAACGACTGGGGGATGACCGAATTCCCCGTGGTGCCCGGCCACGAAATCATCGGCCGCGTTACCGCCGTAGGTGAAAAAGTGAGTGCTCACAAAGTGGGGGACCTGGTCGGCGTCGGCTGTATGGTGGATTCCTGCCGTGGCTGCCCGGCGTGCGAGTCCGGTCTGGAGCAGATGTGTAAAGAGGGGTTTGTGGCCACCTATAACGGTGAGGATCGCCACGATCACAGCATTACTTTTGGTGGCTACTCGGACCATATTGTGGTCAGTGACCGCTTTGTGGTGAAGGTGCCCGCCAAGCTCGACCCCGCGAGCGCTTCGCCGCTGCTTTGCGCGGGGATTACCACCTACTCCCCGCTCAAGCACTACGGCGTCAAGCCCGGTGACAAGGTCGGTGTGATCGGTATGGGTGGCCTCGGGCATATGGGGGTGAAGTTCGCCAAGGCGTTGGGGGCGGAAGTGACCATTTTCACCCGCTCTGAGTCGAAAGTGGCCGAAGCCAAAAAACAGGGCGCGGACCACGTGATTGTCTCCACTGATGACAAACAGATGGAAGCCGCCGCCGAGACCTTCAACTTTCTGTTGGACACGGTGCCGGTGCAGCACGACCTGAACCCCTACATCAACTGCCTGACCTTCGATGGGGTGCACATTATTGTGGGGCTGCTCGACCCGGTGGAGCCGGCCCTGCAGGCCGGGGGGCTGGTCATGCGCCGCCGCGTGTTGGCGGGCTCGTTGATCGGCGGCATGCCGGAAACCCAGGAAGTGCTGGATTTCTGTGCCGAGCACGACATTACCTGTGATGTGGAAATGATCGATATTCAGGACATCAACACCGCCTATCAGCGTATGAAGAAAGGCGATGTCAAATACCGCTTTGTGATCGATATGAAAAGTCTGAGAGCTTAACGGTCAGTCGGTGGGGCGGCCTCGGAGGAAGCGGTCTCCCACTCGGGCAGCGGCGTCACCTTGCCTTGCAAGGAGTACCCCTGCTCGCGGCTGATGTCACGCAGGCGCTCAATACGGGCCTGGACGTCCGGGTGGCTGGACAGCCATTGCGGCGGGGCCTCGTCCGCTTTTTCTTCCGCCAGCCACTGGAAGAGGGCGTCGGCCCCATCCACGTGTCCGTAGTGCTTCTGCAGCGCCGCCAGGGCCCAGGCGTCCGCTTCGCGCTCCAGGTCGCGGGAGTAGTTGAGCATCGCGATCTGGCCCCCGGCTCCGGCGAGCTGGGCAATGTCGGTGTTGCCAAACACCAATCCCATCATGACCCCGAAGCCCAGTTGCCGGATTGTCGCTTTCAGCGGATGGCGGTGGTGTACGTGGGCGATTTCGTGCGCCAGCACGAACGCCAGGCCCTGTTCGGTTTTCACCTCGTCCAGCAACCCTTCCAGAATAAACACGTGGCCACCGAGGCTGGCGTAGGCATTGACCACGTCGCTATCCTGATGGTGGACGGTGATGGTCATCGGCTTTTTGAGATTGCCGGCCCGGGCGAGATCATCGGCAAGGCCTTGAAGGTAGCGTAGCCGTTGATCGGGTTCGACGGTTTGCTGAAGCGGGCGGCTCAACGCCTGCTCCCAGCTGAAGGGAATCCAGCGGGCCGACCAACCCAGGGCGAGCATCGCCAGCCAGATAAGCAGTGCGAGGCCGGCGAAGAAGCCCACCACCAACAGGACGAAATCTTTCTGCCAGCCGTTGCTGACGTAGTTGATGCCCTCGGGAGGTTGGCGGTTCTGATACCCCATCAATCCTTCCCGATAAGGGCCGTACCATAGGCGAGCACTTCCACCGAGCCCACCTGGCTCTGGGCGCTGCGCCCGGAGATGACCGCCGTTTCGTACTTCACGTTGAACACCTCTTTGGCGCCCATGGCCTCCGCTTCGGCCCGCATGCGCAGCAGGGCTTCCCGTCGGGCCCGGTCCAGCAGGGATTCGTAGCTATTCAACCGGCCGCCCACCAGCATGCGCAAAGTGGCGATAAAGCGTTTGAAGTAGTCGACGGAAATCACCACCGAGCCCATGACCAAAGCGGTCTCCGGCGGACTGAGGCTCGGAGGGGGCAGGCGCAAGGGAAAGACCATGACCTGGCCCGGCCGGGTTTCTTCGGCAATGATGTGCTCGTAGTGTTTGCGCTCAAGGTAGCGTCCGGAAATGTAGCCGGTGACCAGCAGAAGGATCGCGAGCAGCAGCGGAAAAAGGAACTGTAGGGTTAGCAGGCTGCCCACGATTTAATCCTCCAGGATAACGGCACTGCCATAGACAAACAGTTCGGCCGCTCCCTGGGTCAGCGAGCTGGTGGAGAACCGGATATTGAGCACGGCGTTGGCGCCGATGGCTTCCGCCTGCTCGGCCATGCGTTTGATGGCTTCCTGGCGGGAGTCGTTGAGCAGCTCGGTATAGCCTCTCAGCTCTCCGCCAAAGACGTTCTTGAACGAGGCGGCAATATCGCGCCCCACGTGTTTGGCGCGCACGGTGCTTCCCTGGACCAGCCCCAGGTGGTCTTTGACTCTGCGGCCCGGGACGATTTCGAGGTTGCTCAAAAGCATGATGGACTCCTTGTTGTCTTTTTAAGAAAGGCAGTATAGCGACTTTCCGTGTCCGGGGGCAGGGCAGGCTTCGGGCGCCCGAACAAAGAAAAGGGCGCGTACCCGAAGGTGCGCGCCCCAATTGGACGGGGGACTATCAACGTCAGAAAGCCGGGGGGAGGTGTCCCAGCATCTCCCGACGGGAGTGAATCAATTCTTTGTAAGTCTGCATCATGCTGAAATCTACCGGTTCGTCACTGATCTTCAAAGCGTCCAGTTGACGCTCGAACCGGGTGATTTCTCCCACCAGTTTTTCCCGCAGTTGCTCGGTTCCCTTCAGGTTGGCACTGAAAGCGTGATTGGGTCGGGTCATGGGGTGTCTCCTTGTCTGTTCCATGTGGCTCTAGCATAGCCCAATCCCGGCTCAATGTTCTGTGTTCCGATAGACCTTTTCGTTCCCAAAAACGAGGTTTGGCACATGGCTCAACGGGGGCGGTTATAAGGCATTTCCTGCCACAAAAAGCGGGCGGGTTCAGCCGTTCTTCTCGAGCCATGCCTTGGCGTAGAAAAGGGCGGCGATACTGCGCCCCTCGCAGACTTCCTCCATGCCCACCAGCGACAACAGGTCGTCGAAGGCCATGGGTACCACTTCAATGGGCTCCGGCTCGTCGCCTTCCAGGCGCTCGGGGTAGAGCCCCCGGGCCAGGATGACATTGATGCCGTGCTCCATGTAGGCGGGGGACAGATGCATGCGTTTGAGAAAGTGCAGCTCGCGCGCGCCATAGCCGATCTCCTCTTTCAGCTCGCGGTTGGCGGCCTCCAGTGGCTCCTCGCCCTTGTCCACGGCGCCCTTGGGCAGCGCCAGGTGGTAATCGTGAATGCCGGCAGCGTACTCGCGGATCATGACGACCTTGCCGTCGTCCATGATCGGCACCATCAACACCGCGCCGGGACCGCCGGCGCACAGTTTCTCGTAGACCCGCTCCTCCCCGTTGCTGAAGCGCAGAAGAAGCTCGTCGGCGCGAAACAGGCGGCTGCGGGCCACGGTGTGACGCTTTAATATCTCGGGTTTTCTCGGCATACTGGACATCAAACTCCGCTGTAAAGGCTGTTCCCGGCAATGATCAACTGGCAAGCGATCGACACCGTGCTGCTGGATATGGATGGTACCTTGTTGGACCTCCATTTCGACACCTATTTCTGGCTGACGCACCTCCCCAGGCGCTACGCCGAAATTCACTCACTGGATCAGGCGGCGGCGCGCAAGGCGCTGCTGGGCCAGATTGAGGCGAAGCAGGGCTCACTCGAATGGTATTGCCTGGAGCACTGGTCCCGGGCGCTCTCGGTAGATATCCGCGCGCTGAAAGAGGAAATCCGCCACAAGATCCAGATTCGCCCCCACGTGGAAACCTTTCTCACCCGCTTGCAGGCTCACGGCAAGCGCCGGCTGCTGGTCACCAATGCGCACCCCCTGAGTATCTCGCTCAAGCTCGAAGAAACCGCCATTGATCGGTGGCTCGATGGTATCATTTCGTCCCATGAACTGAGCGAGCCGAAAGAGTCCCGGCGTTTCTGGGAGCGCCTGAACGAACGGGAGCCCTTTGACCCGGAACGCACGCTGTTTGTGGACGATACGCCCCGCGTGCTGGAGGCAGCCCGGGACTACGGCATTCGCCACCTGCTGTGCATCCACCAGCCCGACAGCCAGGCGGAGCGAATGATCGAAGAGTACCCGGCCATTCACCATTTTGACGAAATCACACCGCCCGAGCGATCGACAGCGCTATGAGTGACGCATTGGAGAAAGTCCGTATCGACAAATGGCTCTGGGCCGCACGGTTTTTCAAAACCCGCAACCTTGCCAAGCAGGCGGTTGAGGGCGGTAAGGTTCAGTGCGATGGTCAACGAGTGAAGCCCAGCAAAGACCTGACCACGGGTTTGACCCTCACCATCCGCCAGGGCTATGACGATAAGGTCGTCCTTGTGAAAGCGCTGTCTGACAAACGCCGAGGCGCGCCGGAGGCTCAGCTGCTGTACGAGGAAACCCCCGAGAGCATCGCCAAGCGCGAGGAGCGGGCTGCGCAGCGTAAAGCGGGCGGCCTGGCGGGTCAGATCATCAGCGACCATCGTCCCAACAAAAAGGAGCGGCGCCAGATCCACCGCTTCCAGCGCCAGCAATTGGACCCCTAGACAGCAGCGAGACCCCATGCCTGACAACGATTTATTGCACCGCTTCCTGTTCGATGAATGTGACATTCGGGGGGAAGTCGTCTCCCTCGGTGACAGCTACCGGGAAGTCATGAACAACAACCCCTATCCCGCCGGTGTGCGTGAGCTGTTGGGCGAATGCCTGACGGCCGCGGCGCTGCTCTCCAAGCACCCTCAAGTTCAACGGTATGATCAGCCTGCAGGCCCAGGGCGACGGTCCGGTCAGCATGGTGATGGCCGAGTGTAATCACCACCGTGATTTGCGCGGCATCATCCGCCTGGCAGATCCCAGCGATCGGCCTCAGGGCCGCGGCGTGGGGGAGCTGCTGGGCAAGGGCATCATGGCCATTACCATTGAACCGGAGCGGGGAGAGCGCTATCAGGGCGTGGTGCCGATGGACAGTGATAGCCTGGCGCACTGTCTTGAGCACTACTTTCTTCAGTCGGAGCAGTTGAAAACCCGCTTGTGGTTTGCCACCGGGGAAAAGGCCTGCACCGGGCTGATGCTCCAGGCACTGCCGACCCAGAAACATGCCGACCCCGACGAAAACCGCGAGCACTGGGAAACCCTGGGTACGCTGGCCAGCACGGTCACCCCGGAGGAGCTGCTCGACCTGCCCCACGCCGACCTGTTGTACCGGCTGTTCAACGAGTACCAACTGCGGTTGTTCGAGCCGGGTAAGCTCCGGTTCAAATGCAGTTGCTCGCGTGAACGCAGCGCCAATGCCCTGTTTTCTCTGGGCCGAGACGAGGTGGAGCTGTTGCTGGAAGAGCAGGGGGGCAAGATCGACATCGACTGTCAGTTCTGCAATCAGCACTACGTGTTTACGGCTGCTGATGTGGAGACGCTGCTGGGCGATCAGCGGCTGCACTGATACGAGCTGGCTGTCGAAAAGTGGCTTGCTGAGCGGTTTTGTGCCGTTTGAAATGGGTATAAGCGTGGCGTGAATTGATACCAAAATCTTTTATTGTCACCTTGACAATATCGCGGCGGCCATCTTATACTCATTAATACCATAAGCAATGTCCGTGGTGTGGTGAGTGTCCATCCCCTTTCTGGGCCTCATCCTGGTTGCATCTACCCTGTGCGACCTCCAGACAGAGCTGTGTGTCTTGGTAGACGTTGTTTTGGTTGTATCTTTTGTTCTCTCCATGTTTTGCCGGGCTGTTTTTGCAGCCCGGTTTTTTCTTTTCTGGCCCACCGAAAACCCGCGACCGTATCAAAAAATCGAACAAAAATTGTTGAAACCGGTTACAAAATTGCGCACAATACTTCCCTGGTTTGGACGGAATGCGGTTGACTTAACGAATAACCGGTTACATATCGTCTAAACCAACTCTGCTGTGAACGCCGTCAGGATGGACGGTTGTAAACGGAGAGCTTTTACCCAAGCTGTTGTACCCTTTGGCCCCGGCTGCTCCGCAGTCGGGGCATTTTATTGCGATCTCCGAGCGAGCGCTCGGGTACCCTTCGATTCGGCTCGCGGTTACACTGTCGCTCCCGCCAGGCCGATCATAAGACGCTGATACCTTAAACACGCAGAATGTTGGAACGACTGGATATGACCGACACCATCAAGGACGCCGCCGAGCGGCTGGAACGCTGGATCACGCAAGACGCCCTGCCTCTGTGGCAGCGGCTGGGGCTGAGCCCCCAGCATGGCGGACATTATGAGGCCCTGAATGCCGATGGCGGTATTGATCTGGCGTCTAACATCCGGGTTCGGGTGCAGGCCCGCCAGGCATTCTCTCTTGCGTTTTCGCATTATCGCAGCTGGTGCGATGGCGAGGCCATGGCCCGCCAGTTGATGCGCTTCGTGCACGATCGTACCGCCCATCCCAGTGCCGGAGGTGGCTTTACTCACCTCATGAGCCCGGACTTCGACATCATTGATGACAAGCAGGATCTGTACGATCACGCTTTCTTTCTGCTGGCTTACGCCTGGTGCTACCGTGCTTTCGGTGATGCGGCTTATCTGGAGGGGGCCGAGCGTCTGATCGCCCACCTGGATCAGCGCTTCGGTTCCGTGCACGGCGGCTGGATTGAGGGGGACTATGAGTATCCCTGGCGCCGACAGAACCCCCACATGCACCTGTTTGAGGCCATGATGGCTCTGTACGAGGCCAGTGGTGAGGCTCGCTGGCTGGCCCGCGCCGGGGAAATTTTTGCCCTGTTTCAGACCCGCTTCTTTGATCCCGAGCGGGCGGTTCTGTTCGAGTTCTTCGAGGAGGATTGGCAACTGAAGCACACCCCCGAGCAGGCACCGGTGGAGCCCGGGCATATGTTCGAATGGGTGTGGCTGCTGGACTGGTACCACCGTCTGACCGGCCACCCGGTGGCGGTGTATACCGAGGCGCTGTATCGCAAAGGGCTGGAGATCGGCCTGGTGCCTTCCGGTCTGGTGCTCGATGAGGTGCTACTGGATGGCACCCCCCTCAAGCAAACCCGGCGCTCCTGGGGGTTGACCGAGCTGATCAAGGGTAGCCTGGTGCGCGCCCGTGAGGGCGACCCGGAAGCCGAGGCCCGGGCCGTGAAGGCCATCGATGATCTGTTTACCTACTATCTGACCGCCGCTACCCCGGGAGCCCATGTGGATCAGCGTGGGGCGAATGACGAAGTCACCATGGATAAAGCGCCGGCGAGCACACTTTACCATTTGGTGGTGCTGGCGGCCGAAGTGTCGGATTACGCCCGCGCCCGCTAGACAAAGGGGGCGCGTGGGTTCAGGCGGTGGGGCTGGTTTTCTTGGTGCTACCGGCGTCGGCCGTGTTGGGTGCTGGCGCGGTACTTTTGCGAATAATAAACTCGGTGGGTAGCACGCACTCGGTTTGCGTCAATGGCTCCCCTTCGATGATTTTCAGAAGCATGTCCATGGCCATCTTGCCCATTTCTTCGGCGGGCTGGGACATGGTGGTCAGGCTGGGATCGCAGTACTTGGCGTAGGCGATGTCGTCAAAGCCGGTTACCGAAATATCTTCCGGGACCCGAATACCCTGGGATTTCAGCGTCTGAATGGCGCCAATGGCCATCTCATCATTCATTGAAAAAATGGCTGTGGGCCGGTTTTTCATGTGACAGAACTGGAAGGCGCTGTTCAGCCCGGACCACATGGTGAAATCCCCCTCGGCGACCAACTCCGGCTCGAACGGAATACCGTGGGCCGCCAGGCTTTCCTTGTAGCCTTTCATTCGATCAATCGCGTGCGGGTTGTCTTTCAGGCCGGAAATCACCCCGATGCGCCGGTGCCCGAGCGAAATCAGATAATCCACCATGGTCTTGGCGGCGCCGCGGTTGTCGATACGCACGGAGGGGCCGGTCGTGTATTCGCAGCCGCAGGCATTCACCGAGGCGATGTCCGGCGGAATCACATTGTGGGCCTTTTCCGAGTGAGGGCGCAGCTGCAGCAGGCCGTCCGCCAGTCGAGTCTCCACGCGCCGGATGTATTCCAGCTCCCGCTCGGGCGTGCCCCGGGTGTCACCCAGAAGTACCGCATAGCCCTTTTGCTGGGCCCGGTCTTCAATGGCGCGGATCACCAGAGAGTAGAACGGGTTGGCGATGTCGGGCACCAAGACCACGATGGCGTAGGAACGGGCCGAGCGGAAGTTGCGGGCGAGCATGTTGGGCCGGTAGCCGACTTTTTCAATCGCCCGGTGAACCTTGCTCATGCTCTCGTCCGAGACCTTCTCCGGGTTGCTGAGAGCGCGGGAAACGGTGGCAACGGAAACGCCGGCCTCACGCGCGACATCGCGAATACTGGACATAGTGGCAACTCTTTGGTGGACAGACCTGGATTATGGCACAAGTTACAACAAACGCCGACTGGCGCCAATGCGATCTCCTCCGGCGTCCAGGCGGGCACCGGAGGAGAGACTCTTATGAGTCGGCGAGACCGGCTTCGCGGCGACGCTGACGCAAGTCGTATTCTATCTGATTCATGCGTTCGGCGTTGAGCGGGTACACCACCAGTAACAGAATCGACAGGAAGGCGAAGATCGACGGGATCCAGCTCATGAGTGAGATCATACCCTCGGTGGCCTGCGGGATGGTGCTCGGGTCGGTACCGACGTAGCCGTAGGCGCTCAGTACAATCAGCACCACTGCCCCGGCGAAACCGCCACCGGTTTTCTGGATAAAGGTTCCCGCAGAGTAGAACAGGCCGGTGGCGCGACGGTTGTGCTTCCACTCGGAGTAGTCCGCCGCGTCCCCCAGCATGCTGAAGACCAGTACCGGCATAAAGGCGGCGAAGAACTCGGCGGACCCCCCAATGATGAAAACCCAGAGTACCTCTCCCGGTGGAATCAGGGCGATGGTGCAGGTCAAGGCACCGCTGACGGCCAGCGAGATGATAAAGAGCGTCTTCTTGCCCAGAAGTCGGCCCAAGTAGCCGGCGGTCAGGGCCGCGACAATAGAGACCAGCAGCAGCACGATAAAGTACCAGCCCGAGAGCGTGGCATCGCCCACATAGTGCGTGAAATAGTAGGCAATGACGCCATACTTGATGCCGTTGAACAGCATGGTCAGAAAGCCCAGCCCCAGAATCATCAGCCAGGGCATATTGGTGATCAGATCAATCAGATCCCGCTGCGAAGGGGTGGTCTCGCTTTCGGGCTTGCGTACCAGCATGCGAACAAAATAGCCGGTGAGGAAGAGCGCCAGAGCGCACGCTATGCCGGTATACAGGCTGTTCAGTTGGTAAACCGCATTCTTGTCCTGCGTCAGGCTGTAAAAGAACACCGAGATGGCCAACAGGGGCACGATAATCAGTGGCAGATTCAGGCTGAGGTCGGTCAGCTCCTTGCGCAGGGAGGCGGTATTGGCAACGGACTCGACCCGCTCGCGGGTGGTGAAAAACGTCACCAGGCACAGGGCCACCAGCAGAGCGGCAAAAATATACATGGTGTACTGATAGCCTTTGGCGTCATTGCCCTGGCCGAGCAGTTCCACCAGCTGCGGGGTGAACCCCATGACCAGAGCGCCGCCGAGAAAGGCGCCGGCAAAGCGGTAGCCGGACAGCACGCTACGCTCGTTATGGCTCGGGGTCATGACCCCCATCAGGGCTGAGTAGGGAACGTTATTGACGGTATAGGCCAGGGTCAGGCCGATATAAGTAAAGTAGGCCCAGACCAGCTTCATCCCGGGGCTTACATCCGGCGCGGTAAAAGCCAGGATCATAAACAGCCCCAGCACCGGCGCGGACCAGAGGATCCAGGGCCGGAAACGGCCGTGCTTTGACGTGGTGCGGTCTGCCACCATGCCCATGATGATGTCGGTCATCCCGTCGGAGAGGCGCACCACCAGCAGGAGCAAAGCGGCCGCCGCCGCGGAAATGCCCAGGGTGTCGGTATAGAAAATGGCCAGGTAGGCCAGTGCACCCCGCCAGACCAGGTTGGCGGCCGCATCGCCCATGGCGTAGCCACTTTTTTCCAGCAGGGAAAGTTTGTGTTGAGTCGGTTCCGTCACTGAACACCTCATTGGTTTTGTTATAGGGGGGAGTGGAATCCGTGCCTGTGCCGATTGCCGTGTTGTTGTGTGGTATTGCCTGACAGGCCGCAGAGAGAGGGCTTCTGCTGGATCAAGGCCACCCCGGTTGAGAGCGGGGCTAGCATAATGGGCGGGTTGGAAAATGTACAGTGAGATGCGTTGACACGCGCCAAGGGCCGCGCTTTGGTAGAGAAAAAGGCGCTTGCAATGCGCTATGGAACCGGTTACATTTGTCGCCTGTTTGAGCGCGCGGCCGGGCCACCTTGGTCCGCCGGCGCCCGACACCGTAGAGAAGACGTACCATAATAACGGGATTGACCTTATGCAGTTTCAACTTGCCACCCTCGACCTCGTGGTTATTTTCATTTACGGGCTGGCCACGCTCGGTGTCGGGCTCTGGGTGTCGCGCCGTGCCTCCGGCAACATCCGCAGCTACTTTCTGGGCGGCAACAAGCTGCGCTGGTATTTTCTGGGTATTTCCAACGCCTCGGGCCAGTTCGATATCAGCGGCACCATGTGGTTGGTGTCCCTGTTGTTCATTTACGGGCTGACCAGTATTTATATCCCCTGGCTCTGGCCGGTGTTCAACCAGATTTTCCTGATGGTGTTTTTGTCGATCTGGCTGCGCCGCTCTGGGGTGATGACCGGCGCGGAGTGGATCAACTTCCGCTTTGGCGACGGTATGGGCGCCCGTCTGTCGCACCTGAGTGTGGTGTTCTTCGCCCTGGTCGGGGTGATGAGTTTTCTCGCCTACGGCTTTATCGGTATCGGCAAATTTGCCGCTGTCTTCCTGCCCTGGCAACTGCACGCCGAGCCCTATTGGAATGAAGTGTTCTACGGTCTGATCATTACTGCCATTACCACGGTGTATGTGGTGAAGGGCGGCATGTTCAGCGTGGTGTTCACCGAGGTGCTGCAGTTCTTCATCATGACCATTGCCTGCGTGGCGGTGGGCATTATTGCCATGCAACAGGTTTCGCCCGAGGTGCTTCAGGCGGTCATTCCCAACGGCTGGACGGATGTGGGCCTCAAGTGGACCCTGGATATGGACTGGAGCGGTACCCTGGATGCCGCCAATGCCCGAATCGATGCCGATGGCTACGACATGTTCGGCATTTTCTTCATGCTGATGTTGCTCAAGGGCATTCTGGTCAGCATGGCCGGCCCGGCGCCCAACTACGATATGCAGCGGATTCTTTCGGCACAGTCGCCCACCGAAGCCGCCAAGGTCAGTTGGTTTGTGAATGTGGTGATGCTGTTTCCCCGTTACATGTTGATTACCGGTCTGACGGCGCTGGCGCTGACGTTCTTTATGGATGACCTGCGCGCCATGGGTGATGCGGTGGATTTCGAGCAGATCCTGCCCATGGCCATGAAACATTACGTGCCTACCGGGCTGCTCGGTTTGCTGATTGCCGGCCTGCTGGCCGCCTTCATGTCCACTTTTGCGGCGACCACCAATGCGGCGCCGGCTTATGTCGTCAATGATATCTACAAGCGTTATATCAACGACGATGCGGACCCCAAACGGTACGTTTATCTCAGCTATATCGTCTCCGTCGCCTTTGTCGTGATCGGGGTGGGTATTGGCCTGTTTATCCCGACATTGCACGACATTATCCAGTGGATCGTCAGCGGTCTCTACGGGGCTTATGCTGCCTCCAACGTGCTCAAGTGGTATTGGTGGCGCTTCAACGGCTATGGCTATTTCTTTGGCATGGTGGTGGGGCTGCTCATTGCTCTTGGACTGCCGATGGTGACCGATCTCGATCCGCTCTACGCTTTCCCCTTCATGCTCGCGGCCTGTCTGGTGGTCTGCATCGCCGGGTCCCTGTTGACGGAGCCGGATGACATGGAGGTGCTCAAGCGGTTCTATGTGAAAGTTCGCCCCTGGGGCTTCTGGGGGCCGGTGCGCGAAGCCGTGCAGGCGGACTATCCGGACGTCAAGGCCAACCCGCACTTTCTGCGAGACGCCACGAATGTCGTGGTCGGGATTATCTGGCAGACCGGTCTGGTGGCCGCGCCGATCTTTATGGTGATTCAGCACTGGCAGGAATTCGCGGTCGCCATGGGGGTTATCGCGCTCACCAGTGTGTTCCTGTGGCGCAACTGGTGGTGCAAGTTGGAGGAGTACCCGGACGATATGCCCGCCGAACTGGTGCGGGAAGCGGAACAGAGTATCGTTTCCAAGCATTAATGCGTGGGTGAGCGCGCCAGGGCGGCGCGCTCACCCAAGTGCTGCGGTATTCGGCCTTGAGGCCAAATGGGTTGCATATTGAGCTGTAACCGATTACATTGTGGAAAAGGCTTTATTGCCCATCGCTGTATTACCCGTCTGGCCGAGGGCCGCCCGGGGACGGCGTACAAAAAGGGGCCGGTTTCGGGGCTTGGTGTTTTGGCCTCCGGCCCCATGTGTCTAATAAAAGTCGGCGTGTTGCGATGAGCCGACCTCAGTCAGGATTTGATGTTTCATGAGTGACTTTAACGACGACGTTCAGTCGCTGTTGCGCGACCACGAAGCCCTCATTACCCGTAAGAACAGTCCGGCCGCTGGCGGCAACGGCGTCTACCAGCGGTGGCAGAATCCGATTCTGACCGCCGAGCACGCCCCTGTCTTCTGGCGTTACGACCTCAACCCGGACACCAACCCGCACTTGATGGAGCGCCTGGGGGTGAATGCCACCTTCAATGCCGGCGCGCTGTACCGGGATGGCAAATACCTTTTGGCGGTTCGGGTCGAAGGTGACGATCGCAAATCCTTCTTTGCCATTGCCGAGAGTCCCAACGGCGTGGATAACTTCCGCTTCTGGGATTACCCCATCACGCTGCCGGAAACCGATCGCCCCGACACCAACGTCTACGACATGCGTTTGACCCAGCACGAAGACGGTTATATTTACGGCCTGTTCTGCACCGAACGCAAAGACGAAAGCCAGCCCAATGACCTGTCGGCAGCCGAGGCTCAGTGCGGGATCGCTCGTACCAAAGACCTGGTTTCCTGGGAGCGGCTGCCGGATCTGGTGACCTATTCCGGTCAGCAGCGCAACGTGGTTTTGCACCCCGAGTTTGTCAACGGCAAGTACGCCCTTTACACCCGACCGCAGGACGGCTTTATCAGCGTGGGTAAAGGCGGCGGCATCGGCTGGGGGTTGAGCGAGTCCATGGAAAACGCCGAAATCAAAGAAGAAGTGATTGTCGACGGTAAGGCCTATCACACGATCAAAGAAGTGAAGAACGGCCAGGGGCCGGTGCCCATCAAAACCGACCGGGGCTGGCTGCACCTCGCTCACGGGGTGCGCAATACCGCCGCCGGTTTGCGCTATGTGCTGTACATGTTCATGACCGAGCTGGAGCGGCCCTGGGTGGTCACGCACCGTCCGGCGGGGCACTTTATTGCGCCCAAGGGTGAAGAGCGCGTGGGCGATGTCTCCAACGTGACCTTTGCCAACGGTTGGATCGTCAATGACAACAACGAGGTGTTTATCTATTACGCCTCCTCGGACACCCGCATGCACGTCGCCACGTCCACCGTGGACAGGCTGGTGGACTATGTGGTGAACACCCCCGAGGACGGTCTGCGCTCAGCCGCTTCGGTCGCCACCCGCAACCAGCTGATTGCCGCGAACCTCAAGGTACTGGAAGGAATGAAGTAATGGCCGTGGACGAACTGGCGTATGATGAGCAGCAGAAAATGCTGTCTCGGGAGTTTCATGCTGAACTGGTGGGCATCGCGGACTGGTGGCTTGAGCATGGTCGGGACGATGTGCGCGGTGGCTTTTTCGGCGAGGTAGGGGTGGACAATACCCCGGTGCCGGAGGCTGACAAAGGCATTGTGCTCAATACCCGGATACTCTGGTTTTTCTGCGAGCTTGCCCGGACGGTGAATGACCCCCGTTACCGGGAGGCGGCTGAGCGAAGCTATCGCTACCTCCTGGAACACTTCCTGGATGAGCGGCACGGCGGCGTCTACTGGATGCTCGATGCTGACGGCCGTCCCAAGGATACCAAAAAGCAGGTCTACGCCCAGGCATTTGCCATCTACGCGTTGCTGGCTTACTACCAGTTGACCGAAGAGCCCCGTGCGCTCACCGAAGCGCAAAACGCATTTGTGTTGCTGGAGCGATACACCGTGGACCGGGAAAAGGGCGGCTACCTCGAGGCGTTTACTCGCGAATGGCAGGCCATGGATGATGTTCGTCTGAGTACCAAAGACCTCAACTTCCCCAAGACCATGAATACCCACCTGCATGTACTGGAAGCGTACACCACCCTGTATCAGGTAGACCGGTCCGAGAGAGTGGCCGATGCCCTGCGTTACGCGATCGATTGCTTCGACCGGCACATTATCAACAAAGGCAACTTTCACCTGCGTATGTTCATGGACCACGACTGGAAGGATCACTCTCCAGGGTTTACCTATGGGCATGACATTGAGTGCAGTTGGTTGCTGGCCAAAGCGGTGGAGTCTTTGGGGGACAACAGCGTCACCGAACGGTTGCGCCCCTCTATTCTCGCGATTGCCGATGTCTGCCTGAAAGAGGCGATGGGTGAGCACGGGGAAATGTACGACGGCTACGAATTTGACACCCACCGGGTCAATCGAGAGCGGGTCTGGTGGGTACAGGCCGAAGCCATGGTGGGCTATTACAAGGCTTATAGCCTCTGCGGAGAGGACCGTTTCTTTTTGGCCGCCGAACGGCTCTGGCGTTTCATTCAGAGGTACCAGATGGCGGGCGAGAGTGGCGAATGGCTGTGGCTGTCCACGCTGGATGATCAGTCCCACGCACCGCCCTATAAGCTGGGACCCTGGAAAGGGCCCTACCACAACGGGCGGGCGATGCTGGAAATGATTCGCCTGCTGGACGACTAGAAAGCAATAGAAAAACCCTTTTAACAATAATCTGAAGGTCGGTTATGGTGGTTAAAAAAACAACGTTCTATCGGAAACTCATGTTGCCCTTGCTGGTGGCGCTGGTATTGACCGCCTGCGGTGAAACCCCGGTCGCTGAAACCTCGACGCAAAGCGGCTTTGTGCAAGTGGATGGTCGCCATTTCGTTCTGGATGGCGAGCGCTACTACTTCGTCGGCACCAACTTCTGGTACGGCGCCTACCTGGGTTCGCCGGGGCCGGAGGGCGATCGCGACCGTCTGGTGCGGGAGCTGGATAATCTCAAGGCCAATGGCATCACCAACCTTCGGGTGCTGGCCGCCTCGGAAAGCAGTGAGCTGATGCGCGCCGTTCAGCCCGCTATGGTTGAGGCGCCGGGTGAGTACAACGACAACCTGCTCAAAGGCCTGGACTTCCTGCTGGCGGAAATGGCCAAACGGGATATGAAAGCTGTGCTCTATATGAACAACTTCTGGCAGTGGTCCGGTGGCATGTCCCAGTACGTGGCCTGGCTCACTGGTGAGCCGGTGATGGATCCGGACAAAACCGGGCAGTGGAACGCTTTCATGCAGAATTCCGCGCGCTTCTACCGCATGCCGGAGGCGCAAGAGTGGTACCGCGACGTCATCAGGACCATCGTGACCCGTACCAACACGATTAACGGCCGGCGTTACAACGAAGACCCGACGGTCATGTCCTGGCAACTGGCGAACGAACCGCGCCCGGGTAGCGACGCCGATGGCCGTCCCTACTTCGAGCACTTCAAAAAGTGGATTCACGAGACCGCGAAATACATTGACTCCCTGGCTCCCAAGCAGCTGGTGAGCACCGGCAACGAGGGCGCCATGGGAGCGTTGCAAGACATTGAGCTGTACCGCGAAGCACACCAAAGCCCCTACGTGGATTACCTGACGTTTCATATGTGGCTGAAAAACTGGGGCTGGTTTGACATCCAGAACCCGGAAGCCACCTATGAAAGCGCGATGGAAAAAGCCTACGACTACATCAACGCCCACGTCGAGGTAGCCAATGAAATGGGTAAGCCCATTGTCCTGTCGGAGTTTGGCGCCGAGCGTGATGAGGGGCGCTTCGAGCCGGGTACCCCCACCGCTTATCGCGATGACATCTACAAGGCGGTGTTTGACCTGATTTACGAGCGGGCGGCCGCAGGCGATGCCATCGCGGGTACCAATTTCTGGACCTGGGGTGGTGCCGGTCGCGCCGGGCAGAGCGACTTCATGTGGGCCGAAGGCGATGACTTCACCGGCGATCCGCCACAGGAAGCCCAGGGCTTGAACTCGGTGTTTGACGCCGACGAATCCACGCTGGAAGTGATTCGTGCCCATGCCAAAAAAATGCAGGCGTTGGGCAGCCCGTAACGACATTCATAAGCGTGTGTGAAAACCGCCGGGCATGGCTCGGCGGTTTTTTTAAGAATGAATTAACTTATAAGATAGATCCTATAAAGAACGACAAAGGTGAAGACTCGATGAAACAATCCCCGTTGGTATTAATGGCAGGTGCGATGCTGTGGCTGGTGTCGTCAATCGCAGGTGCGCAAAAATTCGACGGCCTGGCGGATACACCGGCCATGGGCTGGAACAGTTGGAACACATTCGCCTGTAACGTCGATGAAGACATGATCAAGGATATGGCGGATGCCATGGTTGAATCCGGTATGAAGGAGGTCGGCTACGAATACATCAACATCGATGATTGCTGGCACGGCGAGCGCGACGCTGATGGCAACATCCAGGTGAACGAAGAGCGCTTTCCCTCCGGCATGAAAGCCCTGGCCGATTACGTTCACTCCAAAGGTCTGAAGCTGGGAATATACTCGGATGCGGGCGATACCACCTGCGCCGGTTACCCGGGAAGCCGCGGCCACGAATATCAGGATGCGAAAACCTACGCCGAGTGGGGCATCGACTACCTGAAATACGACTGGTGCGATACCGAAAACATCAACCCCATCGGCGCCTACACCACCATGCGCGATGCCCTTCATGAAGCCGGCCGCCCAATTCTGTTCAGCATCTGCGAGTGGGGTGACAACCAGCCCTGGAACTGGGCGCAGGACGTCGGTCATTCCTGGCGTATCAGTGGGGACATTTATCCGTGCTGGGATTGTGAGCTGAACTGGGGTTCCTGGTCCTCCTGGGGCGTTCTGAAAATTCTGGATATGCGCGATGAGATTCGCGTCCGCCAGTACGCCGGCCCCGGTCACTGGAATGATTTCGACATGATGGAAGTGGGTAACGGTATGACCCCGGCGGAAGACCGTTCGCACTTCTCCCTGTGGGCCATCGTCAATTCGCCGCTGATTGCCGGGAACGACCTGCGCAGCATGTCAGAGACCACTCGGGAAATTCTCACCAACAAAGAGATCATTGCCCTGAACCAGGATCCGTTGGGCGTACCGGGCATGAAGTATTTGCACGCTGGCGATTTGATGATATTCGTCAAACCCCTGGAAAACGGCGGATGGGCGTTTCTGTTTCTGAACCGTGGCGACGACACCCTGAAGTACACCCATGAGTGGCAGCACCATTACGAGGTGAAGGACGATCAGTTCGGCCACAGCATTGATTTTAATCACGACAGCTTTACCTGGCGCCGTTTGTGGAAAAAGGGAAGTGGTGATACCGATAAGCCATTGACGTTGAGCATTCCGGCTCATGATGTGGCGGTGTTGCGGCTATCCCCTAAACGCTGAGTGCGTTGAGGAGGGTGGCATTAAGCATGAACCTTAGGGTGATATCGTCTCGCCCGGTAGCTCCCCCGGGGAACCTCAGGGCCAATTTTCCTAATGGAGTCGTAGGGTGGGTAAGGCGGTAGCCGCCACCCACCAATAATGTCTGGGGTGGTATCTCGGGCCTGCCTTATTTGGTAGGTGGCGCTTCGCTTCGAAGCGTCGGACCGACCTACCCTACGTACTCAGTTACCCCACAACTTCAATGCCAACACGGCAGCGAACGCCCATCCAACGAAAGCGACGGTGGGCCAAACCCATTCCGGCTTGCGTTTTATCAAAGGCATGGAAGCGTTCTGCTGCCACCGCGGGTTGGGCCGCTGCAAATCCTGCCACCATTCTGACAACGCGGCATAGCGCTGCTGTGGTTGCAGACTTAAAGCTTTCCGCAGTGCTCTATCGAGCCAATAGGGTACCAACGGATTGTGCTGACTGGCTGGTATGTACTTCAGTTTCTGAAACTCCCGCCAGTCCATCGCTTTGCCATAGGCCGCGCCATAAGGCTTGTGGCCGGTAAGCATTTCGTACAGTAGCACTGCCAGAGAAAACTGATCGGAATGGGGCCCGGTCTCACCGCCAAAACGGTATTCAGGAGCGGAGTAGTCCAGCGTGCCCAGAATCCGGTCGCGAGCGAAAGGTGCTTCAAGCTCTTCCACACTGGCCACCCAGCAGGAACCGAAATCGACGATCACCGGACCGTTTGAGCTGAGCACGATATTGTCCGGCTTCAAATCCTGGTGCAGGGTTTCCTTTCGGTGCAAGGCGCGAATGCCGCGCAGCAGCTGCCCGGTAATTTCCACCGCATCGGAAATATTCAGTGGCCCCCGTTCGGCCATCATCTGCCCCAGGGTCGGGCCGGGAATATACTCCGTCAGGTAGTACAGACACGATCGCGTTTGCGGGGGTTGGACCACGCGCGCCACCTGCGGACTCTGAATGCGCGCACCGATCCAGGCTTCCATGACAAACCGTTCGATATACGCCGGGTCATCGTTGTAGAGCACTGAGGGCGTTTTCATAATCAACGCTCGCTCCTCGGGGTCCCGCACCAGGTAGACCTGACTGCGGTTGGACTCGTGCAGGTGTTTTTCCACCCGCAAACCATCGAGCGTCTGTCCCACCTCCAGTAGCGGCGGGAAGGGAAGGTGGGCCAACACCTGCATGGCGTCGTCCTGACTGGCGCTACCGAGTTGGCGGACCTTGGCCACCTGGATGCTCAGGTTGTCGTCACTGCCGTTTTCCAATGCGGCCCTGAAGGCTTTGTCGACCAGATGCTGCGGATTCTCGCAATGGGTCTTGATCAGCACCCGAAAGGCGTCGGCATTGATATGGTCGTGTATCCCATCGCTGGTCAGAATAAATACGTCACCGACGTGCGCCTCCAGGGTGTGAAAGTCCACATCAACGCTGACGTCCGCCCCCAGCGCCCGGCTGAGGTAGGTGTCGTGTTTGTTGAGGCGCTGGCAGTGGTCCCGCGTCAATTGTTCGAGTTGGCCATCGCGCCAGAGATAAATACGGGTATCGCCAACGTGAAAGAGGTAGGCGTTGTTGCCTTTGAGGATGAGGGCACTGAACGTGGTAAGCAGGCCTTCGTCGTAGACGCTGTTGCGGCTCAACCCCCAGAGGCTTCGGTTGAGCGATTGCAGCACCCGCTGGGCGGATTTGCGGGTGCTCCAGGTGTCTGGGGTGGCGTAGTAGTCGGTGAGGAACCCGGTGATGGCGGTCTGGCTTGCCTCCCGCGCGGCTTCGCTACTGCTGACACCATCGGCCACGGCCATGGCGATGCCTTTGTTGGTCAACAGGGGGTCGTCGGGCAGCCGGGCACCGAGGGTGTCCTGATTTTCGGCTTTTTCTCCGGCGTCACTACGCTGGGCAAAGTCGATGCTGAGTTTGGATTTCAGGTGGTCCATTTAGAGTTCTTTTAGTCGGTGCTTTTTAGAGGGGATAGACCATCTTGTCCCTCAGTGCAAAACCGCAACTGATGTGGATGTAGGGTAGGTAAGCGAAGCGCCACCTACCAAATCAACCTTCCGCAACCACCACGGACTTTGTGATTGGGTTGTAAATCAAAATGGTAGGTGGCGCTTCGCTTACCAACCCTACGCAGGTTGAATCTTGTCATTGAGGGCCGGTGTGGGATGCACTGTTCCCGGACCGTGGAGCGGGGGACCCGCGATTCGAGCCCCCAGGGATGGGTTTACGGCGTGTCCGGGAACAGTTCATCCCACACCGGACCGTACTATCCGACTGCGTTAAACAATCAGGTCAACTCAATCTTCTGCAAACTCCCGTCCGCCATCATCTCGCTCATATGACCACGCGGTTCCACCAACAACTGAACCAGGAAGAACGTTGCCACCGCCGAGCCCGCGATGATCATGAAAAACGTACTCGCATCAATAAAACTGTACGCCGTCAAATACGTCACTGCACCCACGTTACCATAAGCGCCCGTCATCCCAGCAATCTGACCCGTCATCCGGCGCTTGATCAACGGCACCATCGCAAACACCGCTCCTTCGCCCGCCTGTACGAAGAAAGAACAACACATCACAGCAATGACCGCCAGCCACACCGGCCAGGCCGCATCTACCTGTGAGAGAACAAAGTAACCCACCGCAAGGCCACCGATAAAAATCGACATGCTGCGCCGCCGGCCGAAATTGTCGCTGATCCAGCCACCGCCCGGGCGGGCCACCAGATTCATAAAGGCAAAAGCGCCGCCGAGCATACCCGCCTCGGCCAGGCTCAGGCTGGTGAAGGTTTCCAGGAAAAACGCGGGCAACATGGAGACCACTGCCAGCTCCGAGCCAAAGGTCACGAAGTAAGCCCAGTTTAATACCGCCACCTGTTTGAAGTCGTACTTGTCGTGCTCGGGTACGCCGTCTTTCAGCATGTCTTTATTTACGCGATAGATCTGGCTGAACTGGAAAGCAAACAGCGCCAGTAGAATCACCCACATCAGATAGACCAGGTTCTGGCTCAGCAGGCTGATGTTGGAAGGCCCCAGGCGCCAGGCCAAGACGGCCAGAATCGCGTACATGGGAATGTTCATGGCAATGTACAGATAGAAATCCTTTTTACTGGACACTTCCATGCCGCCGGACTTCTTCGGTTTGAAGTAGGTGGAGCCTTTGGGGGTGTTGCGGGCGCGCCAGTAATAAAACAGACCGTAAACAATCGCGATGAGACCGGTGGAGGCGATGGCCGCGCGCCAGCCCCCGAAACTGCCGAACGCGGCGACCGCGAGGGTTGGCAGAATGAAGGCGGCGGCCGCGGAACCGAAATTCCCCCAGCCGCCATAGATGCCTTCCGCCAGCCCCACCTGGCGGGCCGGGAACCACTCTCCCACCATGCGAATGCCGATAACAAAGCCTGCACCCACGAAGCCGAGAAGGAAACGGGTCAGCGCCAACTGCTCGAACGTTTGGGCCGAGGCGAATATCAGACAGAGCACACCCGAGGTGCAGAGCAGACCGCAGAACACCTGCCGGGGCCCGAACTTGTCCACGAGAATGCCGATCACGATGCGGGCCGGGATGGTCAGAGCCACGTTAAGGATCAGAAGCGCCTTCCATTGAGCGTTGCTCATGCTGAGCGTTTCCACGATCAGAGGCTTCAGCGGGGCGTGACTGAACCACACCACAAAGGAGAGAAAGAACGCAAACCACGTCAGGTGCAGTATGCGAATCGAAGGCTGGGAGAAATCCAGCGGGTTCAGTTTGTTCAAGCTCATAAGACATCATCCTGGGTTGTGCGGTGCCTGAGGGGGCGATGTATGTTTCGAAGCGCCGGGCTGTGCCGCGAACCGTTTGAATCAAAATGGGGCACAATTTTCGCCACTCGGTGTTCCTCTTTTGTGCTCAGCCAGTTTGACGCTCTCTAAATCCTGGCAGCGATACTCCACTTGGGTTGCAACCCCTGTGCCAAGCTTTTTAATTTTTTAACACCTTGTTTTTAAAGAAGTTTTAATGATCGTTGAAGATGGGGTGGGCGATGCGTTGAGCAACAAGCGTGCTTGGTTGGGGCAGGTGTGAGTCACTCTGGTGCGCAAAAGTGGGGTGTTTGCGGGGAATTGAGAGCAATTTCAGGGGTTCGGCTGAGTGGCTGATGACGTCAAAGTCACCTGCACTTCAAAATGCTCCAATGTTGTGCGTATAGGTCTGTGTGTCGGATGACGAAACTGAAGTAGAAGCGTAGGCTTTGATTTCTATTAGTTATGTTATACCATAACAAAAGTGACTCAATGCACCTGGAGGTAGTTGTGCGCAGAATATTGTGGCGATCGTTATGTGGGCTTGGAACACTGGGCATCAGTGCTCTGTCTGTGGGGGCGCAGGCCGAAGAGGCGGACCATCCCAACCCGGCCAAGCTGGAGGTCATTGAAGTCGTGGCCTTGCCGTGGCACGCCTCCACACTGGAGTCGGCCCAGCCGGTGTCTGTACTGGACGGCGAGGCTCTTGCTCGTCGACAGTCCTCCACTCTGGGAGAAACCCTGTCCAAAGAAGTGGGGGTCCACACCAACTACTTCGGTCCAGTGGCGAGCAGCCCGATCATTCGGGGCCTGAGCGGGCCGCGGGTGCTGATTACCCAGAACGGGCTGGATGCCGGAGACGCCTCGCGGGTGGGACCGGATCACCTGGTCACCACCGAGGCATCCACCGCAGAACATATTGAAGTATTGCGCGGTCCCTCCACCCTCTTTTATGGCAGTGGCGCCATCGGCGGTGTAGTCAACATCGTCGATGGGCGCGTGCCCCAGGACACGGTGCCCACCGGCCAGTGGCATGTGAAGCACAACGATGTGGCGGATGAGGATCTGGTCAGTGGCAGCGTCACTGGCGGTACCGGCCAATGGGCCGGGCACATCGATGGCTTCTGGCGTGAATCCAACGACTACCGCATTCCCGTCCCGGCCGAAGCGCATGACGATCATGAGCACGCCGATGAGGTTAATGAAGAGGAGGCTCATGACGAAAGCCGCCTGGACAACTCGGCCTACCGGGCCAAAGGCGCGAACCTGGGAGCCAGTTACTTGCTCGACAATGGCTTTGTGGGCCTTTCAGTGGGACGGCTCGAACGCACCTACGGCATTCCGGGCCACAGCCATGGGGAAGAGGCGCTCGATGTCTATGCCGACCTGGAACAGGATCGGGTGCAGGTTCACAGTGAGTTGAGCTTTGATCACGACTGGTTCAGTGCCCTGAATACCCGCCTGGGGTATACCGACTATCACCATGCGGAGGTTGAGAACGGTGAGGCCCTGACCACGTTTGCCAATGAGAGCTATGAGGTTCGGGCGGAGCTTTTCCATCAGCCCTTAGCGGATGGGCGTGGAGCCTGGAGCTTTCAGTACAAGCATCAGGACTTCGAAGCGGTGGGGGCGGAGGCGTTCACGCCGCCTTCGGTCACTGAGAGTCTGGCGCTGGCCTGGATGGAAGAGCGGCACTTCGGCCCGGTGCTGTTGCAACTCGGTGCCCGAATGGAGCACGTGGACGTCGAGGCGGATCGGTTGACCCTGCCCATGGAGGACGATGAATCGTTATTGGCCGTTTATTCGGTGGCGCAGACCTTTGAGCCGTTCAGCGTGTCCGCCGGCGCGGTGTGGGACTTTACTCCGGGCTACAACCTGGGCGTATCGATCTCCCGGGCGCAGCGCGCGCCGTCTTCCGCCGAGCTCTATTCTTTTGGGCCGCACATTGGTACCAGTAGCTATGAAGTGGGGGCGCTATACGAGCTTCACTCTGAGAGTGATGGCCATTTTCATGTTGAAGTGAGTCCCGCTGAGGTCGAGCTGGAAACCTCCAACAATCTGGATATCTCGCTGCGCAAGTTTAACGGGGATTTCGGCTTTACCCTGAATGCCTTCTACAACCAGATGGACGATTACTACTACCTGGCCGCCACCGGTCTGGAGGCGGAGAGTGATCATGACCACGAGCACGATCATGCCGAGGAGGAGTCAGAGGGGCTACCGGTGTATTACTACACCGCTCAGGATGCCACCTTCTATGGTCTCGAGGGGCAGCTCAGCTGGCAGCTGTCCGCTCCCTGGCAAATGGTTCTGACCAGTGACTACACTCGCGCCGAACTTGAGGGCGATACCCCCCTTCCCCGTATTCCCCCTTTGCGGGTAGGCCTGGAACTCAACTATGAGCGAGACGGTTGGCGTGCCTCCGTGGGCGGACAACGCTATTTTGAACAGGACCGGGTTGCCGAGCTGGAAACCGTCACCCCCGGCTACACCCTGGTGGATGCCGAGCTGGGGTATGACTGGACGCTGAGCCGACAGACCCTGACCTTCTATGTGCAGGGGCGCAACCTCACCGACGAGGAAGCGCGTCCGCACACCTCTTTCATTAAGGACCAAGCCCCCTTACCGGCCCGTTCTTTCGCGGTGGGGGTGCGCTCGCAATTCTGATCCCGACCTTTTGTTTTATTGAATAACCTGAACAAGGATAACGAGCATGTTTACCACTTCACGCTATATCGCTTACGCCTTTTGTGTGAGTGCCTTATTAGCACTCTCCGCCTGTGGCGGCAGCAGCACCAACATCGTCGAGCGCGAGCCGGTAGAGAATCATGACGACCACGATGACGATGAACACTCTCACGGTGATGCGCCCAGCAGCAAGGGTCGCCTGGTCATTTCGTCTCACGATGAACCGGAAGTCATGGTCTACGACCTGGATGATGGGGAAGAGCTGGCCCATTACCCGATGGAAAGTGCCGTCTCCGCCGTATACGCCAGCGCCAACCATCGTTTTGCGCTGGTGCTTCAACGGGACGGTAACCAGGTGAACGCCATCGATGCGGGCTTCATTCGCGAAGCGCACGGCGATCACTTTGATTACACCATCGCCGCACCGTCGTTCAGTGACTTCGAGATGTCGGGGCCTCGCCCGACCCACTTTACGCTGGGCAGCGATGAAGCAGTGATTTTCTACGATGGCAACGCCGATACCGCTGAGGTCGCTCAAGTGGGTGTTGTTTCAAACGCGAACCTGGCCAATGGTGCGGCCGGCGTCCGGATCGAACTGACCACTCACCAGCATGGCGCCGCTCGGACTCTGGGGGAGCATCTGTTCCTCACCGTGCGCGACCCTCAGGATACCTCGACCACCCTGCCGGACCAGGTGGTGTTTTACCACCTTCACGACGGTGAGTACGAGCTGGAACACACCTTCGAGATGGAATGTCCAGCGCTGCACGGCAGTGCCGGATGGGACCACGGCGTGGCGTTTGGTTGCGGTGATGGAGTGTTGGTGATTCACGAAGAAAGTGGTGAGTTTGTCGCGGAGAAAATTGCCAACCCCGAAGGCTTGTCCGGTCGTATCGGTTCGCTGTACGCGACGGCTGGTGCTCATGAGCTGGTGGGCGTTGCCTCTGGCGAGCTTTTCCTGATTGACCCGGAAGCGGGGACCATTGAGGCGTTGAGTTGGACCGAAGACGGGCGCGAGGCTGTCGCCTACGCGTTTGATGCTGAGGGCGAACACTTCCTGGTGCTCGATGGTCAGGGCGGGTTGACGCGGTTGGAAGTCGAGGAGGAGTGGACGGCGCTGGCGCCCATTGAGGTCGTTGCCTCGGACTTGAGCGGCCTGTCGGAGGACCTGCGCGTGGCCATGGCTGTGTCCCATGCCAGTCACTTAGTCTACGTCACGGACCCGGTTGCCCTGACGGTTTTGGAGGTCGACCTGGAGTCGGCGGCGGTCACCACAGCCCTGACGCTTGAAGCCGTGCCCGCCAAACTGGCCTGGACCGGATTTGAGGGGACGCACGAAGAGCACGATCACTAAGCTCTGATTCTGCTGAGCGCTCGTTCCTATTTTAGAAAGTATAACCCAGGGCAAGGAAGCCTTTGACCAGCCGCTTTTCATCCACCAGCGGACTGTCGGTCAGGCTGGTATCCAGCTGTTCGACACCGATATTCCCGATCAGCTGCCAGCCCGTGGTGATTTCATAGAACACCGACAGCCCCAGCTCCGGGTTCAGGGCCGACCCGGGAGAGTAAGATGGGCGCCATTTGGTGGCGGCACTGGCCGGCACTCCGAACTCGTAGTCGGCCAAGTCATCGCTCAACCAGTTGATGCCCACGGAGGGTGACAGTCGAGCGTTGCCCCACTGGAAGCCACGGCTGAGCGACAGGCTGGCCACTTGCCCGCCAGAACGATCAAACAGGTCCTGACTGACGCTGCCCGACAGTCGGAAGTTGCCGGGCAGGTCGCCGATGACGGCGAGCCCCAGCATAAATGTAGTGTCCCGGTCACCCATGTCCGCCAGATATGAACTGTCGGCGTCTTCATAGGCACCCAGGCGCAGGTCTCCCTGAAGCGCCAGCCGCCAGTCAGTGCTGCCTGTCAGGGTGTAGCGCACCCTGGGTCCCGTCCATTGCAAGCGCTCCCCTATGTAGAAAATCGCCGGAATCGGCTGCACTGGCTGGGCGTTGCTGTCCCGGTAGGGGGAGCTCTGTCCGACCATCCCGATGCCGACTCCCAACTGGCCCGAAGGGCCGAGGGGGCGGTACAACTCCATCGTCTGTTCCTGGGGCTCGTTCTCGCTCAGGCGGATCTGGGCCCGCTGAAAGCTGGGCGGGCCCTTGGGTCGGTAGCCGTTGGACAGGGCGATCGGCTCTCGTGGGATGCCGATAAAATTCCGGTCCAGCTCGCCGTTGCCGTTGTCGTCCTGAAACAGGAGGATGGCATAGTCGCCCGCCGGCACATCCATCACCATGGGCTCGGCGGTAAGAACATCGAACCGAAGGCTGGGGGTGCCCAGGCTTCCGAACTGGTCCGCATCCTCGTAGAGGTAGAGGATGAGGTCTGCCTCTTGGTTCGCGCTTTTCGCCGTCACAGTAAGCTTCGCTCCGAAGGCGGCCTGGGCCGTGAGCAGCAGTAACAGCATTAAAGGCAGGGTGGTGCGGGACAGTGCAGCCATAACAGGTTTCCGGAACGAAAAAGTCTGTAGCGAGTACGCCGCCGCGGGCGCTTCGGATGAGCATATACTCCCTTGTTATAACCCTAGAGCCAATAACTATTTTCTCTGAGCAGGGCGTTTGGTTATGCTCGCGGGGTTTTATAACTACACTGGACGAGACTGTATGGAATGGCAAGGCTTGCTGTCCCTGCTGCTGACCCTTGGGGCGCTGGGCACGCTGATTTTTACCCGCATCGGACCGCACCTGGTCATGACGGCGGTGATGATTTTACTGATGGTGACGGGCGTGCTGACGGCCGAGGAAGCGCTCGCGGGGTTCAGTAACAGCGGCCTGATTACCGTGGCGGCCATGTTTGTGGTGGCAACCGGTATCCATTCCTCCGGCGGCATCGAGTTGGTGGTCCATCACCTGTTGGGCCAGCCCGGCAGTGTGCGCCGGGCGCAGATGCGGGTGGCGTTGCCGGTGGCCCTGTTCAGTGGCTTTCTCAACAATACACCGGTAGTGGCAACCATGATTCCCGCCGTGCGAGCCTGGGCCAAGCGGATTGATGTGCCCGCCTCCAAGCTGATGATCCCCCTCAGCTACGCCGCCATTCTCGGTGGCACCCTGACCCTGGTCGGTACGAGTACCAACCTGGTAGTCAACGGCCTGTACCAGTCCATGACTGGGGATGAAGGCTTCTCCCTGTTTTCCATCACGGCGGTGGCTCTGCCCGTGGCGGTGGTGGGCCTGGTGTTCATTCTGGTGTTTTTTCCGCGTTGGCTGCCGGACCGTCGGGAGAAGGCACTGTTCGGCAACCTGCGTGAATTCACTCTGGAAGTGGCGGTCGCGCGCGACGGGCCATTGGTCGGAAAGACCGTGGTCGAAGCGGGGCTGCGTAACCTCAAGCGCATCTATCTGGTGGAAATCGAACGCGCCGGTGCCATCGTGCCCGCGGTCGGCTCCGAGGAACCCTTGCAGGCCGGGGACCGATTGATTTTTGCCGGCGATACCGAAGCCATTTCCGATCTGCTGCGCATCAAGGGCATTGTCCCTTCCACGAACGGTGAACCGACGCTGGGGCGCGAGCACAGCGAGCGACGCCTGGTCGAAGCGGTGATTTCACCCCACAGCAACTGTATCAACCAGACCATTCGGGATTCCCAGTTCCGCGAGCGCTACGGGGCGGTGGTGTTGGCGGTGGCCCGCAACGGTGAACGGGTACCGGGCAGCCTCGGCACGATCAAGCTCAAACCGGGTGACACCCTGTTGCTGGAGGCGCGGCCTGCCTTTGTCAGTCGTCAGCAATACAACAAAGACTTTTTGCTGATCAACGACCTCCAAACCGAAGCACCCCGGCACCAGCGCGCCTACCTGGCCTGGGGCATTTTGGCGGCGGTGGTGCTCACGGCCGCTTTGGGTGTGTTGCCGATGTTGGA
The DNA here is from genome assembly GCF_000423345.1 of Marinimicrobium agarilyticum DSM 16975. Lineage (GTDB taxonomy): Bacteria > Pseudomonadota > Gammaproteobacteria > Pseudomonadales > Cellvibrionaceae > Marinimicrobium > Marinimicrobium agarilyticum. Next base: position 348,900 of record NZ_AUHU01000003.1, read on the forward strand.
AGCGGCTCTGGTCGGTGCGGCTGTCATGATCGCCAGCGGGTGCTGCTCGGCCCCCCAGGCGCAAAAGAGCCTGGACCCGACTGTGCTGCTCACCATCGCGGCTTCTTTCTCAATTGGCGCCGCGCTGGATAAAACCGGCGTGGCCCTGTTACTGGGGCAGATGGCGGTGGATCTCAGCGGTGGCCACCCCTGGCTGATTCTGGTGATGGTCTACGTGACCGTTTCGCTGTTGACCGAGTGTGTCACCAACAACGCAGCAGCGATTATTATGCTGCCGGTGGTGCTGGAGATCACCGAGAAGGCCAGCCTCAATCCCGAGCCATTCATTTTCGCTGTGATGATCGCGGCCTCGGCCAGCTTCGCAACGCCACTGGGCTACCAGACCAACCTGATGGTGTACGGTCCTGGCGGCTACCGCTTTACCGATTTCCTGAAAGTCGGCGCGCCCATGAACGTCGTGGTGGGGGTGACCACGCTGGTCGTGCTGATTCTGGGTTGGCCGTTGGTGCTTTAGGGCGGCTGATTGAACCTTCAGGCATAAAAAAGGCGACACCGAGGTGTCGCCAACTAGCCGCAGAAAGGGACTGCTGAAAGGGGTTACTCGTTCGCGGGCTTGCCGATGGTGGCGAGAATGCCGCCGTCGACATAGACCACTTGGCCGGTGACAAAGTTGCTGGCCTTGGAGGACAGGAAGATTGCAGCGCCCTGCAGGTCGTCTGGGTCGCCCCATTTTCCTGCCGGGGTCCGGCTGATGATAAATTCGTTGAGCGGGTTGCCTTCCACGCGAATGGGCGCGGTCTGGCTGGTGGCAAAGTAGCCGGGGCCAATACCGTTGACCTGAACATTGTGACGGGCCCACTCGGTGGCCATGTTCTGGGTCAGCATCTTCAGACCACCTTTGGAAGCCGCGTAGGCGCCGACCGAGTCACGGCCCAGTTCGCTCATCATGGAGCAGATGTTGATGATCTTGCCCTGCTTGCGCTCGACCATTTTCCTGGCGACCGGACGGGTCATGGTGAACACGCCAACGAGGTTGGTGTCGATGACCTGCTGGAACTCCTCAACGGGCATTTCCAGCATGGGGACGCGCTTGATGATGCCGGCGTTGTTCACCAGGATATCGATCGGTCCCACTTCTTTCTCGATTTTCTCGACCGCGTCGATTACCTGGTCTTCTTTGGTGACGTCGAACTTGTAGCCAAATGCCTTGTAACCTTCCGCTTCGTACTCCGCCACGGCCTTGTCGATTTTCTCCTGAGAGGAGTGACCGTTGATCACGATGGTGGCGCCGGCACTGCCCAGGCCCTTGGCCATAGCCATGCCGATGCCGTGCGTTGCGCCGGTGATCAGGGCGACTTTTCCAGTCAGGTCAAATAGCGGGTGTGTCATCTTGCTCGCTCCTTACTTCAATTCGTGTGGCTGGTGGAAGTCCATGTCGGTGTAGTCGAGGTTTTCACCGGCCATGCCCCAGATAAACGTATAGTTTGCGGTACCCACGCCCGAATGCATAGACCAGGGTGGAGACAGTACCGCCTGTTCGTTGTGAATCCACAGGTGGCGGGTATCGTCTTTCGGGCCCATGAAGTGGCAAACGGCCTGGTCTTCCGGCACGTTAAAATAGAAGTAGGCTTCCATCCGCCGGGTATGGGTGTGCACCGGCATGGTATTCCAGATACTGCCGGGTTGCAGCTCGGTCATGCCCATCTGCAGCTGGCAGGTCTCGATGATGCCGTTGATCAGCAACTGGTTCACCCGGCGCTCATTGCAGGTTTCCGAAGAACCCAGCTCCAGCACGTTGGCATCGCCCATGCCGACCTTTTTGGTGGGGTAGGCGTGGTGGGCCGGGGCCGAGTTCAGGTAGAACTTCGCCGGATTGCCGGCGTCAACGCTGCGAAAGCTGACGGCTTTGGCACCGCGGCCGATATAAAGCGCACTCTTGGTTTCCAGCTCGTAGTCGGTTCCATCGACGGTAATGACACCGTCGCCACCGATATTGATAGCGCCCAGTTCGCGCCGATCGAGAAAGTGCTCGGCTTTTTGTTGGTCGACGGGCTCCAGGGTCAAGGTGTTTTTGACCGGCTTGGCGCCACCGACCATCATGCGATCATAGTGGGTGTACACCAGGTTGAGCTTGTCGTCTTCGAAGATCTTTTCGATCAGGAAGTGCTTGCGCAACTTTTCGGTGTCGTAGTGTTTGTAGTCGTCGATATGAACGGCAAAGCGTTCTTCAATCTGTTTCATGGATTACCTCATTCGCCTTTGAGCAGTTTGTGCATCTCTATGCCGGCCAGGATGAACGGCCCCGTGCCCTTGGGATCATTACGATACACCGGCTCGCTCATATAGTACTCGTAGCTGCCGTCTCGGCCAAAGCCTAGGCCGGCGACCAAGCAGATATTGGTCAAACTTACCTTATTGTCAGTGTGAACAATCATGAACTCCTGGATCAGGCCATCATAGGCCTTTTGAGCCACTGATCGGTAGGAGTCATCCAGATAGCCGTTGTTCAGCGCTTTGGCGTAAAAGTAAGTAAACATGGAGGATGCGCTGGATTCGCGGTAGTTACCCGGCGCATCCGGTTGATCCATGATCTGCCACCAGGTGCCGGTGGCCGGGTCCTGGTACGTTTTCAGGTCGGCAGCGATCTCGTTGATCATATCGATCAGCGGCTGGCGCAGCTCGGTTTCCTCTTCGGGGATATAGTCGAGCACATCGACGATGGCCATGGTCAGCCAGCCGAAACCGCGGCCCCAGAAGTGCTCTGATAGGCCTGTCTCCTCATCGGCCCAGCCCTGCTGCTTTTTCTCATCCCAGGCGTGGTAGTAGAGGCCGGTTTCCGGGTCGCGGAGTTGTTCACGGGAAATCTGGAATTCCTTGACCACTTCCTCCCAGCTATGGTGCTGTTGTTCGCCTTCTTCAAACAACAGGGCGTATTGGGCGAGAAACGGCATGCCCATGTAAACGCCGTCAAGCCACAGCTGCCAAGGGTAGCGCTCTTTGTGCCAGAAGGCGCCTCCGCTGGTGCGCGGGTGGTCCTTCAGGTGCAGACGCAGCTGTTGGGCGGCGAGCTTGTAGCGCTCCTCACCGGTTTCTTTCCACAGACGCAGGACAACGTCGCCGGGTTTGATGTTGTCGATGTTGTAGTTACTGGTTTTATAGCGGGCAATCTCGCCGTCTTGCCCGATGAAGGTACCGGTGGTTTTGGCCTTCACCTCGGCGTAGCGGGGCTCATCGGTGACTTTACTGAGCTCATCGTAGGCGAGCGGCAGCAGGCCGATGATGTCGTATTCGAACTTGGGCGGCCGCTCGCGGTTGGTGTCCCAGCCGTCGACGTGATAGCGGAGGGTTTTGCGTTCCAGCTCGGACTCGGCCAGGCGCTGACTCCAGCTCAACGCCGCGTCCGCGTCGGCCGGCGGGTGTTTCTGTGCCTGACTGTGGGCGAAGAAAGTGCGCTCTCGGGGGGGCATGGTCAGGCGCTCTGCCTGCTCCTCAAGGTAAGCGACAAAATCCTCTCGGGTTTTGATGCCATTGGCTTCGCCTTCCCACGCGGCCAGGAAGTAGTAGTCCACATCTTCCCCCGCAGCATCGAGCACGGACACATAATTGTGTTCGTCTTCGGTTTGGGTTTCCAGGTCAGAACGACGGAACAACAGGGCCATACCCAGGTTGTCATCATTCAGGGTTTGCTGGCCCCAACTGGCGACGTAGGTGTACGCCTTGCCCGTGATGTCGACCTCGCCCTTGATCAGCTCGGTACCCGGGTGTTTGACCAGACCGGCGGCGATATTGTCGAGCGGCTCGCTCAACTCCAGATCGACATGCACCAAACGGCTGCCGGCGATCATGGAAAGCTGCGCGGTCAGGTCCAGAGTCTTGTCGGCGACCTGCCAGTCGTTGTATTGAATGCTGAAGGAAGAATAGAGGTCCCCGTTCTCCAGAATGCGGGCATCCCAGCCGTCTACCTCAGAGACCCGTACCACTTTCTCACCGTCCCAATAGCCATAGCCGCCGGCACCGAGTGAGTCGCCCACCTTCAGGATATCCATGCCCCAGTCCGCCATCTCGTGGTAGGAGCCGAAGCCATCCTGGCCGACGTCTTGCAGAACCATATCGGTGGTTTTCTTGCCAAAAATGTCAAAACCGTTGCGCCAGTCCAGGTACATCCGGTAGCCCACCAGATCGGACTCAATACCGGGGCCTTCATAGCGAATGAAGTAGGAGTGATCGGAGTGCTCTTCGGGTGGGGTCAGCTGCTGGACGTTTTCGAATTCCCCGCCGACGTACTCGTATTGTTCTTCGCGATTTTCTTCGGAATGGGGCTGCCATTCACCGCCGGTTTTCCGGGAGATTTCCGCCTGGGTGCGCTTGGCGGCTTCGGGTGACTGGCTGGCCAGGTTCCGTTTGATGATCAATTCGGCGTGGGCTTCCGAGCCGAGGTCCACCAATGTGAATACCCCGTCCTTCTCGCCGTCACCGTCGCGGTCGATCAGTTGGGCCGGGATGGGCGAACCGTTCAGGAGGGTGCCCAGCTGAGCATTCAGTGCCGCCTGGCGATCGAGACCCAGGTCATAAAAGCTGACGTAAACCGGCTCATCGTTCAGTGCACGACTGAGCGCGTTGGACAATTCAATGCGGGCCAGAGGCATCGCCTCGGTGCTTGAATGGGCGCTGCTCTCGGTGGTGGCCGGTTGCGATTCGGAAGGGGCGGGCTTTTCACTGCAGCCTGTCAGGGCGGCGACCGCAATCAGCGCGGTGCCGGGGAGCTGTCGGTATTTCAGCATAATCTTCACCTTTCTGGGTCTCTCTTATTAGGAGCCGGTAGGCTCTGGTTGTTCTAAAAGATGACACATTGTCGGCGTTATTGCAGCGCCGGACGATCGTTGCATTGACGATTGTAGCGGAGGGCAACCGAAGTGGTGGCGGCCCGCGCGGGGGCCGGGCACAGCCTAACCCACCAGTGGCGTACCACTGGTGGGCTTTGGCCTGGTTGATAATCGCCCGGTTTCGCGGCTTTATGTGGCTGTAACAATGCCGTATGCCTTGATAACCGAGGTGGTTTTAAAGCTTGACCGATAAAACTCGGGGCTCCGAACCACTGGAGTTTTGGTCTCTCTCACCTCTCTCCACTGTCTCCCTCTTGCCTCTTTACCTCTTTTTTCATTCGAGGCCCGAGCACCCGTTAATGTCATTGTGGGTTGCTCGATACCGCGCTGGCACAGTGTCTCGGGATAGCGTTTCAGATACTGCCTGTAGGGCTATCGCAACGGTCTATCTTATTTGAGTCCGCTTTTCCGGGCGGGAAAAGCCTGTGCCGTTATGCAGTGGTTTCATTCTGGTACGCCTCGGCGGGAAAATCAAGACTCGAGAACAAATTTTTTTCTGTAATCGGCATTATATTAGTTCAATTATTTCGGTTTTTTGAGTGTAAACGGTTACACATAATTTTGTTTGTATCGGTAATCGGTTACATTTTGCGTCAATTTCGTTGTCCCGGAGCCTGTCGGTAAAAAGAGCGAAAATTTGTGATTTTTTTTGCAAGATGAACTCTCTCCTAAAATTGCGGGTATGACAGCGGTGTCATTTGCTGCAGGTGCGGGTTTTATCGAAATGACACCGCTGTCATTTTGAGATTGAAGAAAACCTCCCAAACGTTGTCCGGTGGTTGGCGCGTTTAAATGGTTGCGACAAAGGTGGTGACGGTGCTAAATTTGATCACGGTATTGACCGAATACCATTGCCGATTTTTCAGGCGCCGCAAGGCGCCTGTTTTTTTCTATCCCAGAAAAAGTGTGGGCCCTGATAAAAAGCTGCGGTCAAAGCAAAGGCCAGGGTACTTCGGCGAACCGGTCAGCAGGATATGCTGACAGGTTGTTTTCCTCCGAAACGGCTTTCCAGCGGTCAGGTGAGAGTGACTTTGGAAGCTCCAATCTTTGGGTGATCATTATTTTGGCAAACATCATTCATCTGCACGAACGTGACAACGTCGGCGTGTGCAAAGCGGCTCTTCCTGCCAACACGGCGTTACTCCAGCCCGATCTGACTCTGATCGACGATATCCCCGCCATGCACAAGGTGGCGCTGGTGGATATAGCGCAAGGGCAGCCGATCCTCAAGTACGGCCAAATTATCGGCTTCGCTTCCCGGGCAATTCACACCGGTGAGCATGTGCACAGCCACAACTGCAAAATGGGGGCGGCGGAGAAAGACTACGGTTTCTGCCGTAATGCCCAGCCCACTGACTTTGTGCCCGAGCAAGAGCGTGCCACCTTCCAGGGGTATCGGCGCGCCAATGGCAAAGTGGGAACGCGCAACTACATCGGTATCCTGACGACGGTGAACTGTTCCGCCACGGTGGCGAAAGCCATCGCTCAGCACTTTACCTTCTCCGGTGAGTTGGAGGATTATCCGCATATTGACGGTGTGGTCGCCTTCACGCACGAGACTGGCTGCGGCATGCGCTCGGACGGCGAGGGATACGAAACCTTGCGTCGCACCTTTGATGGCTACGCTCGTCACCCCAATTTCGGGGGTGTGCTGATGGTGGGATTGGGCTGTGAAACCATGCAGGTGCGCCGCGTTATGGAAGAAAGCGGTCTGGGGGATACCGATACCTTCCAGGCCTACACCATTCAGGACGTGGGCGGCACCCGCAAAGCCATCGAGCGTGGCATTGAGGTATTGCGGGGCATGCTGGCGGGCGTTAATACCCACCGGCGCGAAACGGTTCCAGCCAGTGAGTTGACCCTGGCCGTTCAATGCGGAGGCTCGGATGCGTTTTCCGGTATTACTGCCAACCCGGCGCTGGGAGCTGCGGGTGACATACTGATCCGCCACGGCGGTACCGTCATCTACTCAGAGACACCGGAAATTTTTGGCGCGGAGCACTTGTTGACTCAGCGTTCAAAAACGCCGGAAATCGCACAGAAGTTGCTCGACCGGATCGAATGGTGGCAGGATTATACCGCTCGCAATGATTTCGAGCTGGATAACAACCCATCCCCGGGCAATAAGGCTGGCGGATTGACCACGATTATGGAAAAGTCCCTCGGCGCCCAGGCGAAAAGTGGCTCCACTGAAATGGTGGGTGTCTACCTTTACGGTGAAGAGATTAAAGCGAAGGGGTTGGTGTTTATGGACAGCCCCGGGTTTGATCCGGTGTCAGTCACCGGGCAGGTGGCGTCGGGTGCGAACGTGGTATGCTTTACCACAGGGCGCGGCTCAGCCTTCGGCTTTAAACCCGCACCCAGCCTGAAGCTGGCGAGTAACTCTGAGCTCTTCAGCCGCATGGAAGACGATATTGATATAAATTGCGGGGGCATCCTGGATGGGGAAATGACCCTGCAGGAATCCGCTGAAGCCATCTTCGAGCAGGTTCTGGCCACCGCGTCGGGCGAGCCGACCAGGAGCGAGCTGCTCGGTTACGGGGATAACGAGTTCAATCCCTGGAAGATCGGCGCGGTTGTCTGAAAATATAGGTGGTTGGCTAAACGCATAGGGCGGTCGCCTATAGCCATAGAAAGTAACAAGGGGGCTGTGTCCGATCGATCGGGCGGCAGTACCAACAGTGGACCAACGGGTCACGTAATGCCGGGAGGTGAGAGACTCGGCAGCGCGCTTGCGGTGAATCAGAGCGAGAACGCCTGAACACCGCACCCCTTTGACTCCATACAACAAGAAGTGAGGTGCCGGAGACCCCGGATGCCTCACGTATTAGGACATCATTCCTCGCTGCACCCGCCAAAGTCGGGAAAAGCGACTATGGTTAATGGTGTCCATCACTTGAGGGAGACAATTCAATGAAAATTGCGATACCCAAAGAGCGCCGGGAGCACGAGCGGCGCGTGGCCGCAACGCCCGAGACGGTGAAGAAGTTGATCGCTCTCGGCGCTGATGTGGCTGTGGAGAAAGGTGCTGGCCTGTCCAGTCGAATCACCGATGAGGCCTATGAGGCGGCGGGCGCCAGCCTGATCGCTGATCTCGATAGTCTTTTGGGCGATGCCGATATCGTGCTCAAAGTCCAGCGCCCCTTGCTGGGCGGCGACAATCAGCCCGATGAGCTGAGCCCCATGAAACCGGGCGCGTTGCTGATCGCCGGTCTTTCCCCCTACGCCGATCCCGATGCCATCAAGCGTTACGCCGACGCTGGCGTGACCGCCATGGCAATGGAGCTGGTTCCCCGGATCACCCGAGCCCAGAGCATGGATATACTCAGCTCCCAGAGCAACCTGGCTGGCTATCGCTCGGTGCTGGAGGCGGCCTACCTGTACGACCGCGCCATGCCCATGATGATGACTGCTGCCGGGACTGTTGCTCCCGCCCGGGTGATGGTCCTGGGGGCCGGTGTGGCCGGCCTGCAGGCCATTGCCACCGCGAAGCGTCTCGGGGCGATTGTCTCGGCGACGGATGTGCGGGCCGCCGCCAAAGAGCAGGTTGAAAGCCTGGGCGGCAAGTTCGTCATGGTGGAGAGCGAGGAGACCGCCGGTGCGGAAACCGCCGGCGGCTACGCCAAGGAAATGAGTGAAGATTACCAGCGCCGGCAGGCGGAACTGGTGGCGAACACCCTGAAGAAGCAGGATATCGCCATCTGTACCGCTCTGATTCCCGGCCGCAAAGCCCCTACCCTGATCAACGACGAGATGGTGCACAGCATGCGCCCCGGCTCGGTGATCGTGGATTTGGCGGTAGAGCAGGGGGGCAACTGCACCCTGTCCAAACCGGGCGAAGTCGTGGATGTAAACGGGGTGACCATCATTGGCCACTTCAATATCCCCAGCCGTCTGTCGACCGACGCCAGCGCGCTGTTTGCCAAAAACCTGCTCAACTACCTGACACCTCTGGTGGACGCCGACAGCAAAAAGCTCAGCGTCAACTGGGAGGATGAAATCGTCGCGGCCACAACGCTGACGCGCGACGGTCAGGTGGTGCACTCCGCATTCCAGCCACAATAAAAGGGGGCCACCATGGAAGCCAATTTCATTCAGCAGTTATCGATTTTTGTGCTCGCGATTTTCGTCGGTTACTACGTCGTCTGGAGCGTCACCCCGGCGCTTCACACACCGTTGATGGCGGTGACCAACGCCATCTCCAGTGTGATCATTGTCGGTGCGCTGATCGCCGCCGGGCCCGAGGGCATGAGCTTGTCAAAAATGCTCGGATTCCTCGCCATGACGCTGGCCGCGATCAATATCTTCGGGGGCTTCACGGTCACCCAGCGCATGCTCGCCATGTACAAGAAGAAAAAGTAACCGGGGGAATTTATGACTGACTTACACGCAAATCTGACGGCGCTGGCCTACCTGGTCGCGGCGGTATTGTTCATCATGGCCCTGCGCGGCCTGTCCTCACCTGAGACATCCCGGGCGGGCAACCTCTTTGGCATGATCGGTATGCTGATCGCGGTGGTCACCACCGTGTTCAGTCCGGAAGTGCAATCCTACGAATGGATCATTGCGGCCCTGATCATTGGCGCGGTGATCGGTATTACCACCGCCAAACGCATTGCCATGACTGCCATGCCCCAATTGGTGGCGGCGTTTCACAGTCTGGTGGGTATGGCGGCGGTACTCGTGGCCGGGGCGGCCTTTACCAACCCGGATGCCTTTGGCCTGGTCGCCGCCGACGGCAATATCTTTGTCGGTAGCCGCATTGAAATGGCCTTGGGGGCAGTGATTGGTGCAATCACCTTCTCGGGCTCTGTCATCGCCTTTACCAAACTGCAGGGGCTGGTCTCCGGCGCACCGGTGTCTTTCGGCGGACAACATTTTCTGAACGCCCTGGTGGGGCTGGTGATTCTCGGTCTGATCGTCTTCTTCTGCGTCGACCAGCAACCCTGGATATTCTGGACCATGACTGCCCTGGCGTTTGTGATCGGTGTGCTGATCATCATCCCGATCGGTGGCGCTGACATGCCGGTGGTCGTATCCATGCTCAACTCCTATTCGGGCTGGGCCGCGGCCGGCATTGGCTTTACCCTGAAAAACGATGCCCTGATCGTGACCGGTGCCCTGGTGGGTTCCTCCGGTGCGATTCTGTCGTACATCATGTGTAAGGGCATGAACCGCTCCTTCTTCAATGTCATTCTGGGCGGCTTTGGTGGCGACAGTGACTCGTCGGGCCCGGCGGGTGACTCTGACGATCGGCCTGTGAAGCGCGGCAGTGCGGAAGATGCAGCGTTCATTATGAAAAATGCCGGTTCGGTGATTATCGTTCCCGGCTACGGTATGGCCGTGGCTCAGGCGCAACACGCGTTGCGCGAGATGTGTGACGAGCTGAAGCAGGCGGGGGTTACCGTCAAGTATGCGATTCATCCGGTGGCGGGTCGTATGCCGGGGCATATGAATGTGCTGTTGGCGGAAGCGAATGTACCCTACGATGAGGTATTTGAGCTGGAGGACATCAACAGCGAGTTCCAGACGACGGATGTGGCTTTTGTGATTGGCGCGAACGATGTGACGAATCCGTCGGCGAAGAGTGACCCGGCGAGCCCGATTTATGGCATGCCAATTCTGGATGTGGAGAAGGCGAAGACGGTGCTGTTTGTGAAGCGCGGTATGTCTCCGGGTTACGCGGGGGTGCAGAATGAGTTGTTCTATCGGGACAATACGATGATGCTCTTCGGGGACGCCAAGAAGATGGTGGAGACGATTCTCCGCAATCTTGATTAGGAGGTTTTTCAGCTTCGGGGGTGGGTGAGGAGCACACTGCTTCAAGACACGCCGTGAATACGTCCATGTAGGCTCGAATCGCGAGTCCCTCGCTCCACGGTCTTGAAGCAGTGTGCTCCTCACCCTCTGACCGGTTGGTAGAGGGAATGCTTGATGCGTTAACGTTGGCCTTTGGAGCGACTGGACGGTGGCTCCCCAAAGCGTGTGTGGAGTTGGTGTGACACTCGCACCGAAGTAGGGTCGGTGCGGGGCATAGGGTTGCTGGACCGTGGAGCGAGGGACTCGCGATTCGAGCCCCCAGGGATGGGTTTACGGCGTGTCCAGCAACCCTATGCCCCGTTCCGACCCGGTACAACGAAGTACAAAGCCTTCCGTTGAGAGAGCGAAAGGTGGGCTGTATGATGGTCAACACGACAATAAGAGAGAAGGTCCTTATGCAAAAGATACGAGACAACAAACGATCCAGTTGGAGAGGTTGGTCGCGCTTGTTGGCCGGCCTGGCCATCGCCGCCCTGCTTGCGGGTTGCGACGCCGTGGTGGACAAGACCGTGCACCTGAAAATGGGCCACGACCTCGACCAGAGCACCCCCGTGCACAAAGCCATGGTTCATATGGCTGAACGGCTCGAAGAACTTTCCGACGGCAGCATGGAACTCAAAGTCTACTCCAACGGCCAGCTCGGCTCAGAGCGAGAGCTCATCGAACTGCTCCAGATTGGCAGCCTGGCCATGACCAAAGTCTCCGCCAGCCCCATGGAAAGCTTCGTGCCCAAGATGAAAATCTTCAGCATTCCCTACGTCTTCCGGGACCACGAACATTTCTGGCAGGTTCTGGAGAGCGACATTGGCCGCGACATGCTGGCCGCCGGTGAAACCGTGGGACTGCGTGGCCTGGGTTACTACGACGCCGGCAGCCGGAGTTTCTACACCGTCGATACCCCGGTCCATAAACCTTCCGACCTGAATGGTCTGAAAATCCGCGTTCAGGAAAGCCAGACCTCCATGCAGATGGTCAGCGCGCTGGGGGGCTCTCCCACCCCCGTTTCCTGGGGTGAGCTTTATACTGCCCTGTCCCAGGGCGTGGTTGATGGAGCGGAAAACAACCCGCCCAGCTTTTTCATCTCCAAGCACTACGAAGTGTGCAAGTACTACACCCTGGATGAACACACTTACGTGCCCGATGTGGTCCTGATCAGTGACTATGTGTGGGACAGCCTTACCGAGCAACAGCAGCAGTGGCTTCAGCAGGCCATGGACGAGTCGGTCGAGTACCAGAAAAAGCTTTGGGCCGAGGCCACCGACCACGCGCTGGAGGAAGTCCAGAAGGCAGGTGTTGAGATCATTCGTCCCGACAAAACCCTGTTTATGGATCAGGTAGAGAGCATGCACGACGCCTACAAGGGCGAGCCGGTGTATGATCTGTTGCAACAGATTCAGTCCATGTAAGGACAGGAGCAATAACGATGAAAAGCGTAATGAATGGCATTGATAGTGTGCTCAAGTGGGTGTTGACCGTCCTTATGGCGGTGATGGTTCTAGACGTGACCTGGCAGGTCGTCACTCGTTTTATCCTGTCCGAGCCGAGCTCGGTGACCGAGGAGTTGGCGCGTTTTCTTCTTGTCTGGATCGGCCTGCTGGGCGCCGCCTACGCGTTTCGCGTGCGCGCCCACTTGGGGCTGGATCTTTTGACGTCCAATCTGCCCGTCCAGTCGAGGAAGAAAGTGGAAATTCTGATCAATGTTATCTGCTTTCTCTTCGCCGCAACGGTCATGGTCTATGGCGGCGCGAAGCTCGTGGCACTGACCCTCGACCTTAACCAGACGTCCCCGGCACTGCAGGTCCCCATGGGGTATATCTACACCGTCATTCCGCTCAGTGGGTTGCTTATCTGCTTGTTTGCGGTGGACCACATTATTCAGGGTTATGTGCCCAGTCACGAAGAAGAAGGCTTGCCAGTCGATTGATCCTGGCCGAGCCCGACAATAATAGAGGCGAAGATTTATGGAATTCTCAATTGTAGTCCTGGTTGTCAGCTTCGTGATCCTGCTGGCATTGAACGTACCCATTGCAATCAGTATTGGTGTTTCCACCGTGCTGACCATGCTGTTTACCATCGACTTCCAACCGGCGATGATGACCGTTGCCCAACGTATGGCCGGGGGGATTAACAGCTTTGCGTTGCTGGCGATTCCATTTTTTATCCTGTCCGGGATATTGATGGGGCAGGGCGGTATTGCCCATCGCCTGATTGAATTTGCCAAAGTGTTCTTTGGCATGCTTCCCGGTGGTTTGGCGTTTGTGAACGTCATCAGTTGCACGCTGTTTGGCGCCATTTCCGGTTCGGCCGTGGCGGCGACCTCTGCGGTGGGTGGCTTTATGGTGCCGGCAATGACCAAAGAGGGTTACGATCGTGGTTTCTCCGGTGCCGTGACCGTGACCGCTTCTACCACTGGGTTGTTGATTCCGCCCAGTAACGTGTTGATTGTGTACTCTCTGGCCAGCGGCGGTGTTTCCATCGCCGCCTTGTTCATTGCCGGTTATATACCTGGCCTGTTGTTGATGGCGGGCCTCATGACAGTCTGCGGTATCTGGGCCAAGCTCAAAGGTTACCCGGTAGGCGATCGAATTCCCTTTCGGGATGCGGTTAAAAAAACCATTGATGCCATTCCCAGTCTTTTGCTGATTCTGATTGTCATCGGTGGGATTGTGGCGGGGTATTTTACCGCGACTGAAGCCAGTGTGATTGCCGTGCTCTATGCCCTGGCACTTTCGGTTGTTTTCTACCGGGAGGTGAAGGTCAAGGAGCTACCGGGGATTCTGATCAAATCGGTAGAGACCACGGCCATCGTAATGTTGTTGATCGGTACCTCCACCGCCATGTCCTGGGTTATGTCCTATGAGAATATTCCCCAGACCATCAGTAGCGCCTTGGTTGCGCTCAGCGACAACCCTTACGTGATTCTGCTGACCATTAACCTGATCCTTCTGGTGGTCGGTATCTTTATGGATATGACCCCCGCGGTGCTTATTTTTACTCCGATTTTCCTGCCCGTGGTGACTGAGCTCGGAATGTCACCCCTGCACTTCGGTATTATGATCGTACTGAATCTTTGTATCGGGCTCTGTACGCCCCCGGTGGGCAGTGTACTCTTTGTGGGGTGCGGGATCGCGAAAACCACCATTGCCAAAATGTTCAAGCCATTGTTGCCGCTATACGCCGCCATGTTTGTCGTTCTTCTGTTGGTCACCTATGTGCCGGCGCTGAGCGAAGCATTGCCGCGTTTCTTCGGGCTGTATGATTGAACGAGATGGGCGGGAGTGAGAGAGGGGCGTCCGAGGGGGCGCCCCCCGAAGTCTTTAATTGTTCAGGTGCTGTTCAAACAAGGTCTTTTCGATAACGCCACCGCGGTGTTGAATCACAATACGGGCACTGCGAGTCCCGTTAGCGGCGGATTCCTCCGGGGATGCGCCTTCAAGCCGGGCGGCCAAGTAGCCAGCGTTAAAGGTATCGCCGGCGCCCGTGGTATCAACGACGTTGTCTACTTTGGGAACCGGAACGCGAGTCTCCTGTCCGTCGATGATCAGAATGGTTTCTTCGGCGCCGCGTTTGAGCACCAATTCGGGGACCTTGGCACAGCGCTTTTTACAGCCTTCGACGGAGTCGTCGCCCCAGAGCAGCTGCTCGTCGTCCAAGGTCAGCAGCGCTATGTCGGTCAATGCCAACATGGATTGCATCGCTTTCTGGGCTTGTTCAGAACTGCTCCAGAGACGGGGACGGTAGTTGCTATCGAAAACGATTTTGACGCCTTTTGTACGCAGGTTTTTCAGCGCATCGAACAGGCTCGAGCGCGCAGCCTCACTCATGATCGCCAGGGTGATGCCGCTCAAGTACACCGCGTCGAAGGCTTGCAGCTGCTGATACAATTGCACACTGTCATTGGGGTCGGAAAACAACTCGCGCGCGGGAGCTTCCCGGCGCCAGTAGAAAAACTCGCGCTCGCCATCGGGCGTGTTGCGGATGATGTAAAGCCCCGGTGAGCGGCCGGGAACGCGGGTGATCATCCCGGTGCCGATGCCTTCATCGTGCATCCGTTGGATGATCTGGTCGCTATAGGGGTCGTCGCCCAAACGGGTGACGTAGTCGGTCTGAAGACCCAGCCGGGCCATGTACACCGAGGTATTGTAAGTGTCGCCTGCGTAGGAGAGCGCCTTGATTTCTCGGGTCTCTTCCTGCGCGGTGGGGTAGGGCGAAAGTTCCACCATCACTTCGCCGACTGCTGCTATACGTGCCATAAAAGCGTGCCTGTAGGTCGATATCGGTCGTTAGAAATTGGAAAGCCGCACGGGTGTCGTTGAGTTATTGTTGAGCGGCTGATGTCGGGTAATGAACAGAAAATATACCACCGTGGGAGTGTGATTGCCAATTGAGAGCCCGCTAGCATAAACCGGCGAACCGACCGGTGGCGGGCGTGAAACCAGTCAGTATCAACCGAACGAAAGAGTGATGTTATGAAGCGTTTAAGCAATGAGACCCTGAGCCAGTTACCGTCTGCGGTGCAGACACCGCGTTACGATCGGTCCGCTCTCAAAGCGGGTATTGTGCACCTGGGCATTGGTGCTTTCCACCGCGCCCACCAGGCTTTCTATACCGAAGCGGTGCTTAACCAGTTTGGTGGCGATTGGGGCATTATCGGGTGCAGCCTGCGCTCGGCCGGTGTGCGCGACCAACTGGTTCCCCAGGATGGCCTGTACACGCTGGTAGAGCGCTCCAGTGACAGCGAAAAGTTTCAGGTGATCGGCGCTGTCCGGGACGTAATGGTCGGGCCTCAGGACCCTGCCGCTCTGGTGGCGACCATGGCCGATCCGGCCATTAAAATCGTCTCGATGACGGTGACGGAAAAGGGTTACTGCCACGACCCTGCCACCGGGGACCTGAACCTGAACAACCCGGACATTCGTCATGACCTGAAAAACCTGCACGCGCCCAAGTCCGCCATTGGCTACCTGGCGGCGGCTCTTAAAGCCAGAATGGAAGCCGGCGTTGCAAGTTTCACCGCGTTGAGCTGTGACAACCTGCCAAACAACGGTCAGGTATTGGAGAAAGCGCTGCACCAGTTTGCCGAGCAGGTTTCTGCCGACTTTGCCCAGTGGGTCAAAGACAATACGACTTTCCCCTGTACGATGATCGACCGCATTGTGCCAGCGACCACCGAGGAGGATCGCATCCACGTTGAGAATACAATCGGTTTGAGGGATGAGGGGACCGTATTTACCGAGCCTTTCACTCAGTGGGTTATTGAAGACAACTTCGCCAACGGTCGTCCACAGTGGGAGGAGGTCGGAGCGCAGTTGGTCGATGAAGTGGAAGTGTTCGAGAAGATCAAACTGCGCCTTCTCAATGGAGCTCACTCCACCCTGGCCTATGCGGGTTACCTGGCGGGTTTCGACTATGTGAGTGAGGTGATGGCCGAGCCGGCTTTTGTCAAAATGGTGGAAACCTATCACGCTCGGGAGGCCGGTGAAACGGTCACTGCACCGGAAGGCTTTGATATCGAATTCTACAAAGAGCAGCTGCGCGACCGGTTCCGCAATAAGTCGCTCAAGCATCGCACCTGGCAGATCGCAATGGACGGGTCGCAGAAGTTACCGCAACGGTTGTTGCATACACTGCGCGAGCAGCTGAACGGCCCGGGACACATTGACATCATTACGCTCGGCGTTGCGGCGTGGATCCGCTACGTTTCCGGCGTGGATGAGAACGGACAGCCAATCGACGTGTCGGACCCCCTGGCTAAAACCTTGCGCGATGCCTGCGACTCTGCTGAGGGCGATCCCGCAGCGATAGTCAAGGCAGTGGTCGGAATCAAAGAGGTTTTTGGCTCCGACCTGTTGTCGGAACCCCGTTTCCTTGAAGCGACCACAGCTTGGCTTGAAGCCTTTTATGATAAGGGCGTATTGGCCACCGTGAGGCAGCACTTTGGCGGCTGACGGCGGGCAATTTACCCGCCTGTACGCTCCAGTAAGGCGGGGCCCAAATGGCCCTGCCCCGATACCCAAAAGAATAAAAATATTCTGGGAGATAAAGTAGATGAAAGCTTTCCTGTTATTTCTGGTGGTGTGGTCCGCTGTCGTACTTCCGGGTTGCGACGCCGCCGGTGATGAGTTTCATGCTGTGGTCGATGAGCAGGGCGAAACCGTTAACGGCCTTCCGGTTTTCACCTCCATTGAGGCGGCTCTCAAGGC
Source organism: Marinimicrobium agarilyticum DSM 16975 (assembly GCF_000423345.1). Lineage (GTDB taxonomy): Bacteria > Pseudomonadota > Gammaproteobacteria > Pseudomonadales > Cellvibrionaceae > Marinimicrobium > Marinimicrobium agarilyticum. Next base: position 365,806 of record NZ_AUHU01000003.1, read on the forward strand.
CGCCCCAGCCGATAGAGAAAACCCCTACCGTATTCTGATCCGTGCGGGCGAGTATCGTGAGAAGCTATTGATCGACAAGCCCAATATTCACCTGGTCGGTGAGGGAATACATAAAACCCGAATTCACTACGATGATTATGCGGGCAAGCCCGATGGTGAAGGCGCAGAGCTGGGCACTTTTAGGAGCTTCGTGGTTAAAGTCACCAGTACCGATGTGCATTTTTATCACTTGAGCATTGAGAACCGCTTTGATTTTCCCGCTAACGATGCCCGAAGCAAGGAGGACCCCGCCAGGGTCAGCGGCAGCCAGGCGGTCGCCCTGCATCTGGATAAGGGCAGCGATCGGGTTCTGGCCAGAGACGTCCAGTTGCTCGGACACCAAGATACCCTCTACGCCAATGGCCACCGCGCCTGGTTTGACCAGAGCCGGATAGCCGGCAATGTGGACTTCATCTTTGGTGCGGGAAATGTGGTTTTCACCGATACAGAGATCGTCACGACCGCGAGAGGGAAAGTGCATGATACCCACGGGTATGTGACCGCTCCCTCTACGAATATCGACTTTGAATTTGGCTTCACGTTTATCAACTGCGACCTGACTCATGAGCCCTCAGTGCCGGAGGATAGCGTGTCATTGGGTCGCCCCTGGCACCCCACCACCACTTTCCCCGACGGCCGTTATGCCAACCCGGACGCGATTGGTAAGTCGGTTTTTATCGGCTGCCGGATGGCGGCCCACATCAAAGAATCCGGTTGGTCTAAAATGGGGGGGACGGCCCCAAACGGCAAGCGCATCTACTTCTATCCAGAAGATTCGCGCTTTTTCGAATACGGCAGTGAGGGGCCGGGTGCCCACCGGAATGAAAGCCGCCGACGCCTGAGCGGTACAGAAGTAAAGCAGTACACGCTCGATCGCATACTCGGTGACTGGGATCCACAAAAAAACGGATCATAAAAAAACCGGGCTCAGGCCCGGTTTTTGTTTCCGTGATGTTGTCCATCAGGCGATGGTGATATCCCGGTCCAGGTAAACATCCTGAATGGCCTGCAACAGTTCTATGCCATCCCCCATTGGGCGCTGAAAGGCTTTTCGTCCGGAGATCAACCCCATACCGCCGGCGCGCTTGTTGATGACCGCGGTGCGCACCGCCTGTGACAGGTCGCCGCTGCCATTGGAAGCGCCGCCGGAGTTGATGAGTCCGATGCGCCCCATATAGCAGTTTGCCACCTGGTAACGTACCAGGTCGATGGGATGGTCGCTGCTCAGGTCGCTGTACACTTTCGGATGGGTCTTGCCCACCTTGACCGCGTTAAAGCCGCCGTTGTTCTCCGCCATTTTCTGTTTGATGATATCGGCCTTGATGGTCACGCCCAAGTGGTTCGCCTGGCCGGTCAGGTCGGCCGAAGTATGGTAGTCCACACCCTCCTGTTTGAAGTCACTGTTGCGCAAGTAGGTCCAGAGGATGGTGACCATGCCCAGTTCATGGGCCTGTTCAAAAGCAGCACTGATCTCCTGCAGTTGGCGACGCGAGTTTTCCGAACCGAAGTAAATCGTAGCGCCTATGGCCACAGCACCCATGTCGTGGGCCTGTTTGACCTGGCCGAACAGCGTCTGGTCATAGCTGGTGGGGTAGACCAGAGCATCGTTGTGGTTGAGCTTCACCACGAAGGGAATTTTATGGGCGTACTGCCGGGCGACCGAGCCCAGCGCTCCCATGGTTGATGCCACAGCGTTGCAGCCCCCTTCGATCGCCAGTTCGACAATATTCTTCGGATCGAAGTAGAGCGGGTTCGGGGCGAATGAGGCTCCAGCCGAGTGCTCGATACCCTGGTCTACGGGCAGCATGGACAGGTAGCCAGTGCCGCCAAGGCGGCCATGGTTGAGCAGCTGTTGGTAGCTTCTTAACACTGGAATGGGACGATCGGTCTGGCTCAGGGTGTTGCCGACGTAGTCGGCACCGGGCAGAGTGAGTTGTTCGGATGCGATTTTCTCACAGCGGTGAGCCAGCAGACTGTCCGCTTCCTCACCGAGCAGTTGGGCGATGTCTTTCATATCTCTTGTCTCTCTCAGTTGATTGATAATGCGCATTGACATGCGTCTATCGTTTTGGCCACCGACGAAAGCCGGTAGCGTCTCCCTCTCCATCATGGTTGCGGTCGGTGGGGAATGCTCTCACCCATTCCCTTTGATCGCCGACAGTAACCATCATGTCTTTTGACTACAGCTCGTTAAATACTGGGCACTTTTTGGGAATAATGGCTTTGTCCAGCACCCGATAGTCCGGCAGGCCGTTGCGGTAGGGCGGATAGGCTTCCCCCTCAATCAGCGGCAACAGATAGCGGCGCGCCGCGTCGGTGATTTCAAAACCGTTGTCGCTGATATAGTGCCGGGGCAGGGTGCGTTCGACGTTGGCGACCTGAGCCAGTGGCGCGCGGTCGATGTGCCAGCGATAGGGGCTGTCGGCCTCGCGAACAATGACGGGCATGACCGCATTCTCGCCCTCCACCGCAAAGCGAACGGCGGCGCGGCCCAGCTCGAAGGCCTGGTCGACGTCGGTTTTCGAGGCGATGTGGCGAGCCGAGCGCTGCAGGTAATCGCATACCGCCCAATGGCATTTGTAACCGCCATGTTTTTTGATTTTGTCGACAATCACCGGCGCTACGCCGCCGAGCTGGGCGTGGCCGAACGCGTCGGTGTTTCCCGCGCTGGAGAGGAATTCCCCTTCGGCATCTTTGGCACCTTCAGAAACGGCAATCATGCAGAAACCTCGTTCCTGAACGGCGCGATCCACGGCCGCCAGAAAGCGGGGTTCGTCCAGGGGAATTTCCGGAAACAGAATAATGTCGGGTCCGAGTCCGCGCTCGTCGCGAGCCAGACCGGCCGAGGCCGCGACCCAACCGGCGTGGCGACCCATCACTTCCATCACAAACACTTTGGTCGAGGTGCGCTGCATGGACGCCACGTCAAAGGAGGCCTCCAGCATGGACACCGCCGTGTACTTGGCCACGGAGCCAAAACCGGGGCAGCAATCGGTGACCGGAAGATCGTTGTCCATGGTTTTGGGTACGCCGATGCAGGTGATGGGGAAGCCCATTTTCTCCGACAGCTGGGAGACCTTGTGCGCCGTGTCCTGTGAATCGCCACCACCATTATAAAAAAAGTAACGGATGTCGTGGGCTTTGAACACTTCAATCAGACGTTCGTACTGCGCGCGGTGCTCGGTCAGGGACTTGAGTTTGTAACGGCAGGAACCGAAAGCGCCCGCGGGTGTATGTAGCAGGGCGGCAATGCTTTCTTCCGACTCGGCACCGATGTCGATCAGCTCTTCGGTGAGCGCCCCCAGAATGCCGTCGCGTCCGGCATAGAGGGTGCCGATGGTTTCGGGATGAGTTTTGGCCTCGGCAATAACACCGGCCGCCGACGCGTTGATCACGGCGGTGACACCGCCGGACTGAGCGTAAAAAGCGTTGTGTGACACAATACGTTCCTTTGGTTGATAAACGGCCGAACATCGGGCCGTAGTCTCTCGTCTCTCTCGTTATTTGGGCTCGTTTTTTTTGGCTTTCTTCTTTGCGTTTCCAACGCTTTTGTATGACAGAAAGACGCGCCGTCTTTGTGCGCGTTGCTCTATTCTGATGAGCCCGTATCGCTTGGTATTGAACCCGTTATGGTCGGGTTTTTCAGTCACATTGCCGATGAATTGATTGTTTTTGTGGTGGGGGATTTTTATTAGGGGGAACGAATTCTAGCACAGGCGAGCCTCCTTGCAATGCCTGTTTTTGATTCTTTTACCGTAACCGTTACCGACCGAGGTTGACGGAAAAGCGGAACGCGATGAGCGTCGTTTACAGTTGTATGATATTTCCCACGGTTTTTTACTCGACCTCTTCGGCGCCATTCATATCCAGCTCTTTGAGCTTGCGTGTCAAGGTATTGCGGCCCCATCCCAGAAGGTTGGCCGCGTCGCGTTTGCGCCCGGCGGTGTACTTGAGAGCGGTTTCAATCAAGGCCCGTTCGAATGTCGGCACGGCTTCGCTCAATAGTTGGTGGTGACCTCGGGCGAGCGCCTGATCGGCCCAATGACGTAGGGCTTTTTCCCAGTCGTCGGCCGGGGCGTTGTCTTCTTTGTTGCTGAGTAGCTCCGGTGGTAGATCTTCAATGTGAACTTCCCGGCCCGAGGCCATCACGGTAATCCAGCGACAGGTGTTTTCCAGTTGCCGTACGTTACCGGGCCAGGACATGGAGCAGAAAAATTCTTCGGTTTCAGGCAGCAGGATTTTGGTGTCCACATCCAGTTCACCGGCGGCTTTTTGCAAGAAGAACTTGGCGAGCTTGGGGATGTCCTCCCGGCGATCCGCCAGCTTTGGAATGTGAATTCGAATCACATTCAGCCGGTGGAACAGGTCCTCGCGGAAACGGCCGTCGTTCACCAGCGCCTCCAGGTTCTGGTGGGTGGCGGCGATGATACGCACGTCCACCTTGACCGGCGTGTGTCCGCCCACACGGTAAAATTCACCGTCGGCTAGCACGCGTAGCAATCGGGTCTGGGTTTCGGCGGGCATGTCCCCGATTTCGTCCAGGAACAGGGTGCCGCCGTTGGCCTGCTCGAAGCGCCCCTGGCGTTGTGCGGCCGCCCCGGTGAAGGCGCCTTTTTCGTGACCGAACAGTTCGGACTCCATCAGATCTTTGGGAATGGCGGCCATGTTCAATGCGATAAAGGGCTGTTCCCGACGGGGGCTGTGGCGGTGCAGGGCGTGGGCCACCAATTCTTTACCGGTGCCGGACTGCCCGTTAATCAGGACTGTAATGTTGGATTGGGATAAGCGACCAATGGCCCGGAACACTTCCTGCATCGCCGGCGCTTCACCAATGATTTCGGTGTTGACCTCCACCGCCTCGGCGGCATCGCCCTCGCTCTTCTGCTCTTGGGCGTGGGCCAGGGCCCGCTGGGTGACAGCGACCGCCTCATCGACATCGAAGGGCTTGGGCAGGTACTCGAAGGCGCCTCCCTGGTAAGCGGCGACCGCACTGTCCAGGTCGGAGTGGGCGGTCATGATGATGATCGGGATTTCCGGGTGTTGGGCGTGCAGGTCCTTGAGCAGGGCCAGCCCGTCAATACCGGGCATGCGAATGTCGCTGATGATGGCATCCGGGATGTCCCGTCCGAGTTGCCCGACGGCACTGTCGCCGGACTCGAACGTGCGGGCTTCGATGCCGGCTCCCTGCAGGGCTTTTTCGAGCACCCAACGGATGGATCGGTCATCGTCGATTATCCAGACTCGGTTAGACTTCTGCATGTTGTGCTTCCATTGGTAGATAGAGTGAAAAGCGGGTCTGCCCCGGCTCACTGTCGCATTCGATCAACCCCTGGTGCTGATGGACCAGGTGTTGGGAGATGGTCAGCCCGAGGCCAGTGCCCTCGGCGCGACCGGAAATCATGGGGTAGAAAATGTTTTTGACAATGTCTTCGGGAATGCCGGGGCCGTTGTCGAGAATGTCGATCCGGCACACCAGAGGGTGGTGCAGTCGGCCGATGGTATAGCGCCGTTGGATACGGGTGATCAACCGAAGCTCGGGGTTGGCGGTGCCGTGCTCCTGAAGGGCCTGCATGGCATTGCGGGCGATATTCAGGAAGGCCTGAATCAGTTGTTCCTTGTCGGCTTCCAGGTCCGGAATGCTGGGGTCGTAATCCCGGCGAATCTGGATGCCGCCGCTGCTTTCGGCCTTGATGATGGTTGCCACACGCTCCAGCACCTCGTGGATGTTCAGCGCTTGGCGCTGGGGCAACTGGTTCGGCCCGAGCATCCGGTCGACCAGGTTGCGCAGCCGGTCCGCCTCGTCGATGATGACGCCGGTGTACTCCTGCAGATCGCTGCCCGGCAGCTCCCGCGCCAGCAGCTGGGCGGCGCCACGAATGCCCCCGAGGGGGTTCTTGATCTCGTGGGCCATGCCGCGGACCAGGTTGCGGGTGGTTTCCTGGGAGGAGGTCAGCATTTCCTCGCGGCTGATTTTAAGCAGGCGGTCGATGGGTTGAATTTCAATCACCAGTCCGCCCTCGTCGCCAAAAGGGGTGACGGTGTAGTCCACGGTGATCTGACCGCCGGTCAGTAACTGCCATTCGGCGTGGCGCTTGGTGTAATGGTTGGACTGCTCGGCGGCGGTCAACAGCTGTTGAGTGGTGTCGGTGGATTCGTAGAAAAAATGGGTCAGGGGCTCGCCCATGGTGCGCTCGCAACTGACCGCCAGCAGAGCTTCCGCGGAGGGATTCATATGGCGCAGTCGCAGTTCTCCGTCCACCAGGATGATAGCGGTGCTCAGGCTGTCGAGCAGCGGTTTATGGAGTTCTCCGGTGTTCACTCAGTGGGGCTCCCGATTCAACGTGAAAGAAGGATGGCCAGCGGATCGCATGCACCGCCTTGGAACACACCCTTATGAGCTGGTCTATGCAAAAAGCAATCCAACTAAAGAGGGCGCGGAGCGCCCATTATTGGGCGCCTTCAGAGGAGAGTGTAGGGGAGATTTTCTGGAATCGCACCAAAATGGTGCTAGTGGCGTCGGCAGTCGCGCACGGCGCCTTTAAACGGTGCGTCAGGGTGTTGCGCGCCACCGTTCAATTCAGTTTTGACGGGCGGTGCACATAAATGGTGATTGTCTCGGTTTCCCGCAGCATGTTGCCATTCTCATCAATGATCATTCCGCGAATCTGATGCTCGCCGCGGAAGATTTCCTCGACCACATATTGGTTCGAGCGGGTTTCCGCCAGCAGCTCGCCGTCCAGGTAAAACGCAAAGGCATGCCCGGCAGCCAGGCCCGGGTTGGCGTTGAGCACAATGGGCAAGTCCCGCTGGCCCGGGTTCACATGGGACTCCGGGGCGGGGCTGGCCAGGCTGAGCTCATAATCGATGGCGCTCTGCTCCTGGTCGTCGCCCCCGTTTCGGTTGCGGTAGGCGGGGCCCGGTTGCTGTTCGGGCAGGGTGTTCACGGGGGGCAGGGTTTCGGCGCTCTCGGGTTGGGCACCATTGGGCGGACGGTCCGAATAGGAGACGTTCCCGTCCTCATCCACGCTCTTGTAGATGGCCTGCCCGAGCGTTGGAGAGGCAAGCAGTGACAGCAGGGTACCAATAAGAATAGGGCGCATAGTCAATTCTCAATAGGGCTTTTCCAGAGTGTAATCCCTGCCACTGAAAAAACAAAAGCCCGCTCGGTTTCCCGGGCGGGCTTTTGGTCGGTTGCCGGCACAAGACCGGCTCCGCCTTTAGCGGCTAGCTCCTACCCCCGCTTTTGACAACTAGTGCCTGCGGTGGCTTTTAGCAACTAGCGTCTGCGGCGGTTTTTAACAACGAGTGCCTACAGCGGTTCTTAACAACTATAGTACAGCTCGAACTCGACCGGGTGCGGAGTCATGTTCAGACGCTCGATTTCTTCGCGCTTCAGTTCGATATACGCGTCGATCACATCGTCGGTGAACACGCCGCCTTCCTTCAGGAAGTCGCGGTCCGCATCCAGTGCGTCCAGCGCCATTTCCAGGCTGGAAGCCACGGTCGGGATGTTCTTGCCTTCTTCCGGCGGCAGATCGTACAGGTTCTTGTCCGCCGCATCGCCCGGGTGGATTTTGTTTTGCACGCCGTCCAGGCCAGCCATGAGCAGAGCGGCAAAGCTCAGGTAGGGGTTGGCGGTCGGGTCCGGGAAGCGGGTCTCGATACGACGGGCTTTGTCGCTGGAGACGTAAGGAATCCGGATGGAAGCAGAGCGGTTGCGGGCGGAGTAAGCCAGCATGACCGGGGCTTCAAAGCCGGGCACCAGACGCTTGTAGGAGTTGGTGGACGCATTACAGAAGGCGTTCAGGGCACGGGCGTGCTTGATGATACCGCCGATGTAGTACAGAGCGGTTTCGCTCATGCCGGCATAGCCGTCGCCTGCAAACTGGTTCTTGCCGTCTTTGGAGAACGACTGGTGCACGTGCATACCGGAACCGTTATCACCGATCAGCGGCTTGGGCATGAAGGTGGCGGTCTGGCCGAAAGCGTGGGCCACGTTGTGCACGCAGTACTTCAGAATCTGGACTTCGTCGGCCTTTTTCACCAGAGTGTTGGCGCCAACGCCAATTTCACACTGACCGGCGGTGGCCACTTCGTGGTGGTGTACTTCGATGACCAGGCCCATGGCTTCCATGGCGTCACACATGGCGCCACGCAGGTCGTTCAGAGAGTCGACCGGGGGAACCGGGAAGTAACCGCCCTTCACGCCCGGACGGTGGCCGGTGTTGCTGCCGTCATAGCTTTCGCTTGAGGACCAGGCCGCTTCTTCGGAGTTGATCTTGTAGAAGGCGCCACCCATGGAGGCGGCCCACTGAACGCTGTCAAAAACGAAGAACTCGGGTTCCGGGCCAAACAGAGCGGTATCGCCCAGACCGGTGGACTTCAGATATTCTTCGGCGCGCAGGCCGATGGAGCGCGGGTCGCGATCGTAGCCCTGCATGGTGGTCGGCTCGACGATGTTGCAGCGAATGATCACGGTCGGGCTGTCGGAGAACGGGTCCATCACGGCGGTTTCGTCGTCCGGCATCAAAATCATGTCGGAATCGTTGATGCCTTTCCAGCCATTGATGGAAGAGCCGTCAAACATTTTGCCTTCTTCAAAGAAGTCCTCGTCCAGATCGCCGGCCGGGATGGTGACGTGCTGCTCTTTACCGCGGGTATCGGTAAAGCGCATGTCGACCCAGCGTGCTTCGTGCTCTTTGATCATGTCCAGTGTTTTTTTAGACATTGAATGCCTCCAATTGGTAATAGCCCCACGGGCTACGGATAAGAAAACCGGTGCATTAAACCTTGTTTTAACGCCGTCGGCTACATCGGCATCGGCTTGTGCGCGTGTCGCCAGCGTTTGTGTGCAAAAAGAGGGCAAGATGTATGCCATTTTGTGCAGGGGCCGCCGGTCGGTGCTTTAAAGGGCGCAGGGTGAGGAGGGTGCACCAAATTGGTCTTTTCCCCGCTCTAATATGGTGCACGCAAAGTCGGTTTTGCACTTAATTGGTGCGTCCATGTTTTTGTTTGCGATTGCCGCTTGTTCTATAATGCGCGCCTTTTCTCGCAAGCCGAATTTGCTAACAGTAGGCGCACATGCATTTTATCGTCAAGGTCTTTCCCGAAATCATCATCAAAAGCCCACCGGTGCGCAAACGCTTTATCAAGCAGTTGCGCGATAATCTGCGCCGGTTGCTACAGCCTCTGTCGGAGGACATTCACGTCAAGCGCGACTGGGAAAAGGTCGAAGTGCAGGCGCCCAATGGCGATGAGGTGTTGACCCGGCAGGTGGCGGACGTGCTGGCCCGAACCCCCGGTATCGACGCCTACGCGCTGGTACAGGCTTATCCGTTGGGCGATCTGGACGACATACTGGCCAAGGCTCGGGCGCACTGGTCCGAAGCGCTGGCCGGCAAGACCTTCTGTGTCCGGGTGAAGCGCAGCGGCAAGCACGACTTCAGCTCCACCGATGTGGAGCGTTACGTCGGCGGCGGCCTGCTGCAACAGACCGAGGCGGCGGGCGTAAACCTGCGCAAACCGGACATTACCGTCAGGCTTGAGGTCAAGCGCCAGTGGCTTTACGTGGTGGCCCGCCAGGAGCGGGGGCTGGGTGGGTACCCTCTGGGCGCCCAGAACGACGCCGTCTTGTCACTGGTCTCTGGTGGCTTTGATTCCATCGTGGCGAGCTACCTGACCATGAAGCGTGGCATGCGCACGCACTTCTGTTTCTTCAGTTTGGGCGGGCACGCCCACGAAATGGCGGTGAAAGAGGTCTCCTACTACCTCTGGCACAAGTATGGAGCGTCTCACAACGTCCAGTTCGTGACTGTGCCGTTCGAGGGCGTGGTGGCCGAGATTCTGGAGAAGGTGGACAACGCCTACATGGGAGTGATCCTGAAGCGGATGATGCTCAGGGCGGCCAGTCGTGTAGCCGAAGAACTGAACCTTCAGGCTCTGGTGAACGGAGAGAGTGTGGCCCAGGTGTCGAGTCAGACCATTCCCAACCTCAATGCCATCGATCGGGCCACTGACACGCTGGTGTTGCGCCCGCTGGTGACCATGGACAAGCGGGATATCATCCAGCTCTCCCGGCACATCGGTACTGAAACCTATTCCGCCAATGTGCCCGAGTATTGTGGCGTGATTTCGGTCAAACCCACCACGGCGGCCAAGCTGTACCGGGTGGAGGCGGAAGAGGAGCGTTTTGATTCGGGTGTGCTCGATCAGGCGATTGCCGAGCGGCGTGTGACGCCAATCCACCATCTGGTAGACGCCGGTGAGCCGGAGCTGGAAGTGCCGATCGAAACCGAACTGAGCGAAGGGGCGGTGGTGATTGATATCCGTCACCCGGATGAAATTGCGCTCAAGCCTCTGGCTTTGCCAGAGCAAAGTCTGCTACAAATACCCTTTTTCAGGCTGAACACGCAGTACCCGAGTCTCGATGAATCCCGCCAGTACCTGTTGTACTGTGAAAAGGGGGTAATGAGCCAGCTGCACGCGGCTCACCTGAGCGATGCCGGGTATCGCAATATCGGTGTATACCGCCCGGTGTGATGCCGATTTGAAGGAGAAGGTCATGTCCCGCGAACCCTCCGCTGGCCAGAAATGGGGGCTGTTTGGCGTCTCGTTGCTGGTGGTGCTATTGTCAGTGGGGTCCACCCTGTACGTGAGCGGCATCCCGGCGGGTTTTTGGGGCAGTGATGATCCCGAGCCGGAGGCCCGTTACAAGCACATCACCCTCACTGACGCCGAAATGGCCTGCACCGCCAGGGCTCGCGAGGTGTTCGGGCCCCGCATGAAGCGCCTGCGGGTTGATCGCTTCTCCAGCCGTCTGGATAAGGCTGACGAACTGTTCAAGGTGTTTATGGAGGCGGATATCTACCCCAACGAGACTCGCGAAGGCGTGGCGCGGGACACCTTTATCAACTGCTTCACGGCCACCGATGCGCCCGAGATCGAGCTGTTCCAGTATGCCAAGGACGGTGAGCAATTCATTGCCCCGGGCGAGGAAGAGAAAGGCATGTTCGGGCTGTAACACTGAGTGGGGCGAGGCTCCAGTACGGGGCGTCGCCACCTGAAAAGCCAATCTCTGGCGTTTTATCGCACTTTATTTGCGGTTTTGCGCATTTTTCCCGCAATTTTCATTTCTGTGTCGCCGTTACGTGGGTATAATGCCCGCCTTTTTCCAGAGTCCTCCCCTGAGAGTTTTCATGACAGACCAATCCGCTATTCAGAACTTGCGCAACATTGCCATTATCGCCCACGTTGACCACGGTAAGACCACGCTGGTCGACAAATTGCTGTCCCAGTCCGGCACCCTGGACCGACGCAGCGAGGGGGCCGAGCGCATCATGGACTCCAACGACCAGGAGAGAGAGCGCGGCATTACCATTCTGGCCAAAAACACCGCCATCAAGTGGCACGACTACCGCATCAACATCGTCGACACCCCCGGGCACGCCGACTTCGGCGGCGAAGTCGAGCGGGTACTGTCCATGGTCGACTCGGTGCTGCTTCTGGTGGACGCCGTTGACGGCCCCATGCCCCAGACCCGCTTCGTGACCAGCAAGGCCTTCGAGAAGGGCCTGAACCCGATCGTGGTCATCAACAAGGTCGACCGCCCCGGTGCCCGCCCGGATTGGGTCGTGGATCAGGTGTTTGACCTGTTTGACACCCTGGGCGCGACCGAAGAACAACTCGACTTCCCGATCATCTACGCCTCGGCGCTGAACGGTGTGGCCGGTATGGACGCCGATGATCTGGCGGATGATATGACCCCGCTGTTCCAGATGATCGTCGATAACGTCAAAGCGCCGGATGTCGACATCGAAGGGCATTTCCAGATGCAGATCTCGGCGCTGGACTTCAATAGTTACGTCGGCGTTATCGGCCTGGGCCGCATCACCCGCGGCAGCCTGCGCCCCAACCAGCAAGTGGTCGTGGTCGATCACGAAGGCCACCAGCGCAAGGCCAAAGTCCTGCAGGTGATGGGCTATCACGGCCTGGAGCGTGTGGAGACCAGCCGCGCCACCGCCGGCGAGATCGTCTGCCTGACCGGTATTCCCAATCTGGGCATTTCCGACACTCTGTGCAGCCCCGAACACGTGGAGGCCATGCCGCCTCTGACCGTAGACGAGCCCACGGTAAGCATGACCTTTCAGGTCAACGATTCACCCTTCGCCGGTAAGGAAGGCAAATTCGTCACCTCGCGCAACATTCGCGAGCGCCTGGACCAGGAGCTGATTCACAACGTGGCCCTGCGCGTACGTCAGGGCGACAGTCCGGACAAGTTTGTGGTTTCCGGTCGCGGTGAGCTGCACTTGTCCGTGTTGATCGAAAACATGCGCCGTGAAGGTTTCGAACTGGGGGTATCCCGCCCCGAAGTAATCCAGCGCGAAATCGACGGTAAGATCCAGGAGCCGTTCGAGCAGGTGGTGATTGACGTTGAAGAGCAGCACCAGGGTTCGGTGATGGAAGAACTGGGCCTGCGCAAGGCGGAAATGACCAACATGGAGCCGGACGGTAAGGGCCGGGTGAAGTTGGAGTTCATGGTCCCCTCGCGCGGTCTGATCGGTTTCCGGGGTCAGTTTCTGACCTTGACCTCTGGCTCGGGCATCATGACCAGTATTTTTGACCACTACGGTCCGGTGAAAGCCGGTGAAGACCACAAGCGTCAGAATGGTGTTCTGGTGTCGATGGTCAAGGGCAAGACGCTGGCTTACGGTCTGCACCCGCTGCAGGATCGTGGCCGTCTGTTTGTGGATTCCGGTGTGGATGTGTATGAAGGTCAGATCGTGGGTCTGCATTCGCGCAATAATGATCTGGTGGTGAATCCGACCAAGGCCAAGCAGCTGACTAACGTGCGTGCTTCGGGCACGGATGAGAACCTGACTCTGTCTCCGCCGGTCCGTCACACGCTCGAGCAGGCGCTGGAGTTTATCGAGGACGATGAGCTGGTGGAAGTCACGCCCCAGAGCATCCGTCTGCGTAAAAAGCACCTGACCGAGAACGAGCGTAAGCGGGCTAAAAAATAAACCCGACTTAGTGGATCTTTGAGGGCACGGCGGAGTGGGGGTATGGTGTTCATAGACCCGCCGTGAACCCATGACGTGAAAGGATTCACTAATGCCGCGATGGCATGGATGCCATGGAGCGGCCCCTGGGGGCTTCTCATCGGCATCCATGCCTCGGCTTTGGCTTCCTGCGTCGCCCTAACACCTACATCCATGTAGGCGTCAGAGAGTCTATGAACACCATACCCCCACTCCGCCTCAATGCCAGCGAATTCACTTTGCTGGTTTCGTAGGGTACGGTAAGGCGTCAGCCGCCACCTACCAAAACTCCCCTCGGTTCTCCGGCATCGTCATCGACCAAATTGGTGGGTGCGCTTCGCTTACCACACCCTACGTTCGTGGATACAAAGAGCGGATTCCCGCACTGAGGCGGCTACGGGGTACACCCGTCGAAGACTCTCTGAGGCATGGATGCCGATGAGAAGCCTACAGGGATGTATTCACGGCGGGTCTTCGACGGGTGTACCCCGTAGCCGCCGGACCTTAATGGAGCCATCCAAGCCTACCCTTTGAATCTTCCCCTTCACCCGTTATAGTTTCGTCGAAATAGGGCTGTCTATTCTGCTCTCGTCCTGAACAAGTATTTGTCGGAGAAAGAAAAAACGAATGGATGTTTGGTGGTTATCGGGATTTGTCTTACTCGGCGCCGTGACCGGCCTGGTCGCCGGCTTGTTCGGCATTGGCGGTGGCGGCCTGATGGTCCCGGTACTCACACTACTGTTCGCCGCCAAAACCTTTCCCGACCAACACCTCGTGCACTTGGCCCTGGGCACCTCCATGGCCGCCATCGTCCCCACCGCCATCGCCAGCCTTAAAGCCCACCACGGCCACAAAGCCGTACTCTGGCCCGTCGTTGCCCGACTCACCCCCGGCGTCCTGCTGGGAACCTTCGCCGCGACCTTTCTGGCATCATCCCTGTCCTCCGAACCGCTGGCGATTTTCTTCTCCATCTTTATGACCTACGTCGCCGTCCAGATGGTACTCAACCGAAAACCCAAACCCTCAAGACAGCTACCAGGCACCACAGCGCTGGTCACCACAGGCGCCGGTATCGGCGGCGTTTCGGCGTTGGTGGCCATTGGTGGAGGCACACTGACCGTGCCGTTTCTGACCTGGTGCAACGTGCGCCTACCGGTGGCCATCGGCACCTCGGCGGCGGTGGGCTTGCCCATCGCACTGGCGGGGGCGTTGGGGTATGTGGTGAACGGCTGGGGCGTGCCGGGGCTGCCGGCCAATACACTCGGTTATGTGTATTGGCCGGCGGTATTGGCCATTGCCTGCATGAGCTATTTTACCGCGCCCGTCGGGGCACGCCTGGCGCATCGCCTTCCGGTTCTTTGGCTCAAACGATTGTTTGCACTGCTATTGGTGGGTCTGGCGGTGGAAATGCTCCGGACGATATTGTGACGATTTTCGGGCGGAGCCTTTATTTTGGGCTGCGATAACGTTGATCGGCGGGCGGAATCATATCGCCATCTTCGTCCATTTCCGGAAAAGGTAGCTTGTACCTCTCGCAGTAGCGCACCATTTGCGGATGCATCCAGCGAAACAGGATCTCTCTGACCTCGGGGTCGTTTTCATCGATTTCCCGGTCGTACTGTCCCTTCTGCTGCCGTTGATGCAGGGCTTCCTGCAGAATGATCGCCGCCGCGACGCTGACGTTGTAGCTCTCTACCATGCCGATAATCGGAATGGTGACGTGAGCGTCGGCGTGCTTGGCCGCGTAGTCACTCAGCCCTTCTTTCTCTGAACCCATTACCAATGCAAACGGCTGGGTGTAATCCAGATCGCGGTAGTGCACGGCTCTGTCGGACCAATGCGCCGCCACCAGCTTCAAGCCGCGCTCGCGCAATACGCTCATTCCCGTTTCGATATCGGGGTGTACCACTGTGCCGGTGAACCGGCCACTGCCGCCGGCGGTATGGTGGTACACCAACCGGCCGCGATGGGGCTGGACCATGTGGATTTCGGGCATGCCCACGGCATCGGCGGTGCGCAACATGGCGGAGATGTTCTGCGCTTTGTGTACTTCATCGGTGAGCAGGGTCATGTCGTGCTGACGCTGACGAAGGACTTGTTTGAATTTTTCGAATCGGGCACGGGACATAGTATTCGGGAATAGTGAGCAAATAGCGGCGCATTATAGCATCGTCGGGCTTTGGTGATTCCCTTGGTGGGCTTGGGTTCTTGAGTCATGTCCGGGTCGGTGAGGGGTAAGCCCTTCCAAGACACGCCGTAAATACGTCCATGTAGGCTCGAATCGCGGGTCCCCCGCTCCACGGTCTTGAAAGGGCTTACCCCTCACCGACCCTCAGTGCCATTATTGAACCAAGGTGGGTTGCGTATCGTTTCTTCTGATTGAGGTGCTATCTCCTGGAACGATACGTCGGCACTGCGGAGGTTGGGCATACCGTCGCGAGACCGTGGAGCGGGGGACCCGCGATTCGAGCCCCCATGGATGGGTTCACGGCGTGTCTCGCGACGGTATGCCCAACCGGAGCATTTCACTACGAAGCGAAAATAGGATTTGTCCGAAGTCCGCAACTATGCCGTCAAAGCTCCTTGCGAAGCACATCCACAATCGCCGCAATATGATCATCCCGGTCATTCAAAGCGGGAATATAGTGATACTGCTCACCACCAGCCTCCATAAAGTAATCCCGGTTCTCCACCTCCAGCTCCTCAAGCGTCTCCAGACAATCTGCGCTGAAAGCCGGTGAGAGAATCGCAATGTGCTTGACCCCATCCTTTGGCAACTGCATCAGCGTCTCATCCGTGTAAGGCTTCAGCCACTCCTCCCTCCCGAAACGGGACTGGAAAGTCGTCAGGCAGCGGTCCTCTTCCAGCCCGAGCTTCTCCTGCACCAGTCGGGTCGTCTTGCGGCATAGGCAATAATAAGGGTCACCGTTGTCCAGGTAACGCTTGGGCATACCGTGGTAGGAGAACAGGATCTTTTCCGGCAGTCCGTGCGCGTTAATATGATCCTGCACGCTTTGCGCCAGAGCGCTGATGTAGAGCGGGTTGTCCACGTAGCCATTGATGAAACTCACCGAAGGCACCCAGCGCCAGGTTTTCAATTCGTCCGCCAGGGCGTCGAAAGTGGAGCCGGTGGTGGGCGCGGCGTATTGAGGGTAGAGCGGTAGTGTGACAATCCGGCGGATGCCCTGCTCCTGAAACTCCCGCAGGGCACTGGCGATAGACGGATTGCCGTAGCGCATGCCGATCTTGACCAACGCTTTCTCGCCCAGGGCGGATTGAACGGCCTCGCCCTGGCGCTGGGTGATGCTGAGCAGCGGCGAGCCCTCGTCTTCCCAGACTGAGGCGTAGGCTTCGGCGGACTTCTTCGGCCGCACTCTCAGGATCACGCCGTGGAGAATCAGGTTCCACAGCAACCGCGGCACCTCGATCACCCGAGGGTCCGACAGGAACTCGGCCAGGTAGCGTCGCAGCGCGGGTGTGGTGGGGGCATCCGGTGTGCCCAGGTTGGTGAGCAGCACCCCGGTTTTGCGTTGCACCGCACGGGTCTCTTCCGTAGGGCTGTGAAAGCGTTCTTCCACGCGGTCATTGACGGCTCGATAGCCTTGGTTCATGGGGGCTCCTGATTCATTGGCGTTCGGTGATCTCTCAACATACCCACTCAGTACGGAGAAATCCACCAGACGGACGCCTTGATCCAGCCCTTTGTGCAGGGCGTATTGTATTGAGACGCGGAAGAGGGTGTGACCATGTTTGAAAACAAGACTGCGAATGACCTGGGGGAGCAACCCAACGTGGAATCGACCCGACAGCCAGCGGTGGCCACGTTGTACTACGACGGACTCTGCCCCCTGTGCCAGAAGGAAATGACGTTGTTGGCTCGCCGCAAAAACGAGGGCCTGAGATTGCTGGACATTCACCGGCAATGGCAACTGCCAGCCAGCCAGCGCGAGGACATGCTGCGCCAGTTGCACTTGAGACTGCCCGATGGCTCTTGGTTAAAGGGTGTGGAGGCCAGTGTCGAGGCGTGGCGGCATACGCGTTTTGGTCGTTGGCTGGGGCTGTTGCGCTGGCCTCTGGTGGCTCCAGTGGTGGATAGGCTGTATCAACGGTGGGCCGAACGACGATTCGAGCGGTTGTACGGCCGAGGAAAGTATCTGTGTCGACTGCCTGAGGAGGCGGACAATGACTCTTGAACGACGCGCGGTGGTGTTGAGCTTCGCCGACTGCTCTCACTATCTGGTGGGTTACACCGAGACACCGGTGGGTATGGCGGATGAGATCGACGTGGTACGGGACGAGGGCGGCAAAGCGAGAAGATTTCCGAGCCTGTATGTGGCCAAGCGCTGGCTTGTCGAACAGGGCGCGGAGAAGGCGTGGTTGGTGATGCAAACGCCTTACGATGAGATGGTCGGGCGACCGGAGCCAGACAGCGGACCGGGAGAAATTCCGCTAATTTTGGTGGAGGGTAAGGACTGACCCGTGGGCTGGACTTCTCCTGGCGCTCACTCAATGGGCGCTGGTGTGCAAAACGATGCAGGCGGAATCGTGTTCGCCTGCATCGTTATCGCTGTTTTCTTACTTGGCGGGCTCAACTTTAATGATGGCGCCGTTGCTGTCATCGGTCAGCAGGTAGAGGTTGCCGTCCGGGCCCTGAACGATATCCCGCAATCGCTTGCCGATGCTTTCGTCGAAAAAGCGCTCTTCATGAGTCACTTTTTCGCCGTCCAGCTCCAGCCGTGAGACCAACTGGAACTTCAGAGAGGTCACCAGCAGATTGCCTTTCCACTGGGGGAACTGGTCTCCGGTGTAAAACGTCATGCCGCAGTTGGCGATGGAGGGGACCCAATAGTGGACAGGCTGCTCCATCCCTTCTTTGTGAGTCCCTGTGCCGATTTCCCCGCCGCCGTATTGCTCGCCATACGTGATGATGGGCCAGCCGTAGTTATTGCCGGCGAGGGTAATATTGATCTCGTCTCCCCCTTGGGGGCCGTGCTCACCGGTCCACAGTTCGCGCGTCTGGGGGTGCAGATCGGCGCCCTGCACGTTGCGATGGCCATAGGACCAGATCTCGGGAAGGGCACCCTTGGTGTCCACAAACGGGTTGTCTTCGGGCACGCTGCCGTCCGGGTTGATGCGGGCCACGGTACCAATATGACTATCGAGTTCTTGCGGATAATTGTCTTCAAAGTCCTGTTGGCGGTCGCCCATGGTAATAAACAGCGTGCCATCGTCCCGGAACACCAGGCGTGAACCGAAATGGCCATTGCTGTTGACCTTGGGTTTCTGGCTGAAAATAACTTCAACCTCTGACAACTGATCCATGGCGTCGGCCAGCAGCTTGCCGCGGGCGACGGCGGTACTGGTTTTTCCGTCTTTCCCCGGTTCTGAGAAGCTGAAATACACCCAGCGATTCTCGGAAAAGTCCGGGTCCAGGGCGACATCCAGTAGGCCGCCCTGGCCGCGACTGGCAATCTCCGGAAGGCCTTTCAGGGCGGGTCCTTTTTCCCCGGCGGGGGTGACCACGCGCATCTGGCCCGCGCGTTCGGTTACCAGCATGTCGCCATTGGGGAGAAAAGTCAGGCCCCAGGGATTTTTCAGGCCGTCGGTAATACGGGTGACTTTCAGGTCGGCCTTTTCTGTCTCCACCGTCATGGCGGAATCATCCGCGAGACAGGCGCTCGCCGACAGGCCCAGTACGGCCGAGGCGAGCAGGGGAGTAAACCGTTTAAGCAGGGAAGCCATTGTGGGTCTCCTTCATCAAAATGAAATCATGATCGGTAATGCACTACGTCACCCATCAGCCAATGAGTCACTGCTGTGGGTGGTCTGGAGCAAAAAAGTGGTCGATCGGACGTGGCTTAAGCCTAGCACAACCAGTGTGAAGAAGGGTTAAGCAGGGGCCGAGCGGCCCCCGGGGCGTTAACGCTTTAAATCGGAAACGGCA
Source organism: Marinimicrobium agarilyticum DSM 16975 (assembly GCF_000423345.1). GTDB lineage: Bacteria > Pseudomonadota > Gammaproteobacteria > Pseudomonadales > Cellvibrionaceae > Marinimicrobium > Marinimicrobium agarilyticum. Next base: position 384,826 of record NZ_AUHU01000003.1, read on the forward strand.
AAGTAGGCCGGCTTGGGTTGCAGGTCCCGATCGAACAGCAAGGGGTAGTTGGTCCGACCGCCGACCGGGAAATTGTTCTTCCAGGATTCGCCGTCGTGGGTGCCCCACAGCGTGATCCGGTCAATCTTGTCCCGGTGCTTGAGGAACAGTTTGAACATCTCCACGTAACGCTCGGTGAGCTGCTCCTGAGCGTCCGCTGGCAGGCCGTCAGCGTAGGGGTTCAGCTCGTCCGAGTACTCGAAACTGTCGGAAATTTCCGCGCCGGTGTGTTCCCAGGCGACCGGAAGCACGTCCACTTCCAGTTCGGTGCAGTGAATGCGCATGCCCTCGGCCGCATAGGCTTCGATGCTGGCCTCGAACTCGCGCAGGTCGGGATAGTCTAGTCCCACGTGGCTCTGCAGGCCCACGCCGTGAATGGGAACGCCCCGCTTGTTGTAATCGCGAATCACATCCACAAGGAACGCCCGTTTGCCGGGGTTGTGCATGTTGTAGTCGTTGTAGAGCAATTGAGCGTCCGGCTCCATTTCATGAGCCAGGCGGAAGGCGCGCTCGACATAGTCGGCGTTGCCCATAATGTTGTACCAGGCGCTTCGCCGCCAACCCTTGTCTTCATCAATGGCTTCGTTGACCACATCCCAGATTTTGATCTTGCCCTGGTAGCGGCGCATCAGCGTGCTGATGTGGGTGTCCATGCGCTCTATCAGTTCGGCGCGGTCAATGGGGTTCCCGTCGGGGTAAACAAAGAAGTCCGAGGGGGTCTGGGAGTGCCACACCAGGGCGTGGCCGACGATGGTCATGTCGTTCTCTACCCCGAAGTTGACGAAGCGATCCGCCAGTTCCCAATCCCACTCGCCCTGTTTGGGTTGAACCAGGCCGGACTTCATGCAGTTCTCCGCGGTAATCGCGTTGAACTCGCGTTTGATCAGGGTTTTCAGGTGCTGGTTGTCGTTGGCCAGTGTGGCATTGCTGATCGCAGTGCCCACCAGGAAGTCGTCCTGATACACTTCGGCCAGTCCGGTACGCTCGGCGGCGGTATGGATGGCGCAGGCTTTGATATTCGCCAGAGCCGCCAGTGAAGCGCTGCCCAGCAGGAAGTTGCGACGGGAAAGAGAAGTCATAAACAACGGCCTTCTTATTTGATAAACGGGGCCCGGACAGCGACCGGACCTCACCTTATGTTCACGATGACCATTAAATCACGGATCCCCCCGCTGGGGAAGAGCCTTCAGCGAGCGGGTGAGAGCCTTCAGTGACCCGATGAGAGCCTTCAGCGGCCAGGGTAAGAGCCTTCAGCGGCGGAAGGAAAAAGTCTTCAGCGGCGGAGGAAAAAGCCTTCAGCGCTTCCGAGCGAGGCGAGCGCAGGCGCGGTAGCGGTGACAGTCGGTCTGGTGGTCATTCACCATGCCGGTGGCCTGCATAAAGGCATAACAGATGGTGGAGCCCACGAAATTGAAGTCCCGCTGCTTCAGCGCCTTGCTCATGGCGTCAGACTCCGGGGTGGTGGCGGGCACCTCCTTGAGGCTTTTCCAGGCGTTCTGCTTCGGCGCTCCGTTGGTGAACTGCCACAGGAATTCGACAAAGTCCTCCCCGGCCTTTTCCATTGCCAGCAAAGCCTTGGCGTTGCGCACGGCGCTGGCCACTTTCAGGCGGTTGCGGATGATGCCCGGATTTTGCAACAACTTGTTCTGTCGGGCCTCGCTATAGCGGGCGACTTTCTCGGGTACGAAATCGTCGAAGGCCTCCCGGTAGGCCTCCCGCTTACGCAGCACGGTGATCCAGGCGAGCCCGGCCTGTGCGCCCTCCAGAATCAGAAATTCAAACAGCTTTTGTCGATCGTACAACGGCACGCCCCACTCGTGGTCATGGTAGGCTTGGTACAGTGGGTCCTCACCGCACCAGTCACAGCGCGTCGGGGTTTTGGGGGTGGGCATGGTTCACGCTCCTGATGAATCGCCTTATGCAATTGGATGCGTTGGCGCGGCAACTCCACTACACTAGGTTATAAATGATGGGTGCCCTGCCGGTTCCCTTGCGGTTTACTGCACGGTGTAAGGCGGTGCCAACGTAGCAAAAGGCCATTATGCTCACTTATTATCCCGAAATTAAACCTTTCCAGCGTCATCAAGTGCCCGTGGGTGGCGGTCATGAGCTTTACGTGGATGAGTCGGGCAGTCCCGACGGCATCCCCATTCTTTTCGTTCACGGCGGCCCCGGGGCGGGCTGCGGCAAGTACGACCGGCGCTATTTCGACCCCGACTCCTACCGTATCATTCTGTTCGACCAGCGCGGCTCCGGGCGTTCGACGCCGCACGCCAGCCTGGAACAGAACAACACTCAGGCGCTGGTGGAGGATATGGAGGTCATTCGTCAGTACCTGGGGGTGGAAAAATGGGCGCTGTTCGGTGGCTCCTGGGGTTCGACTCTCAGCCTGGTCTATGCCGAAACCCATCCGGAACGGGTGTTGGGGCTTATTCTGCGAGGCATTTTTCTGGTTCGCCCGCAGGATCTGGAGTGGTTCTACCAGGGCGGTGCCGCTCATGTGTTTCCCGATTATTGGCAGGACTTCCTGCAACCGATTGACTCCTCTAAACGGGACAATCTGATCAGCGCCTATCACGAGCTTCTGACCGGGGACAATGACCTGTTAAAAATGTCCGCGGCCAAAGCCTGGTCCATGTGGGAAGGTCGCTGTGCCACACTGCGGCCCAGCCACGAGGTGGTGGAGTCGTTCTCCAAACCTCACCGGGCCCTTTCGCTGGCCTGCATTGAAGCGCATTACTTTATGAATCAGGCGTTCCTGGAGCCGGATCAGATCGTGCGCGATGCTCACCGGTTGTCGGGCATTCCGGGCGTCATTGTGCATGGGCGCTACGACATGGTGTGCCCGCTGGATAACGCCTTCGCCCTGCAAAAAGCCTGGCCCGATGCGGAGCTGCAGATCGTCCGGGAAGCCGGACACTCCGCCTCGGAGCCCGGCACGGTCGATGCCCTGATTCGGGCCACCGATGCGCTGGCCCGCGAGATCCTTCATGAAGAAGATCATCTGGCCTAGGCACGCGTTATGTTGGGATTGATTCAGCGCGTCAGGCACGCCAGTGTCGTTGTGGATGAACGGGAAGTCGGCGCCATTGGCCCCGGTTTGTTACTGCTGCTGGGTGTGGAGAAAGACGATACCCGGGCCAATGCCGATGCCTTATTGAAAAAGGTGCTGGCCTACCGGGTCTTCGCCGATGAGGCGGGAAAGATGAACCTTAACCTACAGCAGGCCGGGGGCGGCTTGCTTGTCGTTTCCCAGTTCACTCTGGCGGCGGATACCCGTAAGGGCCTGCGCCCCAGTTTTTCCAGCGCCGGCTCGCCGGCACTGGCGGAAGAGCTTTACGACCACTTCGTTACTGGCGCCCAAGAGCGACACGATTCCGTGGCCACGGGAGTGTTCGCCGCCGATATGCAGGTGAGCTTGCAGAACGACGGCCCGGTCACCTTCATGCTGCAAGCTTGATGATTGCGCGAATAACCACCAGTCCGACGTTTTAGCAGAGCTCGACGCCACCGACTCACCAGAGTGTGACGGACTTCATCCCGAATCCCCTTCCCAGAGTAAGATCGTCTTCTACACTCTGAGAGCCTGGCCAAAGGCCGGGCATCAACCCATTCAATTCCCTTTTTAATAAAGGAGGTTGGCATGACTCGATTATCAATGATTGGGTTTGGCCTACTGGTCAGTCTTTGTATGAGCAACGCGTGGGCCGGTGGTAGCCACAGCTGCGGCAAACTGTCGGTGGAGACTCTGACCTCGGGTGCCTACCACCAGACCGTCACTGAAAGGCGTTACGTTCTCGCACGCACTGAAGCAGAGCTGGAAGCGTTGGAAGAACTGGTGGGTACCAGTTTTGATGTGGACCTGACGGAAACCATGGTACTCGGTGCGTTTATGGGCCGACGCAATACCGGTGGTTATTCCATTGAGGTCACCAAGGCGATAGAAACTGACAACGCGCTTCACGTCAAGGTACGCCTGACTTCCCCCGGGCCGAGCTGTCCGGTCACTCTGGCGATTACCTCACCTTACGAGGTGGTTGCGCTTCCCGTTGTGGATAAAGAGCTCGAGATACACGAGCGCACCGAAGTGCGCCGCTGTCGTTAGCTCTCCAAAGCTTGAGGTTTGGGGCCAGTAGGCATCCAAAACGAGCGCCGTTCCGCTCGGGGCGGAGCGGCTACTGCTCCGCCAGCGCCGTGCCCTTCCCCAGGTGTTGTTCCAGAAATCGCTCCAGTGCCCCGAGCGTGGCCAGCCGATCATCGTTGTGACTCAAGTAGTGGTTGGCCCCCTCCAGCTCGATATATTCAAATGATGCCTCAGCCCGCTCAAGAGCTTCGGCCATGTCCTGGCTTTGGCTGACGCGAACTTGTTCGTCCTGTGCGCCATGCACCAGCATTACCGGTATTGTAATGTCCGAGGCGAGGTTCACCGGCGAAATGGCGCTGAGTTGCTCGCGGTCGTCGCCGATCTGCAAATCCACAATATCGGTTTTGGAGTAACGGCTGCTGTAGCGCCGAACCAGTGCCGGAACGTCACTGACGCCGGCGAAGCTGAAGGCGCAGCGATAGAAGTCCGGTGTTTTCGCTGCTCCCATCAGGGCCGCATAACCGCCGTAACTACCGCCCACGATACAGATTTTTTCCGGGTCGGCGATGCCATCTTCGATCATTTTCAATGCGCCGTCCTGAACGTCATCCTGCATTTCCTCGCCCCAGTTTTTCAGGCCCGCCTGCATGAATGCGACGCCCTTGCCCGAGGAGCCGCGAAAATTCATTTGCAAAACGGCGTAGCCGCGGTTGGCCATCAACTGCGTCCAGTAATTAAAGCCCCGAGTGGTTTGCGCAATCGGTCCGCCGTGCGGAAATACCACGGCGGGAACTGGCTCACCCGCATAGTCTTCGGGCAGAGTCAGAAAAGCTTCTATTTCCAGGCCGTCGCGCGCCTTGTAGTTGTACGTTTTTTGGGGCTGCATTTTTTCGGGAGGCAGTTGCTGGTAGCGATACGCGATCGCATCGAGTGTGCCGGCCTCCCGGTCGCCCAGAAAGTAGGTGCCCGAGTCGGTGTCGCTGGAAGCCAGAACCAGATATTTCTGCTCGTCTTCGCTGAAATCAATGATGTAGTTTGTAGTGTTCGGCAGTGCGTTATTGATGGCAGCCTGGAAATTTTTATACTCATCCTTCCAGAAAGTAAAACCTTGCCCATTGACGTGGGAAACGCCGATGACTTCGCCGGTTTTAGAGGAGTAGAGCAGTCTGCCATTAACATCGTTTTCGGGGTCGGCATAGACCAGTTCGCGGCTTACGGGTTCTTCGCTGAGGTCGACTTTGAAGACTGCCCGCAGCCCCTCGTGGTAAGCGGAAATGTATAGGATGTTGGGATCCTTGCCGAAACCGAGGGGGCGGACGGTGTCTTCTGAGAAGGCTTGGTATTGCCAGAGGGTGCGCCAATCTTCCTGCTCGTTATCGCGCACTCGCACACCGAATTGTGTCTCGTCACAGGTCTGCGACAGACGTACGCGATGTTGGCGGTCGGTCATCCAGTGACACACTCCCTTCTCCGGCGGGTGAAAACGGGTGACGTTGCGGTTGTTGAGGTTGACCTTGTAGATCAACGGCTCGATCGAACGGTGGGTGCCAATAATGCCGGACACGTGACCGGTCATTTGCATGAGGATGTGCGCTTTGTCCTCGGGAAGCATGTCGATGACATGGTCTTTTCGAAACGGCGGCACGTCGAATTGGCTCAGAAAACGGCCCGATAGAGCGGTTTGTACTTTGCCGGTTTTGACGTTGACGACCATCAGCGTGGTTTCCCGGCTGCTGAACTTGAATCCGGCTTGGGAGTTTACGCGCGCCTCTGGGTACATGGCGCCCACCAATAGGTGTTCATTGTTCGCCCAATGCATCCAGGTAATGACGTATTTTTCGTTTTTGGCGCTGAGGGGGAAGGTTCTCTCCCCGCTCTCTAGATCGACAATGTTGACGCTGCGCCCGCTCATTTCTTCCAGCTCCACACGAACGGTAGAGGCCAGATGGCGTCCGTTAGGTGAGAGCGACATGTGCTGCACATCGGGAAGGCTGGCAAACGCTTCCAGAGGCAGGCGCTCGGTGTGAGCGGTAAGAGGGAGGAAACAAAAAAACAGGAAAGTGACACATAAATGGCGCACAGAATCGCTCCTTGGTCTGTTGTTATCAGAATGCACCGACTTCTTCTCCTTGATCGGATCCGGCGCTTATGGTTAGGCTAACTTTAAGGTCATGGCCTGTCAAGGTCTGGGCGGTCGCTCGACATTAGTCGCATAAATTGTCGGGCCAGGGATTGAGCCAGTACTCCGACCGGCCAAGGGCGGTTTTATCTCGATGGTAGGGGTGGCACAAGTAAATGAGTTGTCGGTCCTGGAGGTGCAGCTGTTCGAACACCCCCTTGATTAACGGATGTTGGTAAAAGTAGCGATCAAAACTGCCATCCTCTTTGGCCCGGTGCAATCCTTGCTCAATACGCTCGGCGAGTTCCGCTTCGCGGGGGTTAACGTAAAAATAGACCGGCCAGGGGTAAACAATGGCCATTGAGGACTCAACAACCAGCCCTTCGGTGTTGAAGGTTTGCCGTTCGCTGAGCACCTCTTGGGCGCCTCTAGGGAAATAGTCGAAGCGTTCCGCGCGCAACATGCGAAAGAGCGCTTCGTATTTATCGGCGGTCACGACGGGAAGGCCGCTGGCGCGAAGGACCTCTACATCTGGCCATCCCGCCCCTTGTCCCGCGGTGAAGGCGCTAAGCTCTGCAATGTTTTCAATCTCAGCGAAAGCCGCTTTATCCTCTTCCCGGATGAAGGCAATTCGATAACCCATCAGACCTTTCAGCAATGGAAAGCGCACGGCGAGAAACCGGCGGTCTCGCTCCGGCATGGCGGTGGCGTCGATAACATCGATGTGCTCGCCCTTTTCCAGGTCCAGGTACAGACGCGCTTGAGGCGTGGGGTGTTCGCTGATTCGTACCTCGCAGGGGTGGTAGTCCGCTTCGGTTTTATCCAGTGCGAGCTGCAGCAGGCCTGAGAAGTACTGGCGGTGGTCGTGACGAATTTCCTGACGTAGCGGCAGGAGGATAGTGGCGATTTGCTCGCCCGCTTCGGGTTTACAGGCCCGCGCGACAGTTTCGGCGCTAATCAGCCAGGCGCCAGCCAATAACAGGAAGAGGTACCAAGGGCGAGTCATATCATTTCATCACCGACGCAATATCAGAACCGCTAACCCCAAAGATAGCAGAGCCCAGCTCTCTGCAGGGATCTGATCCCAATCGAGTCGGTGCGCCCAGGCAGCGAGTTGCCCGCCAAGATGGGGCCAGGCGGTGAGGCCGGCGCCGATCAGTGCCAGGGCGCCGATCACACTCCGGCGTTGGGACCGGCGGCGGAGTTGCTGCTGTCGCTCCATTTCCGCGGTCTGGGCTTCGAGTTGGGTGGCCACCTGCCCCAGGTTCTGCATCTGTTGCAGGCTGCCGAATACCAGTTCGGGTACCTGGGGAAACTTTTCCAGCCACTCCGGGGCGTAGCGTTGGAATTGCTTCCAAAGGGCCTTGGGATTGAAACGATCCTTGAGCCAGCGTTCCAGAAACGGGTGGGCAGTGACCCAGAGATCCAGGTCCGGATAAAGCTGTCGGCCCAGCCCTTCGATGTTGAGTAGTGTTTTCTGCAGCAACACCAGTTGCGGCTGGACTTCCATATCGAACCGGCGAGCGGTGCGAAACAGACTCATCAGCAAATGCCCGAAAGAAATGTCTTTCAGAGGCTTTTCAAAAATCGGCTCGCACACGGTACGTACTGCTGCTTCCAGTTCTTCGACCCGGGTCCCTTCGGGTACCCAACCGCTCTGCACGTGCAGCTCGGCCACCTGGCGGTAGTCGCGCCGGAACATGGCAAGAAGGTTGCGGGCGAGGTAGTACTGATCTTCCCGGGTCAGTGACCCGACAATTGCCATGTCCACCGCGATGTATTTCGGGTATTCCGGGTTTTCGGTGGCGACAAAAATATTTCCCGGGTGCATGTCGGCGTGAAAAAAATTGTGCTCGAATACCTGCTTGAAGAAAATTTCCACACCGCGTTCGGCCAGGGCTTTCATGTCCGTGCCCTGGGCTTTGAGCTCATCGATGTGGGTGACGGGGATGCCGTGAATCCGTTCCATTACCAGAACATTGTTGCGGGTATAGTCCCAATAGATTTCGGGCACATAGAGCAGTGGCGAGTCAATAAAGTTGCGGCGTAGTTGCGAGGCGTTGGCGGCCTCACGTTGCAAATCGAGCTCGTCAAAAATCGTGCTGCGGTAATCTTGGACCACATCAATGGGGTGAAGGCGCTTGCCGTCTATGCTGTAACGTTCGACCAGTCGGGCGATCATCATCAGCAGGCGCACGTCCTGCTCGATAACCCGCTCAATGCCGGGGCGCACAATCTTGATCACAACTCGAGTGCCGTCGTGCAGGGTGGCGCCGTGAACCTGGGCGACTGAGGCCGAGGCCAGCGGCTCCTGTTCGTAGCTGGCGAAGATGTTTTCCACCGTTTCCCCCAGACCGCGCTCCACCAACTGGCGGAAGTGATCTTTATCGAACGGGGGGACTTTATCCTGAAGCCGGTTCAGATCGTCCATCATGTCCACCGGCACCAAGTCCGGCCGGGTCGACAGCAATTGGCCGAACTTGATGAAAATGGGGCCCAGGTCTTCCAGCGCCCGGCGCAGCCGTTCGCCCCGGCTCATTTTTCCGGCCGGACGGAGTTTGCACGGCAGTAGCAACAGGCGCACGTAAAAGGGAAGCTCGCCCGGCGGGAACAGCAAGTCGAGGCGGTAGCGCCAGATAACAAAACCGATGGTAATCAGACGACGCAGAACGACAAACACGGTTATTCCTTAGGGTGACGGTGGGCGGTGAGCCGGGCGCGCAAATGCGCCAGGCGGGCCTGGGCACGGTCGACATCCAGCGCCAGCTCATCCACGGCTTCGTAAAAGTGGTTCAACTCTGCGGGACCGACCAACACGGCCGCTTCCTGGGTGAGGAATTCGCCCAACAGGCGACGGGCTTCCGCCTCTCTTGCTTTGAGCCAGTGTCCGCCGGTGCGCAGCCATTCGGCGCCCTGGTGACCGGCGACGTCCCCGAGGCGTTCGCTCAGCGCCTCTTCCCAGTCAATGTCCAACTCCCGGGTAATACGCTGCAGTTCCTGAACCAGATGGGTGCTGCCCTCAAGCTGTATACCCGAGCCGGCCAGGGTGGTCTGTGCGCCGCGCGCCAGACCGATAAAATCCTGAAGCCGCCCGGTGAGACGGCTCTGAACATCGCCCTCCCAGTGGCGGCTCAGGCGCAGGCCCTCGGCGCAGGGGTGAACGTACAGAGTCCACTCCGGCTGAGTGAACTGTAGCGCCAGTACCTGCCCGTCCAGCTTTGCCAGGGCCAGCCGGCTCGCGGGGTCGTATTGCAGTGCTCTCTGGATGGCCGCTTCGGCGGCGCTCAACGCCGCCATGGTCGCCGTCGTTGTCATATCAGGGTTTGATGCCTTTGTGCAGCGCGACCACACCACCGGTCATGTTGTGGTATTCGGTGTTTACAAAGCCGGCGTTATCCATCATCGCCTTCAGTGTCTCCTGATCGGGGTGCATGCGGATGGATTCGGCCAGGTAGCGATAACTGTCCGCATCGTTGGCGACCACTTTGCCCATAAACGGCAACAGCTTGAAAGAGTAGGCGTCGTAAGCCTTCTCCAGCAGCGGGTTGTTGGGCTTGGAAAACTCCAGTACCAACAGTCGACCGCCGGGCTTGAGTACCCGGAGCATGGACGCCAGCGCCAGGTCCTTGTCCGTGACATTGCGCAGGCCGAAGGCGATGGTAATGCAGTCAAAGGTGTTGTCGGGAAAGGGCAGGTACTGGGCGTCAGCCTGGGCGTACTGCAGGTTGCCGGCCACGCCCCGGTCGGTCAGCCGGTCGCGGCCGACATTGAGCATGGACTCGTTGATATCCGCCAGTACCACCAGCCCGTCATCGCCCACGCGGCGGGCGAAGGCGTAGCTCAGGTCACCCGTGCCGCCAGCGATATCCAGGACCTTCTGGCCCGCGCGCACACCGGCCAGTTCGATGGTGAAGCGTTTCCACAACCGGTGAACGCCGCCGGACATCAGGTCGTTCATCACATCGTAGCGGGCCGCCACCGAGTGAAACACATCGGCCACGCGCCCGGCTTTCTCCTCCACGGCCACCTGCTCGTAGCCAAAATCGGTGGTTTTTCTGTCGCTCATGGGGATGTCCGTTCGGGGTCCGTTTATAAAGGGCTCATTGTACACGCTAAACCGGCCGCGGGTGATGGTTCGGCGCGTCTGCCATTCAAGGACGGGGCTGCAGTTTCAGCACCTGCTGATCCTGGTCCACCTCAAAGCGGAAGTTGCGCAAGACGTTCATTCCCAGCAGTCCGTCGATATTGCCGGGAGTGTTGAAGTCGAGCACCGCGATGGCCACATCAGTCAGTTGATGCTTCCCCAGTTGCAGACTGTCCACCCGGTAGACCATGCCGCTGGAGGTGCCGCCCGCGGTATTGAACAACTGTGGTCCGAGTTCGGTAAAGCGGGCCGACGCACTGACCCGGTCAAACGCCTGTTGCGAGAGGGTGGTGATGCTGGCGCCGGTGTCGATCACCAGGCGAACGTCCTGTCGACCATCCAGTGTGAGGGGCAGGGCGTAATGGCTGCCGATGGCGTCCAGGGGAATGCTGCCCACCGGTGGGGGTGGTCGGCGCTCGGCTTGAGTGGGCGCGGTGTTGTTGTTCAACAGCGCCGAGGCCTGGGCGCCCACGCTCGGGTGACCGGCCAAACGCTCCAGTAGGTTCCGCCCCGCGACGGGTTCGCCATGGGTCAGATACAACTGCCCGAGGCGCAACAGCTCCGGCGGTTGGCTCAAATCGAGTTGTTCCAGGGTTTCGTAGAAGCTGATCAGCGTCTGCCAGCGCTGCTCGGAGACCAATTGTTGGTCCATGGCGTGGACGAACTGGTCGAACGCCTGGTTCACCAGGGAGCGCTGACTCGGCTGGGCCTCGGTGTAGGAAAACGCCAGTTGGAAGGTGCGGGCCGCTTCCGCCCAATAGCCGGATTGCTGTTGGTGGCGGGAGAGTAGCGTCAGCACGGCGATGTCGTCGTAATGAACGGAGAGAAAGCCCTCGACCAGTTGGGTGAGGGCGAGGTCGTCGCCGGAGCGGAGATAGCCTTCGAGGTATTCCAGAATGATCTGTCGCAACCGCCCAGCGGATGCCAGGTCCTGGCGTTCAACGTTCTGGTAAAGGTCGATGGCCGCGCCGAACGCCCGGTTTTCAAGGCGATCCCTCAAGATGGTTTCCCAGTCAGTTGTTTCTCTTTGAGGGGCGTCCTCGACGGGGGCGCTTTCCGCGAGCGGGTGACTCGGCACGTCGGTGGTATGCGATGGCGTCTCATTTTTCGGGCGGACATTGTCATTCAGGGGTATCGCCCGCCGCTCGGGGGTCGATGCGTGGCCTTCGGGGCTGGCCGGACCTTCTTGGGCCATCGTCGGCGGCGCGTCGTTCCGGCCGAGGTCGGAAGCACCGCGCAGCCACCAGCCGGTGCCCAGCCCGAGCGCCAGGAACAGCGCCGCAAACAGCAATGAGCGCAGGGGAGTGGAGAACATGCCGAGGGCCTGTGAGTGAGTGTGGTGTAAAGGTTACCGCAAAAATGTGATGGGCTTCTATTGTGATTTTTATAATAATGAGTATGATTATCATTAAGGATCTCAAAAACAATTGGAGGCGATATGGAACCAACTCCCGAAGGCTTGCCCGCGGCGCGGGCTCTGTGGGTAGGGCGTGACGATGACTTGCATGCGGTGGTGCGGGCCCGGTTCCGAACGGAGGGATGGTCCATTGCCAGCTGTCGGGCCGGTCAGGAAGCTTGCGACTGCGTTCTGCGAGCGGATATGGACATCCTGATTGTGGACGCCGATGCGCCCGGGCTTAACCCCTGGAGCCTACTGGCGGAGTTGCGGCAGTGGCAAAGCACGCCGGTAATCCTGTTGGCCCGCGACAGCAATCTGTGTGTGGATGCCTTTCGCCGGGGAGCGGATGACTTCCTGACCAAACCGGTGAACCCGGCGGAGCTCCTGGTGCGCAGTGAAGCGCTGTTGCGCCGCCTCAATGGGGCGACGGCAATGGATGCCGCCAACGACACCTTGACCTTAGGGCCCCTGATGCTCAGTCGGTCCGACCGAACGGTCCGCTACGACGAGCGCGCCCTCCGGCTGACGGCGATTCAGTTCAAACTGCTGTGGAGTCTCGCCCGCCATCACAACAGCCTGTTACACAAGGCCGACCTTCACCGTTGGGTGCTCAATAAATCCTATTGCCGCGACGATCGCAGCATTGATATGCACCTGAGCCGGATTCGCAAAAAGCTGATGATCGCCGGTATGCCCGCCGACGCGATCCAGACCGTCCGGGGTCATGGCTACCGCCTGTCGCTTCTACCTCCCGCCGGGGAGCTGATGCCCCGTGTTGAACGTCGCTCGGCCTGCCCGTAAACCGTTTTGACTGTTGACCCTCTCAAGGAGCCTGTTTTGAGCACAGACATTCTGACCTCCCGGGCGCAGGTTTACCTCGACTCGCCCGCTCGAACCCTGCACCGCCTGTGTAAGCATTTCAGCCATAAAGTCAGTGCGCGCTGGGACGACGCCCGGGGCGAGGTGGATTTTGGTATCGGCCGCTGTGAATTGCGGGCGGAAGACCAGGTACTTCACTGCCTGTGTCACTCGCAGGCGCCCGCCGATCTGCGTGATATAGAAGACACTATCGAGCGCCACCTCGGCCCCATGAGTGGGCAGCCCAAGAACCCGCCGGCGGTTCGCTGGGAGCGATGACGCTTCAGAGCAGTGCCGCGCTCGAGGCGCCCGCATTTCCTACGTTTCTTCGCTATGTTGGCGCCTCCGTGGCGGGGCTGCTGGCACTCACCGGTGCGGCGCTGGTGGATGGCATCCTGGTGGGAAGGTATCTTGGGGCGGAGGCGCTTGCTGCGGTAAACCTGTTGATCCCCCTCTGGACCCTGTTGTTCGGCCTGGTGTTGATGCTGGCCATCGGGGGCAGTGTGGTGGCGGGGCGTTATCTGGGGGCTCGCCGGCCGAGCGCGGCCAGCCGGGTGTTTTCCGGTTGTCTGTGGGGAGCGGGCCTGACCGGCGTTGTCCTGACGGTGCTATGCACGATAGGGCGTGGGCCGATCTTGCACCTGCTGGCGGTGCCGGAGGATCTGAGGCTGTTGATCCGGCCGTATTATCACATCGTCTTGCTCGGCTTGGTGCCCCAGTATCTGGCGGTAGTGCTCTATTACTTTTTACGCACGGCCGGTCAGCCGCAACAGGCCAGTCGGGCGCTCGTGCTGGGGGCACTGGTCAATATCCTGTTGGATGTCTGGCTGCTGGCGCTCTTGCGTTGGGATATTCGAGCCGCCGCCCTGGCCACCATCGCCGCGCAACTGACGCAGTGTCTGCTGCTGTTCTACCTCTTTCACCGCTCTTCCCACCCGCTTCGGTGGACAAGGGTCCGCGCGAGTGTCCGGCGCTTGTGGCAGTTTTGCGGCAACGGCCTGTCCGAGTTTGTGAACGAGGTGTCGGCCGGTCTCGTGCTGTTGGCCATTCATTGGTTGTTGAGCCGCCACTATGGCATTGCCGGGGTCGCGGGCTTCGCGTTGATTCACTACGGGCTGCTGCTCAATATCATGCTGGCCTGTGCCATTGCCGAAGTGGTGCATGTGCTGGTCAGTCAGAACCGCGGCGCCGGCCAGTGGCCCCGGGCTCATCGCTTTTTCCGGTTCGGAATGGTGATGGCGCTGAGTTCGGGCATGGTGCTGTGGGGGGCGATCCAATGGGGCAGTGATCCCCTGAGTCGCTGGTTTTTTGCCGACGCCCAACTGGCGGTGGCCCAGTACGCCCGGGAATTCTGGTCGGTGATCGGCCTGGTGTTCTGGCTGACCGGCGCGAATCTGGTGTTCTCCGCCTGGTTTACCGGGTTGCAGCAGCCTGGACGCTCGGCGCTGATTGCCCTGTCCCGCAGTCTGCTGTTGCCGCTTCTGTTTTTGATGGTATTGAGCGTGCAACCCGGAGTCTCTTTTCTCTGGGCGCTGCCGCTGGCGGAAGCCTTTACCCTCGTCCTGGCATTGGCCATGAAGGTGCGTCAATCCTCATTCTGGCGCTCAGAATTGGCTGTTGAATGATTGCCGTGCCAGGAAGTGTAACAATCGTAAAATCAAATGACATTGAGAACCATTCTCATATAATCGGTCGCACATCCTCCTCACAGGCATCGTTACGAGGAACCTGCTATGGCCGATTTTGCTCGACATCTCGCTGAGTACACCACTTTCCAGGCATTTGTGAATTGCTATCTGCGCGAGGTGGATCCCGGGCAGTGGCTGTGTTCGGATTCGCCGCAAACCCGGGCGCTGTTGCCCCAGACGTTGCTCACCGGGAAATCCCTTCTGCAGCTTCATCTGCCTCGCCAGGACGTCACCCTCTGGTTTCTGGTCAGTTACCGTTCGCTCGCCGGTCGCCATCGCATTGAAGCGGCGTTCTGTCGGCACTCGGCGGGGTTTCAGACCGGGCAGCTCAAGCAGGAGGGCTTCTGGAGCACCCTGTTGCTGTTGGTCAAGGAGCTGTTCCATGAGCGCGGCGGGCATGCCGGTGCGGGGTTGAAACACCGCCAACTGGAATTGACCCACCGCCTGACCGACAGCCTGCAGAACACCATCCGCTATCTGGAAGCGCGCTGGCAGACGCCCTACCGCGCGCCGGATCATTTCAACAGTGCGGAACAGAGTCTGCTACTCGGACATTGGTTGCACCCCACGCCCAAAAGCCGACAGGGCATTCTCGATTGGCAGCATGAAATGGTCACGCCGGAATTGCAGGGGCAGTTTCAGTTGCACTATTTCGCGGCCCATCGGGATCGGGTGGAGCAGCAGTCGCTGCTGGCCTCGGAGGCCGAGGTGCTGCTGCGCGAGGCGCTTCAGGTCAGCGATCACTCGGTGGGGGTGGCCCCCCACGAGGTTCTGATTCCCGTGCATCCGCTCCAGGCGCACTGGCTGATGGCGAGACCTCACGTCAAGGCGTGGATGGACGCCGGCGAGCTGCGCTACCTGGGTCCACTCGGTCACACCTTCTCTGCTACTTCCTCCGTGCGCACGGTCTACCACCGGGACGCGCTCTGGATGTACAAGGTCTCGCTGCCGGTGAAAATCACCAACTCCTTTCGGCAGAACAAAGTCCATGAACTGCGGGCGGGCGTGTTGATGGCGGGGCTCATGAAGAACCTGCGCTTTTCCGAGCGTTTCCCCCGCTTTCAGGTGATCAGTGATCCCGCCTACTTAACGTTGCGCCACCCCGACGGTGCGGAGAGCGGGTTTGAAACCGTGCTTCGCGATAACCCGTTCGATGCGGCCTCCGGGCGGAACGTGTACTGCCTGGCGGCCCTGCTGCAGGACGCCTGGCACCCGGAGCAGGAGCGTTCGGTGTTGTCCGAACTTCTGCACCGGCAGGCCACCCGGGAAAAGCGCTCAGTGCAGGCGGTGGGTGCGGACTGGTTCGAGGCCTATTGGCAGTGCGCCGTGGAGCCCTGCCTGGTGCTGTTCGATCACCACGGCATTGCCCTGGAAGCACACCAGCAGAACAGTCTGCTGAGATTGAACGACGGTTACCCGGAAACCTACTACTACCGGGACAACCAGGGCTTCTACCTGGACGAGCAGCAGCGAAATAAACTGCTGGGTTGGCAGCCGCAATTGAGCCCGGACAGCGAACTGTTTTATCCCTCTGCCAGCATTATGGACCGCTTTGGTTACTACCTGTTGGTGAATCAGGTGTTCGCCGTGGTTTATCGCTTCGGCGCGGATGGCATTCTTAGCGAGGACCGCTTGCTCGAACGCCTGCGGCACAAACTGGATAACTTGCGGCTGACACTTTCCGGCAGTGGTCGGGCGCTGATAGAACGCTGGTTGACCCAAACCCAGCTGCCGGCCAAAGCCAACCTGCTGACCCGGGTGGAAGACATTGACGAGCTGGAAGCGGACCTGGAGTTGGCCGCCTACACAAGCATCGACAACCCGCTGTGCTCCGCGAGCCACGCAGCCACGGCCCTCAGGGAGGCGGCTTATGTCTGAAGCAGCCCCCTCGCCCAACGTTGAAGCGGAACCGCCGGTCGTTCCTGAAACGCCCGCCGAGCGCGTGTTCCGCCAGGCCCTGGAAGCGGCACTGTTCGAGGGCTTGATCGACTATGTATTGGTGCCGGCGGAGAAAACGCTCTGGGAAACCCTGTATTTCAGTCTGGGTCGTCATGATTACCGCTGCGCCGGTCGGCTGCGCGGGTTTGGTCGGGTGCGTTTGAACACGGCCACGCTGTCCCGGGTTCACGCGGTACCCTCGGCGGTCGCACCCGAAGAGATGTTGCCACTGTTGTTGGACGCCTTGCCAGGCGACGAGGAAACCCGCCGGCGTTTTGAGCGGGAACTGGTGCAAACCCGGCAGTGGTGCGAGTGGAACGAGCGGCATTTACCACCCTTGGATGAACGCCGTTGTCTGCCTCTGGCGCAACTGGAAATGGCAATGCGCGAAGGCCACCCCTACCACCCCTGCTTCAAGGCCCGGATCGGTTTCAGCGAAAGGGACCACCAACAGTACAGTCCCGAGGCGGGCACGCCCGTGCGCCCCCACTGGATCGCCGTGCCGCGCGAACAGGTGGTGACCGCCGGCGCCGCGTCCCGGGCTGACACTTTTTGGCGCAACGAACTGGGCGATGCCGGTTACCAGAACCTTCTAGAAAGAGCGCGGGTTCGCGGGCTCGATCCCGAGTCGGTGACCTACGTACCGGTTCACCCCTGGCAGTGGCAAATGTACTTGGCGCAGCGGTGCCAGAAGGCGCCCATTCAAGCCGTAGACCTGGGCCAGCCGGGCGATGAGTATTGGGTCAGTCAGTCGGTGCGCACACTGATGAATCGCACCCACCCCGAAAAAGCCGACCTCAAGTTACCGCTGGGTATCGTCAACACCTCGGCGCCGCGCCACCTGCTCAGTCACGGTATTGAATCCGGGCCGCGTTTATCCCGATGGATCGCGGAGACGGTCGAGCGCGATCAATTTTTTCAGAAACACCCGCTGGTGATTTTGCGCGAATACGCGGGGCTGCGGGTAGCGGATGCGTCGGCCCATCCGGACGACGATCCGGAAGTCTGTGGCTTCGGTGCGCTGTGGCGTGAGAGTCTGATCGCCCGACAAAAAGCGACCGAACGAGCCGCGCCGCTGATGGCGCTGGCACTGATCGAAGCCGATGGCAGGCCCTTTATCGACCTTTGGGTGCAGCGCTACGGTCTGGAAGCGTGGCTTCGCCAACTGTTCCGTACGCTGATTCTGCCGGTATGGCATTTGGTGGCCCGGCACGGCATCGCGCTGGAGGCCCACGGGCAGAATACCCTTCTGCTTCATGAGAACGGCTGGCCAGTGCGCGTGGCGGCGCGGGATTTTCACGAAAGCGTCGAATACGTTGAGGACTTTCTGGCTGAGCCCGACAGGGCGCCCGCCTTTTCCCGGGAAGCGCGCTACGCCCACGCCAAGCCCAACCAGTATTACTGGATGACGTCGGTGGAAGCGCTGCGGGAACTGGTGATGGATACGCTGTTTGTTTTCCATTTATCCGAGCTGGCGCTGCTGTGCGAAGAACACTATCGCTTGCCCGAGAGCCGGTTCTGGTCCCTGGTGGCCGAGTGCCTGGAGGGCTACCGCAATGGGGGCCACTGCCGCCAGGAGCGACTCGATCTCCTGGGCTATCAGTCCCCCATGATTCAAGTGGAATCCCTGCTGCGCAAGAAACTGTGTTCCGGTGCCGATGAATATCACCACCGGGTGTTTAATCCTCTGGCGCACGCCAACCAACCATCGTTTTCTCACAAACACGCTTACCCAAAAGAGGTGCCTCATGCTGTTTTACCTCGATGATCACGCTTACGAACAACGCGATCTGGACAATCGCTGGGCGGCGTTGGAATCCCAGTCGGCACTGGCTTCCGCCCGGCGCATCGCGGTGTGCACTCACGATCGTTTCGAATGGCTGGCGATGGCGTTGTACGCCCGTCGGCACGGTCTGTCGGTGGCGCCGCTTCATCCGGATACACCGCTCGCGGCAGCATTGGATAAAGCCGCTCAGCTCGAGTGTGACACGCTGATCTGGCAGAGCTCGAATAATCTTCATCGGCTGGAACCGACGGAGGCGCCCTCGGGGACCTTGATTCAGTTCAGTTCCGGAACCACCGGCGAGCCCAAGCGCATTGAGCGTACCTGGGAGGAGATTGATACCGAGATCGAGCATTACAACCGGGCGCTGAATCTGTCCCCGGAGGTGGTGCCGGTGGTGGCCTGTTCGGTCACGCATTCCTACGGTCTGATTTGCGGGGTCATGGCCTCCATGGCGCGCGGGGCTGTGCCGCATATCGTTACCGGCTGGAACCCCAAACACCTGCTTAGGACCCTGCGTCAGTACTCCAAACCCATGCTTTACAGCTCGCCGTCCTTTATCAAAACCTTGTTGATGCTGTGGCCGGGAGACCAGCCCCTTTACGGCGTTATGACGTCCGGCAGCGTGATGCCGCGAGCCTGGTTCGAGACCTTGACCAAAAAAACGGTCAACGTCTGGCAGCAGTACGGCTGCTCCGAGGCCGGCTGTGTCGCCATCGCCCGTCAGCCGGTGGACGCCGATGTGATGGGCAACCCCCTGGGGCACTGTGAATTGCAGGCGGGACGGGATGCGGATGCACCGGACGAAGTGGTGATTCAACTGGGCGAGCGACAGGTGCGCACCGGCGACGCCGGTTACCTGGATGCCAATGGCGCGTTGCGGTTTTGCGGTCGTCTGGACGACACCATTATTTCCGCCGGTCTGAATGTGTATCCGCAGGAGGTGGAGGACGCGCTTCTGACCCACTCGGGGATTCATGACGTGGTGGTCTTCAAGCTTCCGGATGCGCTGGCCGGGGAGCGGGTAGCGGCGGTGTATACCGGCGACGCCTCTTTGACCGACCGGGAGCTGCGCTCGCTGTATCGCGAGCGCCTGGCGACGTATCAGTGGCCCACCTGGGTTCGGCATTTGGACCGGATTCCGCGTATGCCCAATGGCAAAGTCAGCCGCCGGGCGCTTGCCGCGCGCTTTGCGGCGGAGGGAAACAATGTGATGGAAGAGAGCGGCGAATCGCGCCAGGGGGTGGCCTGATATGACAGCCGTTGCCAACAGTGAGTTTGTGGGCCAAGTACGACAGTTGCTGGCGGTTCATCTGCCGCGTCTGCCGTTGGATGCGGTTACGCCCGAAGCGCACCTGACGTTCGACCTGGGGATGGACTCGGTGGAACTGATGCAGTTGCTGGTCTTGCTGGAAACCGAAGCCGGCTATGCCATTCCTGAGCATGCGCTCGACCCCGACCAGCTGCAAACCCTCGCCGATTTGGAGCGATTGATGACCAGCGCTTCAGAGCCGGCGGATACCGTCGGAGAGCCCGAGCTTGATGTGAAAGTGCACTGCGTTGTCAGTTGCTTGTGCCATCCGGTCAAACGGGCGGGACTCGATCATCGTCCCTTTTATTTTGGCGTCTGGGATGCGGAAGTGTTTGTCGATGAACACGCCCGTTTGCGGTATCACGCGGACGATGTCGATCACGGCTTTTTCTTTTCGTGGTTCGAGCGGCTTTATGGAGCAAGGATTGAACCCTGGTACGACCACAGCCTCAGTAAATCCCGAAACATAGACGCACTCGAAGCCCGGATGCGCCAGCGGAAGTCGTGGGAATACCTGATGGTCATGCTCGATCTGTATCGCCTGCCGGAACGGGAAAACCGGTTTCAACTGAACCCCTTCCCACATTACGTACTGCTGGAAGACAGCGTGCGGAGCGATCAGGTATGGATGTGGGACCCGGACTTCCGCTGGGAGGGCACGCTGGATCGCCGACGCGTTATGCACGCGGTCGAATCGCCGGCGGTGGCCGGTGGCTACATCCTCAACGTGCGCGACTTGCACGAGCCTGAAGCGGAGGCGGTGGCCGCCTACTTTGAAGTCTGCTTTCAACCCACCCTGAATGGCCTGACCCACTCCGTGGAGCAAATCATTCAACAGCATCTGCCTGGCGAGGGAACGCGAGAACCGTCCGCATTGGGTGCGGCGCTGGCGGAGCTGCCCGTTCTGGCAATACGTAAATACGCCTATGAGCACGGGCTGGCCTATTTCTGGCGTGCGTTGGGCCGCTCCGCCGACGAGTTTGAGCAGTGGTGTGATGTAATTGAGGCTCTGGTGAAAGGTTACGAGCAGCTGCTGTACCAGGCCAATAAATGGGCGATGACGCAAAAGCCCGAGGACCTGGCGGCGCTGTCCAACGCCGTGGCCTGGCAAAACGAAAGGGAACATCGCATTAAGCGCGCGCTGTTTCTGGCGTACAACGAGTGGCGCCAACGCTGTTTATCTTCCAGTCCGACGCCGGAGGTGGCCACCCTATGATGCATTTGTCCTTGTGTACCATCAGCTTTCGTCATCACCTGGTTTCTCTGCCGGAGTTGGCGACCTTCGCCGCCCGCTCCGGCCTGGATGGCATTGAACTCTGGGCCGCGCACGCGCGCAGCCTTCGCTCCCAGCCGGCGTTGAACGGCCGGTGGCTGGACGCCATGAACCTCGACGTCTCCATGCTTAGCGACTATCTGCCCTTTACCGGTTCCCCGCGCAAGGGCGAAGAGAAACTGGAAGATCTGTGTGAAATGGCCGAACACTGGAACACGACGAAGTTGCGAATTTTCGCCGGTAAAAAAGCCAGTGCTGATAACTCGTCGCTGGAAGTGCAGTCACTGGTATCGAGAATGCGGGACTACTGCCAGCAGGCCCATGAGTCGGGTCGCGATCTGTTGATCGAAACTCATCCCCACACCCAGGCCGACACCATCGGCTCCACACTGGAGCTGTTGAACGCCGTGGATCACCCGGCCCTGAAGATCAACCTTGATGTGTTGCACATCTGGGAAGCGGGTGAAGACCCGATCAAGGCCTGGCATAGGCTCTCGCCCCATGTCCACCATCTGCACTTCAAGAACATCAGCCAACGACAACACCTGCCGGTATTTGCCCCGGAAAACGTGTATTCGGCGGCGGGCTCTCGCGAGGGCATGGTGCCCCTGTTTGAAGGTGCCTATAACTTTGCCGGCTTTATCGAAATGCTACCCCGCGACCGGGTTCACAGCGCCTCTCTGGAATGGTTCGGCCACGACCCCTACGGCGTCCTCGCCGAAGACAGCCAGCAGATCCGGCGCGTCCGGGCTGGGCGCCTGTGTGAAGCGTAGGTCAGGTAAGGGCGTGAGCCCGCCACCTGACAAACAAACCCTGGGCGTCGTATTGTGAACCACCGCACAAAAGCCATTTTTTTTGAGGCGTGGCGCATTTTTCTGCCTACAAAGCCGAAAGGACTCGCTAGACTTCGGCTCGTTGAGTGATTCCGCGTCGCCATTGGCGGCGAAATCATTCGGAGATTGATGGACGCCAAGGACAGTCATTACGGACCTATGAAACACATTCTTCGCCTCCCCAGGACCGGGCAGCAATACAAGCTGGTTTCCAGCACCGCCCAACCCTCCCAAACGCCCACCCAACGGCCCTTGCAACTGAGCGAGCGACAGCAGAGCACCCTGCTTGCCGAAGTGGAAGTCATGCCCCCGAGCAACTGGGCGCAATTGTGGGAGGCGGTCAAACCCGCCAACAAGCCTCCCCTGGCGGATGCCCCCAGCGTAAAAGCCGCTCTGGCCGAATTGTTGAAAAGCCAGCAACTGCGCTGGCTTTCCCACAACCCCACCGAAGAACTGAAAAAAGCCAAAGGCACCCGCGGCAGTCAGCCCATTCAGGGCAAGCTCGAGAAGGCGGCTTATGGCGGCACCCACTCCGGTCAGTCGGTGGACTCTGCTGCTCCGGAGGCAGGCGACGCGGGTGGTGACGACGCCACGCCGGTGGGAAAGTCACCTGCAAAAGACGGTACGCCCCCGGTCAAGGAGTGCGCCACCGAAGGTGAACCCATCAGCATGATCTCCGGGGAAGAGCTGCTGCAACTGACCGATGCTCGCCTGCCGGGGCCCATGCCGTTGGACTGGACCCGCACCTACCGCAGCTCCCAATGTCAGGATGTGGGGCTGGGGGCGGGCTGGACCCACACCGGCTGTGAAACGCTCACCCTGAGTGAAGACCAGGCCTATTACCGCGATGCGGACGGCCGTGACATCTCCCTGCCACTGCCCGAGATAAAACAGACCAGCCGACACTGGTCCGAGGGCCTGGCCCTGGAGCGCGTCTCCGAGACCGGCTTTCTTCTGCGTCAGGAAGGCCAGTGGACCAAACGCTTTGCCGCGCGTGCCGCACATCGAGACACGCTATTACTGGTCCAACTCCAGCACCCCGCCTATCGTCCGGAGAAGGTGGTGTTGGGCGAGCGGGAGCCCGAACGGGGCTTCGCCATCAATCTTCGCTACAGCGCCGCCGGGCGCCTGCAGGCGTTTGAAGGCAACTGGGGCAAAAGCCTGGAGTTGACCCGGGACGCCTCTCACCGTGTCACCGGGCTAGCGTTGGTGGATGGCGCCAGCGGCCGGCAAAAAACGCTGGCCCAATACCGTTACAGTGAGGAAGGCGACCTCATCGTCCACCGCAACGCGGCGGGGGCGGAAGAGCGCTATCAGTACAGCAATCACCTGATTCGGGAGCGCCAGCTCAAATCCGGGTTTCGTTTCTTCTTTGAGTGGGACGGCGACGCGCCCGGTGCCCGTTGCACCCGTCAGTGGGGCGAGCGGGGAATCTACGACTACCGCTTCGAATGGGACCCGGACCACAAGTGCAGCCGGGCCACCGACAGTCGAGGTCACACCCGGGAATACACCTACAATGACTACGGCCAGGTCGTCACCGAAACCGACCCCGAGGGCGGTCGTCATCAGTACGCCTACGACCAGGGTCGCAAGACCGCCTACACCGATCCGGAAGGCCGTACTACCCGATACTTCTACGATGAAGACAAACGGCCCGCCGGCCTCGAAGATGCCCTGGGCCAGCGGGTCAGCCTGGGCTACTTCAATAACCGGCCTACACGGTTCAAAGACAAAAACGGCCACCTCTGGACCCGCCGCTACGATCAGCGCGGCCTGCTCACCGAACTGAAAGACCCCTTCGGCCTGGCGACTCATTACCGCTACAACCGCATGGGGCTGTTGACCGACGTCCGTGATCCCTCGGGCAATCGGACGCAGTACCAGTGGTCACCCGCCGGCGAGCTGCTCAGCGTTACCGACCCGGACGGTCATCAGCGCCGGTTGCACCACAATGATTGGGGCCAACTGGTTCAGGTGGATATCCGCCTGAAGGGCCGCATCAAAGCCGGCTCCATTCGTTTCAGCTACACCGATACCGGGCAGCTCAGTCGTGTCGTCAGTGCGAACGGCGATACCCACAGCTATGAGTACAACAACAGCGACCAACTCACTCGCTACAGCGACCCGCGCGGGCGCGTCACCGAGTTCAAATACGATGGTCTGAGCCAAGTGGTCGAGCGCATTGACCCGGAAGGCCATCGCCTCCAGTACGAATACGACAACGAACGCAACCTGACAGCCCTGATCAACGAAAACGGCGAGCGCTACGAATTTGTCTACGATGGCAACGAGCGACTGATCAAGGAAATCGGCTTCGACGGTCGGGTCCAGCATTACCAGTACAACGCGGCGGGCCACTTAACCCAGCACCTGGATGCGGGCGAAGTGCTCACCCGTTTTGAACGGGACCCGCTCGGTCGCCTGCAAACCTTGAGCCGGCGCCAGATCGGCTCCGATGAGGTGCAAGAACAAACCCGCTTTGCTTACGACCCGGCCGGTCAACTGACCGAAGCCTACAACGAACACCAGTACCTGAAGTTCGACTACAACCCCTACGGCAAGGTCACCAAGGAGCACCACTGTGACCTGAACGGCAAGCGCGAGCGCCTGCTCTCAACCGCACAAGATATTGACTTCCGTTATATCTGGCCGGGCCTGCGCAGCGGCATGACCCTGCCCGGTGGTGATGTCATCAATTACCGGTTCGATCAACAACTGCGCTGGACCGGGGCCTCGTTCAACGACCAAGTCCTGGCCGATATCGAGCGCGACCCCCTGGGCCGGGAACAGGCCCGCCACCAGGGTGGGCTGACCACCTACAGCGACTACGATCCAGCGGGCCGCCTGCTGCGCCAGCACAGCGAACGGCGCGATCAAAAGCACCCCGGCCCCATCCAGCGCGAATACGGCTACGACGCCTTCGGCAACCTCAGCCAACTCACCGACGGCCCCGACCAGCAGCGCTTTGTCTACGACCTGCTGGATCGCCTCAAACGCGTCGAAGGCACCTTCGAGGAACAGTTCCACTTTGACCCGGCGGGTAATCTGCTGGGCAAGCATGGAACCGCCCAAGGCAACCGCCTCACCCTGCAGGGCGACCGCAAGTACACCTACGACGCCCGCGGCAATTTGATCGAAGAGCGTCGCGGGAAAGGCGGCAAGCTCGTCACCCAGTACCACTACAATCTGGCCAATCAGCTGGTCAAAGTGGAGCGGAACGGTCAATGCACTGAATACCGCTACGACCCCCTGGGCCGCCGTATCGCCAAGCGTTCCGAGGCGCAGGAAACCCGCTTCCTCTGGGCCGCCGACCAGATGGTGCGGGAAACCTCGGGTGAGCACACCAGAACCTACGTCTATGAACCCGAAAGCTTCCGCCCCCTGGCGATGGTCCAGAACGAGCAGATCTACCACTACCATCTGGACCACCTCGGCACTCCGCGAGAGCTGACCAGCGACACCGGCGACATCGTCTGGAAAGCCCGCTACCGCACCTACGGCAACGCCGCCATCCAGGCCGTCGACGACATCGACAACCCCATCCGCTTCCAAGGCCAGTACTTCGACGAAGAAACTGGGTTACACTACAACCGGCATCGGTACTATAATCCCGAGACGGGGCAGTTCACCACTCAGGATCCGATTGGGTTGTTGGGGGGTGTTAACAACTATCAGTATGCGCCGAACCCCACTCAGTGGGTTGATCCTCTAGGGCTAAGCTGCAAAGAGGATAAATATAAGTCGACTCCATTGTTGAGTGAGTATGAGGGCGAAAACAACCCAAATAACCCTCAGCGTTGGAATGCGCCCATGGTTTGTGATTATTTTAATGGGCGCCAGTTAGAGAAGCATGAGCTTGATGTGAAGGATGGTCTGTTGGTTGAAAAGGCAACAGGGCTACCTTTTGATACCGCTGACTCTAATACGCACTGGGGGGACGCGATATTTATAATGGATCCCCAAGGTCGCATTTTCGCTTCGAAAACTCAAATTCCCTTTGAACTACATCACTCCAGCTTAAGCCAGGGACAACCGGTATCGGCGGCAGGGGAGATTAACGTAGCCCACGGGAGGCTGTTGACCTCTTCTAATAAAAGTGGTCATTATGCACCTAGCAATACTCTTAATAATCAATTTTTCGAGGAACTGGAGTCTCGTGGTATGAGCTCGCGTGAATTAGATGAAGTGGAACGCGGAGGCTGGAAAGAAGATGGTACTCCGATGAAACCTGTGAAGCACAAGAGCTTTAAAGAAGCTGAGAGCTGGAGTCCAGGAGATAAAATTCCTTACGATTGGGACGAGTTTTAATGGTAGAAGATACTCCTCCGCAGGGACTAAACGCGCTTCTATACTTTCTTAACTACGTGACGGATCTGTCAACTGAGCCAGTTCTACCGGATCATTTGATGCAGCAAATTGAGTCTGCCTACAAGCCAGAGATGGTAAGAATGATGTGTGAGGCTCTAAAGTGGTCGGTTGAGCATCCTGAGTTTGACTTTGAAGAACAGATACCATTGAGTTACAAGAACGAAGAAATTTACCTATACCTTGAAAAGGTGGATCGGCTTTTTGAAAGCAAAGGAATTTGCTGTAAATTTTTTCGACAAAAGGATGGTTGAAACGATGTGCGCTAGATCTGACGCTTAACCTATATTGGTTTGGGTCTAGCTCTGACCGTTATAAAGTGAATCCTAGCTGAGAAGATAGAGACAAATTTTGGTAGAGCTATAATTAAACATTTTTATAAATTAGGGCGAGTTCAGACGAAAAAGAGACTATCTTGAGGGGTGCTTTTGAAGGGGCAGAACGATTTAAAAATAGAATATGCATTAAAATGAATAATCTATTTAAAAGGTTTAAGGTCAATAGAAAGGGGGTGGACTATATTTGTTCAGATGTTCATGGTCACTTCTCCTTGCTTGAAAAAAAGCTAGAAAAAGAAAAATTTAACCCAAAGGTCGATAGGGTTTTCTGTCTCGGAGATTTGGTTGACCGAGGTCCTGAGAGCGAACTTGCGTTGAAGTGGCTAGATTACGATTGGTTTTTTTCAATTCAAGGAAACCATGAGCGCATGCTCATTGATTCGGTTGATCAATCCTCCGGTCATATGTTTTCTCAATGGTATGCTTGGGGCGGGTCTTGGGCAGAAGCTCTGACGCGGGACGAGTTGATGCTGTTCTATGAGCGGTTCGTCAACTTGCCTGTTGCGCTAGAACTTAATCTTCCTGACGGTAAAAGAGTTGGGTTGGTTCATGCAGAGCTTCCAGATAGCTGTGATTGGAATGATGTGAAGCAGGAGCTTCAAAAAAGCGATAAGTCTGATGTAGAACGGAATCTTCTGATTAGCGATATGCTATGGAAAAAGTCGCAGCCGTATCGGGCGGGTCCTGCGTGTATTGAGCCGGTTAAAAATATAGACCACGTGTTTCATGGACACACAATAGTTGATTTTATAACGACGCACGCGAATCGAACATTCATGGATTTGGGAAGTTATTTGAATGACGACATCGGTCTAATAAGGCCGTTGGATTTTGTATAGGGTGCCGTTTTGATAGTGGTAGGTTAGATGGGAGAGGCGTCATCTGACAATAAATTTCCACATCCCCCCGCTCGCTCAATCCCAGAATTTTTAGTGCTTTCGCGACAAGTAGCGCAGTTAGATCGGGCGGACCTCACTGATGCTCAGTCGTCTTGTGTGACACTTTCCCTGCTGTGGGCACGCATTCTCTTGACGATTATTTTCGCGCCCCCGTTATAAACCCTCGTTTTTCTATAAAACCTGTGTCGCAATCTCGTTATTTCGATTGGCGAAGGCTCAGGTTCTTTTGTAGTCTCCTAAGTAGAATATGTGGTAATGCTCGCGGCAATTCTCGCGACTTGGGGGAAACTTTCTGTGAACAAAATAGTGGTGGTAGCAATTCTGGCGTTGTTAGTGCTGGGAGTCACAACGCTGGCGCTGAAACCCGATCGACCGCAACCGGCTACTGAACGGTCGGGGTCGTCCAACTCATCTTTGGCGGTTGCCTCTGTGAGTGATCCTTTGCCCGTTGGTGCCGCCAATCCTGCAACCCGTCCCTCTACTGTCCGTTCGGGAGTTTCGACCTTGCCTGCAACGCCAACGTCCGCGCCCCGCCCATCAGAGGTGGACCTGTGGCGGCTGGACAAAAGTTCTCCCGATACTCGAGTCGACGGACACCCCGCCAAACGGCTGCAGACTGATCCTGCGCTGGTCGAGCAGTTCCATGTCGGTCAGAAACTGACGATGTACATTCCTCAGCGTGACATGAATGTGGAGGCTCGCCTGGAAAGCACCCGAAACCAGTCGGCGAATGTGCATATTTTTCAGGGGAAACTCCTGAATGGCAGTGACCAAGGGAGCCTTTTGGTGGCACGCGGAAGCATCGAAACCCACGTCACCATATCCACGGACGAAGGCACCTATTCCGCGATCATTGATAACGAAACCGGCAGTACCGTATTGATCGACGAGGGTGATATTACCGCGGACCAGGTGCCCTTTGAGGATGGCATCCCGGTACCACCCATCGAGCAGGGCCCGCCGCCGGGCGGTTAGCCAGAGGTCCTACGACTGTTGCACCCCCGAAGTACCTGTATCTGTATGTGGAGAGCTGGAATGAAAAAGCAAATGTTCAAAAAAGTGGCCGGAGCCCTGGCGGCGGGAAGTCTTTTATTGGGGGCGGCGCTCGCTCAAGCCGCCCCTCTGGTTGACGTGTTGGTCCTTTACATTGACGAGGCGCAACAAACCAGCGCCGGCCGGGATATCGAGGCCCGAATCGGCGCCTATATCTCGTACAACAACCAGGCCTTTGAAAACAGCAATGTGGATATGCGACTGCGCCTCGTTGGGGCAGAAAAAGTCGACCTCGATTATACCTATGTAACCAGCGAAAATCTGGGGGCCCTGCGCAGCAACAGCACCGTGGCGGCCTTGCGCCAGGAATACGGTGCCGATCTGGTTACCCTTCTGAATTTACGGCAGCCCATGTCGGGCGGTTATATTTGCGGTATTGGCTATATTCCGTGGGGAGATGCCAGTAACGGTCGTTTGGCCAGCAATGCCGGATCGGCGGCGTTCAGTCTTGTCGGGGTGGACTGCGGGCTGAGCACCTTTGCCCATGAACTAGGGCACAACATGAGTCTCGGGCACTCCTATGTGCAAAACAGTGGCGGTGGCGTCTGGGAGTGGGCGCGGGGCCATGGTGTACAGGGCCTGTTCAGTACGGTTATGGCCTATCCCCAGTCATATGGCACCAGAAATCAGATACAGATATTCTCCACCCCAGATGTGGTTGACTGTTCCGGGCAGCCGTGCGGCGTGGATCGCAGTCAGCCTCAGGGCGCGGATGCCAGCCGAAGCCTGAATAACCTTGCGCAACAAATTGCGGACTTCATGCCTCATGTAACGGACATTGATGGGCCGGACCCCGATCTTGAACCCTGCAGTAAACCGGAAGTTGAGGGCAACCTTGTCACCAACGGCGAGTTTGATACCTTGCTGGGGTGGCAAGCGCTGTTCAACGTGTCCCGTCTGACGCAGGCTGATCAACAAACCGATTGCGTAGACAAGCTCTTGCGGATCACGGATCGCACTCAGGTGTATAGCGACGGTTACCACGATTTAGGCAGAAAGTTGGAAGTGAACAACGAGTACCGGTTTACCGCGTCGCTCGGCGTGGCCGGAGCCGAACGTGACACGGTACGCATTGCGCTTCGCATAGAAGAGGGGGGTGGCATCCGTTATCAGTATCTGGACCCGGTGTCCGTGACCTCGGCTGAATTGACGGCTTACAGCGCCAGTTTTCTTTTGGACGCGACGACCGTGCCTGATAGTGTCGGTCTGATTCTCTATGGCCCTCAGCCGGGTGTGGATATTATCGCGGATGAGGTGGCGCTGGTGGACGTGTCCAACTCCGAGCCCGAACCGGATAACCAAACGGTGCTGAACGAGAGCTTTGAGCGTGAAGCCAGCGGTTGGTCGAGCTTCGGCGCCAGCCAAACGGCGTTTTCCTCCCGTGCCTCTGAAGGCGACTACAGCCTGCGAAACTATTCGCGCCAGTACAGCTATTCGGGCCCCATGCGGGAGGTCACGGGACTGTTCGATGCCGAAACAACCTACACCATGACTGCCGACATCTATGTGGAAGATGCGTCGGCAAGCTCCGCAAACGCGAGCGTATGGATTTACTACGTCGACGATCAAGGCTCCCATTGGCAAAGCGTGCTTAGTACCATGGTATCCACGAACAGTTGGCAGGGTATCGAAGGTGAATTTACGATCATGCCGGAGGGCGACATTCGCCAAATGCGCTTTCTGATCGGAGGTCCCAGCGCCGGGAGTGAGCTCTATCTGGATGAGTTGCGGGTAGTGCGTCCTTGAAGGCTCTCTGACGAATTCGAAGAAGGTGGTGCGAGGTGCTTTTGCGAGCGCCTCGCGCTGCGGGTGTCCGTAACAGTACGCTTTATTGGAGAGTGGGCTGTACGAGTGGAAACCTAGAAGTATGGAAGGAATCAGGATGTCAGGTGGCGCTTCGCTTACCTGACCTACATTCGAGCCCCCCTGCTTCGTAGGTCAGGTCGGTCCGACGCTTCGGAGCGAAGCGCCACCTGACAATAACTCTTCTTGAGCCCTTTGTTTGCTCAGAGTCAGACTTCCAAACCCTGCCGCAATGACCACTGCAGTGATATCAAACCCCGCCAACACCCAGTCGCCCTGCGCAAGGCTGATCCCCAAGTGGCGGTCGGTGGAAAGCGCATTGATGATAGGGATCATTCCCCACGCGAAAGCATTGAACGCAAAGAACTCCCGCCAGAGTGTTGTCAGAGGCCGTAGCCAAGCCAGGACAAACGTCATCCCCCAAATAATGAACAAGCTGTGCATTTCCCACACCATGCGTCCGCTCCAGTCGGCGGATAACAATCGGTTGGCCCAAAAGTAGGCGGCAATTCCGATCGGGAGTCCCGCGATTACGGCAGCGTAGAACCGTTCTACATTGGCGTAGGCGAAGCGGTTTTTGAGTTGCCGCTTCTTCAGCCAGTAGAGGCTGCCTGTCGCGATCATTAGCGTTCCCAGTAGACCACTGAAAATATAAAGCCAGCGCACACCCCAGTCGGCGAAGAGCCCCTCATGCAGAGCAATCAGGGTTTTCTCCACCGAGGCGGCGCCGCCGTAGAGTTGGTCTCCGCCCTCAATGCGTTCACCGGTGCTGGCCCGGTACAGAATTTTATGGGGTTTGCCCTGATAGTGGCTCGGGGACGCCTCGTGCAAATAAAACGATAGGCGTGCGTTCTGGTCGCCCGGGTATAATACGTAGAGCTGATTGATGGGCTCGCCGGCTTCTTTCTGAGCGGCTTCAAGCAATGGGACCACCGGTACCATTGCAGCTGCCTTGCCGGCTTTGGGTGCCGCCTCGGTGTCGGGGAAGGCTTCGTTTCGAAACGTACGTTCTCCGTCTTCTCCATAATGCGCCGTGACAATGGGTTGCATAAACGTCACGGCGAAGAATACCAGGCCGCTGTACACGATCATCAGTTGGAAGGGCAGAGCCATGACGCTGGTGACGTTGTGGAAGTCCAGCCAGGAGCGAGCGTGCCGGAACAGCCGCAGGGTAAAAAAGTCGCGGAAGATTTTACGATGAATGATGACGCCGGACACCAGGCCCACCAGCATCAGTAGGGTGCACAGGCCCACCAGCCAGTAGGCGGCGGTTTCGGGCAGGTAGTGCAACTGCCAGTGCAGGCGGTACAGCGCTTTACCGCCACCGGTTTTTCTTGGCTGAATCCAGTTTTCGGAGCCGTTTTCCAAAGAGAAGTACTCTGCCTTTCGATCCTGTCGTTGGCCATCGGCTCCGCGCGGCGGTTGCCATTCAATCCATAGGTTGCCATTTCGCGCGGTGGGTAAGATTACGCCCCACCAAACGGCATCCTGAACGCCGAGTTCCTCCAGCCTGTTTAGGCCATGTTGAACGAGATCGGCCTGAGTCATGTTGACCCTGCCGTCGGCCGATGGAATGCGGTACTGTTTTTGGTCGGGGTCGAGCGAGGGCTCATTCGACCACTGCATCGCCAAGGGCCGCTCCGGTTCCATCCAACGGTCGATTTCATAGTGAAAATAACCAATGGTGCCGGTGAGAAAAATAAAAAACATCACGGCGCTGAACAGAATGCCCACCCAGCGATGCAGCCACGCCATGGATGCGCGAAAGCCGGATTTCATGTGAGGGATCCTGAGGGGAGGGTCAATATCAACGCGCTCATGGTTCCGCAGGCGGCGGCCGGAAATAGCAAGCCCGCCCAGGCCCGCCAGTGGCTGCGCACGGCGAATGCCCAAAGAAACGCGGTGGTGTACACAATAAAACTGAGCAGCAGCGCCGTCAGGGTCGCTTGGGCACGGTCCACGGGAAGCAGCAGGCTCAGTAGCAATGGCAGGGTGACACTCAGAACATAGCCTCCCAGCAATGCGGCGACACTGCGGGAGGCTATGTCCAGCAATAGTGGAGTGTGGGGTATTGATCTGGGCATGATGATTACTCCCTCTACACACGGCAAAGAGCGCGAAGGCCTAAACCTCCGCGCTCAGAGCTTGTTGATAGCAGCGGGCCTCGTGTTTAGAAGCGCAGTGCCAGACTCAATCGGACGTCTCGGCCCGGTGCCGGGTAACCGACAACGCCGTCATAGCCGGGAACATGGGTGAAGTCCTCAATGCTACCGTGGTCCAGATATTCTTCATTCAATACGTTTTTGACGGTCAGTGTCAGGCTCAAGCCGTCCATCGCGCTCGGCTCCCAGTGAGCGTAGAGGTCGTGAACATCGTAGCCGGGTTTATCGATGCTCGCTTCGGCGGATTCCACATAAAGGTTGTTGAGGTCCTGAACGATGGTCGCGATCCAGCCAATGTCGACGGTGGAGGTCATCTGGTACGACGTATCGATATTCAGGGTGTTACCGGTGGAGGTGCCGAGGTAACCGTAGGCATAGCGAGTCACCGGTTCGCCGTCAATTTTGGCGGTGGTGTCGAGGAAGCTCCACTTGGAGAACAGTCGTTCGCCGCTGTAGGTAACGCCCAGGGTGTAGCCTTCGGATTCAAGATCACCCAGGTTCTGATAGTGCCGGGACCAGGGCACTTCGTTGCCGATGACGTCTTCAATCGTGGTGTCGTGAAGACCGGCAGAGAGCAGGAAGCGACCAATCTCGTAATCCAGGCCCAGCTCGATGTTTTTAGCCCGTTCCGCTTTCAGGTCCGGGTCGTTGGTCGTGCCGAACAGCTTGAAACCGTCATTGGTTTCCACGCCGCGCAGCGCCTCGGCGTAGCCACCGCTGAGCGTCAGGCGCCGAGTGAAGTCGTAGGAGAAGCCAGCGTTGGGGCTGAAGCCTTCTTCGGTGAACTCGTTGCCTTCTTTATCCACTGCTTCGAACTCATCGTAACGGATGCCGAAGGTCAGCAGCAGGGTATCGGTGGCCTGGAAGTTATCTTGAACAAAGACGCCCAGGACTTCGCTGGTCTCCACAAACGGATCCGCGGCGCCCGCTTCGCCGGCGAGTACTTCGTCATCCCGGTAGTCGGTGCCGTATTCGATGCTGTGGTTGGCGGCGTCGCTGGTGTTGCTGAATGTAAAGCCGGTGGTTTCCACCGAGCTCATGTAGTTGTCCCAGGGCCGGTAGATTTCAAAGTCGGTCAGATAGACATTGGCGTCCAGAAAAACCAGGTCACTGTCCGGTTTATCCCACTCGTATTGCACGGTGCTGGTGGCGCGATCGAACTCTAAGTGCCGCAGTGGGTTATTAGGACCTTCACCCCACTCGGGACGCATCAGCTTCTCACCTTCCTCGCTCAGCTTTTCATGGCTCAGGCTGACTCTGTGCCCGCCATTGAAATCGCCCACCAGTTTGACGAAGCCAAGCTCCTGCTCTGAGTTGGTGCCGGTCAACTCATTGCCGTCAGCGTCTTCCATGTTGTCCTGGTCGGAGGCGACGTAGCTGCCCATTGCGCTGAAGGTGTTGTTGAACCGTCCGAACACAGTGGCGCTGTTTTTGGTGCCCTCGCTGTTGGAAAAATACCCGGTTTTCAGAATCGCGCCCAGGTTGTCATTGCCCAGCAAGTCCGCGGGGTCTTTGGTTTCGAACTTGATGGCGCCGCCCAGGGCGCCAGGGCCGCTGGTGGCGTCGCCGGCGCCGACTTGCACATGAACCTGCTTGAGCAGCTCGGGCTCAATAGTAATCCGGCCGGTGTGGTGGTAGGTCACGCCGGACTGGGTCGCGCCATCCACGCTGATGTTGAGCGTGTCTTCGCCCAGGTTGCGGACGTAGATTTTCTGCGCCGCGCCCACTGAACCGCCTACCAGTACGGAGGTCACACCAGAGAAGATGTCGTCCAGATCATTGGCTTGGCGGCGCTCCAACTCATCAGAACCGAGCAGGCTGTCGACCGGTTGGCCGATGACCACCAGCTCCTCGGCAATGGTATAGGGGTTTTCGGTGTTGTCGCTCTCGGTCGTTCCGGTTTGGGCGACAGTGCTGATCGGCGCGAGTGCCGCCGCGAGAGCGAGCGGACTTAGAAGTGTCGCGGGTTTCATCAAGCGTTGCATGAGTCACGTCCTTTTTAGATGATCTAAAAAAGAAGCATTATCATTTGCATTGTGGCGCCTGTAAACGATTGTTACGTTTGTTACGAAGAGGTTGTTTCAGGTGCCGTCGAGTCCGCTTTCCACGCTGGCAGTGCCCCGTTTCCGAAGGCAGTGAGAGCGCGAATCGGCTACACTGGGCTTCCTTTTTTATTGTCTACCGTCAACACGAAGAGCAGGGAAACGTATGGATAGGATGGCCTTACGGGCGAGCGTCTCACGCAGCTTTTTTTTGTGCCTGGTTTTTTTACTCATCAGTTGCAGCCCGGGCGACGAACCCGCCCCCTCACCTCAATCTTCAAGCGCGGCCGCTTCCAGTTCGTCCGTTGCCCAGCAAGGCCCAGCGGCCACCAGTTTTGAGTTATCCGTGGCCGAGTTGACACCCTCCGGCGAGGGTGAGTTCTCCCTGTCCGGGGAAGTGACGTTGCCCGATGGTGCGGAGCTTTCCGCGGTGGAGGCGCTCCTGGACGCCGAGCTGGACGGGCAACCACTGGCCTTGGAATGGGAACCCATCAAGGCCCCGGTCACCTATCGTTTTGAGGTGCCCGCGATCGGCCAGACCGATGAGCCTCAGACGCTCACCTTGCGCTGGAATGGCGAAGCGGTGGGTTCGCCCCAAAAAGGCCAGCGGACCCTGACGGTGCCCGCCATCGACCAATTCGCGGTCACCGGGGCGCGGGTGGTTCGAAGCCCGGAAGTGTACGTGTCGGTGAGCTTTTCCAAACCCCTCAGCCGCCGGCAGAACCTCAATGGCCTGGTGCAACTCAACGACGAGGACGCGCGGGTTCAGGTTGATGGCACCCGGTTGCGGGTGTACCCGGACGAGGTGCCCGAAGGGGAAGTGACGCTTCGGGTGCTGGAGGTGATTCGCAGCGCCGACGAGCAGACTTTGGCGAGCGATTACCAGGACAGCCTGGTTTTGAAGCTGGAAACCCCCGGTGTGCGGTTTACCGGAAGCAGCAGCATTCTGCCGCCCGCTGACCAACTGTCCGTGCCCTTCGAGGCGGCCAACGTGGATTCAGTGCAGGTGACCGCGTTTAAAGTGTTTGAAGGCAATATGGGGCAGTTTCTGCAGTACCACAGCCTGACCGAAGCGAACATGGACGATTCCACCGGTCGCTACCTTTGGCGGAAAACCTACCGCTTGCCCGAGCCGGCCACTGAAGGCTGGCAGCGTTACAATCTGGACCTGACCGAGTTGATGGCCGAACATCCCGACGGCATGATTCAGCTCGCACTGAGCGTGGACCAGAGCAACTCGCTGTACCCCTGCGACCAACCGCGGCCGGATTCACCGCAGGATGAGGCGCCCCAAAGCCACGAGGGTGACTGGTCTTACGAGAACAACCAGAAGCCCGCCTGGTACCAGCGCTATTACCAGTCCCAGGGTTACTGGGTGTACAGCGAGCGCAATAATCCCTGTCACCAGAGCTACTATCGCTACAGTGATCAGGTTCAAGCCCGACGGGCCTTTCAGGTCTCGGGAATCGGCTTGCTGGCGAAGCTGGGCGGCGGTGACCAATTGGACGTAATTGCTACTGATCTGGTGGACGCTGAACCTTTACCCGGCACGACCCTCCGCGTATATAACTTCCAGCAACAGCCCATTGGTGAGGGCGCGACCGACGAGTACGGTATGGCCTCACTGACCGTCGACGGCCAGCCTTATTATCTGATGGCCGAGCGCGAGGGAAAAACCGGTTACCTGCGCCTCGCCCGCAATGAAGCACTGCCCACCAATCAGTTTGACGTGGGCGGGGAATCGGTGCGCGACGGTCTGAAAGGGTTTATCTACGGCGAGCGCGATGTCTGGCGTCCGGGCGATGACATCCATCTGACCTTCATTCTGGAAGACCCGGACAACGTCTGGCCGGCCAACCATCCGGTGACCCTGGATCTGTTCGACCCGCGCGGCAACAAAGTCACCAGCGAGGTGGCGCGCGAGCCCGTGGACGGTTTTTACACCTATACGCTGAGCACCGATGAAGCCGCCCCCACGGGCAACTGGCGCGCAGTCGTGCACCTGGGCAACCGGGTGTTCGACAAGGTACTGCCCATCGAAACCATCATGCCCAACCGGCTCAAGATGGACTTGGCGTTTGCGCAGACCCCCTTGCGGCTGGATGCCATGCCGGCGAAGGCCACGCTTTCGGCCCGTTGGCTGCACGGGGCCAGTGCGGCAGGCCTGAAGGCCGACAGCCAAGTGCGACTGAGCCCCAAAACCACCACCTTCGAAGGCTACAGCCAGTTCACGTTTGATGACCCGGCGCGGGATTTTCAGAGCGCCACTCAGTCGGTTTTTGAGGGCAACCTGAATGCCGACGGCGAAACCAATTTCGAGGTTCGCCTGCCGGTGGCCTCTCCTCCCCCGGGGCAGTTGCGGGCCACGTTTATCAATCGCGTGTTCGAGCCCGGCGGTGCGTTCAGCACGGCGCTGCGCCGGTTTGACTACCTGCCGTTCGAGCAATGGGTCGGTTTGCAGGTGCCGAAAGGCGACGGTTACAACGGCGCCATTGCCCGCAACCAGAGTCATCCGGTGACCCTTCAAAGCCTGGGCAGCGACGGCGAACCGCTCGCCGAGCGCGAGCTGGAGTTGACGCTCTATAAAGTGGATTGGCGCTGGTGGTGGGATCGCGGCAACGATGATCTCGCGATCTATGTCGCCAGTGAAAACCGCGCGCCGATCAAACGCGACACCCTCACCACCGATCAACAGGGCCGCGCGAACTGGACCCTGGAGAAAGACACCTACGACTGGGGCCGCTATCTGCTGCGAGTCTGTGACGCGGCGGGCAGCCACTGCGCCGGCGAGCTGATCTACTTGGGCTGGAGCCGACAGAATGCGGTCAATCCGGCGACGGCGACCCAGTTGATGCTTTCCACGGATCAAGACGAATACCAAGTGGGCGATACCGCCACCGTCCGATTGCCGGCCATCGAAAAAGGCCGCGTGCTACTCAGCCTGGAAAACGGCCGCGAGGTGCTCGAGCGGCGCTGGTTGGACCTTGAGCCGGGGCAGACCGATGTGGCAATCCCCGTGACCGCGGCCATGGCGCCCAACGTATACGCCCACATCAGCGTGCTGTTGCCGCACCAACAGCGCGCCAGTGATGCGCCCATGCGGCTTTACGGTTTGGTCCCCATCATGGTGGAAGACCCGTCGACCCGGCTCGAACCCGAACTCAACGTGCCCGAGCAGGTGCGCCCCGAGTCCCGTTTCGATATCACCGTGACCGAGGCCAACCAACGGGCCATGACCTACACCCTCGCGGTGGTGGATGAGGGTTTGCTGGGTATCACCGGTTACCGTACCCCTGACCCTCACAAGCACTTCTATCAACGAGAAGCCCTGGGCGTTTATACCTGGGATCTGTTCGATCAGGTGGTCGGCGCCTACGGCGCGTCGCTCCAGCGGGTGCTTGCCATCGGCGGCAGTGACGCCGAGGACGAAGACGACGGCAACCCCAGAGAGCGGCGCTTCCCGCCGGTGGTGAAATTCCTGGGGCCCTTCACACTGGAGGCAGGCCAAAGTCGCGACCATTCCGTGGAGCTGCCGCCCTATCTGGGTGAGGTGCGGGTCATGTTGGTCGCCGGCAAAAACCAGGCTTACGGCAAGGCCGAGCAGAGCGTCACCGTCACTCAGCCCCTGAGCCTGCTGGCCACACTGCCCCGAGTCGTGGGCCCGGGGGAAACCATATCCCTGCCGGTGCAGGTGTTCGCCAACGACGAGGGCATCGATGAGGTGGCCGTCACGGCCGAGGCCAGCGATCTCTTTACCGTGCCCGAAGGCGAAGGCCAATTGAATCTGGCCGATAAAGCCGACGGCATCGTCGAGCTCACTCTGAAAGTCAATGACCAGATCGGCAAGGGGCAGGTGACGGTTACCGCCCGCAGCGGTGACGAAGTCGCCACCCAGACGATTCATATCGAGTCCCGTGCGCCCAACCCGCCGTCGGTGCGGGCCGAGCAGGCCATGGTGGCGCCGGGCGAGGAGTGGACCGCCTCGCTTGAGGCTCACGGCATGGCGGGGACCAACAGCGCCAGCGTCGAGGTCAGCCGCCTGCCGCCGCTGAACCTGGAGCGACGCCTGGGCTACCTACTCAATTACCCCCATGGCTGCCTGGAGCAGACCACGTCCACGGCGTTCCCTCAGTTGTATTTGCACAAGCTGGTCGAGTTGTCGGATGCCCAGGCCCGGGAGCGGGAAGACAATATTCGGGCGGCGATCGAAAAGTTGGGCCGGTTCCAACTGGCCGATGGCCAATTCAGTTACTGGCCGGGGGCTCGTTACGCCAATGATTGGGCCTCCTTGTATGCCGGCCACTTCCTGACCGAAGCGCGGCGGCTGGGTTACGGCGTGCCGACGGAGCGTTACAACCGCTGGCTGTCACAGGCGCAAGCCGACGCCCGTCGCTTCCGCTACCAGAACGGCTTCGTCCAGGTGCAGGCCTATCGGCTCTACGTGCTGGCCCTGGCGGAGGAGGCGGACACCGCCGCCATGAACCGGTTGCGGGAACAATTGCGGCAGGACACCGACGTGGGCAGCGCCACCTCGCGGCGCCTGTTGGCGAGTGCTTACTACCAGCTCGGGCTGCCGGACGCGGGGCAAGAGCTGGTGACTGCGGCCCAGGGTCTGCCCGAATACGAAGACCCCGGCTACACCTACGGTTCCGCGCTTCGGGATCGGGCCATCTGGCTGCAGTTGCAGGTGCGAGCCGGCAATCGCTCAGGGGCCTGGGATCAGGCCGAAATGATTGCCGAGCAGCTGTCCGAGGATCGCTGGTACAGCACCCAGTCCGTGGCCTGGTCATTGCTGGCCCTGGCCGAGTTTGCCGGCGAACAGTCCGCCGACCAGCCGATGGACTTCTCCCTGAAGACTGGCTCGGATTGGCAGCCCCTACAAAGCCAGCAACATTGGTACCGCCAGGCGTTGACCTCTCCACAAGTCGCGGTGCGCAACGAGAGTGAGCAACCACTTCGGGTCATGGTCACCAACCGCGGCACGCCCGCGGCGGCCGATGAGCGTGCCACCAGCGAAGGGCTGAGCCTGGACGTCCGCTTCAGCACGCCGAGTGGTGAACCTCTGGATATCCGTGAACTGCCTCAGGGTACCGACTTTATGGCGAACATCACCGTCACGGGGGACTTCAGTGAGCTGGGTCGCTCACGCATTGAAGATATCGCGCTGAGCCTGGTGATGCCCAGTGGCTGGCAGATCCGCAACGAGCGGCTCGAAGGCGGCGACAGCCCACAGGGTTTTGACTACCTGGATATTCGGGACGATCGGGTGTTGGGCTACTTCAGTCTTTGGCGGGATTATCGTTGGCAATGGCGCTACAACGATCGCCGTCAGGAGCAGGTCACGCTACAGGTCGTTCTCAACGCTTCCTATGAGGGCGAATTCTATCTGCCGGGTTGGCGCGCCGATGCCATGTACAACGAGCGCATTCATGCCAATACCGAGGGGCAGTGGGTGCGCGTGGTGAACACTGACTAACCCATGAGCATGCGTCGCGTAAGGCTCGGTTGGGCCGCCGGGGTGTTGGGGGTGTCTCTGCTGGGGGCGGCGGCTCTGCTGCAGTGGTGGCCCCTGCCCGAAGCCCTCCATCAACGGGATTTCTCCCGCATGTTGCTGGCGCAAGACGGGCAATTGTTGGGCGCCCGCATCGCCGAGGATGAGCAGTGGCGTTTCGCCCCGGTGGAGCGGGTGCCGGCTAAATACCGGCAGGCATTGCTGGCCTTTGAGGATCAACGTTTTCCGTGGCATCCGGGGGTGGACCCTATCGCCATTGTGCGCGCCGCCTGGGGAAATTGGCGGGCGGGGGAAGTCACCAGTGGCGGCAGTACCCTGACCATGCAGCTGGCACGCATGGTGCGGGAGGATCCGCCTCGAACCCTTGGCAACAAGGCCTTGGAAGCCCTGAGCGCGCTTCATCTGGAATGGCACCACACCAAAGAGGAACTGCTGTCGCTCTACGCCAGCCATGCACCCTTCGGCGGCAA
Organism: Marinimicrobium agarilyticum DSM 16975; assembly: GCF_000423345.1. Lineage (GTDB taxonomy): Bacteria > Pseudomonadota > Gammaproteobacteria > Pseudomonadales > Cellvibrionaceae > Marinimicrobium > Marinimicrobium agarilyticum. The sequence continues at coordinate 424,943 of NZ_AUHU01000003.1, forward strand.
TATTGTCGGCCTGCGGGCGGCTGCCTGGCGTTACTTTGGACGTGAGCCGGACCAGCTCTCCTGGGCCGAAGCGGCAACGCTCGCGGTCCTGCCCAACAGCCCCGGACTGATTCATCCCGGCCGTCAGCGGCAGGCGTTACAGGCGCGCCGTGATGCCCTGCTTCGCCGCCTGGCCGAGCAGGGCGTCATTGCCCCCATGGATCTCAAGCTAGCGGTTCGCGAACCGCTGCCGGAGCGTCCCCGGACCCTTCCCGACCAGGCGCCCCATCTGCTCGCGACACTCGCCGCGACTTATCCCGAGCGGTCCGTGTTTCAGTCCACGGTTGAAACGGGCCTGCAGGCCAGTGTTAACCGGATTGCTGGGCGCCACGGTCGTCGACTCGCGCGCGAGGGGGCACACAATCTCTCGGTCGTGGTGATTGATCATCGCGACATGACCGTGCGTGCCTACATCGGTAATCACGCCGCGAGCCAGGACGCCCGCTACGCGCCGGCGGTGGATATCGCCCAGCGCCCCCGCTCCACCGGTAGTATTCTCAAGCCCTTTCTGTACGGACTGATGCTCGAAGAGGGCGAGCTCCTGCCCACCACGCTGGTGCCCGATGTGCCCGCCTACTTCGGCGGCTACCGGCCGGAGAACTACGACCGGCAATATCGGGGCGCCGTCCCCGCCCACCGGGCCCTGGCTCGCTCTCTAAATGTGCCGGCGGTACATATGCTGCGGGACTATGGCATCGAGCGCTTCCAGCACCAGTTGCAGGACCTGGGCATGACCACGCTGTTCCGGCCGGCGGACGATTATGGCCTGACTTTGATTCTCGGGGGCGCCGAGGGCACCCTGTGGGAACTCACCAACCTCTACGCCCGACTGACTGCCACCGCGCGGGGCGGTCGCCTTGAGGCACTTCCAGCACGGGCGCGGCGCTTTGCCGGTGAATCTGTGACGCCGATGCCGCCGGACACCCTGGGGCAGGGGGCGTCGTGGCTGACGCTGCAGGCGCTGATCAACGTGGTGCGCCCCGGTGTCGACAGCCTTTGGCGTGATTTCAGTGGCAGCCAGACCATCGCCTGGAAAACCGGCACCAGCTACGGTCTGCGGGACGCCTGGGCCATCGGAAGCAACGGCGGTTATACCGTGGGTGTCTGGGCCGGCAATGCGGGGGGCGAGCCCGCGGCCTCGCTCGGCGGCCAGCACAGTGCGGCGCCGGTGCTGTTTGATGTGTTCGAACAGTTGGGGGACCAGCGCTGGTTTCCCAAACCGGAAAGTGCGCTGAAAACGGTCTCGGTCTGCCGGGCCGACGGCTACCTGGCCGGCGGCCAATGTCCCGCCCGGGAGATCGATGCGCCCCGGAACAGCCACTTCCAGATGGCCTCTCCGCACTTTCAGCGGCTGCATCTCGACGCCACCGGCCAGTTTCGGGTCCATGCCGGTTGTGAGCGGGTCAGTGCCATGCAGACCCGCGACTGGTTTATGTTACCGCCGCTGCAGGGCTACTTCTGGCGCCGGCAACACAATGACTATCACCCGGTGCCCCCCTGGCGCGGAGACTGCATTGCGCGCCTGAGTCAGTACTCGGACGATCAACCCATGGCGCTGATCTACCCCCGCGATGGCAGCCAGGTGTATATCCCCACCGAGCTGGATGGACGCCGGGGCAGGGTGGTATTACAAGCGGTGCACCGCCAATCCGAAACGGAGCTGTTCTGGCACCTGGATGAACAGTTTCTGGGGCAAACCCGACTCTTTCACGAGCAGGCGGTCTCCTTGGAACCCGGCTGGCACAAGCTGCGGCTGGTGGATCGGGACGGTTATCATCTGGAAAAATGGTTCAAAGTCTTGGGCTCTGAGTGAGAATCCGTTAACCTTGTCACGCTAATGGCGCGAGGGTTGTGGCACTATGCGCCCTTTGACAATTGACACGGAACCACAAGGAGTGACCGTCATGCGACCCCTCAGACGACACTGTTTTACCTTCCCTTTGTTTGTTTCCCCCCAGGCTCCACGGCCAGAAGTGGACGGGATACGTTTGGCTGACGATCAAGGACAGGAGTAAGCGAGTGACCCAGATAGGAGAAGGCGTTGCGGCCGGCGGCGGCAAGGACCCAAACAAACCCGACCTCGAAGAAAATCACTGGCTCGAACTCGAATACCGCTACCAGAATGGTGCGCCCATCTACGGCACCTACGAGGCGTTCGATAGTGAAGGCATGCTCTGGACGGGCCGGCTGAACGACGAAGGCCAAGTGTGCCTCGCGGGACTGCCCGCCGGTAACGTCCAGGTCAGCCTGCTACCGGAAGAAAGCACCGACAAAGAGCTCGAAGAAACCCGCAAAGCCATCCAGACCGTCCTCGACCAGATTATCGAAGACCAACGCGCCGAAGCCGAAGAGTACGAGCGCGAACTGGAACAGATGGGCGGCGCCCGCCGGGCTTTTACCCATATCCACTCTTTTGGCAAAGGCCTGTGGAGCGGCGCGGTCGGCGTGATCGAATTTGTGGGTGACACCGCCTACAAAGTCGTTCAGATTGCCGACTACCTCGGCCCGATCAATCAACTGGGCAACGTGCTTAAAGCGGGTTACCAGAGCTATCAAAGCGGCGACCTGACCTGGGACGAGTGGTATGACAGCGTCAATGAAAACCTCCAGAACGAGCACAAGAAAGACGTCGCCCGCCTGCTGGGCGTCGAGCCCGATGACCTGAGCGAAGAGCGCCTGCGCCAGCTCATGCAGATGGTCGCCGAAGCCTACGACATCGCCGCCTTCATCGCCGATGACCAAGAAACCCAGGACATGCTCAAGCAGTTCGCCGAGGACATGGCCGACGCCCAACACAGCGTCGAATGGGCCGAATTCGCCGGCGCCGGCGTATTCGAACTCGTTCTCGGTGCCCTGCTGGCCATCTTCACCGGTGGCGCCGGCAACGTCGCGCAAGCCACCTCCAAACTCCGCCACGCCGCCCGGCTACGCAACCTCGGCCACCTGTTCCGCAAACTGGCCCGCCTGCTGCGCCGCAAAAAACTCAACAAAAGCGTGGATGCACCGGTGGATCAGAAAACGACCACCAATACGGATCAGCCGGATACCATTGATCTGAAACCCAGATACACATCGGATCCAGAGGTTGAAAAGCCTAAAGCGGGAGATCGCATTCATAAACGTGTGCATACGGATGGTGCTGAAGGCGATCGGTACACGCTACAATCGGACGGTAGGCCAATGGGCGCGGAAGAGGGTCCGATGCCAGCTGAATTACGCGGGATGAAAGAGCTTCCTAGCAACCATGACGAATTGGTGGAGGAGGGCTGGCCCACATTAAACCACAATAACAATGAAACCTTTAGAACTTTTACCGAGGCGCGACCGGTAGAGCTGCCCGAGGGCACAAAAATTTATCGCATTGTGGATGAAACTAACAATGACGCCGGGGCCTTCTGGGCTTATGAATTGCCGGCGAACAAGACCGAGTGGCGTAGTGGTTATGCTGTCAAGGACGGGTGGAACGATAATGGCTACTATGTGGAACACGAGGTGGGCGAAGGTGGGCTGAAAGCCTGGGAGGGTCCCGCTGCTGGGCAGCCATATGAAGAGATTGAAGGAAAGGAGTTCTACTTAGGTGGTGGCGATACCCAACTATTTCTTACTCCCGGGAGCATGGAACCGTCTCCTCCCCAACTTACTGATTGGCCAGAATGGTGATTATGGAAAACTCATTGAAAAAGATACTGCTTAACCGAAAATTCTCTAGTGTGGAGTATATGCAGGAGCTGTCCCAATGGCACCAACTTGCCATCGATAGTCTTTCAGCAGCGTTGAACGAATTTTATCTTCACTCCTCTCGGCAGCAGGATTGGCACAAATGGCCTAAGTCTGACTGGCCGGAGACATGGGAGCAAAGAGTTCTGGAAAATCTAAAAGGCACTCAGTCCAACCTTGAAAAGGGTATTGAAAACTACAAGAATGGAAAGGTTTCCACGATCAGAAGTGTGTCCGGGAGTGTGCACAACATCTTCCGAAACCTTGATAACTTCGGTTGGGGATGGTGGAGTCACCTTCCCTCCTCTTACAGACAAGACTTTAATGACAAGCTGGTGAAAGCCAGTAAAATAGCCACAAACATCATGGATACGCTTTCCGATTATTGGAAAGATGACGAAATTCTCAATGAACGGATTACCGGTCCTATTGATGAGAAAGACTTGAGAAGGTATCTAAAACCAGGGGAAACTCTTTAAACCGGTAGACAAATAGAGATCAAGTCCCTCGAAGTTATGGAAATGGCCGGAACAGGAAGTCGCCATGGTTCTCGGTCGCAAATGATGGGTTTTCTATATATCGTAAAGTTTGGAGGACAATTTTTTCTGAAAAGCCGAAGAGCGTCAGAATTAGGAGTTATGCCAGCTTATATAGATGGCCTGGAGAGAAAAGGCCTGCTCTATTTGTTGTGGGCTGATAGCCTGTCTGCAGGAGCGCAGTGTGGTTTCTGTAACACTGTGATTTGGGTCGATGCTTCTGAAGACTTGGTCCTTTCGGAAAAGAAGCCTGATCACGTGCCGAGTAGCGGTGGCGGTTATAAACAGTACTATAACCAAAAGATTACCCGATTTTTGGAGTCTGTTCCCCCTTGCCCCTGTTGTGGGCGTCAAGAATTTGATCGATTTGTAAACAACGTCAACTTTCCTCGCCTGGAAGATGGGACCGTGGTGACGAAGCTAACACCCGAGTCGATAAAAAATGTAGACCCGGAAAAAGTAGACGTTTGGTTTCTTAAGAACGCTTGAAGTTAACGAACTCTTCGTACGTGGGTATTGATAGGTTGAAAGGGAGTGTGTGTTACGGGGCTGGCGGTTTGCGCTTGCTAAGCGATTTTCTAGGCTGGTGGTTTTGTGAATATTAATGAACTGGTCAAGTCCGCCAAAGCATTGGAAGTCTGTTTCCAGAAGACTGGAAATCTTCCTGCAAAGATAGCTGGATTGTACGGAGATTTGAAACCATACATAGAGAAATCAAAAAATGGAGAGCTAGACGCCCCCATGGCTAAGTCTAAGGTTCCCGGAGCCCACCTTTTCAATGATGGCGAGCTACGCCCATATCCGGACTTGGAAAGAGCTTACGCCCGCTTCCGGATGCAGTTATCGGGAGGCCTCTCAAAGAAGCAGGAGAAGGTGTTAGAAGAAATTCGAAGAATGTGAGTGACCTGGTGGCTTTGTGAAACTTAAAGCACTTAACGTAAAATGCTCGGAATGCGGTAGTCAGTATAAGGCTGGAGAGGTGGCCTCGGGATTGTATGGGGAGTTTATTTTACGTAGTTCAACGGCTTCGAGCGAGGCCTATCTGGATGCGCTAAATGACAACACCTATGAAGAGGTTTTTAGTTTAATAAAAACTAATGTAAAGATGGAAGGAAAGAGACCACGTGAAATTGCTGATGTAGTTAGAAAGACCTACGGCATAATTGCGTGCGACCCCGACGAAGAGGGTAGCTACTTCTGTATAGGGAAGTTCCCTCCGTGTCCCGTTTGCGGTAGCCAGAACATCGACTGCTGGGAAGCTATAGAGCCTTCTGAGATGGTGGATAAGAAGATTCCACATGTGACTCATAGGATATGGAGCTCTCTGTCTGGTGTAGAAAAAGAACGGGTAGTCGATGAAGTGTTGTCTAAATTTTGATGCGTGAACCTTGTGAACAAGTCTGAACTTAAGCGGGTGGCCATTAGCCTTAAAGAAGCATTGAGTAGAGAGCGAAGCTTGCCGCCCTGCCTGGGAAAAGTGAAAAACTCTCTTTCGCCTATAATCGAAAGAGCGATTCGAATGGAGGTTGAATTTCCTGTTGACGAAAACGCCATCCCCGGATCGTATCAATTCAATGAAGGGCTTATGAGGAACTTTCCTGATCTTGAAGAAGCTTACGTTGAATTTCGTATACAGCTGTCGGGCGGGGTTTCTTCAACGATGCAAAGCGTTTTGGATTCAATGGAAGGGAAAGATTAGCGAGCTCTTCAAGGGTGAGCTGTCTCAATCGGACGCCTGCAAGGTATCGAAAGGCCGAGAGCTGTGTAAATTCCTGGCGCTCTCTTGGTTGTAGAAAGAACTTGAAGTTACGACGGACTCTTTGGGTATTGGCTTAATCGGGAATTATGGAAAACTCCTTAAAGAAAGTGCTGCTAAAGCGAAAGTTCTCTAGCGTGGATTATATGCAGGAGATGTGTCATTGTCATCAGGGCGCCATAGACAGTCTTATAGTAGCGCTGAACGAATTCTACCTTCTCTCCCCTCGGCAGCGGGACTGGCGCCAATGGCCTAAATCCGATTGGCCGGAAACATGGGGGCAACGGGTTCTAGAAAATCTAAAAGGTACTCAGTCCAGCCTTGAAAAGGGTATTGAAAGCTACAAGAACGGAAAAATATCCACTATTCGAAGTGCATCCGGGAGTGTGCACAACATTTTCCGTAACCTTGATAACTTTGGGTGGAGGTGGTGGGATTACTTGTCGTCAAGCTATAAACAGGATTTCAACGATAAGTTGGTGGTTGCGAGTAAAATGGCATCTAACGTGGTGCGTGAGTTAGCGCAGGCCTGGAAAAGTGAGGATTCGATTTTAAAAGAATCGATAACGGGAAAGATTGATGAAGAGGACTTGACGCGTTACTTGATGCCTGGCGAATCGGTGTAGATGTTGATTGAACTTATGATAAAAAATCGAGAAATGGCTTGGTAATTATTACGCGCAAAAAGAAGTTTAAAGCCATGGGAGTTCTGTGGATAGTAATCTTAAAAAAGCTCTAGTTAGAAGAATGTTCTCCAGCACCGAGTACATAGAGGAAATGAAATTATGGGTCGATAAGGCCGGAGAACAGTTGAGCGAAGCTGTACGTCATTTTTACCGGTTTCCACCGCAAAAAGAGGATTGGCATAATTGGCATCGATCTGATTGGCCGGAAACCTGGGAGGAAAAGGTATTGCAAACTATTTCTTCATATAGCGAGGGGATAAAGAACGCAATTCAAGAGCATAAGAAAAGCGGTGAAAGCGCTCTTGTCGACGGTTGGGCATCAACTATATATAACATTTTCAGAAACATGGACGTGGTTGGCTGGAAATGGTGGGAATATATACCCAAAAATTTCAGAGAGGACTTTGAAGTTAGTCTTGTAAAAGCCAGCAAGATCGGAGCTAACATCACTCGAGAGTTGTCAGGTCACTGGCGTCATCCAGATTCGGTCCTTGATGAAGAGATTACAGGGCCAGTTGATGAGGTGGAGCTAAAGCGTTACTTGAAGCCCGGTGAATCGATGTAGATAATTTTGAATGCTTAGACTGAAGCCGCCTATTATGTATCGACTTGGAAAGCGGGCGAGCGCAAGAAATATCAAGATCTGAAGCTATAACTGCTCCGAGGGAGAAGGGGTTTTTTGAGAAGTGGTCCAGAGGGTATGTGTGCGTGGTGTCAGGAGAGACAGGCCCCTGGCTCCTGGTTAATCAAAAAGAGTATCACTTTACGGATTCGGAGTGGAAGGTTGAGGTTGAAATCCTAAAAGGCGAGAATGTGTTTCGCCTTTGGGTGCGGCGCGAGCTCGTTATTGAAGAAACGTATTCACCGGCTCCGGTGGATGACCTCGATCCTTGGTCTGATGAAGAGTCTGAAGATCTCTTTGTCTGGTTGACCAGAAAAAGAAATGATGAAGAGTTTATAGAGCTGTGGACTGATAAGTAACCGATAGTGAGGTCTGGGCTTTAATGTAGGTGGTCGAGGAAGATATGATCTTAACGATGCCTGAGCGACGAGGTGCGCGCGTAGAGTTTGATGAGAAGAGCTTATCTGTCCAGAAAGCGACTAGGCTTTGCGATCGAAAAAAGGGCGTACTCTCGTTCATTCAGACGCACACGGTAGCACTATATGAGAAATCCGGCGGCCTGATCTTGCAAATTGATCATCAGGTATGGGATCTCTTGTCGGAGCGTGTTTACTGCCGCTTTTCTCACGACTTCAGGTCAAAAACCACCTTGTTTAAGGTAAGCGGCGGCCAGTCTGAATTTTCTGTTGAGTACCCGGCATGGTGGTCATCCATACCGAACTTCGAACCCCTCGAACCCGAAATGGACGCTGAAGAAGACTTTATGGCCTACTTGTGCGAGGTGTCGAAGAATCGGGGTTTGTGTGAATCATTAATCTCTTCGTGGTCCTGAGTAAATAAGCCAAGGATAACTTCCTAGGTGTCGGCAAACGGGAGAAGAGGTTCAATGGATTTTAATAAGCTGAGCGCCGCCGCCGAGGCGGCGATCGATCAATTAAACCAGTACGCCGAGCGGTACGGGGAAGAGGGATTCTTGAAAGCCATACGGCTACAAATGGAATTCATTGTTGAGAACGCTAGCTCGGGCGTTGATCCCGTATCGAAGTTGGGCGATCGGACGTTCACTTATGCGGTAATGGCTTCCAGAGAGTTAGCGAGCCCCGAGGAGGTGTTGATCGCAGACAGGTTAAATCAGGTTACCAGGATACTGAGTGAGAGGTAGGTGGCCGGCCTGCTGGCCACAAAGCAAAATACGAGGCCGGGCCCTGCTTCCGCGCTCAATAATTGAAAATAGGAGAAATGGTTTATGGAATTCAACTCAAAACAAACTCGCTCTAGCTTGTCTCTTACCATGGTTATTCTTTCTGTTGTCCTGACCTCCCTGGCGGTTGTGCTGAATCTTTATATGGGTTCCCTGCAGGAGCCGTTGATCAGCGGCGCCATCGGACGTGGGCTGTTTCCCATTATTTTCAGCGCAATAGTGGTGGGGCTCTTTCAGATAGGGCGTCGCTTCAGAAGCCGTCGGTCCCGCTGGGTAGTGTATACATGGACCATGGGGGTGCTCTTCGTGATCGCCTTGCTGCAGGCGGTGCCCGTTATCCTCACCGGTGGGTTTTGGCGCTAAAGGGGCTGAGTATCCCTCCAACCCCCTCGCAAATTCCCACACTTTAGGCTATGGTATCCTTCAGCCATATGGTCACAATGAATACAAGAGTACTGACCATTGGCGATACACAAATATGTAGTGAGGGGTACCTATGATAAAGACAATCACAGCCATTGCCCGGCCGCTGGCCTTGGCGCTTGGGTCGGCCGCCATTTTCAGTGCCTGTACGGCGCCCGGGGTGGGGTCAGATAGCGGCGAAAGCAACGCCCGTTACGAATTGACCGATAAAGTCTACTTTGCCCGCCCTGGGGCCAATGTCCTGCCATTCAGTAACCCGCCTGGCGGGTTGTTCTTTGACTCCAAAACCAGCGGGGTCGAGATCATTCATCACGGCGAGCGCACCGCGACCAATGGCGATGTACGGCTGCAGGCGACGCCCGAACAGTGGGATGGCATGGGCCAGTTGGTGGAGCGTCGGGTTGAGGCTGACGAGCACCGCGTGGTGACTGAGCTGGCCTATCCCGAGCACGATTTCCAGTATCAGGTGATCACTACCACCGAAAACGGCAAAGTGCGTATCAGCGTCCAACTGGATGAGCCGCTGCCCGGGCATCTGGAAGGCGAAGCCGGGCTGAATATGGAATTCCTGCCAGCGGCCTATTTTGGCAAAGGCTACCTCGCCGATGGCGCGCCGGGCACTTTTCCCCGCCATCCGGCCGGGCCGATGCGGGTAAATGAGGAGGGGCGCACGGTTTCCACACCCATCGCCCAAGGTCGGGAACTGGTGTTGGCGCCGGAAGACCCCGAGCGCCGAATCTCCATTCGCAACCGGCACGATGACCGGGAGCTGATGCTGTTTGATGGGCGCAACAAGGCTCAAAACGGTTGGTATGTGGTGCGCAGCATGCTGCCGGCGGGGCAAACCGGTACCGTGGCCGAATGGGAGCTGGATATCCACGGTATCTCAGGTTGGACGCGGGACCCCGTTATCAGCTATTCCCAGCTTGGCTACCACCCGGCCCAGCCCAAGCAGGCCGTGGTGGAATTGGATAGCAACGCCCCCGGCGTCGACAGCATGCGCCTGGTGAAGGTGACGGAAAACGGTCAGACTGCCGTGGTTCTGGAAAAGGATCCGGAGCAGTGGGGCGAGTACCTGCGCTATCGCTACCTGACCTTTGATTTCTCCGACGTTCGGGAGCCCGGCTTGTACCAGCTGGAGTACGGCGACCAGACCTCGGGCGTATTCCGCATCAGCGAGGAGGCCCGCAGCGACACCTGGCAGCTCACGTTGGACGTGTTCTTTCCGGTGCAGATGGATCACATGACCGTGCGCGAGGCCTATCGGGTCTGGCACGGCGCCTCTCACCTCGATGATGCCCTGCAGGCGCCGCCGAACTACGAGCACTTTGATCTCTTCGCTCACGGCGACACCACCGATACCGCGTTCGAGCCTTTCGAGCACATCCCGGGCCTGAATTACGGCGGTTGGTATGACGCCGGGGACTACGATATTCGCACCCAGTCCCAGTACTTTACCGTGCAGCACCTGGTGCACGTGTGGGAGCAGTTCGGCGTTGACCGGGATACCACCACAGTCTCCCAGGCGAAGAAGTACACACAGATCCACCGGCCCGACGGAAAGCCGGACCTGCTGCAGCAGATTGAGCACGGGACCTTGGGGCTGATTGCCCAGCATCGGGCGGTGGGTCACGCCATCCCCGGCATTGTGGCCGGCCATCTGTACCAGTACCCCCACTTGGGGGACGGCTCCACCAAAACCGACAATAAGGTCTATGACCCGAGTCTGGATCCACTGTCGGATGAGCGCTCCGTGGGTGAGATGTACGAGCCCTCGACGGTCGATCCGACGCCCGAAGAGCCGGTGGTGAAAGAGGAGGGCAATCGCAGCGGCCGATTTGACGATCGTTGGGCGTTTACCTCGAACACGACGGCCCTGAACTATGGCTCCGCGGCCGCGCTGGCCGCTGCCAGCCGGGCGCTTCAGGGCTACAACGACGAGCTGGCCCAAGAGAGTCTGGCTACTGCCGAGCGTGTCTGGGAGTATGAGGCGGGGCGCGAACCCAATACCTTTCGGGTCGGTAACACGACCGGACGTGGTCTCAATGAAGAGCACCTGAAGGCGGCGGTGGAGCTGTTGCTGGCCACCGAGAAAGATCGCTATGCCCAGGCAGTGGGCGAGCTTCTGCCCAAGGTTCGCGATGACTTTGCCGGTCACGCCTTTATGCTGGTGCTGGCCTTGCCCTATATGGACGACGCCTACCGACAAGAACTGGAGCAACTCACCCGTGACTATCGGGCGAGTATCGCGCAGGTGGAGGCAGACAACCCGTTCGGCGTACCCATTACCCGCGGTGGCTGGGCCGGGGCGGGCACCGTGGTGGGCTTTGGAGTTACCAACTACTGGCTCAACCAGGCCTTCCCGGAGATCGTGGAGGAGGAGTTGGTGCATCGCAGTCTGAACTTCATCTATGGCCTGCATCCGGATTCCAGCTACTCGTTTGTTTCCGGACTGGGGCCAGCCTCCCAGACCATCGCCTACGGCAACAACCGGGCGGATTTTTCGTTCATTCCGGGCGGGATCGTCCCGGGGATTCTGGTGCTGCCGCCGGACTACCCGGAAAACAAGAGCAACTGGCCTTTTTTCTGGGGCCAGAATGAATACGTGATCACGGTGGGAGGCAGCTACCTGTTTCTTGCCAAGGCGGCGGAGTCCCTCCTCGCCCGCTGATTGCGGTATCCTTGATCCTTCCGCACAACGGCGCCCGTGAAGGGCGCCGTTTTTGTCTGTGAGGCGTCCATTTTCCCGTTCTTGCCGAACCCTCTATCACCCGCTAGTTTTGGAGATAGACGCAACACCCTTTGAGTTCCACGGTCAAACCGGTAAAGTAGCGGCTCACGGGACGACCCTTGATTGATCGGATCTGGATTTTGTTAACGTTTTTTTCCTCTTCGTGGTGGCGCTGGCCCAGGCTTGGCCTCGGTGTCGCCCTGCTATTGATCGCCCCCTTCAGTTGGGCTGCCCCCGAGATCAAGGTTGAGGGAGGCGACGAGGCCCTGCGCGAAAATGTCCGGAACTTTCTCTCCATCGGGGAGGAGCCTTGCGACACTGCGCTGTGGCGGCTGCGAGCCCGGATGCGCGAACTGGGCCGTCAGGTGCAATCCGCCGCCCGGGCCCTGGGCTACTACCATCTGGAAAGTGACCGTCAGCTCAGCCGCGACGACGAATGCTGGGCGCTCACCATCACCCTGCACCCTGGCGAGCCGGTGCGCATCACTGAAATGGATTTGCAGATCAAGGGCGAAGGCGGGAGCGATGGTACATTTCAGAAGATTATAGATAAGCCGGACCTGAACGAAGGTGATGTCCTGAATCACGGCCGTTACGAATCCCTGAAAAGTCGCTTTAATGTGTTGGCCTCGGCCCATGGCTACTTTGACGGCCAGTTCGAGCGGGCCCGGGTCGTTGTGGATAAGGATGAGTACAGCGCCCACGTGGAGTTGATCTACAACACCGGGCCCCGCTATCACTTCGGGGGCATCAACCTCAAGCACGACATTTTGAAAGAGTCGTTCATTCGCCGCTACCTGACCTTCGAGTCCGGCGACCCCTATGACACCGAACCGCTGCTGGAGCTGAAAAGCCGCCTCAATGCGGCCAACTACTTCCGCTCAGTGCGCGTCACCCCGCAGCTTCAGTCGCTTGAGGGAGAGCGGGTGCCCGTCGACATCGAGCTGGAAGGGCGCAAGCGCCACGCCTATTCGGCCGGTGTGGGCTATGCGACGGATACCGGCGCACGGCTGCTTCTGGGATACGAAAATCGCTACGTGAACCGCAGTGGCCACTGGTTCAATGCCGACTTGGAAGTGTCAGAAGTGGGTACCAATGTAGAGGCCTCCTACAACATCCCCATGAGCCGTCCTGCCCACGAAACCCTCCGGTTCTATTCCGGGTACCAGAGTGAAGAAACAGACGACACCCGCAGCGACGTCAGTACCCTCGGTACCAGCTACACCCGCTCGACGGAGGGCAGTGACTGGCTGCAGACCTACTCGCTCAACTACGAACAGGAATATTACGAAGTGGGGGGCGAACCCGAACAGCGATCGGACCTGCTGATTCCGGCCTTCAGTCTTTCGCGCACCCGTAGCGATGGCAGTAATTACCCCACCTCGGGCTGGAGTTTTCTCGGCCGGGTTTCCGGCTCACCGTCTTCACTGGGCTCGGACACGAGCTTCGTTCAGCTCTACGGCCGTATCAAGGGCATTTACGGTATTGGGCCGGGGCGGTTGCTGTTGCGCCTGGAGGGCGGTATCACCGAAGTGGGTGAAGTGGGCGACCTGCCAGTCTCCCAGCGTTTCTTCGCGGGGGGCGACGCCAGTGTGCGCGGTTACGACTATAAATCCCTGGGTCCCACGGAGATTGACGACCAAACGGGCGAGCCGGTTGTGGTCGGGGGGCGGAACCTGATCACGCAAAGCATTGAGTACGACTACCGCTTCAAGTCCAATTGGGCGGTGGCCGCCTTTTTTGATCAGGGCAACGCTTTTGACCACTCCGATGTGAACATGATGCGCAGCGCCGGTATCGGTTTGCGCTGGATTTCGCCCATCGGACCGGTACGCGTCGACGTCGCCCGTGCCCTGGACGGCGAAGAAGGCTGGAAGCTCCACCTGAGCATGGGGCCTGATTTATGAAGTGGTTCCGGCGAGTGTTGAAATGGTTGCGCTGGACGCTGCTCAGTGTGGTGGGCGTAGTGGTGGTAACGCTGGCGCTGGTCAGCGCCATACTGGCCACCGAGTCCGGCAGCCGCTGGGTGCTCAACCAGGTGGCGGAGCGCTTACCGCTGACCTTTGAGGGCATGAGCGGAGATCTGATCACCGGGCTTGATGTTCAGTCGGTCGAATATCGCCTGGAAAACCAGTGGTACCGTGTCGAGAACTTGTCTTTTCGCTGGCAGCCTCTCTCTTTGCTCTACAGTGCGGTCTCGGTGCAGTCATTGCGGGCGAGCGCCGTCGAGCTTCACTTGCCGCCACCCTCCGAGGAAGAAGAGCCTGCGAGCGCTTCTGAATCCATAGAGTGGCCCGATATTTCCCTGCCGGTTCGCATTGAGCTCGGCGGTGTCGATCTGCGCAATATCCGTATCTATCAGGGAGAGACTGAAACCCCTCTGGAACGGGTCAGCGGTACGGCCAGCCTTGGCACCTTCAATTTGCGGGTCTGGGACCTGACCGTCGCCGCTCCAAGCTATGGCGCTACCGCCAATGGGCGCATTGGCGTCAGCTACCCCTATGACGCCAAGTTGGCCCTGAAATGGCATTACCGCCTGTCGCCCCCGGAGGGGGGCGAGATCGAGTTCCGCGGGGAAGGCAACCTGGAAGGCGACCTGACCAGCCTGACAGCGGAGCACACGTTACAGTCGCCGGTCACGATCGAGAGCGACCTGCGCTTCTGGCCCAACCTCAGCGACCCGGAGGCGGAGCCGAAACTGGTGATGGACAGTCGTTGGCCGGAGCAGGCCCTTCCCGCGGCCGTCGGGCTCCCCGAGACGTTGGCGGATCTGCGCACCAGCGGTCGTCTTCAGGTCGAAGGTTGGCTCAGTGGGTATCAGGTCGATACCACGGTTCGGGCCTCCGGCTCGGGCATACCCGCACTGGAGTTGGATCTGGCCGGTGAGGGCGACCTGAAACAGCTCAATCTTGAGCCTTTGACGCTCGTGCTGCCGGAGGGTGACCTGCAAGCCCGGGGCCGCCTCGCCTGGGCGCCCAAGCTCCAGTGGGACCTGGCACTGTCATTGAATCAACTGAATCCGGCGGCGCTCCCCTGGGCGGCGCTGGAGTCCTGGCCGGGCAGTATCGGGGGCCAATTCACCAGCGAGGGGAAAATGACGCCGGAGGGGCTGCAGGCCGGAGTCAGCGAACTTGATATTGCCGGCCAGCTTCGCTCGTTGGCGCTAAGCCTGACTGGCCACCTCGACTATGACGGCGAACGTCTCCAGGCTCAAGCGCTGGAACTGGCACTCGGGGCTAACCGGTTGACGCTCAATGGCACGGTTTCGGATCAACTTGATATCGACGCACAGCTGTCCGCCCCGGTCCTATCGCAGCTGGACCCGGCGCTGGAAGGGGAGTTGACCGCAGATATCCAGCTCACTGGCCCTCTCAGCGAGCCCGGCGGTCGCGTCAGCGTCGAAGGGGTCGGTCTTTCCTGGCAGGACCGCTATCGCCTGGAGCAACTGACGATTTCCGCCGTAAGGCGAGGCCAGCGCTACCAGGTGGCGTTGGCGGCGGTCGATATCAACGTGCCCGGTGACCAGTTGCAGTCCTTCGCGGTAATTGGCGAGGGTGGCATTGACGACCATGTCATCAATGCCACCCTGGTGTCGGAAAACTGGGGGCAAGCCAACTGGCGCTTGGCCGGTGGGTACACCGGTAGCGCCTGGGACGGCGCGCTGACCAACCTCAAGCTCGAGCCGCCGGATCTGCTTTTTTGGGAACTCGACCGGGAAGCGCCCCTGACGGTGGCCGCCGATGAGGTGGTTGTGCGCTCTTTGTGCCTGAGTCCGGCCCCCCGCTGGCGTCAGGAAGAAGACGGTTCTCGCCGACAGGGCCCGGCCGAGGGACGAATTTGCGTCGATGGCCAGTGGCTGGCCCAAGGCGGTGCCAGCGCCGTGGCACTGGTCGAAGGGCTACCGTTGCGCCTCGCTCACCGATGGTTGACGCCGGAAGTGGTTGTGGAGGGGACTCTGGAAGGTCGCCTGGAGCTTCTGGCCCCACCTCAGGCCCAGCCCAACGCCCAGTGGCATCTCGAAACCCGCAATGGCGCGCTGCGCTACCAGTTTGGCGAAGACGATGCCGAGGTTTTCGAATGGCAGGGTACCCGCTTCGAGGGCACCTTGAAGGAAGGGCAGATCGATGCCCGGTTGCGCAGTGACTGGGGGGACAAAGTGGGCAGTCTGCAGGCCACTCTGGGCGTAAACACGGGCAGTGGCGCGCTGGAAGGACAGCTTCAGGCCGACTTCCATGCCCTTGAACCGCTGGAGGCCCTGGTCGCTCAACTGCAGGATGTTCGCGGGCAGTTTACCGCCGATCTGAAGGTCTCCGGCACCATCAAGAAACCGGACGTCAGTGGTGAGCTGCGGTTATCAGAGGCGACCGCGAAACTGCCGGAGCTGGGGCTACAACTGCAGCACCTGAACCTGCAGGCACAGACGGCGAATAATGAAGTGAATCTGCAAGGGCAGGTCACCTCTGGGGAGGGACAGCTAACTCTGGATGGGCAAGTAGATCAGCCCTGGAGCGCGGATCGCCAAATCAGTGTGACACTGACGGGGAAAGATTTTCAGGTGCTGAACACCCGCGAGCTGATGGTGTTGGTCACCCCGGACCTGACGTTGGAAGTGACGCCTGAGCGTATCGATCTGACCGGCACTGCCGTGATTCCCAAAGCCCGTGCCGAATTCAAATCACTGCCCCAGTCCGCCACCCGGGTATCCGATGATGTGGTGCTGAAAGACCCCGAGGGCGGCGGGGGTGAGCAGGCCGGACGTACCGTCCACGTCGACCTGAAAACGTCATTGGGCGATGACGTCCGTTTCTCGGGCTTTGGTCTGCAAAGTCGTCTGTCCGGTGAGCTGCAAGTGATCAAGGGGCCGGAGCGGGGCCTATTGGTGCTGGGCGAGGTGGGGGTTGCCGAAGGCCGGTACGAAGCGTACGGGCAAAATCTCA
The DNA here is from genome assembly GCF_000423345.1 of Marinimicrobium agarilyticum DSM 16975. Lineage (GTDB taxonomy): Bacteria > Pseudomonadota > Gammaproteobacteria > Pseudomonadales > Cellvibrionaceae > Marinimicrobium > Marinimicrobium agarilyticum. The sequence continues at coordinate 441,591 of NZ_AUHU01000003.1, forward strand.
AGATCGAGCGCGGGCGGCTTATCTTTCAAGGGCCTTATGACAACCCCGGGTTGGACATTCGAGCGACCCGCACCATTGAGGACGGGGTCGATAGCGACATTGTCGTCGGGCTCCAGATCAGTGGTACCTTGCAGCGTCCCAGGAGTGAGATATTTTCCAACCCCTCGTTGCCGGACAGTGAGGCCATGGCCATGTTGTTTACCGGCAAATCGCTCAATTCCTCCTCCTCGGCGGACGCCTCCATGTTGGTCAACGCCATCGGGGGGCTTGGGTTGAAGCGCAGCGGCTTTATCACGGCGGAAATCGCTGACACCTTCAATTTGGACGAATTCCGGATTCAGACCGAGGACAACGTCCAGGAAAGTTCGCTGTACATCGGTAAATATCTCACCCCGGATCTGTTCGTCCAGTACGTGGTGGGGCTGTTTGATCAGACCTCCAGTGTGGGGCTGCGTTACGAAATTACCGAGTCCCTGCGCCTGGAAGCAGAGTCTGGTCTGCACCAGAGTGTGGACCTGATTTACAATATCGAACGCTAAGATCTCAACCGTCTGTTAACGCAGCAGGGCTGTGGACAGGCGCAAAAATTCCGAGGCCCGTTCGGCATCAATGGGCCGGCTGAAGTAGTAGCCCTGCATATCGTGACAGCCGAGGCGTCGGAGGAAGTCATGCTGCTCGCGGGTTTCCACACCCTCGGCGATGACCCTCAACCCCAGACTCTGCGCTAGCGTAATAATGGTACTGATGATGACCCGGTCGTCGTTGTCCCGGGTAATATCGCGCACGAACGATTGGTCGATTTTCAACTTGCTGATTTTGAAGCGCTTGAGGTAACTCAGCGAGGAGTAGCCGGTACCGAAATCGTCAATGGACAGACTGATACCGGCCCCGTGCAGGCGGTTGATCATGTCCACCGCGCGCTCCGGGTCATCCATCGTCATACTTTCGGTCAATTCCAGCTCCAGATACTCCGGTGGCAAGGATGCATCGTCCAGAATCGTCATGATCAGGTCCGGCAGATTGGGCTGATGGAACTGTGCTGCCGACAGATTGATGGCGATTTTCGGCGGCGCGATTCCGTCGTCAATCCAGCGGCGGAGTTGCTGGGTGGCCTCGCGCAACACCCACTCGCCAATGGGTACAATCAACCCGCTGCTCTCTGCTATCGGGATGAACTCTACCGGGGAAATGCGGCCCAGCTCCGGGTGCGTCCAGCGCAGCAGCGCCTCGAAACCGATGGTCGCTCCGGTGTGCATTTCCTGTTGCGGTTGGTAATGCAATTCAAACTGGTTGGTTTCCAGGGCCTGTCGCAGCGCGTTTTCGATCTGCATCAAACGCACATAATGGGTTTGCAGTTCGGGTGTGAAAAAACTGTAGGTGTTACGCCCTTTCTGCTTGGCCCGATACATGGCGATGTCGGCATTGGTGTAGAGCTGGCTCAAGTGATCGCCATCTTCGGGGTAGAGCGCGATGCCCACTGAGCTGCTGACCGACAGGTCGTAGCCGTCCACCCGGAACGGTCGGTTGAGCAGCGTCAGTAGTTTCTGCGCCGCATGAGCCGCGCCGCTGGCATCCGTATTCGGCAACAGCAGAATGAATTCATCGCCGCCAGGACGGGCGAAGGTGTCCTCTTCCCGCACCATGGCACGCAACCGGTCGGCAAAGGCCTGCAGTAATCGGTCCCCGGCCTTGTGCCCGAGAGAGTCGTTGATGTTTTTGAAGTTATCCAGGTCCAGAAACAGAAGGGCGACGGTGTCGCGGTTGCGCTCGGCAAGTTTTAGCGCGAATGTCGCCCGCTCTTCCAGCAATGACCGGTTGGGCAAGTTTGTCAGCGGGTCGTAGTAGGCCAGGCGGTGGATTTCCTCCTGGTCCTCCTTCAATCGGCTGATATCGCTGATGATGCCGATGTAGTAAGTCGGGCGACCCTCCTCATCGCTGATTTCGCTCACGCTCAACCACTCGGGGTAGATTTCGCCGTTCTTGCGCCGGTTCCAGACTTCACCCTGCCATACGCCTCGTTTCTTGATTTCATTCCACATGTCGCGAAAGAACTCGGCATTGTGTCGCCCCGACGACAACATCTTCGGTGTTTGCCCCAGAACCTCCTCTTCGGGATAACCGGTGATTCGTGTAAACGCATTGTTCACCATGACGATGGCCTCGTCGGCATCGGTAATCAACACTCCCTCGCTGCCGCGCTCGAATACCGTGGCAGCCAGCTCCAACTGCGCCTCGTTCTCCACCTGCTGACTGATATCGGTGTGAGTGCCAACGGTGATGCCGCGCAGCAGACCTTCCTCATCCCGCAGAGATTGGCCGCGCGAGAGAATCCATACCCAGTGCCCGTCGGCGTGTTTCATCCGGAAACGGTTTTCGTACATGCCCTCGGCTCCGGTGGCAATGTAGTTGGCGAACACCGCCTCGGCCTGCTCCCGGTCTTCGGGATGCAGCAAGTCGAGCCACGCTTCGTTCAAATTGGAGTGGCCATTCATGTCATAGTCGCTTTGCAGGCGACCGAGCATGGAAAAGTATTCCGGGCTGCATTGCAGGAAATTCTGCTCGTGAAAATACTCCCAGGCTCCGGTATTCGAGGCAGCAATCAATGAGCGGTAGCGCTCGACGCTGGTGCTCAGCTCCCCGGTGCGCTGGGCGACCTCTCTTTGCAGGTTACCTTTGTGCCACCGCAAGTCCAGCAGGGCCTTTGTCAGGTAGCCCAGCAGTGATGAGATCAGGATTACCGGAGCCCAGGCCACCGTGAACCAGGAGTGCGGAACCCAGCCGCCCGACGGTGTTACCGACAGCGTCCAGGTATTATTGGGTACCGCGATGACCTGTTCGACTGGCTCGTGCAGTTCCGCCTCGCTGTTGCTGCTGATCAACTGCCGCGTCCCGGTTTCCGGGTCTTCCCGCCATAGTTGGTAGTGGTAACCCTGGTCGCCAATTTCATCCAGGCGGCCCACTTCCAGCAACCGCTTCAGTCTGATGGTGACATTGGTGAACCCCCAGAACTCTCCATCGATCGTGACCGGGTAGCGAGCTACGACACCTTTACCGCCCTGTACCAATTCCAGTGGGCCGGCTACGCTCAGTTGGCCCGAGCGCAAGGCCATCCGGCTGCCGGCTCCCTGGGCTTGGTCCTCGAGCTGGTTGAAACCGATCGCCCCTTCATTGCCGCTTTGGGGCATGACCTGGGTGACCACGCCGCCGGGGGACAATGACAGGCCGACCACATCCGGGTAGAAACGCAGCATGTCACCGGCAATGGTTTCAAAGCGGGTTTCAATATCGTCGGAATTGCGGACAAAGGTGGCGAGCGTATAAGCGGCTGACAGCGAATGACGCAAGTGGGCCTCGAGAATACGCGCGCGGTTGGCCGCCTGACTGGAGGCCTGCAGGCGTTTCTCGCGAATATGGGACTGGCGTTCCTCCAGTACCCATACCGACAGAAGCCCGGAGCAGAGAACAAACGTCGCCAGTGCGGCCAGCCAGAAGCTGGCGCGAGGGTAGTGTTCGGCTGGGGACGAGCGGTTGGTCATAGCCAGAGTGCGCGCACCTCAAAAATGTCGGTCAGCGTGGTAGCCCAAGTATAGCGGTGCCACAGCCATCTTGGCCAAAACTTTGGTGCCATCGCTCTGGCGTCTGGATTTGGTACCATGAGTGCTTTATCTGAAAAGCGAGGCTGAAACGAGTGTCCGACATGATCGATATCGGCGTCAACTTAACCAGCGGCCGATTTCACAAAGACTTGAGTGAAGTGATGGGCAGGGCGCGGGAAGCCGGGGTGCATGCCCAAATTGTGACCGGCACCTCGGTGCATGCCAGTGAAGAGGCCCTGGCGCTGGCCCAAAGCTATCCGAATGAGCTCTATGCCACCGCTGGTGTTCATCCCCACGATGCCAAAAACTGGAGCGAAGAGTCCGCTGCTTCTCTCGCCGCGTTGGCGCGCGAGCCTGGCGTGGTTGCCCTCGGGGAATGTGGCCTGGACTTCAATCGCAATTTTTCCTCGTCTGAGGATCAGCTTCGCTGCTTCGAAGCGCAACTGATTCTGGCAGTGGAAGTGCAAAAACCCGTTTTCCTTCACCAGCGCGATGCCCATGAGGCGTTTATGCCACTGTTGAAACACTATCGGCCACAGCTGGTCGGCGCCGTGGTGCATTGTTTTACCGGGACGCGGGAGGAACTCGAGGACTACCTCGCGCTGGACTGTGCCGTTGGCGTTACCGGATGGGTGTGCGACCAACGTCGGGGGGCGGAGTTGCGGGAGTTGGTAAAGCACATACCTGCTGACCGCTTGATGGTGGAGACCGATGCCCCGTATCTTACCCCCCATAACCTGCCGAAAAAGCCCAAAGGCAACCGTAATGAGCCGGCATTTCTGCCCTACGTCATTGAAACGGTGGCTGAATGCCGGGGGGAAGCCCCCGACGCACTCGCTCGGCAAACGGCGCAGAATGCCAGAGTATTTTTCCAGCTGACATGATGGCCCGGCGGCTCCCGAAGGGCGCCCAGGCCCGGGGGAAGCGCCCTTTATAAAAAACGCCGCTGGCCTTGCGCGCAGCGGCGTTTCCGGTGTGTTTCGTGGGCTGGGTGGTTACCAGGCCTGTTCCGGTGTTTCCGGGTTGATAACCTCTTCCGACACGCCCGTGCCCAGTTGCACGTCTTCTTCACTGATGCCCCCATTCAGGTAAATGGCACCGGTGTACCGGCCTTCCAGGCGCAGCGGCCCGCCGCTGACGTTGTCGCTGAGGTTGACGTTGTTGAAGTGCACTTCATAGGAGTCGTCCACGGTCATCGCCAGGGAGTCGGACTCGATGGTCACGTCGTTCATCACAAGGTTTTTTACCCGCACGATCCGCGCGCCCATTTCGGCATTGGTCACCTTGATGTTGCTCAGAGTAATATTTTCCAGCCACTTCTCTGGCAGGCCGATCAGGGAGATAGCCGTCGGAACAGTGTCGATGGTGACATTGCGAATATCGATATTGCGCACGGTAGGCGCCACGCCGGTGGCTTCCGGGCCAGTATAGAAGCTGTTGAAGTTGATGGCTTCGTAAGTGATGTTCTTCATGGTGACATCGCGAATGTAGATGTTCTCGATCACGTTACCCCGGCCGCGTTCGGTCTTGAAGCGGATGCCCCGGTCGCTGCCATCGAAGTAGGCATCGTGCACGTAAATGTTGCGCAGACCGCCGGAGGTTTCGCTGCCAAACACCACGCCACCGCTGCCGGTGCGTACGTTTTTCGCCTCGAAGTGGCGGACCACCACGTTTTCAGACGGGATGTCGATTTCCAGGGCTTCCTCGTTCATGCCAGACTTCAGAACCACGGCATCGTCGCCGGTCTGGAAGTGGTTGTACTCGATCAGCACATTCTTGGAAGAGTCCACCACCACCCCGTCGCCGTTGGGTGCGCGCAGGCTGTTGATGTCCACATCGCGCACGATGATGTTCTCGCTGTAAATCAGGTGGACGTTCCACATGGGTGTATCCAGCAGGTGCACGCCTTCGACCAGGATGTCTTTGGATTTCCAGAACACGATAAAGCTCGGGCGCATGCCTTCGACGCCGGCCCCTTTGCCCCAGCCTCGGCGAGAGAGGGGAACCTGTGTCATTTTGGCGCGCGGCGGGGCGCCGTGTTCTTCAAACCACTCCCACCAGTGGTCGCCCTGGGCATTGAGCAGGCCCTGGCCGGTCAGCGCCACGTTTTCCACCTCTGAGGCGTAAATCATGGGCGCGTAGTTGTAGGCTTCTACGCCTTCGTGGCGTTGGGGAACGACAGGCAGGTAATCGTCTTTATCGGTGCTGAACAGAACCTCGGCGCCTTCGGCGATGTGCAGGTTGATGTTGCTTTTGAGGTGGATAGAACCGCTCAGCCATTTGCCTGCGGGAATCACCACTCGACCGCCACCGGCCTGGTGGGCGGCGTCAATCGCCTGGTGCACCGCGTCGGTGATCATATTGTCCCGGTCATTATTCATCTCCCGGGCGCCGAAATCGCGGATATTGAAACTCTTATTGGGGAAGGTGGGCCGCTTCAGCTGAGGCATTTCGAAGGGTGGGTTCAGCGGCGCGATGTCTTGGGGCACGGGCCCCATCTGGGCGGCGGCGGGCAGCCCGGCTGTGATCAATACGGCCGCGGCCAGCAGCGTCTGCAGACGACGAAGGGGCCACGTCAAGCGCCGAACAGTTGATGAATTCATAGGTTACTCCCGTCAAAATCGGTCTGATTGACATTATAAGTATTAGAAACGCCATGGTGGGCCTCTCACAACCCCCCAACAGCCCGGCGATAGTAGCACTTTTCGGGGTAGCTGTTGACTCCGGGGTGAGGCGGGAAAGGGTAAAGTCCCGTCAAAAACGCCAAAGGCGCGTAATCAACAGAACGCCCGCACAGGTCAGCCCCACGATCAGAGCCAACCAGAAGCCGCTGGCTCCGAGGGCCGGAACCAGCCAGTCTGTGAATGTCAGTACATAACCCAATGGCAGACAGATGCCCCAGAAAGAGAGCAGCATGATGCCCAGTGGGATACGGGTATCCTTGTAGCCTCGCAGCGCGCTGATGGCCGTGACCTGAAGGATATCGGCGAGCTGGAAGATGGCGGCGAAGACCAGCAGCCGGCTGCCCACGGCGATCACTTCCGGGTCACTGGTGTACAGGCTGACCAGGAACTCCCGTCCGAACAGCAGCACCGGTATGTGCACCATGGCGATGCCCAGCCCCAGCAGAAGCGTGGTACGTGCCAGCAGCCGGGCGGTATCCGGGGTGCCTGCGCCCATGAGAAAGCTCACCCGCAATGTCAGGGCGAAGCCCAGGCTCAGGGGCACCATAAAGACCACGGCCGTGATGTTGAGCACAATCTGGTGCCCGGCCACCACCACCGCTCCCAGCGGGGCGAGAAACAGGGCGATGACCCCGAACATGCTCACTTCCACAAACATGCTGGCGCCGATGGGCAGCCCCAGGCGCAACAGTTGCTGAATTCGGCTCCACCGGGGTGCGACCCAGTCGCCGATCAGGTGATAGCGACGGTAGTGCTTGCTGTAATGAAGGTAGGCGAGCATGATCAGCGCGGCGGCGGTATTGGACAGCGCCGTGGCCCAGCCGCAGCCGATGCCGCCCATCTCCGGTAAACCGAATTCGCCGTATATCAGCACATAGTTCAGGGGCAGGTTGATCAGCGCCGAAATCAGGGAAATTACCATGATCACCCGGGTGTGGCCCAGGCCATCGGTCAGCCCCCGCAACGACATCGTCAGCAGCAGCGCCGGCACCCCCCAGACAAAGGCCTGGAGGTAGCCCTCGGCAATAGCGGCGGTTTCGTCGCCCAGGCCCAATAGTGGCAGCAGTGGCCCGGCACTCAGCAGCAGGGCAATCATCAGCACGGTGGACGCGCCGGCGATGTAGAGGCCCTGCCAGGTCACCGACATGATCTGGTCGGTCTCGCCCGCCCCCCGGTGACCGGAAATGGTGGGTTGTTGCGCGCTCAGTACCCCGAAAAAGAACAGCAACAGTGGCGACCACAGACTGGTGCCGATGCCCACAGCGGCCAGGTCTTCGGCGCGATAGTGCCCGGCCATGACCGTGTCGATTACCCCGTTGGCCATCTGGGCCAGTTGCGCCACCACAATCGGGCCGCCAAGCAGTGCCAGGGTTTTCCATTCCGCCAACACCTGAGCGAGACGGCCGCTGCTCGGGCGGGTGGGGAGTGGCTGGTGTTCTTCATCCATCGGTGCGGCGTTCCAGGGTTGAGGCAGTGTCGGCTCGAGAGAGTGTGGGCGGAACACTATACCCGAGTTGGGCCGGCCTTTGGCAAAGCCCTTGACCTTCCGGGGCAGGCCGGGACAATAGGGCGGTGTTCACTTGGGATATGGCGGATAAGCGATAGGCGCATCCGCCGTCGCAATGCGACACGATCGATCACCTCTCATAACCCTGGAGCCACGAATTTGGCCACCAAATCAAAAACGAAAACCGCCTACGTCTGCAACGAATGCGGCGCTGACTTCACCAAGTGGCAGGGCCAGTGCAGCGAGTGCGGCGCCTGGAACAGCCTCTCGGAAGTGCGCCTGGGCCCTACCCCCTCTAACCGGACGGCCCGGTTTGAAGGCTATGCCGGCGCCCCCAGCGGGCAGGTCCAGACGTTGGCCGAAATCAGCCTGGAAGACCTGCCTCGCCTGGGTTCCGGGGCCGGTGAGTTTGACCGGGTGCTGGGCGGCGGCTTTGTCGCGGGCTCAGTGGTGTTGATTGGCGGTCACCCCGGTGCGGGCAAGAGTACCCTGCTGTTGCAGACGCTCTGTCATCTGGCCAGCAAAATGTCCGCGCTTTATGTCACCGGTGAGGAATCGATGCAGCAGGTGGCCATGCGGGCTCAGCGTCTCGGAGTGCCGACCGACGAGCTGCGTATGCTCAGTGAAACCAGCGTGGAGACCATTTGCGCCACGGCCCAGAAACTGGCACCCAAGGTCATGGTGGTGGACTCCATCCAGGTCGTGCACATGACCGACATCCAGTCGGCTCCCGGCTCTGTGTCCCAGGTGCGCGAGAGCGCGGCCTACCTTACCCGCTTCGCCAAGCAGACCGGCACCGTCGTGATCCTGGTGGGGCATGTGACCAAAGACGGTTCCCTGGCGGGCCCGAAGGTGCTGGAGCACATGATCGACTGTTCCATTTTGCTGGAGGGCGACAACGATTCGCGCTTTCGCACCCTGCGTGGGACCAAAAACCGCTTCGGTGCGGTGAATGAACTGGGCGTATTTGCGATGACCGAGCAGGGCATGAAGGCGGTCAATAACCCCTCGGCCATTTTCCTGCAACGGGCGGATGAGATTTCCTCCGGCTCCGTCGTGATGGTCATGTGGGAGGGCACGCGTCCGCTGTTGGTGGAGATCCAGGCGCTGGTGGATGACAGCCACACCGGCAACCCACGTCGGGTGGCGGTGGGGCTGGATCAGAACCGGCTGGCCATGCTGTTGGCGGTGCTGCACCGCCACGGTGGCATCATGATGGCCGACCAGGATGTTTTCGTGAATGTGGTCGGGGGTGTTAGGGTAATGGAAACCAGCGCTGATCTGGCGCTGTTGCTCGCCATTGTCTCCAGCTTTCGTGACCGGGCACTGCCGCAAGATCTGATGGTGTTCGGTGAAGTGGGCCTGTCGGGCGAAATTCGCCCGGTGCCCAGCGGACAGGAGCGCTTGCGCGAAGCGGCCAAGCATGGGTTTAAAAAAGCGATTGTGCCCAAAGGTAACGCCCCGCGCGAGAAAAAAGAGGGGTTGGAAGTGATCGCTGTGCGAACGTTGTCCGAAGCACTGGATGCGATTGACTGAAGCCTTGACGCAACGCTTCGCGCGCGCGTCGATAATGCTCGCGCTCCACGATCGTCGGAGCGCTCGCGACAAAACCTTGAAACATGCTCTATAGTTTACAGAGTGTCCGGTGTCGCCCAACACCATGTGACCGCCTCATCTCATCCACGTGGAGAACAACCTAAAACAAGGGCTCACCGGTGACTCCTACCGATTGATCACTACCAAAGGAGGAAACCGTGGCAAAGCGACTACCGCTTTACTTGGGGGCGTCTGCGCTCACCACTCTCGTTCTGGCATCGCCGACGCCGGCTTTGGCCGAGAACAATCTCTCAGCGGGTATCTGGGGCACCTACGCCTATTTGCCCGATGATGAAACCAGCAAAGACACCTGGGGCGCCTTTGAAGGCGAGGCCCTGATTCTTTATGCCGATGGCAGTGCCGAGGAAGGGGAGGGCCGCTGGCTCTACTCGGCAGAAATGCGTCTCGGCCCCGGCAGTTTTACCGACCCGGCCAACAACTCCACCGGTGATCAGTTCACTCTGCACAAAGCCTGGGTGGGCTGGCAGCTTGATGCGGATCATGTGGTCAAGGTCGGGAAAAGCCAAGTGCCTTTCGGTTGGAAAACCTACAACTTCTGGCCCGGCGACATTCTTCTGGCCGGTTTTGGTGACCAGATGGATGTTGGGGTAAAAATGTCCGGTGAGCGAGGCCGTTGGAACTATGACGCGGCGCTGTACCTGGCCGATGATTGGGGTTCCACCAGCACGGACACCGTCGATGACAACGGCCATTGGGGCAGCTCCACCACCTTTCGCAAAGTTCAGACCTGGGTGGGCAATCTCGAGTACGAATTCCTCGAAAACCAGACCCTCGGTCTGTCACTTCAGAGCGGCAAGCTGCAGGGCTTGAGTGATGCCGATCCGGCGACGCCGGGGACGCAGCGCTGGAATGACAGCGTGGACGGTGACCATCGGGCCGCTGTGCTTCACTACCAGGCGAACTGGAAACAGTGGTACGCGAAAGCCTCCTGGATCACCATGGAGCGCGACTTGCCGTCCCGTTATGCGAGCGATGCCGGGTTGGCCAACACCATCGAGAACAGCCGGCTCGCGGCGGAAATCGGCTACGACGTGGGAAACTGGTCCTACTACGTGGACTTGAGTCAGGCGGAACCGGACACCGCTGGTTCGGCAGCCGACAGTGTGACCGCGATCGCCCCCGGCTTTCGCTACGATTATGGCCCGGGCTGGGTTTATGTGGAATACCTGACGCAGGATGGCTTTGTGGACCGCAATGGCCAAGTGGGCGAAGGGGACTTTGACGCTCTGTATGTTTCTCTCGATTTTTATCTGTAACGCGTTTTATCAATACGCTTTTACCCAAGCAAGGTGGCACTATGTCTGATGAAAATAGCAAAAGCGCCGACCCCAGTTGGATCAAGATCAATCCGCCGGTTTTTTATGGCGCGGCCATTCTCAGTTTAATTTTTGTATTGGGGACCGTGATCGCCCCCGAGCAGGCAAGTACCCTTTTCGGCGCGGTGCAGAATTGGGTCATCAACACTGCGGGGTGGTTCTATGTACTCTCGGTGGCTCTGTTTCTGATCTTTGTGGTGGTTCTGGCATTGTCCGGCTACGGCCGAATCAAGCTCGGCCCCGATCACAGTGAACCGGATTACAGTTATGTGTCCTGGTTTGCCATGCTCTTTTCCGCGGGGATGGGTATTGGCTTGATGTTCTTTGGCGTGGCCGAGCCGGTCATGCACATGATGAGCCCGCCCGTGGGCGATGCCGCCACGGCCGAAGCGGCGCGCGAGGCCATGCGCATTACCTTCTTCCACTGGGGCATGCACGCCTGGGCCATTTACGCTGTAGTAGCGTTGTCGCTCGCGTACTTTGCCTTTCGTCAGAATCTGCCGTTGACCATTCGCTCCTCGCTGTACCCGTTGATTGGGGAGAAAATCTACGGGCCTATTGGCCACGCCGTGGATATTTTTGCCGTGCTGGGTACCCTGTTTGGTGTGGCGACCTCACTGGGCCTGGGGGTGATGCAGATCAACTCCGGCTTGGGCTATCTGTTTGATGTGCCCACCAACGTCGGTGTGCAGATCATGCTGATTGCCTTCATTACCATGCTCGCCACCATTTCCGTGGTGATGGGGCTTGACGGCGGCATTCGCCGAATTTCCGAGCTGAATATGATTCTGGCGGTGATTCTGGTCGGCTTTGTTCTGGTGGCCGGTCCGACGGTCTATCTGTTGCAGACATTCGTCCAGAACACCGGCTATTACCTGTCAAAAATTGTCGATACCACGTTCAACCTTTACGCCTACGAACCCAGGGACTGGATCGGTGGTTGGACGCTGTTCTACTGGGGGTGGTGGATTGCCTGGTCGCCATTTGTGGGCATGTTCATTGCCAGAGTCTCTCGCGGGCGTACCATTCGCGAATTCGTTGTCGGGGTGTTGGCCGTACCGGTAGGCTTCACCTTTCTGTGGATGACGGTGTTCGGTAATACCGGTATTCATATGATTCTGACACAGGGCTTTACCGAGCTGGCCGATGCGGTCGCGGCGGACTCCTCGGTGGCACTGTTTCAGTTCTTCGAGTATTTGCCGTTTTCGACCATTTTGTCCTTTCTCGCCACCATTCTCGTGGTGACCTTCTTTGTCACCTCGTCTGACTCCGGGTCGCTGGTTGTGGACATGTTAACCTCCGGTGGCGCGGGTGACGAATCGCCAGTGTGGCAACGTATTTTCTGGTCGGTGACTGAAGGCGTTATCGCTGCTGCCCTGTTATTGGCCGGTGGTCTGAGTGCACTGCAAACCGCCACCATTGCCAGCGCCTTGCCCTTCACGATCATCATGTTGTTGATGTGCTGGGGCCTGATACGTGCGTTGAGACTGGAATTGGTCAAGCGGACGAGCCTTAAAGATGCCATGCTCGCACCGCGTATTTCGAGCCAATCCCACTCTTGGCAGCAGCGCCTGACGCGCGTCATTCGTCACCCCAAACACGGCGAAGTACTGAGCTTTCTGAGTGGCACTGTCAAGCCCGCGCTGGAGCAGGTAGCCGAGGAGTTCGAAAAACAATCTCTGTCGGCTACGGTGGCGCATGATGACAAAGACAGGGTCTGGATCGAGGTGGCTCACGGTGAGGAGATTGATTTCTTCTACTCCGTACACGCTCGCCCCTATACACCGCCCACCTTTGTGATGAGTGACATACGCCGCAAACGCGGTGAGGAGCTGCGTTACTTCCGCGCCGAAGTGTATTTGCGTGAAGGGGGCCAGGACTACGACATCATGGGATGGACACGCGAGCAGGTTATTGCCGATGTGATTGATCAGTACGAAAAACACATGCACTTCCTGCAAGCCGTCCGTTAATCGTCGCATCATTTGTCCTACCAATGGTTTTCGCGCCGGTGTTCTGGTACACATCGGCGCGAAAACTTTCCTGCCTTGTTAACTGTGCCACAAACGTCACAATCGGTGGCATGGCATACCACTCTTCACTGGTGAAAAGCCTCAGGCTCACTATGATTCGGCCCTGCGTCAATTCGCATCAACGTCAGGGTGACTGTCATGGAAACAATAACAATAAGCAGTAAACGCGGCGTGGCTGCCTTCGCGGTGTCTGCACTTTGGGCGTCGCCGGCGTTCGCGCACGTCAAATGGTTTTCCGAGCCCGCGCCGGATAGCTCACCGGGCATGCCCGAAATTTCTACGATGATGATTGTCGGTACTTTGTTGGTGGCAGGGCTTTTATTGGCAAAAATTGTCGACACAATGGCTCATCAATTTTCATTGACGCCCCGTCGCCTTTACAGCCGCTCGACGCGCCCTCTGCGGCTGGTGTATTACCTTATCGCTATTTATTTTCTCGGTGCGGCGATTACCAATACGTTTCTCGCGCCGCACATTCGCGTACCGGAGTCGGTTCTGTACGCCGGAGTCGCGGTGCAGCTGGTCATCTACAGCGGCTTGCTCCTCGATCGTGGCCGGGGGCTTTGTGCCTTTCTGATTGTGCTGTTGTTTATTGTGGCCGGAGTGTCCGACCCTCTGTTTGTGGTTGAGTACCCGTTGTTGTTGGCGCTGGCCTGGATCGTCCTGTTTGCCGATGAACGGCCGTCGCCACTGGGCTTGCTGTTGGTAAGGTTCCTGCTTGGGTTTTCGCTGGTGACTCTCGCGTTTACCGAAAAGCTTAATGATCCAATGCGCGCTCTGTCGTTGCTCGAACAGCACGACTTCAATTTTATGGCCCGGGCCGGCCTTAACTACAGTGATCGTCTGTTTGTTTACTCCGCCGGCCTGGTGGAATTGCTGATCGGTCTGGTCTTGCTGGCGGGTTGGGTCACACGCTTGACCGTCTCGGTATTGTTCATGTTCATGATCGCCACCAACAGTTATTTTTTCTCAATCGGTGAGCACTACATGGGGTGGGTTGAATTGATCGGCCATCTGCCGATTTTTGCCTGCGGTATTCTCTTGTTGTTTTATCAGCCGGCGCCGGAAGCCCGCAAAGCGTCGGTCAATCGTCGGGGCGGGAAAGCAACAGTGCCAACAGCACCTGATCGACTTCGCTGAGTGGGCGATACTCCACGCCGGCGCAGTTGGCGTCGCGGTAGACCGTGGTGCCGCGAAGCCTCAGGCATTTGCGCGGCTGGCGGTCCAGCAGTTCGGTCACATCGGGGGAGGAGATCTCTTCGAGCTCGACCGTCAGACTGATTTCATCGCCTTCCTGTATGGGGTGGTCGCGATCGATGTCGAGACAGGCCCCGTTAAATGACATGTCCAGCAACCTGACATCCCAGCCACGGCTGTCATGCAACACGTGGGCGTGAGCGTGAACCGGGTGGCGGGGGTGTTCGCGGCGGTCGGGGGGAGCCATTACAGGCATGGCGATCTCCTCTGCAACGTCGTGATCAGGGGGAGGCAGCGTGAATCAGCTCGGAGAGCTCGCGTTCCATGACGGCCGGATCGCCGACGTTCAACTCCACCAGTCGGCGCAGGTGCTGAATGCTTTCCAGGCCGATGATTTCACAGGCCACACCGATGCGGCCGGGCTCGCGGTGGGCGATGCGCCCCTGCATGGCAATATCGACATTGTCGCTGAGGTGGATATCCAGATAAAGAGACGCGTCGACATCAAAGGCGGTATTGTCCGGCACGGCGAGCAGGGCGCCCTTGAGGGAAATGTCGAGCACTTCCGCATCCACGTTCAGCGCACCCTGGCTCACTTCCGCTGGTGCGTTGAAATGAATACGGCTGAACGGGCGGCGCTCTTCAAATTCCGTCATACCGGTCTCTCCTGAAGGTTCCCCTTTTGCGGCAGGGTTATCCCCTAAGTGTAGCCGCTTTTCGAATCGGAACAAGCGCCGGTTTGCGCGCTCCGAGCGGGGTTCCCTATAATCCCCCGCTCACCAACGCAGACGGACAGCATTATGACCCAGCGGCGCATCGGCATTGACCTCGGCGGCACCAAAACCGAGGTGATTCTTCTTGGCGGCGACAGCGAGACCCTGTTTCGCACCCGCATTCCCACGGTTCGGGACGATTACTCGGCCACCATCGAGTCGATTGCGGGTCTGGTGGAGCAGGCCGAAGCGCAGGCCGGGCTCGAAGCGCTGCCGGTCGGGGTGGGTATTCCGGGTTCGGTGTCTCGCAAGACCGGTCTGGTCAAAAACGCAAATTCTACCTGGCTCAATGGCAAGCCGCTCCAGGCGGATCTGTCCAAACGGCTGAAGCGTGAGGTCAAGGTTACCAATGACGCCAACTGCCTGGCTGTGTCCGAAGCCACCGATGGGGCGGCAGTGGGTTATGAGTACACTTTTGCCGCCATTTTGGGGACTGGCTGCGGGGCGGGCCTGGCTCATCGCGCAGAGGCGGTGGTGGGCCCCAATGGCGTCGCCGGTGAATGGGGTCACAACCCCTTACCCTGGACTTCTGAAACCGAGCTTCAGTCCCGTCAGTGCTATTGTGGCCGCTTTGGCTGCCAGGAGACCTTTCTCTCTGGCACTGGGCTGTGCCTGTCTTACAGGCGCCTCACCGGCGAGGCTCTTACGGGCCACGAGATTGCGGAGCGGGCCGGAGCCGGGGAGCGGGCGGCAGTAGCCGTGGTCAACGACTATCTGGACGGCCTCGCTCGCGGGTTGGCCGCGGTCATCAACGTGCTCGACCCGGACGTGATCGTCCTGGGCGGCGGCGTATCCAATATGGCGGTGATCTACGAGCGCGTACCGGCGTTGTTGCCGAACTACGTCTTTGGCGGGGAGTGTGACACGCCGCTGGTTCGGGCCGTGCACGGGGATTCCAGCGGTGTCCGCGGCGCCGCCTGGCTCAACCCCATCAAAAACTGATGGGGATCAGAGCCTTCAGCGACTTGTAGAGAAGAGCCTTCAGCGGTTTGTAGGAAAAGCCTTCAGCGGCTTGTAAAGAAAAGCCTTACCCGAAGAGCGAGAAGCTCTCCACGTTCAGCCAGAGGTGCACCAGAATACTGGCAATGTAGCCCAGAGCGATGACCGGCATCCACTTCAGGTGGCCGAAAAAGGTGTAGGCGCCGCGTGCCTGGCCCATCAGGGCCACCCCGGCGGCCGAACCGATGGACAGCAGGCTGCCCCCGGTGCCCGCCGTCAGGGTGATCAACAACCACTGGCCGTGAGACATTTCCGGCTCCATGGTCAGCACCGCGAACATAACGGGGATGTTGTCGATCAGCGCCGAGGCCAGCCCGAGCGTAACGTTCGCAAAGGTGGGGCCCGCGCCGTTGTAGAGTACGTCGGACATCAGCGACAGGTAACCCATAAAACCCAGGCCGCCCACGCACATCACCACGCCATAGAAAAACAGCAGGGTATCCCACTCGGCGCGGGCCACCCGGTTGAAGACGTCAAAGGGGACCACACTGCCCAGGCGGCGCAGCGCCGCCTCGTCTCCGGCCTGCTCGGCCAGAGCGCGCTTGCGCGCGAGCGAGCCCGGGAGCGTGCGACGCAGGAAGTAGCCAAAGAACTGCAAGTAGCCCAGCCCCATCATCATGCCCGCCACCGGTGGCAGGTGCAGGAAGATGTGACAGCAGACGGCGGTGGCAATGGTCAACAGAAACAGGGCCATGATGCGCAGAGCGCCGCGCTTGAGTTCCACCTCTTCGTAGACGGCCGCAGG
The DNA here is from genome assembly GCF_000423345.1 of Marinimicrobium agarilyticum DSM 16975. GTDB lineage: Bacteria > Pseudomonadota > Gammaproteobacteria > Pseudomonadales > Cellvibrionaceae > Marinimicrobium > Marinimicrobium agarilyticum. The sequence continues at coordinate 458,058 of NZ_AUHU01000003.1, forward strand.
CTTACGATCTTCCACGAAGAAGCTCATGACCAATGCCGGTATACCATAGTTCACCAACGCGGGCAGGAACAGGCTGAAGAATTCCTGAAACTGCACAATACCGGCTTGCCATACCATCAGCGTGGTGATATCGCCAAAGGGGCTGAAAGCACCGCCGGCGTTGGCCGCAATGACGATATTCACACAACACAGGTTGATAAAGCGGTTGTCATCCGGCGCCATTTTGGTAACCACGGCGCACATCAGCAATGCGGTGGTGAGGTTATCCGCAATAGGCGAGATGAAAAAGGACAGCAGACCCGTTAACCAGAACAAGGTTCTGTAATTAAAACCCTTTTGCACCATCCAGGCTCGCAGGGCATCGAACAGGCGACGTTCCTCCAGGGCGTTGATGTAGGTCATTGCCACCAGCAGGAACAGCATCAGTTCGGCGAATTCCAGCAACGTGTGTCGGAAGGCTTGTTCTGACTCATGGGCCATACCGCCCTGCACATAGACCCAGCCGATCATCATCCAGATAATACCGGCGGCGACCAGCACGGGTTTGGATTTGCGCAGATGAAGTTTCTCTTCACCCATCACCAATAAATAGGCAATGGTGAAAACGGCCAGGGCGGTGTAACCGACAGTGCTGGTGGTCAGATTGATACTGCCGACGGCGGCGAACACGGAGGGACTGAACAGAGCCAATAACAGGCCCAGCAGCCCAGAAACAGAGAGAGTTTTCTGAGACATCTTGGCTTCCGTTTTTACGATCGGATTGTAGGGGAAGGGGGTGAAAAAGCGCGCAGAATATTACCATAAGCGAGGATGAAATGCTCGCTGTTGGTGCAATTGTTAAGAGGGGCATTTCTGCTGTTTTTGCCCGAAGGGCCGTCAAAAATTGTCACCTGGCGACGTGGATTGTCGGTTTTGAGGCATAAGTGGCGTGCCAAGTGTCTATTCGGTCTCAGTAATTGCCGCCGCTCGAGTGTAGCCTGAGCCAATCATTAGAGGTATTGAATTAGGGGTACACACCATGGCGCTTTTAATGCGTTCCGCTCCAGCCACCGAAACTGAAGCTCGTGACTGGTTGGTCACCGAAATTTCACCCGAACAGTTCAGCAGCCACCGCTCCGCGTTGACCCAAGGCAGCTGGATGGGCTGGTTTGATATGGCGGTGTGGCTCAAGACTCCGGCCGGCGCCATGCAGCCCTTGCAGCTTGAACTCGTTTACCGTGATGCCTCGGGGGAGCACCGGGTTCCGGTGGACCGCTGCCCCACAGGTGGCCATCGCACCGTACTGCTCAATGCGGCCTTGCCTCTTTCCTTTACGGGTCGGGTCCGGTGGGCGGCGTTTGTGCTGAAGCGACTGGCACCCGAAGCCAAAGTCAGTCTGGATCTTTGCCACCTGGTGCCTCAGGAGCGCCGGACTGACCGGGTCAACTGAGGTTTTCGCAGGCGGCATCATACTCTGCTTGCTATACTGGGGGCTCTGTTCGGAGCCCCGCTATGCCTGGAAGCCGTTACTTTATTATTGTCGGTGTTTTTTTCTGCACACAGTTCAGCTCCGCATGGGCGGAGGATGTGATGTTGGGCACCAATGTGTCGGACTTCGAGCAGTTTTATAACCGCGGTGGCGGCTCCATCGAGCATGTTCAGTGCATCTTCTCCAAGCTTGGTTATTCCCCCATCGTTCAGCGAATGCCCTGGCGCCGGGCTCGCCAGGAAGTCTCCACCGGCCGGGTTGACGGATTTTTTACCGCCATCGCCTCGGTCGAGGTGGACAAGTACGCAACGCTCTCTGCGCCGTTGCTGCTCGAGAACTGGTATTGGTACTGGCCTTCCAATATCGACACGCCTCAAGACGGGCGCGGCGAGATGCGAATTGGTGCCATACTGGGCAGTCACCAGGCGGTGTGGCTGGACCAGAATGGCTACCCGGTACACTTGCGGGTGAGCACCCTCTCTCAGTTGGTCAAGCTCATGATCAGCGGCCGAATTGATACCTTTATTGCCGACCGGGACCACATGGAGGCGACCCTTGCCGAGCTCGCGGTCGGTCCCGAGCGCTATCAGCGGCGTTTCCTGCGGTATATGCCCCTCGGCGTGTATTTCGGCAATGAGTTCCTGGCGGAACACCCCGGATTTCTCCCCCGATTCAATACCCAGGTATTCCCCTGCGCCTCATCGGGTTTTGTGATGTCCGCCGATGAGCAGGCCGAGATTCATTACTGGTTGACGCCCCAGGTGACGCAGTGGCTTGAGGCGCAGCGAGTGGCACAGATCATTGCGGCCTACAATGAACGACGCGCGGACTGGCCCCCCCACAAGCGGGACCTGCTGGATGAGGAGTGGCGTGAAGCGTTTCAGACGGGGAATGAGGACGATGTGGCCCGACTGCTGGATAGCGCCCTCTCTGATCAGTTGCGGATGCTCGAGGTGGATAGCGAAGGGTTGGTGACCGAACTCATTCTCACGGACCGGCAAGGGCTCAATGTTGCGGTCAGCGACATGACATCGGATTTCTGGCAGGGGGATGAGAGCAAATTCACTCAGGCCCTGGGGTTGGAGCCGGGCCAGCTTCAGTTCGGCCCGGTCACTTACGATGAGTCCACCCGGTTGTTTCAGGTCCACGTCAGCCGCCCGGTCTATCATCCCGAAAGCGGTGAGCCCCTCGGTGTCATTATTGTCGGGGTCAACGTGGAAAAGGCCCTCTCGCGATCGCTCAAGGGCCAGTAACACTCGGTCGTTATTTCAACGGCTTATACTTCACTCGCCGGGGCTGAGCGTCCTCGCCCTTACGCTGAACAAAGTCCTCGTGGTATTCGGTGTAGTTGCCCTCAAAGAACACCACCTCGGAATCCCCTTCGTACCCCAGAATGTGCGTCGCCACCCGGTCCAGGAACCAACGGTCGTGCGAGATCACCATCACGCAACCGGGGAAGGCCAGAATCGCCTCTTCCAGCGCGCGCAGGGTTTCGATGTCCAGATCGTTGGAGGGCTCATCCAGCAGCAGTACGTTGGCGCCCTGTTTCAGAGTGTTGGCCAAATGCAGCCGACCGCGCTCCCCGCCGGAGAGCTCACCCACGCGTTTCTGCTGGTCCGAGCCCTTGAAGTTGAAGCGGCCCACGTAGGAGCGGGAGTTCACTTCGTAGTTGCCGATACGCAGAATGTCCTGCCCGTCGGAAATCGCCTCCCAGACGGTCTGATCGTCTTTCAGGTTCTCCCGGCTCTGCTCGACGTAGGCCACATCCACGGTCTCGCCCAGGGTGATGGTGCCGCTATCCGGCTCTTCGGTGCCGGCGATCATCCGGAACAGGGTGGACTTACCCGCGCCGTTGCCGCCGACAATGCCCACGACCGCCCCTTTGGGCACACTCATGGTCAGGTTGTCGATCAGCAGGCGGTCCCCATAGCCCTTGGAAACGTTCTCCAGCTCGATGACCTTGTCGCCCAGCCGCTCGCCCGGTGGAATGTAGATTTCGTTGGTCTCGTTGCGGGCCTGGAATTCCTGGCTCTGCAGTTCGTCGAACCGCGCCAGACGAGCCTTGTTCTTGCTCTGGCGGCCCTTCGGGTTCTGCCGGACCCACTCCAGTTCCGCCTTAATGGCTTTCTGATGTGCCGCTTCGGACTTGGACTCCTGCTCCAGGCGTTTTTCTTTCGCCTCGAGCCAGTCGCTGTAGTTGCCCTCGTAGGGAATGCCGTGGCCGCGGTCCAGTTCCAGAATCCAGCCGGCGGCGTTGTCCAGGAAGTAGCGATCGTGGGTAATGGCCACCACGGTGCCGGAGAACTTCTGCAGGAACTGCTCCAGCCAGAACACACTCTCGGCGTCCAGGTGGTTGGTGGGTTCGTCCAGCAGGAGCATGTCGGGCTTGGACAGGAGCAGGCGGCACAGCGCCACGCGGCGGCGCTCCCCACCGGAGAGCTTGGTCACATCCGCGTCCCAGGGTGGCAGGCGCAGGGCGTCGGCGGCCACTTCCAGCATGTGGTCCAGGTTGTGGGCGTCCCAGGCGGTGATGATATCCTCCAGCTCGCCCTGGCGCTTGGCCAGCGCGTCAAAGTCCGCATCCGGCTCGGCGTAGGCGGCGTACAGCTGCTCCAGCTCGGCCAGGGCGTCCACCGCTTCGCGCACGCCATCTTCCACGTTGCCACGCACGTCCTTCTCGGGGTCCAGTTGCGGTTCCTGGGACAGGTAACCCACGGAAATACCCGGCATGGGCCGCGCTTCGCCGTTGTAGTCCTTATCGACCCCGGCCATGATTTTCAGCAACGTGGATTTGCCGGCGCCGTTCAGGCCCAAAACGCCAATTTTGGCGCCAGGAAAGAACGACAGGGAAATGTCCTTCAGAATCTCTCGTTTGGGCGGCACCACCTTGCCAACCCGGTTCATGCTATAGACATACTGCGCCATGGGGGGTAACACCTCATTAAGACGGGATAAACAGACCTACTATAAAGAATCGCGCAAGGTACCGAAAGCGCGGGGAGAGTGCAATTGGTGGGGCGGAGCTTGGGCCGGTATACTCCGATGACCAACCGGAATAACCAAAACAGACGGACTATTACTATGGATTTCGAAGCAAAAAGGGAAGTTGCTCTGAAAGAGCTCAGTGAATCTGGCGTCCAGAAAGCCAACTTTCGACCTCCTGTCCTAGTACTCGCCTGGAAGCTTGGACTTAAGCTGCGCCCGCCGCATTACAACACTTTTTGGGCCAATACGCTCTTCAATGGGTGCTGGTTCTGTGTCCTTTGGGGGTTCGCCATGTGGTTCCTGATCTGGCGCAACCAGGGTATGCCGGTTTTGGGGGCGCTGTTGGCCGCCCTTTTTGCCGGGTTTCTCTTTGGGAGCATGATGGCGGTATATTACCGCTGGAGTGCCCGTAAGTGTCGGCTGACCCCATGGGAGGAAATCAACGACACGGAGCCACAGAGTGCCGAATGAGCTTTTGAGTCGCTATGATTTGATGTGGAGGGACGCCGTCCGGCGGCTGCAGGACGGTCAGTATGAGCTGGATCCGCTTATCAATTCCAGAAATGACACAAGAAGAGGGGTAACGGCGCTCGCTTATCTCAAAAGTAATCCGTATTTGACGAAGGAAATCGGTGATTTCCTGACTGAGCTGAAGCGCTCGGAGCCCCGCCAGTACTTCTATCCCGAGAGTGATCTTCATCTGACGGTACTTTCCATTATCAGCTGTGAGCCAGGCTTGCGTTTGGGCGAGCTTGATCGGGAGGCTTACTCAAAGACCTTCAGGCGTGCCGTGCAGAATGCAGGTTCGATAAAGATTCATTTCAGAGGTGTGACCGCTTCCCCTTCCTGCATTCTGATTCAGGGATTTCCTGAAGGTGAGGGGCTTGGCCGTATTCGAGACCGGCTTCGGGAAGCGTTTGGTGCATCGGGGCTGAAAACCTCAATTGATGCCCGGTATAAGGTGTCGACGGCACACGCGACGGTACTTCGGTTTCGCTCTCCGATACGTGACGCAGAGTTGTTGCTCAAAACTCTGTCGCCCTACAGGGCCCATCACTTCGGGACCCTTGAAGTTGACGAGGTTGGGCTGGTTTTCAACAATTGGTATCAAAACCAGTGGGCAACGACGCCGCTTTCTTGTGCGGGGCTTGGCAATACGAAGGAGCATACCAGCTTCTAATGCAAAGTCTGGTTAGGGTAACCGACTCCATGGCACATTGGAGCGTGTGCGACTCAACGGCGTATACGCGCTGTTTACATTCCGGATGCTTTCGGCGAGAGTTGTGTTGCCGACATGGTTTTCGACGGTTTCCGCGAATTAGCCCGTAACGTTTAACTTTTAGAGAAAAGCCATGAAATCCGTACTCAGACGACTGTTTTCTCCCATTCTCAATTATTTTGAAGCGGGGGAAGAGGAATACAGCTACAAAGCCTCCCATCGGACCATTTTGCTGGTGGTGGGTGCACTTTTTGTCGTGCTGTCGCTGATTTCGCTCGTGGCCGCCTTGGCGGCGGGGACTATCGGGGCGTTGATTCCCTTTGTGGTGTTCTTTGGGGCCGGCGTTGTCTGCCTGGCCGTTGGCGGCCTGGGGAACAACCGGGCGGTGTCCAAGATTTGGGGCAACAAGTAGAGAAGCATTTGGTTTTTCTATATAAAAACTGATTTGCATGTGAATTTTTCGGTGGTTTGCGCTATTCTCCTCTGACCAATATTAGAAAGTGAGAGAGGCCATTATGATAAAAATATCCCGAGCACTGCGCCTTAAGGCGTTTCTGACCACTGTGGCGATTGGCGGGCTCGGCCTGCTGGTCGCTTGCCAGCCCACCTCGGAGCAAGGCGAAACCCAAGTCACCGCGACCCAACCCCCGGAGCTCTGGTATCCGGAGCCCGCCGCCGACTGGAACGCCGCATTGCCCGTGGGCAATGGTCGACTGGGCGCCATGGTATTCGGTGGCGTGGACCGCGAAGTCCTGCAACTGAATGAGGACACTGTCTGGGCCGGTGGCCCCAACAACAACGTCACCCCCTCGCTCAAGCCCCACCTGGAAAAGGTCGCGGAGCTGGTTCTCGCCAACCAACACCTGGAAGCCCAGCAACTGGCTGACAAGCACATTCAGTCTACCAACGACGGCATGCCCTACCAGACAGTGGGCCGCCTCATCATCGACCCGTTGCACGCCGAACAAAGCCAGAACTACCGTCGTTCTCTGGACATCAACCGCGCCTTGGCTCACGTCAGCTACGACATCGACGGAGTCACCTATGGGCGGGAGACTTTTTCGGCCTTGTCCGCCCCGGTTATCGTCACTCGCCTGAGCGCGAGCGAGGCTGGCCAATTGAATCTTGATCTGGGCTTCAGTAGCCCGATGCGGCACACCGTCTCGGTGAACGACGAACGCCTGCGGGTGAATGGTTTCGGCGGTGATCACGAAGGCGTCGACGGCAAAATCCGGTTCACCGCTCTGGTAAAACCGGTGCTGGAAGGGGGCACGCTGGAATCCACAGAGCAGGGCCTGCGTATTCGCGGGGCGGACCAGGTCACCCTATACACCGCCATCGCCACCAATTTCGTCCACTACGATGATGTCTCCGCCGATCCGACGGCCAGGGCCGAGCAGCAGCTGGCTGAAGCGCTGCAACGCTCTTACGAGCAGATCCGCTCGGCGCATATCGCGGCGTATCAGGAGCAGTTCGACCGCGTCAGCCTGGATCTTGGGCGTACCGAGGCAGCGACTCAGCCCACCGACCAGCGGGTGGCCCGCTTCAGTGAACAACATGACCCGCAGTTGGCCGCGCTCTACTTTCAGTTCGGCCGCTATCTGTTGATCAGCAGCTCTCAGCCCGGCACTCAGCCGGCCAACCTGCAGGGCATCTGGAATGAACACACCAACCCGCCGTGGGATAGCAAGTACACCCTGAACATCAACGCGGAAATGAACTACTGGCCGGCCGAGTCCACCAACTTGTCCGAACTGCAGGACCCGTTTTTCGCCATGCTGGAAGACCTGTCAGTGACCGGGAAGGAGAGCGCCAGCAAGCTCTACGGCGCCGATGGCTGGATGGTGCATCACAACACCGATATCTGGCGCATCACCGGGCAGGTGGACGGCGCCCGCGTCTGGGGACAATGGCTGGGCGGTGCCGCCTGGTTGACGCAGCACATCGGCTATCGCTACCACCACACCGGCGATGAAGCTTTCCTGGCGAAATACTATCCCGTTCTGCGCGAGGCGGCTCGCTTTTACGCGGATATGCTCGTGGAAGATCCCGACACCGGCTGGCTCGTGCTGGTGCCCTCAAACTCTCCCGAGAACGATTACCTCCATCGGGACGACGATGTAGAAGCCGCGATCGATGCGGGCATCACCATGGACAACCAGCTGATGTTCGATCTCTTTTCTCTGGTGATGGAAGCGTCAGACGTCCTTGAGCAGGACGCCGAGTTTGCCGCGCAGCTTGAGCGTCTGCGGGCGCAACTGCCGCCCATGCAAATTGGTCAATACGGCCAACTTCAGGAATGGATGCAGGACTGGGACAGCCCGGAAGACAAGCACCGGCACGTCTCTCATCTGTACGGCCTGCACCCGAGCAACCAGATCTCCCCCTACCGCACCCCCGAACTGTTCAGCGCCGTGCGCACCAGTATGGAAATGCGCGGTGACGCTTCCACTGGCTGGTCCATGGGTTGGAAGGTCGGCCTCTGGGCCCGCCTTCAGGATGGCAACCGCGCCTATAAACTGTTGAACGACCAACTGACCCTCGTTGGGGAAACCACGGTCACGGAGGGCGGCGGTACCTACCCGAACCTGCTGGATGCCCACCCACCGTTCCAGATCGACGGTAACTTCGGCGTTACGGCCGGCATCGCCGAAATGTTTGTTCAGAGTCACGACGGTGCCATCCACCTCTTGCCCGCGCTGCCGGACGCCTGGCCCGAGGGCAAAGTCACCGGGCTGGTGACCCGAGGGGGCTTTGTGGTCGATCTGGCATGGGATGAAGGCAAGGTCCAAACGCTGACCCTGCACTCTCGTCTGGGCGGCCCCGTGAGATTGCGCATGGCCAAAGGGCTCAAACCGGAAGCCGACGTGCCGCTGCGGCGCGTGGTCGAAGGCTCTGACCCGGAGAACCCACTGATGCAGGTGCCCGAAGTCCCCGAACCGATCGTGCATGCGCCTGAGAAAGTGGCACCGGCCGGTGTGGCCGACACACAGCTGTGGGAGCTGGATACCCAGAAAGGCCAGACAATACATCTGGCGTTCTGATTTTTCCCGGTATTGGAATACGCAGGGCCGCAAGGATTGCAGTCCCTCTTGCCACCATCTTATACTTCTCAGACTCCCCCGCGGAAGGGGCATAAAAATGACATGGCAGCGCATGGAGAATTTCAATGAAAATGGGGATGTTTCACCTCGCAACGCATTTTTTCACCGCTCTTTTCTTTCTCCTTTTGGCGTTCCATGCCTCAAGCGAGCCGGAGCCAGGCTTTGATTGTGAGAAGGCTTCGAACTTCGTAGAGGTCGCCATTTGTGAAGACACCTTCCTTGCCAGCCTGGATGTGTACCTTAATGTCCTTTACCGTCAGTATTCGAATTTGAGTTTTTCTCCAGAAAGCCTGAAAGCTCAACAAATTACGTGGCTCAAAGAGCGCAACGCCTGTCAGACCCGTGAATGTGTAAAGACGAAGTACTTGGATCGAGTCCAGGACATCATTCAGGGCGCGCAAAATATTGATGAAAACTTCACTGCACTCGATCCTGCTGTTGTTGTGGAAAAGTTTCAGGGACATATGGAAAAGATGGCGGCAAGCGGAGCGATCATACCCCGCAGGGAGAATCCTTTCCTGCCCCCGCTTCCAGTTGAACCGCGTAGTGCTCAAATTGAGTCCTTCGAGCGAAAAGGCACAGAGAAATATGTTTTTCAGTATCGTTACAATCTGAAACATGAGACTTCCTCTGCTGGGTCTTTTAATGGGTCTTTCGTGGTGAATTCCTCGGGTGAGCTGCTAAGCGTAGACACGGTTGAGAAAACCGAAATGCAGACGCTGGGGGTCCCTGGCTCAAGTCGTACCTCCAGTCCCACTCGCAGTCCGGTTCTCAGGCCCACCTCTTCGATGAGGCGAATGGAGGTTGAAATGCCCAGCCGTCCCAGCCGCCCCGGAAGTGGCGCACCGAGCTTTAGCGGGACTGCGAATAATAGTGGCAGAGATACAAACGCTTCGGAAAAAGCAGCATTCAAGAACGACAGTGCGGACCTTGGGGTAACCCATGACGTGTTGAAGGATGCCGCTGACGAGGGCTTTGGTGACGCTGAGAGAGCGCTGACCTTCTTTGCCGTCAAGCCGCACAAATCCATATCAGGGGCGGGAGTGCTCCCGTGTGATCGTCATGATGGCCTGTTGTACCTGCTCAAAGGCAGTGACGGTTATGATCGTATTGAGTGTAGCTGGGGTCACGAAGTGATTGACGTTAGCGACGGCAACGATCACATCGATGGTGGCTGGGGAAACGAGATCATTGTCGCGGGTGAGGGCACCGATACGATTTTGGGAAGCTGGGGAGACGAAGTGATCTACCCCGGACCCGGCAACGACGAAATTGATGGTAGCTGGGGGAATCTGATCCTCATTTATGGAAAAGACTGGGGCACTGACACCGTGGAGGGTGAGTGTTCTCTGATCATATTTTCAAAGGAAAACAAGCCGGAAGACCTGGTGTGGAAAGACAACAAAACCCTATTCAACCAAACGAACGGAGGGTCCATTCAGCTTGACAGTGCTTGCTCGGAGACCTTTTATTCCAGCCGGTCATTCTAGAATACTCGAAACGTAAGTGAGTGCTTGCTCGCTGGTTGGGCCTCGGTTTGGCGTCACGGCGTGGCGCCTGTGCTGGCTAACCCGGTTGTCCCGACTCATCGGGCCCCATGTCTCATGCATTCGCCTCCACAAAGGGCCATCCACCCCATGCCAATTAATGTGGTCGACTAGACTCTCTGCTGATTAACCCCTATGATTGCGCTAACATCCGGCGGTGCCGCCCCTTTCGGCGGGGCTGAATGGCGCCCGGAACGGACAACGACCCGACGATATAACAACAAACCAGGAGATGACCGTGGCGCAAGCGAACTCCAACGAGCGGCTGGCCAAATTGAGCTGGCGCGAACGTATCGGCTATGGGCTGGGTGATGCCGGCTTCAATTTCTATTGGGCCATCATCGGCTCCTATCTGATCTTTTTTTACACCGATGTCTTCGGCATCAGCGCTGCAGCGGCGGCCACCATGGTGACCGTCACCAAAATTGTCGACGCCTTTACCGACCCCGCCATGGGCGCCATTGCCGACCGGACCCGCAGCCGGTGGGGCAAATTCCGCCCCTACCTGCTGTTCGGGGCGCTGCCGATGATGGGCGCCGGGCTGCTGACCATGGTCACCCCCGATCTGGATGAGACCGGCAAGCTCATCTGGGCCTACGCCACCTACATGCTCCTGATGCTCACCTATACCATTCTCAATATGCCCTATAACTCCCTCTCGGGCGTATTGACGGCGGACCCGCAGGAGCGCAACACCCTCAACAGCACCCGTTTTTTCTTCGCCTACTTCACCGGCATCGTGGTGGGCGCCGCGACGCCGGAATTGGCCGAGTACTTCGGCGGCGGTGACCGCTACAGCCCGATCGGTTGGCAGGTCACCATGAGTATTTACGCGGTCATTGCCTCCATTCTGTTTGTGGTCACCTTCTCCACGACCCGCGAGCGCATTGCGCCGCCCCCCGAGCAGGAAGCCCATCCGCTGCAGGACTTGAAAGTTCTGGTCACCTGCCGGCCCTGGTTGGTGATTTTCGTGCTGGCCATGGTGATCATGACCACCTTCACCTTGCGGGGCAGCTCCGCCACCTACTACTTCAAATATTTCGTTGAACGCCCGGACTTGTTGGGCTCGTTTATTGGGCTTCAGGTATTGGGCCTGATGATTGGGGCCATGTCTGCCTCCACCCTGACCCGGTTCGTGGACAAGGTGAAATTGCTCATGATCCTGATGGGGGTGGTCAGCGTTCTGTGCGTGGCCTTTGCCTTTGTGCCCAAGCCGGACGCGCTGGGCGTGGTTGACGTCAACGACGCCTCGCGCGAGACGTTGGCGGCCGAGGATCTGTTGGGTGAAGCGCACCGGCAAGGCGACACTTACACCTGGACCCGCTACGACAAAGTGTTCTGGATCATCAAGGACCGAGTCTCTTTGAGCAACACCTCGCCCACACTGAGCCTGGACGGACTGGATGATGAAACCATCAGCGTGATCCGCACCAGCGCCGACGGCACCGAGCTCGATAGCGCCCAGATTCCGAATGAAATCATTCTGATGTTCGTGTTCAGCATCCTGATCAGTATTGCGCTGGGACCCAAGGCGCCCATCACCTGGGCCATGTACGCGGATGTGGCCGACTACAACGAATGGCGCACCGGCCGGCGCGCCACCGGTATGACCTTCTCCGCCACCACCTTTTCCCAGAAACTGGGCGGGGCCGCTGGTTCGGCCATCATGCTCTCGGTGTTGGCCATGCTCGGCTACGAGGCCAACCAGGCGCAGTCGGATGCCTCACTCGATGGCATTGTGTACATGCAGACGCTGGCGCCCGGCGCTTTTGCGTTTATCGCCATCATCGCGCTCATGTTCTACAACCTGACGGGGGAAAACCTCGAGCAGATTCAGAAAGAGCTGGCCGAGCGCCGGCAGGATTAATCCCGGGTTTGAATTCCTTTAAGGGCGCGCCGGCCGCCGGCGGTGCGCCCGTTTTGTGACAAGAGGTCGTCCATGCTGTTTCCGTCCGATCAGGGCCGTCGTTTCAACCTCCAGAGCCCCACCCTCATGCCCCGCGCGGCCGCGTTTCTGTGGAACCGGCGAATGATGATCCAGGCCAACTGCCGGGGCTACGCGGTCAGTCAGTTCATGCAGCCGGAGCCGGCCAAGTACGCCTATGCGCCCAACCTTGAAGCCAAAACCTTCATGCAGCCGGAGCAGCCCTACTACGCGCATCACCCCGGGCGTTTTGTGTATATCAAAGACGAGGACACGGGCGAGATTTTCTCCGCGCCCTACGAACCGGTGCGCGCGGCGTACGAACAGTTCAACTTCTCCGCCGGACAGAGCGATATTCTCTGGCAGATGAGCTGCGCCGGTATCGACGTGGAAATGCAACTGAACCTCACCGCCGAAGACGTGGTCGAGCTCTGGGAAATTCGGGTACGTAACCGCAGTGATCGGCCGCGTCGGTTGAGTGTTTATCCCTACTTTACCGTGGGTTATATGAGCTGGATGAATCAGTCCGCCGAATATCGCCCCGAACTGGGAGCGGTGGTGGCCAGCTGCGTTACGCCCTATCAGAAGTACCCGGACTATTTCAAAAACAAACATTTTAAAGACAAGACGTACCTCCTGCACGAGCGCGAACCGGTGGCCTGGGATGTGCAGCGGGAGAACTTCGAAGGCGAGGGCGGCCTGCACAGTCCCACCGGGGTACAGCAGGCGCGGCTCGACTCTAACGACGCCCGCTACGAAACCCCGCTTGCGGCCCTGCAGTACCGAGTGGAACTGGCGCAGGAGCAAAGCGAGGTGTATCGCTTTGCATTCGGCCCGGCCTACGATGAGGCGGAAATCGAAACCATTAAAACGCGTTACCTCTCCGCCGACGGTTTTACCCGAGCCCGCACCGACTACGCCCGCTACGTCGCCCAGGGCGAAGGTGTGCTCCATATCAACACCCCGGACGAAAATCTGAACCATTTCGTCAACCACTGGCTGCCACGCCAGGTGTTCTACCACGGCGACGTCAACCGCCTGAGCACCGACCCGCAAACCCGCAATTACCTGCAGGACAATATGGGCATGACCTACATCAAGCCCGAGGTGGCCCGCCACGCCTTCCTGCATGCGCTCGGTCAGCAGGAATCAACGGGTGCCATGCCCGATGGCATACTCCTGCACGAAGAGGCCGAGCTCAAATTCATCAACCAGGTCCCCCACACGGACCATTGCGTCTGGTTGCCGGTATGCCTGCGCGCCTATCTCGACGAGACCAATGACCAGGCATTGCTGAACGAGCCTGTCACCGACGCAGAGGGCCAGACTCGCACTGTATTCGAACGCATCAGCCTTGCCATGGATTGGTTGTTGCAGGCACGGGATGAGCGCGGGCTGAGTTATATCGCCCAGGGTGATTGGTGCGACCCCATGAACATGGTTGGCTACAAAGGCAAGGGCGTATCGGGCTGGCTCTCGGTGGCTACCGCCTATGCGCTCAACCTTTGGGCCGACGTCTGCGAGCAACAGGGCCAGGGGAACCTTGCGTCGGGCTATCGAGACGGGGCGCAAGCGATTAACCAGGCGGTCAACAAACATTTGTGGGACGGCGACTGGTACGGCCGGGGCATCACCGACGACAATGTGGTCTTTGGCATCGCCCAGGATCCGGAAGGGCGCATCTTCCTCAACCCCCAAACCTGGGCCATGCTTGCCGGCACCTGCGACCCTGAGCAGCGCCAGAAAATGCTGAACGCGGTGGAGGCACAACTGGAAACCCCCTACGGCGTCATGATGCTCGCCCCGGCCTACACCGGCATGCGCGACGACGTCGGCCGTGTGACCCAGAAGCATCCGGGCTCGGCCGAGAACGGTTCGGTCTATAACCATGCGGCGGTGTTCTACGTATTCAGCCTGTTCGAACAGGGGGAGACCGAGCGCGGCTATCGCCTGTTGCGCCAGATGATTCCGGGGCCCGCGCTGGACGATTACCGCCAGCGCGGCCAGATGCCGGTCTACATTCCCAACTATTACCGCGGCGCCTACCACCAATTCCCCCGCACTGCCGGTCGTTCGAGCCAACTGTTCAATACCGGCACCGTCAGTTGGGTGTACCGCACCTTGGTGGAGGGCCTGTTCGGTCTCAAAGGTGAGGGCGAAGGCCTGCGCATCGCGCCCCAACTGCCGAAGAGCTGGCCCAGCGTGCGGCTGACCCGCCAGTTCCGGGGCGCCATTTTAGACGTAACCATGGAGCGGGGCGCAGAGGGCCAACCCATGACCCTCCGCGTGGACGACAAACCGGTTGACGGCACTCTGTTGATCGGACTGAACGCGGGGCAGCACTACAAAGTGGACGTCACCCTGCCGGGCTGACGCTTGGCGTGTAGACATCAGTGAGAGGCTCGGAGCAGCCTTCGCCGCATTGCGGCGGAAGATTTCATGGGGCTATACTGACGCTCGAATCATAGGAGGGAAAATATCATGATGATATGGCGAGCCATGACGGCCTTGACCGCAGCCCTGGCGTTGGGCGCCTGCCAGACCGAGCCCGAATCACCGGGAGACGTCCAAGCCCGCAGCTGCGCTGGCGGTTCGGATGTATGCGAATCGCAAGAGCTGCCGCAACTACCCCTCACCGCACGAGGGCAGGAGCCGGGCTGGCTGTTGAACATGAGCCAGTCGACCCTCACCCTTGATTACCAGTACGGCCAAAAGCAGTTCAGCGCCCCGACCCCGGAGCCGGAATCGACTGCCAACGGCGCCCGTTACCTGACCCGCAATGACGGCCAAACCCTGGTTTTTGAGCTGACCCGCGACTATTGCGAGGACAGCATGAGCGGTATGCCTTATCCCTACACCGCCACAGTCACCCTCGCCGACGAAGCAACCCTCAATGGCTGTGCCGGTGACCCCCGCGCCTTGCTTGTCGGGCCGGAGTGGGTTGTGGAAGACATCAACGGCCAGGGCATCATCGATAGCAGCCGCATTACCCTTAACTTCACTGAGAACGGGAACGTTCAGGGCCTGGCCAGCTGTAACCGCTACAACGGCCGCTACCAACTGACGGGACAGGGGCTTCGCATCGAACAGCTGTCGCAAACCCGAATGGCCTGCGCCCCGGCGTTGATGCAACAGGAGCAAAAAGTGCTCGAGACCTTGGCCAATGTGACGCGTTTTCGTCTTGATAAAACGGGAGCGTTGCACCTGGAGGGGGGCGAGGGCAAAGCATTAAAAGCTTACAAAAGCGGAACTGTCGAGTGATATAAAAGAGTGTTCGCCGGGAAAGAAGCCATAGGTTGCGTCCTGCTGATCGCGCATTCTGTTAGTGTTAAGTGGATGATTTTTTGATAAAGGAGGTAAATATGAAGCCAGTGGTATGGATGGTTGTAGTTATTCTACAGGTCACAATTCTAGGGTGTACCGATGGTTCTCAAGCCAAAATTTCAGCATTTGGTGGAGCTGCAAAGATAAAGTGCTACTCAGGGGATACTCTTATTTTTTAGGGCGAAAGCACCGGAAAATAAATAGTGAAGCGAATAGTGACGGTTATTACTTTGTAGATAAGCGTGACGGAAAATTAAAGGAAATTTCCGGAAACTGTATAATCGAGTACGTTGAATACTAGTAAACGCGTGTTTTCTGGGGGCGTGCTTTCTGCCCCGGTTGGGCCGCTTGGTAAATAAAGTTATGTTATCGGGATATATTTTTTCAGGACGTTAAAAACCAAAAGGAGGGATGACTGGAATGGATAATAAAAGAAGAAAGGTATCTAAAGGGTGGGTGGCTGTTTCATCAATATTGGCTGCTGTTGGAGCTGTCGTGCCTATACTTGTGTCGCTAGCGATTCCAGCTTTTAGTAAAACATTTGAATCATTTGGTACAGATCTTCCATTGCTGACTGACGTCGTCATAAATGCTCGGTATTTTTATATTTGGCTGTCAGGTCTTTGTGTTCTTGTCGCAGCAAGCAACATTCTTCTCAGGCTAAAACCCGTGTTAATCGTTTCGTGCACTTTCAGTGTTTCACTCATGTTACTGTTGCCTTTGGCAGCGATTGCACTTTATCTTCCGGCTTTCGGTCTGCGTGGAGTGTGATTTTTAACAAGAAGTTAGATCGTATGATACAAACAGTTACTCGTTGCTGTGAGGCTTGGAGGTTGCTGCGCTCGGTCGTGGTTTTCTTGGTTATGTATGACGCCAAATTTACGCTCCAGGGGGGTAGGTTATGAAAGAATCACTGCAGAACTGGTGGTCTACCGCTGATGCTAACGAAAAGCGCGCTCTCATCGTTCTTGGGGTAATTGGAGCTGGAATTTTCTTGTTTGCATCAGGGGTTACAATAGGTCGTGCCATGGCAGCGCTATAAAACTCCTGAATGAGAGCTCGTTGTTTTGCGGCGGCGGTTCAAACCAGTTGCCATTGAAGGAGGTCGAGTGATAGTAATTTATGGAATAAAAGAACGGCTAAATCCCATAAAGTCGAACCTGTCGGATGTCATTCATGGGTGTATGCGATCAGTCTTGGGAATGCCGGAAGATAAACGTGCCCACAGGTTTATCCCATTGGAGCCGGAGGATTTCTATTACCCAGGCGGCAGGAGCGACGCTTATACCGTAATTGAGATTAACATGATGGCGGGCCGAAAACCGGAGACGCAGAAAGCTCTTATCAAATCACTGTTTAAAGAGCTTGATTCGCAGCTATCCCTGGCGCCAATAGATGTTGAAATTACGATCAAGGAGCAGCAGCCGCACCAGTGGGGCTTCCGGGGAATGACAGGGGATGAGGCGAACGACTTGAAGTATAAAGTCAACGTGTAGCCCAGTAATCAGAGCGGCGCCCCCTATCAGGGTTGGCGCTGAAGGTATAGTGAGGAGCAATGATTGTGATGAAATATTTATACGGTGCAATGCTGGTGACAGTGCTGTCTGCATGTTCAGGGGATAGCTCTGACTCCTCCGACCGGCATTCGGTCTACGTTTATGATACTGATCTTTTCCGGAGTTGCGATCACCCCGAAAATGAGACATTGCAGCAAAGCGCGCAAACCCTGATTTCAGGCGGGGTGGATGTCATTTCCTCTTCCTGCGGGCAAATTACGGGACTGGCGTGGCCTGAGGTGTGCGGTGCTCCTACGGGCAGAATCAATGTCCACCTGATCCATCGGAATAATTTGGTGGATGCGGAGCCTTTGGGGTACAAAAGCGTCGACCGAATTGGTGAGGTCACCACGAATTACGACGCTGGCGTTCAGGGCGAGGTAGGCTACGAGCTTATTGAATGCAACGGTGGCGAGTAGCAAGTTTCCTCGTTTGCTATGAAAACAACAGCCTTTACTGTCTGGTGTGGGTGGTTCCCCGGATCTCCTTCAGAGGGTGCTCCTCACAAAACACCTCCTGCACCGCCATCTGCCAGTATGTATGGCTGAAACTTTAGCGGAACCTGACCGCCGCCGCATTACGCTGAGCTTACTTGCTAAAGGCTCGCCAAAAACCGCTCATAGGCGTTGATGGCATGATCCATTCGGGCATTGAGTGGCTCATCAATGGTTTGCCGCTCCGGGTGGCGTTTATAATAGGCTACCGACTGGCGAATCCCCTGTTCAAAACGCGTGGTTGCCCGATAGCCCGGCACAAAGGTTTTGATTTTGGTGTTATCCAGCACGAAGCTGTTGCTCGCATCGCCGCGCAAAGGGCCTTCGAATTCGGGTAGGAAGCGTGAAATACACTCTGTGGTCATGTGAATGGGCTTGGCTTTGACGCCCACCGCACTGCCCAACTCCGCAAGGTACTGATCCCAGGTTTTCACTTCATCGGAGGTGATGTGAAACGCGTGCCCCCGGGTTTGGCTGTGCCCCAACAGGCCGATAAAGCCCTTGGCAAAGTCGGTGTTATGGGTAACGCACCAGAGGGAGCTGCCGTCGCCGGGGACGATCACTTTCTTGCCTCTGGCAATTCGGTCCACCAGCGTCCAGGGGTGCGTAGCGCTGTTGACGGCAAACGGGATGCTGCCATCGCCGTAGGTTTGCGACGGCCGGACAATGGTTGCGGGAAAGCCATGCGTGCGGAACGCGGCCAGCAGCGTCTGCTCACAGGCTATTTTGTCGGTGGCATAGTCCCACACCGGGTTGTACTGCGGTGTCGATTCATCCAGCACGTAATAGGCCGGCGGTCTCTGGTAGGTCGCCACTGTGCTAATAAAAATATATTGGTCGGTTTTGCCGGTAAAGTACTCAATGTCCCGTTCAATGTCGTCGGGATGAAAGGCAATCCAATTGACCACCACATCAAAGTACCGGTCCTTCAGTAGGGACTTGATCTCGGAGCGGTTATTGATATCCCCCTTAAGCACTCTGGCGCCGTCGGGCGCACAATCGTTTCGGTTTCCGCGATTGAGCAGGTAGAGCTCCACGCCCTCATCCACCAATAATTGGGACACCGCCGTACTGATCTGCCCGGTGCCGCCAATAAACAGTACTTTCATTCGCCTGGCTCCTGAAACATTAATTTAATGATTGTGAATAATCATGCAGTGCTGAGTGTGCAGGAAACTCTCTTGGATTGAAAATCTGGGACAAGTGTACCTTTCAGACTAAAGGGGCACCAAACTACGCGTAGACCGTAAGTGCTAATGGCTTAAGTTGCGTCTTTTCCGCGGGGAAGGCGGATGAGAGCGCTCCAGATCTGTGTCCTTGCCATGGCGGTCATCACGACGGCATGTGTATAATTGAGCATATTGAGTATTAGTGAAGTCATACGCCCTGCGACGCTCGTGGGGAACGCCAGTATGAAGTCACTTTTACATTACAAGGCGATAGGCTATGAAAGAGTCGCTGCAAATATTGAAGGAGGTTAAATGATTGTAATTTATGGAATAAAAGAACGATTAAACCCAATAAAATCGAGCCTGTCCGATGTCATTCATGGGTGTATGCAGTCAGTCTTGGGAATGCCGGAAGATAAACGCGCCCACAGGTTTATCCCATTGGAGCCGGAGGACTTCTATTACCCTGGCGGCAGAAGCGACGCTTATACGGTGATTGAGATTAACATGATGGCGGGCCGAAAGCCGGAGACACAGAAAGCTCTTATCAAATCGCTGTTTAAAGAGCTTCAGTCGCAACTATCCCTGGCTCCAATAGATGTTGAAATTACGATCAAGGAGCAGCAACCGCACCAGTGGGGCTTCCGGGGAATGACAGGGGACGAGGCGAAAGACTTGAAGTATAAAGTCAACGTCTAGTCGAACAAGTAGCGGGCGATGGTCAAGGTAGGCTGTTGTTTTCATAGCAAAAAGAACCCTGACCAAATCTGAATATTCCGATTTCGTCTTTGCAGCCTGAGGGGCGCCGAACTACGCTTAAGCTGTAAGTGATAATGATTTCATTTACGGTTTGTCCAAGGAGAAAAGCGTATGAGAGCGTCCCAGATCTGTGCCCCTCCCATGGCTGTCGTCACGACGGCCGGTCTTCTGTTACTGATGTACTCCCTGATCAACACCGATTTCGAAGTCCCGCTTGTTACCGATCGGCCAACCATCGAATCCGTGGTGATGCCGAAAACAGAGTTGGAGGTTATGTACCCAGACCCTGCCGTGCGGCCGGATCCCCCGGCAAGCCAACCGGAGCCGATTGTTGAACCGCTACCGGATACCCGTGTCGCGACCGTTACCGATATCAATATTGGTGTGCCACAAGCCCAGAATACCGATCCCCGGCTTATTGATTACACCGGTGGCGATTTGATGCCCATTGTCAAAGTGGCACCCCAGTATCCGCGCGTGGCGTTGACCAGAGGGCTGGAAGGGTTTGTGACGGTCTCATACACCGTGACGGAAACCGGAAGAACTCGCAATATCGTGGTTCTGGAGGCTATCACCAAAGACGGAAAAGCCACTTCGGTATTCGATCGCGCTGCCATTGCGGCGGCTGAACAGTTCAAGTATCAGCCGCGCGTCCAGGATGGCACGGCCGTCGAAGTGCACGGAGTAAAAAATCGATTTGTCTTTGAGCTCGATTAGGCTTTCCTTTCCTGCGGGCCCGGCTGAAAGCTGGCCCGGTCCGCTCTTTGGCTCCATGACAGCACTCGACTAGTGGCCGAACTGGCTGCTTTGACGCTTTCGGTAAGCCAGCGGCGTGACGCCGAGCATCCGCTTGAAGTGGCGAATGAAGCTGCTATGGTCGTAGAAGCCGCAATCCAGAGCCACTTCGGAAACCGGTGCTTTGCCGTTGCGCAGGTGCTCACAGGCGATCAGGATGCGTAGACGAATAATATATTCTCGCGGGCTTGCCCCGAACGTTTCCACAAACCGGCGCTCCAGCTGTCGTTGAGAAAACCCGAAGTGTTGGGCGATGTCGGGAATGCTCAGGCGCTCTGAGTAGTGGGAGCGAATGTATTCCACCACTTTGAAAATGGGGCGTTCGGGGTGGTCGTGCATGCGCTCATAGCTTTGGACAATGCCGCACAACCCCACCACATCACCCTGGTGATCAAACAGCGGTACTTTGTGAGTGACGCACCACTCGGGCAAACCTTCGCGGGTGGGAAACAGCTCGATAAGGTCATGCAGTGGGGCGGCGGACTGAAATACGGCCGCGTCGTCCCGCCGGAATTTCTCGACCATATAGAGCGGAAAGAGCGTGTCATCCCGTCGGCCATGGAGCTCCTCGGCAGAAGAGCAGCCGCAGCGTTCCGCGAACGCCTGGTTGCCTGTCATGATATGGCCATCACGGTCTTTGACGAAGTAGAGCACGTTGGGCATATACTCGAAAATACGCCCGGCCGAGTATCGGGGGTCGAGTTGAGCCAGCCACGTGTCGAGTTGCTTCATGTCGAAATAATACAATTTTTTTACGACAAGGTACAAGCCACCTCTTCCCTTTAGCGCTAGCATGAGCCCAAGTGATAAATTTAATGAATTGGGAGTAATACAATGCAATTTGGCGCCAGCACATGGCTGTGGACCTCGCCCTTTACCAGCGACCAGGTGGAGTTACTGCAGAAAATAGCCGGTCTGGGCTTTGATTTCGTTGAGCTTCCGGTCGAGGATCCAGAGCATATCGCAGCAGATAAGCTGCGCCCTGTGCTGCGAGACCTGGGGCTGGAGGCCGTGGTCTGCACCGCTGTGGTGGGGGATCGGGACCTGAGTGCCGAGGATCCGGCCATACGCCAGAAAGCCCTCAACTACTTTGAATCCTGCCTGACGCTGGCCGAGGGCCTGGACTCCGGCGTCCTGGTCGGACCGCTCTACGCCCCCGTGGCCAAACCCCGGCTATCCACCGAAGCCTTGCGCACGGCTGAGTGGGAACGCTCGGTCGCCAGTCTGGCGCAGCTGTCCCAAACCGCCGGCGAGCGGGGCATTCGCCTGGGGCTCGAGCCGCTCAATCGCTTTGAAACCGACATGGTCTGCACTGTTGAGGATGCGAACCGCATGCTCGCGGATGTGAACAGCCCACACCTGGCCATTGCCCTGGACAGCTTCCACATGAACATCGAGGAAACTGACTTTCGCGAGGCGATCAGGCAGGCGGGTGAGCGGTTGGTTCACGTGCAGGTGTCTGACAGTCACCGCGGCGTCCCCGGAGAGGGCAACAGCGACTGGGCCGGGCTGCGCGAAGGCCTGCGGGCCGTGGGCTACAACGGCAAACTGTCGATCGAGAGCTTCTCCCCCGATGCTTCAAGCCTGGCCGAGGCGGTGTGCATCTGGCGGCGGTTTGCTCCCACACAAGACGAATTTGCCCGCAAGGGGCTGGATTTTCTGCGCCGTTGGTGGGCGCAGGGCTAATAATGATGATTAATTGAGACATTCCCGACGAGGAGGAACCATGGCGAATAACAAATTGCGAGTAGGACTGGTTGGACTGGGCTTTGGGGCGGAGTTTATCCCCATTTACCAGGCACACCCGAACGCGGAAGTAGTGGCTCTGTGCCAGCGCAACACAGACAGCCTGAACGAGCTGGCCGACAAGTTCGACGTGCCCGCGAGCGGACGCTACAGCACCTACGAAGACATGCTGGCCGACCCCAATGTGGACGCGGTACACATCAATACCCCGATTGGTGACCATGCCAAGCACAGCATTATGGCGCTGGAGGCGGGCAAACACGTTGCCTGCACCGTACCCATGGCCACCAGCGTGGAAGATTGCGAGCGCATCGTGAAAGCCACCAAGGCGAGCGGCAAGGTTTACATGATGATGGAAACCGTCGTCTACAGCCGCGAATATCTGTTCGTCAAAGAAATGTACGACCGCGGTGACCTGGGCCGCATTCAGTTCCTGCAGGCGAGCCACCAGCAGGACATGGACGGCTGGCCCAGCTACTGGGAAGGCATGCCGCCCATGCACTACGCCACTCACTGCGTCGGCCCGGTACTGGGCCTGCAGCGCAAGCTGGCCAGCCAGGTGCAGTGCATCGGCTCGGGCAAGATTCGCGATGAGTT
This sequence comes from Marinimicrobium agarilyticum DSM 16975, assembly GCF_000423345.1. Classification (GTDB taxonomy): domain Bacteria; phylum Pseudomonadota; class Gammaproteobacteria; order Pseudomonadales; family Cellvibrionaceae; genus Marinimicrobium; species Marinimicrobium agarilyticum. Next base: position 480,745 of record NZ_AUHU01000003.1, read on the forward strand.
CGCCAAAATTTACGGCTCGCCCTTCGCTATTGAATCCTGTCACATCCAGATGCAGGACTCGGACGTGGGCGCCCGCATTTACCGCTCGCTCTACGACACCGCTCGCCAGTACCGCGAAAGCTTCGATGTGTACGGTTCGGAGAAATCCTATGAGTGGCCGTTAATCGAGGGTGAAGATCCGGTCATGCACACGCGGGGTAAGCCCGAACCGGACGTACCGGAGAAGGTCAAAGTGCCGGATTACGCCCACTTGCTGCCGGAGGAAATCCGCTCCTTTACCGGCCAGGGTGTATACGATGAAGAGCACGAGCACCTGAGCTTCACCCAGGGGGGTGGTCACGGCGGCTCGCACCCGCATCTGGTACACAATTTCATCCGCGCCGTGCTGGAGGGCTATAACGCCTATCCCAACGTGGTGGAGTCGGCCAACATCACCTGTGTGGGTATTCTCGCGCACGAATCGGCGCTTGCCGGCGGTGAAGTCAAGGCCATGCCAGCATTTACCCTGGAGTGAGGCTCGCCTCACTCCAAAACGGCACACTCACAATAGCGATAATATTATGAAAATAACCCAATACAGAGGGGCCGTTCGGTGGCCCCGCGTTTCTACCGTGGTTCTGGCCTTGATCGGGTCATTGCTCGTTGCCTGTTCCAACTCCGAACACGAATCAAAGGGCGGCACTGCGACGGGCAGTGATCAAGACGGCGTTATCAATCTGTTGTTTATCGGTCACGGCCACCGCGAAGGTGCCGGCATTCACATGTCATACCGCAATGCACCGCTGTTCAATCAGTCGCTTGGCCGCGAAAAGATCTTTATGGAGTACGTCGAAGATCTCGAGCGCTTGAACGATGAAGGCTTGGCGAATGTTGATGCCGTCATGCTTTACGCCAATTACGCGGAGCTCTCGCCCGAGCGGGAAGCGGCCCTGCTGCGTTTTGTGGAAGAGGGCGGGGCTTTCTTACCGGTGCACAGCGCCAGCGCCTGCTTCGGTCACTCCGATGCGTTCGTTGACCTGGTTGGCGGGCGCTTCCAGAGCCACGGCACCGGTGAGTTCACCGCGACCATCGTGCCGGGGCAGGAAGATCATCCGATCATGAAGGGTTTTGACACCTTTGAAACCTGGGATGAGACCTACGTTCACAGCGATCACAATGAAGAGGGCCGCACCGTATTGATGCAGCGCGAAGAAGAGCCCTGGACCTGGACACGCGAGCAGGGTGAGGGCCGGGTATTCTATACCGCTTACGGTCACGATGAGAGAACCTGGGGCCAGCCGGAATTTCATGACCTGCTGATTGGTGGCATTCTCTGGGCGGTCGGTGAAGAAAAGCGTGAAGCCAACCGCGCGCTCGTCGAAACGCTGCCGGAGGCGACCTACCGCGAAGAGGGCACTATTCCCAACTACCGTCGCATTGAGCCCGCTCCGAAATTCCAGAAAGCGTTCAGCGTGGAAGACTCCATGGCGCTGACCATGGTGCCGGAAGGCTTTGAGTTGCAGCTGTTTGTCAGCGAGCCGGACATCGTCAACCCCATGGCGTTTACCTGGGATGAGAAGGGCCGTCTGTTTGTGGTGGAGTCCGTTGACTACCCAAACAACCGAAAGGACGGCGGTGAGGGAAATGACCGTATCAGCATGTGTGAGGATGTCGATCGGGATGGCCGGGCTGACCACTGTAAAGTCTTCGCCGATGGTCTGAGCGTTCCCACCGGCATCACGGCCTATGACGGCGGCTTCGTGGTCTCGCAGGCACCGGACTTTCTGTTCCTCAAAGACACCACCGGCGACGGCAAAGCCGACGTGCGCAAAGTGCTCAATTCGGGCTGGGGAACCCGCGATACTCACGCTGGCCCCTCCAACCTGCAATACGGCCACGATAACCACCTCTGGGGCGCGGTGGGCTATTCCGAGGCGCCGGAAAACGAAAACGGCGAGTCTTTCCAGAATGGCATCTACCGGATGGATTTCGACGGCAGCAACCTCGAACCCGTCGGTCAATTCAACAACAACACCTGGGGCCTGGCTTTCAGTGAAGAGTTCGAAGTATTTGGCTCCACCGCCAATAACGCCCCGGTTTTTCACGTTCCCCTTTGGCGCAACTATGTCTACGGTAAGCACGAGGAAGTGCCACCGCAGATGGCGGCGCAGATTGAAGACTTCCCGAACATCTTCCCCTCTACTTACAATTTTCTGCAAGTGGATTACCACGGCCGCTACACCGCCGGGGCCGGGTTGAATATCTACACCGCGCGCGCTTTCCCCGAAAAATTCTGGAACCGTGGCGCCTTTATGGGCGAGCCCACAGCGCATCTATTGGGTCAATTCTTTATTGAAGCGAAGGACAACAGCGTCGGTTACCAGGCAAAAAACCGCGGCTCGATCATCACCAGTACGGATGAATGGTTTTCTCCGGTGCACATGGAAGTCGGGCCCGACGGCCAACTGTGGGTGGCCGACTGGTACAACTTCATCATCCAGCACAACCCCATTCCCACCAAAGAGTCAGCGGGCTTTGATGCCGAGGAAGGCAGCGGCAACGCCCACATCAACCCACTGCGTGACCGCCAACGCGGCCGGATTTATCGCCTGGTGGCGAAAGAGGCGCCCGAGTACCAGCCGCTGGACCTGAGCAACGCCGACACCGCCACACTGGTGGAAACACTGTCCAACGACAATATGTTCTGGCGCATGACCGCCCAGCGCAAACTGGTGACCGAAGAGCGGGCCGATGCTGTCCCGGCGTTGCGGGCCATTCTGACCGGCGACCCCCGGCGTGATGCGTTGGGGCTGGACGTTGCCTCCATTCACGCCATCTGGACATTGCACGGCCTGGGTGCCTTCACCTCGACCTCCGGTGACGCGCTGGACGTGATTCAAAGCGCATTGGGTCACCCCTCGGGCGCTACCCGCAAAAATGCGGTACAGGCTTTGGTCGAAAACGGTACACCCGCCGACCTGATGTTGGCGGCTCAGTCCCTGGACGATGAAGATCCGCGCGCGCGCCTGTGGGCGTTACTGGCCATCGCTGAGCAAGCCCCCTCAAAGCAGGCGGCGGAGCAGTTGCTGAGCATGCGCACAGAGCTCCCGGTTGATCAGTGGTCGGCCCAGGCATTTACGCTGGCGGCCCTGAGTCATGATGCTTATTACTGGGAAGCGCTGAACGATGTCGACGTTACCGTCGAGGGCGATCTTCTGAAAAACTTTGAAAGCCACGAGCAGACGCCTGAGTATCTGGTGGCCAAACGTGTTCTAGCCGCCGACGCGGACGACCTGACCGAAACGCTGCGAAGCTGGGACGGTTTGCCTTCCGAACGGCTGGCGCTGATGAGCCTGGCGGTATTGGATGTCTGGCGCGATCGAGGAACCGAGCCCAGTGATTCGGAGCTGAAGGCGTTTCAAGCGCTGGTGGAGCAGGTGGACACCGAATCACAGATGGCTTTGAAGCTACGTTCCTCAGGGCTGGGGCTCGACTTCGCTCGTGTGGATGAGGCGGAGTACGCTGAATATCACGCGCAGAATGTGTTTGAGCCACAGGTCTGGCAGTGGGGCAGCGCCTCCAGAGGTGAAACTCTGTATCAGCAACACTGCGCAGGCTGTCACGGCGGCAATGCCGTGGGCGATCGCGCTCAGGCAGCGCCGCCCTTGGCGGGCATTGAAAACTGGTACGCACAAACCCAACTCCAGAAGTTCCACGCGGGGGTGCGCGGTACCCACTTCCGCGATCCCAATGGCATTTCCATGCGGGCAGCTTTGGACTTCCTGAAAGCTGAGGCTCAGCCGAACGGGGCCATCTCCAACCTGGCGCGCTACCTGGAAAGTCTGGAACGCAAAGAGCAGCCCGCAACGGTGGAAGGCAACGCCGAGCTGGGCGCCCAGCATTACGCCACCTGCGCCTCCTGTCACGGAGCTCAGGGGCAGGGCAATCGCGAGTTGGGCGCACCAGCGCTGGCTGGCCAGGCGGACTGGTACTTACTCACCCAGTTGAAGAACTATCGCTCCGGTGCCCGCGGCGGCGACCCGCGTGACCCCGCTGGTCAGCAAATGGCGACCTTCGCCAATATGCTGCCGGACGAGGAAGCGCTGCGGGACGTGGTGGCCTACATTCGTACTCTGGAGGGCGAAGACGAAGAATAGGTTTAAAATCCGCTGGACTTGTCCGCCCTACCGAAGGTTACGGTAGGGCGGCATTCAGGACATGGGTCTTCCCTCATGGGTATACTTGGCCAACATCGAAATGGACTGAAGGAGTGTACTGATGAACCGCTTAATATTACCGCTACTCTTATCGTTTGCCTTGCTCACCGCCTGCGGCAGTGACTCGGCCACAGAGCCGGCGCCTGAAGCTGAGCTGGTGCGGTTTGAAGTGGAGCCCTATCGACAGGCCTGCGTGGGGGAGGGACAGTTTCTCTGCCTGATCGTGAGAGCGGAGGATGAGGAGAGTGCGTCTTTGTTCTACGGAGGAATTATCGGGTTTGACCACCAGTGGGGCCACCAGTACACACTGCAAGTCCGGCGCGAGTCCATTCCCGAGGAAGAGCTCGTGGCCGATGGTTCCTCGGTCCGGCATGAACTGGTGGAGATCGAATCAGAGACCGAAGACCCGGAAGGCACTCGCTACGAGCTGACCGGCATTTTTCTGCTTGACCACACCTTCGAACGGGTTGACGGCCAGTACGAGATGATCGGTAAACCCTTCCAGTGCCAGGACACTGAAGTGTGCGACGACCTTGTTGCTATCAACGATACAGGCGGCATGGTGAACGTCACCATGGAGTACCGCGGCAACGGCGAGATCCGGTTGATTGATTGGGAGTAAAGGGGAACTCCCCAGCCGTTCATAAACGCAATCGGAGTAGACTCGCCAAAGGCGGGGGGGCGTTTATGCCCCCAGCCTACCCTCTACCGAACGCTACGGCGCTTGGCTGTCGAGCTCTAGCGCCATATTCCGAAACGCCTCTACCAACGTATCAGCTTCTTGCGCGCCTGAAATCAGGTACTTCTCGTTAACGACAAAGCCTGGCACCGACGTGACACCGGCGCTTTGATAGGCGCGCTCTTCGTCCATGACCGCCTGAGCGAATTCATCGCTTTCCAGAACCCGCTGGGCTTCGGCCGAATCCAGCCCGGCGGCTTTGGCGCAGCCGAGCAACACCCCGGTCTTGGAGACATCCTCCGCCCGCCCGAAATAGGCCTCGAACAGCGCCTTTTTCAGAAAGGTGGCTTTGTCATGAGTGGCGGCCCACTTGACCAGCCGGTGGGCGTCAAAGGTATTGCAGGTATAGCGCTCCTGCATTTTCTCAAAGTTGAGCCCCAGGGACTTGGCGATGTCCATCATGTTCGCCTGAGCGGCCCGCATCTCCTCCTCCGGCCGGCCGTACTTGCGTGCCAGTGCCGGCAGAATCGGCTCGGGCTCGGCGTTGTCGTCCGGGTTCAGCTCAAAGGCCCGCCACTGCTCGGTAAACTCAATCTCACCCGACAGCGCCCGTTTCGCCTGATCCAGCCGCGCGTAGCCGATGGCACACCAGGGGCAGGCAATGTCGGATACGATATCGATATGTAGGTGCTTCATGGGGTACTCCGGGCCAAGTGTTCTGCGAGTGTATCAAAGGTGGTCTACGAGTATGACCGCTCATGGAGCATTGCTAAGGGGTGAATCTTGGGCTTCGAGGGCAAGGGCAACTGGCCTTTGAGCCGAATATCAGCCATAATCGGCTCAAATTATGATCCAATAGAGTGTGGTAAACGGCTCATGTACATCTGGCAGCATCCAGACTGGCCCCATTTTTACTGGGACGAGACACGCCTTCGTCCCCGACTGGATTATTTGCGCCTGTTGCAGGGTCGTTTGCTGGGCCGGACCGAGGCCGCGCCCGAACAGGCCGACCTGGAAGTGGAAATGGATGCGCTTATCCAGAGCGCTATCCGTACCAGCGAAATCGAAGGTGAGCACCTGGATGTGGGCTCTGTGCGTTCTTCAGTCGCTCGGCAGTTGGGAGTGAAGCAGGCTGGTCTCGTTGGTAGGCCGACCCCCGAATCCGAGTCGCTGGTCGAGCTATTGCTGGAAGCCACTCGCAAGCCCGGTGAAGCCCTCACTCTCGAGCAGCTGTGCCGATGGCAGGCGATGCTCTTCCCGAAAGGCCCGGGGCTGTTGGCCGATATTCGGGTGGGGGCCTTGCGCGGCGAAGCGCCAATGCAGGTCGTATCCGGCCGTGTTGATCGCCCCAAAATCCATTTTGAAGCGCCACCGCGGAAAGGGCTGGATACTGAACTGAAGCAATTTCTTCAGTGGTTCAACGAGCCGCCGGGCAGTCTAAACTTGTTACTGCGCGCTGGTATTGCACACCTGTGGCTGATCACCCTGCACCCTTTTGATGACGGTAACGGACGAATTGCTCGTGCGGTTACCGACAGAGCACTGGCCCAGGCCGAGCGACAGTCAGTGCGGTTCTACTCCTTGAGCGCCGCCATCATGACTCGCCGCAATGCTTATTACGCCCAGCTTGAACAAAGCCAGCGTGGCGAACTCGATATAACGCCCTGGTTGACGTGGTTTCTGGATACGCTGGAGGAGGCTTTAGAGCAGGCACTCTTTCGCGTCGACCGGGTGCTGTCCAAAACCAGATTCTGGCAACGCCATGCCACCACCGTACTGAATGAACGGCAGATCAAGGTTCTGAGTCGTTTGCTGGATACCGCAGGAGACGAGTTCGCCCAGGGAATCAATGCCCGCAAATACCAGTCTCTGGCCAAAGTGAGTAAGGCCACCGCCACCCGTGATCTGACTGAGCTATTGGAAAAAGGCTGTCTGGAGAAAATGCCGGGTGGTGGGCGTAGTACGCGGTACACGTTGGCGATACGGCCCAAGTAGGTCGGGTTAGCGCAAAGCGTGTAACCCGACAGCCTCCGCGTACCGACTCTGCTAGTGCCATCTGATGGGGGCATCAACTACGCGTATTTATAGATTCGTGTGGTCGATCTGGGTGAACCGTAAACATCTCAAGCGGCTTGGGAGTTACCAGAATAAATTGCCCGAGCAACTTCCTCCGGCGAGGCACCCAGCGCCAGCAACGATTTCACCAGCAGATCAATAGAAACGCTGGGGTCGCCAGCTTCCATCTTGGCAATCCGGGATTGGCTGGATTTTACCCGTTTGGCCAACTCCACTTGACTCAAGTGTTGTTGGCTACGCCGGGCCTTTAACGAGTGACCGAGGGCCAGTTTCATTTCGATATAGGCGGACTCGTCCGGCGACAACTCCAGGAAATCCTGTGCATCTCCGACGGTCCAGCCAGCGGCTTCGAGTTTTTTGCGTTTATCGGCACGCATCGTCGTACATCCTGAATCTGGTCTTACATAGGTCGATAACCGATTTGGGGGTCTTGCCGGTCTTCTTCTTGAACACTTCGGCGATAATGATTGCGTCAGCGTCAATGCGGTAAACAATTCGCCATATCTTGTCTTCATCGGTAATTCGGAGCGCATGAGTATGTCGGCCAATCGATGGCATTGGCCTTGAGTGCGGCATGGTAAGCGCGACACCGCGTTGTAGCTCTCGCATTAGAAAACCTGCCTCTATTCTGGCTGCTGCCGAGAAGGGAGGCGATTTGACGTGTCCGTGTAGCCATACCAGTGGCTTGTCCTTTGGGCTCATGACGGTAAATATATGTCAGATATGGCATATTGTCAATGCGTGGCGCCCGCGTTGCTTGCGAGCCCGTGCGCCTGGGACTATATTCCGAGAGGTCTCCACCAACGTCAATCAGCAATCTGCCCAAAATTCCCGCTCTGAAAATCCCGCATGGCCTGGCGAATCTCCTCCTCCGTGTTCATCACAAACGGCCCGTAGCCGACAACCGGCTCGTCGATCGGCTCGCCACTGAGCAGCAACACCACCGCATCGCTGTTGGCCTCCAGAAACACCTCCGTACCGCTGGCGTCCAGCGTCACCAGATCCGCCTCGCGGGCGACTTCCTGGCCGTTCACCTGCACGGTACCATGCAGCACCACAACGCTGGCGGTCCAACCTTCTGGCAGGGTAAAGGGCGTTGCCGCACCCGCGCTCAGGCGAATGTCCCAGACATTCATGGGCGAGAACGTCCTCGCCGGGCCGGTGGCGTCGCCATAGCGCCCGGCGATCACCCGTACCCGGCCCGCGCCATCGGGTAGCGACACGCTGGGAATTTGCGCATCGGTAATGCCCTGGTAACCCGCCGACTGTCCCAGGTTGTATCGCGGCGCCCCAGAAGGACCTGCCCATGCTCGTGTCGACGCCATCGACATATCATACTACCATGTCGATTATTATCGATTTTATCGACATATTGCCCGGAAGCTTGTCGGGTCACTCAATGATTGGCGGCCACGCTTATGACATTTGAAGGCTGGATGCGGCTTAGGGGGCTTTCACCCTCTTCCATCAAAAAATATGACGGTGCTATTAAGGGGCCTATGTCCGAATGGGCAATGGACGGAGGCCTTATAGAAGGCCCCCTCACATCGATCCAGAATCACGGCCAATTCGAGACCATTGCCTCGGCGTTGAGGGACCTCCCGATATATCGGGAACGGAACGAGCGTGGTCACAATATGTACAACAGCGCGCTTAATAAATACGCGGAGTATTTATCCGAGAAGTTCGACAATGACGTTGAAGCCGATATCGACTCCATCCTTTCGGAAGACAGCGTCTCAGCCACCGAAAAGAGCAATCTCATCAAAAGCCGCATTGGCCAGGGCGTTTTTCGCCAGAGGCTAATATCGTTTTGGGGTGGCTGCTCAGTGACCGGTTACAACGATCCAGTGATGTTGGTTGCCTCCCACATCAAGCCATGGTGTGTCGCAACGAATGCAGAGAGGCTTGATCGGTACAACGGACTGCTACTGTTGCCGACTCTGGACAGAGCTTTTGATTCCGGGCTGATAACGTTTGGCGAAAGCGGCGGCATCATTATTTCGCCTCAGCTAGAAAGCCCCGAGCTACTACCTGTGTCGCCCGCCATGAGTGTACAGCTTCGTCCGATGCATGGTGAATATATGAAGTTCCATCGAGAGAGGGTATATCGTCATTCTTAGTTGCCTGCTCGCTGGCTCATGGGTTGGCGTATTAAGTCTCACACAAAATCAATGCGGCCCTAGTCGCTTCACCAAGGCCCTTTTGGAAAGTTGGAATATCCTTTTTCGGGGGGAAGATGAGACCTACGTGCAGAAGCTGGCTTCAGTCGTGACCTAGATGGGAGCAAAGGGAGTGTTCCATGAACGAGCTTTTAATTCCTTTTGGAATTCACTTGGAAACGGGCGAAATTATAGAGCCTGAAGACGCGCCCAGTGGGCGCGCCTGCAATTGTCTATGCCCCGGTTGTAGAGCCCCTTTATTGTCTCGACACCCAAAGGTCAAACGTTATCATTTTGCTCACGATTCGCGCCGATATGGTACCAAGCCAGAAGAGGACTGTCCGTTTAACTCCGCGCTAGCGGTCGCAATGATGGCGCGTGAAATAACGACCGAGCTGGCAGGAAAAATACTCGAGACACCACCGTTGAAGGATAGCCTCTACTGCTCCTCTTGCGGTGGATCGGACAAGGTTCAGGTTAGCCTCGGTGCGATAAACACAATTGATCAAGCCGAGGCCCATGTGAACGTTTACGGTCATCACGCTGATTTAATGCTAGAGGTGGGAGGTTATACGCTTCTCCTTGATCTGGTGTACAAAGGAAAGCCGCCTGTCTCGCCGAACACAAATAAGTTGCAGGCGGATAAAGTCGCTCTTTTAACCTTAGATTGCGATAGCTTCTCTATATCATCCTTTAAAAGAGACCGTAACCTTCGTTTCTCAGAGGCTGTTCTGGATTTTATCTTGCGTGACGGGGTAAAGGCATGGGCGTTTCACCCTAAAACCCTGTCAAAGCTCGAAAAAGCCAGGCGAAATCATCAATGCGTCAAGCCAACGTTTTATGTGGGTTCAGTTGGAGCCCCTATTCGTCGTCGCAATCCTCTCCCCGAACCGATAGGCGAGCGGTGCGAGAGCGATCCAAAGCACTATCAGTGCGTTATCTGTGGTGTTGAGTGGATACATGATGTCCCAAGCGCGCCTCGTTGCCCCAAGTGCCAAAACAGCCATCTCTATGCCAGAGAAATTGATTGACCAGCCCACCAAGCTAGAGTTTTGGTGACATACTGCTGTCTGATGTGATCCCAACTCCCTCATTTATCAGTGTCCGGGGTATGGGGGAAATGGGTGTCAACGGATTTTTGTGATTGAGGTCACAAATAGTCAGTTGTCCCAAAATCTGGATTTGACAGTCTTGTTCAATACGAATTAAGGTTCACGCAGCTATTGAAAGGAGATTCAAGTGAAGTATCCCTCTTTTGTGATTGGCCTTGCCATTTTCCTGCAGGCTTGCGCCTTGACCCCGTTGCCTTATATTACTGAGTGCGATCAGCCCGCATGCGAGCGACAGGCCTCCGAACAACCACTGCCTAACGGTGCCTCGGGCGGAGTCGAAGTCGTAACCAACAGTCACTTATCGTTTCATGTCGGTAGCCCCCCCAAGAAGCTTGTTCATCAGCAGGATATGCTGTTTATCATCTTCCCTGACGACACGAAAATCGCCGCATCGACTTTATCAGTAAGCGATTTTGGCTTGGAGAATAGTGAGCTTTCCGCCTATTCGCTCCTAAGCCTATCTTTAATGGAAAAGTTCAGTTCTTTACCGAACAGCCTAAGTCGGGCCGAACGGCATGTCATTCGGTCAATAAAGGTTGATGCGATGAGCGGTGACGAGACAGTGCGTTACACCCGTGAAACCATTACGATTTACCTCTATTCTGAAGCAGACGATAAATACAAGGCCTATGTGGTATCTGGGAAGGAGTCAACGTCCTGGACAATGCTGGACTTTTACGGTCTGAAGGGAGAAGACGTCAAAGACGTACTTTCCACTATTAAGCCGTTCTAAAACCAACTTTTGTAAGGAGACATTATGAGCGAACCATTGACCGCATCGGAAGTTCAAGACACGAAGGACATTCTTCAAAACTTTTACGGAGCACAGACACAGAACTGGCGGATTACCGTGAGAACCCTAGAGGTTCTGGGTCGTCTGATTGAAAAAACGAGGGCTTGTGACAGCATGATGGATTTAGTTCCGAGACCGTTTGGTGGTGGCTCGGTGATTAAGTGGGGCCAGAAACAGATACGACAAGCCGTGCTCAGAAAGTTAAAAGACAGCAGTGGAAAACATTATATTGCCTGCATGAGGGCTTCCGCCGCATCGATGAGAACGGATTTTTATATGGCGGGTCTCTAAGCGTATTTAGTTCGCTGACTTCGGCGGTCACCGTATGAGTTGGTGGATATTTGAAGAAACATGGCGGATGCGCAGGCTTATCCGCCATACCAAGACTTTCCGTAGGGCGGATAAACCTGCGCATTCGCCATTGCCTGTGTGAAATTATTACCCTCTCAATTCAGAATTTCACTTAGATACTGCCCCGTATAAGACCGCTTCCGCTTGGTCACAGTATCCGGTTTACCTTGCGCAATAACTTTCCCACCATGCTGGCCACCCTCCGGCCCCATATCGATAATCCAGTCGGACTCGGCAATCACATCCAGGTTGTGCTCAATCACCAGTACGGAATTACCCGCATCCACCAGTCGGTGCAGTACGTGCAGCAGTTTGTCCACGTCCGCCATGTGCAGCCCTACGGTGGGTTCGTCCAGCACGTAGAGGTTGTGCTGTGAGCGTCTTCCTTTGTTGTCTTCCGGGGTCATGTTGGCTTTGCTGAGTTCGGCCACCAGTTTGATACGTTGGGCTTCGCCGCCACTCAGGGTCGGGCTTTGTTGGCCCAGAGTGAGGTAGCCCAGGCCCACGTCCTGCAACAGGCTCAGGGCGTGGTGGACTTTGGTGATGGGGGCGAAGAACTCGGCGGCCTCGTCGATGTTCATGGCCAGGACGTCACCGATGTGTTTGCCTTTGTAGGTGACGCTCAGGGTTTCGTCGTTGAAGCGCCAGCCGTGGCACACGTCGCAGGGCACGCGTACGTCGGGCAGGAAGTTCATCTCGATTTTCTGCTCGCCCTGGCCGCCGCAGGCTTCGCAGCGGCCATCGCCGGCATTGAAGGAAAAGCGTGCGGGGGTATAGCCGCGCAGGCGCGCGTCCACGGTGCCGGCGAAGAGTTTGCGGATGGTGTCCCAGATGCCGATGTAGGTCGCCGGGCAGGAGCGCGGCGTTTTGCCGATGGGGGTCTGGTCGACTTCCAGAATGCGGTCGATGCTTTCCCAGCCGGTGATCTGTTCTACGCCGGTCCACTGCTGTTTTTTCTTGCGTTTGTGGGTAATGGCCTGCTTCACATTGGGGTAGAGCACGCCCCGTATCAGCGTGCTTTTGCCGCTGCCGCTGACGCCGGTAACGGCAACCAGTTGGCGCAGCGGGACCGACACGGTGACATTGTTCAGGTTGTTCTGCCGTGCGCCGGTCAGTTGCAGTTGTTCTTTGTCCCAGAGGCCGCGCATCTCCGGGTTGCGCAAACCGGGCAGAGGGTGGCGTAGCGGTTCGGAGAGCATTTTCCCGGTGAGGGAGCGTTTGTTGCTCATGATCTTTTTCAGGGTGCCGTACGCCACGACTTCCCCGCCGTTGACGCCGGCGCGCGGGCCCATGTCGATCAGGTGGTCTGCTTCGCGGATGGTGTCTTCATCATGCTCGACCACCACGACGGTGTTGCCCTGGGTCTGCAATTCGCGCAGGGTTTCGATCAGGCGGCGGTTGTCGCGCGTGTGCAGGCCGATGGTGGGTTCGTCCAGTACGTAACACACGCCCTGCAGGCTGGAGCCGAGCTGCGCCGCCAGGCGGATGCGTTGGGCTTCGCCGCCGCTCAGGGTGGGCGCGGCCCGGTCCAGGCTCAGGTAGTTGAGCCCGACTTTCTGCAGGAACTGGAGGCGGCTGTGCATTTCCGTGAGCAGGTCGCGGGCAATGGCCTGTTCGTACGCTTTGAGCTTGAGTTTTTTGAACCATTGCTCGGCGGCGTCTACCGGCAGTGAAGCCAGGTCGGCGATGGAATGATCGCGAAAGCGAACGGCCCGGGCCGTCGGGTTGAGGCGTTGGCCGTCGCAGCTCGGGCAGGTTTTCTCCGTGCCTTCTTCCTCGTCGGGCCGCCAGGTACGTTCTTCCCCGGTCTGCTCCTCGTCAAAGCCTTTGATGATTTGTCCCGTGCCGTAACAGCTTTTGCACCAGCCGTGTTTGGAGTTGTAGGAGAACAGGCGCGGGTCCAGTTCATCGAAGCCGCTGCCGCAACTCGGACAGGCGCGGTTGGTGGAGAACAGACGTTCGCCGCTGGCCTGTTTGCCGGTGCGTTTATCCACCGGGGCGACAATGACCACGCCGTTGCCCAGGCTCAGGGCCTGTTCCAGCCCTTCCCTCAGCGCGCGTTCGTTGTTGGGGGAAACGGTCACGTCTGACAGCGGCAGTTCGATATTGTGCTCGCGGTAGCGGTCGAGTTTGGGCCAGTCGGCGGTGGGTTGGTAGTCCCCGTCCACCCGCAGTTGCGGGTAGCCGCGCCCGGCGGCCCACTCGGCCAGCTCGCGGTAGATACCCTTGCGCGCCACGACCATGGGGGCGAGCAGCGTGACCTCCCGGTTGCGGTAGTCTTTCTGAACGCGGGCCAGAATGGCTTCGGGCGTTTGTGGCTCGATGGGCACGTCGCAGTCCGGGCAGTACTGGGTGCCGAGTTTGACGTACAGCAGGCGCAGGTAGTGGTAGATCTCGGTCAGGGTGGCCAGGGTACTTTTGCGACCGCCGCGACTGGTGCGCTGTTCGATGGCGACAGCGGGCGGGATGCCGTAGATGGCGTCCACATCCGGGCGGGACGCGGGCTGCACAAACTGGCGGGCGTAGGCGTTCAGGGATTCCAGGTAGCGGCGCTGGCCTTCGCCGAAAATCAGGTCGAAGGCGAGGGTGCTTTTACCGCTGCCGCTGACCCCCGAGATGACCGTGAGCTTGTCCCGCGGAATGGTGACGTCGATGTTCTTCAGGTTGTGCTCGCGGGCGTGGTGAACGCTGATCACCCGCTCGGCCGCCGGCGCGCGTTTTTTGGCGATGACGGGCAACGGGGCGCCCTGGGTCAAGGACTGTTCGTAGTCCTTGAGCGCCTTGGCGGTATAGCCGTCGGGTTGGGCCATCAGCTGCGTGGGTGTGCCCTCGGCCAGCAATTGACCGCCGGCATCGCCGCCTTCGGGGCCGATGTCGATCAACCAGTCGGCCCCGCGAATGACGTCCAGGTTGTGTTCGATCACCAACAGCGAGTGGCCGGCATCCTGTAACTGCCGGAAGGCGCCCATCAGGGTGGCGATGTCGGCAAAGTGCAGGCCGGTGGTGGGTTCGTCGAACAGGAACAGAATGTGCTCTTGATCTTTGGCCCGCGTGTTCGCGAGGTGGCCGGCCAGTTTCAGGCGCTGGGCTTCGCCGCCGCTCAAGGTGGGTACGGCTTGGCCCAGTTGGACATATTCCAGGCCCACGTCCGAGAGCGGTTGCAGGCTGCGTTGCACCTCGGGTTTGTCCCGGAAAAATTCCAGCCCTTCGGCGACGGTCATCGCGAGGGCGTCGGCGATGGAGATGGCCCGCGGGGTGTCGTTGCCGGCGGCGCCTTCCAATACTTTGACTTCCAGAATTTCATCCCGGAAACGTCTGCCATCGCAGTCCGGGCAGCGCAGGTACACATCGCTCAGAAATTGCATTTCCACATGCTCAAAACCGTTGCCCTGGCAGGTGGGGCAGCGGCCATTGCCGGAGTTGAAGCTGAAGGTGCCCGGGGTGTAGCCGCGTTCTTTGGCCAGGGGGGTGGCCACAAACAGTTTGCGAATCGCGTCGAAGGCGCCGACGTAGGTGGCGGGTGTGGAGCGGGTGGTTTTGCCGATGGGGCTCTGGTCGACCATGACGGCGCGGTCGATGTGTTCCAGGCCTTCTATGCGTGTGTGTTCGCCCGGGGCTTCGGTCTGCTCGCCCAGGGATTTTAGGATGGCGGGGTAGAGGATCTGGCGCATCAGGGTGGATTTGCCGGAGCCGCTGACGCCGGTCAGGCAGACGAGTTGGCCCAGGGGGATGCGAACGTCAATGTTCTTGAGGTTGTTTTCTCGGGCCCCATGGATGGTGATGGCGCCTTGCTGGTCCGCCTGGTCCGGAGAGACCTGTCCGGGACTCGCCGTGGACCCATCCGTGGGGGCTCGAGCACAGCTTCCCTGCTGAGCACGGTCCCGGACAGGTGTACCCGGAACCTGCTCATGGTTGCCCGAAACCTGTTTGGTTCCGTTCAAGTAGCTCGCGGTGAGGTTGGTTTTGCGTTTGAGCAACGCCTTGGGGGTGCCGAAGAATTCGATGTGGCCGCCATTGCGGCCGGGGCCCGGGCCGATGTCGAGGATTCGGTCGGCGGCCAGGATCACTTGGGGGTCGTGTTCGACCACGAGGAGTGAGTTTCCGGCGTCGCGTAGGCGGTGGAGGACTTTGACCAACCGCTCGATGTCCCTTGGGTGGAGGCCGGTGCTGGGTTCGTCCAGGACGAACAGGGTGTTGACCAGGGAGGTGCCGAGGGCGGTGGTGAGGTTGATGCGCTGGACTTCGCCGCCGCTCAGGGTGCGGGATTGGCGGTCCAGGGTGAGGTAGTCCAGGCCGACTTCGCACAGGTAGCCCAGGCGCGCGCGGATTTCTTCCAGCAGTAGCTGGGTGGGTTCATCCGCCCGGCTGTTCAATTGTTCGAAGAAATCGCCGCAGCGGGCGAGGGGCAGTTGCATCACGTCGGCGATGTTCAGCCCCGGCAGTTGGTTGAACTGGGCGGGCGATAGGGTGCTGCCCTTGGGCACGAAACGGTGGCGCCCGTTCAGGGCCTGCTCGGCCGCCTCGCGGGAGCCGACGCGCCACCAGAGTGAGCCGGGCTTCAGGCGGGCGCCGCCGCAGTCCTGGCAGGGGGTGTAGGCGCGGTATTTGGACAGTAGCACCCGGATGTGCATTTTGTAGGACTTGCTTTCCAGCCAGTCAAAGAACTCCCGTACGCCGTACCAGACGCCTTTGTCCCAGCCTCCTTCGCCCTGGAGAACCCACTGTTTCTGGTCTTCCGTGAGGTCGGCCCAGGGCTTGGTGATGGGGATGCCGCGCTTTTTGGCAAAGCGGATCAGGTCCCGCTGGACTTCGTTGAAGGATGGCGTCTGGATCGGTTTGATGGCGCCGTCTTTGAGGCTCTTGCGATCATCGGGAATGACCAGTCCGTAGTCCACGCCGATGATGCGTCCAAAGCCCCGGCAGCTCTCGCAGGCGCCCAGCGGCGAGTTGAAGGAGAATTGGCTCGGGGTCGGCTCCGGGTAGTCGATGTCGCAGCTCGGGCAGTGGTGGTGGCTGGAAAAGCGCACCGGTGTGCCCGCCTCGCGATTGTCGTCCAGCGGGTAAAGCAACACGTGGCCCTTGCCGAAGTGCAGGGCGGTTTCCACCGCCTCAGTCAGGCGGCTGCGGTTCTCAGCGGTGAGCTTCAGTCGGTCCTGCACCACTTCGGCCCGGTTGCCGTCGCGCCGGTGCAGGCGGGCGTAGCCCTGCTGGTTGAGCAGTTGCAGCACCTCATCCTCACTGAGCTTTTCCGGGACGTTGATGGGCAGGCAGATCATCAGGCGCTGGCCCTTGGGCCAGTCCCGGTACAGGGCTTCCACGATGCTCTGCGGGGTGTCCTTGATCACTTCCCGGCCGCAGCCCTGGCAGTACAGGTGCGCGAGCCGGGCGAACAGTAGCTTGAGGTAGTCGTTCAGCTCGGTCATGGTGCCCACGGTGGAGCGGGAGGTGCGCACCGTGTTGCTTTGCTCAATGGCGATGGCCGGCGGAATGCCGTCAATGCTGTCCACGGCGGGCTTGTCCATCCGATCCAGAAACTGGCGGGCGTAGGCGGAGAAGGTCTCCACGTAACGGCGCTGGCCTTCGGCGTAAATGGTATCGAACGCCAGAGTGGACTTGCCCGAGCCACTGACGCCGGTGACCACCACCATTTCCCCCAGGGGGATGTCCAGGTCCAGGTTCTTGAGGTTGTTCTGCCGCGCGCCGCGCACGGTGATGACTTCATGAGGCATAGAGGCTGCTGCGTCCGGTGTTGGAGGCTGATAGAGGCTCCCTAATATACGGGAGTTGGTCAGTACGACCAAGGCGGCCGGAAGGATGACCGGCCCTGTGTTATAGTCACAATGTAACTAAGGCGGCCTCGACGCCGCCGTTCACTCAGAATAATCAGAGGATTCCGTTATGTGGCTGACCGGTCCCAGAGCGTTGCGTTCACTCGGCGCGTTTGCGCTGCTTTTTCTATTGGTGCTGACCGGCTGCGCCATGCCTTCCGGTAAGCCGGACGAGGCCAGCGTGCGCACCTGGGAAATGCAGCAACTGGTTTTCCACGCCGAGAACCCCTACAACAACCCCTACACCGAGGTGGATGTCTGGGTGCGCCTCACAGGCCCGGATTTCGACAAGCGGGTGTACGGTTTCTGGGATGGTGGCAATCGCTTTGTGGTGCGTTTAGTGGCCACAGCGCCAGGTGAGTGGTCCTGGGAGTTGGGCTCCAACCAGCCGCAAGACGCCGGGCTGACTGACCGCCGCGGGCACTTTACCGCCGCAGGCTGGAGCGAGGCGGAAAAACAGGAGAACCCCAATCGCCGCGGTTTCGTGCGCGTCAGCGAGAACGGTCATGCGCTGGAATACGCCGATGGCACGCCCTTCTTTATGGTGGGGGACACCTGGCTGGCCGGCTCCACCTGGCGTCTGCCGTTCCGTGACGCCATCACCTCTGATGGCTATGTGCCGGGCCCCGGTATTGGCTTTGAAGATGCGGTGAACTATCGCAAGAACCAGGGCTTCAACTCCGTCAGTATGATTTCCGCTTTTCCGAACTGGGAGGCGGATATGAACCCCAGCACCTATGCCGATGAAAACGGCATCTACCTGCGTAACGCCTGGGAAAAGTTCGGGTATGACGTGTCCGACGAGCAGGGCACCGATGCCTCGGGTGGCGACAGTTACTGGGGGACCTTCACCGCCAAAAATATGCGCGACGAGTATGGTCACTTGCCGTTTGTGCCTTCCGAGGTCCATGAGGGGGTATCAAATTTTAACCGCCCGCAGCCGGAATACTTTCAGAGCCTGGACCGGAAAATGGCGCACCTGTCCAAGGAGGGTTTCGTTCCCCTGTTGGAAACCGTGCGCCGGGATGTCGGGCCCTCCTGGGATGCCTATTTTGATTTCAAGGAAAGCTTTGCCCGCTTCGCCCAATACTTGATCGCCCGCTACGGCGCCTACAATTTTGTCTTCAGCGGCATACACCTGGATTGGGTGCCGGAGGATTTCAGCCTGACCGCCGAGCAGTTCAATGAAGCGCTGACTTACCACCTGGACACCTACGGGCCTCCGCCATTTGGCCAGCCGCACACGGTGTTGATCGATCGGGCCACCCATACGACCCTGGGTTCCGGCGATGAAGTGCCCTGGCTGGATATGCACAGCGTGGGCAACAAGCCGCGGGATCATCGAGTGGGTGAAAACCTGGAAGCGCAATTCTTTCTGGAAGATCCGCCCAAGCCGACCATCAACTTTGAACCCTATTACACGGGTTGGCTACACGAGATCAATAAGCCCGGCGGCGAAGAGCCCCCGCCCAACTCGCGGCGCGATAATTACTTCGCCCGGGCGCAAATGTACGGGTCCGTCTTATCCGGTGGTCTCGCCGGGCATGTGCATGGCACCGCCGCCTATGACATGACCAGCACCGGTGAGCCCGCCGGCGCCCGGCCCCATATTTGGGATGCGTTGCGTTACGAGTCGGCGAACTACATGCAGCACCTGGAATCCTTCGTTCTGTCCGAGGGAAAACGCTACCAGAATCTGATACCCGCCACCGACGACATAACACCACGCAAGGCGCCCAATGCACCTGAAGATGGGCTCGATGGCTGGTCTTACATGATGCGCACCGCCGAGGCGGATTTGGCGCTGCTGTATTTTGAGAACGCCTCGGTGGCGCCGCGACTCAGCGGGTTTGATCCGGAGGTTACCTATACCCTGCAATGGTTTGACCCGGTACATGGCCAGTGGCAAGAGCCGGTCACCGTGATAGCGAATGCGGATGGGGTGATAGAAGTCAACGTCTTTCCGGGCGGTCAACCCCTGGCCAAGCGGGACTGGGCGGCAAAAATCATGAAGTAAAAAAGCGGGTCGGGGGACACCCCGACCCGGTGGTACTTTACTTGGCGCCCTCTAATAGCCGACGCGCTCGGCGTAGGCAATAATTTTCTCGCCGTAGTCACCGCCCCAGCTGTAGCCGTTGCGACGCTCGGCTGAAATTTCCATGATGTCGTAATACTTCCCGCCGTCCCGGTCGCTGAAGAAACCTTCGTTCGTTTGAAGATCGTAAAAGCGATACCACATCCGGTCGCCTTCACTGTAGACGATTTTCTCCTCGACCGATTTGTTGTACGTGTGATCCGCCAGATAGGTGTCCGGACTGCGGAACCAGGCGATACCGGCATGCACCGCGGCCTTGACCTCGGGCGTCTGCGGCTGGGTCATCAGGAACGCAATGATTTCCACCGACTCACTGCCGCTGAGGGATTCAAGCTCATAGGCCCGGGCCGCTTTCGGCAGGTAGTCGTCCTTGCCGTGCTGGGCGCACCAGACGGTCAAATCCCCGTCCTGCTCCCATTGGGCTTTGAGGATGTACTCGACGCCGTGGTCGATGGCCTGCTTCATCTGGGCCCGATCGGTGTCGTCGAAAATATCGGTGTCGAACGGTGCGTTTTCCAGGTGTGCGTGATACAGCGCAGTGAGCACGCGGGTCATGGCATTGTCATTGAAGGTGACGTGATCGGAGTAGCCCCCGCGCAGGGGATAATACTGGGGCCAACCGCCGGCGTCGTATTGGGCTTCGAGCAGGTAGTCCATGGCCTTGCGCACCGCATCGCGGTATTTGGTATCGCCGGTCTCGTTGTAGACCTCAGCCAGGTAGATCATTTCCGTCACCGTCGCGCCGTTGTCGATAGTGCCCAGGTCATTGCCGCCGGTACCCATGGAGTCGTAGGACTGGTTTTTGGGCCAGCCACCGTGATCGTATTGGTAAGACAGAACGATATCGGCCTTGCTGTCGCTCCAGGCGTTTCGGGCCGAATTGAAACGGCTGTGAACCGGGTTGCCGCTCTGGTCCAGCATCAGGCCGTCGCCTCCGCTGCTCGCGTCGCAGTCCACGGCGGAAGGGTTGTTGCCGACGATGGTCAGAGAGTCGACATTGGGCAGCCCTTCCGAGCTGCTGGCCACAAGGCGGATGTCATTGTTGCCCGCCGTAAGGGCGACGGTGGCGGTGGCGGAGGTCCAGGCGGTCCAGGCGCCCGTGGTGGGGAAATCAATACTGCTCTCGGTGCTCTCGTTGACCTCAACGTCAGCCGGTCGTGGATTGACGGAAGCGTAGCGAACCTCCAGCGTGTACTGTCCGTCCTCGGGAACGCTCACCCGATAGGATATTGCACCGCCCGTGATATTGTCAGTGTTGGCGAAGCCGGTGCCGTTGAAGCCCTCATTGTCACTATCAATGGTGCCATCAAGGTGACAGAAACCCGCGTCGAATTCTTCAATGGTGACGCTGGTCCCATCCCCGGTGCTGGGCGCACTTGAACTGCTCAACGACGAGCTGGAACTGCTGGACTCATCATTGGCGCTGGATGAGGATGAAGTATTTTCTGAGGGCGAGTCTGAGCCGCCACACGCGACCAGCAAGCTGCCGATCGCCGCGTACAGGGCGAGGTTAGGGATTTTCATGGTTGATGATTCTCTCTTTTTTATCGGTTTGTGATGATGTTCGACGCTTACTCTCGGAGCGCCATGGTTATTATCATTGTCGCAGGCATTATTGCCCGTCGTTGTCATTTTGAGACAACAATATGAGAGTTTTTTAATGAACCGTCAAGGATGACGGTGTAGGGGAGTCGTGCGGTGTTGAGCCCTTTCGTCACGAATGCAGGGCGAAGGGAGCGCTGCCGAGAGCCTTGGGCTCTCGGCAGCGTGAGGAGCTAGTACCCTACGCTTTGCGCGTAGGAGATGATGTCTTCACCATAATCGCCACCCCAGCTGTAGCCGTTGCGGCGTTCTTCGGAAATTTCCATAATGTCGTATACCTTGCGGCTGTCCCGGTCACTGAAAAAGCCACGGTTGGTGTACAAGTCATAGAAGCGATACCACATCCGGTCGCCTTCGCTGTAGACGATTTTCTCCTCGACGGAACTGTCGTAGGTATGGTTGTCGAGGTAGGTGTCGGGGCTTCGGAACCAGTCGACCGCCGCCCGAACGGCGGCTTCAATTTGCGGCGTTTGGGGTTGGGTCATCAGAAACCCGATCACTTCCACTGACTCACTGCCACTTAACGATTTCAGCTCATAGGCGCGCGCCATCTTGGGTTCATAGTCGTCTTTCCCATGTTGAGCGCACCAGGCCGTCAGGGTTCCGTTTTGTACCCACTGGGCGTTGAGGATGTAGTCCACGCCCTGGTCGATGGCCTGCCGCATTTGCGCTCGATCGTTTTCACTGAAGATGTCGGTGTCAAAGGGTGCACTTTGCTGGTTGGCATGGTGCAGTACGGTCAGCACGCTGGACATGGCATTGTCGTTGAAGGTGACGTGATCCGAGTAGCCTCCGCGCAGTGGGTAAAACTGCGGCCAGCCACCCGTGTCGTATTGGGCCTCAAGCAAATAGTCCATGGCTCTGCGCACCGCGTTGCGGTAGCGGGTATCGCCGGTATCCCGATAGACTTGGGCCAGGTAAACCATTTCCGTGACGGTGGCGCCGTTGTCGATGGTGCCCAAGCCGTCACCACCATCGCCCATGGAGTCGTACTCCTGGTTCTTGGGCCAGCCGCCGTTGTCATACTGGTGGGAAAGAATGATGTCTGCTTTGCTCTGATCCCATTCGGTGCGGGCACTTTCGAAGCGGTCGTGGACCGGGTTGCCCTCTTGTGAAAGGAGTGGGGCGTTATCTGCGCTACTGCTACTGGAGGAGCTACTCTGGTTGGAGCAATCCGCCGCGGTGGGGCTGTTCCCGACGACTGTCATTGCATCGATATTGGGCAAGCCATCACTGCTGGTGGCAACGACGCTGATGTAATTTTCCCCACCGTTCAAATTGACCGTGCTGGTGTCGACCGTCCAACTGGTCCAGCTACCGGTAGAGGGGAAGCTGAGGTTGGCCTCGTTCGAGCCGTTGACCACGACAATGGCGGGTCTGTCGGTGGCAGAGGCATAGCGCAGTTCCAGAAGATAGCTACCATTGCTGGGGGCATTGACGCGGTAGCGAACGGCGCTGCCGTTGGCATTGTCGGTATTGGCAAAGCCCTCACCGGTAAAGCCGGCATTGTCATTGTCGACCGTTCCGTCGACGCCACAAAAACCGGTCTGGCTTTCCTGGATCGTGATTTCTCCGCCGCTGGTCGAACTGGTGGAGGACTGGCTGCTCGAAGACGAGGTGGTGCTTGTTGAAGAAGCGCTGGATGTCGACGAGGCGCTGCTGCTGGAGCTCGACGGAGGATTGTCGCCACAGATATCACCAGTCACCACCGGCGTCTCGGCCGTGCCGTTGGTGTTGACCTGAAAACCGAACGAGATGGACTGTCCGGGTGAAAGGGTGCCGTTCCAGCTGAGGTTTGAGGCTGAGTAAGGATTGCTTCCGCTGACATCGGCGTTCCAGCTGCTGGTGACCTCGTTGTTGTCATACGTCCAGGAAACGTTCCACCCATCAATGGGGTCCGAACTCGTATTGGTGATGTCGATGGAGGCGGTGGCGCCACTGCCCCATTCGTTTTGTACTCGATACTCACAGATAGCACTTTGAGCGTTGACACCTGAGGCCGCGAGAACGCCGGTTGCCATCATCGTTGACAAGGTGAGCAATTTTATCGTTGATAGTTGCATTGAGGATCTCCGTTCTTTATTGCTATAGAAAACAAATTTTTTATTTCGTTTAATGACTACTGAAGCGACTGCTTAACCTCACTGGCTTCACGCATCCGATAGTAGGCATGGAGATCCGCTGATTCAAATATGGCAACAATATTAAATGCAAAAATGAGACGTAAGTACGGAAATCAGGGATTGCCAGGGTAGAAGCCGGTTCCTCTTGGCCCGACCGGCGTAGGATTGAGCATTTTTGTTGACCAATGCGACAGGGTGCGTAGTCGGAAGGGTTGAGTGTGCTGACGTTATCCGCCATTATCATTTTCTGATACGGGCCCTCTTCCGAGCGGGCAGATACAGCCAAAAAGGTCACTGACAATGGAAGAACGTAACAAGCTCGCGGTGTTGATTGACGCGGACAATATCAATGCCTCCATTTGTGAGGCCCTCGTGGGTGAGATCGCCAAGTATGGCGTCGCCAGTGTTAAAAGGGCCTATGGCGACTGGACGACAGACCAGCTCAAGCCCTGGAAGTCCGTATTGCACGAGTACGCCATTGGACCTATGCAGCAATTCAGTTACACCAAGGGAAAGAACTCCACGGACTCCTCCATGATTATCGATGCCATGGACCTTCTCTATACCGAGCGATTCGATGGCTTCTGTCTCGTTACCAGCGATAGTGACTTTACCAAGTTGGCGACAAGAATTCGTGAATCCGGTCTGCTGGTTTACGGTTTTGGCGAACAAAAAACGCCGGATTCGCTTCAGGCGGCCTGCGATAAATTTGTCTTTCTGGAAGCGTTGGCGTTACCGGAAGAAAAAGAAGGAGGGAGCGAGGGAAGCAGCAAGCCCACTCGTCGGAAAACCAAAAAGGAACTGAACCAGGATGCCAAGCTCGTAGGGTTGCTGCGTGGCGCGGTTGAGGCGGCGGCTGATGATGACGGTTGGGCGTCCATTGCCGCGGTCGGGTCCCATATCGCCAACCAGAGCTCTTTCGACTCGAGAAATTTCGGTTACAAAAAACTGAGCAAACTGATCGAAACGACTGAGCTGTTTGATATGGAAAAACGCAACGTCCGAGGGAACAATGCTTATGACCTGTATATTCGAGATAAGCGCACAATGTAGTTCACACTCGGGGGCAGAGAAAACTGAGAGGCGAAGCGCGTTCGATGCATCAATTTGATATCGCTTTATTAGTAATCGTGGGCAGCGCTCTGCTGCTGGGCCTGGTGTCAAAGTTTCTTAAACGGATTGGACTGCCCGATGCCGTGACGCTGCTTCTGCTCGGCGTGGCCCTGGGGCCGGTCGGCCTTGGCTGGTTGCACCCCGACTCCTGGGGAAAACCCATGATGATTCTCGAGCAGGTGGCCCGGCTGGCCTTGGCGATTGGTCTGATGGATATCGCGCTTCGGCTACCGAAGCCCTACGTGTTCACCCACTGGCGTAGTCTGTTGGTGGTGCTTGGGGTCGGAATGTTATTCATGTGGTTGAGCAGTAGCGTGCTTGTGGGAGCAGTTCTGGGTCTCTCATGGGGTTCGGCCCTGCTGATTGGCGCGGTGGTGACTCCCACTGATCCGGTTGTGGCGTCTTCCATGGTGACAGGACCGGTGGCGGAAAAGACGCTCCCTTCCCATTTGCGCCGAATCATTATGGCGGAGTCGGGGGCCAACGACGGCCTGGCGTATGTTTTTGTACTCGGCATGATTTTCTTTCTGACTCTCTCTCCCCCGGAGTCGCTTGCAACCCGTGTGGTGGAGGTGATGGTTGCGGATGTCCTGCTGGCCTTGTTGCTGGGTGCGACGATTGGTTATCTGGCCGGTTTCGGTTTGCGGGCGGCGGAAAAAAAGGACCTGATGGACCCCCAATCCGTAGTGATGTTTGCGACGGCACTTGCGTTGGGGACCCTGCCCTTGGTCGATCTTCTGGGCAGTAACGGCATTCTTGCCGTTTTTGTGGCCGGGTTGGCGTTTGACCAGCAGGTGGGCGTGCGCGAGCGGCGACAGGAAGAACATGTTGTCGGTGGATTTGACCGGTTTTTTACCGGCCCCATTTTTGTGCTGGTCGGGCTTATGCTCCCCTGGAGCGAGTGGGCAGCGATGGGATGGCCGACCGTTGGTCTGATCATTAGTATTTTGTTGTTCCGGCGCCTGCCTGTGCTTCTGTTGTTGAGTGGGCGGCTGCGGGAAGTTCCCAGCCTGGTGGACGGCGCTTTTGCGGGATGGTTTGGCCCCATCGGCGTGGCGGCGGTTTATTACGCGGCACTGGCTTCTCACGAAACCGATGTGCCGGAACTGTGGCCAGTGGTAAGCTTGTTGGTTTCGGCCTCTGTTTTAGTCCACGGCCTGACGGCGGTTCCTTTTTCTCACCTGTATCGCCGACTGACAGCTTCTTAATACGTTATCGACTAGATGAATACTCTCGCTGCCCATCCACCCGAGGTCACTTTGGACTTGCTTCGGGAAGAACACGCCTCCGTCCTGTTTCAACTGGTTGACCAGAGCAGGGCGCATCTTCGCCGTTGGCTTCCCTGGGTAGATGCCAATCGCTCAGTCGCGGATACCGAGACGTTCCTGCGCGAGGTGATTGCGCAGCATCGGGCCGGGAAAGGGCCCCAATATGCGGTGTACTGGCGCTCGGAGCTGTGTGGTGTTTGCGGCTTTCACACCTTCGACCTCACAACGCGCTGTGGCAGTGTCGGCTACTGGTTGGGGGCGCGATACTGTGGATTGGGGCTCATGACCGCTGCGATCCGCCAACTGGTTGAGGTGGGGTTTGGCGAGTACCGACTTGAGCGCATCGAAATCGCCTGCGCCACACAGAACCTGAAAAGCCGAGCGATTCCCGAGCGGCTGGGTTTTTACTATGAAGGCGTGGTACAGAACCGAGAGTATGTCGATGGTCGCTATGTGGATCATGCGATTTACTCCCTGCTGGCGCAGGAAACGCCAATGACGGAGTAGCCCGAACGGGTGTCAACACGAGACATCGAGGTATATACTCGGCTATGGAGATAGAGAGTGAGAGAACCTGCATCAGACAGGAATGATCACCAATAAGTAATAAACCAGGTGAACCTTATGCCAATCAACCTTTTACGTCGCCCTGTGATGGGTGCGGCTCTGTTCGTCTGTGCAATGCATCCCGCTGTTGCGCAGGAACCCCTTCCCTTCGCCGATGAACCAGTGATCAAGGTCGATCTGAACTTCGCTGGGCGCCAGGAGGGCGAGGTCAACCAACCCGGTTTTGAGCCCTGGCCAATACCCTCGGCCCGCTCGGTCAGCCAAGCTTTCGATGGCGTGACGTTTACCCTGTCTTCTTCTGGAGACGGCGGTCTTGGGCTTCGCTCCAGCTGGTACAAAACCGCCATTGCCACCGCGCAACTGACCGGCGATGGTGTGTTGGTGGATTTCGGCGACGGCGACCCTCAGGGCGGCGCCGTTTCCCTGACCGTGAACGGCCTGTCGGAGGAAACCCACACCCTGCTGCTCTATCTGAGTAGCGTGGATAATTGGGCGGAGTCGTCGGTAGCGCCACTGAATATTTACGTCAATGATCGGCGGGTCCACACCGATGTCGTCATGAGCAGTCGGGTGACCGACAACAGCGACGCACAGACCGCCTACGTAACCTTTTCGCCCGACGGCGGACAGGTAAAGGTGCGCATCGAGGCCGATGGCGGGACGGGAGCGGATATCGAGAATGTCGTGCTCAACGGCTTCGAACTCAATACGCCCAACTTTGCCAAACAGGCCCGCGCCCCCGTGCCGGCCGATGGTGATCTCCATGCCGATGCCGATGTCGGGGCGGGTGAGCTGCGCCTGGAATGGACGGCGGCCGAAGGCGCGGTGAAACAGGCGCTGTATTTC
This sequence comes from Marinimicrobium agarilyticum DSM 16975, assembly GCF_000423345.1. Classification (GTDB taxonomy): domain Bacteria; phylum Pseudomonadota; class Gammaproteobacteria; order Pseudomonadales; family Cellvibrionaceae; genus Marinimicrobium; species Marinimicrobium agarilyticum. The sequence continues at coordinate 507,556 of NZ_AUHU01000003.1, forward strand.
GGCACCGATAAAACGCGGGTGGCCGAAGGCGACGACTCGGTGTTCGTTCGCGAGCAAACGCAGACGTACGCCGACCTGACCGGTCTGTACAGTCTTGACGACTACTTCTGGCGCGTTGATCAGATAGAAGCGGACGGAACCGTAACCCGAGGTAATGTCTGGCGTTTCCGCCCTAGGCAACTGGCCTTTCCTGATGCTGAGGGATACGGGCGGTTCGCCATCGGCGGCCGCGGAGGCAAAGTGGTGAAAGTCACCAACCTGAACGACAGCGGGCCGGGCAGTTTGCGGGCTGCGGTGGAAGAGGAGCAGGGACCGCGCACGATCGTATTCGATGTGTCGGGCATAATCACTCTGGAATCGCGCCTGTCCATCAATGACTCATTCGTAACCGTCGCCGGGCAGACCGCTCCGGGCAAAGGCATTGTCATCCGCAGTGCACCGTTTGGCTTGAGTGGTGCCAACGATGTGATCCTGCAACACATTCGGGTGCGGTTGGGGGCGGGCGAGACCTATGACGGCATCGGCATGGCAGGCAGTGATCACTCCATCGTGGATCACAGTTCCATCAGTTGGACCATTGACGAGGCTTTTTCGTCCCGCAACGGGAAGAACATAACTTTGCAGCGGACCCTGATTGCCGAAGCGTTGAACGTGGCCGGTCACAGTAACTATCCGGAGGGTACTGCACACGGATACGCCGCCAGCATCAGCGGCGACATTGGCAGTTTCCATCACAATCTCTTGGCGCACAACGCGGGGCGAAACTGGTCGTTGGCCGGCGGCCTGGACGGTGATGGAAACTACGCCGGTCGGTTGGATATCTTCAATAACGTGGTTTACAACTGGGACAACCGCACCACCGATGGCGGTGCGCACGAAGTCAACTTTGTGAACAACTATTACAAGCCGGGGCCGGCTACGAGCGAAATGTACGCGCTCAACATTCAGTACGATAACTTCCCCGGCACTCAGCGATATTATTGTCTGGGCAATGTGATTCCAGGGCAGGCCGATGAGTTGAATCAGCGCTTTGCCTGTCGAGTAAAAAATGGACAGCCCGATGGTTATCAACCCTTCGTTTACGAACCCTTTTTCCCTTCACACGCGACCATTCACACCGCGAGACAGGCCTACAAGAATGTCCTTTCGGATGTCGGCGCGATCGCGCCGGTGCAGGATCACCAGGACATTCGGGTGATCAATGAAACTCTGGCTGGCACGACCAGTTCAACGGGTAGTCAAACCGGTTTGCCCGGGCTGCCGGATCATCAGGACGATGTGGGCGGCTACGAAGATTACCCAGAAGTGCACCGCGATGCGAGCTGGGACCCGGACAACGACGGCATGCCCACCTGGTGGGAAAACCAGCTCGGCCTCGACCCGCAGTCAGCCGGCGATGATGCCAATCGTGACCCCGACCGAGATGGTTACACGCAGCTTGAAGAGTACCTCCACTGGGTGAGCGGCCCGCTTCTGATGACGACCGCGGGGCATTCGATTTCTGTGCCGTTGGTCGAGCTTTTCCGTGGCTATACCGAAGCGCCGCGCTACACCGTACGTCATGTTGGCAACGGTTCGGTGGACATTGCCGGCGAGGCAGCGGTATTCACGCCGACCGAATGCGGTCTGGGCTTCTTTTCCCTCAAGGTGACCGACGCCTCGGGCGATTTTATGACCCGCAACGTCAGGGTCTTCGCCGATGCGGATGGCTGTGAACGAGAGCCGGATTACTCTGACGTGATGGTTGAGCAGCCCCGAGTTGTACCACTGGAGCCTGACGAATCCGATGAACCCGATGCTCAAGGCGGTAACGATGGTAACGATACCCCGGTTGGAGGCGGAAGTTCAGGTGGCGGAGGGGCTCCTTCGTTACTGTGGCTCTCGCTATTGCTGGTGATGGCGTTCCGGGGCATGCTGGGTGCGCGCCTGGCTCAATAACGGGCGATCAAAAACGTTGGCGGTGCCGTTGCCAGCTTTGGTAGGGTACGGGCTTTATTGAGTTGATTGAAGAAGAGGTAACGAAATGGATCAGCAAACCCGAACGGAAGTTGAGGCGGCCGCGTTTCGTCGATTGGTCGAGCACCTGGATAACCGGAAAGACGTTCAGAATATCGATCTGATGGATTTGGCGGGCTTTTGCCGAAACTGCCTTAGCCGTTGGTATATGGAAGCGGCAAACGAAAAGGGCGTGGAGCTGGACAAAGAAACCGCGCGGGAAATTATCTACGGCATGCCGTATGCGGAATGGAAAGAGCGGTACCAGAGCCCAAAGTAGAAATGGCGAGGTTCATAGACAGGGTGGGTGGGGAGGAGCGTCCCTGCTCCCTGAGTGTTCGGTCAGCGCACGGCTCCTGACACAATGCCAGGAGCGTGCGTTGCGACTTACTCCTCTGGAGTGTTGTCCCACAAGCGGATCAGCAGGTTCCATTTCTCCTGCTCGAAGCCTTCCCAGGTACCCCACTCATCGGTGTTGGAGACCGGATCGTAAGCATGCTCGTACAGGCCACCCGTATCCTCCGATTCGGGGTTGGTGGACCAGTAGCAGCCTTCGATGTCCTTCTCGATCATGTAATCGACCAGAGCGTTCTGCCACTCCATATCGATACCAGCGTCGACGTGGTCCCAAAGAGTGCGGTGACGCGGTGGTGCATCGGCGGGCCAATTTGCGTGGCCACCAAACTCACCGATGATCATGGCGTAGCCTTGATCACGCAGATAGCCGAAATGCTCTTCCCAACCGGCTTCGATGCGCTGGGGGTCGATCACAATATTACAATCCGCTTCGCCGGCTGCATCACCTTCCATACCCTCACACTCGGGCTGGGCAGGGTCCATAAACTGCTTCTGTACGAACACGGATGGGCCGTAGGTGTGCGGCGACAGGATCAGGCGCTCCTTCGGAATGTCCAGCGGTGCATCCGCAAACGGATAGAGGTTCTCACCCCAGTTGGGGTTGGTCTCTTCTGAGCCGTGAGGTACTTCTTCGCCCGCAGAGGTCCCACCGGAAATACCTTCAACCATAATCAGGACATCGGTGTTGACTTCGTTGATCGCCTGATAAGCCTTCTCAGACAGGTCTTTCCACTCGGCCCAGGTGTAGTCCCAGGGTTCGTTGAAGATGTCGATGGCCATGATGTTGTCAACGCCCAAATCCTCCGAGAGGCCGGCGATTTCACGCAGGTCTTCCAGCCACAGCTCTTCGTTGTACAGGTCGACCTGAACATCCGGATCGTCTACCGGGCCGCACGAATACCCTTCACGTTTGAAGTCATAGTTCTCACGCTCAGCGTCGGCGTAGGGGGGCGTGGCACCCAGACGACCGGCGCGCCAGCCCACATAGTTGGAGCAGGAGTGAATGTCGATAATGACGTTGATGCCGTTTTCGTCGGCCTGAACGATGAAGTCTTCCAGCGCTTGACGGGCGTTATCCTGTTGGACCGAGGGGTGGTTTTTCAACACACCGCCCTCACGTACGTAGCCGATCCCTTGCGGATCGTTCGGGTCCAGAGTCTGAGGCGCGATGGGCAGACGGATGGTGTTGATACCTTGAGCGGTAATCTCATCCATGGTCTGCTGAATGGTGCGACCGGAGTCGACCCACCACATGTTGCCGACATACAGCTCCATGGGTGCGCCATCGGGATTATTTTCCGCATCTTTTGGCTCATGCTGACCTTCAAGGCCGAACCATGCCGAGCACTGAACCGGGTAGGGTTCACCATTTTGGGTGATGCTGCCCGCCTCGTTCACGCGGAAGGTGCCACCGGTATCGCCAGCGCTGCTGGCGCTTGAGGCGGAGGAGCCAACGGACGAAGCAACAGAAGAGGCAACGGAGGATGCCACGGAAGATGCTACGGAGGAAGCAACGCTGGATTGCTGAGAGCTTGACTGGCTGCCGCCCACGATGCCGTACGGCGCGGGCTGAGAGCTACAGGTCGGGCGGCTGACGCAGCTTTGTCCGTTCTCGTAACCCCAGCCGCTGTTGGTATCTTCACAAAGCGGAGTGAGGGTGCCGTACCAGTTACATTGTTGACCGTCTTCGGTTCCAGTGCTGCTTACCGCGGAGCTGGCCGCGCTGCTCACAGAACTGCTTGAACTGCTCGCCGGGGCGCTGCTGGAAGTGCCGCCACCAGAGCAGACATCACCGGTAACCGTCGGTGTCTCAACGTTGCCGTTGGCGCTAACTTGCATGCCAAATTCGATGCTCTGGCCCGGCTGAATGGTGCCGTTCCAGCCCATGTCGGTGGCGGTGTAGGGGTTGCTGCCGGAGACCTGAGCGTTCCAGCTGTTGGTGACCTGGTTGTCGTTGTAAGACCAGCTGACGTCCCAACCATTGATGGTGGTGTTGCTGTTGTTGGTGATACGGATTGCAGCGGTGGCACCGCTGCCCCACTCATTGCTCACGACATATTCGCAGTTCGCCGATTGCGCGGCGGCACCCTGACCTGCCGCAGCCAGGCCCAAGCCCAGCATGGCGGCGTATATGCCATTGCCTTTCAGTTTTTTGCTTATCATTTGTGGTTATCTCCTGGTGTTTCTGAAATGAAGACACTCACGCGCCTACTATTGTTATATAGCGCGACAAAGTGTCGACGCTTGCACCGCTTTCGGGTATTACCCGAAAGGCGGCGATCATGGTATCTCAAATTGTTAAAGTGAAAAGGACTGTATCCTTATAGTTTGATCTACTACTTTTTTTAATGATTTATCGCTTTTAGAACGTTGCACTTTTATTAAGAAAAAGAAAAAAAGTCGTCAAAAGTTGTTTTTGGAACAATAAAAAATATTGGCTTTTTCTTGGGCTGACAATAAACGTCAAAAACGAAGGCGTATATGAAGGGGGGGGCTACATTCGGGAACGAAATAAAGGGGACGCCACTCATTTCCAATGCTGATGACTGAACACATAGTGTTTTCGCGTCATTCAACAACCTGAAAAGCGACAAAGGCTGGGCGGTGCGTTTTTGCCGAGCCTATCGAGGATAGGGGCTGTTGGTGGAGATGGGCGTCAACGACGTGAGTTTATCCTCGTACTTCAAAATCGGTGTTCGCCTGAGGGGCGGCGGGTTTGATGTCTACTTGGGTCACCGAAGCGTGTTTCGGTCCTTCCCAAAGCCATCCCTCAAAGGCATCCAGAGCGTCGATATCGCCCTGCGCGAGTGCTTCCACACGGCCGTCCGGTAAGTTTCGGACCCAGCCGGCAAGGCCGAGTGCCTGGGCCTTCTGTTGGGCGTTCGCCCGGTAGCTCACTCCCTGAACCACTCCGCTGATCACAAAATGTCTGGCGTGTGTCATCGAAAGCTCCTTTCGGCTTCTACCTCAGACGTCAGTTCTCCAGGGAGCACCGGTTGGTAAAAATCCCCGAACAGTTCCGGGATGAGAATTTTACGCTCTCCCGTGGCCTCTGCCAGCTCGGTGTCCTTCCAGGGAATAATGTAGAGCAGTTTGGGCAGTTCCTTATTGGCCTTGATGGTTGTGGCGTCCATCTCGATCTCGATGCGTGGGACTTGCTGAGCATGGGCGTTGAAACCCACAAGCAGCAATAGGGTCAGGAGTGCGGTGCGCATCTAACCTCCCTGGCGCTCAAGCGCGCTCTGTAACTGTCGTACCCACTGGGCGGTGCGCTCGTCACTATCCACCAAGGCAAGGTACGCTTCGTAGTGTTCAATGGCAGAGCTTAGATCCTGATAGTAGGTGTCGTAAAGCAGGCCAAGGTTGTAGTGGGCGTCGGCTGAGCGAGGATCCTGTCGTAAAGCGGCTTCGAAGTGTTGTTCAGCGGTTTCGATCTCGGCGCGTTTCAGGGCCATGGTGCCGGCGAGGTTGTGCGCGGAAGCGAGGTCTGGATTGAGTTTCAGGGCATTCTCGAGCGCTTTCTCCGCTTGTGGCCCATGGTCGTTGTGGTAGTAGGCCGTCGCCAGGTGTACCCATAGTTCCGCCCGCGCGGGGCGTTGTTGTACCAATCGTTCGATCTGCTCGGCGGCGGCGGAGTAGTCGCCGGCCTGCCCATGGCGCAGCGCTTTTTCATAAAGCTGCTGTTGGGGCTCGGTCAGTGGCGTGGACGTACCGCTTGCGCTGACCGATAAGTTGTCAGTGGTCGGCGTCTGGCTGCAAGCGCTGAGTAATGCTATTGCCAGTAAGACCATGACGACTTTGCCATGGCGTCGCGGGTAAATGGTCATGGCTGTGCCTCGCGTTGTTGCGCGAGCGGGGGCGTGCCGGTCTGCCCCTCGCTGTGGTTCAGGGTAAAGCGGGCCTTGGGCTCGCGTGCATAGCGGACCGGAAAGAGCACCGCCAAGCGCTGACGGCTTTGCGCCATCCACTCGTTGAAGCCCTCCGCGCGGGCGCGTTTGAGGTTGCGCTCATAGAACTCGATGGCCTTGTCCTCGAAGGGGAAGGCGCGGTCCTCCAGCAGAATGTTGTATTGAATCAGCGTCTCGCCGCTGAGCTGGGGTGGCCGGTCGGATTCCAGCAGTGCCCGCGCCAGGGTTTCGTAAATACGGCCGATCCGGTGAGTGGCTTCGGAGGTAACATCACTCAATCCATAGGAGGCAGCCTGGGCATAGCGCTCGATCGCACTCTGCATATGTTCGGTTTTTCGGGCCAGACTGTTTTCCAACGGCAGTGACAGAGGCGTGTTGTCGTACTGTTCGTGGTGGCTGCGTGCCAGACTGAGTGCGGCGCTCGCCGCAAGGCGACGGGTGCGTTCAGTTTTCTCGTTGTCGGGCTGCTGGCGGTCTTGGGTCAACAGCTTGCGCTCCCAGAACTGGCGCTTGTCCGGCTCTGCAGTCTGGGTATACAGACGGGCCAATTGATGCATGGCTTCGGCGTTCTGGGGATAGGGCGTAGGATAGCTGTGGGCGTACCGGCGAAAGGCGTTGATGGCGCCCTCGACATTTTTTTCATCCAGATAAAGCTGTGCGGCTTTCCATTGGGCCGCCCGTTGCGCGGTCGCGTCTTCCTCCGAGCCCGCGAGCTTTTCGTATTGGCGGGCGGCTGCTTCCGTCTGGCCACTGGCCAGGTAAGCGTTACTCAGCTGGCGTTCGGCGTCCGCGCGCAAGGGGTGGTCGGGATAAACGGATTGGAAGCGTTGAATCAAACCGATGGTCAACTCCCATTGCGCTTGCTCGGCGGCCAGAGACAGCGCGTTGTACAACCCCTTGGGGGCGTTGTCGGTGTTCGGGTCCATCTCGTGAATGCGCTGGTAGTGGCGGATGGCCTCCTTCCACTCTTTCGCTTGTTCCGCGCTTTCGGCTTGTCGGTACACGCTGAGCGCCCGCTGTTGATGGGCTCGCTGACGCAGTGAGTCGGGCAGAGCGGTCAGTGCCAGTAAGCGACTGGCGGTTTGTTCGGCGTTGGCATATTCCGACGCGTTCAACTGGCTCTGCAGTATCAGTGGATAGGCCTCGGACTGCGTTTTGGCGTCATTCAGGGCGTAGTGCGCGAGCGAAATGGCGGTGTCGTAGTGTTCGGCCTGGTAGGCGTACTGCGCCGCGTTCAATGCGATGGCGGGGGTGCGCTCGTCATTCGGGTAGAGCCGGGCAAAGGCCTCGGCGTATCGGCCATAGTCATCGGTCCAACGTTCCGGTGCCTGATCGGTGAGGGTGTTCAAGAGCGCAAGGGCCGCATAGGCGGCTTCGGGGTCGAGAATGACAGTGCCGTCAAAGGCCGCGCGCCGGCACTGATGGAAGGCGGCCTCAGTATGCTCGGCTTCCGCCAGCAGATCCCCATAGGCCAGAGCAATGCCGTCTTGCTGGGCATAGCCGTCGAAGTGTTCGAGGTAGCGCTCGTACCACTGCTTTGCCTGGTCGAAGTGGCTGGACTTGCCGCTGTCCTGATATCGGGCGTGATGGTAGCGGGCGGCGTCTTTCCAGTGCTGACGTAACTGTGTGCGACTTTGCTCGGCGGCGGCCGAGCGGGGTTCGGTGCCCGCTCGCTGCTGATAGCTCTGGTACAACTGTTCGGTGGCGGCGATGGCCTGCTGCTGAAAGCCACCTTCACGCCACAGCTCCACCATTTCAGAGCGCGCCTGCAGCGCTACCCATGGGTCGGGCTGCGTTTCCAGCAGGTGTTGCCACTGGGCGACCGCATCGGAGGTTCGACCCTGGGCGTGCAGCAGTTTGCTGGCGGCCCGGTAGGGCGCATACCAGTCCTCGATACCGTGTTTTCGGAACAGGCTGGTGACCATATTGGGCGAAGGTGCTTCCACCATGGCGAGCGCCAGGGAACGATAGTATTCGTCGTAGATGACCCGGTCTTCGTCACCCAGCGGCGTTTCACTCAGCGTTGCGGCGCTGGGAAATTCCTGGGCGTGAATGACGGCGATAAAATCTTCCAGTGCCGGTTCAATCAAAGACTGTTTGTACCGCGACCAACCGCGTTTGAACAGCGCACGTTCGTGAAAGCCGGTGTCCCGGCTGCTGTGCAGCGCGGCGGTATAGGCGATTTCCGCGGCCAGATAATCGCCCCGACTGAAAGCCGACTCCGCCAGGCGGAATTGGGCTTCGGGGTATAAGGGAGAGTCGGGGTGCTGGTTCACCAACTGTTGCAGAGCGTTCAATGAGGCTTCATGGTGGCCGAGCTGGTCGTGGCTCTTGGCGAGCTGATACCACTTTCGGTCGTTGCCTTCGGCTTCGGGAAATTCGGTCAATGCGGTCTTGAGCAGTTCAATGGTGCGCTCCAGTGTGTCGCGGTAGCGGCGGTCTTCCTGATAGTTGTCCTGGTCGCTCCAGCGATGGCTCTCCTTGAGCTCCAGATCGGCCAGGCGGGCCAACGCCTGATTGCGCGCGCGATCACTGTCGGGCGCCGACTGAAGGAACTGATAGTAAGCCGCTTTGGCGTCGTTGCTGTCGACGCTACCGCTCAGGGCATTGTTGGACGTTGTCGCCGAGACGCGCGAGGCCTGATCCAGCTCCGCCAGGGTGGCGCGCTTGGGCGCTTGTTGGCTGCAGCCGGTCGTGAGCAGAACGATGGCCGCGATGGATAATGAGAATTTATTGCCGATCATAAATTGTGGCAAGCCCGTACTGACTTTGGCTCAGGTAGGTGTGAATCTGTTCACGCCGCTCCTTCAGAGCCTGGTTCGAGGGATTGTCCTCCAGTTGTCGGTCAATGGTTTGCAGCTTTGCCTGATAGTGCAGCAGCGCTTCCTGGTAGCTGGCCTGCGCCAAGGTCAGGCGGTTCATCTGATCGTAGGTAAACGCCACGAGAAACGGCCCGTCCGGCAAGGCTGGGTGGTTCAGGGCCTTGAGTTGGAGAAACGCATTCAGTGCGCCGGTGTAGTCCTGCAGATGCAGAGCACTCAGGCCAATGCCTCGCCAGGCGAAGGCCGCGTAGCGGCTGTCCTGGTCCAGAGTGCCAAAGGTTTCCCGGGCATCCCGGTAAAAGCCCTGCTGTAATTGCGACAGCCCCAGCATCATCCGCAATCGGTTTTTGGATTCCGCGTCAATGTCTTCCGTCAACAGTTGCATCAGCTCGCGTTGAGCGTCGCTCCACCAGTCCTGTTTGAGGTAGGCGATGGCGAGGTTGGTGCGCGCCTCGGCGTAGTAGGGCTCGCCTGGTTGGAAGGCCTCGTACACCTCAATGGCACGCCGGTGTTGGCCCTGACGCTGCCAGTTCAGGCCCTGAACCAGGCGCAAGTACAGGCGCTGTGTTTCGCTCAACGCATAGTGCTGAGAGAGGGTGGGCAAGGTCTTCTGCACGCTTGCCCAGTCGCCCGCCTCGACCGCCGCACGGATGTCGGCCACGCGCTCGCTCAGGGCGTCCCGGGGGGCGCCCGGCGAGTGCGTACTCCATCCGATCAACAACGCGAGCGTCAAGGCCCCGTATTGTTGTTTGCTCCACCGTTTCATCGTGGCTGTGTCAGCCTTCCAGCTGACACTGGAACTGGCCTTCCTCATCGATGCCCACGTGCACCCGGGTCAGGGGCTCGTCGGACACCATTCGCGCCAGACATTCGGAGGCCAGCTGCGGCAACAGCGTGCGGGTCAGAATGTTTTCGATGTTGCGCGCGCCGGTGTCCACTTCCTGGCTGCGGGCGACAATGTGTAGGAGTACATCCTCGTCATAGCTGAACGCGGCGTTGTAGTGGTCGTGCACGCGGCGGCGGATCTTTTCCATGTTAATGGCGCAGATGCGCATCAGGTCTTCATCGCCGAGCGGGTAATAGGGCACGATGGTGGTGCGCCCCAAAAATGCGGGTTTGAAATGATTCAGTAACTGGGGGCGGAAGTTATCCAGCAGTACGTCCGGCTCGATGGGCGCTTCCTGGGACTGACACAGGGCCCGGATGTGCTCTTCCCCCGCGTTCGAAGTCATGATGATCACGGTGTTGCGGAAGTCGATATCCCGGCCTTCCCCATCCTTGATGGTGCCTTTGTCAAACAGGTTGTAGAACACATCCTGAACGCCGGGGTGGGCTTTTTCCATTTCATCCAACAGGATCACGCTGTAAGGTTTGCGCCGAACCGCTTCGGTCAAGACACCGCCTTCACCGTAGCCCACATAGCCGGGAGGGGAGCCGAGCAGCATGGAGACTTTGTGCTCCTCCTTGAACTCGGACATGTTGATCACGGTGAGGTTGTGCTCGCCTCCGTACAGGGTATCGGATAGCGCCAGGGCGGTTTCGGTTTTACCGACACCGCTCGGGCCGACCATAAAAAACACGCCGATGGGTTTGCGCGGATCGGTAAGCCCGGCGCGGGCAGTGCGGATGCTCTGTGCAATCGCCTCCAGCGCGTGGTTCTGCCCGATAACCCGGTCGCTCAGAGTGTCACGTAACTTGAGCACGGACTGGATCTCATCCGCCAGCATCTTGCCCAGGGGGATGCCGGTCCAGTTGGACACCACCTCGGCGATGGCCTGGCCGTCCACATGGACTTTGATCATGGGGGTGTCGCCCTGGCACTCGGCCAATTGGCTCAGCAGGCCCTGCAGTTCCTCTCGGGACTGTTCGGGAGATTGCTCAAAGGGTGTGCCTGGCACTTCTTCTGATACGCCTTCGAGGGATTGCTCGTGGGCCGTCTCAATGTCTTTCTGGAGACGGTTGATAGACTGAACCAGTTCCTGTTCCGTCTGCCATTGCTGCTGCTGGGTATCGAGGAGGCTCTCCAATGCGGTCTGTCGTTCTTGCAACTGGTCAATGCGCTCCTGGCAATTACCGAGCGCGGCGTTTTCGCGCGTCAGGTTGCGCAGGGTGGCCGCGATCTGTTCCAGTTCGCGCCGGGTATCTTCGATCGGGGCGGGCGTGGCGCTTTGGCTTAACGCCACGCGGGCGCAGGCGGTGTCCAGCAGGCTGACGGATTTGTCGGGGAGTTGGCGCCCGGGCATATAACGACTGGACAGGCGCACGGATTCGACAATGGCCTCATCCATAATACGAACACCGTGATGCGCTTGGAGCATGCCGCCGATGGCGCGCATCATATCGATGGCTTTGGTCTCGTCGGGCTCCTCCACTTTCACCACCTGGAAGCGACGGGTCAGTGCCGGGTCACGCTCAAAGTACTTTTTGTATTCGGCCCAGGTGGTGGCGGCGATGGTACGTAGTTCCCCTCGGGCCAGTGCCGGCTTGAGCAGGTTGGCGGCGTCACCCTGGCCTTCTTTGCCGCCGGCGCCAATCATGGTGTGGGCTTCGTCGATAAAGAGAATGATGGGTTGTGGCGAGGCCTTGACTTCGGCAATGACGGATTTGAGACGGTTTTCAAATTCGCCTTTGACGCTCGCGCCCGCCTGAAGCAGGCCCAGGTCCAGGCTGCGCAACGCTACGTTCCTCAGGGGCTCGGGGACATCGCCCTTGGCAATGCGCAAGGCAAAGCCTTCCACCACGGCGGTTTTACCCACGCCGGCTTCCCCGGTCAGAATCGGGTTGTTCTGACGACGGCGAATCAGAATGTCGACGATCTGTCGGACCTCCTGGTCCCGCCCCCAGACCGGGTCGATCTTTCCGTCTTTGGCCGCCTGGGTCAGGTTGACCGTGTACTTGTCCAGGCAGGGGGTATTGCTTGCCTGGGCTTGCGATTGCGATGGCTCACCCGAGTCGGTGGCGGCGCTCTGCAGTTCGGATTCCGGGGTCGTGCCCACAATGGCTTTAACCAGTTCCCGAACGGATTCCGGTGGTACCGTCTCCAGTTCGCGGCAACTGGCCACGGCGGAGCGACGCAGGGTATCGTCCATCAGTAGCGCCGCCAATAAATGGGCGCTGGTGACTTGCGGATGACCATATTCCACAGAGGCCAATACCCAGGCATGTTTGGCCAGATCCACGACACTTTGCGCCAGGGCCGGCGGACGGGTGCTGCCGTTCTTCAGACGGTCCAATTCCCGGTTGAAGTGGGTGATCAACGTGTCAGGGGAGAGTTCGAACTTCTCCAGAATCGCTTGGGCGTCGGTATCGTTCACCTCAAGCAGTTTCACCCACCAGTGTTCGATTTCCACGTTGTAGTGGCCCCGGGAAAGGCAGAGTCCAGCGGCGCCTTCCAGTGCGTTGCGGGTGGTGTTGTTCAGTTTGTTGACCAGTGATTTCAAGTCCAGGGTAATCATCGGAGGCTCCTTGGTTAGGCCGCGTCGCGGTCGGTTCCATTCGCGGTTGAGTTCGGATATGAGTCGCTTCCGGCATGTTGTCCGGAAACGGGAATTTTGAGCGTGTCCTCGGGTGAGGGCGCCCGGTAAATGCTTTGCGGCAGCCGGCTGTCCCAACCGAGCCGCGAGGGCATGGCGCCGCCCAGGGCCATGTCTTTGGGCAAGGCGGTGGTTTTGACATCGAGAGTGATATCAAATTGATTGTCCACACCCAAATAGAGTGAACTCAGTTCGTTGAGTGCATTCAGTGCCTGGCTACCCGGCGCGAACCGCTGGTACTGCGTTTCGTCCAGTGGCCCGATTGTCAGGTCCACTTTGTTCTGTGCCAGCCAGGATTTCTGGCCCAGCAAAGTGCTGCGCCCCAGGCAATTGTTCTGTCCCTTGGGCTCGGTGAGCGTCGGCAGGCGACAGCGCATGCTCGGGAGTACGTCGCACCAGGTGCCGGAGAATTCGCTGACCTTGGCGGGGACGCGAAAATACCCGCGAACCATCTGCTCCAGGTTGCCGGCGGTTTTGACTTGTTGGCTGAGCAGGCCCCCGTAATAAATCAGTGCTTCCCCAGGTAGCTGGGCCGAGTCTCTCAGTAGCCTGGGGGATAGCCCCAACATGGACAGCAGAACTTCTGTGTGGCGATCAATGGTTTTTCCGTGACCGCGATGGCGCCGTGCCCGCTCATACTCCAGCGGGAGTTTGTATTTACTGGCGGCGCGCCAGTAAAGACTGGCGCTACGGTGGTTGAACATATCCAGAAAGCGCGTAAGCGCGGGGTCTTTGGCTTTCTGTCGTTCGAGCAACAGTTCCGTGTAGTGAAAGGGCAGTGGCCCGATGGCGCCGTCCAGGCCGAAGGTGTTGCACTGCAGGGTCCACTGCTCATTGTGGCGCTGTAGCTCAGAGACTTCGGCCGTGGGGAAGCTCAGACTGTGCTGGCTTTTAAGGCGCACAGCTTCCTGGCCCGGTGGCCGAAAGTCGACGCCCGGTGCGACCGTGGCCGGTCTGTGGGGGCTGGCGCTCTCCTTGCCTTCTGAATGATGCGTTTCCAGCAGACGCAGAATCTGCAGAAAGGAAAATTCCTCCGGCGCGGCTTGTAACTGATCGATTACAGACATTGCCGGCCTCCCGCGCGAATGGGGCACTCTTTGTAGAAACCGTCGTGTCCCTTGCGTCGGATGCGCACTTGGCTGAATGAGTTTATGGAGCAGTAGAGCGCAAAAAAGTGTTCAATCACCCGGGTGAAGAGACACAGACTGATTCCCGAGAGCAGGCGATCGTCAACTGTCAGCGTCACTTCCATGCCACGACATAACGTTGGTCGCCCGGCGATGTGCAGGGGCGCGTTCACTGGCCGAACCTGAAGGTCGACAATCGCTTCCACCAGAGATCGGTGCGCCGAGGTCTGTTTGAAATCGTACAGACGTAACATTTCCTGCAGCGCTTCCCTGGCATCGGGCCCACTCAGTGAACGTTGGTTGAGCTGCAGGTGAGACAGCAGTCGCCAGCGGGCGCTGTTGCCCAATGGTGGACGAATGGTCTCTGTCGGTTGCGTCAGGCAGCGGATGGATCTGGTCGGCGGGCTGCCGTCGGCGCACTGCAGTTGCGGCTCCTTGCTGTTGAACGGCAGGCGCGCTGGCTGGTCCCGGTTGCTACAGGTGGTCTGTATCATCAGGGTTTTCTCCCGGGCGACGCTGGGAGCGAAGTCCAGATCCACCAGGCTCAGGTAGACATCGGTACCGTCGTCCCGTTGGCTCGGCTTCAGCTTGGCGTGGCGTCGCTGGGCAAACCAGAACGTCTGGTCCTGATGATAATCCCGATCATGATTGAGTCCATAAAAAGGGCGGTATTCGGCGCTCTTGCCATAGGCATCCGCCGCGATGACCTGGTCGACCGAGTAGATCTCAAAACCGGTGGGACGGCGAACGTCCGGTAGAATCTGGTACTCATACTGCCGGTGGTCCAGCTCGATCGGGTCGGTCTGGTGCGCAAACAGGTTGACGGCCGGCGTCGCGCCCATGACAAAATTCTGGGCTCGCACGTGATGTTCGAGCTCGACATCGGCCTCGCGCAGGTAGATGTAGAGCTCCAGTTCGGGTAGCTCGGGACAGAGCCGGTTCACGTCGATGCCGTTGATATCGATAAACAGAAACTTTTCCGGAAAAGCGAAGTACTCCGTGAGCAGGCGGAACCCGATAAAGGCGTTGTCGGGGTAGGGCAGCAGCCCTTCATCCGTTTCAAAACCGACCGGCTGAATGGCATCTGCGCCGAGAAAAACCGGGCGAGTGCCGCCATCGCTGATCACCACGTTTTCACATTGGTTCACCAAGAGCTCGTACAACGGATGGATATGCTGTGACTGACCTTTCAGGTAAAAGCGCAGTTTTTCCGGAAGACCTTCGGCCAGGTTACCGCTCTCAAAGAAGGGTTCCAGGCGCAGCTTGAGGACGCTCGCCGCGCCGCGCAGACGGTCCGAACCCGGTGTGGCAAACGGGCGACCCATCAGTTGGGCATCGGTCAGGCGCGCCGGCACCATGTCGGTGTCGTAGCAGGTCGTGAACCGACACTTTTCGCCCTTGAACGGACGGGTGTCGAGTGCGGTACCTTTGGGGACCGTAAAGGTGGCCTCCAGCTGTTCCGGGTCCGGCTCGAACTGGACAATCGTCATGGAGGGAATCGGACGCTGGTAATGCGGAAACAGCGTCGTCAGCAGGGCGTCGCTGAATTCCGGGAAATCGTCATCCAACCGGTGTTGAATGCGTGCATTCAGATACGCGAAACTCTCCACCAACCGGGATACGTGCGGGTCTTCAATGGTTTCGGAGGAGATTCCCAGTCGGCTGGCAATCTTGGGGTTTTCTTTTGAAAACTCCGCGCCCATTTGCCGAATGAAAGCCAGCTCGCGCTCGTAGTAAGGCAGCAGTTCATCAGCCATGGAGCGACTCCTTTACATTTACGCTGCGCGAGACTGGCTCAAGGATAGAGTCGAACACCACACTCTGCGGCGCCGGGTCGGCCCAGAGGACGGCATCGATGCGAAAACGCAGAGTGCGGTCGGTTCGTTCGCGGTTTTCCAGGTGGGTGATCTTGACGCTTTTAAAGCGGGGTTCGTAATCCCGAAGGATACGCTCGAGCTCCCGTACAAACGCCTGCTTTTTTTCCGGATTGGAAATATTGACTGTGGCCAGGTCCGGAAGGCCGTAGTTGAGTAGGGAGTGCTCCAGCTCGGTCAGCTCCTCGGGTGGTGAGACCATGCAGTAGCGACTGTTGAGTAAGCTCTCCAGGTCACGCCGCACGCTCTGGCGCAGTTCTGTCAGATACTGGTGGCGCCCCGGTGGCGGCTCGCGCGTGGCTTCCGGCTCGCGATCGATCAGACGATCGAGAATGGACGGCCGAAGCTGCTTGGTTTTTTCCACGTAGCTCATTGTGTGATGACTCCTTTCCCCTGAATCAATGGGCCTGTACCAACTCGGTGACCAGCTCCAGCTCCGACACCATCTGGTCTACCTGGTAATGCGGCACAAGATGAATGATGCAGGCGTATTGCCCCGGACGTTCGGGGTGCTCGTTGACCGTCACCGCCGCTTCTCTGAGCGGGTAGCGGGCCTGCTCTTCCCATTCCAGGTCTTCCCGCCCGGTAGTGTAGCGGAATAGCCATTGACGCAGAAAACGTTCGCATTCGTCAGCGCTGATGAATGCGCCGATTTTGTCCCGGATCATGACCTTGATGTAGTGCGCCACTCGAGAACCGCAGAGCACATGCTGGAGCATGGCCGAGAGCTTGGCGTTGACGGTCTGGTCGGCGGAGCGTTTGGGCTTCTGGATGGAGGCGTTACTGTAGAACGCCGAGAATGGCGTCTGGTAGCACTGACATAAGGAAATGAAGCCCAGCTCGGCCAGCTCCCGCTCTCGCCGGTCGGTAATGACCACATCCGTCAGCGGTTTGGGGATCTGATTGCGCGCATCCCCTTCAAAATAATCCACCGGCAGCGTGGTGACCAGGCCGCCGCCCACCTGATCTCTCGGGACCCCCCGAATATGACCGAACCAACCGACGTTTGCGAACTCGCGGATGAGCACGCCTCCGAAAGCGTAGGCGGCATTGCCCCAGAGGTACCCGTCGCCATGTCGGCGGCCTTTTTCTTCCCGGAAGGGAACGCCCTTGAAGCTGCCGGCTTCGGCGCGATACGGCCGACGCATCAGAGTTCGCGGCAGGGTCAGCCCGACAAAGCGCGAGTCGGACTTTTCCCGAAGAGAGCGCCACCGGATGTACTCTTCCTGGGAGAAGACGGCGTCCAGGTTGATCGGTTTGCCCAATGCGGAAAAATCGTCCACGCCAAACAGCTCCGGAGAGGCTCCCGCCACAAAGGGTGCGAACGCCGCCGACGCCACTTGAGAAAGGCCCTCAAGCGTAGTGATGTCGTCGTAGGGGTGGCCTGAACTCGGTCGGTGGCTGATTTGAAAATCGCCAATCAGTACACCAAACGGTTCACCCCCGGGGTGACCATATTCGTCGTTGTAGACCTTCTGGAACAGTTGGCTCTGATCAAAATCGAGCGCTTTGTCGATATCCCGACTCACTTCAGCCCAGTGTATGTCGAGCACTTTTATCTTGATGTTCCGCGCCCCTTCGGCTTGCAGCACCAGATACCAGAGGCCGCGCCAGGAGGCTTCAAGGGCTTGAAAGCGCGGGTGGTGCAGAATCGCATTGATCTGTTGGCTGATCAGCCGATCAATACGGGCCACGGTGCGATTGATCGAGATCTTGATGTCGAGAGCGCTATCGACGGGTCCTGCCGGCGCCATGTCTGACAGAAAGTACGCCAGCGCACGTCGGGCGTCCGTTTCCGCCAAAAAATCATCGAGCCCGGTCAGGTGCGCGCGTTGCTCGCACACGGTCTCCAGGCTGACGGTCGCGCCGGAGGAGCGCGGGGAGGCTTCGGCAAGGTTCGTCGACATTGCTTAGATCAGAGTCCAGTCAATTGAAAGCAGTGGCGGCCAGACGGCCGCCACTTTATCGGTGCACTTAGCCCGCTTTGGGGATATTGGCAACCAGGCGCAGGGAGGCGGTGAGCTCTTCCATTTGCAGCCAGGGCCGCATCCAGGCGACGGCGTTGAAGACACCGGGTTGCCCGGGTACTTCTTTGACTTCCACGTGGGCTTCCGCCAGCGGAAAGCGGGCTTTCATTTCGGCGCTGGCACCGGGGCTGCCGTTCACGTAGTTGCCGATCCAACGGTTCAACCACTCTTCGGCCTCGCTCGCCTCCATGAAAGAGCCGACCTTGTCGCGGGCCATGACTTTCAGGAAATGGGCAATGCGCGAGGTCGCCATGATGTAGGGCAGACGAGCGGAAATGGCGGCGTTGGCCGTGGCGCCAGGGTCGTCGAACTTGGGCGGCTTCTGAGTGGTCTGGGCACCGAAGAACACGGCGTAATCAGTGTTCTTGTAGTGACACAGCGGCAGAAAGCCAAGTTTACTCAGTTCCGCTTCGCGCCGATCGGTAATGCCGATTTCGGTCGGGCATTTCTGGTCGACGTCACCATCGTCGCTGACAAAGGTGTGGCTTGGCAGGTGATCCACCCGACCACCGCCTTCGGCGCCGCGGATGCTGGTGCACCAGCCGTATTCGGCAAAGGCACTGGTCAAGGTCGTGCCCAGGGCGTAGGCGGCGTTCATCCAGCAGTAGTCATCATGGTCGGTGGCCAGGTGTTTACCATCTTCACCCACAGTGACTTCTTCAAAGTTGAACGCTTCCACCGGCTTGGTGGCGCTGCCGTAGGGCAGGCGGGCCAATACGCGCGGCATGGTGAGCGTGACAAACCGGGCGTCGTCGCTTTCGCGGAAGCTGCGCCACTGGATGTACTCGGCCGAGTCGAAAATTTTCTCCAGATCCCGCGGCTTGGACAGTTCGGTATAGTCTTCAAAGCCGAACATCTTCGGAGAGGCTGCCGAGAGGAATGGGCAGAAACCGGCAGCTGCCACGTTGGACATCTGGCTCAGCAGAGAGATGTCATCCGGATGGGAGGAGAACTCGTAGTCGCCGATCAGGGCGCTGTATGGCTGGCCGCCTGCAGTGCCGAACTCGCTTTCGTAGATTTTCTTGAAGATCTGGCTCTGGTCGAACTCAACCGCCTTTTCCAGGTCCTTGGTCAGTTCTTTTTTGCTCAGGTTGAGCATGCGGATCTTCAGCTGCGAGCCGGTTTCGGAGTTCATCACCAGGTGGTTCAGCCCGCGCCAGGAGCCCTCGAGCTTCTGAAACTTCTCGTGATGCAGAATCTCCGACAGTTGCTCGGACATCAATTGGTCCACGGCGGCGATGGCTTTGTTGATGGTCACAGTGAGGTTCTTGTCCCACTTGACGGTGCCGGCCATGGCTTCCTGTGCCAGGGTTTTCAACAGGTCCTGGGTCTCGTCGGCCGGGGTCTGACGGGTCGCGGTGATGGCCTGTTCGAGAAAACTGACCTCTTCGACCTCAGCTTCCGCCTGATCTACGACTTGCTCTTCATTATTCGCCATCTTTCGCTTCCTCCTTTTTCTCCTCGCCAACACCCAGCTCGCCGGACAGGGCCGACAAGGCTTCGGTATCACTCAGAACGTTTTCCAACAGGGTTTCCAGATCTTCCGAACGGTCGGCCTTGGTCAGCAGGTCGCGCAACTTGTTGCGGGTTTCCATCAGCTTGCGCAGGGGTTCAACCTGCTGTACCACGCGGTGAGGCTCGAAATCTTCCATGCGGTTGAAGTCCAGGTCGACCTTCATTTCGCTGCCGTCGGCTTCCAGTTTGTTTTCCACCTGGAAGCCAAGCTTGGGGTTGATCTTTCCCATCAGGTCGTTGAAATTGTCCCGATCGATCTGGGAAAACTTGCGTTCCTTGAGCGATTTCTTCCCTTCGGTGTTATCGCCCGAGTAGTCGCCCATCACGCCCATGACAAAGGGCAGCTCTTTTTCGCTGATGGCGCCGTTGGTTTCAACGTCGTAGGTAATATGAACACGCGGCTTGCGCACGCGCTTGAGTTTATCGTGGATGCTATCGGACATAATCCCTAATCCTCTGTCAGTGGTTTGGATCGTTTCGGTTCCTGCAATCAGGGCGCGTTAATCTTCTTCGATTTCCACTCCCGTAAGCTCGCTGTAATGCGTGCGAGAAGACGAATCCGGAATCAGTTCCTGAATCAGCTCGTCCAGGCGCATATTGCCCCATTTGACGGCCTTCTGAAGGACGTAAGAAACCGGTGAATGCGGTTCGGTTCGGCGGAAAAATTCGGAGATTTCCCGCAGTTGGCGGAAGGCGTCTTCCCGCGTCATGGCACCTTTGCGCGTCGCTTTTGCGGGTTCTGAGGCGCTGGTCGCCTCGTCTTGGTCAGTATCCTCTTCGGTTTCCGCGCTCTCGTTGGCCGCGGCAAACTTGTCTCGCCCCAAGTGGTTGATGGCGCCCCGACACTCTTCGAGCACATCAAGGATGTTACGTGCTGGCGGGGCAGTGTCGATGCCGCAGTGCTGATCCAGCAGTTGGTGGCAGGCGCGAAAGTGTTCCAGCGCCTGGTCCAGATCACCCAACTGGTCGGTGAAAAATGTATCGGAAGATTCCAGGACGGCCTTTTCGATATCGGTGATGCCATAGCCCAGCTTGTCTTCCTTGGCCTGGCGCGCGTCTTCATCGGCGAGCTTTTGAATATCGAGTGCCTGTTGGTACTGCCAGAAACTGAAAGGCGCCGGAGGCTGGCCTTCGGTGATGGGTACTTTGCGGATGGGAGCAATCAAAACGCCTTCCGCACCCTCGCCATTGAGGCCGGACAGTGGCGCGACCCGGGTTTCCAGGCCGTCTTCATCGGGCATGGGGTACAGGTCGTCCCAGTACTGCTCCACCAGACCGTGAATCAAGGCAAATGCATCGCGCAGGCCCTGAAAGCCGTACTTTCGTACCAGCGCTTCGGTGTACCAACTGGCCACTTCGAGATCTTTGCTTTGTTCTTTTAGTAGCTGGGGGGCCAGGGTCAGAACTTCCCGCCAGTGCTCGTCAGCTTCGTTGGAGTCGCCGTCGTGAACACTCTTGCGCTCGGCGGCTCGGGCGCTGGAGCGCTCGCGTTTGACGGTCTGATATAGAGATTGCGGCGAGGCATCGGCGCGAGCATCATCGCCAGCAGGCGTCTCGTCCGAGATGGGAGCCAGTAGAGCGTCCAGATCGATTGCGTTTGGTGAAGCCATTGCCTTTTATCTTCCCTTTTCTGTCTCGCAAATTCCTGTCGCGTCCAACCTTGGAGTAAAGGTGACCATGAAGGTGGTTTCTTGGTTTTCTGAGGTGGAGCAGGTGTCGTCCGTCGCATTTATAAACATAAAGGTCCCTTTTTCTTGATGCCTTGGCGATTTGGGAAACTACCACAGGGCGACGCTAAACTTAAACGTTTCTACCGAAATTGCCAATGAAAATTTGAAGCAATGTCGAAAAATGTGACCAAGTGCAATTTTTTATTTACCGATTGCGGGAAAAGCTGTTGTACAATTCCGTCGAGCAACAGAGTTGTGGCACACTGCGCCCAGTAGTCAGTGGCGATGCGACCATAAGCCGCGGCGATGCGACAATAAAGCCTCCGCTTGGCGCATTTATCACTCTAAAAGAAAACGGATATTTTCGGGATGACATTTGGATGACTCTACACCTCAGGATAACCAAAGCACCGGACGGCACCTCTCCTTCTCAGACGGTTCACGCAATAGACGAAGCCGGTGGCACCCTGGGTCGCGGCCCGGATAACACCCTGATGCTGCCGGATCCGGAGCGTATTCTCTCAAGCCGACATTGCGAGTTTGTGCACCAGGGCGGTCATTATCAGATTGTCGACTGGAGCACCAATGGCACATTTTTGAACAGCTCCTCGGAGCCCCTGGGCAAAGGAACATCGGCCGCGCTCAATCACGGCGATGTTATAGAGGTGGGGGATTACTGTTTTACCGTAGAGCTCGCCACGCCGATGGATACGGGTACACAAAATACGCCCTTTGCGTCGCCCGGTTCGCCGTTCGCGACAGTGGAGGAGCCTCTGCCCAGCGCGGCCTCCGCAATTCCTGACGACCCCTTTCAGAGCGACCCGTTCGGGGCTATGCCCGAGCCCGCACCAGTGAATGGGCACGACTCCCTGGACCCCCTGCAGCTGTTAGATGGCGTCAACGCTCCCCCTGCGGGTGGCGACATGCCCGCCTCAGCCTGGGAAGCGCCGATTTCCGACGACCTCGGTTTTTCCGGTCGGGCTCAGGGCCCGGGGCCGTTTGCTGAACCGCCGGGGCCGGACGACAGGTCGTTGGCGCCTCAAGATCCCGGGGCCGAGGCTTTGGCCTGGCCCGAGTCCAAACCGGAAAACCTGATACCGGACGACTGGATGGAGGCGGACGATTGGCTGGAAGACCAGCCCGCCGCGCAAGCACCGGTCCCTCCGGTTTCCCCGGTTGACCCGGAGCCGCCTCGTTCCGAATCATCGTTGGAATCTCGGGAGCCTGAGCCGCCATTCGAGCCCGAAGAAGCGGTGGCACCGGAACCTCCCCCCGTGCGGATTCCGCGTCCCGGCGCCCAGACAGCGAAAACGGCGCCGCCACCGCGCGAGTCTGCCAGCGACAGCGATGCGCTTTTTTCGGCAATGGGGATCGACGTTCAGCGTCTTTCGGATGAAGAGCGTGCTGAGTTGCTGCCGTTGATCGGCAAAATGATGCGCGAAGTGGTGGATGGCATGATGCAGGTCTTGCGCTCGCGGGCGAGCATCAAGAACGAATTCCGGATGAATGTCACCACCATCCAGCCGGTGGAGAACAACCCGCTGAAATTCTCCGCAGACGTGGATGAAGCGCTCGACAACATTTTTCTTCGCCGGTCCCAGGCTTACAAGGAACCTCTCAGCGCGGTGCGCGAGGGGTTTCAGGAGATCGCGGAACACCAGTTGGCCATGATTGCCGGCATGCGCAGTGCGTTCGAACAGATGTTGCGCGACTTCGATCATGAGCGTCTCGAGTCCCGCTTCGATCAGCAGGGCAAGCGCAGCGCAGTGGCAATGGTCCGACGCGCCCGGTACTGGGAGCAGTATCAGGATTACTACCGGGAGCTGAGTGACAACATTGAGCGCTCGTTTCAGCAGATTTTCGGCGACGAGTTCGTTCAGGCGTATCAGGATCAGCTGCGACGCCTTTCCTCGTTGCGCTCCTCCTGATGCTTTTAAAACACTGTAAAAGGATTATCGCTATGCGCATTTTGAACCGTGGTTTCCTGCTGCTTGCCCTCGTGGCTATGACGCTGGCCGGCTGTTCCAGTCGGGAGAGCAAGGTGGGTGGCATGCTCAATTTGCAAACGGACCTGACGCTGACGTTGGACGCGGCGAAAGCCATTAACCCGGACGTGCAGAACTCCCCCTCCCCGGTGTTTCTGCGGGTGTATGAGCTCAACTCTAAGGAGGCGTTTGCCCAGGCCGACTTTATTGAGTTGTATGAGCGCGATGAGTCCGCTCTCGGCGACACTCTGGTACAGCGACGTGAGCTGTCGCGGCTCGTGCCCGGGGAGGTGCGCTCCCACAAACTGGTATTAGACAGCAATACCCGCTATGTCGGTGTCCTGGCGGAGTTCTTCCAGTTTGAAGATTCGGTGTACAAGGTCGTCGTGCCGGTCACCTCGCGCAATGTGTTTCGCGACACGCTGAAAGTGCGCATCTCCGGCAACCAACTCTCCGTCGTCAATTAATCGGAATAGGGAACGTTTTATGTCACTCAGCAGCAAGGTGATCTGGTCAGAGGGAATGTTTTTGAACCCTCAGCATTTCCAGCAGTACGACCGCTACGTCGAGCGCTATATCGACGCCAAGTGCAGCGCCCTGGGGGCGTACGGTTGGGGTCTGCAGTCCTGGGAGCTGGATCAGCAGCTGTTGAATCTCGGTAAGCTGTCGGTGCTTCAGGGGCAGGGGGTATTCCCCGACGGAACGCCGTTCAACTTTCCGGAAGTGGACGATGCCCCGCCCGTTTTGGAGTTGCCTGAAGGGCTGCATAACACCCTGGTGTATCTGGCGGTTCCGGTGCGCCGCGCTGGCGCCGTGGACGTGTCGCGGGATGATGATACGCAAGCGTTGGCGCGTTACTATGTTTCCGAAGTCAGTGCCCGCGATGTCACCTCAGACGGCGGGGATACCCGTCCGGTGGATGTGGGCAAACTGCGCTTGCGACTGATGCTGGAAACCGAGGACTTGAGCGGTTACGCCTGTATTGGCGTGATCCGCATCGCGGAAACCCGAGACGATCACAAAGTCCTGGTGGATGATCAGTACCTGCCCACCTGCCTGGATGTATCAGCCGCGCCTAAACTGGGTGGTTTCCTGCCGGAGCTGGGCGGCCTTCTGCATCACCGTGGAGAAGCCATCGCCGGGCGGCTGGCCGACGCACGTCGGGGCGGTACCGCCGAAATCGCCGACTACATGATGCTGCAGATGATCAATCGCGTCGAGCCGCTGATCAATCACCTCGCGCAGGTGCGCAACCTGCATCCGGTGATTCTGTTTCAACAGTTGTTGCTGATGGCTGGCGAGCTGTCGACATTTGTGGCCAAAGACAAACGCCCGCCGGATTTTGCACCGTATCGGCACGACCAACTCCAGGAAACCTTCCAGCCCCTGATGGGTATTTTGCGTACCTATCTGTCGATGGTCTACGAGCAGACCGCGATCGCGCTGCCGTTGGAAGAGAAGAAGTATGGTATTCGCGTCGCGGAGTTGTCGGATCGCAGTCTGTTGAACTCCTCTTCCTTTGTGTTGGCGGTTCGGGCGGATGTGGCGGAGGAAACCTTGCGTTCGCGGCTGCCCGCGCAAATCAAGATCGGGCCGGTGGAGCGGATTCGTCAACTGGTGAATGCCGCCATGCCGGGCATCGAAATCAAGCCTTTGCCTGTAGCGCCCCGGCAAATTCCTTACCGCTCCGGTTACGCCTATTTCGAGCTGGAAAAGCGCAGCGCTTTCTGGAAAGAAATGGCTATGTCCGGCGGGTTTGCTTTGCATGTGGGTGGGGATTTCCCCGGGTTGGAAATGGAATTTTGGGCCATTCGGCAATAATGCCGGGAAAGGACTGAGGAGCGCTTATGGATTCCCCCGATAAAACGGTATTTCGCCAGCCCAAGCCGGGTGGTGACCGCACGCGCATGAAGCCCTCTCCGGGCGCCCGGGTGGAACCACCACCGCGGCCGGCCGAGCCCATAGCGCCACCGCCACGTGAACCCGTCGCTGCGCAAGCGTTACTTCCCAGTCGCGGGCTAAACCCTTTGGTGAGCGCGGCGGATACATTGTTGGCAGTCCATAGCAAAGTGCGGCAGTCTGCCCGTCATCCCGACGTCGCGGGGCTCTATCGGCAACTGACCCAGGAAATTCGCCAGTTCGAAGCGAAGGCGCGTGAGCAGGGCCTTCCCCCCGAAACGGTGTTGGCGGCTCGCTATATCCTCTGCTCGGTATTGGACGAAGCCGTTCTCAATACGCCCTGGGGCAGTGACAGCCCCTGGGCGCAACGCACCTTGCTCAGCGCCTTTCACAACGAGACCTCCGGCGGCGAGAAGTTTTTCCAGATTCTCGATCGTATGAATCAGGCGCCGTCGCAAAACCTCGATATGCTGGAGCTGATGTATCTGTGCTTGAGTCTGGGTTTTGAGGGGCGCTATCGGCTGGCCCACCGGGGCCGGGATGTGCTCGAGCAGATCAAAGACGATGTTTATCGCACGATCCGCCGCTACCGGGGTGAGCACGAACGTTCGCTGTCGCCCTCATGGGAAGGATTGGGGCGGACCCGCTCGACCTTGACTGAAGCCATTCCTTTATGGGTCTGGGCCGCGATGGTCGCATTGGTGTTGGTGCTGACCTATTCGGGCTTTCGCTATTGGTTGTACACCAGTTCTTCTCCTGTGGTGGAGCAGTTGCAAAGCGTCAACGAATCCATTGAGTCTTCCAGTCCGAACGCTTTGTAGGGGCGAAAAAGGGAACCCACGCACTTATGAAACGCATAAAAGCTTTTTTTAGCCACCCGGTTACCATCTCTCTATTGGGCGTGCTGCTGCTGTCGCTATTGATCTGGTTTGGCGGCCCTTACATCAAATTTGGTGAAGATAATGTGGCGCCTCTGGGCGGAAGCACCGCGCGGCTGCTGGCCATCCTGGTATTGCTGGTGCTGTGGGGGCTGAACAACCTCAGGCTTCAGTGGCAAGACCGTAAACAGAACAGTGCCCTGGTGGACGACATCAAGGATAGTCATCAGGCCGGCGCTCAGGATTATGCGGGCAGCCAGGCCAGCGATGAAGTGCACCAGATTCAGCAGCGATTTACCGACGCGCTCAGCACCTTGCGTCAGCGTCGCTTTCGGGGTGCCGCGAATAAAAATCGGGCCCTCTATGAGCTGCCCTGGTACATCATTGTGGGCCCGCCCGGTGCGGGCAAAACCACCGCTCTGGTGAATTCCGGGCTGGAGTTCCCGCTGGCGGACAAGTTCGGCAAGGGAGCACTGCAGGGCATCGGAGGCACGCGCAACTGTGACTGGTGGTTTACCAATGACGCCGTGCTGGTGGATACGGCCGGTCGTTACACTACCCAGGACAGCCACCGGGTGGTGGACAGTTCAGCCTGGGAAGGGTTTCTGGCTCTGTTGAAAAAACACCGCCGTCGCCGCCCGATCAACGGCGTCATTGTGTCGGTCAGTGTGCAGGACCTGTTGACCCAGACGGAAGAAGAGCGTCTGCGTCACGCCCGCACGATTCGCACCCGGATCGATGAGCTGATGGCCAAGCTGGAAGTCCGGTTCCCGGTGTACCTGATGTTCACCAAGGCTGATCTGATTTCCGGCTTCAATGAGTTTTTCGAAGATCTGGGAAAGGAAGAGCGGGACCAGGTATGGGGGTTGACCCTGCCCAGGGCCAGCCAGCCGGATGAGGCCCCGGATTTTGAGTACATTGGTCGGGAGCTGCAGAACCTGGAGGCCCGCCTGTACGATCGGGTGCTGTGGCGCATGCACCAGGAACGTGATGGGGCCCGGCGCAGCGCCATTGAGCAGTTCCCCAAACAGGTGGAGCAGGTGAATGCGCTGGCCCAGTCCTTTGTGCAGCAGACCTTTGCGGCGAACCGCTATCGTTACCAGCCGTTTTTGCGCGGCGTGTACTTCTCCAGTGGCACCCAGGACGGCACGCCGATTGACCGTCTGATGAGCGCTGTCTCCGCGCAGTTCGGGTTTGCGCGTGAAGCGATGGAAACGGGACTCAACCGCGGGAAGAGTTTCTTTTTGGGGCGCCTGTTCCAGGATGTGATTTTTCCAGAATCAGAATTGGTGGGTACCAATCCGCGCTACGAGCGCTGGCGGCGCTGGGGGCGCCGGACCGCTTACGGTGCGCTCGCAGCCTCCGTGGTAGGGCTGCTCACGGTATGGACCGGCAGCGTTGGTCGCCATGCCGGTTATATGGAAGATGTCCGCGGCCACCTGAGCGACTTCGAAGCCGCCTCTCAACCCGATCACTGGCGTGGAGGGGCACGCGCTACTCTGGCACCTCTTACGGCCCTGGCACAAGCCAGCAGTGTCTACGATCAGGAGGCGCACCCTTGGCTCAGTGGTGTTGGCCTTTACGATGGACGCATTGATGAGCGCGCGGACGCGGCCTATCACCAGTACCTGCGAGGGCCTTTCTCCCAGGCGCTGTTGCGCGAGCTGGAAACGGCTCTGCTCGATACCGATGAAGACCTGGCGCTCTACAATCACTTTCGGGTGTATCAGATGTTTGGCGATGTTGAACGCTTGGAGCCCGAGCGGGTGATCAACTGGTTTGCCGGGCACTGGGAGCGAAACCCTGCGTTGGCGGGCAATGAACAGGCACAATTGAAGCAGCACCTGGCTGATCTGCTTGCGCTGGATCTGAACAATCAGCCGCTGAATCAAAGCCTGAGTCGCCGAACGGCTCAGCGCCTGCTACAGGTGCCGGTGGCGCAACGGGTTTACAACCGCATCCAGGACAAGCCCGAGTATCAACGTCCGGTTGATCTGCGCGCGCAGTACGGCGATCAGTTGACCACGGTTTTCGAACACGGCCCGGCGCTACGTGAAGCCAGCCAGATTCCCTGGATGTTTACCCGCGAAGGTTACAAGACCATCGATCTTTCGAGTCGCTCGCCGGTGCTTCGTGAGCTGGTCAATGATCGCTGGATTTTCGCCAGTCTGGACGAGTCTGCCCAAGAGTTGAGTGAAGAGGATCTCGGTGAGTTGAGCGAGCGGGTGACCGCACTGTACCTGGACGACTACATCCGGGCCTGGAGTCACGCGCTGCAGTCGCTGGAAGTGAAACCCTTCAGCAGCCTGAACCAGGGTAGCGACGTTCTGGCCCGGGCGGCGGACCCCTTGTACTCTCCGCTCTACAGTGTGCTTCAGGTCAGCGCTCAGCAGACGCGATTGACCAATCCGAAAATGAAAGAGGCAGTGGGGGGCGCCGGTCGCAGTCGGCGCGCGGATATGGCGACCGACCTGATTGCCTCCACCATGGACTCGACGCGCGTTGACAAGCACTTCAGTGAAATTCACCGGCTGATGGGCGGTGACAGTGGTCAGGCACCCATTCATGTGGTGTTGGATGAGCTGAGAAAGCTGAGCGACTTTTTGCAGGACATCCGCATGGCTCCGAACCCGGACCAGCGGGCCTTTGAAATTGCCCGTGAACGGTTTGCTGCTGGTGCGGGAAACCCGGCGACGAGTTTGCGCGGTTACGCTCGCAACCTGCCTCAACCCCTGGAGCAATGGTTAACGACGTTGTCCCAGGAAACCTGGCGGGTGATCCTGATTTCCGCCCGGTCCCACGTGACCAAAGAGTGGCAGATACAGGTTTACCAACCCTATCAACGCATGGCCGCCGGCCGTTATCCGCTGGTCGCCGGCGCCGATGCCGAAATGTCACTGTATGACTTTAGTGAGTTCTTCAAACCGGGCGGCATGCACCAGCGGTTCTTCGAGCAATACGTGGCTCCGTTCGTCAACACGCGTGGGCAATGGTCCAACCGCTCCGTCGATGGCTACAGCCTTGGTCTCTCCCCATCGGCTCTGACACGATTGCGCCAGGGGATGGAAATTACCGAGGTGATGTTCCAGGACGGAGAAGCCACGCCCAGCTTGACCCTGGAATTCAAACCGCGTCTGTTGAGTAAAGAGAACGCCCGCTTCTCGGCGGATATGGGCGGGGAAGTGCTCAGCTACAACCACGGGCCGAAATTCTGGCGCTCGGTGGAATGGTCCGGCAACCGTGCCGAGAATCGCTTGCGGCTCCAGTTTGAAGGCCTCAATGGTGGTCGGCGAGATCGCACCTACACGGGCCCCTGGGCCTGGTTGCGGGCACTGGATGAAGCGGATGTCGACAAGACGCCCCGCGCCGACGTGTTTCACCTGACCTTCGCGGTTGTCAGTGCTGAGCGTCGCGACGAAATGGTCTATGAGGTCAAAACCCGTAGTGTCGACAACCTGTTTAACAATAACCCGCTGCGTCAGTATCGCTGCCCGGAGGTGCTGTAATGTTGAGGAATGCCTCCACGGGTTTTTTTGGCAAATTGCCGGCGCACGGGGACTTTATTCACCGGGGCTTGTCGACTCACTGTATCAACGTCTGGGACGACTGGTTACAGGCCGTGGTCGGCGCCACCCAGGAACAGTTGGGGGAACACTGGCTGGACGTTTACCTGACCAGTCCCATCTGGCGTTTCGCACTTTCCCCCGGCGTGATTGACGGGCATTTGTGGGCGGGTATTTCCCTGCCGAGTGTTGACCGGGTGGGGCGCTACTTCCCCTTTACGATTCTCAGCTGTGCCGCTGCGCAAGTGCCCGCCACGGTAATGCTGACCGACAACGATGACTGGTTTGAAACCATGGAAGAGATCGCCCTGGCGGCGCTCGATGGGCAACTGGTGCTCGAAGAGATGGCGGCACGCGTTCAGCAGGTCCCATTGGCCACTTCGTCCGCCTACACCCAGGCGCGTCCGGCGCCGGGAGGCGGTCAGCGAGTGGTCGCCATGCAGGATGAAGAAGACAGCCCCGGCTCGGTTTATCCGTACCTGTTGGACGCCGCGCTGACGTCTGCAGCACCGAGTTACAGCATCTGGTCGACCCGTGGGTCGGACCGGGTGGAGCCCTGCGTCGCCACCGCCAATGGTCTGCCCCCCGTGGCCAGCGTGGCCGCGATGTATACCGGTCAGTGGCGGGACTGGCAATGGGAGCAGCCGTACGATCGTCGAGGAGGGGAGCATGGAATCTAGAGCCCTGTCGGAGCCGGATACCACCTACCGCCGTCCGATCCGGTGGCGGGCCTGCTCGGCGACTCACGAAGGCGCCGTGCGCAAGTTGAATGAAGACGCCCTGTTGGCCCGTACTGACTGTGACCATTGGGCGGTCGCGGACGGCATGGGCGGGCACGAGGTGGGCGACCTGGCGAGCCAGAAAATCGTCGAGGCCCTGGAGAGCCTGAGTGTTCCCGAACACCTTGCCGATGCTGTGGACTGCGTCGAGGACTGCGTTCTTGGCGTCAACCGGGATCTGCAGCACTACGCCTTGACGCACCTCGATGGCGCGACCATGGGCAGCACGCTTGTGGACCTGCTGATCCGCGGCCGTATCGGCGTCTGCTTCTGGGCTGGTGATTCACGCCTGTATCGCTACCGACGACACCAACTGAAGCAACTGACTCGCGACCACAGTCAGGTGGAAGACATGGTGCAAATGGGACTCATCAGTCGCGATGAAGCCCGGGGGCACCAGTGCAGCAACGTCATTACCCGGGCAGTCGGTGTGGAGGATCGACTGTATCTGGATCTGCGCCTGTTTGACGTTCAGGTGGGAGACCTTTACCTACTGTGCAGCGACGGCCTGCACGGCGTTGTCGAGCCGGACAGTATTGCCGAGATTCTCGACCGGCGCGACCCGCAAGCGTGTGTGGACGCACTGATGGAGGCGGCCATGGCGGCCGGTGCGCCCGACAACATATCCGTCGTCGTTATTAAAGGAGAACCCGGCCGGGTAACCGCTGCTGGTCGGGATCAAGTGCTAGAGGACAGCAACGCGAGTTGATGGAACGCCATGAGTGATCAAAAGGATCCGAAAACACGAGTGTCACCCAAGAAGCCTTCGCCCCGGAAGGATGAGACCGTATTTGCTCCCCCAAAAGCAAAGCTCACCCCCGAGAAGAGCGAGCCCGGTGCTGACGCGACCCGGTATGTCTCGCCGGCGCGCCGGCAACAACGGGGCCCCGGCGACGCCACTCTGGTCAATCCCCATTCGCCTACCGTTGTGGCACCCAGAAAAGAAGGCGCCCGCTCCAGAAAGAAAGCGTCCCCGGAGGCGCCACACGGACTGCTGAAAAACCGGTTCATGCTGCAGGATGTGCTCGGTGCCGGCGGCATGGGGGTGGTCTACAAGGCCAAGGACCGATTGAAAGTGGAAGCCCAGGATCGCGATCCCTATGTGGCGATCAAGGTTCTGAGTGACGAGTTCAAATCCCACCCCGAAGCATTTATTGCCCTGCAGCGGGAGTCGCGCAAGACCCAGCGTATTGCCCATCCCAATATTGTGAATGTGCACGATTTTGACCGCGACGGTGACATGGTTTTCATGACCATGGAGTTTCTCGACGGCAAACCGCTGGACAAGCTGCTCTCCCAGTACCGGGGCGTGGGGCTGCCGAAGGAGGATTGTCTCAAAGTCCTTGAGGGAATCTGCTCCGCGCTCGAGTATGCCCATGCCGAGAACATCGTTCACGCTGACCTCAAGCCCGGCAATATTTTTGTGACCCACCGCGGTGTACCCAAGGTGTTTGACTTCGGGATTGCACGAGCGGTCGCCAAAGCTGAACGCACGGACGATAACCTGGAAGACAAGACCGTCTTCGACGCGGGTAACCTCGGTGCGTTGACGCCGGCCTATGCCAGTCTTGAAATGTTGGAAGGCTCGCCCCCGGATCGGCGGGATGACATTTATGCACTGGGCTGCATTGCCTACGAAATATTCTCCGGGGAACATCCGTTCAACCGTGTTCACGCCGATGATGCGGCCCGTCAGAAATTGCGAGCCAAGCGTATACCCGGTTTGAACCGGTACCAGTGGCGGGCCATCGAGAGTTGCCTCGCGTTTCGGCGGGAAGACCGGATGGCCTCGGTGTCGGATTTCTGGAAGGCCTTCACTCACAAGCGGGTAGCGACGCTCAAGTACGCCGTCGGGGCATTGGTGGTGCTGACCTCGATGGCAGCCGCCGCCTACCAGTACCGCGCGGAATGGATGCCCCAGTTTTCAGAGCAGGAGGTACGCTCGGAGATCGAGCAGCAGTTGCGCCTGGAAATGCAAAGGGAATCCCTGTTGGCACTCTTGGCGAACGCCACGTTTACCCCCCGGTGGGAGGATAATCTCTGGCAAAG
Organism: Marinimicrobium agarilyticum DSM 16975; assembly: GCF_000423345.1. Taxonomy (GTDB): domain Bacteria; phylum Pseudomonadota; class Gammaproteobacteria; order Pseudomonadales; family Cellvibrionaceae; genus Marinimicrobium; species Marinimicrobium agarilyticum. Next base: position 539,537 of record NZ_AUHU01000003.1, read on the forward strand.
CTACCGAGACCTTCGAGAAACATTGGGTGACTCCGACGTCTGGATGGAGACCCAGCGGTCGACCGTTTACCAGAAGTACCTGGACCAAATCGGTGAGCGTTTGGCCGACGATGATTTTGAAGTGGCTCAGCGGTTGTTGGCCAATGCCCATCGTTACACCGATGATGTTGCGGCACTGCAGGCGCTGGAGCAACAGGTGGCCGAGGCGATTGAGCGGGCCAAAGAAGAGGAGCGTCGTCAGGCACAGGCACGGGAAGCCGCCCAGGCGCTCGCCGTGGAGCAACAACAGAAGCGCGCCCAACAGGTAAAAATCAATCACGCATTTGATACGGCCCTGGCCACGGTCGATCGACAGTTGGCCTGCCGACAACAGCTGAACATGGAAGACCTTACCATCGCGATCCGAAAGTTACGCGAACTCGATGCGGGTCGCTATCGCAAACAGGAAAGTCGCATTGTCAGCAATCTGGCCAGCTGCATTGAAACCATTGGTTCGACCTTCCCCGATCGGGCGATGGTGTTCAAACAACAGGCAATGCAGCTGTTCCCCCGCAGCGCCCAGATCGCGGGCATCGCCATCGAGCCCAAAGACCCTTGCGACCCGTCGCTGGCGGGTGCGGGCAATCGCGGCCCCAGGGCGAGCTGTCGCGATGCCATCGCCGGTGTGGGAACGGGGCCGACGTTGGTAGTGATCCCCGGGTTCGGCGGCCGACCGCCTTATGCGATCGGGCAGGAAGAAGTAAACGTCGCGGATTACAACCACTTTTGTCGCGCCACCGGTTGTGAGCCGCTGACACGCCACGGCGAACAATGGCCGGTCACCGGCGTCAGCTTTGAACAGGTGGAGCGATATGCGAGTTGGCTGACGGAAAAGACGGGCTATCAGTACCGGCTGCCCACAAAAGAAGAGTGGCGTCACGCCGCCAGTGCGAATGGTTCCCCTGCGGATCCCAACCGCAATTGCCGATTTGAGTCTCGCGGCATTCAGCGGGGTGGGTCCCTGGCGCGGGCCGGAGTCGGTCAACAGAATCGTTGGGGATTGGTCAATCATCTCGGAAACGCCCGGGAATGGGTCTATGCCGGTGGCCAAGCAATGGCGGTGGGGGGCTCCTACGATACCCCCATGGACGAGTGCACTCTGGGTCGTGAAACCGCGCACTCCGGCCAGGCGGACGCCCATACCGGCTTTCGTTTGGTGCGGGAACTGAATCTCGAATAGGGCTCGAGTTATGAACACAGAAAACACCGTGCAACGCATCCATCAGTTGGTGGACGAGTACAACAACCATCAACTGTCGACGGCGGATTACCGGCTTCGCCGGCGGCAGTTGCTCGTTCATATTGATGCGAATGTCAATGGCGTGGCGCCGCAAAGCGAAACGCCAACCGATTTGATCACTTTACGAAAATCCAATTAATTGAGGGCAGAGTATGGACTTCATTCGATTTTTTCAGGTGGGGGGGCCGTTTATGTGGGCCATCCTTTTTATCATGGCCGTCGGTCTGGCGATCGTGTTGGACCGGTTCTTTTACCTGACCCGCACCCAGAAGTCGGTCAATCGGGTCTGGCAGAAGCTGGCTCCGATGCTCAAAGCGCAGGACTTCGAGCGGGCCTCCCAGTCACTGACTGATCTGAAAGACCCGCTGGGTCGAGTCTTGAGCTATGGCTTCTCCCGCTTTAAGGGTTCGCCGAAACGGGACCTGGTGGAGTCTGCGATGGAAGAAGGTGTCATGGAAGTCGTGCCGGAGGTGGAAGAGCGCACCCATTACCTGGCAACGCTGGCGAATGTTGCCACACTGCTCGGTCTGCTGGGGACCATCGTCGGGCTTATTCAGGCCTTTACCGCCGTGGCGGAAGCGAACCCTGCGGATAAGGCGGAAATGCTCTCGGCGAGTATTTCGGTGGCAATGAACACGACGGCGTTCGGGCTTTGTGCGGCGATTCCGCTGTTACTGTTTCACTCCTATCTTGCGACCAAGGCGAGCCGCGTTGTTGACAGCATTGAAACCTCTGCGGTCAAGTGCTTGAACCTGATGGTGCGGGAGTAAGGCAATGCGAATGCGCCGCAAGCGCCAGAGCGTTGAAGCCGCCGAGCTGAATATCACCGCGTTCATGAACCTGATGGTAATACTGGTTCCGTTTCTGTTGATCACTGCGGTCTTTTCGCGCATGACGGTGCTGGAGCTGAACCTTCCCGCTTTGGACGGTGACGCCTCGGCCGAGCAGGAACCGGTAGATCTTCAATTACAGCTCATTGTCCAGGATTCCTACCTCGCCCTGCGAGATGCCAACCTGGGTCTGATCCAGCAGATTGAGCGCACGGATGATTCCAGGCAATGGTCCCGGTTGAGGGAGCTGTTGTTGGAGTTGAAAACACGCTTTCCCGAGGAGACCGGTATTGCCCTGCTCCTGTCCCCCTCGGTGTCCTATGACATGATGATCCAACTGATGGACCGGGTGCGGAGCGCGGAACAGGTACAACTGGGTACGCTGGAGCGGGTCGAGCTCTTTCCGGATATCTCTCTGGGCGATGCACCCGATGAGCAGGGAGGGAATGCATGAAGTCCTTAAGCCGAAGAGCGCGCCGTATACAGCGGCGCCAGGGCCTGCGGAAAGTTCCCGGCCTCAATCTGGTGTCTCTGATGGATATTTTCACGATTCTCGTTTTCTTCCTATTGGTGAACGCCTCCAGTGAGAGCGATATTCCGAGCCAGAAAGTGCTGACGTTGCCGGAGTCCACCGCCGAGAATGCCCCCGAGCAGACGCTTCGGGTCATCATTACGCCCGATGACATTCTGCTTCAGGGTGAGCGTGTTATGGCCACCGCCGATATCGATTCCAGCTCGGGCGCTCCAGCGGTTTTGGCGCCTCTGGAGCGGGCATTGCAATACCGGCAGTCGTTGGCGGCCTCCCCCGATAACACCCTGACGGTGGTGGCTGATCGATCGGTGCCCTATGCGGTTGTCAGACGGGTGATTGAAACCAGTCGGACGCTGAAGTTCGAACGCATTGCTTTTGCGGCAAGCCAGGTGTCCGACAGTCCGTTATCCGAGAATGCTGAGGGAGCCGAGCCCTGATTATGTCCCCAACGACTGACACACTCGACTACGGTGCCCTGGTCACCCAGTGGCAGCCTGGAGGAAATCGGAACACCGGCTACCAACGTTGGCTCTGGGCCTGTCTGATCGTGGCTTTCGTGGTCGCGGTCACTCTATCCCTGGTGGATGTGCCTGAGCCGGAACGAGCGACACGGGCGGATATCCCCGAGCGCGTCGCTCGTTTTATGGTGGAACAACCCAAACCACCACCGGAGCCGGCTCCCAAACCTGAACGTAAGCCCAAACCGCTCCCTGTGGTGGAGCCGGAGCCATTGGTCGAGCGGGAAAGACCGCCACAGGAAAACCGGGAACCCGTGACCGAAGCGCAGAAAGCTGCCCGCGAGGAGGCGGAGCAATCGGGTCTTCTGGCTATGGGCGATAAACTGGACGGACTGATGGATACCTCTGGGGTGGACACGATGCTTGGCACGGAAAGCAGCGGTGGAGCCAGTGTGGGCTCGAGCGCGGCCGGCTATGGGGATGGCGATCTGGCATCGGCCAGTGGCCGCACCCGGGCGTCCAACGTGGATGCCAACACGGTGAGCGTCGACGGGAATGCACTGGCAAGGCGTGAAATCGCCAAAGTGCAGGCGCCCGAATCGATGGAGTCGACGGCCGATGGTCAGGCAGAACGGACCCGAGAAGGTTTCGCCAATACCGGACGAACCGACGAAGAGGTGAGCCTGGTGTTCGACCGGAACAAAGGCATGCTCTATTCGCTCTACAATCGTGCTCGAAGAAGTACGCCCGGACTACAGGGCAGGTTGGTGGTTGAGGTGACCATTTCGCCCTCTGGGCAAGTGACAGCGGTGGAGATTGTTTCAAGCGAACTCGACTCTCCTTCTCTGGAGCAGCGGATACGGGCGCGGATATTGCAGTTCCAGTTTGAGCAGAAGCAGGCGGAAACCATCACGATCATCTACCCCATTGAATTTTTGCCGTCGTAGCATTGGTTCGGATGAGCGCGGCGGAGTTTGACGCCGCCAAATCGATAGTGGCGTCACAAGCATTGTTTGATGGTTTATTAGGCGGTAAAAAGATTGAACTGGTTCACATTAAAACTGAGATTTTTTCGTCTTTAAGTGACGCTTTTCTCGAAGTGGGAAAAAACCACTTTAAATTTGAATGTGCGGTTGTTCGTGCCATTTGAATTGGATATTATCTCGAACGGATAGCAGGGTTGAGTCGCTTTCCACTGACAAATTGTTGAATGCGAACAGGGTTCAGGAAATTGTCAGTCGGGAGTTGCATTCAGGTCTGGCTATCTACAAACAGCAAACGCAAGGAGACTAAACAATGGCAATTTATCTTGAATACGAAGGCATCAAAGGAAACGTAACAGCGGAGGGTTATAAGGACCACATTGCTGTTCAGTCCCTGTCTTTCGGTGTAGGTCGCGGCATCTCTATGGAGCCCGGCAACCTGTCCAACCGTGAAGCGACTCGCCCCACCGTAAGCGAAGTAACCCTGACCAAAGTGGCTGACAACTCGGCAACCGCTCTGTTCAAGGAAGCCGTGACCGGTTCCGCGGGTAAGAAAGTAACCGTCAAGTTCGTGCAGACGGGTGCCGACAAGGTTACCGAGTACATGGATTATGTACTGGAAGATGTTCTGGTCAGCGGTTATCAGATTTCCGGCAGCGGAGACGGTGACCCGGTCGAGACCATCTCCCTGAGCTTCTCGAAGATCATGGTTAACTACAATGACTTCGACAAGTCCAACAAGTCTTCCAGCCCGCAGCGCGTGGGTTACGACTTGACGACCGCCAAGCCGCTGTAAAAGGCGCATTTTGCCCCGGAGGTTCTCCGGGGCATCATATTCATTCGCCAGAGCTCCCGCAGTTCTGGATCCAAGGAACGATACCGCGCCAGGTCGCGTGGCTAAAAGGTTGCTAAGTCTATGGGGCAGCTTACTCAGGAAAATCGTCTGGTCGCCATCAGCGACTTTTCACTCGGAAAAGACACATTTCTCGTCAAATCCCTGAAGGGTGCAGAACGGGTGTCGGACGTATATGCGTTCACACTGACCCTCGTGTCCGAAAAGCTGGACATAAAAGCGAAGGACGTGATGGGGAAGCTCGGGTGCGTCACAATCCAGGACGGAAAAGAGCGTGAGTTTTCCGGGCACGTTGACCAGTTCACGGTCGGCGAAGTTAAGGACGACAACCTCAGAACCTATACCATGGTACTCAAGCCGTGGTTATCCTTTTTGCAGTACTCCAATAATCACCGAGTCTTTCAAAACAAGACAACCAAGGATATTGTCAGCGATATCTTCGCCGAACAAGGTTTGAAGGATTTCGACTTCCGCGCCGAAGGTGGCGCCGTTAGAGAGTATTGCGTCCAGCATAATGAGAGCGACCTGCACTTCGTGCGGAGGTTGCTGGAGGAAGACGGCATCGCCTTCTTCTTCGAACATACCAGCGGCAAGCACAAGATGATCCTGGTGGATCAACCCAACGCCTACCCCACGTTGCCCGACAGTGACCTGGAATACTCTCTGGGCGTGTCGCCGGACAGGCAAATTCACCAGTGGGAGCACCGCTATCAATATCACAAAGGCACCTGGTCGCTGACTGATTTTGATCTTACCGAGCCCGACAAATCACTGCTGGATTCAGCGCAAAGCCAAAGCGATTTCGCTCGGAATAGCCAATTTGAACACTATGAGTACCCCGCATTCTACAATTTGGCTGAGCCAGACCTGATTCCCAAGCTTCGCATGCAGGCTGAGGAGGTTCAGCGGGACCAGGTTTTCGGAAAGTCAAATTGCAGCCAGCTTCTGGCCGGAGGAAAGTTCTCCCTCGCCAAGCACGAATCCAGTGCGGAAAAGGGAACCTACATCCTGCTGGAAGTCACCCACGAAGTGCTCGACGAAACTCAGACCACGGGTGGGGAAGCGGACCAGAAGTACCAGAACGAATTTATCTGCGTGCCCTCCGACACGGTCATCCGGCCCAAGCGCCTGCATAAAAGGCCCGTTATGCCCGGCCCGCAAACGGCATGGGTGGTTGGCCCCGAAGGGGAAGAGATTTACATTGACGAGTACGGTCGTATTAAAGTCCAGTTCCACTGGGACCGCGAAGGCCAGCGCAACGAGGACAGCTCATGCTATCTCAGAGTGGCTCAGTCCTGGGCGGGCAACCAATGGGGTGCATCGTTTATTCCCCGAATCGGGCAGGAAGTGGTTGTGGACTTCGTCAATGGCGATCCGGATCGGCCCCTGGTCACCGGAGCGGTTTACAACGCCAAGAACCGGCCGGTGTACAGCTCCAAGACCCAAAGTGGCTTCAAGTCCCGCTCGACAAAGGGCGGTGGGCCAGACAACTACAACGAATTCCGCTTTGAGGACAAGAAGGGAGCAGAGCAGATTCTGCTTCACGCCGAGAAGGACTACGACGTAGAGGTTGAGAACAACCAGACGCTGACGGTCGACAACGATCGAACCAAGACGGTCCGTAATGATGAAACTTCGCTGATCGAGAATGACCGTAAAAAAACGGTTAACAATAACCAGAGCGAAACCATCGGCAAGGACAAAACGATTGACGTCGGTAAAGACCATCGGGAGGTCATCGGCGCGAATAAGCAGCTCGAGGTGAAAGAGAACCACTCGGAAGTGATCGGCAACAATATGTCGGTAACGGTCAAGAAAGATCTGACCGAGTCAGTGGAAGGCAATTACCGGGAGTCCGTAAAGAACGAGTATTCGCTGGATGCCAAGATCATCAACCTTCAGGCGGGCGATGAAATTACCTTGAAAACCGGCTCCGCCATGATTCAGATGAAGAGCAATGGTGATATCACGATCAGTGGTGCCAATATCAATGTCAAAGGCTCTGGAAATGTGGTGCTCAAAGGCAGCAAAGTGACCAGCAATTGATCGATAAAGCGGGGATGTTAGTGACATGACGGAAACCTCTTGGCGCGACGCCGAAGCAGCGGGTGACACCGAGGTTCTCGAAGAGCACTGGCCTCAGGGTGAGTTTTTGCTCGGGACCTTGGTCGATCTCGATGACCAGGGTCTGCCCTGTGTGCGTGTGGCGTACAAAGGCGCTTATCATCGGTTGTTGGCGACGCCTGCGACCCGCGTGACCCGTGAGGCTCTCGGGCGCCAAGCCGTAGTCATGTTCGCCGGGGGCAGTATTCAGGCGCCGGTGTTGCTCGGGTTTGTTCACTCGCCGCTGGATATGGCGTTGGAAGAGTTTGCAGGAGAATCAGAAGAGACTTCTCCCGGCAAGATGGAGGCCGAAGTGGACGGCCAGAAAACGGTCATCGAAGGCAAGCAGCAAATTGTATTGCGTTGTGGCGCGGCCAGCATCACATTGACCGAATCGGGGAAAATTGTGTTGAGAGGCGAGCATCTGGTCAGTCGTTCCAGCGGCGTGAACCGGATACTGGGCGCTTCCATTCAAATGAATTGATGGGCGAGGGACATGCTCCAGCTTGATAACAGCACACCGTTTGAGGCGGAGTTGTCGCTGCTGAATGACGAAAGCGGCGTTGACACGCTTTACATTATCGTCAAGGCGACGTTCGAGGACCGGGGGGGCTGGACTGTCTCCGACGAGCCCCATCCCATCTGGCAGGGCGACAGCTACTACGGCGAACCCGGTGCTTCCAGCCTGCGTTATCCGAGTGAGCAGCACTTGGGCAAGACCGCCACCGATGTATTGGTGGAAGGTCATGCTTGGGGCGAGGAGGCGAGGGCGGTCTGCCGACAGGCGGTGGGCGTGTCGGTGGGCTCGGTAAGCCGCGAGTTGGCCGTGTTCGGCGATCGAGTGTGGGAGCGTGGCCGAATATCCTCACCGGAGCCCTTCGTGCAGATGCCGATTCGATTCGAACGGGCTTACGGTGGTTCGGTTGAACGGGACGGGCGTTGGGTCGTGTACGACGAACGCAACCCGGTGGGTCGGTTTGCTCTGGGCCGCTGCTCCGCGGAGGATGCAGAGGGCGAGCCCCTGCCCAATGTCGAGCATCCTCAGGCGTTGTTGCAATCGGTGAATGATAATCCCGAGCCGGTGGGTGTGGGGGCGGTGGCACCGAATTGGTTGCCGCGAACACGCCATGCCGGCACCTATGATCAACAGTGGCGTCAGACGCGCGCTCCTTTTGCGCCGGAGGATTTTTCCCGGCGCTTTTTTAATGTGGCGGCTCCGGGGCTTATTTACCCGGGCTGGATGGAGGGCGGGGAGCCGTTCTCATTGGGTGGAATGCATCCGGAAGGTCTTTGGCAGGGTCATCTCCCGAGGGTGACTCTGTCGGTGAAAGCCTCGCGGCGTGGAAGCGTCTCCGCGTTGGAGCCTCGATTAGAGACGCTCCTTCTTGAGCCCGAACAGCGTCGGTTGGCGATCACCTGGCGCGCTCAAATGCAGTGCCCTAAAAAAGTACTGGATATCGAATCGGTTCAGGTGGCTTTGGGGCGAATGTCCTGAAGGCGCAGCGCCTTGCAGGTAGTTAATACATAAGGATCAGGTATATGGCACAGACGACCTTCGCCAACGGACGCGGTATCGCTCACAAAGGCAGCGGCGGTATGAGTACCGTTTTTCCCGATGTCTGTAAGACCCCTGTGGGCTCTTCGATCATTCCCATACCCTATCCCAATATTGGTCAATCCTCCGATACCTCAAAAGGGCCGAAATCCGTCAAAGTGGATGGTGAAATGCCGATGGTAAAAGGCGCGGTGTACAGCAAAAGCAGTGGCGACGAGGCCGGCGTAAAAAAGGGCATTATCAGCGGTAAGCACAAGGCCGAGTGCGAGTACATGATGTATTCTTTTGATGTGAAAATGGAAGGTAAGAACGTCTGCCGCATGGGCGATCCTTTATATCACAACAAGAAAAACATCATGGGTTAGGCGGACATGACGGCGGCGATTAAACATATCAGCGCACCTGACCTGGGCTTTGAGTCTCAGTTCGACGACTACGTCGATGAGAGCGCCTTTCTCTGGCTGCTGCGCTCCCGGGCTCTGTCCCAGCCACACTATTCCCCCCATGATCTGGCTGAGTTGGAAAGCCGGATCGACGGTCAGCTTCTGGCGCTGTCCATGGCGCCCGAGTCGGCGTGGCGATCGTGTCAAAAAGCACTGCTGCAGAATGAGCCGGGAGAGGTGTTTACCGCTTCGGTGGTAGCGTTTCAAAGCCTGGATGTGAATCGAATCCAGCGGGCGGTGGAAGCGGCCACGGATACGCCGACAGGGGTCTCGGCACTGGTTTCCGCATTGGCGTGGATGCCCGGACGGTATTGTCATGAGTGGCTCAAGCGGTTTCTCACCAGTAAAGAACTTGCTCACAAACGGCTGGCGCTGTCGGCGTGCATTGCTCGTGGTGAGGACCCCTGCGATTACTTGACCCGAATATTAAGACGAGAGGATTGCCGCGCGAACGAGACCCTCTACGCGGAGGCGGTGAAGGCCGCCGGTGTTTTCAAACGGCGCGATCTGTCGCCGTTTATTGCCGAAGCACGTGAGGCAGAACAGTCTGCCGTGCTTTTCGCTGCTCATGAGGCGGCGATCCTTTTGGGGGACCGGCGGGCAGCGCTTGGGCTGACACCACTGGCGCTTGAGCCGGGTAGGTTCCAACTCGCGGCGCTGGATCTGGGTGCCCGGGTTCTACCCACCGCCGAGGCCAAGCGCTGGATTTCAATCGTGCATCAGAAAGCGGATGTATCCGAGGGCCCCCGCCTGGCGATAAAAGCGTCGGCGGCGCTCGGTGATCCGGAAGCCATTCCGTGGCTGCTGGGCTGCATGAAGAGTGCCGAGCTCGCCCGGTTGGCCGGGGAAGCCTTCTATCAGATTACCGGCATCCATCTCGAGGATCAGGAGCTCTGCCACCGGCTGCCTCAACTCCCGCGCGACGCCTCCGAGGACGAGCCGGATACGCCGGTCCCCTCTCCCGACGAGGATGAGCACTTGCCTTGGCCCAACTCTGAAAAAGTCACGATGCTCTGGCAAACCGTCAAACACCGGTTTGAGGGGGGACAACGCTATTTACTCGGCCGCCCTGTGTCGGCGGAACACGCTCGCGGGGTGTTTCAAAATGGTTATCAGCGTCAACGCCGGGCCGCCGGCCTGGAGTGGGCGTTGCTTGAACCGGCATGTCCTCTCCCCAGTCTCGAGCAACGTCAGGAGGTTCTATGAGTTCAGAGCGGGTGCTTTATCTCGCGGGAAGCGGGATGATTACCGCCATTGGTGGGTCGACCGAAATGGTATGGGCGGCAACCGGAGCGCAGGTCAGTCGCTACGCGACCAGTGGGTATTTCACCGGCGATCGAAAACTGATTATTCAGGCGCTGGTTCCCGATCAGGCTCTGCCGGACCTGCCGCATTATCTCAGTGCTTATCCGTCGCTGTCTCTGCGTGAAAAGCGCATGCTGGCCATGTCTCGCGTGGCGGCCACCCAGGCTCTTCAAGCTTATGCCGGCTCAGTGCCGGTACCGGTGTTGTTCGCCGGTCCGGAATCCTATCCCGGAATCGACTCTCAAATCAGCAAAGGCTTTTCCCGCGCATTGTTTGAGCAGCTGGAGCATTTGCCCATCGCCGCGGGTAAAAGCCGGAGTGTCAGTATAGGACGGCCCGCAGCGATCGAGGCGATCAAGCTGGCGTTCCACTATGCGTACGATGTGGGTCACACCAATGTTCTGGTGGGAGGGGCGGACAGTTATCAGTTTTCACCGCTGTTGAAACTACTGGATGGTCAAAAGCGTCTGTCGGCGCAGAACCTGGCGCCCCACTCGGGCAGCGATGCGTTTGCCCCTGGAGAGGCCTCGGGCTTTTTGTGGTTGACCTCTGATCCGGCGCAGGCGCTTCAGCATCGGGGCCGACGGATTGCATTATCGGAACCGGGTTTCGGCTATGAGACGGGACACTGGTTCAGTGAAAAGCCCTATCGCGGTGAGGGGTTGGACCAGGCGTTCAAGCAGGCGATTGCGGGGCGTTTTGCGGGCAAGACCATCAAGAACATATACAGTAGCGCGAATGGCGAACGTTTTTGGGGAAAGGAGTTGGGCGTCGCCATGACCCGGAACCACCAAAACTTCAGCGACCCGAAAGTGCATCACCCGGCGGAGTTTTACGGAGACATTGGCGCCGCGACCGGCGCCGTGCTGATTGGATTGGCGAGTCAGACGGCCCTGCATCTGCCGGGAGACGATACCCACCTGGTGTACGGTTCAGCGGATCAGAGCTACCGTGGCGCCATCTGCCTGCAGGCCGAGCCGGTAGCGGCCTGAGGCAGGAGCCAAGCGGGTCGCGGCGAAAAGCGTCCGGAGCTGCCTCGAGACGAAGGCCTCTTCTAGCGTTCCCGCGCGCGATCCGTGATGCTTCGACTGTTACGAGCCGCGTCCACCCGTTCCCTTGTGCTTCTCTGAAAACTCTGCTGGCTGCGTTCCGGTTGGCGGTACTGGCGCTCCCGGGCGCTGTCTCTCGGCTCCTGCCGTTCCACTCGGGAGTGACGATCGGTCCGGGTCGTGTGGCGTTGTTCCTTGGCGTGGTTGGTTTCCTGTCGTTGTGCCCTGTGTTGCTCCGTTCGGTTTCCGTCATCCCGGTTTTCCCGGCGTGCATTCAACGGTGCTTTGTAGTTGTCCTGCCGCTCCAGTCGAGGTAGCTCCCGCTCGTTCGCGCGGCGTTCGGGTTGGGTGTGCAGCCGATGTTGCAGGGTGGCAGCCCGGTGATGTCGTTCGGTGGCCAGGCCCGGTTGAGCTCGATGGGCCCGGGCGGGGGTGGTGTATTTGTGGCGCACGTTGGTGTGCCGATACTCTACGCCGCGGCGGTGGGTGGGATTGTGGTGCCAGCGCTTGGCTTTTTTGTAGCGCACGACGCTGCGGCTGGAGTGAAAGCGCGGACGTTGGTGGCCGTGGTGGACGTCGATGACCACCGTGTGGTGGTTGCTCCACTGAAAGCCGCTGAAGTAAAAACCGTGATGGTCAATCCGGGTTCCGAAACTCCAGAATATGCCGCCATGCCAGTAGCCCCGGGAAGGGCGATGCCAAACCGTTGGGGGGTGGTGGTGCCAGCGCCAAGGGCCGTAGACGACACGGGTGTCATAGTAGGGAATGTAAATGACCTCCGAGACCCGTGGCTCCACAATAATGGTTTTCTGCTCGACCACGACCTGCTGGTGTTCCGTGGTTTTCAGGTGCCCGGACTCGTAAGCTCTCTGGCGCAGGTCCTGAACGCTGGCCAGCACGTTTTCCTCATCCTGAAGGAAAGCATCCCCCAGGCGCTGGGTCCAGTCCAGGTCATCGCTCATACGCTCGAGCAGGTGAGGAAACGCGACCAGCGCTTTCACGCTGGGGTCCCAGGGTTCATTGTCGACCGCGCTCACGGCCGCGCCGCCGTCCTGGTCGGGGTGACGTTCCGCCCAGCGGTGGGCCTGAACCACTTCCAGTGGGTAGGTGCTGGCAATCAGAACGTGAGACAGAACGGTGTCGGGGTAGAGGGCGATCGGGGCGAGTAGCTGGTTCAGCTCGGCCTGGCTGTAATAGTCGTCGTCGGCCAGGCAGCCAAGGCTCAGCAACAAGAGCAGAGTGGCGCCGATGGCTTGTGTGACTGCGTTTGTCTTCATGGGGTGTCCTCCCGGAAGTGGCGCTCGTTCGCCGAGCGTACACCCCCTTTATAGCCTCGGACGGCTTAACCAAAGCTGAATATTGCCGGATAGCGGTTGGACCCGATAGTCTCGGTCCGGTTCAGTTCACCGCCACCAGCGCGCGGCGGGGGGCTAACGGCATGCGCGCCAGAGGTTGGTGTTTGTTGCATGGTCTCGAGGGCCGGTCAAGTCAGCAGCGGGGTTGAACGCCACAAAATGAATGACGCTCCGGTTGCAGGTGAGGAATTTTCTTGGAAGGGCGCTGGTCGATTGGTGTACAATTCTGCTCCATTTTTAACTTCCGGCGGGCTGTTGCCTGGCCTGTCGCCCTTCTCAGGATGTGTTCATGTTTGACAAAACTCAGACGATTGCCGATTTTGACCCCGAAATCTGGGGTTCCATCCAGAATGAAAGCCGTCGCCAGGAAGAGCATATTGAGCTGATTGCCTCGGAGAACTACACCAGCCCGTTGGTGATGGCCGCCCAGGGCACCAAACTGACCAACAAGTACGCTGAAGGTTACCCGGGCAAGCGCTACTACGGTGGCTGTGAGTATGTGGACCAAAGCGAGCAGCTGGCGATTGAGCGGGCCAAGGCGTTGTTCGGCGCCGACTATGCCAATGTTCAGCCCCACTCCGGCTCCCAGGCCAATTCCGCCGTGTACGCGGCGCTGTGTAAGCCGGGCGACACTATTCTGGGTATGAGCCTGGATGCCGGTGGGCACCTGACCCACGGCGCCAAGCCTAACTTCTCGGGCAAAGTCTACAATGCCGTTCAGTATGGTCTGAACCTTGAAACCGGCGAGCTGGACTATGAAGAAATCGCCCGGCTGGCCCGTGAGCACAAGCCGCGCATGATCGTGGCCGGTTTTTCCGCCTACTCCCAGATCGTCGATTGGCAGAAATTCCGGGACATCGCTGACGAAGTGGGCGCTTACTTGCTGGTCGATATGGCCCACGTGGCCGGTCTGGTTGCGGCCGGGGTCTACCCGAGCCCGGTGCAGATTGCCGATGTCACCACCTCCACAACCCATAAAACGCTTCGCGGGCCTCGGGGTGGGATCATCCTGGCCAAGGCCAATGAAGAGATTGAGAAGAAGCTCAATTCCGCGGTATTCCCCGGCGGTCAGGGCGGCCCCTTGATGCACGTGATTGCCGCCAAGGCCATCAGTTTCAAAGAGGCAATGAGCCCCGCCTATAAAGAGTACCAGCAGCAGGTTGTGAAAAACGCCAAGGCAATGGCTTCCACATTCATTGAGCGCGGTATCAAGATCGTTTCGGGTGGCACCGAAAACCATCTTATGCTGGTGGACCTGATCGGTAAGGAATACACCGGTAAAGACGCCGATGAGGCGTTGGGCCGGGCCAATATTACTGTCAACAAGAATGCCGTGCCCAACGATCCGCGCTCTCCTTTCATCACCTCTGGCCTGCGTGTCGGCACCCCGGCCATCACCACTCGCGGCTTCCGCGAAGAGGAGTGCAAGCAATTGGCGGGCTGGATGTGTGACATTCTGGATGCCCTGGAGGCGGGCAGTGCCGACGCCGTGATTGACGAAGTCAAAGGCAAGGTGCTGGATGTTTGTGGCAAGTTCCCGGTCTATGGCCGCTGAAGGGCTGTGCAAAAAGTGCGCAGCTGTGCTTGCAACCCCCCTGCAAACTCCCTAGAATAGCCGCCCCTAACCGGCCCGGGCCTTTTGGCCCGTGCCACTCCTTGCTTCACTCCGATGGTTATCGGGGGAAGCTTTCACCCGTAAGGAGCAACAATGCGTCATTACGAAATTGTCTTTATGGTCCATCCTGACCAGAGCGAGCAAGTGCCCGGTATGATCGAGCGCTATACCGCCAGCGTCAAAAACACCGGTGGCCAGGTCCACCGTCTGGAAGACTGGGGTCGCCGTCAGATGGCTTACTCCATCAACAAAATCCACAAGGCTCACTATGTACTCATGAACGTCGAGTGCACCGATGAGGCGCTGGAAGAGTTGACCACCAACTTCCGTTACAACGATGCCGTCCTGCGTAACCTCGTGATTCGCGAAGACGAAGCCATCACCGAAGATTCTCCCATCCTGAAAGCGGACAAAGATGCCCGCGAGCGCACCTCCAAGCAGACTCGCCCGGCGCGCCGCGAAGAGGGTGATAACGCTTCCTCGGACGATGACAACTCGTCTGACGAGAAGTCTGAAGCCGCAACCGAGAAAGAAGGGGAATAAGAGATGGCACGTTTTTTCCGTCGTCGCAAGTTTTGCCGTTTCACCGCCGAAGGCGTGAAGCACATTGATTACAAAGATCTGGAAACACTGAAGGCGTACATCACCGAAACCGGCAAGATTGTACCCAGCCGTATTACCGGTACCAAGGCCAAGTATCAGCGCCAGCTGTCCTCAGCGATCAAGCGCGCTCGCTACCTGGCTCTGATTCCGTACACCGATAGCCACGAGTAAGACGCGGCGTTTTATCGGTTGTTGAAGGAGTGCGAACTTGCGGGCGCTGGCTGAGTTCATATTGCGCGGTCGTCTGCAGGCTGCAGTGGTTGCCCTGATCGGAAACTGGATACCACTGCTCACTCCCGCCGCGGTGGCGTTGGTCACCTTGCGCGCGGGAGCAAACAACGGGCTGCTGATTCTACTCTGGGGCTTGCTCCCGGCGTTGTTATTGCTCGGGATCAGCCAGATCGCTCCGGCGATGGCTCTGATGGTGATGGGCGGCACGGCCCTGACTTTTATGGCCGCCCTGCTGCTGCGGCGCGGGAGCGGCTGGCCCACCTGCCTGATGGCGTTGGTGGCGCTGGCGAGCTTGTTCTCGTTGTTGTTGGCCGTGGCATTGCCGGAGAGCGTTCAGGCAGTGCAAGGCTGGTTTGAGCAGGCCTGGAGCGAAATGAGAGGCCCAGAGGGTGACGTGCCGGCAATCGGTATCACCTTTGCGGTGGGGGTAGTTGCCTGCAGTATGGCATTTCCCTCAGCGCTGGGCCTGATACTCGGGCGCTGGTGGCAGTCGCTGGTGGTGAACCCCGGTGGCTTCGGCGCTGAATTCAGGGCCTTGAAGCTCCATCCGGCGCAGGCGGCGGTGTGCATGGCCGCAGCGATGTACTGCCTCTTTCAGAACCTGGACTACACGCTCTGGTTCTGGCTGTTTGCGCTGCCCCTGCTGTTTCAGGGGGTTGCCGTGGTGCACGGTCTCGCGGCAATAAGAGGCTGGGGCACACAGTGGTTGGTGTTGTTTTATGGTGCCCTGTTTTTACTGGGCCTTGTAGCGCATCTGTTGGTGCTGTTCGCATTTCTGGATACATGGCTGAATTTTCGCGAGCGGGCAAAACCCCGGGCCTGACGGCCCGCGCTTCGCTCGCCGGATCATACAACTTAGAGGGTATACGAGATGGACGTTATTCTGCTTGAGAAAGTGGGCAAGCTTGGTGGCATTGGTGACCAGGTTGCCGTTAAAGCCGGCTTCGGCCGCAACTTCCTGCTGCCGCAGGGCAAAGCGATTCCGGCGACACCGGAAAACGTGAAGGAATTTGAAGCGCGCCGCGCCGAGCTCGAAGCGGCTGCCGCCGAGAAGTTGAGTGGAGCGGAAGGTCGCGCTGCCAAGCTGGCCGAAGTCAGCGTCACCATCGCTGCCAATGCCGGGGACGAAGGCAAGCTGTTCGGTTCCGTCGGCACGCGTGACATCGCCGAAGCGATCACCAAAGCTGGCGTTGAAGTCAGTAAGTCGGAAGTGAAGCTGCCCCAGGGCGCGATTCGCGAAACCGGTGAGTACGAAATCGACGTGCAGGTGCACGCCGAGGTGACTCAGACTGTCAAGCTGAGCGTGGTGGCCGAGTAATCCACCCTCAGGGGCGGGCCCGCGTGGCTCGCCGGTGACAAATCTGACGAATTCGGGCACTATCGACCCCTCGGGGAGCAATCGATAGTGCCCGTTTTTGTGTGTGACAACCCCTGATGAGATTCCATGTCTGACTTACCGCTGGATATACCGCCGGAGGAGGAAACCTCTCCGGCCAAAATGCCTCCGCCCCACTCGGTAGAAGCCGAGCAGGCGGTATTGGGTGGCCTGATGCTGGAGAACATGCGCCTGGAAGCCGTGCGCGAAATGCTCTCCGAAAAAGATTTCTTCCGGGACGACCACCGGCAGATCTTCAAGATGATGTGTGAGCTGTCGGAAGAAAACCAGCCGCTGGATGTCATTACCCTCTCGGAAGAGTTGCACCGTCACGACGAGCTTGAACGTGTTGGTGGTTTGGGCTACCTGACCGAACTGGCCGCCAACACCCCGAGTGCGGCCAATATCCTGGCCTACGCCAACATCGTGCGGGAGCGTTCTACGCTCCGACAACTGATCAGCGTCGCTCAGGAAATCAGCAAGTCCGGCTATAACCCCTTGGGGTTGGATGCTGATGATCTGCTGCAGATCGCCGAAAAACGGGTGGCGGAAATCGCTGAGGATCGGCCCAAAGAGGGCGGATTGCTCGAGCTGAACGAACTGCTGAAAAGCACCGTTCAGCGGATTGACGAGCTGTTTCGCTCCGGCAGCGATCTCACCGGGGTCAGCTCCGGCCTGGAGGACCTGGACAAGCGCACCTCCGGCTGGCAGCCCGGAGAACTCATCATTCTCGCGGCCCGGCCCTCTATGGGTAAGACCGCGCTCGCGCTGAATTTTGTTGAATCTTCCATTTTCACCCAGTCCCGTCCCACTCTGGTGTTCAGCATGGAGATGCCCTCGGCCTCCCTGGTGATGCGGATGATGTCGTCTATCGGGCGAATTGATCAGGGAAAAATCCGTAACGGCAAGCTCACCGAAGAGGATTGGCCCAAGCTGTCCGCGGCGGTCAGCAAGCTTAAAGACAAGCTCCTGTTTATCGACGATACCCCGGGCCTCTCTCCCACGGAGATGCGGGCACGGGTGCGTCGTATCTCACGGGAACACGGCAACCCGGGCATGATCATGGTGGACTACCTGCAGCTGATGCAGCTGAGTGGCCCCAGCGAGGGGCGGACCCAGGAGGTCTCGGAAATTTCTCGCTCGCTCAAGGCCATGGCGAAAGAGTTCGACTGTCCGGTTATCGCTCTTTCCCAGCTCAACCGGGGGGTGGAGCAGCGTCCCAACAAACGCCCGATGAACTCGGACCTGCGGGAGTCGGGCTCCATCGAGCAGGATGCCGACGTGATTTTGTTCATCTATCGGGATGAATACTACAATGAAGACAGCCCGGATAAGGGGGTGGCCGAGCTGATTGTCGGCAAGCAGCGTAACGGGGAGGTGGGTACCAGTCGGGCGGCCTTTATCGGCAAGTACACGCGCTTTGAGAACCTGGCGCCTGAATACATGCAGCAGGACGAGTATTGACGTCAAAAGCAACGTTTGGCGCCGCCAAGTGGGTCCATTGAACAAAGATTGTACATGGCGATTCGAGCGTGTATTATCCCCGCCCCACTCTGGGTAAAATGGTAACGTCCGGCTTGTCGCGGGCGCTGAGATCAAGACGCCACATCGCCGCTGAAACGAGCCAGTCATGCAGGTTTTTCACCAGATCCAGTCGTTGCGCAAAGCGCTGGCCGATGAGCGTCGCCAGGGCAAGCGTATCGGCTTTGTGCCCACCATGGGCAACCTCCACGATGCGCACCTGGCGCTGGTAAAGCAGGCTCGGGTGCACTGTGACTGTGTGGTGACCAGTATCTTCGTCAATCCCCTGCAGTTCGGGCTCAACGAAGACTGGGACAAGTACCCCAGAACCCTGGAGGCCGATACGGCCAAGCTGGAAGCGGTGGGCTGCGACTACCTGTTCTGCCCGGACGAGACGGAGATTTATCCCAACGGTATGGCGGAGCAGACCCGCGTCGTCGTGCCCTCCATGACAGATGTGCTGTGCGGCGCCAGCCGGCCCGGCCACTTCGAGGGCGTCACCACCGTGGTGACCAAGTTGTTCAACATTGTTCAGCCCGATGAAGCAGTGTTTGGCGCCAAAGACTTTCAGCAACTGGCCGTCATACGCCGGATGGTGGAGGATCTGTGCCTTCCCGTTGAAATCCGGGCCGGAGAGATTGTCCGCGAAAGTGACGGTTTGGCGCTCAGTTCGCGCAACAGTTTTATTGGTGAGGATGAGCGCCCGGCGGTGTCTCAGTTATACCGGAGTCTGTGTTGGATCCGGGAGCAGATTCAAGGCGGTCGGCGGGATTATCTTGCGCTGGCCACGGCCGCGAAGGAACAGATTCAGGCGGCGGGTTTCAGGCCCGACTATGTCAGCGTGTGCAACAGCCACACACTGGACCCGGCAGCGGACGACGATGCCGAGATTACCATCCTGGGTGCCATGTACACCCGGGGAGCGCGCTTGATTGACAATGTATCCCTTGTGTTGGACGCTTAAGTCCGCACCGAACACGGGAGAAGCTTATGCTTTCAACCCTGCTGAAAGGCAAACTGCACATGGCCGCGGTAACGCAGGCCGAACTCTGGTACGACGGCTCCTGCGCGATTGATCGCGATCTGGTGGAGCTGGCGGGTTTGCGCGAATTCGAGCAAATCGACATCTACAACGTCAACAATGGCGAGCGGTTCACCACCTACGTCATTCTCGCCGAGGCGGGCTCGGGCACCATTTCCATGAACGGCGCTGCCGCGCGCAAGGTTCAGGTGGGCGACCGGGTTATTATTGCCAGCTACGGCCAGTACAGTGAGGCGGAGCTGCTGAACCATAAGCCCCGCCTTGTCTACCTGGATGAATCCAACCGCGTCGAGCGGACCTCGAATACCATCCCTACCCAAGTGGCGTAACCTTAATCGAGTTCCCCCTCAGCCAGGGCAAGACGCTCTTGCTGAGGGAGAGCTTTCGTCTTTGCCTCCCTTTCAAATATCCGCAACCAGAAATGTCTTTCGCGGGAGATGGTTACCTCTGATTGACAACGTTGTCTGTGGCCAATTTTGCGAACTGCTGTTAAGCTTTACCTCTATAGCTCTGCGACATCGTCAACAATGATCGGATAATAGACATCAGCAAGCGAGGCCATTCATGTCCGAACAACATCTGTACCCTGTTCCCGACGCCTTTAAGGCGCACGCCGCTATCGATGCTCAAGGGTATCGTGAAATGTATCAGCGCTCGGTGGAGGATCCCGACAGTTTCTGGGCGGAGCAGGCCGAGGCCTTCCTGACCTGGGACAAACGCTGGGATACGGTGTGCGAGAGCGATCTGCGCAAAGGGCAAATCGCCTGGTTCAAAGGCGGCAAGCTCAATGTGAGTGTCAACTGTATTGATCGTCACCTGGAAACCCGCGCGGACCAGGTGGCCATCATCTGGGAAGGGGATGACCCCGCTGAAGATCAGATGATCACCTATCGTGAGCTGTCCACCGAAGTAAACCGCCTGGCCAATCTGTTGCGTGAGCGCGGCGTCAAAAAGGGCGATCGGGTGTGCATTTATATGCCGATGATTCCCGAGGCCACTTACGCCATGTTGGCCTGTGCCCGGGTCGGTGCGATTCATTCTGTGGTCTTTGGGGGCTTTTCGCCGGATGCGCTGAAGGACCGCATTCTCGATGCGGATTGCCGCGTCTTGATCACGGCGGACGAGGGGGTTCGCGGCGGCAAGCGTATCCCACTCAAAACCAATGCGGAAAAGGCCCTGGATAACTGCCCCGACGTGCACACCTGCCTGGTGGTGAAGCGCACCGGCGCCGACATTGCCTGGAAAGAAGGGCGGGACATCTGGTACGACGACACCGTCGAGACTCAACCGGACCATTGCGAACCGGAAATGATGGACGCCGAGGATCCGCTTTTTATCCTCTATACCTCCGGCTCTACCGGCAAGCCCAAGGGAGTGATGCACACCACCGGTGGCTATTTGCTGCAGGCGGCCATGACCCACAAGTACGTATTCGACCACCAGGAAGGGGATGTGTACTGGTGCACGGCCGACGTGGGCTGGGTGACCGGCCACACCTATATCGTTTACGGGCCTTTGGCCAATGGCGCGACTACCGTCATGTTTGAAGGGGTACCCACCTATCCGGACGCCTCCCGTTGCTGGCAGGTTGTGGACAAGCACCAGGTCAATACCTTCTATACCGCACCCACGGCCATTCGTGCGCTCATGGGAGCGGGTGACAAATGGGTGACCCAGACCTCGCGCGAGTCCCTCAAGCTACTGGGTACGGTGGGTGAGCCCATCAACCCGGAGGCATGGGAGTGGTACTACCAGGTGGTGGGGAACAGCCGCTGCCCGATCATGGATACCTGGTGGCAGACCGAAACCGGTGCCCATATGTTGACGCCGCTGCCGGGCGCCACGGACCTCAAGCCCGGCTCGGCCACCCTGCCGTTTTTCGGGGTGCAGCCGGTGCTGCTGGACAATGATGGTAATGAAATCAAGGGCGCCGGATCCGGCAACCTGGCGATCAAGGCCCCCTGGCCCAGTCAGCTTCGCACCGTCTACGGGGATCACCAGCGCTGCATCGATACCTATTACAGCACCTATCCCGGGTATTATTTCACCGGTGATGGGGCCCGTCGCGACGAAGACGGCTACTACTGGATCACCGGTCGGGTGGACGATGTGTTGAACGTCTCCGGTCACCGCATGGGGACCGCCGAAGTGGAGAGTGCCCTGGTGCTTCACCCCAAAGTCTCCGAAGCGGCCGTGGTGGGTTATCCCCACGACATCAAAGGGCAGGGCATTTATGCCTACGTGACGCTCATGAGCGGTGAAGAGCCCAGCGACGAGTTGCGCAAGGAGTTGGTGGCCCTCTGCGTCAAAGAGATCGGCGCCATCGCCAAGCCGGACATTATCCAGTGGGCGCCGGGACTGCCCAAGACCCGCTCGGGTAAAATCATGCGGCGTATTCTGCGTAAAATTGCCGCGGATGAATTGGATAGCCTGGGGGACACCTCCACACTGGCCGACCCGACCGTCGTCGATGATCTGATCGAAAACCGGGGCGGTTGAACCGCCCCACAATAACCCCTAGGGGAGTCGAACATGAGAGAGAAACGGCGGAAGAATCATCAACCCTGGCAGGCGCTGTTACCGGCGGTCATCGTCGGTGCCAGCCTGCTTGTGAATGCGATGCCTTCTCTGGCAGAAAAGGCTGAGCCCGCGGTCCAGTCAAAGGCGCCTGAGCGGCTTGAGCGCCAATGGGAAACGCAAGGGCTGCGAGTGCCTGAATCTGTTCTTTACTACGAGGCGGAAGGCGAGCCCTACCTGTTAGTCTCCGAAATTGATGGCGAGGGCAACAAGGCCGATGGCAAAGGAGGAATTGCCAAGCTATCCCTCAGTGGCGAAATTCTGGATCAGGACTGGGTGACCGGCCTGGATGCGCCCAAAGGCATGGCGATTTTGCGCGACACCCTGTACGTGGCTGACCTGGATGAAGTGGTGGCGATCCGTTTGAAAACCGGGCAGGTGCAGGCACGCATTCCGGTCGAAGGCGCGGTCTTTCTGAATGATGTGGCCATTGATGACAGCGGTGAAGTTTATGTGTCCGATACTCGCACCGGCAAGGTTCATCAGATCGGTCGTGGTGCTGGCGCGGAACTGTTCCTCGAAGGGCTTGAAGATCCCAACGGGCTTTATGCCGATGGCGACACCCTGTATATCGGCGCGGGCAAAACGTTGCTTAAGGTGGCCGCCGACGGTCAGCAGGAAACCGTTGCCACCGGTTTTGAATCCGGCATTGATGGGGTTGAGAAAATCGGTGCCGACGAGTTTCTCGTCACCTGTTGGGTGGGGCTGGTGTATCACGTCAAGAACGGCGAGGTTACCCGCCTGATGGATACCCGTGACCCGAGAATGAACACCGCTGATCTCGGCTGGAACCCGGTCGATGGTATCGCCTATATCCCGACCTTCTTTACCAACTCGGTGGTCGCCTATCGCTGGCGCTGATTGAGCTATGCCCCCAGAGCTGATCGACAGCCACTGTCATTTTGATTTCGAGGCTTTTGATGAGGATCGAGAGGACATCTGGTCCCGCTGTCGGTCTGCGGGGGTGCGTCAGCTCCTGATCCCGGGGACCGAGCCCGAACAGTGGGCGCGGGCTCAGGGCCTGTGCGAGGCCATGCCCGACTGGTACTTTGCTGCCGGCATCCATCCCTGGTGGCAGTACAAGGTCCGGGGGAAGGAATGGCTTGACGCCTGCCGGCGCGCGCTGTCTCATTCCCATTGCCTGGCGGTGGGTGAATGCGGTCTGGACAAGTTTATCGACACACCCATGGCGGAGCAGGAGGCACTGCTGGAGCAGCACCTGCAGCTCGCTTATGAACAGCGGCTCCCCATCGTGCTGCACTGCGTGAAGGCTCACAACGAGCTGATTCGGTGGCTGAAACGGTACCCGCTGGAGCGGGGAGGTGTGATTCACGCTTTCAGTGGCAGCGTCGATATCGCCGAGACCTACTGGCAGATGGGATTTCGCTTGGGCGTTGGAGGCACCATAACGTATGAGCGGGCCAAGAAAACCCGCGAGGCCGTCAGTCGTATTCCGGCTGAGGCGCTCCTGCTGGAAACCGACGCGCCGGACATGCCGCTGTGCGGAAGGCAGGGAGAGCGGAACAGCCCTGAGTACCTGCCGGACGTCGCCCGAGGGCTTGCGGAGCTTCGGGGCGTGACCATTGAAGAAATAGCCGCCATCACCACCGCGAACGCCCAATTACTTTTTGGGTTTCAGCACTGAACAATCCTGCAGATATCGTTCAACGGCCTGTGCCGCGGCGGCAAACCCGAAGCTGCCCGTCACCATCAACACCGACCCCAATCCGCCCCCGCAATCGAGCTTGACGCCGCTGTCAGGATCCCGGTTGCCTTTATCACCGGTGCAAACACTGCCGTCCAATTGGGGGAAGTGCATCTGTTCATGGGAATAAATGGCGTCTACCCGGAAGCGCCGCTTGGCGTCCTTGCGAAAACCGTGGTGCCGGTAAAGCAGGTTCCGGACCTTGCGCAGCATGGGGTCATAGGTCGTTTGCGCCAGGTCGTTGCAGGCAATCTGTCTCGGGTCCCGCTTGCCCCCCGATGAGCCCACTGTGATCAGACGCATTTTCCGGCGGCTGCAGTAGGCCACCAGGTGGGCCTTGATGTGAGCGGCGTCGATAGCGTCAATCACGATATCATGCTGTGGCCCGATCAGGGTTTCGACATTGTCGCTGGTCAGGAAGGCTTCTTCACTGTGGATTGTCAGCTCCGGGTTGATGGCCCTGAGCCGGTCGCTGACCACCTGGTTTTTTGAGGCGCCAATGTAACCTTCAAGGGCGTGCAATTGTCGGTTGGTGTTGGTGACACAGACCCCATCAAGCTCAATCAGCGTGAGAGTGCCAATGCCGGTGCGGGCCAGTGCTTCCGCGGCCCAACTGCCGACGCCCCCCAAACCTACCACCGCGATATGGGCGTGAGCCAGGTGTTCAAGCGCCGCCTCCCCGTAAAGCCGGCCGAGGGCGCCAAAGCGTTGTCGGTAACCGGTACTTAAAACCGGGGTGTCGGTGCTGGGGATCGGTTTCATAAGCCTCCGAACAGCTGAAGTGATTCAGGTGCCATTTTAAAGGATTTGTCACACCCCGGCTAAAAATTATCCTAAAAGGGTTGAGATATATGAAATCCTATGCAAGTATTAAAGCGCTGGATTCTAATACAAGCTTCGCGAGACAGTGCTTCCAGGCATTGATCATCGTAAAAAGCGACCGGCAACAACCATAAGTGATGATAGTTTGAGTGAGAGAGAGGAATGGGAGAAATGAACACGTCACGTGTCGTTCTGTCTGCCAATGGAGATGCTTTGCCAAAAAAGCACTCTGTTGTGTCCCCCCTGAGTGTGCCTGCTTTCAAGGTGCCTTTGTAAATCTTACGTGTTGGCTTATCTGTGTTCGTTCGCAGAGGCTACTTATTGTCGCTATGGTGGCGTTTGTCCTATTTCCGTCTATTCTGAATAGGACAGCGATTGCTGGTCGTTAAAGCTTTTATTTTCTCCTGATTAAGACGGGGGAAACTGATGACAGTAGTGAGAGATTGATAACAACCGTAAGAGATAATAACTCAGGAGGCATCATGTCCTACATGAAAAACATCATCGGCCGCCGGTTTCTGGCCAACACCTCGATGACTGCGTTGGCCCTGGCTGTTGCTGGCGCGGCGCAGGCTCAAACCGCCGTTCAGGAAGAACCTGTATTAGAAGAAGTGGTCGTCACGGGGTTTCGCCAAAGTTTGGAGCGTGCTCTGGACATAAAGCGCGAGTCCGCCAATAACGTTGAAAGTATCGTCGCGGAAGATATGGGTAAAATGCCCGATCTTAACCTGGCGGAGTCCCTGCAGCGGGTTCCCGGTGTGGCGATTACTCGTGAAGGTGGCGAGGGCCGTAGCATTACCGTTCGGGGTCTGGGGCCCGACTTTACTCGCAGTACTCTAAATGGCATGGAAGTACCCGGCGGTGCCGGCGGTCTGGATTCCTCCGGTGGTGTGAATCGCGGCCGTTCGATGGACTTCAATATCTTTGCCTCCGAGCTGTTCAACCGTATCGACATCCACAAGTCTCCCACCGCTTCTGTGGAAGAGGGTGGTTTGGCCAGTACAGTGGAATTGCATACCGCAAAACCCTTTGATAACCCCGGTCTGAATCTCAGCGCCAGTGCCCAAATGACCGTCGATAATATTTCCGGTGAAGAGGATCCCCGCTTTTCGGCGTTGGTCAGCAACACTTTCATGGACGATACCTTTGGCGTCTTGTTCTCTGTCGCCAGTTCTACTCGTACGGTTCGTCAGGAAGGTTTCGGTACCGTCCGCTGGACCTCTCCATTTGCCAATGGCGACCGCGGCTGGGCGGATACCAGTGGCACTACGGTCAACGGCACGCCGAACCCGGATGTGAACCACCCAGAATATGAGGCCGGTGACGATCCGCTGGATTACATGTGGCACCCGCGCCTGCCTCGGATGGACTATTTCGGCAACACTCAGGACCGGACTGGCGCGACAGCCTCGTTCCAGTTCCGTCCGAGTGATCGTCTGGAAATGAGCTTGGACTTCGTTGGTTCTCGGCTGGAAAACGATCGCGAGTCCTACAACTACTTCGCCCAGTTCCGTAACCTCCAGGACACCATTACGCCCAATAGCGTGACCCTGGATCCCAGTGGCCGCTACATGGTGGCAGGCAGCTTCAGCGGTGTGCAACCGCGCTCCGAGAGTCGCGGTCAATTCTCCGAAACAGACTTCCTGCAATCCGTATTCAGTGCCGATTACGACCTATCCGATCAGACAACCTTGAGCTTCGTGTTGGGGAATGCCACCTCAGAGCACGACGAAGAACAGTACCGGTTCAACCTGACGGCAAACAGCCCCTCCACGTTCTCGTTTGACTTCAGTGAGAATGCCAATATTGCCGAAATGAGTTATGGTTTCGATATTCTGGATCACAACAATTACGAGTTCACGGGCCCCGTGATTCGTAAGGACGTCGTTGAGCGAGATAACAACACCTTCCGGGTTGATTTGGAAACGCACCAGGGTGATGCCTCCTTCAAGACCGGCTTTATCTATAACGACCGCACGGTGGACTCGCTGCGTTATGACCCTACCGAGGGTACTTTGACGCCGCCGTCTGACACGTCTGACTCTCTCACAACCACTATTCGTGGCTTGGGCATTGACGACTTCGCTGATGGCCTGGACGCCCCCGGTGACTTCCCGACCAACTGGCTGGTGGCGGACTTCGGCAATACCATTGAAGCCTACAGCGCGGGTCAGTTCACGCCAGTACCTCTCGACTCCTCTTCCTGGAACGTACAGGAAGAGACCATGGGTGTGTATGGTGAAATGGACTTTGAAACCGACGTGTTCAACCGTCCATTGCGGGTCAACACCGGTCTTCGTATCGCTCGTACCTTCATGACCTCTGAAGGGGTGGCTGAGGATCCCATCACCGGAGATCCGGAACCGATTACTGGGGAGAACAACTATACTGATATTCTGCCCTCCACCAATATCGTCTGGGAAATTGAGGAAGACCTGCTGATTCGCGCGAACATCTCGCGCAATATGACCCGTCCCGGTCTGGGCAGCCTGTCTCCCACCGTGACTGGTGTGACACCGGTCAACGGCAATATCAGTCGGGGCAACCCGGAGCTTGACCCCATCCGTGCCAACGCCGTGGACCTCGGTGTCGAATGGTACTTTGGCGATCAGGGGCTACTGGCCTTGACAGTCTTCCACAAGGACATCGAAAGCTTCATTATCGGTGACGAAGTTGAAGGACCCCTGTCTGCGGAATTGCGTCAACTGGTGTCGGGTTACCCAGAGTACGACCCCGACTCACCACTGTATGAACCGAGCTCCGTGCCGGTTGATGGCAGCGACTGGTTTGTTTCCCAGCCGGTGAATGGCGATGGGGCACAGTTGGATGGTTTCGAGTTGGCCTACCAGCAAACGTTCACCTTCCTGCCCGCACCGTTCGACAATATGGGGGCCATTGCGAACTACACTTACGTAGAGTCCGAAGCACGTTTTGGGGATGTGGTCAGCACCCTGCCGGGTCTGTCTGAAAGCAGCTACAACTTCACGCTGTATTACGAAACAGACCGCTTTGGCATCCGTGGCTCCTGGAATGGCCGGGATGATTACATCACCAGCCCGAACGGCAGCAACGGTAACGCTCAGGAAGCGACCACCGGTCCGACCCGTCTGGATATGTCAGCCTTCTATAACATCACTGACGACTTGAAGTTGACATTGGAAGGTATCAACATGACTAACGAATCCGAGCGGTTGTACACCACCGGTCCTCAGGGTGACCTGAACTTGGTGCGTGAATACAACACCACCGGCAGGGAGGTTTACTTGGGTCTGCGTTACACTTACTAACCAATCCAAGTTTGCTGCAGGGCAAGCGCCCTGGTAAACCTGAAGCGCCACCCCACAAGGGTGGCGCTTTTTTTTACAAGTGCAAAAAGTGCAAGAGGCGGGAGATGTGGTTACACTGATTGCAGTAGGTATTCATACCCTGCAGAGGTTAAGAGTGACGTTACGATTGCCCCCCATCCAAAAATCCGCTTCTGGTGAGGCCCGACGCATTGGCGTAGAGCTGGAAATGAACGGCCTGACGCTGGACCGGTTGAGTGCCGAGGTGGCGCGGCACTTCGGGTTGACCGTCAGCACGGGAGGCGGTCGCTACGAGCGTGTGCTGACCGGGGATCCGGCCGGGGAGTGGCAGGTCGAGTTTGATTTTGATCTGCTCAAAAAACTGGGGCGAGAACAGCGCGACGCCGGAACGCTGGCCGGAGAGCTGGGGGACTCGGCAGAGGAGGCGCTAAAGTGGCTAGCGGAGAGTCTGGTGCCCATGGAGCTGATCAGCCCGCCGTTACCCATGGATCGTCTGGGGGAGGTGGAATCTCTCATCAAGCGTCTGCGGGATTGCGGCTGCAAGGGAACCTCGGACAGTCTGTTAAACGCCTTTGGTATGCAATTCAACCCGGAGGTGCCCGATAGCGACTCAACGACGATTACCCGTTATTTGAAGGCGTTCGTCTGCCTCTACGAATGGCTTTACGCGCGCGCCGACATCAACTTGTCTCGTCAGGTCACGAACTATATCGACCCCTATCCGACCGATTACTGTCGCCGATTGGTGGAAGTGGCGTACTGGCCGGATCAGGCCGCGCTGATTGACGATTACCTCAGAGACAACCCCACGAGAAACCGCGCGTTGGATATGTTGCCACTTTTCGCCTTTCTTGATGAGCCGCGTGTTCGAGCGGTGGTCGGAGATGCCTTGGTCAAGGCCCGCCCCACGTTCCATTACCGACTCCCGGATTGCGAAATTGATCGTCCCGAATGGAACCTCTCGACGGCCTGGAATGACTGGGTCGAAGTGGAGCGGCTGGCAGAGGACCCGGATCGGCTGGCCGGATGCTGTCAGGCCTATTCTGATTTTCTGGACGATCCGGTCGACCGTTGGTTCGGAGATTGGGTAAAACACCTGGAGGCGAAGTGGCTGCACCCCTGATCGCGGTGACCGGCCCGCAAAAAGGGGCTTGGGGGCCTCGCTGGCTGGTGGCGCTTTTGCTGCGCCGCTACGGCGCTCAGCCGATACAGGTACGCCCGAGCGACAGTGATGCGTTGCCTGCCTTTGATGGCGTTGTTGTCACCGGCGGGCACGATGTTCAACCGGTGTTGTATGGTGCCGAACCGGAAGTACAGCCCAAGTACGATCCAGAGCGTGACGAGCTGGAAAAGCGGGTCATCCACAAAGCGCTGGCCGAAGCGCGGCCCATTCTTGGAATCTGCCGTGGGGCTCAACTACTGAATGTTTGCCTGGGTGGCTCGCTGGTGCAAGACCTGCGCCTGCATCGCCGAAACACCTCTCATCGTCGCTCCATCCTACCGCTGAAAACGCTGGAGGTTGAGGCGGGAAGTCGGTTGTCGGAATGGATGATTCGCCCCCAACGCCAAATCAACAGTCTGCACAATCAGGCCATCGACCGGTTGGGGCGGGGGTTGTCCGTCTCCGGGCGAGATCATGATGGCATCATCCAGGCGGTGGAGGACGCCAGTGTCGACTTTCGGATCGGCGTTCAGTGGCATCCCGAGTTTCTGCCCTTTATGGCCTGTCACCGGCAATTGTTTTCAGCACTGGTTTCCAGTTGCCACCGTTCGCCATCGGACAATCGGCAGGTATAAAAAAACCGGCCCCGGGGAGTGGGCCGGCCAACTTGCAAACGCAAGCGGGTGGAGTGAAGTCGCTATCAGAACTGCAGGCGCAAGCCCACTTTTACAGTATCCAGGTCGGTATCTTCTACCCCTTCCCAGTCTTCGATTTCAGTGTCGATCTGGTAACGGCTGTACTCGACAATCATTTTCAGGCTGGAAGTGAGCGCGATATCCGTGCCCGCGGCAAAGAACGGATCGTTGCCATCGGTGTCAGCGCTGCCGACTGGGGTGTCGATGCTGGCGTCCCAGAAAAACTGACCGCCTTTGGCATACAGCCCCCAGTTGTCAGACATTGGCAGTCGGCCCACCAGGGCCAGACCGTAACCTTCAGCCTCGGCTTCCGCCAGGTCACCACCATATTCACCAAAATAGGTGGCGCTGCCTTCCAGGCCGAGGTAGGGGTTGAAGAAACCACCGAATGTGACTTCAATCAGGTCCTTCTCGTCGTCGAACTCGCCCCCACTGGCTTTGAAGCCACCGTAGCTGCCGCCGATGTAAGCATGGGCGTCATTGTCCGAAGACTGTGCCAGCGCGGCTCCCGATGTGAGTGTCAGCAAGCCGGCAAAACCGTAAACAATAGACTGTTTCATGCGATGGTTCCTCTTTGGTTGTCTTTGAATGAGTCGTGTCAGGCACGACGGGAACACAGTCCCTGTGCTCGGTCGTTTTGAAATAGGGGAGTCGAGAATGAACTCCTTTTCACCTCGCTCCGGGGCACCCTAAGGTTCCTGCGGGTGCAGTCGCGCTATCCCTGATATTCCGATTGCGACACGGTTCCATCTCCGTTGGCGTCCATGGATTCAAAGCGGCTGTCGCTGATGCCTGCATTTTTCGCTTCGTCCTTGTCGATGCTGCCATCACCGTTCTGGTCAACAACAGAGAAAGCGGAGCTGTCATTGGTACCGGTTTCGGTGTCGGTGTCGCCGTTGCCCCAATCCTGAGCAACTGCGGACAGAGAGCCCAAAGAAAGCAGAGCGGTAGCCGTCAACGCGTAAATAGTCTTCATGTTCATAATGTCACCTCATCGTTCCTGTTGATGTGTTTGCCAGCGGATCTGATGTTGCGCTGGTATCGAGGATATTGCGAAGGTTGTGCCACTATTGTAAAAGTCTTTAAAATCAAATGGTTATGTTGTTTCTTGTGGTGGCTTGCTCGTCGTGGCGAGGTGGACGTGTTGCTGAATTGCGACAGGGTTTACCTCTCGATGACGTGGAGCCCAGTAGAATAGGGACGGTTGACGTGTTGCTAAACAGCAACAGTTTGAACATTGGCCGCAAAAGGCGTTGAATCAGGTCTTGGAGAAGAGGAGTTCCCCCATGTCTCAACCCAAAGGGCTGTCGCTGTCCCAGCAATGGTTGCTGATCGCCGTGGTCACGATGGTGCCGGTGCT
Source organism: Marinimicrobium agarilyticum DSM 16975 (assembly GCF_000423345.1). Lineage (GTDB taxonomy): Bacteria > Pseudomonadota > Gammaproteobacteria > Pseudomonadales > Cellvibrionaceae > Marinimicrobium > Marinimicrobium agarilyticum. Next base: position 570,295 of record NZ_AUHU01000003.1, read on the forward strand.
GGTCGTGGTGGCCTACGCCTCCTGGTCGCTTTATCAGCAATTGCAATTGCAACGGGAGCTGGTCAGTCGCTCCGATAGCCTGCGGGTGCAGCACAGCCAGCTTAATGAAGAAGCGCGTGACCTCGAGCGTTTCGCCCGACAATATCGCCTGTTGCGCGACGATACGTTTCTGGAACCCTACATGGAGAAATATCAGAGTCTTCTCTTGGATGTGGGCGAGCTGAGGGATTTTTTGCGGCGGGAGCGCAACGCGCAAGGCGGTCCTGTTGCCGAAGCGCAACACAATGAACTGGCAGCCACCCTGACGGGCTTGAGTGCTTCTCTGGCAGGGTTGGAGCCTGCCGTACTGGAAAGCTCGGATGAGCAGGGTTTTGCCGACGCACTCCAGGAACTCAGTCAGGCCCGGGCGCATTTGGGCTCCGCCGTCTCCGCTTATGGCGATGCGCTCAGAACCCGCGGAGAAAAAGCGCTGCAGGATATTCTGCAAAGGCTGTTTCTTATGGGGGTAATCAGCCTGCCGTTGACTCTGACATTAATGGCGCTGGGGTTCTTACAGATGATACGGCCTATTCGCCGGCTTTCCTGGGCTATTCGAAACCTCGGTCATGGCGATTGGAATACCCCCATTGCCGTGACGGGGCCCCGGGACTTCCAGGCGCTGGGAGAGCGTCTGGAATGGATGCGGGATCAGTTGCGTGACGCAGATCAGCAGAAGCAGGCCTTTTTACGCCACGTCTCTCATGAGCTCAAAACCCCGCTGTCGGCGATTGTCGAAGCGGGCTCTCTATTGAAAGACGAAGTGCCCGGCCCAATCAACACCAAACAGGAGTCCGTCGTTCGTATTTTGTTGGAAAACTCTCGCAATCTGCAGGAACTTATTCAGCAATTGTTGAACTACAACACTACCACTCACAGTGTCGGTTTGCGGCGCCAGTCCGTCAGTGTGTCTGAACTGTGCGCCCGGCTCACGGCGCGCCTGGATCAGCAGAACTGGCGTCACCGCGTTATCTGGGAGTGCGCGGGTCGCCCGGACACGCTGAAGGCCGACCCGCAATTACTGGAGATGATATTGACCAACTTACTCTCCAACGCCTACCACTACTCTCCCCATGACGGTCGCGTCAGTGTCTCCTGGGGAATGGAGGATTCCGAGGCCTGGATCTGTGTCGAAGATGAGGGCCCGGGAATCGATGCCGCCGATCAGGAAAAGATTTTCCAACCCTTCGTGCAAGGCCATGTCCGTCGACACGGGTCGGTGCACGGTAGTGGTGTTGGCTTGGCCATCGTAAAAGAGTCCGTCGCCCGGTTGGGGGGAGAAGTGAAGGTCGAATCCCGACCGGACAAGGGCAGTCGCTTTTTGTTGCGATTTCCGATGAGCCCGTCGTCAGATAAGGAGAATGTTGCATGATACGAAAGGGCGCAATCGGCGTATTGTCAGGGTTCCTGATGAGTTGCGCGTTGATGCAAAATGGCACTCTGGAGCCACAGCCTCAGGTGAAAGGAGCCCCAGAGTGCCCCGTGGTGTTGCAGGCTCGGCCGGAGCCGGCGTTTGTACCCCAAGGCGAGGCGATTGCCCTACTGGAGTTTCGTCGCGTTCAATGCGCTCGTCCAGAGTCTGAGCGGGATTCGATGGTGCAAAGTTATCTTGAACGGTCCTCCAGGCAGGCCGTAATGCGAACCCTGATGCTGGCGACCTGCGCTCCCGATCAAACGCCCGGGCTTTTGGCCAATTCACTGGTGAAGGCTCGGGACATGGAGCCGCACTCGGCGGACATTGCGGCGTTGTTGGACTTGCTTGCCGCCCAAGCCGAATCCTATGGGTTGCTTGAGCGGCGTCTTAACGCGACCCGGAAAAAACTGGACGATATGATTCAAGGCATTCGAGCGATTGAAGCCGAGATGGGCGAGGCCTCCGTCGGCGAGGGAGCACAACCATGACAGCAACCAATACGGAAACCGCAACAGACCCATTGATTTTGTTGGTGGATGATGACCCGGGCATACTGCAATTGTTGAGTATGCGGCTCAACGCCCATGGTTACCGGGTCAATACCGCAGCCAGCGGGGGCGAGGCAATTGCGAGCCTGGAGCACGAGTTGGCGGCGGCCGTGGTCACGGACCTGCGCATGGAGCCGATGGATGGCATGACGCTGTTTTATCATCTTCAGCAACACTGGCCCAACCTTCCGGTCATCATGCTGACCGCTCACGGTTCGATTCGGGAAGCGGTTGATGCCACCCAGCAGGGGCTGTTCTCTTTTCTCACCAAGCCGGTGGACAATCGCGAATTGCGGCAGGTATTGGAGCAGGCGATTGAGCTGGGCGGTACTGGTCCCGTGCCCGATGCCCAGTGGTCCGATGCCATCGTCACTCGCAGCGAAAGCATGTTCAAATGCCTGGAGCAAGCCCGGCGGCTGGCCCGCAGTGACATCAATGTGCTGATCAGCGGGGATAGTGGCACCGGTAAGGAGTTGTTGGCGCAGGCGGTTCATAAGGCCAGCCCCAGGGCCGAGGCGCCGTTTATTGCCGTGAACTGCGGCGCTATTCCCGCGGACCTGCTGGAGTCGGAGCTGTTCGGTCACACAAAAGGCGCGTTTACCGGTGCCACTCAAAACCGGGACGGGCTGTTTATCGCCGCCGATGGGGGCACCCTGTTTCTTGATGAAATCGGGGATATGCCCATTGGTCTGCAAGTGAAACTCTTACGTGTCCTGCAGGAGCGAAAAGTCAGGCCACTGGGCTCCACCTCGGACCGGACGATCGACGTCCGGGTGCTGTCCGCCACGCACCGGGACCTGGATCAAGCCATCGCCGAACAGACCTTTCGCGAGGATCTTTACTATCGGCTCAACGTCTCGCAACTGTCGTTACCCCCGCTGCGAGAACGCAAGGAAGATATCCCCTTGCTCAGTCACCACCTTCTGCAGACGATTGCGCAGCGAACCGGCGATACCGTCCGGCAGCTGTCGCCAGGCGGTCAGCGGTTGCTGTTGCAGTACGACTGGCCGGGCAATATCCGGCAACTGGCCAACGTAATCGAGCAACTGGTCGCGCTGTCTTCCGCCACGGTCATTCCGGAAACACTGGTGGCCGAAATTTTGCCTGAACAGGAAGAGCCGTCTCTCATGCCTCTCAAAGAAGCGAAGAAGCAGTTCGAGCGGGATTACGTCGTAAGGCTGCTGCGCATGACTGGCGGCAATATTACCGAAGCGGCGAGGCTGTCCGGGCGTAACCGCTCCGACTTTCACAAGATCATGAAGCGCCATGACCTGGAGAGCGACCGGTTTCGCTCGGCGCCTTAGCTCGCGCCGGGGTGGCGTAGAATCCAGTGCGCCCAGCCCGTATAATTCCGCCAGAATTTCGACTCGCCGACCTGGAGCCCCCATGGCTGAGCGCCCCTCTGAAACTGACAATTACCTGGAGATATTTCTTCGGGACACTCCGATGATCGATACCCGGGCGCCGGTGGAGTTTGCCAAGGGCGCCTTCCCCGGGGCGGTCAACCTGCCGTTGATGACCGATGAGGAGCGTGCCCGGGTGGGCACCTGCTACAAGGAGCAGGGCCAGTCTGCGGCGATCGAGCTGGGGCACGAGCTGGTTCAGGGAAGCGTCAAACAGGCACGCGTGGAAGCCTGGATGGATTTCGCCCGGGCCCACCCGGACGGCTACCTCTACTGTTTTCGCGGGGGGCTGCGTTCGCAGATCTGCCAGCAGTGGCTTTACGAGGCGGGCTGTGATTACCCGCGTATCACCGGTGGCTACAAGGCCATGCGCTGGTTCCTTTTGGAGCAGATGGAACGCCTCTGCGCTTCTCATCCAATGGTGGTTCTGGCCGGGCGCACCGGTGTGGCCAAAACCGATTTCCTGCTGCGCTGGCCCCAGAGCATCGACCTCGAAGGGCGGGCCAATCACCGGGGCAGCGCCTTCGGCCGGCGCGTTGGCGGCCAACCGAGTCAGATCGATTTTGAGAACTCGGTAGCGGTAGACCTGCTGCGTTGTCATCACCGCCGGCCCGAACAGCCGGTATTGGTGGAGGATGAAAGTCATCTGATCGGGCGCTGTGTACTGCCGATGCCGCTGAAAGAGGCCATGGAGCGTGCTCCTGTCGTCGTGCTGGAGGTGTCTCTGTCAACACGGGTCGAGCACACCTACACCAATTACATTCTGCGTAAGCTTGCCGAATGGCAAGCCCATCTGGGGGAAGAAGCGGGTTTTGAACGGTTCGCTGAGGACCTGCGCGTTTCCATGGGACGGATCCGAAAGCGCCTGGGGGGCGTGCGCTATGATGAAATGAGCCGGTTGCTCGAGCAGGCGCTTGCGGCTCACCGCGCTGGAAATACCCACTTGCATCGTGTCTGGATACGGCGTCTGCTGGAAGATTACTACGATCCCATGTATCACTATCAGTTGGATAAAAAGTCCGATCGGGTCCGCTTTCGGGGCGATCCCCGTGCCGTAGAGGAGTACTTGCAGGAGCGGATGGGCTTGGCGCTCTGATCCAAACTCACTCCATCGTCGTTCTCCCGTCTGACAGAAACGATGCGGGACGACTATGGTGCAGGTCAAACTCATTCTGGGCGATCAGTTGAACGCCCATCACTCCTGGTTCCGTCAGGCGGATACGTCGGTCGTTTTCGTCATGGCCGAGCTTCATCAGGAAGCCGATTACGTCCGCCACCACCGGCAAAAATTATTGGCCTTTCTGGCCGCCATGCGCCAATTTGCCGGGGCCTTGACGAAAGCGGGTCATCGGGTCCGTTACTTTACACTCGACGACAGCGCCCGCTTCAGGGACCTGCCCGAGCTCTTACGCTTCGTGTTGGAAGAAGAAAAAGCCGATGGCTTTTCCTATCAGCAACCGGATGAGTACCGGTTGGACCAACAGCTGGCCGAGTTTTGTCAAAGCCTCACCTTAGACACCCAGTGCGCGGACAGCGAGCACTTCGTGACCCCGAAGGACGCCTGGGACCGCTACCCCACTCACCGCATGGAGTTCTTTTACCGAGCGTTGCGGCGCGAGCACAAGGTGTTGCTCACAGAGAACGGAAAACCCGAAGGGGGGCGTTGGAACTTCGATGGCGATAATCGCGAGGCGCTACCACGTGCCCAACCCCTGCCCGAACCGCTTTTGTTTGCCCAGGACGTAACAGACATTGATGCCATGCTTGATCGACACGGGGTGAACAGCATGGGGAACGCCGACCCGAAAGCCTTGCTCTGGCCTCTGAGCCGCTCTCAGAGTCGGCAGTTATTGTCGCGCTTTCTCTTGAGCGCAGCCTGCCGCAATTTGGCCGCTACCAGGACGCCATGACCCCCCATGGCTGGAGTCTCTACCACAGCCGGCTTTCCTTCAGCCTCAATACCAAAATGCTGCATCCGATGGAGGTCATACGGGCAGTGGAGGGCCATTGGCGGGAGCATCCCGATCGAGTGTCGTTGGCACAGGCCGAGGGCTTTATTCGCCAGGTGCTGGGGTGGCGGGAATATGTCAGGGCGCTTTACTGGCGGCACATGCCCGGCTATGGACGGCGCAACTACCTGCGCGCCCAACGTTCGCTGCCGTCCTATTACTGGACGGGAAAGACCCGGATGGCCTGCATGGCTCATGCGATCGGTCAGTCGCTCGATTACGCCTACGCTCACCATATTCAGCGGTTGATGGTCACCGGCAACTTCGCCCTCCTGGCCGGAGTGCACCCGGACGAGGTGGATCAGTGGTACCTCGGCATCTATATCGATGCGGTGGAATGGGTGGAAATGCCCAACACTCGCGGCATGAGCCAGTATGCCGATGGCGGCCTGATGGGGAGCAAGCCCTACGCGGCCTCGGGGCAATACATTCACAAAATGAGCCACTACTGTGAGAACTGTGTCTACAGCGTCAGGGAAAAGACCGGCGAGGGCAGCTGTCCCTTCAACAGCCTGTACTGGCACTTTCTGGATCGAAACCGCGAGCGCCTCAAGGATAACGCCAGACTGAAGCTGGTTTACGCCAACTGGGACCGACAAAGCCTCGAGAAGCGTCAGGCGACGCTGCAGACGGCAGCGCGTTACTTGCGCGAGATCGATCAGCTGTAAACTTCGACTTTCCTGAACCCGACAACTAGGATAAGGTTGTCGGAAAAATATACAGGAGAAGTGGCAATGAATCGGGACCCCGATACAAGTAAAACAACGAACAGCCGTTTCGCCTTTGGGCTGGAAAAGGCACTTGCGGTATTGGTTGTATTAACGGTGGCAGCCCTTGTCTTTGAACGCCAGATACTGCAGACCTCTCTCACACTGGACGCCAGTGACGGATCAGTGGCCGTTTACGATGATTCGGTAAGCGGAGGCACCACCGAATCCGAAATCCTGGACTCCGAGGCGATTAGCTGGCGCTGCAACCTCGCAGAAAGCAAGCAATACAGCTATTGCGGTTTTGAACTGATCTTTGACCCGTTGCGACGGCAAAGGGGGCTGGACCTGAGCCGTTACGACCAGATTCATCTATGGCTGGATTACGAAGGGCCCACCGAAACCATTCGCGTCTATTTGCGCAATTATGATCCGGCTTACAGCACTCCAGGGCGCAATGACAGTACCAAGTACAACCAGGTGGAGTTCGATCGTAAGCGCACTGAAGGGGATGGCCCCGCGTCCTTTTCCATGAAGGATTTCTTCGTGGCCAATTGGTGGTTTCAGCACAACCGGTTGCCGCCGGAGCTGACTCACCCTCAGTTCGACAATATCGTGGTCCTGGAAATTCAGACCGGTCTCTCACCGGTGGCGGGCGAACACCGTTTCCGCCTGTCTAAGGTGGAGCTTGTCGGGCAAGCCCTGTCTTCCGAACAGTGGTATTTCGCCATTATGGCGACATGGCTGGTCGTGGCGCTGGGGTTCCTATCGGCCCGCATATGGCGGCTCAAGCAGGAGGTGACGCTCAAAAGCCGTCGAGAGCGGGAACTGGTGGAGGTGAACCGCCTGTTGGACCGACGCGGGCGCTCGTTGGAGGATCGGGCGAGAAAAGACCCGTTAACCGGAGCCTTTAACCGGGAAGGGATAGAGGAGGCCATCAAACAGGGATTGCTGGCGTTTCGCCGCAATGGCGAGCCTTTGTCGTTGATCTTCCTGGATGTGGACCACTTCAAGGCTGTCAATGATAACCATGGCCACGGGGTGGGGGATCAGATTCTCTCGGGGCTGGCGAGCACGGTTCAGAAGCACGTGCGGGGTAGCGACGGCTTTGCCCGCTGGGGCGGGGAGGAGTTTGTGCTTGTCTGTCCCAACACTGGCCGAGCGGAGGCGACCAACCTGGCGGAGAAGTTGCGGGGATTGCTCGAAGGCGAGCAGTTCGGCACACCGGTATCGATTACCGTCAGCTTTGGTGTGGCGATGCTGAAAGACGGCGAAGGCGTGGAGCAACTGTTTCACCGGGCGGATGAGGCGCTGTACCTTGCCAAACAGCTGGGACGTAACCGGGTTGAAACCGCCGAGTAAAGGCAGTCCATACTCCATTCTGGGGATTGCCTGAGGGGCCGGGGCGTGCGATCATATGGAAATGGTTCTCATTTAACCGTGTCCCTTTTTAAGGCTTTTCAATCCACGAGGAAACCCCATGACGTTTACACGTTCCCTGATGATTCTGCCCCTGCTGGCGACCCTGTCCTTGTCTGTTCAGGCGGACGACAGGCTCGACCACTACAAGGGCAAGCCGGCGGACACCCTGGAGCAGGCCCTGGCCAACTTCGCCGAAGGCAACCGCGAGCTGCGGCAACTGTTAGAAGGGGAAGTCAGCAATGCGGATCTGGCCCGGGTTCACCAGCTGAGCTACACCCTGGAAAATGCTCTGGGCAAGATGAACAAAGAGATGAGGGTCTTGGCCATGCTGCTGGAACAGGTTCACCTGGCTTCAGAAACCGCGAAGGCGGAGACGGTGCAGGGCAGTGGCCGGGCCTATTTTGAGATTGTGGATACCCTGGAGCTGGGCGGAGACGAGCAATAAAGCCGTAACGCTCTGTCTTGCCTGGACCTTGGCGCCATAAAAAAGCCGGCTCATCGGGAGCCGGCTTTTCTCGTTCAGGGCAACCCTTAACGCGTCCGACGACGGACCCGGAACAGAGCCAGCAAACCGGTCGCGAACAGGAGCAGAGAGGTCGGCTCCGGGACGCTGGCCTTGGTGACGGTCAGCAGGTTCTGAGAATAGCTGTTTTCCAGGTAGTGGAAATCGTATACGCCAGTCACCAGGCTGTTGTCCGTCAGGCTGTTCAGCCATCCCTGAGCGGTGGCTTTCGCGCCGCCAAACCAGTCTGCTTCAAAGTGGTGGTAAGACAGGTTCAGAGGCTTCCAGGAGTATTCTTCAACCACTTCCCAGAGGGCCAGTTGGAAAGCCGCGCTATACTGGACTGTGCTTTGTGCCTCGTCGTAGTAGTTGGAGAACAGCCGATCAATATAGGTGGCTTGAGTGGCGCTGAACGCTCCCAATCCACTGGTGACGTTATAAGTCTTGGGGCTCTTCAATGTGGTATCTATCTGCACACAGAAGGCACTCAAGCCATCGTCCCACTCCGCGATGCCGGTGGTGTTCTCTGACGTGGAGAAGTCGAATTCGCCAGCGTATACCCGCTGGGAGCTCCAACCGTCATAGATATTGCCTGTCGGGGCGCCTTCGCTCGACAGGTTATTCTGGTAAGTCAGTTTGATAGTGGCAGCTTGAGTCGCTGCTGCAGCCAGGGTCAACAGACCGGCTGTCATGGCCAGACGCAATACTTGGATGGTTTTCATAGCAGTTCCCGTGCAATTTTTGGCATATTGGGACCGGTGTAGGTTTTAGGCCGCTGACCGGCGGTAAGCGCCAAAATAAATGCACGAACCGTTCCGAAAAAATAAAAGCCTTTCAGTTCAGTGGCTTAGAGCGTCAAAAGAAAGTTTTTGGCGCCACCCTTGAAGGGCTTTGTTAAGTTTGTCGACGCTCCTTCCTGGGCGTTACTCACTCTCCGTCAGACACGTGCGGATTCCGATCGGATGGGCCAGGGTTTTGTGTACCGGGCATCTGTCGGCGATTTCCAGTAACCGCTGACGCTGTTCGCTGGTCAGGTCCCCCTCAAGGTGAATCCGACGCTCGATCTCCTCGATCATCCCCTCTTTGGATTCGCAATCGGCACAGTCTTCGGCATGAATACGCCGGTGTTTGAGGTGGACCTGAATATCTTCAAGCGCCAGCTTCTTATGGTTCGCATACAGGCGCAGCGTCATGGAGGTGCAGGCGCCCAACGACATAAGAAGCAGGTCATAGGGTGTCGGGCCCAGGTCAGTACCGCCTTTATCGGTGGGCTCGTCGGCCTGCCATTGATGATCGGCGGTATAGAGTCCACGCAGGAACCGGGTATCCTTTTCGGTGATCAACACTTCGCCGCGCTCGACAGAAGGGCGGTCCTGGCTCTCTGCCTTGGGGGCGTTGAGTTTTAGGTAACGACTGGCCCAAGCCGTTAGCGTCAGGGCGACGTACTCGGCATCCTCCCGGCGGCTGAGGAGGTGGTCGGCATCGTCCAGAGACACGAAGCTCTTGGGGTGCTTGGCGGCCTGATAGATCTTGGCCGCCTCACTGACATTGACGGTCTGGTCCGCGGGGGAGTGAAAAATCAGAATGGGTTTGCGCAGATCCCCCACGGTTTTCTCTACGGGCCAGAGCTTCAGATCCTCCAGCAGGTCTGCTCCCAGTTCAAAGGGGCGTCCGCCGATATTCACTTCCGCCTGTCCGTCCCGCCGGATATCACAGGCCTGATCGGCAAACAGGTGCTCGACGTGCTGGGGGGTGGCGGGTGCGGCGATGGTCACCAGCGCCTCGACCGAGTCAATATGCTTGGCTGCCACCAGAGCGGCGGCGCCTCCCAGACTGTGGCCGATCAGCAATTTTGGTGCCTGATGCTCACGGGCAAGAAACTCGGCGGCGGATTCCAGGTCGGAGACATTGCTCGTGAAGGTGGTGTTGGCGAAATCACCGTCACTGCCCCCGAGGCCGGTAAAGTCAAAGCGCAACACCGCAATGCCCTGGTCGGCGAGGCTGCGGGCGATCCGGGTGGCGGCAATGACGTCTTTGCCGCAGGTAAAACAGTGCGCAAACAGGGCAAACGCTTTGGGCGCGCCGCTTTCCGGCAGCTCCAGCGCACCGGCCAGGGTGTGTCCGGCGCGGTTGGTGAATTCGACTTTCCGGCGTGACATGGGCAGTCCTGTAGGTTTGGTGAGTGGCAAACGACATTCGGTTCAGATTGCCGATCATGGTAACCTGTCGAAGAACATTGTGTGAGTGCGAGAACGCAATAATGACAAAACGATTGACGGCTATGTGCCGAACATCCTTCTATCGCCGGCTTGGCCTTCGCTTGGCCAGCTGTGCCCTGGCGGTGTTGGCAGGGCCTTCGCTGGCCCAGAGCGAGCCAGACCCTTCCTCCTTGCAGCTGGCGTCCATTGGAGCGGCGGTGGCCCCGATTGATGCCCCGGCGCCAGTGTTTGCCAAGCGGGGGGACTGGGTGATGCCAATTGCCTCGGTCACCAAGCTGATGACCGCCTTGGTGGTTCTGGAGTCAGACGCCGACCTGGACGAATGGCTTACGGTCGAAAAGCGCCACTTCCCGGCGGCCAATAATGCTTTTTCGCGTATTCGCCCCGGCTCCGAGGCTCGGCGTCGGGATCTGCTGCAGATTGCCGTCATGTCCTCGGAAAACTACGCGGCTTATCTGCTCGCCCGCCACCACCCCGACGGCTACGATGCGTTTATCGATGCGATGAACGAGAAAGCGAGCGCGCTGGGAATGACGAAGACGCATTTTGTGGACTCCTCCGGTCTGTCCGAGAGCAATGTATCCACGGCGTCGGACCTGCTTAAGCTGGCCCAGGCCGCCTATGCGAATCCAGCCTTGCGAGACCTGAGTGGTGACGGGCGTCATACCGTCCATTTCCGCAACCCGGACTATTCGCTCTATTACGGCAACACCAACCCCTTGGTGCACAGTTCACGCTGGGACGTGGCGTTGACCAAGACGGGGTACCTGAACGAGGCGGGACGCTGCCTGGTGATGGTGGCAGACATCGAAGGTGAGCCCACCGCCATTGTGTTGCTGAATTCCTTCGGCACCCGCACGCCTCTGGGGGACGCGGGCCGGATCCGGCGGTGGCTGGAAACCGGGCAGGGCGGTTCGGTGGCCAGCGCTGCCGTTCGGTACGAAGAGGAAACGGTGCGCAAGTGGCAGGAGCGAGTGTCTGGTGCTGAAACCGCTGGCACCGAGGCATCGGGCAATGAGTCTGCTGGTGCTACCCAGGCTGGCGTACAGTCGCCGGGCAAGCCCTAGCCCACAGAGAGCCCCGCGAGCCATAGCTCCTGGGCTCACCTTTCCCCGGCGCAAAAAATATGTTCTTATAGTCAATAAGACATAATATAATAACGACCCACTCCGGGGGCTCTATGAGTCGACCATTGATCTCTCAATCAGAATCGTCCATTCGTCGGCACTGGTACCTGCTCGGCTGGGCAGCGGCGCTGCTGATCCCTTTGGGGATGGGGGCCGGGCTCTCGGCCTGTCAGCATCAGCGCTCCCAATCCGAGCCGCCCATTGACCGCCAGGCCTTGGTGACGCGCCACCATCCATCCGTTCAGACGCTGAATCCGCTGTCGCCGTTTTCTCTGGGCAATGGCGAGTTTGCGTTTACGGCGGATGTCACTGGTCTACAAACCTTTCCCGCTGAATACGAATCGGGTATTCCGCTCGCCACCCAGTCCCACTGGGGGTGGCACTCAGAGGCGAATACCCGGGGGTACGAGCTGTCAGACACGTTTCAGCGCTATGACACCGACGGCCGCCCCGTTACCTACGCAGCCGACATGGAATCCCCCGCCGGTCAGTGGCTGCGGGCCAACCCCCACCGTTTGCACCTGGGCCAGATCGGCTTGGCCATGACGGCGGGCGACGGTGAGGCCGTCGGCCCGGAGCAACTTACCGAGATTGACCAGGAGTTGGACCTATGGCGAGGCGTACTCGACAGCCGGTTCGCCCTGGAGCAGACCCCGGTGTCAGTCCAGACGGTAGTGCATCCGTCCTTGGACCAAGTGGCCGCCCGTATTCAGTCGCCGCTGCTGGCCAGCGGGCAGGTACAGGTGAAACTGGCGTTTCCCTACGGCTCTCAGAGCTGGGGAACACCAACGGCGGACTGGTCCCGGCCTGACCGGCACTCCACTCTGGTATTCGAGCAGGGGCAGCAGTACCTGTTGCTGCGTCGTCGTCTCGATAACACTGAGTATTTTGTGCGAGTGAGCTGGGAAGGTGAGGCGACCGTCAGTCAGCCGGCGCGACATGAATTCCGGCTCTCGACTTCCCAGAACGAGTTGGCGTTGACGGTGCAGTTCAGCGAAGCGCCGCCTGCGGCCGATACCGCTGACATCGAGCAGACGCTGGCGGCCAGCGCCCAGCACTGGCCAGACTTTTGGCAAAGCGGGGGCGCCCTGGACCTCTCCGGCACCGATGACCCCCGGGCCCGGGAACTGGAGCGGCGGGCGGTGCTCTCGCGCTACCTCACGGCGATTCAGACCGCCGGCTCACTCCCGCCCGCAGAAACCGGGCTGACCGGTAATAGCTGGTTCGGCAAGTTTCATCTGGAAATGCACTGGTGGCATGGGGTGCACTACGTACTCTGGGATCGCCCGGAGCTGTTTGAGAAAAGCCTTCCCTGGTATCAGACGGCGTTGGTCGCCGCCCAAGAAAAAGCGCAGCGTCAGGGCTACGAGGGCGCGCGCTGGCCCAAAATGGTCGGGCCCGATGGGCGGGAAAGTCCCTCGAGCATCGGCGTATTTCTGATCTGGCAACAACCCCATCCGATCTACTACGCTGAACTGCTGTATCAACACCACGGGCAAGACCCGGAAGTGCTCGAGCGTTACCGGAACATTGTGTTTGAAACCGCTGCCTTTATGGCGGACTACCCGATCTGGGAGCCGGACAAGCAACGGTACCGACTGGGGCCGCCGTTGATTCCCGGGCAGGAAATCTACCCGCCCTCCGAAGCCTTCAACCCCACCTTCGAGCTGGCCTACTGGCGCTATGGCCTGAGAGTGGCCCAGCAGTGGCGAGAGCGGCTCGGGTTGGAGCGCCAGCCGAAATGGGACCAGGTGCTGGGCAACCTGTCGGCCTACCCCATGAATAACGGTCTGTACCAGAACTCGGAAAACGCCCTGAATACCTTTGGCGATGCCAAACACCGCCGTGACCACCCGACCATGCTCGGTGCTTACGGCATGCTGCCTGGCGCGGGGATTGACGAGAGCGCCATGGGCGATACCTTGGACGCGGTTCTGGCATCGTGGAACTGGGATCACACCTGGGGGTGGGATTACCCCATGGTCGCCATGAGCGCCGCTCGCCTCGGTCGCCCCGAGCAGGCGGTAAACGCCCTGTTGATGGATGTGCAGAAAAACCGGTACCTGAACAACGGCCACAATTATCAGAATGAGCGCCTGACGTTGTATCTGCCGGGCAACGGCGGCCTGCTCACCGCCCTGGCAATGATGGCAGCGGGCTGGGAAGGCGCCTCGAATAGACCGGCGCCGGGCTTCCCGGAAGACTGGAACGTGCGTTACGAGCAGCTACACCCTCTTCCCTGATTGACGGGCCGATACAGCACTGGAGCAAACACAATGCATCACTTGAGACAACACGGTTTGGGCCTCTGGCTGCTGGCATTATTGTTGCTCGGGGCCTGCGCGACCCAGGGACCCACCAGCGATCAAAACCATTGGCAAAGCGGAGACTACCGTTTGTCACTGGGTGAGCGCGGGCTGGACATTGAGTACCGGGGCGAAGTATTTGCCACCATCGACTCGTTCGAATTCAACTTTGTCAAAGGCACGATTACCGAGCTGGTCAAGCCGTCCGGTTCGAGCGACGGGCAGGCTCGACTGGACGTCGTGCTGGAGGGAGAAGATGGCTACACCCACGACTTTCCCGAACGTCTTCGTGTGATGGTGACGCAAGAGAACGGCCGCTTTCACTTTGAGGCCTCCCACCCAGGCTTCCACCACATCGGCATCAATCTGGTGGATCGGGACGAGCACTATTTTGGCTTGCTCGAAAAGCTCTACCCGGACAATCGGAAAAGCCCGGACTTGCGAGGGGAAACCGTGACTGTGGATGTCTATCATCAGGGCGAGCGCGACTACGCGGAAAACTACGCCTCGGCCTTTTCGGCGTTCTACATCAGCAGCGCCGGCTATGGCAGCTTCTTCGATACGTTCGCCAAAGGTGAGTATCGGTTCGCGCAAAGCGGGTTGACTCACGTTTACCACCAGACCGACGCGTTGGATTGGTATCTTATCCATGGCCCGACAGGGCAACGCATTCACCGGCGTTACTACGAGGTGATCGGCGAGCCCAAATCGGTTCCCCTCTGGGCTCTAGGGCCGGTGGTGTGGCGGGACTACAACACCGGAAAAGCGGAAATTCTCTCCGACCTGGAACATTTCAGCGCGCTTCGTATCCCGCTGACCGCCACCTTCGTTGACCGGCCCTACAGTGACGGCGGGCACGAATGGTCCAAAATGAATTTCACCGAAGCCTTTGCTGACCCCGAAGAGTGGATCGGTACGATCAACCGCGACTATGGCATGGAGGTGATGAGTTGGGTTGGCCCCATGACTTTCGGCGATACCGACTTCCCCGGTTTGCTTCCCAATCACCGGACCTATATCGACCTGACCGACCCCGAAGCGCTGGTGGAATTCGAGCGCCGTTTGCAAACCCTGCAGTACGACGTGGGCATTCGCGGCCATAAAATGGACCGCGCGGATGAAAACTTTCCCATGACCGCCCTCTGGCACGAGCCGGTGCCGGAATCGCAAACCCGCAACACCTATGTCTATCTTTACTCCAAAGTGATCGACCAGTTTCTGCGGGGCGCCCACGGCGACAACCAGTTCAACTTCGCCCGTGCCGCTTATCACCGGACCCAGCCCTTTTTGAGCGCTGTCTGGGGTGGCGATGTGCGCCCTAACTGGCAGGGCATGGCGGGAAATCTGGCCAATGCCATGCGCGTTGGGTTTATGGGTTTTCCGGTCTGGGGCTCGGACACCGGCGGCTATCTGGGTGACGGTCGTATTGACGAAAAGCTCTACGCCCGCTGGCTGCAGTGGGGGGCCTGGAATGGCATGTTTGAAATAAAACTCGATGGCATCGGCGGGCAGGGGGAAGACCGCGTGCCCTGGCACTATTCCGAGCGTTTGCAGGCGGTCTTCCGTGAGGCTGCCGAACAGCGCATGGCCATGATTCCGTACAGTTATTCCCTGGCGAATACCTCGGCCTCCAACGGCGTGCTGATGAAACCCATGGCTTACGTCTATCCCAATGACGAACACACCTACGACCTGTGGGATCAGTACCTCTTTGGCGAGGCGTTTCTGGTGGCACCCATGCTGAGCCCGGACGATCAGCGGTCGGTCTATCTGCCGGCGGGTCATTGGTACGACTTTTACGACCTTACCCGCGCCTTTGACGGAAAGCGGACGCTCAGCGTCACGGCGGAGTTCGACCGCATCCCGGTCTTTGTTCGGGGCAATTCGCTCTATGTCACCGGGGATATCTATCGTGGCAGCGACCGCCGCTGGCGAGGTCCGCTGGAACAGGGCCGTTTAATCCTTCACGCTCTGCCGGGGCGTCCGGGGCAGGACACCGTATTTACCTATGTGGATGCCCTCGATGGAGATAGGGAGAAACGCATGACCCTCACCCGATCCGTGAATGAGGTAACACTGCAGACGCCAGCGTTGACAGTGCCGTCTGTTGTGCGGCTCCGCCTGGATCAGGCCCCTGCGCAAGTGTGGCTCAACGGTGCCCGAACAGAGGCGACCTACGATGCGGAGCGGAAGATACTCGCGCTCCCTCTGTCGGCTGGCCAGGACATTGAGCTCCGAGTCACGCTTTGAGATAAAGTACTCCGACCCGCTTTCAGGGCGGGTTTTGGGGGCTCTCTCTGTAAACGAATACATATAGAGCGTGAATTCCCTTTCAGACTGCAATTCTCCTCAGCAATACTTAATCTAACCCATTGATTTTAATGAAATATTAAAAGCAGTTTGATCTGTAAAATTGTAATCGGTTACAATTTTGCCGAGAATGGGATTCCATAACAGCGATAAATCAGCAGTGGCGCCTGTCGCCGCCCCAACGCAGTAGAGGTTAGAGATGATAAGAAAGAGTGTGAACAAACGTGCCTTGTCCGTATGGGTAGCCGCCCTGAGCTGCGCGTCCGCCCCTCTCGGTGCGGTCGCCCAGTCCGAGCAAGGTGCCGACTTACTGGAGGAAATCGTCGTCACCGGTATTCGCGCTTCTCAAGAAGCGGCGGTGGACATCAAACGCAACTCCAAGGTAGTGGTGGATTCCATCGTAGCGGAAGACATTGGCAAACTGCCCGACGTCACCATTGCCGATTCCCTCCAGCGGGTGACCGGTGTGCAGATCCAGCGTACTGCCGGGGAAGGCACCAGCCTGAACGTGCGCGGCATGCCCCAAGTGCTTACCACATTGAATGGTGAGCAATTCCTGAGTCCCTGGACCATTACCAATGTCGGCGCCAACTACTCGGACATCCCCGCCCCCATGATCGGCGGTGTCGATGTGTATAAATCCCAGCAGGCGGCGCTGCCCGCCGGTGGCATTTCCGGTGTCGTGAACCTGAAAACCCGACGTCCGCGCGATCTGGAGCAGGGCTGGACCGCCGTGGGCGCGGTGGAAGCTTCTCGCGGTTCCATCACCGAAGAGGACAACGCCAGTGGCAACGCCTTTGTCGGCTTTAATGGCGACCGTTTCGGTTTCACCTTGGCGGGTTTTGTGTCCAACTCCAATTCCGCCAATTATGAAATCTGGGAAGATGTGCGCCTCGGCTTTGTCAACGAGGGCGGCGACCCGCTGGACCTGAACAACAACGGCGATCTGAATGACCGCTACCTGGTGCCGGGTGGCTACGGTGTGAATGCGTTTGTCATGGAGCGTGAGCGTCAGGGCCTAGCGACGTCTGTTCAGTACGACTTTACCGATGCCCTGCGCCTGACAGCGGACGTGTTCTATACCAAAATGGATCAATACGATCGCGGCGTGGAAACCCAGTTTAACGGCAGCAACAGCGATGCCTACGATGTACTGCGCCCGGGCACCCTCACTCAGCAGGAAGCCGTGCTGCCAGCGACCGGTGAAACCCCCGAACGGGTGATCAACACGATTCAACTGGCCGTGGTGGAAGCACCGGATTTTCAGGCAACCACCCGCAGCCGTCAGAACTTTACCGAAGCGCTCAACACCAACATTGAGCTGTCTTTCGACGACGGTGGCGACTTTCGGGGCAGCGTTCGTTACGTGCGTGGCGACGCAGAAAAAACCTACAAAAACGCCACTTTCCAACAGGGCACGCCCGAGTGGTACTGGGTGGATGAAGACGGCGATGGCCAGGACGACCCGGTCGAGCCTTTCTGGGTGACCGTGGATTACCGCTCTCACTATCCGAGCTTTTCGTTTGAGGATGACCTGTCCAGCGCCGAACGTCTGAACCTGTTCCAGGCCTTTGCCGATGGCACCGAAGAGGACGCCAGTCTGGACGTTTTCCGCGCGGATGGCACCTACGAGTTTGATTTTGCGAGCTTTTACTCAGTGGATTTCGGAGTGCGCCACGGCCGTCGTGACGTCGAGCATGACCGCTTTATCTACATGACCCCCACCGGCTACTACTCCACCTGGGAAGACCCCAATGTGCCGGAAGAGAAGTGGTTTGAGCCACTGCCGGGCGACTACAAATGGCAGCAATACCCGGACTGGCGCGACTTCGCCGGTAACGAACAGCTGGGTCTGGAGCCGCACGACGAGCTGCGCGAAATGTTGATCGCCTACAACGATTTCGGCCCCTTTGAGGGCTGGGAATCTGGTGTCGCGGCGCTTGATCCCAAAAGTCTGGATGACCTGAACGGGTTCATGAACGTCATCTATCCGGGCGCCCAACGGTTCAATGACCCTTCCCGGGCCTACGAGGTTGAGGAGACTGAGGCCTCCGCCTACTTCCAGCTGAATTTCGATAACGTCGATGGCCTTTGGGGCGTGCCGTTTGACGGCAACCTGGGCGTACGCGTTGTGGAAACCGAGCGTGAAGTGGTCAACGCGGTTTACGACCAGGGGTCGGTTCCCGCGGAGGGCACCTACTACGGGGGTGGTTACCCCGCGACTCAGGGGCAGCCTCAAGGTTGGCAGATCATGTACAAGACTCTCGGTGAGGAAACCACTGAGACCTCTTTCACGGACGTGCTGCCCTCCGCCAACATCAACTTCTACCCGAAAGATGACGTGATCGTGCGTTTTGGCTATAGCGAAACCATGGCCCGCAATGATCTGACCAATGTCGGCTCGGGCGAAACCCTCTGGTTCCAGGAGTACCGCGTGTACACCGAAGATGGCAATCAGGTTGATGAAAACGGGGACAGCTACAAGGTGGTCACCAGCCCTGGCGGCGGCAACGATCAGGGCAACCCCTACGTCGAACCCTGGCGTGCCAACAACTATAACGCTTCGACCGAATGGTATTTCGGGGAAGGCGGTATGCTGGGCGCCGGTATTTTCCTGATCGAAGTGGAAAGTGCGACTCAGACCTTGCAGGAGCAGCGTCAATACCCGGACTCTGATGGCGTGGTACGCCGGTCGGCCAACATCTGGACCACCAAAAACGTACCGGCCTCGGATCTGAAAGGGTTTGAAGTGGGCTACAAACAGGCCATGACGTTCCTGCCGGGGCTGTGGAGCAACACCGGTGTGGAAGCCAACTACACCTACTCCGATAACGACTCCGGTGCGCAAGATCTGGAAGGCAACACCTTCCCGCTGAACGGTAACTCCGAGCACCAGGCCAACCTGATTCTCTGGTACCAAGGTGACCGGTTGAGTTCGCGCATCGCCTACAACTGGCGCAGCGAAATCTTCCAGGGTCAGGTCGGTTTGAACACCAACGAAGCGCCGATCAGCCTCGGTAACTGGAGCGAAGCGGCAGGGTATCTGGATGCGTCGGTGAACTATGACATCACCGACAATATTTCCGTCTACCTGCAGGGCACAAACTTGACCGAAACGGACTATCGCAACTATGCACAGTTCGAAAGTCAGTTCCGCTCAATCAGCGTGCAGGAGCGGCGCATCGCTATCGGCCTGCGGGCCCGTCTGTAAGACTCTCCTTGATGGGGCCCTTCGGGCCCCTTTTTTAATGGTCACCTTCTTTCGGGATGATCGATCCAAAGCCGGCTCATCCAAACTGTCTCGCTTCTCGATCTGGGGCGGCTTAGTATTTTTCGTGCCTGGCAGGAGGTCATTGTGTAATCGGTATCTTTGCGGGGCTTATATAAGCCGATCTTACTCGGCCAGCATTGGACCGCCATCTGAGCGGAATGTGTCACTTTTCTATAGTCAAAGTCACTAAAATTCCAGAATGTCGGCTTTATTTAGCTGATTGTCGCCAAAAACATCACTTTTAGTCCTTCTGCTTGTTTTTAATATTCTAGGCATATTTATCTGATTTATGCTTGCTCTACAGGAAGTGATCGCATAGAATTTATTGTAACCGATTACAAAAATAACGGTTTACGTCTCCAAGGCTCTCTTGGCGTTCGATAACTTCGACTCAGCAAACACTAACAATAACCGTCAGTAAACCCGATCTGATCAGTGAGGATGACTATGCCTACCAACCCCAGATTTTCAAAAACCCGCCTAGCCTGCGCTATTGCCACCGGCACCCTGGTTACCCTGGGCGTTCCTACATTCGCCCAGAGCCAAGCGGAGGAAGCATCCCCCGGTGTTGAGCAGGTGGTGGTGACCGGCATCCGGCGCTCCTTGGAGCGCTCCATCGACGTAAAGCGCGACGCGAATTCGGTTGTGGACGTGATCACCGCGGAGGACATTGGCAAACTCCCCGACTCGACAATCGTTGATTCGCTCCAACGGGTCACCGGGGTGCAAATCGAGCGGTCCGCTGGCGAAGGCTCTCGAGTGAGCATTCGGGGCTCAGCGAATGTGATGACCATGCTTAATGGCGAGCAGTTTCTGTCCGCCGGGAACATTACCGGTGTTCAGCCGGACCTGACGGATATTCCATCCACCATGGTTTCTGCGGTTGAGGTACAGAAGTCGCCCACAGCAACCACTCTGACTGGCGGTCTTACCGGCACCATTAATCTCAAAACACATCGGCCTCTGGATCTCGACGCAGGCCATACCACTTCCACGGAGCTGACATTGGCTACCGGCTCCAGAACGAAAGAGGAGGACTATGGCGTTCAGGCGTTCACCGGTTTTAATGGCGGCGATTGGGGCTATACGCTCAACGCCTCCTACTCGGACTTTACGCTGGGCGATGACCAGTCCGGTTCCAATGGTGGCGACTACGCCGGTTGGTGGGGCATGCCCAACGAGAGCTGGGCGTTGCCACAGCCAGGGGAAGATCTGAACAACAATGGCGAGATGGATAACTTCATTCAGTATCAGGGGTTCGCGGCGGCCAACCGCGTCAATCAAAGAAAGCGGTTGGGCATCAATGGCTCTCTGCAATTCCAATTGACCGATGCGATCTCGCTGTTGGGTGAAGCGTTCTATACGGATATGGAGCAAAGCCGTCGTCAGAGAGGCTTGTCGGTTACCGGGGCCTGGACGAACGACTGGACCAATCCCGTTTTCGGCGAACGCCGAGAGGCGCCTGAAGGGGCCAGCTATGGCGACTTTTACTCCGTGCAAGAATGGCAGATTAATGCCCTTCGTGTGGTACCCAACTCCAATGAGCAACTCGATCAACGCGAGTCACTCAACACCAATCTGGAATTGAGCTACGACAATGGCGGGGCGTTTACCGCCACCGTTCGATACGTGCATGGCGATGCCAGCAATGATTCCATGTCGTTTCAGATGGACGCCTATATCACCGATGGTACTCAGCATAACGGCTATTCCACGTACCCAGATGGCACGGAGGAGCCCGTTAACGTCGGCGGTTATCACGGCAGCCCCGCCCTGGCCTCCGACGGCACCCCGGCTTTGAATGAACAGGGCGAGTCGAGAGGCAACGCCGTGGTGGGGAGCGTGGCGTTTGTGGGGGACGGTCTCGTGTTTGATCTGCCCTCTGATCTGGGGGCGGATATATCTCAGTACGGTTTGGTTTCCAATCACCTGTACGGCCAGAATGGTGAGGCATCTCTGGATGTTCTGAGGTTCGATGCCTCCTATGAGTTGGATGTCGTTAATCTAACTTCAGTGGATTTTGGGGTGCGTCTGGGCACGCGCGATGTGGATTACGATGATTGGATCAATATTGCACTTCTGGAGAATCAGGCGGGAGAACCGTATGGCATCCGTTGGAAAGATGCGGACGGCGGGGCACCCAACACGGGTGAAACCTCTTACTACAACATCAAATTCTCGGATCCTATGATTCGAGATTATGTGGTTTCCGAGTCGGATTATCCTGGAGTCACTGGGGTAAACGACATTCTATACCTTGACCCGGCAAAGGTGGACGGTCGTAGTTTCACTAACACGCTGTTCCCCAATAATTTTGATTATGCCAACCCGGGTAATTCCTATGAGGTCGAGGAGAAGACCCAAACACTTTACGCGCAGCTGAATTTTGAAGGGGAGTGGGGCCAATTCCCCTACCGTGGTAATGTGGGTTTTCGGTACATCAAAACCGAACTGGAGACCACCTCCAACATTACCGAAGGAAAGGTCGATGGCGAGACGACCTTTACCTATAACGGAACAGACTACCTGATGGGGTCTGGTTGGGATAACAAAAACGTGGGCACTTATGTCACTCCCAACGACTATGACGACTTCCTGCCGGCGATCAATTTGGCAGTGACGGTGGCTCCGGATCATCTGTTGCGGTTTGCCTACAACAAGGCAATGACCATGCACAACCTGGATAACCTGGGGCAGGGTCTGACCGTGCAGCGACTCTATACCGAAGAGTATGGTGATGGGGTTTTCACCGTGGATACGGCCAGTCAGAACGGTAACCCCAACCTTGAGCCTCAGCGCACGACAAATGTGGACTTGTCTTATGAGTGGTATTTCGGCCGAGGGGGGCTTTTCAGTGCAGCAGCGTTCTATCGCGACAACGAGACCACGTTGATTACCGACTACATTATCCGTGACGATCTGGCGGATTCGGATGGGGTGATCCGAAATGACTCCGTGCGCACTAGTACGCTGGTTTCGGTGCCTGGCGGTGAGACCAAAGGGTTCGAGGTGGGCTATCAACAGGCCTTGGAATTTCTGCCCGGTTTCTGGGAGGACTTCGGTATTACCGCGAACTACACCTATTCTCCCAGTGAAAGCGAACAAACCGGCTTCTATGGGCAGAAGTTGCCTGAAGGGCGCAACTCGGAACATCAAACCAACTTTATCGTTTGGTACGAAAACGAACGCTTCAGCGCACGCCTGGCTCATAACTGGCGCAGCAAACAGTTGGAGTGGGTGGCAGACGTTTGGGGTACGCCGCTCGCCGTGTGGCAAGCGCCCACGGATGATCTGAGTTTATCCATGAGTTATGACATTGATGATACCTTCTCCATCAATTTCGAGGGAATCAATCTACTCGAGGAGCAGCGTACGCGCTACTTGGGATGGGAGGATCAGAAAGACAAATTCTTCTTCACCGAACGCCGGTTGAACGTGTCGCTTAGAGCCACCTTCTGAGGGTGGATGCTCCGTTCCGCTGAAAATTCTCCTTTCTGGGGCCAAATGGCCCCTTTTTTACGTGTGCCCGACTTGGATGACGTTTCCCAAAGCTGTTGACGACAGGCGACACCTGTAAGGTTGGTGCTGTACATAAACCCGCCTGTGAGAGCTAGCCTAGCGTCGGGCGATGATCCACACCGCGTGGACAATACCGGGAACATAACCGGCCAGCGTCAGCAGAATATTCAGCCAAAAGTGGCCCTTAAGGCCGACCTGAAGGAAGACCCCCAGTGGTGGTAGAAGAATCGAGAGCAGTACTCGCAGAAAATCCATATAACCTCCTGGTCGAGAATGTCAGGGAACGGTCACCGCTTGCCATAGAAGCCCAAACAGCCAAATGACCAGTGACACTGCCCCTACGACTACCAATAGCAGCAATAGTGCCGTAATCACTCCAAAAAACCGGCTGCGGTTTCGGGTTTTTCGCGGAGACGCCTCGTAATCCTGAAGGAGTTGGACGTTGCGCCGATTGGCCCGCCAAGTGACGTCAAAAATATCCCCAATCAGCGGGATGGAGCCCAGCGTGGCATCCAGAACAACATTGATGCCCATCCGTATCAGTACCGAGCGCGGAACCCCCATCTGCGCTGCCTCTTTGAGAATATAGCACGAGAGCAACGCACTGATGCCGTCACCGACCAGCGGAACCAATCCTATTAACGGGTCGAGCCCCAGTCGGACTTGGGTGCCGGGGATGCGGACAGCGCTGTCCAGATACCAGGCCAAGCGGTCCAGCCCCCGGTTTGAACGGTTGTGAGTCGATTTGTCCGCCACTTCAATCCCCATCGTTGTCACTTGTGATAGCGAAACTATGGGGGTGCGACGCACGGGAATCAAGTGTTGTCAGATGGACCGAAGGGTGGGGCCGAACCGCGTATGACAACAAATGTTTATGACGCACTCGTGACAGGCGGCCGTAAAAACGCGGAAAGATAAAAATAAATATTTTTGTGTCCCCCTTTTTAGCCCCTTTGTCTCTAGGTAGCCAGAACTGCCAAAACCCGGGCCCGGTTTTTAGCAGCACCTGTCCATTAGAAGCAATATTGGGGTACACATGAAACATCCATATTTGAGAAAAAGCCTACTGGCTCTGTGTGTGGCAAGCGCGGGCGCCTCGGCGCAAGAGGCGGCTTCCACCGATATGCTGGAAGAGATTGTTGTCCGGGGCAGCTTTTCGCAAAGCTTACAGTCCGCCATTGATACCAAGCGCAACGCCGACAGTGTGGTTGATGCCATTATCGCGGAAGACATTGGTAACTTTCCCGCGCAGAACATTGCCGAAGCGCTTCAGAGAGTCACAGGCGTTTCCATTGTTCGGGACCGCGGTGAAGGGGTTTATGTTCGAGTGCGTGGTTTGGGCTCCAACTTTCAGGTCACAACGCTCAACGGCAGAACAATGGCAGTGAATGAAAACGTGCGCACCTCCGGTCAATTTGGCCGGCAGTTTCGATTTGACACCTTGCCGGCGGAGCTGGTGTCCAGCGTTGAGGTCATAAAAAGCCCAACCGCGGATATGGACGAAGGCGCCATCGGCGGTACCGTCAACGTGAAAACCTTCCGTCCCCTGAATATCGGGGAAGACAAAGTCGCGGTTTCAGCCCAGGCCAGTCACTCGGAACTTGCTGAGCAGACCGACCCCAGACTTTCCGGCCTGGCCAGTTGGACCAATGATGACAAGAGCTTCGGTGTTCTGGTGTCCGGTGCCTACGCCGAGCGAAGTGTTCGCCAGGACCGCTCCCTGAATTTCGGCTGGACCGAAATTCCGGAAGGAGTCGGTACCGATGGTGATGGATCCGCCGACACCGGCGCCATCATTACCCCTGGAGGCATTCGGCCGACACTGGAGTTTGAAGATCGTGAACGTCTGGGCCTGGGCACGGCGGTTCAGTGGCGCCCGGCGGATAATGTCGATATTAACCTGGACGTGCTCTACGTTGATCAGAACGTTAATTATGACGAGTTTACCTACAGCGCCGACTACAACTATGATGAGCTGGTTCCCGGGTCAGCGGTTATTCGTGATGGTGCGCTGGTCGGTGGCGCCACCGAAAACGGCTCAGTGCAAATCGGTCGAGAAAGTTCGGGGATTCATGATGAAAACCTGGCTGTCGGTCTCAACGGTGAGTGGCTACTCGATAGCTGGACACTGTCTGCCGACCTGTTCCGCTCCGTCGCCGATAGCGAAGATGCCGACCCGATTCGCCGCACCCGCTTTCGTCGTACCGAAGGCATTGCGCTTGAGTTCCTTTTTCCGAAAGTGGATGGCGAATCCGTGCCGAGCATTGCCTATAACAATACGGACTTGAACACTCCGTCAGAGTGGCCTGGGCGTCGACTGGAGTGGCGTACGATTCGGGCCGAGGATGAAGAGCAGTTTGTTCAGTTTGATGCTCGTCGCGATCTTGACTGGGGCGGTTTCACCGGCTTTGCTGCCGGCGTCAAACTGCGCGAGCGCTCGCGCGACTATTTCCGTCGGGACATCCGCCTGTACGAAGGGATCGAAGGAGTCACGTTTGATGATAGCTATTTTACGGACTTCCCCGTCGACGACTTCCTGGGGGACGCCTCTGGCAGTTTCCCCCAGAAGTGGCTGATTCCTGACGAAACGCGTTTCTGGGAGAATTTCCCCAGCGCCGATCAACTGGACGAGCCGTTGACCAACGGGGATCTTCGCAACTCCTATCAGATCGACGAGAGCATCAACGCGGCCTATGCGATGCTGGACCTGGATACTGAAGCCGGTGGCATGATCCTGAGGGGCAATGTCGGGGTGCGTGTCTCACAAACAGAGCAGACCTCCAGTGGCTACGCGTCGGTCGATGGTGAAGCACAACCGGTCAGCTTCACCAGTGACTACACCAACGTTCTGCCCTCCGCTAACCTTGCGCTGGATATCACCGATTCGGTGACGACTCGGCTCTCGGCCGCCAAAGTCATTACCCGTGCGGATTTGCAGGATATGGCTCCACGATTGACCTTCAACTCCGGAGACATTTTGACCGCTACCGGTGGCAATCCGAATCTGGAGCCGTTCGAAGCCTGGCAGTACGACGCCACGTTGGAATGGTACCCGAACGAGGTGACTGCGTTGACCGCGGGGCTTTTCTACAAAGATATTTCCACATTCATTCAGACGCAAATGTCCGACTTGGCGTTCAACGGTGAAGTCTATCGCCTGACCTCTAAGGTGAACGGGTCCAATGCCGACGTGTCCGGGTTGGAGCTGGCCTATCAACAGGTGTTCGAAAGTTTACCCGAACCGCTGGATGGTCTCGGGGTGCAGGCCAACTATACTTACACTGACTCCAACGCGACTTACGTAGACGGGGACGAGACCATTGAGGGTGACCTTGAGGACGTGGCCAAAAACAGCTACAACCTGACGATCTTTTATGAAAAAGGCCCCTTCGCACTGCGTTTCAGTTATAGCTGGCGTGATGGTGTTCTGAACCAGATTGGAACCAACTCCCTTTCGACAGAGAATAAGGACGAGTTCGGCTCCCTGGATTTCAGCAGCTCCTTTGCGTTCAACGACGCGGTGGAGGTGTACCTGGAAGGCATCAATATTACTGGTGAAGTTCAGCAGGAGTTTGTAGATGGCGATGAATTCAGGAGCTACACCGATTACGGCCGTACTTTCTCTCTGGGCGTCAGGGCAACATTTTAACGGTGGGAGTTTAGACCGAAGCCCCGTAACGACAGCAGACTCTCCTAGGACCTCTGTGTGAGCTGTCCTCTCTTTGGCCGCATTCGGATGAATGCGGCCCTTTTTATTTTGAGGTGAACGATGAAAGTATCAAGACGTCACTTTTTGCGAAACGCCAGTGCGGCCGCAGTGGCATTTGGTGGGCTGGCCAGCCCCTGGGTTCGATCCCAGGTGTATGCGGTGGACCCAGAGTATGGCGTAGACCCGTTTGGGCAGCTGGTCAGAGATCCGGCCGGTTTGCTAAACCTACCGCCCGGTTTTAGTTATCGCCTTCTGTCTCGCACTGGCGATCGAATGAGTGATGGGCTAATCACGCCCAGCGCGCCGGACGGTATGGCGGCCTTCCCCGTCCCCGGGCGGAAACACAAAAGCTTTTTGGTGCGCAACCACGAGCTTGATTCTCTAGGCGCCGAGGTGGACGCCTTTGGCGGTGACCTCAATCGGGCCAGAAAACACGTCGGAGAAAAAGCGTTCGACCGTTTTCAAGCAGGGTTGCCCGTCAATGGGGGCACCACGACACTGGTGTTTGACCACCAGACGGGTACGCTTGAGCGGTCTCACTTGAGTCTTATCGGAACAGCACGCAACTGTGCCGGTGGTCCGACTCCCTGGGGTTCCTGGTTGAGCTGCGAGGAAACACTTGTGGGTGAGGGGCAAGGTTTTGGCCGCGAGCACGGCTATGTGTTTGAGGTTCCCGCCACCGCGACCGGCCTTGTCGACCCCATTCCTTTAACCGATATGGGTCGTTTCACGCATGAGGCGGCGGCTGTGGATAGTGAATCCGGGGTCATCTATATGACAGAGGATTATGATCACGCCTTATTTTATCGTTTCCTTCCCAATGAGCCCCAGCGGCTGGTGGCCGGAGGTAGGCTGCAGGCGCTGGTGATTGAGGGCTGGCCCTCGGCGCTGACGCGAAACTGGCCGGAGGACGTCGGTGACCAGAGCGCTCGCCCGGTGTCCATTGGCGAGAGTTTCCGGTGTCGCTGGATGGACCTGGAGGATGTGACCTCTCCCGATGGTGACTTGAGTATTCGGGGCGCCGACGAGGGAGCCGCCCGTTTTTCCCGCTGTGAGGGGGTTGCCTCTGCACGCCGAACCGACGGGCAGCGGGAAATCTTCTTCGCCGCTACCGGGGGTGGGCCCAAACACATCGGTCAGATCTGGCGCTACCGGCCGAGCCCCGACGAAGGCACCCGCCGGGAAAAGGAAAATCCGGGCGAGCTGACGCTGATGTATGAAAGCCGGGACCGGTCCCTGATGGAGTCCTGCGATAATTTGGCCATCGCGCCTTGGGGCGATCTGATTATCTGTGAAGACAGTTACTCTGACCAACCGGACATGGTGAATTACATTCGAGGCATGACCCCTCAGGGGCGTGTCTACACGCTCGCCATGAACGCCCACCCGGATAAGGGCGAGTTTTGTGGCGCCTGCTTTTCGCCGGATGGCAGCACGCTTTTTGTGAACATCCAACGCCCGGGGTTCACCCTGGCGGTAACCGGGCCGTGGCATCGGGTCCGTCCGAGTGCTTGACTCACGAACCCAGCGAAGGCGTCCGCTCCGGAATATAATTCGTCACAAAAACGCCACGTAAAGTTCATGCGTTTCCCTGTCCCTTAAAAGCGGTTTCAAGACTCTTATGAATGTCTGCTGAGGTTTTCAGACGCTGCACTACCTTCCCATTATCATAGGAGATCTTTTGTGAATCGTTTTTTAGGGGTTGTTATGGCGTTGGCGTTCAGCGCCCACGTCGACGCCGGTGAGGCGCTCAGCGTTCTTACTTACAATGTGGCGGGCTTGCCGGATGCGTTCAGTTCCGCAAGCCCAGCGACCAATACCGAAAAAATCAGTCCGTTGTTGAACGGCTACGATATCGTTCTGGTTCAGGAAGATTTCAGTTACCACAGTGACCTGGTTGGCCAGCTGAACCATTCCTATCAATCACCGCACTCGGGCGATATTGCCCTGGGCGATGGCATGAACCGATTCGCCTTCACCGATGTGACGGACTTTACCCGAGTGCAGTGGGATGACTGTCACGGTGTGTTTGATGACGGCACCGATTGTCTGACTCCCAAGGGGTACTCCTTTTCACGAATGACGTTGGATAACGGTGCCGTTGTCGATGTATACAATCTGCATGCGGATGCGGCCGTGGATGCACAGTCCAATGCGGCGCGAGCAAGCAATCTGATGCAGTTGCTGGCTGCGATCGAGACAGTTTCCGCTGGCCATGCCGTGGTTGTGGCGGGGGATACCAACTCCCGCTATACCCGCTCCCCCGACAAACTGCATGCATTCATTGCGGCGGGTTTCACCGATGTGTGGGTGGCGACCGCGCGCGGCGAAAACTACCCGGAAAGTGGTGATCCCGCACTCACCGACTGCTCGAACCCGAACAGCGGTAACTGTGAGCGAGTGGATAAAATTCTGTTCCGCAGCTCGCCCGCTGTGCGGCTGTCTTTGGCTCAGGCGCAAGTGCCGGCCGAGTTTGTGGACGAGAACGGCGATCCACTGTCAGATCACGACCCCGTGGCCGCATTGTTCGATGTAAGCTTTGATAATGGCTTGAGCCTGACTGAAACGGTGGGTGGACCTCACGGTCGTTTCTTCAACGACTTGGAGGTACTCCATAACAACGGTTACCCGAGCGTGCAAAGTGTCACCGTTCGGGCCGGAAGCCGTGTAGACGGGTTGGCCTTCGGTTACCGCAATGGCTTGACGCTCAGTCACGGCGGAACCGGTGGTTCGGTGCAGGCCATGACATTGGCCGAGGGTGAGTATCTTGAGCAGGTAACGGCCTGTCAGGCGAAACACAACGGGCATACCCGGGTATTTTATCTGTCTTTGACAACCAATATGGGCCAAAGCTTGGCGGCAGGAAGCTACCAGGGAACCTGCCGAACGCTAACCGCACCCGCCGGTTCGGGATTTATCGGCACCTATGGTCGTTCGGGCGATGAGATAGACCGAGTCGGACTGGTGGCTCGGGAGCAGTAACCCGAAGAAAAAGGGGCGGTCTTTCACGGCCGCTCCTCGGTGCCAGCCCGTTACTGCAAGTAGGCTTTCATGCCGAGCAGAAAGGTTCGGCCATAGTAGGTATAGCCCGCAAACTCGCTGCCGGCGACGGACTCCCACTCCGCTGCGTTGGTCAGGTTGATCCCCTCAAGGGTCATGCTCACACCGTCCGACAGGTGATAGGCGAATTGTGCATCGAGCGTGCCAAACGCATTGCTATCATGAGAAGCGAGGGTGGCGGTGCCCACGTTTTTCAGAACCCGGTCGCGCCAGTTGTAGTGAGCCCGAACGCCGAATCGCCGGGTTTCATAGACCAGCCCCAGGTTTATGGTCCGACCGGAGACATCGGCAAGGTCATCAGTGACGCTTTGACCATCAAGTCGGTAGTGCGCCCGCGAGTCGGTGAGCGTCACGTTGGCCTGTAAACCCAGTTCTCCCGAAAGCGGGGAAGGCAATGGCAGCATGTGCTGGAAGTCGAATTCCAGGCCTTGAACTCTGGCTCGTGCGCCGTTGCTTTTTGTGGTCAGCTCATAAGGCGTTCCATCAAGCTCAATGTTCAAAATATCGTTTTGAATAAAGTCGTCAAGATCGGTCCAAAATGCCCCGGCGCTGAAAAGGCTCTTCGGAGCGAAGTACCACTCCCAGGCCAGGTTGGTCTGCCAGGCCAGGGTAGGGGCCAACAAGGGGTTCCCGCCTACAGCGGTATGTTCGTCCCCGGAGTTGAGGGTCAGCCTTGGCGCCAGGTCTTGAAGGTCCGGTCGGTTCATGGTGCGGGCCAGAGCAAACCGCCACTGATGGTTCGTTGAGACTTGGTATGCCATATTGAGGGCGGGCAACCAGTGTCCGTAGCGGCTCTGGGCGGAGACCGGATCTGGAGGTTCTGAGTCCCCTCTGCCGCGATAACCGAAGGTGCGCTGCCGGGTGAGTGCATAGCGCAGGCCGATGTCTCCTCGCCATGGCGCTTGCTCCCAGTGGAGTTGTGAATAAAGGGCACTGACGGCTTCCTGAACCTGGTAGGAGTTCTGTTTGTCCTCGGCTGAAGGGGGGCGCTTTGCCAGCGCTTGAGTGTCCACCGCCGCCCAGAAAGCTGATTCGTCCGGGACCCACCATTGACGGGGAAGGCGTCCGGCGTCGCGGGTGAGGAAGTCGTCCACGGGCAATGGTTGGAAATGGCCCAGCGGAAAGTAGCGCCCATCGATGCCTTCGGTGATCAGCGCGTCTCGTCGCTGATAATCACGGCGGCGCTCCCGCCACTGCAGCCCGGTCTCCCACTGGGTAACCGCCCTGTTCTCGAACTGTCGAAGGGCGCTTAGCCCGACACTGGAGTAAGAGTCTTCGGAGTCGATCTCGCGCCATTCCAGGCGGCGCCCAGGGAAACGGGTCGGTGTGTCGAGCGTATCATCCAGCGAATCGATGGACGGTAGCCGGTTGGCATCGTTTTCAAAATACCGAAATGCGAAGGAAACGTCGTCTTCCCGGCGAAGGCGTGTTCGTCGTATTGGCTCGCTATTGTAGCTTCGGGTATCGGACTGAGTCAGACGGGCCTGCCATCGCCATGGACCACCGGTGTGCCGCAGTGCGAGGCTGTGTGCCTCAAAGCGGTCGGTCAGCTCCGTGGACTCGGTACCAATCTGGGATGATCCCGTTTCGGTGCGCCCGGCAACGAGAGCCTGTCGCCGCCATTCGATGCTTGCGAGGTCCAACTGGGTCGGGTCGTAGTCAGCGCTATAGCTGTATTCCCGGTAGCCGATGCGCTGGCCGAGGGCGAACGAATTGAGGTCGATTTCGGTGTGCTCCCCCAGCCGCCACTGCACGGCGGCGTTCAACCCGAGTCGTCGACGGTGCTCCAGTTCCAGTGTGGGCCGAACGCTGCCGGGCGAGAGGCTGTTGGCGGGAGGTGCTTCTGCATCTGTCGTCTCCGGCGTCAGTGAATACCACCGAAAGTTCAGCGCCCGATCCTGGCGTAGATGGCGCTCGCTGTAGCTCGCCCCCAGTAAAACACCCAGCGTTTGCTCGGCGTTGTGCCATGAGCCAATCAGGGAGGCGCGAGGGTCTTGTCGGTCAGCCAACTCTGAGTGGCTTATCGCCGTGGTGACATTCAGCGCCGGGGCGTCCAGCGCCAGCGGTTGGAATGTTTCGAGGTTCACACTGCCGCCGATGGCCCCTT
This sequence comes from Marinimicrobium agarilyticum DSM 16975, assembly GCF_000423345.1. GTDB lineage: Bacteria > Pseudomonadota > Gammaproteobacteria > Pseudomonadales > Cellvibrionaceae > Marinimicrobium > Marinimicrobium agarilyticum. The sequence continues at coordinate 601,964 of NZ_AUHU01000003.1, forward strand.
CGGTATCGCTGGCCTGGGGTGATTTTCTCACCGTCAGACCGGCAATGAGTTCCGCCGGCAAAGTATCGTAGTGAAAGCGTCTCCCGTACTGTTCGGAAGTGCGAGTGTTCTCGTTGCTCGCGATCGGCGCACCGTTTAATGTGAGGGTGTTGAATTGTGTGGGCAACCCTCGAATACTGATGAACAGCGCTTCTCCCCGATCCCGAACGACAGAGACGCCGGGGCTGCGTTTGATCGCCTCCGCCACATTGAGCGCGGGGAATTCGCCGATTCGTTCGGCCAGTATGATGTCTTGATGTCGGCTGGCCTGTCGTTCCTGTTGTAAGGCGCGGCCCAATGCATCGGAATAGCGTCCGACGACCAAGAGCTCGTTCAAGGTCGGAGTGGCTTCGGGCTTTGCCGTGGCTGGCGCGGGTTGGGGGAGGATCAGCCAGCCGTCCCCAGTGGCCTGAGCGGTGAGTCTGGTGTCGGCCAGCAGCTGATTCAGCGCTTCTTCCAGTGACAACTCGCCTTGCAGTGCTGTGGAGCGTGTGCCCCGAACGGCGTCGGGTTTGAAAATGACCGGTCGCTCCGTGACTCGGGAAAAAGCGGAGAGGGCGTCAGCGAGAGGCTGGGCCGGTATGTCAAAGCGCTCCGCCCGGGCCACGAAGGGGGCGAGTGAGCACAGCACTCCCAAGCACAGGACGAGGCGATGGACTGCTCGGGCGGTAGACATCACCCAGCCTCCCGGCATCAGTCCGATGCGGGTTCGATCCAAATGCGTCCTGGCTGGTGATCGACCTTAAGTGGGTAAAGTTGGCTGAGCATGGTTAACGCCGTGTCCGTATCCTGCAGACGAAACCGTCCGGCCACTCTCAGCTCACCCAACTCAGCAGACGCGAGGCGGATCGGGGTTGGGCTGTGTCGGGACAGCTTCTCCAGCAGAAAAGCCAGGGTCTCATCCTGGACTTCGACCCAGCCCGAGCGCCAATCGACCAACTGAGCCAGTGCCACGGCTTGTACCTCCGAAAGCCCTGTTTCGGTAATCCGTACCCGCTCTCCCGCCCGCAGCAAGCTCGGCTTGGCATCGGGATGGGCTCGCACTTCAATGGCACCTTCATGGACGGTGACATCAATACCGCTGGCGGTGCGATCGATATTGAAGGCCGTGCCTACCGCAGTGACGGATGCCCTCCCCATCTGAACGGAGAATGGACGCTGCTTGTCCGGTGCCACGGCAAAATAGGCGGCGCCGCGCTTGAGCGCCACGAGGCGGCGGGTCTCTTCCAGGCGCACCTCCAGCGAGCTCAGAGCCGCCACGTGTACCGAAGAGCCGTCAGCCAGAGTGAGGTCCTTGGGGGCTCCCACCCCGGTCGCCACGGATTGCACAGTGACCGCCGGGCCTGTTGCGGGGGGGTAGAAACTGGGTACAAGCCACACGGCCAATAGCAGGCTGGCGAGGACGGCCCCGCCCCACCAGAATCGGTGCCAGGCGCGGGAGGCGACCCGGTAGCGCTCGCGCAGCGGGGTGTGCGTCTGGCTCTGCTGGGCGGCCTCGGTAAGCGCGGGGTCGGACCAGGTACGAAGCAGTCGATCAAAAAGAGCCTGGTTGTCGTCGGTGTTGAGCCAGCGGTTGAAACGATGGGCGCTGACTTTGTCCAGCTCTCCGTCTGACAGGCGCTCAAGCCAGGCGGCGGCCTCTTCATAGGCCGCCGTGCGGGGAGCGTGTGTGTTGATCGATTTGGAGCTCATGGTATGTGGCTAAGCCGTGTCGTTGCGGTCAATAGCTTGTTGCAGATCAATCATCGCCCGGGTGATGTGTTTCTTCACCGCTTCCTCGCTTAAACCGAGAGAGCGGGCGATCGCCTCGCGGCTCTCGCCGTGCAGGCGGCGGCGAATCAGCACCCGGCGGCGAAGGGGCGGCATGCGTTGTAGAATCGCCTGAAACTGACGGAAGCGCTCATCGCTCTCGGCTTGCTGCTCTGGCGTTGGGCCGGGGCATTCCGGGTCCATTTCATCGGTCAATGGGGTCGTTCTCGAGGGCGCTGTCATCAGGTTCTTGGCAATAGTCAGAGCATAGGCCACGGGGTTTCTGATGGACTGCTCCCGCGCCTTCTCCAAAACCCGAACAACCGCTTCCTGATAATAGTCAGCCACTTCAGTGGCGTCGGAGCTGTGTCGGGACAAGTAGCGCTTGATATGGCTGCTGCCATCAACCAGCGCTCGGCACAGCGCTTCCTGCGAGCCAACATCGGGTTTGGACATTGCGGGTTACCCTGGCTGTGGAATGGTTTTGAACCGGGCCACCCTAGCAGGGCATTGTGACAGTATTGAGAAAAGCTTAACGGCAGTCGGTTAATCGAGAGTCAATCGCTGCTCCAGACGGCTTTCGTGATGCTCGCCGGGCAGGTCTGTTTTCTGCCACTCTTCGCGTTCGGTGATGATAAGGCGGCCGTCTTCGACATGATAGTGGTTGACCACCTCTTCCCGGTGCTCTCCGCGAATCACAAACAGGATGCTACCTTTGGCCTCAAGCTTGAGGCGGCTGGCCAAGGGAGTGCCGTCAGGCGCTACCCACACCTCCAGGGTGGAGTGAAACTCCTTGATGTACCGGCGCATGCGTTTGTGCACCACGGATTTGTCCCGATCAAAGATCAGTCGGGTGGCGGTCCGGCCATTATATTCATCGGCGGCGGCCTCGCGAAAACGGGCGCGCTCCAAGTTTCGGTGCAATGCCTGGGCCGGGGAGAGCAGCGGTCGCAACTGATTCATGTCCAATCGCCAGATAAAGTCGTTTAGCGGGGTTTTGGCATCCGGGTCGCGCACCCGCCGTTGAGCTTCCTCGTCCAGGCGTTCGAGTAGATCGGGGCCGTACTGCAGGGTAAAACCCTCAGCGGTGTCGGCGAGGCTGATGGTGATCGCTCGTGTGGTTTCTTCCCTGTTCTCGCCTTTGCCCTCGGCCCGCCACAGTTCTGACTCCAGTTGGGCGCTGACCGGAGTCGCAGTGTCCAGTCGCTCCAGCGCTTCCATTAGCGCTGCCGGGCTTTCCGCCACCGCCCGGCCGGCCAATACTATCGCCAGCACGGTCAATGTGATTGAACGCAGGTTTACTCGGCGCATGGTGTCACTCCTTCCCGGTGTGCGTTGTTATTGGTTGACGTCTGAGACCCCCAAGGGGCCCGAAAGTGCCCTGGCTTGCTCCCTGTCTACCGGGATCGTTGCAGCTGTGCCATAATACCGCCCTGACAATAAGCCTCGGGTTTCGCTGAGCTCCATCGCCGGCGACAGAAGGGGTAAATCGCTAATTGAAAAACGCATAAGGAAGGCATCCCGGGCAGCCATACGGTCATATCACGGTCTCAGGCAGTTCCGCACCGCGAAAGACAGACTCCCCTGATCTCTTCCTGAATCCAAATGACGTGGTTCACGCGTCTACTTGTCTATTGTGTCTATCGCGAATGGGTAGGCGTATTCACGAGGGAATTGATCATGTTGAAGAAGTTCATTCTGCCGTTAGGCATCACGGCGGCGGGCATCGGCGCCATCGTTGTTCTGTTCGCGGCCAAGCCCCAACCCACGCCGCGCCCACCGGCGGAGGAACCCGCCAACGTCAGTGTTGCCGTCACGCAGATGCAGCCGCAAACCTTACGCCTGTCGGTACAGGCGCAGGGCACCGTCATGCCCAAACGCGAGATTGACCTGGTGGCGGAAGTCTCCGGCCGCATCACGCTGGTGGATGCCGGTTTTGTGGAGGGTGGTTTTTTTCAAAGCGGACAGCCGTTGCTCCAGATTGATGATCGCAATTACCAGGCGGCGGTGCTGGAGGCCCAGTCCCGGGTGGCCGAAGCTGAGCAGCGCCTTGCGGAGGAGCGGGGTCGCGCCCGTCAGGCCCAGCGGGAATGGCGGGACCTGGGGGAGGAAAACGCCAACAACCTGTTTCTGCGCAAGCCCCAGGTCGCGGCCGCCGAAGCGGGCCTGGCCTCGGCCCGAGGCGCGCTGAACGTCGCACGCCTGAACCTTGAACGAACCCGTATCACTGTTCCCTTCAACGGCCGGATTCGTCAGAAAGAGGTGGATATCGGTGAGTTTGTCTCGGCCGGTACCCGCTTGGCCACAGTCTACGACGCGGAGGTGGTGGAAGTGCGCCTGCCGCTGACCGAACAACAGGCGGCACTGATTGATCTGCCGCTGACGCCTCAGAACGCCATGGATTCCAGACCGCCGGTGCCGGTGACAATTCGGGGGAGTGTCGCGGGCCAGGCGCAGCAGTGGGACGGGCAACTGGTTCGCACGGACGCTTTTGTGGATGCCGACTCCCGCCTGTATTACGCCGTGGTGGAGGTACAGCGCCCTTTCGCATCTACCGACGCCCAAGGCCAGCCTCGGGCACCTCTGCTGCCCGGGCTCTTTGTGGAAGCCGATATTCAGGGAAGGGAGCTGGAGCGTGTGGTGAAGCTTCCACGCGAGGCGCTGTTTGAGCGCGACACGCTGTTGGTGCTTGATGAAGACAACCAGGTTGCGGAACAGCGCGTGACAGTCTTGCACAAAGACGCGCGTCATATCTGGGTGCAGTCCGACTTACCCGAGCTGACCAGAATCACGCTCGAGAAGCAGTCGTTGACGCCCGCCGGCACGATCGTGGACCCCGTCTCTGCTGTCGGCGGCGATGCCGTTGTAACCGCAGTATCCTCAAGCAACGACGGTCAGGGAGAGTAACCCATGCGAGCCCTGATCAAATGGTTTGTCGACAACCCGATTGCGGCCAACCTGCTGATGTTGGCCATGCTGGTCGGTGGCCTCAGCAGTTGGAGCGTGATCAAGAAGGAAACCTCCCCGACTTACGAAGGCAATCGCATTTTCATCTCCATGGCTTATCCGGGCGCGGCCCCGAGCGAGGTGGAGCAGCAGATTGTGGTGCGCATTGAAGAGGCCATCGCGGACCTGCCGGGTATTTTCCAGATTACGTCCGAATCCCGTGAAGGTTATGGCTCGGTCAATGTGGAGGTGACGGAAGGCTTCGATGTGCGCGAGCTGCTCAGCGACCTCAAGGGGCGGGTGGATGCGATCAATACCTTCCCGCCCTCCGCCGAGCGTCCGGTCATCAACCAGCTCGTGGTGCGCGATACGCTGATGTACATTGCGCTATACGGCGATGCGGATCGGCGCCAGCTGAAAGACCTGGGATACCAGATTAGAGACGAGATGGCCTTGCTCGAAGGGGTTTCCGAAGTCGTCATTACCGGTCTTAAAAACGATGAAGTCAGTATTGAGGTGTCCGAAGACGCTCTGCGCCGGTACAACCTGAGTTTCAATGAACTCGCCGAAGCCATCCGCGAATCTTCCGTTAACGTTCCCGCCGGAACCATTCGCACCAAAGACGGTGACCTGCAGATTCAGACTCGCGCCCAGGCGTATGACTATGAGGATTTCGCTCAGATTGTGGTGCGCAGCACCCGCGACGGTGGCCAGCTGCTGCTTCGTGACGTGGCGGTCATCAATGACGGCTTTGCCGAGCAGAATATCGACTTCACCATGAACGGCAAACCCGGTCTCAACATGGAAGTCAAAATGAGTGATAACCCCCTTCTGTTCGAAGGCACGGAGAACGCTCGTCGCTACGTGGAGGAATTCCGCAAGCAGTTGCCGGAAGGGTTGGAACTGAAAATCAACTTCGAGTCCAAAAGCATTTTCGACAGCCGCTTTAACCTGCTCAAGGATAATGCCCTGAGCGGCCTGATACTGGTTTTCATCATCCTGATGCTGTTTTTGCGACCGATGCTGGCGTTGTGGGTAGTGGCGGGGATCGCGACCACCTTTGCCGGCGCCATCTGGCTGCTGCCGTTTCTGGATGTGTCAATCAATATGCTATCCATGTTCGCCTTCCTGATGGTGCTGGGCATTGTGGTGGATGACGCGATCATCGTCGGGGAGAGTGTGTACCGGCATCAGCAGCGGGGGGAGGTTGGCAGCGTCGCGGCGGTTCGCGGCACCAACTCGGTTCTCAAGCCGGTGTTCCTCGCCGTCATGAGCACCATGATTTTCTTTCTGCCCATGCTCGATGTCCCTTCAGATATCGTGGTTTTCACCCGGTCCATTTTCTGGGTGGTATTTTTGTGCCTGGCTTTCTCCCTGATGGAGTCATTGTTTGTACTGCCCGCCCACCTTTCGCACATGAAGCCGGAAAAGCCCAGCCGGTTTTATCCGGCCCGGAAAATGGAAGCGATTCGCCACCGCTTCTCTGACGGTATGGAGCGTTTCGCCACCCAGCGTTATCAGCCCGCACTGGCGGCCATGATGCGCCGCAAGGGCAGCACCTTTCTCGGCTTCTTCTTCGTGTTCGCGATTACCCTCGCGATTGTGATGGCCGGGTGGATCAACGTCAGCTTCTTTCCGCAAATTCCCTCACCGATGGTGATGGTGAATGTTGGATTCTCGGAGGGTACCCCTTTCTCCCGGACCCAGGCGGTGGCCCAGCATATTCGCGATCAGGTTGACGTCTTGGCTGAGGACCCGGAGTTGTTGGAGCAAAACCGGGGGAATACATTTATTCGGGAGGTCAACCGCAACCTTAATGGCAATAGCGCCACCATCTTTGTGGGCTTGACCAATGATGAAGACCGCCATGTTGGCTCCGAGGCGATTGCAAACAAACTGCGAGAGTTGATCGGCCCTCTGCCCGAGGCCCAAAGTTACTCCCTGAACGCCACCATGAGCGGGAGCGGGCCAGACATCACCTTGAACCTCAACCTTTTGGACAATCGACGTGAAACCCAGCAGGCCGCTGTGGATGAAGTGGTCAAGTCGCTTTCCAGCTACCCGGGCGTGTTCAATGTGCGCAGTAATCTCGACTCCGAACGCACTGAAGTGGAAGTTTCGCTCAAGCCCTACGCCGAGACCCTGGGCATCACCCAGAGCGATGTGGCCAGGCAGGTGCGCCAAGGGTTTTATGGCGAAGAGATTCAGCGTATTCCCCGCGCCAAGGAAGATGTACGGGTCATGCTGCGCTATCTGGAAGAAGAGCGCCGAACCCTGGACACCCTCGACCATATTCGCATTCGCACTCCGGATGGGCGTGAGCTCCCCATCGCAGCGGTGGCCGACGTCGAGCTGGTGCCGGGGGCCAGCACCATCCGCCGGGTCAACCGCCGTCGGAATATTGCGATTACCGCAGAGGTGGAAGAAGGCCACGACGCCAATAAAATCGTCAGCACCATGATGGATGAAAACCTGATGAACTGGAAACAGGCGTTTGTCGGTTTCAGTTTGTCCACCGATGGCGGGTTGCGCAGCCAAGCCGAGTTTGGGGACAATTTTGCGTCCAACTTCCTGAAAGTCTTCGTTCTGGTATTGGCGCTGTTTGCGATCGCGTTCCGCTCGCTCTCGCAGCCGCTGCTGGTCATGCTGGCTGTTCCCTTCGGCTTTGTCGGGGCGGTGCTCGGCCACCTGATCGTGGGGGTGGATTTCAGCCTCTTTTCCGGCTTCGGCTTCCTGGCCTGCTCGGGAGTGGTGGTGAATGACAACCTGGTCTTGCTGGAGCGAATCAATACCCTCAGGGCCAGGGGCGAGGCCACGCTGGAAGCCGTGATGAACGCCGGCGTGGACCGTTTCCGCCCCATTGTGCTGACCTCGATCACCACCTTTGTGGGATTGCTGCCGATCCTGTTTGAACGCAGCCTCCAGGCTCAATTCCTGATTCCCATGGTGGTGGCGTTGTCGTTCGGGGTTCTGTTTTCCTCCGTGGTGACGCTCTTTCTGGTGCCCTGCGCCTATTTTGGGGGTGTTCGGCTTCGCCAGCGCGTACTCGGCCTGTTCGGGCGACCGTCGCCGGAGCTCAGCACGCCCGCCGCACCGTAGCCGTTCCGCACTCTTTGCGTTCCGGCGGGAGACTCATCCCGCCGGAACGATTGTCCGTATCCCCTCGCGCAATGAAACCTGAGCGATGCCCGGCTGTCTGTTGATGACGCTGCCTGGAGGGGCTATGCTCGAAAAATGCCAGTGCAGCGCCACCGCATACTAGCCAGAGGAGAGCAGAACCATGACCATTTTCGAAGCCCTGAGAGAGGACCACGAAAAACAGCGCAGCCTTTTGACCATGCTGTGCGAAACCGAAGGCGAATCCAAAAATCGCCGCGATCTTTACCGGGAGGCCCGGGATGAGCTTCAGCGCCATGCTGCGGCCGAGGAGCGTTATTTCTACGTGCCTTTGATGCAGCACGAGTTGACTCAGGAAAAGTCTCGTCACAGTGTGGCGGAACATCACGAGATTGATGAATTTATCGAAGCGCTGGACGAGACTGACATGTCCTCCCCTGCTTGGCTGATGACGGCCAAAAAACTCAAAGACAGGGTCTTTCACCACCTGGAAGAAGAGGAGCACGAAGTATTTCAACAGGCGGGGAAAGTGCTCCAAGACAAAGACAAGATTGGCTTGGCTGCCGACTATCGAAAGATGATGGCCAGCCCGGGTTCAAATTAGCGAAACTGCTTCCAGCCTATAATATTCATTAAACCGTCATCGAATAGGTGCTGATTTGTCATAGCGGTTCCTTAATGTCCTTGTCTTTTCTAGGTCGTTGAAGGAAATCTGCTATGCGTTACTCTATTGTGCTCTACCTGGTCCTGTTACTGGTGTCCTGTGGGGGCAGTGATAGCCCCTCAGGGGAAACGCCGAATCAACCGGCTCCGCCGCCCGGGGAAGATCAAGAGCCTCCGGAACCAACGGATTCGGATACGGGCGGTAACCCGCCGGCTGAAGAAACGCCATTACGGGTAGGCTTGCTCCCCGACACCCAAGGCGGTGGCGACAATGTATCTATCCACCCGATGGAGGCTGTGCTCAGCAAGCTTGATAGCATGGATGTCGACATCGTTATTGCGGTGGGCGACCTGACCGATCATGGGACCACCAAAGAGTTTGAACAGTGGACAAGCGTTGCGGAAAAGTACCGAGAGGCGGGAGTCGAGTTCCTGCCGCTAATGGGGAACCACGAGGATAGCTACGCTTACACCGTCGAATGGATCGATAATATGAAGGACTATATTCCCGAGGACGCGGTGCATATGAGTGGCGCCGAGTACCTGGATTATTATGTGGTTCGAGATAATGTTCTTATTATCGCCCTTCGTTACTACCACCTCCCGATTGCGTTTCAGTGGATGAAAGGCGTTATCAATGAGCACCGCGACAGCGTTGATCACATAGTCATCGCGAGTCACGACGGCCTGATTGGTGCAAAGTACGGTGAAACCAGAGAGCAGATTGTCGAGGGCGTAGCGGGCCCCAATCGCCTGCTGGATCAATGGGATGACATTCGCGATTTCTTCTCAAAGAACGACGTCATCTGGGTTCAAGGGCATGAGCATATGTATCAACGCTCAGTCGTGAAGGCGCCCATTGGACTGGATGCTGGTTCGTGGGAGAAAAACAACAGAAACTACCGCCTGCCTCAGTACACGCAAATCATGTCGGGTAACGCCTCTTATAAAGGCTATGAATTTCGTTATGGGGAGCGGGAGCTGGTGCAAGCTATTGTTCAGCAAAAAATGAATACAATGGCGAATGGCTCCGAAGCCTTTGATGCGAATGCCGGAATGTTAACCTTTACTGGCAAGCGGGTGGACTTTGAGACCTATTTTACCGAGCACACAGTAACGGCCAATGAGGAAGGGCCCAAGGAGCTGGCGGACCCCGAATGGCATTTGCTGGATAGATTTTCTCGTACGCTGGACCGATGCGAGCGCCTGGTTTACGCCAATACAATCCCCGAAGGTACACGCCCGGTTATGGTCCTCGACCCACTGTATCGGACCAACGAGTGTTATGCCGCTGATGGCAGCGTGGCGGAACTGATTGACGGTACGAATGACACGTTCAATCGGGTTGAAAGCCGCACCAGAACCTTGAGTTGGACCGAAGGCTTCAGTATCGCCCAAAGCCAAAGCGAGCTGATGCGAATGGCGTACCAGTATCTGTTCCAGTTCAGTCAGCCGTGGACGCCGAACCTGAACGGCGAGAACCGTATAGTGCCTAGCATGGACGATGCCTCAGAGGTGGAGGTCCCGGAAACCACGATCGATCTTAAAGAGCACGTGATGCTGAGCTGGATGCCCGCAACCTCCGAGACAGTCAGCGATATTCTTCTTGTCAGTGGTACTCAGAACCAGACCGGAACCTACAGTAGTGCCTATGGTGCTCCGAAGGATATCGAGGCGGATACTGGCCTTCCGGGAAGTCAGCCCGATGGCTCCGCAAAGGCGCCGGTTGTATTGCCTGAAACGGCCAGTCAAAGCTGGGACTTGGCAACCGCCGTTTCAGATGTCTATGTACTGCAGTTTTACGCACCTGAGAGTGAGGATCCCGCCCAGCTCACGCTGGGAGTAAAGACGGAAGACGGGGACTGGGTCGCTATGGCCGACGCTAGCTGCGTCATTGAGGCGACGTACAACCCCGAGTACCTCGTACAGATGCCGGAGCGTGAGGCGAACTGTGGGGACGAACCTCTTGTGGGCTATGACGCTAACCACGGTGGTCGATGGTGGGCTGTTCTCAACGCCGATGTTGAAGTGGCGCTTGTTCAAAAATAGCTGTTTTAGCCCACGCCGAGAAATCAAGGACGATTTTCCGTAGCTTAACGAGACCAGAACCCGGGAAAGAACAGTGCGAGCGCGGTGAAGTATTCGAGCCGCCCCAGAATCATGGCGCCGAACAGGGTCCAACTGCCGGTATCGCTGACGCTCTGGAAGTTGCTGCCGACTTCTCCAAAGCCGGGACCAAGAACGTTGATGCAGGCGGCCACGGCGGTGAAGGCGGACCAGAAATCCAGCCCCGTGGCCATCATGACCAATGTTAACACCATGCTACTGGTGGCCGAGAGCGCCATAAACGCCATGACCGCGCTGCGCACGGAATGGTCCACGGGTTGACGCTGAAATTTGACGAGAAATACTCCTTTGGGGTGCACCAACTGGTGAAATTCCCGTCGTATGATTTTGAAGGTGATAATGTTCCGGATGATTTTATTGCCTCCGGCGGTAGAGCCGGCGCAGCCGCCCAAGTAGGCGGTGACTACAAGGAAAACGGACGTGGCCAGGGGCCATGTGCTGAGATCCGCGGCGCCGTAGCCGGTGCTGGTGATAAAGGAAATAACGTGGAACAGGGCAAAGCTGATCGACGACGCCAGGGTGGGGTAACTTGATTGTTGGTACAGATAGAGCGCCAGGGCACTCGCGAGCACCAAAATACAGATCAGAAAAACCCGGGTTTCCTCGTCTTTCCAGTAAAGACCCAGCATGCGCCCTCTGAGAACACGAAAATGCAGCGCAAAGTTGATGGCCCCAAGCAACATGAAGACATTGCTGACCGCCAGTATCGTATGGCTTTCGAAGAACCACATACTGGCATCGTGCGTTGAAAAGCCTCCAGTGGACACCGTGGTAAAACTGTGTGCGATCGCATCATAAACCGACATGCCGGCCAAGGCATAAGCAATGGCGCAGGAAATGGTGAGCATCAGGTACACAAACCACAAATAGTGGGCGGCGCTGGAAATCCGGGGAGAGAGCTTGTCGTCCTTAACTGGCCCCGGCGTCTCGGCTTTGAGCAGCTTCATACCGCCGACATTCAGCATGGGCAGTACCGCCACCACAAAAATCACTACCCCCAGGCCGCCCATCCATTGCAGGAATTGCCGATACAGGAGGAAGGACTTGGGCATATCATCGAGCCCGGTCAGAATCGTGGCTCCGGTGGTTGTCAGAGCGCTGATGGACTCGAACGCAGCGTCGGTGTAACTCACGTCGGTGACGAGCATAATGGGGGCTGCCCCTAGCAGGCCGCAAACAACCCAGGTGAGCGTGGCAAAGATCATCGCATCCCGGTAGGAAATCCGGTCCATACGGAACTGGCTGTGAAGGCTGAATAACAGCCAAGCCAGAAGCATCATGGCTGTACCCGGAATCAGGAACTCCAGGTGCACGTGATCGTTAAAGGGCTCCAGTGATAGCAGGCCGAAAATGACTTGAACAAATCCCATCCAAAGGCAGGGAATGGCGAGCAGTTTCAGTATGTTCCTAAGGCTGTTCATATCACGGGGTTCAATCCGGTCCCGGGTTGGCGCTGTCAGAGGAAATGCTCGGCTCGGGGCAGAGGATGAACCGATAACCGATGCCCGGTTCGGTCTTGATAAATTCCGGCGCATCGGGGTTGTCGGACAGTTTTTTGCGGAGTTGGCTGACGATAATTCTCAGGTAGTGGGTATCTTCGTTGTGAGTTTCACCCCAGACCGCCGTCAAAACAGATTCATGGCTCACCAGACGACCGTGATTGCTCGCCAAGTAGTACAGAACCGCGAACTCCTTGCGAGCCAATGTCAGCGGCTCGCCCGAGAAGTACACGTTGTGGTTGTCCGGGTCTATGACCAACGCGCCAAAATCGAGTGTCCCGGTGCCGGTTGAGGGCGGCTGTCCCGGTAAGTCGCGCAGCAGTACGCGAACCCGCGCGATGAGCTCCTTGATCCCAAAGGGTTTGCTGAGGTAGTCATTGGCCCCGCCTTCCAGCAATTTGACCTTCTCCTCCTCGGCGTCCCGGGCGGTCAGCACCAGCACCGGGACGCGGCTCCACTGACGAAGCGCTTGCAATGTGGTGAACCCGTCCTGGTCGGGCAGCCCCAGGTCCAGAATGATCAGGTCCGGTCGGTGGCTGGATGCCAGCTCAAGCCCGCGTGCGGCGTTCTCGGCCTCCAGATAGGAGAAGCCTTCGGCGCCGAGGGAGATTCGCATGAACCGCCGAATCTGAGGCTCATCGTCGATGACCAAAATGGTGGGTTTCATTCCGCCGTTTCCTCCGCGATCGGAAGGGTAATGGAAAGAATGCTGCCAGCCTCTCCGGGCGCCAGGCAGATGCGGCCCCCGTGGGCGCGCACCAGCCCAGCGGCTACCGATAGGCCGAGGCCAATGCCACCTTCGCCGCTATCGCCGCTGCGGGTGGAGTAGAAGGGATCGAACACTTTCTCGCGCAATGCGGGGTTGATACCGGGCCCCTGATCTTCCACCGTGATAAGCATCTCGTTATCGTCAGATACTTGAGCACTGACGATAACGGGGGTAGCCGAAGGGGCGTACTTCAGAGCGTTATCAATCACGTTGTATAGGGCCTGATCGATCAGGGTTTCTCTGACCAGCACTGGTGGTAGGGCACCGCCTTTCCGGAATTGAATGCGCGGTGAGTCGAACCGCTGTATGACGCTCTCTATGATGGGCGTGATAGCCTGTGGGCGGGCGTTCAGTCTCACGGCGTTGTGTTGGAGCTTGGTGGCTTGCAGCAGGTTTTCGACGTAGCGGTGCAGCCGGTGGCTCTCCTCCAGAGCTCCGCTGAGCAACTCGTTTTTTTCGTCGTTGCTCAGACGGGGCAGGTAGGTTTGTAGCGTGCTCAAGGTGCCGATGATGGTGGCCAGGGGTGTGCGTAGGTCGTGGGAAATGGATAGCAGCAGGCTGGATTTAAGTTGAGCCTTTCGAAGCTCTTCCCTCTGCGTACGGAAATGGATGGTCACCTGGCTGGAGATCAGCGCGATGATCAGAAAAACGATCATGTTTGCGATATCCTCCATCTCCGTCATATGGAAGGTATAGCGGGGTTCGGTAAAGAAGTAGTTGAATACCAGCGCCCCCAGTGTCCCGGTCACAATAGCGGGAGCCGTTCCGCCCCGTAAGGCGACGGTAACAACGGCCAGCTGCAACAACAGAAGGGTGCCGAGGGTGGGTAAAAACCAGATTTCCAGAGCGAAGGACAGGGCTCCGGCTAACACGGTAACCGCGATGGCAAACAAGTAAGGTGACATAGGTGGCTTTAAGTCGGGTAGTATCGCCTGAGGGGAGGGGCCCCAGAAGCTTAGTGAACAATGTACCCCATGAACGCCTGATCGAACTATAAAATTACCGTAAAATCTTGCCCTGACTTCTTCCGGTTCAGTGATGATGGGTTCAACGGCTTTTGTTTGACAAAGCGGGGAATAAAACCCGTCGTGAGACGTTGTCTGTGATATGAGGCCTCGATGACTTTGGATTTTCGCTCGCAATTGGTGGCCCTGCTGCCGCGCCTGAGACGGTTTGCCCTCGGGCTGACGGCCAACCGGGAGGAGGCCGATGACCTGGTGCAGGCGGCTTGTGAGAAGGCGCTGACCAAACAGCATCAGTGGCAGCCGGGCACGCGGTTGGACTCCTGGGTCTATCGCATCATCCAGACCCAGCGCATCGACCATCTGCGCCGCACCAAGCATGCCCCGGTGAGTCTGGATGAGGGAGTGCTGGCGGAACGGGAGGATAGCCACAGTGCGGACCGGGCCGAGAACGAAGACCTGTTGCGGCACACGCTCAAGGCCCTGGAACAATTACCGGAGGAGCAGCGGGTGGTCATGATGCTGGTGGTGGTCGAGGGCTACTCCTACCGGGAAGCGGCTGAGGAACTGGGCGTTCCCAGCGGCACGGTAATGAGCCGACTGGCCCGAGCGCGCTTGAGGGTGCAGGCGCAACTGGCGCCCACTGACGATTAACGGATCGCCCACTGACGAAGAGATACACCGCGATGAACGATGCCGACTTTGAACTGATCATGGCTTACGCTGACGGCGAAACCGGGCCGGAAGACACCGCCCGGGCCGAAGCGTTATTGGCGGAGCAGCCCGAGGCACGCGCGACGCTGAAGCGATTGCGGGCGGTGGACTCTCAGGTAAAAGCGAGCCTGGCCTCGGTGCTGGATGAGCCGGTGCCCGAGCGGCTGACTCGCGCCGCATCGGACGAAAAGCCAGCCGGCGCGCGCGTGCTGCGCTTCCCGATGAAACAGCGCCCGTCCCATTGGGCACTGGCGGCCTCGCTGGTTCTGGCGTTGGGAGCGGTCTTCTTTTGGCGGGGAGCCCCCGGGCCGAACGCCGAGGCCATGCGGACCTTCGTGTTTCAGACCCTGGAGCAGACCCCCAGCGGCGAGCGGCGGACGCACCCGAAGCAGGACTGGCAGGTGATGCCGCTGGCCAGCTACCAGACCCCAGACGGTCGGTTCTGTCGGGAGTACGCGGGGCGGACCGACAGCGACACGCTTGCCGGCCTGGCCTGTCGTTCGACCGATGGCCAGTGGCAGACGCTGGTGTCTGAGGCGCAAACCCCGGTCGAGGGTTACCAGCCCGCCTCCGGGCCTTTCCCGCAGGCGGCGGTGGTCCTTCAGGAACTGAACGCCGGTGAACCGCTGAGCGCTGAAGAAGAAGCCGCTCTGTTGAACCGCGCCCCGGATTGAGGGCTTGTAGTGAGAACCGCGAGATGACTCTATTGTTTGCCAGCCATTTGTTGTCGGCCCGTCGTCGCCGCTGGGTACTGCTGCTGAGCCTGCTCTGCGCCATGCCGTTGGTGCCGCGGGCGGAAGAGCCGACCCCTTTCTGGAGTGAGGTCCGGGAGAGCGTGGACCTGTCGGTTTCCGCCGGAGCCCGTCATGAAGACAACCTGGTGGTGGAAGAGCTCGACTCGGTCTCCCGGGAGTCGGGCTCGGCCTGGGTGGGTTCGGTGGACCTCGACCTGGAGCACGAACTGGCGGGGGGACGCGAGCTCGGCGCCGGTTACTTTATGGAGCAGCGGACCTTTGAGCAGCACCCGGAGTATGACCTGGGGCTGCATTACGGCTATGGCGACCTGAGTCAGCGTTTGGGCCCGGTGCGCGTGACAACGCGCCTGGACGGCAGCGTGGCCTATCTGGGCGGGACCCGGTTGCTGGAAAACCGGCAGATCGGTATGGAGCTATCCAGCCTGGTCAATCGGTCGCTGTATGTCCGCGGTGAGTTGTCCTTCAAACAGACGGACCTCTTGCAGGCCCCGGAGCGCAACAACGACGATACCCGCACCCAGCTCGCCGGTTACTACTTTCTGGACGGCACCTCGCACTATGTGAGCGCTAACTATCGGTTCAGTGCCAAGCGCGCCCAGCAGTTTCGTTTTGATTATGACGCCCATCGGTTTGGTCTGCTGTACAACCGGCGCCTGTCGAGTTGGGCCACCCTGAAACTGGACTGGCGCTACGAGGAGCGCCAGTACCTCAGCGATACCTCTACCACAGCCAATGGCGTGCGTCTGGACGAACGTCAACGCTGGCGGGCGCGGCTGGAGGTGCCATTCACAGAGCGGTGGGAGCTGGAACTGCGTTACGAGCACCGGGACTACGCTTCCAACCTCGATAGCGTGGATTACACCGACAACCGGCTGGAAGCGCGCCTCACCCTGGAGCTACTCTGACAGCTGACTCTGCCCCGCCAGGCCGTGGCCGAACATCGGGTCCTTACCGGGCTCGCCCAGGTCCAGGGTGTCCGCTTCCAGAGCCTGAAGGGCGGCTTCGGGGGAGTAGCCCTCCGCCAGATACCGGACCAGAAGGGCGGTCACCGCCGGCGCGGCGAAGGAGGTCCCGGTCACCGCTTCAAACCCCTGCTCCCCCGCGGCGGCGCTCAGGCCCACCCCGTAGGCTGAAAAATCCAGATGATCACCGCGCACCGCATAGGCGTAGAGCGCTCGCTGCCGATCAATGGCGGTGACCGCGACCACCGTTGGGTAGGCGGCCGGGTATTGTGGGTCGGCCAGAGGGCCAGCATTGCCTGCCGCCGCCACCGGCACTATGCCCCGATCCCGCACTCGCTTGAGTGCCGTTTCCAGCGTCTGGTTGGCGGGGCCGGCGAGGCTGATATTGATGATGTCCACCGACTGGGAAACCAACCAATCCAGAGCGGTAATCAGGCTTTGTGTGGTGGCGATGGAACCGTAGCGGGCCTGTTCGGAAAAGACCGAAGCGGCGTATAGCTCAGCGCCGGGCACCAGGCCTTGCCACTGCGGAGTGCGCCCCACCAGCAGCGAGGCGATGGCGGTGCCGTGTGCCCGGTCTCGCTCGGAGGGATTGAGCACAAAGGCCTTTTGGGTCAAACGAGCGCCCGAAAAAGCGGGGTGGTCGGCGTTTACCGGGCCGTCCAGCATACCGATGCCGCCCTGTGCGTGAGCGGGTGTGGCGGGGGCGTAAAGCGCCGATAGGGACAAGGGGCCATTGGTGCTGGCCCTGGCGCCCTGGTTCAATTCGTAGCCGTGGTTAAAATCCACTGATAAACCCGGATAGGCCTCTCGCAGCTCGGCCCGCAAGGCCTCCAGTGACACACCGCTGCGAACGGTAAAGTTGCCCAGGTTTGTGCCCAGGGCGGGCAGGGGGCGGCGTTCTCTGAGCCTGAGCGCCGAGTGGCGGTTCAACTGATCCAGCAAGGCTTCATCAGCCAGCACCAGCATGTCGTTGCGGACGATAACCTCCCCGGTGTTCAGTTCAACCAGGCTGTCCAGGTCATCTTCCACGGCATCCAGCAGTCGCTCTTCCAGGGCGTCGGACAGTCGGTCGTCGTCGAGGCTGTCGTCTGCCGGCTCCAGGTCCTCGTCCAGCTCCTCCAACTCTTCAGTCAGGTCATCATCGTCCAACTCATCGAAATCGTCCTCGTCCAGTCGGTCTTCGGCGGCGTCCTCGGCCAGGTCCTCCGCAAGGTCTTCGGCCTCGTCATCGAGGTTGTCCTCCACCGCATTCTCGGCAGCCTCTTCTGCCAGTTCTTCAGCCAGATCCTCGGCCTCATCCTCCAGGGAGTCTTCCACGGCCTCTTCGGCTGCATCGTTGAGCTCGTCCTCGACTTGCTCTTCTACCTCGTCTTCAAGTTCGGCCTCGATATCGTCCTCAATGTCATCGTCCAGGTCTTCGATCTCATCTTCGAGATCGTCCTCAACGTCTTCCAGGTCGTCATCGCCCAATTGTGCCAAGTACAGAACGGGAGTGGGCGATGCGCTGTTCCCGGGGAACGGAGGCTGTGCCGTGCCGGTCGTGCTCAGCAGAAGGCCCATAACGCCGCCGAGGAGCCATTGAGGAAAGAGGGAAAGACCAGTAGAGGGCATGGTGGCTGGCTCGGGGTTGGGGCAACACCCACAGGGGTGAGCGAGTGGTTGTCTGGAGTTGTCCGGTACGGGGCGATTCAGGAGACAGAATAGAGCAGGGGAATTCCATTTGGCAATCCGTGTGACCTAAGCGGGCCCTTCCTTGGGGCCCGTGGTCGTGGCTCAGGCCTTAGGCTTCGGCGCTGTCATCGTCTTCCTGATCATCGCCGCTCTCTTGGTCATCGTCCTCTTGATCGTCTTCATCATCGTCGGAGCTGTCTTCGTCGTCCCGGTCGTCGGTGGTTTCCACCTGGTCGTCGGATTCGAACTCGACTTCTCCTGCGATCAGCAGGCCGTCAGAGCAAGCGGCGGCGTCCTCTTCACTCCCCTCGGCTTCGATCACGGCTCCGCTACTCAGAGCGGTGAAGAAGTTCACCCGGCCCAGGCTGCTGTCGTCGTCATCACCGAATGCGCCGTCGCTCAGGATGCTGGCAGTATCGATGGTGACACCGAGCATGGTGAAGGTGCCGGTCGAAACATCGATGCTGCCGGCTTCCACCGGGCCGCGCAGTGAACACGCCTCGTCATCATCGTCGTCGCGCTCGATCCGGTTCCAGGTGAGGGTGCCGTCTTGCGCGAGGTAACCCCGGGCTTCAATGGCATCACCGGCCTGCAGACGGGCCATGAACTCTTCCGGCTTCAGGCGATCGCCATCGTCCCCATCGTCGTCTTCCACCCGACTCAGGCCGGTGGGGGTGATGGTCACGCCCATGCGGGTGGTGAAACTCTCGGTACCGACGGTTTCGACACGGTCGGAGATTTCCACGTTGTTGGTCCGTTCCTGCTTGATACCATCATCGTCGGCGTCGATCTCAAGGTGGCCCTCGGCATTGAACGAGCCTTCGATTTCCACCTTGGTGCCGACCAGGCCGGCCAACAGGCTGGCGTCGGTCACGGTAATCACCTGGCCGTTGATGGTGACGCTATTGGGGGTGCTGTCGGTGTCGACGGCCTGCACAATGCCCTCGATTTCGAACTCACCCTCGCGCTCGTCTTCGTCTTCCCAGCGGTCATCTTCGCGTTCGATGTTGGTGGCCAGCAGGCTGCCGTCCGCTTGCACTTGCCCTTCGACTTCCACGAACCAACCATTGCTGAGCTGACCTTCCTCCAGGTCGTCCTCCAGCGCGCTCACCTCGTAGTGAACCTCCAGATCGCGAATCATGAAAGTGCCGTTAGCGGTGTCCAACCCGGCAATCGTGCCTTTGACTTCCGCTTCGTTGTCATCGTCATCACCGTCATCGCTATTGCCATTAAGCCGCTCCAGGCGGGTGGCAATAAAGCCGGAGTCAGTCGGGAAGCCGCTCACTTCAACCACCACGCGCCCTTCGCTGCTGTCCAGGTCGTTCAGATCGACACGGCCGTCCATATTGGCATCGGTGACGCCGTCGCCCAGCACGGTATTCGCATCGACGGTGACGGTTTGGCCCAACACCACCAGGGCGCCAAGGCTCGGATCCTCCGCGTTGGCGGAGACAGAACTGACCGGACCTTTGAGGTCCTCATCGAAGACCACGCGGGTTGCGCGACGGTCGTCACCGTCCTGATTCGCTTCGACTTCTACCCGCATGCCCAGGCGAAGGTCCTCTTCGGACATACGGCCTTCACCTTCAAATTCCACTTCGGCATTGGCAGTGTCGTAGCGAACGCCGTTGACATAAACGCTGCCGAAACCGGTAATCACCCCGGAGGAGCTGACCTTGTTGCTCGAGTCGCCGCTATTGTCGGGGTTGCTGGTGTTCGGGGTAGAGTCCCCGCTGCTGCCACCGCAGCCGGTCATGATCAGAGCGATGGATGTCGCCAGTGCGCTTTTTGTCAGATGTTTCATAGTGAGACCTCTTCTTGATTGATCGCTTAACTAGGGCGACGGGTCGCCGCCTTTCTGTGTGTTTCATAAGCGACAACGGGGGAGGCGGGGTTTTATTCCAAAAAATTTGCGAGGTTTCGCAAAATGTGAGGCAGTTCACGGGGCCAAGGGTGCTTGCTGGGCGACGCCGGTGGCCGAGACAGCCCTTGTGCCGGGTGCTACTATCGCGGAAAACCCGATTCAGACGGCTCGATGCCCCAGGGCGCGAGCACCGCAAGACACAGGTACTGGCTATGCAACACCTGGATGTACAGGTCACCGAACAGGCGCTTGACTGGTTGCGCGAGGGCGAGACGGTCTGGTTCTGCACCGTGCTCTCAACCTTTGGTTCCTCCCCCCGGGAGCCGGGCTCACTGTTTGTGGCGCGGGCCGACGGCCGCCACGCCGGTTCGTTGTCCGGAGGCTGCGTGGAGGAAGACTTTCTCGAACGGCTGCGCGCGGGGGCCTTCAATCAGACGGTGGAGCAAATCCGATACGGCTCGGAAGACGGTTTCGCAGGGGCCCGGGTCAGCCTGCCTTGCGGCGGGATACTGAACGTACTGATCGAACGGTTGAAGCCCGAGGAGCACAACCTCCAGCACATGGAAACCTTGCGGGCGAGCCTGCGCGGCCAACAGGGGGGAGTGCGGCGGGTGGCTCTCGACACCGGCGAAAAAACCTTTCTCGACGATGACCGCCCCGGCCCGAGAGTGACAGAGGACAACGCCCAGCGCTGTGTGTTTATCCGCGTGGGGCCGGCGGCGCGGCTGATCATCGCGGGCGTATCCCCAGTGTCGGTAGCGTGTGCGGAATTTGCCAAAGCCCTGGGCTATGAAGTCATCCTCTGTGACCCGAGAGAAGAGGCGTTCGCCGACCTTCACCTCGACGGCGTAACGCTGGAGCCGATACTGCCTTCACTGTATATCGCCACCCCCGGCCACTGCCATGGCGCCACCGCTATCGTCGCCCTCACCCATGACCCGCGAATTGATGATCTGGCGATGATCGAAGCGGTCGTCACCCCGGCCTTCTATATAGGAGTGATGGGCTCACGACGAACCTCCAAAGCCCGCGCCGAAAGACTGAGCCGCTCGGGAGGGCTGACCGAGCAGCAGATTGCCCGCATCCAGATGCCCATAGGGCTGGCGCTGGGGAGCAAAACCCCGGCGGAAATCGCGCTGGCGGTGATGGCGGATATACTGCGGGTGCGGCGGGGTAGAGAGCGGGAGGCGCTTTAATGGGCTATGGGGACGCTACGCAGCCCACTTTTTGCCATTCACCGAAAGCTCGGTTACCAGCGCCTCACCCATGCGCATTTGTCCGCCGTGGGCGCGGAATATGGCCTCGGCGGTTGACGTGTTTGTTTCAGACATAATGCTGCCACTTCTTGACAAGTGCTAACGCTATGTCTGACGAGTGGGGTCTGGCCTCTATCCGGTGGGCTCTACAAAAGCCGTAAGTAGGCGACAGGCACGCTCGACTAAATCGTTCGGAGCCCTCTCTATAAACTCCGCTGCTCTAGAATGGAAGTCGAATGAACGGGCCTGGAATGGGTGAATAACGCCTTTAGTACTGGTGCGGTCATCAAGCCCTACCTCGATAGGTAGCCCTCGATTTGTGCTTGTTATTGGGGCCACGATGGCGTAGCCGAGCTTTTCGTTGAAAACCGCCCTGGAGAGTACGATTCCGGGGCGGCGTTTGTTGATTTCTTTGCCACTGCTTGGGTGGAAGTCAATGGAAATGATGTCGCCTTGTTTTGGAATGTAACTCAAAACAGCTCCTTACCCATGGGCTGATCGTCCAGCCACTCTCTGTCCTCTTCTGTTGGAGCCAGCATGTCAGGCGTTATACCTTCCAAAAGCTCCTCTAAGGACGGGTCTTTCCTCCTAGGCGTCAGGACGATTTTGTTTGCTTCAATGGTAAGGTCCAACGACGACCCCACCTCCAAATGCATTGTTTCTAGAATCGCTTTAGGCAGGGTTACTATGCTTCCCCCGCCAGACTTCCGGATTGCTACCGTAGCCATTATGGTTACCCCTCATGTTTATACTGCTAGAGTGCAGTGTTCTTTATGGTGCATAAGCGAAGTTATACTCTAGTATAACTGCGGTCTTGTTGCAACAGTGGAGTGCATGTGGGCCACCAATTCGACACTTGAGGCTCAGAAATGAAAAACCTCTGAAATTCACTATTAAAATCAGGGACGTAGGTCTTTCTGTGTGGTGAAGGCGGGGAAAGCTGCACTGAAAGTTGCTCCTGCATTTTCAGCGTTTCCGCCATCCATGGCGGACCACCCCGACTCAGCGAGTCCAGCGCTCTCTGCCTGGCAGCCAATAAATGACCCCCAGATCTTTCGATCTGAGGGTCATTTATTGGTGGAGGCGGGGGGAGTTAAGCCCTTTTGGGCGGTCACTCAGTATCCCCCAAAATTACACTATACCTTTAAAATCAAAAGCGTAGGTATACATGTTGTCCACCTTGAGCCGCTATGCTGCCCGTCTTCTTCGACACAATTTCGACTCTTTTTTGTAAAGCTACATTTCATCGCTTTACCTCCTCGCCTGTGTAAGCAACTTCCTGTTTCCCGGCTAGGTGCTCTTCATGATTGATTTCCCCTATTGCTATATTCGCTAATATGGGTACCAATACGGGTATTAACCCCTGTTTTATCGTTCTGTTTCTGTATATCCCGATAGCTGCTTTCGTCTTGTGCTTCTTTTTTCCAAGCTTTAGTTTAGCTTTGATCTTGAAAAATATCGGCATCGTGTGGTTCCTCCGCAATAAGTATTGAGAACTCAGGGACTTGCGGAGGCCGTGTGATTGGCCTTACAATGACGGCTCGAATCTCATTTGCTCTGAGATTGGAAGCCCCGATTGGCTCGCAATGCTTGGTCGGGGCTTTTTTGATTTGAGCCTTCCCTCGAGTTCCTTGGTAACTAACGCATTCCAGATGCATCCAGCGCTTTTCTTGTAGCTCAAGATGATCTTTTGGGATAGTATACTTCCGGAGTTTTGAGGTCAAGGGTTTATAGAGGTCTCTACGAATTTTAACCGTTAAAATTCTACCTGTAAAAGACCTAGTTGTTATGGTTGGTGGTCCGGTTATAACCTAATTTGTTGTTTTGGGCTTCTTTTTACCGGGGCTTGCTTATTTGCACTTGGTCCTCATGCTCCCTTCCTCTTCCAACGATTAGCAACCTTTGCGGCGATTAACCGACCTTCCCTTGAGTTCCTAAGCTCTCCTTCGCCTCCTTGGTCATGGGGCTTATCTGCCCTGCTTCCGGCAATTCTTCACCGAATACCAGCCAATGCCTGTACTCCGGAAAACAGGCAGCAATAGCCGTTAGCTCGCTTGCTCTCAATGCCACCTTACGGCGTTGCACCTGAGCATACCTCGCGTAGCCCACTCCCGCTTCTTCCAGAACTGACTTTTTGCTTCGATCAGTGAATTTAAATAATAGTCTAAGCCTATCTGTCTCGCTCATGCGATATAAAACTATGCTATGAAATTATTTCAACCCTTTGAGATGGTTTCAGCACTGATGAGGAATAGCTCTGGCAAAGGTAGCCGGTCGTTGATGTGAAACATAGTGAGACAAAGCGCACGGACTTTCAAGAACTGGAAAGAAACCTTGCGCCCGCTCCCGAAAGGGGTTGTTTGCGCTCTGCGGCACATCTACGTGAGCCATTTCATGATGAATGGTGACGCCTTAACGGGTACTTGAACACAGTGGTATAAGGCTGACGATGCGGTATGTTCATCTTTCGTCTCAGCACTTAGCGGGGCTGTGGATTATCGTCCAAGGCTTGGTCAGTTGGGCTCAACTGGCTGAGACGGTGGAGGTTACTTGTACTCAATCCTGGCAGTCGATGTCCACACCAACATCATTCAGCCAGCTTCCTTTGCACGATTTCTCCTCGCTCAGCCTCCTTGATTGAGGTTTGGAGGGCATGGGCATTGGCTCGCGTAGACAGAAGGTGGCAGGTTTCCTCGTAAGCCTGAAAGTCTTCCAGGCTCATTAGTACCGCTGACCGGGTTTTTGAGCGACGAATCATCAACGGGGCGTGACCCTCATTCACTTTGTCCATAAAGCTCGCCAAATTCTCTCGGAAGGCGGAGAAACTAATAATTTCCACAATAGGCATCCTCGTTTGGCGGTTTGACTCGTGCAGGAAATCGTACATAGGCACGGTTTAATAGGCAAACAGGGAGCTTTTGGGGTGGATTTCGATGCTTTTCTACCGTTGAGGGTCAGACATAAAAAACCCCCAGATCTTTCGATCTGAGGGTCATTTATTGGTGGAGCCGGGGGGAGTTGAACCCCCGTCCGCCGGTACTCCGCTCTTGGCTCTACATGCTTAGTTTCCGTTTATTGATTTAGCCTCTTACAGCCCAACGGGCAGGACGTAAGACGCGATCCTGTTTAGGTTTTAACGGATCCACCACAGGCGAGTTTCACCGCGATCCAGTTCTGTTTGACAGTCAATAACGCGGTACTGGCACCTTGCTATTGACCGCTAGCAGGTTTTAGGCTGCTAGAGCGTAGTTGTCGTCGTTGGCAACTATTAGGTTGCAGCTTTGGATTTACGTGATTGGCTGCCATCACGACATGCACCTTGAGTTTCGTCACCGGCGTCGAATCCAAATCGGCCCCTAAAAACAGGGGGATCTGTGATTTGCCGGACCCGAGCATCAGCTTCGGGCACCGTCTGGGACTTCGGCCTAGGCCGGGAGTTCCATCTAGCTGGTTATTGTAGGGCTCAGGCGCACCCAAAACAACCGCTTTGTTCTATAGTGGGGCCATGAAAGACCTGATCCACCAATTCGGCCGATTGCGCCTGCTGGCGCTGGGGCTGACGTTTTTGCCCCTGGCCGCGATTCCGCTGGCCGGGGTGGTCTGGTTGTGGCAGACCGGGCACCTGTTCCACTGGCTGCTGTTGCTCGTGGCGTGCGGTGGCCTCGCGCTGCTGTTGCAGTGGTGGCTTGTCTATAACGACCGGCGCCGCATTCTTGAGGCCCGGACCCGGCCCGATGGCAATTGGTCCGCCACGGCCGAAGGGGCCTGGGAGAAAGTCGAGGCGCTGGCGCAGAGCGTGGAGCCGCAGAATTATTCCTGGCGGGAGGGCGCGCCGTTGTGGTCACTGGGGCAGGGCACGCTGGAGCAGGTGGCCAGGCATTTTTTCCCCGACAAAGAGCGGCCTTTGCTGGAGCTGACGTTGCCCCATGCGCTGTTGATCATCGAGCGGGCCAGCCGGGAGCTGCGTCAGGAAATTGTTCACACCCTGCCATTCAGCCACCGGTTCAGTCTCGGTTCTCTGGTGCGGGCACGTGACTGGCAGCAGACCGCCACGCGCTATCACAACGCCTACCGGGTAGGGCGTGCGCTGTTGAGCCCGGCCGGGGCGCTTTATAAAGAGTTCAACCGGGCTGTGGGTGGCCATATTCTGGACTATGGCAGTGAGCGGTTGCAGCGCTGGTTGTTGCAGGAATATGTGCGCAAAGTGGGGTTCTATGCCATTGAGCTCTACAGCGGCAATTTGCTGTTGAGCGGCGAGCTGACCAGTGGCATTGGGCATCCGTTGCAGGTAGTGGTGTTGGGCCCTGCCCAGAGCGGTAAAACCACTCTGATCAATGCTTTTGCGGCGGAAGAGGCCCGGGCCGAACCGGCCAGAAGCGAGAAGTGGGGCGATGTCTATCAACTTCACTCTCCCGAGTGGGGCGAGCTGGAGCTGTGGGATACCCTGGATTGGAAGCGTCTGCCCCGTCGCCATGCCCGTCGGGTGGTGGCTGCCGGCCGATATGCTCATCTGGGTGAGCCACGCGCAGACGGCGGACTGGGCGTACGAGGCCGAACAGCTTTCCCGGGTAAAACGCTGGTTGGCGGAGCGGGTCGGGCAGCCGGAGGCGCCGCTTCTGGTGGCATTGACGCCCAGCGAGGCAGTGGAGGCGGTGCAAGAGATGGCGCGAGTGGCTGACCGGTTTTCCCTCGCGCCAGAGAGTGTTGTGGCAATGCCATTGAGTCCGCCGCCGACGCAGCCCCCGGCGAACCGGCCGCAGAGAACGCCAATATGCGAGCCGCTGCATGCCGCCTTTGTTGTCCACTACCCCCAAGCGGTGCGCTGCCAATATTGGCGCTACCTGCGTCGACAACGCCGAGCGGAAAATCGCGAGTTGGCGGGCCGCCAGTTGCGCAATGCGGCCAGCAACGCCTGGCGGACCGCCCGCGGTGTGTTCCGGCGCGCACCAAAGCGCTAACGGCATCGTGGCCCCGGGGGTCAGAACTGGTTCAGTGGCAGCTTCAGGTAGTGGGTGCCGTTGTCTTCCGCGGGCGGGAAATGGCCGGCCCGCATGTTGATTTGGATCGAGGGCAGAATCAGCGCGGGCATTCCGAGAGTGGCGTCCCGCTTTTCGCGCATCTGGACAAACGCCTCCTCACTGACGCCCTCGTGAATATGAATGTTGTGCCGTTTCTGCTCGCCGACGCTGGTTTCCCATTGGTGAGCCTCGCGCCCTTCGGGCAGGTAGTCGTGACAGAGGAACAGCGTTGTATCGTCATCAAGGGCGTAAAGCTTTTGTACGGAACGGTATAAGGTTCGAGCGTCTCCCCCGGGAAAATCCGCTCGGGCGGTGCCGTAATCGGGCATGAAGAGGGTGTCCCCCACGAATGCCGCCTTCTCCACCACGTAGGTCAGGCAGGCGGGCGTGTGGCCGGGCGTATGGAGGACGTGGGCCGTCAAGTCACCAATCTGGAACTGGTCCCCTTCCTCAAAGAGTTGGTCGAACTGTTTGCCGTCCCGGGAGAACTCCGGGCCAATGTTGAAGATCCGACCAAATGTCGTCTGCACCGTCCGAATGTGGGCACCGATGCCGACCTTGCCGCCCAGCGCGTCGCGGATATAGGGGGCGGCCGACACGTGATCAGCGTGCACGTGGGTCTCCAGTACCCAAGCGCAGCGTAACTGTTCCTGCCGCACATAGTGGATGATCCGGTCGGCCGACGCGGTATCGGTGCGCGCGGCGGCGGCATCGTAATCCAGCACCGAGTCGATGACCGCGCAGGCACGGGTGGTGGGGTCGGATACAACATAACTGACGGTGTTGGTGGCATCGTCAAAAAAGGCTTTCACTGTTGGTTGCATGATGCTCTCCTTCGGGCCTTTGGGGGGCCATGCGGCCCATCGTGGATACGCCGTCGCGGGAAGAGACCGCGGCACGTTGACAACGTATCAGTACATTCGTATATTCGCAAGTATGAATATACTGGGTGTGCCGTTGCTGGTGCACCCGCTTTGTGTGCATGGGAGTGAACCTGATGTTGCAGGAGCTGCTGGTCATCATCTCGGGTAGTCTGGTCGGGTTCCTGCTCGGCATGCTCGGGGGTGGGGGCTCGATTCTGGCCGTACCCTTGCTTTTGTATGTCGTAGGCATGGCGGATGTTCACAAGGCGATTGGCACGTCCGCCGCCGCGGTGGCGATAAGCGCGGGCATGAACCTGATGATTCACGCCCGCTCGCACACCGTGAAGTGGCCTTGCGCCGTTGTGTTCGCGATTTTCGGGGTGGTCGGCGCCGCGGCGGGGTCAACTCTGGGCAAATGGACGCAGCCGGCGTTGTTGCTGGGCTTGTTTGGCGTTTTAATGGTGGGCGTCGGTGGGCTGATGCTTTTGGGTAAAGCGAACGGTCATAATCCGGACGTTCGCCTGACTCGGGCGTCTGCTCACTGGCTGCTACCCCGCCTGGCCATTGGGGGACTGGTGGTAGGGTTCCTGGCCGGTTTTTTTGGTATCGGCGGAGGCTTTTTGATTGTCCCCGGGTTAGTGGCTTCCACTGCCATGCCTCTGATCAATGCTATTGGCTCCTCTCTGATCTCCGTCTCCTCCTTTGGTATTACCACCGCCGCGAATTACGCGATCGAGGGCCTGGTGAACTGGCGCTACGTTCTGCTCTTTTCTGTGGGTAGTCTGGTGGGCGGGTTCCTCGGGGCCTGGGTTAGCCGTCACCTGGCGGTTCGCCGCCGCCTGTTGAGCGTTCTCTTTGCGGTCTTTGTCATGATGGCGGGGGTGGGGGTTATCTGGAGCGCCGTATAAAGGGATAACGGCGAGTGTGATCGCGAGGCGGCTCATCGGGGCCAAGAAAAAACCCGAACCACACTGGGTGGTCCGGGTTAAGGTTTCAAATGATGTCTGTTTGTATCGAATCAGTCCCGGGTCTGGGTGCGGGTCACGTCGGTGCTGATCTCGGCCACTACGCGGCGGTTCAGTTCGCGGCCTTCGACCGTATCGTTGGTCGCTGTGGGACGCTCCTCGCCGTAGCCTACGGCTTCAACACGATCGGCAGAGAGTCCGAAGCGGTTGATCAGTACCTGGCGAACCGACTCGGCGCGGCGCTGTGACAGGTCCTGGTTGTAGGCGGCCGCACCGGTGTTGTCGGTATGGCCTTCCACGGTGACCTGGGTCCGGTCGAACTGGTTCATGAAGTCCGCGACCTTCTTGATCTCCGACATATAGGCTTCGCGTACTTCGGCGCTATTGGTGGCGAACTCCACCCGCATCTCGATGGAGACGTTTTCGCTCAGCTCAATGGGGCAGCCGGTGCTGTCCACCTTGTACTGGCGGGCGGTGCCGGGGCACTGATCTTTGGAGTCGACCACGCCGTCCCGATCGCTGTCGCGCTCGCAGCCGCGGCTGTCGACGTTGGCACCGCGGGCCGTGTTCGGGCAGTTGTCCCGCTCGTTGATGACGCCATCATTGTCGCTGTCCAGTGGTTGACGCGGCTCCGGGGTGGGCTCCGGCTGCGCTGCTCTTTCACCGCTGTAGCCGAACAGGAAGCTCAGGCCGGTGCTGAATGCGACGTCAGTGTATTCGTAGTCAATGCTGTTCATCGCGCGCACGTCGGTGCGCCACAATACACGTTTCGTTAGTTCATATTTGATGCCAACACCGGCGTTGATCAGCGTGTCTTCTCCGTCGCTGCCGGTGTATACGGGGCTGTCGATCATTTGCTGGCCCGCGCCGAAAGCGAGGTAGGGGCGGGCCCTTTCGCCCAGGTCGGCGAGATGGTACAGCGCATCCAGCCGGTACTGTTCGCCGTCGACTTCGAACCCAGCGCCTTCCTCACGATTGGCTTCGAACTGGGTACCCATGAGTTCAATGCCCCAGCGGTCAGAGAGGTTCATGCCCAGACCGAGGTTGTAGTGGGCGGTGTCCTCCAGCGTATTACCGAACAACGAGCGTCCGATGCCGCCGTGCAGTTCGAACATGGGTCCTTTTTCCTGGGCGCTGACGATGGGGGATAGCGCAAGGGTCAATGCAGCGAGGGAAGCTCCGAGTTTCAAGGCCATTGTGACTCTCCTGATATTTCCGTGGCGAATGTAAGCATAGTGTAGACAATCTCGGTCCGGTTGTTGTTCCGGCGTTGTCATTTCCAGACTCTAATCGTGATGGTTGTCGTCTGAATTTCAAGGGGGACTCTCTTGAAGTCCGCCCCGTTTACGTTGCCAGCGTGATATCAGATCAATGCATCGGACTTGTCCCCTCCAAAATTGTGTGGCACTTAAACACTCAAATATTTTTGAACCAGTTCATCGCTGAGCTCCGATATGGCGCCGGAGGCCTGGTTGTGGCCCTTCTCCATGATGAAAAAGTCATCCGCGACTTTCCGGGCGAACGGCAACTTCTGCTCCACCAGCAACACCGTCAACCCCAACTCCTTATTCAATTTTCGGATCACGTTTCCGATGTCCCGCACAATGTTCGGTTGAATCCCCTCGGTTGGCTCATCCAGCAGCAGTACCTTCGGGTCCAACACCAACGCCCGGCCAATTGCCAGCTGCTGCTGTTGGCCGCCGGACAAATCACCGCCCCGTCGGTGGCGCATATCCAGCAAAACCGGAAACAACTCGTAAATATGATCCGGAACTCGGGTCACTTTATCGCTGCGGGCACCGAGGGAAATTTTCAGGTTTTCCTCGACCGTCAGCTGCGGAAAAATTTCCCGTCCCTGGGGCACGTAGCCGATACCGGCGCGAGCGCGCGCCTCGGTAGAAAGCTTGCTGATATCTCGCCCGTTGAGTTTGATCTGGCCTTCCTTGATCGGCAGCATGCCGGTAATGCATTTGAGCAGCGTGGTTTTCCCCACGCCGTTGCGGCCGAGAAGGCAGCCGCAGGTGCCCTCACGCACCTCCAGGGACAAATCCCAAAGAATGTGGCTCTGGCCGTAAAACTGGTTCACATGGTCAATGGTCAGCACGCTTACTCTCCCAAATACACTTCAATCACTTTCGGGTTATTTTGAACCTGGTCCATGGTACCTTCGGCCAGGACCGATCCCTGATGCAGGACCGTGACCTGCCGGGCGATGGAGCGCACGAACGCCATATCGTGCTCCACAACAATCACCGAATGTTTGCCGGCCAGTGAGGTAAGCAGCTCCGCCGTGCGTTCGGTTTCCTCGCCGGTCATTCCCGCCACCGGTTCGTCGACGAGCAACACCCGGGGGCTTTGCATCAGCAGCATGCCGATTTCCAGCCATTGCTTCTGGCCGTGAGAGAGCAGGCCGGCGGGCCGGTACAGCTCGGGCTTCAAACCGATCTGCTCCACCACTGAACCGATGCGATCTTTCTGTTCACCGGAAAGTGAGCGCGTCAACGTGAACCACACCCGCTTGTCGGCGCTGGTGGCAAGCTCCAGATTTTCGTAGACCGAGAGGTGCTCGAAAATTGTCGGCTTCTGAAACTTTCGACCAATACCGCCTCGAGCGATCTGGTGTTCGGACAATCCCAGCAGGTCGATCTGTTGTCCAAAATAGACGCTGCCTTCATCGGGGCGGGTTTTTCCGGTGATCACGTCCATCATGGTGGTTTTGCCCGCGCCGTTCGGGCCGATAATGCAACGCAACTCGCCATCGTCAACGTAGAGGTTCAGATTGTTGAGCGCTTTAAAGCCGTCAAAGCTGACGGTGACGCCCTCTACATAAAGAATGGGGCCGTGGCTGGTATCCAGCGGTTTGCCAAAGTTCGGGTCGCGAACCGGCAGCGCCCGCTGGCTGAATTGGTGAGCTTGCTTGATCAGGTTCACAGGGCCTCCTTGGATTCGGTGCTCTCTTCGCTGTTGTCGCTTTCGGTTTTCTTTTCACGCTTGAGCTTGTCGAACAGCCCGACCAAGCCCTGAGGCAGGATCAAGGTGACGATCACAAACAATGCGCCCAGCACAAACAGCCAGCTCTCGGGCGACCAGGTGGTAAAGAGGGTCTTGGCATAGTTCACCGAGAAGGCGCCGACAATCGCGCCAAACAGCGTGCCTCGCCCGCCGGCGGCGACCCAGACCACAAACTCAATGGAGTTCAGTGGAGAAAATTCGCCGGGGTTGATGATACCCACCTGAGGCACGTAGAGAGCGCCGGCAATGCCCGCCAGCATGGAAGAGAATACGAACAACCACAACTTGTAAGATTCGACCTTGTAGCCGCAAAAACGGGTGCGACTTTCCGCATCGCGAATGGAGACGATCACCCGCCCCATCCGGGACGTCACGATATACCGACAGGCCAGGTAGCCGAGAATCAACATCAGCGCGGAGGCGACGAATAATGAAATTCGGGTGCCCTTGGCCGTGATGGAAAACCCGAGAATGTCTTTGAAGTCGGTCAGGCCGTTGTTGCCGCCGAAGCCCATTTCGTTGCGGAAGAAAGCGAGCATCAGCGCGTAGGTCAGGGCCTGGGTAATAATGGCAAAGTACACGCCGGTCACCCGGGAGCGAAATGCCAGCCAACCAAATACCAATGCCAGCAGGCCGGGCACCAGAAGCACCATCAATGCCGCGAACCAGAACATATCAAAGCCCTGCCAATACCAGGGCAGGCTGTCCCAGTTGAGGAATACCATAAAATCCGGCAGAACCGGGTGGCCGTATTCGCCTCTGTCGCCAATCTGGCGCATCAGGTACATGCCCATGGCGTAGCCGCCCAACGCGAAAAAGGCGCCGTGGCCCAAGGACAGGATGCCAGCGTAACCCCAGATCAGATCTACCGACAGTGCCAGCAATGCAAAGCAGAGAAATTTGCCCAGCAGGGTCACGGTGTAGGTGGAGACATGGAAAGCAGAATCGCTGGGAACCAGCAGGTTACACACCGGGACCACAATGGCCATCAGAACAATCAGCCCCAGCACAATCATGCCGCCCCGGTCACTCAGTAATAAACGTTGTGTCAACATAAATAGCTCTCGCTCGTTCGTTGGGGCCTGTTATTCGGCCGCACGTCCTTTTTGGGGAAACAGTCCCTTGGGGCGTTTCTGGATAAACAGAATCAACATGACCAGAACCAGTACTTTGGCCAGTACCGCGCCCGCCCAGGGCTCCATGAACTTGTTGATGACACCCAGGCCCATGGCGCCCACCAGGGTGCCCCACAGGTTGCCGACACCGCCGAAAACCACGACCATGAACGAGTCGATGATGTAGGCCTGGCCCAGGTTGGGCCCGACGTTAGTCAGCTGCGACAGCGCCACCCCGGCCACGCCGGCAATACCGGAGCCCAGGCCGAAGGTCATGGCATCCACCCAGCTGGCACGCACACCGACCGCACGCGCCATTGAGCGGTTCTGGGACACCGCCCGAACCTTCAGGCCGAGAGAGGTGCGTTTGAGAATGGCCATCAATAGGAAAAACACAATCAGGCCGAAGGCGAGAATGTAGAGTCGGTTCAGTGTTAGCGACAGCGCCGGGTTCAACTGCAGCGAGCCGCTCATCCATACCGGCAGCTCCACGCTGCGGTTGAGCGGCGAGAAAATGGTGCGCGCTGCTTGCTGAAGAATCAGGCTCAGGCCAAAGGTGGCGAGCAGTGTCTCCAGGGGGCGACCGTAGAGGAAACGAATAACACCGCGCTCAATAGCAATGCCCACCAGTCCGGATACCAGAAAGGCGGCGGGAACCGCCATGGCCAGGCTCCAGGCAATCTGGTCGGGGAACAGCTGCTGAATCACCCAGGTGGTATAGGCACCAATCATCATCAGCTCGCCGTGGGCCATATTGATCACACCCATCACCCCAAAGGTGATGGCCAGTCCGATGGCGGCGAGCAGCAGGACCGAGCCGAGACTCAGTCCGAAGAAAATGCTTTCAACGAGTTTGTAAAATTCAAGTTTGGTCTGGATGGACTCCAGCGCTTCCGCGGCCGCTTCCTGTACGGCGGGTACCGGGTCGTAATCACGCAGACGACGCAGTTCATTGCGGGTCTCGCCCACCAGGGAGCCGCGCAGCGACTTGATGGCGGACAGGCGCACTCGCTCGTTGTCACTCTGCAGGTCGTACAGCGCCAGTGCGCTTTCAATCGTTTCGTTGACCAGACGGGCGTCTTCGACCTCGCCCCGGGCTTTCAGTAGCTCGACGTTGTTCTCGTCGATGCCCTCTTTGATCATCCGTTGAACCGCTTCGTAGCGGGTCTGGGTGTTCTCGGAATCGAGGTTCAGCCGCGCGAGGATGTTGCGAATCTGGGTTCGCATCCGCGTGGTGACCGGAATTCGTTTGGTGTCGATGTCGGTGCCCAGGCTTTCCCCCGTCAGGGCATTCTCCAGGCTGCCGTCGGCACGTTCAATCAGTATGCGGTTTTCATCCTCATCATCGCTGTAAAGGTTTCCTTCCAGCAAGGCGGACAGAATGACGGGGACTCGGGGGTGAGCCACTTGGGTTAGGGCGTCGATGGCGTCGTCCCGTTTCATCAGGCTCGCCTGTGCGATGGCTCGCGCCTGTTCGGCCAGAGCCTCTTCATTCTGAGCGTAAGCCGTTGTGCACACGCACAGCAACAGTGGCAGTAGAAGACTCAGGAACAGTCGCCCGATATGGGTCCTTGGTTGACCAGTGGTATTCATAACGTCGTGCTCTTATTGCCAGAATTGGTGCACCGCCCGAAGAGACTCCGGGCGGTGGTTCTTCCTGTGGCCTGTCGTTCTGTTTTACTCGGCGGCTTCCGCGCCCAGGCACTCTTTGGTTTTGGTGTTGTAGTTACCGCAGTTGATCGGGTCGGTCCAGTCGGCGATCAGGTTCTTGCTACCTTCGAGGTAATCGGACCATGCATCACCGGGTACCAGGTCTTCGGTCTGCCAGACGGTCAGGAACTGGCCGTTGTCCTGGATCTCACCGATCAGTACCGGCTTTTCGATGTGGTGGTTGGGGAGCATTTCGCTGACGCCGCCGGTCAGGTTGGGAACCTTCACGCCGACCATGGCATCAATCACGGCGTCAGTGTCGGTGGTGCCGGCCTTCTCGACCGCCTTCACCCACATGTTGAAGCCAATGTAGTGCGCTTCCATCGGATCGTTGGTCACGCGCTTCTTGTTGCCGATGAATTCATGCCACTTTTTGATGAACGCTTCGTTCTGGTCGGTATCCACGCTCATGAAGTAGTTCCAGGCGGCCAGATGGCCTACCAGCGGCTTGGTGTCGATACCGGAAAGCTCTTCCTCACCGACAGAGAACGCCACCACCGGAATGTCTTCGGCCGATACGCCCTGGTTACCCAGTTCGCGGTAGAAGGGCACGTTGGCGTCACCGTTGATGGTGGAGACCACAGCGGTGGGTTTGCCTTGGCTGCCGAAGCGCTTGATCTCGGACACAATGTTCTGCCAGTCGGAATGGCCAAACGGGGTGTAGTTGATCATGATGTCTTCGTCGGCCACGCCATTGGCTTTCAGGTAGGCTTCCAGAATCTTGTTGGTGGTGCGGGGGTAAACATAGTCGGTGCCGGCCAGAACCCAGCGCTTGATGCCTACATCGTTCATCAGGTAGTTCACGGCGGGAATGGCTTGCTGGTTCGGCGCCGCACCGGTATAGAACACATTGCGAGAGGACTCCTCCCCTTCGTACTGCACCGGGTAGAACAGAATGCCGTTGAGCTCTTCAATCACCGGCAAAACGGATTTTCGGGACACCGAGGTCCAGCAACCGAAAATCGCATCGACGTTTTCCTGAGTGATCAGCTCCCGAGTCTTCTCGGCAAACAGCGGCCAGTCAGAGGCCGGATCCACCACGACGGGCTCGAGCTTCTTGCCCAGCAGGCCGCCTTTTTTGTTCTGCTCTTCGATGAGCATCAGCATGGTGTCTTTCAAGGTCGTTTCCGAAATGGCCATGGTGCCCGACAGAGAGTGCAACACACCGACTTTGATGGTGTCTTCCTCCTGGGCCTGAGCGGACATACCGGCAAGCGCCAGACTACAGGCGGCACCGAATGTCCCGATCTTCTTCATTAGTTGCGTTAGCTTCATGGGTCAATCTCCGTTGAGGTGGTCTTTAAAATGTGTACCGCGGGTTAACGTGGTGAATTAACCTCCTGTCAAATACGGCTAATTTCTTCTTCCTGAAATCGGTGGCCCGTCGCTGGCTCAGTCAAGCTGAACGCGGTGGGCTTTGGGTCTGCCTGGCCTCGTGCAGCATGTGCAGGGTGATTTTTCGAACTTCGGCCTGGCTTTCCTCAATGTGACTTTTCAGCAACAGCTGCGCCTGTTCAGCGCGTCGTTTTATGATGGTTCTCAGAATCTTGGCGTGCTCTTGGTAGGTGGCCTCAATTCTCGGACGTTGGGTGAAATCGATGCGGCGAATGATCCGGAGGCGCTCGGTAATGTTGTGATGAACTCTGGCCATCTCCTCGTTACCGCAGGCTTCTACCAGGTGTATATGAAAGCGCTCGTCGGCTTCGCGCACGGTGGGGCCATCGTCCTGGCGGTCACTGGCCGCCACCAGCCAGAAATTTTTCAAGGCATCCAGGTCGGGTTTTCCGTCCATTTCACACAGTTTGCGAACCGCGGCCTGCTCGAGAATGATGCGCAGCTCATAGAGTTGATCGAATTTATGAAAGTCGAATGGCTTGACCTGCCACCCGGCCCGAAACAGAACGTCGACGAAGCCTTCCCGCTGTAACAGGGTCAGCGCTTCGCGCACTGGAGTGCGGCTGGCGGACATCCGCTCGGCCACTTCTTTCTCGGTGAACCGGTCGCCGGGCAGGAGCGCAAAGTCGAAAATCTCCTGTTTCAACGCGCCGTACACACGTTCGGTCAAACTCATTCGTTCGGCTTTCTGGTTCACGAGCATTCCGCCTTGAATATCATCATGTATGCAAGATGGTATTCAGCAGGAACTGTGCCAAAGCGTGCCGATTGCCGCTTGGGTGGGCTAAGTGTCTGAAACGACGGGAACTTCTGAGTTCTATTCAAGGGTTGAGACGGAGGGGCAATAACGCCGGCGCACGATCGCATGCACTTTTATGAAGCGCGCAATACGTTATTTGCCTCATGTTTGTTCGCACTTTAGCGTCGCTGAATCCGGCTGGCCGGCGACGCCTGTCGCGTTATTGTTGATTAATGTGACAGGCGTTTAAAACGGTGATGCAGTCGCGCTTTCCCCTGTGACCTGTGACCGCGTTAGCGGGCGCCATCTTTGATATGGTCCGCCCAGATAAGAACCAGGGAATACAAGGCTATGACCATCAAGCGCGCGCTCATTGTTGACGACTCCAAAACCGCTCAGCACCGGCTGAAACGAATGCTCAAGAAGTACGACCTCGATATCGTCGCGGTCGACTCTGCCGAGTCAGCTTTGAGCTACTTATCCAGCAGCGTGCCGGATGTGGTATTCATGGATCACCTCATGCCGGGTATGGACGGTTTCCGGGCGCTTCAGATCATCAAATCCCATCCTGCCACCGCCACGATTCCGGTGATCATGTACACCTCCAAAAGCGGCGATGTGTACACCAGCCAGGCGCGTGCCCTCGGCGCGCTGGATGTGGTCAGCAAAGACACCATCAATGCCTCGGATCTTCGCGACGTTCTGAAAGCGATTCACATTTATCCGCTCGAGGACGATTCGTCACAGAGTTCCAAGGCGGCTCCACCGAAACCCGTTCCAGCACCTGAGGCCGCCCCTCTGGCGACGCTGTCGGAAAGGCCCACCGAAGAGCGGCGCCAGCACGATCGTCGCCAGGGCACGCTTTCCACCGAGCTGCGCTTGCGCGACCTGGAACACAGCATTGATGACAGCCGCCGTATTATTACCTCGCGCCTGGTGCGTGAGGTGCAGGGCGTACGGCATGAGGTGCGCAAGGTGCTCACCGACATGACGGAGATGAAAAACCGCGTCGAAGCGGAGCGCGAGCCCCGTTATGACGAACCGCCACCGGCCCCGGAACCGGCGCGCCGACTCTGGCCCACGGCGTTGGTATTGGTGCTCGCCGGCGTGGTGTGTGTGGGGCTTTGGCAAATCAACCAGCGTATCGATCAGATGGCCCGCGAGCAGGCCGAGGGTGTCCGCCGGCTTGCCGAGCAACTGCCGCCCACCGATACTGTGGCCATGACCCCGGCCGCACAGTTGGCGGAACCGGAACAGGCTGAGTCTGACAACCTCTCGAATCAATATCTGCCGGACTTGTCCTGGGCGCTGAACCAGAGCAGTGTCCAGCCGTTTCACAAGGACATCGTCTCTCCCGAGTTGCAAGGGCGGCTGCGGGAGCTGGTGGCCCGTCTGGACAGTCGGCATTTTCAGGGCCGGGTCAGGTTGAGCGTCATGGGTGGGGACTTCTGCATCGTCACCAACATGAGCGGAGAAGCACAGTTGCCGGCCGACAGCACCCAGTTGGGTGGCTGCATCTTGATGAGCGAATTCCACGGCGCGGAGCCGACGGAGTTGATGGCGGAGCGGCTGGGGCCGATCATGCGCGAAGCCGCCATGCTCAGTCAGGGCCAGATTCAAGTGTCGATTCAGCCCATGGTCGATTCCTTTCAGAGTTATCCGCCTATGACGCCCACCACCAATGCCGGCGACTGGAATCAGGCCGCCCAGGCAAACAATCGGGTGCTGGTCAGTGTGGAACCGGAACAGCCGAAAACCGCCCAGTCGGAATAACAGGGCGGTTCTTCAACCGCCCGTTCGTTTTTATTCCTCCAGAACCAGCAGGATGTCGCCGGCATTGACCGGCTTGCCGGGTGAGCAATGCACAGCGCTGACTTTGGCTTTGCGATCGGCGTAGACGGAAAACTCCATCTTCATCGCTTCGACAATCAATAGCGGCTGGTCCGGCTCCACTTCCTGACCCGGCTCCACCAGCAGCTTCCAGATATTGCCGCTGATATCGGCGGTGACCGCATGGCCGTCCACCTCGTTCGGGTCCACAGCCGGCCCGGCCTGCAGCGCCGCCTCTACCTGCTTTTCTTCGTCCGCCTGCCAGAGTGCCACCTCTTCGGTAAAGGCCACCTGTTGCTTTTCCTGGAACGCCGCAATGCTCTCGGCGTTCTCTGCCAGGAAGCGTTCGTGTTCGGCGATGTCGAAATACGACTCCTCGATATCGATGTCCAGTCGCCCCTCGCGGAAGGCCTCGCGCATCTCTGTGAGCTTTTCTTCACTGACGGGGTAATAGCGCACCTGGTCGAAGAAACGCAACAGCCAGGGCTCGCCGTTGATAAACATGTTGCTCTTGAGAAACTTGTTCCAGATCGGCAGGGTGCGCCCGACCAACTGATAACCACCGGGGGAATCCATCCCATAAATACACATGTAGACGCCGCCAATGCCGACGGTGCCTTCGGCCGTGTAGGTGCGGGCCGGATTGTATTTTGAAGTCAACAAGCGGTGGCGAGGGTCCACCGGCACGGCGCAGGGCGCGCTCAGATAGACGTCCCCCAGACCGAGTACCAGATAGCTCGCGTTGAACAGCACATCGCGCACTTGGTCGATGGATTCCAGGCCGTTGATGCGCCGCATAAACTCGGTGTTGCTCGGCAACCAGGGGGCGGTGTCGCGTACCGATTGCCGATACTTGGCGACGGCCTCAAGCGTGGCGGAATCTTCAAAGGCCATGGGCAGGTGAATAACGCGGCTTGGAACCCGCATCTGGTCCACGGGCGGTAGTCTTTCTTCAATGGCCAGCAGCTGTTTGACCAGATCGCGCTGGTGCAAGACCCGACTGTCGTAATTCACCTGCAAGGAGCGAACGCCGGGAGACAATTCGATGATGCCCTCGATCGGTTTTGCCTTGAGCGCCTCCATCATGGCGTGCACCCGCAAGCGGAAGCGCAGGTCCATCCGCAGTGGGCCGTATTCCATCAGAATGTATTTGTCCCCCGCCTGGCGGTAGACCACTTCCGGGCGGCCCTCGGCTTCGGGCAATGCCGCCAGAATACAGGGGGACAGATCGTGTTCCCGCTCGGGAATCGTGAACTTACCGATAGGCTCCGGGGAGGCCAGTTGGGCGATCGCTTTATCCTGAGCGGTTTCCAGGGCGAGCGCTTCGTCAAAGCTCAGCTGTTTGAACCGCAGCTTGTCTCCGGGTTTCACTTGGCCGACTTTCCACAGCTCGGCTTTGACAATGGTGACCGGGCAAACGAAGCCGCCCAGGCTGGGGCCGTCTTTGGTGAGAATCACCGGCATGTCGCCCGTGAAGTTGATCGAGCCCACGGCGTACTCGGTGTCGTGAATATTGGACGGGTGCAGGCCGGCCTCGCCGCCGTCGCTGCGGGTCCAACTGGGCTTGGGGCCGTTCAGGCGAATGCCCAGCCGGTTGGAGTTGTAGTGCACCTCCCAGGCGGTATTGAAAAACATGTCGATGGACTCTTCCTTGAAAAAGTCCGGTGCCCCATGGGGGCCGTAGAGCACACCGATTTCCCATTCTCGCGGCCCCTCGGCGGCTTCTCCAGCGTAGTCGGGAATCAGCGCGGTGGGGCAGGGTTCGGGTGAGTGGGTGGGCGCCGGTGTTTCGCAGGCGGCCAGCTCGGGGTCGCTCACTCGCAGCATATCCGCCGCACGCAAAACGCGCCCGCCATGACCGCCGAACTGACCCAGGGCAAAGGTCGAACGGCTGCCCAAATACTCCGGCACGTCAAAGCCGTTGCGCACGGCCAAGTAGGTCCGGCAACCGTTCACGGACTTACCCACCTCGAGCACCTGCCCGGCCTTCACGCCCACCGGTTGCCAGAACTCGATGGCCTCCCCATCAACGGTGGCCGGAGAGCGGCCGCCGGTCAGGGCGATGACTGCATCGGTATGGAATTTCAGCTTGGGACCGACGATGGTGAACTCCAGCCCCGCCGCCTGCTCGTGGTTACCCACAATGCGGTTGGCCAACCGAAAGGCGTAGTCATCCATGGGGCCGGAAGGCGGAACGCCGATGCCCCAGTAGCCCACTCGGCCGGGATAATCCTGAATGCTGGTGTAGGTACCCGGCTGCATGACTTCCACCACCGGGGGGCGATACTCGAAACTTGCCAGTTTGTTGGTGGCCACGTCCCCGCTGGCGAAAAAGTCGGACGCCACGATCTGGCGAAGGTAATCCAGATTGGTGGCGATGCCGGCCATGCGCGTGCTGTTGAGCGCAGTGATCATGTTGGCGATGGCGTCGGCCCGGTCTTTACCTTTGACGATGATCTTGGCGATCATCGGGTCGTAGTGGGGGGAGACATCGGTGCCGGTGGACACCCAGGTATCGATCCGCGCGTTCTCGGGGAACTGCACGTCGGTCAGTGTTCCGGGGGACGGTTGGAAGTCCCGCACCGCATCCTCGGCGTAGACCCGCACTTCGATGGCAGCGCCTTCGGGCTTGATGGTCCGGTCCAGATCCGGCGCTTCGCCAGCGGCGGTCAGAATCATCCACTCGACCAGATCCACGCCGGTGCAGGCTTCGGTAATGGGGTGTTCCACCTGGAGGCGGGTGTTGACCTCAAGGAAATAAAAGTCATCGCGCGCCGGGTCGTAAATGTATTCGATGGTGCCGGCGGATCGGTACTTCACCGCCTCGCCCAGGCTGACTGAAGCTGCCAGCAGTTTGTCCCGTGTGGCGGCGGGCAGTTTGGGCGCGGGGGTTTCTTCTACAACTTTCTGGTTACGTCTCTGCAGGGAGCAGTCCCGCTCGCCCAGCGCCAGAACCTTCCCCTTGCCGTCGCCAAAAATCTGGACTTCCACATGGCGGGCGTTGTCGACAAAGCGCTCGAGAAACACGCCGCTGTCACTGAAAAAGTTTTGCCCGAGGCGCTTGACGCTTTCAAACGCCTCCACCAGAGCGGCTTCGTCGTCACAGCGGGTCAGGCCGATGCCGCCACCGCCGGCGGTGCTTTTGAGCATCACCGGGTAGCCGATTTTTGTGGCGGCGGTTTTGGCCTCGTCCAAGGAGTCGAGCAGTCCGGTGCCGGGCGTCAATGGCACGCCCGCCTTTTCGGCAATTTCACGCGACGTGTGCTTCAGACCGAACTCGCGAATCTGTTGCGGCGTGGGCCCGCAAAAGGCGATGCCGGCGGCTTCGCACTGTTCACAGAACTCGGCATTTTCGGACAGAAAGCCATAGCCGGGAATGATCGCCTGGGCGCCGGTTTCTTTGGCGGCGGCGAGAATTTTATCCACCTTCAGGTAGCTGTCAGCGGCGCTTTCTCCGCCGAGGGCGATGGCGATATCCGCCGCATCCACATGGGCACTGTTGCGGTCGGCATCGGAGTAAACCGCCACCGACGTAATGCCCATGCTCTTGAGCGTTTTGGCAATGCGTACCGCAATTTCCCCGCGGTTGGCGATTAGGACGGTCTGTAACATGTTCGGTCTCCGTGTCGGTCGTCGGAAAAATCTCGTCGGTCGTTCAGGTTCCGGGTGGCTTGCTAGCGCTGGGCCATATAGGCGCGCCAGCCGCCCAGTTCGGTAATGTCGTCAGCGCCTTCGGTGGCGATGGTTTCGCAGATGAAGCCTTTCACCTCGCGCCCGTCTTTGAGCGTCAGAGTGCCAATGCCCAGGGGCGAGGGGATCAATGCGACGAAGGAGCCAAACTGATCCACGGGAATATCCCAAAGCTCCACAATAAGCTCGCCGCCACTTTTGGCTTTCACCAGGCCGGGTTTGGGGGGAGTGGTGTTGGGCAGTGCATACAAACGATAGTGGGAGGCGGTCACCGTGCTCTCTACAAAGCGAGCGCTGCGCTCGGTGAGTTGATAATTCAGCGGCATGCCACTCAAGTGCGCGCCCACGACGGCAAGGCGCACGTGGCCGGCCGGGGGCTCGTCGCTCGCGGCGGGCTCGGGCAGGGAAAGATCGGTGGCGCCGCGCTTCCAGGGGTAGGCGCTCTGCCAGCGCCGGCCGAAATCGGCCAGGGCACCGTCCTGCCAGGCGGGCCCGATCAGAGTAATGCCAAAGGGCAGGCCGTCACCGCGAAGACCAGCGGGCAGTGCCAGGGCGCTGCAGTCGGCCAGGTTGACGAAGTTGGTCCAGGTGCCCAGCTGGCTGTTGATACGCACCGGGTCGGCCTGTACCTGCTCAATGCTCGGCAGACGCGGCGCGGTGGGCACCAGCAAGGCGTGGACTTCAGTCATCGCGGTTTGAATGGTACGGGCGAGTTCAGCGCGTTGATATTCCGCCCGGTAGGCATCGGTGGCGCTGAATTTGGAGGCCTGCTCGATAATGCCGCGCACCACCGGGTTCATCGACTCAGCGTGTTCGGCCATGAACTCCGCAATGGCGGCATGGCGCTCGGCCACCCAGGGCCCCCCGTAGAGCAGCTGGGCGAGGGTCTGCATGGGGGTGAAGTCCATGGGTACCAGCTCGACGCCTTCGGCCTCCAGTCGCTTGAGGGCCTTCTCCCAGGCCTGTTCGGCGGCGTGATCGCCAAACCAGTCGTGCTTGTCCGGAATGCCGAAGCGAAGGGCCTTGGGCCAGTAGCGGGTCGGGCGGGGTTGGGCACGGGAATAGCCATCCGCCGGGTCAAAACCGTCCATGAGGGTAGCGACGGTCTCGGCGTCCTCCACGCTCAGGGCAAAAATCGAGACACAGTCCAGGCTTCGACAGGCCGGTACCACGCCCTTGATACTGAAGCGGCCCTTGGTGGGCTTGAGCCCGACCAGGTTGTTGAAACCGGCGGGCACCCGGCCCGAACCGGCGGTGTCGGTGCCCAGGCTGAAGGGCACCAGCCCCCGTGCGACCGCCACCGCTGAGCCGGAGCTGGAGCCCCCCGAGACATAGGCCGGGTCAAAGCTGTTGGGCACCGCCCCATAGGGAGAGCGGGTGCCGACCAGGCCGGTGGCGAACTGATCCAGGTTGGTCTTGGCGATGACAATGGCGCCCGCGGCCCTGAGCTTTGCCACCGTGGTGGCGTCTTCTTCGGGCGTATAGCGAAACGCGGGGCAGGCGGCGGTGGTGGGCACGCCGGCCATATCAATGTTGTCCTTGATCACGAACGGCACCCCGTACAGGGGTTGCTCCTGAGGAGAGGTCAGCGCCTGAATCTGAGCGTCCACCTCGGCTTCGGTGAGGATATAGATCCACGCCGGGTCGTCGTCGGTGAGTTGCCCGCGCAGAGCGTGCAGGGTAGCGGTCGGGTCCAGGGCCTCGTCGCGGTAGGCCTTTTGCCAATCGCTCAGGGTCCAGCCGGTTTGTGGCGTCATTGCGGCTCCTAAAAAATACTATCTTGTATGCAAGACGGTATTCAGCAGGAACTGTGCCAGCGCTCGACGCTGGTCGCTCGGGGGTGAGAAAGCCTTGTAAAAACAGGGCGTTAGGTCCTTTCCTTGGCGAGAGGGTAAAGCGGAAAACGGTGGAGTTGGCGGATCGGGTGCGCTCCGTTTGGGCAGGGCCGCCTTCGGATGGGCAATGCTGGTGCAAAAATCGGTGAGAGAGTCGGGGTCGACAGCGGCGTGCGATAGGGACAGAAGGCGTTCGCTCACGACGAGGGTGCTCCCGATCGGGGGCGGATTCACCTCACGGGTAGTTTTTCAACCACCGGCTAGGTTACATTGCAGAAACTTTACCAAAAGGTCGACGAGGAAGAGCCAATGGCAATGAATTGGGAGCAACTGTTGTGCGCGCATCGGCTTGGACGACGGCCGGCGAAAAGTGAAGAGGGGCGTTCTCCGTTTTACTCCGATCACGACAAAATAGTTTTCTCCGGGGCTTTTAGACGACTGGCCCGCAAAACCCAGGTGCACCCGTTGGCTGCTAACGACCATGTGCACAATCGCCTGACCCATAGCCTTGAAGTGGCCTGCGTCGGCCGAACGCTCGGGATGCGGGTGGGCAACGCCCTGCAGGCCAGGGGCGAGTTGCCCCAGCCGCTGGTGCCGACCGATATTGGCGACATTGTGCAGTCCAGTTGCCTCGCCCACGATATTGGCAATCCGCCGTTCGGACATACCGGTGAAGAAGCCATTCGCAACTGGTTTCAAAAGGAAGGCCGGGTCTACCTCAAGGATTTGAGTGAAGCCGAGCGCGACGATGTCCGGTTGTTTGAGGGCAACGCTCAGAGCCTTCGGGTACTGACCACCCTCGAATACTACCAATACGAAGAGGGCATGCGCCTGACCTACGCCACGCTGGCTTCTTCCATCAAATACCCCTGGACCGCCACACCCAGTGTTCAGAATCAGCGACCCAAAAATAATAAGTACGGCGTGTTTCAGACCGAGCTCGATTACTTTCATGAGATCGCCCGCGAAACCGGCCTGCTGCCCGTGGGCGAGAACTGGTACTGTCGCCATCCGCTGGTCTACCTGATGGAGGCCGCCGACGATTTTTGCTACGGCATTCTGGACCTGGAGGATGGTCTGGAAATGGGCATTCTCGCCTGGCC
The DNA here is from genome assembly GCF_000423345.1 of Marinimicrobium agarilyticum DSM 16975. Lineage (GTDB taxonomy): Bacteria > Pseudomonadota > Gammaproteobacteria > Pseudomonadales > Cellvibrionaceae > Marinimicrobium > Marinimicrobium agarilyticum. The sequence continues at coordinate 646,335 of NZ_AUHU01000003.1, forward strand.
GGAAATTTACGAGATTCTGCGCAAGGTGATTCAACCGGCCCAGATTCCCGAACTGGAACGCAATCTGGCCCGAGTCGATGATGGCCGTAAGCCCGCGATTTTGCGGGGCAAAGTGATCGAGGCGCTGATCGACTCGGGTACTGACGCGTTTATGCGACACCGGTCGGACTTTCTCGCCGGGCGCGTTGAGGGCGACTTGATTTCTCTGTGCGATGACAATGTCCGCGAGGCGGTGCAGGGGGCAAAAGATCTCGCCAAGCAGCGTATTTTCAACCACGCCAAGCGCGTCGAGCTGGAAATCGGGGCTTACAATACCATCGGCACTCTGCTTGGTACCCTGTGTGGTGCGGTTGATGCGTTGTTGGGCGACCCCGAGCGGGCGACCTACAAAGACGACCGGGTGCTGGCCTTGATCGGCGACAACAACTTTCACCCCTCCGTTTTTGCCAAAACCGGTCGCTACAAATACCAGGCCCTGATGGCGGTGATCGACTACATCAGCGGCATGACCGACAATTACGCCACCAACCTGGCGAAACAGTTCAATGGCATGGGCGAGGTGCGTTACTGAATGAGCCAGGCCTTTGTTTTGCGCTGGCATACTCGCGATGTGTTGTTGCTGCTGGTACTGCTGGCCTCACCCTTGTTTTTTATTGGCGGTCCTGATTGGTTGGCGCCCCCGGTGATACGGGAACTTTGGAGTCAGGGGCACTGGCTGTTCTTTGCCTGCCTGTTCTTCTGGTGGCAGGCGCGCTGGACGCTGACACATCCACGACAGTGGTTGTTGGCGACCCTCGCCGTGCTGCTCGTCAGTGCCTTGATCGAAGGGGCGCAGACGCTGGTAGGGCGTCAGGCCGGGTGGAACGACGTACTGTGCAATGTCACCGGCACGTGGCTCGGTCTGTTCTGGGGCCAGCGGGCCGAGCGCCGAGTCTGGCTCGGGCGCGTGATCGCGGTGGGCTTGGTGCTCTGGCAGGTGAAAGTGGTGCTCGCGGTCGGATTGGCGCAATGGCATCAGCAGCATCAGTTCCCGGTGCTGGGCGATTTTGAAAGCCGCTGGGATATGCCGTTTTGGGAAGGGCGGGTCGAGCGGGTTCCGGCACCCGTCGCCGAGGGTCGCTACAGCCTGGCATTTGAGGTGGGCGGTGACAATACTGCTTCACGTTACTCGGGCGTGCATCTCAAGCAACTGCCCGGAGACTGGCGAGGCTATCAGGCATTGGCCCTGTCACTGTATAACCCGGTCGAATCTCCCCTTGCCATGACGCTTCGCATTAATGACACCCAGCACGACCGGGGGGAGGGGGCGTTCAGTGATCGTTACAACGGGCGCCTTCAGCTTGAGCCGGGCTGGAACCACTACCGCATCGACCTCCAGACCGTTGAGCAGGCACCCGAGCAGCGCGATATGAATCTCGCGAGCGTTGAACGTTTGCTACTCTTCGCCACAGACATTGAGCAAAGTCGTTGGCTTTACCTTGATAACCTGCGGCTCGAGCGCTAGCTCACCGTGATAGCACCGCGGGTGGCACTCAAAGAAAAAGGGAACACGGAATTATGAGCCGGGAACAACTACTGATTCTCACCATTCTCGCCGCCAGTATTGGGCTATTCCTGTGGGGCCGTTGGCGGCACGACATGGTGGCGCTGGCGGCGTTGCTCGCCTGCGTCTTTACCGGCCTGATTCCGGGCAACGAAGCCTTTGTCGGCTTTGGCCACGGCGCGGTGGTCACGGTGGCCTGTGTGCTGATTCTGAGCCGCGGCCTCCAGACCACTGGCGCCATCGATGTGATGGCACAAAAGCTGTTGCCGCAAAAGGCCGGCCTTGGCGTCGGTATCGCGGCCCTGACCGCCCTGGGAGCGGTGCTCTCCGCCTTTATGAACAACGTCGGGGCCCTGGCACTGCTGATGCCGGTGGCGCTGCAGCTCGCCCGTAAGCAGGAAGTGGCTCCGGGTAAAGTGCTGATGCCCCTGGCCTTCGGCACCATCCTGGGGGGTATGACCACGCTGATCGGTACCCCGCCCAACCTGATCGTCTCCAGCTTTCGCGCCGACCTGGGCGAGGGCCCCTTTCGCATGTTTGACTACACCCCCGTCGGTGCCCTGGTCGCCCTCAGCGGCGTGGTGTTCATTACGTTGGTCGGCTGGCGTCTGGTGCCCAAGCGGGAACCGGCGGGGGCAGACAGTTTCGATACCGGCAGTTATCTGACCGAAGTCCGGGTCACGGAAAAGAACAAGATCGTGGGCAAGCGGCTGTCCGAGGCCGAGGCGCTGCTCAATGAGGACGAAGCGCAAATCGTCGGGCTGGTGCGCAATGACCTGCGCGTCCAGGCGCCGCACCCGGGCCGGGTTCTGCGCGAGGGGGATATCCTCGTGCTGGAGGCCGAGCCTGAAGCCCTCTCCTCGGTGCTGTCGGGGCTCGGCCTGGCGCTGGAAGAGAATGTGGAGGCTGAGGAAGTCGCCGAAGAAGAGAAAGCGGTCCAGGAAAGGTCTCCCGATGAGGAGAAACCGGAGAAAGAAAAACCGGAAAAGGATGAAAGTGACATCACCCTGCAGGAATGGGTGGCATTGCCTGATTCCACGCTCCTCGGTCGCAGCGCCAGCGATATTCAGCTGCGCAGTCGCTTTGGTATCAACCTGCTTGCCGTTTCCCGCCAGGGACAGCGTTCGGTCAAACGGCTGCGCTCCATCCGGGTGCGGGCGGGCGATGTGCTGTTGTTGCAAGGCGGGAGTGACGCCATTAATGCCTTTGGGCGAGCCTTTGGCTGCATTCCCCTGGCTGAGCGCTCCATTGGGGTGCCGGATAAAGGCAAGGCCGCTCTGGCGGTGGGCATCATGGCGCTGGCCATTCTCGCGGCCGCCCTGGGGCTTGTGCCGGCGGCCGTGTCCTTTGCGGCGGGGGTGCTCGCGTTTATGGCCACTGGCGTGGTGCCTCTTCGCTCCGTCTACCAGGCCGTAGACTGGCCGGTGATCGTGCTGCTGGGGGCGATGATCCCGGTGGCCGGGGTAATGGCCAGCACCGGTGCGGCCGATCTCGTGGCGCGGCAGATGCTGGAGAATGTGGCTCAGGGCAACCCCGTGGCGGCGGTGGTGATCGTGATGGTGATCACCATGACCCTCTCCGATTTTATGAACAACGCCGCCACGGCGGCGGTCATGTGTCAGATCGCGATCAGCAGTGCCGCCGTGCTGGGGGTGAACCCGGACACATTGCTGATGGCGGTGGCTATCGGGGCCTCCTGCTCCTTTCTGACGCCCATAGGCCATCAGAACAACACTCTGATCCTGGGGCCGGGTGGCTTCCGCTTTGGCGACTACTGGCGTCTCGGGCTGCCCATGGAGATCATTGTGGTGCTGGTGGGCACGCCGTTATTGCTGTGGGTCTGGCCCCTCTGAGGGGGTCCGGTTGGTGAATCGGCCCCATTTCCGTCATACTGTCGGTCCGTTTTGCTGAAAAACCAACTTCATGACCGCATGTAATGGGGAGAAGAGTACCGCTCGCGCGGGCTCCTCGCTGCTGACACGCCGTTTTCACCGCAGTGCCGCGCCGGCTACCGCCGAAACGGGGCGCACCTTTCTGGATATCCGTCGCCGTTTTCAGTTTCGCTCCATTACGCTGGGGCGCTGGGTCTCCGACGCGGAGAAGCAGCGCGCCGCTGACCTGTTTTACGGCGCCCTGTGTGATTTGATGGCTATACTGGAAGGACCGGAAACGCTGATTTCCCTGCGTGGTTCCCTGGCGCTGCAATACGGCAAGGGTGGGCAACGGGGCGTCGCGGCGCATTATGAGCCTGCTACCCACACCTTCGCCCTGGCAAAGAATGCGGGGCCGGGCAGTATCGCCCACGAATGGTTTCACGCCTTTGATCATTACATTTGTGAAAAGGCGTTTTGCGCCGGCAGGGGCTTCGGCTCCAAGGCTTGGCTGGCCAACGCCGAGGCGTTGAGTCATCCGCTGAACGAGCGCTTGCGTAATTGTTACCAAGCCGTGTTATTGAATGAACAGGGCACCCGGCCAAGCGAATTGTTCGAACAGTCCGCCGCGCAGGACAAACGCCTTGGGACGGTTTACTACGCCCTGCCCGAAGAGCTTTGCGCCCGCGCGTTCGAAGCGTTTGTGCAGGACGCGCCGATCAAAAATTCGTTTCTGGTGCAGGGCACCCGACAGTCTGAAGAAGCGCAGCTTGGCTTGTACCCGAGCGGCACTCAGCGCGAGCGTATTAACGCCGCCTTTACCGATTACTTTACCCACCTTGGGCGTGCGCTTTACGCGCCCGCCTGAAGGGACAACAGGAGATTGACTTGTGAGCAAAGAGAAAGAAACCAATGAGAGCTTGAAGGCCCTGAAAGACCGCTATGTAGCGGCCGGGGCGGCCAGCCCCAACAACCAGTTTGCCGATCACGCCGAAAATTCGGAACTCTGGGATGCCGATGGCAAGCGCATGATCGATTTCGCCGGCGGTATCGGCGTGTTGAATATCGGTCATCGCCATCCCAAGGTGGTGGCAGCGGTGAAAGCGCAGCTGGATAAGCTGATGCATACCTGCCAGACCGTTATGCCGTATGAAGGTTACGTGAAAGTGGCCGAAGCGATCAGCAAGGTGGCGCCCGTGCGCGGCCATGCCAAAGTGATGCTGGCCAACTCCGGCGCGGAAGCGGTTGAGAACGCACTGAAAATTGCCCGCGCCGCCACCGGCCGCACCAACGTGATCTGTTTCGACGGTGGCTACCACGGCCGTACCTTCATGACCATGGCCATGAATGGCAAGGTCAACCCCTACCAGGGCGATTTCGGCCCCATGCCCGGTATGGTATTCCGCGCTCCGTTCCCCGTGCCTTATCATGGCATGAGTGAAGAGCAGGCACTGCGCGGCCTGGAAATGACCCTGAAAACCGATTCCAACCCCAAAGACACCGCCGCCATCTTTATCGAGCCGGTGCTGGGCGAAGGCGGTTTTTACGCGGCCTCCCCGAGCTTTCTCAAAGCGGTGCGCGAGATCTGTGACGAGCACGGCATTCTGATGATTGTGGATGAAGTGCAGAGCGGTTTCGGCCGCACCGGGAAAATGTTCGCCATTGAGCACAGCGGCGTTGAGCCGGACATGATGACCATGGCCAAGAGCATGGCCGATGGTATGCCGATCTCGGCCGTGGTCGGCACCGACAAACACATGGACAGCTCAGGCCCCAACTCCCTGGGTGGCACCTACACCGGCAGCCCGGTCGCCTGTGCGGCGGTTCTGGCCGTGATGGATGTGTTTAAAGAAGAAGACATTCTGGGAATGAGCCAGCGCCTGGGTGAGAAGCTGGCGAAGCGTTTCGCTAAATGGCAGGAACAGTTTGAGTTCGTGGACAATGGCCGCAACCTGGGTGCCATGGCCGCGTTCGAGCTGGTCACTGACAAGAAGGGCCGCGAGCCGCGGCCCGATCTGGCGGCGGCTATTCTCAAAAAGAGTAAGGAGAAAGGCCTGATTCTGCTCAGCTGCGGCATGCACGGCAACTCCATCCGCTTCCTGATGCCCGTCACCATTCAGGACGAGGTCCTCGAAGAAGGGCTGAATATTGTGGAAGAGGCGCTCTCCGAGCTGGCCTGATTCCGCTGCATCGCCGCGCCCCATGGGGCGCGGCGTTTCCCTTCATTGATCCCCCCGCTCAATCCAGAATAAAACCCCACTGACGCGCTTTCATCACCGCCTGTGTCCGGCTCCCCCATCCAAACAGTCCCGGTAAATCGGAAAGTTGCTCCCCGCTTCTCGCTGGAGAGATATTAAACCGAGTGGCTATTTCTCTGTTGGGTCAGGTCCGTGCGGGTGCTCTCTGGGAGCGTTTATTTTCTTTTAAAAACAAACACTTAAGATCGGCTACATTTGGCTACATTTTGAGCGTTGTGGATTGTCGGCGGGAGTGCGACACTATCGCCGCGATGCGTTGCTGGTTTGGCGCGTAATTCAAAATTTATAACAATGAAAACTCCCGGGATGGTGTTCGGATGACCGACAAAAGCGAATTGCTTTCCCAGTTGCGGATTGACCGCGACGACCACGCCGATTCAAACTCTCCCAAATGGCCATGGCTGCTCGGGGGTGGCTTTCTATTGCTCCTCTTGGCCTTGGCGGTATGGGCTCTGTCCCGTCCCGACCCCATCAGCGTCGACACCCGCATGGCCAAGGTCACCCAGGTCCGCAACAGCGCGGCCAGCGTGCTGGACGCCACCGGTTATGTGACGGCCCGCCGCTATGCCACTGTGTCCTCCAAAGTGACCGCGAAAGTCATGGAGGTGTTGGTGGAAGAAGGTATGTCGGTGGAGGAGGGTCAGGTGGTGGCTCGCCTCGATGACTCCAATGCGAGTAAGAGCCTTGCCGTGGAGCAGGCCAACTTGAATCTCGCTCGGGCCCAACTGGCAGAAACACAAGCGCGGTTGACGGAAGCCGAGCGAGTGAGGGAGAGAGTGAACACGCTCTACCAGCGTGAGCTGGTCAGTGAATCCGAGCTGGATGTGGCCACCAGCAACTACGACTCTCTCAAGGCCCAGCTCTCCGCCCGGGAAGCTGGCGTTCTGAGTGCCACGCGTCTGGTAGAACTCCAGCAGCAACACCTGGAAGACCTGGTGTTACGTGCGCCGTTTGCCGGCGTGGTGGTCTCCAAAGATGCCCAGCCGGGAGAAATGATTTCACCGGTGTCCGCTGGTGGCGGCTTTACCCGCACGGGTATCTGTAGCCTGGTGGATATGGATTCGCTCGAAATTGAGGTGGACGTCAACGAAGCCTACATTCAACGCGTGTTTCCCGGGCAGCCGGTGCAGGCCACGCTGGAAGCCTATCCCGACTGGACCATTCCCGCCGAGGTCATCGCCATTGTGCCCACCGCCGATCGACAAAAGGCAACGGTCAAGGTGCGAGTGGGGTTCAGTGAGTTGGATTCGAGAATTCTGCCGGACATGGGTGTGCGTGTGGCCTTCCTTGAAGAGGGCGGCCGCGATGCTGGCGCACAAGACAGTGCGCTTTTGATACCGGGTAGTGCGTTGGTTGAGCGTGACGGGCAGCCCGTGGTGTTTGTGGTAAAGGATGCGGTGGCGCATCAACGAGTGGTTAAAGCCCGCGAGCGGTCCGGTGGGGAATGGGTGGTGCTCGCCGGTCTTGAGCCGGGCGAGCACTATGTCGTGGAGCCTCCGTCCAGGTTGGTTGAGGGCGCGGTAGTCACCACGGATTAAAATTCTGTGAAGGAGTCTGTTATGTCTGATGCGAACGAAGCGGCCCTCGACCCGCAAGCCTCTGCGGCGAGCGCTGGCAATGAAACGGCGTTGGTCCACTGTACCAACCTGGGCAAGAGTTACCGCAAGGGCAAAGAGTCGGTGCCCGTGCTCTCCAATCTCAACCTGAACATTCCCAAAGGCGACTTTCTCGCCTTGATGGGCCCTTCCGGGTCGGGCAAAACCACCTTGTTGAATCTGCTGGGCGGGCTAGACAGCCCCACGGACGGGTCGCTGGAAATCGCCGGCGAACGCATCGACCGGTTCAGCCGCAGCCAGTTAACCCGCTGGCGAGCACGCCACGTCGGTTTCATTTTCCAGTTCTATAACCTGATGCCGGTATTGAGCGCGGAGCGCAACGTCGAGCTGCCCTTGCTGCTAACCAAACTGTCATCGAAACAGCGGAAAAAACAGGTGGCGATCGCACTGGAGCTGGTGGGTCTGAAAGATCGGGCCAAACACAAACCGAGCGAACTCTCCGGTGGCCAGGAACAACGGGTGGCCATTGCCCGGGCGATTGTGTCCGACCCGGACCTGTTGTTGTGCGACGAACCGACCGGTGACCTTGATCGGACGACGGCTGATGACATTCTGTCTTTGCTGCAGACGCTCAATCAGCAGCAGGGCAAAACCATTGTCATGGTTACCCACGATCCTCTGGCGGCCGAGTACGCCCAGCGTACCTTGCATCTCGACAAGGGCACGCTGATCACGGGGAACTGACACCATGAAATACTTCTATTTCATCTGGAAAAACCTGGGGCGTAAAAAACTGCGGACCTGGTTGACGATCATGTCCATCGTGGTGGCCTTCATCCTGTTCGGAGCGCTTGGTTCACTGAGCGCGGCGTTTACCCAAGGCGCAGAGATTGCCGGGGCCGATCGATTGGTCACCATTCATAAAGTGTCGTTGATACAAAGCCTGCCTTACAGCTACGTCAACCGAGTGCGCAATACCGAGGGCGTAGAAGCCGTCACTTTCGCCAGCTGGTTTGGTGGCTACTACCAGGATCCGAAAAATCAATTTGCCCAATTCGCCGTGGATGCGGAAAGCTATTTCGATATTTACTCGGACTTGCTCAGCCTTCCCGAGGAGCAGATGGAATCCTGGCAGAACAACCGCATCGGCGCCGTCATCGGAACGGCCCTGGCCCAACGCTTTGGTTGGGAAGTCGGTGATCGGGTACCGGTGACCTCCATGTTTCCTCAGGAAGACGGCAACCGAACCTGGGAGTTTGAGATCGAAGGAATTTTTTCCGCCGAGGCGTCGGGGGCGGACAGCGGCAGCATGGTCTTCCATTACGAGTACTTTGATGAGGCGCGCCAGTGGGATAAAGGCACGGTGGGCTGGCTGATGATCAAGGTGGCTGACCCGCAGAATGCGGGCGAGGTGGCGGACCGGATCGATGCCATGTTTGCCAACTCCCCGGCGGAAACCAAAACCAGTACCGAAAAAGCGTTTATGGAATCCTTCATGAAACAGTTCGGGGATATTGGCACCATCACCGGGCTGATTCTCGGAGCGGTGTTTTTCACCATGCTGCTGGTCACGGCGAACACCATGGCTCAGGCGGTGCGCGAGCGCATCCCGGAAATGGCCATTCTGAAAACCCTCGGCTTTACCGACCGTTCGGTGTTGGTCATGATTCTGGCGGAAGCCGTTCTCATGGCGCTGATTGGTGGATTGATCGGCCTCGGTCTCGCGTGGCTGATGATTGGCGCGGCGGCCAGTCAGGTCGGGGCCTTTCTTCCCGGTTTCGCCATGCCGACGGATGTCTGGGTTCAGGGGTTGATCGCCATTGTGGTTCTGGGCTTGCTCTCCGGGGCGATCCCGGCGTTGCAGGGCATGCGCTTGAACATTGTGACAGCATTGGGGAGGCGGTAATCATGAAAGGTCTTACACAAATCTTTACCGTCAGCGCCATGAACCTGCGCAACCTGCCTCAGCGACTGGGCTCCTCCTCGGTCGCGGTGTTCGGGGTGGCGTGCGTCGTGGGTGTGTTTATCGGCGTGTTGTCGATGGCCTCCGGTTTTCAGCGCACCATGATTTCTGCCGGCTCCCCGGACACGGCGATTCTGATGCGCTCCGGTGCCACCTCGGAAATGAGCAGCGGCCTCGGGTTTGAGGAAATTCAGATTGTCAGCCAGTTGCCGCAGGTGCGTCGTGAGAACGGTGAGCCGGTGACTTCCGCCGAACTCTATGTGATTGTCGATATTCCCAAGCGCAGCACCAACACCTCCGCCAACGTGCCCTTGCGCGGTGTGGAGGATGGTGCGTTTGAGGTGCGCGACGGCATTGAAATTATTGAGGGCCGGCGGTTTGAAACCGGGCGCAATGAACTGATTGTCGGCCGTGGCGCCCAGCAGCAGTTTGCCGGTCTGGATGTGGGCAATACCATTCAGTTTGGCCAAATGGAGTGGGATGTGGTCGGTGTCTTTGCCGACAAGGGCGGCCTGTCTGAGTCCGAACTCTGGACTGATGTGCGGGTGCTGCAGTCGGCCTATCGTCGGGGTAACTCTTTCCAGAGCCTTCGGGTCAAACTCGCCTCGGAAGACGCGCTGGAAGCGCTGCAGGCGGAAGTCGCGAGCAATCCGCAGTTGGATATGGATGTACACCGGGAGACGGACTATCTTTCCGACCAGGCCGAGCCGCTCAGCAAGTTCATCAAAGGGGTGGGTTACCCGCTGGCAGTCCTGATGGCGCTGGGTGCCGTGTTTGGAGCCATTAACACCATGTACGCGTCGGTGTCTGCCCGCACGCGGGAAATCGCCACCCTGCGCGCGATCGGCTTTGGTGCCTTCCCCGTGGCCTTTTCCACCCTGCTTGAGTCGCTGATTTTGGCGTTGATTGGCGGTGTGATCGGTTCGCTGGTGGTGTACCTGATTTTTAACGGTTATACCGTCTCGACCATCAACGGCGCCAGCTTCAGCCAGGTCGTGTTCGATTTTGCCGTCACCGGCGATCTTTTGGTGCAGGGCATTGTCGCGGCGGTGTTCATTGGTTTGATCGGTGGTTTCTTCCCCGCCGTGCGTGCGGCAAGGTTGCCCGTGGCCACCGCCTTACGGGAGACTTGATTGGCTTGAAGGGCGCCCCGGGATGCTATGCTTAGTGGAACGATAAGTAACGGTGAACCAGGGAGCCTGATATGTCCGACCTGATTCTGGCGATTGACCAGGGGACCACCAGTAGTCGAGCCATCATTTTTGATCCAAAGGGTCGCATGGTGGCTCGGGCCCAGCAGGAGTTTTCCCAGCACTTCCCCGACGATGGCTGGGTCGAGCACAACCCGGAAGAGATATGGCAGGTCACCTGCCAGGTTTGCCAGGAGGTGTTGAACCAGCTCCCCGACGGCCAAACGGTGGCGGGTATCGGTATTACCAACCAACGGGAAACGACCGTTGTCTGGGACAAGGATACCGGCACGCCGGCCTACCCGGCCATTGTCTGGCAGGACAGGCGCACCGCTGAGCGCTGTCGCGCCCTGGCCGCCGAAGGGTTGGAAGACGACACCCGCGCGCGCACCGGCCTGCTGCTCGACCCCTACTTCTCCGCGACCAAAATTGCCTGGATACTGGATAACGTCGAAAACGCCCGCGCCAAAGCGGAGCAGGGCCAGTTGCTATTCGGCACCATGGATACCTGGCTGATCTGGAAATTCACCGGCGGGCGGGTCCACGCCACCGATGCCACCAATGCCTCCCGCACCCTGCTCTACAACATCAACGACCAGTGCTGGGACCCGATGCTGCTGGAGCGTTTCGGCGTGCCGGAAGCCATGCTGCCGGACGTAAAGGACTGCGCCGCGGACTTTGGCAGAGCCATAGAGGGGCTTGATGGCACCGAGCTTCCTATCGCCGGGGTTGCCGGTGACCAGCAGGCCGCGATGATCGGCCAGGCCTGCTTCGAGCCGGGGATGATCAAAAGCACCTATGGCACCGGTTGCTTCGCGTTGATGAACATCGGCGAAACGCCCCGCCTATCTCAGCACCGGTTGTTGACCACTATCGCCTACCGTTTTAATGGAAAGCCGACCTACGCCCTGGAGGGGGCTATTTTTGTCGCTGGAGCGGCGGTGCAGTGGCTGCGGGACAAACTGGGCATTATCCGGGAAGCGGGGGAAACCGAAGCGCTCGCGAAAAGCCTCACGTCCAACAAAGGGGTCTATCTGGTGCCGGCTTTCACTGGCCTCGGCGCGCCTTACTGGGAGCCGGACGCTCGCGCGGTGATCTGTGGCCTGACCCGTGACAGCGGCCGGGCGGAACTGGCCCGAGCGGCGCTGGAGGCGGTTTGCTATCAGACGCGGGACCTGTTCACTGCCATGGGAGAGGATGCGGGTGAGCGCCCTGAAACCCTGCGTGTGGATGGTGGCATGGTGGCCAACAATTGGTTACTACAGGCACTGGCGGACATTGTCGATGTGCCGGTGGAGCGGCCGGAAATCATTGAAACCACCGCCCTGGGTGCCGCCCGACTGGCGGCCCTGCAACTGGGTGTATTCACCGATTTGAAGGACCTGGCCCAACACTGGGCCCTGGATCGTCGCTGCGAGCCCATGATTTCAGAGCAGGAACGCAACGTCATGGTGAAAGGCTGGCAAACCGCCGTGCAGCGCACTCGCGCCCAACCTGAAACAGACCAATAAAAGATTGTCAGGTGGCGCTCGCGCTTACCTGACCTACGCGGTCGGACGCTCTGTAGGTCAGGTAAGTGAAGCGCCACCTGACAAAATGACGTTCAGCTATCCCAGCGCCCGCACGGTTTACCGCTACCCCTGCAATCGCGCCGCACCGCCCGGCAACCCCAAAATCGTCAGAATCTGCTGTTGGGCGGCCTCAAGGATGCGTTGCTGCTCCTCCTCGGCGGAAATACTTTTGGCGATGGCTACCGCTCCCACCATGGCAGCCAGAATGGAGCGGGACTTTTCCGTGACAGTCGCCGGCTCCGGTTTGAAGGGCAATTTTTTCAAGCGACTGAGAGCGGTGATTCGCCGCTCCAGCATGGTTTTCATCCTCTCGTAGGCTTCCTGGTAGAGCTGCCGTATTTCCGCCTTGTCGCTACCGATGTCGTTGAACAACACAGACTCCGGTCCCGGCTCGGTGCGATCTTTCAAGGCACCGAGGTTCAGGTAGTCAGTCACCAACGCCGTCAGGTGCTTGATGGAAAACGGCTCCTTGGCGAGCCGGTCTCGACGGCTGCGTTGAAACGCTTCCGACAGGTAAGCCTTGAACAGCGCCTGTTTCGACTCGAAATGCGCGTAGAAAGCGCCGTGGGTCATACGTGCGAGTTTCATGATCTGCCCGATGGAGACCTTGTCGAAACCGTAGCGGGCAAAAAGCTCGCTGGCGGATTTCAGAATGCGGTCTTTCGAGCGGGACTTGTGCGCTTTGGAATAGGGCATGTCAGGGCTCTCGTTGGGCGCTCGCGGGGGAGCTGGGGCGAATCATATTATCTTGATCATATATTAACTTGGCGTAGCCTGCTGCCCATTACCCCTTGTTCCTGTGCGTTAGAGGTCGACAAAATGAATGTGAACTCACCCATCGTTATTACCGGAATGGGCATTGTGAGTCCGCTTGGTTGCGGCGTCGATGCCGTGTGGCGCCGACTGACAGCGGCTGAGTCCGGTGTGCGTCTCATCGAACACTTTGATACCGAAGATTTCCCTGTCCGCATCGCCGGCATGGTGCCCAGCCGGGATCAAGATGGAGAGGCCGGGCTGGACGAGGCCTCGGTGATCAGCCCCAAAGAGCGCAAGAAGATGGACCGCTTCACGGTCTACGCCCTCGCCGCCGCCCAGGAGGCGCTGGCGCAAGCCGGTTGGGCGCCGGAGTCCGAGCGGGACCAGGCGGGCTCGGCTACCTTGATCGGCAGCGGCATTGGCGGTTTCCCCACGATCACCCAGGCGCAAACCACCATGAACCAGCGGGGCTATAAACGGCTCTCGCCGTTTACCGTCCCGGCATTCCTGGCCAACCTGGCCGCGGGTAATGTCTCCATTCGCCACGGCTTCAAAGGCCCCATGGGCTGTCCGGTCACGGCTTGTGCGGCCGGGTTGCAGGCCATCGGTGACGGCATGCGCCTGATTCGCAGCGGCGAGGCTGAGGTGGCGCTGGTCGGAGGCGCAGAAGCCTGTGTCGATCCTCTGTCCCTGGCCAGCTTCCATGCCATGAAGGCGCTTTCCACCCGCAATGAGTCGCCTTCGGAAGCGTCCCGCCCCTTTGATCGGGACCGGGATGGCTTTGTCATGGGCGAGGGGGCGGGACTGTTGGTGATTGAAACCCTGGAGCACGCCCAGGCCCGAGGGGCAACGCCCCTGGCGGTGATCAATGGCTACGGCACCAGCGCCGACGCTCATCACATTACCTCCGGTCCGGAAGACGGTTCGGGCGCGGCGCGGGCCATTGAGCGAGCATTGAAGATGGCGGGTTTGAACCCCGAAGACATTGACCACATCAACGCCCACGCCACCTCTACCCCGGTCGGGGATCGGGCCGAAATGGCATCGTTGCGGCGGGTGTTTGGCGAGCATTTACGGGGTATTCCCATCTCCGCCACCAAATCGGCGACCGGTCATTTGTTGGGCGCAGCGGGAGGGATAGAGTCGGTCTTCTCCGTTATGGCCCAGCGCAGCGCCACCCTGCCCCCCACGTTGAACCTGAATCAGGCGGATGAGGCGCTGGCGGATCTGGATCTGGTGCCCAAGACCGCGAGACAGCGGGCGTTGAAACACGTGCTGTGTAACGGTTTCGGCTTTGGCGGGGTGAACGCCTCGTTGATCGTGAGTGGATTATAGAGAAGAGGCTGTCAGGTGGCGCTTCGCTTACCTGACCTACAGGCTGTTCGATTGCGTAGGTCAGGTAAGCGAAGCGCCACCTGACAAATAGCCTTCCACACCTTCAAGCACCGGCCTGCTTTGCTGCGGGCTTCGCCTGCCGCGCCTTCAGTGCCACCACGGTGCGCGCGATAACCGCCCGCACCCAGAGCCAACTGGGGAACTGCCAGTACCCCAGTAGCAAGTCTCCGGTGTGCTTGAGCCGCTCCTGCGCCTGCCCCAACTGCATTTTCTGCACTGAGGTCAGCGCCTTGCCGGTTTTGTTGCGAGCCCGGATCATCTGCACCGCCAGGGACACGAACCGGTGCTTCTGCCGTTTGGCCCACTCGCTGCGGCTCACCAGGTCATCCGCTTCATTGATCAGGTCCAGGTGTAGCTTGAGCTTGGTGACCATATTGCCCAGCGGCTTGCTCGCATCATCGACCACCAGGTATCGCTGCACGCTGGCCACGGCATTGCGGACGTTGCGGGCCTGGCTGCTCCGGAACAGGCTGGCGGTCACCACTGTCCCCAGCAAGACGCCCAGAATGAAGGCTAAAAACGCGACCATGCTTGTTCTCCTACAATGCACACAGTGAACGGAACCAACCGGAGAGTGTGGACCGCTTTCGTTCCAGAAACTGCGCAGAGCGCCACACCTTCACACAGTGGTGGCGTTTATTTCCCGGTTTGCGCGCCATTTCAAACCCTGAATGTGATTTGCGTCCCGGTGGGTGCCGGTCCCGACGCGCCATGTTGACGGTGATACACTGAAGTGGGCCTCAAAAGGAAAAGAGCAATCCGCGGAGTGTCCGCACAAGGAGCGCGATGGCAACATAGGGATTTCCCAGGGTTAGAGAGGAAGGCGCTTGACATGACGACCTGCGAACCTACACCGCCGCGCTGGGCGGCAGTTATCACGGACTTGTGCCGATACATTGAAGCGGCGGAGCAGCCCCCGACGCTTGAAGAACTGGCCCAACGCGCGGGTTGGAGCCGCTACCACCTCCAGCGCAAATTCAAGGCAATCACCGGGCTGAGCCCGCGCGGCTACGCGGCGGCGGTGCGTTCGGCTAAAGTCCGGCAGGAGCTGAAGTCCGGTGAGTCGGTGACCGAGGCCATCTATCAGTCCGGCTACAATTCCAGCGGCCGGTTCTACGAGGCCTCCGGCCAGATGTTGGGCATGACCCCCAGCCGGTATCGGGCCGGTGGGGCGGACACCGATATCCACTTCGCTGTGGGCGAGTGCTCCTTGGGGAGCATCCTGGTGGCGCGCAGCGCGAAAGGCGTTTGCGCCATTTACCTGGGAGACGATCCAAATGCGTTGGCCCATGCTCTGGAAGACCAGTTTCCCGCCGCCAACCTGCTGGCCGGTGACCGGGAGTTCGAACAAGTCGTTGCCCAAGTGGTCGGGTTTGTGGAGTCGCCCGAGCTGGGGCTCGACTTGCCCCTGGATATCCGCGGCACGGCCTTCCAGCAACGGGTGTGGGAGCTGCTGCGGCAGATACCCATAGGGCAGACTCTGAGTTACGCCGAGGTGGCCAAACGGTTGGGTAACCCCAACGCGGTTCGCGCCGTCGCAGGAGCCTGTGCGGCCAATCGGTTGGCCGTCGTTATTCCCTGCCACCGCGTGGTGCGAAGCGATGGCAGCCTGTCCGGCTATCGCTGGGGGGTAGAGCGAAAGAAAATGTTACTCGAACGGGAGTCCTAAATGGCCGGATGTTGTGAGCACGACGGTGAAGAATTGGCCGCACTGCGCGAACGCCAGAGTGGCGTCCTGAAAATCGTTCTCGGCATTAATGCCGTGATGTTTGTGGTCATTATCGGCGCGGGACTCTATGCCAGCTCCTCTGCGTTGTTGACCGACAGTCTGGATAACCTGGGCGATGTGTTTACCTATGCCCTGAGCCTGTGGGCCGTGCAGTTGAGTGCCCGCGCGAAAGCGCAGGTGGCGTTCTTCAAAGGCGGTCTGATTCTGCTGGCGGCGTTGGCGGTACTGATGCAGGTTGGTTACAAATTATGGCACCCGGCGGTGCCCCTGTTTGAAGTCATGGGTCTGTTCAGTCTGCTGGCACTGATAGCCAACGGCACTTGCCTTACGTTGCTGTGGCGCCATCGGGGGGACGATGTGAATATGCGCTCGGTATGGGAATGCAGTCGCAACGATGTAGCCGCCAACCTTGCGGTTTTTCTGGCGGCGGCCGGCGTCTGGCTGACGGACGCGGGCTGGCCCGACTTGCTGGTGGCGTTTTTACTGGCGCTATTGTTTTTGCGTTCAGCGGTTCGTGTGCTGTCTTCCGCCCGGTCTTCTTATCGGAGTGAAACCTGATGACAAGACGAGTCGGCATTTACCTGTTTTCTCACGTGGAAATCCTGGACTTCGCCGGGCCCTACGAAGTGTTCACCGCCGCCACTCGGGTCCATTCGCGTGAACACCCGGGTGACCCCGCGCCGTTTGAGGTGGTCACCCTGGCGGAGACCCTGGCGCCGGTCCGGGCGAGAGCGGGGCTGGTGGTGACCCCGGATTACACGCTGGACGATCATCCGCCGTTGGATATCCTTCTGGTGCCCGGTGGCGTCGTGACGGACGAGCTCAATAACCCGCAGCTGATCGACTGGCTGGTTCGAACCGCCGCCGACACGGAGCTGACCGCATCCGTGTGTACGGGCGCTTTTTTACTGGCCAAGGCGGGCCTATTGAACGGAAAGCGTGCCACCACTCATTGGGAAGACGTGGAGGATTTGCGCCGAGACTTCCCGGAAACTCAAGTGCAGGAGAATGTGCGCTGGGTGGATGAAGGAAAACTGATCACCTCGGGCGGCGTAGCGGCCGGTATCGATATGAGCCTGCACATTGTGCGTCGGCTCAGTGGCGAAACGCTGGCGGTGAAAACGGCCCGTCAGATTGATGTTCCCTGGTCCGCCTGACGGCCCGGGGAATCACTCCTGTTCCAGTTCTTCCTTGTTGCGCTGGTACTCTTCGTGTTTATCCGGTACATGCTCCAGGCAGACCTCCTTCTGGCCATAGGGCAAATGGTTGCACTCGTCGATCTTGGCTTGCCGGCTACCGTCGTAGATACCCTGTTGGGTGAAGCTGCAACCGCTGGCGAAGGCAATACTCAGAACAAAAAGCGAGACGAATCGTTTTGAAGTTGGCGTGTTCATAATGGCTATCTCTGGGCCGTGATTGAGGGTTGGTGTCAGTGTCCCGTTAGAAGTTCCTCAGCGGTCGTCCTGCCAAAGCCACCGCAATCCCTCCGGGAGGAGCGCGCCGGGGTGGTCGTCATTGTGAACGCCGTCGGTCCAGACATGCGTAAACTGATAGCGAGGCCCCGTGTCTTCACGCTCATTGGCGGCGCGGTTGGCGTAACCCAGGGCGGCCACCATTTGCTGGTTGGCCAGAAACCAGTTCCCCCATTCGTTATCCAGGTCATTGGTGCCGTCCTGAAAGAAGACCCGCACGGGGCGGATGGCACTCCTTCGAATTAACGCGGGGTAATCCTGCCCGCCCAATTGCACGGGGTCGGCCTTCGGCTTGAAGCCGATGGACACGTAACTGCCAATGCCGCTGTACACCTTTCGGAAGTAATCCGGCCTTTCCCACGCCGCCGTAAAGGCGGCAATGGCGCCACTGCTGGTGCCGCCGATGGCGCGCTGTTCCGGGTCATCGGTCAAATGGTAATCGGCCTCAATAACCGGGATCAGCTCTTCAATCAGCATTCGGGCATAGCGGTCATTCAGCGCGTCGTACTCTTCGGCCCGGTGGTTGGGGTTGCTCATGCCCAGATCGTCAGGATAGGAGTCGGCCTTATGCCCGGGGGTGACGAACAGGCCGATGGTGACCGGCATGTCGCCCCGGGCGATCAGGTTTTCCATGACCTGGTGAATACGGATGGAGCCCTCCGGGTTGGTGGCGCGCTGGCCGTCCTGAAACACCAAAAGGCTCGCCGGGTTGGTCTCGCGGTATTGCGCTGGCACGAATACCCAATAGCGCCGTACAGTGCCTTCGAACACCTCACTGTGAAACTCGAACGGCCCTTTCAAAGTGCCTCGCGGCACCCCCTCTTGTGGGATGTGGTCGGCGGTGAGGCCGATGTTCGTGCGCACATTCAACTCGTGGGCGCTGGTCGCGGCAGCGAACGCACAGAGCAGAGACAGTATTAACCCTTTCATAGCCGATTCCTGCATCGTTATTGTTAATGGTGGGTGAACGATAGCAGATTTGGGGAAGGGGGTTCACTCTGTAAGATCGAGAGTGATTACCATTCTCGAAATTAGAATAATGTCGGAGTTCAGTCAACCAATTCGTTGTCGCTTACGTATCTGTTAGAATTTGAGCGAATGCTCAAACCATCGGCGATGGCCGCCCCTTTACAGGCCGCAACAGGAGTTTTTCATGCCCACGCTTTTTGACCCCATTCAGATCGGCGACCTGGCACTGCCCAACCGCATGATCATGGCACCGCTCACCCGTTGCCGCGCCAGTGTTGGCCGGGTGCCCAACGACATGATGGCCGAGTATTACGCTCAGCGCGCTGGCGCCGGTATGATCATCAGCGAAGCCACGTCGGTCACGCCCATGGGGGTGGGTTATCCCAACACACCCGGCATTTGGTCCGAGGACCAGACAGAGGGCTGGAAAAAGGTGACCAAGGCGGTGCATGAGCGCGGGGGCAAAATCCTTCTGCAGCTTTGGCACGTGGGCCGGATCTCCGACCCCATATACCTGGACGGTGAGTTGCCGGTGGCCTCCAGCGCCATCAAGCCGGAGGGGACTGTCAGTCTGGTTCGCCCCCAGAAAGAGTATGTTCAGCCCCGCGCCTTGGATACCGATGAAATCCCCGCATTGATCGAAGCCTTTCGCAAGGGGGCGGAAAATGCCCGTGCGGCAGGGTTTGATGGGGTGGAAATCCACGGCGCCAACGGATACCTGCTCGACCAGTTCCTGCAGAGCAGCACCAACCAGCGGACCGACCAGTACGGCGGCTCCCTGGAAAACCGCGCCCGGCTGATGCTGGAAATCACCGATGCGGTGCTCAGCGTCTGGGAACCGGGCCGCGTCGGAATGCACCTGGCCCCGCGCGGCGATGGCCACGATATGGGGGACGAGAACCCGGAGGCAACCTTCGGTTATGTCGCCCAAGAACTGGGCAAGCGCGGCATCGCTTTTATCGCCACCCGCGAGCATGCCGCTGAGGACAGCCTGGGCCCCACTCTAAAGGCGCGGTTCGGCGGCACCTACATTGCCAATGAAGGCTTTGATAAAGATCTGGCCAACCAGTGGCTGAAAGAAGGCAAGGCGGATGCCGTTGCCTTTGGCCGGTTGTTTATTGCCAACCCCGATTTACCCAAACGCTTCGAGGAAGACGCTCCCCTGAACGAGCAACATCCTGAAACCTTCTATGCCTCGGGCCCAATGGGCTATGTGGACTACCCGGCTTTACAGGCATACCCTGTCGACGCCTGATTTGTTGGTTGATGGCGCAGTATCAAAAGGTGGGCATTGCCCACCTTTTTTATTCAGTCCTCATCGAATTATTGTCAGGTCATCTCATTCCGGTTTTTCCGGGCCTTCTTCTGTTAAAAAAGTGTTGGCGTTGTACCTCGGGTTATTCCAAAAACAGGAGGTTAACGCGCTTCCTATTACGAATCGCCATGAAATAAGTGCACTCCTAAAATTACTGGCGCAAGCTTCAACGCGAAAGAAATTTCTGGTTGCCATTGTGAGAAGCTGGACTACGATAAAAGTGACGTCCAGGGCATGGGTTGCCTCATTGGTTTTTCATGTGGATCGTGAAAGCGTCGCCTAGCCAGGCAGTTCAGGGTGGTGGCACGGTAGCCCATGCGGTCACAACCGCTCAAGAATGGAGTTGGCACCTTGAAAACAGAAAAATTATCCCACCGTAGATTCATTCGCCATGGCGTTACATTGGTGGCGCTGCTCATGTTCTCGCACTTTTCTTCGGCCGAGTGCAAACCGCAGTCGAACTGGTTTCCGCATTCGCAGACGCCGGAGCCCAACCATCAAGCGTTTGCCAGCAAAACGAACTGCGAATTTCATCAATGGTCTTGGCAGATGTTTCTCTGGTTGACCAAAGATGTCGACGGAAAACCGCTGTTTCTGTCCATGATGCCACCTTATGAACTGCTCGGCATGTCGTCCGAGGGGTTGATGCCCCGCATGCAGAAAAGCGACTCGCCCGAATCTTTTGAGGAGTATCTGCAGGCGGGAACCGACGGCATCATGGTGGATCAGGACGGTAAAGCGGTCTACTACTCCCAGTACTTGAATAAGGACTTTGTTCAGTTCATTCAGGAGAATCGCTTGGTCGACCCGTCCGTCGTGCAGGACTTTGATCCCGATACCCCTTTCCCTGTTGGTGCGGTAGAACTGAAAGTGTCGTGGAAAGTCATGCAGCCGGGTGACTACCGGTCGGACATGTTTGTGATGAGTGGCGAGGTCAATCGCCTCGAGAACCGTGACGGAAAAATCGTGGTCAACCCCAATGAAACGGAAACCGTTCAGTTGGGGCTGGTGGGTTTTCATATTGCCGGTGTGGTGAAGGGTCATCCGGAGATGATCTGGGCCACCTTTGAACACAAAGATAATGCGCCCAATGTGCCCACTCCCCAGGAATTGAGCCCCGATACGCTCGGCCCCGATACCGTCATCAGTGAAAAGGACTGGACCTTCTATAAAGCGGGGACCACGTACCGGAATTGCAATGTGAACCTGGCCAGCACCAACCGGCTTACTCTGGATGAAGCCTCCCAGACACTGAAGCCGGTCACGCAAATATGCCGACAGTTTGAGTTCGGCAACGTACCGCCCGATCCGGATACCAAACCCGACCCAACGATTCAGACCAACAACGACAATATCGCCAGTCTGAACCAGGGGGTACATCAGGCGTTGAGCACTGATGATGTGTGGCGAAACTACTTTGAAGTGGGAGCCATCTGGTTCGCACGGATTGATGGTCTGAAGCCGGGGATGTCGCTGGAGAATGACGAGATCCTCACCGGCTCGCTCACATTGTCCAATGCCACCATCGAAACCTACACGCAGAATCAGAGCACCATGAACAATTGCTTCCGGTGCCACAATACGATGCAGGCCTTTACCAAAGGCGATAGCCTGGACCCGCTTCCGGCGCTTAATCTGAACATCAGTCACGCCTTCCAGAACATCTACTTCTGGTCCCAGAACACGCCGTCCCGGGAAACAAAGGACGAAGAATAAGGCCAAGAGGAGAAGACATCATGTCAGAAGCATACTTTCGCGTTCATCCCAGCATTAATTTCGCACGGGTCGGCACCAGTGCCGAGTTCTACATTGCACCGGAAACCGCGGCGGGGAAAGTCGTTGATAAAACGACGGGGCAGTTTGGTGGCCTGCCGATTAAGAAGGGTACCGAGAATATCCCCATCGAAGAGGCCGACCTGAGGGATGAAAAAAACAACCCGCTCCGCCAGGCGGCGCGGTTTCGAGTGTTCGCTTACGATCAACCACAACAACAGTACCCGGCCGAGGATCATGGCCGGGAAGTCAAGGTCGGCGACACCGTGGGGGGCAAGGTCATCCAGGACATTGTCTGGCAGGTTCATCTGGCCAACAAGAAAGCCAACAACTACCGAATAACCTCCGACGTTGATGGAGAAAAGAAGGAAGAAGGTGTCGTGGCTTATGAGGACGGCAAAACACCGCCCTTGCGCAATCCGCAAATCCCGGGGAGCGCGAGTGACGCCAACCGCCTGCGCACACTGGTGATCGATGCCGGACCGCGAGCCCTGTCCGTCGCGCAAGGGAACGGCGGCCCAGTACCCTTCAACGCCAGCACGCCGGCCAGCCATGTCAACCAGAAGGGCCAGGTCGAGTCCATCAGTGACTACCCCTTCAGCTTTCCCGATGATCACTTCACCCTGTACAACCCGCGGGGCCCGATTGACTCACTGGGTGAAATGCAACTGGAGGCGGGCACCGGCCGGTTGCTGGTAACCGGCGGTTACGGCAAGGCCAGTGGCATCATCACTGATGGCGCACCACCGGAGCTGAATGATGCCATCGACAATAACAAATGGTTTGACGATACGTCCGACGGGCCGGTTATTGCCACCATCGTGTTTAACGACGGTTCCATCACCCAGGCGGTACAGGGCTGGATTGTGTGCACCGACCCGGGTTTCGCCCCGCAAACCCGCAACGTGGTTTCCTGCTGGGACGACATCTATAACACCTGGGTTGAGCAGTTGGGGTTGGTTCCCGAAATGTTCGCCAACGGCCAGTACAATGCCAGCTACGACGCAGCGTTCGATGAGCATGTTCAGCCCATCTTCCATGCGGCGTTGCTGCAACGCTGGAACACCAACCTCCCCAGTGGCGGCGTCAATGGCCACAATTTTGTTGCCTCCATCCAGCCGGGGGATGATCCGAAAAAGAAAATCCCCAATCTTAAATCCCTGATTCGCGACCCCAATAAGCCTGAGGAAGACGAAGAGGGCGTGAAGATGCCGCTGGCATTGGGCGACGCAATGCGGAGCTTCCTCAGCCTCAGCCCAACTCAATACTTCCTGCTCATGCAATGGTACGACGGCAAATCCACCGAGAGTGCGCCGGCGCTGGGCGAGGGCGAAAGGCTGGATCAGGTCGCGCTGGAAAACTGCCTGGGGGGCCGTTACTCACCGGGGATCGACCTCACCTTTATTGTGCGGGATGTTCATTTTTACGAGCAGAACTGGCAAGGAAAAACCGGCCCTTTCCGGGTCAATATGCAGACACTGGATTACTCCAAGGTACAGTCTGACAAGCCCTTTCTGAGCGAAGGCTATATTCCCCTGAGGTCTGCTCCGGTCGAGCCTGGTGATCTGTGCAAGTTTATGTCTCTGCCCTGGCATACAGACTACAACAGCTGCGCCACGCATACGCCGGACCCCAACAAGCCCAAGGGTAACAATACGCTCTACTGGTCCTGGCCCGGCCAGCGCCCGGTGAATGTTTACCCCGCCAGCCAGTGCACCTTTGATGGTGATAAGTGGAACTTGGGCGGGCAGGTGTTCAGTGTGCGCGGCAACGAGGGGCACGGTACCGAAACCGGCTATCCGCAACAGGAAGGCCGCTACCAGTGCTATTTCGATTTCGTCGAAAACTGGCAGAAGGTGGGCTTTATCATTCAGGGAACACAGATCCCGGCGGAGCAGGGCGGCCACTACGGCAGTGATAAATTTCTGGAAGTCGCCAGCCTGTTTGAGACCGACGGCCAAGTGGTTGAACCCTGGCCGACGGCGGTATTACCGGGATACAAAGCACCAACGGACTGTGGGCCCAAGGGGTAGCCGCCGGATGCGCGTCGCCATCATCGGCAGCGGCCCGGCGGGCGTCGCCACCGCCGTGGCGTTGCGAAACCGGGAGGAAGGTCGTCATCTTGAGGTGACGCTCTACCACCGAAACGAGCGCCAACGTTGGCCGGTGGGGGAAACACTGCCGCCGGCCGCGTGGGGGGCATTGAGCCAGTTGGGCCTGGCCTACCTGCTGGACTCAAGCGTGCATACGCCGTGTCCCGGCAGTCTCTCGGTGTGGGGGTCGCACACACCGGTCGCCAACGACTTCATGCTTGAGGCCGACGGCACCGGCTTTCACCTGGACCGCCGTCGCTTCGAACGCGACCTGTTGGCCGCGGCCCGACGCCTTGATGTCGACGTTCAACCGGCCCGAACTCTTCGTCGTATCACAGACTTGCGGCATGGGTTTGAGCTGGGCTTTCAAACCGATGCGGGCCCCGAGCAGACCGTGGCGGACTTTGTGGTGGACGCCAGTGGCCAGTCGGCGAGTTTTGCCCGTCGCTTGCCGATTGCCCGCAATCGCGTGGACGAAGTCATCAGTCTTTACGCGCGCTTGCCTGTGCCGGAAAATGCGTCAATCCCGGACTACACGTTACTTGAAGCCACCCCCCATGGTTGGTGGTATTTGTCCCGTATTCCGGATAACCACTGCATCCTCTCTCTCACGACGGATAAAGAAGCCTTCGCGGAGCAGGGGTTCGGTCAGCTTGATCGCTGGTGCCATGCCTACGAACAGGCTCGATGGTTGAATACCCGAATGACGCTCGCCGAAGAAGGGATGTTGAGGGACGCGACGGTGCAGCGCGCGACCGCCAGCTCCGCCATTCTGTCCAATTGTGTGGGTGAGCGCTGGCTGGCCGTGGGGGATGCGGCGTGCAGTTATGACTCAATCACCTCTGCCGGCATTACCAAATCCCTGATGCAGGGCCGGCAGGCCGGTAACGCCATCGCTGATTGTATGGCGGGCGACCCGCAGAGCCTGCAGCGCTATCAGGCCAGCGTGTTTGACCAGTTCAATCGCTACATCGGGCTGCGCCATTACCTCTACCACCGGGAAACCCGGTTTCCCGGTGCTGGCTTCTGGCAGCGCAGACAGGCCATCAGTGCCTAGCCCCGGATTTCAACTCACCGATTTTTCACCGGCACCGCGCACAATTCACGGGTAATGAGCAAAAACGTGAAGGCCTCCTGGCGTTTCTGTGGGGCCGATCACGATATTGCACCGTGTTTTTATCTAGCATTGGTGGCGAGGCCATGTTCCGCGGCTCGCCCGTCATGCTCGTCAGGAGGGATGCGCTATGCCAGTTCTTTATCGTTTGTGCTTGGGTCTGTTGGCCGTGCCGGCTTTTGCCGGTGCTCAGTCCTCAACCGTTGAGCATTTTGATTGTTTGATCAACCCAGCGGTCAGTGGTCTGGTGTCCTGTCTACCCCCGGAGGACCACAGCTCTCTGGAATATCAGTGGGACATGGGCGACGGTACCGTTTACACCTCGGATGAAAGCCACCCGCACATCTACCACACCTATTCGCAGCCGGGTGAGTACACCGTCACCCTGACGGTCAATCGCCACGAGGTGGCGGCGACGACTCAAAGCGTTCTGTCTATTCCGGAGCCGCTGGAAGAGGATGCCTCAAGTCAGCTCGCCGGAGGTGACTTCCGGTAGCCCCATCAGGTCGGTCAGGCCCACGTCCTGACCGGCCTGGTTCAACGAATAACCAGCCCAACGGAGCCGAGCAACAGCAGGGCCATAACGCGATTGAACCATAACAACCGGCTGCCTTTCTGTAACCAGATGTTAAGTACCTGCCCGCCCGCGTTCCAGAGCGCCAACAACGGGACCGATAGTAATGCAAAGGTAAGCGCCACCGAGGCCAGTGAACCATCGCGCAGGGACGACTGCCCCAGGGCCGCGACCATAGTCAGGCACATCATCCACGCCTTGGGGTTCACCCATTGAAACACCGCCGCCTCCCAGACCGACATGGGGCGGGCTCTCACGTTCTTTTGGGTCGATAGCGCCCCGGCCTGCCACAACAGCAACGCCACGTAGATCAGGAACAGCACACTCACGGCCTTGAGAACCAGCGCTGCTTGAGGGTATGTCACCAACAGCTCGCCGAGCCCAATAGCCATGGCCAGTAGCAACACCTGGCACCCAAGGATGATTCCCACCATATGGGGAATGGAGCGGCGCACCCCGAAGTTCACCCCGGACGCCATCAACATCAGATTGTTGGGGCCCGGCGAGCCGACCATGACCAGAACAAAACTGGCCGTTGATAAAACAAGTTCGCTGTGCATGTTTTCACTCCTTGTTGAGTCATGCTCAGCGTAAGCGCACAATGCCAGACGATACAGATGCAGAAAGCAGGAGTTGAAGCGGTACAGGGCTGCCTAAGTAAAAACTGTACCGATCGATTCGAAAACATCTGTACCGTGTTTGCCTGAGGTGTTCGGATTACCCTGACGCCAGGGGGAGATTGCGAATGCTTTACCGGGAATTGGCCAGCCGTTTACAGCGCTTGATTGAAGACCAGGTGTACCCCACGGGTACCGCCCTGCCTGGCGTGCGCAAGTTAAGTCGCCAGCATGCCGTGAGTGTGTCGACAGTAGTGAACGCCTGCCAGGAGCTTGAGCGGCTCGGTTTACTGGAAGCCCGACCACGCTCCGGCTTTTTTGTTCGAACGCCCCCTGCCGCCAGTAAAACACCCCGGACCAGGACGGTCAGCCGCAGCCCGAAAGCGGTGACCGGACAGGAGCGGGTGTTGCAGCTGATTCATTCCGCCAACAACCAACGTATCGTCAACCTGGGGGCCGCCATACCCGACCCCGGTTTTTTGCCGGCTGCGGCTATTGAAAAAGCCTTTCGTCACGTCTGGCGTGAGCAGCGTCGCCGGTGCATGGGCTACGAATTCCCGCCCGGTGCTCCGGAACTGCGAGCACAAATCGCCCGCCACCTTGCCAGCCTTCATTGCGACGTCAGTCCGGACCAGGTCCTGATTACCAACAGCTGTCAGGAATCTATCGCGATCGCGCTCAAGCAGGTCACCAAACCCGGCGACATCGTCGTGCTGGAATCGCCCACCTATTACGGTTTGCTTCAGGTGGTGGAGGCGCTGGGGCTGAAGGCGCTGGAGCTTCCAACCGATCCGGAGGAGGGAATCTCTTTTGGAGCGCTTGAGTTGGCGTTGGAGCGCTGGCCAGTGGCCGCCTGTGTCATGGTGACCAACTACTCCAACCCGCTGGGGGTGTGCCTGTCGGATGAACGGAAGCAGGCCCTGCTGCGGATTCTGACAACACATAAAGTGCCCCTGGTGGAGGACGACATATACGGCGACCTTCCGTTCAGTGGTCCACGGCCCAGGCCGGTGAAGAGTTGGGATACGCAGGGGCTGGTTTACTATTGCGCTTCGTCCTCCAAAACCCTGGCCGCGGGGTTGCGCGTGGGTTGGTTGGTGGCAGGGAAAAACCATGAGCGGGCGGAATACCTGCAGTTTATCAACACTGTCTGCGTGAATACCCCGGCGCAATTGGCACTCGCGCATTTTCTGGAAAACGGACGGTATGACCGGTTGATGCGACACGCCGGCTCGGAGTATGCACACTCTGTCGCAAGGTTCACGGAGCGGGTGACACAGCTGTTCCCGGAGGGCACCCGAATCAGTCGGCCTGACGGCGGTTTTGTGTTGTGGTTGGAGTTGCCCCACAACATCGATACCTCAGAGCTGATTGAGTCGGCGTTGGCGGCCGGTGTCAGTTTCGCGCCGGGCAAGCTGTTTTCCGCTACCGGTAAGTTCGCCAACTGCCTGCGGCTGAACTGTGCGGTGAAGTGGGATGCGAGTGTCGAGCGGGGCTTGATTGCCTTGGCAAAGCTGGTGAGCTGAAGTCGAAGGGAACCCATGTAAGTAGAAGAGGGAAAGCGGGGAAGTCCTTTTCCCCGGAATTTGTGGCTCAAGAAGAGATTACCGTCCCAGGTAATTCATCAGCCAGGTCATGGCCGGGCGGGGCGTGCCGTTGTCGTAAATAAGGCCGCTGCCATCGACCCAGGTCCGACCGACCACGTAGCCCCAGAGCGTGATGCCGACCACGGAGGGGTGCTCGTAGAACATCGGGAATTGCTCCTGCATGATCTGCAGCTGGGCCTGGTCATTGGACTCGGCGATGTCGTACTCCGAAATGTAAATCGGCAGTCCAAGCGCGGCGATGTTATCCAGGTTGGTGCGAAGATCGCTCAGTGACCAACCTTCCAACCCATGGGCTTGCAGGCCGAGGGCATCCACCACGCCGGCTTCCACCGCCGGGCGGGCCATTTCGATAAACTCGCTGTTGTTCCAGCTCAGGGCGTTGTAATCATTCAGGATCAAGATGGAGTTGGGGCAATGTTCTTGTGCCAGCTCGAATACGTTGATGATCCAGTCGCTGCCGAACGCCTGCTCGGCGTACTGAGCCGGAGCATGGCCGGGCGTGGACTCGTTGACCACGTCGATCATTTCAGTGTTCGGGTAGCGGGTGCAGAAATCCCGAATCCACTCTTCAATTTCGGCGCGCTGCTCGGCCGGACTCAGGTTGTTGATCCAGCTTGGGGACTGGTTGCCCCAGACAAACGTATGTTGCTTGAAGGCAATGTTATTTTGCTGAGCATAGTTGTACGCGGCGTCCACCCCACTCCAGTTGTACTGGTCGCGCGTGCCTTCCACGGAGGACCACTTGCCCTCGTTCTCCGGGGTGATTTGATCCCAGTACTGAACGAAGTCCGAGCGAACGCTGCCGGAGGTGGTGATGTTGCCCACGAAAAAGTCGTGATCAATGGTGCCGCCATTACCGCCGTCGCCACCATCACCCGCTTCGCCGATTACTGAGAAGTCATCCGCGTAGTAGCTGGCGTTGGTGCTGTCGGACTCGATGATGAAGTGCTGAAAGGGCGTACCGCTTTGGGTATAGCTGCCGCTCAGTTGTGTCCAGCCGCTGGCGGAAACGCTTGCCTCCGCCACGCGAGTATATTCCTCGTAAGTGGAGGAGTCGGAGTCTTCCTCGCGCTTGGCCGTCAGGTAAAGGTTGGCGCTGGCGGAGCCGGGCGCCATTTTGACCCAGACGGAGACGTCGTACTGATTACCGCTGGCCAACCCGTTAGGGGCGAACGTCAGTCCGTGCCAGGTGTCCGTCCGACCGGAAATCAGGGCGCTGGCGGAGCCGCTGCGTGAGTCTTGCGTGCTGCGGTTGATGTCACCCGCCGTCGTGGACCAGTTCGTCAGGCCACTCTCCACGCCGCCGTTGCTGGCCAGTTCATCGCCATTGCCATCGGGGGCACTGGAGGACTGGTCGCTGGACGACTGGCTGCTGGAGGAGCTTGAAGACGAGGTGGGCGGGGCAGTTCGTTCGGCGCAGAAGCCAATATTGGAATCGCTCTGGCCTGGTTGCAGCGTGCTATTCCAGCCTGCGCCGGAGACTTGCAGCGTTGAACCGTTCTGGCTCCACTCGCCGTTCCACAGGTCAGTGACGGTACCCTCTACCGCAATGTTCAGGTTCCACTCAACCGCGCTGCCGGTGTTATTGGTGACCGTCAAGGTGGCGCAGTAGCCGCTGCCCCAGTCATTGGTGAACTGAATGCTACCAGTGACGTTGCTATCGGTGTTGCCGTCGGAAGACGAGACCGCCGAGCTGCTGCTGGAGTTTTCACTACTGGAGGAGTCGTTGCCGGAGCCCCCGGTGAACTGGAACCAGTTCAGGTTATGTCCGGCTGTAGAGCGCAGGTACACATCGTGAACCCCGGTCACTTCGGAAAACGAGACAGACTGTGTCTGCCACGTCTGCCAGCCACCGGTGTTGCTCACCTGAAGCGTGGCGAGAGGCTGGCTGTTCACATCGTCCAGCACAATTTCCAGGCTGGAGTCGATATTGGCCGCGACCCGAGCGTCCATACCGTTGGCGCCGGAGCCGAAGTCGACGCCGGTAATTCTGACCCAATCGCCCGGGCCCATCTGAATGTTCTGGGTGCCTTCGCTGGCCGGTTCGGTTTCAATGCCGTTTTCCGTATCGAACGTTTCCGCCTGGTTGATCGCGAAAGCGTCTACGTACTCAAGCTGCGGCACGCCCGCCGGGCCGGCGTTTACCGGCTGAATGGAGCCGTCGCCGTTGAAATACAGCCGGTCGACATTGATGGAGCGCTGGTAGGTGCTGGCACCGCGTTCATTGGCCACGGCCCGGTTGTGATAAAACATGTACCACTGACCGTCGAACTGCACCATGGACTGGTGGTTATTGTTGTTATTGTTCTCCCAGGGGTTGGGCAGAATCGTGCCGCGATGGGTAAACCCGGAGGTGGGGTTGTTGCTGGTCATGTAATCAATGCTCAGCCCACCGGCGGTATCGGTGGAGTAGGTCAGGTAATAGGTGCCGTTGCGCTTGTTCATATACAGCGCTTCAAAGAAATTGGGCGCATCAATCGATGTTGCGACACCATCGGTGCTGATCATGTCGTTGTTCAGGCGAATCACCCGCGCATTGCCGGGGCCGCCACCGCCGAAGTACAGGTAGGCCTGGCCGTTGTCGTCGATAAATACGCCGGGGTCAAACACCCAGTCGACGTTGGCACCGGGCGTGCTGCGGTCCACCAGTGGTTCGCCCAGTGGGTCGGTGTAGGGGCCTTCCGGGTTGTCGGCCACGGCGACGCCAATGGCGTTGGCGCCGTCGGGGTAATACAGGTAATAGCGACCGTTGCGTTCGATAAAGTCCGGGGCATAGGCCAGGCTGGCCCAGGGGCTGTCGGTCTGAGAATTCCAGACGATGCCGTGGTCCTGCCAGTTCACCATATCGTCGGAGGAGAACAGGTAGTAATCCACCAACTGGCTGTAGTCGGACTGGTCGTCCTGGTCGTGGGTTACCATCACATAGACCCGCCCATCAATCACTCGCGCTGCCGGGTCCGCTGTGTACACATGGGAGACAATGGGATTGTCGGCGTAGCCGGTCATGGGCGCGGCCATACCTAGGCCGGCGAGTAACGCGGAGGTTAACAACCTCGGTCGTGTGAGCTTCATCTCTTTCACCTCTTATTGGTCGTTATTGGCGTGACTTGATAGTCACTGGTTGTGAACCAATCAGAGTAGGGGAGTTTGAGGCGTGACAATGGCATTTTCTGACACCTTCATAGCACGATGCAGAAAATTGCAGGGATTCTGCAGTTAGTGAAAGGAAAGTGACGCCACGATGAGAGAGTCATGCGCTATTGAAGTCGG
Source organism: Marinimicrobium agarilyticum DSM 16975 (assembly GCF_000423345.1). Taxonomy (GTDB): domain Bacteria; phylum Pseudomonadota; class Gammaproteobacteria; order Pseudomonadales; family Cellvibrionaceae; genus Marinimicrobium; species Marinimicrobium agarilyticum. The sequence continues at coordinate 676,971 of NZ_AUHU01000003.1, forward strand.
GGCTCAGGGCGTCTCGTCATCGTCGTGGCTATCGTGGAGTTTGAGCGTTTGAAAGGTTTTGGGCGTGCACCCGTACTCGGCTTTGAACAGCTTGTTGAAATACGAGACATTGTTGTAGCCGACCAGGTAGGCGATCTCGGAGATGTTGGCTTCTCCCGCTTCCGACAATAGCCGGGCCGCCTCGGTCAGGCGCAGCTTTTTCAGGTAAGCGGTAAAGGTCAGCCCCAGCTCTTCTCTTAAAATCTCATTGATCTTGGTGCGGTTGATGCCCAGAGTATTGGCGGTGGACTCCAGGCTCAGCTCGGAATTGGCGTACTCGGTGGCCATGTGGCGCAGCAAGGCGTCTTTTTCCTTGTCTCGTTGTGGTTCGATGGAGAGCTTCTTGTACGCCATCAGTGGCTGGTCCAGTTTTACCTTTTCTTTAAGGCCTGTGGTCAGCGCGCGAACATAGAGCCGAATCAACCAGACGATAAACAACACCCAACCCGCCGCCGTGATGGCCGCCGCCGCATAGAGGTAACCCGGTTCCGTGCCTTTAAGCGTCACATCGGTAATGCGGACCCGAGAGACCTGATCCATCGGGCTCTGCAGCGAGTTCACAAATGCCAGGCCCATGGTCTTGTCGAGTCGGTAGTCTGTCTCGCTGACTTCAAACCCGTAGCGATCCAGCCACCAGTAGGGTGTGCTCAGCTCATCGAAGTCAATGGTCACGTCCTGCCAGTGCGCATTGCAGGAAAACGCCATCGACGACACCCGGCGGGTTTCGGGCTTGAACGGGTCTGTGACCTCCTCATCAAAGCTGAACAACACAAACAGCAAGACATTCCGGGGATCACATAGCACCCGAAACGACAGATGGTCATAGTCTGTCAGGTCCACGAGTCGATAGGCCAGGTCGGGCTGAATGAAATAGAACGAATAGTGCGTATACGGAAATAGCTGCTCAGAGTCGAGCACAAACTCATAATCAATCGTACCGACGTCGCTTTTGACTTCCAGCCACGTGTCTCCAGTGGGCGAGGTGGGCTCAATGGCCGGAGCCCAGGGCAGCGCCGGGTCCTTCGCCGGGAACAGGGACGCGCTCAAGCGGGATTGGAGAAAGCCGCCGTACAATACAGCCGCTGTCAGCACTAACAACGTTAGGAAAGCGACCAAAGCCTTGCGATAGAATGCCAGCATTTTATTGGAGTTGTTATCTGCAGATGAATGGTAATTTACGCGTCAAACATCGCGTAAAGTATTATTACCATATCATTTTCGCCGACGCTAAAAACAGCGCTAGCGCACCTTTTCAACAAATTGCGGCCCAGGGGAACGACACCGACCGTGCCCCCGGGCCACACATTGACGCAATCGCAGGCGCTTTACGGATTTGGGGCCACCAGAACATCTTTTGCGGCATCCCATGAATCCTGTCCGCGATCGTAGATTTGAAACGCGCCGGCATCATCCCATGCGGTAGCGGCCATTCCATGTTCAATGGCCAGGTTGACATGGGTCCTCAGGTACGCCAACCGGTCGCTGGGATTGCAGACGTTCTTCGGGTTGTTGTAGTCATAATGAGGCGCCCCGAACTCGTTCACCATGACCGGTACGCCGGCCTGAATGGACCAGTCGTTCGCGGTGTCATAGATGGCCGCCAGCTCCGCTTTATCGCTGTCGCTGCCCCAGCGGCGGGTGCACTCGCCTGCAAAGGGCCAGGGGTCATAGGAGTGAAAGTTACCGATCAAATAGTTGTCATCCGGTAACTCAATGTCATTGAGGCTGGATGCGGGCGTGTAGTCATTCCCCGCAATGACGACCAGGCGTGTGGGATTGTGCTCGCGGATGATTGCCAGTATCCGTGAATTTAAATCATTCACTTGTTCGGCGGTCATTCCCACGGGTTCATTGAGCATTTCAAACAGCAATCGCGGTGACTTGTGCGCAAACCGTTGGGCGATCTGCGTCCAGATGGCGTCAAAGCGGGCGCGGGCGTTCGCGTCCTCGTAGTTTTCCTTCAACCAGGTTTCGTGATGGGCGTTCAAAATGACGGGGTAACCTTGAGCGAGCGCCCAATCCACCACTTGCTCGGTTCTGTTCATGCGTGCTTCATCGACGCGGTAGGGAGGGGCTTCGGCGGTATGGTTGTCCCAGGTGGCGGGAACTCGAACATGGTGAAACCCCGCCTCTTTGAAAGCCTCAAAGTAGGACAGCTCCGCCTTGGGCGCCCAGTCCCCTTCGTTGGGGTAGGCATCCAGGGTATTTCCCAGATTGATGCCCACACCCATGTTCAGGACCGTGTCATGGGCGTCCAGGGTGGTAGGCTCGGAGTAGCTTAGCTCAAAGTAGTCCAGTGCGGCGGGTGGCGTTTCAAACCGGAGCTGCAGCGTTTGCTCGCCATCGCTCAAGTAGAAGGTATCGGTGGTCAGCGTTCGCCACTCCCCTGTTTCTCTGCCGGCTAGCTCAATCGCAGACAGCGGTATCGGCTCACCGTCGACCGCGAGTGTCCAATTGGCTGTATCCTTGGCGGCTTGCGCGTAAAAGCTCAGCGTAAATTGCCCCGACGTGTCCACATCCAACCGATAATTGACGGGTCCGTCTTCGGGAGTGATGGCGGCTTGCCCGGAAAGCGAGTCGTCGGAGATCTGAGTGACGGTGGTCTCTCCGCAGTCAATGGCTGACTCGGCTTCTACCCGCGTAGTCTCCACTGAAATGTCGGCCGCCGGGCAGTCCGAAGAGGGTGTGCTGGCGCTGCTTGAGGAAGCAGCGGGCACCGAGGCCCTGGAAGAGGAAGACGATGAGGCTTCTTCGCTGGACGCTGAGCTGCCGGAGGTGGGGGTGGTGCCGCCGCTACTGCCGCAAGCCGTGAATAAAAAAGTACTCGCGATGACACTGGTGCCGAACAAGATACGGGAAATCAACATGGTGGACATTCCTGCGGATAAGAGCCGGGTGTAGAAGCGGGCGCTACGCGCCCGCCAGAAAAAATTAATGGGGTGAATACTCAATGTAGTCGTAGTAGGCCCAGGTGTTTTCCTGGAAGTATTGTCCCGGGAAGTAATAAGCCTCGGACGTGTTGTCGCCGTGCCAATGGTTGATCATCAGCCGCGTCGGATCGGAGGGCCAGGCGTACTGCGGAATTTCATTATTGGCGACGTAGCCGTCACCATTGTCCCGGTAGATGGTCCGAATCACCTGCTGGTTACCCCAGGCGTCGGTGACATACCATTGGATTCTCCAACTGCTCCAGTCGAAGCCGATGTGAACCATATCCCGGGTAATATTCAGGCCGTATTGTCCGAGGTCTATGTCCTGTTCCCAGCTTTCGTAAGTACCTCCCTGGGGTTGGTAGATGACGTTGGTGTGTACGACATTCCCCAACGTTGGAAGAAACTCAATGTCAATTTCCTGCCAGGCGCGGCCGGGCACATCGTGCCAGGAGGTATAGGTAAAAATGGAGGAAACGGTGCCGGGCGCGTTCCCGGTTTTAAGGCTTCCCTGAATACGCCCATAGGAGAGCAGATTGTGGGTGCGAAGCTCCGAACACTGGCCCGGACTCACACCCAGCGTGATGCCGTGTGAACTGGGGGTAATCATGCTGGGGTTGAAGGTACAGCCAAAGGGCGTGCCATTGCTACCGCTTCGGGCTTGCCAGATGCCGGCGTTAAAGCCCCAGGTGAAGTCGTCTTTGAAGTAGCCGGACTGGGCCAAGCCGGGTGTGGCCAGCAACAATAGGGAAACGAGCACAAGTGTGCGACGGATGGATGTAACCATGATAGGACCTCTCGTTATTGATATCAGTCGTCTTATGGATTGTTAACTGAGCCGGGGCGTCGATGGGACCTTTCCCGCGGGCCAGGACATCAGAATGTAGCGTCAACGAGAGAATCAATCGTTCGAGAAGGGGTGGGAACGTAAGTTCGGTCCTTTTTTATAAGTATTGGTGAGCAGGACAGTCAAAGCTGCTTTTAAAACGAAATAAGGCTTTGAGGCATGCTCCGATTACTGACTTTGGGATCTCCGGAATTGGGACGGCGTCTGCCCCACGTGCTTTTTGAAAAGGGTGTTGAATGTCGATTTGCTGGTAAAACCGGCGTCGTTCATCAGCTCCAGGATGGTTTTCCCGGACTGCTGAGGGTCTGACAGCAGCTGTTTGGCTTCTTCTATCCGGTAGCTGTTGACGAACTCGAAGAAGTTCTTCTCAAAGTGCTGGTTCAGAATGCGGGAGAGGGTCCTCTCCGGAATGGAGGCTTTGCGGGACAAAGTCTCGATGGTGATATCCTGCTGCAGATAGGGCTTTTGCTCGCGCATCAAACGGCTGACCCGGGACACTTGCTCGTCTTTGTACCCTCGGGCGGTAGCAGGCTCTTGAACGGGCTCGTCCACGCGGTCAAACAGGTGCACGTAGCGAATACTGGTGAACACCAGCACATTCACGAAGATGAACTCAATGTAATTGCCGACAATGCCCAGCATGTCCGCTCGTGCTGAGCCAATGCCGGCCCCCAGAAGGTGGACCACCAGGCGCCAGGTGGCAATAGTGATCAGCGCAATGACTATCCCTTTCAGCCAGCTTTTTTTCCGAACTTCCACATTAGCGTAGCGTTGTTTAAGCAGCTCGCGGTAGCGAGAGATGGCGACCAGGGCCCAAATCCCGTAGCTGATAACGCTGAAATGCCAGAGCGTGGTGATATCCGTCATGATCGACGACCACATGAACTCCAGGTGGGTCATCGCCCGGATTTGCTCGGTTTCCGGTAACCAGTAGTAATTCCAGGTAATGACGACGCCGACCACAACCGCCGGGATCAAGTGCAACAGATCACGCCAACGGAACCGGAAGCTCCGGTATAGCACGCTGGCCACGTACCAGTACAGCAAGGGGCCCTGAAGCAAACTCAGAATGGTACCGATGAACAGTAAGTCCGGGTTGGCCTGGAGAATCAGGCTTCTGAGGTGCTCGCTCCAGATGAACAGCATATCCAGGGACTGGATGGCCTTGACCACCAGAAAGGCCCCCAATAGCTGATTGCTTCTGCTGGCACTCTGTTTGGCCAGAACCAGCAGTATCGCCAATACCAGACACTGACCGGCCGCCATCAGTAGGACCAGGTCATTGATATTGAAAATTACCGCATTGTGGCTAAACGTCGCAGTCTCCATCGGCCCCGGTTCACTTTGCTTGGAATCGTTATAGTACCGCAGGGGGGAAAGCGCGGGGGAAGCGACCCCGGCGCCTGCGGTTTCGGGCCGGGAGAATACCATATTCCAATCGGGCGTAAACCCAAGTCGCTGCCTCGGTGAGCGCTCGGCTCACCGGAGAGGGCGCCGGGGTATCAGCGTGTCGTGGCGCCGCCGTGTCTCGAAATAAAATCCTGATGCAGCGGCATGTAATCAACGGCCTGGGCGATAACACTCTCGATGTGCTTCAGCCGCCGCTCAATCTCCCCGCCGGGAATCGTGTCTACCAGCGGGTGGTAGCGCTCCGGTAGTATGCCTTGCCCGATAAACACTTCCGCCCAGCTCACCCCGCTGAACAGCTCGTTGCCCTCCTTGTGAACATAGCCATTGGCCTGGAAAAGTACGAGCTTTTCCTGCAACGTGTCGGGAACGGGCATGGTTCTGACGTAATTCCAGAATTCGGTGTCTGCCCGGCGGGTGGCGTGGTAGTGCAGAATGATGAAATCCCTGATCCGGTCGTACTCGTCGTGGGCTTCCCGGTTGAAATAGCGTCGGTTCACCGGTGAAAAGGCCCGATCCGGGAAAAACGCCATCAGTTTTCCGATAAAGGACTGAATCAAGTGGATGCCGGTGGACTCCAGAGGCTCGAGAAACCCGCTGGACAGCCCGATGGCCACACAGTTCTTCTCCCAAAACGAGGTCCGCTTACCCACTCTGAAGGTGAGGAGTCGGGGTTCGCTGACCGGACGGGTTTCCAGGTGGTTCAGCAGTACCGAGCGTGCTTCCTCCGGCTCCATGAAGGCGCTGCTGAACACATGGCCGTTCCCTGTGCGGTGTTGCAGTGGAATGCGCCACTGCCAGCCGGCCCCGTGGGCCTGCGATACCGTATGCGACGGCAAGGGGGCCGTGGGCTCGCTGGCCACGGCCCAGGCCCGGTCGCAGGGGAGCCAATGCCCCCAATCCTCAAAGTCCACCCCGAGCACCTTGTCAATGAGCAGGCCTTGGGCGCCGGAGCAATCGATAAAAAGTTCTCCCTCCACGAACCGTCCGTCTCCCAGGGTCAGGCCGGTGAGATGGCCGGTCTTCGGGTCGCTCTGCACCTGCCGAACAACGCCTTGGGTGCGTGTCACCCCGCGCGCTTCGGCGTATTCGCGCAGGTAAAGGGCGTACAGGCCGGCGTCAAAGTGGTAGGCGTACTGAATCGTGGACAGGGGCGAGTCCCCGGCCTCTATGGGGCGCATGAACTTCCCATGAGTGGCGGCCAGCGCGCTCAGACAATAGCGCCCCAGCGGTTCGGCCTTGCCCTCGCGCTGCATCTTGCACCAGAAGTGATGGAACGCCAGGGCTTCCATGTTGCGGCCCAAGCTACCGAAACCGTGGATGTAGTGCTCGCCCACAGCGCCCCAGTCCCGGAATTCGATACCCAGCTTGAAGGTGCCCCGGGTCTTGCGGATGAAGTCGTCTTCATCAATGCCCAGGGTCTGATTGAACACCTGGATCTGTGGAATGGTGGCTTCGCCCACACCGACCGGGGGGATGTCCTCGGACTCGACAAGCTCGATGGCGCAAAACTCGGGGGCCATAAATTTTGCGAGGGCGGCGGCGGTCATCCACCCGGCGGTGCCTCCGCCGAGGATCACGATCTTTCTGATTCTCTGTTCGCTCATGTTGCCAGCAACTTTCCTGCACCAAAATAGTGCTTTTGAGGGGCGTCAGCGCGATGCCGTCACATTCATTATTGAGAGGCTGATTCTGGCGAATTCGCTCGAAAACGGCGTTCGACTTTCGGGGTTTTCTCGGAAACCGGATAGTCGAACGTCCGGATATCAGTAGAGGCGTGCGCTTGGACGACGTGTTGGCGCCCTTTTGCGACATTGGGTGGAAGCTGGGCTTGGCCGTTGAACATTTTAAGAAAGGGGCCGGTCAGCCCAGCGGCTTAAGCACTACGCAACGATCAAATAATACCAACGAGAGGGGACAATCGTGCACTCTACCCATAATCTATACGCAAAGCCCAGGTTTCATCGGTCAGTACTGTTCAGTTGTATGTTGGCGGCCAGCCTACCCGTGGCGGCTCAAACCGCTGGCTCCGAGCAAGCGGCTTCCGGCACTGGTGACGGAGGCGGCCTCCTGGAAGAAATCGTGGTGAAAGGCCTGCGGCAAAGCCTGCAGAATGCTCAAACCATCAAGCGTGAGGCGGACACTTTCGTGGACGCCATTTCGTCCTCAGACATTGGCGCGCTGCCCGATCGCAGCATCCTGGAATCCATTCAGCGGATTCCCGGCGTGCAGATCGGGCGCTTCGCCTCCCCGAAAGACCCGGATCACTTCGGCACCGAAGGCTCTGGCCTGATCATCCGGGGGCTGAGTCAGGTCCGCTCGGAATTCAACGGTCGGGATACCTTCAGCGCCAGTTCTGGCAGCGGTTTGTCCTTCTCAGACGTGCCGCCGGAGCTGATCGGCAATGTACTGGTGTACAAAAACCAGACCGCCGATATGGTCGAAGGCGGGATTGGCGGCACGGTCTCCCTGAATACCCGTAAACCCTTCGACAGTAAAGGGCGGCATTTCGGGATCACCGTGGATGGTCAGGTCAACAGCCTGGATGAGGATTGGACGCCCACCGTCTCGGCGCTGTTCAGCGATCGAGTGAACACCGACCTCGGCGAGTTCGGGGTGCTTCTGAGTGTGGCCGACTCGACCCTGGAGCAAGTCTCCCACGGCATGCAATCCGCTCGCTATGAGCTTCGCCCGATCGCGGGTGATTCACCCGGGCATCCGGGCTTTGGCTATGTGCCAGAGTCCAGCCGCTACGTCTACGACGGCAGCTTTGCCGGTGCGCCAGAGGGAATGGCCGTGGGTGATGAAGGCGTCATTGTGCCTTTGGGTGGCAACGTCAGCCAGAAATTCGACCGCCGCGAGCGCAACGGTATCGCCGCCTCCCTGCAGTGGGAAAGCCCCGACCAGACGTTGCTGGCGACCGCTGAATTCATTCGCTCCGACGCGTCCCTGTCCTGGACCGAATACGCCATCCGTAACGACGTCGAACTCAATGACCCCAACGCGCGGCCCATTGCCGATGTTACCGGCTCGGGTGAGGACTTCACTCCCGCGCAATGGCAGTTCACTGAAGATGGCATTTTCCAGAACGGCAGTATTTCCAGCACCTCCGCGGGCTGGCGAGCCGAGGATCCTACCGGGCGCATCCCGCAGAACGCGGACTGGGCCACCACCCAAGTCAATGAGTTCGGGGCACAGTACAGCTCCAATACACGCTACCGGGACGAAAATCGGCTGACCGAAGATGCGTCCTTCAATCTCAAGTGGACCCCCAACGACGTCTGGGAACTGAGTGCCGACTACCAGCACGTAAACGCCGAAACAGAAATTGATGATCATCAACTGATTTACGTAACGCGTGCCAATGCCGACATGGCGCTGAATGCTGTGGGCTCCAGCATCAATATGCGGCTGGAAAACCCCTGGTCGTTCGCCACCGAAGAGGAGATTCAACCCTCCCAGGCGCTGCAGCCCGAGGGCGTTGACCTCACCAGCTCCAACTACTTCCAGCAGGACTCCTCGTTTGTCTCCCAGGCGTTGATGGACTTTGTGGAACGCTCCGAAGGCGAGCTGGACGCCTTCCGGTTGGACGGCACACGCTTCCTGGATAACACGCCCTTCCTGACGGCCGTCAAGTTCGGCGCCCGGTATGCGAAGAAGACTCAATCCGTGGGCGCCACCCGTTTCAATTGGGCACCCATCCGGGCGTCTTTCAACTCCCCGATCGGCTGGTTGGACGATCCCGAAGTCGTTGCCAGCGGCTTACCGGGGACGGACCAAATCGTTGATTGGAGTGACTTTGACGCGGGCGATGGCTTTACCATACAAGGCGGGAATCAGATGCTGCATCCGGCGGCGATCAAAGATCGCGACGCCTTTCAGGACATCATTCAACCATTGGTGGAAACCCGTTGCGACACCAGCCGTCTGTTGAGCGAGCGTATTGACCCCAACCAGTCCGCCGTGGTGGACGGCGTCTGTAACGAGGCCGGAGCCTACGACATCGTCAACGGTTTCTTCCGTCCCGACGAAATTTTTGAAACCGAAGAAGAAAGCGTAGCGGCCTATGTGCGCGTGGACTTTGCCAGTGAAATCATGGACCGTCGTCTGGCGGGTAACATCGGCCTGCGCCACGTCGAAATCGAGACGGTGACCACGGGTGCGACCCAGTTCCCGGGCTTCAGTTCGGAGTATCCGGTGCCGGAAGGCACGAACGTATTCACTGACGATTTGGCGGAAGAGTATGGCCAATACGTTTTCAACGACCTGGAAGCCGGCATCGATATCGGCGGCGACGGCGTTGACCCCCGCTTCCTGGGTGAGGTCAACAACTTCCTGCCGGAGGACGTTCTTGCTTTCGCCAACAATGGCACCAGCCCGAGGGCGTCGGCGCAAACCACGGACCACTGGCTGCCCAGTCTGAACCTGAAGTACGAACTGACTGACGACCTGCTGATGCGGTTCTCGGCTTCAAAAGCCATCTCCAAGCCCGACATCGGCCAGCGCCGGAACTACCTCAGCATTCAACAGGACACGAGTGAAGGTGGCACCACCGTCAGCCGTACCCGCCTGTGGGGGCCGCAGGTGGATGAAGATGGCAATGCCATCCTGGATGAAAACGGCAACCAGGTCATCGAGCCGTTCCCGTATATCAGCGCTGAATACCCGGATAACGTCAACGCGGCGGGTGAGCCCATCCCTGATGGCATTCCCGAGGCCAACGGTGAAAACCTGGAGCAGGTGAACCTGATTCGCCCGGGAAGTGTCGACTTTTCCGGTTTCTCGGCCAGCTCGGGCAACCCGTTCCTTGAGCCAACCGAGTCTGATCAGTTCGATATGTCGTTGGAGTGGTTCTTTTCGGACGTCGGCTCGCTGACCACCACGGTTTTCTACAAAGACCTGAAGAACTACATCGTCTCCGGCAGCCGGACTGAGCAGATCATCAACCCGGAAACCGGCGCCGTACAAACGGTCAGGATTTCCGGGCCGGAAAATGGCAGCGAGGGCGAGATCAAAGGTTTTGAAATTGCCTATCAGCAAACCTATGATCAGCTACCTTCGCCCTTCAACGGTCTGGGTCTTCAGGCGAACTACACTTACATCGATTCAGAGGGCATTCCCAACCAGAACTTCTCGGGCATTGACCCAGAGGCGGCGGAACGGAATACCGCGTTCGATGACCTGCCGTTGGAGCGCCTCTCGGATCACGTGGCCAACCTGGTGGTCTTTTATCAGAAAGGGCCCGCTGAAGTTCGCTTTGCGTACAACTGGAACTCCGAGTTCCTGCTGACCGCGCGTGATGAGATCACCACGTTGCCGGTCTGGAATGATGCACAGGGCTTCCTCGATGCGAGCTTCAAGTACGATGTAACAGATCGCTTCCGCCTATCCTTTGAGGCCAAAAATCTGAATAACGAAGAAGTCGTTACGCGTATTCAGGTGGACAACGACCTGAAACTGTTCAGGTCCTCGTTTGTTCAAGGGCGTAGTTATATTCTTAAAGCGAGCTACTCTTTTTAACTACTGAAACTTCTGGTCTGCATACCACCCCTTCCCCCCCCCCAAGGGTGGTATGCGCTTTTCTTCTGACCGACCCCTTTCCGCCCCAGCGAGATCAAGAGCGTTCCTCCCTTTGCTGGCCGGGCGGCGCTTGCCTCGCGGATTTCTTCATCTAGCTCATCGTTGATTTTGACGATGCTTACTGCTACTTCGATATATGAAGCGTATACGAAACGTATTGCAACGCCAAGCCTTCACTCAGCGCTTGGCTACCAGACTCAGATGGAATATGAAGAACGCCTTAGCAATGTGTCCTGAATCACATGACCACAACTTCCCCTCCTAAGAAGGTCATTGTAAAATCATAATAGTATGGATAGCATGGTAACAGTGTTCGGAACCTTGTGTTGGCGTCAATAATAAGGATTATTCTGTTAGGTTAGGGGCTTAGTACTAAATATAGTTGTTTTAAAATTCGATCTATAATAATGGCAATCCTATGGTCGCTGAACTTCAACCTTTCGCGTTCGATCCCCGTCGCCCCGATTTCGAGCCTTACGGCTTGACATGTGTTTATTGGAAACCTTCCCTTATGAAACGGCCGGATCACCACAATGAAGTGGAGGTCAATCTGCTTCGGTCTGGGTCCGTTACTTACTTGCTGGGGGGGAAGACGGTGACCGTGGAGGCGGGAAAGATGAGCGCGTTTTGGGCGGCCATCCCGCACCAGATAGTCGACTATTCCAATGTGAAGGAATACTTTGTGGCCACTATACCGCTACAGATGTTTTTTCAATGGCGCTTGCCAGACGCATTTGTGCAACCGCTCATGCAAGGCCAATGTTTAAGTGAACCTGGCTCGGAGGGGATCACTCAATATGACGCGATGCTGTTTAAGAGTTGGGTGGCGGACTTATCCGGCTGCACGCTCCTGAATAAGAGACCGGTAATGCTGGAAATGCAAGCGAGGATGGAACGGTTTGCCCGCCGTTTTCTTGGCGACACTGAAAACCGGGTTGAGAGCTCTCTGTCATCCGGATTGCCGGATTCCAGGTTGAATAAAGTTGAAAAAATGGCTTGTTTTGTCGCGAAAAATTATACCAAAAAAGTGACGGTTCAGCAGGTAGGGCATTTAGTCGATTTGCATCCGAACTATGCCATGAAACTCTTTCAGAAAACGTTTGGTACAACACTCATCAGTTATCTGACGCAACTCCGAGTTTCGCACGCGCAACGTTTGCTCAGTACCACGGATCTGCCCATAACGGAAATTGCTTTAGAGTCTGGGTTTTCGTCAATCAGTCGATTCAATGACGCTTTCTATAGCTCCTGTGGTCAGTCTCCAAGAGCGTATCGCAACGCCGGTTAGGTACAGGGTGTGGATTGATTACAGGGGGGAACCTTTAAAACGAAGCCCGCAATGCACTATTGCGGGCCACGTTATCGATCCTACTGAACGTTGATAACCACTCGACGATAGGCGTGTAGGTTCGGCGATCCGTTATCCCTCAATGTTAGAATAATGTGGATATTCTGGCCAGCCGCGTTGGACGGTACCTGCACCGTCGCGTTGGCGGAAGAGCTGCCGCTGATGCTGACGGACCCGTTGTAGGAGCTTGGCTCATCGTAAAACGACCAGGAGTAGGTCAGGCTATCGCCATCCGGATCGCTTGAGCCATCGGCGCTCAGCGCGATGCTTGAGCCGGCCGACGCATTCATGTACAGCACGGTTTCGTCCGCGTTGTCGTTCACAACGGTTTTCGGGTGGTGGTTGGCCCCGGAGTAGTCGCTTTGGATGCTCCAGTCCATCCGCGCCTGGAAGTCGTTGTGAATCGCCGAACTCCAGCGGCTAATGCCACTGCCGCCTTCGGATGCTTCCGTATACATGTAGTAAGGATCGTACTGGGCATCTTCACCGCTCATGCAGCTCATGCCTCGTACGCCTGACTGTTTATCAGGGCCGAACCGACCGCCCCAGCCTCCCTGTGCGACCTGAGATGGGTCGTTCAGCCCCGGGTGGGCGAGGTGCAGAAAGGCCGGAGTATCACCTTCGGTGGCGTAACGACGATCCGGGTACGCCGCGCCCAAAGGCCCGTGACTTTGAATGTGCTGGTCCAAATAGCTGTCGGACGGCTGCCAGCTGTACACCGATGTCGCGCGAATATAAATCAGGTTGGGAAAGTTTTTCGCCAACCAGGTGCCGGCGTTGTCCTGCCCAAGCACGTCGTAAACCCGCAGCTTGCTGATGAACTCATCTAGCTCGGACTGGGAGCGGGTGTTCTGCACCTTCCAAACCGCCTGCGCGATGGTGTTGCAACCGCCCCAGCAAGTGACCCAAACGGGGCGCGGGTCGTCTTTGTCCACGGCCTCGATAATCAGCTCGGAACCAGCCGTATCACGTCCGGCGCCAACATCGCCCATGCCATATCCGGTTTGCCCCATGACGTTGATGGATTGCAGGTAATCCGGTGTGGGGAAGCCGTCGGCGTGTTGGCTGAGATTCGGGTATGCCTGGGCATAGGCGTTGAGAATGCCGTCCACAATCGAGGTGCTGCTCGTTGACTTTTTCCAGCAGCCAGTAGTGGTAATGATCCCTTCCAGGTCGTACTCGTTAGCCATTACCAACTGCCGCACCAGGGACTGTTCATCATCGGGGTCCGCGCCCATATCTGTGGTGTTGATGATACGCCAGCGGTCCCCCGACCCGGGCTCGACCGTCGGCTCATCGTATTCGCCACCATCGGGCGAATACACCGCAAAGCCGCTCAGGGTGGCGTTATCGATGAGCCCCTCCAGGGTTATATCCAGATAGCCGTCACTAACGGCAACCTCGTCCGGCGTATAAGAGTAGGCCGTGTCATGCCCCACCTGGGCGAACAGATCTACGCTGGACAGAACCTGCGCTCCTTCAACGCTCACGTTGAACGAGCGTGCGCCCGTTTCACTGTGATAGATCTCGGCGAAATGCAAGTCGACCGAGTAGGTCGCATCGGTTACGGGGATTCTGTAGCGATAGCTGCCGTAGCGTTCCGTTTGGAAAAGCGCATCCTCGGCTGCACCGGCAATGGGATCCGATGTCGCGCTTGTGGATCCTCCCAGAGAGTGCCGGTCAGACCGGTACTGGACGCCGTTGAAGGTCACACTCGCGCCGCCGGCGTTCACTGCATAGACCAAATCGCCTCCACTGCCACCATCTGATGAAGTGCTAGAGGAGCTTGATACGCTGCTGGAGCTAGAGCTCGAAGAGACCGAAGTCGAGCTACTGCTGCTCGCCCCGAGGGGGGTGCCAAAGCCGATGGAGCCGTTGCAATGAAGCATTTCCGAGTAGGAACCGCCGCCACAACTTCCGTCGTAAGCACCGGTATTGTCCTCTTGGTCCTCAGCTTGGTATACCGTTCCGTTCACAATGACATAGTCAACCTGAACGTCCCGGCTGCCGCCATCGTTGGTGAAGGCGACACGCAGTTCACCAGAGGCGTCGGTCTGGACGCTGTAGTCAGCATAGGCGGTGTCCAACGTCCAAGTTTGGATGGTTTGACCGCCAATTTCCAGATTGGTCGACTCTCCGCCAGCGACACCTCTCATACGCACCGTGACGCTGTTCGACCCGGTTGAACTCAAGGAAGAGGAGCTGAGAGCGCTGCTTGAACTGAGAGTGCTGATCGATGAGGCGACGGAACTGGCAACCGAAGAACGGCTGGACGAGCTCGTGGTTCCGCCACCAGTGCACGTCGGTAGCTCAAAATCCCCGTTGTGTGTCCCCTGGAATCCGAAGCTGGTGCTTTGCCCCGCTGCCAGATACCCGTCCCACGAAAGATTTGACGCGGTAACCGTGTTGCCGGACGCTGACAGCTCCGCGTTCCAGGAGTTGGTGATGCCCGGGCCTTGATTAAAATCTAGCGCCACCTGCCAGTTGTCGACGTCAGCCGCGCCATCGTTCTCTACAGTGACCGTTAACACATATCCACTATTCCAGGAATCAGCGGTTGCCGAGCAACTGATGGCATGACCGTGACTCGCTAACAAACAGAGCCCAAAAGCTGTGATTGTTGCCGAAGTAGTGGAGAGGAACTTACTTTTTTTCATAACCGCTCCTAAATGTTATTGGTGGTAGTTCTATTGAGGTCTAGTTACCTATCGCCGATAGTAAAGGCGATGTGTCAGGCTAAGGTCAGCTGCTTAAAAATACTTCCTGTTTCCCAACGATTATTGCCGGAAAAATAAAAACTTGAGACTTAAAGATGAAAATGGCGAATCCAAAATATGAATTAATGCAATGACCAGAAATGGTGGCGGGAAAAACCTTGAAAATCATTTTGACAAGTTGGTGTCGGTAGCGTGCCCAAGTGTGACTACTGAATGGGCGGTTGTGATAAAGTCTATTCTACTCTTTAAGACAAGGTAGATAACCGATGATAACTTTAGCCCTCTTCTTTCGAAAATGGAAATCTGTGGTGTCGCTCACCACGGTTTTGCTGACCTCGGCGTGCATGGCTAATATGCCGCAGTCGCTCGACGATCAGGTTCAAGCTCGCACCGGACCACATCAGGGTTCCGGAGCTCGGCACCGAATGCTGGTGCTTACCGACATCGAAGCCGACCCGGACGATGCCCAAACTTTGGTGCGCTTACTACTTTACGTCAATGAGATCGAATTGGAGGGCCTTGTCGCCACCACATCCGTGCATCAAAAGACCATGGTCGCGCCCGAATCGATTCATAAGATTATTGACGCCTACGAGGAGATTCGCCCCAACCTGTCACAGCACGCTTCGGGCTACCCCAGCGCTAAGCAGCTGAAATCGTTGGTCAGTCAGGGGTTGCCACTTTATGGCATGGCCGCGGTAGGCGCCGGAAAAGACTCCGAAGGCTCGGAAAAAGTCATCGAAATACTTGAGCAAGACGACGACCGGCCCTTGTGGATTTCTGTGTGGGGCGGCCCCAATACCTTGGCCCAAGCCCTTTACAAATTGCGGGAAACGAAAAGCGAATCAGAGCTAAATCGGCTGGTGAGCAAGATCCGGGTTTATACGATTTCGGACCAGGATGACTCGGCGGCCTGGATTCGTAAGAACTTTCCCGACCTGTTTTACATCGTCAGTCCCGGCGGTTACGGGGCGGCGACCTGGACGGGAATCAACGCGGTGATTGACGGCATCGATAACACCACCATCAGTAATGGCTGGATTGCGGAAAATATTCAGCAGTCCCACGGCCCACTGGGCGCTCAGTATCCGGACGTTGCTTATGGTATGGAAGGTGATACACCTGCATGGTTGAACCTGGTCCCCAACGGTTTGAGTTTGCCTGAGCGACCGAACTGGGGCGGCTGGGGAGGGCGCTACGAGTTGTATACCCCGGAGCTGGGCAATATGGACCCGCGGGGGTTTACGGGAGGCGTACCGGTCGAGCCGGAAACACGTCCAATCTGGACCAATGCCGACGATAGTTATGAACCGGTGATTGCTTCGGACTACGGTCGATCGCTAAAGCCCATGGGTAAAACGTTTGACGGTTACCGAGTAACGCTCTGGCGCTGGCGCGACGACTTTCAGAACGATTTCGCCGCACGCATGGACTGGACAGTGAAACCCTACGATGAGGCAAATCACCCCCCGGTTCCTGCCCTCAACCATCCAGAGAGAATCTCGGTGCGCTCCGGAGGCTACTTTCATCTGGATGCACGTAATTCTCACGACCCCGATGGCGATAGCCTGCAGTTTTTATGGTTCAACTACCCTGAGGTGGGCAGCATGCCAGAGCAGCCGGTGGCGATAAACAGTGCAGAGAATATGGTTCGGGTACACGTTCGCGCGCCCGAGGTAGAAGAAGAGCACGAGTTGCACTTTATTCTGAAGGTAACCGACCGCGGAACTCCAAGGCTGACCCGTTATAAGCGGGTGATCGTTACCGTAACTCCCTAGCCGGTTTTTTGATTAACGGAGGAGCGACCCCAAAATATCCTCTCCTCCGTAACTTTGGTCCCTAATCGTTTTTGGGTTCGATATCGACAGTCAATTTATCCAGAACCACTCCGGCATCTACCATCCATATGCGAATGGTCTGTAAACCAGGCGAGTCAATTTCATGCTCCGAAACGCCAATCGACGCCGCTCTCAGGGTGTTGTTGTTCCAGGTGTCCGAGTATTCCAGGGCGTTAATATCGATGATGCTCGGAGCCTCGTCATTTAGAGATATGGCGTAGCGGAGCCCGGGGTGATCCGAGGTCAGTCGGTGAGTGGGCAATGCCTGGGTTTGAATCTCGACTGGGCCGGTACTGAAAGCATAGAATCGGTAGCTAACAGACGGGCTTCGCGAAGATACTTCGTCAGTGTCCACGCTTGGGGCCGTGACCGGCTCTATTGTTACTCCATCACCCGAGGCGGCGGCCTCATCAACTATGTCCCAGCCGACACCGTTCGCAAGGTCGTAGCGCTCCTCGAAGTTTTCAGCCTCCATGATCACCCTTCCGTTGTCCTCCACCGCGTCAGGTAACGTCGATAGCTCCAGGTCTTCAGGATTGAATACTTCAAGCTTGATGGTTCGCTTGGAGCCGGCGCCGACTATGTGGACCGACTCTAGTAATGCGCGAGCGTGGGGAGCTTCGCTCCAGTCTATACTTACCCAAATTCTCGCATCCTCGGCTCCACTGGTATCGCTCAATTCGATCCATGGGGCGCTAGCTTGGGCTGTCCAGCTCATCTCATTGGCGCCTTGATTGAAGACGTCAATAAAATAGCTGGAGTCGGCGGGCCGATTAAAGACAGGAAGCTTTCCGGTCGTGCCATCTTCTATAGGCCTCTCAGAACCTTCTACAGCTATACCCAGCTTGGCTGACGCGGGGGGATTGTAACTGCCGGTTTCCGGCATTGCCCAAGCGTTCTGCGTCTCGTAAGCCCAGCGTGGTAGCTCTGAGGTCGGCATAGGGCTGAACATGTGATTCCACTTTCCGCCGGCGTTCACCTCGTTGTAGAACTGTGTTTCGGCTAGCAGCTCGTCCTGCGCGGTCTCTGCCTCAGCCGAAAGCTCATCGGTAGCCGCACGGTTCTGCTTTGCCCAAAGGCGGCTTCGCTCAGCGAGAATAACTCGGCGGTTGGCAAGGTTTGAGGCGCGTACCGGATAAAGGATCATCTCATAGAAAGCCGCCTTCTGAGCGTCGGGTATCCGAGCGTAAATAGCGTTGGCTGCTTCGGTCATGTCTGTAAATTTATCAAGCCGCTTTTGAGCTTCGTCCCCGTCTGATACCAGGCTAAAGCCGCTCTCTGTGCGGTCAAGATGTTCAGGACGTTTTAGGATATTTAGACGAAAGTACTCTCCGAGAACCTTTGCGATGGCACTGGCGTGCTCGGCATCGAATGTTCGCTCGGCCCACTGAGTCAAGTAGCCTTGCTGATCGAAGTCACGGAAGGCTTCAGGGTTGCGGGCTAGGCGCAGAAAGAAGTCCGTGCCGATTTCGTAGGGCTTTATGTCGCCAACGTTAACGATCCATATTTTGTGGGCATCGAAGTCCCAGGCTTTCATCATTTCTGATTGAGTCATACCCAGAGGGGTGCTGTGAAGCCATAGATAGCTCTTGGGTACCCCCCAATACTGAAGGTGATAGTAGACGCCGGAACCCCCCGATCTCTGATTTTCCGCATTGGTAGAGAGCTGGCGAATGTAACCGTGATTATCGTCCGGCCATACGATAGTAACGTCTTCGGGAAGCTCCAGACCGGCTTGATACTGCACCAATGTTTCCTTGTAGGGGATGAATATCTGGGGGATCTCCGAGGGGTCGGCATGAACGTGGTCCGTGATCATCCGTCGCTGGTCGGGAATGATGGAATTCTGAATTTTTGCTGCTTTTTCCTCGTCGCTAGTACCCTCTGGAGCCAGCATTCCGGCGTCTGCTCGGCCCCGCATGCCGATGGTGTAAATATTCTCGTAGTTCGCTGTTTCCGCAACGCGTTTTTCCCAGAAGTTGTAAATGCGTTCACGATTATTCCAGTAATCGTAAGGTCCGTGAACACCCTCATTGTACTCGTGGCTGTTGGTCAACATTGGCTCGTGGTGAGATGTGCTGATGACAATTGCATAGTCGTCGGCAACGACCTTGTTGTCTGGGTTCTTATAAAAGGGGGTGCTTTCGACAGGGAATTCATGCATTGCGGGCCAAATCATGTTGGCGTGCAGGCGCAGCAGCAATTCAAAAACGGTAGCATAGGTTTTGGGACCGATATTTCCGACTTCAGGCTCAAAGGTTTTTGCAGCCCAGGGCTGGAAGCCCCAATCCTCATCGTTAATAAAGATACCCCGGTATTTCACCCCTGGCGAAGGCTGAGTGTGAGTGCCCGCGACATAGAGAGCGGATTTTTTCTTTATTGGTACATCGCCCCAGAAGTACCAGGGGGAGACCCCAATCGACTCAGATAGTCCGAAGACACCGAAGGCTGTGCCGCGCCGATCACTGCCGGCGATGACCAGACCCTGACGCAGACCGGGTAACGGATTATTCACCACCATCGCGGTGTAAGCCTCCCATTTGCCCTCAATGGCGGATACATCGATTTTTCCCGATTCGACCAACCCGTCGATGAGAGGGCTTTTCCCCAGTGTGCCGATGAGTATGGCCGTGGAGGACTCCGGAGTTTCGTTGGACGTTTTTGGCGACAAGCCGGTGACTCGCTCTATGTCATCGCGCAATGCAGTGGCCGCGACCTCTACGACTTGGGCATCCTCTGAGCTGTAGTGTATAGGAGCCGCGTACCCTTCCCCGGCTACCTGAAAGGCACCATCGACCGGTGTTTCGGAGGTGGGCATGAAGGTTGTTTCGAAGTAACCACCCTGGGAGCGAGTATCGGCTGTCATACCGTCGTAAGGGGTCCAGGCGCCAGCAGAGCGGTACTCGGACATCGGAGCGGTCTCAAACGGCTTTGCTATCAGCAAGGCGACCACGAGCGCGACGACGGTCATTGCCCCCAACGCAATTAGCACTTTGGGGCCTTTTCCGGGAAAACTGTATGGTGATCTACTGGACGCGATCTGCTCGTTATCCGCATGATTCATTGTTCGGCTACCTTTGTTTATTGCATTTTACTAACGATGAGCGCCTGCTTGGTACTTAAAGGTATTCTAGTATACAAGGTTGCGTTTGCCTATTCTAGCATCTCCAATGGGGTGGTTATAAGCGACCTTCGGTTAAAACATCTAAAGAGTGGAGTTAGGAGACGGTTATAGCTGAATGCTTTACCCTAGAAGGGGGGCAGAGTTTGGTATTTATTTGGGAAAAACACTTAGGGTTTGGGCAGTTTGTTGTGGAAAACAGGAAGTATTTGTGTGTGTGGGACAACTATACTTCGCCAGACCGATTTTCATAATCTCTTGCGAAAATGCCTCATGATGTAGCTGCTAGCTCGGCGTCATACTGCGGAGGAAGTAGAGTGGAGGTAAAACATAATTACGCACTATTTTTAGGAGTTCTACCATGATAAAACGAATACAATGTAAATGTATTTGTGCAGCGGCCGTATTTGTTTCTGTCCACGCCGCCCACGCCATAACTGCGGGGGCGGGCGAAGCCACGCTCAACGTGAACAACAATTGGGGGACTGGTTATTGTGCCAGTGTGACTGTTGCCAACGATGGCACCACTGATATAACTAACTGGGCCGTTGGGCTCGATCTGAACGGGACGACGATCAACAACCTGTGGAATGGCAACCTGAGCGGAGACAGCGTGACCCCCGTCGCCTATAGCGCCAACGTGGCCCCGGGCAGCAGCACCAACTTTGGTTTCTGTGCCAGTGGTAGTGGCTCGCCCAGCATTGCGACCTTCGACGTCGAAGGCGGTGGCACATCAACCAGCTCCAGCTCCGAAATCTCCAGCCGTTCAAGCAGTTCCTCCAGCTCTGTCAGTTCCGCTACAGGCGGCGACAACAGCGTTACCGTGCGCATGAGTGGCGTGACTGGCGAGGAGCGCGTCAGCTTGGTAGTCGGTGGTCAAACGGTTGAAACTTGGACACTGAGCATCGGGATGCTGGACTACAGCGTGAATACCAATGTTTCTGGGGAGCTTCGCGTTGCCTACACGAACAACTCAGGTGATCGCGACGTCCAAGTTGACTACGTGATCGTAAACGGCGTCACATACCAGGCGGAAAACCAGCAAGACAATACCGGGGCCTGGGACGGAGAGTGCGGCGCGGGTTCTTACTCGGAGATGCTGCACTGTAACGGTTCCATCGGTTTTGGCAACCCTTTCGATGGGAGCGTTTCGTCGTCTAGCTCTAGCCGCGAATCCAGCTCATCCAGTGAAGCCGCCTTTTCCAGCAGCGTTAACTCCAACGGATACTTTTCAATCGAGCCTGATTTTCAGTTGTCGATGCTTGCTGACTTCCCTGTGGGGGTTGCTGTGACGGCTGGCAAGAGCGAATACAGTATGTTCAATATCGGCGATGCCGCGCAGCGGCAAGAGGTGATTGTCGACCACTTCGATCAAGTCAGTGCCGGCAACATCATGAAAATGAGCTACTTGCACCCCGAGGAGAATGTTTACACCTATGAGGATGCGGACCAGCTGGCAAACTTCGCTCAAACCAATGGCATGACCGTTCACGGTCATGTCCTGGTATGGCACTCCGATTATCAGGTGCCCGACTTTATGAAAGGGTATGACGGTGACTGGAAAGCCATGCTGACCGAGCATGCAACCAATATTATCACTCACTTCGATGAGGCGTTCGGTGACACTGTCGCCAGTTGGGATGTAGTCAACGAAGCTGTGGATACTGGCACGTCCGACGGACGGCGTCACTCACCGTTTTACGACTATGAACCGCCCGCCGCAGGTGAGATTCCTCCCTATATTGAGGTCGCTTTTCAGGCCGCTCATAACGCCAAGCCTGAGCTGGATCTTTACTATAATGATTATGACAACACCGCAAACCAGGGCCGCTTGAATAAAACCCTACAAATCGCTGAGCGGTTGAACGAGCAGGGCACGATCGACGGTGTCGGGTTTCAAATGCATATCTATATGAACTACCCGAGCCTGAGCCACTTCGAAAATGCGTTTCAGGCGGTGGTGGATATGGGGTTGAAGGTGAAGGTAACTGAGCTGGACATCTCTGTGGTGAATCCATACGGCGCGGGAGATCCACCGCCTCAGCCGGAATATGATGCGGAGTTGGCCCAGGCGCAGAAAATCCGGTTCTGCGAAGTGGCCAAAGTCTATCTCGACACAGTACCCGCCGCTCAGCGCGGAGGGTTCACAGTATGGGGGCTCACGGATGATCAGAGCTGGCTGATGAGAGTATTCCGCAGCGCCACCGGTGCGGATTATGACGATGTCTGGCCTCTATTGTTCAATGCTGACCTGTCTGCGAAGCCCGCCCTGCAAGGCGTTGCGAACGCGTTCAATGGCGTATCCTGTTCAGCGGGGTAACCCCACCCACCCGCCACGTCTGTTCTGTGGGCGTGGCGGCCCATCCCCTTCGGGGGCATCTTCGCTTTTATGGCGAAGTGCGTGACCTTGTGCGGCGCATAACGGAGGCAACAAGGAGGGGGGGAGTTAGCATCAATTCAGAAGGCGGTACATCTCCGAGGCGGCGAGCAGGAAGGCGCCCACGCCAAAATTGGCTGTGGAGTCAGCATCGACCACTTGGCCTGGAATGGCGCGCTCACCAATCGGCTGGATGTAGCCGACCATACCATTCTCCTGTAGCGCCGTGTTGGACAAATACTGCCAGCCTTTCACCGCGACGGGTAAGTACGCTTCCTTGTCGAGAAGCCCGTTGTTGATCCCCCAAAGATAGCCATAGGTAAAAAAGGCCGTGCCGCTGGTTTCATAACCTGGTGCGTGTTCGGGGTCGAGCAGGCTGCGCGTCCAGTAGCCGCCGGGCTGCTGTGCTTCGGCCAGAGTGGCCGCCATTTTCCGGTAAATGCTGAGATATTCGCTGCGGTGTTTGTGGTCTTCGGGCAAGTCCGCCAATACTTTCGCCAGGCCGGCGAATACCCAACCGTCGCCGCGCGCCCAGAAATCCTTGTGGCCATTCAGACTCTTGTGCTCGGGGTAGACGTATTTGGCATCGCGAAAGAACAGCCCGGTTTCTTCGTCGTACATGATGCTTTTGGCATAGCTGAAGTATTCGTGCAGCTTTTCAAGGTACAGCTCATCGCCGGTAACCTGATAGAGCTTGGTCATGACCGGCATCACCATATACAGGCCGTCCGCCCACCACCAATAATCCGACGGTTCGGTACTCATCTGGTACTCCATGACCTCCTGGGCGCGGGCAATTTTCTCTTGGCCGCCCTTGATCTGGTAGAGGTCAATGTACGTTTGAAAGCAGATTTGCCAATCACCGAACAGCACGAACTCGTCGGTTTCCCCGTAGCCGTATTTCCACTCGGAAGGTTTGTCCGACTTGGTTCCCATCCACTCGTTGCGCTCACCCCAACGAAGGGAATAATCCAGATAGTCCTGGTTTTCGGTAACGAAGTAGGCCTCCATATTGCCGGTGTGATAGGCGGCATGCTCCCAAAAGGCCCAGCCGGGTTGCGGGTGTTCGCTTTGCCAGTAATCGTTGGCGCGAGTCAGCTGTTCCTTTACGGTCGCCGCCTGGGGCAGGGAAGAGGTGGGCCCCTGGTCGTGGGTCACACACCCGGTGAGGGCAAACAGTGCGGGGAGTACGGGTAACAGAGGGCGCAGGCGCTGTGGTTTCATGCTATTTCCATTCCGATAGAAGCTGAACGTTATGATTAGACTATCGAATGAAGATAAATCATATAAATATGAATGTAAAGAATGTAGGGCGTAGGACCGACCCAAACGCCCGGTCGCTAAGGGTTCATTTTCAGGCGCTCTTCATCCCGCAGGGTTAGCACTTCATAACCATCGGCTGTTACCGCAATGGTGTGCTCCCACTGCGCGGAAAGCTTCTTGTCCGCTGTGACCACGGTCCAGCCATCGCGCTTGGTTTTCACCTTCGCCTTACCCTGGTTGATCATGGGCTCAATGGTGAATGTCATTCCCTCTTTAAGAGCCACGCCTTTCCCGGGCACGCCGAAGTGCAGTACCTGAGGCGCTTCGTGCATCTCAGTGCCGATGCCGTGGCCACAGTACTCCCTAACGACTGAATACCCGTTCTCTCGCGCGTGTTGTTGAATGGCGTGGCCAATATCACCGAGTGTGGCCCCGGGCTTCACCGTCTGAATACCCTTCCACATCGCCTCGTAGGTTTGATTCACCAGCCGTTTGGCGACGGGAGAGACCTCGCCAATCAGATACATCTTGCTGGAGTCGGCGATATAGCCGTTCCTCTCCAGGGTGATATCCACGTTGATGATGTCCCCGGTCTTCAGCTTGTGCGCCTCCGAGGGCATGCCGTGACAGACCACCTGGTTCACCGAGGTGTTGAGGACGTAAGGGTAGCCGTACTGACCTTTGCTGGCGGGGCGGGAGTGCAACTCGTCGACGATAAACCGTTCCGCCAGGTTGTTGATCTCCATGGTGGAGAGGCCTTCCTTGACCAGGGGATCAAGATAGGCAAATACGGAGGCCAGCAGGCGCCCGGACTCGCGCATCAGCGCCAACTGGTCGGGCGTTTTGATCCGAATATCACTCATGGGCGAGACTTGCCAACGCCACATTCGCATTCTTCAGCTCTGAGCGCATGATCTCGGTAAAGGTCATGCCCGGGTTGGTTTCCGCCAGCATGCCGACCTTGATCCAGAACTCCGCCTGCGCGTTGATCGACCGAACCATGGCCGTACTTGCCTTGCGAACCTCCTCATGCAATTCGTCGTTGATCTTTACTATGCCCATAATGACCTCGATATACGAAACATACATGAATCGTATATTAAGTGTTGGGTGGGTGCAAGTCACTCAAAACTCAATCACACAAGAAGATGCTTTTTGGACCGGTTTCAGTCTGGTTTCCAGTGAAAAAATGTGAAAAGTTGTGAAGCCAAAGTGAAGCGTCAATAGTTCTGCGTTCACCTGTGGATATTTTAGCGGAGGGTCTCTGGCTTTCTGTATAAACTAAAAATCCCCGTCAAATGACGAGGATTTTTGAGCGTTTACGTTAGTTGTAGAGGCTGACTTTCAACGCGATTACCTAATAATCGCTTTCGCCCAAAGCAGGATAGGCGTTCTCAATCAGCATAAGATACTGCTTGTGAAACCAGCCGCCGGCGTGGGGTGCCAGCTCGGGGATGGGCTGGACCGCCAGGTTGCCGTCTCGAACTTCACCGGCAATGCACATGGTATCCAACTGCTTGCCGTCGTAGATCGGGTTGCTGGCCGCATCCACAATCGCACGGTCGATGTCATCCAGAGCGTTATAGGCATCCGACCCGACGGGATAGTCCTCCACGTCAAACGAAATTCCGTCAGATTCACCCGGTGGTTTCATCCAGAAAAACGCATCCAGATGGGGGCGCGTGCTGTCGGGGCTGGCTTTGGGCATTTCACCCACACCGGCTTTATCCACGTTACACCAGTGGCCACGGTGAGCGCGCTGATCGACACGCTGGCTGCTGTCCGTGCCTTTGGCAACGCTGCCGGGTTGTGGGCGACCGGGGAAGCCCCAGCCGTTACGCGCGGTGTCGATAATAAACCCGGGTTCGAAGTCCGGCTGCTCTGAGCGAACCCGTGCATTGAACGAGTCGATATAAGTCATTTCATCGACTGCCTTGTTCCACTCGTAGAAGTCCTGCAGCGCGGCACGGTCCGCTTCGGCATTTGAAATGGCAGGTTCCTCGACCGGCGTATAGCCCGAAGTATTCGACGCGAAGCCTCGCACCTTCTCAAAGCCGCTAATGCCGTCAGTATTGGCACCTTCAATCAACTTCAGAAAGCCTTCAACCCCGCGTTTTAGGTTGCTCTGGTTGTTCATGGAATCATCCCAGCCCAACCATCCGGCGTGACCAATATCCAGGTAGGTGTACACGTTGCCCGGCTTGTGCAGCTCTTCGATCGCGATCTGCAAGCCGTGGCCGTAGACTCCTAAACCGGGTTCAAGACCAGGTGCATAGTACTCTTCCAGAAGTGTGTCGCAGTAGGTGGTGCCGTTGTCGGTGGTCAGCTCCGGCCAAATAAGCGAGGGGCCGTCCGGATTCAGTGTGGTATTGGTGATCATGTTGGGGTAAGAGTCGGGCTCCAGCATCGCTACGATACGCAGGTTCTTATACTCGTGCTTCTTGTTGAAGGTATCGACAATAACGCCCAGGTATTCCTCGCGGTAGCGTTGTATCCCGTCCAGCACCGGATGCTCGACGCCCGGTTTTCCCACTTCGCACAGCTGGCCATTGGAGGCGAAGGCCGCACAATCGCGATCGGGGAGGTTGTAAATAATGACCACGATGGTCATAGGAGACATCTCTCCGTCCTGTTCAGCGAAGTACTGCTGCTGGGCGACGGCCGCATCCAGGTGACCTTCCAGAGATCGCCGGCCCGCTTCCGGATCGCCATAAATGGTGGCGATCGAATCCATCCAGACGGCGCTCGGCTGACGTTGCACGTACTTGATCTTATCGGCCAGCTCGGTATTGCCCTCGGCTTCCACGAGTTCTAACGAATAGTCCATCATGGTTTTGATGTCGGGGCTCAGGTAAAAATACGAGTCTTCAAAGGGGTTGCCCTCAGTCTGAAAGCTCTCCCCAGGGGTGCCTTTGGCCTGCTGGTCCAAAGGAATGCTGCCGTCATAGGTGGTCGGATCGACGATGTTGATCGCTTCCTGGTCCGGTTCGCCAGGTGCGGAGGAGCTACTGGCGGTCGAACTGACGCTGCTTGTCGATGATTCGGAGCTGCTGCTTGAAGCACTGGAGTGACTGCTTGAATCGTCAGAGCTCGCGCTTGACCCGCCGGTGCTGCTGTTTTCAGCACTCGAGCTGCTCGTTGCGGCATCCGCACTACTGGCGGAGGCGCTGGAGTTATTAATCGGTGTCGTTCCCACCGAAGCGCTTGAACTGCTGGCCGGAGGCGTAGGGTTATCGGTGGAAGCGTTGGAGCTGCTGCTGTCAGCAGGGGTAGAGCTGTCCATAGACGCGCTGGAGCTGTTTTCCGATGGGGTCGAGCTGCTGACGCTATCGCTGGAGTTGTTCTCGGGTGGATTCGGGCTGGCCGATGCTGAGCTGTTACCCGCCGAGGAGGACTCCGCGCCGTTACCGCCGGAATTGTCAGAGCCGCTGGAGCCGCCACAAGCAGACAGTACCGCCACTGAGCCTATAACCAACAGTCCTCTCATCAGGCGATGGGCGGGCCACCGCAATTTTTCGTTTCGCATTGCATTCTCCGTAATGAACCAAATGCCGATCGTAAATTGAGCCGCATTGGTTCCGTGGATGTCTTTTTCAGACATCCAATGGCGTTGTGTAGGGGTGAAAAAGTATTATTGGTGACGGTCGTTGAGGGGACACTCGTACCAAAAGGATGGGTAAAGGTGTGCTCTCTCCGCTTTGGGACGACCACAGCTCGTCACAAAGTGTGGTGGTTGCTGATTTTACAGGGCGGGTTGGGACATTCTGTCGGTGGCATCACAGTTATAACAAAAGCGTAGGTCCCGGTGAGGGAAAGTGAGACCTACTACTCATAACTAGCGTGAAGAGGGGCGGAGGAAAGTGAAATTCTAAATGGTGCACACTAGAGCGTGGCCAAATTTTTCGACAGGCTCGCCCGTGTTGCTTTTACCCATTTCTCGGTATTCTTGGGCCTCAACAACACGAAGGCCGTTGCGCTCCAAAAGCGCGGTAGCGCTCTGTCGGTCATAGAGCATAAATCCGTAGGCGGTAAAAGCCAGCGTCTCCATGAAAGAGCGATCTCCAAAAGCCAGGCAGAATAGGCCGCCGGGGCGCATAACCCGAGCGACCTGGGCGAGGTGGTCAGCGGGCTTGTCCCAAAAGTAGAGCGTGTTCACCGCCAATACCTTGTCGAAGGTATTGTCCGGGAAAGGCAAATTGTCCGAATTGCCTTGGAGAAATCGCGCCTGGTTCGTAGCGACCCATTCCGCGTTGGTGCGCTCTGCTTCAGCCACCATATCGTCAGACCAGTCAACGCCTGTGTAAGTAATACCGGGGTTAGCCTGGAGTAGTTCGGAAACGAAGCGCCCGTTCGCGGGCCCCAATTCCAGTACGCGGTCTGAGCCTTCCAGCGCAAGAAGTTGATGGCAGGCCCGATTGACCCCGGCGTTCACCGTATTCATGGTCGTACCAACCTCTAGCCCAATAGAGCCTTGCGGCTGACGCAGGTGCTTCGCCAGTTCTTTCGGGTCCAACGCTTCTTTCTTGATGTCTGATGACTTGTCCATCGGTAATCTCACTGTAGTGGGCTAACCGCCAAGAATAATAAAGCTAACAAGCTAGGTTCTCTGTGAATATACAGAAAACCATTCAAAAGTAGTAGGGAGAGTGCGATGATCCAACTTGGTGGGCATTGGCTTTGACCACGAATAGAGGGCAGCGCCCGGCCTTTCGCAGGAGCGCTGCTTTTCGACAGTACTGCGTTGGCGCTAGAACTGGGTGATGAACTCCCATGTGGCAGGGTGAACCCAAGACGAGCCAATGGGGTCGTTGTTCGGAGGATAGTTGTGTCCTCCATCGAACGTGGCCCAGCGCACGGGGTAGTTGTCCGGGCAATCATAATCGTAGGTGACGTGGCCGCTGCCGGGGCTGGCCTCGGGTACATTATTGGGTGACATGCAACCGTTGTTCGCCACGAACCGGTCTCGAGAGCGGCGTCCAGACTCAATGGGGCAAGTTGGGTCGTCCAACCCGTGCACACCCATGTAAGCGAGGGGCTCGCCGGTGTTTTCGGGGAAGTAGATATTGTAGTCGGCGGTAGCGTACACCACCACGCCCCGCAGGAGGTCCTGATGGTTTTGCGCCAGAGCGTTGGTGTACATGGCCCCGAAACTGAACCCAACGGAGAAGACTCTTGATGTGTCGATGCACAGGCTGGAGGCAAGATGCGCGTTCAACTGCTCGAAAAAGACGTGGTCGAGGTCATCACCGCGCCAAGGAGAGCCATTCGTGTATCCCTGAGGCGCAACGAATATCGTGTTCTGCTCTGTGTCGAGCGCTTTGAGTCCGAACCACTGGGACCAGCCCTGCACAGCCTCGGCGCTTCCGCCCATCCAGTGCATCCCGAAAACCACTCGGTAGGGCGTATTGGAATCGTAGCTGTCCGGAAGAGAGACAATGTATTCTCGCTGAAGACCAGCGCTGGTCATCGTGTGGGTACCGCTACCCAAGCCGGGAGACTGACCACAGCCGGCGCTAGGCACGGGGGGGTTGCCCAAGGGGTAGCCATTACCGGGATTGCTTCCGCACTGGACCGCCTGTGGACTGTCGCCGGTTACGCTCAACGAGTCGATATTCCCCAGCCCCGGGCTGGTGGTCGCCTGCAGGCGGACCGTATTCTCGCCGGCACTCAAAACAACTTCCGCGCTCGCTGACGTCCAGCTGGTCCAAGAACCCGTCGCGGGGAAATCCATCATGGCTTGGCTCGACCCGTTGATCATTACGTTACCGAGCCGGTTGGCCGAGCCGCCGTTCGCATAGCGCCACTCCAGCGTATAGTTGCCGCTGCTCGGGACATTGACGGTCCAGTTCACGCCGTTGCCTGTGGCGTTGTCGGTGTTGGCGAAACCACTGCCGTTGAAGCCAGAGTGGTTGGTGTCGATGGAGCCATCCACGCCGCATAGGCCGGCCGCTTCCTCGATCACGACCGTGGTGGGCTCGCCACCGGAGACCCGTTCAAACACGACGTCGTCGATACTGGTCCACTCGCTGTCCTCGGTGGTGATACCGATCTGACAGCTGCCGCCACTCACTTCAATGCCCTCGACGGCCACTTCAGTCCAGTTGCCCCAGCCTGCGGCGGGGATCGTGGATGAATAGGAG
>NZ_AUHU01000004.1 GCF_000423345.1 Marinimicrobium agarilyticum DSM 16975
GATAGAACACACCAAAACCAAGGCTCGACACCCGCAGACCAATGGCATCTGTGAGCGATTCCATAAGACAGTGCTGCAGGAGTTTTATCAGGCCACGCTACGGCGTAAGATCTACGATACGCTGGAGGCACTTCAGTCGGACTTGGACGACTGGCTGCATGAGTACAATCATCACCGTACTCACCAGGGGAAAATGTGCTGCGGCAGGACGCCAATGGAAACCCTGGAAGATGGCAAGCGAATCTGGAAGGAAAAGTTCGTAGGCTGAACTTGACCTGACAGACACCATCGGAAAAACCGGTAACTGTCAGATCAAGTCTGGACTACTACATATCAACCTTGATATACTCTCCGGGGTTGTTGAGTCGATCCTTCACGATCTCTACCCAGTAGCTATCTTCACAGCCTTGAGTTCTTCCGGCTTCTACATAGTTAGGCTGGTCCCTGCTTTGCATATAGTCTTCAGAAACGCCATCGCAATTAAACCAAGTGTCCCACGCGTCGGTGTGGTGGAGCTCAGAGAGCTCTTCCTTCACATGGTCTGCAATTTCGTGAAGGCTTTTTTCGCTCTTCCCGCTTTCGTCGCCCGCCTCTATCAACGTCCTTAAGTCTATTTTGGCATGCATTAACTTGCTCTTTGGATCACTCTTACACATACTCTATTCTCCTTTTATACGAGGAGGTGACTTATCTGGGGTAGATCCCAATGTTATCCTTGGCCACTAGTTCTTCCGGCATTTACTATGGCATCGTCTAGCCATCTATCGACGTCCTCATCTGAGTCTCCTATGCTCCTTTCTTGGTCCTGATTATAATCGTACCTCAAAATTATTTTTCGTGCTAACTCATTAAAACCTAGAAACTTTATGCTTTTCAATATGTTTTTTAGAAAGTTGGTTTTGTTTAAAATGTGTTCAATCTCTGACCTTATGAAGTCCCCATTGTTTTTGTTTGCAGATATTTCTCTAATTTTAGATTTATACTCGTGAATATAACTTTCAGAAAAAACTGGACTATAACCAAAGTGAAAAA
Source organism: Marinimicrobium agarilyticum DSM 16975 (assembly GCF_000423345.1). Classification (GTDB taxonomy): domain Bacteria; phylum Pseudomonadota; class Gammaproteobacteria; order Pseudomonadales; family Cellvibrionaceae; genus Marinimicrobium; species Marinimicrobium agarilyticum. The sequence continues at coordinate 1,033 of NZ_AUHU01000004.1, forward strand.
GTGCTGATATTCCAGCGGTCGCATCTTTCGTAAAAGAGTTTTCTAAGGTTTCATTTATCTCTTTCATTTTTTGATTTCTATCGAAGATCCTATCTAGAACCTCTTGTGCGTCATCAGTCACGGAGTAACTTTTAAAACCTGATTTTTTGTGATCTGGATAAAGTTGTACCCAGAAATCGAGTATTTCAATGATATTTTGTTCGTTAACTCCAAGTGGTTCTAGTTTGATGTGGGCGCATGGAGCCATTTCAAAGTGATTTTTTATTATGTCTATTGCTTTTGAAAGCTCGCGATTGCTGATTTGGTACTTTTTAGCTATTTCTTTTTTTGATTCTGAGAATGTGTCAAGGTTCCAGTGGTCCTTTTTAGGTAAAAGTTCTGCTATCTCGAAAATTTTTTTTCTTGATAGGTTTTTCGTGAACGATTCCATTCCGTATTCATCAATAAGGTAACTATTCAGTCTGTCGAGGTGGTCCAATCGACTTTCAAGATCTGAAAATACCCTAAATAAATTAAGGCAGTTAATTAGTCCTCCTGTTTCCCGTAGATGTTTTTTACTGTTTAGGTTTTTTGGGTATCTGAAAGTTTGTCCGGTTGGGTCTATATCGGCTATATCTAGAATGACGTTTTCGATACTACTTATCTCATCTTTGTACCTGTCGTCTAATTTGTTGGATGCCTCCTTGAAAAATTCCCATATTGATTTTATGTCGTGTGATCTTGAATAATCAAAGCTAATCGTTGTAGATTTTATTTTGTATATTTTAGAGATTTTTTCTATCGAGTGCTTAAGTCTAAGTTCAACAGAGTGTCTAATGCAGAAGCACGCTGGGTATATGTGAAATTCTGAGTCCACCCCATGATCTTCTAATACCTTTTCAAGTATCAGTTTTGCTGACATAGAGTACCCCTTCGAATACTCGTAATATCCAGGGTCACCATTGTTTCCGACGCATGCGTTAGCCCATGAGGGGCCTCTTGATGAAAAGGTAAAATTCATTCTATGTCTCATCCTTTATGGGATTTTTGTGTTTTCTGTTTCCCGTTCAGCATTTATTCTTTGGAGCTCTAACAATCTATAGTTTTTATGGAATCTTTCTAAAATCCAGTAGTAATAGAGAACGTTATAGTTATCGAATAGGCCACCTTTTTGTTGGTAGTAAGAAATAAAGGGCTTTAAAATGTGATTTTGGTAAATAAAATTAACATTTATAAATCTTCCTTTTATATTAATTCTCGATATCTTCCTTACGGCCCATGGGGATGGGGTCCAGTTGCTGTCGAGTGGGTTTCTGAAGTAATTAGATACATATTTATTTTTAAGTAGATCGGATACGATACTGTTTATATAATAAATATTCTTAAATCGTTGCAGATCTGATATTTCAAACTCATTTTTATTGGGTATGTCTGTTGCTTGTGTGCTAGCTCTATTTCCCTTTGTTTCTAACACCATGTTGTTAATAGCAAACTGAATGAACAAACAATCCCAGTATCTAAACAGTGCCCCAGCGTTTAGCTTTTTGAACTCTTCCCTTAAGAAGCCGATCTCTGTTCTGTCTTGATTTAGTTCTTCAACGAGAAGCCTTATTGTATGTTCTTTGGGTTTCCAGCTCTTTTTTAAAATGGTCTTTGGAGGTATTCCTTCGGTTTCCCCGAGTGGTTGTTCATCGAGTGATATGCCCCATGCGATATGTTCGGTGATCACTGTGCTAACGAACTCTAGGGGGGCAACAGCTTGATGAGCCTTTGATTCTGGTTCTAGGGTTGATTCTAGCAGACTGTTAAGTATGTCTGAGTCAACACCCGCCATTTCGAGTGAATCGAGCAGTGAGGGAGAGGGTTTCCACGCTTTGGAGGCCATAGAGCTATCTCTGTATATGTAAACTATATCCGAATATTTAGTTGGCTGGATTAATCATCGCATAATACTTGATAGATAATACCATTGAGTTATTCCAGTTTTTTTAAATGGTCCACAACCTGCATATCTGCCCAGCTGTGTTGATCGCGGTATTTCAAGCTCCTTGCGTAGACGCTGCTGGAGAGCCAATAATCCAAGCCAAAAAAAACGTCGGGCAAGTAACAGCAGTAGTCTGTATGCATATACAATACTACATGGTTAAAAGTTAACCAGTCAAGGGATGTCTACAAGGAAAACGAGGCTGGCGTTTTTGAAATTGTCCGAATGCTGTTGTCAATTATGAGTACTAGTGAATTTTTTGACAGCCTAACTTATTGACATTAAATAAATATTTGTGGGTAGTGGGTTTTTGTGGCAGCTCTAGATGGACTCATATCCTTTTGATACTTATTGAGATAGAAGGCTAAGTAGGCCATATATCAGGGTCACATAGATATTCCAGAAGTGTCGAAAGTCTGTCGAAAATGATGTGCTATACAGTGGTTTACTGTGATCGCCTGACTTTGCTAACTGACTGATTTTGAAGGCACAGTGGTACAAAGCGAGCTATTGAGGTAGGGTGGGGACGTATTCGAATCCTCTCGCTCCGACCACTAATTCAAGACTAAGCCCCTGATTTTCCTAGAGAATTTCGGGGGTTTTTTCGTTTTTACTCCTCAATCTGCCGTAGTTGTGTCGCTCATACAGCGATACGCCCTTATAGACCGCCCAAATCAGGGTCAGAGTCTGGCCCTCCCCAGGTGTTGATATTGGCCTCATATCATCCGCTCACCGCGCGATTCCCCCACTTTGTCGATACACCTCTACCGGCGGGCTGCAGCTCGCTAGGAGGTGGGCGCAAGCGAATTCATCTTTGGAACAACTTGGCTGACAGAACGATTGCCAAACGACAAGCCCTGGTGGTACGTTAAGTGGCTATTGCGAAAACCGAATAGGAACACCGTTTGTCGCCGGAAATCTCGACAAAATTGTGAGCTGGTTCTCGAAAAGAGGTCGTGTCAGGTTGGCACAGGGATTATCAGGGACACCGTGAACAGTTTAATTGGCTCCCCTTCCCTGCGTCCCCTTGTGTAAGGGCTAAACCATACTCCCTGCCCGTCCTCTCTGATAATCGGTAACGTACTACCAGCCTACGCTGATTTGATGGGAAGCCGATGTTTTGAAACATTTTAGCATTACCATTGTTGTTGTCTGGTCACTATTCTCCATAAGTGAAGGAGTTGCTATGTCGCTATTTTTTGGAGGTGATAAATCCGAGATTGTGATTTTTTCCCCTTTGGATGGCCGTCTTCTTTATAAGGGCGAGCCCGTTTCCAACGCCGATATAAAGCTCTGGATTAAATGGAAGGATACAAAGGGAGAAAGTTTTCATTACAAAACGGATGAAAAGGGCTATTTTTCCATACCCAAAAAAACGGATCTGTATAAAGACAGTCCTCTCGCTCAGCTCGTCATCACTCAGGAAATTACCGTAGAGTATAAGGGAGAGAGCCACCTGATATGGACGCTAAGTAAGACTGACGGACGGTTGAATGTCGAATTTGGCGGGGAGCCCAAGAATTTAATCTGTGAACTAGCGGAAGACCTGAACACCATCAGGACTGATGAAGTTCTTATGGGAACGAGGTGTAACTGGGAAATCTGACATACAAGGAATTTTTATGAACACTCCAAGCCCTACGGTTGCCGCAGAGTTGGCTTCTGACATCTACCGGGTCCAGACAGACAGTCAAGTTCAACTGTTTATGTCCCATCCAGTATTTTCCAGAAGGAACGTGAAAGTCGCTCCTGAATTTTCTCATCTAAAAGCCGAAGTGGGTGGGCGGCTGGTATTGAATCACAAGGACGGATTCGGAATATGCTCAAAAGGCGGTGACCAACACGTCAACGAAGTGTTTTTGGTTTTTAGAGGCACTACCACGGCAAATAAGAAGGCAGATTTTTTAACAGACGCCAGAATTGGAATAACCAACAACCAATCCGGCTTGCCGGTCCATATTGGGTTCAACCACTGCTTCAGCAGTATGGTGCCAGAGATAAAGAAGTTTTTCTCATCACTCAATGGTAATGTCACTGCCGTTCATTGTATTGGTCATAGCCTTGGCGGTGCGGTGGCAGCCCTCGCGGCCGATTGGGTCGCCAGAAATTTAAAGCATTCAACTCACCTCTATACCTTCGGGGCGCCTCGCGTCGGTACTGACTGGTTCGTTAAAAGCACGACCTCCACGGTGGGAGGGCGCAATATGCACCGGGTCTACCATAAAACCGACCCGGTCACCATGGCTCCGCTGTACCCCTTTATGCACGCGCCCTACAACGCCCCCGGCCATTACGTGCATTCCAGTCAGCCCCTCCTATCCGGTGAAGCCCACCGAATGACCAACTACACAAGATCCGTGAAGGATAAGTCCTGGGAGGCACTTTCGGGAGCCCCTGAGCCTCCGTACACGCTCGAAAGCGCCATTGAAGCCTGGCTTGAATCGAAAACCCCTGTGGACAGCTCATCACCGACATTCTGGCGCTGGGTCGATTCGGCGTTGATCTACGTCGTAAAGAAGGTGGCTATGGCAGCCTTGGTGGGTTTACAGGGAGCTTTCATCAGCTTTTTCACCGTTGCGGATAAAATTGCTTATATTCTCGCGACTGGGATCAGCATGGCCGAAACCGTCAGTTTCTGGGTGGAGCGCCTGATGCGCAAGATCATGCAGGCTCTTGGCATGCGCACGCCGGAGAGCAAGGCGGCGCTGACGGAAGGGCTGATTCGCTATGTGCTCAGACGCCTGACCGCCAAGTCGAACAAGGAAGCCAGAAATGCCATTGAGAAGCTCTAGCCAGCCAAAATGACAAGGGAGTGATGCATGGGATTTCTCATTATTAGCGCGAAAATCTTTGCCACGATACTATTAACCGCGCTTTTGCTGGTAGCGATCACGAAAGCTCACCCGAGAACTCATAACCCCGAATACCCGCCATTGGCGGAGTATGGCTCGGGTTTTATTTTGTTCTTTGCCGCGTTATGTGGTTTCTATTTTTTGTGGTTTCACTGATCCGGCCACTGTAGGCCAAAGGCGCCTCTGCCGTTATGGTGCCCAGCCAAAAGACTATCCGAATCTCCGATACCCGCCCCCTTCACCGCCCGGTAACCTGAATTCCAGTACTTGTTCATCCTCAACAAGGGAGCGGGAATTCAATGTCACACACCAAGCATGTCTGCGCCGGGCTGATTCTCAAGCACGGACAGGTTCTGATCGGTAAGCGCCCGGCGGGGCAGAACTGGGCGGGTTTCTGGGAGTTTCCCGGCGGTAAGTGTCAACCGGGCGAGTCCCTCCAGGAGTGTCTGGAGCGGGAGCTCTTTGAGGAGCTGCGTATCTGGACGCGGGCTTCGGGCGTGCTGACGCGTTTGAGCCGGCGCTACCCCGGGGGTGTTATACGCTTGATCGCGATGCGGGCGGATATTATAGCCGGGCGTGTGCGCCGGGCGGTGCATGATGAGCTGGCATGGGTCTCTCCGGCGGGGATTCTCGAATACCGATTGGCGCCGGCGGATCGGCGCCTAGCGGAGTGGCTGGTGCGCGAGAGCCTTGCCAGCTCGCAGGTCGCGAGGCTCTCCGCTTCAAGCGCGGTGCCCGAGGGGGTGTTGTGATGGCAGGCTCTGATTTTCGGGGTTGATAACTATAGTGTGTAGATTTATAGTATGCAGGCGGGCACATTGATGGTATGTCGAATTCAGAAAAGTCCTGTCAGTTGGTGCGCCGGTTTGCGGAAAATGTTCGTCGGGAGCGGCACGCCCGTAATTTGTCCCAGGAGGCGCTGGCCGACCTGGCGGATGTTCACCGCACCTATATCGGAATGCTGGAACGGGGTGAAAAAAACGTCACCCTCAGCACTCTGGAGCGGATCGCCAATGCACTGAACATCGATGCCGTCAGTCTGCTTAGCTAGCCATTGCCCTTTTTTGCCCCGTTGTCGGTATTGAAACGGGGCCTTTTTCGTTGGTTTGCGACAGTGTTATTCCAATAAGAATCCACCATAAAGCACGACGTATCACCCTGGAGAGAGAGGGAGAGAACCCCCATGCGTTATGTCATTGTCGGTACCGGCAATATCAGCAATACCTATGTGTCCGCGTTGGGCAAACTTCCGAATTGCGAGCTGGTTGGCGCAGTCTCCCGCTCGGGGCGCGCCCTGCCTTCAGCCCCGGAACTGCCCATATGGTCATCACTCGATGCGGTGGATCAGGCCTTCGATGCGGTCATTCTCGCTACGCCCAACGGCTTACATCATGAGGGCGCTATTGAAGCGGCGGCGCTCGGCAAACATGTGCTGACCGAGAAACCCCTGGATATTGCCATCGAGGCAATGGACCGGATGACCGAAGCTTGTAAGAAGGCGGGTGTGACCTTGGCGGTGTGTTACCAGCGGCGCACGCGGCCGGACAATATCGCGATCAAGCGATTGATGGATGCCGGCGCCTTTGGTCGGGTTTATGCGGTGGATCTGGCCGCTAAGTTCTATCGGGACCAGGCCTATTACGACAGTGGCGATTATCGGGGCGGCTATTCGTTGGACGGCGGCGGCCCGTTTATGCAGCAGGCCTGTCATAACCTGGATATTTATACGTGGCTATTTGGCCTCCCCAAGCAGGTGATGAGCATGTTGGGGACCTTTGCCCACAACATCGAATCGGAAGATCACGGCGCAGCATTGATGCGTCACGCCAATGGCATGATCGGCTCCGTGGTGGCTTCCACCGCTGCCAAACCGGGGTTTGCCGCTCGCATGGAGGTGCACACGGAAAAGGGCAGTTTTACCCTGACCGATGATGTGGTCACCCAGTGGGCCGTTGAGGGCGTTGATAACCCGTCCCAACCGGGTGAGGCCTATCAGCACGATGGCGCCACCAGCGCGGCGGTGACGGATACCACCGCCCATGAAGCGATCATCAACGACTTTGAGTCGGCGGTTAAGGAGAAGCGGGAGCCGCTGGCCGGCGCTGGCTCTTCGAGGCTGACGACTGAGTTGATTCTGAAGGTTTATGAGGCTGCCCGTTAAGAAACAAAATGGGTTCCTTTAGATGTCGGTCTATCGGCTCCCCCGCTCCCTTTCATGATTTTCCTGCCGAGCGCTCCTGTTATCCCGGAGCGCTGTTTCTAGCGTTCGACAATCCCGCCTTTGGAGAAACCTGACGGTTTTCACAAAAACAGACATCCCTGGCGGATGTTATCTCATTCCTGAAGAGTAATATGCCAACTATTATTGTCTCGTTGACAATAAGGTGCGGCGTTGCTATAGCTGTGCGCCGAGCGTCGGGCTGTGGCGGTTGAAGTGAATCGCCGTCGGTTGGTAAACGGGGTGATTCGGAATTAACAGCTTGGCTTCCCATTAAAATAAGTGATTAAGGGTACTGTCCTATGAGCTTGATATCATTTAAGCAACTCGCGAAAGGCGGCGCAAGCGCGACCAAAGCGCTTGTCTGTGCCGCTGCACTTTGTGCGTCGGGCGTTCACGCCCAAACACTGACGCAAAACGATACGGGAACCCACGACGGGTTTTATTACTCGTTCTGGAAAGACAACGGCGATGCGTCTTTCGAACTTCTGCCCGGTGGGCGATATCGCTCGCAGTGGAGCAATGCCACCAACAACTGGGTCGGTGGCAAAGGCTGGAACCCCGGCGGTCGCAAAGTGGTGAATTATTCCGGTTCGTATAACGTGGATAATTCGCAGAACTCCTACCTCGCCTTGTACGGCTGGACCCGCAATCCGTTGGTCGAGTACTACGTGATCGAAAGTTACGGCTCCTATAATCCGTCTTCCTGTACGACAGGTCGCCAAACCTATGGCACCTTTCAGAGCGATGGTGCGACCTATGAGATTGTCCGTTGCCAGCGGGTGAACAAACCCTCCATTGAAGGCAACGCCACTTTCTATCAGTACTTCAGTGTGCGTCAGCCCAAAAAAGGGTTCGGGCAGATCAGCGGCACCATTACCGTGGGCAACCACTTTGATGCCTGGGCCGAAGCGGGCCTGAACCTGGGCAACCATGATTACATGGTGCTGGCTACCGAGGGCTACCAAAGCTCGGGCAGCTCTGACATTACCGTGAGCGAAGGCACGGGTGGTGATACCGGTGGCGACACGGGCGGTGATACCGGAGGAGACACCGGGGGCGATACCGGCAGCGGTGGTTCTGGTGGCGATATTGTGGTTCGCGCGCGCGGCACCGCCGGTGGCGAGCATATCAATTTGTTGGTCGGCGGGAGCGTCGTGGCCGGCTGGAATCTTTCCACCAATTTCGCGGACTACACCTATACCGGTGGTGCCACGGGTGATGTGCAGGTGGAGTTTGATAACGACGGCGGCGACCGGGATGTGATTCTCGACAGCGTCTACGTCAATGGCGAAACCCGTCAAGCGGAAAATATGGAATACAACACCGCGACCTATGATGGCGAGTGCGGTGGAGGCTCTCTTTCGGAAACCATGCACTGCAACGGCGTGATCGGTTTCGGTGAAACCTCGGATTGCTTCAGCGGTAGTTGCAGCGGTGGTAACACGGGCGGCGATACCGGTGGCGACACCGGCGGTGATACGGGCGGAAACTCGGGCGATACCAGCTGCAGTGGTTATGTCGGCCTGACGTTTGATGATGGCCCGACGGGTAACACAAGCACTCTGATCAGTTTGCTGCAGCAGAACGACCTCACGCCGGTGACCTGGTTCGCGCAAGGTCAGTACGTGGATAGCAACCCGGGAATGATTTCCCAAATGCTCGACGTCGGTGAAGTGCAGAACCACAGTTACTCGCACCCCTCCATGACCGGTTACAGCTATCAGCAGGTGGTGGATGAAATCAGTCGCACCACTGATGCGATTCAGAATGCCGGCGCCCCGGCTCCCACACTCTATCGTCCCCCTTACGGTGATAACACCTCTACCATTCGTCAGGCAGCGCAAGACCAGGGGCTGACCTATATTACCTGGGATGTGGACTCTCGGGATTGGGACGGCGCCAGCGCCTCGCAAATCGCTAATGCCGCCAACCAACTGCAGGATGGACAAGTGATTTTGATGCACGACGGCAGCTACACCAATACCAATGCCGCTATTCCACAAATTGCCGCAAACCTGCGAGCGAAAGGACTGTGTGCCGGCCGTATTGATCCGGCCAGTGGTCGCGCCGTGGCGCCCGGCAGCGCCGGCGGTGGCACCGGTGGAAACGACGGTGGCGATACCGGGGGTGACACAGGAGGTGATACTGGCGGCGACACCGGTGGTAATACCGGCAGTCAGTGCCAGTGTAACTGGTATGGCACCCTGTATCCTTCCTGTGACAATCAAGACAGTGGTTGGGGCTGGGAGAACGCCGAAAGCTGTATCGGCTCCACGACGTGTAACGACCAGTACGGTGATGGTGGCGAAGTCTGCAACTGAACGGTCATTAGCACCGCAAGCGATAAAACCAATAAATTCTCATAGCAATATCTGATGTAAGGCGGGTTTTTACCCGCCTTTTTTTACGGCTAAAAATTAATTTAAAAAAGAATATCGACGGAAGTTTTTCACAAAATAAATAATCATTGGCGGGCGTTATTTCAATAACAAAGGTTGAGATGCCAATATTTATTGTCTTGTTGACAATAAGATTTCCGGTTGCTATATCTTTGCCCGAGCCTGAACGGTAAACAGCGGAAAAAGGTTCTCTGTCCTGCGAGTCAAGCAATAAACGGCGCGTGTCAGAAGCATTGGGTTGGAGAACCTTCGCTTGTTAGGTCCGGCCTGGCTCTTCATTAAAATAAATTAAGAAGGGTACTTTCCTATGAGCTTGACAACACTTAAGCAACTCGCGAAAAGCGGCGCTTGCGCGACCAAAGCGCTGGTGTGTGCCGCTGCACTCTGTGCGTCGGGCGCTTACGCCCAAACGCTGACGCAAAACGCTACGGGAACCCACGACGGGTTTTATTACTCGTTCTGGAAAGACAATGGTGATGCGTCTTTCGAACTTCTGCCCGGCGGGCGATACCGCTCGCAGTGGAGCAATGCCACCAACAACTGGGTCGGCGGCAAGGGTTGGAACCCCGGTGGTCGCAAAGTGGTGAATTACTCCGGTTCGTATAACGTGGATAATTCGCAGAACTCTTACCTCGCCTTGTACGGCTGGACCCGCAATCCGTTGGTCGAGTACTACGTGATCGAGAGCTACGGTTCCTATAACCCGTCCTCCTGTTCGACAGGTCGCCAGACCTATGGCACTTTTCAAAGTGATGGCGCGACCTATGAAATTGTTCGCTGTCAGCGCGTGAACAAGCCGTCCATTGAAGGCAACGCCACTTTCTATCAGTACTTCAGTGTGCGTCAGCCCAAAAAAGGGTTCGGGCAGATCAGCGGCACCATTACCGTGGGCAACCACTTTGATGCCTGGGCCGAAGCGGGCCTGAACCTGGGCAACCACGATTACATGGTGCTGGCTACCGAGGGCTACCAAAGCTCGGGCAGCTCTGACATTACCGTGAGCGAAGGCACGGGTGGCGATACCGGTGGCGACACGGGCGGTGACACCGGTGGTGACACCGGTGGTGATAACGGCGACGGCTCGCCCTCTGGCAGCGACATTGTGGTTCGCGCACGCGGCACGGCCGGTGGCGAGCATATCAATCTGCTGATCGGTGGCAGCGTCGTGGCCGATTGGAACCTGACCACCAACTTTGCGAACTATACCTACAGCGGCAGCGCCTCGGGCGATATTCAGGTGCAGTTCGATAATGACGGTGGCGACCGGGACGTGATTCTGGATAATGTTTACGTCAATGGTGAAACCCGTCAGGCCGAAGATATGGAATACAACACCGCGACCTATGACGGTGAGTGTGGTGGCGGCTCTTACGCTGAGACCATGCACTGTAATGGCGTGATCGGCTTCGGTGAAACCGGCGATTGTTTCAGTGGTAATTGCAGCGGTGGAAACACCGGTGGAGATTCCGGGGGCAATACCGGTGGTGACAGTGGTGGTAACACCGGAGGCGATAACGGTGGAAATACCGGTGGCAATACTGGTGGCAGTAGTTGTCAGTGCAACTGGTACGGCACCCTCTACCCTTCCTGTGACAATCAGGAAAGTGGTTGGGGCTGGGAAAACTCCCAGAGCTGCATCGGCACCACCACCTGCAATGATCAGTATGGCGACGGTGGTGAAGTCTGTAACTGAGGGCTGAAAAAAAACAACGGATCAGAGCCGGGCTTGCCGGCTCACATTAAGGGCGGATGAGAATCCGCCCTTTTTTGTGGGGTGCTAGCGGGGGTAGCGTTGGCGCCACTGTTGGTACTGCTCCAGAACATCGCTCGGGTCGTTCGTGTACCAGGCGTAGCCTTCCCGGCGTTCCTGGGAGATTTCATCAATGTCGTAATGAACCGAATTATCCCGGTCCCCGAAGAGGGGGCGGTTGGTGCCGATTTCCGCAAAGCGGGACCAGAGGGGCGACGCGTCTTTGTCTTTGACCAGGCGGTAGGCCTCCCGGTCCCAGCGGACGCCTTTCAGCGGATTGCTCCGGTACCAGTCCACCGCGTGGTGAACAGCGGCCTGAATATCGGCCGGCGGGTTTTCCAGCTGCATTAGAAACTCCAGCAGGTCAGCGCTTTCGGCGGTGGCGAGGGAAACCATTTCATAGGCCCGGGCCTTGCGGGGTTCCAGTGTGCGCGGATCGTGTTGGGCGCCCCAGAGCGTCGGCTTGCCGTCCACGACGACCTGAGCGGCCACAATCAGGTCCAGCCCTCGGGCCATACTTCGGGCGGCCTGCACGCGGAGGTCTTCCGGCGCCTGTTCGAACGGAGGTTCAGCCTTGGCGATGTCGGAAAGCACGGCCATCAGGTTGATCATGGCATCGTCGTTGAAGGTGATGTAGTCGTGGTACCCGCCGCGCAGGGGAAAGGTCTGGGGCCAGCCGCCGTTGGGGTATTGCGCTTCCAGAATCAGCTCGACGCCCTTTACGTAGCCTTCCCGGTAGCGGGGCTCGCCGGTGGCGCTGTAGGCTTTGGCCAGCGCACGGATTTGGGTGCTGGTGGCGTTGTTGTCGAATGTGGGGACGTACTTGCGTTCTACACCAAAGGCCTGGGCCGGCTGGCGCGGGCGCTTGGTCATGTCCGTGCCTTTGGACCAGCCGCCGGAGGGGGTCTGAAAGCTCAGAATGATGTCGGCGATGCGCTGGCCTTCCTCGCTGGCATACCACGTGATGGGCTGGTCCGGGTCAAAGCCATTGCGGTGTGCTTTGGGGGCGGGCTTGGGTTCGTCCAGGCCTTCGGCGGCCATTTCGGCCTGTATCTGATCGCGGTCGACTGAGCGCCAGTGCTGTGAGCGGGCCTGGTAATCTTCCCAGGCGGACGTGGGCACATTGATGGTGTGTTTCGGTTCGGGCGTCGGGGTTTCGCAGCCGAATAGGGTCAAGGCAGCGCCCAGCAGGGCCCACCGCAGTTGATGGCAACGCATAGTCTCTCTCACTCTCTCGTTGTTGTGGGTGGTGGGATGAACCGGGGGACGCTTTGATAGGGGTTGATGTAACAGCGCTTGCCCGGAGTCCCTGTCGTTATAAAAATATATGATCGTCGCTGGGGAAGGTTCCAGCCTTCACGTCTGCCACGTATTTCTTCATGGCGCCGGGAATGTCGCCGGCTTCGGTCAGGAAGTTTTTCGAAAACTTGGGGGGCTGTTCGGTCAGGCCCAGAATGTCATTGATCACCAGTACCTGGGCGTCGGTATCGCGACCTGCGCCAATGCCCACGGTGGGAATGGCAATCTCGCGGGTGATGCGGGCCGCCAGCTCCGACGGCACGCACTCAAGCACCAGCAGGTCGGCGCCGGCGTCGGACAGGATCTTCGCATCTTCGGCAATTTCCTCCGCCTGCTCCGGGGAGCGACCCTGGACCCGGAAGCCGCCGAATTTGTTCACTGACTGGGGCGTCAGGCCCAGGTGTGCGCAGACCGGAATGCCGCACTCACTCAGGCGCCGCACCGTGTCCGCGAGCCAGCGCCCGCCTTCGATTTTGATCATCTGCGCGCCCGCCTGCATCAGGCGCGTTGAGTTCTTCAGCGCGTCTTCCAGGGTGGCGTAGGTCATAAACGGCAGGTCGGCGACAATCAGGGACTTGTGATTACCACGCGCCACGGCTTCGACGTGGTACGTCATCTGTTCCATTGTCACGGGAATGGTGCTCTTGTAGCCCAGAACGGTCATGCCCAGGGAATCGCCGATCAGCACCGTTTCCACGCCGCACTTTTCCGCCATCGCCGCCATGGGGGCGTCGTACAGCGAAACCATCACGAACTTTTCGTTCTGATCCTTGAGCTTCTGCAGGGTCTTGATGGTGACCGTTTTGTTCAGGGCGGTGTCGGTGTTCGATCCGTAAGGCATAACATCTCTCCGGGTCGGGCTTAGAGCGCCGGTGTGGGGTTGTAGTAGTGGCGCCCGCTTTTGATGGTGAGTAGGGTTTCGATCAACTGCTGGAAGTGCTGGCGGTTGTTGGCCAGGTCCAGGTCCTGGGCGTTGACGATCAGCAGCGGCGAGCTGTCGTAATAGTGGAAAAACTGGGTGTAGGCCTCGTTCAGGGCCTCCAGGTACTCCGGGCTGATGTTCTGCTCGCTGGCGACCCCTCGCTGGCGGATGCGCTCGTTCAGCACCTTGGAGGGGGCCTGCAGGTAGATCACCAGATCCGGTACCGGGGCGTCCAGGGTGAGACGGTCGTAGACCTGTTGGTAAATGTTCAGCTCGTCGTCATCCAGGGTAACCTGGGCGAACAGCTGGTCTTTTTCCATCAGAAAATCCGCCACGCGCACCGGTTCGAACAGGTCGTTCTGGCGCAGTTCCTGAAGCTGGTTGGTCCGTTGAAACAGGAAGTACAGCTGGGTCTGCAGGGCTACGGTGCGAGGGGAGCGGTAAAAGCGCTCCAGAAAAGGGTTTTCTTCGGGCTGCTCGAGCAGCACATCGTAGTTGAACAGTTGCGCGATGTTTTTGGCGAGCGTGGTTTTGCCCACGCCAATCGGTCCTTCCACGGCAATATAGCGGGGAAGCTCGGCGTGGGACAGGTCCCATTGGTGATCGTCAAACATGGTCGACACGACTTAAGGCTCCCGGTGTTGACTGTCAGAGGTGAGTCGCTCCAGCCCCTCGAACGGGCACTGTGCCAATAATGACTCAAGAGGGGTGTTCGAGGGAAGCGTCAGTTCAGGGGTAATATCGGCCAAAGGGTAAAGAACAAAAGCCCGGCGAGGCATTTCGGGGTGGGGCACCTGTAGGCGGGGATGGTCGATGGTTTGCTCACCGTACAGCAGCAGGTCCAGGTCGAGGGTCCTGGGGCCCCAATGCTCCCGGCGTACCCTCTGATGGGCCTGCTCCAGCCGTTGTAGCTCATCCAGCAGTTCGAGCGGGGGAAGCGTTGTTTCCAGTTGGGCCACGGCGTTGATGTAATCGGGCTGTGGCGGGCCGACCGGCGCGCTGCGGTACAGCGGCGAGCGTGCCAGAAGGCGACTGTGGGGCAGTCGGGCCAGTTCATCAAAGGCCCGTTCGACTTGCTCTCTTGGGGCGTCGAGGTTACTGCCCAGGCCGATGTAACTGTGAACCCGACTCATTCCTGCGGCGCGGGGTTGGGCGAATCACCGGAGGAGGGGCGGCGTTTGCGACTGCGGCGGCGGCCACTCTTGGGTTTGGCGCCCTGACGGGACTCGGCAATCATCTTCTGTTGTTCGGCCTCGTCCACGTCCTGGAAGCGGGTCCACCAGTTGCCGGCGCCGTCCAGGTGCTCGCCGGAGGCTTCGCGCAGCAACAGGAAGTCGTAGGCGGCCCGGAAGCGGGAGTGCTCCAGCAACCGTTGTGGGTGGCGCTTCTGCACTAGGCGGTGCTGCATGTCCCACATTTCCCGCATGGGAATGAGGAAGCGCTTGGGAATGGACGTGTGTCCCAGTTGGTGACCGATCACTTCAGTGGCCGCCTGTTGGTAAGCCTGTTGGGGCGGCATGCTTTTGCTCAGGTGGTCGGCGCGGGCGGCCATGGGGGGCCAGAGCATGGCGGCGTAGATAAACGCCGGGGTTACCGGCTTCTCGGCACGCACGCGCTTGTCGGTGTTGGCCATGGTTTCTTCGATCAGCGTCAGGCCAGTCTCATCGCCTGCTTCCAGTGCCGCCTCGGTGGCCGGGAACAGGTGGGCCAGCAGCCCGTACTCGCGCATCAGGGTAAAGGTGGCGGTCGCCGAGCCGGCCATAAAGAGTTTCAGCACCTCTTCGAACAGCCGGGCGGGGGGCACGTTGCGCAGCAACTCTCCCAACTCCAGGATGGGGTCGGCGGTACCCGGATCGATCTGGAAGCCGAGTTTGCCGGCGAAGCGGATCGCGCGCAGCATGCGCACCGGGTCTTCCTTGTAGCGGGTGTGTGGGTCACCGATGATGCGCAGAGTGCGCTTCTCCAGGTCCTTCAGCCCGCCAGTGTAGTCGTGAATGGCAAAGTCATTGAGGGTGTAATAGAGCGCGTTGACGGTAAAGTCACGCCGAACGGCGTCGGTTTCCAGGGTCCCGTAGACGTTGTCCCGCAGGAGCATTCCGTCTTCATTGCCGGACTGATCGTGATGCCCGCGAAAGGTGGTGACCTCAATGATTTCCCGCCCCATGCGCACATGCACGATCTGGAAGCGCCGACCGATGATGCGGGCGCCGCGGAACAGGCGCTTGATCTGCTCGGGCTTGGCGTCGGTGGCGATGTCGAAGTCTTTGGGGTGGCCCCCCAGGAGCAGATCGCGCACGCCGCCACCCACCAGGAACCCCTGAAAGCCGCCTTCTTCCAGGCGTTTCATGATCTTGATCGCCGCCTGACTGATGTCTCGGCGGGAGACATTGTGTTGGTCTCGGGGGATGATCAGGGGGCGGTCCGGGTGGCGAGCGCGGGGGCGGAATTTGTCGATAAGCCGTTTCAGCATGGGCAATGGGTTACTGTCAGTGGGTTCTCGCGTCGGCTGGCACGCCGGACGGTCGTCTGAAAGCCGGGCAGTTTAGCACGGGCGGGGAGTGGTGCAAACGCCGGGGGTGGCGGTAGCGGAGGCTTTTCCGGGGTCAGAAAGCAAAACGGGAAAGCCGAGGCTTTCCCGTGGGATTGAGTTACCAGTGATCCTGTGGTCTGCAAATCGGCGCGTCCATGCCCTCGTATCAAGTGTGCGTGCTTGCAATCCCGCTCCAGTGTCTAGTCAGTCTTTCCGCTTTTTCTTGTGTCTTATCGTTATGTTTTTATATGCGTAAAGCACTAAGGCTTTCGCTTTTCTTATTGTTGTTCATTTTTATTATGCAGTCTGTTTTTATTGTTTCTTGTCATTATTATGTCGTTGTCGCTTTTTTTATTGTTTGTTGTTGTTATTTTTGAACTTCTTCTTTTCTTATTGTCTATTGTTTTAATTATGGCTTTTCATTTCTTATTGTTTGTTGTTCTTATTATGTGGCGCTTTTTTTATTAGTTGTTGTTGTTATGTGCCCGTATAGAGAGCACGTCGCGTGCCAGAAATGGAAAGTCCTTTAAAAACAATAACTTAGTTTATTTGTATGATCACTTATTAAGTTTAGTTATTTCTAACGGTTACAAATACGGGAACAGTTTGTTACGACTCCCGTGCCAGGTAACAAATCCCCCATTGGTAACAGCGTCTTTAGAAGGTAACCAGCGGTAACGTCTGTGGCGTTTAACCCCTTTTTTTGGCGTCGCTTATGGTATTTCGGTGTTACGGAGGGGGGCGTTTGCTGTGTCGGTTGGGAGTGGCTGGGCGCCGTGAAGAGGCCGGGCTGTCGCGATAGGCTGATTGGGCGCAGGAAGCGGAACAGGATAGCGGCCGGGGCCCGATAGCCCCGGCACGAGCGCAGAAGGCTATTTGGCCGTGGCGGCCTTGTTGCGCGGAATGCCAAAGCGTTGACGACGCTCCCACAGGCATTTGCGGCTGACGCCCAGCTTCCGGGCCAGTTCGGTTTCACTCATGGTGTCTTGATGTTCGAGAACGAAGCGCTGGAAGTAGTCTTCCAGTGACAGATCTTCGCTCGGGTCCTGGGGCGCCCTTCCCCGGGGCTGAATGCGTTCCGGCGAGCGGTGGGTGTCATCTTCATCGTCTTCCTCGAAGCGCACCAGATCCAGGTCAATATCCAGCAGTTCGTGGCTGATTTCCTGAGTGTCCTCACACAGGATCACAGCCCGCTGTATGGCGTTCTCCAGCTCGCGTACGTTACCCGGCCAAGTGTAGGTGGTAATGGCCTGCACCGCTTCGGGGGAGAGCTTGAGGTTGGGCTTGCCCATCTCGTGGCAGAAGCGCTGCAACAGTGACTCGGCGAGGGAAATGATGTCTTTGCCGCGGTCGCGCAACGGGGGCAGCTCCAACTGCACGACGTTGATCCGGAAATACAGATCCTCCCGGAATTGCTTCTCCTGAGCCAGTTTGCGCAGGTCCCGGTGGGTCGCGGCCACCAGCCTGACGTCCACCTTGCGGGACTCTACCGAACCGATGGGCCGTACTTCGCCTTCCTGCAACACCCTCAACAGGCGGGCCTGAGCCTCCAGTGGCAGTTCGCCGATTTCATCGAGGAACAAGGTGCTGCCGTCAGCGGCGGCGACCAGCCCATCACGGGTGCTGGCGGCGCCGGTAAAGGCGCCTTTCTCATGGCCGAACAGTTCGGATTCGATCAGAGTCTCAGGAATGGCGGCGCAGTTGACCGAAATCATGGTCTTTTCCCGGCGCGGGCTCTCTTCGTGCAGCGCACGGGCCACCAGTTCTTTACCGGTGCCGGTCTCACCGTGAACCAGTACGGTGGCCTTGGTGGGAGCGACCTTGTGAATGCGGTTGTACAGGTCCTGCATGACGTCGCTGGAGCCGATCATACCGGCAATGGCGTGGCTCGCCGTGGCGGAGTTGTGCTTGTGCTGGTTGGCG
Organism: Marinimicrobium agarilyticum DSM 16975; assembly: GCF_000423345.1. GTDB lineage: Bacteria > Pseudomonadota > Gammaproteobacteria > Pseudomonadales > Cellvibrionaceae > Marinimicrobium > Marinimicrobium agarilyticum. The sequence continues at coordinate 18,892 of NZ_AUHU01000004.1, forward strand.
GCGTTGGCCTTGCCGATCACCCGCTTGACGGCGGTGACCATTTCTTCGTGATCGAAGGGTTTGGCGATATAGTCCACCGCGCCCATGCGCATGGAGTCCACCGCCGAGCGCAGACTGGCGTAGCTGGTCATGATCAGCACCGGCACCTGCTCGGCCAGTTTGATCAGATCGGTGCCGGGCGCCCCGGGGAGGCGGAGATCGCTGATAATCAGGTCGAAGTCGGTCAGGGTGAACTTGCCCGTGGCCTCTTTGACCGAGGGCGCTTCGTTCACCTCGTACTTGTTGCGCTCAAGCAGGCGGCGCAACGCGGTGCGGATGATGGGTTCGTCTTCAACGATCAGGATCTTACTCATAGTGCTCACTTCGCCTATGGTCGGGCAGGGTGCTCAAGCTTCGGCGCCGCCAATGAACAGCAGGGGCCGGAGCTCCAGCGAGCCTGAGTACAGGCCGCGGAAAGCCCATCTGCGTGGTTTTCCACAGCCGGATAGATGGCGGAAAATATCATCCCGTCACCATGGAATCAATATGGCGCGGCAATTTGATCGTAAACTGCGCACCAGTTTGGTGCACTTGATCGGCCGGGCTCTTGATGTCGAGCTTGCCGCCGTGATCTTCCACAATGCTATAGACCATCGCCAGCCCCAGTCCGGTTCCCTCGCCCGGGTCCTTGGTCGTAAAGAAGGGTTCGAGAATCTGATCCAGCTTGTCCTGCGGTATGCCGCTGCCCTGGTCGGTTACCGAGAAAATGATGCTGTATTCGTCCTCGTCGCTGTCCAGCATAACACGGCTGCCGGGTGGGCTGGCGTCCCGGGCGTTGGAGAGCAGGTTGATGAAGACCTGAATCAGGTGTTGGCTGTCGCCGGCAATGATCGCGTTTCGGGCGATATTGTTGACGTATTCCACCTCATTCTTGTCTTTCTGGAGCGACAGCAGTTGGATGGCCTCATTGGCGCAGGCACGTAAATCCACGGCCTCGAACTCGCTTTTCTTGTTCTGGCCGCTGTGGGAGAAGCTCACCAGCGACTGCACGATACGGGTGACCCGGTCGGTCTGGCTGAGGATGTGTTCGGCGGTCTCCAGCACCTCGGGTGCGTCGGATTCGTAGCGCAGATTCTGGGCCAGGCTGGAGATGCCGGTGATCGGGTTGCCGATTTCGTGGGCCACGCCCGCCGCCAGTCGCCCGACGGAGGCCAGGCGCTCGCTATGGATCAGCTCCTGCTCCAACAGCTGGGTTTCGGTCACATCCTCGAGCAGGATGACCTGGTCATATTCTCCGCTGTGGATACTGCCCTCGATATTGGCCTTGTGCAGGCTGATCCAGTGCGGACGCCCGTTCAGGTCGATTTCCTGGCGGTAGTAGTGGGGCTCGCTGCTCTGGCTGAAATCGGTCAGCAGGGCCTTCCAGGGCTCCGCCAGGTCCTCCAGCCGTGAACCCGTGACGTCGTCGCTCGGGGTCTGGGTCAGCAGCTCCATGGCCCGGTTCCACATCAGGATTTCCCCATCCAGGCCCAGAGAGCAGACCGCCATGGGCAGTTCTTCCAGGGTTTTTCGGTGGTACAGGCGCAGGTTGTTGAGTTCGGCGGCCATGCCGGTGAGGTGGTCCCGATACTGGGCCAGGCGATTCTCGATCAGGTTGATGTCCAGGGTGTCACGCCGCTCGGCCAGTTTGTAGGGCAGGTGGCGGTCCATGATTTCGCCGGCGACGTGAATACCCATCAGCCCCGACAGGTTCGCCTCGATCTGATCGCGCAGCCGACGCAGGGCATAGGGTCGGCGCTCGGTAATGCGCAGCCCAAGCTCGCTCAGGGCGACATCCACTTCCCGGCTGGCGGTCACCTTGCCCAGTGAACGGGCCAGGCGGGTTTTGAATTCCGCTGCGCTGTGGACATCCAGTGCCTGGCGTACCGGTTGGCTCAGCTCGTCGGCAGCACAGAGCTCGGCGCTGTATTGCTCTTCTTCATTCTGGCGGGTGAGCAGTGACAGGCCGACGAAAATGGCGGTATTGGCCCCCAGCGAGAGCAGAGCCACTGCACTCCAGTGCCCCATGCCCAGTGGAATGACGATGTCGGTGCTGGGCACAGGCAGGCCGGAGAAGCCGGTAATGACCGGAATCAGCAAAGCGATGGCCCAGATCAGGGTGCCTGTGCTCAGCCCGGCCAGCAGGCCTCGCCGGTTGCCTCGGGGCCAGAACACAATGGCGAACATGCCCGGCAGGAACTGAAGGGTTTCGATAAAGGTGAGCAGGGCCAGGTTGGTCAGGCTGTGGCGGTTATCCAGCAACCAATAGACAAAGTAGCTGGCAAAAAACAGGGTGGCGATCAGCACCCGGCGCAGCCACAGCAGCTGGCGGTAGAGGTCGTCCCGGTTGCGCAGGCTCAGTGCCGGCAGAATCCAGTGGTTCATCACCATGGTGGTGAGGGCAAGAATCATGACCACCATGGCGCCGGTCGCGGCCGAGAGGCCACCGATAAACGCCAACACCGTCAGCCCCGGCGATTCCGCAAGAATCGGCACGCCAAGCGTGAAGTACTGGGCCGGCAGCGGCACGGAAAGTTCAAACCCCGCCCAGAGAATCGGGAAGATCGGCAGCGCCATTAACAGCAGGAACAGCGGAAATGCCCAGGTAATGGTGTGGGTGTTGCGCATCAACAGGTTTTCGGTCACGCCCATATGGAAAATATGGGGCATGGTGATGGCGGTAGCCACAAACACCAGCAGCAGGGTATGGGCGGCCCCATCCTGAACCGGGGCGTGCAGCAGGGCCAGATTTTCGGGGTTCTGTTCCAGCCACTGGTCCAGGCCGGTGAAGCCGTCAAAGACGCCGTAGACCGCCAGCAGGCCGATGGCGCAAAGGGCGAACACCTTGAGTAGGGATTCGAACGCCATGGCGGTGAACAGGCCCCGGTGCTGGTCCTTGCTGGAGCCGAACAGAATCGTGAAGACGGTCAGCAGTGCGCAGTAGCCCAGGGCCATCAGATCCTTGAAGGTAAAGCCGGTGCCCATGGCGGGCAGGCTGGGGTTGCTGCTCACGGTGAGGATGTACATGGTGTCTGCGATGGCCTGAATCTGCAGCGCCATCAATGGCAGGATGCCCAGCAGCATGCACAGGGTGGTCACGGCGCCCACACCGTGACTGTGGTAGCGGAACACCAGCAGGTCGGCGAGCGAGTGCACCTGATGGCGGCGTGCCAGGTCGGCCAGCGGCGCCAGCGCCACCGGCGCGAACAGAAACAGCGCCCCGGTGCCCAGGTAATAGGCGAGGGCACCGTAGCCGAACTGGAAGGCCAGGTCGATGACCCCATAGAACGCCCAGGCACTGGCGAAAATCCCCAACGACAGAATATAGGTCAGGGGGTGCTGGGTGACGGATTCGGGAATCCAGCCGCGTTCGGTTATCCAGGCAATGCCAAAGAGCGCCAGCAAATAGCTGACGCCGAGCAATGCCACATGGCTCAACTCAAAGGTCATGGGGTCTCTTTTTACGGCTTTGTACGATGTAGGCGATGATGATGACCGCCACCCAGATGATGTAGGGCCGGAACCAGGCCCCCTCGGGGTTGATGATCCAGGTAAAGAGGGTGGGTGAGAATATATAGGCCACCAGTAGCAAGAGGATGACCAGGCGCTGATTGTTCACGATCTATCCTTCTCCGATTTGTCGGCGTCAGGGGGCGTCAGCATGGCGTCCGGGGCGGGGCCTTCCCGCCCGCGGATCCGTTCGGGCCGCCAGTTCCCGAGGGCCCACTCCAGAACGGCTTCCGGAGCGGCGCCTCTCAGGTTGGGGGGTGGCCGCTGTTGCAAAAAGTCTAACGCGTACCAGAGGTTGGTTCCCGCTTTTTTTGGTTCCAGTGGTGGCGCGTGATGCTGTTTGCTCAGTTTTTGCCCGAACTCGTTGTTGGCCACCGGTACGTGGCCCAGTGCCGGCGGCTGCCCGCCGAGAAGGGCGAAGGCGGCAAGCTGCCCGGCGCTGACCGGGAGCAGGTCCACGCCGCGTATTATGTGCGTAATGCCCTGATGGATGTCATCCACGATCACCGCGAGCTGATAGGCGAACAGGCCATCTTTGCGCTTGATGATCGGGTCCCCCACTTCCTGGCGCAGGCTTTGCGCCTGTGGCCCCTGAAACAGATCGGTCCAGCGATAAGGATCGGCGGGCTCGGTGTGGCCACCGGGCACATCGAACAGTTTCAAGCGCCAGGCGTGGGGTTCGTCCGGGGAGACGGCCCGGTCCCGGCAGCGGCCGTCATACACGCCTCCCAGAGCGTGGATATCTTTGCGGGTGCAGCGGCACCGGTACGCCAGTCCCTCGGCGAGCAAACGCTCGAGCGTTTGCTCATAGGCGCTCTGGCGGTCGCTTTGAAACATCACCCCACCCTCCCAGTGCAGTTGATGAGCGTCCAGGGCGTTCAGAATCGCGTCCTTTGCCCCCGCTTCCTCCCGTGGGGGGTCGAGGTCTTCCATGCGCACCAACCAATGACCGCCAGCGGCTCGGGCGTGCAGGTAGCTGGCCAGAGCGCTGACCAGGGAACCGAAATGCAGGGGGCCGGAGGGAGAGGGGGCGAAGCGTCCAATGTAGGGCGCCCTGTCTCCCTGAGGCGTATCGGATTGGGGGTTGGATGAGGTTGCGGGCATACAGCGGTTAGCGGAAAAACGGAGCCCGCTTGGGGCGGGGCTCCGTTGCCGGCTTAGCCTCCGACCTGCTTTTCCTTGATTTCATCCAGGGTTTTGCAGTCCACACACAGGGTGGCGGTCGGACGGGCTTCAAGGCGACGAATGCCAATTTCCACACCACAGGCGTGGCAGAAGCCATAATCTTCATTCTCGATCAGCTCCAAAGTGCTGTCGATTTTCTTGATCAACTTGCGTTCGCGGTCGCGCGTGCGCAGTTCCAGGCTGAATTCCTCTTCCTGGCTGGCGCGATCGGCGGGGTCGGGGAAGTTGGCAGCTTCGTCCTTCAGGTGGCTCATGGTGCGGTCCACCTCTTCCATTAACTCGCGACGCCAGGCGAGCAGCAACTGACGAAAGTGCTCGAGCTGGTTTTCGTTCATGTACTCCTCGCCCTTTTTTTCCTTGTAAGGGGTGAAGTTACTCAGTGTGTAGCTCTCTGCGGTCGATGAACTCTTCGGCATGGTTTCGCGCCTCGTATGACTTCCCATTTAGCTGGCCGACTCGATGGACGGGCGGGTGGGGTGAACCCGGGAATTCCGCGCCGTCCGTCGCTTTTACACCTTCTTCGCTACTGGAGAAGCAGCGAATTTTGAAGGGTTGGCAAGCTACCAGATATCCCCCGGCTTCGCCAGCCTTTTTTGCGACTGATTCGAGCTATTTTGGCCCTTGATTGAGCCGGTTCCCGTCAGCTGTAACAATAGAGGATTATTTGATTGTCTTGTTCTATTAGGAGCCTCTCTTGAATCAAAAATGGCAATCCGGCGTGCTGTTGCGACGCTACAAGCGGTTTCTGGCGGATGTGCGCCTTGCCGATGGCTCGGAAATCACCATCCACTGCCCGAACACCGGCTCCATGCGCCATTGTGTGGTGCCGGAAAGCCCCTGTTGGTTCTCCGATTCCGGTAACCCCAAGCGCAAGTATCGGCATACCTGGGAGCTGGCCACTACGCCCACGGGTCACTGGGCCGGTATCAACACGGCGCGCGCCAACCCGCTGGTGCGCGAGGGCATTGAGTCGGGTGTGATCGAGGAGCTGCAGGGCTACGAGCGGATTCGGGCGGAGGTGCGCTACGGACAGGAAAACTCACGCATTGACTTCCTGTTGGAGTCGGATGACGGCCGGTGCTATGTCGAGGTGAAAAGCGTGACTTTGATGGAGGCTCCCGGCCAGGGACTGTTTCCGGACGCCGTCAGTGAGCGCGGGCGAAAGCATTTGCGCGAGCTGATGGAGATTGTCCGCCAGGGCGACCGGGCCGTGCTGCTGTTCTGTGTGCAGCACTCGGGCGTGGAGCAGGTGGCTCCCGCCGATGAGATTGACCCGGCCTACGGAGACACGTTCCGACAGGCCGTGGCAGCGGGCGTGGAGGTGTACGCCTACCGGGCCGATATCAATCCCGAGCAGGCCAGTATTCGCCTGGAGACGCCGCTACCGGTCAGCGCTGTCGAGTAGGAGAATAGGGACGGCTCTCGCCGTTAGAGGCCATCAGGCGCCGCCAGTCTCAGCCGCAGGCGCCGGGCCTCTCCCCGGCGTTGAACGCTCAGCACGACCTCGTTGCCCGGTTCGTACTTCTCCAGTGCGGTCATCAGCTCGTCGTAATTGCGGGTGGGGTGCTGGTCGATGGCGGTGATGATATCCCCCAGAACAATACTGCCCCAACGGCTGCGCTGGGCGCCTTCCAGTCCTGCACGGTCGGCCGGAGAGCCCTGCGCGACACGCAGTATGGCAACTCCCCGAACCCCCGACTGCCGGGCCCACTGGTCCGGCGCGATATCAATGCCGATGACCGGACGGATGATGCGCCCGTGCTCAATCAGCTGCGGTACGATGCTTTCCACGGTGTTGACCGGGATGGCGAACCCAATGCCGGCACTCGCCCCACTGGGGCTGTAGATCATGGTGTTGACCCCGATCAGCTCGCCTTGCGAGTTGAGCAGAGGGCCGCCGGAGTTGCCCGGATTGATGGCGGCGTCGGTCTGGATGACGTTGCGGATTTTGCGCTGGTTGGGGGATTCGATTTCCCGCCCCAACGCACTGACAACGCCGGTGGTGAGAGTGGCATCCAGCCCAAAGGGGTTGCCGATGGCCAGAACCTTGTGGCCGACCACCAGGTCGCCGGAGTCGCCCCGGCGCAAGGGCTTCAGGTGTTTTTCCGGTGCCTCGACCTTGAGCACCGCCAGATCTTTTTCAGGCGCAATGCCGACCACTTCCGCCGGCCAGTTGCTCTGGTCCTGCAGGGTGATCATCACCTTTCGCGCGTTTTCGATCACATGGAAATTGGTGACGATGTAGCCTTGCTCACTCCACACAAAGCCGGTGCCGGCACCGCGCGGGACGGTCAGCAGGTCAAACGAGCGTGGATCCCGAACCACCTGCTGGTTGGTGACGTAGACCACGCTCGGGCTGGCGTACTCGAACACTTCAATGGTATTGCGTTCATCGTCCGTGGCGAACCCCTGGGCGAGGGGGTGCGCCAGGGGCAGTGCCAACAGAGCAACGAATGTAAGCCAGCGCCAGGGCATGAAGCCTCCTTTGATATGGGTGTAGCGTTTACTGGCCGCGGCTGAGCGCGGCAATGCGAGCGTCCAGCGGCGGATGGCTGGCGAAAAGCTTACCCAGCTTCTGCTTGTAACCACCGCTGATACCGAAGGCCTTCATGCTGTCGGGCATGGGGCTTTCGACGCCGGCCTGGACTTCCGCCTGTAGTCGTTGCAGCGCACGAATCATGGCGCCGCGGCCGGCCAGTTGCGCACCGGCTGCATCGGCCCGGTATTCCCGGTAGCGGGAGAAGGCAAATACGATCATTGAGGCCAGCAATGCCAGAATCATTTCCGTCACAAAGGTCACAATGTAGAAGCCGATGCCGTGGCCCCGCTCGGTCTTGAAAATGACCCGGTCGACGGTGTGGCCAATAATCCGGGCAAAAAACATCACGAAGGTGTTGATGACCCCCTGAAGCAGGCTGAGGGTCACCATGTCGCCGTTGGCCACGTGCCCGATTTCGTGCGCCAGCACGGCTTTGACCTCGTCCCGGTCAAAGCGTTGCAACAGACCCTGACTGACCGCCACCAATGAGGCGTTTTTGTTCCAACCGGTGGCAAAGGCGTTGGCCTGTTGAGCGGGGAAAATTCCGATTTCCGGCGTCTTGATGCCGGCCTGCTGGGACAGTTGCTTCACGGTGCTGACCAGCCATTGTTCGTCCGCCGTGCGGGGGGACTCAATAATCTGGGTGCCGGTGGTTTTCTTGGCAATGAACTTTGACAGGAACAGAGACACGAACGAGCCGCCGAAACCGAAAACGGCACAGAAAATCAGTAGGCTGGTAAGGTTCAGGTCGCCGTTTTGTTGCAGGTAATGATCGACCCCCAACAAGGACAGCGTAAAGCCGGCCAGAATCAGAACGGCAAAGTTGGTTAGCAGGAACAGACCAATGCGCATCACGGCGGTTATCTCCCAAAGAGGTCAAGAGCTGACAGTGTGCCCGTGGCCATCGGACAAGGGCGCCTGTAGTGACGGTAATATACGTGCGACCGGGGAAATTTCAATATAGGGAAAGCGTAAATACTGGTTAAGACGGCTGAACGATGGGCGGAGGCAGAAAAGTGGCCACCCCGAAGGGTGGCCCAAGCAACCGTGATTAGCCAGAGGCCGGCTACCCAAAGAAGGTTTGGGCCTCAAGGAGAAGATCCGGCAAGCGGGAATGTGACTGCGGAGTGCACAGGCCGCTTACCTTCACCCCGTCGAGCAGGGGGAGATGCTGACTGCCCGACGGTTTGTAAATAGTAATTATTATCATTATCGATGTCAACAACTTTTCAAGGACACCCGGACGTTTTTATCCTTTGGCCTGTGATGCGAGCAGTTGGCCGTTGAGTTGGTTGATCTTCTCTGCCAACTCCTCCACTAGGCCCAGACAGATCTGTGGCTGCATTTCCACCAGATCGGCAAACTCTTCTTTGCGCACCGCGAGCACGGTGCAGTCATTGACGGCGACCACCGACGCCATGCGTTTTTGGCGGGTAAACACTGCAAGGGCACCGAAAATCTCATCCGCATGAATCTCACCGACCTTGACGCCGTCGCGCAGGGCGTGAGCGTCGCCTTCGAGGAGGGTGTACACCTGGTCGGCTTCTGCCCCCTGGTGAATGATGGTTTCGCCCGCCATGAAATGCATGAACCCGGCGGAGGGCTGGAATTCCGCCCGGATTTCCTGTGCCAGGGCGGCGCGGTAAAAGGCATTGGCGCACATCAGGTAGCTGGCGAACTGCGCGTGGTTCACCACCTCGGCGCGACGATAGGGCTCCATCGTCAACGGTTCGGTGCAGCCATAAACGCCCACCTCGATCGGCAGATCGGGCTCCAGGCCAATGAGGTCTCCCGCGCCATGTCGCGTAACCTGTTTGCCGCCCACCCGGTAAAAGGCCTCGCCTTCGGTAATCACCCAGATCTGATCTTTTGCGCTATGGGCAAGCAGGTCATGGCTGACGCTGAACGTTTGCTTCTCGCCAGTGGGCGTCAGAGCGGATACCAGTTCGGCACCGGCTTCGCGCAGGTGAGCGGCACAGTCGGAAATGGTATCCGACTGTTTGTGAGGTAAATGCATAGAAAGCCTCCAGGATCATCATTAGCGGCAGCGCCGGGCGTTTTCAACCGCCGGTTAAGCTTCGCTAAGCGTATCCTGTTCGGCGTCGGCAACCAACTGTTGTTTGAGGTCGGGCGGCAGGTCGTTCCAGTGCACGTCCATCAATGCCCCTTCCAGGGCATAGAGCATGACTTTGGAGACATTGATGTCCCGGGCTTTGATGCGACGGTAGGCTTCAACCGATCCGATTTCCCGGAGTTCGTTGTAGTTGTTGATGCCAATGGCCTGCAGAATATTGACGGTAGCCATACCCAGGTTTTTCAGCTGGAGTAGCTCACTATGACTGGCTGTCATACGGATTATGCTCCATTCTTCATTATGATTATGGTTGTGATATCGTCCTCATTAACCTTTTTGAATAGAGGCTCAAAATGGTTAATAAATGTAATAGTACCGCTTTCCGGCGCGAGCGCAAAACATTTCTGCGCGTTGGCGTCTAAACCAAAACTATGGGATCGGTTACTGATGAATTTTGCGGACCAGTCGCACAAAAAAGGCGACAATGTTGAGGAAAGTCGTTTGTCGATCCCCTCAATCAAGGCGCTCGTGGGTGAGGATGAGTCGGCACTGGTGGCGCTCGACCAGACCCATGTGCACCGGGGGGTGGTCGCGCCTCTGGAACGACTGACGGCGGCGGCCGAAGACGCGGGGTTTTCGCTGTGTGTGGCCAGTGGCTACCGTAGTTTTGAGCGCCAAAAAGCCATCTGGACCGCCAAAACTTCGGGGGAGCGACCGGTGCTGGATGAGCGCGGGCGGCCACTCGACATTGAACGATTGAACGAGCTGGAGTTGGTACTCGCCATTCTTCGCTGGTCGGCGTTGCCGGGTTCATCCCGCCACCACTGGGGAACCGACATGGATGTTTACGATGCCTCGGCACTGCCTCGGGGCAGCACACTGCAATTGACCCGTGAGGAATGCGACGCTGGCGGCCCGCTGTACCGGTTCCATCAGTGGCTGACGGATTTTCTTGCCAGTGACGCCAACCCCGGCTTTTACCGCCCTTACGATGTGGACCGCGGCGGCGTGGCGCCGGAGCCCTGGCACTTGAGCTTCGCGCCGATCGCCAATGCCTATGCCCGGGCCCTGACGGTAGAGCGACTCTCCAATCACCTGCGCGAGCATCCGCTGCCGTTGCAGGCAACCATTGAGGAGCACCTGACGGCATTGTTTGAACGTTATGTCCGCGTCCCCCCGGGGCCCGAATCACCTGAGGGAGAGCCTCCCCGATGAAAACAGAGTCCGCCGCCGCACCGGTATCCCAGTTCGGACTGTTGCGCCGGGAACGGTTTATGCCGTTGTTTCTTACCCAACTGGGCGGCGCGTTCAACGACAACTTCTACAAGAGCGCGCTCCTGATGCTCTTCACCTACGGTGGCATAGAGCGCTGGGGATTGAGCATTGATGTCATCAATAACCTGGTGGCGGCCACGCTGATCGTGCCTTTTCTGTTGTTCGCACCGGTGGCGAGCCAGTACGCCGACAAGTTTGAAAAAGCCCGCTTTATTCGCGCCATCAAGGTGGCGGAAATCGCCATCATGGGGTTGGGCGCGTTGGCGCTCTGGCTTCACAGTGCCGCACTGCTGGTGTTTGTGTTGTTCCTGACGGGGACCCAGTCCGCCTGCTTCAGTCCGCTGAAATACGCCATCCTGCCTCAGCACTTGTCGGAGAAAGAGCTGACCGGCGGCAATGGCCTGCTGCATACCGGCACGTCCGTGGCCATCTTTCTGGGCATGATCGCCGGCACGGTGGCGTTGAGTGTGGCGGGAGGCATCTGGTGGGTAGCCTTCGGCGCGCTGCTGATCGCCTGGTTGGGGTGGCGGGCCAGTGTGAAAATTCCCGTGGCGCCGCCGATGGACCCGGAGCTGCGCCTGGAGCGCAACCCCTACCGGCAGACCCTGCGCAGTATTGGCTGCGCACGGGAGAACGCCATGGTCTTCTGGTGCATTATCGCCTCCTCCTGGTACTGGTTTCTGGGGTCGGTGTACCTCACGCAGTTGCCCAATTTTACCCGCGCGGTGCTCTCCGGGGCCTCTGCCGTTGTCAGTCTGTTATTGATTCTGTTTCTGGTGGGTATCTGTCTCGGTGCGTTGCTCTGTGCGCGGTTGAGCCGTGGGGCGGTTGAGCCCGCCCTGGTGCCCTTGGGGGCCTTGCTGGTGCTGATTTTCGGCCTGGACCTCGCCTGGGCCGGGCAGGCATTTGCCCAGGCGCACCCGCCGCCTGGGGCCGATCAGCTGCATCCGCTCCTTGCTATGTTGGGGTGGCCCAGCGCCTGGCGGGTGATGGCGGATGTTCTGATGTTGGGCGTGGCCGGCGGCGTCTATGTGGTGCCGCTGTCGGCGCTCATTCAAAGTCGGAGTCGGCCGGCCCATCGGGCCCAGGTGATTGGCGCGGGTAATGTGATCAACGCGTTGTTTATGGTGGCCGCCTCCCTGGTGGGGCTGGGGGTGTTGGGGCTTCTGGGGTGGAGCATTCCGCAGCTGTTTCTGGTGGTCATGGCCCTGCACGCCGTGCTGTGCCTTTGGGTGTTCTGGCGTCAGCCCGAATTTCTGACCCGGTTTCGCGAGCGCTTTCTGCCTGTGCGACAATAACCTTTAATAGATTCTGATCGGGAGACACTCCTTTGGCTTTTACTGCCCTGGCCGATGAACTTTGGTCATCCATTCGCACAGAGGCTCAGGCCGCCAGTGAGGAAGAGCCGGCTCTGGCCAGTTTTTACCACGCGACCATTCTCAACCACGACAGCTTCGCCAGTGCGATGAGCTTTCACCTGGCGAACAAGCTGGACAGTCAGGCCGTGCCGGCGATGATGATCCGCGAGGTGTTTGAGCTCGCCATGGCGCGGGATGCGGATATTGAGGCGGCGATGCGGGCGGACATCTACGCCCACTGCGAGCGGGACCCGGCCTGCGAGAAGTTTTCCACGCCATTTTTGTTCTTCAAGGGTTTTCATGCCCTCCAGGCCCACCGCTTTGCCCATCACCTGTGGCAGCGGGGTCGGCGGGCGCTCGCGCTGTATCTGCAGAATCAGATCTCGGAAGCCTTTGGTGTGGATATTCACCCCGGCGCACGCATTGGCCGTGGCATCATGATCGATCACGCCACGGGCGTGGTGATCGGCGAGACGGCAGTCATCGGTGACGATGTATCCATGTTGCACTCGGTCACGCTCGGCGGCGCCGGGCGCAGCTCGGGGGACAGACACCCGAAAGTGGGCCGGGGCGTGCTGATCAGCACGGGCGCCAAGTTGCTGGGCAATATCCAGATTGGCGATTGCGCCAAAATCGGTGCCGGGAGTGTGGTGCTCGATTCGGTGCCGGCGCACACCACCGTGGCCGGGGTGCCGGCAACGGTGGTGGGTCATCCGAAGGGTGAGGTGCCGGCCCGGGATATGGACCAGGGTTTCAACGGCTCGGAGTGACCGGCGCCGGTTACCCGGCCTGGGAGCGGGGCACCGGGCCTGAGTGGTTGTCGCCGTCCATTCGGCCGTGGTTGAGCCAGTTCAGTACCGAGCGCCGGCTTTCCAGCATTGAGCGATAGGTATCAATCACCGGTTGGTTGGGGCGATGGTGCGCTTCCAGCGAGGCAATGCGGTCGGTCAGAAAAGCGATGTCCTGCTCCACTTTACGGCGAACATTTTCAGAATCGTTCAGTTGGCTGCCTTGTACCAGTCGCGCATTGGAATAAGCGTTCATGGTGTCCCCCTCCATTGCTTGCTGTGCTGGGCACGGTTGCACCGGTTTTTGGGTGATGGACGTTAAGTATTGGTGCAAATATCCGGTTCTGCCAGTGAGCTGACAGACTGTTTTGGCACTAGTACGGGGAATTGATATTGCGGCCCCGCATAGGGGTGGCTAAGATCACTGGATCGGGAATGACAGGAATTTGGGTATGGCCGACGAGCGATTTGACCTGGTGTTTCGGGGTGACATAGTCCTGGGGCAACCTCTGGCGAGCGTCAAACAGCGGCTTCAGCAGCTGTTCAAGGCGGATGAAGCGAAAATCGAGCAGTTGTTCACTGGGCGCCCGGTGGCGCTGAAACGACAGTTGGACGCCGCGACCGCGAAGAAATACCAGCAGGTGCTGCACAAGGCGGGGGCTCAGGTGGAAATGGTGCCCAGTCAGGCTCGTCAGGCGAAAGCTGAGGCGGCACCGACGCGAGGACTGAGTTTGGCACCGGTCGGGGGGCTGTTGCTTAAGCCTTCGGAGCGGGCGAGGTTGACCCCGGTCTCCGTGGATACCAGTGGCCTCAGCCTCAGACCCCCCGAGGGGGACCTGCTGGATCGCACCGAGCGGCGCCCCGAGGAGCCGATGCCGGTGGCGATTCCGGATTTTGTGCTGGCCGAGGTCGGGGCGGATTTACTGGAGGGCAGTGAGCGTGACAGCCTGCCATTGGCTTCGGTGGACCCTGAGGACTGGGGCCTGGCGGAGGCGGGCAGTGATCTTTTGTCTGCGTCGGAGCGAGCGCCGGAGCCCCCACCCGTGGCGGTGCCGGAGTTCGATGTGGCGCCGGTAGGCTCGGAGATGGGAGAGCTGAAAAAGAATCAGGCGCCAGTGGCGCCTGATATCAGTGGGTTGACTCTCGAAGAGCCCAAACCCTGACGGTTCAATGGTTTAAGCCGGGGGTTAAGAGAGCCCCTTCAAAGGCGCCGTGGCGGCGCCCGCTGGCTCTAAACGTCGTTGTGCTTAACCTTCCTTCTGGTAGAGCTCAACGGAAGCCAGAATCTCCTGACGGGCCGCTTCGGCGTCTTCCCAGCCTTCAACCTTGACCCACTTGCCTTTCTCCAGATCCTTGTAGTGCTCAAAGAAATGGGTGATCTGGGACAGCGTCAGTTCGGGCAGGTCCTTGGCGGACTTGATCTGGCTGTACAGCGGGGTCACTTTGTCGATGGGTACGGCCAGTACCTTGGCGTCTTCCCCGGATTCGTCGGTCATCTTCAGCACGCCGATGGGGCGGCAGCGGATCACAGAGCCTGCCGGCAGGGCGTGTGGGAATACCACCAGCACATCGACCGGATCGCCGTCGCCGCACAGCGTGTGGGGCACATAGCCGTAGTTACAGGGGTAGTGCATGGCGGTGCCGAGCAGACGGTCTACAAAAATCGCGCCACTGTCTTTGTCCACTTCGTATTTGATGGGCTCGCCATTCATCGGGATCTCGATAATGACATTTACGTCATCGGGCACATTTTTGCCGGAAGCTACCTTGTCAAAGCTCATAGGTTGAAGTTCCTAAAATCAGTGGGTGAAAAAATCGGCGGGATTTTACCACAGGAGAGCGGAGACGGCCCCCTCGGTCATTCGTCTAAAGCCAATAAAAGGCACCGATCAGAAGGGCGGCTGCAGCCAGCACCACCAACCAGAGCCACCGCTCCTGGCGCTGCTCGCGATACGTGGGCTCCTGGCGATTGCCGGGGGAGGTGGGGCGCAGCTTCCAGCGGCGGGGTTTGTCTTCGGTGGGCACTCGGGGTGCTCGTACTGGCGGGGCGCTGTTGACGGTGCTGGTCGCGCGTACGCGGGTCCGTTGGCGGTCGCCGACCGGGCTGACCACCTTGAAGGTGTACACATCCAGGCGTAGTTGGTCGCCCCCGTGGGCCAGGGCGTCGGTCACCGGTCGGTCGTTAAGGTAGGTGCCGTTGACTGAATCCAGGTCTTTCACCCGTAGGCTACCTCCCTGCACCCGCAGCTCGACATGGCGCCGGGACAGGTGGGTGCCGGGAATCACAATGTCACACTGGTTGGATCGCCCCAGCACCACGCTGCCTTCATTCGGAATAACGTAGCTTTGACCGGCCAGCCAGCTGCCGCTGGCCACCAGGCGCCAGGGGTCTGTCGGATGATGGCTGCCGGGGTGGGTATCATCGCCGGGGTCCAGGACCTCCAGTTGCACCGGGCCGAGCTGAATTTCATCGCCGGGCAGGAGCTCCTTCTGGGTAATGCGCTGACCATTGACGAAACAGCCGCTTTCGCTGTTGTTATCCTTGAGGAAAATCTTGTCGGCGGTGGCGATGAGGCGAGCTTGCAGGGGGGCAATGCCTTCGTCGGGAAGGACCAGGTGGTTATCGGCATCGCTGCCAATACTGTAAAGCTTCTCCACGACCCAGAAGGGGGGTTGGCGCTGGTCCTTGAACTGGAGCTTGAGCATAACCTCATCCATTCTCGGGCAAATCCGGTTGATTCCCCGATTATATCGGGTGTTTTCCAAACTTTACCATAACCATTGCCTGAAAACGGTACTATGCGTGAGATTGTCGAGGCCACCGCGAAACCGCCCGGTTTCGGGTACACTGATGCCCCTCCTGAGCCAAATGGATTGTAAGGTCACACTATGCTGAAGATGCTTGATGCCCTTTATCGGGCAACGGTTTTGCGCCACCCGGCCATTGCCCTGGGAGTGGTGCTGCTATTGGCCGTGCTGGCGGCGGCCGGCCTGCCCAACCTGAAGCTGGACGCCTCCGCTGACTCCCTGACGCTGGAAAATGATCGCTCCATCGATTTCTTCCGGAAAATAAACCAACGCTACCAGAGTGGCGACTTTCTGGTCGTAACCTATACCCCGGAAGCCCCGATGTTCTCCGATGAGTCCCTGGAGACGCTAAAGGCGCTTCACCAGGACCTGAGCGAGGTGAGTGGCGTTGCCAACATCAACTCCATCATCGATGTGCCTCTGTTGTACACACCGCTTCGCTCGCTCGCCGAGCAGCAGGAGTCCACGCGGACGCTGTTGACCGAGGGGGTGGACCGACAGGCCGCCAAGGAGGAGTTCCTCACCAGCCCCATCTACCGTGACACGTTGTTGAGCCCGGACGGAAAAACCACGGCGCTTCAGCTCAACCTGGAAGTGGACAACCGCTATATTAACCTGGCGCGCAAGCGCGACGCGCTGCGCGAGAAGGCGGCCGAGGGAGAACTGAGCCCCGAGGAGCAACAGGAACTCGAGCAGGTCAGTCAGGAGTTTCGTGCCTACCGAACCAAGGCCACCACCAAAAGCCATCAACGTGTGGAAGACGTTCGACAGATTCTGTCGAAGTACGAGGACAAGGCCGATCTTTTCCTCGGCGGCGTGAGCATGATCACGGCGGATATGATTGCTTTTATCAAGAGTGATCTGGTGGTCTTTGGCAGCGCCATTGTGGTGTTCATTATCGCGATGCTGGCGTTAATTTTCCGCCAGTGGCGGTTTGTGATCCTGCCGCTGTCGACATGCCTGCTGTCGGTGATCCTGATGCTGGGGTGGCTCAGTTGGATTGACTGGCGGATGACGGTGATCTCTTCCAACTTCGTGGCCCTGCTGCTCATTATGACCCTGGCCCTGACGATTCACCTGATCGTCCGCTTCCGGGAGCTGCATGCCCAGCAGCCTGAGGCTTCCAAGGAAGAGCTGGTTCTGACCACCGTGCGCTTCATGTCGCGCCCCTGTCTTTATACGGCGCTCACCACCATTGTCGCCTTTGTCTCCCTGGTGGTCAGTAACATCCGCCCGGTAATCGATTTCGGTTGGATGATGACTATCGGGTTGAGTGTCGCTTTTGTGCTGGCCTTTGTGGTCATTCCGGCCGGGCTGATGCTCTGGCGCAAAGGTGAGCCCAAGGACAAGGGGGACCAGTCCGGGGCCATCACTCTGATCTTCTCCCGTTTTGCGGAGCGCCACGGGGCGGTGGTGATCGGCGTGGCATTGGTGGCGGCGCTGGTCAGTGCCTACGGTAGTAGCCTGCTCAAGGTGGAGAACAAGTTCATCGACTATTTCCATGAGGACACGGAAATCTATCAGGGCATGTCGCTGATCGACAAAAAGCTGGGTGGCACTATCAGCCTCGACATTATTGTAACGGCTGACCCGCAGGAACAGACTACCAACGCGGAAGAAGACCCCTTCGCGGAGCCCGGGTCCGCCCAGGAAGATCCGTTTGCGACCCCGGAAAGTGACGATCCTTTCGCGACCGACAGCGGTGAGGAGAGCAAACCGGACAGTGTCTGGTTTACCCGTGCCGGGCTGGAGCAGATTCAGTCATTGCATCAGTATCTCGAATCACTGCCGGAAGTCGGAAAAGTGAACTCCCTGGCCATCGCCTACGAAGTGGCGTCGGATATCAATGGGGGGCGACTCAACAACTTTGAGCTGGGGGTTATGCGCAAGTCCTTGCCGGATAACATCAGGGAAGTATTGATCAAGCCTTATCTGTCCGATGAGCATCGTCAAACCCGCATCACGCTTCGCGTACAGGAAACCAGCCCCGAGTTGAATCGAATGGCGTTGGTGGAAAAGATCCGCGATCATGCGGTCAATGAACTGGATTTTGAGGCGGATAATCTGCAGTTCACCGGTATGCTGGTGCTGTACAACAATATGTTGCGCAGTCTGTTCAACTCACAAATCGTGACCTTGGGAGCGGTATTCGTCGGGATCATGTTGATGTTCCTGGTGCTGTTCCGCTCAATCACCATTGCGATCATTGCCATCCTGCCCAATATGTTAGCCGCCGGTGTGGTGCTTGGAGGAATGGGGCTGGCCGGTATTCCCCTGGATATGATGACCATCACCATCGCCGCGATTACCGTCGGAGTGGGCGTGGACCACGCGATTCACTACCTGTACCGATTCCGTAACGAGTTCGCGGACCGAGGGCGCTACCTGGAGTCCATGCACGCCTCCCATGCGTCCATTGGGCGCGCGATGTACTACACCGCGATCATTATTATTGTGGGCTTTTCGATACTGGCGTTATCGGAGTTTATCCCCTCCATCTACTTCGGGTTGCTGACCGCCCTGGCGATGTTTGCCGCGATCCTCGGGTCGCTGACACTGCTACCCAAGCTGGTGTTGTTGACCAAGCCGTTCGGGAAGGAGCGGGATTAGAGGAAAGGAGATTAAGAAGCGGACACAAAAAACCCGGCGCAAGGCCGGGTTTTTTGATGGCTAGGAGCGAGAACGTTACTCCGCAGGGTGAATGGTCACGCTCTTGATAGTGACTGTTCCTGCGCCGCCTCCGTTGGTTTGAACACCGACTTGAGCTGTTTGTCCGTCGGGGATCTGGGCCGCAGTACCATTTTCCAGAGTTTCTGGCACCTCACAGGTAAAGCTCTGTTCTCCGGTCGCCAAATCAGCGTTGCCAATCCAGCAAAAGTGATAGTCGTAATCGGCGTATTCTTTTAACTGGAAGAAAGGCTGCAAGTTGGCGCCGCTATCGATAAAAGTTTGGTCTACTTCATAAACAAAGTCGATTGAGCCGCCGGCCATGTTCAGCGGGCCAGCCGGATCAAACACCAACTGATCACTTGCAGCTGTGGGCTGATAGCTTACCCCGTCGGCTGTATAACTCATCATCAACCCGGTAGGGTTTACTCGCCACCCGGTAGTCATGTCCACGCTGATTTCGGTAGCAGGCACAGTGCCGTCCAAGTACACGTCAAAGCTGCTTACGAGAATCGGCTCTAGGATGCTGGTATCTGTGGGTGCTGCCGAGATCTGCAGGCCCAGTGTCTCTACGGCCGTGAGGTCGTCGGTGCGCTGGGAAAGGTCGATATCAAGCGTGTTGAAGCCCGCCGTTAAGTTTGGGATGTAGTCACCATAGGAGCCACCCGCAACGAGCTGCAGCTGCAAGCTGCCATCAGTAATGTAGGCTTCCGGAATGTATACGACCATTCGAACCAGCGCGTTTGTCAGATCGGTAGCAGCAGCCAAGGCGATGCGAGATTCATAGCGGTAGCTTTCAGAGGCGTTTGCCTCCCAGGATTTGGGAGTAATTTTGAGAGCGCCATTGACAGCGTCGTGGGTCAGGGCGATTTGAGCAGTTTCGGCGGTTGTGGTGTTACCGGTGCCGTTGAGGTGCCAACCTTCGATGTCGTCAGTGAAGTGATCGCTGATGTCTCCCGCAGCGGGTTCCTCTGGAGCTCCGGCAATAGGCTCTTCACCGGATGGCTCTTCTTCAACAACCTTATCGGCCACTTCGATGGCTTCAGGGGAAACGATGGCATCATCGATATGCAGAGTTCCTTCCAAATCGGGGAAGCCCTCAGCGCTTTGGATCTGAACGCCCATACGGTTGATCAGGGTCAGGTCGAAGCCTTCGGAGTGGAAACCGAAGCTACCGAAGTCATCATCAACACCGGTGCCGGCTTCCAGCGCTTCGACACTAAATGTGTTCCAGCCAGCGGTGGTGTTGGTGTAGCCGATGTAGCCTTTACGATCTGACGCATCCTGGAAGAAAATCTGGGCGACCATGCCAGCGTAAGCCTCTGGCACGTACAGGTTCAGGTGGGCGTTGCCACCTGCCAGGTCAGCGATTTCGGGCTCGATAGCGGTAGAAATCTCGATTTGATCACTAGCAGAGAGGAAGTCGGGGGTTACGTCCATTGCCTGAGCATCGGCATTGTAGGCCAATGTTGCGGTGGCGTTGCACTCGGAGCTCACACACGCGACCTCCCAGCTGTTGACGCTGGTCTCTTCGTCGAAAGTAGCGTTCAGCCACTCAACCGAGTCGTCTTCCCCAGGCTCCTCCTCTTCCGGTTCTTCTTCAGTGGGAGGGTTGAGGTCTTCTGGTGGATTCAGGACGATTCTGCTTTGATCATCGTTATCGTCCCCGCCGCAGGCGGAGAGGGCGAAAATCGCGCACATCGCAATGACAAGCTTCTTCTGTAACATGATCTTTTCCTCTGTCTTTTATTGTTAGGGCAGTTAGCGAGGGCAATACCGCTAATGTCCTACCAGCGGGTCCGAGGCTGCTGTAGAGCGAATAGGGGCGCTCAGTATTGTGCAGCCTGGTTTCTGTAAGATAGCACACAAATGTTCGTTAAGACTATAAGTCGCCTCAATAATTTTTCGCTATTGAGGCGCCAGTTTCTAGTCGATTTAGATTGGACGTTAAACAAAAAAAGGGAGTGGCGACTGGCGTCACCACTCCCTTTATTTGGCCTCTAGGAGGGTAGCGGGTTAGTCTAACGTGACCGTCAGGCTCTTGACGGTAATGGTTCCCTGATCCGTGCCGTCACCGGCTGTCTGGATGCCAATCTGTACGCCAGCCTCTGCAGTTTCGAGGTTGAACTGATCGTTGAGCGCGGGGCAGGTCGCTGTGTAGTCCTCACCGGCGGTCAGACTCCCGTTGCCGACATAGCAGTTGTAGTCTGCAATACCGTAGTCGTCGGTCCGTTGGATGAACGGCTGTACCGCTTTGCCGCCATCTTTAAAGTCCTGGTCGACGGAGAATACCACTTCATACGTTGCCCCACTGAGGTCCTGAGGACCTGCAATATCGTACACCAACTGCTTGTACTCAGCGTCCGGGTTGGGAGAGTAGGCTACGCCTTCCTCTACGTACTCCAGATTCAGAGAGTCAGCGCTCACACGCCATCCTTCGGTGATTGAAGCTTCGATGGTTTCAGGGCCACTGGGGCCACCAGCATTGATATTGATCTGCATGCTGTTGATAGTCACGCGACCGGCTACTTCATTTTTGACCTGCAGGCCGACACGGATGTTTTCCCCTTCTTCTGCCACAAACGCTTCGTTTTCAGTGGCGCAAGTGACTTCATAGGGTTCGCCTGCCGTCAGCGCTCCGTTGCCCACATAGCAGCCGAACTCGCCGGTGTAGCTGCCGAAGTTCTGCTGAATGATGGGCTGCACGTCGGCGCCGGAGTCTTTGAACGCCTGGTCTACAGTGAAGGTCATGTCAAAGCTGCGGCCAACAAGATCAACCGGGCCTTCCAGCAGGTACACCAGTTTCTGGTCGGCGGCGGTGGGCTCGTAGTAAACCCCACCTTCGCCATCGCGCTGAACAGTGACGCCTTCAGTGGCGTCCATAACCGTCCAGGCTTCATCGTCAGCTTCGACGATTAGCGGGCCGGTGCCAGAGGCGGGGGTCATGGTGACGTTGTCGAACCAGAGTTGACCATCGACCTCGGGCGCTTTGCCATTGGCCACGAAACGGACACCGATTTCGTTGATGTCACGCAGCGTGAAACCATCGTCGTGCCACAGGAAGGTGCCGTAATCGGTGGTCTCTTCACCGTCGACGACCTCGGTCTCGCCCGTGCCGGCGGCCAATTCCCACATTTCGATGCGGTTCCAGCCCAGTTCCGGTGCATAGGCACGGCTGACGCCTTTCAGGCCCTCAGCGTTGCCGAGCAGCAGGTGCATGCTCATGTTGCCATCGGTCACGTACTCTTCGGTGACGAAGACCCAGATACTGGCGGCGGAGCCGGCCATGTCATCGACTTCGTCGACCGTGCCAAAAATATCCAGTCGGTCGCTGTCGCTGGCCCACATGGGTTCGGCCGCGAGGACTTCTTCGATACTGTTCCAGTTCAGGGTGGCGGTGGCATCGCAGGTTTCAACGCAACGATGACCCCAGCCTTCTGTGTCAGCTTCATCATCGAAAGGAATGTAGGTGTAGATGCGCGGCTCGCCGGGTTCGAAGTCGTCCCCGTCGTCTCCGCCGTCGCCACCATCGCCGTCACCGTCACCCGGGGGAGGTGTCTGGTTCGGCTCCAAGTCGAGATCTCCGCCACAGGCAGAAAGCACAAAGATTGTGCAGAGCGCGATGAGCAGTTTTTGTAACATATGTAAACCCTCTATTATTCTAGTCTTCAGCGTAAGTTGACCGAACTCGGCTGGCTTTCCGCCATTTTGCTTGCGGGCCACACTTGAGTTTCCGCCGGGTTTGGGGCCTATGGATGGCTCAAGATGGCTGCATAGGGAATAACATAGCACACAAATGTTCTAATTGACCATAAGTCGCATAAATTTTTATTTGAAAATGACGACACCCCAGGGGGACGGGAGGGGGCTATGACGGGTTCTGGGGGGAGTGGGAGTTGAAGCGGGGGCAAAAGCCCCCTTGGGCGGGGGTTGTAGTGAGACTACCAGTCCATCAGTTTGCCTAATTGGCGGCTCAAATCTTCGGCCATTGCGGCATGCTGGGGGCCGGTAGGGTGACCGTCTCGCTCATCGCCCGGGTAGTGAGTGGCGGGGATAAAATGAACGTCAGGCTGACCGAAACGTTCAATGGCGTCCGTAATATATTGACGCAGAACGGTTTTTTGGGGCCGCTCCGGGTCTTCCTCATCGTTGACGATGGCCCCTTCGGTGAGCGCGATGGTGGCGCCCGGGTGTACGGCTCTCAGACGCACAAGAAAGTCGACATAGGCGCCAACAAAGCCCTCCCGTTCGGGGAGGGGGCCGATTCCCAAGCTGAAATCGTTGGTGCCCAGTGACACCAGAATCAGGTCCGGTTGGTACCGGGTATGCTCCCACTCCACCGGTGAGGCCTTGTTCGCGATGGCCCACTCGAAGAATTCGGGGGCATTGCCTTCGTCACGGTTGCCATTCCAGCTGCGAGTCAGTCCCCGACCCCCGTAGCAGACCAGGTGTACCTGAGCGTCCAGCGCCTCGGCGACCTTCATGCCGTAGGAGGCCTTCGGGTCCCACCAAGGGGCAGTATTCAGGGGTGTCTCCCGGTCGCCGGCGCCATAGCTGCAGGTGACCGAGTCCCCCACGAGGAGCATTTTGCGCGAAGGGAGTTTTACGGGCTCCAGGGCGGCGTTTGCGTTGATGGTGACGCCCTCGAGCGTGACCTGGCTCAGCCAGGTTTCCCCCCGGTGGGTGATTTCGACGCGGCGACTGACCTTTTTGTCGGAGTCGATCAGCACCCACTCCTGCGATGTCGGTTTCAGTTTCAGCACACGGGGCGGCTGGCCCGCAATGGTGACCCCGAGGTAGCTCTGCTGTCCCGAGCTGTGAGCGCGAAGTGCCAGGTATCGCCCCTCAAAGTCGGTGTGCAGGGTGACGCCGGGGTAGCCGATGTGAAGGGCGCCGGAGTCCAGCGGCTGGGCTCGCCCTTCCAGGGCGAAGCGGTCGCTGTCGGCAGGTATAAAACGGTGGTTCATCGTATTGGCAGCGCTGTTTGATGCGGTTTGACAGGCAATAAGCGTGAGCGGCGCCAGTCCCCAAAGGAGGCGCCGAACGTATTTGAGCGGCATGGATTATTCCTCCAGCCAGTCGGCCAGGATCGGCTGAAGGTTCTCAGCCCAGATCCGGTAGCCTTTTTCGCTCAGATGCAGGTAGTCGGGCATGATTTCGGCGCTGATGTCGCCATTTTCCTCCACCAGCTGATCGCCGATGTAGAGGTAGTGCACCCGGTCGTCTTCCAGTTGAGCGATTTGCTCATTCACTTGGGCGACCTTGTCACGCATGGGGTCTTCGGCCGATTGTTTAGTGGGGAAAATTCCGTTGAGCAGGATTTCGGCGTTGGGAAAGGCGCCTTTCAGGGTACGAACCACGGCGGTCACCCCTTGGGCAACGTCGTCGGGTTCATGGTTGCTCAGGCCGAAGTTGTTAATGCCGATCAGCAGTACCACCACCTGCGGATCCAGTCGGCCCACTGAACCGTTATTCAGGCGCCAGAGCAGATTTTCGGTTTTATCGCCGCCGATGCCGAAATTGACCGCCTTGTAGTCCCCGAAATACTCCTCCCAGACGTTCTGGGGCCAACCTTCGGTGATGGAGTCGCCAATAAACAGAACGTCCACGTTGCCAGTGCTGGCGATTTCGACGTCCTCCCGGTGCATGGTGTTCCACCGTTCGATGGTCATCCACTCGTATTCTTTGGTGCGGGGGGAGGGGGTGATGGCTTCGGGGCGCTCGGAGGCGGGCGCTGCGCTCTCCTCGGCCGTTGAACTGCTCGCGGGCACGGAGCTGGAGGTGGGCGCGGGGCTTTCGTCGGGTGCACAGCCGACCAGGGCAGCGCTCAACGCCACAATAGATAGGATGGATGTTTGCCAGGACATGGGTGGCTCCTCTGGTATGTTCTTCGAGTGTTGGAGTTAGCGTTGTATACCCGTTCATCCCTGTTTTATGTATTGTTCTTTATGTGTTGTGTTGTCTGTTGCCGAGTCAGAGCTTGAGCGCCAGGCGTTCATTGGCCGGTTGCAGGCTTTGCACTCCGGCCAGGTTCAATGTCAGATCCAGCAGTTCATCCCAGGGGTCCGCCTGGCGCATGCCCTTGATGGCCCGGTCAATGCCGTTGGCCTTGCGCAGTAATTGTTGCAGCTGGCCGGGTTTGAGCCGACGCAGGGCCGTCTGGATAAGGGGTTGGCGTTTGTTCCAGATGCCGGCGGCCTGGGCGGCGCGGTCAAAAGCGATTCCCTGGGCCGAGGCCTGGGAGATCTGTACCAGCGCGCGAATATCCCGGGCGAGGGCCCAAAGCAGGGCGATCGGCTCGGTGCCCTCGACTTTCAGCCCCTGCAGGGACTTCACCGCGCCGCGGGCGTCCCCGTGAAGGGCTTTGTCCACCATTCCGAAGACGTCGTAGCGGGCGCTGTCGGCGACCACCGAGGCCATCAATTCGGTGCTGATTTCCTTCTCCGTGGTCAGCAATTTCAGCTTTTCCACTTCCTGAGCCGCGGCCAACAAGTTGCCTTCCACCCGAGAGGCCAGCAGATCAATGGCGGCGGAGTCGGCCGTGAGACCGGCGGCTTTCAGCCGCTGGGCGATCCAGCGGGGTAGTTGAGCGGGGCCGATCGGCCAGACCTGGAGGTGAACGCCAGCGTCTTCCAGGGTTTTCAGCCACTTGGCGCGCTGGACATTGCGATCGAGTTTGCCCGTGACCACCAACAGTAAATTGTCTTCAGAAGGCGATTGGGCGTACTCCTGCAGCACCTTGCCGCCTTTGTCGCCCGGTTTGGCGTTGGGCAGGCGGACTTCCAGAATCTTGCGCTCGGCAAACAGCGACAGACTGTTGGCACTGCTGAGCAACTGGTTCCAGTCAAAGCCCGGATCCGAGGCGTGGTAGAGCTCCCGTTCGCCAAAACCCTGTTCGCGCGCGGCGGCGCGGATCTGGTCGCAGGCCTCCTGCACCAGCAGCGGTTCATCACCGGTTACCAGGTAGATGGGGGAGAGGCGCTTTTTCAGCGACTCGGCCAGTTGCTCAGGGCGCAGCTTCGCCATGGCTGGCCTCTTCTTTGGCGGGTGAGCTATCGGTTCCTGGGGCGGGGGGCTGTTGTGGCTCGGGCTCCGAACCCATTCCCCGAGCCTGGGCGGCGTTGATGGCTGCCTGGAGCTGGCGCAAAATCTGTTGCGCCAGCTCTTCGCGCATCTCGCTTAAAAGCAGCATTTCCTCTTGAGAGCTGCTGCCAGCGCTTGCGGCGCTGGCATTGTAGGAGCGCGTAATCTGGCTGGTCAGGCGTGAGGCAATCGGTATGCCCCGGCTGTCCAGCACATTGAATTGGGCGGTCAGGGTCAGTTCATAGGCGCCGGCCAGGGCATCGCTACCGAGGGCGGCTACCCGCTTTTCGGTCTGTTCCTGAACAATGTCGAGGGTATAGCGCGCCTCGGACGGCGTGTCGGTCAGGGTAATATCGTCGGCCTGTAGGCGGTTGCGTAGCTCGGTGAGCAACGGCCCGTAGGTGTCCTGGCCGGTGATATGGAGGGTGTCAGTCAGGCTCGACAGAGCCACCGTGCCCCGCAACTGCCAGCCGCAGGCCGCCACCAGACTCAGAATGACGAGCAGAATGACGGGCAGTCGATAGGGCATCAGGACTCTCTCCTAAAACGCGCAGAGCCGGCGGCAAGGCCGCCCGGTTCTAGTTGGCGACAATATTGACCAGTTTGTTGGGCACGACAATGATTTTGCGCACAGTGACCCCACCGAGGAACCGCTGGACGTTGGGCAACTCCTGGGCCAACTGTTCCATGGTATCCCGCGGAGCGTCGACCGGGGCCTGGATTTTGTCCCGCACCTTGCCGTTCACCTGTACCACCACCTCGATGCTGGAGCGGGTCAGGGCGGACTCATCAAGGCTCGGCCACCGGGCCTCCAGCGGGATGTCCTTGTGACCAAGCGCGCTCCATAGCGCCTGGGTCGCGTGCGGGACAATGGGGGCCAGCAACAGAATCGCGGCTTCCAGCGCTTCGCGTTCGACGGCCAGGCCTTCGGGGTTGGCGCGGTCCGCGAGTTTGCCGACGTCGTTCATCAGTTCCATGACGGCGGCAATCGCCGTGTTGAAGGTCTGGCGACGGCCGTAGTCATCACTCACTTTGGCAATGGTTTCGTGGGTCTTGCGGCGCAGGTCCTTCTGGGCGTCGGGCAGAGCATCGGGCTTCAGCGCCCCGGGGGTGCCCGCCTGCACATGAGCGTGCACGGTTTTCCACAGGCGCCGGAGGAAGCGGTGCGCGCCCTCCACGCCGGAGTCGCTCCACTCCATGCTCTGCTCCGGGGGCGCGGCAAACATGGAGAACAGCCGCACGGTGTCCGCGCCATACTGCTCGATCAACACACCCGGGTCCACGGTGTTGCCCTTGGATTTGCTCATCTTGGCGCCGTCTTTGAGCACCATGCCCTGGCAGAGCAGGCGCTCGAAAGGCTCGTCACAACTGACCAGCCCTTCGTCGCGCATCAGCTTGTGGAAGAAGCGCGCGTAGAGCAGATGCAGAATGGCATGTTCAATGCCGCCCACATACTGGTCCACCGGCAACCAGTAGGCCGTGGCCTCCGGGTCCAGCATGCCCTGGTCGTAGTGGGGGCAGGTGTAACGGGCGTAGTACCAGGAGGATTCCATAAAGGTATCGAAGGTGTCGGTTTCCTTCTCTACCGTCTGGCCGTTCAGCTCTGCTTTGCGCCAATCGGGGTCGGCCTTGAGGGGCGACTGGACACCGTCCATGACCACATCTTCGGGGAGCAGCACCGGCAGCTTGTGGGCTGGCACCGGAATCTCACCACCATCGGGCAGGTTGTACATGGGGATGGGTGCACCCCAGTAGCGCTGACGGGAAACGCCCCAGTCGCGCAGGCGATAGTTTTCGGTGACCTTGCCCTGCTTGGCTGCTTTCAGGGCCTGGGCGATAACTTCAAAGGCCGCGTCAAAATCCAGGCCGTCGTACTCGCCCGAGTTGACCAGCACGCCCTTCTCGGTAAAGGCCTCTTTGCTCAGGTCGCACTCTTCGCCGTTTTTCGGCGCGATGACCTGTTTGATCGGAAGCTGGTATTTGTGGGCGAACTCGTAGTCGCGCTGGTCGTGGGCGGGAACGGCCATGACCGCGCCCGAGCCGTAGTCCATCAGCACGTAGTTGCCCACCCAGACCGGCACCGGCTCACCGGTGATCGGGTGGAGCGCCTCGATACCGGTGTCCATCCCTTTCTTTTCCATATTGGCCATGTCGGCCTCGGCCACCGACTGCTTTTTGCAGGCCTCAGCAAAGGCGGCCAGTTCCGGGTTGGATTTTGCCAGGGCTTGAGTGACCGGGTGCTCGGCGGCGAGGCTGACGTAGGTGACACCCATCAGAGTGTCCGGACGTGTGGTGTAGACCTCGAAGCTGTTGTGCTCGCCCACCGGCTGGGCCAGGTCGAAACGCATTTCGACGCCCCGGCTCTTACCGATCCAGTTGCGCTGCATGGTTTTGACCTGTTCGGGCCAGTGGGGCAGCTTGTCCAGGTCGGCCAGCAGCTGGTCGGCGTAGTCGGTGATCTTGATGAACCACTGGGCCAGTTCGCGGCGCTCGACCTGGGTGCCGCAGCGCCAGCAGCAGCCTTCCTCGACCTGCTCGTTGGCGAGCACGGTCTGGTCTTCCGGGCACCAGTTGACGGCGGAATTCTTCTTGTATACCAGGCCCTTCTCGTACAGGCGGGTAAAGAACCACTGCTCCCAGCGGTAGTAATCGGGCTGGCAGGTGGCCAGTTCCCGCGACCAGTCAAAACCAAAGCCCAGCTCTTTGAGCTGTTGACGCATGGCGTCGGTGTTGGCGTAGGTCCACTTGGCAGGCGCGGTTTTGTTCTTGATGGCGGCATTTTCCGCCGGCAGACCAAACGCGTCCCAGCCCATGGGATGCAGCACGTTCTTGCCCTGCATGCGCTGATAGCGCGCAATCACATCGGAAATGGTGTAGTTGCGCACATGGCCCATATGCAGCTTGCCGCTGGGGTAAGGGAACATGGATAGGCAGTAAAACTTTTCGCGGCTCTTGTCTTCGGTGACGGCAAAGGTCTGGTGCTCGTCCCAGTAGGCTTGCGCCTGGGCTTCGACGTGCGCGGGATGGTATTGCTCTTCCATTGGGGGTTGGGGCCTGTTTCTGTCTGCGAAGTAAAAGGCGCAATTATAGAGCCTTGACGCCTATAAAGCGAAGGGCGAGCGCCGCCGAAAAGGCCAGATTAAAGCCCGGCCAAAAAAATCCCGGCCCGCGGGCACAGTCAGCGGGTCGGGAAAGCGGGGGAGTGCATCGGAAAATAGGGGGTTCGGTCAGCGGTTGGCCAGCGCCTCATTCGAGCGCAGAGCACCCTCAACAATATCCGCCGTGAGCAACTGGGGCAGCATTTTCCCGTCACCGGTATGGCCGGACGGAAACCAGAGGTACAGCGGCACGCCGCTGCGACCGTAGGCGTCGAGCAGGGCGGTGATTTCGGGGTCCCGGTTGGTCCAGTCACCCTTGAGGGTGACTACGCCGAGTTCCTCAAAGGCGTTGTTGACCTGCTCGGTTCCCAGCGCCACTTTTTCATTGGCCATACAGGTGATGCACCAGTCGGCGGTCAGGTTGACGAATACCGGGGTGCCCTGCGCGCGCAGTTCAGCCAGGGTTTCGGCGCTGTAGGGTTGCCAGCGGTCATGCTCCGGCGTGCTGGTCAGCATCTGCCAGGGCACCACGATGGCGGCTACCCAGGCGGCGGCGATGCCGGCGCGGCGCAGGTATTGGGCCCAGCCACCGGCCGGTCGGTTCATCAGCCAGAGGGCGAATGCAATGGCCACCCCACCCAGGCACAGCACCATGGCGGCGTTCAGCCCGACCTGGCGACCCAGCACCCAGACCAGCCAGAGAGCGGTGATGTACAGCGGAAAGGCCAACAGCTCTTTGAGGGTCTCCATCCATGCGCCCGGTCGGGGCAACCGGCGGGCAAGCGCCGGCATGTGACACAGCAGCAATAGCGGTAGCGCCATACCCAGCCCCAACGCGGCGAACACCGTCAGGCCCACCAGCCCCGGCTGGGTCAACGCAAACCCCAGCGCCGCTCCCATAAAGGGCGCCGTGCAGGGGCTGGCGACCACCGCCGCCAACACGCCGGTAAAAAAGGAGCCCGAAAGCCCGGAGCGCTGGGTCAGTGACTGTCCGGCGCCCATCATGCCGGTGCCGATGTTGATCAAGCCGGACAGGCTCAGGCCCATGATGAAAAACAGATAGGCCAGGGCGGCGACCAGTAGCGGCGATTGCAACTGGAAGCCCCAGCCGATGGCTTCGCCACCCGCCCGGGCAAGCATCAGAATGCCGGAGAAGGCCAGGAAGCAGACCATGATGCCCGCCGTGTAGGCCCAGCCATGACGTGCCATGTGCGAGCGGTCTGCCTGCGCAAGGCTCATTACCTTGATCGATAGCACGGGAAAGACGCAGGGCATGAGGTTCAGGATCATCCCCCCCAATAGTGCGAAGCCCACCGCCTGCAGTAGCCAGAGGCTGGAGGTGGGTGCCTCCGGTTGAGTGATGGCTTCGGCGGTGGTGGCGGGTTCCGCTCCGGAGCCGGGGGTCACCAGGCCGCTGGTGGGGTCGACGGTAAAGTGCTCGGTGTGGGGCGGGTAGCAGAGCCCGGCGTCGGCACATCCCTGGGAGGTGACCGCCAGGTTGAAGGCGGTGGCCTTGGCGGGTAAGGCGGCCATTAAGGTGGCGTTGCCGTAGTGCACCACCATGTCTTTCTCGAAGTAATCGTCGTACTTGGTTTCGCCCTCGCTGAATTGCGGCGTGAGGGGCTCACCGTTGACCTTTACCCGAAACCGCTCCTGGTAAAGATAGTACTCCGGTGCAATGGCCCAGCGCAGAATAAGCTGGTCGTCACTGACTTGTGTGTCGAGCTGGAATGCCTCGGTCACTTCCAGAAAGTCATCGCTTTGGGCCATTTGGGCCGTGGCGCAAGCGAGCAATAAGGTCACCAGCGTCAACAGGCGGGCCATCAATGGGAGGCGGGTGTGAAGCGTCATAGTGTGAATCCGTTACTGTACTGAGGCCGAAGGCATGGGTGTTGGGGTATTTGAGGCGCGGACGCCGGTCTCCAATGAGCCGCCGAGCCGCAACTGTTGGTCGGTGGTCAAGTAAGGCAGCCCTTGCTCGGACAACCACTGGGGCTCCTCCGGGCTCTTCAATAGGGCAATGGTGGTAAAGGAGCCGGCGATCAGGCAGCGGGCCGCCACCACGCTGATGGAGGCGAAGGCCGGGTGCAGGCTGTGGCCGGTGGCCGGGTGGAGCAAATGGCAATAGCGGGTCCCGTCCACCATCATGTAACGCTCGTAGTCACCACTGGTGGCGATCGCCCCCTGAGCGAGGGGGATGCGAGCAATGGCGGCGTTCGGTTGGCGGGGGTGTTGAATGCCCACCTGCCAGGGCGAGCCGTCGGGGTGGGGCCCGATAACATGAATGTCCCCACCCAAATTCACCAGTCCGTGTTCGATGCCCGAGGCGCGGCAAAGGTCCGCGACGCAGTCGGCGGTGTACTCTTTCACATAGCCGCCAAAGTCCAGCTCCATTCCCGCTTCCGGCAAGTGGACGAAAGGCGCTTGCCAGTCCACCTTGGACCAACCGATCAGAGGCAGCAGCGTGGCGATTTGCTCGTCGGTTGGCAGTCGCTCCGCTTTGAAATCCCAGGCTTTGCGTAGCACGCCCGAGGTGATATCAAACAGACCGTCGCTCTGTTCGTGCAATGTGTCCGCATAGTCCAGCAGTGCGGCGGTTTCCGGGTCTACCTCAATCGCATGGCCCGAGCCGGCGGCGGCATTGATCCGGGCGGTGACGCTGTCGGCGCGGTAACGGCTGTACTTGGCCTCAAGCGCACGAACGCACTCGACCGCACGGGCGGCCACCGCTTTCGCGGTGGCCTTGGGGCCGTACAGCTGAATTTCACAGCGACTGCCCATGGCGTTAAAGGCGGCGCTGTGGAGTTGCGGTGTGGCGTTACTCGAAGGCATAACCGAGTCCGAGCGAGATCAGATCGTATTCGAGTAACCCGGGGTGATCCCCCGAAGCGCTGTAGGTTTCATAGGCCAGGTCGAACCGAAATGCGGTAAAGGTTTTTGACAGCTTCAGCTGCCCGCTGACGGCGGAGAAGTCCGACAGGCGATAGTCGCTGGAGTAGAAACCGTCGGTTCGCGTGGTCTCGTAAAAAGGCCGGTAAAACACAGCGGCGCTCTGGTCGTAGTAGCGCACCGAGGGAATCAATTGCCAGTCCGAGCCCAGGTTTTGGTACCAGCTCAACTCCAGGGTGTGTGAGTCGATTTCCCAGTTATTGGTGTAGTACCGGTAATCGGCGTGCAGCGCACCGCCTGGCCCTTCAAAGAACTGTCGCAACGACAGGTTCAGATTGATCTGTTCCTGTTGGCCGGGGCGGGAGTCGCGAACGGTATTGCCTTCCACAAACGCCCGCTTGTAGGGATCGGACAGGTAGCCGTCGAGAACCGAGAAGCCGAGCGTAGCGCTGAGCAGCGTCGTTTTGGTGGCCACTTGGGTGATGCCCACCATGGCGCCCGCCCGCTTTTTGGTTTCGTGCACGGGGCGATCAAATGACTCTGCATCGCTCGGGTCAATGTAGTCGAACGACGTGTTGGCACCGTAGCTGAGGGTGGTGAGGTTCTGGTTCAGCCGCCACGCACCAGAGAAACCAAAGCTGACCGACTCATAGTCATTCTCGGAGGAGTAACCACCCGAGAGTGTGACTTCCGAGTTGCTGTTGTAGCTGCGAAAGTCTACGCCGAGTTCCGTGCGTTCTTCGGAAATGGTGGCACCACTCATGACCTGCAGCGGTTCGCCATCGGCGCCGGGCGCCACATACCAGGGTGAGGCGCCGCTCATGGTTTCCCGAATGACCGACGTGGTGAGTTCCGTGTCGGTCGAGACCGGGGCCTTGAACTTCAGGTGACTGACGTCGATGGTATAGCGCTCCGGGCTGCCCAACCCCAATTGGTCGGCCGCGATGGGCGCTTCCTTATAGTTCGATTGCTTGAACCCCAGAGTGAATTTCTGATCGGGTGGGTCGGCCTTCGCCGGTTCACTCGCCATGGGAAGTGCCAGCGCCGCGGCGGTCAACGCCAGCAGTGTTGAAGATTTCTTATCGTTCATCAGACACCTCAATTGCAGCCGCAGCCGCCGCCGGAGCCCGAGGCCACCGAAGACGACGCTTCCTTACTGTGATGGATATGACTGCGCAAGGTATTGGCCATTGGGTCGGTGGTCAGGGCCATTTCCGGGCGAGCCAGGTGGCCCCGCTCCCAGGGTTGAACCTGGGTGCAGGCCAACAGCTGAAGCGCTGCCAACAACACCACAATTCGTCCTAGTAACTTCACAGTGGTTACTCCCCGGTCAACTGGTTGATCGCCGCTTCAATGGCCGCCGCGTCTTTTTTCTCGTCAAAGCCGACCACGACGTGATGCACCTTGCCATCGCGATCGAGCAGATAGGCGCTTGGCATGCCTTTGAGTTTGTACTCTCCGGCCACCTTGCCTTCCGGGTCCCAAGCGATTGGAAAAGACACGGGGTGTTTGTCGAGGAACTCGTGGGCGTCGGCTTCCTGTTCGTCGAGGTTGATGGCAATCACTTCGAAGCCCTGATCGCCGTACTGCTGATGCAGTGCTTCCAGTTTGGGAAAAGACCGACGGCAGGGGCCGCACCAGGAGGCCCAGAAGTCCACATACACCACTTTGCCCTGGTATTGATCCAGCGCGATGGCGGCGCCCTCGGTGGTGTTGTCGATACCGGGGAGGGAGAAGCCCGGGGCTTCGCTGCCCGGTTCCAATGCGTGTGCCGAGGTGGCCAGGAAAAGTCCAAGGACCAGGGCGGTCAGTGATAGAGAAAATCGTTTCATTGTCGTTTCCTTGTGAGTCGTTGTTGTCGTAATCAGCTGAGAATGCCTTCGGCCGGGCTGTCGCTGTAAGCGGGGATCACCCCGTAGACGCCCATGTATTCCGCCGCGGTATCGAGCAACTGATGGTGGTTGCCGGCGGTGACCACCCGACCGCGTCTGACGGCGGAGCCGCCGCCCGCCATCATGTAGGGCGCGTCGGTGCCGGTGTGGGCGTCGCCATTGCCCATGTCTGTTATCTGAACCACAAGCGTGCTGTCGATCAGTTTGCCGCCTTCGGGCGCGTCGGTTTCGGCGAGGCGCTGAATCAAATGGCTGACGCGCTGGGAGAAGTAGGTACGATACTCTTCGTACCAGGCCGCGTTGCCGCTGTGAATGGAGCCGTGGTAATCGCCATCGATATTGTTCACGCTGAAATCCGCCTGGTGCGTTCCCATCTGCATGGTGGCGACGCGGGTGATGTTGCAGCTCATCGCCAGCACCACATTTTCGGTTTGCAGGGCAAACTGTTCGGTGAAGGCGTCATCGGTCATGACTTCCGACAATCCGTCCGGGTTGAACGTCGGGTTCAGGCATCCGGGTGGCGCGGCGCCGTTGGCGGCGTTTTCGATATCGGCGTTCAGCTTGGCAATGCCCTCCTGGTGTTGTTCCAGTCGTTCGCGCTCATACTGGCCGAGCCGGCTCTGAATGCTTTGAAGGGCCAGCCGGTTAATCTCCAGCAGTTTCTTTTCCCGGCGCTCCCCAATCGGGCTGGTGTCCACCGTGCCGCCGAACAGCCGGTCGAACGCCGAGCGCGGGTTGTCCTGAAAGTCGGTGACACCGGCGTAGCCTCGGGCGGAAATCGGGTCCACGCCCCGGGAACGAATGCCCAGGCGTAGCGAGGCCACCGGTGATGTCGCGCCCACCACGCCTTCGAGCGCGAGATCGAGCGTGCCCTTGACGCCGGGGGCGAAGGCGCCGAGCACGCGTTGGGTCAGGCCGTGGCCGCCGCCGCCGACAATTTCGGTATCGCGGAAAAAGATGCATTGGTCTTTAACCGACTCAAATGGCGTGGAGCAGCGCTGCAGCGTCAAGTCGTCACTGGGAAGGAACGACTGAGAGGCGCCCCCCGGCGTGCCGTCGGGAATGTAGACGAAAATCACCCGGCGCGTCTCTGCCCCTTGGGCCTGTGCCTGTCGGCCGAGCAGCAGCCCGGCCCCGAGTGAGGTGGCCTGCAGCGCGGACAGTGAAATACCGGTCGTGCCCAGAAATTTCAGAAAGCGCCGACGGCTGTGTAGTGCGTACTGTTTCTCGTATTCCATGGTAATTCCTCTCTGATTCAGTCGGCTCGCTATCGGTTGACGTTCTTGCGGTAGCGCACGCTGTCCATGCCGCCGATGGCCTTGAGGAGTGCGCGAGTGCTGTTGTCACTCTCGGTCATGATCTGGTCGAGTTGCTGGGCTTCGCAGCTGTAGCTGGAACGCTCCTCGTCCGAGAGCGTGATACTCGGAATGGCGTAGTCGAAATGCTTGGCGCCGGTGCCCAGGGCAAGGCGGAACATATTGTCGATAAAGCACTGGCGAGTAACGTCCAGCCCGGCAATGGCGTGCGCAAAGTCCTTGGCCCCTTCGAAGGAAATCTGTTGGCCGTCGTTGACGCTGGTCACGCCGTGTAGCACCCCGTCGAATTCGACAATCAGATTGTTGTAGTCGACGGTCTGCGGCATCCCCACCGCGTCGAAGTCTTCAAAGCCGCCGCCGAGGGGGTTGATCATTTCCTCGTGGCAGGTCTGGCACAGCGGCGCCGAGGTCTGGAATTCATACTTCTTGCGGCTGGTGGCGAGTCCGCCGTTGGCCTCAAGGTAGGCTTCCCAGGCCGCGATCTGTTCCTCGCGCACCGCGTCCACGTCTTCACCACTCAGGGAAATGCCGGTCGGTGGCGCCGGGACATCGTGGCAAAGGAAGGCGCGCCGGGCGTAGGTGGAGCGCAAAATCGGAGCGGTCTCCTGCTCATGGGCGTTGACCGTCAGGAAGGCGCCGGAGGTGACCAGGCCTGCGCGGCTGACTACACCCGTGACTTTCTGCAGTTGGGTACCGCTGACGCCACTTAAGCCGTAGAAGCTGGCCAGGGCGTTGTTCACGAACGTGAAATCCCCGTCGTACAGAGCGGTGAAGGGTTCGCCCTCATCAAGAACCACGTGGTTGAAGACGGCCCTCACCTCTTGGGCCATGGCTTCGCGCACGTCGGTGGTGAATTGCGGGTAGAGTTCCGGGTCTTTAATCTGGTCAATCACCCGGTCGGTGCGCAGCCACTGCGCGGCGAAATCGCCAAACTTCACCCGCGCTTGCGGCGTATCGAGCAGCCGATCCACTTGCACTTCGATCTGTGCGCGATTGGAAAGCTCGCCGCTGCGGGCGGCTTGCAGCAATTCCAGGTCTGGTGTGCTGCCAGTAAACGTAAAGGCGAGAAATGAAGCCAATTCGTAAGGCGTCAACACGTAAGCATCGGAATCCAATGGCGCCGCCGGCAGTTCCGGTTCCACCAGGCGAACGCCCGAGACCTGGAAGCGGCTGACAATCAGGTCGTGACCGCCCTCGTACTCTCGGTCTGCCCCCACTTGTTGGTTGGCCACGGCGGTGTAGTGCTGACCCGTGAGTTCTTCCACCCGGAAGCGGTAGGTTTTGTTGTAGCTGTGGTCCACCAGCACCGTGGCGATTTCCTGATCGTTGGTGCCGACACGCATGGTTGGCCAGAGTCCTTGGTCGCCCTGCGTACCGCGTACCACCACTTCGATCAGGTTATCGCCGGTATATTGAATGCCGTGGCCGCTTTGCCCATAGATGGCAATGGTCTCCGGCGCGGTGTTGTCGATAAAGGTGGTGACCTGACCGTCGGGCTCGTATTGGGGCTCGGAGGTACCGTTTTCGAGCTCATCCACGGAAATGCCGGTCTCGCTGCGGTACAGGAAGTGGGGCGAGGTCAGCATGGTGCGAATAGCCAGCTTCAACCCCTCTTTCACGTCACCACCGGTGTATTCAGCGGTGAACATTTCCTGGAAGGCAATGCGTTCGCTATCGGTCAGTGGCCGCCGGAAGACGCGGAAGCCGAAGTCATCCACCAGGTTGGCGCCGCACTGTTCGGCTTCCATACCGGCGCAGTCAATCACACCCTCGAAATTTTGCTCGGCGAGGAAGTCAGCAATGCGGGAAGCCACCAGACTATAGGATTGCAGTGAGCCGCTCTCGATACTGGCCATCACATTATTGGAAAAGCCGTTGACCTTGTTGTCTGCGGGCAAGGCGTCGTAAACGCTGCGACCGAGATCGGCCAGTACGTCGACGCCGGTGAGGTCTCGCACGGAGTTGACGTACTCTTTCTGCGTGAGAACACGGATGGCGCGAGGGCCATAGGCTACATCGCAGTCGCCCGGAATACCCGGGGAGGGTTGGCTGCTGGATGAGCTGCTGTTGCCTTGCGCGCTGGACTGGTTGCCCGCACTGCTTTGAGAGGCGGAAGAGGAGCTATTGGTAGCGCTTGAGCTGTTTGAAACGGCGCTTGAACTCGAGCCATTCGGGGCGCTGGGGCTGCTCGAAGACGAGGCGCTGCTGCTTGCATTCCAACTGCGAATATAGGCGGCAACGTCATCGGCGCAGCTGCCGGTACAGGCGCCTGCGCCGCCTTCGGGCATCCAGGCGGCGATGTATTGGGCCAGCGGTTGTGGCTGTTCGCCGGAGGAGTGCCAGTATTCGTTTTTGGTCGCGTCCAGAAAAAAGAAACCATTGCCGCTGGCGCCATGACAGCTCGTGCAATTATTGGTGTAGTGGGTTTTGCCAGCCAGCACGTTGCCCGTTGGGGCTGAGCTTGAGGCGCTCGCCCCGCTGCTTGAGGATTGCGAATTGTCCGAAGACTGTTGTAACCCTTCGGAGCTGCTGTTGCCCTGAGAGCTGCTGGCGGTGTCGGCACTGCTGGAGTTTTGGGGCGGAGGCGCACTGGAGGACTGAGTCTCGGAGCTCGAAGAGCTGGTCGGGGGTGTCGTCGGTGTGCTGGCACTGGAAGACTGCTGAGGCGGAGGCACAATAATGTCGCCGCTGCTTTGAGAGGAAGCAGCGGTAGAGGATTCCGTGCTGCTGGCCTCACTGGACTGCCCGCCGCCGCTGCCGGGCTTGGGGAAATCACTTTGAATGTAACTGGCGAGCAACGTCGCGCAGTCATTGCCGCACAGGGCTGGCTCGCTCAACGGCATGGTATCCGCGATGCGGCGAGTCAGCATGGTGGTGTTGTCGCAGGTGCTGCAGGTTTTTAATTGCCCGCCGAGTCCGCCCGCGCCGGCGTCACCGTGACAGCTCGCGCACTGGGCCTGGTACAGGTGTTCGGCCTCCTGCACATCAAAGGTGGGCCCGGCGACCGGGGGGGTGGCTGGCTCACTGGAAGACTGGTTCCCGGAACCGCCCGGGGTAGTGGGCGTTTGAGGATTATCGGTCGGTGGGTTTTCGCCACCAGGAGCGCTGGACTGCGTTGCAGAGCTTTGGGCTCCGTCATCCGAGTTCGTCTCAGTGGGTTGATCGTTGAACTCGGGATCACCTCCGCCGCAAGCCGCCAAGCCCAGAACAAGGGCAATGGTGAGAATGGGTTTTGACAGTATTTTTGTGGCTGACAATGACGCGTGCTGCAAACTGGCCATAGTTCCTTCCGCTTAGTCTCGTGAAAGACAGTGTGTTTCGCCTTGTGAAACCAACAGGCTTTTATGTTCTTTGGTGATTGCTTTTCTGTGGCTGGGCGATACGCGGGCTTGAATGCGGACCGCCAGCGCACCCGCGGTTTACCCAAGCGACTTGCACCGCGGGTGGGCAACGTAGCGCGCAGAAAACTCTGTGGGGTAGGTGACCGGGTGGTGTTGAAAAATTGACAATCTATGAGTCAGTTTCCACCGAAACTCCTTGAGCGTCATCATGTTGGCGCTCTCCCAAGTGGCGCCATCGTATATAAAGGTGTGGGGTGTTTGATGGAACCGGTTCACAAGGAGGGGGCGGAGTGGTTGGCAAAGTGGGGATAAACCCCATTTTTTTTAGGTTTTTGAGGAGGAACTCACACGCGCCACTTTTAAAGACGTGGACCTATTAATTTTTCACGTTTTTATGATAAGGCGACAACAGTCGCGGTCCGGTCTTGTGGGATGACCTGGGGCAAAACGCTCGCCGGCCGCGGTTGCACCAAATTGACCAGTGTGCCCCCTCAATCGCCCGCTAGCAGTGCGCGTCTGCGGGGGGCCATGGTCAATATGGTATCCTCACTGCTCCCAAACAGAAAAACCAATAGTCAGAGGGAGAGAGTGATGAGAGAAAAAGCAATGATAAAAAGCGCCGGTAGGCCAATTCGCCTCGTGTGGATGGCCGCATTGGTGATGTTCTCAGTGATGGCCGGCGCGGCCGAGAGCGAACGCCCGACAGAATCCCTCCGGCTCTGGCCGGAGCAGGCGCCGGTATCGCCGGATCGGGAGCGCGTTGAAAACGGCCGCGTGGTCCAGGTGGATAACCCGAGCCTGACCCCTTATTGGCCCGATAACCCCAACGGCGCCGCCGTGGTGATCTACCCCGGCGGTGGCTATGTCCGTCTCGCTTACGACAAGGAAGGCATGCAGGCAGTGAAGTGGCTGAACGAGTTGGGGGTAGCTGCTTTTGTGGTCAAATATCGCCTGCAGGAGTACGGCCATCCGGCGCCCTTGCTCGACGGTCTGCGGGCGGTGCGTTACGTGCGCACCCATGCCGCCACCTGGGGCCTGGACCCTAAACGGATCGGCGTGCTCGGGTTCTCCGCCGGGGGACACCTGGCCGGCAGTGTGGCGCTGCGCTCTGATTTTACCCATGACTCGCTGTCTGACGATCCTTGGGGGCGGGTGAGCGCACGGCCGGATTTCGCGATGCTGCTCTATCCGGTCGCCACTCTGGAAAAACCCTACGCCCACGAGGGTTCGGTTCATGCGCTGTTGGGGGAAAACCCGACCGACGAGCAGCGGCGCGAGCACTCGCTGGAACATCAGGCGGAACCGGGCCTACCGCCGCTGTTCCTGGTTCATGGCAATGAGGACGGCAGCGTACCGGTGCAAAATAGCCTGATGCTGTATCAGGCGGCGTTGCCCCACAGCCCCAAGTCGGAATTACATATCTACCAGACCGACCGCCACGGCTTCGGTTTGTTGCCGGACCAGGGTACCGCGTCCAACTGGCCCGAAGCGGCGGCGGACTGGCTTCGTTTTAACGACTTTTTGAACGCTGGCGAGTGATCGCCCTCTAAAGTAACCGGATTGACCTGAGAGAAATTTATGATGTTGTCGAACACGTTGATGACCCTTTGCAAGCGAGGCGCCGCTCTGGGCGCTATTGCCGCTTTCCTGATCGGTTGTGCGACCCAGCCTGAGACCGAACCCCAGAGTACGCCGACCTTGTTTCTTGTGGGGGACTCCACCATGGCGGATCAGCCTCAGGACAAGTACCCGGAGCACGGCTGGGGCCAGATGCTGCCCGAGTACCTGACCGCTGGCATTGAAGTTGAAAACCATGCCAAAAATGGTCGCAGCACCAAGAGTTTTATCGACGAAGGGCGTTGGCAGGCGGTGCTGGACTCGTTGGAAGCTGGAGATTTCGTCGTCATCGGCTTCGGCCACAATGACCAGAAAGACTACGACGAAACCCGTTATGCCGCCGCCTGGACTGACTACCGCCGCAATCTGGAGCGAATGGTGGAGGAAGTCCGGGCCCAGGGTGGGCATCCCATTCTGGTCACCTCCATCCGCCGCCGGGCCTTTGATGAGAACGGTCAGCCTGAGGCGACCCTGGGGCAGTATCCGGATGCGACCCGCGCCGTGGCGTACGAGCACAACGTGCCTTTGGTGGATATGAACATCATGACCCGGCAGATGTTGGTGGACGCTGGCGTGGACGGTTCAGCCGACATCTATATGCAGATCGCCCCCGGGGACTACGCCAACCTGCCGGAAGGAAAGGACGACAACACCCACCTTCAGCGGGCGGGCGCCATGCGCGTAGCCGGCCTGTTTGTGGAAAACGTCAAACGTCAGGGGTTGGCGTTGGCCCGGTATTTGAAATAAGTGCCCTTTGGGCCGGATTTGAAATGAGCGCGCGCCGCGCCGGGGAAAGCGCCCTTAGGCGCTTGCCATCGGGGGCTGTTTCGCTTACAATCGCCGCCCCTTGAGGCCCTCCCACGCTGTGGGCCCCGGAGAAAACCTACGACGCAAGCCCCGGAAAGCGCCCGACGCTGCTTCGTGTCGTCCAAACAGAGTCTTTGGAGCAATTATGTACGCAATCTTTGAAAGTGGTGGCAAACAGCACCGCGTCGTGGAAGGGGAAACCCTGAAGCTGGAAAAAATCGAAGTGGCCACCGGTGACACCATCGAATTCGATAAGGTCTACCTGGTTGCCAATGGTGACGACGTTAAAGTGGGTGCGCCCATTGTCGATGGCGCCAAAGTCACCGCCGAGGTCATTAATCATGGCCGTGGTGATAAAGTGAAAATCATCAAATTCCGTCGCCGCAAGCACTCTATGAAGCGCCAGGGGCACCGTCAGTGGTTCACTGAAGTGAAAATCACTGGAATCAAAGGTTAAGAGGAGTTTAGACAATGGCTCACAAAAAAGCGGGTGGTAGTACGCGCAACGGGCGCGATTCCGAAAGTAAACGCCTCGGCGTTAAAGTCTTTGGTGGCCAGGCCATCCCGGCTGGCGGCATTATTGTTCGTCAGCGCGGCACTCAGTTCCACCCCGGTGTGAACGTGGGTATTGGCAAGGACCACACTCTGTTCGCCAAGGCCGAAGGCCGGGTGAAATTTGAGGTCAAAGGTGAGAAGAACCGCCGGTACGTCAGCGTCGAAAGCGCCTAAGACGGTTTGCTAAGCGGTTTTCCGCCCTTCGGGCGGAAACACACTTCGGAAAAGCCCTGTCGCACTGTCGATGGGGCTTTTTTGTTGTTCGTTAGATAGATTCTGTCGGGAGTAGTGAAGTGAAATTTGTAGATGAAGCGCCCATTCACGTCGAAGCGGGCAAAGGTGGCAACGGCTGCCTGAGCTTCCGGCGGGAAAAGTTTATTGCCAAAGGCGGCCCCGACGGGGGCGATGGCGGCGATGGCGGTAGTGTATACCTCGTCGCCGACGAAAGCCTGAACACCCTCATTGACTACCGCTTCCAGCCCCGCTACCGGGCACAGAACGGGGAAAAAGGCGGGAGCAAAAACTG
The DNA here is from genome assembly GCF_000423345.1 of Marinimicrobium agarilyticum DSM 16975. GTDB lineage: Bacteria > Pseudomonadota > Gammaproteobacteria > Pseudomonadales > Cellvibrionaceae > Marinimicrobium > Marinimicrobium agarilyticum. Next base: position 60,238 of record NZ_AUHU01000004.1, read on the forward strand.
CACGGGTAGCAAAGGCGAAGATCTACTGCTCCCCGTGCCCGTCGGCACCACCGTCATCGACAGCGACACTAGCGAACAGCTCGGCGACCTGACCGAAGTGGGCCAGCGGCTCAAAGTCGCCCAGGGTGGCTTCCACGGCTTGGGTAATACCCGGTTCAAATCCAGCGTCAACCGCGCCCCCCGGCAGACCAGCGACGGCTCCGAAGGCGAAATGCGCAACCTCAAGCTGGAGCTCAAAGTTCTGGCCGACGTAGGTCTGCTGGGCATGCCCAACGCCGGTAAATCCAGCTTTATTCGCGCCATCAGCGCCGCCAAGCCCAAGGTAGCCGATTATCCCTTTACCACCCTGGTGCCCAACCTCGGTGTGGTCAAGGTGCAGAAGCATCGCAGCTTTGTGGTCGCCGACATTCCGGGGCTGATCGAAGGCGCCGCCGATGGAGCGGGTCTGGGGATTCGCTTTCTCAAGCACCTGACCCGCTGTCGACTGCTGCTTCACATCGTCGACATGGCACCACCGGACGGTTCCGATCCGGCCGAGCAAATACGTACCATCACCAAAGAGCTGGAGAGCTTCAGTCCGACTCTCGCCACGCGAGAGCGCTGGTTGCTGCTCAATAAGATCGACCTTCTGCCGGCGGCCGAAGCCGAAGAGCACTGTCAGGCGTTGGTCGACAAGCTCGAGTGGGACGGACCTGTATACCGCATTTCTGCCCTGCAGCGGACCGGTACCGAACCGCTGTGCGGTCAGATCATGACGCACCTGGAAAACATCTGGGAAACCGAAGCCGATAGCGACGAAGCCCGGGAGCGCGAATCCAAGTTCCAGGCAGATATGGCGGCGGAAGTGCGCGAGCGCATTGAGGAGCTTCGCCTGCGGCGTCGCTCGGAGCGCAAGGGGGAGGATGACGATGACGACTTCGATGACGACGATTACGATGTCGAAGTAGAATACGTCCGGTAACTCTGTGGCCAGCAAACACAACCAGCGGAACAGCTCAGCATGACAGACAGAAGTTCGGTAACCACCACGCGGCGTTGGGTCGTCAAAATTGGCAGTTCCCTGCTGACCAACGACGGGCGTGGCCTGGATGTGACGGCCATTAATGACTGGGTCGCGCAGATGGCCGAGCTGCGCAAGGAAGGCATTGAGCTGGTGCTGGTTTCCTCTGGCGCGGTGGCCGCCGGGCTGACCCGTCTGGGCTGGCATCGCCGGCCCACCGCCGTGCATCAGCTGCAGGCCGCCGCCGCCGTGGGCCAAATGGTGCTGGTGCAAACGTACGAAACCGCCTTTCAGGCGTTCAATCTGCACACCGCCCAGGTATTGCTGGACCACGACGACCTGTCTTCCCGCCAGCGCTACCTCAACGCCCGCTCGACCCTGCGTACGCTGCTCGATCTGGGCGTGGTGCCGGTGGTGAATGAGAACGATACCGTGGTGACCGACGAAATCCGCTTCGGCGACAACGACACCCTGGGGGCGCTGGTCGCCAACCTGATTGAGGCCGAGTTGTTGGTCATTCTGACCGACCAGGCGGGCATGTTTGACAGTGATCCGCGCTCCAACCCCAACGCCAGGCTGTTGCCCGAACTCTCTGCGGACGATCCTTCCCTGGAGGCCATGGCCGGAGGTGGAGGCGCCCTGGGCCGTGGCGGCATGTTGACCAAAGTGCGTGCGGCCCGGGTGGCAGCCCGTTCGGGCGCGGACACGCTGATTCTCGGAGGCCGCACGGAACGGGCGCTGGTGCGGGCCCGAACCGGTGAGCCCCTGGGGACATTACTGCATGCGGCCCAGGAACCCCAGGCAGCACGCAAGCGCTGGCTTGCAGGCCAGCTTCAGACCCGTGGCACGCTGGTGCTGGACGAGGGCGCCGTGCACGTGCTTCGAAACAGCGGCAAAAGTCTCTTGCCCGTGGGCGTGAAGGCCGTGAAAGGTAAATTTACCCGAGGCGATATGGTGGTCTGCACCACCGCCTCCGGCGAGGAAGTGGCCCGTGGGCTGGTGAATTACAACGCCGAGGAAGCCCGGAAAATCATTGGCCGGCCCAGCAGTGATATTCTCAACCTGCTGGGCTACAAAGACGATGACGAGCTGGTGCACCGGGACAACCTGGTCTTGATGGACAGCTGAGGGAGCGCCCATGATGAGTTGGAAGTGGGTTCGTCGGCTGGTTAATTTCTGGCCGCCGCTGTTTTTTACCGGCATCAAGGCGACGCATATCAGTCCGGATTTTCGCCGTATTGAAGTCTCTTTGAAGTTGCGCTTTTACAACAAAAATTTTGTCGGCACGCAATTCGGCGGGAGTCTGTTTGCGATGACCGATCCCTGGTACATGTTGATGCTGGTGTACAACCTGGGGCGGGATTACTTCGTCTGGGACAAGAGCGCCCACATCGATTTTATTGCGCCCGGTCGTGGCGCGGTAAAAGCCGTGTTTGTGCTCGAAGAGGCGACGCTTGAGCGCATTCGCGCCCATACGGTCGACGGCAAAAAATACCTGCCAAATTTTGCGATTGACGTGGTCGACGAGCACGGGCTGCTGGTCGCCCGGGTGCACCGGACGCTCTACGTCCGGGCGAAACCTCACAAGCGTGAGCAGCCGGGCGCAGGGAGTTAGGCCGGAATGGTTCGCTCCGCCGCCCACTGACGCAGGTGCTGTAACTTCTCCGCCATCACCACCGATAAAGGGCTGGTGTTGGCGATTTCCCTCAGAATACACTCGGTCGTGATGCCGTCTCGACCGGATCCGTAGCGGGCCGCCACAATGGCCTGCTCGATTTCCGCCCCGGAAAACCCTTCGCTTGCCTCGCTTAATTGCGCCAGCTCAAACAGGCCAGGGTCCAGCTCGCGCTTGCGCAGGTGGATCTCGAAAATTGCCTGGCGAACCGTCTTGTCAGGCAGGTCGACAAAGAAGATTTCATCCACCCGACCTTTGCGGATCAGCTCCGGTGGCAGTTGACTGATGTCGTTGCTGGTGGCGGTGAAAAACACCGAGTTTTTCCGCTCCGCCATCCAGGTCAGCAATGTGCCCAGCATTCGCCGCGAGGTGCCATCATCGCTGTTGCCCTGAGCCATTCCTTTCTCGATTTCATCCAGCCAAAGCACGCAGGGTGCCATGGCGTCGGCCATGGCCAGAGCCTCACGCAAATTGCGCTCGGTTTCCCCATGGTATTTGTTGTACAGCGCCCCCACATCCAGGCGCAGCAGGGGCAAATTCCAGGTGCCGGCCACGGCTTTGGCGGCGAGACTTTTGCCCCCACCTTGAACGCCCAGTAACAGAATGCCACGCGGTTGTTCCACCCCGGGGTCGCGACTGTGGAACGCTTTGGCCCGGGCGTTCAGCCACTGCTTCAGGTTGTCGAGCCCGGCCACCTGGGAGAAGTCCGCCGTTTCGTATTCGTAACTCATGACCCCGCCCATATCCAGCAGGGCAAACTTGGCTTCATTGACCACCGGAAGGTCTTCCTCGGTGATGGCGCCGTCCTGCCAGATGGCGATGCGCACCAACCGGCGGACGTCGCTGGTGGACAGCCCCTGAAGGTTGGCCATCAAGCGGCGCAGGGTCTTGTTGTCGGTTTTGATGCGCTTTTGTCCGTTCTGCTCGGCGTAGTGGCGGGCCTCCTCGCGGATGATCGCCAGAATGCGCTCGTCGCTGGGCAGCGACAGCCGGAAGGAGGCGCTGTACCGACGGATTTCCGGGGGCAGGTTCAGACGGTGGCTGAGCAGAATCACGGCATGAGATACCTGGCCGTGGTTCAGTGCAATATCCTTCAGCAGGCGGACGTTGTGGGGTTGATCGGTCAGATAGGGATGCAGATCACACAAGAGGTAGATGCCCGGGGTCTGCGCCTGCTTGATGTGCTCAAGCACTTCGCTCGGGTCCTGATGCTCCCGTTTGTTGGGCACCAACTGCGGGCCGAACCCCAGTTGAGTGAGCCCGTCGGTCACCGACCAGCGATAGAGCGTCCGGTTTTTATCGCGAGCGACGCTTTGGAGCAGCGTAATGGTTTTGTTTTCCTCGTGGGTTTCTATCACCACCAGCGGTACCCGCGAGTCCAGCATCAACTTGAGGTCGTGTGCGTCTTGCATCCGTTTCTCTTCCTTTCGTTTTTTATGAGGTGTTATCAGCCTGCCAACAATAAAAAGCGGCGGGCGTAACGTCAAGCGCTACGCCCGCTGAACGGAACCGCGGGTGGGTTCAATAGTAGTTCAGCTCCCTGGCCTTGCCCCAGAACACCCGGTAGGCAAAGAGGGTATAGAGGATAATCGCCGGCAGAACGATGATGACCCCGATCAGGATAAACCAGAGGGATTCGGGGGCGCTGGCGGCCTCCCAGAACGTCAGCTGTTCCGGTACCACGTAGGGAAAGAAGCTGTAGGCCAGTGCGGAATAGGCCAATACAAAGAGCCCGATGGTGCTGGCGAAGGGAATCCAGCACCCGAAGTCATTTTCATAGGGAAAGTTTGCCAGGTATCGGTCGTTGACCAGGAACAGCACAAAACACAGGGCTGGGATCAGTAGCAGAAACAGCGCCGTACCGCCGCCCAGCCACTTGTCGAAAACCCGCTCGCTGATCAGCGGGTTGACCACTGACACCGCCACCAGTCCGAGTCCCATCAGCCAGGCGCAGCGGCGAGCCCACACCGCGGCGCGGGCCTGAAGCTCACCCTCGGTTTTCATCACCAGCCAGGCGGCCCCGATGAGGCTGTAGCCGGCGGTCACGCACACCGCGCTCAGAATGGCGAAGGCGTAGGCCGCGACTGATTCCTCAAAGCCCATGACGTACAACCCGAGCATATAGCCCTGGGAGAGCGTCGCCAGAAGCGAGCCGCTCCAGAACGCCAGGTCCCACCGGCCTTTGTGGTCCACCGGCGCTTTGGCTCGAAAGTCGAACGCGACCCCGCGCAGGATTAATCCAGCGAGCATGAAGGTAACGGGGATATACAGCTGGTACAGAATCACATTGTGGGCCATGGGAAAGGCGATCAGAATGATGCCGACCCCGAGCACCAACCAGGTTTCATTCGCGTCCCAGAAGGGGCCGATGGAGGCAATCATGGTATCGCGTTGCGCCTCGGAATCGCGTGGTAACAGGATGCCAACGCCGAGATCGTAGCCATCGAGAATGGCGTAGATCAAAAACGCCAGTCCCATCAAAGCCAAGAAAGTAAAGGGTAGCCAATAGGCTTCTCCGGTCACCATCAGTAGGCTCCTCCTTCGTTAGTGTTCATGGGGTTGTAGCGGTCCTGCAGGGTTTCCACTTCTTCATTGCGATCAACCTGTACCGCTTTGCGGGCTATCAGGAACAAGGTGGCGATGTAGGCGACCAGCAACACTGCGTACAGCGTAAGGTAAATGGCGAGTGATATGCCGACGTTGCCCGGGGGCACGGCAGTGACGGCCTCCTCGGTGGTCAGTAGCCCCGTCACGAGGTAAGGTTGTCGGCCGATTTCGGTGACGTACCAACCGGCAAGGGTGGCGACCCAGCCGGAAAAACTCATGCCGACCAAAACGCGCAGCATCCAGTTCGGTAAAGCGTTATGCCGCCAGAGAATGGTTCCGGCCACCCAGGCCACCGCCAGCATCAGCATGCCGAGCCCCACCATGATGCGAAACCCCCAGAATACCGGCGCGACCGGTGGATGCTCCCCCTTGAATTCGTTCAGGCCTTTCACCTCTCCCTGCCAATCATGGGTCAGGATAAAGCTGGCGCCGCCGGGAATTTCCAGGGCGAAGTGGTTGCGCTTCTGCTCCTCGTCGGGAATGCCGAACAACACCAGCGGCGCCCCTTTCTCGGTCTCCCAGAGTGCCTCCATGGCGGCCACTTTTGCCGGCTGATGCTTTAATGTGTTCAGGCCGTGGAGATCCCCCAGCAGGATCTGGAGCGGGATCAGCAGCGCCGCGGCGTAAACCGCGGTTTTCAATGTAAGCCGGGGGGCGGGTTTGTGGTCTCCCTTGAGCAGCCGGTACGCCGACAGCCCCGCCATCAGAAAGGCCGCAGTCAGGCCGGAAGCCACCATCATGTGCAGGAGACGGTAAGGCATGGAGGGGTTGAAAATGATGGCCAGCCAATCCACGGGGAAAGCGACGCCGTCGCGCATTTCAAAGCCGGTCGGGGTGTGCATCCAGGAGTTCAGGGACAGGATCCAAAAAGCCGACAGACTGGTGCCGACCGCCACCAGAAAGGTCGCGATGGTGTGTACCCGGTTGGACACCCGGTTGATCCCGAACAGCATGATGCCGAGAAACGTCGCCTCCATAAAAAAGGCGGTCAGCACCTCGTACCCCAATAGCGGTCCGGCGATGTTGCCCACGGTGCCCATGTAGCCGGGCCAATTGGTCCCGAACTGGAACGACATGGTAATGCCGCTGACCACACCCAGGGCGAAGCTCAAGGCAAAGACCTTTACCCAGAACCGGTAGGCCCGCATCCAGACTTCCTCGCCGGTGCGGTTGTGCTGAACCTTGAAATAAAACAGAAACCACGCCAGGGCGATGGTGATGGTGGGAAACAGAATGTGAAAGCTGATATTCGCGGCGAATTGGATGCGCGATAACAACAGGGTTTCCATTGTTGGTACCTCGTTGGTTCAGGTGGCGGCGGATAAGCGCAGCGTATCCGCCGTAACTGGTCGTTGGTGCGAAGCCACTAATACCTACTTCAAAAACCGATCCTTCATATCCAATACCTTACCCAGACTCCCGCCGAGCTTTAACAGGCTCTTCAGGTTGCTCTGGTTGAGCCGCTGGATTTCCACGGTCCACTGGGTAAGCATTTCGATCATTTCATGCATGTCGCGCATCCGCGCCTGGGCGTACTCCTCTTTGCGGTTGGCGGGCTGCTCCAGCAAGAGCCCGCGCAGCGTGGACAGGGTCGGGTCGATTTCCCGCTTGCGACGCTGCTCAATCAGGGTCTTGGCGATCTCCCAGACGTCATCGGGCGCCGAATAGAACTCTTTGCGCTCACCCGGTATATGTTGCAGCCGGACCAACTCCCAGGATTGTAGTTCCTTGAGTCCCATACTGACATTGGAACGGGAGAAGCTCAGAGCCCCGGCAATCTGGTCGGCGCACAGGGGCTCCTCGCTCAGCACCAGCAGGGCGTACATCTGGCCCACCGTGCGGTTGATGCCCCAGCGGCTGCCCATTTCGCCAAAGTGCAACACGCAGGACTGGATCATAGGGGTTAGCGGTTCGACCATGAGAGGTACTCCAGAAATTTCAGTAATTACTGAAATTACAGTAATCTCAGGTATTGGTCAATATCCGCTTTCGATACGGTGGCCTGATTCCTGCACTGCTATGCTCAGGCTAGTGTCTGAACTGAGAGTAGTCTCTGAGTTGAAAGACTCATGCAAGCGATCAACCCAATAAGGACTTTCACCATGAATGAACTGTCTCCTGATCCCTCTCTGTGGCCCACGGCACTGCTGGAGGATTGGGGCGTATTCGGCCGAGAGGCGCCGGTGGACCTGCCGGCCCTGGCGCTTGAGCTGTCATTGCCTGAAGACATTACCGGGCACCTTGCCAGTGTCTATGGGCCCCTGACTGAACGGCTGGCGCGCCGGCTGCCGACCCTCGAGCAACCAATGGTGCTGGGCATCAACGGCGCCCAGGGCACGGGCAAATCCACGGCCGCCGAAGTCATCGCCCATATGCTTGAGTTACGCGGGTTCAGCGTGTGTCGCCTGTCCATAGACGACCTCTATCTGACCCGGGAGGAACGGGCGGAGCTGGCGGGTGAGGTCCACCCCTTGTTGGCGACCCGAGGTGTGCCCGGCACCCACGATGTGAAACTCGGCCTGCAGTTGCTGTCGGACCTGGCGGAAGCCGGTTCGGCCACCCAGTTGAGTATTCCCCGATTCGACAAGGCGCGGGACGACCGTCGCCCCCCGGAGCAGTGGGAACCCTGGCAGGGGCGTCCCCACTTGGTGGTATTCGAGGGTTGGTGCGTGGGCGCGCGCGCCCAGCCGGACACGGCCCTGACCGAGCCCATGAACGACCTGGAGCGCACGGAAGACCCAGACGGGCGCTGGCGCCGTTATGTGAACGAACAGCTGAAAGGGTATGAGGCGCTGTTTTCCCAGATGGACCATCTGCTGATGCTCAAGGCGCCTTCCTTTGAACAGGTTTATCAGTGGCGCTCGGAGCAGGAGGAGGCGCTGGCCCGGAAAATGAAGGCCAAGGGTGAGGACACCTCCGGTCTCATGGCCTCGGCCCAGTTACGACGCTTTATCGACCACTATGAACGTCTGACCCGATGGATACTCGCGGAAATGCCGGAACGGGCCGATCTGGTGCTTTCCCTGAACCCGGCGCACCGGGTCGAGCGGATTTCCGTCCTGAGAGGAACCAAGTTATGAAGCGACCCATCATCGTGTTTACCGACCTGGACGGCACGCTCCTGAACCACCACGACTATGACTGGTCGGCCGCCAAACCGGCTCTGGCGACGCTGCGGGAACGAAAAATTCCCCTGATGTTGGTCTCCAGCAAGACCGATGTGGAAATGCTGGCGTTGCGGAGGGAGCTGGGCAACACCGACCCGTTGGTGTGCGAGAACGGCAGTCTGATCCTGATTCCCGAGCCGTTGTTGGCCTCCCTTGGCATTGAGGCGGACCCGCGTTCCATTAGTGATCAGTACTACTACGACTACCGCGGGCTGCCGCGCGAGCAGATTCTCACGGTGCTCAACGAGCTCAAGCCCGACTACCGTTTTACCGGCTTTGCCTGGATGACCGTGGATGAGGTGGCGCAATACACCGGCCTGAGCCCGGAGGCGGCCGCGCTCGCCGGAGAGCGCAAGGCGTCGGAGCCTGTTGTCTGGCGCGATACCCCCGAGGCGTTTACGGCGTTTCAGGATCAGTTGAAGCAACACAAGCTGCGCATTGTTAAAGGAGGGCGTTTTTATCATGTGATGGGACAGTGCGATAAGGGCGATGCGGTACGCTCCTTGCAGAATCGATATCAGCACCACTTCGGCGCAGCGCCGTTCAGTATTGCGCTGGGAGATAGCCCCAATGACCTGGACATGCTCAAACAAGTGGATGCAGCGGCGATTATTCCGCACAGCGATGGCTCACACCTGGAGGATCCTGCACTAAATAAGGCACACATTGCACCAAAAGAGGGCGCCGCCGGCTGGAACGAGGCGGTCCTCACACTCATCGACCGCTGATAAAAGGCGATACCGGATAACGAGGACAACGACTATGAGTGATTTTTTTCAGAACGGCCGTATTGCGACGTTGCACAACCTGGGCGATCGTCCACTGGAAGCCATGGAGGCCGAGCTGAACGAATGGCGGGACAAAAAACCCATGTGCCTGGTGCTGCCCTGCCTGTATTCGGAATTGCAGGGCCCCGCCCTGGAGAACATTATCCAGGAGTTGAGTAAAGTCACCTACCTGGATGAAATCATCATCGGTCTGGATCGGGCGACCGAAGAAGAGTTCGAGCACGCCAAGCAGTTCTTCTCTCGTCTCCCTCAGCGGCATCACATTCTGTGGAACGACGGGCCGCGGCTCAAAGCGATCGACCAGATGCTGGATGAATACGGTTTGGCGCCCAATGAGTTGGGCAAGGGCCGCAACGTCTGGTACTGCCTGGGTTATGCGCTGGCCTCGGGCCGGGCCAAAGCGGTGGCGCTGCACGACTGCGATATTCTGACCTACAAGCGGGACATTGTGGCCAAGCTGTTTTATCCGGTGGTGCACCCGACCTTCAACTATGCCTTCTGCAAGGGTTTTTATTACCGGGCGGCGAACGGCAAGCTAAACGGTCGCGTCAGCCGTTTGCTGGTCTCACCGCTCGTGCGTGCGCTGGAAAAAGTGTTCGGCCGGGATGATTACCTGGAGTTCATCGACAGCTTCCGCTACCCGCTGGCGGGCGAATTTTCCATGATCATGGACGTGGTCAGTTCCATCCGGATTCCCAGTGACTGGGGGTTGGAAATTGGGGTTTTGTCGGAGGTGAACCGGCGCTACTCGGACGAGCGCGTCTGTCAGGTGGACATTGCCGATGCCTACGATCACAAACATCAGGACCTGTCGAAAGACAACCCCGAGGGTGGGCTGTCCAAGATGAGTACCGACATTTCCAAGTCACTTTTTCGCAAGTTGGCGATCAAGGGCACGGTGTTCACGCCGGAGGCGTTTCGGACCATAAAGGCGAGCTACTATCGCTTGGCGCTGGATCTGATCGATCGCTACCACAACGATGCAGTCATCAATGGCATGACGCTGGATCGCAACCAGGAGGAAAACACCGTGGAGCTATTCACCAAGTGCATCATGCGCGCAGGCGAGCAGTTTTTGAGTGACCCGACCGAACGGCCGTTTATGGCCAATTGGTCGAGAGTGGTCAGCGCGGCGCCGGATGTTTACGAGCGACTATTGGATGCCGTGGAAAAAGACAGCGGTAAGTAGAAACAATTATGTCGGGTGGCGCTGGCGCTTACCCGACCTACGCACAAGCTTTGCTATGGGCGAACCAGGCGAATAACGCGTAGGTCGGGTAAGCGAAGCGCCACCCGACAAATGACGCGATGGCCCTCCGGCCCCCGATCGGTAATCGGGTCGAAGGCCGCCATCCACCAAACCCGCCTTTAAAGCTTCTTCTCATAATTGGTCAGCCAAACACACTGATACGGCGCCAAGGTCATAGTCCCGTACAACTCCGTGACGGGCTCGCCACTGATCAGGTCCCGCCAGTTATCCGTGCTGATCAGATTGATGCTGGTCAGGCTCACGTCCTGGGGCCGGTCGCTCAGGTTGTTCAGGCAGAAAATGCTCTGGGTCCGGCGCAGGCTCTGCCGCCAGAAACCAAACACTTCCTCTTGCAGATGCAACGTAAACTGCGTGGCGTTCGGATGGAACGCCGGTTGCGCGCAGCGCAGACTGATCAACCGCTTCAGCTCCCGGAAAATTCGATATTGCGGCGTTTCCGGATCGTCCAGCAATTCTTCCAATTCCCCCAAATGCCAGTTTTTCCGATTGATGGAGCGGTTATGCTGAGTGGCCTCCAGTTTGTCCAGGTCATTCGGGGTGGCAAACAAGGTATGAAGGTAAAACGCAGGAATTCCCTCCAGAGCCAGCATGATGATCTGCGAGCACAGCAACCGCGCTTCCTGCCAACGATCCGTTCCCTGATAGGTTCCTTTGAACGCGTCGAACAGACTGATGTTGGCTTCGTAGGGTTTGCTGTTGCCCTCCTGGTCCGTGCGGCTGGAAATACGTCCGCCGAACGATTGCAGTGTGCTCAGGAAGGTGGTGAGTTCCTCGTCCGATAGCAGTCCCTCGGCCGGACGTAACCCGATACCGTCGTGAGAGGCAATGAAATTCAGATAGGCACAGCCCATGGGCGAAGGCGGCATGCTCATCAGCCAGCCCTTGAGGTAATGGCAGGTTCCGGAAAGCAGGGCGTGAATGACCAGCGGCGGGAAGCTGAAATTGTAGATCATGTGCGCTTCGTTGCTGTTGCCGAAGTAAGTCAGGTTTTCCCGGTTGGGCACATTGGTTTCGCTGATCAGAATCGCGTGGGCATTTTTGTATTCCATCAACAGCCGCACGAGTTTGATGACCTCGTGGGTCTGCGGCAAGTGGATGCAGGAGGTGCCGATTTCTTTCCACAGAAACGCGACCGCGTCCAGGCGCAGCCACTGGATTCCCTTATCCAGATACAGGCCAATGATACGCAGGTATTCCAGCAACACTTTGGGGTTGCGAAAGTCCACATCGACCTGGTCGTGACTGAAGGTACACCAGACGTGTTTCAGCCCTTCGTTGGTTTCCACGGTTCGGAGCAGCGGGCTGGTGCGGGGTCGCACGACCATGGAGAGATCGTAGTGGGGGCTGGCTTCGACGAAATAGTCCCGGCCCGGGTCTTTGCCGTACTGGTAGTTTTTGAACCAGTTGCTGTGGCTGGAGACGTGGTTGATGACCAGGTCACCCATGAATTTGAAATCTTGCGCAAGCGCTTCGATGTCTTCCCACTCTCCGAGTTCGGCATCAACCTGGGTGTAGTCGATGACGGAGAAGCCGCCGTCGGAGCTGTGGGGGAAGAAGGGCAGTATGTGTACGGCGCTGAAGGTGTCCTGGAGGCGTTTGTGGAGGAATTGCTCCAGGGTGTCCAGGGGTTTTTGGTTGGGGGTCCGGATGGAGTTGCCGTAGGTGATGAGCAGGCTATCCTGTTCGGACCAGAGTTGTTCGGGGGGAACGATGGCGCGGTTGAGGCGCGGGCCTATGGCTTCGAGGCACTGTTCGGTGAGTGTTTCGGTGTTGTCGTGGGGGTAGAGGTAGTTGAGCAGAGCGCCGAGTTTGTTTTTGAGTTCGGGCAGTGACAGGAAGTCGGTGGTCATAGACTGGGCTCTCTCTTCGGTATGGGTGCGGGCTCTCTTTACTAATGTAGCTGTTGCAAGATTTATACCGGTAAGGTTGAGGTGCATTGTGATCCGGGTCCGGGCCTCGACGGTGTATACCTGTCGGGGACCCGCCGTGAACCCATCCATGGGGGCTTCTCATCGGCATCCATGCCTCAGAGAGTCCCCGACAGGTATACACCGTCGAGGCCCTCAGTGCCAAACGACAACCGCAATCCATCGATCGGGCGTAGTAATTCCACTTCTCGCGCTGCTTTCTATGTTCCAGTGAGCGTGACAGGGCGTAGGGTAGACCGGTTGGAAACTCTCTGAGGCATGGATGCCGATGAGAAGCCTACAGGGATGTATTCACGGCGGGTTTCCAACCGGTCTACCCTACGCCCCTCCCCAAGCATTATTCGAAGCTACAGCAGAGTGCTCAATACCATCACAACGATCAGCCCAACGACGCCGAGGATGGTTTCCAGGACTGTCCAGGAGGCGAGGGTTTGGCGTTCGGTGAGCCCCATAAACTGCTTGACCAGCCAGAAGCCCGAATCGTTTACGTGAGAGAGAACCGTCGCGCCGCAGGCGATGGCAATGGTGACGCAGGCCACGACGCCATCCGAATAGCTGCCCGCCTCCACGATAGGAGCGACCAGGCCGGCGCTGGTGACCATGGATACCGTGGCGGAGCCTTGGGAAACGCGTACCACCGTGGCGATCAGGAATGCGAACAGCACCACCGGCAGGTTGGAGGCGGCCATGGCGTCCACCAGGGCGTCGCCCACGCCGGCGGTGATCAGGACCTTGCCGAACACGCCGCCGGCGCCGGTGAGCAGGATGATCATCCCCACCGGCTCCATGGAGCGGGTGGCGACCCGCTGGATCTCATCGCGGCTGAAGCCCATGCGAGTGCCGAGGAAGTAGAAAGAGAGCAGGCAGGCGACCAGCAGGGCAGTGAAGGGGTGGCCGACGAATGCCATCAACTGGGCGAAGCCGTGGCCTTCCGGTAGCCAGGTTTTGGTGGCGGTGTTGAGCAGGATCATGATCAACGGCACCAGGATGATGCTGATCACCAGTGCGAAGCCGGGCAGGGGACGGTCGCTGTCGGCGTCTTCTTTGACGTGGGCGGTATCGGGCATGACCGTGTGAATGCGGTTGCCGATGTAGCGGCCGAAGACGATGCCGCCGAGGATGGCGGCGGGAATGCCGGCGATCAGGCCCACCAGTATGACCCAGCCGAGGTCGGCGCCCAGGAGCGAGGCGACCGCCACCGGTCCGGGCGTGGGCGGAATGAAGGAGTGGGCCACGGCGATGCCCGCTACCAGGGGCAGGCCATAGAACAATAGGGATTTGCCGGTGCGTTTGGCCAGGCTGTAGACCAGCGGAATAAACAGGATCAGCGCCACTTCGAAGAACACGGGGATGGCCACGATCAGCCCCAGGGTCATCAGCGCCCAGGGCGCGCGTTCCGGGCCGGCCTTTCGGGTCAGGGTATTGGCGATTTGGCGGGCGCCGCCCGAGACCTGGAGAATTTCCCCGATCATGGTGCCCAGCCCGATAACGATGGCGATATAGCCCAGGGTGCCGCCCATCCCCTCCTGGATAACCCCCGCCACCTCTGGCAGCGGTATGCCCGCCGCGATGGCAACCCCCATGCTGACCAGCAGCAGGGCGATGAACGCCTGCAGGCGCAGCGCCATGATCAAAAACAGCAGCACCGCGATACTGATTACGGTGATGGAGAGCAGGTAGGTGGCAGACATTTTTTATTATCTCCTGTCGCTGGGGGTTTGCGGAAGTGGGGGTGCGCTAGCGGTTGGCTCCCTCAATGGCGCGCACGGCGCGGTAAGCCCGCTCCAGAACGTCTCTGACCGGCGGTCGAATATCGATGGGGACGACATCGGGCTCGTCGGCGCCCGGGCGTTCCAGGGCATTGAACTGGCTGTCGAGCAGGGAGGGCGGCATAAAGTGGCCTTCGCGGCTGCTCATGCGCTGGGCGATGGTCTCCGCATTGCCATCGAGAAAGAGAAAGTGGGTATCCATGTCGCAATGGCGCAGGGGCTCGCGGTGGTGGCGTTTTAGGCCGGAAAAGGCCAGAACACAATCCTCCCCCCGCGCCGCGCGGCCTCTGAGGTGGGTACACATGCGTTCGATCCAGGGAGCGCGCATGTCGTCGGTCAGCGGGTGGCCCGCGGCCATATGGGCCTTGGCCGAATCGCTGTGGAAATCGTCGGCATCCAGGTACCGATAGCCAAAATGTTCGGCCAGAGCGGCGGCCACCGTGGACTTTCCGGCGCCTGAAACGCCCATCAGAATAAACAGCTTGGACACGGTGAATGCTCCTGTGCAACGCGACGGCTGGCGGGTGCCGTGACAATCATACCGCCAGTCTATGCAGAATCAGGCTGCAAGCCTAACGCCTTTATAATGTTAGCGCAAACATAAAGGCTGTGATAATCTCCACGTTTTTCGAAAGGAGTATTACGGTGACTACCCGGGCTCGCAAAAAACACCATGACAACGTCACGCTGACCGACGTGGCCAGGGCGGCGGGCGTCAGTGGTATCACCGTTTCCAGGGTCATAAATCATCCTAATAAAGTGTCGCCGACGACGCGACAGGCCGTGCAGGAGGCAATTGATATGCTCGGATACATTCCCAACCAGTCCGCCAGTTCCCTGGCATCCGCCCGCTCGAAGGTCATCGGTGTGGCGATCCCCTCGCTCTCGAACGTGGTTTACACCGACGTGTTGCGCGGCATCTATGATGTGGCCGGCACCTCGGGCTACAAAGTGGTGATGGTGGACACCCACTATTCTCCGCTGGAGGAAGAGCGCATGGTGCGTACCCTTCTCAGCCAGGCCCCCGAGGCCATGATACTCACCGGCGGCGAGCAGACCCGTGCCTGCGAACGCCTGTTGTTGAAAGCCAAAATGCCCATTGTCCAGATGATGGACCTGCTGGAAGAGCCGCTGGATATGAACGTGGGGATTTCCCACTATCAGGCCGGCCAGGCGGTGGCGGAGCGTTTGCTGGGCGCTGGTTACGGTCAGCTCGGGTTTATCGGGGCGAGAATGGACACGCGCGTGAAGCAGCGCCTGGCCGGTTTTCAGTCCGTACTGGAAGAGCGCGGGCGCTTCTGGAAGAATTTTGTGATGACCACGGACCATCCCTCCTCGATCGAGCTGGGTGGAACCCTCTTCAGGAAGCTTATGGAGCAGTCGGGCGAAGTGCTGGATGCGGTTTTTTGCTGTAATGACGATCTTGCCCTTGGCGCCCTGTTTGAAAGTCAGCGCATGGGCATTTCCGTACCTTCGGAGTTGGGTCTCTGCGGCTTCAATGACTTTGAGGTGTCCGCCTTTACCAACCCCTCCCTGAGCAGTGTCTCGGTACCCCGGTATGAGATGGGGGTGTTGGCGGCGGAGATGGTGGTGGCGGCGCTGTCGGGCACAGCGCCTGAGCAAAAACGGCGCGACCTGGGGTTTGAGGTCGCGCTGCGTCAATCCACGGATTATCTTTAGGCGCTTTTGCGCAGTTCGGCCATTTTTTCGGTGAGCGCGAGGTACTTGAGCCAGGCTTGCTCGATGGGGTTTTTCGGGGCAGCCTGCCTGGCGATCACTTTCAGCAGGTGGCGATCCTCGTCGGTGGGGTCGGACACCTCGCCTCGGCCCAGAGCGATGATCAGGGCGCCGTGCTTGCGGATCAGCCGGGCCTGGCTGCTCGATAGCCGGCCAGCGTGCTCAAAGCCCGCGGGAAAGTGCTCCCGGTCTTGAAACGGCTGCTTGAGATAATGTTCACGAGGTAACATGGTTGCTCTCCCTCTCCTTCACACCTGAATTAACACACTGCCACCGTATACGATGATTCTGGCAGAATTGTGTCAATTCGATGGTGTTTTAAAGACAGGTGAAGGAGTGCAAGCGAGACACAAAAAACCGGCGTCGAGGCCGGTCTTTTTGCGGAGGCCGTTCAACTGGCCTCGGGAGGTAGCACGTTTTCGTCGATTAAGACGCCATGGCCTTGATGCGGCCATTCAGGCGGCTCTTATGGCGAGCGGCCTTGTTCTTGTGCAGCAGGCCTTTATCGGCCATACGGTCAATGACCGGAACGGCGGCGACGTAAGCGGTCTTGGCCGCTTCCTGATTACCGCTGTCAATAGCCTTGACCACATTTTTGATGTAGGTGCGCGTCATGGAGCGCAGGCTGGCGTTGTGCTTGCGGGCCTTTTCGTTCTGGCGAGCGCGCTTTTTGGATTGAGGTGTATTTGCCACCGTGGAGCTCCTGTTACGTAATCAGACTGAAATTCGGTCGTCCGGCCGCTCATCTCTCGGAAGCCGGAATCAAGGACGCGACATTATGCCGATTTGCGCCCATATGTCAACTGTCCCGATCCCAGTTTTGGGTGTCTTTCCGGTAGGGCAGGCGCACATGCAGAGCCGCCTTGGCCACGATATGGGCGCTGACCGGCGCGGTAATGAACAGAAACAGCGCAATCAGCAGCTCGTGCAGGCTCAGGCCCTCCCCCCGGGTACTGAAAAAGACCATGGAGGCGACGATAATGCTGCCCACGCCCAGCGTGGTCGCCTTGGTGGGGCCATGCAGGCGCATAAAAAAGTCCGGCAGGCGCGCCAGCCCCAAGGAGCCGATCAATGCGAACGCCGCCCCGATGAGAAGCAGTGCGCTAATAAGCCATTCCAACCAACTGGTTTCTTCCACGGTCTCACTCCTATTCGATGATGTCGCCGCGCAACAGGTACTTCGACAGCGCCACGGTGCCCACAAAGCCCATCAGTGCAATCAGTAGCGCAGCTTCAAAATACAGCATTGATGCCTGTGACAGCCCATAGAGCACCAGCAGGGCAATGGAGTTGATGTACATGGTGTCCAGCGCGAGGATGCGGTCGGGCAGTGATGGGCCGCGCAGCAGCCGCCAGAGGTTCAGTACCAGCGCGAGGCTGACCATCAGCATGGCGACCTGAGTTACGATGTCGAGCATTCGAAAATCTCCTTCAGCGGGGCTTCGTAGCGCTGCTTGATGGTGGCCACGGTTTCGGCGGGGTCCTCGGTATGCAGTGTATGGACCAGCAAATACCGGCTATCCGGGCTCAAATCCGCTGAGACCGTGCCCGGCGTCAGGGAAATGGTGCTGGCCAGGACGGTGATGGAAAAGTCCTGCTCCAGGTCCAGGGGGATTTTCATAAACGCCGGCTTGAGTTTTTTCGGGGAACCGAGAATCCATTTCGCGACAATGACATTGGCGATGACGATATCCCACAGCACCAGGAAGACAAACTTCAGGGCGACCCAGGGGCGTCCCAGAGTCATTTCCTGGGGCCAGAAGGACTGGGTGACAAAGGGGATAAACCAGGCCAGCAGGGCGCCCAGCACCAAATGACCGCCGCTGATCTGGTTGGCCAGAAGCAGCCAGAGCGCCAGCATAAAGAGGCTGAGGACCGGGTGCGGCAGCAGTCGTCTGGGGCGCCGGGGAGTTGTAGTGGTATTCATGGTCTAACCTCCTACCGTCGTGTGCCGCAGGACGCTTTGAATGTAATGCTCTGGGTTGAGTAACTGCTCAGCCATGGCGTCGGTGTAAGCAATAATGGGCTCTCCCCACAGGGCCAGTGCCGGAGTGGTGGTCAGAAGTCCAATGGCGGCTGCCAAAGGCCAGGCTCGAGCTTTGGCGGTGTGGGCCATGCCCCCGGAGGTGCGCCAGAAAAAGGTGCTGCCACTGCGACTCAGGGCTGTAATGGCGGCGAGCCCGCTGAGCAGAACCAGGCTCCAGAGCCAGATGGCCTCGTAGCCGGTCCCTACCGCATTCAGCAGCAGTACCTTGCCGACAAAGCCGCTCAGGGGCGGCATGCCCGCCACGCTCAGGGCGGCCACGAAAAACAGGATGCCCAGAGTGGTGGCCTGTGGCAGGGCCGGCCCGCTCTTGAGCTCGTCACTGCCGTCCTCACGCTGGCGACGGATCAGGTCCACGATCAGGTACAGTGCGCCACACACCCAGGTGGAGTGAGCCAGGTAGTAGAAAGTGGCACTTAGCGAGGCTTCGGTATCAATCGCGAGACCGGCCAGCAGCGTGCCCACGGAAACGATCACCAGGTAGGACACCTGCATGCGTAACGTTCGACCGGCCAGCACCCCGATAAAGCCCAGAGTCAGGGTGACCAGTGCCAATGGCCAGAGCCAGGGCTGAACCAGATTGGCCAGGTGCCCGGCCTGATCACCAAAGATCAGCGTATACATGCGGGCGATGGCGTAGACACCGATTTTGGTCATGATCGCGAACATTGCGGCCACCGGTGCGCTGGCAGCGCTGTAGGCCCGGGGGAGCCAGAAGTACAGCGGCACCGCCGCCGCTTTGAGGCCGAACACCACCAGGAACAGCAAGGCGGCCGCTCCGACGATGGGGGCCTCCTCTTCGGACAGCTGGGCTACCTTGACCGCCATGTCCGCCATGTTGAGCGTTCCGGTGATCCCGTACAGGGTTGCCACGGCAATCAGGAACAGGCTGGAGCCGGCCAGGTTCAGCACCACGTAGTGCAGGGCGGCCTTGGCGCGGTCGGGCCCGTCTCCCTGAATCAACAGCGCGTATGAGGCGAGCAGCAGCACCTCGAAGCAGACAAACAGGTTGAACAGGTCGCCGGTCAGAAACGCGCCGTTGATCCCCATCAGCAGCAAGTGCATCAGGCCGTTGAGGTTGTAAGCGGGGTGGTCCATGGTGCTGGCGGCGTACCAGATGCTGAAGAACGCCAGCACACTGGTGACCAGCACCATAAAGGCGCTCAAGCGATCCAGCACCAGCACAATGCCGAACGGCGGCGCCCAGTCCCCCATGGCGTAAACTTGAATGACGCCGCTGCTGGCGGTGTAGAACAGCAGCACGGCCACCAGCACCAATAGCCCGGCGCCGATCAGGCTGATGGCGCGGTTAAGGGCGAAGTTTTTCCGGCCGGCCATCAGCAGCAGCAAAAGCCCGGTAATCAGTGGCAGCAATACCGGTAACGCAATCAGGTGCATCATATGCGGCTGTCCTCCCGCTCATTCACGGGGGCGCCGTCGACATGGTCGTTCCCCAGTTCCGCCCGGGCACGCAGCGCCAGTACCAGCACGAAGGCGGTCATGGCGAAACTGATCACGATGGCCGTCAGCACCAGAGCCTGGGGCAGTGGGTCGGTATAGCTCTCGCCGGTGCCGATGATCGGCGGCGCGCCTGCCTTGAGCCGTCCCATGACGAAGATGAACAGGTTGACCGCATAGGTAAATAATGTGAGTCCGACAATCACGGGAAAGGTGCGGCCGCGGAGCATCAGGTAGATCCCGCAGGCGGTCATGACCGCGATCATGATGGAAATTAACAGCTCCATTAAATCTTCTCCCCTTTTTCGTTGGTCGCGGGCGGCTCGTGGGTGCTCTGGGCCAGACGGCCCAGATGCGCCAGAATCAGCATGGTGGCACCGACCACCGTGACGTACACCCCGACATCAAACGCCATGGCGGAGGCCAGTTCGAAGTCTCCCACCACGGGCCAGTGCACGTGCGTGAAAGTGGACGTCAGGAAGGGGTAGCCGAACAGCCAGCTGGCCAGCCCGGTGAGGGTGGCGATCATCACCCCCGAAGCCGCCACTTTGCGGTAGTTCCAGCGCAGGCGCTGCTGCATCCACTCGGTGCCGGTGGAGATGTATTGCAGAATCAATGCCACACTGGTGATCAGGCCGGCGATAAAGCCGCCGCCGGGCATATTGTGACCGCGCAGGAATATGTAGAGGGAGACCATAATCGCCAAGGGCAGCAGAATACGGGTCATGACCGAAAGGATAGGCGGATGCGGGTCTTGGGCCCAGCGCCGGCCTTCGCCATCGGCGTTAGGCAGAGGCAGTTTCAGACCGTGGAGCATGGCATAGATGCCGACCGCGGCCAGCGCCAGGACCGTGATTTCACCCAGGGTATCAAAGCCGCGGAAGTCCACCAGAATCACGTTCACCACGTTGGAGCCACCGCCTCCGCTGACGCTATTCTCCAGGAAGTAGTCGGAGATGGACGTAAACGGGCGGGTCAACACCGTCCAGCAAAGCAGGCCCACCCCGGCGCCGGCTGCACCCGACAGGGCCACATCCCGAACCACCCGCTTGGGGCCCGACTCGTTGGGTGTGAGCTGGGGCAGGAAGTAGAGCGCCAGCATCAGCAGCACAATGGTCACTGCCTCCACGGAGATCTGGGTCAGTGCCAGATCGGGGGCCGAGAACCGGATAAAGGTGAGCGAGACCACCAGCCCCACCACACTCAGCAGCAATAGTGCCGCGAACCGGTTGTGGTGAATCAGCACCGTGCCGAAGGAGCCGACAATCAGCAGCCCGGCGGCGATCAGACTGACCGGGTCCACGGGAGTCAGTGCCCGGGAGCCGGTCCACTCGGCCAAAGGCCACATACCGACGGTGCCGACCACCAGCGCCGACCCCACGAACAGGGCCATGTAGCGTTGCAGGGAGCCGTTCTCCAGCCGGTCGGTGACCCACTGGGCGAGGCGTACGCTGCGCTGAACCCGCGCTTCGAACACCAACTTCTCGTCGCTGCGAAACTTCCTCTCGTAAAAAGCGAACAGCCCCTTGCGCTGGCTGTACAGCAGCAGGCCGCCCGCCAGGGCGATGCCGCTCATCAACAGCGGCAGGTTGAACCCGTGCCAGAGCGCCAGATGGTATTCCGGCATTTCGTGGCCCAGCACGGCGCTCGCCGCCGCGTGCATAAACGGTTCCACGGTAAAGTGCGGGAAAATGCCCACCAGCAGGCACAGCACCACCAGCATTTCCACCGGCACTTTCATAAAGCGCGGCGGTTCGTGGGGTGGGTACTTGGGCAGGTCCACCGGTTCGCCATTAAAGAACACGTCGTGAATAAAACGCCAGGAGTAGGCGACGGAGAACAGCGCCCCGAGGGTGGCCAGCACCGGCATAACCCAGCCCCAAGCGCCCATGTATTCCAGATGCAGGCTTTCGGCGAAGAACATCTCTTTGCTGAGGAAGCCATTCAGCAGTGGTACCCCCGCCATGGCCGCCGATGCCACCATGGCCAATAACGCCGTATAGGGCATGTACTTCCAGAGGCCGTTGAGCTTGCGCATGTCCCGGGTGCCGGTCTCGTGGTCGATAATCCCGGCCGCCATGAACAGCGAGGCCTTGAAAGTGGCGTGGTTGATGATATGGAACACCGCCGCCGCCGCGGCCAGCTCGGTGCTGAAGCCGAACAGCAGCGTGATCAGCCCCAGGTGACTGATGGTGGAATAGGCCAGCAGCCCCTTGAGGTCGTGTTTGAACAGCGCGGTGTAGGCGGCATAGACCATGGTCGCCAGCCCGGTAAAGCTGACCAGGAAGAACCACATCTCGGTGCCCGCCAGCGCCGGGTACAGCCGCGCGAGTAGGAAAACCCCGGCCTTCACCATGGTGGCCGAGTGCAGGTAAGCGGAGACCGGCGTGGGCGCGGACATGGCGTGGGGCAGCCAGAAATGGAACGGGAACTGGGCGGACTTGGTAAACGCCCCCAGCAACACCAGAATCAGGGTGATCGGGTAGAGGCTGTGGGCACGGATCTGATCACCGGCGGCGAGAATATCGCCCAGGTTGAAGCTGCCCACGATATGGCCCAGCAGCAGGGCGCCCGCGAGCAGACAGAGACCGCCGGCGCCGGTAATGGCCAACGCCATTCGGGCGCCCTTGCGCGCCGCGCTCTGGTGAGACCAGTAGCCGATCAGCAGGAACGAGCTCAGGCTGGTCAACTCCCAGAACACCAACATCAGCAGGATATTGTCGGACAGAACAATGCCGAGCATCGCCAGCATAAAGATCTGAAGCAGCGCGTAGAGCTTGCCCAGGGAATCCTTACTGGAGAGGTAATAGCGGGCGTACAGCAACACCAGCAGGCCGATGCCGGTAATCAGCAGGGCAAACATCAACCCGAGCCCGTCCAGGCGAAGGCTCAGGTCCAGCCCCAGGCTCGGCAGCCATTCCCGGTGGTAACGCAGCGTTTCCCCCGCCAGCACCCGCGGCAGGTGGCTGATCAGCAACCCCAATGAAATGAGGGGCGCAATGCAGGCGGACCAGGCGCAGATGTTGCGGCCGTAGCGCTCTGTAGCCAGCGGCACCAGCGCCCCGAACAGGGGCAGTAAAACAATCAGTAACAAAGTCATAAGGTCTCTCACACCTTAGGGGAGTCGTCCATCTCACCCGGCTCGACGACAGGCCGGGGGTGAGGTCATTTTTTGAACAGTGTAGACGGTTATTGGAGAGGCGCGGGAGGATCGGTAAAGAAGGGACGACGTTTGACGTTTATGGGGTGGGTCGGCCGTCCAACGAGGTCGCGTCCCGCCATCGACGACAGCTGACGCACGCGCATCAGGCTCGCGCTACCCGGGTTCGCTGTCTGTGGTTGATCATGGTGCGGCATCACGGCTATCCCGTATCCAGGTCATTATCGACGTCGTACCGAAGGCCAGCCAAAGACCGGCAAACGCAGTTATACACTGAATCCGGCCCCCTGTGCCAGTATTGCGGGCATTCCTTAACCTATGTTAACTGTCTTTACAGGCAGGTGCTCTGCGGCCGAGGTAAAAGGCTATTGGCGTAGGGCAGGTAAGCGCGAAGCGCGCCACCTGCCATCATGATTAAATCGAGGGGGCAGCGTTCGGCCGCATTTGAAAGGATGGATGCCGTCATCCACCCAAAGGGAAATGTCTGCGAGAATAACAATAACCCATTGAATTTACTGGATTTTTTACTTTGATGACTGCAGTTCACTAAAAAATGCTTTCATCGCTAATTTTACAAAGGCCATCAAATTGGCTGGTGGGCTCTGATGAGGTGCAAGCCGAGGAGAACAAAACGGTCAAAGCAACGAGCAGGTAGCGACAATACATAAGCGGTATTCCTTGAAGCAAAAAGGATTCCTCCCATCGGTTCAGTAGGCTGCAAAACGAGAATACTGTTTCAGCGGTCTGCCTGCGAATAGTCAATCAGTTGCGAGTTCCATTCGCTCCTCATGGATCAGCCACCCCTTACCGTGCGCCTGCTCTCTGTAGGGGTCAACTATGAAGAAAGAGAGTCCTCTCCAACCTGCGGGAACACATGAGATCTTCTGACGGACTGCCGACCTGAGGGGTGGGAAATATCGTTTTTTGGAAGAAGACTAAACTGGCCGTTCGCCTTGAGATTCATTTCACGTTCTGGTGATGAGGCGTGTAGGGCAACGTCGGTCCGATGTGTCGGAGCGCGAAGCGCGCCACCGCAAATACCAATAAGGTCTCAGTTTGAGGAGAGCTTGCGTGGTATAATTTCACTCTTATTTTCCAGAAGGAGGAAGGACGCACAATGGAAACTGATCGTATATTGAGTATGGAGTACCGGGAGGGCTACCGCATTACGCCGCTGCGCCATGAGATGTCACCTCTGGAAGCAGCCATAGCCCAATTTGAGGTAGAAGCCAAGGCTTACCATGCGAAAGTTGCCGGGCCGGTTCCGGAGAGCCCCAAGGCTCGCCAAAAACGGGAAAGCGAGCTCAACTCTGCACTGAAACACCTGAAGAATGAGCGGCTGAAAGTGGCTTGTCTCGCCCAGATTCAGGCGCGCCTTGCAGAATATCAGGGCTGGGGCCGCCAGCAGGCCGAGAAAGACCCTGTGGCGTTGATGGACGAGCCCCATCACCCTACGACAGTGCTGGCGCGTAATATGCGCGCCGATGGGCGCCCGCAACCCTCCAGACGCCACTCTCCGCACCACATTGTCGCTGGCAAGGGCCGGCACCCCAATACGGTGCGCGCGAGACTGAATATCCACCTGGCCGGCGTCCGAATCAACGATCCGGGCAACGGAACCTGGATGCCCCGGACCAAGGCTGATCGTGGGCATTGGTCGATGCCTAACGCACCTGCCCATTCAGAAATACACACGTACAACTATGAAACCTGGGTCAACACCTTAGTTGATCCCCAAATCGACGAGCACGCCGTTCGCGCCGTGCTGACCAGACTTCGGGTCCTGCTGCGAGATGGTCAGCAGCCCAGACAGGTAACGGCACCCAAGGATGTGCACTGGAGGCCCACACTGTGACTGTTTATCAAATCAAGCCAGATTACCGTCACTACCAGGCCTTTATGCTGCCCACGACCGATCTGATCATGCGGTTCCGTCGGCATTTGAGCCCCAAGGAAATCATGCATTTTAACGCCTACAACCTGTCTGTGAGGGAGGTGTGGAGCGGTGTCACGGCCAAATTTGAGCCTGTGAAAGGCGTTACCGAGTCCGACGTCACCCCTGACATCACCATCTGGATTCCGGGCGTGCTGGTCCTGTCGCAGCGGGCAAAGAATGCGCTGGAGGCGTACCTACAGGATAAAGGGGAGTTGTTGTCTCTGGAGACGCCGGCAGGCACCTATTGGGCTTTCAATTGCCGGTCCGTGGTGGCCCCGAACCAGGAGCAAAGCGACCGGCTGGTGGAGAATGGGGCCGTTATTGATGTCCTCTCGGTCTCCTTTGATGAGGCCGCGATCAGAGGCGAGCAGGTCTTCAAAACAGACTTTGACGGCTGCCGGGCGACCTATTGCACAGCGTCATTTCGCCAGCACGTCGAGTCAGCCGGCCTGGAGGGCCTGGTGTTTTCCTCCGACCTGGTGAGCCCTTTCTAAAGACCACAATGCAAATCTGATGAATGATCATTTGGTTGATTTTTCACGTCCTTCATTTCAAAAATTTACCTCTTTGGGTTTTCTATGAAGCAAGAACCCCAAGGGTCAGTGGTCGCCCAGATTTTCTGCCTCGCGCTGTTTGGCGGCTCAGCGATTGCTGCTTTAATAGTGTTCATTGCTGAAGTGGTTGCCATTGTTCGGGGGGTGACGGACTTGGGCAGCACAGTCAGTATTAACAAAGGCTTTTTGTATTTATTTGGCCTCGGCATTTTGTCGGCAATGATGACTTACGCTCTGGTGTTTTTTGCTATGCTGAAAAGGCCGGTAACGGGTAAACTGAAAACAGTGACAAATATTGGTTTTACTGTAGGGTTTGCAAGTCTTATAGTGTTGCCTCAAGCGATTCATTTTCCCGCGAACCATTTTCTTTTAGAAAAGGGTTATGAGATTTGCCAACCACGTTCGTACACTTGGTTTTTCTACAAGCGTTTGGTTTACGTAGATAGTGAGGCGGAATGTCTCTCTGTTAGATACAATGGAAAGTAAATCTTTCCTCGCATAGCCCTCCCGGGTAAGCGGTTCCGCCATAAATTCGCGACCTTTCGTATAATCAGCCGCCAAACCCTGCGCGTCCGCTCCCTACCTGGCCGCGCTGCTCATGCTCAAATACTCCCGATGCAACCGCTCCACCTGCTGTTGCATTGACGCCAAATCTCCGCTGTTATCCAGCACCTCGTTCGCCCGGGCGAGCCGTTCCTGGCGGTCCATCTGGCTGGCCATAATTCGCTGAATCTGCCCTACGTCCACGCCATCTCTTTTACTGGCGCGCTCCAGTTGAAGGGCTTCCGGCACATCCACCACCAATACCCGGTCCACCAGACGGTTCTGGCCGGTTTCAAACAATAACGGGGATACGAGCAGAGCGTAGGGACTCTGCGCTGCCGCGAGTCGCTTTTCCAACTCCTGATTGATCAACGGGTGGAGCAGATTCTCCAACCATAGCTTGGCGTTGGCATCGGAAAAAATAACCTGACGAAGGGCGGGGCGGTTGAGAGAACCGTCGGGAGCGAGCACGTCGGGGCCGAAATGCTCCACAATCGCTTTCAGGGCGGGTTTGCCTGGCTCAACCACTACCCGGGCCATGACATCGGCATCCTCCGCGACGATGCCGAGCCACTCAAAAGCCTGCATCACCGCGGACTTGCCACTGCCAATGCCGCCTGTGACACCAACAATCAGATTTGCCATAACAACTACAAGGCGAAAAATTGCAGGTATTGCTGGATCATTTGGTCGCCCCAGATAAAGGCCAGCCAGCCGGCGATCGCGAGGTAGGGCCCGAAAGGCATGGGAATGTTTTTATCCCGACCGAGGATCAGCATCATCCCGATGCCAATGGCCGCGCCCACAAAAGAGGAGAGCAGCACCACCACCGGCAGCATCTGCCAGCCCAGCCAGGCACCGAGCGCGCCCAGGAGTTTGAAGTCGCCATAGCCCATGCCCTCCTTGCCGGTCAGCAACTTGAAACCCCAGTAAATGAGCCAAAGCGACAGGTAGCCGGCAATGGCGCCCCACAAAGCGTCCTCAAGGGAAACAAAGCCCCCCAGGTGGTTCACAATCAAGCCAAGCCACAACAGCGGTAGGGTGATCGCATCCGGCAGCAACTGAGTGTCGAAATCGATCACGGTCAGAGCAATCAGAGACCAGGTCAGTACCAGCGCCGCGCCGCCTTCCCACGTGACCCCAAACCGATAAATGATAAACAGGCTCAGCAGGCCGGTGACCAGCTCGATAATCGGGTAACGAGCGGAAATCGTCCCCTTGCAGGCGGTACACTTACCCCGCTGAATCAGGTAGCTGATGACCGGAATATTCTCCCAGGGTTTGATGCCATGGCCGCAGTGCGGGCAGGTGGAATTGGGAGTGATCAGGTTAAACCGCTTGGGCTCGGGCGGCTCCTGCTCCAACAGCTCACAGCACTGTTCCCGCCAACCGGCCTGGAGCATCTTGGGGAGCCGGTAGATGACCACATTCAGGAAACTGCCGACCAGCAGCCCTAAAACTGTGGCGCTGATAAGCGCCACGGAAGGGTACAAAACAAAGACCTCGGAGAATGAATACACTTAAATAACCGACCCCATTTGGAAAATTGGCAGGTACATGGCGATCAACAGGCCGCCGACCAGGACACCCAAAACGGACATGATGATAGGCTCCAGGAGCGAGGTCAGGCTGTCCACCCGGTTATCGACTTCGTCTTCGTAGTAGATCGCAACCTTTTCCAGCATTTCATCCAGCGCGCCGGACTCCTCACCGATAGAAGACATTTGAATTAACAGCGTGGGAAACATCTTTTGTGCTCTGATGGCGGTATTAAGCTGGATACCTGTAGAGACGTCGTCACGGACTTTGATGATGGCGTTGCTGTACAGCTGATTGCCGGCGGCTCCAGCCACAGATGTCAGCGCATCAATTAACGGAACACCGGCGGCAAAAGTGGTTGCTAGTGTGCGGGAGAAACGAGCCATAATTGACAAGTAGATGATCTCACCGATCACCGGTAACTTTAAAATATACTTATCAACGGCGTAGGCAACCGCATTCGATCGCTTCTTCAACTCCTTAAACCCGAACGCAAAGGCTGCTAAACCTAGCAGTGTATGGAACCAATATGCGACCATGAAGTCTGATATGTTCATAACAAATAGCGTGAACGCTGGCAGTTCAGCCCCGAAACCTGCGAACGTTTCGGCAAACGTTGGCACGACTTTGATCAACAAGATGGCGGTTACGATAAATGCGACCACAACAACAGCTATAGGGTAGGTCATAGCCTTTTTGATTTTGGCCTTTAGTGCCTCTGTTTTTTCCTTGTAGGTGGCCACTCTATCCAGCATGGTTTCGAGTGCGCCTGACTGTTCGCCGGATTCCACTAGGCTGCAAAAAAGGTCATCAAAATATTTGGGGTGTTTACGCAATGCCTGCCCAAAGCCGCCGCCAGCGGCGACATCATCGCGAATTTCGTGGATTAGCTTTCGTACATTCGGATTGTCTAGGCCTTCTGCTACGATGTCGAAAGATTGTACTAAAGGAACCCCCGCTTTCATCATAGTGGCCATTTGACGAGAAAAAATGGCAATATCTGCAGGCTTGACTTTCTTTCCCCCCTCCCCGAAAAGGGGTTTCGGCTTTTTTTTGACCGTCTTGGTACGAATTCCCTGCTTCAGCAACCGAGCTTTCACGATAGCGGGGCTGGAACCCTCTATCTCTCCTTCAGCTCTATTGCCTTTCTTGTCCAATCCCTTATAGATGTAAGTGGCCGACGTGGGTCCACTGGCGACAACTTTCTTTTTGCTGGGTGCCGCAGGACGCGTTTTTCGAGCTTGTGCGGTAGTGGCCATAAGCGTTAATCCTTGGTGACTCGGTTGGCTTCTTCAAGGCTGGTCAGGCCTTGCGCTACTTTGCGCAGGGCGGAAACACGCAGGTTATTAAAGCCCGCTTCGCGGGCGGCTTTGGCAATCTGTATCGAGTTGCCACCTTCCATTATAAGGCTGGAAATGGTCGGTGTGATGCGAACTACTTCATAGACACCCACACGCCCCTTATAACCATTGGTACACTGAGCGCAGCCGACGGGGTGGTAGAGCTCTAGTTCGTTCCGAGGGATACCGATCTCGTCGAAGCCCTCCTCGGTCAGAACGGCATCCGGGATGTCCGTTGCCGGCTTCTTACAGTTCTTGCACAGGCGCCGAGCCAGGCGCTGGGCGATAATCAGACTCACACTGGTGGCCACGTTAAACGCTGGGACGCCCATATTGAGCAGGCGAGTCAGCGTTTCCGGGGCGCTGTTGGTATGAAGGGTCGATAGCACCAAGTGCCCCGTTTGGGCGGCTTTAATGGAAATTTCGGCCGTTTCCAGGTCCCGGATCTCCCCCACCATGACGATGTCCGGGTCCTGACGGAGGAAGGAACGGAGAGACTCGGCGAAGGTCAGTCCCACTCGAGTGTTCACCTGTACTTGATTAACTCCTTCCAGGTTAATTTCTACGGGATCTTCCGCCGTGGAAATATTGCGCTCACTTGTGTTTAGTATATTCAGGCCGGTATACAGCGAAACGGTTTTACCGGAACCGGTAGGGCCGGTCACCAGAATCATGCCTTGAGGTTGCATTAACGCATCCAAATACAGCTTTTTTTGGTAATCCTCGTAGCCCAACGCGTCAATGCCCATTTTCGCTGAGCTCGGGTCGAGAATACGCAGTACGACCTTCTCACCGAACAGGGTTGGCAAAGTGTTGACCCGGAAATCGATGGCCCGGTTTTTGGAAATCTTCATCTTAATACGCCCGTCTTGCGGTACCCGCCTCTCTGAAATGTCCATTTGAGACATGACTTTCAAGCGGGCCGCCAGACGGGTCCCCAGCGTGATGGGGGGCTTGGCTATTTCCTGTAGTATGCCGTCGGTTCGAAACCGGACCCGGTAGGCCTTCTCATAAGGCTCAAAGTGAATATCCGAGGCTCCGCCTTTAATGGCATCCAGCAAAATTTTGTTGATAAAGCGAACGACAGGGGCTTCATCCTCTTCTTTGCCTGGCTCGTCTTTGGGCCCTTCGGTTTCGCCCCCTTCGGTCTCCAAGCTGTCCAGCGCTTCATCATCAAGCCCACCCAGGGCATCTCCAATGGATTCCTCTTGAGCATTTATATAGCGGTCAATGGCTACTGCGAGCTTGTCAGCTTCAACCAGAATGGGGTCGGTGTTCAAACCGGTATTGAACTTGATTTCGTCCAGAGCGTGGAGGTTGGTCGGGTCGGCGACAGCCAGGAATAGGCGGTTGCCCCGCCTCATCAAGGGTAAGGTGTGATGCTTCTGAATCAGTTTCTGGTCAACTAATTGACTGGGGATCGATGATAGCGTGAGACTATCAAGATCGAAGACCGGAGTGCCAAATTCGTCAGCGGCTACTCGGGCGACGATGGCGGCTTCCAGGATCTTCTGGCTGACGACATGCTGAACAAACGGGATTCGGTCTTTGGAAGCCTGGGTTTGAGCCTTTGCCGCGAGCTCAGTCCCCAGCAAGCCGTCCTGGACCAGTCGCCGGGCTAAGCCACTCAATGCAGGTGTGGAAGTGTTCATAACTAACTGATTCCCAAGAACTTTTATTCTGTAGTTCGACTCTTGGTCCCGAATTCTGATAGGCGGACGGCGCGCGAGTCAAAGCAGAATCTTAACTGTATATGATAAGTGCATGGTATATCTACAATTTTGGTGAAGGCCCTGATTCAGGTGGGGACGAACCTCGCGAACATTATGCAGCTGTTAAGGAGCTCTGACCAGAAGGTGGCTGAAAAGGAAGCATATTCATGTCCTGTCAGAATTCTTCAAGAGTGGGCTGAATGCCGCTGACGTAAATTGTCACTTTTGAGCGGTGATTGACGCCTATGGCGCATATTGGATTTGGTGAGGCGGCGGTAGGTGAGCACTGGATCCTTTGAAATACGTGCCTGAGCTGGACTCTACCGAATTTTTTAAAGTTGGCATGAGACCTGCATTGTGCATTGTGCCCCTAATTTTTCCCCACGTGGAGATTGAGAAACATGAAACAAACAAATCAAAATCAAAAAGGTTTTACCTTGATTGAATTGATGATCGTTATTGCGATTATTGGTATTTTGGCTGCAGTTGCTATTCCGCAATACCGGGATTATGTGACTCGAACAGAATCCAGCAACAGTCTGGCGGCGCTGCGCCCAATTCAGTTGGAGGTTGGCGAGTACGCAGCTCGATACGCAAAGCTTCCAGCTGATTGCACGGCACTGTCAGGTTTCTCTGGTGTATCTTGCACGGCGACCGATCATGCGCTCGGCAATGTCGCCAGCGTTGGTATTGGTGCGAACGGCGTGCTGACAGTAACCATGGATACGGAAGCTAACGGTGTTCCCGCTGAGATCGCTGGGAAGACTTACCTTGCTACCCCAACAGCAAGTACCACCGGTGGTGTAGTCTGGGACTTCTCTAAGGGCACAATGGAACAGAAGTTTGTCCCACGTCGTTAATTTAAGGTGAAAAAAGTAGAAGGGGGGGTAGATCGCCTATTACCCCCTCTCTTCTCGAAAAGACCCTCGCTTCGGCGGGGGTTTTTGTTTGGGGGGGGCGTCTACATTTCTGTAAAGTTGGGGTTGTTGTTCCCGTGCTATTCGTTGTTCAAGGACTGACAGCATTCCAAGCCTTCTGCTTCGTCCAGCCCTGTGTTCTTCGATAAAGCCCGTATTCTGTCTATTTGTTGGGGCTCCGCGAACCAGCTGATAGTTACCAGCGTGCCGTTCACGCTTACTTCTAATGACCAACCATATGTATATACTTTAGCACTATGGCTTCCACGTCCTAACCCAATGTCCGCTATGCTGGTCGAGTAACCCCCTTCACAGAGACCAAGGTGCACGCCCGCTGTTAATGCCGGTTGCCATTATCATATTATTGATGTGGCAATGGGGTTACTAATTGCTGAGGCAGAGGACGTAAATCGGTTGATGATCGATATAGGCATGCCGCTTTTCAGCTTGCTTATACTGAGCTTGGGTACTTGGTTTTCGGCGTTCTATGTCGCCAGGCAAGTTAGCTTGGTGGTGGATGCCTGCGGCATTCGTTCCAATAATTCTCTGCCTTTGGCGTCGTTGATTAAGCCTTCCTGGTTTCTGCCCTGGAGTGCGCTGGAGAGAGTTGGTACAAGGGAAACCTCAACCCCGGTGCTAAAAAGCCCTGGCTTCGCCAAATCCGGCTGCACTCGAGCACCGGCCCAGTGAGGTGCCTGGATTCAACCCGGTGGGTGGATAGTGACAAAATCAGGCCTGATTTTGACTTGCGCGGGCTTGGGGAAGGGCGCGATGCGCCTTGAGCGATTGTCTGTGACGCTTCTGTCCGGTCCCTCTATTGAAGTTGCATGTTGGCCGGCGGCTATGAGGGTCAACGCGCATCCGGCGGTCAAGCGGAAGTGGTCATCTACCAGTCGGTAGCGCCGGGGGAGTACGAGTCGGTGGGTGAGAGCTATCCACCGCTTGTATTCATCGGCTTCGAAGAGTTTTGGGTGCGCCCGGCTCAACGCGGGCATTATGACTTTGAGTTGCTCCGTGGTCCGCTGGGTTTCTGGCAACTGAACCAAGGGCGTGTAACTGGTGAAATGCGCAAATTTTTCTCAGATCAGCGGGAGTAACCGAGGCAAGTTGCTGAGCGTGCCGGGCCCTGGAGTTGGTGGCGATCGGTCTGGCGGGGTTGGGTTTTTCCCGTCGCCTCCTAATGTTGACTCGAAAATCTCTGGAGAGGCCCTTCTCGCCCAGGTCGTGGCAGTTGATTACTTCAACGATACGAGTTCAGGCCCTGTTCCTATTAGTGAGTTCTGTGCTCGGCCAGAGAACCAGAATCTGGAAGAGGTCTGCGGCTGAGATGGAGAATGAGAACAAAAAGAGGGGGAAGCCGGGGTTCTTTGGATCATTGCGCTGGAGCATCGGAGAGGTTGCCGGCCAGCTTTTGGTCGTTCCAGCCGTGGTGATTGCTGCGTATTTCGGCCTCACATATGAATCCTGGCTGCTTTTCTTTGCCCTGGTTGTTCCACTGGTCGTGGGTGTCGTATTCCTGTCAAAGGCAATTTCGGGGAAAAACCCCTTCAGATGATTACATAAGGCGCAGGGGCTCTCGCAACTGGTTTGTTGCGATCATGCTCTCGGGATTGCTGGAGTCTGACCTTTTGGTCGCGCTCCGCAGTAGAGCCGTGACGTCATCAGAGTCAAAGGGTCGGAGTCGTTGAACCTTGGCGCACCATGCCGCGTTGACAAATAGACCTTCCTGAAATACTGTTTATCCAACCAGTATTTCAGGAGGCAAGATGCCACATAGCAAGGATTCCGCCCCGTATGATGCGGGGAATAAACCGTTGTTCAGTAGCTTCAGGACGACAGTACCTGGCGGGTGCGGAGCGCGTCAGTGGAAGAGGTTGAAGCTTGGGGCGCTAAGCTGATTGCGCGGATTTCCACGCTACAGGGAGAGGAACTTTACTTGACAGGGTGTATCTAACTGGATACAGTTGTGCTTATGGGTTGGGGATTTTGGGAATGTACGAAGTACAACAAACGGGTGTATTTCGCCGTTGGTTGAGCCGTGTAAAGGACCATCAAGGTCGAACGGCCATTCTACGACGCATAAAACGAGCGAAAAAAGGAAACGTTGGGGACGTTAAAGCCGTAGGCAAGGGTGTCTTCGAAATGCGAATCCCTACCGGCCCAGGCTATAGAGTGTATTACATGCAGACCGGTAAGCGAGTTTACTTATTGTTGTCGGGTGGTGATAAGTCCAGTCAGCAAGCGGATATTGATGCCGCCTGTGAAATGGCCACTGATATTAAGAGGTGAAAAGTAATGAACGCCAATGCGACCAAACAGCTTGAGATTACTGATTTTGATGTGGCGGATTACCTCGACAACGAGGAAATGATTGCCACGTATCTGTCGGAGATTTTGGCCGATGGGGATTTGGATGAATTGCTCGAAGCGATTAGTGAAGTGGCTCGGGCGCGAGGCATGAGTGAGCTGGCCAAGACTTCAGGGTTGGGCCGAGAAAGCTTGTATAAGGCTCTGCGGCCCGGTGCGGCTCCGCGTTTTGAGACTTTGAGAAAGGTATTGGGCGCGTTGGGAGTTAACCTCCAGGCGGTGCCGATACACCGTCACACGGTATAGAGAAATCCCAGTCGCTGTGTTATCCCGGTAATTGCCGAACGTCAAAGCGCGTCAAAGGGTCGGAGTCGTTGAACCTTGGCGCATCATACAGCGTTGACAAGTTGACCCTCCTGAAATACTGTTTATCCAACCAGTGTTTCAGGAGGCAAGATGCCACATAGCAAGGATTCCACCCCGTATGATGCGGGGTATAAACTGTTATTCAGCAACCCCAGGATGGTTCAGGACCTGCTGGAGGGCTTCGTCAAGCCGGAGTGGATTGACGAGTTGGACTTCTCCACTCTGGAACCCTTCAAAGCCAGCTTCACCACGGATGATTTACGCGAGCGCCATGATGACAGTATCTGGCGGGTAAAAATGGGGCCAGATTGGCTGTATTTGTATCTACTGATCGAGTTTCAGTCATCCGATGATTATTTTATGGCGTGTCGGATCATGACTTATATGGGCTTGCTCTATCAGGATCTGATTCGCCATGAGCCGTTGCGCAAGGGCCGGAAGCTGCCGCCGGTGTTGCCGATTGTGCTTTATTCCGGCACTCGAGACTGGACCGGGCCGGTCAACATCGCGGACCTGGTGCATCGGCCCCATCCTGCCCTGGCGAGATTTGTGCCGGATTTGAGTTATTGTCTGGTGGATGAGCGGGATATTCCCGAGCGCTTCAGCGAGGCCTATCCAGAAAATGTGCTCGGACATATTATTGGGCTGGGGTTCAGCCAAACTACCGATGAGATGCACCACCGGGTCAAGCAGCTAAAGGCCTTGTTGAACGCGCCGCACAGCCAGCCATTACAGCGCTCGGTCGCCGTTTGGCTTAATCGGCTATTGCGAGTAAGATTTAGAGATGAAGCAATCCCGGAGCTTCAAAACCTGAATGAGGTGGATGCCATGTTGGCCGAGAAATTAGATGATTGGACCGCACAGTGGAAGCGTGAAGGTCTGGAGAAGGGTCGGCAAGAAGGTCGGCAAGAGGGTCGGCAGCAAGAAGCCGCCGCCATGTTGCTGCGATTTCTGGCCAAGCGGTTTGGCGACATTGATGAAGCCACTCGTCTGCAGGTGCAGAACGCACCAGTGGAGCAGATTGAAGCCTGGGGCGACCGGGTGTTGGATGCCGAGACGCTTTCGGATGTGTTTGAGCCCATGACACGTCAATAGTCGTTTACGTAGCTGTGACTGTGCTTGGCTTGGCCCATGCTCTAGCCTGAGCAATGAAGGGTTACATTGGGCTCAGCAAACGCTGTAGTTGAGCTTTAGCCGCCGTGCCCTCTGGGGTATCGGCCGTTGTCATTTCGGTGGCGGTCTGCATCAAAGCCGTGACGTCATCCTCGCGATGGCTCTGGCGCTTATCCCGGCGTTCGTCTACCAGCACACCCTCACTCCAGGTTTCCCGCAGATTGTTGATAAGGCTCGAGCGGGTGAGCGTCGCCGCTTCCAGGGTGGCGCCATTCCAGGTTTGCTGGCTGCTTAACTGATGGGACTCGTTGATCACGTGCCAGTTGAAGTTTTCCCGTGCATAACCCGGATTTTCCAGGTGGGGGAGCGACGTGAAGTACGCCGCGTCCAAATGAACGGTTTGGGTCTGGTTGATGGTGCGCTGGGCATTTTGCTCGGTGATTGTCGTCACTTGGCTGAGGGTTAGCTCTCGTATACCGATGAATTTGTCCCGGTGTTCGGTGTTGGGCATCGGGTAGGCGATTCTGCCCTTGAAGCTCAGGTGGTAATCCGGCAGGCCGGTCAGCAGGGCATCGCTTCCCGTGGGGAGGCTCTTGGAACCGGCCTCCATGTCCAGGTCAAACAGCGTCAAGGCTTGAAGAATGGCCTGTTTGTCGTCTTTGCTGGCTTTGGCATTCTCAAGGTTTTCCATCAGTGTGGCGCGAAGCAGTGACAGGTCGCCTTGGGGCGAACCGCCGGTTGACGTGCTGCCATCGATCAGCAGCTCCAGAGAGCGTTCATTCCACTTCATCTGCAGCGCCTGGTCACCGGATTCCGGCTCCCTGCTGTAGTGGAGCGCCATGAGGCGCTCGTCAGAGACTTTCATGCGCAGGTCGAGCGATTGAATTTCTTTAAGCTCGCCCAGGTCGAGCCGGCTTAAGTCGGGGCTCCCGTCAGCGGCGAAATCCCGGGCAAATTCTCCCAGTTTACGGCTGAAGGCGTCGAGTTCCTCTCGCTGTTCCTCTGTCAGTTCTTCACTGGCGGAATAGCTGACGTCAATGGCTCGAAAGGCGGCAGAGGCACCACCCACGCGGCCGTGACCGGCCTCGGCCTGAACCTCGAAGGTGACTTCTGTACCGTTCTTGAGGGTGGCGGTAAAATTCATTCGGCCCAGAGGCGAAATGATGCGATCGCTGACTTTATCCGGGGTTTCGGTCCGGGGCATCAGCTGGGTTTCGGCGCGTTGGCTGAATTGCCGGTGGCCGCTGAGTTGCCCCAGACCCTGGCTCGCGGCACCCCACCCGGCGGGTTCGGGCACGGATTCCAGCGCCTGTTGGAGGAGCATGTCCCATTGGCTGTTACCGGAGGCCGGCTCAACCTGCGTGACGCGTTGGACCGGCGCGGGCCGCTCCAGCAGAGTGACAGGGTCGTATTGCTCCCCCGAGGTTTGATCTTTCTCGGCGGATAGGGGCGGCGGGGCGGAAATCGAGCGAATTGGCTCGGCTTTCAGTTCCGTGCGGTTGGCCTGCCCATTGGCAGTGTGGGCGACGGTCCGCCCCAGAGCGCTGATATCCATGGCGCTGTTCCTGGTGATTTGCTGAAAGGGTTACTGTGTAGGTCGGCCCCTTGGTCTAGAACTTTAGTGGTGGCGGAGCTGCATAAAAAAAGTTCTCGAAACCTTAAAAAGTGTAAAAAAAGTGATTATAGTGTAGATTTTTTGGTTAACTCGATCGTTGAAGGGAAAGCGGATGAAGCCCGTCGGCTATACATACTTGGCGCAACTAAGCGACATTCAGGCGATTATGCCGGAGACAATGGCTGAGGTGCGCTCGGTGACGCGCAAGGAGGTCATTGGCCCTATTATGGCGGTACCCGCCAAGCTGGCACCGGGCGAACAGGATATCTTGGGTCATATCCTGTTCGGGCTCAAGCACGAAGGGGTTAACTTGTCCATTCTGGCCCAGGCCTTACCCAAGGTGCCGGAGCCTGAATTGCGCGCCGCTTTTGACGCTTCTCCCAGTAGCCAGTATTTGCGAAGGGCCTGCTATCTCTGGGAGTACTTCAGTGGCCGAGTCGTCCATCGTCAATGCGAGGCTATTCGCCAAGCTTATGTGCCGCTGTTTGACCCGGCGCTGTATGTCACGGCATCAACCAGTGTGCGGACCGCCCGCAATGCCCGGTGGCGGGTGACCTTTAACGGTTTGGGCACCCTGGACTACTGCGTTACGGTGCGTCGAACGCCCGAGCTACAGGCGCTGCTGAATAAGCGGCTGCTACAAAAGGCCACGGAATTTACCGCGTCTTTGCCCAAGGCGGTGCTAAACCGTACCTT
The DNA here is from genome assembly GCF_000423345.1 of Marinimicrobium agarilyticum DSM 16975. Lineage (GTDB taxonomy): Bacteria > Pseudomonadota > Gammaproteobacteria > Pseudomonadales > Cellvibrionaceae > Marinimicrobium > Marinimicrobium agarilyticum. The sequence goes on from NZ_AUHU01000004.1 coordinate 97,479, forward strand.
GGCCTGGGCCTACTTGCACGAAACCCGGGATTCCTACGCCATAGAGAACGAAGCCCCAAGCGAAAACAAGGCCACCCGCTTTGTTAATTTGTTGCGCCAGGCCCATAACCCCAGGAAGTTGGACGAGGATTACCTAGTTGAGCTGCAAAATGCCACGATCAGTAACGTTTACGGTCAGGCGGCTTCCTTTAGGACTCAGCAGAATTATCTCAGCAATGGGCTTCGTGGTGCGCTGGGTGTCACCTATTTGCCTCCGCCTCCAGTGCTGGGACGAGAGCTGATGGATGACCTTATGGCACTGGCCAACGGACCGCCAGAGGGGGTAGACCCACTGGTGCTGGCTGCTATCGTTTCGTTTGGGTTTGTGTTCATTCATCCGTTTATGGACGGCAATGGTCGTCTGTCCCGATTCTTGTTTCATCAGGTACTTTGCCAGCAGGGCTCACTGGAAAACGGTTTGGTGCTGCCGGTCTCTATGGTGCTGCGACAGAACGAGGCGGAGTATCTGGCCAGCTTGCAAGTATTTTCTGAGCCGGTCAGGCGTTTATGGGAGGTGACGTTTATTGACGAGGACCAGTACCAGTTTGAATTCAAAGGCCATGAAGCCGTTTATCGCTATTGGGACGGCACTCGCGGTGCTGAATTCATGGCTCAGGCGGCCGACCAGGCGATTGAACAGCACCTAAAGGAAGAGACACTGTTCTTAATCCGTTATGACGAAATATACCGGTATATTGACCGCGCCTATGATATTCCCAATAGCGATCTGGCAAAGCTGGTGCTCTTTTGTATGGACCAGCGCGGTCGCCTTTCCAAAAATCGTCGCAAACAGTATCAATACGTGGTGCCCAGTGAAGTGTTTGACGCTTTGGAGCGAGCTTACCATCAGGTTGTAGGAAGCACTCCAGAATAACTTGATTGCCGGGCAACATGCCGGTAAAGAGATTCGCTGCACACCTGGCATCAAGCCCATGTATGACCGATTCTATGCCCACATCGGGCCTATACAGGTTGGAAGTTGAGAAATCACTCTTATGATGGAAATAGTGGTTTGGATATTGGGTATCGGCTTTCTGCTGGGGGCAATCGTTATTGCCTATTATTGTTTTCAGGCCGTTTCTTTCTTGGTTAAAAAGTCTAATACCAGGGAGTATCGCTTTTCCTTCATCAGGCCCTCGATAACGGCAAAGTCGACGTTGAGGTAGTCATGAACGATCCGGTTTCTGAGGCCAATAACCGCAGCCCATTCGGAGCTTTGGTCTTTTGGTAGTATGTTGTTTTCCGTCGCTGCGGTTATGACATCGTAGGCGGACACGGGTACCGTCTGGTTGTTCGCTTTAAGCAGATGCCTCGCCTTGCCGATGGCATTTTCGATAATCACCTGTAGGCTGTGGAGTACGCCCTGCTGTTCCAGTTCGGACAGCGAGCCGTTTTCCAGGCGCGTTGCCGCACTCTTCAACAGACGCCGGTGCTTTTCGGCTTGGGTTGCCGTTTCCTGTAAGTAGAGCTCAAGCCGCATAAATATCGTCCCAGTAATATTCCTCCAGTTCCCGCCAGGTACGGCTCAGGAAGTGGAACCAGGGGAGGTCGTCGTCCCCTTTTAGAGGGATACCCTCTTCGGCAATAGCGGCTCTTATGGCTAGCCGGGCTGAGGGGATGTCCACCAGGTCAATCTGGTCAGGCGAGGTGCCAAGCCATTTAGCAAGCTGCTGTCGCAGCGCTTCGGTCTTTTTCAGCCGTTCCCACGGGTCTGAAATTTCCCGCGACCATTGAATGGCAAAATCCCAATCACTGTCCGCGTGCGCCTGCCCGCGAGCGCGACTGCCAATCAGAACGCCAATCTCCAATGCGGAAAAGTCGGTGCTCAGCCGCTGTCTTAACATATCCCGAGTGTTTGACATAGATGGGTACCCGGCGTTGTGTAATCGTGTCCTGAAAGTTCAGTCTAAGCCTGGATGGTGGTCGGTACAAGTCAGTTAAGTGAAGGAGCCAGCTCCTTCTTGTAACGCAGACGGCACTAGTCAGAGTGCCGTTTGGGACGCTCGGTGGCAATGCGCGCTTCTGGCACGTTAGCAAGCTCGCGCACCACTTTGCAGGGGTTTCCCGCCGCGAACACATCAGCAGGAATGTCCTTTGTGACCACGCTCCCGGCTCCGATCACGCTTCTATCCCCAATTGTGACGCCAGGGCAGATGATCGCACCGCCGCCGACCCATACGTCCTCGCCAATGGTGATGGGAAAACCCAGCTCCAGGCCGCTGGCGCGTTCCCTGGCATCCATGGGGTGGGTGGCGGTGTAAACCTGGGCGGCCGGTCCGAATAAGGTGCGGGCGCCGATGCGCACTTCCGCCACGTCCAGAATGACGCAGTTGAAGTTGAAGAAGACGTTTTCGCCGAGGGTGATGTTGCGCCCGTAGTCGCAGTAGAAGGGCGGTTGCATCCAGACGCTGCCGCCGCCGTTGGGGATCAGTTCTCGCAGGATCTTCCGGCGCTTTTTGGTCTCATTGTCGCGGCTGGCGTTCAGGCTTTCGGTCAGAAGGCGCGCGTCCCGGCGTGCCTTCATGAGCTCGGGGTCCATGGGGTTGTACCGCTCGCCCGCGAGCATTTTCTGCCACTCGGAGTGTTCGGCGCTCACCGTTTTATTGCCCTTTGGCAATAAAGAAGGGGTTGAGCACCGAGTCTTCCTGGTTGTAGCGCAACGGCTCGCCGGTTTCGGCCACGTTCAGTTGGCCTTTGGCGCCGAGCAGGACGGCGTGGGCGGCGCCGGTGTCCCATTCGCTGGTGGGGCCCAGGCGCGGGTAAAGGTCGGCTTCGCCTTCGGCGACCAGGCAGATCTTCAGGGAACTGCCAACGCTTTTGATTTCCGGGTTGTCGAACTGGGCCACGAAGTTCTTGAAGTCCTCGCTTTGGTGCGAGCGGCTGCCCACCAGGCGCCAGCCGGCTTTGCCCTCGGGAGCGGGGCTGGCGGTAATGGCAGCCTCTTTGCCGTCGCTGGTTTTCCAGGCGCCGTCGGTGGCGGTGCCACCGTGGTAGGTGCTGCCCAGGGCGGGGGCGTGGACCACGCCCCAGACCGGCTCGCCTTGGTCGATCAGCGCGATATTAACGGTAAACTCGCCGTTCTTTTTCACAAACTCCTTGGTGCCATCCAGGGGGTCCACCAGCCAGTAGCGCTCCCAGGTCTGGCGTTCTTCCCAGGGAGCATTTTCACTTTCTTCCGAGAGGATGGGCAGGTTCGGCGTCAGTTGTTCCAGCGCCTTCACAATGACACGGTGGGCCGCCAGGTCGGCTTCGGTCAGCGGGCTGTCATCTTTTTTTTGATAGACCTCAAAATCCCGCGCGTATACGGTCATGATGGCGTCGCCGGCTTCTTGAGCGGCTTTGATAATGTCTTGAAAAGGAATGGCAGTCATAGCGATACCGAGTGCTCCGTCATTGAAATAAGGGGCGGCCGTGGCGCCGGTCCGTCGATGGGGCGAGTATACCGGAAACGGCCCTGGAGTCCGACCGGGAGCGGAAACGGTTCGTAGCTGCATACGGTGGGGTCGGTCTTTGTTAGAATGCCGGGGTTATTTCATCTACACGGGCCACTATGAACGAATACCAGCGGCAGGCTTATCTGGACGCCCTCGGCGTGGAGCAGTATGTTCCGCGCTGGCTGCTGAGCGTGGCGCCCGAGCCCTTCGCCTGCGAGCTACCGGCGGAAGTCGCGCGCGAGCCTCGGGCCGAACGGCCAGCCCCGGAAAAAGCCGTGACAGCGCCCGCAGCGGCACCGACACCGGTGTCCGAGGTGCTGGACGGTATGCGGCAGGAGCCCAGCAGGCGGCGCACGGCCGAGAAACCGACGTCCGAACCGGCCAGTGCGGCGCCGGAGCCGGTTGAGCGGGTGAGGCCCTTTACCCTCAGCATCTGGCGGTCCCCCTTGCCGGTGCTGGTTCTCGACGCCAGGGAACCCCGGTCGGCATTCCCCACGGACCGCCTGCTCCGCAATCTGCTCAACGCCCTCGGCCCCCACGACGGCCAACGGGTCACCGAAGAAGTGTTGCCCTGGCCGTTGGTGAACAACCCGGCGGTAAAGCTGACCGCGGAGGACGCTCGCGCCGAACTACACACCTGGCTTGAGGCGGAACTGTCCAATGGCTCGGTGCGTCACATCCTGCTGATGGGTGAGAATGCCGCCCGTTACTTCCTGCCGGAAGGGCAGTCCTATTCGGAGGTGCTCGGGCAAGTGCAGGATTTGCCCCGGTTCAATGTCTCCGCGCTGGTGGCCCCCAGCCTGATCGAACTGCTTCGGGACCCGACACGCAAGCGGCCGTTGTGGCAATCGCTTCAGCCCTGGCTTCCCATGACCTCCTGATAACGCTGCTGTTGACGCGATGATACCGACCGACACATTTTCACCGGCACCTACGCAGACGCGCTCGGGCCTCGCCCTGAGCTTTCGTCCCCTGGAAGCCGCCGACATTGCGCCGGTGATGGCTTTGGAGTCGCAACTGCAGAGTCACCCCTGGCGTCGCTCCAGCTATGAGGACTGCCTTGCGGGTCGACACCATTGCTGGCTGGCGGAAGCCAGCGGGGAGCTGGTGGGCTTTGTGGTGGTGGCCTGGGCCGGCGGAGATGGCGAACTGCTGAACATCGCCGTGGCATCGCAACGCCAGCGTCAGGGCGTGGGTGAGCGATTGCTGGCCCTGGCGTTCGAGTTGGTCAGACCTCACGCAAGCATGATGTTCCTGGAGGTGCGCCTGTCCAACCGCAATGCCATTCAGTTCTACGAACGGGAGCAATTTTTTGAAGTGGGGCAGCGCCCCAATTACTATCCCAGCGCGCGGGGTCGCGAGGATGCGCTGATTCTGGCGCGCCAGTTATAGCGTCGGGCCAATCGGTTATACTGTCCGGCTTTTAGGCACCCGCCCGCCGGGCGGGCCGGCACACGGGGTTTTATGGCGCGACCGCTGACCGCAACACTGACCGAGGGGCCTGTCGCCGGGCAGTTGCGCGCGCTCGCCCTGCCCATGGTCTGGGGCCTGATGGCCACCATGTCGTTCAACGTGGTGGACACCTTCTATGTGGCCCAGTTGGGCAATCAGCCGCTGGCGGCGATGAGCTTCACCTTCCCGGTTGTCATGGTGATCACCAGCCTTGGTATCGGTCTGGGGGCGGGCAGTTCTTCGGCCATTTCCCGTGCCATCGGCGAGGGCAGTGCTGGCCATGCCCGTCGCCTGGCCACCGACGCCATCAGCCTGACGTTTCTGGTCTCCGGCGGTATGTGCCTGTTGGGCTGGCTGTTGATGGACCCGCTCTTTACTCTCCTCGGGGCCTCCGCCGAGTTGCGCCCCTTGATCCGCGACTACATGTCCATCTGGTTTATCAGCGCGCCGTTTCTGATGGTGCCGATGGTGTGTCTGTCGGCGCTGCGCGCCCTGGGTATGAGCCATATCCAGGGATACCTGATGAGCGCGGCGGCGCTGTTTAACGCGCTGCTGGACCCGGTGCTCATTTTCGGACTCTGGATCTTCCCCGCCATGGAGCTGCAGGGCGCGGCGCTGGCAACCCTGGTCACCCGGATTCTGACCTTCCTGGTGGCGTTTTACATTCTCGCCTTCCGGGTACGCTTACTGACTTACCCCTGGGTGGCCTGGTCAGCGCTGCGCCGCTCCTGGCAGACCATTGTGCATGTGGGGTTACCGGCGATGGTGGCCAACGTCATTGTGCCTCTGGCGAGCGCGGTGATTACCATGATGGTGGCCCGTTACGGGGCGGATGCGGTGGCCGGGCTTGGGGTGGCTATGCGGATCGAGCCGTTGATGCTGATCGCGTTCTACGCCCTCTCGGGCGTGATCGGCCCCTTCTTCGGCCAGAACCTGGGCGCCCGGAAAACCCAGCGGTTGACCGAGGCGCTGCGGGTGTTGACGCTCTTCTGTCTCGGTTTGGGGTTGCTCCTGGCCATTCTGCTATGGGCATTTGGCCAGTTCCTCGCGGGGCTGTTCAGTGATCATGCCGACGTGCTGAGTGTGGCGGCTTTTTACTTGGCGGTGGTGCCCTTCAGCTACGGTGCCTATGGCATTGTCATGTCGGTCAATGCCGCCTTTAACGGGCTGGGCAAGCCCATGCCTGCGATGGTGTTGTCGGCTGGGCGGGTGGTGTATGTGTTTCTGCCCCTGGCCTTTGCCGGGCAGTGGTTGTTTGGTCTGGAAGGCATTTTCGTGGCTTCCGCGATGGCCAATGTCCTTGTGGGACTTTGGGCCTGGAGTTGGCTCCGACGCTATATTCGCACCGTCCAGATGGAAAAGGGTATGGAGAGTCATCCTCCGCCGGTAGGGGTAAGCCATGAGGCCCACTGAGCGCAGCCCGGAGCAATACCTTCAGTGGGTACGCTGGCTGTTGTTGGCCGTGCTTCTGGTGCCGGTTGTCCGTCGAGGTCTGCCGTTGGACGGGCCCTGGTTGTGGCTCTGGGCGGGCGCTTTGGGAGTGCAGTTGCTGTCCTTCATGCCTTGGCCCCACCGGGAGCAACACCGCCTGACACTGCACCTGTTGCTGGATATCCTTTTGTGGAACGCGGTGGTCTGGCTGACCGGCGGAGCCTCCAACCCCTTCTCGGCGTTGCTGTTGATTCCCTTGGCGCTGGCGTTTCTGACGTTGCCGCCGATCTTGGCCGCTGGCCTGCTGGTTGTCAGTATTCTTTGCCAACTCGCGCAGCTGAACGCCATGTCCGACATGAGCGAGGGCCATGCGGGCATGAGCGGCCACTTCGAGGCCATGGTCGTGGGGTTCGTGATCGCGGCCGTGCTTCTCGCCATGACGCTCCTATATTTACGTCGTCAACTGCGCCAGCGCGAGGCCGACTTGCAGCGGTTGCGGGAAGCGCAATTGCGTGATGAGCAACTTTTGGCCGTGGGCACGGCGGCGGCCCAATTGACTCATGAAATGGCGACACCCGTGCAGTCGGTTCGTCTGCTGCTGGAGGAGTTGGACGCGGCGCCCGCAGAGGTCGCCTCGGAGCAGGCCCGTCGGGCGCGAACCATGATGTCCCAGCAGCTTGAGCGTATAGAGGGGCTGCTGGAGGACTGGCGGATGATCGCGGAGGATGTGCGCGAGCGACGGCTGACGCTTCTGACGCTGGAAGAGTTGCAGGCTTCGCTGCAGAAAACCCTGGCCATTACCCGCCCCGGGGACCGGATTCACTGGTCGCAGCCGCAGCCGCTTGAGGGGCTTCAGTTGCGGGCGGACCGAACGCTCATGCCCGCCGTGTTGAGCTTGTTGCACAACGCCCTGGATGCGGGAGGCGAGGTGCGGGTCTGCAGTCGTGTCGAGTCGGGGCACTGGCTGCTGGAGATCGACAACGACGGTCCCCTCAGCCCCGAATTGCAAGCCCGGCTTGGCGCGGAGTTCGTGCCCAGTGAGTCGGGCTTTGGGGTTGGGGCTCGGGTCAGTCACGCCACCCTGGAGCGGTTTGGAGGTCGGGTGCTCTGGTCCGCCGACAACGCCGGAACGCGTACCCGCCTGACGTTACCGATCGCGGAGGGTGGCTCGTGAGCACTTTGGTGATGATTGATGATGACGAGGTGTTTCGGGAGTTGATGAGCCGACGCCTGGAGCGTGAGGGGTTTCGGGTCCTCGCCTTCGCCTCGGTGGAGGCTGCCGACGCCTTCGAGGGTGAGCCGGTGAACGTGGTACTGCTGGATCTGATGCTGGGTGCCGAATCCAGCCTGGGCGCCATTGAGCACTTGAACCGACGGTTCCAGCCAGCCCAACTGGTGGTGCTGACCGGTTACGCGAGCATTGCTACGACCGTGGAAGCCATGAAGCGGGGTGCGACCAACTATCTGGCCAAGCCGGTGGCCCTCAGCCAACTCCTGTCGGTTCTCAAGGACGAGGCGCGAACGGCCTCTCCCTCAAGCGAGTCGGCTCGCCGAGTTACTCCGGCGGAACTCGAGTGGGAGCACATCCAGCGGGTGTTGCTTGAGCATGACGGCAACATTTCTCTCACTGCGCGGGCTTTGGGAATGCATCGGCGTACTCTGCAGCGTAAGCTCAAAAAACACTCGCCATTTTAGTGTTCAGATGAAGGGCGGACAGAGCGTGTTGGCTGCCAGTGTGGGCGAATTCAGGTATGATGCGCGTTTTTGCGCAAGCCCGAGGTCGATCGACTATGTCATCTGGCACCTTTGCCGACAAGATCCAGCGCAGACGGACGTTTGCCATTATCTCGCACCCGGATGCGGGTAAAACCACCATTACCGAAAAGCTGTTGTTGTTTGGCAGTGCCATTCAGTTGGCCGGTTCGGTCAAGGGCAAGCGTGGGCCTCATGCCAAATCCGACTGGATGACCATGGAGCAGGAACGCGGCATCTCCGTGACCTCCTCCGTGATGCAGTTCCCCTACAAGGAACGGGTGGTCAACCTGCTGGACACCCCGGGGCACGAGGACTTCTCCGAAGATACCTACCGGACGCTGACGGCTGTGGACTCGGTCCTGATGGTGCTGGACGGCGCCAAGGGCGTGGAGGACCGCACCATCAAGCTGATGGACGTTTGCCGGCTGCGTGACACTCCGATTTTCTCTTTCATCAACAAGCTGGACCGCGAAGCCCGGGACCCGGTGGATCTGCTGGATGAAATTGAGTCCGTACTCAACATTACCGCCGCGCCGATCAATTGGCCTCTGGGCATGGGAATGGATTTCCGGGGGGTGTACAACCTCTATACCGACACGATTCACGTGTATCGAAAAGGGCAAGGTCATACCATTCCGGAAGACGTCCAGATCCAGGGGCTGGAGAGTGCTGAGGCAAAGGAGCTACTGGGTGATGATTACGACGATATCCTGGAGCAAATCGAGTTCGTGCGTGGCGCGACGCCGCCGTTCGAGGCGGAAGAGTACCTGGCTGGACGGATGACGCCGGTCTTTTTCGGCACGGCCCTGGGCAATTTCGGGGTGCGGGAAATGCTGGACGACTTCGTCGACTGGTCTCCGAAACCCCAGCCACGGGAAGCCAATGACCGTGTCGTTAAGCCCGACGAGGAAAAGCTTTCCGGCTTTGTGTTTAAGATCCAGGCCAATATGGACCCCAAACACCGGGACCGCATCGCCTTTATGCGCATCTGCTCCGGGACATATCACCAGGGCATGAAAATGCGGCATGTTCGCCTGGGCAAGGACGTCAAAATCGCCGATGCGGTCACCTTCATGGCGGGCGACCGCAGTGCGGTGGACGAGGCCCTGGCGGGTGATATCATCGGGCTTCACAATCACGGCACCATTCAGATTGGCGACACTTTCACCGAAGGGGAACCGCTGAAATTTACCGGTATTCCGCACTTCGCCCCGGAATTGTTCCGTCGCATCCGCCTGAAAGACCCGTTGAAAACCAAGCAATTGCAAAAAGGGCTGCAGCAGCTATCCGAAGAGGGGTCGACCCAGGTGTTCTTTCCGCTCGACAGCAATGACATTGTTGTTGGCGCGGTGGGGGTGTTGCAGTTTGAGGTGGTGGCCTATCGACTGAAAGACGAATACAAGGTCGAGGCCATCTACGAGCCGGTCAATGTCGCTACGGCGCGCTGGGCGGAATGCGACGATCCGAAAAAGCTGGACGAGTTCCGGCGCAAGTGTTCTACCAACCTGGCGTTGGACGGCGGTGGCTACTTGACCTATCTCGCCCCCACACGGGTCAACCTGTCATTGACGGAGGAGCGCTATCCGGACGTTGAGCTGAGAGCGACGCGCGAACACTGAGGCTGGGGCGTTCCGGTTGATGCAAAAAAAACGGCGCCAGAGGGCGCCGTTTTTCATGGTATGTGTCCCTGGTCTCAGTCCGGAAGCACAAAAGTAAATGGGACTGAGAACTCGTAGATCTCCCCGCGAATCGCATCGGGCACCTTCGGGAAGGGCGCCGCTTCTCTGATGGCTCGCTCTGCCTCACGGTTAAGCAGCGCGTGTGAGGACTCTTCCAGCATTTCCATACCGGCAATCTCACCGTTGCGGTCAATCACCACCGCAACGCGAATTTCACCTTCCTGCCCCCGTTGTAGAGCCCGCCGCGGGTAGGCGGTGTTCTTCAAAATGGTCCGCATCAAGTCCGAGAAGTACAGCTGTTGTGCCCGCAGGGATTCGGCGGTCAGCAGCGGACCGCTGTCCTCCTCTTCTTCCTCAGGTTCTGGCTCGGGTGTGACTGCCGCCGTGCGCTGAGGTTCGGGCTCAGGCTCCGGTTCAGGTTGTGGCTCAGGAGTGGGTTCAGGCTCGGGAGCGGGTTCCGGTTCGGGTTCGTCCAGAGAGGCCCGAGGCATGTCGGCGAGGGAAACTCGGGGGGCGGTCGCCGTTGCGACGGCCGCGGCCGCGGAGGGACGCGGTTGAGAGCCTGCCCCGGCTTCGGCGACTTCTTCTGCCTCTTCCTCGTCTTCTTCCGGTTGAGTCCACTGTTCAATAGTGGCAATCCGGGCCTCTGAGGGCTCGATCGAATTGAAGCGTGAGCGCAGGTCCGGGGAAATGTCTGAGGGCGAGAGCAGGCTGTTGCGGAAAGTGGAGGACAGGGGAACGTTCCCGATCCACGCTTTGACCAGCAAGTCGAAAAAAGCTTCGTCTTCGATGACGCCGAGTTCCACCCCATTGAGCCCAATGGTCACACCGGTGCCGGGTTCCTGGGTGATCCTCACAATGTCATTCTGCCGTAGGCGACCGCGGAACAGGTTGGAGAACTTCACCATATTGTCCGCTTGCGCCGTCAGAACGCTGCCGCTGTTGTTGATCGAAACGCCCTCAATCCACATGCGGCTGAAGCGGCGAGCCGCAATGCCGTCGCTGGAGGTAATGCGCATTTCCATCCGCTTGCCGCCGTCGCTGCTCAGCACGCCGCTGGCGCTGTCCTGAGAGGACTCCAGAAACAGGGCACCGATAAACTGTTCGTTACCCAGCTCCTGATGCGAGGCAAGACCGTTAAGTGTCGAGGTGGCATGAGCGCTGGCGGCCAGAAGCAGCGAGACGACAGCGACCCAAACAGAAGATAACGAGGCTTTCAACATAAGCTAATCCCACAAGGCATTTTATTATGTGCGTCCCGTGATGCCGCACTTCGTCGGGCGATTGTTGGCCCATCATACAACAAAAGGCTCGCTCGTTGGGCGGGCTGAGGCTCTGAGTTGGTTCGTCGGGTAAATCGGTTCCAACCTCATTTATGCCACATCCTGAGATAACTCTCAACAGGCCATTTCGACGGTTGTCAGAGGTTTGTCGACGAGGCTATGATGCCGACTCGTGTCAACGTCGGCGACTGCCGCACGCAATGATGATAATAAATGGCGACTGAACGCTGTCGGGGCTACCATTACCGTCACTATGGAAATAAAACCGCTGCATAAATTTCCTCGGGAGGCTGTTGAGCGCTGGCTGCTCACCGTTCCGTTTTATAAAACCGTCAAACAGCAGGATGACTGGCAGTTCGAAATACTGCTCGAGCAGGCGCATATTGCTTACTTCGAACCGGGAGAGCGTGTCCTGCAGCGGGGAGAAAAAGACCAATGGTTGTATTTTCTGCTGAAAGGTCAGCTCGACGTCTACCCTGACGAGCTCGGCGAGGGGGCACCCATCAACCAGATCACCCCGGGAGAAGTGTTCGGGGATCTGGCGATGCTGATTGGCCATGAGCGCACCGCGACACTGCGCGCCGCCCCCCATTGCCGGCAGGTGGTCGTGTTGGCTTCCGATTTTTCCCGGTTTTCCGATCTGGAGTCCTCCCGACCGATCAGCCTGGCCACAAAACTCGCCTATTATCGCAATACGGTGCACAGCCTGCGCTGGAAGCTGGAGGTGTATCGGTCACAGAACCCCCAGCACAGCTTCGCCAACCGCCACCGGCAGGTGAAGCTCTATACGGGGCCCAAAGACACTAGAGAAGAATTGGCGGCGCTCCATGCTCAGGCTCAGGCGCTGGCCCGGCTGTTGCTGGAGTGGAATGGCGAGTTTGGTGCGTCGGGGCGCTAGCACTTGTTGCAAGGCTGGCCGCGGACCAGGGCACCAAATTTGCTATGATAAGCGGAATCCCAACAAGGGGTCCGGCGAGCGCCACCAAGCCAAGTCTCTCGCTGGACCGTTACCATCGCCGTCACGCGTCCCTGGCCTATTATGAATTTTGAAGATTTGAAGCTTCGCCCCGGTTATCCACTGCAACTGCAGGTGCAGACCGATTCGGGTATGTCTGACCGATACCCTTCCCGTTTCATCGGAGCGGTGCCTGGCCGTGCGTTGATGATCACCGTTCCCCGTATCAATGGCCGCTTTCTGCGTTTGCGGCCGGGCCAGCAGGTTGTGGCCCGGATGATGGTATCCAGTGGGGTGGGGGTGTTTACCTGCACGGTCGAAACTCAGGCGACGGATCCCTATCCGCTGCTGCACCTGGACTACCCGGAGGAGGTGGGGTTTAAAGGGATTCGGCAATCGGCCAGGGTAGAGGTGGATCTTCCCGTGATCGCGCTCAACCAGAGCAGCCTTGAAACCAACGAATTACCCGCCCGCATTGTGGATATCAGCCTGTCCGGCGCCCGACTCGAGCTGGACCGGTTGCTGGGTGAAATCGGTGATAAAGTGACGCTCACGGGGCAGGTGGACGTGGCGGGCTTGCATCGCGACCTGCGACTGGAAGCGGTTATACGTTCGCGTGTGGAACGCAGCACCCAGGAGCTGAAACAGAAGATGCCCGTCGTTTACGGCATGGAGTTTGCCGACACTGATGACACTCAACGTCTGACTTTGGCCGCTTATGTCTATGCCCAGCTCGCCCAAGAACAGCTTCCTTCCCTTTAGTGCTGCTGGCCTGGTTTGGGTCACGCTGCTGTTCAGCCCCCCTCTGGGGGCCGTGGACATGGAGCAGCTCTGGGTGCCCAAATCCTACCTGCGCCACCTTCCCCGACTTTACGATGCGGCACAGCGAGTCGAGCAGTCCCCGAGCTGCGTAGAGCTCGTGGAAGGGACCACACACCTGGGGCGGACCACCATGGAGCACCCGGTGTTCACCTTCAAGTGCCGCAATGAGGAGGGAAGGACATTCAGCCTGATGGTCGATGGCCCAAGCCTGAAAAAAGTCGACGATACTCGCCCCGGTGGTCTGGTCTCTTTTGAGCAATTGCGCAAGGAGTATGAGCAGGCTCAGGAGCGCGAGAGAGAGCGAGAGCGTAAAGAGCGCGAGCTCGCCCAGTTGCAACAGCAGCGTCAGGAGGCTGAGCGGGAAAGAGAACAATGGCTAAAGTGGTGGGAAGAGGAGCACCGCCGCAGAGAAGCTCTGTGGCAGCAGTGCGTTGAAAAGCTGAAGGCCCGAGTGGGGGGCATGCAGGCGTTGGAGTGGTTGACCGAAACCATGCCGGAGCCGGAATTGGCTCAGGAGCCTGCACTGGAGACTCACCCGGCATTGACCTTTACCATCGACTTCAACGCCGAAAGCTACTTTGGCGAGGCCCTTCGCTACCGAGTATTGTGTCAACGCGATGGAGAGGAGGTCGTGTTGGATATTGGGCCGAGAAGGGATCAGGGCAGCGACCCAGACCGTTGACCCACAAAAAAGGCCCCGAGGAAGGGGCCTTTTTTGTGGGTCGGGCTCTAGACTGCTGAGTCCGGTTTAGGCACTGACTGGCGCCTTCTTCGGCGGACGTCCGCGTCGGGTACCGGTTTTCTTGGCAGCGGCTTTTTTACTGGCACGCTTCTTGGTGGTGGCCTTTTTGGCGGTACCTTTTTTAGCCGTGCTTTTCTTGGCCGCTGTCTTCTTGGCGGTCGTCTTGCGGGCTGTGGTTTTCTTGGTGGCCGCTTTTTTGGTGGTTGCCTTTTTGCGGGCGGGAGCTTTCTTTTTGGTTGCGGCTTTGGCTTTGGCAGCGGCTTTTTTGGCCTTCGCCTTTGCTTTGGCGGCAGCCTTCTTGGCGGCGGCTTTCTGGCGAATGGCCGCTTTCTTGGCTGCTGCGCGAGCGCGAGCGGCTTCTTTTTTGGCCTTGGCTTTGGCTTTCGCGGCGGCTTTCTTGGCGGCGGCCTTGGCCTTGGCGGCTTCTCTGCGAGCAGCGGCCTGCTGGACCTTGGCCATGGCGGCTTCAGCTTTCGCTACGGCCTTGTCATGCTCTGAGGCCAACTTGTTGGCTGCCTTGATTTCGGCCAGCTTTTGCTTGGCGGTCGCCAACTCAGCTTTTGCAACATCCTGAGCCGCCTTGGCGGTTTCCAGGGTCGCCTTGGCGCTTTCAGCTTGGCGAGCAGCCGCTGCGGTTTTCTTTTTCCGGGCCGCTGCGAGTTTGGTGCGAGCGGATTTGGCTTGGGTTGAGGCTTTGGTGGCTTCCTTGTTCAGGGCAGTCACGATTTTTTGGGCTTCGAGTTCTTGTTGCGCGCGCGCTTTTGCCAGTTGAGCTTTAACTTGTGCCAGCTCTTTTTCCAATTGCGCGACCGAATCAACGGCGTTGGTTTTGCGTGCAGCCATGGTTTGCTTCCTTTATTTTTTTGGAAGAAAAAAAGGGTTTAAGGGAGTAGCGAATAACAAACAGGTCCTAAGTTAAAACTTTGTGATAAAAATTCAAGTTTTTTATTGCAAAATGCCCCAAAAAAACCGCTTTTCGCACAAAAAGAGCGTTTTTGGACAAAGGTTTTTCCCGTTGTAAGTAGAAATTCAAATCGGCGGGGTGAATTGAGCTCGATGGGTTCTGATTTTGGGGCGTGGCGGAAAAAGGTGTTTTCTGTATATAATCACAGTTGTTTGGCGATTCAAAGGTACGCTTCGTGCGTAAGATTATTCACTGTGATGCCGACTGCTTTTTTGCGGCAATCGAGATGCGCGACGACCCGGCGCTGCGCAATCGGCCAATGGCGGTTGGTGGTTCGTCGGATCGCCGTGGGGTGATATCCACATGCAATTACGAAGCCCGCCGCTATGGCGTGCGTTCGGCGATGGCCTCGGCCTATGCCAAACGTCTGTGCCCGGATCTGTTGATTGTTCCCCATCGTATGGATGCCTACCGGGAAGCCTCGTTGGCCATGCGCCATATCTTCTACGATTTTTCCGAACGGGTGGAACCTTTGTCACTGGACGAGGCCTATCTGGATGTGACCGCCAGCGAACATTGCCGGGGAAGTGCGACCCGCATTGCCGAAGCGATTCGGGAAAGGGTTCGGGATACTCTGGGTATTACCATCTCGGCCGGTGTGGCGCCGAACAAATTTCTGGCCAAAGTCGCCAGTGACTGGCGCAAACCGGATGGGCTTTTTGTCATCACCCCGGAGCAGGTTTCGGACTTTGTCCGGGGCCTTCCCGTGGAGCGGGTTCCGGGCGTGGGTCGGGCTACAGCGAATCGTCTCTCGCAATGGGGCATAGCCAGCTGTGGTGATCTTCAGCGCTACGACGTCTTTGAGTTGAGCGAGCGGTTTGGCGCCTTTGGTGTGCGTTTGCATGAGCTCAGCCACGGACGGGATGAGCGGTCGGTCACCGTCAGCCGACGACGAAAGTCGCTGAGCGTCGAGCATACCTTCCCTCAGGATCTGCCCGACCTGGATCGGTGCCTGGGGCAGTTGCCCGGGCTGTTGCAGTCACTCGGGCGGCGACTGCGCCGGGTGGAAGGGGATTACCGGGTGGTAAAGGCTTTCGTCAAACTCAAGTTTGACGATTTCACCGCTACCACGCTCGAACGGTCCGGGGCCGAAGTGGGGCTGGCCGGCTACAGTCAGCTCTGCCGGGAAGCGTTTGAGCGGGGCGGTCGTCCGGTACGGTTGCTGGGGTTGGGGGTTCGATTTGTGGATTTGAGGGAAGATCAGGCCTTTTACCAGCTTGATCTCTTCTCTTGAGGCTGTTTCGAACGTTTTGGGTGGTTCTGAGGGGCGAGTTGGCGGCATAAATTGCTTTTTCGGCATCGCCAGACCAAGAAAGCATTGGTCATTCAGTGGCAAAAGCTGTTAGTATTCGGGTCTGTTTTTGGGTTGTCCCCGCGGCGCCCAGTGATTTCAGATACCCAGTGATTTCAGATAACAACGGGAGTAAGTGCGGTGAGAAGAAAGAAAAGCCGTAACAGCGAAGACAGTAACGATATCGATTTGACCCCCATGCTGGACGTCGTGTTCATCATGCTGATTTTCTTCATCGTGACGGCCTCGTTCGTCAAAGAAGTCGGTCTGGACACCAACGTGCCGGAAGAAAACGATCAGCCGCCACCGCCGGATGCCGATCCCAATATCGTGGTGGATATCCGTCAGGATAACCAGGTCTGGATCGAGCAGCGCCGTGTGGACGCCCGCGCTATTCGCTCTAACATTGAGCGTATGCGCGCCGAACTGCCTGAGGCTACCGTGATCATCCGCACCCATGAGCGGGCCGATGCCAAGACTTATGTAGCAGTGGCCGATGCCGCCAGAGCGGCAAACGCGCCGAGCGTGGTTCTGGTACCGCTACCGGAAGCGACCCGCGCCCAATAAGTTCGCTGGGTTCTAGCGCATAAAAAAACCACCGGCTTGCCGGTGGTTTTTTTATGGGTGTCTGTCAGGCCCAGCCAAGCCGCCACAGGGCGGCTCGGCTTGAGACTCTCAAACCACCGGCTACTGGTCGCCGAGTTGGGCGCGAACAGAGGCCAGCTTGACGCAGACAACAAACACTTTCATGGCCCCTTTCACTTCATCGACACTGGGGACCGAAGGCGCAATACGAATATTGCGATCTTCCGGGTCTTCGCCGTAGGGGAAGGTGGCGCCAGCCGGAGTCAGTTTCACACCGGCTTCGGAGGCGAGTCTAACCGTTTCCTTGGCGCAACCGGCGCGGGTGTCGAACGACACGAAGTAGCCGCCCTTGGGCTCCTGCCATTGGCCCAGGTCGGTATCGCCAAAGGCTTTATCAAGCGCGTCGAGCACCGCCGCAAAGCGTGGCTTGAGTAGTTCGGCGTGTTTTTTCATGTGAGCCATCAATGCCGCGCGATCCGGCAGGAAACGGCTGTGACGGATCTGGTTGACCTTGTCCGGGCCGATAGTGCAGGTTCCGAGAAACTCTTTGAAGCCTTTCAGGTTGGCCTGGCTGGCGTTGACAAAGGCCACACCGGAACCGGCAAAGGTAATCTTGGAGGTGGACGCGAACTGAAGTACCGAGTCTTCAGTGCCGAACGTTTCACACGCTTTCATTATGCAGGCCAGCTCCGGTGGGTTGTCCACCAGGTCGTGGACGGCATAGGCGTTGTCCCAGAAGACGCGGAAGTTGGGGCCGGCGATTTTGCCGAGCGCTGCAATACGTTCTACGGTCTCATCGCTGTAGACGACGCCGGTAGGGTTGGAGTACTTGGGAACACACCACATACCTTTGATGCGCGGATCGTCTTTGATCAGCTCTTCCACTTTATCCATGTCCGGACCGGTATCGGTCATGGGTACCGGCACCATGGTGATGCCCAGCTGTTCGCACACGGTGTGGTGGCGGTCGTAGCCGGGTACCGGGCAGAGGAACTTCACATCGCCGTCGTTTTTCCAGGCGCTGTCGGGGCCGGTGAGCCCGAACTGGTGCGCCGTCAGCATCATCTGAAACATGAGCGTGAGGCTGCTGTTACCGCCCACCAGCACCTTGTCGGCACTGACGCCCATCAGGTTGGCGCCCAGTTCTTTGGCCTCGGGCAGGCCGTCCAGTCCGCCGTAGTTGCGGGTATCGGTGCCATCGGCGGCTTTGTAATCGCCCTTGAGGATGCCGTCCAGCGCATCCGACAGATCCAACTGATCCGCTGAGGGTTTTCCACGGGTCAGGTCGAGCTTGAGGTTCTGTTTGACGATGGCTTCGTATTCGTCGGCCAGCTCGGATTCCCACTGGCGCAGTTGTTCCTGTGTCGCTTGATCCAGTTGCAAGGTGTTTACCTCAATGGTTGGTGGGCGAAAACCGCATTATACCGGTTGGTGGGGCAAGATTTAACCGGGTTCGCTCAAGCGCGCCTGAGCGGTCACCGTCCGCAGCGGCGGAGTGGGGCAGTCGAGGGTGTCGGCAAGCGCGCGATAAAGCTCCGCCTCTGTTGGGGTAATAGCGTTGTCGTTCTGCAGGCAGCGGCGCAGAGCCTTGAGCAGAACGGGCTTCTCAAGCGGGAGCAGCTGGCGCAACCGCTCCAGAGCCCGATCCATCTGGGTGAAGGTGAGTCGCTCGCGTTCCGGCCACTGCAGGGGCGCGCCAAGCTCACGGGCACCGGCGGCGAAAGCGGCTTGGGCTTGCGCGTCGCTGCGCGAGCCGCTCAGGGCGGCCAAGGCTAAAATCAGCTCCGATTCTTTTTGGCAGAAGCGCAGTTTCAGGCGTTGCGGTTGGCTCGGTTTGGCGGACAAGTGGGTTTGCACCAGACGATAGACGACCCACTCCCGCAGGTGGATCTGGCCGTCGGCCCGTATCATCCGGTCGAGCGTTTCCAGAAACTCGGTCTTCTGGGGCGCCGATAACTGCCGCAGGCTCGGTAATGCCAGTTCGATTGTGGGTAGGCGTGCCGACTCGGGTAAAGCGGCAGACTCGCGAATCAGTGGTGTGAGTTGCTTGAGTTGTTCCCTCGGTAAACTCTCGTTCAGCGCCTGCCATTGGTCCTTCTGTTGTCCTTGGGGTAAAGCCAGCCCCAGAAGCACAGCGCGGGCACTGAATGGCTCCCGGGCCGACTTTTGCACGCTCTGGGGCAGAGCGGAAAGCAGGGTCCGGGCATGGTCGAGCGCTTCGGAATCGGGCTCTCTGGCCGCCGGCTCGTCGGGTTTGCTTGGGGTTACCGGTTCGCCGGCGGCAGCGAATCCGCTGGCGGCTTCAGTGGCTGCGTTCCGGGGCTCACCCGTGGTGTCCGGGGCGAGCTCCGAGGGGGCGCCGGGCGCCGGAAAAGCGCCGTCCCACTGTGGCATCACCCGACGAACGCGCTCTTCCAGGGGTGGGTGAGTGGCCATCATTCGCGTGAACCGGTGGGCGACCCCCTCTTCGAAATACATATGGCTGAACTCGTTGGCATCGGAAGCGCTCAACCGGGAGCCCGAGGGTAATCCGCCGATTTTCATCAGGGCTCCGCCGATGCCCTGCGGGTTGCGGGTGTATTGCACCGCAGAGGCGTCGGCGAGAAACTCCCTCTGGCGGCTGACGGCAGCCTTGATCCAGTTGCCGAAAAAGGTGCCCATAGCGCCGAGCACGATCAGGCCCAGTCCGATCAGGGCAATATTGCCCTGGTTGCGGCCTCGTCTATGCCCCACTCGATGAGCACCGCCGCGCAAGAGCACATGCCCCAGTAGCCCAATCAGAAGAATGCCGTTCAGCACCGCTACCAACCGAAGGTTAAGGCGCATATCGCCGTGCAGAATGTGGCTGAATTCGTGTGCAATAACGCCCTGCAATTCCTCCCGGTTGAGTTGTTCCATGCAACCGCGGGTGATCCCGATTACGGCATCGTGCGGGCCGTGACCGGCGGCGAAGGCGTTGATGGATTCGTCTGAGAGTTGGTAGACGGGGGGAACAGGCGTGCCCGAGGCGATGGCCATTTCCTCGACAATATTGAGCAGTCGGCGCTGGGCAAAGTCGCCGGTGTTTGCCGGAATCAACTGGCCGCCGAGCGCTTCGGCCACCGCCTGGCCGCCCGATCGCAGCTGAAACCACTTGAACAGGCTCCCGATCAGTACCATGGCGCCGACCAACAGCGCGATCCATGCCACGGTCTGCCAGCCGATCCGGTTCAGGAGTCCGCTCCAGAAGCCCGAGCCAGCTTGAACGGTCTGTGAGTGGATCCCGGCGGTCGTGAGCGCGAACAGCAAGGTGGTGAGCACAATCAGTGACAGCACGGCGAAGGTCATCAAAATGACCAGGCGCCGGGTGTTCCGGCGGGCCAGTTCCTGGTGCTCGAAAAAGTCCATAGGGGGGCGCCGAACTTAGTTGAACGACACTTTGGGCGCTTCCTTGATCGCTTCGGCATCGTCGAACTCGAGCAGGGCCGCGTCTTCGCGGTGGCCGAGTATGCCGGCGAGCGCCACAGGGGGGAAGCTCTGTTTGTAGGTGTTGTAGGTCATGACGGCATCGTTGAATGCCTGCCGGGCGAACGCGATTTTGTTTTCGGTGCTGGTCAGTTCTTCGGTCAGCTGCATCATATTCTGCGAGGCTTTCAGGTCCGGGTAGGCCTCCATCACCATGTTCAGGCGGCCCAGGGCGCCCATCAGCGAGTTCTCGGCTCCGCTCAACTGGGCCATGGCCTGAGGGTCGCCCGGCGCGTTGTGCGCCGCGTTCAGACCGGCCAGGGCCTGGTTGCGTGCCTGGGTGACCGCCTCCAGCGTTTCGCGCTCATGGGTAAGGTAGGCCTTGGCGGTCTCCACCAGGTTGGGGATTAGGTCATAGCGCCGTTTGAGCTGTACTTCGATCTGCGCGAAGGCGTTCTGGAACCGGTTTTTCAGCGCGACCAGGCGGTTGTAGATGCTGATCAGGTAAAACACCAGCGCGCCGATGACAACGAGGATGATGAGGGTAGACAGATCCATAGCGTGAGTCCTTTTGCAGCGAATTGGGGCAGCCAGTTGGAATTATTGGTAATGACCGCGTACGGCGTCGGGACGTGGCTAGTCGATGTACTCGAACACCCTGACGACTCGCTTGACGCCGCCAGTGTGGCGGACAATATCGGTGATTCTATCCGCCTCTGCCCGAGATACCAAGCCCATCAGGTAGACACTGCCATTTTCCGCGATGACTTTGACCCGTCCCCCTTCAACGTCGCCGTTGGCGTAGAGCTTGGTCTTGACCTTGGTGGCCAGCCAGGTGTCGTGGGTACGGGTCATAAACGAGATGGGGGCGTCCACCTCCAGTTCATTGTGGACCTGACGGACGGTGTGAAGGTCATTGACCGTGTTGCCCGCCAGACTGCGCAGCTCGGCGGTGGGGACCTGGCCGACCAGCAGAACCACGGCGTTGAAACTGTAAACTTCCACGGGGGCTTCGGCGAGGCGCTCATTCACCTTGTCGATATTGACCGAGGCAATGGTCTCCAACTGCTCGTCGTCGATGCGCATCCCGAGCGAGCGCTTGCCCGGGTTGAGCTCGATCGGCTCGCTGGTGGTGGCACCCACAATGGTGGTGCAGCCGGAACCGACGAGCAGCCACAGCAATAGTGCGGGAAACAGAGCAAGCAGATGACGACGGGCCATCAGTGAAAACCTCCGAATAGATGCTGATCAATCAAATCGCACAGGCAGAAAATCGTCAAGAGGTGAACCTCGTGTATCCGCACCGGGGCGGACAGGGTCGCTCTCAGTTCGATGTCTCGATGGTCCAGCAAGGAGGCGGCGTCTCCGCCGTCTCCTCCGGTCAGCGCGATCACCCGAATGTCCCGGTCGTGCGCAGCGCTGATCGCCTGTAGCAGGCTGCCGGCATTGCCCGAGCTGGTGACCAGAACGAGCACGTCCCCTTCTTGACCAATGGCCCGCAGGGGCTTGGAGTAAATGTCATTGCCGCCCCCCTCGCTGGCGATGGCGGTCTGGGTGGTCATGTCCGAGCCGAGGTTCAGGGCCGGCAGGCTGGGCCGTTCCTGTTCAAAGCGATGGAGCAGGCAGCTGGTCAGAATCTGGGCCTGGGCGGCGGAAATGCCGTTGCCGCAGGTCAGAATCTTGTGGCCGTTGAGCAGCGCTTCCACCATGACCTCGCTTGCCTGGACGATCTGGGGCGCGAGCGCCTCGCCCGTTTGCATGGTGGCTTCGATGCTCTCGTGAAACAGGGTAATGACCCTTTGCTCCATAGGGGGTTCCGTTCTGGTTAAAAGTTAGAAGGTGGAGAAGGCATTCTGTACCCAACTCACCGCGTCCCGGTCGACGCGCTTTGGGTCAAATGCGACCACGTCGAACCGGCAGGCTACCCGGTCGGTCAAGCCGGTGCGCTGCAGGTAGTGCTGGGCGGCCCGGATCAGTTTCTGTTGCTTGCGGTAGTCCACCGTTTCCGCCGCTGAGGCGAAGCGGGTGTGGCGGCGCAACCGGACCTCGACAAACACCAGGGTATCGGCCTCGCTCATGACCAGGTCGATTTCTCCGGCCTTGCAACGGTAGTTGCGTTGCCGGGTACGTAACCCTCGGGCCTGTAAAAATTGCTCGGCGGCCCGTTCGGCCTGCTCCCCGGTGTCAGTAGGCTTCGGGGGTGGGTTGTAGGTCATTGCGTTGTTCCTCCTGATCCGCGTCGCTGATGGCGCTCGCCATCGGCCGCGCCCGTCCATTCTGAAATTGGGCCCACACCTGTTCGCGCTCAATGCGCCCTCCGGGCAACATTCGCAGCGCTCCGGTGGCGCCGTAGAGCCGAGCCTCCTCGATCTGTTGCAACTGGGGCAAGCGTGGGTAAAGCCGATAGGCATCGACGCCCAGGGCGTGTAGTCGGCTGTAAATGGCGCCTTCCCGGGTGTGCTCATCCAGCACGGCTTTCTCAGGAAACTCGCCGTTGAGTAACCAGGGCAAGGTGTTGAACCGGACACCGTTCAGGTCCCGGTTGCTCTTGGGGTCCGGTTCGCCGGTGTATATATGGCTGGTGGCGAATACCGGCAGGTCCCCGGCGTAGTGGAAGGCCAGTGTCGGGCGGATCTGACGGCCCTGTTCCGGGTCGGCCATCAGGAAAATCATGTCCAGGTCCTGCCGGCGTCTGGGCTCAAATTCCAGGTGAGTGCCCAACAGTCGTGTCAGGGTCTGTCGGCGAGCCTGGCTCTGATCGATCAGCAGGGCCTGTTGGATGATGTTCGAATAGTTTCCCGAGCCCGGGAATTGGCTGTCGATCGAGACTTCCCCGCCCAGATCACGCCACTCTTGGGTAAACGCCTGGGCGCCACGCTCGCTCCAGTTGCGATTGGGCGCCAGGATCATGGCGTTGCGGTGGCCTTCGCGAAAGGCCCGTCTAGCCACTTGGCGAGCCTCGTCCTCGGCGGCGAGCCCGAATTGATACAGGCCTTCGGGCGACTCACGGGTGTCGGTGTCGAGCGGTGCTTCGATGTAGTTGAGGGTGAGCACTGGAATCGGCAGAAGGGGCAGCTTGTGCAGGGCGCTGACGCGCTCCTTGTCCAGTGGGCCGATGACCAGATCGGCCCCTTCCGCCATCGCCTGTTCGTACAGCTCGATGATCTCGGTGGCCTCGCTGGTGTCGTATTGGCGAATTTGGGGCAGTTTGCTCTGGGTCCCCTCTGCCTCGTAGTAAGCGGCGAGAAAGCCGTCTCGCACCGCGTCGGCGGCCCGCGCCAGGTTGCCTTGCTGGGGCAGCAACAGGGCGATCTGACGCGGTTGCTGTTCGATCAGTTTGCGCAGCAGTTGCAGGTCGTTCGGCAGGTTCTGGCTGGCCGGATGGTTGGGCCACTCGCTTTGCCATTGATCAAGCTGGGCCTGTTGCCGCTCCAGGTTGGCCTGATTGTCTTTGCTGATGGAGGCCAGGGTGAGCCAGCCGCGCAAGGTTCGGCTTTCCGCCTCCTCGGCTCTTTGTGCCAATTCATCCTGAGACAGGTTCATCATGGTCTGCCACAGTTGCTCGCGGTTCTGTTCGGCCGCGGGCAGATCAGTCAACAGACTGTCCAGGCGAATACGCTCTTCCACGCTGACGATGGGCGAACCGGTCAGCTCAAACAGGCGGGCGCGCTGCTCGCGCAACGCAATCTCCCGTTCGGGGCTCATCGAAGCCCACTGTCGTTCGAGCCGGGGGTTGGTTAGAATGCGCTGGGCCAAATAGTAGGCCCCTTCGTTCAGGGACACAGCGCCGAGCAGCTCGGCGTGAAGCAGAAAGTCGGTTTCGCCCAGTTGTCGGGTGTTTATGGAGGTCAGCAGGTTGCGAGCCCAGTCAAATTCGTTCTGCTCCACCAGAAGCTCCGCCGCCTGCAGCAGGTAGCCTTCGCGCTCGGGTGATTGGCTGTTGCGCGCCTGGTCCACCAGCGATTTGACGCGCCTCTCGATGGCCTCCTGAGACAGCACTTCCGGCTCGGTGTCGGTCGTGGGTTCGGGTGGCGTAGTGCCGCAGCTTGCCAGAAGGCACACTGTCAGGGCCAGCAGGGTGCTTGCCAAAAGGGTGCTAGAGCGTCCCCGGTAATGCATGAATGTTTCTCCCGTACTGCAACAAAACAATGAGGCACGACCCATGACCCAGAACAGCGCCGATACCGGCTGCTTGTACGTTGTCGCCACGCCCATCGGCAATTTGGGCGATATGGTACCCCGTGCGGTGGAAATTCTACAATCAGTTGCGGTGATTGCGGCGGAAGATACCCGGCACAGTGCGCGACTTCTGTCACACTTCTCTATCGAAACCCCCTGCGTGGCTTACCACGACCACAGCGACGACCGCCGAACGGAGGAGTTGCTGGGCCGGTTGGCCCAGGGAGAGTCAGTGGCGCTGATTTCCGATGCGGGCACACCTCTGGTGTCAGACCCGGGCTATCGCCTGGTACGCGAAGCCCGACTTCGCGCCGTTCCGGTGGTGCCGATCCCGGGCGCCTGCGCCTTGGTGGCCGCTCTCAGCGCTTCGGGCCTGCCTTCAGATCGCTTTTCTTTCGAGGGGTTCCCTCCGCCCAAAGTCAACGCCCGTCGCCTGTGGCTGGAGCGCTTGGCGAAGGAGACCCGCACGTTGATTTTTTATGAGGCACCCCATCGTGTGCTGGCATGTCTGCAGGAAATGGCGGAGGTGTTTGGGCCGGAGCGCGAGGGGGTGTTGGCCCGGGAGCTGACCAAAACCTTCGAGACCATTCGCCTGGCGCCGCTCGCTGAGCTGGCGGAGTTCGTGGCCGGTGATTCGAACCAGCAGCGAGGGGAGATTGTCCTGATGGTGGCCGGTGCACTACAGAAGAGTGCGTCGGGTCTGGATGATGAGAGCGAACGGGTGATGGGGATTTTGCTCAACGAGCTTCCGGTCAAGCAAGCTGCCGCGCTTGCTTCTCAAATCACTGGCGTCAAGAAGAATTCGCTATATCAGTGGGCTTTAGATCAGAAGTAGAGAATGGTGGGTTTTTTCACGTCCGGTGCGATGCGGGATATACCCTTCCAAGACACGCCGTGAATACATCCCTGTAGGCTCGAATCGCGAATCCCGCGCTCCACGGTCTTGGAAGGGTATATCCCGCACCGCCCCTCAGTGCCAACCTTTTGGTTCTTGAGGCCATTAAAGCCAATTCGATGGCAAGAGTCCCGAGGTGGAGTGAACCTCTTCAAGACCGTGGAGCGGGGGACCCGCGATTCGAGCCCCCAGGGATGGGTTTACGGCGTGTCTTGAAGAGGTTCACTCCACCTCGGGACGGAGCTTGGTAAGCGATCAACCCCCGATTTAGAACCGCAGCGTACCCTGCAACGCAATACTCCGGGGCCGCTCATAAAACGCGTAATACCCCGTGCCGGTACCCTGGGTCAGAACCGTCGCCACCGGCAAACCGTTGGCATAGCTGACGATATCCTCATCGGTCAGGTTCTTACCAATCAGCGCCAACTCCCAACGATCATCCCGACCGGAAAGCGCCACGCGAGCATTCACCTTCACATAACTGTCCTGCACCATCCTCGGGTCCAGAGTGGGCGTGGTCAGATACTCATCACTGTAAATCAGATCCAGCGTACTGCTCAGCGTCAGCCCCCGACCCAGCTCAGCGGTGTGATTCGCGCTCAGGTTGCCCTGCAGCTCCGGGGTAAACTCCCGGCTCTTACCGCTGGCATCACACTGAGTCTGCCCCGGCGCCTGGCCGAAATAACACTGGGCAGTCGGGAAGTCGTCGTACTCGAAATCGAGATACGCAAAGCCCCCGCTCAGCAGCAGGCTATCGCTCAACATCCAACGGCCATCGACCTCCAGCCCCTGAATCGTCGCCTCGGCGGCATTGGTCACGTTGAAACTGAAAGCCCCGTCGAACTGACTGGTCTGCAGGTCCTGAAAGTCCGTATGGAAAAGCGCGGCATTCAGCTCCGCCCGTCCACCTGCCAGTACGAACTTGCCCCCCAGCTCGTAGTTTTTGACCTCCTCGTCCTCAAATTCGAATACCCCGACGATCGGTTGCGGGTTGCTCGGGTCGACAGAAGCGTTGACTGCGTTGTTGACCATCGGGTTCGGGTGAGAGTTGGAGCGCACATCAAAACCGCCGGACTTAAAACCGGTGGTATAGCTGGCGTAAATCATATCCGTGCTGTTCAGGTCGTACTGAAACGTCAGCGAGGGGGTAAAGTTGGACTCGGAGCGCGTTTCGCTCAGCGTCTCGTAGGGCTCGATATTAAACAGCCCGTAGAAAACGTTGATGGGGTCACCCGGCGTGCCTACCGGAACCTCGGTATAGCCGCCTGAGCCGTCGGGTGCGGTGTGGTACTGACGCCGACTCGCGGTTTTTTCTTCGTCGGTGTACCGGCCACCGGCGATCACGCGCAGATCCGGAGTCAGCTCCCAGGTGCCCTGAAAGAAGACCGCCGCGATGTCGCTTTCCTGGTCAAAGTTCCGGCGGCTGGCGGTGCCAAAGAAGTTGGTGGCGCCGGCAACGCCACCCTGTTCCAGTGCCGGCAGAAGCACCGAGTCGCTCGGTACGCGGATGGCATCGTCGAAGTCCAGGTCGCTGGTTTGATAGAACAGGCCGCCCAGGTAGCTGAAGGGGCCTGATTGGGGCGACGCAATGCGGAATTCTTGACTCCACTGGCTGTAGTCCTCCATGGACAGAATATTGAACAGCGGCACACCCACAAAGTCGCAATCGCACAGCTCTTCATAGTCATAGGCGGTATAGCCGGTTACCGACGTGAAGCTTAGCTCGCCCAGCTCGGTTTCCACTTCGAGCATGCCGTTCTGGGTGTTGTTGTAGCTGAAATCGCCGTTGGACTGACGTTGGTAATCCTGAGTGGTGTCCAGCTGATAGATGTTCTGTCCGCCGCTGAGGGCACCGGTCACGCCGGCGAGCACGGCGGAGTAGGGCAGTGTCGGCCGGCCGGGCAGATCAATCTGCACAGGATTCACCACTTCCAGGTTGCGCCCCTCCTGGTCAAAGGAGCCGTCTTCGAGCTTGAGCGTGACGTCCCACTGGCTGTTCGGTTGCCACAGGAGCGTCCCGCGAATCACCTGGTCCTCTTCCCGGGTTTCGTCGCGGTTGAGGGTGGTGTTGTGAAAGTGGCCGTCGATACTGCGGTCCAGAACGGCCAGCCGACCGCTCAGTTCGTCGGTCAGAGGGCCGGAGACGACTGCCCGAAGGTCCTGCTCGCCGTGTTCCGGCTCGTAGAGCCCGGAGACTTTTGCTTCGAATTCGTCGGTCGGTCGGGCGGTGGTGATGCTGATGGCCCCGGCGGTGCTGTTCTTGCCGAAAAGAATGCTCTGGGGGCCTCGCAGGACTTCAACGCGTTCGATATCAAGAAAAGGGGCGCGGCTGAGCTGTGCCCGGCCAAAGTGTACGCCGTCCACATACTGGGCCGCTGACTGCTCAAAACCCTGGTTGACGCCGGAACTGATGCCGCGGATGGAAATGGTGGTGCCGATGCCGGTCTGGGTCATGTTGAGGCTGGGAATATAGTCCGCCATGCGCTCAATGCCGGTAATGCCGGTGTCCTCAATTTTCTCCCCCGCCATGGCGTTGACGGAGATGGGCACGTCCATGAGGTTTTCTTCGCGCTTCTGCGACGTCACCACAATTTCCTCAAGCCGGATTTCTTCGACGTCCTGGGTTTGCGCCAGAGTTTGGGAGGAAGCGGCAACGGAGATAGCCAGTGCGAGCGCTGTCAGGTTGTGAGTTTTCACGAGAATGTCTCCTTTTTTATACGGTGCTGTATCCATGGGCGAATCACTCCCGCCGGAGCGCTCGCAGTGGGACGCTAATATCATAGACTAAAATACGCCTGTAAATGGTCACGCCCAAAAAAAGCATGGGGCGGGATGGCTTTATCCCGGTAATGTGAGCTTGCGCACATTTGTATCTGCCGTTACTCTTACGCTTCGGAGTCGGCCCGACAGTCGCTCCGGCGCTTGCGCCGGGGAGGAAAGTCCGGGCTCCATAGGGCAGAGCGCCAGGTAACGCCTGGGGGGCGTGAGCCCACGGAAAGTGCAGCAGAAAGTAAACCGCCTAAGCGGCTCAGCCGCCGGTAAGGGTGAAATGGTGCGGTAAGAGCGCACCGCGCAGCTGGCAACAGTCTGCGGCGATGGTAAACCCCGCTCGGAGCAAGACCAAATAGGAACCCAATGGCGCGGCCCGCGCTGGGTTCGGGTAGGTCGCTCGAGGTGCGCGGCGACGCGCATCCCAGATGAATGACTGTCCTCGACAGAACCCGGCTTACAGGCCGACTCCGACTTATCGCTTTTTAGAGCTCCAGCTTCTATCCAATTCCCTTTTTAGCGCTAAAAAGTTCATGAACTTAATGTATTACATTAAGTTTGTGAGCCAATGTGCTGATGTGTAAGTGAACCCGATCTTCTGGTGCTTTTCCCTCTTCGCTGTTTCCTGTCTATCCCTACAGTTTTCTCGTCAGATCGCGTTTACTTCGCTGCATTTTCCTTCTCTATTGCTTGACTTTGCTTTGCCCGGATTTATAGTGTGCCATTAGTGGTAAAAAGTGGTTATTAGTGGTTTTTTGTGGAAAACCCAGGTATTTGGTGGGCAAGAGTGGCTAAACCGCCCAATGCCCAGCTCCAATACGCAACGGCAAGGTGAATCGTGCTTACAGGCAGTCACTCCATCAATATGGACGCGAAAGGTCGCATGGCGATCCCGACTCGCATACGCGAGTCGCTGGTCGCGTCCTGTGATGGCCGCCTGGTATTGACGGCTCACACCCAGGAGCGCTGCCTGTTGGTGTACCCGGAACCTGACTGGCAGGAAAAACTGCCCACGATTCAGGCCTTGCCCACATTGGACCCGGCGGCCCGGCGGATCCAACGCCTGTGGATCGGTTACGCGACCCCGGTGGAAATGGATGGCAACGGCCGTATTCTGGTGCCGCCAACACTGCGCAGTTTTGCCAGTCTCGACAAGAAACTGATGTTGGTCGGCCTGGGCGACAAAATGGAACTTTGGAATGAAGACAGCTGGCACCAGCTCCTGGAAGAGCCGGTTCAGACCGAGATTTCACCCGAGTTGCAATCGCTGACATTCTAGCCGCCCGGTCACCCCGGGCCCGTAATAACAAGGTAAGCCATGAGCGATTCGCCCCACCAGACGGTCCTGCTGCACGAAGCGGTTGATGCCCTGATCCAGGACGTCGACGGCTTCTATGTGGATGGCACCTTTGGCCGAGGTGGGCACAGCGCCCAGGTGCTGGCTCGTCTGAGCGAGCGCGGGCGTCTGCTCGCGATCGACAAGGATATGGAAGCCGTGGCCGTGGCCAGTGAGCGGTTTGCAGACGACCAACGGTTCGAGATGGCCCAGGGGTCGTTCTCGGCTCTGCAAACTCTGGTTGCCGAGCGCGGGCTGACCGGCAAGGTCAGCGGGCTGTTGTTGGATTTGGGCGTGTCATCGCCCCAGTTGGATGAAGCAGAGCGTGGCTTCAGCTTCCTGCAGGACGGCCCGCTGGATATGCGAATGGATCGAACCCGCGGGGAAAGCGCCGCCGATTGGGTGGCGCGCGCCTCGGAAGGTGAAATCGCCCGAGTCCTCAAAGAGTACGGCGAAGAGCGGTTTGGCAAACGTATGGCCCGGGCACTGGTCAACGCCCGGTCAGAGAAACCGATCACGCGCACCAGCGAGTTGGCGGAAATCGTGAAAGCCGCCAATCCCGCCTGGGAAAAGGGTAAGCATCCGGCGACCCGCGCCTTTCAGGGCATCCGCATTCACATCAACAATGAATTGGCGGACCTCGAAGCCATACTGGCGCAGTCCCTGTCGGTGCTGGCACCCGGAGGGCGTTTGGTGGTCATCAGTTTCCACTCGCTGGAAGACCGGCTGGTGAAACGGTTCATCCGTCGCCAGGAGAAGGGCCAGCCGCTGCCGGCCGGCCTGCCAGTCAGGGACGAACAGTTGGAGCGGACCATGCGCAGCCTGGGCAAAGCGGTTCGGGCGAGCGATGTGGAAGTGGGCGGTAATGTTCGGTCCCGCAGCGCCATTATGCGCGTCGCGGAAAAATTGTAAGGAGCGAGCGTCAATGAGTTCTCCCGCTAACAGCACCAGTGCACACAGCGACCGCCGGGGTTTGATCCTGGCGGTGGCGCTCGCCTGGGTGTTGGTGGTGGTCTCGGCGCTCGCCGTGGTTGCCTCCACGCATCAGACCCGGGAGCGGGTCAGCCGGTTGGAAACACTCCGCCGGGAGGCCTCGGAGCTTCAGGTGGTGTGGGGGCAGTACATGCTTGAGCAAAGTACCTGGGCCGCCTACGGCCGGGTGGAACGGTTGGCGCGTGAAGAGTTGAACATGCACTTGCCGGAGGATGACGACATAGTGATGGTGGTTCATGAGTAAGGGGCAGACCCTGACAATCGCCCGCTGGCGCGTCTGGCTGGTGGCCTTGGCGGTACTCGTGCTCGGATGCGCGCTGCTCGCTCGCCTGGCGTCTCTGCAGGTGGTGCCGGACATGGCCCAGGGCTATCAATTCCTGCAGGGGCAGGGCCAGGCCCGCACCCTGCGCACCGAACCCATCAGCGCCTACCGGGGTGTCATTACTGACCGCAATGGCGAGCCTCTGGCGGTCAGTACCCCCGTGGAAACGCTCTGGGCGGATCCCTCCATTTTGTTGCGCGTGCCTGAGCGCTGGAATGAACTGGCTCGCGGTTTGGGTATATCCGAATCGGAGCTGGAGGCGCGGCTATCGCGGTACAGCGGCAAGGAGTTCATGTACCTGGAGCGGCACTTGCCCCCTCAGGCGGCGGAAGAAGTGTTGAAGCTGGATGTCCCCGGGGTTTACAGCCAGCGGGAATTCCGCCGCTATTACCCCGCGGGCGAGGTGACCGCTCATCTTGTGGGCTTCACCGACATTGACGACCGGGGTCAGGAAGGTATGGAGCTGGCCTATGATGCCTGGCTATCCGGTGAAAGTGGTGCCAAAGAGGTGCTAAAAGATTTACGTGGGCGCACGGTCAAAGAACTGCAGTTGACCAAATCCGCCCGTCCGGGTCGCAACCTGACGCTCAGTATCGATCTGCGTCTGCAGTACCTGGCCCATCGGGAGCTCAAAGCCGCCGTCCAGCGCTATGGGGCAAAGGGCGGCTCGATGGTCATTATGGATGTGCGCACCGGCGAAGTCTTGGCCATGACCAATCAGCCCGCGTATAACCCGAACGACCGTTCGCGCATGGAGCCTGGTGCCATGCGCAACCGAGCCCTTACCGATTTGTTCGAACCCGGCTCGCCCATGAAGCCTCTCACGGTGATGGCGGCGCTGGAAACCGGTCGTTTCTCGGCGCAAACGCGTTTTGACACCAGTCCCGGTTACATCCAGGTTGGCACCAAGACCCTGTTGGACCCGGTGAACTACGGGGTGTTGGATGTGACCGGTATCATCACCAAATCCAGCCAGGTGGGGATGACCAAGCTGGCGCTGCAGATGGACCCCCAAACAGTACGAGATATGTATTACCACCTTGGCCTCGGTCAGAGCGTCGGAACCGGTTTTCCCGGTGAAGCGGTCGGCAGCCTGCCCAATCACCGGAGATGGAGCCCGATTCAGAGAGCGACTTATGCGTTTGGTTACGGACTGAATCTTACCGCCACGCAGTTGGTGAACGCCTACAGCGTGATTGCCAGTGGCGGCATCAAGCGCACCCCCTCTCTGCTTCGAGTGGACGAGGTGCCCGCTGGTGAGCGCGTGGTGGCCGAACCGCTGGCACGTAAGATGGTGGATATTCTCTCGCACGTGGTGACTCAGGAAGGGACCGGTACCCTGGCCCAGATCCCTGCCTATCCGGTCGCCGGAAAAACCGGCACGGTCCACAAGGTTGGTGTCGGCGGTTACGTGGATAACCGCTATATGTCTTCATTTGTGGGAATGGCGCCTACGAATAACCCCCGTCTGGTGGCGGCGGTCATTATCGACGAGCCTTCGGACCAGCGTTACTTCGGCGGGCAGGTGGCCGCACCAGTGTTCTCCAAAGTCATTGAAGGGGCGTTGCGCCTGCTTCAGGTACCGCCTACCGCTACAACCAATGGTGTATTGGTCAAAGGTGAGCCCAAGAAAGAGGAGCCCTGGTCATGACTCTGACGGCCTCTCTCAATCTTGCCGACCTGCTGCCGGAAGAGTCTCTGGATCGCCAGCGTCAGCCGGAGATCACCGGCCTGACGCTGGACAGCCGACAAGTGGGGCAGGGCTCGGCCTTCGTGGCCCTGAAGGGCGCTCAAAACGACGGGCGTGACTTTATCGGACAGGCCGTTGATCAGGGTGCCGTGGCGATTCTTGTGGATGCCGAAGCGCCGGCCACCTCGGTGACGGTCCCCGTGGTTGCGGTGCACGGACTGGCGCACAAACTCAGCGAACTCGGGGATCGGTTTTACCACCGCCCCAGTACTGAACTGACAGTCTTTGGCATCACGGGCACCAATGGCAAAACCACCTGCGCGCTGCTGATGGCCCAGTTGCTCGCCCGGCTGCAGGGGTGCTCCGGGGTCCTGGGCACACTCGGCTACGGCTGCCTGAATGACACGGTGGATGTGAAGACACAACTGGCGGCCCTGACTCACACGGGATTGACCACACCCGACGCCTTGAGTGTGCAGCGGGTCATTCGGGAGTTGAAAGACGCGGGTGCCGAAGCGCTGGCCATGGAAGTCTCCTCCCACAGCCTGGTTCAGGGGCGGGTGGCCGCCGTCACCATGCGCGCGGCGTTGTTTACCAACCTTACCCATGACCACCTGGACTATCACGGTGACCTGACCCAGTACGGAGCGGCCAAGGCCCGATTGTTGCTCCAGCCGGGGCTGTCGGTAGCGGTGCTCAATCGCGATGATCCCTGGGCCTTCGGTCTGCTCGGACAATGCCCTCCGGGAGTTCGCGCCATCACTTACTCGCTGGACGACGCTCAGGCGGATGTTTATGTGACCGATCGAGTAGATCAGCGCGCGGGCATGAGCGCGCTGATCGTCACGCCCTGGGGTCGGGGCGAACTGCATACCCCGTTGCTGGGGGATTTCAATTTGAGCAATTTGTTGGGGGTAGTGTCTCTGTTATGTGCCTCGGGGCAATCGCTCGAGTCGGTATTGGCCGCAGTGCCCGACTTGATTCCTGCGCCGGGTCGCATGGAGCCGGTCGTGATCGATCCGGCTCTTCAGGACCTGCAAGTGGTGGTGGATTATGCCCACACGCCGGATGCCCTTGAGAACACCCTCAAGGCACTCTGCCATCACAACACCGGACGCCTTTGGTGCGTGTTCGGTTGCGGTGGCGATCGCGACCGTGGCAAGCGCCCCCTGATGGGCCGCCTTGCTGAGCGCTATAGCGACTACGTGGTAGTGACCAATGACAACCCGCGCTCGGAAGACCCCGCGCAGATTGCTGCCGACATTTTGAAAGGCATGGACAACGACCGCCAGTGCCTGGTGATCGCCGATCGGGCACAGGCCATTGACCTGGCCATTCAACAGGCACGCGCCGGCGACACGGTTCTGGTTGCCGGCAAGGGCCACGAGGATTATCAGTTGTTCGCGAACCAGACCATTGATTTCAGCGACCGGGACCAGGTCAGACATTCCCTGGCCCGGCGTTTGGCCAAGCAGCAGGACGGGGAGGGCAGCGCATGATCGGTTCTATGACCCTGTCAGAATTGGCGCGTCGCTTCGGCGGTGAGCTTGTGCACGGCGATGCCGAGTTTTCCCGGCTGAGTACCGATACCCGCACACTGCAAAAGGGCGATCTCTTTCTGGCGCTGCGAGGCGAACGCTTCGACGGTCATGACTTTCTGGAAACGGCGGCTCACCGTGAGGTGGCCGGTCTGGTCGTGGAAACCGCTCCAGACCCGTTGACCCTGCCCCAGTGGCGTGTGCCGGATACGCTCACCGCACTCGGTCAGATTGCTGCGGCCAACCGTGATCGTTTCACCGGCCCCCTGGTGGCAATCACCGGTAGCAGTGGCAAGACCACGGTCAAGACCATGCTCGCCGGCATTCTGGTGCGAGCCGGTGGCGTGCTCGCGACCCGGGGCAACCTGAACAATCACATCGGCGTGCCCCTGACCCTGCTGGAGCTGGAAGCACGGCACGAGTATGCCGTGATTGAAATGGGCGCGAGTGGCCCCGGAGAAATCGCCTCCTACTGCCGTTGGGCTCGCCCGGATGTGGCTCTGGTCAACAACGTGATGCCGGCGCATATCGAGGGGTTCGGCTCGGTGGAGGGCGTTGCCCGGGCCAAAGGGGAAATCTACCAGGCGCTCGGTAAAAACGGCATCGCGGTGATCAACCGCGATGACGCCTTTTCCAATCAGTGGCTGGACGGCTTAGACGGGCAGCGGGTCATTGACTTTTCACTGCATCAAACGCACGTCCAGTGCCACGCCCGCGATATCGAGCATCGGCCCGAGGGGGTCAATTTCATCTTGGTGGTCGGCGCGGATACCGCTCGTGTCGCCCTTTCCGCGCCGGGCGAGCACAGCGTTCGCAACGCTCTGGCGGCGGCGGCCTGTGCCTTTGCGCTGGGGCTGTCGGCTCAGGCCATTGCCCGGGGATTGGAGAGTTTTGAACCCGTGGCGGGGCGTATGTCGGCTCGTCGCGGCTGGGCCGGCGCGCTGATTATCGACGACAGCTACAACGCCAACCCAGGTTCGGTCAAAGCCGCCATCGAAGTGCTGGCTGCCCACGAAGGCCGGCGCATTCTGGTCTTGGGCGACATGGGTGAGCTGGGAGAACACAGCGCCGAGCTCCACCGGGAACTGGGCGAGCGAGCTCGCAACCGCGGTTTGGACCGGGTGGTGACTCTGGGCCCGTTGAGTGCCAATACCGCCGCCGCCTTTGGCGAGGGTGGTTCCAATTACCAGACCCACGAAGCAGTGATCGAAGCGCTCAAGGGCGAATTGGATGGGGATGCCCGAGTGTTAATTAAAGGTTCTCGCAGCGCCGGCATGGACCGGGTTGTGCGCGGCTTGAGCGAAACCGGAGACCAAGACTGATGCTACTGTGGCTCGCCGAATACCTAGAACAATACCTGAGCGGCATGTCCGTCTTTCAGTACCTCACGCTGCGCGCGATTCTGGGAGTGCTCACCGCGTTGGTGCTCTCGCTGCTGCTCGGCCCCTGGATGATCCGCCGGCTGAACTACCTGCAGATCGGCCAGGCCGTGCGGGACGACGGCCCGCAAAGCCATTTGAGCAAATCGGGCACGCCCACCATGGGTGGCACCCTGATTTTGGCCGCGATTTTTATCAGCACCTTATTGTGGACGGACCTGAGCAATCGTTACGTCTGGGTGGTGTTAGTGGTCACCGGCATTTTCGGTGCTGTGGGTTGGGTCGATGACTATCGCAAAGTCGTGCAATCCAACTCTCGTGGTTTGCCTGCGCGCTGGAAATATTTTTGGCAATCCGTGGCCGGACTGGGGGCAGCGGTTTTTCTGTACTACAGCGCCGTGACCCCAGCGGAAACCCAACTGTTTGTGCCCTTTTTCAAAAACGTCGCTCTGGATCTGGGCCTGTTTTATCTGGTGATCACCTATTTTGTGATTGTGGGCTCAAGCAACGCGGTCAATCTGACCGACGGCCTCGACGGTCTGGCGATCATGCCATCGGTCATGGTCGGTGCCGCGCTGGGCGTGATCGCCTACCTGTCGGGCCATGTGGAGTTCGCCAGCTACCTGCATATCGCCCATATACCCGGTGCCGGGGAACTGGTGATTTTCTGCGGTGCGCTCGCCGGTGCCGGTCTCGGGTTTCTGTGGTTTAACACCTACCCGGCCCAGGTATTTATGGGAGATGTGGGCGCGTTGGCTCTGGGTGCGGCACTCGGCGTGATTGCCGTTATCGTCCGTCATGAGATTGTGTTGTTCATCATGGGTGGCATCTTTGTGATGGAAACCGTCTCGGTGATTCTGCAGGTGGCGTCGTTCAAGTTGACCGGGCGCCGGATCTTCCGGATGGCACCACTGCATCATCACTATGAATTGAAAGGCTGGCCGGAACCTCGGGTCATCGTCCGGTTCTGGATCATTACCGTCATGCTCGTTTCCTTCGGGCTGGCGACATTGAAATTGCGTTAAGGAGTATTCGACATCGTGCCTCAGCTGATTGCTAGCAGTTGCCAGACCGCCATCGTGGGCGCCGGAGTATCCGGCGTCTCCGTCGCGCGTTTTCTGGTGCGCCAAGGCAAAGCGTTTACGTTGCACGATACTCGCGCGGACCATCCGAAGCGGGCAGACATCGAGCGCGAGTTCGGCGCCTCCCGTGTGCACTTCGGCCCGCTTGATGCGCTCGCGCTTGGAAAAATGGAAGAGGTGGTTGTCAGCCCGGGGTTGGCCTTGAGCATACCGGAGTTGCAACAGGCCCGTAACGCCGGTGCCCGCCTGGTGGGCGACATCGAATTGTTCACCCGCTACGCGAAAGCCCCTTTCGTGGCGATCACCGGCTCGAACGCCAAAAGTACCGTCACCACTCTGGTGGGACAGATGGCCGAAGAGGCCGGATTGAACGTGGCCGTGGGCGGCAATCTGGGTACCCCGGCACTGGATCTGCTCGACGATAACGTCGAGCTGTATGTGCTTGAGCTGTCCAGTTTCCAATTGGAAACGGTCAGCAAACTCGGCGCCAAAGTGGCGACGGTGTTGAACCTCAGTGCCGATCACATGGACCGCTACCCCGACATGCCGGCTTACCATCAGGCGAAGCTGCGGGTGTATTTCGGGGCCGAACAAGTGGTGTACAACAGCCAGAGCGTACTGACCCAACCGCCGATGAGCGTGAACGCCGTGCCGTTGACCTTTGGCGGGCGCCCCGAGTTTCACCGTTTCGGGGTAGCGGAACACGAGGGCGAAGACTGGCTCTACTGGCAGCTGCAGCCGCTGATGCCCGCCTCTGAAATGAAAATCAAGGGCCGTCACAACATCGACAACGCCCTGGCTGCTCTGGCCTTGGGCCGGGCCGTCGGCCTGTCGACCGAGAGCATGCTCGATACCCTGCGCCGGTTCAGCGGATTGCCGCACCGTTGCGAGTGGGTGGCGGAGAAAAACGGCGTCGTGTTTTACAACGACTCAAAAGGCACCAATGTGGGGGCCGCCATCGCCGCGATTGAAGGGCTGAAGCCGGCGGCCGGCCGGGTGGTGTTGATCGCCGGGGGTGACCCCAAAGGCGCCACCTTCAATGATATGCGTAAGTCGGTCGAGCGCTGTGTGCGCTCGCTGGTGTTGATTGGCACAGCGGCCGACGCCATGGCGGAAACCCTCGGGGACCTGGCCGAGGTGAAACGCGCCTCCGACATGAAAGAGGCAGTGCATCAGGCCCGAGAGGCGGCAGAGCCCGGTGATGTGGTGCTACTGTCCCCCGCCTGCGCCAGTTTCGATATGTTCGAAAACTATCAGGATCGTGGCAACCAGTTCCGTCGGGCTGTGGAGGGGGTGGCATGATCGCGTGGTTGAAGCAGCGCTGGGATGAATCGGTAGGTGTCTTTCGCGGCGGCGTTGATCCGGTGCTTGTCATGTTGTGGCTTGCGCTCCTGAGTATCGGGCTGATCATGATTTCGTCCGCCTCCATCGCTTTTGCGGCGGAAGAGTACGGTGACCCCTGGTTCTTCGCCAAGCGGCACAGCGTCTATCTGGTGCTTGGAGTGGCGCTGGCCGCCTTGGTCGTGGCCGTACCGGTGCGCCTGGCCCAGCAGCACGCCGGTTGGTTGATGCTGGCCACGCTGGTTTTACTGTGCGCGGTGTTGATTCCGGGCATCGGCCGGGAAGTGAACGGCGCGCGTCGTTGGCTCGATCTGGGCGTGATTTCCGTACAGATCTCCGAAGTGGCGAAGCTGGCCGCCATTCTGTTTTTTGCAAGCTTTTTCGCCCGTCGCCATCAGGAGCTCTATACCGGCTGGCAGGGGTTTGTGAAGCCGGTGATGGTGCTCGGCCTGATGTGTCTGTTGTTGTTACTTCAGCCGGACTTTGGCAGCGCGGTGGTGCTGGCCAGCGTTGTCCTGGCCATGATGTTTATTGCTGGCGTCAAACTCTGGCATTTCGGTTTGCTGGCTATGTTGGCCTTGGCGGCGCTGGCAGCGCTGGCGGTGTTCGAGCCTTACCGCATGAGCCGCTTGGTCACCTTTCTGGACCCCTGGGCCACCCAGTTCGGTTCGGGCTATCAATTGACCCAGTCATTGATTGCCTTTGGCCGGGGCGAGTGGTTCGGCCTGGGCTTGGGCAATAGCCTGCAGAAATTGTTTTATCTGCCGGAAGCGCACACGGACTTTATTGCGGCGATCACCGCCGAGGAATTTGGTCTGGTCGGTCTGGTGGCGCTGCTGTCGGTGTATGGCGCGCTGATCGTAAAAATATTCCGTATTGCCCGGGCCAGTCTGACCGCGAATCGGTTGTTTGCCGCGTTTGCCACCTACGGCATTGCGATTCTGTTGACGTTCCAGGTATTCATCAATATTGGTGTGGCGGCCGGGTTGCTGCCCACCAAAGGGCTGACACTGCCTTTTGTCAGCTACGGCGGCAGCAGTCTGTTGGTGGGCTGTGCGCTGGTGGCGTTTGTGATCCGCGTGGATTG
Source organism: Marinimicrobium agarilyticum DSM 16975 (assembly GCF_000423345.1). GTDB lineage: Bacteria > Pseudomonadota > Gammaproteobacteria > Pseudomonadales > Cellvibrionaceae > Marinimicrobium > Marinimicrobium agarilyticum. Next base: position 135,966 of record NZ_AUHU01000004.1, read on the forward strand.
GGAACAGCGCCAGGCGGCGCCAGTGGCTTCCTCTCGCACCCGGCGTCGGGTCAAACCCGTCTCCGTGCGTGCCCAGTGGAAGGAGGCGGCGTGATGGCGGAACGTCAACGCAAGGCATTGATCATGGCTGGTGGCACTGGTGGCCACGTGTTCCCTGCACTGGCCGTGGCCCGAGAGCTGCAGGCCCGGGGCCTGGCGCTGGCCTGGCTGGGTACGGCGAAGGGAATTGAAGCGAGACTGGTGCCAGCGGCGGATATTCCCCTGCATTTTCTGTCCGTGCAGGGCGTGCGCGGGCGCGGTGCAACCGGCCTTTTGAAAGCGCCGTTTTTGGTGTTGCTGGCGGTGATTCAGGCATTGAATGTGGTGCGGCGTTTCAAACCGGATGTGGTGGTCGGGTTCGGTGGCTTTGCCTCCGGTCCCGGTGGGATCGCTGCCCGGTTGACCGGGCGGCCATTGGTCATTCACGAACAGAACGCGATTCCCGGAACCACCAATCGCTATCTGGCGTCACTGGCGTCGTGCGTTCTGACGGCCTTTCCCACCGGGCTGAAAAACGCCGTTGAAGTGGGGAATCCGGTGCGACGCGAAGTGGCGACGTTGCCTGAGCCTTCAGCGCGATTCAGCGCCCGAGACGGTCAGCCGTTGCGGTTGTTGGTGCTGGGTGGAAGTCTGGGGGCGCGGGCAATCAATGAACAGGTGCCCGAAGCGCTTTCTCGCCTCGAGGCAAATGAGCGCCCGGACGTCTGGCACCAGTGCGGAGCCGCTCACTCGGAGGCGACGACAGAGCATTACCGGCTATCTGGTGTCGACGCCAGGGTCGAACCGTTTATTGAGGATATGGCGGCGGCCTACGCCTGGGCGGATTGGGTCATCTGCCGGGCCGGGGCGTTGACCGTCTCGGAACTGATGTCCGTGGGACTGGCGGCTTTGATGATTCCCTATCCTCACGCGATTGATGATCACCAGACGCACAATGCGGCGGTTCTTGTGGATGCAGGAGCGGCGCTGGCAGTGTCCCAGCGCGACCTGGATGCGGAGAAGTTGGCGGCGTTGGTACGGGAAGAGTTTTCGGATCGCCCGCGTTTGCAGTCGATGGCGGAAAAGGGTCGTCGTCTCGCCCGGCCCGAGGCCGCCGGGGTGGTTGCCGAACATTGTATAGAGGTATCACGTGGATAAGACCATCCAGTATTACGAAGTCCCGGAGATGCGCCGCATCCGTCGCATCCACTTTATCGGCATCGGCGGTGCCGGTATGAGTGGTATCGCCGAGGTGCTGCTCAACCAGGGCTACGACATTACCGGTTCCGACCTGAAAGAGTCCGCCAGTACGCGTCGTCTCGAGGTGATGGGTGCGACGGTTTTTATCGGCCATCGGCCCGAGAACGTGGCGGACGCCCACGTGGTGGTGAACTCCAGCGCGGTGAAGGCGGACAACCCGGAAATGATCAGTGCGCGGGAACGGCGTATCCCCATTGTGCGGCGTGCCGAGATGTTGGGTGAGCTGATGCGCTACCGCCACGGCGTGGCCGTTGCGGGCACGCACGGTAAAACCACAACCACCAGCCTGATGGCCTCGGTGCTGGCGGCCGGTGGGCGTCACCCGACCTTCATTATCGGTGGACTGGTCAACAGTGCCGGCAGCAACGCTCAACTGGGAGCGAGCCGCTACCTGGTGGCGGAGGCGGACGAGAGCGATGCCTCGTTTTTGCATCTGCAGCCGATGGTGGCCGTGGTCACCAATATTGACGCCGATCATATGGATACGTATGGCGGGGACTTTAACCAGCTGAAGAAAACATTTATCGAGTTTATTCACAACTTGCCATTTTACGGGCTGGCGGTGCTGTGCGGGGACGACCCGGTGATCATGGACATTATTCCCCGGCTCTCTCGTCCGACGCTGACCTACGGCTTTGGCGAGCACTGTGATTTTCGCGCGATTAACGTCAGCAAGGATAAAATGCAGACCCGCTTCGAAGTGCTTCGACCTGATCGCGAGGAGCCCTTGTCGATCGAGCTCAATATTCCCGGTCTGCACAATGTGCTCAACGCGACTTCCGTGGTGGCCGTTGCGACCGATGAAGGGCTGAGTGACCAGGCGATTCAGGACGGCCTGAAACATTTTGCCGGTGTGGGTCGTCGCTTTCAGGTCTACGGCCACTATCAGATCGCCGAGGGCGAGGCGATGCTGGTGGATGACTACGGTCACCACCCGAGAGAAGTGGCCGCCACCATTGCCGCCATTCGCGATGGTTGGCCCGAGCGCCGGTTGGTGATGGTGTACCAGCCGCACCGTTATACCCGAACGCGCGACCTGTATGAAGATTTTGTGGAAGTGCTCTCGAGCGTGGATGTGCTGGTGCTGCTCGAAGTCTACAGCGCCGGCGAGGATCCCATTCCCGGTGCCGACGGTCGGCATCTGAGCCGAAGCCTGCGGGTACGCGGCGCGGTGGAACCCATTTTTGTGGAATCGGTGGACGATGTCCCCGACGTGGTCCGGGACATCGTCAAACCCGGCGATATCGTGATTACCCAGGGCGCCGGTAACGTGGGTGCGCTCGCGGGCGAACTGGCGCGGCGCAAGCTCCGTTAACGCGGCGCACGTTCTGCGAATGGCCAATGAAAGGTAAAGCAACAGTGAGTCAGGAAAAACGTAAAACCATGAATGCCAATACCGCCCGTGCGCTGGGGCGGGTTGGCGTTCTGTATGGCGGTACCTCAGCCGAGCGTCCGATCTCGCTGCAGACCGGCGAGGCGGTGCTGAAAGCGTTCAAAGAGGCCGGTGTTGACGCCGTGGGGTTAGACATTGGCAAAAACGCCATTGCGCAGCTTCAGGCAACGCAAATGGATGTGGCGTTTGTCGCGTTGCACGGTCCCGGGGGGGAGGACGGTCGAATCCAGGCGTTGCTGGAATTCATGGGCATTCCCTACACCGGCAGTGATGTCACCGCCTCTGCCCTGGCGATGGATAAGTTGCGCAGCAAACAGCTGTGGGTGGGTATCGGCCTGTCCACACCGGAGTTCGCCGTGCTGAACGCCGGCAGTGACTGGCACCAGATCATTAAAAACCTCGGAGGCGATGCCATCGTCAAACCGGCGCACGAAGGGTCCAGTATTGGCATGGCGCGGGTTCAGAGCGGCGATGAATTGGCGCAGGCCTATGCCGACGCCGCGCGCTATGACGGCAGCGTTCTGGTAGAGCGACTGGTGAAAGGCGCGGAGTACACGGTCGCGATTCTGGATGGCGAGGCGCTGCCCCCGATCAAGTTGGAAACCGACCACCGGTTCTACGACTACGACGCCAAATACCTGGCGGAGGACACTCGCTACCTGTGTCCCTGTGGTCTGGAGCCCGAGCGCGAAGAGGCGCTCAAGGCGTTGGCCCTGCAGTCGTTTGAAAGCCTCGGCTGTCGCGGCTGGGGTCGGGTGGATGTGATGGCAGATCAGCACGGCCACTTTTATCTGCTGGAAGTGAACACGGTCCCGGGAATGACCAGCCACAGCCTGGTGCCCATGGCAGCGAAAGCGGCGGGCATGACATTCCCCGAGCTGGTGCTGCGAATCGCGCGAGCCTGTCAGACGGAGTCATGAAGTCGGGTCCGGTCAAGCGGATTCCGGGGGAGCCTCGGGTCACACCTCGAGGGGCGACACGGAAGAACTCGCCGCGGCGCTCCTGGGCGGAGCGAATGGCAGGCGTACGCCGCTGGCTACTACCGCTGGGAGTGCTGGCGGGGATAGGAGTCGCAGTGGTATACGCCGCCGACCCGATCGTTGGGTGGCTCAACAAGCCCGTGGCGGAAGTCAGTGTCGAGGGCGCTTTTCGCTATCTCGACCGCGAACAGGCTGAAAGCCTGCTGAGTGAGCAATTGGGAGAGGGGTTCTTGCAGATGGACCTGGCCGCGATCAAGTCGGCGGTGGAAGCAAACCCCTGGGTAGAGCGAGCGGCGTTGAGCCGCCGTTGGCCGGACCAGCTTCACGTCCGGATTTATGAAGAGGAGCCGATTGCCCGCTGGGGGCAAGATGGCTTTCTCAACCGCAGCGGCCAGATCATTACGGTGGCTGACCCGTCAAAGTTGGCGTCGCTGCCACTGCTTGAGGGCGCCGACCGGGATGCGGGACAGATGATGGAGCGCTATCAGGATCTGGCGCAGCTGCTGCGCTACCGGGGGCTGACCATTCGCTCTTTGCGTAGCGACAAGAAAAACGCCTGGCAACTGACGTTGGCCGATGGCGTAACCCTGGTGCTCGGACGGGACCAGGTCGTCGAAAAAATGCAACGGTTCGCGACTGTGTTTGATCAACGGTTGAGCGAGCACTGGAACAAGGTTGAACGGGTTGATCTGCGCTACCACAACGGGGTGGCGGTCGACTGGAAAGAACAACAGGACGCGGAACAGTAACCGCAACGATGGAAAACAGTGACATGCAAAAGAGGTTCATGCAATGGCCTATGTAACGGACAACAAGATGATTGTTGGACTGGATATTGGCACATCCAAGGTCGTGGCCATTGTTGGTGCGATCACGCCCGAAGGCGAACTGGAAGTGGTGGGTATTGGCTCTCATCGCTCCAGTGGTCTGAAGAAAGGCGTGGTGGTCAATATTGAGTCTACGGTGCAGTCGATCCAGCGCGCGGTGGAAGAGGCCGAGCTGATGGCCGGCTGTCAGATTCACTCGGTCTACGCGGGAATTGCCGGCAGTCACATTCGCAGTCTCAACTCCCACGGTATTGTGGCCATCAAGGATCGGGAGGTGTACCCGCAGGATCTGGAACGGGTCATCGATGCCGCACAGGCCGTCGCGATCCCGGCGGATCAGAAAATCCTGCACATACTGCCGCAGGAGTTTCTGATCGACGACCAGGAGGGCGTGAAGGAACCCTTGGGTATGTCTGGTGTGCGCCTGGAAGCCAAAGTACATCTGGTGACCTGTGCGGTGAACGCGGCGCAGAACATCGAGAAATGCATTCGCCGCTGTGGCCTGGAAGTGGAAGACATCATTCTTGAACAGCTCGCCTCCAGCTTCTCCGTGCTTACCGAGGACGAAAAAGAGCTGGGTGTGTGCGTGGTGGATATCGGTGGCGGTACCACGGACATTGCCGTGTTTAAGGAAGGGGCGATCCGTCACACCGGCGTCATACCGATTGCCGGTGACCAGGTGACCAACGACATTGCCATGGCATTCAGAACACCGACGCCGCACGCGGAAGAGATCAAAATCAAGTACGCCTGCGCGCTGGCCAAACTCACCGGCCCGGATGAAACCATCAAGGTGCCCAGCGTGGGGGATCGCGAACCGCGCGATCTGTCCCGCCAGGCCCTGGCCGAAGTGGTGGAGCCGCGCTACGACGAGCTGTTCACACTGGTGCAGGCGGAATTGCGCCGCAGCGGTTTTGAGGACCTGATTGCCGCCGGGATTGTGTTGACTGGCGGCACGTCAAAAATGGAAGGGGTCGTGGAGCTGGCGGAGGAAATTTTTCACATGCCGGTGCGCCTCGGCGCCCCGCAAAACACACGCGGACTGAGAGACATTGTCAACAATCCGATTTATTCCACTGGCGTTGGCCTTTTGCAGTACGCCATTAAGCAACAGCAAGAGGGGAGGTCGATTACCCATGTCAGAGATAACGACGAATCCTGGTTCGCTCGCTTGAAAAAACTGTTTCAGAGTCATTTTTAATTCATTTGCAATTTTGTTTTTGTTGATTTTAATTTGGTAAAGGAAAAGGGGACACACTATGTTTGAGCTCGTAGACAACATCCCGCAAAACGCCGTAATAAAAGTGATTGGTGTCGGTGGCGGTGGCGGCAATGCCGTCAAACACATGATCGACAGCAATATCGAAGGGGTCGAGTTCATCTGCGCCAATACCGATGCCCAGGCGCTGAAGGACATCGACTCGCGCACGGTACTGCAACTCGGTCACAGCATGACCAAGGGCCTGGGCGCCGGCGCCAACCCCGAAGTGGGTCGTCAGGCCGCCATGGAGGATCGCGAGCGTATTGCCGAAGTCCTGCGCGGGGCCGACATGGTCTTTATCGCCGCCGGTATGGGCGGCGGCACCGGCACCGGTGGTGCTCCGATCGTGGCGGAAGTGGCGCGCGACCTGGGCATTCTGACGGTCGCCGTCGTGACCAAGCCGTTCCCGTTTGAGGGGCGCAAGCGCATGGTTATTGCAGACGCCGGCATTAAAGAGCTGCAGGAGCGGGTGGACTCGCTGATCACCATCCCGAACGAAAAACTGCTCTCGGTACTGGGCAAATCCACCAGCCTGCTGGACGCCTTCAAAGCGGCCAACAACGTACTGCTGGGCGCGGTCCAGGGCATCGCCGATCTGATCATTCGTCCGGGTATGATCAACGTCGACTTTGCCGATGTTCGCACTGTCATGTCGGAAATGGGGATGGCCATGATGGGCACCGGCCACGCCACCGGCGAAAATCGCGCCCGCGAGGCTGCCGAGGCCGCCATTCGCAGTCCGCTGCTGGAAGATGTGAACCTCCAGGGCGCGCGCGGTATTCTGGTGAACATCACCGCCGGTATCGATCTTTCTCTGGGCGAGTACTCGGAAGTGGGTAACACCATTGAAGAGTTTGCCTCCACCGACGCCACTGTGGTGGTGGGTACGGTGATCGATCCGGAAATGTCCGACGAACTGCGGGTCACCGTGGTGGCCACCGGTCTCGGAGCGGCCAAAGAGGAAGAGAAACCCGCCGGCAAGACCAAGGTGGTAGTCGACAACACCCGCCGCAAAAATACCGGGGAAGTGGACTACAGCAGCTACGATCGTCCCACAGTGATGCGTCAGAGCGCTCAGGCCTCCGGTGGTCAGTCGGCGGCGGCGACGGCGCCGGCCACCGACAAGGAAATGGAATACCTGGATATTCCCGCTTTCTTGCGGCGTCAGGCGGATTAATCCGCCTGCCAGGCCTTCTAAATGGAAGGCCTGTGTCTTATAGGCTCAAGCAATCACAGGGATTGTGAACTTTATATAGAACCTTTGGGATGGCTGTTGTCATACTCTTGACCGTTTCGTTTGGGGTAAACCCAGAGAGGTTGGGCCCCATGGAAGATGCTGCAGACGCTTCGGGTGCACGGGCGTGAACGGCTTCTCAATGAGGCCAAGTTCTACGACCCGGAAGCGTAAATCTGCGTAAATGTCACCAAATTGGTGCGTTTTAGCCGGGTTTCAGTAGTTGCTGAAATGAAAATTTGGTACAATTGCATCCTTTTTACAATCCGCTGAAGCCCCGTGTACCCGGCTCCAGCGTCAGCCAAAGGTGGGCTACTAAGGGTAATGATCAGACAACGCACGCTAAAAAATGCCATCCGGGCCACCGGTGTGGGTTTGCATACCGGTCAGAAAGTGTATCTGACCCTCCTGCCGGCACCTGCGGATGCCGGAATCGTGTTCCGCCGGGTCGATCTGGATCCGGTCGTTGAGATCGAAGCGAAGGCCGAAAATGTCGGCGATACCACTTTGTCTACCACCCTGGTGAAGGGTGATGTCCGAGTTTCCACCGTTGAGCACTTGCTGTCGGCAATGGCCGGCCTTGGCATTGATAATGCGATTGTTGAAGTCAGTGCCCCGGAAGTGCCGATTATGGACGGCAGCGCCGGCCCCTTCGTATTTCTGATTCAGTCGGCGGGTATCCAGGAACAGGCCGTTGCCAAGAAGTTTATCCGGATCAAGAAGCCGGTAACGGTCGAAGATGGCGATAAAACCGCCAGTTTCCTGCCCTTCAATGGCTTTAAAGTGAGCTTCTCCATCGAGTTTAACCACCCGGTGTTTGAAGGTCGCAACCTGCAAACCTCCGTGGACTTCTCCAGCACGTCTTTCGTGAAAGAAGTAAGTCGAGCCCGTACTTTCGGCTTTATGCACGAAATTGAGTATCTTCGCTCCAAGGGACTGGCCAAGGGCGGTAGCGTGGATAACGCCATCGTGGTGGACGACTACCGGATTCTGAACGAAGACGGTTTGCGCTACGAGGACGAGTTCGTCAAGCACAAGGTTCTGGACGCCATCGGTGACCTCTACCTGCTGGGCAATAGCCTGATTGGCGAGTTCAAGGCGCACAAGTCCGGTCACGGCCTTAACAACAAATCGTTGCGCCAATTGATTGCTCAGCGCGATGCCTGGGAAGTGGTGACCTTTGATGACGAAAGTGCCGCGCCGATTTCTTACATGAAACCTCTGTTGGCGGTCTAGATAACCATCACGATTGGCCGATTGGAAGGGGCCGCTCTGGAAACAGGGCGGCCTTTTTTATTAAAGTGACGGACCAAACGGTCGCTTACATAGCCTGAAGGTTGGTAATTCAGGGTTTTATATGCCATATTTGCACCTGTTGTTTTTGGTCGCTGCGCGGTTTGACCCTTACAGTGGCCCCGATAACGATAACACCTTGATTTCTAAAGCGTTTTATTCATTTCAGTGCGTTCGTTATTGCAAATGGTTATAAATTGGTCGGAATTAGTCGGTATTGATATAAACAAACGTCATAAAATGACGACCAGTACTGTGCAATTCGGCAACAAAAACGGGTAACATCCGGTTCATGAAGATCATTATCGTCAGTAAACAGCACGGGCAGACACGCAGCATCACTCTCGGTGGGTGGACGCGTGCGCTTCTGTCCATCTGTCTGCTGGGGATGCCGGTGACTGCCGCCGGTGTTCTGGGCGTGCAGTGGCTGAACGCCCAGAACGGCGATAATGAACTGTTTACCTCGGAATCCCGACGTGCCTGGGAGGCAACGCTTGCCGAACAGCAGGCGCAGGTGGAACAGACCCGTGAGCAGGCGAGAACCCAAGTCGCCGCGCTGACTTTGCGCGTGGCCGAACTGCAGGCCCGCCTGATGCGGCTCGACGCCCTGGGCGAGCACCTGACCGGAATCGCCAACCTCGACGAGGGTGAGTTCGACTTCAGCCAACCCCCCGCGTTGGGTGGGCCTGAAACGGCCACCATCGGCGACCCCTACAACCCCCCGGACTTTATCGACGTTATTGATCAGCTCTCGAGCCAGATTGAGAACCGTGAGCAGCAGCTCGCCACACTCGACGCGCTGCTGGCCAAGCGAAAAATTCAAGACGATATCTTCATTGCCGGACGCCCGATCAAGAAAGGTTGGATGTCCTCCCGCTTTGGGCGTCGCACCGACCCCTTCACTGGCCAGGTTGCCTGGCACGGGGGCGTCGATTTCGCCGGTAAAGACGGCTCCGAAATCATCTCCGTTGCCGCTGGCGTCGTGACCTGGTCCCAGGACCGCCACGGCTATGGCCAAATGGTTGAGATCAACCATGGCGGCGGTTTCACCACGCGTTACGCCCACAACAAGGAAAACCTTGTGAAGGTGGGTGATGTGGTCAAAAAAGGTCAAATCATCGCCCTCATGGGCTCCAGCGGCCGTTCCACTGGCCCCCACGTACACTTTGAAGTGTACAAAAACGGCCGTGCGGTCGATCCCGCCACCTATATACACCGCGCCAGCCGTTAATTTCCCGCCACTTCGCTTGCTTTCGCGAGCCACTTTCGGTTTACTCGTCGGTTTTCCGACGAGGTGTTAGTCGTTCATCTGCAAAAGACTCAATTACGGGAATAACAATGATCGGTAAATTAGCGAAATCCATCTTCGGCTCCAAAAATGACCGCGAGCTGAAGCGGATGCGTAAAGTCGTCGCCAAAATCAATGACATGGAGGCGGAGTTCGAAAAGCTGAGCGATGAGGAGCTGACCGCCAAAACCGCGGAGTTCAAGCAGCGCCACGAGCAGGGCGAAACCCTGGAGCAGTTACTCCCAGAGGCTTTTGCTGCCGTGCGTGAAGCGAGTAAGCGCTCACTGGGACTTCGCCATTTCGATGTCCAGATGATCGGCGGGATGGCGTTGCACGAAGGCAAAATCGCCGAGATGCGTACCGGTGAAGGGAAAACCCTGGTCTCGACCTTGCCTTGTTATTTGCACGCGATTACCGGCAGTGGCGTCCATGTGGTGACGGTGAATGATTACCTGGCCAGCCGCGACGCGGCCTGGATGGGCCGGGTTTATCAGCGCCTGGGCCTGAGCGTGGGGGTCATTCGTTCAATGCAACCCTCCGCCGAGAAGCGCGACGCCTATGCCGCGGACATCACCTACGGCACCAACAACGAATTCGGTTTTGATTACCTGCGCGATAACATGGCGCTTAGTCTGAAAGACAAGGTTCAGCGCAAGCTCAACTTCGCGGTGGTGGATGAGGTCGACTCCATCCTGATCGACGAAGCTCGCACGCCGCTGATCATCTCCGGTGCGGCGGAAAACAGCTCAGAGCTGTACCAGCGCATGTGTAAACTGATCCAGAACCTCCAACCAGTGCCGGAAGGCAGTGAGGAGGGGGACTACACCGTTGATGAGAAGAGCCGCCAGGTCGAATTGAGCGAGCAGGGCCACCAGAAAGTGGAAGACCTGCTGGCTCAATCGAGCTTGCTGCCGGAGGGGGAAAGCCTCTACGCCGCCACCAACCTGAACCTGTTACACCACGTCAACTCCGCCCTGCGGGCGCACGCGCTGTTCCGCCGCGATGTCGAGTACATCGTGCAGAACAACCAGGTGATACTGATTGACGAGCATACCGGTCGGACCATGGCGGGACGTCGGCTTTCCGAGGGGTTGCATCAGGCCATCGAAGCCAAAGAGGGCGTGCCGATCCAGAGCGAGAGCCAAACCCTGGCCTCGACGACCTTCCAGAACTATTTCCGTCTTTACCCGACGCTGTCCGGCATGACCGGGACCGCGGACACCGAAGCCTTCGAATTCCGCGAAATCTATGGCCTGGATGTGGTAGTGATACCCACCAACCAGCCCAAGCAGCGGATTGACTTGAACGACGTCGTCTACCTGACGGTGGAAGAGAAGTACGACGCTATTGTCGAGGACATCAAGAAACTGCAGGACAAAAAAGCCCCGGTTCTGGTGGGCACGGCCTCCATTGAAACCTCTGAAGAAATGTCCAGGCGCCTCAAGCAATCCAATATTCAGCACGAGGTGCTGAACGCCAAGTACCACGAGCGAGAAGCGGAAATCATCGCCCAGGCGGGTCGCCCCGGAGCGGTGACCATCGCCACCAATATGGCCGGTCGCGGCACCGACATCGTGCTCGGCGGTAATTGGGAAGCGGAAGTGGCCAAGCTGGAGAACCCCACGGACGAGCAGATCGAAGCGCTCAAGGCCGATTGGCGCAAGCGTCACGAACAGGTGATCGAAGCGGGTGGTCTGCACGTGGTGGGCACCGAGCGGCACGAGTCCCGCCGGATCGACAACCAGCTGCGTGGCCGGTCCGGCCGTCAGGGTGACCCGGGTGTGACCCGTTTCTACCTGTCCATGGAAGACAGCCTCATGCGCATCTTCGCCTCGGACCGCATCCGCAGCTTCATGCAGGCGTTGGGCATGGAAAAAGGCGAAGCCATCGAGCACCGCATGGTGAACAACGCCATCGAAAAAGCCCAGCGCAAGGTGGAAGGCCGCAACTTCGACATCCGCAAGCAGCTGCTGGAGTTCGATAACGTCGCTAACGACCAGCGTCAGATCATTTACCAGCAGCGCAACGAATTGCTGGAAGCGGAAAGCATCAGCGACACCATCAACTCCGTGCGCCACGATGTGGTAGACGAAATTGTCAGCGAACACATTCCGCCCCAGAGCCTGGAAGAGATGTGGGACGTCCCCGGTCTGGAAAAACGGCTGGAACAGGAGTTCGGACTGCGTTTGCCGGTGGCTCAGTGGTTAGAGGAAGATGACTCGCTTCACGAGGAAAATCTGCGCGAGAAGCTGCAGACCGAAGTGCAGGGTGCCTACGACGCCAAGTGCGCCCGCATTGGGCCGGTGATGACCGAAATCGAAAAGCAGGTAATGCTGCAGGTGTTGGACAATGCCTGGAAAGAGCAGTTATCGAACATGGATCACTTGCGTCAGGGCATCAACCTGCGTTCCTACGCGCAGAAAAACCCGAAACAGGAATACAAGCGCGAGGCGTTTTATCTGTTCCAGGGAATGTTGGATAAGGTGAAGCACGAGGTCATCCACCTACTTGCCCGAGTGGAGCCGGTGAGCCGCGAGCAGATGGAGGAGATGGAGCGCAAGCGGCGCGAAGAGCGGGAGAAGCAGCAGATGAAGCTTCAGCACGATGAGGTTTCGGCGCTGGAAGGTCGTCAGCAGGCGGCCGAGCAGCCCGCGGGGGAAGGCGAACCGGGCGGCCAGCCGTTCGTCCGCGAGGGCCGCAAAGTGGGCCGCAACGATCCGTGCCCGTGTGGTTCCGGCAAGAAATACAAGCAGTGCCACGGTAAGCTGGGCTGATTTTATTGGTGTGACGTTTGGTCCGGTTCGAGGAGAGGGTATAGCGGTTGGAGACCCGCCGTGAACCCCTCCATGGGGGCTTCTCATCGGCATCCATGCCTCAGAGAGTCTCCAACCGCTATACCCTCTCCTCGAACCTCAGTGCCAGTAGCGCCCTCCTGAGTGCGTAGGGTAGGTAAGCGCAGCGCCACCTACCAATTTATTTCGGCTGTCTCATACATGGCCAATGAAGGTAGGTGGCGCTGCGCTTACCAACCCTACAATTGACAAGCAGAGCGGTAAGAATGGCACTGAGGCTCAGGGGGCGAGCACCCATGTAAGACTCTCTGAGGCATGGATGCCGATGAGAAGCCTACAGGGATGTATTCACGGCGGGTCTTACATGGGTGCTCGCCCCCTGAGCCGGTCTCGACAACAGAAACGAAAACTGCATCAACAACAATCTGTCATTGACCCAAAAACAACCGGAGTTTTTCGATGGCCGTTGGCGAATACCCCTTTCCATCCATGCCCCCCGTGGCCGGTGTCAAACTGGCGACCGCCAGTGCCGGCATCAAAAAGCCCGGGCGGCAGGACGTTGTGCTGATCGAACTGGCCGAAGGCAGCCGCGCCGCCGGCGTGTTTACCCTCAACGCCTTCTGCGCTGCACCGGTCACCCTGTGCCGCGAATACCTCAAAGCCGCCAGCACCCGCTACCTGGTGATCAACTCCGGTAACGCCAACGCCTGCACCGGCCTGCGCGGGCGACAGGACGCCATCGCCACCAGCGAAGCCGTCGCCCAACTGGGTGGCGTTCAGGCCGCTCAGGTATTGCCGTTCTCCACCGGCGTGATTGGCGAACCGTTGCCCGTGCAGAAAATCACCGCCGTCTTGCCCCAGGCCCACGAAAGCCTGAGCGAAAGCGGTTGGGAGTCGGCCGCCAGAGCCATCATGACCACCGACACCCGCCCCAAAGGGTTTACCGGCCAGGTTCAGCATGACGGTCACACCATCACCGTCAACGGCATCGCCAAGGGCGCGGGCATGATCAAGCCCAACATGGGCACCATGCTGGCCTACATCGCCACCGATGCCGACATCGCCCAACCCGTGCTGGATGACCTGTGCAAGGAAGCCGCCAACCGTTCCTTCAATCGGATTACCATCGACGGCGATACCTCCACCAACGACTCCTGCATCCTGATGGCCACCGGTAAAGCCGGTGCCCCGGGGATCAATGAGGCCGAAGGTACCCTGTACGAAAAAGTTCGGGAGCTGATCATTCGGGCCCATGAATACCTCGCCAAGTGCATCGTGGCCGACGGGGAAGGCGCTACCAAGTTTGTCACCCTGGAAGTTTCCGGTGGCGCCACGGGCGATGAGTGCCTGCAGGTGGGGTACGCGGTCGCTCACTCACCTTTGATCAAAACCGCCTTTTTCGCCTCTGACCCCAACTGGGGACGGATTGTGGCCGCTGTGGGTTATGCCGGCGTGGCGGGGCTGGATGCCAATGCGGTCCGGATTCACCTCAACGACACCTTGATTGTTGAAAACGGCGGTCGGGCCGACAGCTATACCGAAGAACAGGGCCAGGCGGTGATGGACCAGGCGGAGATTACCATCCGGATTGATCTGGGTCGTGGCTCGTCCGCAGAGACGCTCTGGACGACCGACCTGTCCCACGAGTACGTTCGCATCAATGCTGACTACCGCAGTTAGAGGTTGAGCGTGGGCCGGGTCGTGCGAGTGGCTGTGGGTGTTGTTCAGGGGCCGGAGGGTCGCATTCTGATCGCCCGGCGGGCGGATGACGCCCACCAGGGCGGACTCTGGGAGTTCCCCGGCGGCAAAGTGGACCCCGGGGAAACCCTGACCGAGGCACTCGCCCGCGAGTTGCGCGAAGAACTGGCAATCGACGTGCTCGCCAGTGAGCCGCTGATCGAAATTCGCCACGACTACCCCGATAAGTCCGTGTTGCTTCAGGTGTGCCGCGTCACCGAGTTCGAGGGCGAGCCGCTTGGAGCCGAAGGGCAACCGGTACGGTGGGTCCTCCCTGAGGCTTTGCCGAATTTCGCCTTTCCCGCCGCCAATCGGCCGATCGTCAACGCCATCCGCTTGCCCCAGAGCCTGCTGATCACCGGAGACGCCGACTCCCCGGAGGAATGGGAGCGTTGCCTTGCGCATGCGCTCGCGCGGGGTGTCTCCTGGGTCCAGGTTCGGGCACCGTCGCTTTCTGAACCGGATTATCAGGATCGCCTGGACCGGGCCTTAGCCCTGTGTCGGCCCAAAGGTGTGAAGGTGCTGGCGCACGGTAGCGCTTCGCGCCTTCGGGCCGATCTGGACGGTGTGCACTTCAATAGTGAGGCGCTTAAGGCTTGCCGCGAACGCCCGGTGCCAGCCACGGTGTGGTGGGGTGCGTCCTGCCATTCACCGGAAGAGCTGCGTCAGGCGGCCCGGCTGGGTGTGGATTATGTGACGCTGTCACCGGTCATGCCGACCCATACCCATCCCGAGGCAGAGCCCTTGGGCTGGGCCCGGTTCGCCGACTGGGTGGCTGCCGCTCCCATGCCGGTCTATGCCTTGGGAGGCGTCACTGAAGAGCATCGAGCCCAGGCTTTGGCCAACGGGGGGCAGGGAATCGCGGGAATTGGCTTTGCCTGGGGGCCGAGTCACTAGCTGGCGAAGGTTCTGCCGCTGGTGTTAGCGTTCCAGGTCTTCGTCGTTGATATCCACGGGTTCACCCGGGATCTTGTGATTCTCACTGGCCCATTCGCCCAGATCGATCATCTTGCAGCGCTCACTGCAAAAGGGGCGGTAGGGGAAGTCGTCAGTCCACAAGACTTTGTTGCCGCAGGTCGGGCAGTCGAGTTTAAGGGGCTCGGGCGTGGATTTGGTCATGGCTCGGGTCCGGGTCGGTTTTGTTGGAGCCCCTTATAGCATTGCCTTGGGTTTCGATTCAATCGCCCTGACGCAGAATGGTCAGCTGAATGGTACCGACCCGAAAACCCCATTTGCGCAAAATGGACTGGTTGATGATGGTGTCGTCGTCAACCCGCCACATCCAGTCCTCTACCGCTACTTCCAGCTTCCGGTCCTTATAGTCGACTTCAAGGACGTAATTCATTTTCATGGCATTACCGCTGACAATGGCTTCCCCGGGGCCGACCACATCGCCGGCAGTCGCCCGGTAGCGGCCATCACCGGTGGGCTCCAGCCGCCAGTTGCGATGTTGAATCTCGCCATCGTTGAATTCAAAACGCTCAGCCAGGCGGCCCACGCCATCCTCGTCCCAGCTCGCTTCAATGGTGGCGTTGAAGTAGCGGGTGACTTTTCCGCTCCGGTTCTTGAGCACACCATGGGCGGTCAGAGTGCCCTGAAAGAAGTCCTCTAGGGTCAGTGTCGGTTCATTGCCTTGGTATTCCTGCACCTCGGTGGAAGAACAGGCTCCCAGGGTCAGCAACAGACTGAGAAAAAGGGCACGCATAGGGGCCTCCTGGTTATCCGGGGGCTGTGCGGACCATCCCTTCTAGAACAGGTCTGTGAAGGTGATCCCCAGGCCCACCGCTGTAGTGTGGTGGTTGTAATCAATCAGACTGTGGCCGTAACCGTTGAACACTTTCAGGTAGCCCCGTACGGTCGAGGAGACGGGAAAGCTCCAGCCGAGTTCAAGCGCACCGCGATTGTTGGAACTCAGGTTGTTGCGCACCATCAGGCTGATTATATTGTCTTTACGTTGGTAGGCCGCCGACAGTTCAAAATTGCCCATGTATTTTTCAATATCCGGGTTGTCGTCACCTGTGGGGTCATCCGGGCCATCCCCTTCGTCTTCCGGAATGCGGTACCAGGGGTTGATGGCGAACGCAAAGGGGCCGCGTTCAAACACGCTGTTGAACATGATCCGGTCCCAACTGCGGGAGAGGTCACCGCTTTGGCCATTGGACTGATGGGCGATGATCGCTTCGTTAACCACGTTACGAAAACCGAATACCTCCCAGTCATTGATAAAACTGAGAATCAGCTCCGGCTGGTGATTGGTTTCCCGAAAAGGGCGGGAAATGTCGCGATTATAGGCCTGCCAGAGGGAGTGGTTGGTATAACCCATGTAGAGGTGGCCGTTGTCGCCAAAAATTCCTTCGCGGATCAGTATTTTAACACTGAGCTGGAACTCCACCTCTGTGCTTTGGGGGGCCGCCAGGGGGCTGTTGGCCGCCTCGTAAGGGGCGGTGTTGCGATCTTCCTGATAACTGACTGGCAGTAAGTAGTTCCGCTTGTGAGGGGTGAGCAGGAAGCGGTTGGCGCGGTTAAGCGCTTCCATGCTCAGGCGGCGGTCCAGTAATCGGCTGTTGCCAGTGGGGTCGCTTTGCGTCTCCGAAGTGTCCTCCTGGTCCAGCGCTTCCAGAGCCCCGCGCACGGAGGACTGTTGCCCCGCTTCGCTCTGGGCCAGACCGTTGCAGACCTCACGCAGAGCGCCAACGGACATTTCTTTTCCCGCGCCGGTCACCGCGATTTTGAGGCATTGGTTCATCAGATCGTCGGGCAGGGATGATTGCTCGTCGGAAGCGGTTTCCTGCGCGTTCGCGGCAAATGTCGCAAAAAGCAACGTCAGCGTCGCGACGGTACGGTGGGGCGTAAACATCCAGACTCTCCGGGCCACTGATCAACAAGAGCCCAAGGATACAGGAAATTGACAGCGGCTAATGGCTTTGACGCGTGGGGGAAAGAAAAAGCGGTGGAAAGTGGTTTACTCCGGCTGCTTCAGCAACCAGCGCTCCCGATCCTGCTCCAACCAGAGAGTGAGTAGTGCGATGCCATTTTCCACGACCTGCAAATAGACGTCGATAATGTCAGTGGCGACCTGAAACAGGCGGCCGCTGTCGGCGGTAATAGGGCCGCCCCCGAGCACATCGCTTTCGACCATGTTCAGCAGAAACATCAGCTTCAGTTCGTAGCGCTTGAGCTCCCCGAGCTGAGCGAATTCCGGCCCCAGAACCTGCTCGAGCCGACGAATCTGGTGGCGGAGTTTTTCGTTGTTGACCTTGGTGTTCTGGATGACATATCGCAACTTGTTGTCGTGGTGCGGATCGCAATGCCCGACGGCGGCGGCATAACTGGAAAGAGCACGGATGCGACCAATCTGTTCCACCACAGAGGGCATCATCCGGGTGCAGAAATGCAGCAGTTCAAGGGTCTGCACTCGGGTTGGCGCCTCCATGGCCTCGCCCTGCGGCTCCGACATTGGCGTTTCCAGGGGGCGGGACAGGCTGATCAGCATGGCCAGAAGTTGTTCCACCAAGTGGCAGTGCAACTCGTAGTTGTCAATCACACTGTCACTGTGCCAGTCCCGGCTGATGGTCAGCCAGGCGGTGTGCAGGTTTTCCCGTTCGCGTTCCGACAGCAGTGCCGTTCCCTGAGTAAACGCCTGGAGCGCCAGCAACCGCCTCTCAAGGGTATGCTGCAGTCGGTCAAACTCCGGTTCGAACGCTTTATTGCCCCCAAGCATGGCGATGCTCATGCCGCGATGGCGCTGGGAGCCCTTGATCATCTGGACCAATTGCCGGATAAGGCTCAAGGCGTCCTGGCGTGAACGATAATCCTCGGCAAAGCGCGTGAATGGGGCGCGATCGATGCCTGCTTCTGGGGCGGAATTGGCTTGGGTCTGCGCTGTCATGGTGCGTTGAGTATCCCGGTTTGCGTCAATAAGCCCGAAGCACGTGGAAGTGTGCTTCATGATGACCTTCATCGCTGATTAGCGAGCAACACTTGTGCCAGCTACGGGAAAAGCTGACCGGCCATTGCCCCGTCACGGGGCAATGGGAGCGGATCAGGCGGGCGACCGGGCGGTTCAGGGGCGGGCCATACAGCGAATGGCGGCGGCAGCGGCGGAGGTGCGATTGTCTACGTCCAGCTTGCGGAAAACCTGCTCGAGGTGCTTGTTGACCGTGCGCGGGCTCATGGACAGTATCTGACCGATCTCCCGGTTGGTCTTGCCATGAGCGATCCACAGCAAAACGTCCGCTTCCCGGCCAGTGACCCCGAACGCTTCCCGCAGGCAGTGGGTTTCTGAGCCGGCGGTAGGGGTTTCCAGCAACCGGAGCAGGATGTCCTGTTCATCCAGCGGTGCCAGGAACTCCAGGGTGATGGCTTGCGCCAGGTCCCGCAGTGGCAATTTGTGGCCGGTGGTGGGATTGTGGCTCAGCCATTCCCGCAGCTGTTGGGCCAGTATCGGTTGGGTATCGGGATTGTCGAGCCCGGCCTTGTTGAGCCGCTCCTGTACCTGGGGCGTGGTCCACAACAGCGTACCGCTGCGATCGACCGCAAAGAGATATTGCCCGGCGGCGTCGAGGGCGCTGTGCGCACTCTGGGTCAGTCTGGCGTTGGTGAGGTGGACTCGCATGCGCGCGATCAGCTCGTCGGGTTTGATCGGTTTGGTAATGTAATCCACTCCGCCGGCGTTCAGACCCTGGACGACGTGTTCGGTATCGCTCAGCCCCGTCATGAAGATCACAGGGACGTTGGTCAGCCGTGGGTTCTGCTTGAGCCGTTTGCAGGTTTCAAAACCGTTCATCTGTGGCATGAGGGCGTCGAGCAGTATGATGTCGGGGGTGATGTTCTGGGTAATGGTCAGCGCCTGGTGTCCCTCCAGCGCCACCAATACGGTCATGTGTTCGTCTTCCAGCGCATCGCTCAGCATATGAATGCTTTCAACGGCGTCGTCCACCACCAGGACGACCGGGTTAGAGCGGTTCTCGTTGGACATCGTCGGTCACCTGTAGCAGTCGGATAATGGTGTCAAATTGAAACTGGCTTGCCAGCTTGCCGATGGTTTGTGTGAAGTGGGGCGTTGTTTCGCCCTGTTCTTGTAGTTGATTCAGTGCCTGCAGCAATCCACTTTTGTGGCCAATCAACGCCAGTTTTCGCAGCGCCTGAAGGTGCGTTTCATCCGGTAAGGTCACCGCTGCAATAGCGGTGGTTGAGTGCGCTGACGGAGCCTCGATCGGGTTGGTATGCCAAGCAAGGTTGAGCTGGTTGGCGAGCGTTTCCAGCAACATGTTCAGACGCACCGGTTTGACGATATAGGCGTCGTGCAGGGCGTCGCCCTGGGCTTTGCCTTCGCTGGCGTCGGCGGAGATCATGACCACCGGTTGGCGGTAACCTGTGCTGCGCAGCTGGCCCACCAACTCCCAGCCATTGAGCCCCGGCATTGACACATCCAGCAGCACCAGATCCGGTTTTTCCTGGCGCGCCCGGTCCAACACGGTCAAGGAGTTGTCCACTTCCACCACCTCGAAACCCAGCGGCGTCAGCATGGCGTGTACTAACTGACGATGGGAGACTTCATCATCCACGACCATAATCCGTCGCCGCGCTCCCCGGTAACCTCGTACCCCCTGAAACTCAGCTTCAGGCATCTCGCTTGGGACCCGTAGGCTGGACAGCATCAGCATCACCTGAAAGGTGCTGCCCACCCCCGGTTCACTGGTGACTCGAATCTCACCCCCCATGATTTCCGTCAGCAACTGGGTAATGGTCAAACCCAAACCGGTTCCCGAAACTTGAGCGCCGGGCCGACGAATGCGCTCGAAGGGTCTGAAAATTCGGGCGCAGTCGGCCTCGGAGATGCCCTCGCCGGTATCCTGCACGGAGAATTCCGCCACCTCACTGCGGTATTTGACCGTCAAGGTTACGCTGCCTTCGTTGGTATACTTGATGGCGTTGGAGAGCAGGTTGATGAGAATCTGGCGCAGGCGCTTTTCATCGGTGCTCACTAATGTCGGCAACCGGTCAAGACAGTGGTACTCGAAACTCAAGCCCCGGGCCTCCGCCTGCAGGCGGAACATGTGCACGAGTTGTTCCAGCAGCGGACCGATCCGGACCTGGTCCCGGTGCAGGTCGAGACGGCCTGCCTCGATTTTGGAAATATCCAGTAGCCCCTCGATAAGGTCGGCCCAGTGTTCACCGCTGCGCCGGATGACGCCCAAGGCGTCGCGGCGATGCTCGGGAATGTCCGGGTCCCGCTCCAACAGTTGGGCGTAGCCCAAGACCGCGTTCAGCGGCGAGCGCAGCTCGTGGCTAATGCCGGTCAAGTAGCGGCTTTTGGCCTGGTTGGCCGCGTCGGCTTTCTCCTTGGCGTTCTGCAACGCCTGGTCGGTGCGTTCGTGGGCTGCAATCTCTTCCATCAACAGACGGGTCTGACGTTGGGACTCCTCCTGGGCGACCACGCGACTCTCGTGGGCGAGAACGAACAACCAGCTGACCACCCCGGTGATGATCACCAGAATAAAAAACACCTTCCACAGCAGGGCCGCCAACATGCTTGCGGCCACCGAGTCGGGAAAGGGGGTCTGGTAGTAAATCAACGACAACAGCAGCCCAGAGAAACCGTTGATCCCGACCACCAAAAGCAGGAAGTGTCCCAACCGCGAGTTGATGTCGGGAATCATCCAGGCCGGCAGTATCTCCCGGGTCCAGGTACGAATCTGCTGGGTATAGCCCGCGCCGGGTTTGCAGTAGTCGTTACAGCGCGCGTCCAGAGAGCAACACAGGGAGCAGATCAGCCCATCGTAGGCGGGGCAGTGCGTAAGGTCCTCTTTATCGAAGTTGTGTTCACAAATACAGCAACGGCCCTGTCCCGCTACCGGGCTCAGAATGACCGGGGCCCGGGCGATGTAATATCGCCCGCCGGTTCGCCAGGCAATCACCGGGGCGATCACCAGGGCGCTGAACAGGGTGATGAAGTGAGCCAGTGCCTGAGCGATTTCCCCGAGAAAACCAAGGTAACTCACCATGCCAATCAATGTGGAGAGTAGCATCGCCCCAACGCCCACCGGGTTGATATCAAACAGGTGCGCCCGTTTGAACTCAATGTGGGCCGGGCTCAAACCGAGAGGCTTGTTGATCACCAGGTCCGCCACCAGCGTTCCCACCCAGGCGATGGCAATCAGCGCGTAAAAGCCCAGCGTATTCTCGAACGCCCGGTACACACCCAGCTCCATTACCAGCAGTGCGATAGTGACATTGAATACCAGCCAAACGACCCGGCCGGGATGGCTATGGGTCAGGCGTGAGAAGAAATTGGACCAGGCAATGGAACCGGCGTAGGCGTTGGTGACGTTGATCTTGAGCTGGGAAAGGATCACGAACAGGCCCGCAATCGCGAGCGAAACCTGCGGTGATTGCGTGACGTAGCCGAAGGCGACCTGATACATGTGAGTCGGGTCCACCGCTTCCTCGGGGGCTACGCCGTGTGTCAGTGCCAGTACCGCCAGAAAGGAGCCGGCGAGCATCTTGACGGCGCCAATAATGATCCAGCCCGGTCCGCCTGCGCAGAAGGCCAGCCACCAACGGACTTTTGACCGGCGTGTCGGGCCCGGCTCGGGGATAAAGCGCAGGAAGTCCACCTGCTCGCCAATCTGGGCAATCAGGGAAAAGATAACGGCTGAGGCGGCGCCGAACAGAATGATATTGAATCCGTTGCCGGAATCTCCCACATACTGGGTCCAGTCGGAAACGGCGGTGTCGTCGGCCATGAGAATGAACACAAAGGGCAGGGCCTGCAATAGCACCCACAGCGGTTGCGTCCACAGCTGGAAGCGACTGATAAAGGTAATCCCGTGAGTCACCAGGGGAATTACCACCAGCGCACACAAGACATAACCCCAGGCGATGGGAATTCCAAACAGCAGCTCCAGGGCCATGGCCATGATCGCCGCTTCCAGTGCGAAGAAAATAAAAGTGAAAGACGCGTAAATCAGGGAGGTGATGGTAGAACCGATATAGCCGAAACCGGCGCCCCGGGTGAGAAGATCAATGTCGACGCCATACTTGGCCGCGTAGTAACTGATGGGCAATGCGGTCAGAAAGATCATGAGGCTGACCGCCACAATGGCGGACAACGCATTGTCGAACCCGTAGTGTAGGGTAATGGCGCCGCCGATTGCCTCCAGCGCCAGAAATGAGATGGCTCCCAAGGCCGTGTTGGCAACTCGGGCGGGCGACCAGCGACGGGCGCGTTTGGCGGTGAAACGCAGTGCGTAATCTTCAAGTGTCTGGTTGGCGACCCACTGGTTGTAGCGGCGACGCACACGAAAAATACTCTGTCTGGCTGTCATGGAGCAAATCACCCTGGATGCCTGCAAGGGGCCCGTCGGTGTCCATGCCAGTGGGCGGCGGCAAAACGATAAGCGTTTTCCGCAGCCGGTTTCGCGCAACGCCGGTGCAACGAAATAGGGCCGAGTGGTTATCACAATGAATCATTTTGGTGCTGATGAGGGCGTCACTCCGGACCGTTTACTGAAAACTCCTCTATCTAACTCACCTCGACCCCGAAGTCGCTTCAATCTTTGTGCCAACTGTAAGCTCTGCCTCGTTCTGGCTGGGTTCGACTGGCCACGCGTTTGACCTGATTCGGGCATAACCCATTGGGCATCCTTTTCTTGAGTTGTTTCTCTATTTAATCCTCTGGCTCTTTCGTTCGATATGGGTCAATTGACGTAGTGCCCTGCGGTATTTGTCGAATGGGCGCAGTCATGACGTCAGAGCACAATGGCTCTCATGGGCTCTGTCCCGGCCGGTTGGCTTTTCCGGTGGGCCAGTCGTTCTGTACTACTTCCGTTCAAAGACCACGATACGAGGAAATACCATGGTTACTGACACTCGCACCAAGCGTTCGGGACAGCCTCGCCGTTTGCTGAAACGGCTGATGGGAGTAACGGCGGCGCTAGCGTTTAGCGCCACCGTGAGCGCCCAGGACGTCAACACCACAGACCTTGCCGTTACTGATGACACAGTGACTGTGGGGATTCTTCATTCAATCACAGGGACCATGGCGATCAGTGAAACCGGTTCGGTTCAGGCTGAGAAATTGGCGATCGAGCAGATCAATGCCATGGGGGGCGTGCTGGGTCGGAAGATCGAGTACATCCAGGAGGATGGCGCCAGCGACTGGCCGACCTTTGCCGAAAAGTCCCGAAAGCTGCTGACGCAGGACAAGGTGGCAGCCGTGTTTGGCTGCTGGACCTCGGCCTCGCGCAAGGCGGTGCTTCCGGTTTTCGAGCAGTACAACGGCATGCTGTACTACCCCACCTTTTACGAGGGGCTTGAGCAATCCCCCAACGTAATTTACACCGGTCAGGAGGCGACCCAGCAGATTCTTGCGGGCATTGATTGGGTGGTCGATGCCAAGGATGCCGAAACCTTCTACCTGCTGGGCTCTGACTATATCTGGCCCCGGACGTCCAATAAAATCGCGCGCAAGCACATCGACAAGTTGGGACTGAAAGTGGTGGGCGAGGAGTACTACCCTCTGGGGCACACGCAGTTCAACTCGGTCATCAACAAAATCAAGTTGCGTAAGCCCGATGTGATCTTTGCCTCTGTGGTGGGTGGCTCCAATGTCGCATTCTACAAGCAGCTCAAAGCCGCCGGCATTGACATGACCAAAGAGAAGCCTCTGGTTCTGACGATCTCGGTCACTGAAGATGAAATCCTGGGCATCGGTGGTGAAAACGTTGAAGGTGCCTATGCCTCAATGAAGTACTTCCAGAGCCTGCCCAATGAGAACAACCAGGCATTTGTGAAAGCCTTCAAAGAGCGCTGGGGTGACGACATTGTGATCGGCGACGTCACCCAGGCCGCGTATCTCGGCCCCTGGTTGTGGAAAGCAGCTGTAGAAAAGGCAGGGTCGTTTGATGTCGACAAGGTGCGCGAAGCCTCCCCCGGCATAGAATTGACCACTGCACCTGAAGGCTATGTGAAGATTCACAAAAACCATCACCTCTGGTCCCGCACCCGTATCGGCGAGGCGCAGCCCGATGGCCAGTACAAAGTGGTCTTTGAAACCGAAGAGCTGATTGAGCCGGACCCTTTCCCCGAAGGTTACCAGTAAGTAGACGCTCCCATCAGTGTGGAAGTCCGCCTTCTGGGCGGGCTTCTCTAAGCCAGCAGTGAAATTGTGTTCGGTTGTCTGGGCGCGCGGAGGCGAGACAAATGTTTTCTGACTATTCCACATCGGAGCTGATGTCGATCTTTGCCATGCAAGGGTTTGCCGGCTTGACGTTATTTTCAGTATTCGTGTTGATGGCATTGGGCCTGGCCATCATCTTTGGCCAGATGGGCGTCATCAACATGGCCCACGGCGAGTTTATGATTCTGGGCGCTTACATTACCTACCTGACTTCGAATATTTTTTCCCAGTGGTTGCCAGGTCTGTATGGCTCCTACTTTTTTGTGGCGATGATTTTTGCCTTTATTGCCGCGGGCCTTCTCGGAATGCTGGTGGAGTGGTTGATAATTCGCCACCTCTATCATCGTCCGCTCGATACGCTGCTGGCGACTTGGGGCGTAAGCCTCATACTCCAGCAGACCTACCGCTCGGTATTTGGCGCGCGTGAGGTTGGAGTCTCCATGCCGGACTGGATGATGGGTTCCTATCCATTGACCGATCTGGTGGAAGTGCCTATCAACGGGATTTTCGTCATGTGTCTCGCCATTGGCACCACCTGTGTGATCGCGGCGCTGATGTATCGCTCTCGTTGGGGGATACAAGTACGAGCGGTCGTTCAAAACCGAACCATGGCGGGAGCGGTGGGTATCAACACCCAGAAAGTCGACCGAATGACGTTTGGTCTGGGTTGCGGCATCGCCGGTATTGCTGGCAGTGCCTTTACCATGATCGGGTCCATTGGGCCGACCTCCGGGCAACTCTATATTGTTGATACCTTTTTGGTCGTGGTTTTTGGCGGTGCCGCCAGTCTGCTGGGTACAGTTGCCTCGGCGTTCACGATATCCCAGGCCCAGTCGACGATGGAGTTCTTTCTCAGTGGCTCCATGGCGAAGGTGTTGACGCTGTTGTTCGTGGTCGGGGTATTAATGATTCGACCCCAAGGTCTGTTCACCCTCAAGGTACGCCGGTAGGAGGTGCATTATGAAATCATCGGGTTTTTGGGGCTCTCTGTTTTCCCGGCACGATACCCTAAGCTTTGTGGTATTGGCGCTTATTCTTTTGGTGGTGCTGCCACTGTCTCTGGATATCTTTCGGCTGAGCCTGATGGGCAAGTACATGACCTACGCGTTCGTCGCACTGGGTTTAGCCCTTTGTTGGGGTTATGGCGGAGTGTTGAGCCTTGGGCAGGGCGTATTTTTCGGTTTGGGCGGTTATATGCTGGCCATGTTCCTGAAGCTTGAGTCGTCCGATCCGGAGAGTACGGCTATTCAGACTACTCCCGGTATCCCGGACTTTATGGATTGGAACCAGATTACCGAGCTGCCCTGGTTCTGGGAACCGTTCTATAGCTTTCCGTTCACCTTGGCGGCAGTGCTGGTGGTGCCGACCGCGTTCGCGTACCTGATTGGCGTAGCCATGTTCAAGCGGAGGGTCAGTGGGGTTTACTTTGCCATCATTACCCAGGCCATTGCCGCCATTCTGACCATTCTGATTATCGGTCAACAGGGATACACCGGAGGAGTTAACGGGATTACCGATCTGCGGACGCTTCTGGGTTGGAATATTCGCTCGGACTTTGCCCGCTACGTGTTCTACTTTGTCTGCGTGGGGCTATTGCTGCTTTGCATTGTGATTTCCCAGTTCGTCTCTCGCAGCAAATTGGGCCGAATACTGGTGGCGATGCGCGGTGCTGAGGACAGGGTTCGCTTCTCGGGTTACGACGTGGCCAACTTCAAAACGTTTGTCTTTTGTCTGGGGGCGGCATTCTCCGCCATCGGCGGTGCCATGTTCACGCTTCAGGTGGGTTTTATGTCTCCCTCGTTCATCGGCATTGTGCCCTCCATTGAAATGGTCATCTTTTGCGCGGTGGGTGGCCGGTTGTCCATCTATGGTTCTGTCTACGGGGCCTTGTTGGTCAGTTGGGCGAGAACCGCGTTTTCCGAGAGTTTCCCGGAGTTGTGGCTGTTCGCCATGGGGGCATTATTCATCGCGGTGGTACTGGCGTTTCCCGACGGATTGGCCGGGCTTTATAACCAATACGGTCGTCGTCATGTTGAACGCCAGCTCGATAAGTGGCTCCTCACCCTGAAATCATCCACTCGGACTGCGTCGGTTAAAGGAGTCGCTCATGAACGCCAGTAACACTGACTTTGTGCTCGCCGTAGAAAACCTGACGGTCTCCTTCGATGGCTTTAAAGCGGTGGATGATCTCAACCTCTACGTGGACGAAGGAGAAATCCGGGTCATTATCGGCCCCAATGGCGCGGGAAAGACAACGGTGCTGGACTTGATCTGTGGCCGCACGCGGTCCACTCAGGGGTCGATTCGCTTTCGCAACCGGGAGCTCACGAAGATGACCGAGTCCGACATCGTCAAGTCGGGAGTGGGGCGAAAATTCCAGACGCCGTCGGTGTATACCGAATTGACGGTTTATGAAAATCTTGAGATCTCTTACCCGAAAGGGCGAAATGTGTTCGGTTCGTTATTTTTTCGCCGCGACGAGACCATCGTTCGCAAGTGTGAGGAAGTGGCGGAGATGATCCTGCTCAAGGATCAGTTGTACGACTCGGCCGGTCTGCTCAGTCACGGACAAAAGCAGTGGCTGGAAATCGGCATGCTGCTGATTCAAGATCCCGAACTGTTGATGCTGGACGAGCCAGTAGCGGGAATGTCGGTGACCGAGCGACACGAGACCGCCAAATTGTTGCGGCGGATCTCCGAGAATCGCTCGGTTATCGTGATTGAGCATGACATGCAGTTCGTGGCGGAAATTGCGGACAAGGTTACCGTTCTGCACCAGGGGAAAATCCTTACCGAGGGGCCCATCGACACCGTCAAGAATGACCCCAAGGTCGTGGAAGTCTATCTCGGTCACTAAGTTCCGGAGACGCAAGCAATGCTGAATGTATCGGATTATCGGGTCAGTTATGGCCAAAGTGAAATCGTTCACGGACTCAATTTCTCCGTTAAACCCAATGAGATCGTGGCCGTCATGGGCCGCAATGGCATGGGCAAGACCACGTTGATGAAATCTCTCATTGGCGTGATTCCCAGCTCCGGCGGGCAGATCTCGCTCGACGGCAAGAATGTTACCCCGTTGAAAAGTTACCAGAGGGTGGAGCAGGGCATGAGTTATGTACCCCAAGGGCGGATGATCTTCTCCAGTATGACCGTGCGCGAGAATATCGAAACCGGCTTGACCACAACTGGGCGGCGCACCGTGCCCAAAGACCTCTACGACCTGTTCCCGGTGCTGCTCGATATGCGCAACCGCCGCGGCGGTAACCTGTCGGGTGGCCAGCAGCAGCAACTGGCGATCGCCCGGGCGTTGGCCAGCGACCCCAAATTACTGATGCTTGATGAACCCACTGAGGGTATCCAACCCTCCATCATCAAAGAGATTGCCCAGACGTTGAAGGACATTCGGGACCATCGCGGGTTGACCATTGTGGTGACCGAGCAGGTTTTGAGCTTTGCTTTGGATGTGGCCGACCGGATTCTGGTGGTGGAGAAGGGTCAGGTGGTGCACGAAGAGGCCAGAGCGACGGTCGACGCTCAAAAAGTCGCCTCGTATCTCTCGGTGTAGTTCAGTCTCTCGGTTTACTTGAATTGATTCAGTCAGGAGGTTTTCATGCGACACGGTGACATTTCCAGTAGCGATGATACGGTGGGGGTCGCGGTCGTCAATTATAAGATGCCGCGTCTGCACAGCAAGGCGGAGGTGCTCGACAACGCTCACGCCATAGCCGAAATGATCATCGGAATGAAAAAAGGTCTTCCGGGAATGGACCTGGTCATCTTCCCGGAATACAGCACCATGGGTATCATGTACGACCAGGAAGAAATGATGGCCACCGCGGCCACCATTCCCGGAGAAGAAACCCAGATCTTTTCCGAGGCCTGCCGCAAGGCGAATACCTGGGGGGTCTTTTCGCTCACTGGCGAGCGTCACGAAGACCACCCACACAAAGCGCCCTACAATACCCTCGTGTTGATCAACAACAAA
The DNA here is from genome assembly GCF_000423345.1 of Marinimicrobium agarilyticum DSM 16975. Classification (GTDB taxonomy): domain Bacteria; phylum Pseudomonadota; class Gammaproteobacteria; order Pseudomonadales; family Cellvibrionaceae; genus Marinimicrobium; species Marinimicrobium agarilyticum. The sequence goes on from NZ_AUHU01000004.1 coordinate 164,217, forward strand.
GGCGACATTGTCCAGAAATACCGCAAGTGCATTCCCTGGTGCCCGATTGAGGGCTGGTACCCCGGAGACCGCACTTATGTGACCAAAGGGCCCAAGGGGCTCAAGGTCAGCCTGATCATCTGCGACGACGGCAACTACCCGGAAATCTGGCGGGACTGCGCTATGAAGGGCGCAGAGCTGATTGTCCGCTGCCAGGGGTATATGTACCCGGCGAAGGACCAACAGGTCATGATGGCCAAGTCCATGGCGTGGGCCAACAACTGCTACGTGGCCGTGGCCAATGCCAGTGGCTTTGATGGGGTCTATTCCTATTTCGGGCATTCCGCCCTGATCGGTTTTGATGGTCGCACGCTTGGTGAATGTGGCGAGGAGGATATGGGCATTCAATACGCCCAGTTGTCGGTCAGCCAGATTCGCGATGCGCGCGCCAACGATCAATCCCAGAACCATTTGTTCAAGCTGCTCCACCGCGGTTACTCCGGGGTGTATAACTCGGGAGACGGCGATCGCGGTGTGGCCGAGTGTCCGTTTGAGTTCTATCGTACTTGGGTGATGGACGCCGAGAAGGCCCGAGATCAGGTGGAGGCAATGACCCGATCCACCATTGGGGTGGCGGAGTGTCCGGTGGGCGAGCTTCCTCACCCCGGCCGTGAGAAAACGCTCGGTTGACGGTTGGAGCGGATGCCGTTTATCAATGATCGTTTGGCTGACCAGGCGTTGAGCGATGCATTCGACCCTAGCGCCCATGAGCTCGCCCCTTCCGTGGCCGGATCCCGTCTGAAGCACTCGCGCTTTCTCTTCGAACCCGAAGCGGTGGGCGCGGAGTTGCACAACCGAATACGGGGGCAGAGCGCGGCGATTGGCGAGATCATCGACGAGTTGGTCCGCGTCAAAGCGGACATTGCCGACCCGGATGCGCCCTTGGCGGTGTTTCTGCTGGCCGGCCCCACAGGCGTTGGCAAAACCGAAACGGTGAGAGTTCTCGCCGAGGCTATTCACGGCCGATCCGACAGTTTCTGTCGGGTGGATATGAACACGCTTGCGCAGGATCACTACACGGCGGCTATTACCGGTGCCCCGCCGGGTTACGTGGGGAGCAAGGAAGGACACAGTGTCATTGATGAAGAGGCCGTGCGCGGCAGCTTCAGCCGGCCGGGCATTGTGCTTTTCGATGAACTGGAAAAGGCTGGGCCTGAGGTTCTTCGAGGCCTGCTCGGTGCTCTAGACAGTGGCCGACTTCGGTTGACCTCGGGACAAAAGACCCTGGATTTTCGCAATAGCCTGATTTTTATGACCAGTAATCTCGGCGCTCGGGAGGTGGCCGCGCAGCTTCAGCGTTGGTCCCGGTCCTGGTTTGGCGGGCGGGGTTCGGCCGCCAGTCAGCGAAGGGTGATTGATAACATTGTTCACGAAGCACTGCAGAAAAAGTTGGATCCGGAATTTATAAACCGGATCGATCGTCTTCTGGTGTATGCGCCTCTTTCAGCCGATATTTTGCCCGATGTCATTGCCTCCCGCCTGGCGCAGTTTAACCGTCGGTTGGCCTCCAAAGGCTGGTCCCTCTCTCTCTCCCCAACATTGATCCGCAAGCTTCAGCAGGAGACGTTTGACCGCCAATACGGTGCACGCTCGTTGCGCCGGGGTTTTCGGGCGTGGGTGGAGGTGCCGGTGGCCCGCTTTCTGTTGTCTACCGATGAGCAGCCGACGGACGAAACGATAACCGAGCCCAGAGGGTTGCACTGTGACTGGGTGGACGGGCGTGTCCACTGCCGTCAATTGCAAAACCGCGCCAGATAGAACTACGTCAAATAACGCAGTCGCCGGGCCATTTGTCGTATAGGCGTTAGTGGCTTCTGGATTTGATAATGCCACTCACAGGCGGCGCGTTCTCACCCTTCGCTCCGCCCCTTCAGTTTTCACGCCCAGCCACTCTGTCAGGAGCCCTGCCATGACTGAAACCATTATCAAAATTGATCTGAAACAGACGCCTTACGAGAACGATAAGGTTCACAACCGCTGGCATCCGGACATTCCCATGGCGGCCACGGTCAAACCGGGCGACGATTTTATTATCGAATGCTACGACTGGACCGGTGGCCAGATTGCCAACAACGACAATGCTGACGACGTGCGCGATGTCGACCTGACGCAAGTTCACTTTCTGTCCGGCCCGGTGGCCGTTGAGGGCGCAGAACCCGGCGATCTGCTGGAAGTCGACATTCTCGATATCGGCACGTTTGAGGAAAGCCAGTGGGGCTTTAACGGCTTTTTCTCCAAACAGAACGGTGGCGGTTTTCTGACCGAACATTTTCCGGAGGCTCAGAAGTCCATTTGGGATTTCCACGGAATGTTCACCAAATCCCGCCATATTCCGGGCGTGGAGTTTGCCGGCCTGATTCATCCGGGGCTTATTGGCTGTCTACCCTCCAAAGCAATGTTGGATGAGTGGAATACCCGCGAGAAGGCCCTGTACGACACCGAGCCCGATCGGGTGCCGGCCCTGGCGACATTGCCCTACGCCGACACCGCTCATATGGGCAGTATGTCCAAAGAGGCCTTTGAGGGGGCCGCCGGTGAGGCCGCGCGAACCGTGCCACCGCGCGAGCACGGCGGCAACTGCGATATCAAAGATCTATCCCGCGGTTCGAAAATCTATTTTCCGGTTTACGTTAAGGGCGGTGGCCTCTCCGTGGGCGATCTGCACTTCAGTCAGGGCGATGGCGAGATTACCTTTTGCGGCGCTATCGAGATGGCGGGTTGGATTCACCTACGGGTTAACCTGGTGAAAGATGGTATGGCCAAATACGCCATCAAGAACCCCATCTTCAAACCCAGCCCGATGGCCCCCAAGTATGACGACTACCTGATTTTCGAAGGTATTTCGGTGGACGAGTATGGCAAACAGCACTATCTGGATGTGCATGTGGCCTATCGCCAGGCGTGTCTGAATGCCATCGAGTATCTCACCAAGTTTGGCTACACCAAAGCTCAGGCCTACGCCATTCTCGGCTGTGCGCCAGTTCAGGGTCATATCAGCGGGGTGGTCGATATTCCCAATGCATGCGCGACGCTTTGGCTACCCACGGATATCTTCGATATCGACATCAACCCGGGGGCGGCCGGTCCGGAAGCTAAGGTCACCAGCGGGATGGACGTTCCACTCTCCAAAGACAAGGAGTAACGCAGATGCCGGTTTACGACTACAAATGCGCCGAGCACGGACTCTTCCACGAGCTGGCGACCTTCGAGCAGAGCGCGCAACCGCGCGCCTGCCCGACCTGCCAGCAACCAGCGCCACGAGTCATCGTGTTGCCACCGCAGTTGAAGGCCATGGGTGAGGAAAACCATCGGGCGCACGAGCACAACGAAAAGAGCCGGCATCAACCGGCGTTTTCAAACAAGGAGGTGAGGGCCGAAGAAGCCGACAAGCGGGCGTTTGCCCACAAACACGGAAAGCGCTGCTGCGGTGATCACCAGAAGCGCTCCTCCAAGCTGATGTACACTGCCGATGGCAAAAAAATGTTCCCCGGAACGCGACCCTGGATGATCAGTCACTGATCAGGCTAATACACCGTCCAGAATCACCATCAGACCGAAGCCGGTCATCAGGGAAAAGGTGGCCGCGTTTTCATGCCCGTCCCGGTGAGTGGCGGGAATGATTTCATTGCTGATGATAAACAGCATTGCCCCCGCGGCGCCCCCCAAGATCCAGGGCAGCATGGGAATGGCGACAGACACCAGCGTGGCCCCAAAAAGGCCGCCTAATGGCTCCACCAGCCCTGTCAGCACGGCCACGGTAAAAGCGACCAGGCGGGAATAGCCAATCGTCAGAATCGACACGGCGATGGCCAGGCCTTCGGGAATATTCTGTAGAAAAATCCCGGTGGCCAGAGGAATCCCGTTGGACAGATTGCCTTCGGCGAAGCCCACTCCCACCGCCATGCCTTCCGGAAAATTGTGCAAAGTGATGGCAATCACGAACAGTGAAATGCCACTCATTCGCTTTTTCTCCCAATGGTCTCTGCCTTTGAGAAAGTTTTCATGGGGTGTGTAATGGTGAATCAGCGCCAGAATGACCGCGCCCAGAAGCATGCCTGCCACCACCACAATCACCGCCGCCTCATGGCTGTAGCCCATGGCTTCGGCCTGCTCGGTGCCCGGAATCAGTAGGGAGTACACTGACGCTGCCAACATCACCCCCGCGGCGGATGCCAGCAACATATCCTGAGCCCGGTTGGAAATCTTACGGACGAACACAATGGCGGCGGCCCCCATTGTGGTTCCGAAACTGGCAATGATGCTGGCGCCGAAGCCCAGAAGAATGACGTTGATGTTGCTCTGAATCATAAAATCTCTCATTGCGTCCCGGTGACCGGGAACTTCTCTTTATGTAGCTTACTATGGTGTGCCCGGCGTGGATCACGGGGTCGGTTGCCAAATAAGGCCGGCTCACCCACTATATGGGCCAAGACGCCGTGAATGGCAAGTTGTGTATTCTGACAGAAGAGGAGCGAACCCGCATGAGCGAAGATCATCGTCGGCGCTATTCAAGCCCCGTTGTAGACGGCGTGGGCAAATCGGCCAGTCGGGCCATGTTGCGTGCGACCGGCTTTACCGATGAGGATTTCTCAAAACCCCAGGTGGGCATAGCCTCGACCTGGAGCAATCTGACTCCCTGCAATATGCATATTGACGGTCTGGCCCGGGAAGCGGCCGATGGTGCCGACGGTGCCGGTGGCAAGAGCCTGATTTTCAATACCATCACCGTCTCCGATGGTATTGCCAATGGCACCGAGGGCATGAAGTACTCGTTGGTCTCCCGTGAGGTGATTGCCGATTCCATCGAAACCGTGGCCGGCTGTGAAGGCTTTGATGGCCTGGTGGCCATTGGTGGGTGCGACAAGAACATGCCCGGCTGCCTGATGGGGCTGGCCCGCCTCAACCGCCCGTCGGTGTTTGTCTACGGCGGCACCATCAAACCGGGCAAGGGCCATACCGACATTGTCTCGGTTTTTGAGGCAGTGGGTGCCCACGCCAAGGGCGACAAGTCGCTCATCGAAGTCAAACAGATCGAGGAAACCGCCATTCCGGGGGCTGGCTCCTGCGGGGGCATGTACACGGCCAACACCATGGCCTCGGCCATTGAGGCCATGGGCATGAGCCTACCCGGCAGCTCTGCCCAGAATGCTGAAGATAACGACAAACTGGCCGATTGTCGGGCCGCGGGCGCCGCGGTGTTGACCTTGCTGGAAAAGGATCTCAAGCCCCGTGACATCATGACCCGGGAGGCCTTTGAAAACGCTATTACGGTGGTGATTGCCCTGGGTGGCTCCACCAACGCGGTGCTGCATTTGCTGGCGTTGGCCCATACCGCTGGTGTCGAGCTGACCCTGGAGGACTTCACCCGCATCGGCCGGCGCGTGCCGGTGTTGGCGGATCTGCGCCCCAGTGGCCATTTCATGATGAGCGAACTGGTGGCGATCGGCGGTATCCAGCCCCTGATGAAAACCCTCCTGGAGGCCGGTTTGCTGCACGGCGACTGCATGACGGTCACCGGTCAGACTCTGGCGGAGAACCTGTCCACTGTCGATCCCTATCCGGACGATCAGACCATTATTCACGCCCTGGAGCAGCCGGTGAAGGCGGACAGTCATCTGCGCATTCTGCGCGGCAATCTGGCGCCCACCGGTGCGGTCGCGAAGATTACCGGCAAAGAAGGCACCTGGTTCTCGGGCAAGGCGCGGGTGTTCGCGTCCGAGGAAGATGCGACGGCCGGGGTGATGGACGGCACGGTGGTGTCCGGCGATGTGGTGGTGATTCGCTACGAAGGCCCGAAGGGTGGCCCCGGAATGCGGGAGATGTTGACGCCGACCTCGGCCATTATGGGTAAGGGCCTGGGGGATTCGGTGGCATTGATCACCGATGGCCGTTTTTCCGGGGGCAGTCACGGTTTTGTGGTCGGTCATGTGACGCCGGAGGCGCAGGACGGCGGTCCGATTGCGTTGGTGGAGGATGGCGATGAGATTGTGATTGATGCGGAGGCGGATACGATCACGCTGGGTGTGGATGAGGCGGAGCTGGAGAAACGCCGCCAGCGCTGGCAGGCGCCCGCCCCACGGTATCAGCGCGGGGTATTGGCCAAGTACGCCAAGGTGGTGAGCTCCGCGTCCGAGGGGGCCGTCACCGATAAGTAGTTTGGTGGTGCATCACGTCCGGCACCGGGTTGGGGTGCATGGTTGTCGGACACGCCGTAAACCCATGACGTGAAGGGATTCACTAATGCCGCGATGGCATGGATGCCAAGGAGCGGCCCTTGGGGGCTTCTCATCGGCATCCCTGCCTCGGCTTTGGCTTCCTGCGTCGCCCTAACACCTACATCCATGTAGGCGTCAGAGAGTCTTCCATACCTCTATCCGCCTCCGGACCTCAGTGCCACCCTTCGTTGGCGTTGGATAATCAACCTAACTGATGCGTAGGGCATGGTAAGGCCGGAGGCCGCCACCTGCCGTTTTTCTCTCTAAATCTACGCCTGCCCAATCATCCTCCCAATCACCCGCTCTGCCATCGCATTGATGGCGGTAAACCGCTCCCGCTCCGCCAACATGTCTTCAGCAGACTGCACGTAATGGGAGCCGTCCAGCTCATCTCCGCAATTTTCGATCAGGGCGGTGGCGGTGCGGGGAGTGGTTTCCAGGTGGCATTGCAGGCCGAGGACTTTGTCACCGATGCTGAATATCTGGTTGTCGCAGGCTTCGCTGCTGGCGAGGCGTTGAGCGCCTTCGGGCAGATCAAAAGTGTCGCTGTGCCAGTGGAAGGCCTGGAAGCGCTCGGGCAGGAGGTCTGAAAGGGGCGACTGGTCGGCGCCGGGCATACGGTTCAGGTCGAACCAGCCGATTTCCCGGTGATTTCCCGGTTTAACGGCGGCGCCCAGGGCGGCGGCGATGAGCTGCGCGCCGAGGCAGATGCCGATGACGGTTTTGCCGGCGTCGATGGCGGTTTTGATGGTCTGTTTTTCCTGCGTGAGCCAGGGGTAGCGGTCGTGTTCGTCGATGTTCATGGGCCCGCCCATGACGATAAGGGCGTCGAAGCTTTCGATTTCGGGGGCGGAGTCGCCTTGGTACCAGTGGGTTTGGCGGACGGGCCAGTTGTTGCGGGTGAAGATGTCTTCAAAGTGTCCCAGGCCTTCGAAGGGAACGTGGTGAAAGCTATGAATACGGGGCATGCTGCGGGTCTCCTTGGCGGTGTCCATCGTTGGCTCTTTATTCTAGAAGGCTCTTTGTTTCAAACCAAACCCCAATTTACGAGGATCGTTAGGGTCCGGTCCGCTGTCGGGTGCACTATTCCCGGACACGCCGTAAACCCATCCCTGGGGGCTCGAATCGCGGGTCCCCCGCTCCACGGTCCGGGAATAGTGCACCCGACAGCGGACCTCAGTGCCAATAGCCAGTTTTTGGGAAGGGATACTGGCGATCATGCGAGGGTAAAACACAGGACAATTGTTCACCAAAAGGTCATTATCGGCACTGAGGCGTGCAGAGGGGCATACCCCTTCGAGACTCTCTGAGGCATGGATGCCGATGAGAAGCCTCCATGGATGGATTTACGGCGGGTCTCGAAGGGGTATGCCCCTCTGCACGCCGGACTTGAGGTTGCCCATAGTGCTTGGCCCAAGAGCGGTTTGTGACAGAGGGACGGTGGGAGAGGCAGGGGGTTTTCGTGTATACTCCGCGCACAGTTTGTGCAACAGGTGATCGTTTTGATTGGTAAGCTCTTCCAGAAACTGGCCGGTGATCGTAAGGCCGCTAGTGACTCCGAAGCCCGCAAGGGGCGCCCCCAACAAAATCGAACCCAGAACAACCGCAGTGGCTACAGCAACGGTGACGGTGGTAACCCCAACCGGAACAGCAATCGCCGCCGCAAGCCCCGGCGTGCCCAGGGCAGAGGTAATGCTCAGGGTCAAAACAACGGACGGCGCCAGGCGCAGGGCCAGAGTAGCGCTCAGGGGCAAAACCACAAAGCCCCGGACAACGGCCAGGGTCCGTCCCAGAACAACCAAAACGGCAACCAGAGCCCCAAACCCTCGGGGAAACGGCGCCGTAATCGAAACAGCAACCGCCGCCGAGGCGGCCAACACAAGAGCAACAATAAACCTATGGCCAAACAACCCTGGGACATCTCCCAATTTCCCGTGCCCCCCGTCGAAGGCAAGCTCCGCTTCCACGACTTTGGGCTCGAAAACGACCTGATGCACGCCATCGCCGACCTCGGCTTTGAGTACTGCTCACCGATCCAGGCCCAGTCACTGCCCCTGGCGCTCCAGGGCAAAGATGTGGTGGGCAAGGCCCAGACCGGCACCGGTAAAACCGCCGCCTTCCTGGCCACCGTTATTGATGACCTGCTCAAGCATCCCATCAAGGAGCAACGCTATGCCGGTGAAGCCCGGGCATTGGTAATCGCGCCTACGCGCGAGCTGGTCATGCAGATCGCCGATGACGCCAAACTCCTGTGCAAATATACCGACCTCGAGATTCACACGCTCGTTGGCGGCATGGATTACGGCAAGCAGAAGAACCGCCTGCACAACAATCTGGTGGACATTCTCGTGGCAACCCCCGGCCGATTGCTGGATTTCTGCCGTCAGCAGGACGTGTTCCTGGATCAGCTGGAAATTCTGGTCATCGACGAAGCCGATCGGATGCTCGATATGGGCTTCATCCCCCAGGTTCGCCAGATCGTGCGCCAGACGCCCAAGCGGGAAGACCGCCAGACGCTGTTCTTCTCGGCCACCTTCACCGAGGAGGTGAATCGCCTGGTAGAGCAGTGGACCTTCGAGCCCACGACCATCGAGATTCAGCCCGAAAGTGTGGCCACGGATACCGTGGATCAGCATGTATACCTGGCGGCGACCGAAGAGAAGTACCCCATGCTCTACAACCTGATCAAGCAGGAGGATGTAGAGAGCCTGATCGTGTTCGCCAACCGCCGTGACGAGTGTCGCGACCTGCACGACAAGCTCCAGCGCCACGATATCAGCGCCGGTCTCTTGTCCGGCGAGATCCCGCAGAACAAGCGGGTGAAGACGCTGAACGATTTCAAGGAAGGCAATCTGAAGGTGCTGGTGGCCACGGATGTGGCGGGCCGGGGAATTCATATCAGTGGCATCAGCCATGTGGTGAATTTCACGTTGCCGGAGGAGCCGGAGGATTATGTGCACCGCATCGGCCGCACCGGTCGGGCGGGCAAGTTTGGCACCTCGGTGAGTTTCGCCTGTGAGGATGATGCGTTTCGTCTGCAGCCCATCGAGGAGTTGTTGGGTGAGCCGATCAAGTGCGAGCAGCCGCCGGATTCTCTGCTTGAAGAGACGCCCCCGATGAAGCCGGGCACCCCGCGCCGTCGTTCATCGGGCGGTGGTAGTGGCGGTCGCTCCGGCGGCGGACGCCGTCGGCCTCGTAATTCTTAGTTTTTTGGGTTTGGTGCTTTCTCTAGAGCCCGGCCCGCGGTGGGGTAGACCACTTGGAGACCCGCCGTAAATCCTTCCCTGGAGGCTTCTCATCGGCATCCATGCCTCGGCTTTGGCTTCCTGCGTCGCCCTAACACCTACATCCATGTAGGCGTCAGAGAGTCTCCAAGTGGTCTACCCCACCGCGGGCCTCAGTGCCAGTGCCGGCGTTCATGGAGATAAAACACTTACAGACAGGTGTAGGGTAGGTAAGGCGGTAGCCGCCACCTACCGTTTTCCAACAATCTCTTTGGCGCCATCTTTGTTTCGTAGGTGGCGGCTACCGCCTTACCAACCCTACGTGTGGAATAATCGACGCACTGAACGAGCTAAAAGTACTGAGGGCCGGAGCGGGGTGTACCGTTTCAAGACCGTGGAGCGAGGGACTCGCGATTCGAGCCCCCATGGGCCGCTCCTTGGCATCCATGCCATCGCGGCATTAGTGAATCCCTTCACGTCATGTATTTACGGCGTGTCTTGGAAGGGTGTACCCCGCTTCGGCCCGGACGTGAAGCTACTTCTACACTATTTCACTTGGATAGAGGTGGCCTCGCCCTAAAACCCCGCCCAAGCACCCCAAGTCCCCACGCCAACCCCGTCAGCGCCCCATACAAATGTGCATCCACCGCGACCGGCACAGGCAACAGCGAGTGAGACGTGTCATACCCCGGCAGTTGCTCCTGAACAATCTTGAAAACCACCACCGCCAGCGCCAGGCTGTTCATCCACGGCGTCTGCCGCAACGTGATCAACACCCCCGCCACCAACAACCCGTGCAGCGCACCGGACAGACCCGCGTAGTAATCCAGCTCCGGGCTGAAGCCATACAGACCCGTGCTCACGCCGACCAAACAGGTCAGCACTAAAAGCCCGTAGTGTCTGAGGCTCACCTCCTGGAAAAGAATCCAGCCGCAGAGCATCAGTGCGCCGAGGTTCATCGCCAAGTGGTAGGGGCCGTAGTGAATAAAATGCGCGGTGATGAACCGCCAAAGCTGACCGTCGCTGATGGCGCTGCGGCTGTACTCAAGAGCGGTTTCCGTGACGCTCTGGAACGCGCCGAGGAGGATCATCAACACACCCAGCGCAATGGTGAGCCACAGGCTGGGTGTCAGTCGGAGAAAGGGCATGGGCCGGTTACTGGGCTCCGGCTTTTTTCAGGGCGGCGATGTATTCGTCGGCCATGCGGTGGTCCTTGATGGCTTGAAGAAAGGTCTTGCCGTCCGGGCCGGGGGCGTTAATGTCATGGTTGCGTTCGGAGAAGAACTGCACGAACGTCGCGAAATTTTCTTCACGCATGCCGCGATAGGCTTTTTCCAGAAGGTGGTAATCGTGATTAATACCCTCGGGGGCGGGGTACTGGAAGAAGCTTTTGATGCGCTCGTCATCGAAGTGTTCGCCGACGACCTTTTTTTTGTCTTTTTTCAGTTCGCTCATAATGTCTTGTCTCGTTAACCTTCCAGTTTCTTGATCAGGATTTCGTTGACGGCCTGTGGGTTCGCCTGGCCTTTGCTGGCTTTCATGATCTGGCCCACAAAGAAGCCCAGCATTTTCGGGCGCTTGGCCGGGTCGGCGTTGCGGTAGTTGTCCACCTGCGCCTGGTTGTTGGCGATCACGTCGTCGACCATTTTTTCCAGTTCGCCGGTGTCGGAGACCTGCTTCAGGCCCTGTTTCTCAATGATGGCGTCGGCATCGCCTTCACCCTTGGTCATGGCTTCAAAGACTTTCTTGGCAATCTTGCTGGAGATGGTGCCGTCTTTGATACGAGCGATCAGACCGCCCAGCATGACCGGTGTAACCGGTGATTGGGCGATGCCGATTTCTTCTTTGTTCAGGTAAGCCGCCAGGTCGGCCATGACCCAGTTGCCGGCGAGTTTGGCTTCGCCGCAGGCTTTTACGGTCGCCTCAAAGTAGTCCGCCGTGGCCCGGTCGCCCGCCAGTTGGCTGGCGTCGTAGTCGGGCAGGTCGTAGTCTTTGATAAACCGTTCGCGTCGGGCTTCCGGCAGTTCCGGCATGTCCTGGCGCACGGTCTCGATGAAATCGTCATCGATAATGACCGGCAGCAGGTCGGGGCAGGGGAAGTAGCGGTAATCGTTGGAGTCTTCTTTGGTGCGCATGGAGCGGGCGGTTTTGGTCTCGCCGTTGTACAGACGGGTTTCCTGCACGATTTTGCCGCCGTCTTCGAGTACGTCGATCTGTCGCTCTACCTCCAGGGCAATACACTCTTCCATAAAGCGGAAGGAGTTGAGGTTTTTGGTTTCGGTGCGGGTGCCGAATTCTTCCTCGCCCTTCAGGCGCACGGAGATGTTGACGTCAAAGCGCATGGAGCCCTGTGACATGTCGCCGTCGCAGATTTCGAGCGAGGTGACGATGTTGTGCAGTTGTCTGGCAAAGGCGACGGCTTCTTCGGCGCTGCGCATGTCCGGTTCGGTGACGACTTCGATCAGCGGGGTGCCGGCGCGGTTGAGGTCGATGCCGGTCATGCCGTGGTAGTCTTCGTGCAGGGATTTGCCGGCGTCTTCTTCGAGGTGGGCGTGGTGGATGCGCACGCGTTTGGTCCGGCCGCCTTCGAGTTGCAGGTCGACGTACCCGGGGCCGACGATGGGTTCGGCCAGTTGGGTGGTCTGGTAGCCTTTGGGCAGGTCGGGGTAGAAGTAGTTTTTCCGTTCGAACACGGAGCGTTTTCCGATCTCTGCGTTGACGGCGAGGCCGAATTTGACGGCGTTGTGGAACGCTTGTTCGTTGGCCACGGGCAGGGTGCCGGGCATGGCCAGGTCGACGGCGCACGCTTGGGTGTTGGGGTCAGCGCCGAAGGCGGTGCTGGCGCCGGAGAATAATTTGGTGTTGGTTGAAAGTTGTACGTGAACTTCCAGGCCAATAACTGTTTCCCATTCCATCTCAAATAACCTTTAATTCGGTTCGTCTTGGGTATCTTGTATTTGAGTCCGGCTTTGGGTGGGGCATACCGGTTGAAGACCCGCCGTGAATATATCCCTATAGGCTTCTCATCGGCATCCATGCCTCAGAGAGTCTTCAACCGGTATGCCCCACCCAAAGCCTCAGTGCCACTCATCCGGTTTGCGTAGGGCGGATAAGCTTGCGCATCCGCCGTAAATACACGTTATGCCGCGATAAAACATCACTCTTGGCAACGGCGGATGTGCCTCCGGCTTATCCGCCCTACGTGAATCTCGCGGACTTAATCAATCCCCGGCGCACACTTCTCGTGGAAGTCGGTCGCTAACTGAAATTGATGCGCGACGTTCAACAACCGCCCCTCGGCAAAATAATTGCCGATCAATTGCAGCCCGACTGGTTTGCTGTCCACCAACCCACACGGAATTGACAGGCCCGGCAGGCCGGCGAGGTTGGTGGCGATGGTGTAAATGTCTTCCAGGTACATGGCCACCGGGTCCTGGCTCTTGGCGCCGAAGGCGAAGGCCGGGGACGGGGAGGTGGGGCCGAGGATGACGTCGACTTTGTCGAAGGCATCGACGAAGTCCTGTTTGATCAGCCGGCGTACCTGTTGGGCTTTGTTGTAGTAGGCGTCGTAGTAACCGGCGGACAGGGCGTAGGTGCCCACGAGGATGCGGCGTTTGACTTCTTCGCCGAAGCCTTCGCTTCTTGAGCGTTCGTAGAGGTCGTGCAGGTCGGTCGGGTTGTCGCACCGGTGGCCGTAGCGCACGCCGTCGAAGCGGGAGAGGTTCGCGGAGCATTCGGCCGGGGCGATGACGTAGTAGGCCGGTACCGCCAGATGGGTGTGCGGCAGGCTGATGTCGTGGGTGGTGGCGCCCAGGCTTTCGTAGATTTTGATGGCGTCCTGTACCCGCGCAGCGGTCTCGGCGTTGAGGCCGTCACCGAAGTATTCCTTGGGGATGCCGATTTTCAGGCCGTCTAAGGGCTGATCAAGGTGCGCCGTGTAGTCTTCGAGCGGCTGGTCCACGCAGGTGGAGTCTTTCGGGTCGAAGCTGGCCATGGCGTTGAGCATCAGGGCCGAGTCGGCGGCGGTGCGGGTCAGGGTGCCGGCCTGGTCCAGGCTGGAGGCGAAGGCGATCATGCCCCAGCGGCTGACGCGCCCGTAGGTGGGCTTGAGGCCGGTCAGGCCACACAGCGCGGCCGGTTGGCGGATGGAGCCGCCGGTGTCGCTCGCGGTGGCTGCCGGTGCCAGGTGGGCGGCGACAGACGCCGCCGAGCCACCGGAGGAGCCGCCGGGCACGCAGCCGGTGTCCCAGGGGTTTTTCACCGGGCCGTAGAAGCTGGTTTCGTTGGAGGAGCCCATGGCGAACTCGTCCATATTGGTTTTGCCCAGCATGACCGCGCCGGCCGCTTCGTAGTTCTCCACGATGGTGGCGTTGTAGGGGGCAATAAAGTTGTCCAGCATCTTGGAGGCGCAGCTGGTGCGCACGCCCAGGGTACAGAAGATGTCCTTGTGGGCGATGGGCACGCCGCACAGGGCCGGGGCCTTGCCTTGGGCCAGGCGTTCATCGGCTCTTGCCGCCTGAGCCAGGGCCCGCTCTTCGGTGACGGTGATAAAGCTGTTGTAGGTGCCGTCCAGGCGCTTGATCCGGTCCAGGTAGTGGCGTGTCAGCTCGACGCTGGAGTATTCCCGGTCTCGGAGCCCTTGAACCAGTTGGGCAATGGTGTGTTGATGCATTGCGGTTGCTATCCTCAAATCAAAGTCGGTGGCATGGGCGGATGGTGCGCGGGTATCCGGGCGAATTACTCAATGACGCGGGGTACCAGGTAGAGGCCGTCTTCCGTTGCCGGCGCAATCGCCTGGAAGTGTTCGCGCTCATTGGGCTCGGTGACCTGGTCAGCGCGCAGGCGCTGGGTGGCGTCCAGCGGGTGGGCCATGGGCTTGACGCCCGCGGTATCGACGGCCTGCAACTGGTCCACGAGGGCCAGTACGTCAGAGATGCGTTCAGTCACTTGACCGACTTCATCGTCAGAAACAGCAATGCGCGCCAAATGCGCCAGCTTGGCGATGTCGGAAGAGGCAATAGCCATCAGGGTGCTCCAGCTCGGTAATGGCTCCGGTTCAAAACGTGCACAACCGGTGCTCAAAAAAGGTCCAAAAGTTCGCGTTTATGCAACAAGATGGCAAAGTTACCACATTTGCGCCTTGCCCAAAATCCCCGCCGTTGATAGAGTGCCAGCATCTGCGCCGACGCTTCGGGTCTGCACGGGGAGAAGTGCCTACAGCGGCTGGGCAAAATAGAGCCTACAGCGGTTGGGCAATAAATGCCTACAGCGGCAGGGGAACAAGCGCCTGCCCAGTCGCCTCAGGTAACGGTCGAAGTTACTGTGAGAAAAGGCAAGCAGCCGTGTCGGGTAAAGCGGTTCCACCTCGTGTAAACTGTCTGGAAGCCTTGATTTCAGGCCAATAGTGAATTCCTCGCCGGGGTGCCGGTCCAATCCGCCGCTTCGGGTGTCGCTGTCACTCGCCTGAGCGCCGTGTCGATCGCCGGGATGACAGCGAAAAATGGCGGCTCATTGGGGCCGCACACAGAATTTTGAGGCATGGCGCTTCCATGGTGCCGTGCAAGACAGAACAATATGTATACCTAAGGTTGCGTGAATCAATGTTAAAACACCTCCGTGGAGCCTTTTCCAACGACCTGTCCATCGACCTTGGCACCGCCAATACGCTGATCTACGTGCGCGGTCGGGGCATTGTGCTGAACGAACCCTCGGTGGTGGCGATTCGTCACCACAATGGCCACAAGATCGTGGAAGCCGTGGGCACCGAAGCCAAGCGAATGCTGGGCCGCACGCCGGGCAACATCACCGCCATTCGCCCCCTGAAAGATGGGGTCATTGCCGATTTCCAGGTCACCGAGAAAATGCTCCAGCACTTTATCAGGAAGGTGCACGAAGCGAGCTGGTTCCAGCCCAGCCCCCGGGTGCTGATCAGTGTGCCCTGCCTGTCGACCGAAGTGGAAAAGCGCGCAATCCGTGAGTCGGCCATGGGCGCCGGTGCCCGCGAAGTCCGGCTGATCGAAGAACCCATGGCCGCCGCCATCGGCGCGGGCCTGAAGGTCTCCGAAGCCAGCGGCTCCATGGTGGTGGATATCGGTGGCGGTACCACTGAAATTGCCGTGATCTCCCTTAACGGCGTGGTTTACTCCGACTCTGTGCGTATTGGCGGTGATCGCTTTGATGAAGCCATTGTCAACTACGTCCGCCGCCATTACGGCAGTGTTATTGGCGATGCCACTGCCGAGCGTATCAAGCAGGAAGTGGGCTGTGCGTTCGCGGGCAGCGAAGTGCGGGAAATCGATGTGCGCGGTCGCAACCTTGCCGAAGGGGTTCCGCGCAGCTTTACCCTGAACAGCGATGAAATTCTGGAAGCCCTGCAGGAACCTCTGGCCGGTATCGTGCAGGCGGTCAAGAGCGCGCTGGAGCAGTCCCCGCCGGAACTGGCGGCGGACATCGCCGAAAGCGGCGTGGTGCTCACCGGTGGCGGCGCCCTGCTGCGCGATATCGATCGGCTGTTGTCCAATGAGACCGGCCTGCCCTTTATCGTGGCGGAAGACCCGCTGACCTGTGTTGCGCGGGGCGGTGGTCTGGCGATGGAAATGATGGATAAACGGAATATCGACTTGCTGTCTTCCTGAAGGGGCGCTCAGAGTGAGCGAGCTACACTGAGCGGGAGAGAGTGTTATCAAAACGCTGTTTACCAAAGGCCCGGCGGTCGCCTCACGCGCGTTGTTTTTCAGCATCGCCGCCGTCGGGCTTATTCTTGTCAGCCTCTATACGGATTGGCTGGACCCGGTGCGCTCCAAGCTCGGGGTCATCGCTGAGCCGTTCTACTGGGTCACCAATATTCCCGAGCGTATCGGGGACTGGAGTGACGATACCTTCAGCTCTCGGCAGGCACTTCAGGAAGAGAACGAAGCGCTCAAGTCCGAACTGCTGATTCTCCAGCGCAAACTCCAGCAAATGGCCGCTCTGGCGGCGGAAAACGTCCGTCTCAGACGGCTGTTGGGCTCCAGCGACATGCTGCAGGACAATGTCCTGGTGGCGGAGCTGGTAGGCGTATCTCCCAATCCACTGAGTCATTCGGTGGTCATCAACAAAGGCCTCTCGGACGGCGTCTACAACGGTCAGCCCGTGCTCGATGCATTCGGCCTGATGGGCCAAGTGGTTGAGGTCACGCCCGGCAGCAGCCGGGTTCTGCTCATTACCGACAGCAATCACGCGCTTCCGGTCCAGGTCAATCGTAACGGGGTGCGGGCCATTGCCGAAGGCACCGGTCACATCAACCGCTTGCGTTTGCGCCATGTCTCCAACACCACGGACATTCGCGAAGGGGACCTGCTGGTCAGCTCCGGCCTTGGAGATCGTTTCCCTGTGGGCTACCCGGTGGCGGAAGTCGAAAAAGTCGTGCGGGATCCGGGTCAGGCTTTTTCCACGGTGATCGCCCGCCCCATGGCTCGGCTTGACCGAAGCCGGCACTTACTGCTGGTGTTCGGGAAGGACCGGGGCGAAGGCCGGCGCGAGCCCGCGGGTGAAGCCCAGAGCGAGCTGGTCCCGGAGGATGGAGCCGTCGGGGAACCGGCCGATGATTGAGCTCTTCGGCGGCCACAACCGCTGGCTGATACTGCTGGCTCTGATCGTGGCTCTGACCCTCGCAGTTTATCCTCTGCCGTTGGACTGGCGCTGGTGGCGCCCCGAGTTCGTGGTACTGGTCGTTCTTTACTGGGTCTTCACCTTGCCCGATCACACCAGCCTGACGCTGGTATGGCTGCTCGGTCTGGCGCAGGATCTGGTGGAAGGGGTCCCGCTGGGCCAGAACGCCCTGGCCTTGGTGGTGGTCACCTACATTGCTCTGCAGTCCTACCGTCGGGTTGGCAACTACGCGCTCTGGCAACAGGCCTGCTGGATTTTTTTATTGGTGGGTATCGCCCAACTGACCGGTAACTGGGTTCACAGCCTGGCCGGAGGCGACATCTCCGGCCTGCAGTTTCTCTACCCGGCGCTGACCAGTGCCATACTGTGGCCCCTTTGCTTCCTCGGTTTTGAGGCGCTTCGCCACCGTTACCGCATTCAATAAACGGGATTCTGGCATGACGGATCTGTACCTGGCTTCACAGTCGCCGCGCCGGCGCGAGTTACTGGCGCAGCTCGGCGTGAATTTTGACTGCCTGACGCTCTCGGTTCCCGAAGAGCGCGCCCCCGATGAGTCTCCCGAGGCTTACGTCAGCCGGCTCGCCTTGGACAAGGCTCGATCTGGTTGGGCCCATGCCCGCGAGCAGGGTTTGGCCCCGGCCCCGGTTCTGGGCTCGGATACCATCGGGGTCTGCCTTGGCAAAGTGTTGGAAAAACCCCTCGACCGGGACCATGCCCTGACCATGTGGCGGCTCATGTCCGGGCGGGCCCATGAGGTACTGACGGCTGTGGCGCTCTGTGACGGCGAACGGGAACGCAGCGCTCTGGTGCGCACCCGGGTGTTTTTCCGTGCCCTGGACGAGGCTGAAATGAACGCCTATTGGGCCAGCGGAGAGCCGCAGGACAAGGCCGGAGGTTACGGCATTCAAGGGCTGGGCGGCGTGTTCGTCGAGCGTATTGAGGGCAGCTACAGCGCCGTGGTGGGCCTGCCGTTGGCGCAGACCGCCGAGCTGTTGAATCAGTTCGAGATTCCCTGGTGGGGGCACCGCGTCGACTCGCACCAGACGCAACGGCACCAGACTTCAGGGGCGGATGAATGAGCGAAGAATTACTGGTCAATGTTTCCCCGGTGGAAACCCGAGTGGCGCTGGTCGAAAACGGCGTACTCCAGGAGCTGCACATCGAGCGCAGTCACAACAAAGGTTATGTCGGTAATATCTACAAAGGCAAAGTGGTCCGGGTCCTGCCAGGCATGCAGGCCGCCTTTGTGGAAATCGGCCTGGCGCGCACGGCCTTCATTCACGCCTCGGATATGACCGATTCGGTAGAAGAGGAAGGGCGCCGGGGGGAGGCACCGGACATCCGCACCCTGGTGCGTGAGGGGCAGACGGTTCTGGTGCAGGTCAGCAAGGACCCGATCGGCACCAAGGGCGCTCGCCTGACCACCAACCTCAGCCTCTCTTCGCGCTACCTGGTCTACATGCCCAACAGCGCTCATATCGGCGTCTCCACCCGCATCGATGATGACGCCGAGCGCCAGCGTCTACGCGAGCTGGTGGAGTCGCTCGCGCACGAGGCCGGTGTCGGCGGGGGCTTTATCCTGCGGACCGTGGCTGAGAGCGTCGGAGCGGATGAGCTGCGCAACGATATCGACTTTCTGCAGAAACTCTGGACCGACTTTGAAGAGCGCTCGACCCAGGCCGCGGTGCCCAGCGCTATCCACACCGATATGCCTCTGTTCTTGCGCGCCCTGCGCGACATGGCCCGGGCGCCGATTGAGAAAATCCGGGTGGACTCGCGCCAGAGCTGGTCGCAGATGCGCGAATTTGCCGCCGGCTATTACCCTGAGCTGCAGAGCCTGATCGAATGCTACAGTGGCGAACGTCCCTTGCTCGATCTGTACGGTGTGGAGGACGAAATTGCCCGCGCTCTGGATACCCGCGTACCACTCAAATCCAACGGTTACCTGATTATTGAACAGACCGAGGCCATGACCACCGTCGACGTCAATACCGGCGCGTTCGTGGGCCGGCGCAATCTGGAAGAGACGATTTTCAAAACCAATATGGAGGCGGCCAGTGCCATTGTGCGACAATTGCGCCTGCGCAACCTCGGTGGGATCATTATCCTCGATTTTATCGATATGAAGGATCCCGAGCACGAGCGCCAGGTACTGCGGACATTGGAAAAAGCGTTGGAGAAAGACCACGCCAAAACCAACATCACCGGCGTATCCGACCTGGGCCTGGTGGAGATGACCCGCAAGCGCACCCGCGAGTCCCTCGGCCAGATGTTGTGCGAGCCCTGTCCGCTCTGCTCCGGACGGGGCCAGGTGAAATCGGCGGAAACGGTGTGCTACGAGATCTTTCGGGAGATTCTCAGAGAGGCGCGCGCTTACGATAACGACAAATTTCTGGTGTTGGCCTCACAGCTGGTCGTAGACCGCCTGTTGGATGAGGATGCCGCCTACGTGGCAGACCTCGAGGCGTTTATTGGCCGCACCATCGAGTTCCAGGTAGAAAGCCTCTTTACCCAGGAACAGTACGACATTGTGCTGGTCTGATATCCGGGTCTGCGCGGGGATACCCGGTATTCCCGGGTGTTTGCGCAGCCGGTATGAGGAATCCCTCAGGTTATGGTTTCGGTATTAGCGTACCTTTTGAAGAAATTCTACATTCTGTGTGCCATCGTGCTGATTGCACTCGCGGTGGTGGTTCAGTCTGGCCGAAGCCTTTTCCCTCTGCTCGAGCGCTACGACCAGGAGCTGGCAGACTATCTGTCCGAGCAACTGGGGCTATCGGTGGCCGTTGGCCGGCTGGAAGCGCACTGGGAGGACCTGACGCCGACCCTGCGGCTGCACCAGTTGGTCGTGGACGACGCTGAAGGGCACCGTCTGCTCCAGGCCGAAAGCCTGCTGCTGCGACTCAACCTGCTCAGCAGTGTGGCCGACGGGCGCCTGGCGTGGGATAAGGTCGAGCTTCAGGGGCCGCGCCTGTCCCTCAACCAGGGGCCCGACGGTTACTGGGGCCTGCCGGATTTGACCGACCAGGAACTGGCCGAAGAGCCGCTCGCGCCGGATGACCTGCTGACCCTGTTTCAACTGGGCACGCGGGTGGAAATGCTCGATGCCCGCATTCAACTGACCTTTGCCAATGGTCATCAACAGCAGTTTGTGGCCCCCTACCTGTTGCTGGAACACCAGAACGATTTCCATCGTCTGTCCCTTCAAATCGACATTGAAAACCGCGATCGTGCCCTGGTAGCCGTGCTGGAAGGCAAGGGCGACCCTCGCGACCCGGATACTTTTCATACCGAGGGATACCTGCAACTGCGTGAATTCCCGACGCTGGAGCCGCTGACCGCCATTGGTGGCATTCTCTTTGGTGAGAGCGAACACCGGGAGTGGTATCGGGAAGGGCAGATGAACGCCCGCCTGTGGTTTTCCAGTCAGGAGGACGGCGGCTACAGCTGGGTTGGGCAGCTGTCCCTGGACGAGGTGGCACTGCCACTGGAATCGTTGACCCTGGACCGGGTCAGCGCCGGTGTCAGCGGCGAGTGGGCCCGCTCGGGGCAGTGGCGCCTGAATCTCATTGATCTGAGCGCGGAGTGGCGGGATCGGGCCCTGGAGCCCCTGCAAGTGGCGCTGTCCGCCGATGCCACCGGGGCCCCCGTCGAATTGCTGGTCGATCATATCAATCTGCCGTACTGGAGTTCGCTTGCCGGCCAGTTGGGCCTGCTGGGGGATGGGAAACTCAGGGAGGTGCTCTCCACGCTGAACCCCCAGGGGCATTTGCGCCGGGTTCAACTGAGTGCACCTCAGGGTGAGCCGGGTGACTGGCAATTGCGCGCCGAACTGGAAGAAGTCGCCGTTGACCCCTGGCAAGGCGTACCCGGGCTGACCGGTGTCAATGGCTACGTCCAGGCGAGCGCAGCCGGCGGCCATGTGGATCTGGACAGTCGAAACGGCTTCAGCATGTACTTTGCGAAGGCCTACGCCGAGCCCATGAATTATCAGTCCGCCCGCGGCCAGGTGGCCTGGCACCTCTTGCCAGAGCAGAATCAGATTTACGTCAACAGTGGCCCGCTGCAGCTGCGTGGCGCGGGTGAGCAGGCCCGGGGCTCCATGTGGTTGTCACTGCCGTGGAAGCGACATACGGGCGATATCGACCTGTATCTGGATATCCACGGCGAGGAGTTCAATGTCGGTGCCTACCGTAAGTATCTCCCCAAAGGCGTGCCCGACTCGCTGCGCCAATGGTTGGACCGCAGTCTGGGGGA
The DNA here is from genome assembly GCF_000423345.1 of Marinimicrobium agarilyticum DSM 16975. Classification (GTDB taxonomy): domain Bacteria; phylum Pseudomonadota; class Gammaproteobacteria; order Pseudomonadales; family Cellvibrionaceae; genus Marinimicrobium; species Marinimicrobium agarilyticum. The sequence goes on from NZ_AUHU01000004.1 coordinate 185,602, forward strand.
AAACAACCCCGGCCGGGCCGCGAATGCGCACTTTGTCTTTCGCGGCACTCTCAACCGCCCCGGCGAGCCCTTGTCCCGCAGCTACCAATTGGCGCTGGACATGGTCGGGGCCGATCTGCGCTACCACCCGGACTGGCCCGCCCTCAGTGACCTCAGCGGCCAGTTGGTGCTCAATGACAACGAAGTCAATGCACGCATTAGTCAGGCTCGGCTGTACAACAGCCAGATTTCCGGTACCCGCATTCACGTCGGGGAAAACCCTGCAGGGCAGGGCTTGCTGTTGACCATCGATGGAACCGTCGAGGCCCCGGCCAGTGATGGGTTACGGCTGCTGCGCGAGGGCTACCTGCGTCGCTACGTTAACGACAGTATGGACAAATGGAGCGCCCAGGGCACCGTAAAGGCCAACCTGGACCTGGCGATTCCCCTCGAGGACGGCGCGCCGGGTGCGCGACAGGATGTGGCCATGGAGCTGAACCTGCCGCGCCTGACCTTTGGCAACCTCGGACTGACGTTGCGGGACCTGACTGGCCCCCTGTATTACCGTTCCGGCTCGGGGCTCAGTAGCCCGGGTATTGAAGGCCAGCTATTCGGCGAGCCCCTGCAGTTGAGCGTGGCCAGTCGGACCGAGCAGGGCCTGCCCATGACCGAGATCGCCTTCTCCGGTCGGGTTTCCGGTGAGCGCCTGGCGGAGTGGACGGCAAAACCGGCCCTGCGACTGCTCGAAGGCACCACCGGATTTACCAGCCAACTCTCACTGACCCATCACATCAATCCCGAACCCGACCGGGATCAGCGTCTGGCGAGCCTGGCTCTGGAGAGTGATCTTGAGGGAATGGCCTTGAATCTGCCTGAACCGCTGGGAAAAAGCGCCTCTGAGCGCGAATCCCTTCGGTTTAATCTGATTCTCGGACGTCAAACGGCCCTGACCGAAGTGCATTACGGGGAAAGACTGAAGGCGTTGGCGCAGTTGGACCAGCAGCTTGATCTGCAACGGCTCAGTGTCGGGGTGGGAGTAAGGCCGGAACTGCCTGATGAACCCGGCGTTCGCCTCGTCGGAACACTCCAACAGTTGGACGTCCCGGCCTGGAGAGAGGCAATAGAGCGCTACCGGTCGATGACCCCTCCGGCGGCGGGGGCGGGGACAGACGCCCTGAACGCGCTCGCCGGCTTGCCGGTGCAAGCGGATATTCGGTTGGCCCGGCATCAAGTGGGCCCGTTGTTGCTGGAAAACCTGCAGCTGAACCTTACCTCCATGGAAAGAGGGTGGCGGCTCGGTTTTGATAATGAACAGCTTTCGGGCCTGATCGAGTGGGTGCCAGAGCAGCCTCTGGATCTGACGTTGGCGCGAGTCTCTCTGCCGGAATCGGTTTTCGTGACGGCCGAGCCGAGTGCCACGGCTGAGCCCGCCGAGGAGTTCGACCCCTCTCAATTGCCCGCGACCGACGTGTCGATCGCCCGCCTCACCGTGGGAGGACGCGATTATGGCCGCTGGCGTTTTGAGCTACGTCCCGAGTCCAACAACATTCGTATTGCCGCTCTTGAGGGGGAGATCCGGGGCTTGACCGTCACCGGCAGTGGAGATCGCGGCGGTCGCCTGCAATGGTATTTCGGAGAGGGCGCCGAGGAGCATACGCGCCTGCAGGCCAGAGTATCGGCTGGCGATCTGTCGCAGGTGCTGCAGCGTTTCGGCCAGACCGATGTGCTCGAAAGCCAGTCGGCCGATCACCAGCTCAACTTACGCTGGCCCGGCCCCCCTCAGGCTGTGGACTGGAAAACCGTCTCCGGCACCGTGGACTTCGAAGTGCTTTCCGGCCGCTTCAAACGGAACCCGGCCTCCGGCAGTGACGGGTTGTTGCGGCTGTTCGCCGTGCTTAATTTCGACTCTCTGGCGCGCCGGCTGCGCCTGGATTTTTCCGACCTTTACCAAAGCGGGCTGGCCTACGACAGTATCCGGGGGCAGATGACTCTGGATCAGGGGCAAGTCGTGTTCAGCGAGCCGGTGCTCGTGCGCAGCCCCTCCAGCCGGCTGCAGCTCTCCGGCAGTGCTGACCTGATTGATGAAACCGTGGATACCCGGCTGGTGGCGACGCTGCCGGTCGCGGGCAACTTGACCTTTCTCACCGCCGTTGCCGCAGGGCTCCCCGCCGCTGCCGGGGTGTTCCTGGTCAGCAAGCTGTTTGAGAAGCAGGTGGACCAGGCGACGAGCATCAGCTACACCATTGAAGGGGACTGGGATGATCCAGTTATCAAGTTTGATCGAATGTTTGAAGGTGGCGCGGGTCTAACGAACCGTGAGTCGTCGGAATCATCCGACCCGTCGGAGGAACCTTGATATGCGATATTTTCCCTGGTTTTTGAGCGGCCTGCCGCTGACGCTGGGGCTTTTGCTGCTCTGGGCCTTACCCGCTGTGGGCCAGTCCGATGTGGCACAGGCCAAGGCCTGGATCGAGGCAGGTAAACACCTCGATCGTATTGAAAAAGACACCTGGCGCGAGCTGCTGACCGAGGATGAATTCGACATTCTCTGGGAAAAAGGCACCGAACGGGCGTTTACCGGGGAGCTGCTGGATAACAAACGCGACGGCGTGTACGTCACGGTCGGTTGTCGTATCCCGGTCTTTGATTCCCGCCACAAGTACAAATCCGGCACGGGGTGGCCGAGCTTCTGGGACGTACTCGACAAGGACAATATTCGCCTGGAGGACGACTACACCTGGTACGGTGTCCGCCGGGTGGAAGTGGTGTCTTCCTGTGGCGAGCACCTGGGCCACGTCTTTGAAGACGGCCCCGACCCCACGGGCCTGCGTTACTGCATCAACTCTCTGGCCCTGGATTTTGTGCCCCGGGAAGAGTGGGAGGCGCAGCAACAGATGGGCAAGAAAGGGCCCTAAACGCCGCGTGGCTCCAGTTTCCCACCGGATTGTGATAATGTTCGCAGACCTGCGAACCTCTGGAGCCTAGACTGCGCGCTCTCCGTCTGGGCTCAATAACCATAATACGAAGATCATGTTGCAATCCATTGCTCAAACCCGACGTTTTTGGGTGCCCGCGCTCGTACTGCTTGTCTCATTGCTCGTGTACGGTGTGAATTATGGCTCTCCCAAATCGATGTTCTGGGACGAAAACTACCACATCACCTCCGGGCAGAAGTACATTGACGGTACCCTGTTCATGGAGCTGCACCCTCCGCTCGGCAAGTTGCTGATTGGCGCCGGTGAAGCGCTGTTCGGCGGCAATGAGGATCTCGACAAGCGGGCCTTCAATCGTACCGATTATCTCGACGGCTCCGATGTGCCAGAGGGCATGAGTTTTACCGGCTTCCGCTTTGCATCTACCTTCCTGATGGCTACGTCGGTGCTGTTTTTCTATGGCATCGTCTGGCGGATTACCCGGCGCACCTGGGTGGCGGCGGGTTTCAGCGCGCTGCTGATTTTCGACAACGCCCTGGTGGTTCACTCAAGGGCGGCCATGCTCGAAGGCATTCAGCTGTTCTTTATCCTCGCCGCGCTTTACTACTTCGTGCACATTCTCACACGCGGAAAACCCCTGCGCTTGCCCCAGTATGCGTGGTTGGGGGTGCTGGTTGGCCTGGTGGTGTCGGTCAAGCTCAACGGCGCGGTCCTGCTGCTGCTGTTCGTCATGGTCTGGGGCGTGGACCAGTGGGACAATATCAAAGCCTGGCGCTGGAAAGCCATGCTACAGCGTCTGGCCACCACGGTGCCCGCCGCGGTGCTGCCGATCATCGCCGTGTTTGCCAGCCTCCTATACGTGCACATTGCCCTGGGAGAAAACATTGTGGGCAACAAGACCTACAAGGCCTCCGAAGAATACCTCGAAGAGGTGCGGGCGGATCGCAGTCACAGCCTGAGAGCGTTTTACCACGGCTCTCTCGACAACATCCGCTACATGCTCGAGTACTCGGATGGTGTCGCCCGGCTGGATATCTGCAAACCGGGGGAAAACGGCAGCTACGCCATCGGCTGGCCCCTGGGTAATAAGAGCATTAATTACCGCTGGGATAAAAACACCGTCAATGGTGAAGTCAAAGTTCGTTACATTCAGATCATTGCCAACCCCATCGTCTGGTTTTCGGTGGCGGCAGGCATCGTGCTATCGATTGGGCTGATTCTCAGTCGGTTTGTCTACGGCAATCCGGTCAAGGACAACCGGCAGTTTTACTGGGTGCTTGCCTTTACCACCCTCTACGTCAGTTACATGACGGCGATCCTGCAGATCGACCGGGTGATGTACCTTTACCACTACCTGGTGCCCTTGGTATTCGGCATGCTCAATCTCGCCATGGTATTCACCTACATCTTTCGCGATGACGTGATTGCCAACCGCCGGCACACCATGATCAACCTCGGGTTGTTCGTGCTGTTGGTTATCGGGGTATTCGCCTGGTTCTCGCCCTTCTCCTATGGGCTGCCCATCAACGAGGATCAGTTCGAGGCCCGTAACTGGTTTGAACTCTGGCAAATGAACGTGGTGCGATAACAATGCGAGCCTGGTGGAATAAAAATACCGTACTCACCCTGCTGCTGGTTGGCGTGGCTGCGGCCATTCTTCTGCGTATCACTCCGCCGTTCGTGTCGGATGTGGTGGAGTTGAAAATTGTGAAAAACAAAGCCCCGATCAGCCGTATTGATCAGGAGCGGGAGCCGGATTACCAGCGTCGGGTCTGGGTGGATCGGCTCGATCTGTTTCACAAGAACCAACTGCGCCATACCAAACTGGGTCAGATCGGGTATACCGACAACTTCTTTATCGATATTGACCACACTTTCGAAGTGCTCGAAGGTGGTGAATACCGTTTCCTGATCGGCAGTGACGATGGTTTTGTAGCCAAAATTGATGGCGAGGAGATCTGCCGGTTCAATACCGACCGCCCCTACCGCAAGCAAACCTGTATGGTCGAGCTCAGCGAAGGCGAACACCGTTTTGAAATGGCTTACTTTCAGGGCGGAGGCTTTTCCGGCTTTTCGGTGGAATATATGCCGGTCGGGGCCGAGCGCCCCCACTTCTTCGGTGAAGATTCCGACGCCGTGCAGTTTTAACCTGACATAAAAAAAGCCCCCAAGTTGGGGGCTTACACAAGAAAAGCGGATTGGAGCCGAAGCTCCGGTCTTGCAATAACTCAGGTAATACTAAAGCGGCGTCTTAGTTAGAGGCCAGCTTGAACTCACGCACGGCTTGGTTAAAGGTGTCGGCGTAAGCTTTCAATTCTTCCAGTGCTTCCTGCTTCTTGCGGCTGCTCATGTTGGAGCAGCTCAGGTAATCCTGTTGTGCCTGCACGTATGACTTCACTTCGTTGTTGGTCTTTACCATCTGAGCGGTCACGGCAGTGGCCGGGTCCGGAATGGCGGGACGAGCGGTTGGCTCGGTACAGGCCAGGGCGGAAACGCTGAACAGGGCCGATGCGCACACTGCAAACAAAAACTTCTTCATGACAAATACACCTAAAGTTGATGCTCGGCCCGGTTGAGCGAATGCCACCGCGCCGAAGGAAAATGACTGACTAGAGTTGTGACCGACTGCACATCCTGATCACTTGGCGCATTCTCCCACACGGACAGGAGGTTAAAAAGGTTCTAAAAAGAACATTTTGTTATTGAGATAAGGAATAAACAGCGAAAAAGTTATCAATCGGTCAAGAAACGGTTATAAGGAGCCGGAAGGGGTAAAAGCCTTGACGGTGCGGCGTTGGGCGAGGATGGAGAATGAGAATGTGTCGGAAAACCGACGGGCCGGAAAGGCCATCCCTGGCCCTCTTTTTTTAAGCGTTACGGTGCCTCAGTGTTAATACCCAGGGCGTCCAACACGGCCTGGTTTGGAAAACCATCGGGGACCATGTCCTTTTTACTCTGGAACTGGCTGAGCGCCTTGCGCGTGGCTGGGCCCCAGATACCGTCCACTTCACCCACCTCAAAGCCTTTGGCTTTAAGGGTTTCCTGCAGGGCGATCACCTGGTCGCGGTTCAGGCGGGGACTGTCTTCCGGCGGCGGGTTGTGCAGTTTGCCCGCGCCGGCAACCCGGTCGGCCAGGTACCCGACCGCTAAGGCGTAGTATTCGGACTGGTTCCAACCCATGATGACCTTGAAGTTGTCATACACCAGAAAAGCGGGTCCCTCGTGGCCAGAGGGCACCAGCAGGGCGGCCTGGATGGTTTCATCGGGGAGCGCCGCGCCGCTGGTTTGGCGGATGCCCATCTCACGCCACTCGGACAGAGGGCGTTTCTGTTTCAGCCCCGCTTTCAGGTAGTCGAAGTCCTCCGGCAAAATGACCTCACGGCCCCACCGATAGTCTTGATCCCACCCCATGCTGTCCAGAAAATTGGCAGCCGAGGCCATGGCATCTGGCAAGCTGTTCCACAGGTCGCGCTTGCCGTCTTTGTCGTAATCCACGGCGTGGCGCAAGAATACCGAGGGCATAAACTGTACATGCCCCATAGCACCGGCCCAGGACCCTTCCATACGCTCGGCACTGATAGCCCCCTCGTCGACAATGCGCAGGGCGGACATGAGTTCGCGGGTGAAGTATTGGCTTCGGCGCTGATCGCAAGCCAGAGTGGCCAGAGAGTCGAGCACGGACATTTTGCCGAAGTAGCTGCCGAAGTTGGTTTCCAGGCCCCAGAAGGCCACCAGATAAGGGGCGGGCACGCCATACTCCCGCTCGACGCGGGCGAGCAGTTCCCGGTGCTCACGCAGCAGGCGTCGGCCGTCTTCCACCCGCTGGTGGGTGACGCGTCGGTTTAGGTAATCCGCAAAAGGCGTGGTGAATTCCGGCTGGCGACGGTCCAGCTCGATCACCCGCTCTGACCATTTCAGGTTGGCAATGCTGGACTGCACCACGGCAGAAGTGAGTCCCTCGGACTCGGCAGTCTTCTGGAAGCGTTCAACACAGGTGGGAAAGCTCTCTTTGGTACTTACCTCGGTGTCGGCCTTTGTGTTGGCCAGTGCCGGTGTGGTGAGACTCCAGGCGACGGCGCCCGCGAACAACCAGTAACCCCAAACCATACGGACTCCAATGGGCTAAAACAGCGAATAACAACAAATGGTGTCGCAGCGTAACAGATGAGCCTGCCGCTCCGGATGTGGAGGGTCGACGCAATGCGTTGACCCTCACTTAGCGATCGTGACATGATTTCGCTGATCAATAAATCATAATGTACTGAGAGAAATCAACCATGACGCAACGCACAGTCTTTGGTGTGGCTTTCGCCGCACTGGGAGCGGCGCTTTCTTGGCTGCCAGACGACGCCCGGCTCTGAATCCGATCCTACGCTGACCGCCACCAGGGCGATGGCCCTTTTTGTGGCTATCAACAACAGAATGAAGATTTCGACGACGTGAACTTGGTCATGGCTCCCGCGGGCACCTTCTGGCAAAATAAGCGCGCGCTTGAAAGCGTAACGCTCAGCCTTCTTTAGGATGTTGAACACGTAACAACAAGGAAACTCTCCACTATGAAAACCATGACCAAAATTTCGGTCGCTGTCGTGATCGTGGTCGGCGCAGTCGTGGCAGCCATCGCTGCCGGCGTCTTTACCACGAAGCCAGCGTCCAACGGGCTAGATGACTTTCTCACTTACATACCGGTGGACAGCCCACTGGTAATGGCCGGGCAAACGGACGAAGCCAACATGGCCGCCTCCGATGCCATGCTGCGCAATATGAACCCCAACGACCTGCAACCGATTTTTGATTTACTCGAAGAGAGTGAAGAAGGCACCGGCCCTCGCCTGATCAAGTGGTTGCTCGATGACTACGTGCAGACGGCCGTCTCCGGTGGTTATGAGGCCGTTTCCGAGCGCTACGGCATCAGCTTCGCCCAGCCCTACGGCTTCTATGTCAATGGAGCCGCCCCGGTCATCCGTTTCTCCCTGACCAGCCCCGAGCCCATGAAAGCGGTGTTGGCGGAAGCGGCGGCGGAAACCGGCGTGAGCGCTCGTGAAGGCACCCTGGGTAGCGCCACCCTGTATGCCTGGGGCCTGAATGAAGACAAGCCCGAGCTGGAACTGGGCCTGGTACTGGATGAAACCTCCCTGACCCTCTCCGTGCTGACCGGCTCCGATACCCCCGAAAGCCAGATGCTGCGTTTTGCCCGTCAGCCGGCGCCCCAACCGTTGGCCGGCTCCGAGCGCCTCAAAGAGCTGCGTGCGGAATACGCCGAAGCTGATCAGTTCATGGGCTTTATCGACATTCACGGCATCGCCCAGGCCCTGTTGCTGCCGGAACAGAACAGCACCGGGCGCGAACTGCGCCAGTGGTTCCCCGAACTCGAGGGCAAAATCGGTGCTGACCTGAGCGATGCCTGCCGCAATGATTACGTGGCCCTGGCCGGTCACATGCCGCGCATTACCATGGGCGCGGAAGAGTACAGCGTCTCCTCCGAGCTGATCCAGCAGACCCTCGGCTTCCTTTGGAAAATTGAAAACAAGCCGGTGCTGACCTCACTGCAGAAACTGCAGGGGTTTATTCCGGGCTACGCCACCAAAGTCGATGACAAACTCGGCGCTTACGCCCTGGGCGTGAACGTCAGCGAGCTGGTGCCGGTTCTGACCGAGCTGTGGACCCAGTTCACCGAGGCCACCTTTGCCTGTGAGCAGTTGCAGCAGATGCAGCAACAGGCCCAGTCCTACAACCCGGCCATGCTCGCCATGGGCACTGCCATGTTTGATTCGGTGCGCGGCGCCGGCGTTGCGGTTTACAACCTTGAGCCGAGCGACAAAACTCCCATGGGGCTGGACGGTTCGGTGTTGATCAGCGTCAGTGCTGAAAACCCCGCCACGCTGGCCTCCATGCTGACCTCGTACCTGCCGCAATTTGCCGGTATGAAAATCCCGGCCGATGGCACCCCGGTGGAAATCCCCGACCCGTTGGGTCTGGGGGGCAACTACCTGGCCATCAAAGGCAAGCATCTGGTGGCCTATCGTGGTGAGGCCGCCAAGGCCGCTGCGGACAAGCTGGCCGAGGAAGCACTGGAGATCAACGGCACCACCGCCCTGGCTCTGAACCTGCGCGAGCCGATGAAGCTCTTCGAATTGGTCGAACCCATGGCCGCTCAGTCCGCCAACAGTGGTTGCGCCGAGATGTACGCGGGCATGTTGGCACTGACCCAGACTCCGCTTTCTCTGGTTTACAGCGAACAACTCAATGACCAGGGCTGGGCCGGTAATCTGGCAATGGAGATGGACGTGATCGAGCCGCTTGAGGCGAGCACGGTGGCCGGTACCTACGAGCTGACCATGCTCGATAATACCGACTGCCAGTGGTACCCCCTGGGCACCGAGACTCTGAACGCCGACGGCTCGGGCAGCTTCGCCAGCGAAACCGACACCGGTGAGTGTGAGACTTACCAGAGTGAGTTCACCTGGACCCTGAACGGCCGTCAACTGTCGGAATCCACCAGTGTTGAGCGCGAGCGCGAAGCCTGTGATGGTGAGTGGTCTGAAACCACCGATGAGGCCGAAGACTTCGAGTGCGGCATCATGGCGCCCGAAGCCGATGGTTTCTACTGCACCAGCCAGAGCGATGGCATGATTGAACTGTATCGCTATCAGAAGCAGTAAACGCTGATAGAAGGGCAGGGAGGCCCGTTGACAATGAAATGGATAAAAAAAGCCGCTTCGATTTCCCGAGGCGGCTTTTTCAATGGGAGTAGGGCTACGACGGGTTTTCGATGATAATCTCGACACGTCGGTTCTGTTGGCGCCCCATCTCGCTGTCGTTGTTCGCTATCGGTTGTCCCATACCGATACCTGCGGCAGACAGTCGCTGTGAGACAATGCCCTGCTGTGCCAGATATTGGCTAACGGCTTCTGCACGCCGTAGCGACAGGGCCTGATTGTACTCGGCGCTGCCGACATTGTCGGTATGGCCCTCTATCTGGACCCGCCGTTCGGGATACTGATTCAGGAAAGCTACCAGTTCGTCGAGGTTGCGGTTGGCATTCCCTTGCAGCGCCGCACTGCCGGTGGCAAATAGAACATCCCCGAGAGTCAGTACTAAACCGCGATCGGTGACTTCGGCCTGCAGAGCGTCGATCTGGCGTTGATACTCCGCCGCTTGTTGCGACGCTGCCTCCGCGCTCTGTTCTTCTGAGAGGCGTGCTCTGTCGGCTTCGTCACGAGCCCGCCCGACTTCCCGGGTGCGTGCTTCCAACCGGGCTTCGTTGCGCTCCTCACCCAGTTGGGCTCGTTGGTCTTCGGCATAGCGGGCGGTTGCCTTGGCTTCGGCAATCGCCACTTTTCGATCCGCCATGTAGACCCGGTGCTCACCCAGAGCGGCATCATCTCCGGACAACGGCTGCTCGGCTACGCGAACGGCAGCTTCCGCTTCCCTGAGCTCGACCCGGGCCCGATCGGCCAGGTTTGGATTGCTCTGCAGCGCCGTCAGTTTGCTGCGTACTTGGGTGGCGCCCTGAGGGCTGTCCGGCGTTACGGCGCAGGAAGTGATCATCAATGAAGAGAACGCCAGCGCCATAAAAAGGGTACGGCGTTTTGCCGGTTGAGTTGTCAGAATTTTCATTGCTGTTCTCCTTTACGCTGCATTTCTTCGTTAAGGGCGTCGGCGCTGCGGCCCATTTCCTTGTTGATTTCCAACGCTTTCGCGGACTCGGTCCGCGCCGAGGCGAGCTGCGCGACAATCATGGCTTCCTGAGCGAGACGCTCGGCTTCAACCATCTGTTCGCTGCGGACCAGGCGCTCCGCCAGTATCAGTTTCTGCTGAGCTTCATCCAGTTCGGCGCCTGAATGCTGCCGCGCGCCGCTTTGCTCGGCGCTGGCGATGGCGTCTCGTGCTTCGTTCAGCGCGGCAGTGGGCGCCAAAGGCGCCGAAGTGCATGCGCTTAACAGAATGATTGCCGCAGATAGACACAAGGCGCCGCGAACGCGCCCGCCTGGACGGTTGTTTATGAATTGGTGCATTTTGGTGTTCCTCATGAATAGCGAGTTCGGCGTTCTCGAAAACTGTGTGGGTAATATGGGATTGCCTGAATCAGAACGTTTACCGCCAAGCAGAGCTAAACCTGGACATGCCCGGAATGTTCTTTTCTGGATTCTTTCCGACACTAACTCTAAAACGTTTGAGGCATTGAATCTGTACGCCAACGCACCGACGGAAGGCTTTATTTGACCTAACGTTTGCCAGACAATACAACAGTGGGAAAAATACCATGAGTGTGACGACAATTATTTTAATTATCCTGGTGCTAATCCTCGTGGGAGCGATCCCCGCGTGGCCCCACAGTCGGGGGTGGGGGTATATGCCCAGCGGGGTGTTGAGCGTTGTGGTGCTGGTTCTCTTAATCTTGTTTCTGACGGGGAAGATCTGATTCGTTTTTCGGGAGAACGCAGTGTCCTTGAAAGGAAAAGGCGAGCCCGTCGATACCGCTTCTAGCGGGAATCGTCTGATTGACAGTTTGCCTTCCGGACAACGCAACGGTGTGCTGGCTCAATGTGAACGCGTTGAGCTGGCGTCCGGTACGGTGCTTTGCGACGTTGGAAAGCGTCTGAAGTATGCCTACTTCCCTATTGCCGGTAGCATTTCCTTGATGAGCGGTTTCCCCGGGCATAGGCCTCTGGAAACCGGAAGAGTCGGCCGCGAGGGAATGCTGGGAGCGGTCCTGATTCTCAATGTTGATCAAGCTATTCAGCGCGGTGTCGTTCAAATACCCTGCCTGGCGCTACGCATGAAGGCCACGACAATGGGGGAAGTTATACAAAATCATCCGGCATTGCTTCATACGCTGCAACGTTATCTGTCCTTCCTCCTCTCGGAATTGACCCAAGCCGCAGGCTGTATGCACTTTCATGAGGTGGTAAAGCGTCTGGCCCGGGTGCTTTTGTTGGCTCATGACCAGAACAGGGCAGGCTCATTGCACCTGACTCATCAGTGCCTCGCCGAAATGTTGGGTGTCCGGCGCGGCGCCGTCACCATCGCCGCGAGTCACCTGCAACGGGAGGGCATCATTGGTTACCGTCGCGGACGGGTATCCATTCTCGACCGAGTGAGGCTTGAGGCTTCATCCTGCGAGTGCTATACCGAAAGTGTTAGAAATTATGCCAATATTCACTCCTGGTCGTCTGCCCCTGGGCCTTAATTGACCCCTATGTTCGATATCGTACAGAAGCCTCTCGGTTTACAAGCTAACATCCTCGATAATGATGACTATCGGAGCGATGGGCTATCAGTTTCTCGGGCCGTTGTTCCTAGGGATGACCCACGACGAGCCTACAGGGAGGATAGGGATGATAAAGAAATACTGACGGACGACCAGGTACGGTTTTATGGCGCGTCCGGGAAACTGATAGCCCATTGCCCGCTCTACTGTGAAATGCATTATGCATTGCATCGTACATATGACACGGAAGATGATGTAGTATGTAAGCAGAAAAAGACATTCCAGCAGAGAGATGTCAACGATGTCCCAGGTTCTACACCCAACGAAAAACCTGATTCTTGCCGCGTTGGAGCCAGACGTTCAGCAACGGATTTTCCCCTATCTTGACGAAATAACCATGCCTTTGGGCAAGGTGCTCTATGAACCCGGTGACAAAATGCGGTATGTGTATTTCCCCACCGACTGCATTGTGTCTCTGTTGTACGTGATGGAGAGTGGCGCCTCGGCGGAAATTTCCGTCGTGGGTAACGAGGGCCTGGTGGGTATTTCGTTGTTTATGGGGGGCGAAAGCACGTCCAGCCGCGCCGTGGTCCAGAGCGGTGGTGCCGGTTACCGGCTGCCGGGCCAACGGCTGGTTGATGAGTTCAATCGACACGGAGAGTTAATGTCTTCGGTGCTGCGTTATACCCAGGCGCTGATCACCCAAATGGCCCAAACGGCCGTATGTAATCGCCACCACTCCATTGACCAGCAGTTGTGCCGCTGGCTGCTGCTCTCCTTGGATCGACTGCCTTCGAATCATCTGATTATGACGCAGGAGCTTATCGCCAACATGCTCGGTGTGCGCCGGGAAGGCGTGACGGAAGCGGCGGGGCGGCTGCAGAAGCTCGGTGTGATCGAGTACCACCGTGGCCACATCGAAGTGATCGACCGCCCCCGGCTGGAAAAACTGAGCTGCGAGTGCTATGGGGTGGTGAAGCGGGAAACGGACCGGTTGTCGAAAATCGGCACGACCCGGACGGTTTAACGGAGCGCGGTGCCCGGAATCAAACGCTCAACGTGGAGAATGGAGCATGCATGACGCACTATGGTTCCTGATCGTAGGCGGACTGTTGCTCGCGCGGGGACTAACCCACAGCCTGCTCCAACGCTCGCCCATTACTCCGGCTATATTCTACTTGACTCTCGGGTTGCTGCTGGGCCCTACGTTATTGAATGTGTTTCACTTCAATCCGCTGGAGGAGTCCGGGCTGCTCAGGGTGTTAACCGAAATCGTCGTGTTGATTTCCCTGTTCTCCGCCGGTGTCAAAATGCCTGCGCCCATCTTCTTTTCCCGCTGGCGCACGCCACTGCTGCTGGCCACGGTCTCCATGGCGCTCACCGTCGCAATGGTCGCCGCCTTTGCATACGTTGTACTTGGGTTGCCCTTGGGCGCCGGTATCCTTCTGGGCGCAATCCTCGCCCCCACGGATCCGGTGCTGGCCACCGATGTTCAGACCCGTCATCCGGGGGACCGCGATCCGTTGAGGTTTACCCTGACCTGCGAAGCCGGCATGAATGACGGTAGTGCCTTTCCCTTTGTGATGTTGGGCCTGGGTATTTTGGGGTTGCACGAGCTAGGTGAGTTCAGTTTGCGTTGGATTCTGGTCGATGTACTTTGGGCAACGGCCGCCGGTGTTGGAATTGGGGTGGCGGCCGGAGTCGGGCTTGCTCACCTGGCGCGAATGCTACGGGGCTCTCAGGCCGGCCACCAAATTATGGATAACTTTCTAGGCCTTGGTCTGATTGGTGTGGTCTACGGTTTGAGCCTGCTGGTGGACGCCTGGGGTTTTCTGGCGGTGTTTTTCGCGGCGGTAAGCTTGCGTCAAACTGAACTCAAAGCGGTGGGTACCGAGCCTGAAGGGGCGTCTCGGCCAGCGCTGGTCCGGGTTGGACTGGATTCGGAAAATATCGGTCTGAATGATAATACCTCTCCATCGGTTAGTGGAGGCTCGTTGGTTTTCAAGGAACATCTCGAGCGCCTCTCCGAAATGATGCTTGTTCTGCTCATTGGTGGCACTCTGTTTCTGGACTCCTGGAGTGTACGTGCGGTAGGGCTGGCGCTGTTTCTTTTCGTGGTCGCGCGGCCGCTCAGTGTTTTTTTGGGGTTGGTCGGTACGCGCGCCTCCTGGCCCTTGCGGGCCATGGTGGGGTGGTTTGGCGTTCGCGGTATCGGCTCTCTCTATTACCTGATGTTTGCTATCCAGCACGGCCTGCCCGAAGAGCTTGCCTTGGAGCTGGTCGGCCTGACGTTGATCGTGGTGACACTTTCCATCCTGGTCCACGGCGTCAGTGTCAAACCGTTGATGGGTCGTTTTATGCATCAAAATGGCCGAGAATCTGATGGGCTGGTAAAGCGACGACGCGCTCGGTAGAAAGGTTGAGGGAATTTTTTTTCGTCATCGATGGCGCCACCGAAAGCAAGTCGCATTGCTGTTTCTGGATCTGGATCATTTCAAAGAAATTAATGACACCTTCGACCATACTGTGGGTGATCGTTTCCTGAAGGATGTGGCAACCAATATTATATCCTGTGTTCGCGCCACGGACACGGTCAGCCGTTACGGCGGGGATGAGTTTGTTGTTCTGTTGACCGAAATTGAAAACAGGAAAGACGCCGACCGTGTTTTTCGGCCTGTCTTTCGGTACACAGTGGCGGGCCGGAAACAGGGCGTTTGCTCATAAAGGATCCGGAACGTCATTGGTTTTTCCTGGATATCGAGCGTGAAAAGAAAGGCACGACATAGAGCACCAGCCACGCCAGAACAGTACACAGAACCGCCGTCTGTTCCCGCCCCAGGCCAACGGCTATGCCGATCGCCGTCGTGAACCAGATGCCGGCCGCCGTGGTTAGCCCGGTAGCCTCTTGATCGCTGGCGCGGGTGATAATGGTACCGGCGCACAAAAAGCCGATGCCGGCTACAACGCCCTGGATAACGCGGCTCATTCCATCATCGGAAATACCCGCTTGCTGAGGGACGAGGACGAACAGAGTGGCACCCATGCAAACCAACATGTGGGTTCGTATTCCCGCAGCCTTGCCGCGCTGCTCCCGTTCAAACCCGAGCAACCCTCCCAAAAGGGCGGCAAGCAACAACCGCGTGACGACGATGACAAACTCACTCAGGTCATTGAAGTCCGAAAACTCGGACATGATGATTGTTCCGATCGATTCCATCGCGCTATTCCTGTAGGTCTTCCTTATCGAAGACGATTTTCTTACATTACTCGACGGCTCAAAAGTGCGCAATCGGGAGTAGAGAGTGAAGCATTGGTTACCGAATGGTTTCTACCGGACCCCTTGAATGTAGCGAATCTCATTGATTTCGGCTTTAAAAAAAACAAAATAATCATCCGTCCCAAACCCGTTCCCGGCGTCCACCCGAAAGGGCAGGTGGAAACCTTCCACCTTCCGAAAGTCCGAGAGTATGCCGCCAAAGGGCTGAAGGCGAAATGTCTTGTCGGGATTGGCGTTGCTCCAACGCATAAACGACACCTGCGTAGGGCGGCCCTCTGGATCAACCCGAACCTCCACCGCTTGGGACAACTCCCCGGACGAAACCGTCACTCGCGCCGTATCGACATCTACCGGCTCCCATTGAACACCGATTCCCGGCAGCACAGCTGCCGGCGTCCAGAACACCGCTTCGGCCACATAGCGGCCGAAGGCGGAGCGAGTGTGGTCCGGGTTGCCTCCCAGCCGGGCCACAGGAACCAGCCCCAAGATACGAAAACGGGTCCAGCGTCCAGCGTCCGAGCCGGATACCCCCAATGCGTTTTTCAGTCGCATACGCCAGACGAACCCCTCTGGTGCTGCCAGAATCTGTTCGGCGTTCATGGGCTGATAATTGGGGGCCTCCTTCGAGCCCAAACTGAACTGACCGCCCATGCGCAGAGCGGCCACCCGGTAAAGTGGTGTGCCGGGGTTAATGGCAAAGTTGAAAAACCGGCGTGCGGGCTCTGGCAAGTCGGCGACCATGGACGGGGCGTAGAGCGGCGGATCCGCCGGTTGCAGCGCCGCCAGTCGGGTCCACTCAGCCCGGTCCGCACGCCAGTCCAGAAGCCGGAGCAGGACCAGTGCGGTAACGACGACCGTGATCAGGGCGAGAGCGACGTATAAGACAATCATGGCGTTAATTCCGGTTGCTTTTTTGCCACAATAAAAACGGACGCCTTGCCTGGCTGCCATTCTCGGTCGATGCTAAACCCGGCGTTGGTCAATTTGGAGACGAGCTGTTCTTTCCCAAAGCGGTTCACGTAAGGTGCCAAGCCGATCAGTTGCATAAGCGGTATCAACAATCGCCAGATGACACTGAGTTCACCCACCAGTGCGGTGCTGGAGACGAAAATACCTCCTGGTTTCAAAAGTCCGTGGACGCTTGAAAGAGTGGCATCCACGTTTTCGATAAGGTGGAGCACGTTGAGCCCCAGAACGGCATTAAAGCTTTCCGCTTCAAAATCGAGGCTATCCAATGTCCCTTGCTGAAAGCTGACGTTTTTCACATTCGCGTCCCGAGCTTTCCGTTGAGCTATCTCCAACATTTTTCCCGAGAGGTCCGTTGCGACTATCTGTTTGACGTGGGGGGCATGGATAAGGGCAGTGCTTCCGGTGCCACAACCGAATTCCAGTACGGACCAATCCGGTTGAAAGTATTCCTGAGTGATCGCCAGCTTCTTCTGGTAGGACGCCTCGTCCCGAATCCGGCTTTTAGCATAGCGATGCGCGCCTTTGTCCCAAAACTCTTTCGATTCTTTCATTTTCCCTTCTCCGGTTTTTGGCACTGGCTCCTGACTATGATCCGTTTGACGGCTCTTCCAGCGCTTCTTCACGCTCGCGTCGGTATTCCTCGTAGGATTTGTCGGCGCGCTCGACGCACTCGTCATAGCGAGCCGGAGGTTCCTTCAGGCAATCGTTCCGCTGCTGTATGCGCAGGTTTTCATAGATTCCTCTGTTGCTGCAGGACGAAAGCCCCAATAACACGATCAGAATCAATAGCTTATTCATCGGATTGGCACCCACCGTTTGCCTCAAAGTATCGGACAACCAGCAGCATGGCATTACGCTCGGTGTACCCTTCACGGTGCTCCTGCATAAAACGGATGATGGTCGGTACGTCGAACAGCGTTTGGGGATCCCTACAGTACAGAGTATCGAGGTATTTTGTCTCCTCGTCGAGCGTGGCGATCAGATCCAGCGCTCCGCCCACATACGCTTGCAGGGTGGGATGATCGCTGCACTCGCCAGGGGCGGAGTCGCAAATGTTGGAGAACTGCTCCACCGTTAGGGCGGACGCGCCAGTGGAGTGCAGGAAGAGTGTTCCCAGAATGGCTGGGATTAATAAACGGCTGATCATTGGGCGTCCTCTCTTGACATAATTACTGTAAAACGATAATTTATTGCCTTTAATCAATCATGTCAAGCGGAGCTACCATGACCCGACGTTTTTCCCAGGTCATCGCCTGGGGTTGCCTGGCCGTTCTTGCTCTGGGGCCTGCGGCCCTCCTTTTCTTTCTCATCGATATTGAGGCTTTTGCCACTTTGGCAAAACGTACTCTGGAGTTGCCGATACAATGGCGGAGCGTCACCACCGGCCAGTGGTATGGCTTATGGTTACTGACCGCGCTGTATCTGGCTGTGGGCCTGGGAGGTCTCTACTTTCTGCGTCGCGCGTTTGCGGGCTTTGCCAGAGGGGAGCTGTTCAATCGAAATAACAGCCGTAACTTGAGGCGTTTTTCGATCTTCCTGTTTGCACAGGCGTTGGCCAAGCCTTTGCATATGGCGCTATCCAGTGTGCTGTTGTCCTGGAACCATCCGGCGGGACAAAAGATGCTCTCTGTCTCACTGGGCAGTGGCGAGATCAAGGTGATCGTATTGGCCATGATACTGTGGGTCATGAGTGATCTTCTGGTAAAAGCCAGTCAGTTGGAAACCGAAAACAAGCAGTTTATCTAAGAGCTCGCCATGCCTATTGTTGTAAATCTGGATGTTATGTTGGCCAAGCGGAAAGTCCGCGGTAAGGATTTGGCCACCGCCGTCGGTATTACCGAGCAAAACCTGTCGCTGCTGCGCACCGGCAAGGTCAAGGGCGTGCGCTTTGCAACGCTTGAGCGTATCTGTGAGGTTCTGGAGTGTCAGCCGGGGGACATTCTCGAGTATGCCGCCGATACCTCGAATGATGTATTCAGCGAGCCTTAGGTCTTCCACGGGGGAGCGAGTGACGGCGTCAGTCATTGGCAGCGTCACGTAAAAAACGCAGGGAAAGCCAAGCAGGCCACCTCCCGGCAAGAAAAGGAGCACTTGTCGGGAGGCGGGGTAGGATTAAGGAGCGGTGCAGTAAGGGCCGATCAAAGTGCCGACGAAGCCACCGGCCACGTTGGTACTGAGGTTGGTCGCGTCCACGTCCTCGGCGAGAGTGTGTTGCTCGCCATTAACGGTGTAGTGGGCTTTCATTTCACCACCGTTGAACGCCATCGAAAGGGTGACCTCCTGGGAGTCCGGCAGCGTTGCAGAGCTGATCAGCCTGTCCTCCTCGGAACCTTCACGGCGGTAAAGGGCAATCTTCCGCTCGCCGTCCAGACGGGTGATACCCAAGAATATCAGGTGCTCGTCATTCTGAATGGCCGCAATGCCCGCCTTTTCGCCCTCGGCACTCGGGTCGAAGGAAACCGTGGTGGAGACGGTTGCAATGTGGTGTTGTTGACGTCGGCCAAGGAAAGTAGGCACCGCTTCGAGATCACCCAGACCGCCGTGGCACTTCAGGTTAAGAGCACCATCCTCGAGGTGATAAAACGGCGCATCGGGGTCGCGAATGCCCATCCAGTTCAGCGCGAGCTCATCACCGTCGAAGTGGTCGGTGTAGCTGAAATTTCCGGCGTTGGCCGGTGTGGTTTCGGGCTGCTCTGGCAATTCGGGTTTTTGCAGCGCGAAGGGAATACGCTCGCCCCGGGGCAGTATGTAAGGCCAATCGTTTTCCCAGCGAACCGGCAGCAGGAATGTCTCCCGGCCGATGTTGAACATGTCATTGTCGTAGGGGCGGATGGCGAGAAAGGTCGCCCACCAGTCGCCATTGGGAATCTGCACAAACTTGGCGTGGCCGGCAGCGATGATCGGGTCCTCCCGGTCGGCGTCGAGATCGCGCTGGGTCAGTATCGGGTTGTGGTCGGCGGGCTTGTAGGGGCCCCAGACGTTGTCAGAGCGGAAGATGGTCTGTGAGTGATGCACACTGGTGCCGCCCTCGGCGGCGGTAATGTAGTAGTAACCGTTGCGCTGGATGATGTGGGGGCCTTCAATCCACACCGGTTTCTCGGAAATATCCACCCCACCGTTAATCAACTGCTTGCGCTCGCCGGTCATGGTGAGGTTCTTCCAGTCAAACTCCTGAATCCAGATCGCCCGGTGACCGTCGTACCGTGGCTCTTCATTGGGTGCGCCGTTATTGAGGATGTAGGCCTTGCCGCTGTCATCCCAGTGGATGGAAGGATCAATCCCCTCAAAGCCCAGCCAGTGCGGATCCGACCAGGGGCCAGTGGGTTTGTCGGCTGTCATCACAAAGTTGCCGCCGCAATCCACGCACGTGGACGCCAAATAGTAGGTTCCCTCGTGGAAGGAAAGATCCGGGGCGAAAATTCCTCGGGAGACCTCCAGACCGGAGAAATCGAACTGGCCCGGTCGATCGATGGCGTTGTCGATCTGCGTCCAGTTGACCAGGTCTTTTGAGTGGTAGATGGGCAAACCGGGGAAGTGGGTAAAGGAGGAGGTGACCACATAGTAGTCGTCTCCAACCCGCGCCACCGTCGGATCGGGCGCGTAGCCGGAAATAACGGGGTTACGGAACTCGCCTTCGCCCACAGTGACTTCTTCCTGAGACTCACCTTGATAGGAAAACTCCGTGAACCTGGCGGTTTTCCCGGTGGAAGCCTCCTGGGGTGAGGTCGCGCTTTGAGATGACGGGGCTTCTTGGGTGTGGGGGGCATCGCTGGACGAGTCACAGCCGGTCACAATGGCCAGAAGCGCCATAGCCGACAACGCAGTCATTTTTTTCATTCTTCGGATCCTCAACGTTCTCATAAAATTTGCTTCGAGGGTTTTCTCAATATATTATGATAATCACATATTGTAACTATAACTATAACTATTCTTGGCGCCACACTCAAACCTGCCGCGGCATTATTTCGTAGCGGTATTTTTGGCTATTCAGCAGGTGGCGATCGCGCCTGCACCAGGGCGTGTTCAGCAATCAAAAGGCAGTAATGGTAGGGATAAATATGATTCAGCGTGTGGGACTCAGCGCGGCATTACTCACATTGTTGGCCTGCAGCACCGGTGTTGGGGTACAGAACCAGACAGAAGACCAGGCTCTGGCACGCAACCCGCTGATCTGGGCGGATGTCCCCGATCCGGCGGTCATTCGCGTGGATGACGTCTACTACATGAGTAGCACCACCATGCACATGAATCCGGGGCTGCCGCTGATGAAGTCCCCCAACCTGGTGGACTGGGAGCTGATCGGTTACGCCTATGACACGCTCTCGGATGGTGATGCATCGACCCTGAGCAATGGCCAGCACGCCTACGGTCAAGGTTCCTGGGCGAGCAGCCTGCGCTACCACAAGGGGCGTTTTTATGTCAGCACCTTTGCCAATCACACGGGCAAGACCTATATCTTTTCTACCGACAACATTGAAAGCGGCCGGTGGGAGCGTGCTGAAATCGATGAGCTGTTCCACGACGCCTCGCTGGTGTTTGATGAGGGGCGCGCTTTTCTCCTCTATGGCAATGACGATATTCATTTAGTGGAGCTCACGGCCGATGCCACGGCGGTGAAGCCAGGCGGGCTGCGCACGACGGTGATTGAAAACGCCTCGTCGATCGCGGGAGAGGAATTCTGGGTGCCCGCGGAGGGAGCCCAGGTCAGCAAAACCAACGGCTACTATTACATTAACCTGATCAGTTGGCCGGCCAACGGTATGCGCACCCAACTGGTTTATCGCTCGGAACACCTGACTGGGCCCTACGAAGGGCGCGTGGTGCTGGAGGACCGGGGCATCGCTCAAGGCGGCCTGATCGACACGCCCGACGGTGACTGGTTCGCCTTCCTGTTCCGGGACTCCGGTGCGGTAGGACGCATCCCCTATTTGGTGCCGGTCCACTGGGAGAATGGCTGGCCGGTATACGGCGTCAATGGGACGGTCCCCGAGACTCTGCGTATTCCCTCGCGCCAGCCGGGGTTGGGCAACATCGTTGCTTCAGACAACTTTGATTATGGGCCGGTGAGGTCCCCCCAAAACCCTTCCAGTCCCCTCAAGCTGGCCTGGCAGTGGAATCACAACCCCGATGATCGGGGTTGGTCGGTTGCCGAGCGGCCCGGCTACCTGAGTCTGACCCATCGACGCACCGACAAAGGGTTGCTGGATACGCGCAACACCCTTACCCAGCGTATGTTTGGCCCCGAATCCCGGGCCACCGTTGCGCTCGACACCTCGGAGTTGCGGGCGGGAGATGTCGCCGGGCTTGCCGCCCTCCAGGCCCGTTACGGGTTTGTGGGCGTCGAGCAAACGGCCTCTGGCGCTTCCTTGGTGATGGTATCCGGCCAATCCGAAGACTCGACGGTTAGGGAGGCGGTTGAAGAGCGAATCGCGTTGCCCCAATCGGTGGTTTATCTCCAGATTCGGGCTGACTTCAAGGATTTGAACGATACCGCCACTTTCTGGTACAGCCTGAATGGCGAAAACTGGAAGAGCATTGGCGACCCTCTGAACATGGAATACACCCTGCCACACTTTATGGGCTACCGGTTTGCGCTGTTCAGTTATGCAACGCAAGCACCGGGAGGCCGTGCTGACTTTGACTTTTATCGGGTTGAATAAAAACGATCCAAATCCTTGAGCGTAATTAACAATAACCAGAGGTGGAACATGACGATGAAAAGCTTACCTTTCCAGGGTTGCCGCAAAGGCCTGGTTGCGGTGTTGATGGTGTTCAGCACCATGGCGCTTGCCCAGGACGGCAAAATGACCCCCATGGACGCTCCGAAAGAGCCCAACGCCATACCGCTTGAGACCGGCGATGTGGAACAGCAAAGCGAGCCGGAAACCTGGTTCCGTCAGTGGGGCGACCCCATGGCCCGCAATATCTCCAAGGCGACGTTGACGCCGGTGTTGGCGGACCCCGACAAGGCCAACGGCACCTCGGTTATTGTCGCACCGGGGGGCGGTTTTATGTGGCTGTCCATGGGCAATGAAGGTTGGGAAGTGGCCGAAGCTCTGGCCGAGCAGGGCATCAACGCGTTTGTGCTCAAATACCGTCTGCAACCCACAGCGCCTACGCTGGAAGGCTTTGAAAAGCAGATGAACCGGCGCTTTGAAGAGGCTGAGAATGCTCCCGCTGATGAGGGGGAGGCCCCGGAACGGCCCCGGTGGGACCTTTCCAACCAGATCGAGGACGTCGAGGCCGCTTATGCCCTGATGCTCAAGCGCAAGGATGAGTGGGGCGTAAACCCCGATAGAATTGGCATGATCGGTTTCTCCGCTGGCGCTGGCCTGACCATGGCGACGACGCTGGAGTCAGAGAAGGTGGACCTGGCGTTTATCGGGCCGATCTATGGAGGAATGAACGCGGTGGATGTGCCGAAAGACGCACCTCCCATGTTCGCAGCGATTGCCGCGGATGACTTCCTGTTCAATGGCGAGTTCGGTCTGATTCAGTCTTGGTACGAGGCCGGTGTGCCGGTCGAGTTCCACCTCTACCAGAACGGTGGTCATGGCTTCGGTTTGGGTAACCCCGATCGTACCAGCAATACCTGGTTCCAGGCCTTTATGCATTGGCTCGACGTAAACGGGTTTTTAACGGGAGAGAAGGCTCATCCCTGAGCCAATAGTGGTGTCATCCTTGGTTGACCGCTCTTTAGGGGGCGGTCACTGTGCAGTTCGGCGTTGTGAGATCGCCGTTGGAGTTGCCTTGCAGACCGAAGGTGGCGGAACCGCCCGGCGCCAAGTTGCCGTTCCAGCTCAAGTTGCTTGCCACCACGTTCCCACCTTGGGTGTCGACATTGGCGCTCCAGCTGCTCGTGACTTGCGGATCACCGGCGAAGTCCAGCTCAATCGCCCACCCGTTAATGGCGCTTGAACCGTCGTTCGCAACGGTCACGTCCATCTGGTAACCGGAATTCCACTGGTTGATTCCGCTGACCTCACAGTTGACATCACCGGTGCCAGGGTTGGGTTCGGGTTCGGGTTCGGGTTCGGGTTCGGGCTCCGGCTCAGGTGCCGGTTCCTCACCGATGACGCCATATGGAGCGGGCTGAGAGCGGCAAGTGTTTTCCGACACGCAGCTTTGGTTGTTTTCCCAGCCCCAGCCGTTGCTGGTCGTGGTGCAAAGCGGAGTCGTGGTGCCGTACCAGTTACACTCGGCGCCCGGGGTCGGTTCGGGCTCGGGCTCGGGCTCGGGCTCCGGTTCAGGCTCCGGCTCCGGCTCGGGTTCCGGGTCCGGTGTGCCGCCGGTGTCTTCCGGGGGCGTACCGTTAAAGCCCTCTTGTCCTTCTGGCGTCATGCTCAACACAAGATATCCGTTCTGTGTGTTGACGTTGGCGGGCGTGAAGTCCGCCATGTTTTCCGCGAAAGTCCAGTCAGCCGTGCCCCAGCGAGAGGAATCCAGCGAATTGAAGTCATCGCGCCAGCTCAGCTCGAAGTTCTGGCCATCCCAGCGGTGGTATTCAAACCAGTTGATATACATGTGAACCGGTAGAATTGAATCATCGAAGGGGCCAACCCACTCTTCGATGTTGGCGGGCCAGAAATTGAAGCGTGCCTGGGCGGGGCTTGTCAGCGCGCTGGCCTGGTTACCGTTGATCTCCCGAACCAGCTCCCCGTCAATGAGCCAACGAACCTGGTCAGGTTTCCATTCCAGCGTGAAGGTATGGTAACTCCGGGCCAGCGACTCGGAGACCGGGTGTACCTGCTCAGTGGTGATTTTTTCGCCGAGCCCGGTGATGATGTTGGTTTGCCAGGAGTTGGCGCCGTTTTTACCGAGAACCTCGATATCGACCTCCTCCCAGAACACATCGTCCATTTCAGACCCCTCCTTCCAGAGGAAGAAGGCTGAAATCAGGCCACTGCCTTCGCCGGCGCGCATGCGCATGACATACTTGCCGTAGAGTTCAGAATCTTGGGTAAATATTTCTGCCGATTTGTAAGGTTTGGCGTCAGCCAGCAGTGGCGCTACCACTAATAACGCACAAGCGGGAATGGCTCGTGCGAGTCGCTGTAAAGACGAGTACATGACGAACTCCTGTAAAATTATAAGAATGAAGATCGCTGCCACCGCCGCTGATGAAACCGCGGCTTAAATGCGCCGCTGTTCCGACCGGGGTGGCGGCATCGACAGCATCATTTTGGTGGCCAGGAGGGGCGAAGGACAGTCTCAATACACGTTTTGCCTGTATTGAGACACAGTCGAGGGCGTCAATGTTCTACGAGCAGGCGGTTTGCGACGCGGTCGGTGTGGCCCGCCCCGGCGTTTGATGGTTCAGTCGGTATGAACTAGGGGTGGTGCTCTGCGTTTTTTTGAATAATCGGTGGAAGGTCGCCTTGCTATTGAATCCGCAAGCCTGGGCGATGTCGGCGATGCTCCACTGATTGTATTGGGGGTCGCGTAGGCGACGCTTTACGTCCTCCATTCGATAGTGGCTCACAAACTCATGGAAGTTCTGTTGAAAACAGCTGTTGATGACCATCGACACCTCGCGGGGGGTGCATTGAGCCATCGCTGCAAATCGCTCCAGGGTGAGTTGTGGGTTCAAATACGCCTCCTGCGTTGTCATCGCCTGTTTTATTCTGACAACGAGCGCCTCGTCCAATGACGCCTTTTTCTCTCGCCCAGCAGAGCCGACCGGCCTGGTAGCTTTGGGTGACCCCCGATACAGCAGAAAGGCAATCAGCCCCAAATTGAAATAATTCCCCACAATACCCATAACATCGCTGATGTCACCGGGCCGAAAGGTGCCGAAAAAGTGAGTCATGGCAGCCCACAGCCAAACGGCCGTAAATCCCCCCACGATGGACAGCTGGTCTTGCTGTATGGCTCTGCCAATCGAGCGCTCGGTGTCAGTTCCAGGTTGGCGCAGAATTATTCGTAGACACAGGGCACCGTAAACCACCGGAAGCAACTTCTTCAGCGTGACAAAATCGCCGTAAAAAGCATTCGGTTTTTGATAGAGCTGCAGGTTGAGAAGCAAGTCCCGCTGTACGGCATGGGGGAAGCGAAAGCACTCCACATACAGATAAACCAGCGCAACGAGCGCTGGTAGAAGGTGGATGCACTGCTTGGGCCCAAAGCGGAATTGGGGGTTCACATGGGCCTGGAGTTGCCAGTAAAGAAAGGGGCCCAGCAAAAAAGCGACCACTCCGAGAAAGAGGTACAGATAGGGCACCACCGTGAAAACGGGGTGACGGATGGGCTCCGCCCAAAGGATCAGGGTATTGATGGCGACAAGAGCCGTGACAGCGAGAAACAGGCCAAACAAATACCCCGACGGCTGGGGGCGACTCCAGCCGACAATATGTCGCGACCCCAGCAACGCGCAAGCCACCACCGTAACGATGAGTGCGACGTCATGAATATTGAACAGGACCGCTTTCATACCCATCCATGCCTTGTTTGCATCGCGTAATGTGGCGCACCAACCATCACAGGGTGGATGCATCAATCGCCCACGACAAAGAGGGAGACATTACTGGACTCTTCAGTCCCTCACAGTGAAGTCCTTCTCACTTTCTGCGATACAGCGGTCGTCTAACCGCCGCTCAACGCCTGGAATATAAACACCGTATCGCCATCTTGAACAAGGTCGCTAAGGCCTTTCCGGTCGATCACGATCGTGTCGTTGATGCAGACCTTCACATGCCGGCGCAGCGCCCCTTGTTCATCCAGGATGTAATCGGTAAAGCCGGGTGCCTGATCGTTAATGGCAGACAGAACCTCGGCGACCGAACCGGGCGGGGTACTGAGGGTACGGTTCTTCAGGTGAGGGAAAAACCGGTACAGGTGCGATGTCATCTTAATCGTCGGCATAACACTCAACCAAAGCGCACGGAGTAGATGGGAGGGAAGTTATTGCCCAGGCACTGCCAGGTCTCCCCCCGGTCTTCCGACAGGTAGGCATTGCCGGTGGTGCTGCCGAAGCAGAGAAGGTCGCCGGCGGCATCCAGGGCGTGTCGGAGCACAATATCGTGGGCATCTTCCTGTGGAAGGCCCTTGCGCAGTGCCTGCCAGGACTGGCCGCCGTCCTCGGTGCGCGCGACAAACAGGCCTCCGTCAATGGTCATGCGTTGGGCGTCGCTGCGGCCCGGCACCACCCAGGCGGTTCGGCCGTCGCGGTCATCCACGGCCACGGGAAAGCCAAAGTTTACTCCCATGTCCGGGTCACTGACTTTCTTCCAGTTCCGGGCGCCGTCATCACTGTAGAACACGCCGCAATGGTTCTGTTGCCAGAGGTGATCCGGCTGGCCGGGGCAGTGGGTCACAAAGTGCGGGTCGTGGCCCCAATCCGCTTCCGGGTTGGGCAGGTAGTCCATCAGCATGCCGCGATTGCGCCCGGTCCAGCTCTGGCCCCCATCGGTACTTTCCAGCACCCCGGCGGAGGAAACCGCCACATGCAGGTGATCCGGGTCCCGTGGGTCCACGATAATGGAGTGGATGCCGGGCTCGAATACCCCATAGTCAATGCTGGCCGGAGTGCCGCCCCAGTGGTTTTCGGAGGTGGCGCCACCGGTAAACAGATCACCACCGCGACTCTCGTGGTCCCACAGCGGCCGGTTAAGGGTCCAGGTATCACCGCCGTCGTCGCTGACAAACAATCCCCCGGGAATGGTGCCGGCGTACATTCGCCCGGGCTGTTCCTCCCCTCCAAAGGCGAGATGCCAGATTTTGTACACCGTGGCGTTGGCGTATTCCGGCTCCCCGACCGGTGCCTCGGGGTCGAAATCCGGCGTGGGCAGAACCTGGGCGATATGCCGCGCCCCCTGAGGATACTTCAGTGAGGAAATGTCCTCCCAGGTCTTACCCCCGTCCCGGGAACGTGACAGCTTTGGCCCCCAATGACCATGGTCCAGAGACGCCCAGAGGGTGCCGTCGCGTGGGTCTCGGGTCGCGTAACAGACCGGTACGCCGGCGTGAAGAATGGGGCGCGCTCGCCAGCCCGCCGCCTGTCGATCAATGATAACGGTGCCCTTGCGGGTACCCAGAAGAAGGGTCTCAGCCATCAGCTTTTCCTCACGAAGTGGTGTATTCATGGGGCTGACAACCGCGATACCCCCCAGGTACGGCTACCATCGCTTGTGTCAGTCCCGCTCGGTAGTCGAACGGCAACTCTCAATATAGACGTTAAAGCGCGTTTTTAAGTTTTTACGAACCAGTCTTCCGTCGCCGGGGAGTCAGGGTTTCTGTCGGGGCGGAAACCCCCTCTCTTTTCAATCAAATTCGATAATAATGACGCATTACCAATCCATTCAATGTGACCATAAGGCCATTACGTGAATTTATTTGAGTGTGTATGCTTGATTTTGGGTGAAAATGGAATAATAGTGTGCGTGGGCCTGTCCCTTTTCAGGCCGTTACGACATAACATAAAAACGTAAGAGAGATAATATGAATAAATATATCTGGCTGATACTAATGTCCGTCGCCCTTGCCGGGTGTGGTGGAAGTGATAACCCTGGCTCCGATGACGTCCCCAATGACCCCGAAACCCCTGTAACGCCAACCGCCCCTGAGGAAGAGGAGGAAGAGCAGGAGGAGCAGGAACCAAACGAGGAAGAACCAGAAGTAGTGCCCCCAACCGACACCGCCGACACTGACGTCCAGGTGTTTGTGGTGGGTGACTCCACCGTGGCCAGCTACAACGCCTCGTCATACCCGCAGGCGGGCTGGGGGCAGGTGCTCCAATACTACTTCGAAGAAGATGAAGTCGAAGTCCTCAACAGAGCGCGAGGCGGCCGCAGCACCAAAAGCTACAAAGTCGATGGCATTTGGGATGAAGTCCTCACCGAAGTGGGGGAGGGTGACTATGTCATGATCCAGTTTGGTCACAATGACCGGGACTGGACCAAAGACGAACGCTACACCTCCCCGGAAGACTATGAAGTGTACCTGACCGAATACGTCGAAGAGACCCGAGCGAAATCGGCGACGCCCATTCTGGTCAGCCCCATGGTCATGAACGCCTATCGTGACGGAGCGCTGCGCAATGTGTTTACCGAAGAAGGTAATGATTATGCGGGTTCAATGGCAAGCGTTGCCGCCGATATGGATGTTTCCTATGTAGACTTGAATGCCAAATCCTGGGCGCTGGTCAACTCCCTTGGTCAGGAGCAGGCCTCGCATTACCTGTATCTGATTCTGGACGCCGGTGAATATGAGAATTACCCGGATGGCAGCAATGATGGCACACACTTTCAGGAGTCCGGTGCCATTGAAATGGCTCGCCTCGTGGTAGAAGGCCTGGAGGAGCTCAACGCAGACGAAGCCCTGACTACACTCTTGGACGGCATCGCGCCACGATATACCTTGACGGTAACGCAAGAGGGCGCGAATGACAGTCTCTACACCCAAGGCAACGCTTATCCTGCCGATACACCACTAACCCTCAAGGTGCGTGCCGGCGACAGTGACACCTTCGACGCCTGGTACTCAGCAGGCCAAGTAGCAAGTGAGACCAACCTCTACAGAACCACAATGCCGGCGGGCACATTGACCATGGTAGCGGCGTTTAATGGGGTGGTCCCCGAGTTCAACGTCGATGCCGCCACCGCTTATCTGATTGGCGACTCCACCGTGGCCGACTATGCCGAGGGCTACTACCCGCAAACCGGCTGGGGCCAGGGCTTCCAGCACTACTTTGATGACTCGAAAATCACGATCGACAACCGCGCCCTGGGCGGTCGTAGTTCAAAAAGTTACTACGAAAACCACTGGGAGGACGTAAAAGCCAACGTCCAGGAAGGCGACTTTGTCTTCATTCAGTTTGGCATCAACGACAGAGCGCAGGACGAAGAGCGAAGCGCGCCCACAGGTGGCGTGTTTGAAGGCTACATGACCGACTTCGTCGAAGAGACCCGGGAATTGGGAGCCACCCCGATCTTCGTCACCACGGTCCGCCGCAACCAGTGGCGGGATGGCGCTCCGTACGACGCCTATCATGAGCATCCCGTGGTCACTCGTGAGCTCGCCGCTGATCTGGGTGTTCCATTGGTCGACCTCAACGCAAAAAACAAAGCGCTGCTCGAAATGGTGGGTGAAGACTACGCCAACGAGTTTTACTACATGGGCTTTGGGGCCAATCAATACGGCAATGCGACCGCCGCAGCGGATACCGTGCACTTTCAAAAGCAGGGTGCGGTTGAAATGGCTCGCCTGGTGGCCGAAGGCGTCGAAGAGCTGAGCGGCATAAACGCCGTTGCACCGCTCGTCGGCGCCCTCAAGCCCACCTTTGCGATGAGCGTCTCTTCACCGACGCCGGAGGCCGGCACCTTTTCCAAGGCTTTTGAGTACCCCGAAGGCACCCCGATGACCCTTAAAGCACTGGCCAATGAAGGCGATGAGTTTACCCAATGGCTCGGAGCTGATCGGGCCGAAGTGTCAACGGACTTCATCTATGAATTCAATACCGGCGCTGCCGCCAGCACCTACGAAGCGGTATTCAACAACAGCGAAGGTCTGGGCGAAGTCATGACGAACCTGACAACGCAGTTGGATGGCACCAACATCGTGTTGGACTGGTCCCTTGAGAACTTCAGTGGCGAGATCACCTATGTCGAAATTTACCGCAATACCCAGGCGAATTTTGACGGCCGTGAACGTATCGTCGCCGGTGCGGCCACCAGTGGTACTTTTGTGGATGAAACCGCCGAAGAAGGAAACACCTACTGGTACATGTTCAAAGTGGTCCATGGTGGAGTCACCACCAACGCCGAAGCCGAAGGCGAAATCAGAAAGCCTTTTGTCAGCGAAGTGCCGGTGACCAACTTGACCACCACCATCGTCAACGGCACCTCCGTTGAAGTGTCCTGGGACCTTCAATACTTCGAGCCAGAGATCACCTACATTGCCATTTACCGCAATGATGAGAACGCCCTGTTGGGGCGCGAACGTCTTCTTGCCGGTGCCGCAATGAAGGGGACCCTGGTTGACGAGAACCTCGAGCCGGGTAAAACCTACTGGTATATGGTGAAAATGACCCAAAACGGCGACACGGTAAACACCGATCCGGAAGCCGACATTACCATTCCAGAGGGCGCGGTGGCTGAATAACCCTCGTTCAGAAGGTTCGTTGCCCGGCTGCCACCTTCCCCCAAGAAGATGGCAGCCGGGCAACCAATGCAGCCCTCAAAGGTGGCGCAATAAGGATATCGTCGAAAGGCTTGATTCTCAGGCAAAACTGGGGTGAGATGAGGGGCTAAACCACCGCAAACGGTAACCGAAACATGGCAACCGATAAACCAACAAGCAGCAAACTCGACCGGGTTCTGGCCGAGCAACGTGAATATATCGCCAAGCGCGAGCGGGGCTATCGGGAGCAGGCGCTCAAAATGTACCCCTGGATCTGCGGGCGCTGCGCCCGGGAGTTCACCCGTGCCAACCTGCGCGAGCTGACCGTGCACCATGTGAATCACGACCATGACTACAACCCCTCGGACGGCAGCAACTGGGAGCTACTCTGCATCTACTGCCATGACGAGGAGCACGAAAAGTTCTCCAACTTCATTCGCTACGGTAGCACGACGGAAACCGAACGCCCCGCCGCCACCCACAACCCCTTTGCCGATCTCAAGGCCCTCATGGGCGAGAAAAAATAGCGAACGACCTAGAGCCTCTTTCCCATAGCTGTCGTTTGGTGAGTGATTTGGGGTTCACGCTATCGCCTCAGTCATATTGCTGTCACCTGGCTCCTCGATACTCACGGCATTTGATGTTTTGAGGAGTTTTCCATGCCCAATGTATCCAGACGTCGTTTTATTCGTGCCGGCATGTTCGGCCTTGGTGGCATTTACGTGTCGTCCGCCCTGACCGGTTGTGGCGGTAGTGACGATGACGGCCCAGAGCTGGGCCTGGGTCGTTTTGCGCATGGCGTTGCATCTGGTGATCCACTGGCTGAGAGCGTCATCCTCTGGACTCGCGTGACCCCCGCTAACAGCGGCGACGAGTCAGTGCGCGTAAGTTGGGAGGTTGCCCGGGACCAGGCATTCAGTGATATCGTCACCGAGGGCTCGGGCGACGCGCACATTTCGCGCGACTTTACCGTCAAGGTGGATATTCGCGACTTGAGTCCGGATACGCACTATTACTACCGTTTCAATACCGCGACAGAATCCTCTCCCATAGGCCGTACCCGGACCCTTCCGCAAAACACGAGCGAGCGCCTGCAGCTGGCGGTGGTCTCCTGCTCCAACTATCCCTCCGGGTTTTTCCACGTGTACGACGCGATCGCTGATAAGGAGCTTGATCTGGTTCTGCACCTGGGTGATTACATCTACGAGTACGGCATCGATGGCTACGCCTCCGAGGAGGCGGAACAATTGGGCCGACAATCACTTCCGGCTGGAGAACTGTTCACGCTGGACGACTACCGTACCCGCTACGCTCAGTACCGCTCGGACCCCGACCTTCAGAAAGCGCACGCGGCGCACCCGTTCCTCGTCGTGTGGGACGATCACGAAATCGCCAATGACACCTACAACGGCGGTGCGGAAAACCATAATGACGGAGAGGGCGAGTTCGATGAGCGCAAATTGGCCGCGATGCGCGCCTACTTCGAATGGCTACCGATTCGCCCCGAGTCCGCCGCCACCAATGACGACCTGGTCATGCCGTCCAGCATCTTCCGGCAGTTCCAGTGGGGAGATCTGGTTAATATTCTGATGCTGGACACCCGGAATGAATCCCGGGCAAAACCATTGGCCATTCCCGATTATTTTGACTCGACCACTGGCGCTTTTGACTTTGAAGGTCTGTTTGGCGATATCAACGATTCGTCCCGGGAGCTGCTCGGTCCCCGGCAACTCGACTGGTTGGGCTCGGCGCTGGCCACATCGACCGCCACCTGGCAAATGCTGGGGCAGCAGGTGTTGATGGGGCGCATGTACTTGCCCTTTGCCATCGCCACCCAGCAAATGAGCATTCCCGACTACGCCGAACTCGCGCCCCTGGCGTTGCTGGCCGCCCGCGCCCAGCAAAACGACCCGACGCTGACCGAGGAGGAACTGGCCTACCTTCAAGCCAACCAGGGAAAGCTCACCCCCGAAGTGGTGGCCCTGCTTCAAGCGCCCGGTATCCCCTACAACCTGGATGCGTGGGATGGCTACGGCGCCGCTCGCGAGAAAGTGCTTCAGTTGGCGCGGCAAGCCAATGCCAAGCTCGTGGTGGTCGCTGGCGACACCCACAACGCCTGGGCCAGTGAATTGACAGACGCCGAGGGCACACCGGTGGGAGTTGAGCTTGCGACCTCTTCGGTCAGCTCGCCGGGCCTTGAGCAGTACCTGGGAGTGTCACCGCAAGCCTACGCGCAAACCGAAGCCGGCATCGTCAGCCTGGTGGAAGGGCTTAAATATATGAACACTGGCGACCGCGGCTTTATGACGCTCGACATTACCCACGAGCGAATCGACGCCCGCTGGGAGTTTGTGAGCTCCATCAAGGAAAGCGATTACACCCTCGTTCCTGAACGCTCCATGCGCATGCAGGTGGATGCAGACACCAGTGCGAGCCTGGTGGCGGTAACATCGTAGGTTGCTCCCTTTCCCAATTCACTCATAGAGCGCTATTTGCGATCAGCGGTCAACAGGCCGCTGATCGCCCCTGACTGCGCTGATCAGGCGTAACCAAATAACTTTTGGCGTTTGATTTTTTCCGCCACGACATCCGGAACCTGGTCTTCCCAGCTCGCGTTACCCTCACTGATTTGCTGAAGCACATTCGGCGAGAAAATACCCAGATAGTCCTCGTTGAACCGCTCCAGTTGAACGATATAGCCATTGTCCATTAGGTGCTGGTAAAGGTGGCGTAGCTGAGTGGGCACCTCAAGGTTGTCGGCTCTGACCAACTGGCCCGTGGCCGGATCGCGGTAGGGGTAGATGTAGAGTTTGACCTTGTTTTTGAACAGCCGCCCGAAGCCTTCCAAGAGTCCGCCCGCCAAGTCCTGGTAATAGCTTTCATCGAACAGTTCAGCCAGGCTGTGAGCGCCCATGGTCACCCCGATGCGGCCGCTGGTGTTGCGGCTCAGGTAAGAGGCCAGGCGATGGTACTCCGGGTAATCGGAAATCAGCACCGTGTGGCCCGCCGCCTCCAGCACCTCGGCGCGGGCGATGAAATCGTCCAGATCTACATCGCCCCCGGTATTCAGGTTCTTCAGGGCCATCTCCATAATGGCCACCGTCTCGCCGGGCTCTGCGTCCGCCTCGGCTTCCATCGTGGTCAAGGCGGAGTCGAGCATATCGATATTCACATGGGTCACCGGGCGAAAGCGCCCTCGCTCCACCAGAACCGACTTTTTACGCAGGTGTTCCGAGGGCTGAAGCACGCGGCCGTCGGCGGCAAACATGGCCGCATCGCTCAGGCCCAGCTGCACCAGACGCAGGCTGAGAATACGGTTGTCCACCCGTTCGAACGCCGCGCCGGAGAAGTCCACCATGTCTACTTCCAGACGGTTAACGCTCAGCCCGTCGAGTAATGATTGCACCAGAAGGTCGGGGTCATCGCTCAAAAAACAGGCGCCGTAGACGAGGTTAACGCCTACTACCCCCAGGGCTTCCTGCTGGAGCGCGTTTTCGCTGTCGAGCATGCGCACGTGAATAATGATCTCACTGGCCTGGGCGCCCGGCTCAGCCTGGAAGCGCACACCCAGCCAGCCGTGGCACTCATTGGTGCCCTGATAGTTGCGGGCGGAGACCGTATTGGCAAAGGAAAAGAACGCCGTGCGCTCGCCCCGGTCTAGCGCCAGCCGCTCCAGGGTGAGGTCGTACTCGTAGTTGAGCATGGCCTCCAACCGCTCGCGGCAGACGTAGCGGTCACATTTACCGTAGATTGCGTCGCTCACTGCCATATCGTAGGCGGAGATGCTCTTGGCCACGGTGCCCGCCGCGCCACCGGCCTGAAAAAACCAGCGCACCACCTCCTGGCCCGCGCCGATTTCGGCAAAGGAGCCGTAGCGGCTATCCTCAAGGTTCACTTTCAGGGCTTTCTCTCGGGGGTGCTGGGGATGCGGCTCTCTCATGGGGGGCAATCACTCCTCGGGCTGGGTGTCTGAGGTAATCCGTAGGCCTCATGCTAACCCAGAAGAGGCGGTGTGACCATGTTGGGTGGAGGCTCTCCCCGCAGAAGAGCGTGGCGATGGTGACCTTTCGTTGTGATGAATATCACACATGCATAAGTTGTGGCGGTTGCCTGTTTACTTCGTTTACAGGTTTCGGTAAATTCGATTTCTGTCGATGTCATTACCGCAAACCCATTAAGGTGAGTATCTCAACAAGGAGTCGTTACCATGTCGGAATTCTTTCTCCCCCACCAGCATATCCCCGCCAAAGACTTGTTCGCCGCCGGAGATAAGGAAGCTATTGACCGCTTCCTCCAGCAAAATGCCGAATGTCGCAACGGCCTTAATGCCCAAAGCCCCTATTGCTCGGAATTTACCTCGGCTCAGGACCCGTTGATCCTGAGCAGCCTTCAACAGCTCCCGAACTCCCACAGACGCCAATTGTCCTGCACCATTGATGAATTCGGTGAGCAAACACATGTTATTGCTGAATTCTATGATCGGCACCTGACAAACCTCAATCTCGAGGCTACTAACGGCCTAGTTGGTGCCGGTGCCACTGCCAACGGGGCCCGGCTAACCGCCTTTCAACGCACTATGGTCGATTATCAGGACGCGCTTATAAAGCTCAATGAGCACAAGCGCGGTGGTCGCGCTAGCATGGCGAGTAAAGTAGAGCTGGAGGCTATGGCTAGGCGTAAATATGCCACTATGGCGCAACGGTACCGGGTAGAGTTAAACAGCATAGGCAATCCGGCGTTTCGCAATACGAATCGTGGACATATTCTGAATAACGCCGATCGTGGTATTACTCTCGCCAAGCACCACCGGGCGTCGAAACTTTCAATCGACAATGTCGCCGAAGTAGAACGATTAAACCGGCTGGCTCGTAGCATCCGTTTTGCGGGAAACGGAGCCGTTGTGTTAGATGTGGGCGCACGTTTAACCGGGGTATATGAGAGCTACCAACGCAATGAAAACTGGCAGCGGGAGCTGTCGCGGGAGGCGACTGGATTCGGCATTGGAGGCGCTAGCGGTATGTTGGCAGGTCAAGCTACCGTCGGAGCTCTAACAATGATAGGTCTCGGTGTCACGCCCCTTGGATGGGTCGTGGTGATAGGGGCGGGTATCGCCGTTGGATTTTCGACTGGGTCAAAAATGGATAGTTTCGGGAAGTGGCTTGCAGATCTATTATGGAGCCGGTGAGGCCAAAGATATTATGAGTACCGAGTGGGTGTTCTTTTGGGTTTGTCTTCCAGTGTTAGCCTTAATGTTTATCAGCTGGCTAGGGTTCGCGCGCCTAACGATGGCGAGGATCGAAAAGCAACTGAAGGCGGAGGGAAAGCCTCGCCCTTGCCCTTGGGACGGTCCCGGGGGCAGAGTCGTTCTATACGCTTATGCGATTGTACTGCCCTCAAATTGGGCGAAACGAATTCACGCCCGGCTCATTGATGCATCTCTAGTTCGATCCTACGTGCTACCTCAAGATCGCTGGCTGGCTTTCATGCTGATAGTGTCTGGAAATTTAATGATATTTTTGGGGTTGTGGGGATCATTCTATTTAGGGTTTTATTAGAGTGTTCATGTGGGCAAGGGTAAGAGCATTTGCTTCATAACAAGAGGTTGTTTAGTGAGCTTCGCAGAAAGAACGTCTTTTAGAGTTATTGCCCTATGCTCCGTTTTATTAGCAGCCACTAGTAGTGCTGAACCTCCGGTGACAGACAACAACCCTTACGATCAGCTTTGCTCAATTTATCAGGAGGAGCTGGCTGGCAAGGCTTCTCCGGGACCGGCAACCTTTCAGAGATTGGCAAACAGGCTGAATGAAGAATTGCCGGAACTTACCAGACAGTTGGGGCACTGGGCCAACTTTCCCAAAGAAGAGTTTTATCCAGCACTTGAAGAAATGGCTGAGAGCGATACCGGAAAAGCCTGGGAATGTGACTTTATCAGGCGACGCCACAAATCTTTCTATTGAGCGCTGCTACTAACCACCGCCAGTAGTTTCTGCACATGCTCCGAGATTTCACTGCCCAAGGGGGTGAGATACCCGCCATCTTTTTGAGTAATGAGGCCCTTGGCGTGCAGTCGCTCTGCGGCGGCCACCAGTGCTGGGTCGGCGGAGCTTTGATGGACTTTAAGACCCTCCATTGATGAGGATGAGTCAAACAGGGCGAGCAAGTTGAGTTCGCTGAGGTGGTCTTGTGAAAAGGGCATGGCTTGTTCCTCATTGTGTTGGTGCGTTGTTCGGTCGCAAAACGAAGCCTGATGGGCTATGACACCAATATACCTTAGCAGCTCTCCAGGGTCAGTGCGGGTATTTTCAATGCGTAGGCGTCCCATCCCTGGGTGCCCCAGACGACGCCAGTCAGCCTGCCTTTACTCTTCGCCTTCCGGGGGGATGGACAAGATGTAGGCCGCCAGCTTTTCCCGGGTCTCCTGGTCCAGGAAGCTGTGGGCGGGCATGGCGTGCTCGCCCCACTTGCCGGTGCTGCCCTCGGCGATGGCATTGGCGATGTAGCCCTTGGGGTCGTCCAGGTCGCTGTACTTCTGCTGGATCTGCAGAAAGCTTGGGCCCACCGAGGCTTCGCGTTCCTGGTGGCAGGCAACACAGCTGGTCTCTTTGGCGGCCGCTTTACCCTCGGCAATCTCCAGTTGAGCCTCATGTCCCATGCCCCCGGCCGTTGCGGCGGCTGGTGTGTCGCCTTCGGTAGGTTCTGGCAGTTCAGCATCCGCGTCGTATTCAATCACGCTCAGCTTGGCCTCTTTGCCGCCGGCCCACCACTGGGAGCCGTACTCAAGCACCCACAGGCGGCCATCGTCGGTGATCTTAAGGTCGAGCGGCCCGGCAAACTCGACGGCGGGGGCGAGGTCCTTGATCTTGACCACATCGTCGTACTCATCGATCGTGACCACCTTGATCCAACTGCGCATAAAGTCGCCGATAATCAGCTTGCCCTGGTAGTACTCGGGGTAGGCCAGGTCACCGGACTCCGGATACACGCCAGCCACCAGGGCATTGCGGCCGCCCTGACCCAACTCGGGGAAGCGCCCGGAGTTGTTATAGGGGTACCAGATCATCGCCGGTTGGGCCGGGGGCAGCACCTTCAGCCCGTTATTGCGCGGCGAGAAATTCTCCGGGGCCAGGGGGTTGAACAGCTTGCCACTGGTGCCGGCCTGATAGTCGTACATGCGGTAGGGGATATTGTTGCCCACCATGGTGGGCCAGCCGAAATTCCCGGCTTCGGTCACTTTGTTGATTTCGTCGTAACCGCGCGGGCCGAAGTCGGCCGTCTCTTCTTTGGCGTCAGGGCCGATATCGCCGTAATAGAGTGTGTCGGTGTTGTCGTCCACCGCGATGGTATAGGGGTTGCGGGTGCCCATTACATAGATTTCGGGGCGGCCCTGTTCAGCCGAGTCGAACAGATTGCCTTCGGGAATGGAGTAGCCGCCGTTCTTGTCCGGGTGGATGCGCAAGATCTTGCCGCGCAGGTCCTGGGTGTTGCCGGCGCTGCGCAGAGCGTCGTGGTGCTTCCCCTCGGCGGTGTTGTTGATCGGGCCGGAGCCGTTGGATTCGAAGGGGTTGCTGTTATCCCCCAGCGCGATGAACAGGTTGCCGTGGCGGTCAAATTCCAGGTTGCCGCCGGTGTGGCAGCAGGTGTTATCGTTGGGGATATCCATCAACACCTGCGCAGAGGCCATATCCACCGTTTTCCCGGTCACCTTGAACTGCGCCAGGCGCTGCAGCAGATCGTGCTCGCCGCTCTCATCCGGAAGGTTGTACATGGCGTAGATGAGCCGGTTCTCGGCAAAATCCGGGTCAAACGCGACCGCAATCAGCCCAAACTCGATATTCTTGGCCGGCGCGAACACATCAAACTCCGCCATCACAGACGTCTCTTCAGTGGCCACATCTAACCAGAGGAGCTTGCCCTGGCGCTGGGCAATCATGGCGGCGCTGTAATCCTGGGTCACATCAAAGCTCACCGGCTCGTTCAGGTCGTCCACCAGGATGTTGCGCTTGAAGCGGCGCGGGTCGGGCTTCACCGTGGCGTAATCCAGTGGCTGGCGCTCTGCCAGGGCGTACTCGAGCCCGCCGTCCAGATGCTTCAGAAACAGGGGGTTGTGGAACATCTCGGTGGTGTGGCCAAGGCCCGTATAGAAGGCGCGGCCGCCATCAAACGCGTGGTACCAGGCAATGGGGTGGTAGGCGCCGTGCTGGCCGCCTTGATAGCTGCGCTCGTCAAGGGTCAAGAGGTCATGGCGCCGGTCTGACAGGGACGTGAAGTCATACCATTCGTCGACCATGCGAAACTGTTCCGGCAGCGCCTCGGTCGCGGGGTGATCTGGGCCCACCACATTGAGCGTGGCTGCCTGCACGCCCGCAGGATCACTCGGGTGGGACTGGAAGGCCGCGCCCACGAGGCGCCGATACCAGTGCCAGTCGCCCTCGGTGTCCGTCGCCGAGTGAATGCCCACAAAGCCGCCACCGGCCTGGATATAGCGCTCAAACGCCAACTGCTGCTGTTCATTGAGGACATCCCCACGGGTGTTCACAAACACCACCGCAGCCATGGTCTGCAGCTGCTCATCGGTGAACACGCTGGCATCTGCCGTCGCGACCGGCGTCAGGCCTCTCTGCTCCACCAGAGTGGTCACGGCCTCGACCCCCGCCGGGATCGACTCGTGCTGCCACTCGGGGGACTTGGAGAAAATCAATACAGAGGTCAGTTGATCCCCCTGCTCCGAGGTGGACGGTGTCCCGGCCCCCGGGTCGGATTCAGAACAGGAAGCGATAAAGGCGCCCAGGAGCACCAGGGCGAAAGCAGCGAAAATACGAGGGGTCGTCACAGTCATGGGGTACATCACATTGGCTACGGGAGTTTATGGCTCGCCTGTTTTTATTGGGTGCAGGCTGAGTACGGAAATAGGTAGGTTGTCACTATAAACCAGACGTGGGAGTCATGCGAGTCAGGATGACTATTAGGGGTTACTCTCCCATTGATGGAATTCCCGCGCCCGAGTATGATGCAGCCCTGCTTGAATGACCCCATTGCTACAAGCAGTTTCGCACCCGTAGCTCAGCTGGATAGAGTAGGTGGCTTCGAACCACTTGGTCGGGAGTTCGAATCTCTCCGGGTGCGCCATAAAACAGACATTAGCTTGAACGCACAGCCCATTCGCGCGTGCGAACCGAAGCCGATGCTACCTATTCCCGCCCCCGAGGCCTCATGAAACCCACCGTTTTACTGGGCTCTGCCCAAATTCCTGACACCAAGACTGAATTGAAGCTCTACACCCACGACGGAGAATTTTCGATAAAGATTCCCGGCCGTGGGGAGCTTATGAATACCCGCGTACACGGTTCCGAGAAAGCGTTGGCCGATCTGGCTTGTGAGCGTATGGGCGCCACGAAGCAGCCCCGTGTGCTTGTGGGAGGTTTGGGCATGGGGTTCACCCTGGCCGCCGCCTTAGCCGCCGCAGGCCCCGATGCTGAGGTGGTTGTCGCCGAACTGGTGCCTGAAGTCGTGACGTGGAATCGCGAGTTGATGGGCGCAGCCTCCGGGCACCCCTTGACTGATCCTCGCGCCAATGTCTATGTGGGCGACGTAGCGGATTTGATAAGGGCAGAATCAGGCGCCTTCGATGCCATACTGTTGGACGTCGATAACGGCCCGGAAGCAATGATCCGCCGTGAGAACGATTGGCTATACACAATCCCCGGACTCGAAGCGGCCCGACGCGCGCTGCGCCCTCAGGGAGTCTTGGCCGTCTGGTCAGCGGGACCCGACCAGATGTTCAAGGCACGAATGAAGCACGCCGGTTTCAAAGTAGAAGAGCAGATAGTTCGCCCCCACCGCAAAGGCAAAGGGGCACGTCATTACATTTGGCTTGGCAGCCAAAGTGAGAGAAAGCCACGCGGGTGATGCTCGCCTCGAGCCACTACAGCGGGCCATGACCTTCCCCTTTAATATTTCTGGTACCTCAAAAAAAAGCCCCACCAGCTTTCGCTGGCGGGGCTCCGAGTGACACCAATCCGCGGTTACTTTTCGGCGGCGTTCTTCTCTTTTTCTTTGGCGATCACGGTCTCGGCCACGTTGGCCGGGCAAGCCGCGTAGTGCGAGAACTCCATGGAGAACTGACCGCGGCCAGAGGTCATGGTACGCAGGGTGCTGATGTAACCAAACATTTCTGAAAGCGGTACATCGGCTTTAATGCGAACGCCGGTAGCGCCTGGCTCCTGACCGGAGATCATGCCGCGACGACGGTTCAGGTCACCAATAACATCACCCACGTGATCTTCCGGGCTGTACACGTCCACCTTCATGATTGGCTCGAGCAACTGCGGGCCGGCCTTGGGCATGGACTGACGGAAGGCGCCCTTGGCGGCAATTTCGAACGCAACGGCCGAAGAGTCAACGGCGTGGTAAGCACCGTCTGTCAGCTCGACAACCACGTCCAACACCGGGAAGCCGGCCAGAGGGCCAGAACCCATCAGGGACTTGAAGCCCTTTTCGATGGCGGGGAAGAATTCCTTGGGAACGTTGCCGCCCACAACCGATGAGCTGAAGGTGAACCCCGTGTTCGGCTCGCCCGGCTTGATGGTGTAGTCGATCTTACCGTACTGACCGGAACCACCGGACTGCTTCTTGTGGGTGTAGCTGTCTTCGATTTCCTTAGTGATGGTTTCGCGGTAGGCCACCTGCGGCTGGCCGACGGTCAGCTCCACCCCGTAGGTGCGCTTGAGGATATCCACTTTAATATCCAGGTGCAGCTCGCCCATGCCTTTGAGAATGGTCTCACCCGAGTCGACATCGGTCTCAACGCGGAAGGTGGGGTCCTCGGCGACCATCTTGCCGATGGCGATACCCATCTTCTCGGTGGCGCCCTTGTCTTTCGGGAACACCGAGATGGAGATTACCGGCTCCGGGAACACCATGGCTTCCAGGGTGCAGGGGTGCTTGGGATCACACAGGGTATGGCCGGTCTGCACGTTTTTCATACCCACGATGGCGATAATGTCGCCCGCGGTGGCGAAAGACAGCTCATTACGCTCGTCGGCCTGCATCTCAACCATCCGGCCCACACGCTCGGTTTTGCCGGTGAAGGAGTTGAGGATGGTGTCGCCTTTGTTGAGCTTGCCCGAGTAGATGCGTACGAAGGTCAGGGCGCCGAAACGGTCGTCCATAATTTTGAACGCCAGGGCGCGGAAGGGCTCGTCGGGAGACACGATGGCGTGTTTGCCGGTCGGGTTGCCTTCTTCGTCGGTCAGCGGCTGCGGGTTCACTTCCTGGGGCGCAGGCAGGTAGTCGACAACGGCGTCCAGCAGCAGCTGCATGCCCTTGTTTTTGAAGGCCGAACCACAGTAGGTGGGGAAGAAAGCCAGCTCCAGGGTGCCCTTGCGGATGCAGCGCTTAATATCGTCGTCGCTGACTTCCTCGCCTTCCATGTAGGCCATCATCAGGTCGTCGTCCATCTCGACGGCGTTTTCCACCAACTGGTCGCGGTACATCTCGACGTCGTCAACCATATCGGCCGGTACATCGGTGATGGTGTAGTTTTCCGGCAGGCCGGTCGCATCCCAGACGTAGGCCTTGCGGGTCAGCAGGTCCACTACGCCCGAGAAGGTGTCTTCACGGCCGATGGGCAGGGTCATGATCAGCGGCTTGGCGCCCAGAACCTTTTTCACCTGATCGGTGACGCGCAGGAAGTCCGCACCGACGCGGTCCAGCTTGTTGACGAAAATCAGGCGCGAGACCTTGGAGTCGTTCGCATAACGCCAGTTGGTCTCGGACTGGGGCTCCACGCCGCCAGAGCCGCAGAACACGCCGATACCGCCGTCGAGTACCTTCAACGAACGGTACACCTCCACGGTGAAGTCAACGTGCCCGGGGGTGTCAATGACGTTGAAACGGTAGCCCTTCCAGAAACAGCTGACGGCGGCCGACTGGATGGTGATGCCGCGCTCGGCTTCCTGGTCCATGAAGTCGGTGGTGGATTCACCCTCGTGCACTTCGCCGAGCTTGTGAATTTTACCCGTCAGCTTAAGGATACGCTCCGTGGTAGTGGTTTTGCCGGCGTCTACGTGGGCGAAGATGCCGATGTTGCGGTAAAGGGATAGATCAGTCATAGCGCTCTCTAAAGCTGGGTTGAACACGGGGGGTGAAAATAGGCAGCGAATATACTGGAAACTGGGGAATTTTGCTCGTTAAATGTGACGAATTTCCGACCAGCGGCTTAGTGTTACCTCCTCAGTAGCCGATCCTGGTTAAATTCGCCTCTTTCTGGCCGGTCCGGACCGGTGAAAGCCGGGTCGATGTATGGGTGTCCAGCCTTGTTCCTGCGTCTCAGACGAAACAGTCTATTCCCTCCGTCCCCTTTCATTGATCGCTCGCTGCTGCCAGGCGCACCACCGGGTCTCCCACCGTCATACGGCCACTTTGAATGATCCGGGCGCACAGGCCCCCATAGCCATACATCGCCGCTGCACCGCCGGGGCCCAGCGCTTCGTTCATACGGGAACAGGGGTGACAGAGGGCGGTGGTTTCCAGCACCGCTTCGCCAACCTGCAAGCGCTGATGGCGCAGGAGGTTCATATTCATGCCAGAAATGACGAGATTGCGCCGCAACAGCGCCGGGTCGATGCTGGAATGGCCGGTATGCCGGCCTATCGCCTCGATAAATTCGCGGCTGATTAACGTCACCTGCCGGGCCGAACCGGGGGTCTTGGTCATGCGGTGGTCGCCTTCAAGCCCCTGACCCTCGACCGCCAGGGCGGTCTCCGCCACCAATACAGTGCCGCGCCGTTCACTGCGCAGGCCGATCCATTCGAGCCGTCCCTGTGGAAGGTCTTGGCACAGCTTATCGAGCAGGCGGGACTGGGCTTTCATAAGGTACTTCTCTATAGGGTGTGGGCTCGCCAGCATATTCTCTTCATTTGGATCAGAAAAGGGGCGCCATAGGCTAGTGTAGCGGTGGGAGGTTCTCGCGGCGCTCTGATGGTCAGACCTGCGGCACTCTACGAAAAATGATTCAGCAGAGCCGGCTAACCTCTCTAAGCTGGGAATTCAAATGACCAGTCGTTACTGGAATGCGGATAAACTTCCGTATAAGGCTCGAAGCTCTATTCTTTGTCGCTACCGATGTTCCCTCTCGACCTCCTGCTTCATTGGTGTTGCCCTCAATGGTAGTGAGGGTTGTTCCGCTCACTGCATCTACAATTCCGATATGGGAAAAAACAAAAACAACAATGTCTCCTTTTCTGGGCTTAAAGGTCCTTGATGAATTATCAAATATTAAGCAATTTGTACTCTGGGCCCACTCGGACAAAAACCTGCTCACGGAGGCCTCTCTAGGTGGGTTTAGGGAAC
The DNA here is from genome assembly GCF_000423345.1 of Marinimicrobium agarilyticum DSM 16975. GTDB lineage: Bacteria > Pseudomonadota > Gammaproteobacteria > Pseudomonadales > Cellvibrionaceae > Marinimicrobium > Marinimicrobium agarilyticum. The sequence continues at coordinate 229,439 of NZ_AUHU01000004.1, forward strand.
CAAAAAAAGGCGATCTTCGGCATAGTTCTTGAACGCAGAATGAAACAAACGAAGCGCACCATGGATAACCGTCTGTTCCTCCAGCTGTGACCAGGTCGTCCGCTTTGAAGATGTTTAACAGAGCCTGGCTATTGCCCGCTTTGTTGTCATCTGTTTCTGTGGTCCCGATATACCTGCGCGCTATATCAGCCAACTCAGACTGAGGCGAAAAAATACGGCTACTTGCTCCGTTTAGCCTTTCTGACATAGCAGTGATGGCACGCCATGTAATGGGTCCGACAATTCCATCGACAGGAAGCCCCGAATCTCTCTGAAACTTCCTTACCGCCTTCTCAGTAGCAAGGCCAAAAATACCATCTTCAACTAACCGGGGATCCACCTCGACAACATTGTTCAAGATCTTTTGGAGGTCGGAAACGGCTTCCCCGCGCTTGGATACGCGTAGTGTTGGACTAGGCATTGTAAAATCTCCCTATAGAGGACTATTATGGTGTTAGCTTCAAATAAATCCACAAATCTGATGGCAAAGATTCATTGGTTGGGTTCGTCTCCAGCCAAAGTATGCCTCCCTCCACAAAACGAGCCACCACATCACTTCCATAAGCGGTACCGTCTTTTAGACAGCTTAGAGTGAACGTTTCGGACTCAGAGGGTAGCGTAGGCTCGGAAAATGTCCGAGTTACGCGGTAAGCGTTCTCGTCTGCCTCAACCGAAACAACGATTTCGGCGCCGCCCATCTCTGAGTAATATTTACCTGGCTTGGCGTCGGTCTCGGAGAAGGCATCTATACTCTCTATATCCGTTACGACTAATACATTCGCCGGTAAAGCCTTTAGAGAAACGTCTTCTTCCGAACACTCCATTTTGGCGCCTTTTCCTTCATTGTTGATTGGCTGGGACTGAAAGTCAGAACTACAGGCCTGAAGAGGGATCATGTATACAATCGTCAGAATAACGATTGCCGGGAAGTTTTTTTTCGTCAAAACACTATCCTTCCATATTTTGTGTGTCATCAGTGGCCGGAAAACCCGGCTGAATCTCCCAAAAAACACTGTTGAGCATACTCGATAAAACAACTGGAGAAAACGGTTGTTCGCTATAATATTGAAGCACTTCCCAAATGAAATCAATGTGGGCGATCGAGCTTTGACTTGGGACATGATCTTCCCGTATGCCGTTGATCCTCAGATACTTTTCTGCCAGCCCCTTTTCGGTAAAATCCAGCTTCCCCAGAAGGCGTGCCGATCTTGTATTGAACGGCATATAATTCGTCATTCTGCGGTATACGGTAACCGCTGGGCCTTATCGTCGTTCTTGACCCTCCAGGCACTGATATCCAGCAGATAGTATTCTTCGGCGTCTTTCAGGTTAATCTCCAGGCCCGTTGTGAGTTGTTGTTCGTCCGCCATTGGATCTCTTCTTAGTGAATGTGCAAGTGCTTCTTCTTGAAGATCGTGTGAAAAGGTCTTTTTCCCTTATCACTTGGTTTTGGGATTATGAAACCTTTCGTGTCAACATCGAGAATGTACGGGTCCGGTTTATTGAAGGAAAACTCCAAACAATCTTTGTCCCTGATTTGAATATCTTTCAGAACGCCTGGTGTCAGGTCGTTGGAAATCTCGACTTGATCCGCAACCTTAAAATCCTGGTCGATCAGAGTGGCGTAGAGAGCCTCATCGTAGGGTGAATTCGCTGTCGTCAGGACAAGGTACCAGCCATTCTCAAGAGAAAGCTGATGCTCTAATACCGAACCTTTTACGTTGATGGATTCTGCTTGCTGGGAGGTCGTTAAAATCGATTCTTCTTGATTTGTTGGCGTAAGGCTAAAAAGATCGTTATCTTTCATTCGATCGTTCCTTGTGTTCAGCGCTAGGTTCAGTTTGAGTTCTTTCCGTTCACCGATGTTGCATGCCGACTAGAGTTTTGCGAATGACGGTGAGGGCATCGATAAATACCGGGTGCCATTCTGAACCCGGTGGTAGCGATAACGGATGCCAAAAATACTGAAACACGTGGCCTCCGTCATCTTTACAGTAATGATCCCAGTGGTCGGGCAGGTGATCCCCTGCTGCCATCATACAAATGCTCCATACGGGCTCATCAAGGCGTCGCTGCCACTCTAGCAGTGGATACTCTGCTTTTAACGTGATTCCAGCTTCTTCCTTCAATTCTCGCTCTGACGCCGACAGGTAGGATTCGCTGGGTTCAATGGTGCCCTTTACCAGTTGAATGCCTGCCAATGGGTGCCTAAAGACGAGAATTTCAAATTGGGTTGCTCGGGTTCGCAATACCACGGGACAAGCTTTGTTCATGTCGTTATGGGCTTCCGCGTCTATTACGAGACGCTATGTCTATCGCCAAATCATACCATTGACTGTTTTCAATGGCAGCCAGTTCAGCCTTTGTGGGGAGTACATGCTCATCCAGGAAGCTGGAAGTCAAAGGGTGATATTTGCCCACACAGAGGTCAAGAGCCTTCCTTGTTGAGTTCATCTCATAGTTGCCTTTGTGTATCATCTGAGCGTGAAATATCAGAACATCCCCGGGAGCGAGGTCAATTAACTCGGAATTTGGAAGTGGATCGCTATTCTTGGAGTCATTTAGCTCAAACCTCACATTCCGCTCCAGCTCAGTATCCCATCGTCTATGCGTCCCTGGGACCAGTTCAACGCCCCTTTCCTCCACTAGGGGTATGCGGATATGAAGGCTCAGCATCCTTCTGAGTTCGTCACGCTGCACGTCATCCTCGATAGGGCTGTACTGCATGTCTCTATGCCAGTAGGGGAGCCGCTCAGCGTTTGTAGGGTTGAAAAACAGCTGAGTGTTGTGAAAATGGATACCCGGACCGAAAATATCCTCAATCGCTTCGGTAAGCTTTGCGGGAGCAATTGCTTCGAAGAACTCTACTCGTTGATCGGGGTTGTCTTGGAAGTGCTCAGGAAGTGTCAACGAGTGCATATTGACCAGCCTGTTTCTATAGATTTCGGTATTGTTGCCATGAGCCCATTTCCGATAAACAGGGTCGACGTGCTTATCTATGAAAGAGATCTCGGTTCTGTTGAACAGTCCTCTCAAAATGGTATACCCAAGCGCCTCAAAATGGTCTCTAGGATTCATTTGAAATTCCCTGGTGACGTTGGCTGGTCAAGCCTCGTCGAGTAACGTAACCATGCGGTTGGCCATGGAAATATACTCTTTAGCGGCGTCCGTTTTAACTTCCTTATCGGTAAGGTGAACCGCCTCGTTACGGGTTTCCTTCAATCGCTGGAGTAAGTTGAAGGCCCCTTTTCCCAGGCTATTGTAATCCCCCAGCTGGACCTGAAGCCTATGGATGCTCGACCTCTTTATATACTCTGCGCTAATCCCATAACGAGACCCCATTTCTTCCAGGGCGGTCTCGACATCCAGCCAAGACTCAAGAATCGCACCTCTAGGAGAAAGCTCGGCCAGCTTTATACGCCGGGCAAACGTCTTTGTGTCGGGTGTGGCTGTTTCTGGTAGAGAGATTTCAGCTTCCCGGCTTGCCTCGTGAATGCGATTACTGAACTCAATCTGAGTTTCGTTGTGTTTGATGCTCTGAACTCTGCCAATTGCTTCGACGAGCTCCTTTCGAAGCAGAATGATAGTTGCAACAAGTGCAAAAGGCCATGCAACCGAATCTATTACTAGGGAGATAAATGTAAGCCAATCCATGTGGCCTCCTTAGTGGTTTTGTTAATAGGTGCCGCTTTGGTTCTTTTCCGACATTGATGCTCTATCAATCAGGTGTCGCGAAATCAACGATTTTTACGCCTTTGGTGTTCTTTAGACTGCTGTCGTTGTCTTATGCGACAGTCTTGACCGCCTTTTTAGGCTGCTTGTAGAGTATACGTTACCCGCCCAGCCTTAACGACGTTCTTGATCCTCCAGAAACTGATCCAATAGGTAGTCTTCTTCGCCGTCTTTCAGGGTGATTTCCAGACCATAGTTTATTTGGCCGCTGCACCAAGCCTGGCGCTCCACAAACCGGACGGTGGCATAGAAATTGGCGGTAATCGTTTGCTCTTCCGTCAGCACATAGAACTGCGTGTGCTCATTCAAATCGACAAGCACCTCTTCCGACCAATTCCCCGACCGTAAGGCTAATCCATCGCCGGAGCAGGGCCCGACCCCCGACCCCTGGTATATCGGGTCGCTGGTCTCGGTCTCATAGTCCTCTTCCAGGCAGGGCGCAGGGTCTGCGGCACACCCTTGGCTCTGATCGAAAAAAGCCTCCAATCTATCCTCAATTAAAACGGTGGCGCCATCCATGCTGGCGTCGTTTTCCATACGTCGGGCCACCAGCTCATTGAGGGAGACCGCATCGCTTAAATCACGCTGGGTGGTTGTCTGAGGGCTGCGCGGCGCATCATCCCCGCTGCAAGACCACAAGGCGGCGGAAGAGATGATGAGAAATGGAAGTAAGAAGGTTTTCATAGTATGTCCCTGTATCTAGATTGACAGTGTTTGTGCAAAGGCACTGAATATGTGAGATCTCCTCCGGTTCAGTGCGATACGCGATTGCGAATAACAGCGAGGGCGTCGGAAAATACCGGATGCCACTCCGAACTCGGAGGTAACGACAACGGATGCCAAAAAAACCGGAATAGGTGGCCGCCGTCATCTTCGCAGTAATGCTCCCAGTGGTCAGGCAGGTGATCCCCGGGTTCCATTAGGCAGAGACTCCATATAGGTTCATCAGGACGCCTCTGCCACTCAGGCAGCAGATATTCGGCCTTCAATATTATCCCGGCTTCCTCCAAAAGCTCCCGCTGTGACGCGTCCAAGCTGGACTCTCCCGGCTCTATCGTGCCCTTAACCAGTTGAATACCCGCCAATGGGTGCCTGAAGGTCAGTATTTCCAGCCTGTTATCTCGATATCGTAGTACAACCGGGCAGGCTTTATAGCTCAATTCTGTAAACATGGACTTGAGGGTACTTTGGGTCTGGTCCAAGGTTCTTCCAGCCGTGCTTGGTATAGAACTTGACCGCACTTTGGTTGGTCGGGCTAACTCGAAGCGTGGCGGCGCAACACCCCTTAGAGCGGAGAGTGGATGTCACATGCTCTTGCAGCGCAAATCCAAGCCCCAACCCTCGCATAGTCGGCTTGAGGTAAAACAGGTTCACGTGCGCAATATCACCGGGGTAAGAGAACTCTAGCTGCCCGATAATAGTTCCGTCGTGAATGACGTGAAGCACTCCGTCCGGGAATCTCGTGGCATGATCAACAAGCCATGCGCGATAGTCCTCTTCGTTCCAGTGCGTTTTCCATGTGTCTGTGTCGGGAAAGCTAATCTCGAAAGAATCCTGTCTGAACCGCACTCAAAGATCCATATCTTCAGCGAAGTTCACTCGTTGAAAGATCATAGTCTGACCGTTAGTGCTGCATGTGCCACACGGGGTTTCTGAATCTCCTGTAGCCGGTTTGTTCGGTGAACTGTTAGACCCCTCGGAAGACTTAACCATATTCCACCCAGTCTGGGTTGAGCTTTGAGGTAAGCACATGATCTTCCCACTTGCCGTTGATTCTCAGATACTTTTTCGCCAACCCCTCTTCGGTAAAGCCCAACTTCTTCAAAAGGCGTGCTGATCTGGTATTGCGGGGCATATGATTCGCCATTATACGGTTGAGTCCAAGATTCTTGAACGCGTAATTTATGGCCTCCAGGCAGACCTCTGTCATCACCCCGGTGCCTTCGTGCTTTTTCGACACCCCATACCCCATAAAACACCCTTGTAAGGGTCCATATATTATATTGGTGAGGGAGCAGTGTGAGACCACCTCACCGTTTATGAGTCCAATGAAGTGGGCGGCGCTTCCAGTTACATGCTGCTGCTCACAATCAGCCAATTTCTGGGTGATCTCCTCCTGGCTATAATAGTCAGGGTCGCGAGCAGGTTCCCATTGTTGAAAATGATCCCGGTTTTCAGAAAAGTACGATTTTAAACGCTCAGCATCTTCGGTTGTTGTTAGGCGTATATCCATAGTGCTATTTAGCTCTTCCTGTCTTTACGGACAAAGGGCAAAGAACAAGTGTTATGCAGTTTTAGCCGCCGTGATCAAATGCCAGGGCCTGGGATCGTTCATCTTTGGAATGCCTTGGCGAGCTTCTGAGACCAGTGCATCGACTGTTTCTTCTTCAAGCTCATTGCGTAGGGCGCTCTCATGCTTTAACCATTGTATACCGCGTTTGTCAAAGACGTGAAATCTCCGGGCGCTAGGAGTCGGCCAAGACAATGAATCCATATCGCTGCAGCCCGGAATACCAGTTAGACCCAAGTCGCCGTTTCAGGAAAGGCCAAGCTCCTTCTGCTTTTTCTTGGTCAGCCCCAGAGAGACAATGCGGTGAGACTCCTTCAAGTAGTACTGGAGCTCTTCATCCCGGCCGGGAGGCACGTCGTATTGCTGTATCCACTTCATGCCGCGGGAGGCCAGATAGGGCGCTGGCCGATACCCTGGCTCTTCTTGCAGAATGTCGTAGTGCAGATCCGACACTTTAAACGAAAATGCCGGTTTTCCGGCCTTCGACCAGCCGCCAATGGCGAATACTTTCCCGCCCACCTTCCACACGTGGGCGCCGCCCCACTGAACGACATGGGACGTGGCGGGCAGGGCGCCGCAAAACTGGTTGTATTCATCGTAGGTCATACTGATCAGGCCGGAGTTTGGTTAAGAAGAGCACCACTCGTAAACCCGTATCCTGCCGGATATGAGCAATTGCCGCGTCTTCGACCTGATAAATGCCTGCCCTGAGTTGCGTGTTGCCTTGTGGGGTGTGCAGCCAGGCGAGGCCCCCGAAATTGATCAACACCGTCAGCCAGAATACGACGCGGAAACGGGTTTTCCGGGTTTTGTGTCGCAGGCGGCTCTGTGCCAAAAGCGCCCCAGGCCAGCCACCCAGTAGCGCCGCTATATGCAATGTCCTCTCTGATACTCGCCATTCGTTCTTCTGGGCCGCTGCTTTGTCTTTGGCGTACAAGCCGTAGGTGATCAGACTGAAAACAATCAATAGTAGACTCAGCGCGATGGGGGTAAAGCCAAAGTAATACGAAGCGATGGCGAGTGCAGCCAGGATGGCTAACAAAAACTGGCTAATTTTCAAGATTATATCCTCGTGCGACACGCTGTATCAGATGATATCCGGTCGCATTAACTGGCGTCCAGCGAGGTTCCCGGAAGCAGGCTGGTTCCCGGCGGTTGGGCACGGGATCCCAAAGTATAACCGGTTATTGATTTCCGGTATTTTTTGGAATGTGTCGCGAAAAGTTTCATATAACCGGTTCTATCCTATAGAATTGCCGCTTTTTTGTAGAGTATAATGCGAACAACAACATATTTATAGTTTTCTGGTGATTTTCTATGGAACATAAGCGGTTAAGCCAGCAGCTGGAGCAGCTGGTTGAATTGGCAAAGGCCCAAGAGCAGGAGTTGGCCCAGTACCGGTCCAAGGGGTCGGCGCCACCGGTACCCATTGAACACGCCGGAAAAGTGATTCGTGAGGCCCGGCAACGTCAGGGGCTCAAGCAGGTCGACCTCCAGGAACTGGCGGGCGTTGGCGTTACCTCCGTGGTCAATGTGGAAAACGGGCAGCTATCGGTGCAGCTCGATACACTGAAGCGGCTCGCGGGCGCCCTGGGGCTGAGACTGTACATCGGAGACTAGTATGGCCAGTGCCGACAAACGAAAGGCCGAGGTGTATTTTCTGGGGGTGTTCGCCGGAACCCTGGAGGAAACCGACTCCGGGTACCGGTTCACCTATGACCCGGACTACCCGGTCAACGGCGGCCGCCCGATAGGGGTCCAGTTTCCGCTGGGCCAAACGGTCTATGAATTCGATCACTTCCCCGGGTATTTCGACAATCTGGTGTCCGAAGGCTGGCTACGACGAACCCAATCGCAAACCCAACGAATTGCCGAAGAGGATCGATTTGGGCTTCTTCTGGCCAATGGCCGTGACTTGGTGGGCGCGGTCAGCATCAAGCCGAGTAATGAACGATGAGCGAGTATTGTCACATCAGCCTCAAGCCTCTGACGGGCAAGGAGGCCCACCCAGGCTACCGGGATGCCGAGTACAAGCGTCTGTTTGGCCGTTTGAAGGTAAAACCGGTATTGCCGTTTACCCGGGCCGAATTCTTCCAGGCCGGAGGCCGATACACCAAAGGGATGTCCATCTCCGGTGTTCAAGAGAAGCTCCCGTTGGGGATACGCGCCGGTGAGCTGGTTCCGGTGGACGAGGGAGGGCTTTACATTCTCAAGCCAAGCCCCGAGGCCTATCCTCACGCCGCCGAGAACGAACACGCGGGCATGGCGTTGAGCCGCCTGGTTGGCATCGAGACCGCGCTATGCGGCCTGATCCCCTTTAAAGACGGGGAGCTCGCCTATGTGTGCCGCCGGTTTGACCGGGATGCCAAAGGCAACAAGGCACCCCAGGAGGATTTACTGCAAGCAGCGGGGCTCCCATCCGAGGACAAGTACCGGCTCAGCTACGAAGAGGCGGGCCGCATCATCTCAAAAGCCACCAATGGCAAACCGGCGCCCGTTCTGGACATGATCAAACGAGTGATGCTCGCCTATGTGATGGGCAACGACGACCTGCACCTGAAAAACCTGAGCCTGCGTCGCGCAACCGCTGATGCACTCTACAGCTATTACGATCTGCTAACCCCAAACTACGACGTTCTGTTCTGTGACGGCTTCGAGCGTCCGAGCCAAGATAGCTTTCTGGCGCTGGACCTGCTGGCCAACGACGACTTTACGGAAAGCTACGAGCGTCTGGGCTTTTATACCCTGGAGGATTTCCTTGAGCTGGGACGCCGACTGAAGATTCCGGAGCGAGCGATTAAAAACTTTGCCAGCAAACTAGTCAACCTGGAGGACGAGGCGGCCGCCTTGATCCAGAACAGTTATATGCCGACGCCTATGCGTGAGAGGGCGGAGACGGTGGTGCGGGAACGGCTTAAAGTCATGAGTCCCGATTGACCGCCTCACGCCGAAAATCCTCGGTGTAGTGATTGTACTTGTTTTTCGTCTTCTTGGTCATAATGACACCCTCCGTTAAGTGGGGATTAGGTGTCTACTTTTCTTGGGAAACTACCGCCGCGCTAAAGCGTGCGCGCATTTGTCGCATCGCCTTTGAGCATCTGGTTAATCATAGTTTTTCTCAGAGTGAGCTTTATCCGTCTGATCCAGGCAGTATTTGTTAGCTCGGAACAGCACCTCCTGCCTGTGTTGAGCTTCTGAGTCTTGTTGCCCCATCTCATGACCGAGCTCCTCTGCTTTCCGGCGTAATTCCTCGTATCTCTCAAGCAGAGTCTCGTGAACCTTCTGAAGTTGTCTTCCGGGCTCAGTTGCGGTTCTGTAGTCTTCCATCTTTTCAATTTTGTTTAACGTACAGTGAGCTTGCCTTCCTCGAAGTAGCAATGCCACGTGGGTAACAGCTTCTTGATAGATTGCACGAGCATCATTCTCATTAGCTTTGAAAATGGTTGGCAGTGGAACCTTTTCTTCAGGATTTCTAGGTATAGGTATATATTTTGGAATAAGCATTTCATGAGGGACCGAGAGGTTTAGTGCTCTTTGTCTGATGCTTTTGTCGTTGAAAGAGGCGCCAGAAAGCTTGTGGGCGAACTCGTTCCTGATTCCTCGGATACCGTGCAGAAGCTTCCTCTCGATTTCGGATATCACTCCAAATCTATACGATAAATTGATTCTAGAGCTAAAAGAGCTTAATGGGCCATTTCCCGAGAACAGCTCTTTATTGTTCTTGGTTGTGTCTTCGACTAAGTATTCGAGAAGTATTTCTCTTAGAAGCTCGTCGAGATACGACGCCCCAACTATAGCAGCGGCTCTGTCGGAATCCCCTTCGAACTCTTCTTCCAAAATTCTCTGATCTTCGTTCATACTTTCTCTTAGTGCTTAACGCATAGCGCACCGGTGGCCTTTACAGGGCGAAGCGACGTAAAGGCCATCCGTTTGATGACGCGACGTGTTCAGCAGATTTTAACTGACCCACTTCACGATGAGCTTTTTCTAGCATCATTGGCCGAGTAGTTTATTTAACTTCTGAAAAGCTTTTTCAAATCGATCAAGCGCGTCGCTTGGAATATTCGCTTCAAGTGTATCAATGTTCTCCACTAAGTATCTAGCAGGTCGAAAGTGATTGAGGCTACTCTTGATGTGCCCCTCCACCTTAGGAACTACCCGTGGTTGCTTTCCTTTGACATCTGCCGGTTTTATTGGAGTCCAGACTTCTTTCTCGAACTCACCGTTCACTAGCTCAAGGTAGAAATTAAGACCAAACATGTCTTCGACATCGGCCTCTTTACCGTCGGTAAAATCAGCATACGTACTAACATCTTTTTTGGAGAGAATGCTCCGTTTGTACAGATTTTCAATAGTTTGTCGGTCTTTGCTCTGGTAGTCGAGGAGAGTAGCGATCCTTAGCCTTGTCTGACTACCCAGAAGAGCCACAAACGTAGACACCTTATCGATACCGCCAACAGGAGTTATGGTCCATTCTTCAGAAAGTGCGTCACGGCCTGCCCTATCAAGAACACTAGAAACGACCTGCAGATATAGGAGATCTGACACCCCTTCGACCACTAGACAGTTTTTGCCGACAAATAGCGTTTGGTATATTTGATAACCTAGTGCTCCCTGAAGTGGAAAAAGACTGTCATCGCTAGCTTCTAGAACATCCGTGACCACCTTCGTGCCATCTTCGCTTCGATCCAATGGGGCATCAGTCTCAATTCCCTTGTCTTGAACAATCCGAATTCTCTGAAATTTACTGGCGTCCACCATGAATGGAGAGTGCGTGGTGTAGATTACTTGATGCTTTCCCTGTAGCTCTTCATCAAAGTATCGGAGAAGATCTTCTTGGGCGCGCCCATGAAGAAATAATCCAGGTTCATCAAGCAATAGGATTATATCTTCACCCTTATGTTCCTTTTGAACTCGGGAATACCATGCTAAGAATGAGAAAAACCAGACAAAGCCCTTTGAGCGTGTTCCTAAATTTGTTGAAACTTCATGGCGAGAATCGTAAATGTCTGCCCAAATATTTGTTCCTTTTTGCATCCCCTCCGGGTCACCCGACTGGGCTGGACGAACGTCTATTTTCATTCGGACATGCTTATTCTGTGACCAGTACTTAAGCACTTTTCTGCTTAATCTGTTTCCAGCCCCCTCCAATTTATTCTTTAGCTCTTGTGTACGATTGGAGTCGGCCATAGCGGCAAGATCAATACCTGCTAAACCAATTAATCCTAGCATCGGATAATCAGAGGACAAGAGCTCATCATCCGCAACACGTTGCTGAAGCGCTTCTATGTTCGCTCGCCCTTCCATCTGATAGTACTCATCAAAGTATAAGAACTTTGGTACTCGACTGGATATAAACTGATTGTAAACGTATTTCCTGAGATTGCTGCTCGTGATTTTAGTGAAAATCTGGATAAGCCGTTTCGTCTCTTCCGTCTCTTCGGACTCTTTTAGTTCTGCAAGAATCAGCGAAGGATTGGCCCCCTTTTTCTTTAAAGAATCGGCAAGATTGGTCGATAAGTCCGAATTCTCAATCAAGTAAGAGTAAGCTTCTTCATCATTCAAGGAAATTCTAAATTTCTTCTCGAAATGGTCCTCGTCATTCGGATTTGGATAGTAAGCTAATTCAACGAGTTTGTAATTCTGAAAAATGTTAGGTCCGAATACTTCTTCCGCACCCTTTCGATCTGTTTCCTCAAACTCAAAGTGCGCTTCGACGACTTGAGCGGGATCTCGTTCTTTGTATTTGACTTCTTCCTCATAATCTGAAACGTAGGCGCGAGGATAATCGTCAGTCACATCAAACCCGGAGTCACTTCGAATTATGGGGTTTACTTTGTAGAGGGCTTCAAGAATTGCAGTTTTTCCTGCCTCATTTTTACCAACGAGACAGGTTATGTCAGAAACCTCGAACTCACCTGAATCCCATATTGATTTATATTCAGTGACTTTGGCTGATTTCAGTAGCATTTTTACAACTCCTTGGACTTTTTCGAGGTGAGCTAATTGCCGAACGTCCCAAGCAGGGGCATATTTTGCGCTTTGAGCGCAGCGGAGTAAAAAATGTCCCGCTGCCTGGTTTTTTAGCGCTTGGGCGGCGGTGCTGGAGGTGGTGACGGCCGAACATTTGTAGGTGGTGGCGGATTAGAGTTGCACCCATCATTTACTCCTCGATGAATTGGTGGTCGGGGCGCCGGAGGTGGTGGGTTGGACGATTTTTTTGACATACTTTACTCCCATGTTTTTTCCATGAACTCTACCATACGCACATCTTTTGCAGGTATCAGAATAGTTTCTACGCCGGTGATAGGAATTTCTTCTCCATCCACGAGCCAGGAGGCTTGCTCTATAGAGAAATGGCCTTTTTCAGAATTTGAGGGCCACTCTTTGGGCCAACCATATAGGCGCCTCTCTCCGTCTAAGTGCAACACAATATAGGTCACCCTATTCGAGAACTCACCGTACCACTCTGATGGATAAGATGTCTCTTTCGAAGCGCCTATTTTGCGGACAACCGAGTGAAACTTGTCGTTATTTGAAAAATAGGAAAATGTAAAACCAAGAATCGCTGCGATCGCAACCGAAACAACAAGCTCTATATCCCTATCCCATGAACCAAACGTCCAGTATTCCGATATAGAAATGACTGTAGCCCTGTAAATGTACACAACCACCTGAACAATAAGCGTAAATATTAGGGCTTGTACAACACGCTCAAACTGACTCGGCTTTACAAAAGACGTAAAGCCATAAAATACCCAGGCGGCAAGAAACCCCGGCAACAAATACCGTAAAATTTGAACTAAGTCAGATGCTAGATTTTCCATATATCGCTAATGCTGCATTCAGCGGTTTATCCGCTGTAATGCTTGTTAGCATCAATTATTCGCTCTATATTTTTTGAGAACTCCGTTGTATCCGCAAAGTAGTTCGGATACGCCTTTTTCAGACCATGCACTGATTCAGCCGAAACCAGTACAACATCTTTGTCATTGTTTTCTTTATATTCCCTTTCAAGCTCAGCATACCTTTTCGTTGCTGAATCAACATGGTCCCTGGAGTATCTCCTGACTCCGATATTCGACTTACTTACGTCTAAAACTAGCAGAAAATAGTCATTTTTGTTTTTTCTATCTCTGCCCAAATGTCGTGTAGATACGGCAAACGCCCTCAACTTATGCAGAACACCAAGTCTTTCAATATACTTTATCAGCTCCAGTCTCTCTGGAGAATTTGCATTTTTGGCCAAAGCCTTATTCTCTATGTCCTCGAACGCGAGACTGGCATATTTGAAGAAATTTAGCCATGCATCGTGTCCTTGACTTGCTTTGAGGCCCTGCCGAGTAAATGTGCCTACGACCTCTACTGCAGTTGCCCAGGAATGCTGAACTTTACTGCGAATCTGAAGCTCGATGGAATGCGCAGAATACTGAGTCTTCTGTCCGTTGTAGCGATATATTAAGTGGATGCCTCTGTAACCAGATTTTTTTGGTTGCTTAATATAGTCTCTCTGCCGGCGCAGGGTATTTCTAGTCCTTCCATCTACGATCGCATCACGAGTCTCGTAAACCTGATTTTTGTTCGCGACCACGATTCTGCAACCACCTATGTCTTCCATTCTATCAAGCTTCATCCCATTTTCTCTGCGCAACTTAGCGAGAATAGAGGGTGTTCGCTTTAATCTCCTAGCGACGACAGATTCTGGGTCAACATCGAAGGCTTTTTTTCTAAAATACCCAAGCATAGACTGGATTGGATATTCGTGTGATGATCGCCAATTATCAAGAATCTCATAAGCTTCAAAAAATTTATCGATATCAAGTTCATCGCTAATCAGATAGTCGCCAGCGCGCCGAACTGCCTTCTTTGAATATTTTAATTCAATCCACGACATACGTGATTTTCCTATGTTACGAATACGCTAACGCTGATGGTAACCGGCGCCGGAGCGCAGCGGAGGGAACCAAAAGCGAAACGCTTTTGGCGTCCGGTTGACCGACTGGTTATATGGCGTTCATTCGCCCAGGGCCGGGAAAACACCCGGACTATTGCAACTTTTTAGCTCGTTGGCCAGTGCAGCAATCGATACCACAATGGGTTTGCTTGGATTAACCGTTTCACCGTTCGCTTTCTGCTTTTCTATCTGGCTATTACCTTTTATGTACAGATCTAAAGACTCTTCACTCAGGTAACTCTTCGCTAATGTAGCATTGCTTCTTAATATAGACATGCGCTCTAGAGTTTTATCGATCTTTCCGTCTTCGTTTCCGTAATACAAATTTTGCAAATTGAGCGTCATTTCCTTCAACAACTGATTCATTGAATCGCAACGTTTGTAAAAATATGACTGCCGCGCCTCGACCTGCCCCACACGCATTTTCATTTTCTCGAGCTCTACACTATTCCAGTTCGAAAAAAGCGTCGTGGATATCGCTGCTAGCGCTGCTATCGCAGACGCAGCAATTGCTGAAATGACGGTCCATCTATTGTCGATGACTACTTCTCCTATTCATATAACAGTGTATTCAACGTCAAAGTGACGCGTTTAAATACGTCGGTTTGACGTGTTTAAGTGCGTCGGCTTGACGTATATCCCCGGCCAATATGGAAACCCTTCGGTGGCACGCTTGTGCTGACCAGCTAGTTCCCCCGGGCTCTTCTTCCGCCAAGAGTTTGTTGTTCACAAGGTATTCGGAGTCTATCGCGTTCATCTTCCTGTTACCTGTCCTCAGCTTGCGAAGAGAGGGGCGTCCAGTGCTATGGAGTACTGCGAGCGGATGCTCACTCGGGAAGGGCGCCACGATGTGTGTTTGCGGTGGCCATCGTTACCTGAAAGCCATGGTCAAGGCTTTGGTTGGATGTAGTGGGGTAGGTCGGGCCGCTCCTTGGCCCAGGCCATGTCTGTCTTTCGGGAGACGGGAATCAATCCCAGCTCAACGCACCACCGACCTGATATTCCGTCACGCGCGTCTCAAAGAAGTTCTTCTCCTTACGCAGGTCCATGATTTCGCTCATCCAGGGGAAGGGGTTCTGGGCGCCGGGGTACTGTTCTTTCAGGCCGAGCTGCGCGAGGCGGCGGTTGGCGATGAAGTGCAGGTACTCTTCCATCATGCCGGCGTTCATGCCCAGTACGCCGCGGGGCATGCTGTCGCGGGCGTAGGCGATTTCCAGTTCGGTGCCTTCCAGAACCATCTGGGTCACTTCTTTCTGGAATTCGGGGGTCCAGAGGTTCGGGTTTTCCAGTTTGATCTGGTTGATGACGTCGATGCCGAAGTTCAGGTGCATGGACTCATCGCGCAGGATGTACTGGAACTGCTCGGCCACGCCGGTCATTTTGTTGCGACGGCCCATGGACAGGATCTGGCTGAAGCCGCAGTAGAAGAAGATGCCTTCGGTGACGGCGTAGAAGGCGACCAGGTTGCGCAGCAGTTCCTGGTCGGTTTCCGGGGTGCCGGTGTTGAAGGTCGGGTCGCCCAGGGTCTGGGTGTGCTTGAGGCTCCAGGCGGCTTTGGCGGCGACTGAGGGCAGCTCGCGGTACATGTTGAAGATTTCCGCCTCGTCCATGCTCAGGGACTCGATGCAGTACTGGTACGCATGGGTGTGGATGGCTTCTTCAAACGCCTGGCGCAGGATGTACTGGCGGCACTCCGGGTTGGTGATCAGGCGGTAGATGGCCAGCACCAGGTTGTTCGCCACCAGGGAGTCGGCGGTGGAGAAGTAGCCCAGGCTGCGCTTGACGATGCGACGCTCGTCTTCGGTCAGGCCGTCGCGGCTTTTCCACAGGGCGATGTCCGCGGTCATGTTCACTTCCTGGGGCATCCAATGGTTGGCGCAGCCGTCCAGGTATTTCTGCCAGGCCCAGTCGTATTTGAAGGGTACGAGCTGGTTGAGGTCAGCGCGGCAGTTGATCATGCGCTTGTCGTCGACCTCGATGCGCGAGGCACCCATTTCCAGCTCTTCCAGGCCGGGGGCGACGTCCAGGTGCTCCAGGGATTCGCGGGCTTCGGCCACGGCGTCAGACTCTTTGCCGGTGCTGGTATTGGCGTGGTCGCTTTTGGCGGCGGCTTCGGCCGGGGCGCTGTCGTAGCTGGCAGCGGGTTCCTTCACGGCGGCTTTGGGCTCCGGTTTGGGGGGAGCTTGGGGGGCCGGTTTGGATTGTTGTTGCGTTTCTTCGGCTGCGTCGAAATCGTCCCAACTCAACATAGCGCTTTTGTCCTGTGTTTGGGGGGTGAATTTGGGTGTTTAATTGGTAGGTGGCGCTTCGCTTACCTACCCTACGTTTCCGTTTTGGTTGTGTTGTGGCTCCGGGGTTTGCGGAGCCACATCACCCTTCAGTATTTACTGGCAGGCCTCGCAGTCTGGGTCGTCCAGGGAGCAGGCGGCGGGGACGGGCGCGGCTTCGCCATTGCTGCTGGCGGCGCTGGTTCCCGAGGCGCTTGCGGCTGCGACGCCGCCGCCACCGTTGGCGGATACGGCGTTGTGGGTGCCGGTGGTGACGGTGGACTTTTCAGTGCTGCTGGCGGCCAGGGCACGCAGGTAGTAAGTGGTTTTCAGGCCACGGAACCATGCCATGCGGTAGGTGATGTCCAGCTTTTTGCCGTTGGCGCCGGCGATGTAGAGGTTCAGGCTCTGGGCCTGGTCGATCCACTTCTGGCGGCGGCTGGCGGCGTCCACAATCCACTTGGGCTCCACTTCAAAGGCGGTGGCGTACAGGGCTTTCAGATCGTCCGGTACGCGGTCGATGGGCTGCACGGTGCCTTCGTAGTATTTGAGGTCGTTGACCATGACGTTGTCCCACAGGCCGCGATCTTTCAGGTCGTGTACCAGGTAGGGGTTCACCACGGTGAATTCGCCCGAGAGGTTCGACTTCACGTACAGGTTCTGGTACGTGGGCTCGATGGACTGGCTCACGCCGGTAATGTTGGCGATGGTCGCGGTCGGGGCGATGGCCATGACGTTGGAGTTGCGCATGCCGACGGTTTTGACCTGCTCGCGCAGGGTGTCCCAGTCCAGGGTCTGGCTGGTGTCCATCTCGATGTACTTGTCGCCGCGGGCCTTGGCCAGGTTCTGGATGGAGTCGAGCGGCAGTACGCCCTGGCTCCACAGTGAGCCTTCAAAGCTGGCGTAGCGGCCGCGCTCTCTGGCCAGCTCGCTGGAGGCCTTGATGGCGTGGTAGCTGATCGCTTCCATGGACAGGTCGGCAAACTGCACCGCTTCGTCGGAGCCGTAGGCCAGGCGCTGGCGGTAGAGCGCGTCCTGGAAGCCCATCAGGCCCAGGCCGATGGGGCGGTGGCGCAGGTTGGAATTGCGCGCCGCTGGCACCGAGTAGTAGTTGATGTCGATGACGTTATCGAGCATGCGAATCGCGGTTTTAACGGTCTTCTCAAGCTTGTCGTGGTCGAGCTTGCCATCCACGATGTGCTGGGCCAGGTTCACGGAGCCCAGGTTACACACGGCGATTTCTTCATTGGCCTTGGTGTTCAGGGTGATCTCGGTGCACAGGTTGGAGGAGTGCACCACGCCGGCGTGCTGCTGCGGGCTGCGCAGGTTGCAGGCGTCCTTGAAGGTAATCCAGGGGTGGCCGGTTTCAAACAGCATGCCCAGCATTTTGCGCCAGAGGTCTACGGCCTGGACTTTCTTGTACAGCTTCATTTCGCCGGTTTCGCACATGCGCTCGTATTCACGGTAGCGCTCCTCAAAAGCTTCGCCGTACAGGTCGTGCAGGTCCGGCACGTCGTTCGGGGAGAACAGGGTCCACTCTTCATCGTCGAACACGCGCTTCATGAACAGGTCCGGGACCCAGTTGGCGGTGTTCATGTCGTGGGTGCGGCGACGGTCGTCACCGGTGTTTTTACGCAGCTCCACGAATTCTTCGATGTCCAGGTGCCAGGTTTCCAGGTAGGCACAGACGGCGCCTTTGCGCTTGCCGCCCTGGTTCACCGCCACGGCGGTGTCATTGGCGACTTTCAGGAAGGGCACCACGCCCTGGGAGCGGCCGTTGGTGCCTTTGATGTAGGCGCCCAGCGAGCGTACCGGGGTCCAGTCATTGCCCAGGCCGCCGGCGAATTTGCTCAGCATGGCGTTGTCCTGAATCGCGCCGTAAATGCCGTGCAGGTCGTCCGGTACCGTGGTCAGGTAGCAGGAGGACAGCTGCGGGCGCAGGGTGCCGGCGTTGAACAGGGTCGGGGTGGAGCTCATGTAGTCGAACGAGCTGAGCAGCTTGTAGAACTCGATGGCGCGCTCTTCGCGGTTGTCTTCTTCCACGGCCAGGCCCATGGCCACGCGCATGAAGAACACCTGGGGCAGCTCGATGCGCACATCGTTGCTGTGAATGAAGTAGCGGTCATACAGGGTCTGCAGGCCCAGGTAGGTGAACTGCAGGTCGCGCTCGGCGATGATGGCCTTGCCCAGTTTTTCCAGGTCAAAGCTCAGCAGTTCCGGGGCCAGCAGCTCCAGGTCTACCCCTTTCTGTATATAGGCGGGCAGGGCCTGGGCGTAGTAGGTTTCCATCTCTGCCTGGGTGGCGGTCTCGGCCACGCCCAGGAAGCTCAGAGCCTCGGCGCGCAGTTTGTCCATCAGCAGGCGGGCGGTGGCGTAGGTGTAGTTGGGCTCTTTTTCCACCAGAGTGCGGGCGGTGATCACCAGAGAGGTGTTTACATCGCTCAGCCGCACGCCGTCATACAGGTTGCGCATGGCTTCGTCGAGAATGGCCTTTTCGCTCACGTCCTTCAGGCCGGCGCAGGCTTCGTTCACGATGGTGCGCAGGCGCTGGGTGTCCAGGGCGGCTTTGGTGCCGTCATCCAGCGTGACTTCGATGCTGGGGTATTCCGGGTCTTCCACCGGGCCGGCGGCGGCGCCGGGCTGCTTCTCGGCGCGCAGGCGGGCATGCTCTTCGCGGTAGAGGACGTAGTCCCGCGCGATTTTGTGTTCGCCGGAGCGCATCAGCACCAGTTCGACCTGGTCCTGAATCTCTTCAATGTGGATGGTGCCGCCGGAGGGCATGCGCCGCTTGAAGGTGGCGGTGATCTGGCTGGTGAGGTTCTCGACCGTTTCGCGCACGCGGCGCGAGGCCGCCGCAGTGCCGCCTTCCACGGCCAGGAAGCCTTTGGTCATGGCGACAGCGATTTTGCTCGGATCGTAGGTGACCACGGTGCCGTTGCGCTTGATCACACGCAATTGGCCCGGGGCGGTGGCCGAGAGGCTGGCCGCGCTGCGTTCCTGTGAAGGGGCCTGACCCTCAGGCTTGGCCTGGGAGCTGGGGTTACGATCGGTTTCTGTGTACATGGACGTCTCCGAGAGCGAACTGAATTCCGTTACTGTGAGCGGCCACCAAGAGGGGGGTGGCAAGGTCGTCGGCGGACAGTAAAAGCCTTGGGGCAAGGCCGTCCCAAAACCCTATATATAGGGGTGCCGTTTGATTGCGATACAAGATAATGCGCTTTTGATGGGAATGCAAGCGGACAAAAACGGGGAATGCCTGTGGATAAAATGTGCGTAAATCGGTAGGTCAGTGACCACTATCCTGTGGGCCGCGTATTGAGCGAGCCTGAGGCTTGGCGCCGGGTTGTGAACCAGTCGAGCGACTGAATAGATTTTTTTATTCTACCGAACTTTTCTGTTATCGCCAAAGATCACATACCATATTAAGAGGGGCCAGTTATCGTACAATGGTCCCCTCTTGTTGGTTGGGTCCGGTTTGGGCCCGTTACGTCCCAACTGGGTCCCCGCCAGGTCCCAACTGGGTCCCTGTTAGGTCAAAGGAGCGACATGTTCGCTGAACTCATTGCCATTATGGCGCCGCTGTTTATCGGCACGGCGATCGGCTACGTCTGGGTACGCTCGGGGACGGACTACCCCTCTGAGTTCGTTTCCCGCGCGGTGATGAACATTGCCACCCCCTGCCTGATCGTCTCGGTGATGGCGCGGGTCGAAGTGGAGCCGCGCATCATGGGCGGTGTCGCCCTGGCGGCCGGGTTCGTCATCGTGAGCATGCTGGTGCTCGGCTACGGGCTAATCCGCTGGCTGAAGCTCGACCCCATCCGTTATCTGCCTTCGCTGTTGTTCCCCAATAACGGCAATCTGGGCCTGCCCCTGTGTCTGTTCGCTTTCGGGGAAACCGGCCTGGCCCTGGCGATGGCCTCCTTTATGGTGATGATGCTGAGCACCTTTACTCTGGGCATTATGCTGGTCTCCCGGGCGGAAGGGCTTGGCGCCCGGTTGGGAGCCCTGGTACGCCAGCCGGTGCTCTACGCCATGGTGGTGGCGGTGGCGCTGCTGGTCACCGATACCGACCTGCCGCGTTGGCTGGGCAACACCGTGGACCTGATGGGCGGCTTTGCCATTCCCCTGATGCTGATGACCCTGGGGGTTTCCCTGGCCCGGCTCAAACTGGTGGCCTGGAGGCGCAGCCTGTTGTTCAGCTCCATTCGGGTGCTGGGCGGTTTGGGCCTGGGGTACCTGGCGGCGTTGCTCTTGGGGCTGGAAGGCGAGGCGCTGGGCGTGGCGGTGCTGCAGGGGGCCATGCCGGTGGCCATTTTCAATTACCTGCTGGCGCTGCGCTACGACCGGGCGCCCCAGGAGGTGGCGGCCATGGTGCTGATGTCCACGTTGCTGGCCTTTTTGGTGCTGCCGATTGTGTTGGTGCTGGTACTGCCACTGGCCAGCCCATAAAACACTTGAGCCGTTTGTCCCGAATCCAGTAGGCTTGCAGCCTTTTCTATTCATAGTAATCACTTACAAGCAGGAATGGACCCATGGCCGGTGTGCGGGAGATAGTACTCACTTTCAGTTGTCAGGATGCCCAGGGCATTGTCGCGGCGGTGGCCAGCCTCTTCGCCCAGCGCGGCTTCAACATCCGCGAATCCTCCCAGTTTGAAGACGTAACCCAACGCCGCTTTTTTATGCGCACGGTGTTCGAGTGCCCGCAAGGTTACGAGCTGGCGGCCATCAATGAGCTGTTCAAACCCGTGGCGGATCAGTACGCCATGGACTGGGACATTTTTGATGTGGACTGCAAGCCCCGGGTGCTGATTGCGGTATCCCAGTGGGGGCATTGCCTGAACAGCCTGCTGAACAACTGGAAGAACGGCTCCCTGCCCATCGATATCGTCGGCGTGGTCTCCAACCACGAAGTGATGCGGGACCTGACCGAGTGGTACCAATTGCCGTTTCACTACCTGCCGGTCACGCCGGACACCAAGGCCGAGCAGGAGGCGCAAATCTGGAAGATGATTGAGGAAGAGGACGCGGACTGCCTGGTGCTGGCCCGCTACATGCAGATCCTCTCCGATGACCTGTGCCGCAAGCTCAACGGCCGCGCCATTAACATTCACCATTCCTTCCTGCCCGGCTTCAAGGGCGCCAAGCCGTACCATCAGGCCTACGACCGGGGTGTGAAGCTGATCGGCGCCACCGCTCATTATGTGACGGCGGACCTGGACGAGGGGCCGATTATCGAGCAATCGGTGGAGCGCGTTTCCCACGTGAACCTGCCGGATGCCCTGGCCGAGATTGGCCGGGATATCGAAGCCGTGGTGCTCAACCGCGCCGTGCGCTGGCACGCCGAGCACCGGGTGTTGCTCAATGGCAGCAAGACGGTGGTGTTTGCCCGCTAGTGAGCAAGATCAAACAATAAACCCAAACAGTAAAGGACAATACAATGTCGAAATACTTCATTTTCCTCTCAACCGCTCTCTGGATGCTGATGGCGGTGCCCGCCACGGCTCAAGTGGAGTTGGATGGGTCTGTGGGCGGGTCTTTTCCGTCCGCCTCCGGGTACGAATCGGATCGGTTTGCCAACGCGTCGCTTGGCTATGTCATCGGGGACTGGGTGGCTCGGGCCGGGTACCTCGACGTGGGCGAGTTTGAGTTGGAATCCGCACCTACGGCGGCCAGTGTGGAAATGAGCGGTTACTACCTGCAAGCGGTGCGCCGCTTCCCGACCCGGGTTGTGGACTGGGAGCTGGGGTTGGGCGCCACCAAGCTCAAGTCTCTGGCGCGGCTTGGTGGGCGTACCCTTGGGCGGCAAACCGAATGGGAGCCTTTCCTGGAGCTGGCGGTGACCAAGAAAGTGGTCGATGGTCTGTTTGTGAAAGGAGGCTACCTGTATCTCAATGATCAGATGGGTAGCGATGTGTCCGCACTGTCCGTTGGCTTGCGGTTTTCGTTTTAGGATAAATAGGGAGAAAAATAATGTTGGGACTTATTCGCAGTGCCGGAAAAGCCGCTCTATGTTTGGTGTTAGCGGGATTGCTCTATGCCTGTGGTGGTGGCAGTGATTCGGTGGTTTCCTCACAGTCCCTCCCGACCGGGGAAATAGAAGCCACGATTGAGGTGCACGCGGACCCCGAGCAAGGCTCAGCACACGCCAGCGTGCAGCTGCTCAGGCCGCCCGCTAGCCGCGACGATGATTATTATGACGGTGACGATTACGTCGAACTGGGGGACGGGGATGATCTCTGGTTCACCACAGGCGTCAATCTTCGGGAAGAAGTCTTGGGGAGCGATTGGTTCGAAGCGCTCTCGGAGCTCACGCACTCGCAGCGGTTGTTGGAAGGGGATTACCGCTATCGTCGATCCTATATATTCAGTGGTTTGGTGCCCGAGCGGGTGTATTACAACGGTCACCTGGACAACGTCCCGGACGGGGCTCGGTACACCGTCTCGCTTCTGCGTGATGGGGCCGCCGAAGCGTTGGAGTCGACTGTGGTCATGCCACGGGCCTTTCAGCTGCTCTCGCCGTTGGCGAATCAGACGCTGAGCCGCTCTTCTGACCCGGTGCAACTGGAGTGGTTGCCGGTTGAGGAGGGGGTGACGATTGAAGTGGATGTGACCACCACTTGCACCAACAACAGCGACTATCAATACCGCACCTCAGTCGATGACGACAGCGGCAGCCTTCAGATTGAAGCCGGGGCGATTGACGATGAACGTTTGTTGGGCACCTGTGACACCACCTTGACGCTGGTAAAGTTACGGGCTGGCCAGCTCGATTCGGCCTATGCCGGCGGCAGCATCTCCGCTCGGCAGGTGCAAGCGGTCACTTTCACCACGGTCGACTGATGCGTGAGTCGCCGGGCAAAAGGGCCTGAATCAGGCGCTTTTGCCCGGCGAACAGCAATGGGGTTATGATTCCTGCGGTCCGCTTATAAACAAAGCTATGAGGTTTATAAGAAAGTACCATAGCCCTTTCCTTGCAAAACCAGACGACCGGTCATATATTGGTGGTCATGAACGAGTGTGAGCCGACAGCGATGAACAAGCGCGAACAGAAAAAAGACCTTCTCCTGGATACTGGCCTGGCGGTAATGGCCACTCACGGCTACAACGGCACCAGTATCAAGGACATTGTCGACGCCGCCGAGGTGCCGAAAGGGTCTTTTTATACCTACTTCAAAAGTAAGGAAGACTTTGCGCTGGCGGCGCTGGAGCGCGCCACCGAGGAACGCGAGCAGGAGAGCCGCGCGCTGTTGCAGAACCGGGACATTCCGCCGCTGGAGCGCCTGAGCCGGTACTTTCGGGACTACACCGGCGCCTGCGACAGCGGCGTGACCGGAGGCTGCTTTATCGGCAACATGTGCCAGGAGATGTCGGATTCCAGCGAGCAGATTCGCCTGAAAGTCCGCCAGCTGCTGCGCAACAACACCCAGGCCATTGAGGATGTGCTGGAGGAGGCCCGCCTTAACGGCAGCCTGACCAGCCCGCTGTCTTCCGCGGTGTTGGCGGAGTTCCTGTTCAACGCCTGGGAGGGCACGGTGATGCGCATGAAAGCCTCCAAGTGTCGCGAGCCCCTGGATGCGTTCCTGGCCCTGTTACCCACGGTGGTGGGGCAGGCGGACGCCGCCTGATCCCAGGGCCGGTCTGTTGAAGACCTCACTGACTCCATAACCACAATAATTCTCGAGCCGACCCTCACGTAATGCGGACCCGCTTGACGGGCCCCAGCGGGGATCGGTGTGGGGTGGAGTTGGTGATACTTTAAAGACGACCGGTCATCTAATTCTGGTTAAATTACAGCGTTACATGAAGAAAGGTATGTGGAAATGGACCATTTTATTAAAAGACGACCGGTCACCTATTTAGGCGCTTTGCTCCTGTTGGCGTCCACTCATGCCGCCTCCGGGGAGCTCAACTCCGAGCCGGTGCGAGCGTCCGCCCAGCCCCCTGTGACTCAGGTGGCCTGGTTGATCGAGGATGAAAAGCGCCCGGTCGCCCCCATCCGCTCCTTGCCCTATACGGAGCCGCAGCGCTCCAGTTGGGCGCTGGCGGTGGACAATGACATCCTGGCGCTCGGCGGAAAGGACCAGGATTACACCTACGGCCTGAATTTCACCTACACCGGCCGCGCCGCCAAAGAGGGGTGGTTCTCTCTGGATGAACCCTTGGCCTGGCTTGATTCCGCGCTCGGCTTTGACCATCTCTCTCCGGTCGGTGTGAGCAAGCACAGCATTGAAGTGGGTATGTTCGGTTTTACCCCGGATGACATTGATGTGGCTGAGCCTCTGCCCGGGGACCGCCCCTACGCCAGCCTGGTGTACTGGTCCAACTCCCGTGAGCGGCTCGACATTCGCCACCGGGTCGCCTGGAAGAGCACACTGTCCGTGGGTTTCCTCGGGTTGGATCTGGTGGGCGATGCGCAGAACGAAATCCACTCCGTGGTTGGGGCCAATACCGCCCGCGGTTGGGCCCACCAGGTAAGCGATGGTGGCGAGCCGACGGCGCGCTACACCATTGCCCGCCAACAGCACCTCACCACCTTGTTTAACAATCTGGAAATCAAAAGCACGGTGCAGGGCTCGGTGGGCTATTTGACCGAAGCGAGTTGGAGCCTGTCGGTGCGTGGAGGCCAGTACCATACGGCGTGGTCTTCCTTTAACCCCGAGTTGGTCAGCTATGGTGAGAAGTCCTCCTACACCAACAGCAGTCTCTCGGTGGATGAACATTATTTCTGGGGCGGCATTTCGCTCAAGGCCCGGGCCTACAATGCGTTCTTGCAGGGCCAATTTCGGGAGAGCGACGTCACCCTGGACCGGAGTGAATTGCGTACCGTTCTGGTAGAAGCGTGGCTTGGCTATACCGTTGCTTTCTCCGAGGGCTACCGCATCAGCTATGTGTTGCGTGGTCACAGCTCAGAAATTCGCCGGGGCCCGGGTGATCGAAACCTGCTCTGGGGTGGATTGATTCTCTCCCGTACCTTCCGCTAACCCTCGCCGGGTGCAAGCCCGGCGGATCTATGTGATCATGAAGCGGTCTTTTACCGTACCAGTTAATTGATCCCCATTGATCCAACAGAGGAGCCAGCAATGTCGAGCTACCGATTGATGTTTACCGGTGATGTGGTCACGGGCTTTCAACGCCATGAGGTGATCGACAGGCTGGCCTCCGTGCTCAAGCAATCTCCCGACGAGGTTCGCGACACGTTGTTTGTGGGCGAACCGGTGGAGTTTAAAACCGTCGAGGCCAAATCCGATGCGGACTACTGGCGCCGGACGTTCGCCGATGCCGGGGCGCTGTTGATCATTCTGCCCGGTGATGAAGACACGCCGGGCGGCTCCCGTTACGCCGGGGCGGACCCGGCCAGCACCAATATTGAAGAGCCTTCCCCCGCGTCGGTGACCGCCCGGATGGGCGCCGTGCGCCGGCGCAATGCGGCGTTTATGAAGTTGGGAGGAATTGCGATGGTGCTGGCCCTTGTCATCATCGTGACTGCGTGGTTGCTTCCGTAACTTGTGGGACGTCCGGGGCGCCGGCCAGCGCCCGGTAAAGCCCCACCATGGTCAACACCTCATCGGTCCGGCTCCGGACCAACGCCTCGCGGGTTTCAATCAATGCCCGTTCCGCATCCAGCACTTCGAAGTAACTGTGGTAACCCAATTCATAGCGGGAGCGCGCGAGCTCGGCTGCCCGGTCGGCAGCGACCGTTGACGCGTTGAGTGACTGAGTGCGTTCCTGCCCGCGATCGTAACGGACCAACAAGGTTTCGGTTTCCGCCAGCGCCTCGAGCAGTGTCTGTTCGTAGTCCGACAGCGCCGCCCGGGCCTCCGCATTGGAGGCGCGAACCCGTGCCCGGTTGCCACCGACATCCAGCAGCGTCCAGTCCACACCCAGCGATACCGATCGGGATTCAGAACCGGCGTTAAACAACTCGCTGGTGTCTCCGGCCACCGATCCGATAAACCCCCTCAGGCTCAGGCGCGGAAACAGCTCCGCGGTGCTCACACCAATCTCGGCGGTGGCGCCCGCCAGGCGACGCTCCGCCGCACGCACATCGGGGCGGCGCAGCAGCACGTCCGCCGGTGTGCCCACGGGAATATTCGGCAGTTGGGTGGGTAAGGGGGCATTGTTCGTCAGCTGTGCATGCAGTGGACCGTAAGCCTGCCCGGTGAGCACGGCGACCCGTTGCAGGCGGGCGTGAATGCCGCTTTCGATATCGGGAAGGAGTGCGCGGGTGGCTTCCAGTTGAGTCTGGGCCCGCAGGTCATCGAACAGGGTGGCTTCCCCGGCGTCCCGACGGGCGCGGACGATATCCAGGGACTGTTCCAGGTTGGCAATACTTTCCTGGGCGACGGCGCGTTGCTGCTGCAGGCCGCGCAATTCAAAGTAGCTTCGGGCCAGCTCGCCCACCGCGGCGACTTGCAGGGCCTGCAAGTCCGCCCGGGTTTCTCCGAGCTGTGCCTGTCGGGCTTCGGTGTTGCGTTTGAGGCGCCCGAACAGATCCAGCTCCCAGGTGGCGGCCGCACCGACTTGATAGGTTTCGATCCGGTCGGCGCCCACGCCGAAGCGTTCCACATCGGCCGGGTACTGTTCCGCTGCGTTGCTCTGGGCGTTCAACTGCGGCCATCGTTCGCTGCGGGCGGCACCGAGCAGGGCGGCGGCACGCTCATAACGCGCCACCCCGGCTTCCAGTGTGCGGTTTTGCTCGAGCGCCCGGTCAATAAGGTCGGCCAGTATCGGGTCCTGAAAGCCTTCCCAGAACGCCCGGTCGGAATACGCCCGGGCGTTGCTGCGTTCGCCTTCGTGAAAGTGTTCGGGCAAGTCCACCCCGAGAGAGTCCCGGGACGGGGCTTGATAATCCGGTCCCACGACGCAGCCGCTGATCAACAGTGCGAGGGTGACCGGCAGAAGTCGGTTATGAGGCATGAGCGGTTTCTCCTGTCAGTTCAATGGCGTCGTGCGGGTGTTCTTCTGTGGAGGGCTTATCGGAGGCGATCAAACGCAAGGCGACATAGAACACGGGCGTCAGTGCCAGACCAAAAAGCGTTACGCCGAGCATGCCGGTAAACACGGTAATGCCCATGGCACTGCGTACTTCACTACCGGCCCCGGTCGCGAGTACCAAAGGTACGACACCAGCGATAAAGGCCACCGAGGTCATGATGATCGGACGCAACCGCAGTCGGCAGGCTTCCATCGCCGCCTCGACAATGCCTTTGCCCTGCAGCTCCAGCTCCCGGGCGAACTCCACAATCAGAATGGCGTTCTTACAGGCAAGGCCCATCAACACCACCAGACCGACTTGTACGAAAATGTTGTTGTCGCCCCCGCTGAGCCAGACGCCGAACAGGGCAGCGAGCAAACACATGGGCACGATCAGAATCACCGCCAGCGGCAGTATCCAGCTCTCATAGAGCGCCGCGAGCACCACAAACACCAACAGCAACGCGAGCGGAAAAATCACCATCGCGGCATTGCCTTGCGTGACCTGTTGGAAACTGAGGTCGGTCCACTCCACGGTCATACCGCTGGGTAGAGTCTGCTCCGCCACTTCGCGCACTTTGTCCAACGTCTGTGTGGACGAGAGCACGGAGGGATTGGACTGTCCGATCAAGTCGGCCGAGGGGTAACCGTTGTAACGGATCACCGGGTCCGGCCCGAAGCTCTGTTCCAGACTCACCATGGTATGCAGGGGCACCATGGCGCCGGTGTCGCTGCGCGCATACAGGTGGTTGAGATCGCTGACTTCATCGCGGAAAGACGCATCGGCCTGGGCAATCACCCGGTAGGTGCGCCCGAACTGATTGAAGTCATTCAGATAGAGCGAGCCAAAATACAGTTGCAAGGTGGTAAACAGTTCGTCCATGGACACCCCACGGGTTTTCGCCTGCAGCCGGTCGATGTCCGCATCGAGTTGCGGCACGTTGGCCTGGTAGGAACTGATCGGGTAGCTGAGCCCTGGCGTTTGGCTCAATGCACCGGCCAATTGATCGGTGGCCTGTTGCAGTTCGCCATAGCCCTGGCGCGTGCGGTCCTGCACATAGAGTGAGTAACCGGAGCCGGCACCCAGCCCGAACACCGGAGGCGGCATAAACGTGACCGCGAACCCTTCCTGAATACCCGCCAGTTTGCCATTGAGCTCGGCGGCGATTTCCTGCGCGGTTCGGTCCCGTTCACTGAAGTCATCAAACAGAATAAACACGGTCCCGACGTTGGGCGTGTTGCTGCGTTGCAGTGCGTTGAACCCGACAAACCCGGCGGCGTGGGCCACGCCTTCAGTGGCCAGGGCCATGTCGCTGACTTCACGGGCTACCGCTTCGGTGCGGTCCAGTGAGGCGCCTTCGGGCAAACGGATGCTACCGACCAGATAGGTTTTGTCCTGGGTCGGAATAAAACCACCGGGGACCTGATTGAACATCAATACGGTGACCGCCAGCAGTGCTGCGTACACCGCAAACACAATGCCGCGATGGTTCAGGCTGCGGCCCACGAAGCCCTGGTAACGTTCGGCGTTGCGGTGGAAGAAACGGTTGAAAGGCCGGAAAATCCAGCCGAACAGACGGTCAATCACGCGCGCGGGCAAGTCCTTGTCGGCGTCTCTGGGCTTGAGCAGGGTGGCTGCCAGGGCGGGCGAGAGGGTCAGTGAATTAATGGCGGAAATCACCGTCGCAATGGCGATGGACATGGCGAACTGACGATAGAACTGCCCGGTAATGCCTTCCAGGAAGGCCATGGGGATAAAGACCGCACAGAGCACCAGACTGATGGCGATAATCGGGCCACTCACTTCACGCATGGCTTGGTGTGCTGCCGCTTTCGGAGTAAGCCCTTCTTCAATATTGCGCTCGACGTTTTCCACCACCACGATGGCATCGTCCACGACAATACCGATGGCCAGTACCAGACCAAACAGCGTGAGCGTATTGATGGAGAACCCCATCATCAATAAAACGGAGAAGGAACCAATAATCGACACCGGAACGGCGAGCAGAGGAATAATGGACGCGCGCCAGGTTTGCAGAAACAGCACCACAACCAGAACGACGAGAAACACCGCTTCAAGCAGGGTGGTGATCACGGCATTGATTGAGGTTTGCACAAACACCGTCGGGTCATAGGCGATTTCCCATTCCAGCCCCTCGGGGAATTGCTGGTCCAGCTCGGCCATTTTTTCGCGCACGGCGGCGGAAACTTCCAGAGCGTTGGAGCCGGGTGCCTGGAAGATGGGAAGGGCCACAGCCTGTTTGCCGTTGAGCAAGGCTCGCAAGGCATCCTGGGAGGAGGCCAACTCAATGCGGGCGACATCGCGCAGGCGGGTGATTTCACCGTTGTCGCCGGTTTTCAACACAATATCACTGAACTCTTCCGGCGACTCCAGCCGACCCTGGGCGTTAATGGAAATCAGAAAATCGGAGCCGTCCGGCATGGGCGGCGCGCCCAACTGGCCGGCGGAGACTTGCACGTTCTGCTCCCGTACGGCCCGGGCGATATCCGAGGCGGTAATATTCAACGCCGCTGCGCGTTGTGGGTCCACCCAGAGGCGCATGGCGTAATCGCCCGAGCCGAACAGCCCGGCTTCACCCACGCCGGGAATGCGGGCCAGTTCGTCACGAATATGCAGCACGGCGTAGTTGCGAATGTAGGTCGCATCGAAACGGTCATCCGGGCTGACCAGATGCACGGCCATCATCAGGTTGGGAGATTGTTTCTGGGTGGTGACGCCCTGTCGGCGAACGTCTTCCGGCAGGCGCGGCAGTGCCTGGGTGACGCGGTTCTGGACCTGCACCTGGGCCTGGTCCGGGTCGGTGCCCAGTTCGAAAGTCACGTTCAGCATCAGGGTGCCGTCGCTGCCCGCCACGGATTTCATGTAGATCATATTTTCCACGCCGTTGATGGCTTCCTCCAGGGGCGTGGCGACGGTTTCGGAAATGGTGGTGGGGTTGGCGCCGGGGTAGCGGGCCGTGACCTGTACGCTCGGGGGGACCACCTCGGGGTATTCGCCCACGGGCAGCAACGGAATGCTGATCAGCCCCACGGCGAAAATAATGATCGACAACACCGATGCAAAAATCGGCCGGTCGACAAAGAAACGGGAAAAGTTCATGACAATACGCTCCCTGGGCACCGGTTCGGTGCCCGCTAAAAAGTAGAACAGAGGGTGAAGCAGGTGGGGTTAAGGGGTGGCAGCGAGGGCGTCGCTTTCCCGGTCCATGGCCACGATCTGTGGGGTGATTTCGACCCCCGAGGCCCGCACCTTTTGTAAACCGTTGATCACGATCCGCTCGCCGGCGCGAAGCCCTTCTTCAATCACCAAAAGGCCACCCGAGCGTCGACCGGTAACCACTTGTCGCCGGTCAGTACGATTGTCTTCGGTCACCACATACACAAAGCGACGGTCCTGATCGGTCAATACCGCTTTCTGATCCACCAGTAGGGCGTCGGTCAGGTATTGGATGGGCATCAGCACGCGCGCGAACTGACCGGGCTTCAATTGGCCGTCCGGGTTTGAAAGGCGAGCCCGAAGTCGAAGCGTGCCGGTCTGGGGGTTCAGGTGGTTGTCGACAAAGTCGATCTGCCCTTGGTGGGGGTGACCCGGGTCGCCCGCCAGACCAATCTGCACGGTCTGAAAGCCCCGGTTCTGTATGCTCTGAAGAACGCCTCTGGCGGTCTCTTCATCGCTTTCGAAGTACACGTACATCGGGTCGATCGAGACGATGGTGGTCAGCAGGGTCTCATTGGCGCCGGCCAGGTTGCCCTCGGTGATATGGGCCAGCCCCACGCGACCGGACACTGGCGCTTTCACCTGGGTGTATTCCAGCTCCAGCATCGCGCTTTCCAATGCGGCGTCGGCGGCGCTGAGTGCGGCCTGGGCCGATTGCAGTCGCGCCTGGCGTTGATCGAACTCTTCCCGGGAG
This sequence comes from Marinimicrobium agarilyticum DSM 16975, assembly GCF_000423345.1. Lineage (GTDB taxonomy): Bacteria > Pseudomonadota > Gammaproteobacteria > Pseudomonadales > Cellvibrionaceae > Marinimicrobium > Marinimicrobium agarilyticum. Next base: position 260,627 of record NZ_AUHU01000004.1, read on the forward strand.
ATGGCCTGATTCTTCAGTAGTTGTTCCGCGCGCTCGGCTTCGCTGCGCGCCAATGTCAGTTGGCTTTGGCGCTGCTGCCGTTCGGCCTCGGCGGCATTGGCCCGGGCCTGATAGGGCCTTGGGTCAATCACAAAAAGCGTGTCGCCTTTGTGGACCAGGGCGCCCTCTTCAAAGTTGACGCTGTCGATATAGCCGTTGACGCGGGGGCGAAGCTCCACGGTCTGGGGGGCGACCAGGCGGCCGGTGAAATCGTCCCAGAGTGTGATGTCCTGCTCCAGTACCGAGGCCACCTCCACTTTGGGAGGAGGCGGCGCGACCGGATCGTCACCGCGGGCGCTGCAGCCGGTGATGGTGGCTGAGACCAACCCCAGCACCATTGCGGTGTAACTCAGGCGTTTGAAAGAGCGGGATAGAGAATGCGCTATTGAGGCCTTCATGGAAATGCTCCCTGTTTCGTAAGGTTCGTGATGAGTGACGTTTACGATAGCGGGAGGAGGGCTTGGGGCGGTAGCGGGTTCCTCTGCCTGGATTGCCTGATCCTGCAGGGTGGGGTTTGCTGTTGTAATAAAGTGTAATTGGCGAAGGTGTTATAACGAGGTTGCCTTGCGGGTTCCTCCAGCTTGATTGCCTATTTCTGCAATGGCGGGGTTTGACGACATAATTGGTCGGGTGGCGGAGTATACTGCTGGACTGATGTTGTCGGGAGGTATTGACCGTGACTGAGCACCGAAGTTTGATCGAAGAGTTGGGGCTGGATGGCGCCAGTCCGGATCGTAAAATACTCGTGGCCCGCGAGGCGTTGGCGAAGAATGTGCTGAAATGGGCACCGGGCAATGGCATTCAAACCACCGCCATTCCCGGCCTGGATGTGGTGCGCACCGATAAGCCCACCATGTGCATGTCTTCTGTCTATGACCCGTCACTGCACCTCATCGTCCAGGGCAGCAAGACGATCTGGCTGGGGGACAAGGAGCTGGTATACAGCTCGATGCATTGCCTGGTGTCTTCTGTGCACTTGCCCGTTCTGGGGCAGGTCACACAGGCCTCCCCCGAACAGCCTTACCTGGGTGTTCGCATTGGCATTGAGCCCAAGGAAGTCACCAGTGTCATTTTGGATATGGGTGAAGACGCCCAGTTTTCCGATTGTCCTTCCGGTGAGGCGAACTGCGGTTTATGTCGGTCTCGCGCGGAGCCGGAAATGGTCGAGGCGATCGCCCGGCTGGTCGCCTTGCTGGACAACCCCCGGGACGCCCGCATTCTCGCGCCGCTGATCCGCCGGGAAATTATCTACCGCGCGCTGATGGGGGAAATCGGTCCGCGCATGCGCAAGTTCGCCAGCGTCGACAGCCAGGCGCATCGTATCGCCAAGGTCATTGCGCTGCTGAAAGACCGCTTTACCGAGCCACTGCGGGTCCGTGAACTGGCGGATCAGGCCAACATGAGTGAGTCGGCGCTCTTTCACAGCTTCAAACAGGTGACACGCATGTCACCCCTGCAATTTCAGAAACGGCTGCGCCTGCATGAGGCGCGTCGGCTGATGGTGAGCGAGGGCATGGAAGCGGCGACCGCCAGTTTCCGGGTCGGCTATGAAAGCCCTTCGCATTTCAGCCGGGAATACAGCCGCATGTTCGGCGCGCCGCCGCGGGCGGATGTGACCAAGCTTCGGGGCGAGCACCCGGAGGCGGTGCGAGCGTAACCATCACGTCTGGCGCTTTCCCCGAGCGCCTTTCTCTCTGTCTTTCTCGGTGATTCCTGCTAAAGTCTTAGCAGGACAGATTGTTTTCGCACCGAGAGTGACAATGAGAGAGCCAGACCTTCCCTGGAATGAGAAAGAACGCTTAAAAACGCTGCACGACCTGAACATCCTCGACACACCGGACGAAGAGCGCTTTGATCGACTGACCCGCCTCGCCAGATATATGTTCGGTGTGGATATGGCTCTGGTTTCCCTTATTGATGAGGAGCGCCAGTGGTTCAAGTCACGCCAGGGGCTGGATGCTTGCCAAACCAGCCGCTCTATTTCGTTCTGTGGTCATGCCATCCTCGCCGATGACATCCTGGAAGTGTCGGATGCACGGAAGGATGACCGGTTTCATGACAACCCGCTGGTGGTGGGCCCTCCTCATATCCGGTTCTATGCGGGGGCACCCCTTAGGGTGGGTTTGGGGGTGCGTGTTGGAACGCTGTGCATCATCGATCGCGAGCCCCGAACCCTATCGACTGAAGAACGCAATGCACTTCGTGACCTGGCCGGCGCCGTGGAGCAGGAGCTTCAGCGCTTTTTGAATCGGTTGCTGGAGGGCGAAGACGTCGCCCGACATACTGACGAGCGAGACGCGGTTCTAGAGGCTTTTCCAGACACGGCCTTTGTCGTCGACCGGCGGGGAACCGTGTTGTCCTCAGGCGGACAGCGCCCGCTGTTCGGGGTGGATATCGGCGGGCGTTCTTTGGCTTCCATTTTACCTCCCGAGGCGGCCGCTTCTATACAGAAGATGGTCACCCGCGCTGTTTATGGTAACGACATCATCACTCGGGAGGTGGTTCTGGCGAATGGGCCGAATGTCGGCATTTACGAAGTGCGGGTCCGTCCAATCAGCGACTTTGAGATTGTGGTGCTGATGGGAGAGGTGACCGCCGAGAGAAAGCGAGCCAAGGCGCTGGAGGAGAGCCAGGGCCGATTGGCCTGGGTGCTGGAAGGTACGCGGACAGGCACCTGGGAGTGGAACATCCAAACCGGTGCCACCGTTTTCAACGAGCGGTGGGCGGAGATCGTGGGTTACCGTCTCGAAGAGTTGGAGCCGGTTGATATCAACACCTGGTTGAACCTGGCCCACCCTGACGACCTGCAAGGCTCCGCCGACTTGCTGGATCGTCACTTTCGGGGCGAGCTACCCGAATATGACTGCCGTTGCCGGATGCGGCACAAGGACGGTCATTGGATCTGGGTCCACGACCGCGGACGCGTGATGACCTGGACCAGGGCTGGGGAACCGTTGATGATGTACGGCACCCACTCTGACATCACCCGGGAGATGGAGGCCCAGAGCGAGCGGGAGCATCAGATTCGGGCCCTGACCACCCTGAACGATATCGCAGCCAACCCCACCCTATCCATCTCGGAGCAAGTTGAGAAAGCTCTGGAGCTTGGTACACGGTTCTTGGGGTTGGAAATGGGTATTGTCAGTGAAATTTTTGAGGATATTTACCGCATCGGTTGGTTCACTGCGCCCTCTGGCGCTGGCCTGGAGGCACACCAGACGTTCGACCTGGGTCAAACCTACTGCAGCCTGACTCTCGAGGCTCAAGACGTATTGGCGATCGAGGATATGGGGCACTCCCCGTACCGTGGGCACCCCTGTTATCAGTCTTTTGCTCTGGAATCCTACATCGGTGCCGCTATTGAAGCGGGCGGGCGACGCTACGGGACGCTGAACTTTTCCTCGCCGCATGCAAAAACCTCCCCGTTTCGTGAGTCGGACCGCATGTTCGTGCGCTTGTTAGCACGCTGGGTAGGTGCGGCGATTGATCGGTTTGAGGGAAAGCAACGGCTGGCGAAGCTGGCCACGCAATTCCCCGGAATGATGTATCAGTTCCAACGGCATCCAGACGGGCGCACGAGCTTTCCCTACTGCAGCGTCGGCGTAAAAGATATCTACGGGCTGACCCCGGAAGAAATCGAAGAGGACGCCAGTGCGGTATTTAACGCAATACATACTGACGACCTGGCGCACGTTCAGGCGACCATTGAGGCGTCTGCGCAAAGCATGTCGGTCTGGCATGTTCAGTATCGGGTGCATCGAGAGGGAGGAGGTTATCGTTGGGTGGAGGGCAACGCCACCCCTGAACGGTTAGCCGACGGTTCCATTGTCTGGCATGGAACCATCCACGACATCTCCGAACAGAAGCGGGCTCAAGAGGCTCTACTGGAGAGTGAAACACGGCTGCGGGCTCTGTTTGAGCTCTCCCCAATCGGTATCGCCTTGAACGATTTTGAAACCGGCGAGTTTCTGGAAGTGAATGATGCGCTGGCTCAATCAGCAGGCTACTCGCGGTCAGAGTTTCTGGCGCTCAGTTATTGGGCGTTGACGCCCAGAGAGTATGAGAAGAAGGAGCTCGAACAGCTTGAGTCACTGCGGGATCGAGGCCAATACGGCCCTTATGAAAAGGAGTACATTCGAAAAGATGGTGAACGTTACCCGGTCATGCTCAATGGCACTCTGGTGGAAGACTCGGCCGGGCGACGGTTAATCTGGTCGATTATCGAGGATATCTCCGAGCGCAAGCGCATCGAGCGCTTGAAGAACGAGTTTGTCTCCACGGTGAGTCATGAGCTGCGAACGCCTCTTACGTCTATATCCGGCGCCCTCGGCTTGGCTCTCAACGGGGGGTTGGGTGAATTGACGGCGGCAACCAAGAATATGCTGACCATCGCTCACAAGAACAGTCAGAGATTGACGCATCTGATTAACGACCTTCTGGATATGGAAAAACTGGTTTCCGGAAATATGCAGCTTTACGTGAAGCCATGCCGTTTGCGGGAGTTGGTGGCTCAAAGCATGGATAACATTCAGGGGTATGCGGATAAGTACCGTGTTCAGCTATCGCTGCTGGCTCCGGATGAGGACCCGACGGCCAATGTTGATGCCCAACGGTTTGAGCAGATCATGGCGAATCTGTTATCCAATGCCATCAAATATTCGCCAGAGCATGGGACGGTAACCGTATCGGTCGAGTCCCGGGGTGACGTTGTTAGAGTGGGGGTTCGGGATTGCGGCCCCGGTATTCCCGAATCTTTCCGGCCTCGGCTCTTCCAGAAGTTCGCCCAGGTCGATGCCTCCGACAGCCGCCAACGGGGCGGCACCGGTCTCGGGCTGGCGATTACCCGCGAACTGGTGGAACAAATGAAGGGCACGGTGGATTACCAGTCCAGGGAGGGCGAAGGCGCCTTCTTCTATGTCGATATTCCGTCTCCAGAGGCGACTGCCGCCGCGCCTAACCCCTGATCTGTCGATACGGGAGCGGCTAAAAGTGATCGAGACCTACTGGATGGGGCGGTAGCGCCGGTTAGTGATGATTGTCGAGAGGCAGATCGATGTGAGAGTGGCATTGAAGGAAACAAACAAGAAGGACGAACGTACTGATTGCAGAACACGAGAGGCGGACACCATGGCACCTCCAAAAAACGAGCAGTTCTTTCAGGAACAACTGGCGAAAAAACGATGGGAGTTCTGGTGTTCGCTGCCCGAGCGGCTTCTGGACCTGTCAAACGAGGTCAGCCGTCTGTTAGAGGAAGATGATAGGCGGGATCGCCTTCAAAATATTTATATGCTGTTACACCGTATGGTAGGCAGTGCCGGGACGCTCGGCCAATTGCCGCTCAGCGATGAAGCCCGCCAGTTTGAGCAGAAGGTCAAGGCTCTGCTTAACGATGGGAAAACGCTCCAGCACGCGAATTTGGACTGGCTCAAACCCATGTCTTCGCGCCTTTCGGCGGTCATTGTTGAGCCCGACGGCAAGCGCGTTGACGTTGTGGCAGCTCGCGTGCCCGTGGAAGGGCAAAAGTCCCTGATAGGGGTGTTGGAGTCGGCGCCCTCGGAGTTTGCGTCTCTGGAGCGTCAACTGAGCCCTTTCAACTACCGCTTGCAACACTTTGAACACCCGCTGTCGGCGGTAAGTGCAGGAACGGTCGAGGGGCCGCAACTGGTGCTCATCAACCTTTCCTCTTTTTACGATGACGCTTGCCAACGGCAGGCGTTGGAAGCTTTCTGCCAGAGGCTTGAGGAGCAGAGGATTCAGGTGCTGTTTCTGGCGGAGGAGGATCGGTTTGACTTCCGTGTTTTCGCCGCCAAGAAAATGGCGGTGGGACTGTTCGTAAAGCCGCTCAGTGTGCCCAAGTTGACAGCCCGTATTGATCAAGCCCTGGCGAGGCTGTCAGCGCCGCCCGAGCGGGTCATGGTGGTGGATGACGATGATGCTTTGGCGGAGCACTACAAATTGGTGCTTGAAGGTGCAGGGATGACGGTGAAGGTACTCCGGCAAGCCGATCGCATTATGGATGAGTTGACACAGTTCCGCCCGGAGCTGGTGTTGATGGACCTGCACATGCCCGAGTATTCCGGCACTGATTTAGCTGCGGTGATTCGTCAGTACGATCAATGGGAAAGCCTGCCTATTGTCTACCTCTCCTCAGAGACGGACATGGCCGAACAAATTCGGGCCATGCGCTTCGGCGCCGATGACTTTCTCTGCAAACCGGTGCTGGATGCCCAACTGGTGGCGGCGGTGCATGCCCGCATTGAACGGGCGCGCCGACTGGCGGACCAGATCACCAAAGACAGCCTGACCGGGTTGCTGCGCCATGCCAGCATCAAAGAGCATGTGGCGCAGGAGGCAAGCCGGGCGATGCGTGATGGTCAGCCCCTCAGTGTGGCGATGATTGATATTGACTTCTTTAAGTCCGTGAATGATACCTACGGCCACCCCGGCGGTGATCTGGTCATTTCCTCTCTGGCCACCCTGCTTAAGCAGCGCGTCAGGGCGTCCGATATTGTCGGTCGGTATGGCGGGGAGGAGTTTGTCGTGGTTCTTCCTAATTGTGATCGGCAGTTCGCGGAGACCATCCTCGACAATATCAGAAAGCTCTTTGCCCGAATCGATTTTGACAGTGCCGGAAAGACGTTTCACTGTACTTTCTCCGCCGGCATAGGGGTGTTGGACCCGAGTCTCGGTGAAAAGGAAGAAGACCTGATCGCGGCGGCGGACGCCGCTCTCTATCGCGCCAAAAACAGCGGTCGCGATCGTGTTATGTAGCGCTCGGACGAGCGACTGTGTTTGGTTTTTGACGGAACCGCTTTATGGATTCATTGCAGCGAATACTTTACGTCGAGGACGAGCCGGATATCCAGGCCATTGCCCAGATCGCCCTGGAGAGTCTGGGCGGGTTTGAATTGAAAGTGTGCTCTTCCGGGGAGGAAGCCATTAAGGCGGCGGACTCATTCAAGCCGGACCTTTTGCTTCTCGATGTCATGATGCCCGGTATGGACGGCCCTCGCACATTGGCCGCCTTGCGGCGCCGTTCAGCGACCGCCGAGACCCCCGTCATTTTTATGACCGCGAAAGTCCAGCCCAACGAAATCGACCACCTGAAAAGCTGTGGGGCCCTCGACGTAATTCCCAAGCCGTTTGACCCAATGACCCTCTCCGACCAGGTTCGTGCAATATGGCACCGAGGGCCTGTAGGTACTTGATCTGCGGTCTCCCCGCTTTGCACCGGGCTGCACAGAGGCGTAAACTGTCAAAATGGTTTAAGTGACTATAACGCATGCGGTCCACCGCCTGCGCTCTGCGATATAAGAAGAGGTAACCCATGAAGACACGACTCCTGCTATTGGCCCTGGTTGCCGCGCTCGGCGCCTGCCAGGTCAATCCTGCTGCCGAACGAACCGCCCCGGCCGAGACATTAAAAGCCGCCTATGAAGACGCCTTTCTGGTGGGGACGGCTGTGAACGAAGCCATTACCTCCGGTGAGGACGCCGTGGCGCAGGACATCGTCCGCCGGCATTTCAATACTCTGACGGTCGAGAACGTCATGAAGGCCGAAGAGGTCAATCCGCAGCCCGGTGTCTACCGTTTCGCACCCGCTGACCAGTTCGTCGAGTTTGCTCAGAAGAATGACATGTTTATCGTGGGGCACACGCTGGTGTGGCACAACCAGACCCCCGCCTGGTTTTTCCAGAATGAACAGGGCGAGCCCAATACCCCAGAGCAACAGAAAGAGCGTATGCGCGAGCATATAAAAGTGGTAGCGGGCCGCTATGCCGGCGAGGTGCATGCGTGGGATGTGGTCAATGAAGTCATCGCCGATGACGGCTCCTATCGGCCCACTACCTGGGTGAATGGCATTGGCAGCGGTGACGAGATGGTCAAACTGGCGTTTCAGTACGCCGAGGAATATGCACCGGAAACGGAGTTGTACTACAACGACTTCAATGCGTGGCGTCCGGAGAAGCGTGACGGCATCGTCCGGATGGTCAAAATGCTGCAGGAAGCGGGTATTCGGATTGACGGCATCGGTATTCAGGGGCACTGGGGTTTGAACTACCCGAAAATGGAATACATTGAAGCGGCCATCGACGCCTACGCCGAGCTGGGCGTGAAAGTGATGATCACCGAGTTGGATATAGACGTGCTGCCGCTGACCCGTGAGGGGCAGATTATCGGCACCGGCATGCTCCATCCCCAGTACCAGAACGAAGAGTTCGTGGAGTACTTGAACCCGTATCCGAACGGTTTGCCGGACGACGTGCAGGCGCAACTGACCGAGCGCTGGCGCGAGCTGTTCGAGCTGTTCTATCGCAAGCGGGACAAGATCGACCGTGTCACGCTTTGGGGTGTGGAGGACGATATGTCCTGGAAGAACAACTATCCCATCGAGAACCGGACCAACTACCCGCTGTTGTTCAATCGCGACGGCAGCCCGAAGCCGGCGGTGGATGCGTTGCTGCGTGTGCCGGTGTCGCAATAGCCACCCACCCGGTGGTTGACTCAAGTCAATGGTTAAGGGGTGATTTGGCGCTATGCTGATGCCTTGATAGTTCCCCTTTATGGGGCAGGGCTTGAGGCTGTCCATGAAAGAAAACGGTATAAACGATGACCGGCTGCTCGCGGTGGATATGGGTATCGACACCCACGAGGAGCCGGTGGTTTACATGCGCAGTGACTGCCACGTCTGCGTGTCGGAAGGCTTCTCGGCCAACGCCCGGCTTGAAGTAGGAGCGGGCGAGCGAAAAATCATCGCCACTTTGAATATTGTGACGGGCCGGGTCCTGGCGCCGGGCCGTATTGGTTTTTCCCTCAGCGCCTGGCGCTACCTGGGGCTTGAAGAGGATCAACCCGTGAGTGTGGCGCACGCTCCGGTGGTTGCTTCCTTGCGAGTGATGCGCAAAAAAATTCACGGCCATGAACTCAATGGCGACGAGTTGGGGGCGATCATCGCGGACATCAGCGAGCGCCGTTACTCGGATATCGAAATCGCCAGTTTCCTCACCGCCTGCGCGGGAGATCGCTTGAGTGCACCGGAGGTAGTGGCGTTGACCCGTGCCATGGTCGCGGTGGGAAAACAGCTGGTCTGGCCGCAGGCGGAACGGGTATTCGACAAGCATTGCGTTGGCGGCCTGCCGGGCAATCGCACCACGCCGATAGTGATTGCCATTGTCAGCTCACTCGGCCTGATGATACCCAAGACCTCCTCCCGGGCCATTACCTCGCCCGCCGGTACCGCCGATACCATGGAGGTGCTAACCGAGGTTGACCTCGATCTGGAGCAAATGCGGGCCACCGTGGAGGAGACTGGCGCCTGCCTGATCTGGGGTGGACGAGTGCAGCTCAGCCCCACTGACGACTTGCTGATTCGTGTGGAGAAAGCCCTGGACCTGGACAGTGACGGGCAGTTGGTGGCCTCGGTACTCTCCAAAAAGGTGGCGGCGGGCTCCACCCATGTGTTGATTGATATTCCGGTAGGCCCCACGGCCAAGGTTCGCGACCGTGCTCATGCCGAGCGTTTGTCCCACCTGTTCTACACCGTGGCCGCCGCGTTGAAACTGCATTTGCGTTGTGTGATTACCGATGGACGGCAAACGGTGGGCAACGGTATAGGCCCGGCCGAGGAAGCTCGGGATGTGCTGGCGGTTCTGAAAAACTCACCGGATGCACCGCTGGACTTGCTCGAACGTGCCGTTTTTCTCTCCGCCCATCTTTTGGCCATGGCGGGGGGAGGGACTCTCGAGCACGGTCTGTCGCAGGCCCGCGAGGCGCTGTCGTCCGGTCGCGCCTGGGAGCAGTTTCAGCGTATCTGCCGTGCGCAGGGCGGTCTCAAGGCGGTACCTTCCGCGCCCTTTCATACGGAATTGTATGCCACTGTGGCGGGCGTTCTGGCTCGTGTGGACAACCGCCGTCTGGCGCTACTGGCCAAGCTCGCCGGCGCGCCAAAGGCGCCGGTTTCCGGGCTGCGCCTGCGAGCCAAACTGGGCGATACGGTCGAGGCTGGAGACTCCCTGGCGACCCTGTACGCTGAAAGCGGTGGGGAACTGGCCTATGCGTTGGCGTTCTATCGCGACAATCGGGACATCTTTCTCATGCAAGCGTCCCACTGAGTGCAGCGTCTGCCTGTCCCGCTACTCTGAGGCCTGAATCGATGCGTCCTATACTGTTTTCTCTCACCCCCGAGTTGCCGTTGCAGGTCCCGCTGCGCACCGCGTTGGGAGCAGACGCTGGCGCGTTCCAGACTCGACGGTTTCCTGATGGGGAGACCTATTTGAGGGTCGTCTCTGCGGTGACCAACAGGCATTGTGTGGTGCTGGTGAACCTGGTGGAGCCCGATGCCCAGTTTTTACCGCTGGCCTTTCTGGCAGCCACATTAAAAGAGCTGGGCGCCGCGTCGGTGGGGTTGGTGGCTCCCTACCTCAGCTATATGCGTCAGGACACCCGTTTCCAGTCGGGAGAGGCGGTGACCTCTCGAGTGTTTGCCGGGCTGCTGTCCGAGCAGGTGGATTGGTTGATCACCGTGGACCCGCACCTGCATCGTTACCGTCGCCTTGATGACATTTATTCGATTCCTACCTCAGTGGTACCCGGCGCGCCGGCGCTCGCGCGGTGGTTCGCTCGGCAAGAGGGCCCCTTGCTTCTGGTGGGGCCAGACAGTGAAAGTGAGCAGTGGGTGTCGGCCATTGCGCGCGAAATTGGCCAGCCTTATGTTGTCGGGGGCAAGGAGCGGCGGGGAGACCGGGACGTTGTGGTATCGCTCCCCGATCTGTCCCAATACAAAAACCGCCGTGCAGTGATCGTTGACGACGTCATCAGCAGTGGCCACACGATTCTCAAAACCCTCGACGCTCTGTTCGCCGCGGGAATGAAACAGGTGGACTGCGTGGCGGTCCACGGTATTTTTGCCGAAGGCGTCGATGAAAGGCTGACGCGAGATGGCGTTGAAACCCTTGTTACGACGAACTCGGTCCCGCACGCCTCCAATGGCATTGATCTGAGTCCCTATTTGGCCGACGCCGTGCGAGGCCGGTTGCCTCGTTGATGCAGATCAAAACAGGGGCCGATCTCCCGGACTACTATGAAAGGTATTGGGATGCCCGGTCAACTGGGCTTCAGAGTGCGGGAGCGCCTATGAATATTGTCTTTCTCGGTGGTACCGAAACGGTCACCGGTTCCAAGTTTCTGTTGGAAAGTGGTGACACCAAAGTACTGATCGATTGCGGTCTGTTTCAGGGGTACAAGTGGCTGCGCAAGCGCAACTGGCAGTCTTTACCGTTGGATATCAAGCAGTTGGATGCGGTAGTGCTCACCCATGCGCACCTGGATCACTCCGGCTATATCCCCCGATTGTATCAACAGGGCTACCGTGGGCCGGTTTACACCCACCGGGCCAGCCGTGACCTTTGCGGCATTCTTCTGCCCGATAGCGGACACATACAAGAAGAGGACGCCCGCTTCTATGAACGGCACAAGCTGAGCAAACACGAAAAACCCGAACCTCTGTATGACCGTCAGACGGCGGAGCGTTGCCTGGAGCTGTTCGAACCGGTGGACTTCGGTGAAGTATTTAATGTCGGCAACATCCGGTTCCGCTTGCAGCCGTCCGGACATATTCTCGGAGCGGCCAGTATCATTGTTGAAGCCGAAGGCAAGCGAGTGGGCTTTTCCGGTGATGTGGGTCGCAGTGAGGATGTTCTGATGTACCCGCCTCAGCCGCTTCCCGAGCTGGACCTGCTGTTGCTGGAGTGCACCTATGGAGACCGCCGGCACCCCGAGGCGGACGTGTGGGAGCAGTTGGCGGCAGTGGTGACCGACACGGTCAACCGGGGAGGCGTGCTGATGGTGCCCAGTTTCGCGGTGGGGCGGGCGCAGGCCATGCAGTATCTGCTGGCGAAACTGATGGACGATGGACGGATTCCCCGCGTGCCGGTTTTCCTCGACAGTCCCATGGCCATCGATGTGTCCGCGATTTATCACCGCCACGCCGACCAACATCGGCTCACCGATCAGGATTGCGCGCGCATGACGCAGGTGGTGAAGTACACCCACAGCGTGGAAGAGTCCAAGGCACTGGCCGATATCAACTACCCACATATTATTATTGCCGGCAGCGGCATGATGACCGGCGGGCGCATTCTGCACCACATGAAACGGTTGATGCCCAACCATCGAAACACCCTCTTGCTCACCGGTTATCAGGCGGGTGGTACCCGCGGTGCCCACCTCCAGTCGGGCGCGGAGTCGGTCAAGATCCACGGCGCCTATATTCCCTGCAAAGCGCAGATTGCGGCGCTGGATGGTTTGTCCGGCCATGCTGACTACCGGGAGCTTCACGATTGGCTGCAGGCCTCCGCATTGGCACCGAAAACTCCCATTCAGTTGATACACGGGGAGCCGGATGCCGCCGATGCCATGCGTCTGTATTTACAGGAGCACAGCCGCTACGAGGTCGAGGTGGCGGAATACCGGTCTATACTCAAAGTCTGAACAAAGAGCGGGAGCCGCCTTGGGGTCAGACAAAGAGGGATTTGCTCATGAAAATGTCGTCGCTCGTCTGTCTTCTGGTCGCCGGGTTCTTATTGGTATTTCCCGGTAAGCTGTCTCCGGCACCGGTGGGTGACAGCGCCGATTACCTGGCGGATGACCCCCGCGTGTGCCTGATGTGCCATGGGCCCGGCAGCGGCATGCCCGCCGATGATGTCATACACGGCGTTCACGGTTTCGTGGGCAACGAGGCGTCTCCTTTCGCCGAAGGCCAGCTCGGCTGCCAGTCCTGTCACGGCCCGAGCGCCGCCCACCTCGGGCGAAACGAAGAGGGCCGTCGGCCCTTGCCCGGCCTGGTGTTTGATGAGCGCCACCCGGTGGAGAAGCGGGACGCCGCCTGCCTGAGCTGCCATACCCGGGAGGCGGGAGCGCACTGGGAGGGCAGCCTGCACGAGTTCACCCGGGTCAGTTGTACCGGTTGTCACAAGGTCCACGGGGGGCGGGATCGAACGAACGCCAGCGCCGGCAATACCGAGCAGTGCCTGACTTGCCATCGCCAGCAGCGGGCGGAAATCCAGCACGCTTTCAGCCACCCCCTGCGCTCCGGGCAGATGCAGTGTACGGATTGTCATAACCCTCACGGTGGGCCGGGCCCGGCCATGATGTTCGAACACACGCTCAATGACCAGTGCTATCAATGCCACGCCGAGAAGCGCGGACCTTTTCTGTGGGAGCATGCCCCCGTGGCGGAGGACTGTTCCCAGTGCCACCGAGCCCACGGCTCAAACCACCGAGCCCTACTGCAGGCCCGTACCCCCTGGTTGTGCCAGGAGTGCCACATGGCGCCCTTTCACCCCAGCAATGCGGAAAGTGGTCTAGGGCTGCCGCCGAATGGCGCCTCAAGCAACCTGATGGGTAAGGACTGCGGCAATTGTCACACCCAGGTGCACGGTTCCAACCACCCTTCGGGTTCCGGACTGACTCGATGAAAAGGGAGTGATGGCGATGAACCGATACTTCTGGCTGTTTTGCGCTTTACCGATCACCGGGGAGATCTGCGGAACTGGGAGCGTTCACGCTGAAGATTCGAGTGGTGAAGTCGAAATAGGTGTTGGTTACTTAAGCGACGACGCCTATCAGTATGGCAATCGCTCCGGTGTCAATGAACAGGGGCTGACGCCGCTGCTGAATGTTGAACTGGGCGCGGGCGCCGAGCCGGCCAGCGGTGCGACCGGTTACTGGTGGCTTGAAGTCGAACGCTTGGGGCTGGACACCGGCCGTGTGGAGCTGGAGGCCGGTGAGCAGGGCCGCCAGCGCTTGCGCCTGGGCTATCGCGAGGTTCCCCGTTACCGGTTCGATGACGCCTTCACGCCCCTGCGCGGGCCCGGTTCCAAAAGATTACCGCCCGGTTGGGAGGCGACCGACGCCACCACCGGGGGGATGACCCGTTTGGAAGAAAGCCTTGTGGAGGTGAACCTCTGGCAGCAGCGGCGCAGCTTGGGGGTGGAATATCAGCATCACCTGGACCGCCAGTGGACCCTGAGCGCGGATTTTCGGCGGGATACCCTGGAGGGGACTCGTGCGCTGGGGGGCGCAACCGGCGCAACGGGCGGCAACGTTCGGGCGCTGCTATTGCCGGCGCCCCTCGATTATGAAACCCAGATCGCTTTGCTCGCTTTGGCCTATACCGGTACCGGCTATCACTGGAGCCTGGGTTACCAAGGGTCTTTCTTCAACAACCGGGACAGTGCCCTTGGTTGGCCTACGCCCTTTGCGGCGCATCCCCAGTGGGCGCCGGGCTCGGGTTACCCCGGCGGCCAAAACCAAATGGCGCTGGAGCCGGACAACCAGGCGCATCAACTGCGTGTCAATGGCAGTCTGACGTTGGCCGGCAGTACCCGTCTGCATATGGATGCCGCCTTGGGTCGGCAGACTCAGGATGAGGCGTTTCTGCCATATACTGTCAATCCACAAATTGACATCGTCGAACCCTTGCCGCGGGACTCTCTGGATGCGCGAGTCAATACCTCGCACGTAAAGGCTCGCTTGACCAGCCGCCCCGCTTCAGGGCTGAACCTGATCGCCCGCCTGGGCTACCGCGACCGGGACAATCAAACACCCATTGATGTTTATCAGCGTGTCCGCAGTGATGCGTCGCCACAACAGGCGTTTATGGAGGCCCGACTGAATCGCCCTTACAGCTTGACCGAGCGCGAGGCCTCGACCGATGCTACCTATCGGTTGGCTCGAGGCCTGCGTCTGGAAGCGGGCTACGAGCACACCCAGACCGACAGGGACTACTCCGAGGTGGCCCGCACCGAAGAGCACGGCTTTTCCCTGGGCGTGCGCAGCACCCGGTGGGATCGGGTCATGTTGGCGATGAACTACCGTCACTTGGATCGTCACGCGAGCGCTTATGTGGGTAACCGGCCGCTGATCGATACCCGGGTGCCAGGCAGTGTGGGTGAAGAGGACTTTGAAAATCATCCCTTGCTGCGCAAATACTATCTGACGGATAGGGATCGGGATCAATGGCGCCTGCGGCTGGACTGGTACCTGTCGCCCTCGGTGTCTCTCGGTTCGAGCGTTACGCACAACCGGGACGATTATCCTTCCGGTTACTTCGGGCTGACGGACTCGGAGATGGTGTCCGCCACCGCCGACATCACCTACACGCCCGCAGAGGCGGTGCGCCTCACCGGTTTTGTGAATCGTGATCGGTATCAACGGAATCAGGCGGGTCGATCCTTTCGCGGATCGGTGCCGGAGGATGCGGCGAACGCTGAGCGTAACTGGAACACGCGGGCGAGGGATCATTTCGATGTCTGGGGCGGCCGCTTGGACTGGGAGGACATTCAGCCAAGCTGGGTGAACGGGCAAGCCGGCCGGCGCCTGGACTTGTCGCTCTCTTTTACCCATTCCCGCTCCAACGGCGAGATTGTGACCGAAACAGGGCCGGCGCTGGATGCCGCGCCTTTGCCGGAACTGGTTACCCGGCTCGACAGCATTCACTTGGGAGCGCGCTACCACTTGTCGCCCCGTTCCTCGCTGCGCCTGGAAGTGGAACGGGAACGTTACCGGAGCGATGACTTTGCGCTGGATGACCTCGCGCCCGGATCCCATCCCAATGTGTTGTTGATGGGGCAAAGCAGTCCGGATTATCGGGCGACCTGGGTCGCGCTGGGTTACCGGCTCAGTTTTTAAAGGGGGGGTGATGCGGTTCACAGTGAATAGCAGTCAAGCAGTGGTGTGGCTCCTGGCCCTGTTCCCCGGCGTGATGGCGTTTGGGTTTCTCAGTGCTCCGGACTTTGACAATCCCTCTGCCGTGCTCAACACCTTGGGACGGTTGACCGGTATTTGGGGCATGGCACTGTTGCTGATAGCGGCCGCTCTGTGCTGTCGCGTGCCTGGGTTCGATCGTCCTTTCGGTGGTTTGACCAAACTCTGGAAATTGCATCACCGTCTGGGCGCCGTGGCTTTTCTGTTGTTGCTGTCGCATCCACTGTTACTGGCGTTCTCGGCGGCGGGAACGTCGCTGTCGGCCGCCGTCGGCACCCTGTTCTCCGCCCGGCCGGCGGTAATCTGGGGATGGGTGGCACTATTGGCGCTGATGATTTTCATGGCGCCGAGTTTCCGGTTCTTTGGCGAACCCGAATATCAACGCTGGAAGCATCTGCACCGGTTGGCAGGTATCACGGTGGTGTTGGGGCTGGTGCACACACTGCTGTTGAGTCGAACGCTTCCCGGGGTGTGGGGCCCGGCTGTCTGGGGGCTTTGGGCGGCCCTGGCGATTGGCGCCATCGGTTATCGTTGGGGGTTTTCCCGTTGGCATGGGCGTTTGCCGTATCGCGTGGTTGCGATCGATCGGCCCGCGCGCAACGTGGTTGAGTTGGCCCTGGAGCCTCAGGCACAAGTGCTTTGTTATGAGCCGGGGCAATTTGTTTATCTGACGCCCTATGACACACAGTTGCCTGTCGGTCGCGGAGAAGAACACCCCTATACGGTGTCCTCCGCCCCAGACGAGACCGGATTGCGCATTGCTATAAAGAATCTGGGCGATGCCAGCCGAGCATTACAGACGGTAAGGCTCGACAGTGAGGTTCGGATTGAAGGCCCTTATGGCTGTTTCTTTCCGTCACCGGACGCGCCGCCGGAACCGGAGCTCTGGATCGCCGGAGGGATCGGGATCACCCCTTTCTTGAGCCGTCTTCGCCACTGCGCCCGGAGAGGTCAGGTTCTGAGAATACATTTGATTTACTGCGTGCAGGATGAAACGAGGGTATTGTTCGAGGAGGAGCTCGCACAGTTGATGGCCCAGTTGCCCGAGAGCCGGGTAACGCTGCATTTTTTCTATCGCGAAGGCCCTTTGAGGGGTGAGTTTATTGAACACGCCTGCCCGGACGCGGCCCGAAGGTCTGCTTATCTTTGTGGTCCGCTGCCACTGATCGAGAGGGCCAGCACGGCGCTGCAGGCGCTGGGTGTTCCGCAAAAACGTATTGTTACCGAAGAGTTTGTGTTGTTGTGATTGGGGTTGTAACAGGAGCTTCCCATGAAGAAAACCGTATTTGCCGCTTTTATTGCCTTCTGGTCCTCGGTGGGGACCTTGCTGGCCCTTTTTGCCCTGACGCCAACGGTGACGTTGGCGGAAGGCGAGACTGAGTACAGCCTTGAAGATGTGGCCGGGCACGATTCCCTGGAGGACTGTTGGATGGCGATTCGGGGCAAAGTGTACAACTTCACCGACTACATCCCGAAACACCCCGCGCCACCAATGGTGATCGAGCCCTGGTGCGGACGCGAGGCCACCGAGGGCATGACGACGAAAGGCTACGGCCGCGACCATAGTCCGGCCGCCTGGGAATCAATGGGGGCCTATCAGGTCGGTATTCTCTCGTCCAAACCGTGACTACCGATAGCGCTAAACGGCAAATGGTCACTCCGTCGTCGCCCAGGGAGCGCGTGTTTCATACGCGGGCTCTGACCCGGGTATTTCGGTTGGGCGAAGTCGAAATTCACGCACTGCGGGGCGTGGACATGGAGCTCTACGCCGGAGAGTTTGTGGTGCTGCTCGGCGCTTCGGGCAGTGGCAAGTCTACTCTGCTCAATATTCTCGGTGGGCTGGACAGCGGTACCGAGGGTGAGGTGTGGTACAAGGACATCGACCTGAGCCGCGCCAGCGAGCGGGTACTGACGGACTTTCGTCGTCACCATGTCGGGTTTGTGTTTCAGTTTTACAACCTGATCCCAAGCCTGACCGCGCGCGAGAACGTTGCCATCGTGACGGACATTGCACGTGAACCGATGGACCCTTCGGATGCGTTGGCGCTCGTCGGGCTTGAGCAACGGCTGGATCATTTTCCGGCCCAGTTGTCCGGTGGTGAACAGCAGCGGGTGGCGATCGCCCGCGCCATTGCCAAAAAGCCCGACGTATTGTTGTGCGATGAACCCACCGGAGCGCTGGACTCCAAAACCGGCATCAAGGTGTTGGAGGTGCTGCGCCGGATCAACCGTGAGCTGGGCACCACCACAGCAGTGATTACCCACAACGCGGTGATTGCCGACATGGCCGAACGGATGATTCGCCTGAGCGATGGTCGGGTGAGTGAAGTGACCAACAACGCCCATCCCGTCGACCCCGATCAGTTGCACTGGTAACCGCTGATGCGCGCGCTCAATATCAAATTGCTGCGTAACCTCTGGACGTTGAAAGGCCAGGGCATTGCCATCGCGGTGGTGATTGCCACGGGCGTGGCGATGTTTGTGATGTCATTTACCGCTCTCGATGCATTGCGGCTCAGCCAGCAGAGCGTGTACCAGAGCCAGCGTTTTTCCGAGGTGTTCGCCAATCTCAAGCGTGCGCCCGAATCCCTGGCAGAGCGTTTGCGGGCAGTACCCGGCGTGGCGACGTTGGAAACCCGTGTGCAGGCTCCGGTGAAGCTACAGGTACCGGGGTTCGACCAGCCGGTAACTGGCCTGGCTCAGTCCATTCCAGACGGTCGTCAACCGCAACTCAATCAACTCTATTTGCGCGCTGGGCAACTGCCCGAGGCAAATCGCAATGATCAGGTGCTGTTGAGTGAAGCCTTTGCCGAGGCGCATGAACTGCAACCCGGTGATCGCCTGTCCGTGGTGATCAACGGTCGCTATCAGGCGTTGTGGATCAGTGGTATAGCGTTGTCGCCGGAGTACATTTACCAGATTCGCCCGGGCGATCTGTTTCCGGATTTTTCCCGCTACGCCATTCTCTGGATGAACCGGGATGCGTTGGAGTCGGCCTTCGATATGGATGGGGCTTTCAATAACGTGGCGCTGACACTGTACACCGGTGCAAGCGAGCAAATGGTGATCGACCGGGTGGATCAGTTGTTGGAGCCCTGGGGCGGGTTGGGTGCCTATGGTCGGGAGGATCAGCTCTCTCATCGTTTTATCGAACAGGAGTTGGAGCAGGTTGCCGCCATGGCGGTGTTTCTACCGCTGATTTTTATCGGCGTTTCCGCCTTTTTACTGAACGTGGTGGCGGCCCGTTTGATTCGCACCCAGCGTGAGCAGATCGCGGTGTTGAAAGCGTTTGGGTATGACGGGGTGGCGGTGGCCGGGCACTATCTGATGCTGGTGTTGGTGATAGTGTTGTTCGGTTCGGTATTGGGGGTGTTTCTGGGGACCTGGTTGGCCAGCGGTTTGGCCGGGATGTATCAGGAGTTTTTTCGGTTCCCCTGGTTGGAGTTCCGGCTGAAACCCTCAGTGGCGCTGACCGCCATTGCGATCGCGGGGGGCGCAACCGCCATCGGGACGTTGACGTCGGTGTATCGGGCTTTTCGTCTGCCCCCGGCGGAGGCCATGCGTCCCGAGCCGCCGACGCATTTTCGTCGCACGCTCATTGAACGCCTCGGGATTCGGGGGTTGAGTCAGCCCACGCGGATTATTTTGCGCAACCTGGAGCGACAGCCAATAAAGGCCGGCCTGTCCATTTTGGGCATCAGCCTGGCCGTGGGGATGATGATGCTGACCGGCTTTCAGAAGGGCTCGATTGATTACATGATGGATGTGCAGTTTCGTCTTGCCCAAAAGCAGGATATGACAGTGACGTTTATCGAACCGACCCAGCGCGGCGCGCTGCACGAGCTGCGTGCGTTGCCCGGCGTCCGGTACGTGGAGGGGTTTCGGTCAGCGTCCGCCATTTTGCAATACGGGCATCGTACCTACCGGGGTGGCTTGCAGGGGTTTTCGGATCCGCGCAGCCTGGTACAGGTACTGGATGAACAACTGCAGCCCATTGCGATTCCCGATGAGGGGGTGTTGCTGACGGACCACTTGGCCCGGATGCTCGGCATTGGTGTGGGCGACACCTTGCAGGTTAAGGTGCAGGAAGGGCGGCAGCCCGAGTTGGCCATACCGGTGGCGGGCCTGGTGACCGAATTCATTGGGGTGGGTGCCTACCTGCGTCGGGAAACGTTGGCGCGACTGTTGGGCGAGGGCGATACGGTCAGCGGCGCCTTTCTGGCGGTGGAGCCGGAGCAGGTGGCCGAGGTCAACCGTCGCCTGGAGGCCATGCCCCGGGTGGCCGGCGTCAGCCAACGGGAAACCATGATTCGCGCCTTCGACGATATGATGTCCGACAGCATGCTGGTGTTCACTTTTTTCAGTGTGTTTATGGCCGGTTCCATTGCGTTTGCGGTGGTGTACAACAACGCGCGCATCGCTTTCGCCGAGCGTAGCCGGGAGTTGGCAACGTTACGAGTGTTGGGTTTTACTCGGCCGGAAATCGCTTTTATTTTGCTCGGTGAGTTAATGCTCTTGACGCTGCTGGCCATGCCCCTGGGGTTTTTATTGGGAGCCGGCTTGTGCCACCTACTCACAGTGGGAATGCAAACCGATCTTTACCGGGTGCCCTTGGTACTCACTGCGGATACCTACGCCAGCGCGGCGCTGGTGGTGCTGGTGGCAACGCTGTTGTCTGCCCTGATGATGGGGCGGGCGCTGGCCAAATTGGATATGGTGTCGGCTCTCAAGTCGGCTGAATAAGTGAATTCCTCGCGGAGGAAAGACCGAGAACTTATGGCTATGAAACGCCCTACTCGTCGTACCCTGATTTTTATCGCCATCGCCTTACTGGTGCTTGTGGTATTGGGCATCAGTTTTCGCAACCCGCCCGCTTTGGTGGATTCGGCGGCGGTGACTCGCGGGCCTTTTCGGATGACCGTGGAGGAAGAGGGGCGCACCCGCTTGCCGGACCGGTTTGAAGTTTCCGCTCCCGTTGCCGGTTATCTTAATCGGGTGCTTCTGGAACCGGGGGATGCAGTCGCTCAGGGCGATACGCTGTTTACTCTCAATCCCGCGCCTGCTGATGCGTTGGATGCAAGATCCGGCGCTCAGGCGCGCGCTTCTGTGGCGCGCGCCGAGTCGGTGTTGGCGGCGGCCCAATCCGCCGTCGAGGCGCAGCGCGCCCAAGCCGAGCTGGCGGATCGGGAGTTGGCGCGTATTCGGAAACTGGTGGACCAGGGACATCAGTCGCAGGAGGCGCTGGATCGAGCCATGGCCGAGGCCCGCAGCGCCAATGCGCGCTTGCGCACCGCCCAGTTTCAGGTGGATGTGGCTCGACACGAGCGCGCCAATGCCGAAGCGGCCCTGACCATCGCCGGGGGAGAAGTTCGCTCGGAGCCGTTGCGGGTCACTGCGCCTACCGAAGGGGTGGTGCTCACCCGTCAGCGACAGAGTGCCGGCCGGGTGCAGCCAGGGGAGCCGATACTGACGCTCGGTGATTTGCGCAGCCTGCAAGTGGAAGTGGACCTGCTGTCACCGGACGCGGTGCGCCTGAACCCGGGAATGCGTGTGGAACTGGAGCGGTGGGGCGGCGACCGGGTGCTGCCCGGTCGGGTGCGTCGCGTCGAGCCGGCGGGCTTCACCCACATTTCCGCTCTGGGAGTGGAAGAACAACGGGTCTGGGTGATTGTCGACTTTGAGTCCGATCGGGAGCACTGGAAAGATCTGGGCGATGGCTACCGGGTGGAGGCACGCTTTATTCTCTGGGAAGGTGAGGAGGTGTTGCAGGTGCCCGCCAGTGCCCTGTTTCGGGAAGAAGAAACCTGGGCCGTATACGTGGTTGAAAACGGTGAAGCGGTCCGCCGTACCGTTACCCCGGGGCGGCGCAGCGGTCTGCTCTCCGAAATTCAAGAGGGATTGGCGGTAGGGGAGCGGGTCATCCTCCACCCGGGGGAGGATATTCACCCCGGTTCCCGGGTAGAGCAGCGCTGAGTGGCCGGTTGCTTTTATTAAGACTGCCAGAGAATTCTCGGGTTTTCTGCCGGAATGTTTGCCGCGGGGTGTCGAGGAATGACACGGGCGGTAAAATCCGAGTCTGGTCGGAGGCTGTCCAACAGGCCTTGGTATCGATAGGTGTGGGTCGCTTTCTGCAGGGTCGCGGCAGGGCTTAGTTCCAGGAGGATGGCCTCATCGGTCTCGCTGGGGTCCGCAATCAGTTGCACGGCGATGTACTCCGGACTTAATCCACCGAGTTGGATGTTCAGCCCGACGCGGCGGTGGCCATTGTCCTCGTCAAACTGCAGCTCGCCCAAGTGGATTTCATGCCAGTGCAGTGACACGGTGGCGTGCCACTGGAACAGCTCAGCGGCCAGTGCGCCATTTTCGCGTTGGCGTTCAGCCAGCGCGCGAGCGGCGGGTTCGTAGTAGTCATCCAGATATTGGCGAATCATTCGGTTGCTACTGAACGGCACGGTCAGGTGGGCCATACTGTGCCGAACCCGCTCCAGCCAGCCGGCTGGCAGATCGCTCGCATCTCGCCGGTAGAAAGAGGGCGTGATGTCGGCCTCCAGTATCCGGTACAGCGCTTCGGCTTCTTCGGGGTCCGCTTCGCGGGGGCGAGCGTCGCCGTTGCCCAGGGCCCAGCCGAACTCGGGGCGCCAGGCCTCCGCCCACCAGCCGTCCAGGCTGGATAGGTTGAGGCCTCCGTTCACCAATACTTTCATGCCGCTGGTGCCGCAGGCCTCCCAGGGACGACGCGGCGTGTTCAGCCAGACATCGACGCCCTGTACCAGTTGCTGAGCCAGCTCAATGTCATAGTCTTCCAGCACGACCACCCGATCTTTGACGTCCGGACGGCGGGCAAACCGGTACCAGGCCTGTAACGCTTGTTTGCCCCAATCATCGGCAGGATGCGCCTTGCCGGCGACAATGAGCTGGACTGGGTGACGCGGGTGGGTGAGCAGGGCGGCAAGTCGCTCCGGGTCCTGCAGTAACAGGTTGGGACGTTTGTATTCCGCAAAGCGGCGGGCGAAGCCCAGTGTCAGAATGTTCGGGTCCAGTGGCTGGTCGGTAAAAACGGCGCATTCGCCGGGATCGCTTTCCCGGCGCCACTGGTATTGCAGGCGTCGACGCACATAGTCCACCAATTGCGCGCGCCCCTGACCTTTCATTTGCCACAGGCTGTGGTCGTTCAACTGCTCCAGAGCGTCGGTGGGCATACGCTCCAGATCCTGGCGCCAACGGTCCGGGCCGAAACGTTGGTGCCATTCGTTATCGGCGCGCACGGAGTCCCAGGTGGGTACGTGCACACCGTTGGTGACGTGGCCGATGGGTACCTCGCGCTCGGGCCAGCGGGGGAACAGAGGCTGGAAAATCCGGCGGCTGACGGCTCCGTGCAAGGCGCTGACGCCGTTGGCACTGGCGCAGGTGCGGGTGGCCAGCCAGGCCATGTTGAACCATTCCCGTTCGTCCTCCGGGTTGGTCTTGCCCAGTGCCAGTAGCCGTTCAGCGGGCACGCCGAGTTGCTGGGTAAATTCGTCAATATAGCGGCGCAGCAACGGCGTCGGGTAGCGATCGAAACCCGCCTCGACCGGTGTGTGAGTGGTGAACACATTGCCCCCGCGGGTGGCCCAGAGCGCCTCGTCAAAGGAGACCTGATGGCGTTCGCGGTAGAGGCGCAGCCGCTCCAGGGTGGCAAAGGCGGCGTGGCCCTCGTTCAGGTGACACACATAATCGCCATGGCCGAGCGTTTCGATCAGGCGCCACCCGCAAATGCCCAGAGCGATTTCCTGAACCAGGCGCAGTTCCCGGTTACCGCCGTAAAGCTGACTGGTGATACCCCGATCCCCAGCCTGATTGCGTGGGTCATTGCTGTCGAGCAGGTACAGGGTGACCCGGCCAACGGTTACCTGCCACACCCGAAAGCGCACCCGTCGGCACAGAAACTCGGTGTCGATGTGCAGCCAACTGCCATCTTCCGCTTGTGCTCGGCGCAACGGCAGACTGCCCGGGTCGTTGTACAAATAGGTTTCCCGCTGCCAGCCGGTGTCGTCCAGGCTCTGATGGAAGTACCCCTGTTGATACAGTAGGCCCACGGCGACGAGCGGTACCCCCAGATCACTGGCGGTTTTCAGGTAATCTCCGGCGAGCATGCCCAGGCCTCCGGCATACAACGGGAGCGCGTCGCACAGGCCGTACTCCATGCTGAGGTAGGCAATGCCCTTAATGGCCGAGTCTGCGTAATGTTTTTGGTACCAGCTGGTATCGGTGAGGTATTTTTCCCGCGCCTGAGTCAATGTGTTCAGGGCGGCGAGAAAAGTTTTGTCACCGGCAATGCTCTGGAGTTGTTCGCCGCTGGTCAGTTGCAGTACTTCGACGGGGTTCTGGGTGTGTTCCCACACGTCCGGGTTGAGCTGCTGCCAGAGTTGGTCGCCATCGTGATTCCAGCTCCAGTACAAATCCATCGACAGCTCTCGCAAAATGGAGAGTGCTTCGGGAAGAGGACGGTTGGATAGGGCCATGTCAGTGTCCACGCAGGCGTCGGGTCAGCACTTTTTCCAACTCGACGATCAATAATATGGGGCTGGTCATCAACAGCACGACCAGCCAGTGATTGACGCTTAATGCGCTCACGTCAAAAATGCGCTGACTGAGGGGCCAATAGGTAAACAACCCCTGTAGTGTCAGCACCAACGCAATCGCAATCAGCGCCGGGCGCAGCCCTTTCCAATAGCGGATGTGCCATAGCGAATCGTTCAGGGTGCGGGCGCTCAACAGATAAAAGACTTCAAACAACACCATTGCGTTGACCGCGACGGAGCGGGCGAGTGATTCATTGCCCGAGGCGGACAGCTGCCACTCAAACAGACCGAATACCGTGACGGCCGCCAGGGCGCCCACCAGCAGAATACGATACAGCAATGCGCCGGTAATCAGCCCTTGCGTGCGAGGGCGGGGCGGGCGTTGCATGATATTGGCTTCACTCTGCTCAAACGCCATGGCCAGGGCGAGAGTAACCGCGGTCACCATGTTGACCCACAGAATTTGCACGGGGGTAATGGGCAAAATCCAGCCGAACAGAATGGCCAGCACAATCACAATGGCTTGGGCGAGGTTGGTGGGCAGAATGAATGCAATAGCCTTGACGATATTGTCGTATACCGTGCGCCCTTCGGCGACGGCCCGGGTAATGGTGGCGAAGTTATCGTCGGTCAGTACAAAGTCGGCCGCTTCCTTGGCGGCATCGGTGCCTTTCTGGCCCATGGCGATTCCGATATCCGAGGTGCGCAACGCGGGGGCATCGTTCACACCGTCGCCGGTCATGGCGACAGTGTGGCCTTTGGCTTGCAGTGATTTCACCAATTGGAGTTTGTTGGCGGGGCTGGTACGGGCAAACAGGTCGACCTGCTCGATCACGGCAATTCGTTCGGCGTCGCTCATTCGACCCAGCTCGGCGCCGGTAACGACCCGTTCGCTGTTCAGCCCCAATTCGCGACCGATGGCGGCGGCGGTCACCGGGTTGTCGCCGGTGATCATCAATACCCGAATGCCGGCGGCGTGACATTGGGCAATGGCGTCGACCGCTTCGGGGCGTGGCGGATCGCTGATGCCCACCATTGCCACCATCATCAGGCCGGCTTCCATGTGATGGTGGTGCAGTTCGTCCTGATCACTGTCCATTGGCTTGCGTGCCAGCGCCAAGACTCGCATACCCTGAGAGGCGAGTCGTTCCATTTGTTGTTGCCAGTAATCCCGGTCGAGGGCTTCGGGTCCGTTTGGTCCCAGTTGCTCATGACAGAGTTCCAGCAGGCGGTCCGGGGCACCCTTGATGGCCATTTCCCGGTCGCCGTCCGGGTGATCGTGCAGCACTGCCATGTAACGTTTTTCGGTTTCAAACGGCAGGCTGTCGATGCGCGGACAGTCCCGGCGGCATTCGTCGGCCTCCAGACCCTGCTTTAGCGCGAGCACCAGCAGGGCGCCCTCGGTGGGGTCGCCGTGCAACTGCCATTCGCCTTCTTTTTCAGTTACGTTGGCATCGTTGCACAGAAGAGCAATGCGGGAGGCGGCGGACAGCGGCGCACTCTCCCTGTCATCGCCCGGCGCGTGCTGCTCCGCTTTGATATCGCCTTCCGGGGCGTAGCCTTCGCCGCTGATGGTGTAACGGGTAGTGCTGGTGACCAGCGAACGGGCGGTCATGGCGTTGGCGGTCAGGGTGCCGGTTTTGTCCGAACAGATCACATCCACCGAACCCAGTACTTCCACGGCCGGCAGACGTCGCATCAGGGAGCGTTTGCGGGCCATGCGCTCCACGCCCAGGGCCAGGGTAATGGTAACCACCGCGGGTAGCCCTTCGGGGATGGCCGCCACGGCAATACCAATGGCGCCTTGAAACAAAGTGGCCAGACTCTGGTCATGCAGCAGTGCGCCCAGAGCGATGGTGACCGCGGTGATCAACAGTATGACTAGGGTCAGTTGTCCGGCGAAGGTTTGCAGTTGGCGCTGAAGGGGCGTCGGGTGCAGGGTGACGTCCTGTACCATCCGGTTGATGGTTCCAATCTCGGTGTCGGTCCCGGTATGGGTAACCAGGCCCCGGCCGCTGCCGTAGCTGATCAGCGTGCCCATGTAGGCCATGTTGAGTCGCTCGGCCAAAGGCGCATCCGTCGCCACCGGCTCGGTGATTTTGTCCACCCCCTGGGATTCTCCTGTCAGCAGGGCTTCATCACAGCGCAGGCTTTTGCTCTCCATCAGGCGAACGTCTGCCGGCACCTTATCGCCCGCCTGCAACAGCACCACATCCCCCGGGACGAGCTGTTCGCTGTCCAAGGTAATGGTGGCGCCATCGCGCTGCACCAGGCACTGGCTTCGGCTCATGGACAAGATGGCGCGCAGCGCCTGTTCGGCTTTACCTTCCTGCAGAAAACCGATGGTGGCGTTGATCAGTACCACGCCGGTAATGACGCCGGCGTCCACCCAATGATTGAGGAACAGGCTGATAAGGCCACTGACCAACAACACGTAAATAAACAGGTTGTGGAACTGGCGCAACCAACGTTTCCAGGCCGGAGTGGGAGGTTGTGTGGGCAGCGTATTGTGCCCCCATTGTGTCAGCCGCTGCTGAGCGTCGGCCCCGGTCAAACCGGTGGTGTTGCTGTTCCATTGGCGCAGGGCCGCCTCGACGGTCAGAGCGTGAGCCGGTTCGCTCCGGTCTGCAGAGCCCGGAGCGGCGCTTTGTGTGGCGCTTGCGTTGGAGTCCGTTGCCTTCATGCGCGGTCACTCAATCTGGTGGACCTGAGTCAGGTCACCTCGCTCAAAACCATCAATATTGTTCAGTGTGGTCTCCGCGATGGCGGTGAGTGCCTCGCGGGTAAAAAACGCCTGGTGCCCGGTGATGATGACATTGGGAAAGGTCAGTAAGCGGGCAAAGACATCGTCCTGCAGTAATTGACTGGAATGATCCTCGAAAAACAGATCGCCTTCCTCCTCATAGACATCAAGCCCTAGGTAGCCGACCTGGCTGGACTTGAGGCCGGTAATGACCGCCTTGGTGTCGATCAGGCCGCCTCGACCGGTATTGATCAGCATTACGCCGGGCTTCATCTGGATCAGGGTGTCGGCATTGATCAGGTGGTAGTTATCGGTCGTCAGAGGACAGTGCAGGGAAATAATATCGGACTGCGGCCAGAGCTCCTCCAGTGCAACATACTCCACGCCCTCGGTCCGCAATGCCGCGTCGGGAAACGGGTCGTAGGCGACGACCCGACAACCCAGGCCGAGCATAATGTGGGCGAAGGTCCGGCCGATTTTACCGGTGCCGATAATGCCCACGGTTTTGCCGTTAAGATCAAACCCGAGCAGGCCATTGAGGGAGTAGTCGTTTTCCCGAACCCGGTAGTGCGATCGGTGTAGTTGCCGGTTGAGCATCAGAATCAGTGCCAGGGTGTGCTCGGCGATGGCGTGGGGCGAATATTCCGGAACCCGGACCAGGGTTATACCCAGCGCCCGGGCGGTCTCCAGATCCACCTGGTTGTATCCGGCGCAGCGCAGTGCGACCAGTTTGACGCCCTGCTCCGCCAAGGCCTTCAACACCTTGGCATCCAGTTGGTCGTTCACAAAACAGCAGACCGCGGTACAGTCTTGTGCCAGCAGCGCGCTGTTGGGCTTGAGTGCGGCTTCGTGAAAAATCAGTTCGTGACGGCCCTGGTTGGCTTGATCCAGGAACGCTTTATCGTAGGGTTTGCAGCTGAATACAGCGACTTTCATTGCTTTTCCGCCTGAGCGATGTGTTGACTGGCCCGGATAATCGAGTCCGGGTTGAGGGAAATGGAGTCGATCCCACACTCCACCAGAAATTCGGCGAAGTCGGGGTGGTCGGATGGGGCCTGTCCGCAAATACCGACTTTGCGACCGTATTCGTGAGCGACGTTTATCACCTGTGAGATAAGGCGTTTTACCGCTTCGTCCCGGGCGTCGAACAGGGCACGCAGCGCCTGGGAGTCGCGGTCAATACCGAGTACCAGTTGGGTCAGGTCATTGCTGCCAATGGAGAAACCATCGAAGCGCTGGGCGAACTGTTCCGCCAGGATAATGTTCGAGGGAATTTCACACATCACATAAACCTGCAGCCCTCTTTCACCGCGTTTGAGTCCGGCTTCGGCCATTACATCCAGCACTTTGTCCGCTTCCGCCGGTGTGCGGCAGAAAGGGATCATGGCAATGACGTTGTCGAAGCCCATGTCGTCGCGGGCGCGTTTTAACGCCTGGCACTCCAATTGAAACGCTTCGCGGTAGCGCTCGTTGTAATAGCGGGAAGCGCCGCGCAGGCCGAGCATGGGGTTGTCTTCATCCAGCTCGAAATCCTCACCGCCGGTCAGCCCCCGGTACTCGTTCGACTTGAGGTCGGAAAAGCGCACGATGGCCGGGTGCGGATAGCAGGAGGCGGCAATTTTGCCGATACCGGTGGCCAGTTTATCCACGAAAAATTCGGCGGGATCCGGGTACCGGTAGGTCAGTGTGTTGATGATGTCCCGCGTTTGTTTCTGGGACACCCGCTCGGGGTGAAGCAGGGCCATGGGATGCACGCCGATCTGGCTGGAGATAATGAACTCGATACGGGCCAGACCGATGCCGCGAGTGGGAAGCTGCCACCAGTAGAGTGCGCCGTCGGGCATGGCGACGTTGATCATCAGGTCGGTGCGCGTGTGGGCCACTTGGTCCACGCGGATTTGCTGTACGTCAAAGGCGAGTTTGCCTTCGTAGACTTTGCCTTCGGCGCCCTGGGAGCAATCCAGTGTCACTTCTGCACCTTCGGTCAGACAGTCAGTGGCGTTGCCTGCGCCCACAATGGCGGGTACCTTCAGTTCCCGGCTGACGATGGCGGCGTGACTGGTGGCACCGCCACTGTTGGTAATAACCCCGGCGGCGCGGCGCATGATCGGCACCCAGTCCGGGTCGGTCCGGTCGGTTACCAGAATGCCACCCTTCGGGAACTGTTCGCTCTGATCGTGCCGGTCGAGTTTGCACACCGGACCGGAGGCGATAGCGCTGCCCACGCTGGCACCTTCGACCAGCACCCGGCCTTTTTCCTTCAGAGTGTAGCTGGAGAAGACCGCCCGGTCTTTTTGAGACTCGATGGTTTCCGGGCGGGCCTGCACGATATAAAGCTGGCCGGTTTCACCATCCCGGGCCCACTCAATGTCCATGGCCCGTTGGTAATGCTGTTCGATCAGTATGCCCCAGCGTGCCAGGGTGAGGATATCCTCATCGTCCAGCACCAGACGATTTCGGTCGGCCTCCGTTGTGGCTTCGGTGCGGGTGGTTTTATCCGAACCGGTGCCCGCCTCGGCATAGAGCATTTTTTCGGCCTTGCTGCCGCAGGTGCGTTCGACGATGGGCTGAAAGTCGCGTTCAAGCAGCGGCTTGTACACCATGTAACGGTCTGGATTGACGCTGCCTTTGACCACGGATTCACCCAGCCCCCAGGCACCGTTGATCAGCACCATGTCGGGGAAGCCGCTTTCGGTATCCAGGGTAAACATGACCCCGGCGCACCCCAGGTCTGAGCGCACCATCTGTTGTACGCCGATCGACAGGGCGACCTGGTCGTGGGTAAAGCCGTTCTGTTCCCGATAGGCGATGGCGCGGTCGGTGTACAGCGACGCCAGGCAGGCGCGACTGGTGCGCAGCAAGGCCTCCAGGCCCCGAACATTCAGGTAGCTTTCCTGTTGGCCGGCGAAACTGGCTTCCGGCAGATCTTCGGCGGTGGCGGAGCTGCGCACGGCCACGGGGCAATCGGGTTGCTCCAGGCGGTCACACAGCTGTCGGTACGCCTGCTCAATGGCGCTGCGCTGTTCATCGGTGAACTCGCCATCGAGAATCAGGGCGCGTATGGCGGCGCCGGTGTCCGCCAGGCTTTGCCGCCCCTCCTCCCGTGCGGCCAGTTGGTCGGCCATCGGCTGCGCCAAGTGGTTGGCGTCGATGAAGTCCCGGTACAGTTGAGCGGTAATGGCAAAGCCGGGGGGAACGGGTACCCCTGCCGATTGGAGCGAATGGGTCATTTCGCCCAGGCTGGCGTTTTTGCCCCCGACTTGGCCAATGTCGTCCAGGGTGATTTGTTCAAACCACAAAATGGAGTCTGACTGCGTCATGGTGCACCTGTTTGCGAAGAGTGTTGCGAAAGGCTGTTGTTATCAGTCTAGACGTTATGGAAGGGCCGGGACTTGCGCCAGATCAGAAACTTGTTGAATGGCAGAGACGTTGCGCCCCTAATTAATCAGCAACATAGTGGTGCCCATCAGATACAGGATCATGACGGCGACGCTTTCAACGCCGATGCGGCCCAGACCGTACCGTTCCCGGCGAATCAGGCCCATCATCAATATGCCCGACATCAGCAGGGTCAGCGCGACCCAGAAGTGAACCTGTTGGGGAATGGCGTGGTAAATGGAGCCGTCCTGGTAGGCGATGTCTGAGGCTGCGGTGAACAGCGTGTCAAAGGCATTGCCACCGATAATACCGCTCACGGCCATGGTCAGCGCGCCGCGTCGGACCGCCGCGACTGAGGTGACCAGTTCGGGAATCGAGGTGCTCACGGCGGTCAGCAGTACCCCGACAAGGGTCTGGCTCAGGCCCGCATTGGTGGCGATCCCCGTGGCGGCGGACTCCAGGGTCCAACCCGTGACGCCGAGAATGGCCATCAAGACCAGAAATTCTCCCCACAAGCGCGACAGCGACGGCATTTTTGCGGTGTCGTCGGGGACGTCCTCCCGGGTCTCGCGCGTGCGCATGGGGTGCCACATGGGGCGGTCTGAGGCGTCTCGGACCAAGTGGAGGCCATAGAGGTAAAAGCCGAGCAGCACGGGGGTGACGGGGTGGACACCCCATACGGTGACGCTGGGCAGAAAAGGGGCCAACAGAATCAGTGCGAGCAGACAGATCAGTAACGCATTCTGCATCATGTTGGGCGCCGAGGCGGCCGCGTGTTCAAGGTTGGCGCGGCGATACGCCATGTCCGCGATGGCGAGAAAAAACGTCTGAACGGCAATGCCGCCCAAGGCGTTGCTGACAGCGAGTTCGGCGTGGCCGTTCCAGGCGGCGGTCACTGACAGGACCGAGCCGCCCAGAGAGGTAGAGGCCCCTAACAACACCGCCCCGGCCGCCGCTTCACCAATACCGGTGCGGTCGGCGAGCTGGTCTACCACGCGCGCGATGCGCGTGCCGGCCAGGGCAATGAGCAACGCGCAACCGGCGAAAACCAGCACGCTGTCGAGCAAACTCCAGTTGTCCGGGTCCAAGGGTATCAACACAATTCCTTCGGCTGAAAGTGAACATCAACCGCCTCACCCTTACACAATTCGGGAAGGGCGGCAACCTGAACAGCCTGTATTGGGGCGGGGCTTGCCGTCGCGTCCTTGCTGCGCGGCAGGTTCAGGAAAGGTTTGCCAATGGCCTGATCAGGCGCTTTGCTTGATGGCAATTTTCGCCACATGCTCACCCTGAAAACGCGCGATGGTCAGCTCGTTTTCAGTCGGCTGTCGGC
The DNA here is from genome assembly GCF_000423345.1 of Marinimicrobium agarilyticum DSM 16975. Taxonomy (GTDB): domain Bacteria; phylum Pseudomonadota; class Gammaproteobacteria; order Pseudomonadales; family Cellvibrionaceae; genus Marinimicrobium; species Marinimicrobium agarilyticum. The sequence goes on from NZ_AUHU01000004.1 coordinate 292,446, forward strand.
TGCCATCGGGGCCTGCCAGAGTACTTGCGCCGTAGGGCGTACCGCCGCTGACTTCATCCATATTGGTCAGTGCCGGCACCGAGTAGGGAACGCCGACTATGATCATGCCCTGATGCAGCAGTGTGGTGTGAAATGAGGTGATGGTGGTTTCCTGTCCGCCGTGTTGACTGGCGGTGGAGGTGAATACGCTGCCGACTTTACCGACCAGCTTGCCCTTGGCCCAGAGCCCACCGGTCTGGTCCAGAAAGTTGCGCATCTGACCGCACATATTGCCGAAGCGGGTGGGCGTGCCAAAAATGATGGCATCGTAATTTTCCAGCTCCTCGGGCTTGGCGATCGGTGCCTCCTGGTCGAGCTTCGCGCCAGCGTTTTTGGCAACGTCTTCGGGCATGGTTTCGGGCACCCGCTTGAGAGTGACTTCAATGCCTTCCACGCCCTTGGCGCCTTCGGCGATGGCCTTGGCAAGGGTTTCGATATGGCCATACATGCTGTAATACAGTACCAGTACTTTTGTCATGGGTGTCTCCTTTTGAAATACAACGTTAGGGTTTCTGGTATGCGATTACGAGCATAACAAGCGTCTGGATGGGAGGCACGCACGGTGCAGGGGCCTCTTAACGTTAATTAACAGTCTTTGCGTGGCGGCGATTGCCGAACTTCCGGGTAAGAGATGGCGAACGTTCGCGGAGGGAAGCCAGTGTCACTGGCAAAGGGGGGTTTCTGCGGGCGGCAAGCATGCGCCCCAGCTTGGGGCGCATGCTCCTAGTACAGCGACCTACTTCCTGTTCCAGAAAAGCAGAGCTGATACAGCCCCGGCCGCAAGAGCCGCGCCTGCGATCAACGTTGTGGGGTTCGCCTTGGCGTAGTTTCTTGCGCGACGAAACCGTTTGCGAGACTGGTGGGCCACGTCGGAGCCCTTCTCTTCAATGAGTTGTCTGGCCCGCTCTACGCGGTCTTGAGTGGGGTTTGATCCTGACATGATGTTTCGAACTTGCATGAGCTTTCTCCTTACCGGTAGCCGGTTTTGTGAAGTCTCGTTCGACAAATCTGCTCGATAAATCCGAGTCCGTTACTAGATATGGGGACTAGATCTGAATTTTAAACCGTTTCAAGCGCAACGCGTTGCCGAGCACGAACACACTGGACAGCGCCATGGCGCCCGCCGCGAAAATAGGCGACAACAAAACGCCAAACACGGGGTATAGCAAGCCCGCGGCCAACGGGATCAGCGCGGTGTTGTAGGCGAAGGCCCAGAACAGGTTCTGCTTGATATTACGCATGGCCGCCCGGGAGACCGCAATGGCTTGTGCTGCACCGGCCACATCGCCTTTGACCAGCACAATATCGGCGCTTTCAATGGCGACGTCGGTGCCGGTGCCCATGGCGATGCCGATATCCGCCTGGGCGAGGGCGGGTGCGTCGTTGATGCCGTCACCCACGAAGGCGACTTTTCGTCCTTGTTGTTGAAGCTTTTTCAGTGCCTCGACCTTGCCGTCAGGCAACACATCGGCCACCACGTCGTCGATGCCCAACTCCTTCGCCACGGCGCGAGCGGTTTTCTCGTTGTCCCCGGTCATCATCACCACCTTGAACCCCTCTTTGTGCAGGTAGCGAATGGCCCGAGGAGTGGAGTCTTTCACGGTGTCCGCGACGGCAAGCAGCCCCGCGACCTGGTTATCCACCAACAGATACAGCGGCGTTTTTCCCGCCTCCGCGAGGGCTTCGGCCTGGTCCTCAAGCGGATTGTTTATCCCTCGCTGCTCCAGAAGCCGTTTCGCTCCCATGGCCATGGAGCGCCCATCGACGGTGGCTTCAATGCCGTAACCGGTCAAGGCATTGAAATCCCGGGCTTGCGGCACTGTCAGAGATTCCTCTTTGGCCGCCGTGAGAATGGCTTCGGCGATCGGGTGTTCTGAGCGGTTTTCCAGCGCCGCCGCCCAAGCCAGCAGCTGTTGCCGTTCCATCCCTTCGGCGGGGATCAGGTCAGTAAGAGCGGGTTCTCCTCGGGTGAGCGTACCGGTTTTATCCAGCGCGATGGTGTCCATATCCCGCAGGGCCTGCAATGCTTCGCCGTGGCGAAACAGCACGCCCATTTCGGCCGCGCGGCCGGTGGCCACCATGATGGAGGTGGGGGTGGCGAGGCCCATGGCGCAGGGGCAGGCGATGATCAGTACCGATACCGCGTTGACCAGCGCGAAGGTCAGGGCCGGCTCGGGGCCGAAGACCAACCAGACCACCAGCGTCAAGAAGGCGGCGGCCATCACCGCCGGTACAAACCAGAGCGTGACTTTGTTGACCAGGGCCTGAATCGGGAGTTTGGAACCCTGGGCGTTCTCCACCATCTGGATGATCTGGGCCAGCATGGTGTCGTCGCCCACTTTGGTGACTGTAAACGAGAAGGTGCCGCTTTTGTTCAAGGTGCCGCCGACAACGGTATCGCCTTCGCCTTTTTCGGCGGGAAGCGCTTCGCCGGTCAGCATGGATTCGTCGATGTAGGAGTGACCCTCAGTGATTTCGCCATCCAGAGGAATTTTTTCCCCGGGGCGAACGATGACCACCTCACCACGCTGCACGTCGTCGGGTGCGACTTCCACTTCCTCGTCGTCGCGCAGGACTCGCGCTTTCTTGGCCTGAAGGCTGACCAGGCGGGCGATCGCCTGGTTGGTCCGCCCTTTGGCTCTGGCCTCCAGCAGACGGCCCAACAGAATGAGGGTGACAATCACGGCGGCCGCTTCGTAATAGACATTCACGGCGTTTTCCGGAAGGACTCCGGGTACAAAGGTGGCCACGACAGAGTAACCCCAAGCCGCGGTCGTGCCCAGTGCGACCAGCGAGTTCATGTCCGGGCCGAGGCGACGGAGGGCGGGAATACCCAGTCGAAAAAAGCGCAGACCGGGGCCGAAGAGTACCACGCTGCTCAGGATGAACTGGGTCGTCCAGAGCGTCTGTCGACCCAGAGCGTCCATCAGAGACTCGTGCAACCCCGGGATGACATGGCTGCCCATCTCAAGAACAAACACGGGTAGAGTCAGCACCAATGCTAACCAGAAAGCGCGCTGCAGGCTTTGTTGTTCCCGTTCGCGTTCTTCGCGTTGAGCATCGCTGCTCTGGCGGCTGGAGCGGGCCGGCTCAGCGCTGTAGCCACTGTGTTCCACCGCTTTGATCAGTGTATCCAGGGTGACGCTGTCTTTGGTGACCGAGACCCGCGCTCCCTCGGTGGCGAGGTTTACGCTGGCTTCGGACACCCCGGGCACCTCACTCAGGGCTTTTTCCACCTTGGCGGCGCAGGAGCCGCAGCTCATGCCGCTGATGTGCAGATTGAAGTCTTTGGCGTCGGTCATTGAATGGTATCTCCTTGAAGAACAGGGAGCCATCCTAAACCTTCCAGTGACTGGAAGGTCAAGCCGAAGTTTTCATCCGCTGGCGGGTCCTGCGCTCGGCTACAGTCGACCGGCCTGTACTTCCCGGTGAGCGTAATCCACGGCCCGGGCGGTGAGTGCCATATAGGTGATACTCGGGTTCTGTGTGCCGGAACTGGTCATGCAGGCGCCGTCGGTCACGAACACGTTGGGTACATCGTGCATCTGGTTCCACTGGTTGAGCACACTGGTTTGTGGATCCCGCCCCATACGTGCTGTGCCCATCTCGTGAATACAGGCGCCGGGCGCGGTGGCGTCGTTGTTCCAGGTAATATCGGTGCAGCCGGCTGCCTCCAGCATCTGAACGGCGCTTTTGACCCCGTCTTCGCGCAGCTTGAATTCGTTGTCACGAAGCTTGGCGTCGAAGGTGATCAGCGGCATGCCCCATTGATCCTTTTGGCTGAAATCCAGATACATACGGTTGTCGTGATAGGGCAACATTTCGCCGAAACAGGTCATCCGCACATGGTAGGCGCCGGGCTTGAAAATCGCCTGTTTCAAGGATTTTCCCACCGCGCCGGCGGGAATGTTTTCGATGCGTTTGGCATCGCCCTGATAGCTGAACCCACGACGGTAATCGGCTTTTTGACTGGCTTCGTCAATATTGGTGAAACGGGGAATATAAAAACCGACCGGCTTGCGGCCGGAGTAGTAGGTGTCTTTCAAGTCCGGCAGATAGCCCGCCGCGCCCATGCCGTAGTGGTGGTCCATCATGTTGTGACCGAGTTCACCGCTGCGGTTGCCCAGGCCATTCGGGAATTGCTCGGAGCGGCTGTTGAGCAGGATGGCGGTGGTGCCAACGGTGCTGGCGTTGCAGAAAATAATTCGGGCGGAGATCTGCTCTTCTTCTTTGGTGTTGGCGTCGATAATACGCACGCCGCTGGCTTTGCCGGAGTCGGCATCGTAGACAATTTCCTTGACGATGCTGAACGGTCGAACCGTCAGGTTACCCGTGGCCTCGGCCACTGGCAGCGTGGCGGACTGGCTGGAAAAGTAGGCGCCAAATGGGCAACCCCGCCAGCACCGGTCCCGGGCCTGACACTGGCCACGGGTGCCTTTGTGAACCTCAGGGTTGTACTCGGACAGGTTGGCCACCCGCCCCGGCGTTACGACCCTTTCGGGAAACTGTTCGGCCACGGTTTCGCGCAGGTGCTGTTCGGCGCAGTTGAGGGGGAAGGGCTTCAGGAACTTGCCATCGGGCACCTGTTTGAGCCCTTCGGCCTGGCCGGCAATGCCGACGAAGGTTTCGACGTAGTCATACCAGGGCTCGATATCCCGGTAGCGAATGGGCCAGTCGATGGCGATGCCTTCCTTTTTGTTGGCTTCAAAGTCGATATCGCTCCAGCGGTAGCAATGACGGCCCCACATAATGGAGCGACCCCCGACGTGATGGCCGCGGATCCAGTCGAACCGCTCATCTTCGAGATACGGGTATTCGTCGTCTTTGTTGATCCAGTGTTTGTTGGCCTGGGTGACCCACCAGGCCAACCGGCTCTGTTTGGGGTAGTGTTCTTCGACTTCCGCCCGCGGAACCTTGTCCCGGTGGGGTAGATCCCAGATGTCGTCGTGGGCCGTGGGGTATTCGCCGTGGCGAACGTCGCGGCCACGCTCCAGAATCAGGGTTTTGTAGCCTTTCTGGCAAAGCTCCATCGCGGCGAATCCGCCGCTGATACCGGAGCCGATGACAATTGCATCAAAATCGGTAGTCATAATCAGATCGCCCAAGCGGTATTGTTGACGTCATCGACGGAAATACAGGGTTGGTACTGGCCGGGAATCGGGAGATAGTTGAGGTGCTCCTCCGCGATGGTTTCGGAGGTGAGGTAAAAAATCACCACTTGTTGTTTGAGCATCACCAGGGCCTCCCGGGCACTCGCTACGCTCGCCTCGTCGGCGGTTTCCAGCTCGCTCAGCAGCGCTTCGCGCTCCTCGGCGTTCAGTCCGGCAAACCCCTGACGCTCGAGAAACGCCTCAAGATCGGCCCATACTCGCCGAAACGAATTGACATAGTCGGTGTTGAGTACCAGTCCCAGCATACTGTCGAGCGTCTCCGGTACGCCGACGGCACTGGCCGCCGGGCTGTCGGTCGCGGGCAGCAAGGTGTCCGCGACCAAGGTGACTCGCGCGAAACTGTCCGGGGAGAAAAAATGGTGCCCGGCCAGCCCATTGGGGGCGGTAGGGGGCTTTGTCTCGGGAGGGGACTCGGTGCAACCGGTCAATACGGCGGTTGCCAGAGGGGTGGCAATGGCGGCGCCACTGAGCCAGGCAGCGGTTTTCAGAATGTCGCGTCTGTTCATGATAAAGCCGATAGTTGAGGTGATTTCAGTGTGACAACGTTTATGGGATCGGATTACAAACGCGGCCGCACGGCGATTATTATGACTATTGTTTGCCCACCACAGATGGCGGGGGAAGCACTAAATGTGTGTCTGACTATAAATGTAAGCAAACTCGAAGGCGGGTGCAAGTACCTCTTGCGAGGGTTTTCCGCCCCGGCATTTTCCTTCCCCGGGATAGGCGTAAACGCTTGCCAGCCCAGGCTGGGCTTGCGAAGATAGCCACAGCTAGACGGAACTGAACACAACATACACCGTCTCAACGGTGTTCGAGGCAAATAGAGGATAGCTGTGTCCCATCTCCATGAGAGCGAGCAACTGCGCCGGCTACAGGCCATTCTCGAAGGTACCCGCGCCGGCACCTGGGAGTGGAATGCTCATACGGGCGAGCAGCGAATCAACGAGCGTTGGGCTGAAATGCTCGGTTACACCCCCCGGGAGCTTGAGCCGATCAGCATTGCCCTCTGGCACCGCCTGTGCCACCCCGATGATCTGGCGCGTTCCAACGAGGTTTTCCAGAAGCATTTCGACGGTGAGCTGCCCTATTACGAGTGTGTGGTGCGCTTGCGTCACAAAGCCGGCCACTGGGTCTGGATTCATGACCGGGGCCGACTGATCAGCCGTACCGCCGAGGGGGACCCGGAGTGGGTGGTGGGTACCCACATCGATGTCAGTGAACAGCATATTAACGCTCAGTTACTGAGCAAGCTGGCGCAAACCGTTCCGGGGGTGATCTATTCCTTTCGCATGTACGCGGACGGTCAGTTCGAGTTCCCCTATATCAGCGATGGCGTGCGCGACTTTTACGGACATGACCCCGAAAGCATTCGCCAGAACCCTAATCTGGTGTTTGAGGTGGTTCATCCGGATGATCTGGAGAAGCTTCACGCCTCCATTCTTGAATCCTATGAAACCCTGAATCAATGGAACTGCGAGTATCGCGTGGTGATTGATGACAGCGAAATCTGGCTCGAAGGAATGGCGACGCCCGAGCGGGACTGGGAGGGCCAGGACATGGTGACCTGGTACGGGGTGGTGGTGGACATTACCCACCGCAAACGGTTGGAGGAGCGGTTGGTGCAGTTGTCGGTGACCGATGAGCTCACCGGTTTGTATAACCGGCGTTTTCTGCTACAACGCTTGGCGGAATTACTGGAGGAGTACCGGCGTCACAGCGTTGTGTTTTCCCTGGCGCAGATTGATCTGGACTGGTTCAAATCCATCAACGACACCCATGGCCATTTGATGGGGGATGAAGTGCTCAAGGCCTTTGCTGCCACTTTGAAAAACCGTTTGCGTCACAATGATATTGCCGGGCGCTCCGGCGGGGAGGAGTTCCTGATTCTCCTGCCCCATACCCGCGGCCCGGAAGCGCGGGACCTGATTGAAGCCATTCGCGAGGCGTTTGCCAGCACCGAATTTTTTGGAGACGATTTTGAGGTGTTCAAAACCAGTTTCAGTGCTGGTGTTACGGAAGTCTTCAACAGCGATTACCGTTTTGACCAGCTGCTCTCCCGTGCTGATGCCGGCTTATACAAGGCAAAAGGACTGGGAAGAAACCGCGTTCATCTGGTGATGGACAATCAAATCTCCAACGATGCCGCGGGGGCAAACTGACAGTGGGTGCATTGCTGTTCAAACTCAACCAGGTACCGGAAGACGAAGCCGAGGAGGTTCGGCAGCTGTTTGAAGCGAATGATGTCCCGACTTACGAGACGCATGCTGGTTTTTGGGGTTTGGGCGTATCGGCCATCTGGCTGGCCGACCCCGAGCAGTTGCCCGAGGCAAAGGCGTTGCTGAAAAAGTATCAGAGCGAGCGTCAGGCTCACCAGCGGTCCCTCAAAGCCGAGCGGGAAGCGACCGGTGAGCAGCCCACCTTTGTCAAACGCGCCCTGCAAACGCCGGTACGCTTCATTGCCATGATCCTGGCGATCGGCGTGATTCTGGCGCTATCGATTCTCCCGTTTGTGGGTTTGATCGGCGCCTGGTGAGGCCCCGCGTTTCGCCCGGCAAGACGCTACATGTTGACCCAGCTATTGAGCGCTCGCAACTTGAATTCGTAGCCCCGGTAGCGCATCACGGCCCCGTCTTTCTCTATGCTTTCCAGTGTCAGGTCCGGCGCGACCTGTTCGCCCGCGCGGTATTCTTTGCCGTTGATCATTACGCGGCTTGCAGCATTGTTGCGATAGTCGTGCTGCTGGTAATTGATCGACGGCATGGTTTGTTGGAGGTTCCAGGGCAGATCGCGAACGCTGGCGATTTGGGGGGGCGGGAGAAGCCCTTCTGGGGCTGGCTCCGCCTCCGATAACCGCACGGCCGTGGGCTCGGGCCGCTCCGGTAGAGTCCGGGTATGGCCGTCGGCCCCCGCAATCGCCCGAGCGGACGTCTCAGGCGTCGCTTCGACGCTATTGTTCGCCGTGCGATACAAAGCGGTAATCGATTCGTCCTCAACTTGCGGGGATTGGTAAAGCTCAGCAATGGCTGGAGGCTTGCCAGTTGGCGTTTGCGTTTCCGCGGCCTGCACCGAGGTCGGTCCAGAGGCCGCCACTGGTGCTTGTGCGGTCCGGCTGGGAGACTCGCTCTGCGGCGTGGGAGCGGGTGTGGATGGCGGCCGGTTCAGCGCAACAAACAGGGTGATGATGAGCGCCAGTGCCGTCCCTGCGCCTGCCAACCACCAGGCCAGCCTTGGCCCCGATACGTTGGTCGGCGGTGGGGTGGTGGGGGTGTCCAGCGAGGGCAGGGGTTGGTCCTGCTTTTGCCGCTCACGGTCGGCGCGTTGCAGCGCGTCCAGAATCATCGACATGTCAGCGCTCCTCCGGAACCGGCTTCAACCCGGGGTCCAGCCCCAGGGCTCGGGAGAGCTGTAGGAGGGTGTTTTCCCCAAAAAGGCCATCGGCGGTCAAGTCGTACTGGCGCTGGAACAGTTCCACCCGCTTGCGCAGCGCGGCATTGTAGCGGTCGCTCGTCAGGGGCGTGCTCTCGCCATCCAACTCGGCAAAACGTTCCGCCAACCAGCGAACCGCCGCGTTGCGCTCGCTGGGAGCCAGACTACCGTCGAATTCGGCGGGCCGGAACCAGAAATAGTGCACTTCCCCATTCCACATCGACGCCAGTTCGGACCATTGGATGAACTGCTCTTCACCGTCGGCCCAGGTCAGAGCCCGCGTATCCCCCAGACCCAGCAGTGGCACGTAGGCCAGCTTGCGCTCGGGGGTGATCAGGGTCATTACAACCGGCCGGTCCAGAGCTATCAGGTCATTCCAGGTATCGAGCCGCGTCTGGGCACAGTGGTGACCGGCCTCGTCATCCTCGATGCAGGGTGAGCCGGAGTTGGGTATCTGCAAACCAACGACGGTCGCGAGCTGTCGCTGGGCCTCCGGCAGGCGCAGCGGCCAGTTATGGTCCAACAGCGTCGGTGCCTTGGGTTCCGGCACGGCGGGCGTCTCAACGGGCGCTTCGACGGGTACCGGTGCAGCCACGACTTCGGGAGCGGCCGTTTGGGGCGATACAGTGGTCGGAGCGCCGCCAAAGAGCCATCCCAGAGCCAGGCCTCCGGTCAGCAGCGCAATGCCGCCGCCCAACTGCCACCAGAGGCGTGGAACTGATTGGACAGTGCCGCGAGATGCCGAGGGACGGGGGCTGGCCGTTATCGGCTGGGCGGCCGGCGGCAGTGGCTGGACCGGTGCGCTTGACGCCGGCTCGGCCCGTTCGCCGGTAATTTCCCGGCGGGCCTGCTCAAACAGGGACTGGTCGATTTCCGTACGGTTCTGGCCGTAAGCACCGAGCAGCATGCGTTCGCACAGAATGTTGATCAGCCGGGGTATGCCGCCACTGAAGCGGTGAACTTCTCGCTCGATTTTTTCGGGAATCAACTGTCGGTCTTCCGCCAGGCCAGCCACATGCAGCCGGTGGCGAATGTAGGCGGCGGTTTCTTCCTGGGTCAGGGGGCGCAAGTGGAAACGGGCAGTAATGCGCTGCGCCAGTTGACGCAGGGAGGGCTGTGCCAGCAGGTCACACAGCTCGGGTTGACCCACCAGGATGATGTTCAGCAGTTTCTCGGTATGGGTTTCGAGATTGGTCAGCAGGCGTATCTGCTCCAGGGCCTCGGCACTCAGGGACTGGGCTTCGTCAATCAGCAGGACGGTTTTGCGCCCCTGCATGTGATTGTCGAGCAACTGGTTGTACAGCGCGTCGGTCAGGGTTTTGACAGTGGGACGGTCGGCAATGTATTTGGCTCCCAGTTCGTCGCAGATGGTGGATAACAACTCGGGCACCGAGGCCATGGGGTTGAGCACCAGGGCAATGTCGGTGTTCTCCGGCAGTTGCTCGAGCAGACAGCGGATGATGGTCGTTTTGCCGGTGCCGACTTCACCGGTCAACTGCACGAAGCCACCGCCCTGCAGGCCAAACAGCAGGTGCGCGAGGGCTTCCCGGTGCTGTTCGCTCATGTAGAGGTAGCGCGGGTTGACGGCAATGGCGAAGGCGGATTCGGTGAGTCCGAAGAACTGGTGATACATGGTGATAGGCGCGTTTATCCTTGAGTTATCGTCGGCCTGCCAGAATAGCGGCAAATCCTACCGGCGGAAAGGGTTGCTTTCTGTGCCCTAGGGCACAGATTTCAAACTATGTGCTAGGGCTTCCCTGATTTTGTCCAGGGATTTCCGGTTTGTCCGGGCCGTGAAGGGGGCGCTGGTCCCGGGCACGTTGTTAATAGCTCCTTTGTTCAGTGGCCATTTTAGGCGGGAAAGATATAGGCTTGCGAAGTAGAAGAAGGAGTGCCATCATTGATTTATACTACAAATAAAAAGCCGATTCAGGCCCCGTTTCAATGGAAAGCGATATGAGCAAGCATATCCCTCAAAAAGTCCTGATTGTGGGCGGTGGCACCGCTGGCTGGATGACCGCGAACCTGATGCTGGCCGCCTGGGCCGATCAGGGGGTGCAGGTCTCCCTGGTCGAGTCGCCGGACGTAGGTATTATCGGAGTGGGGGAAGGCTCCACGCCGGTGTTGAAGCGCTTCTTTACTATGGCCGGCATCCCGGAACGGGAATGGATGCCGGCCTGTAATGCCACCTACAAGGCAGGTATTCGTTTCATCGGCTGGTCTTCCCGCCCCGGATATGAGTCCTACTTTCATCCCTTCTTTTCGACCTTTGATGAGCACCCCATCCGGACCTTTTTATCTGATGCTGATCGACACCGGTGCAACCAAGCCTCTGGTGTTCATCCAGACCCCTATTTCCTTACTTCCCAACTTGCCAATGACAAGCTATCCCCCCGGCCCGGGTTGGGGCAATTGAAAGATCAAATTGATTACGGCTACCACTTTGATTCTGGCCTTCTGGGAGAGTTTTTGCGCAAGCAGGCCGTTAAAAAAGGGCTGCGCTATATACGTGATCATGTGGAAGTGGTGGAACGGGGTAGAGACGGTGCCATCTCTCAGATAACCACACGGGCCTCTGGAGCGTTGAGCGCGGATCTTTATGTTGACTGTACCGGTTTCTCCGGTTTACTGATCAAGGAGGCGTTGGGTGAGAGGCTGATTTCCTTTAAGAACAACCTGTTTAACGACTCGGCGATGGCCGTACAGACGCCAATGGATACAAACGCCCCCATCGCTCCAGAAACCCGCTCTGAGGCCTTGTCGGCCGGGTGGGTCTGGAATATTCCACTTTTCAATCGTTATGGTAATGGTTACGTCTACAGCTCGGATTTCATTTCTCGTGATGCCGCCGAAACCGAATTTCGGGCGCATCTGGGGTTGCTGGAGGCGGATGTGGCGGTTAGGCATTTGTCTATGCCCGTGGGGCGTATCGAGAACCACTGGAAGCACAATTGCGTGGCGATAGGCCTGTCTCAGGGGTTTATAGAACCCTTGGAGGCGACGGCACTGATGACGGTTCAGTTGAGTATCGAGAATATTATTTCGTTTCTCAGTCGGGCTCCCGATATTAATCAATCCTTGCGCGAGACCTACAATGCCAACGTCAATAATGTTATCGAGGGCATTCGCGACTATATTGTGGCGCACTTTATGATGAACAGCCGTAGCGATACCGACTACTGGCGTTCCTGTCGCAATGATAGCCAACCGTCCGAGGCACTTGATTCCCTCCTGCGTGCCTGGCATTCCAGCGATGACTTTCAGGCTGAGCTGGTCCGGCAAGGCGCACGCCAAAGTTATACGCCCGCCTCTTGGTACTGCCTGCTGGCGGGCTATGGACGGCTGCCCGGTGGGCCGAGCGATGCGGTGGCCTCATCAGCCGCTTCGGGTACGCTTGGCTTTCAGGTGCTCAAACAGCAACATGGGGACTCATTGGTGGACCATCGGGCCCAGCTCAAGGCGTTGCATTCGCTGCCGAGCTAGCGTCCGCCACCTGGTGACTAAATCGTTGGCGCAGGAGTGAGTTTGTGCCGCTCGGGGAGGCGCTCTGTGGTAATTTATGACCCCGATGAGCTTTGAGTCCTACAAAGGTTGATCTTATGATAAAGAACGCATTTTTAGCCATTTTCACTATGTTGTTTATATCGGCCGTCATCAGTACGGCCCACGCAGAGGAGTACCCAGTGCGCCACATTGTTGCCTTTAAGTATACCGACGGAGCGACCGACGCTCAGATTCAGCAAGTAACGGACGCGTTTCGTGCTTTGCAGCATAAGATCCCCGGGGTTGTCTCCTTTGAGCACGGCGTCAATAACAGCCCGGAGGGATTGAATAAGGGGTTCAAGCACGTTTACGTGGTTACCTTCGAAGATGAGAAGGCGAGGGACGCCTACCTCCCGCATCCGGAGCACAAGAAGTTTGGTGCGCTGCTGGAGGAGCTCGGCATCCTGGAAGATGCGTTTGTGATCGACTATTCGTTAACCGAGTAGAGTGCCCGCGGCGTTGTTGCCATTGCATTGGCAAGAACGCCGCGAGTGTAAGGCCCCTTAAGCGAAGGCGCGATGTCTTCGTCCCTTCGTCCGCTCGCTATTTCGGCTACTGTGCCCTCGCCCGTTCGGCTTCTGTTTTCAGATTAAAGACCTTCCGCATGACGATTGCCGCTGGGCAAAAACCCGTGAACGATTGCTGAAACAGGTTGGCGCCGACGAATACGGTCAGCCAGATGAAGGCCGGGTGGACCCAGACCGTCAGAGCGACGGATAGCAGGACCATGAATCCGGCGAAGGCGGTAACGGCTTTTTCAAGACTCATAACGGTAACTCCTCTAGAAAGAATAACGCATACGCAGGTAGGCGTTTTGGTTGTCTTCGAGTTGTCCGAAGAAGGTGTGGGCTTCTTCGCCGAAGAACAGGTTTAAGCCGGCGCTCAGACTCAGGTGGTCATCGAACCGGTAGTCCAGCGCGGGACGGAGGTGACCGTCCCGGTCGCTGGGGGAATAAAAACCGAACAGTGACAACGTGAGCCGGTCCCGCGCGTCGCGCCAGCTCAGGTGCGTGGTCACCAGAGTGCGGTTCTGCTCGGGCTCCCATTCGGGATTGGGGCTGTGGGCGAGCAGGGCAGCGTGGTTTTGGGTGTGTTCCAGATAGAGTTGCACACTTGCAGTCAGTCGCGCCATCAGTTCCCGCTCATAGCCCAGCAGGCCACGCCATTGGCTGTTGGGTAGACCCGGTTTGTTGCCTTCGGAGTCCTCGGTGCTGTCGTGGTAGGCCACCTCGGCGTTGATCAGCCCCGTGCCCACTGGCGAGCGAGCGGATGCCCCCCAGACTCGCAGTGGCGCGAAGGTGGGCTGTGGGTTTACGGTCGGTGCGTCTGGTTCGCTCAGGGCCATGGGGCTTTTGGTGTAGCCGTCGTACCCATAGAAAGCCAGCTCCAGTGACCCCAGGTTGCGGTAAACGCGCAGCGCGAGTTCGTCCTCGTCCGGCTCAAGCGCAGTAAACGCTTGTGCTTCGCCAATCAGGGACCCCGCGACCGGGTTGAACAGTGAAAGGCGTTCGGCCCTCAGGTAGTTGTCCGGGGTAAACTCCGGCGTCCACGCCAGTTCAACATTGGCCCAGTCGAAGTAACCGGAAAGGCGAACGGCATCCTGAGGGGCTTTGAGGTACTCGTTGTCCCGACCGATGAAGAAGGCCTGCCAGTCTTTCGCAAAGAGGTCGTTCAGAAAGAGGTAATCCCCGGTGCCCCAGGTCATTACCTGACGACCCAGTTTGACGTCCAGGTTGGACCGGGGGCTGAACCCCAGGCTCAGTTCCCGGGCCTGGGCATCCCACTCATCCAGTACTCCGTCGTACAACAGGTCGCCTTTGGCGGTGTACTGGATCGAGGAAAGCTGGCCGTCAGTTTCCAGCCGCACGCGGGCGTCGCTCAGGCTAATGCGCTCATGATAGGGGCTGGGCTCCAGCCGGCTACCAACGCCGAATTCGGCAAAGCCATACAGGGGAAACGCCGACTCTGCTTCCGCCTCCCACCCGCCGGTTTCCCAATCGTCCCAGCCATCCTCCGCTTGGGCGGTGGCGGCGAGCAGGGCGAACGTCAACAGCATTTGTCTCACGTGGGTCTCCCGGAATCAGTTGAGCCATTCGGTGGGTGGGTTGCGCAGGCTGCGTTCGGAAAATACCGATTCCGGCAGCCCGAGGTCGTAGGCAATGTTGCGGAACTGCATTTCCGTCTGACCGCCGGTTTCCAGGTCGCGCATGACTGAGTGCGTGACCGTGGGGTAACCCTCGATGGTTTGGATCTCGAGCACTTCCATTTGCCGATAGGTTTTGCCCTGGGCGTTCTTGTAATCCGTGGAGACGGGCAGCATGGTCTTCCGGTCGATAGCGACGATGTAATGATCGAACTCCACGGACGCGGGGTCTTTGGGTGTGCCTTTCAGGCGGTAGACTTCCTCGGTGGTTTCCAGAAGCTCGTAGTGATCCAGCTGCGTGCTGCGCCCGGAAACGTCTTCGTAAAAGAAGTGTGAGCCGACGAAAGCGGTACGCTTGTCCCCGGCAGAGATGCGTTTGACCAGGTCGAGGCCGGGTAGATAAAGCCAGCGATCGTCTTCGGTGCCGACACGTTTGATCACTCGAAAGACGGTGTTGCGAACATCCGCCGGGCGGGAGAAGAACACCATCATGTCCTGGGTGCTGTTGTCCTCACGGGTGCGGCGCAACAGGGTGAACTGTCGTACCTGGCGGCGGTTCTGGCGGTCGGTGATCAGCATGCGAGCCTCGGTTCGACCATCCTGGCCGGAGTAGAACGCGACCTGTTCGGCCTTTTCGACAATGGCGCGGGCATCGGTCATTGGCTCCTCGCCATAAGCGAGGGCGGTGAGAAGCATCAGAGCGGCGGCGGTGACGGTGTTTAACCAGGTCATTGCACGGTTCGTTGAGCGATTCATTCGATCGGGCTCCTGTCGGTGTGAGTGGAAGCGTTTTCGGGAGAGTCCTGGAAGCCAAACAAGATTCGGCGTAGCAGCGTGATGACCACCGGCAATAACACGAGGGTGACCAGCGCTGAGAGCGCCATGATGGAGGCCAGAAAGACACCCACGGTGATGTAGGGCACCAGCGGCGCCAGTAGCAGCGGGGTAAAACCCACGGCGATCACGATGGCGTTTCGCGCGATGGCGCGGGCCGGTTCCCGGAACATGACATCGAGGGTTTGAGACCAGTCGCCGGTTGCGCGAGCGGTGGCGCGTGCGCGCTCGACAAAGTGAATGGCAAAATCGATAGACAGGCCAAGCGTCAATGCAGAGAGCACGGCGATGGGCATGTCGTAGTCTTTTCCGATCCAGCCGATCAGCCCGTAAATGCCGGTAATGGTCAGGGTCAAGGGCAGCATGGCGATCAGCCCAAACCAGAGCGAGCGGAATAGAAGCACCATCATGACCAGTACGATCACAAAGGCGCTGACCAGACTGGTCGCCATGCCTTCGACCATTTCGCTCTGCCAGACCACGTTCAAGTAGGTTTTACCGGCCCATTGCATGCTGAGCCCTTCTGGTAAAGGGTGGTCTTGAATGTAGCGGTTTACCGCGTCCACGACCGCGCTCATCTGCTGGTTGTCGCCACTGGTCAGCTGTAACCAGATCAGGCTTGACTGATAGTCCGGCGTGACAAAATGCCAGAGGTCCTGGGGGCGGTGGGAGGACTGGTACTGCAGCAGTGTTTGGGCGACGGCCTCGGCGCTGCTCGGCAGTTGGAAGTCTTTTGCTTCCCCCGAGCGCAGTTCGCGATTCACGGTTTTGACCACGTCTACCAGGCTGTTACTTTTGCCCACTCGCCCGGTGTCGATCAGGGCGGACTCGAGCCGATCAAGATAGGCCAGGATGGTCGGCTGCAGAAAGGTTTGTCCCCGGCTCTGCAGTTGTTCAAGTTCTTCCATCAACGTTTCAAACACCCGCGCGTCGGTCCCGCTGGTTTCAAACAGGCGGTCGTCCAGGGCCAGAATCAGATCGGACAGGGCGTGCTCGCCGGTAAGGGCGTCGCGCTGAGCGCTCAACCAGGCCTGTTGATTCTCGCTCAGGATCTCCTTCGCCATAGCCTCGTCCAGAAGTTCGCGCGCTTGCGCGTCCGGCGAGACTGTGGAGTCGAATACCAGGTAGGCATCGTAGGTGCCGGCGAAGTGATCGTTCAGCGTGCGATCGGCGATGCGCAACTCGTGGTCGGCCTTGAACCACCGGACCGGGTTGTCATTGATCTGAATCTGAGTGATGCCCCACACCGATACGGCAAAGAGGGCGGAGAAACCGAGCACCCACAGCCGGGTCCGGGCGCGGGCGGCCCGGCCGAGGGCGGTCAGGGCGCCCGCCAGCCTGGTTTTGTCTTCATCCGGCAGGCGGTCGACCATCCGGTCCAGCGTGCTTGGGTTGAGGCTGGTCAGGTAGGCGGGGACCACCACAATGGTCATCGCGAAGGCGAGCAGGATGCCCATGCCCACAAAGAAACCGAAGATCTGAACCGGCGGAATCGGGGTCAACATCAGGGAGAAGAAACCCACGGCCGAGGTGACGGAAGTCAGCAGCATCGGCTTGAACAGGTGTGACATCACTTCGGTGACCACGACCTTGGCGTTGGCGCCGCGGCGATAGCGGTCGGCAAACTCCGAAAGAATGTGCACGGAGTCGACCACCGCGATAGGCATCAGGAAAATCGCGATCATGGAGGACATGATGTGTACCGTGAAGCCGGCACCGATGAGCGCGCCCATGGTGATCAAAACGGTCGCCATGGCGACGATCATGGGCGACAGAATAAAGGGAATATTGCGGAAGAACACCCACAACAACAGGAAAATCGTCAGCCCGGCGAGTGGGGCGGAAATGCCCATCTGGACAAACATCTCGTGCCCGAAACGGTCTTCGGCCACCGGCAGGCCGGTGACATGCCATTGCGCATCGGAGTCCAGTGTGTCGATATGGGCGCGAATGTTTCGACTGAGCGCATAACTCCGGTTTTTGTCTTCAATGGGGATGTAAACCGAAGCGGCTTTGCCGTCGGCGGAGACCAGGGTGTCGAACAGCAGCGGCAGATCTTCGACCTGGGTGCGAATACGTTCGGCGTCCTGCGCCGTTTCCGGCGGGGTGCGCATCATCCATTCGAACCGCAAGGTGTTTTGCTCATTTTGGGTGATGTTATCCACGGAGGCCAGGGACATGACATCGGGGCTGATAACGCCGCCCAGTTGCTCGGCGTAGCGGGTGACGCTGTGCAAATCGGCCAGTAGACGCGGCTGGTAGATGCCATCCGGATGCACCATGCCCACCACCAGGGTGTCGTGCATGGAGAAGCGCTCTTGCACCTGGTTGTGGAACACCCGTTCCGGGTTGTCCTCGGGCAGCATGTTTTCCGGATCGGTGTCGATCTGTATCAGTGGTAACAATGCGGTAAACAAGACCGTGAGAACGCCCAAGCCCCAAAACACGGTTCTGGGGTGAGTGATGGCCCATCGGACCAAAGGCGTTTGTCGAGGGTGGTTCATGCCGGCTCCATATTAGATTCTATTAATTTAGATAAATCTAAAATAATGCAAAAGGTGGCACTTGTCACGTCTTTCGAAGGGAAAATTGATTGTTTTTCTAAATTAGGTATATCTAATTTAGGGGCGTTGACTTTATGGGCGAAATCGGGTGTATTGGGAGAGGTATTTTTCTATTGGGGCCAGTGATGAGTGATTTGACGGTTGGGCTTGAACAGATGCAGGCCCACAGCCGAGATGCGGCGGAATTGATGAAACAGATGGGCAACGAGCATCGCCTGATGGTGCTGTGTACCCTGGGGGCGGGGGAGATGTCCGTGGGGGAGCTTAACGAGCGAATTCCGTTGAGCCAGTCGGCCTTGTCTCAGCACCTGGCCAACCTGCGTCGGGCGGG
This sequence comes from Marinimicrobium agarilyticum DSM 16975, assembly GCF_000423345.1. Lineage (GTDB taxonomy): Bacteria > Pseudomonadota > Gammaproteobacteria > Pseudomonadales > Cellvibrionaceae > Marinimicrobium > Marinimicrobium agarilyticum. The sequence continues at coordinate 310,500 of NZ_AUHU01000004.1, forward strand.
CTTGGTGGCGACGCGTAAACAGGCGCAGACGGTGTATTACCGCCTGGAGGGAGAGAAGGCTCTGAAGGTGATTGAGACGTTGCAGTCGATTTATTGCCCTGGGTTGTTGGCCGGATAAACGCATCCGCCATCGTTACACGCTACGCCGTCTCCAAAGGCACAACAGAATCAACAGCAACCCGCAAAAAACCACCACCGGCCAACTTCCCCACACCATAAACGGGGTGTTGCCCCGGCGGGGCTGTATGACGCCTTCTAGGTTGGTCTGAACAAATTGCTCCGCCCGCTTTTCAATGTGCCCATGGTGATCCACGAAGGCGCTGACGCCGTTGTTGGTGGCCCGAATCATCGGCCGGCGGGTTTCCAGGGCGCGCATGCGGGCCATCTGCATATGCTGGAGGGGGCCGATGGAGTCGGCAAACCAGGCGTCGTTGCTGATAGTGAGTAGCACCTGGTTCTCCCGGGCACTGTGGGCGACCAGGTCGGGGTACACCACCTCGTAGCAGATAAGGGCGGAAATGCCCACCGAACCGACCTGCAGACCGCGTTGATCCCAGGGCCCCTGGTTGATGATGGAGGTGGGCAGGTCGAAAAAGTCGATCAAGCCGCGCAGTTGCGCTTCCAACGGTACATACTCGCCAAAGGGCACCAGCCGGCGCTTGTGATAGATGCCGAGTGCTGGCCCCAGCCCCACGATACTGTTGTAGTAGGCCCGCTTTTGAGCGTCGTCAAAAATGATACCGGTGATCAGGCCGGTGTTGGTCTCTTCCGCCCGGTCGTTGAGTTTGTTCAGATAGGGCAGCATCTGGTGGTAGACCTTGGGAATGGCCGCTTCGGGCCAGATCAGCCAGTCGTTCTCCCACAGGCCTTCGCTCAATGTGTCCAGCCGTTCCAGCGTCGGTTGGACGAAGCTCGGGTCCCATTTCAGTTCCTGCGGAATATTGGGTTGCACCATGCCGACCGAGATCGGTTTGCCCACTGGCTCGGTCCACTCCGCATGCTGAAGGGCCAGGCCTGTGGGCCACAAAGCAGCGGCGACCAGCAGTGGTAACCAGGGTTTCCAGTGCCGGGGTGAGGCGGTCAGCAGGCCGTGACCCAATGCGCCGACTGTGAGCAACACCACCGTGCTGACGCCCAGAACGCCGAGGACCGGAGCCCAGCCCGCGAGCCAGGTATCGATGTGGCCGTAGCCCAGGTAGAGCCAGGGAAACCCCGTGAGCAGCCAGCCTCTGAGCCATTCGCCCAACAGGTAGAGGGAGGGAAAGGCCAATAGAGGGCCCAGGCGATGACGACTGAACCAGCGGCCGTAGACGTAGAAGGGCAGGCTGAATACAAACGCCACGAACAGGATGAACAGCCCCATCATGGTGGCAGCCAAGGGTGCCGAGGCGTTGCCGTAGGTGTGGATACTGATGTAGATCCAGGAGACGCCGACACCGTAAAGGCCGACGCCAAATGCCCAGGCGCGCGCCCAGGCGCTTCGGCCGGAACGTCCGTGCAGTAGAAGGACAAAGGCAAGCAGCCCCGCCATGCCCAGGGGCCAGAGGTTGAATGGCGCGAAACTGAAGGGAATCAGTGCGCCGGCAAGGGCGCACAGCAGTAGGGCGGCCCAACCGGGCAGGCGCGTCAGCACAGAGAGCGGCGCGGTCATTCGTCGATGAGGGTCAGTCTGACCAGGTGAATCTGGCGGTTGTCCGCATAGAGTACCCGGAACTGGAAGTTGTCGATGGTGGCCACTTCATTGCGCTTGGGCAGGTGACCGAACTCCTGCATCAGGATGCCGCCGATGGTATCAAAGTCCTCTTCGCTCAGGCCGGCGTCGAAGTAGTCGTTGAAATCGTCGATCGGGGTCAGGGCTTTGACGATGTAGTCGCTGTCGCTCACCCGTTTGATGAATTCGTCGCTGACTTCCTCATCGGTTTCGTCTTCGATGTCGCCGACGATTTCCTCGAGAATGTCTTCAATGGTCAGCAGGCCGGCAATACCACCGTATTCGTCGATCACCAGCGCCATGTGATAGCGCTTTTCCCGGAATTCGCGCAGCAGGACATTCACCCGCTTGCTCTCGGGGATGATGTTGGCCGGGCGCAGGATCGATTCCAGGCTGAAGTCGGTGTTCTCCTCCAGCATCATGCGCAGCAGGTCTTTGGCCAACAGAATGCCTTTGATGTCGTCAAAGCTTTCGCCGATGACCGGAAAGCGCGAGTGGCCGGACTCGATGATTTTGGGAAGAAACTCTTTGGGGCTTTCGTCGCTGCGGATAGCGACGATCTGGGAGCGGGGAATCATCAGCTCCCGGGCCTGGAGGGAGGAAACATCCATCGCGCCCTCAATGATATTCAGGGCCTCCTGGTCCAACAACTTATTGTTGGCCGCTTCCTTGATGATATCCAGCAGCTCTTCGCGGGATTGGGGTTCACCGTTGAAGGCCTGCATCAGCTTGTGCAGCCAGGATCGGTCGCTTTTGTCGGATTTTTCGTTTCGGTCGCTTTTATCGGAGTTGCGCGAAACGCTGCTACTCGACGGGTCGTCACTCATGAGGTCAATCTGTCCTGTTAAGAGCCATCATCGGCGTAAGGAGCCGGGTAGTGTAACCGAGTCAGAATGCGGGTTTCCAGACTTTCCATAACCTCGGCTTCGGCCGGGTCGATATGGTCGTAACCTAGCAAATGCAATGTGCCATGCACAAGCATGTGAGCCCAGTGGGCTTCGAGCGTTTTGCCTTGCTCAGCGGCTTCGACTTCCACCACGGGCGCGCACACCACCAAGTCTCCCAGTAGGGGCAGATTCAGCTCGGGCGGCAGGTCGGCGGGGAAGGAGAGCACGTTGGTGGGTTTGTCCTTGCCCCGGTAGCGATGGTTGAACTCTTGACTCTCGGCGTCATCGACGATGCGAACGCTGATTTCGGCCTCATCAAGGCTTGCATCGGCTTCCAGCGCCGCCGTGATCCATCGTTCCATCTGCTCGTGCGACGGCAGGCCGCCGCCGTCGGTGGCGACGGCGATATCGATATGAACCTGCATGCCTCAGTCGTCCGGATTGTTTTCGTCGAAGGCGTCGTACGCCTCGACAATCCGCTGAACCAGAGGGTGGCGTACCACGTCTTTCGCGGTGAAGTGGGTAAAGCCGATGCCGTTGACGTTCGAGAGCACATCAATCGCGTGCCGCAGGCCGGATTTCTGGCCCTTGGGCAGGTCGATCTGGCTCGGGTCACCGGTGATGACCGCCGTGGAACCAAAGCCGATTCGGGTCAGGAACATTTTCATCTGCTCCCGGGTGGTGTTCTGGCTTTCGTCCAGAATCACAAAGGCGTTGCTCAGGGTTCGGCCACGCATATAGGCCAGGGGCGCCACTTCAATCACGTTGCGCTCGATCAGCTTGCCCACGGTCTCGAAGCCGAGCATTTCAAACAGGGCGTCGTATAAGGGGCGCAGGTAGGGGTCGACCTTCTGGGCCAGGTCCCCGGGCAGGAAACCCAATTTTTCGCCGGCTTCCACCGCCGGACGGACCAGTAGGATCCGCTCCACCTCGTCTTTGAGCAGTGCTTCGACCGCACAGGCCACGGCGAGGTAGGTTTTCCCGGTGCCGGCCGGGCCGGTGCCGAAGTTGATGTCGTTGGTCTGAACCGCCTTGACGTATTGCTGCTGATTGCCACCGCGGGGCTTGATGGTGCACTTTTTGGTGCGGATCAGGGTCATGCCGCTGGCCGCGCCCTCGCCACCGGTGCCGGATTCGGCGTTGCCTTCGCCGGAGATGCGATCGTTCAGTTGGTCCATAAGGGCCTCGATGCCAGAGGTTTGCAGGGCGAGGTGGATCTCGTCGGGGGTGAGCTCGGCCTGGTCGGTTTCGCGGTAGAGGTGTCTGAGCAGCTCGGCGGCGGTTTCGGTGGTTTTGGCGTTGCCGGTGAGCGCAAACTGGTTGCCCCGGTTCTGTATTTCGATGTTGAGGCGCGATTCAATTTGCTTGAGGTGCTCGTCGAATTGACCACAGAGGCTGGCGAGTCGGCGATTGTCGTCGGGTTCCAGCGTGACACGCTGGGTGACGGTCTTTGGGCTGGTTACTGCGTGACTATTCAATGAGGTGTCGTTCTCCTGTCTCTGGTGTTACTTAAAGCCTAAACCATTCAACCGGCGGCGAAAAGGCGATTTTTCGGTTGTTTGTTTCTTAGTCCAAGGTTTTTATGAACTTTGGGTTATAAACCATGAAGAGCGCGCGTTGTGCCAATTAATTCGGGTGGCTTCGTCATAGAGTCCGGTCCGAGAAGGGGAAGACCTTTCAAGACACGCCGTAAACCCATCCCTGGGGGCTCGAATCGCGAATCCCACGCTCCACGGTCTTGAAAGGTCTTCCCCTTCCCGGACCTCCGTGCCATCAGTCCATTGGAGGAAGGGCCGGCAGTGGCTCTGAACCGTGAATCTACCTCGGAGGGCGTGATGCCGGGTGAAGCCTTCTCAAACCCTCACTTCAGGGACGAAGTGAGGGAGCTATAGGGACATATTCATCGCGTTTTGAGAAGGCTTCACCCGGTAGCGCGACCGGGTCTCCTACGAAGCTAACTCAACCTGCCCACTTTCAAAAATAACGTAAGTTAAGCCGCCCAATCCTGGTCCAGTTCGGAGCTCAGGAGGGTGCCGCGCAGGGAGTTGGGTAGGGCTTCCTCGATCAGGATGTCCGCAAACTTGCCAATCAGCGCCGGATCATCGCAGCGGAAATTCACCACCCGGTTGTTCTCCGTGCGCCCGGACAACTGCCCCGGGTCCTTCTTGGAATAACCGCTGACCAACACCCGCTCGGTATTGCCCACCATCTTACGGCTGATGTCCTGAGCCTGCTGGGTGATCCGCGTCTGCAGAATCTTCAACCGCTCCTTTTTGACCGCCATGGGCGTGTCATCCGGCAAATCCGAGGCCGGGGTACCGGGGCGAGGGCTGTAGATGAAACTGAATGAGGTGTCGAAGCCAATATCGTGAATCAGCTTCATAGTGGCCTCGAAATCGGCCTCGGTTTCGCCGGGGAAGCCGATGATGAAGTCCGAGGAGAAGCTGATGTTCGGCCGGTTGGCCTTCAGGCGGCGCAACTTGGATTTGTACTCCAGCGCGGTGTGGCCGCGTTTCATGGCCATCAGAATCCGGTCCGAGCCGCTCTGGACCGGTAGGTGGATGTGGCTCACCAGCTCGGGGACGTCGTTGTAGACGTCGATCAGTGAATCGCTGAACTCCACCGGGTGGGAGGTGGTAAAGCGAATCCGGTCGATGCCCTCGATGGCGGCGACGTAGGTAATCAGTTCGGCCAGATCGACCACGGTGCCATCGCTGTTCTCGCCCCGGTAGGCATTGACGTTCTGCCCCAGGAGGTTGATCTCGCGCACGCCCTGACCGGCCAGATGGACGATTTCCGCGAGCACGTCGGTGGCGGGGCGGCTGACTTCCTCACCGCGGGTGTAGGGCACCACGCAGAAGGTGCAGTACTTGGAACACCCCTCCATAATGGAGACAAAAGCGCTGACACCGTCGGAGTCGGGTTGCGGCAGATGGTCGAACTTCTCGATTTCGGGGAAGCTGATATCCACCACGGCGCTGTCGCCACGCGGGGTTTCGATCATCTCCGGCAGACGGTGCAGGGTCTGGGGGCCGAAAATCATGTCCACAAAGGGCGCCCGTTTGGAGATGGCTTCGCCCTCCTGGCTGGCCACACAGCCACCGACCCCGATCTTGAGGTCCGGTTTGGCGTCTTTGAGTGACTTCCAGCGGCCGAGCTCGTGGAACAGCTTTTCCTGCGCCTTTTCCCGGATGGAGCAGGTGTTGATCAGGATGACATCCGCCTCTTCCGGGTTCTCGGTGGAGACCATCTGGTGCGACTCGCCCAGCAGATCCCGCATGCGGGCGGAGTCGTACTCGTTCATCTGACAGCCGTGGGTCTTGATGTAGAGCTTTTTCGGCTGGCTTTTGGGCGAGGAGGCCTGGGCTGTGGTTTCGGTGCTCATGGCAACAACCTGGTTAAAAAGTGTGCAATAATGAAGGTCGCGCATTATAGCGATCTTAGCGCTCAAATCACAGGTCCGTGAGGCGGTGTTGCTCAAAATTCACCCGTAAACCGTCTGTTCCCGGGCGGTTTTGTGCTATTCTTCGCGCCCTTTCGTTTTGTCTGAATCACCCGAGTTGTTCTATGGCTGTCAAACCCGTCTACAAAGTCATTTTTCTCAACCAGGGACAGGTCTATGAGATTTTCGCCTGTGCCATCTACCAGAGTGAAATGTACGGCTTTATCGAAATCGAGGAGTTCGTTTTCGGTGAGCGCAGTCAGGTGGTCGTGGACCCCTCTGAAGAGAAGCTGAAAAACGAGTTTGCCGGTGTCAAACGCTCCTACATTCCGATGCACTCGATTGTGCGCATCGATGAGGTGGAAAAAGAAGGCACGGGTAAAATCAGCGAGTTCAAGGGTGACAAGGTCGCCCAGTTCCCCCATGGCAACTTTATGCCCCGCCCGGGTTCGGACAGTTGATTTTCTGAAACACCAGCGTCACAGACCTCTGTCAGAATTGAGTCCTTGATAATGCTTCATTTGAGGAGGCTTGTGATGGGATTGAGTGTCTGGCAGATCGCCCTGGTGGCGGTGCTGTTTTTACTGTTGTTCGGGCGCGGCAAAATTCCCCAGTTGATGGGAGATCTCGCCGACGGCATTAAAAGCTTCAAAAAAGGCGTGGCGGACGACGGCGATGACAAAGAAGAACCCGCATCGGGCCACCTGAAACAGAGTGATGCCGAGCAGGACAAGGCCCCCCGTTAGTTCTATCCCTTTCCGATCGGAGTCAAGGCGAGGTGTGCCAAAGAGGATGCCGGCGTCCCTGCCGGCCTTGCGGGAACTCGGTTACGCGCGCAGTGCAGCCTGCTCTCGCTTACTCTGGCGCCGACGCAGGGCCACGATACCCATGACGCCGGTGGCCATCAGCAGCAGTGAACTGGCTTCCGGTACCGAGGTCATCGCCACATCCATGGTGTAGTCATACTCGTTACCGAAGCCGAAGCTCTTGCCACCCACGGCCAGCGTATAGAAGCCGTCTTCACCCAGAAGAATATCGCTCAATGAACTGTCCCATCCGAAAGTGCTGGTGCCGCCCAGATAAGTGGCTCCGCCCACACTGCCGTCGTTATCGAATTGACCGAACAGCAGATTGTTGTTGGTGATTTCGCCATAGTAGAGGCTGAAGCCGCCCACCAGGCCGTCAAGACTATTCACGGCCAGGGACAGGGTCTGACCGGCGCTGGCGTTCAGGCCCCAGAGGTTGATCTGTTGGCCGGTCTGGTTCAACCCAAAAGGCGGATTGGCCCAGGCGTTGGCGCTGGTGACGGTACCTTGGTACTCGCCACTGCCATTGATCTCTCCGTAGTAATGAACCGGCAGGGCCTGAGCGGCACCGGTAAACATTAGTAGTGCAAATGCGGTGACTAAGGTTTTCATCGGGTACTCCTTTGATGAGTGATGAACGGTCGGGTTACAGGATGCCCTGGTTCCAGGGGCCGGTGATGGCAAAGGTGATGCCGGGGCTTTGCAGGTTGACGAACAACCAGCGGTCATGGAAAGTCGCGCCGCACCACTCAGAGCCGGTGTAGCTGCGCGGAGCGATGGCATCAGCAACCCCGGGGAAATGGGCATCGGCAATGGCGATGTCCGAGGCGCTCAGATCGATGTTGTTGCGGGCGAACTCGAACACATCACCGATCTGGTTCAGGCCGAGCAGGCGTGACAGCGGGCCACTGCGGTCTTCGCACACCAGAATGCCACCGCGGGGGCTGACGGCCAGGTTGTCCGGGGAAACGGGATGGGTGTTTTCGTTGCGGGTTTCAAACACCAGGGTGACTTTTTCCCGGCGCGGGTCGTAAGCGAAGATCTGGCCGCGAGCGATACCACCTCCGCTGGTGGAGGCGAAAAACACCAGACCGGTGTCATACCAGCAACCTTCCAGCCGAGCGAAGCGGGCGGCACCTTTGGCAAAGCCTTGGGTGAAGTTGCGTGGTTCGATGGATTCCGGATCGTCGATGGTGACCCATTCGGTGTCCCAGGCGGTGCCGTCGGCGTAGCTGTTCTGCATGGTGACATTGTCCATGTCCTTGATTTTCAGCATTTCCAGGGTGCCGCCAGAGAGCAGTTTGCCGTATTCGTTGGGCCGGTAGCGGTAGAAGCCGGAGCTGGAGCCCGCATCTTCGGTCAGGTAGACATAGCCGGTGACCGGGTCAGTGGCGGTGGCTTCGTGGGCGCGACGGCCCATGTCCTTGATGGGGGTGGGGTTGGCGATGCCGAAGCCGGGCACCTCGAACACCCAGCCGTGCGTCATGTCGCCATAGCTGGCGGTGGTTTCCTCACAGGTCAGCCAGGTTCCCCAGGGCGTCAGGCCGCCGGCACAGTTGGTGGAAGTGCCGCTGATGCTCATGTAGGAGGCAAGCCACTGGCCTTTCATGACATCAAACATCAGGTTGGAGCAGCCGCCCAGGCCGGCCGGGTTGTAGATGGCCGGGGAGGGCACGGCGCTGCCGCCGCCGCGTACTTCGTGATTGCGAACCATGACCACGGTGTTGCCCTGAGAGGCGACAACGGCCATGCCATCGTGAGAGCCCGGCGTAGTGTTGCCATCCTGCATCATCTGACCGGTCCAGCCGTAGGAGCGATAGCTGAAGCCTTTGGGCAGTTGCAGCAAGGGCAGGCCGGTGACGTCGTCAGCGACGGGGGCAACCGGGCCGTAGTCCTGGCTGAAGGCGTTGGCGTGGTTGCTGGCCAGCGCACCAAACGAGATGGCGGCGGCGCCGGCGGCCCCACCTTTCATGAACTCGCGGCGGTTGACGATGGGCTCGACCGGAGTGTCGGTTGTACGGATCTTTTCAATAGGGCTATGATTCACGGGTAATCTCCTGAGTTAGAGTGTTGAACATGTCGCAGTGAGCTTCGCTCAACTTGGGAGGTTACGTTCCGAATGTGAAAACCCGTGAAAGCTTTTATGACAAGAACGTCAAATTTTGGCTTTGTTTAGATCTTTTTAGAATTTTATCCCTCTTTGCTTAATACACTTTTGTTGCTTTCCCGAGAGGAGTTTGGTGGGGTCCTAACCGGCCTGCTGAGCCTCCTGCGCTTCCCGTTTTTCCGTCAATCGAATCAACCAGATAGAGGCTTCGTAGAGCAGCAGAACCGGGGAACCCAAGGCGATCTGGGAGATCAGGTCCGGAGGTGTCATCACGGCGGCAACGGCGAACACCGCGACTATGGCATAGCGGCGATTCTCCGCCAGAGTGCGGGCATCCAGGATGCCGACCCTCGCCAGCAAAAGGAGTACTACAGGGAGCTCAAAGGCCAGTCCGAAGGCCAGAATCAGGCGAATGACCAGCCCCAGATACTCGCTCACCCTCGCTTCGAGTTGCACCGGGATGGCGGTTTCTCCTGCGCCGGATTCAAAGCTCAGGAAGAAATTCCATGCCAGGGGGAACACCACGTAATACGCCAGTGCCGCGCCAGCGAAAAACAGCACCGGGGTCATGGAGAACAGGAGGGAGATCCAGCGTTGCTCCTGGCGGTATAGTCCGGGGGCGATAAAGCGCCAGAGCTGAATCAGAATCAGCGGCAGGGTGAAAAACAGCGCGGCAAAAAAAGACAGTTTCAGATGCGTCAGAAACGCCTCGTGCAAGCCGGTGTAGATCATCCGGCGTTCGGTCAGGTCACCAAAGACCTGCACCAGGGGTTGCATCAGAAAATTGTAGATGGCTTCCGCTTGCCAGTAGCAAAGTCCGAAGACCAGGGCAAAGAACAGCAGGCAGCCCATCAGCCGCTTGCGAAGCTCGACCAGGTGCGCCAGAAGGGGAGCCCGGCTCAGGTCCAGATCATTCTCCTTGTTCATTGGTTTCGGCCTCCTTCTGTTGCTTCTCGCGCAGCTCATTCATGGCCTGGCGGTACATCTCGTCGGCTTTCCGGGCCTGCTCCGGGTCCCGACTGGGCTCGGTGGTTTCCATGGTGCGGCGGACATGTTCGGGCAACAGATCGTAGTGGGAGGGCGCGCGGCGTTGATCCGGACCACTGGCCAGCTCGATTTCGTTCTCAAGGCGGGTGATGCTCTGAAGCGAGTGGCGGTAGAGTCGCTGTATACGGCTCCATAGCTTGCCCGCTCCGCGAGCCAGCTTTGGCAGGTCTTTCGGGCCGACAATGATCAATGCCAGAACGGCAAGAAAACTGAGCTCAGCCCAGCCGAGATCAAACATAAGAGCGCACTCCCTGTTTCGGGTAATGTGCGCAGTCTGCCAGCGGGCTGTGACCAAACGGTGACAGAGCGCTGAGCGTATTAGTCGTCAGAGCCGGAGAAGAAACGAATCAGCCGACCGATCAGCATCCGCAAGTGGGCCATCATGGCCCAAATGAAGCCGGCGCCGCCTACCAGAAGGCTGGCGAGCACTACCAACTCCTGAGTCAGGGAGGGTTTGAGCATAGACTGGGCGATGTATAGACCCACCAGTCCGAGAAAGAAGAATGACACTCCCTGGCGGAACTGGCGAAAGCCTTGCTCCAAAGTCCCGGTGTAGTGGTGTTTCAGCGCCTGGCGCCAGCTTTGTTTCATACAAGCGCGTCTTGTTGGCTCGTGGGTGTTGGACCGTTCAGTGGGCAATTGTAACGCGGGACGGGTGGGTCGGGAAATTGGGGCGTGAGGAGTGGGTAGAATGCAGCGTCCCTGCTGCTGATGCGGTTCGTTAGGCGGCGGTCAGAGCTCCGGTCTGCTCGGTATGCTTTTGCCGTCTGCGCAGCACAACCACACCCAGAAGACCGGTTGCGAGCAACAGAAGAGAGCTGGCCTCCGGTACGGATGTGGACGTCAATGTGACATCAATGGCGTAGTCCAGCCGGTCCTCCCAGCCGATGCCACCAAGCGCCAGGGTATAGAACCCATCGTTGGCAAAGGTGAAACCCTGCAGGGAGTTGTCCAGCTCGGTTTGCTGGCTGGCCCCCAGATAGGTCGTGGCCCCCAGTGCCTCTTCGTCACCGAAGAAACTGGCTACCACGTCCAGACCGTCCGCTTCCCCCTCATACAGTCCGGCTGCACCTATCCAGCCGCTAAAGCTGTTGAAGGCCACGGACAGGGTTTGCCCCGCGGAAACGTTTAATCCCCAGAAACCCAACTCCTCGCCGTTTCCGACCGTTCCGGAGTACTCTCCCGAGGTGGAGATTTCTCCGTCATAGTACACAGGCAACGCCTGCGCCGTCGTTGAAATGAACAGCAACGTCAGTGTAGCCATTAACACTTTCATTTGACCCTCCTTCAGTACCTATGGCGAGCTCGTGAAGTGGGAAACGTTCCCGGTGTTGCAGTGGCGCAATCACCAAAAGACGAACGCCTCGCTTCACTTCAGAGCCTAGTGGTCAGTTGTTACGCTCGTAAAAAAGTTCGATGAAGACTCGGCGTAGTGTGAATTGAGTCACCAATTGGCGGTATTTTTGCGTATTCCGCTGCAATGCGTGCCAACACGTCGGCGCAGAATCTGCGGGCTAGTGTGCGCGGCGAAAAGTGATAAAAAATAACTAGGTAACCCGAGGGTTTTGGTGTATATAGCGAGCTGTTTACAGCCTCACTTGAGAGATCCCTGATTGAACACCCAGACTGCCCCTTCCTTCGCCCCCGCCGAGGCGGAACTCCTCGACACCGTTGCCGACCAACTGGAACAGCAAGGTTACGCCCTCATGCCCCAAGCCCTGCCCCCCGAGATCGTCGACGCTCTGTTCATCGAACTAAAACAACGGCGGGATTGGGACTTCAAACCGGCGGGTATCGGCCGTCAGGACGACTTCCAGGTCAACCGCTTCGTGCGCTCCGACGAAATCTGCTGGCTCAACGGCGAAAGCCCCGCAGCCGCCGGTTTCCTCGCCTGGATGGACGCCCTGCGCGAAGGCCTCAACCGTCGGTTGTTCCTCGGGCTGTTCGACTACGAAGCCCACTACGCCAGCTACCCCGCCGGCGCTTTCTACAAAAAACACGTGGACGCATTCAAGGGGCGCTCCAACCGGGTGCTCTCCACCGTCTTTTACCTGAACCCCCAGTGGCAGCCGAGCGACGGGGGCGAGTTGGTCATCTATGATGAAAAGGATGAGAGCGAAATCAAGCGAGTACTGCCTGAATACGGCAAGCTTGTGATTTTCCTCAGCGAAGTCTTTCCCCATGAAGTGCTGCCGGCCAAGAGAGAGCGAAACAGCATCGCCGGCTGGTTCCGTGTCAACAACAGCTCGACCTGGGCGGCGGACCCGGCCCGTTAGAGGTTTTGTGGGGCATGATGTGGTAGGTGCGCCTTTTTTCAAAAGGCTTACCAACCCTACGCTGAAAGTACAAATATGGCACTGAGGTGAGGGGAAGGTGCAGGGGGTGGAGACTCTCTGAGGCATGGATGCCGATGAGAAGCCCCCATGGATGGGTTTACGGCGGGTCTCCACCCCCTGCACCTTCCCCTCACCGGTCTCGATCACCGCTTAGCTTGGCGTTTGTGGAATGAGATGATATCGTCAAAGGACATGGCGCTGTAACAAGCCAGCATACCTTCCCATCGTTGGCCCGCGACGCGCCCCATTCACAGCAGTAGGGACCCGGCTATGCAGATTGACTGGCGTGAATACGCGTGTGGTGACTTCTACGACGAACTGATCAGCTCCCCCGGCAACCCGCGCAAAGCGGCACGCCACCTGGCCAACTACCTCGCCTCACTCAATAGTGACGAGCTGCAAGAGCGCAAGCTCTCCGCCGAGCTGGCCATCAAAACCATGGGCATCACCTTCACCGTCTACAGTGATGCCGGAAACATCGACCGGGACTGGCCCTTCGACATCATCCCCCGCGTAATCTCCCAGAAAGAATGGGAAAAAACCGAGCGCGGCCTGATCCAGCGCCTGACGGCCCTCAACTGCTTCATCGACGACATCTACAACGACCGCAAAATCATCAAAGATGGCGTCTTCCCCGAAGAGCTGCTGGCCGACTCCAAAAACTTCCGCTCCGAATGTGTCGGCATGAAGCCGGCGCTGGGCGTCTGGGCGCATGTCTGCGGCACCGACCTGATCCGCGATCACAAGGGCCAGTTTTTCGTGCTGGAAGACAACCTGCGGGTGCCCTCGGGCGTGTCCTATATGCTGGAGAACCGCAAAGTCACCAAGCGGGTCCTGCCCGAATTGTTTGAAAACCATGCCATTCTTCCGGTGACCGAGTACCCCAACCAGCTGTTCGATACCCTGGCCGCGATTTCTCCTCGTCCACTGGATTTTCCCGAAGTGGTGGTGTTGACGCCGGGCATCTACAACTCGGCGTACTTTGAACATTCTTACCTCGCCCAGCAGATGGGGGTGGAGCTGGTCGAAGGCTGCGACCTGGTGGTAGAAGACGATACTGTCTACATGCGCACCATTAACGGGCTCGCGCGGGTGGATGTGATCTACCGCCGGATCGACGATCTTTTCCTGGACCCGGAAATGTTCAATCCGGACTCGGTACTCGGCGTGCCCGGCTTGATGCGCGCCTGGCTCAAGGGCAATGTTGCCCTGGCGAATGCCCCGGGGGCCGGCGTGGCGGACGATAAACTCGTCTACACCTATGTCCCCAAAATGATCAAATACTACCTGGACGAGGACCCGATCCTTCCCAATGTGCCCAGCTACCTGTGTAACGACAAGAAAGACCGGGACTATGTACTGGCCAACCTGGACAAGCTCGTGGTCAAGCCCGCGAACGAGTCCGGCGGCTACGGTATGCTGATGGGCCCCCAGGCCAGCAAGAAAGAGCGCGAAGCGTTCGCTCAGAAAATCAAGGCGAACCCCCGCAACTACATGGCTCAGCCGTTGATGGCCCTGTCCACCTCGCCGGTGGTGACCTCGCGCAACGCCGAGCCGCGGCATATCGATTTGCGGCCTTTCATTCTCCAGGGGCGAGAGCACCACGTCACGCCGGGTGGCTTGACTCGGGTCGCCATGACCAAGGGCTCCTATGTCGTCAACTCCTCCCAGGGCGGTGGCAGCAAAGACACCTGGGTCGTGGTAGAGGGGGATAAATAAGATGCTTTCACGAGTCGCCGAGCGTATTTACTGGATGGGCCGCTACATGGAGCGCAGCGAAAACATGGCGCGCCTGGTCAATGTCAATTCCCACCTGTTGATGGACCTGCCCAAAGGCATCCGGGTGGGCTGGGGCTCGCTGATTCACATCAGTGGCACCGGGAAGTACTTTAATCGGGGGGATACCGACCAGGCGGATGAGCGCACGGTCGTGCGTTTTATGCTCTCCGACCGGGACAACCCCTCCTCGTTGTTGAATACCTTGAGCTGGGCCCGGGAAAACGCACGTATTACCCGGGAAATTATTCCCATGGAAGGCTGGGAGTTGATCAACAACCTCTATCTCGAGGTCAAGGACAACCTGTCCAAATCCGTGGCCCGACGTGAGCGCAACCGCACCTTGCACACCGTGATCACCAGCATTCAGCAGTTCACTGGTCTGCTGGCGGGCTGCATGAGCCACAACAGCGCGTATGACTTTATCCGTATTGGCCGCAATCTGGAACGAGCGGATATGACCACCCGTATCGTCGACGCCGGTTCCGCCAACCTGCTGCCGCACCTGTTGGGTGAAGAGGATGTGCTGGAGCCCTACGACAACATTCTGTGGATGAGCGTCCTGCGCTCACTCAGCGCCTACCAGATGTATCGCCAGCACGTACAGGATCGGGTCAACGCGGAGGACGTGGTGACCTTTTTGCTGCAGGATGCGCTCTTTCCCCGGGCGGTGTCCCACAGCCTGGGGGAGTTGGAGTCGTTCCTGAAGAAGCTTCCCAACAGCGATGAGGCGTTGCGTGCGGTCACCGGAGTCCGGCGGCGTGTGCGCACGGCGAATATTCCCGAGCTGTTGCAAAATGGATTGCAGGAATACATCGATCATCTGCAGTTGGAAATCGCTGATGTTCACCGGCAAATTGCCGGAACCTGGTTTTTGCCGGTAACGCCGTTGGTCGAAAGCGAGTAGTATCGCGCCCTATGAAAGACTTTTACTGCACCTGCGGGCAGAGAATCTATTTCGATAACACCGAGTGCCTGTCCTGTGGCCGGCAATTGCGTTTCGATCCGGAGCAACACGCCATGGTGGCGTTGACCACTGCCGACGACGGCTCGGCACTCGAGGGCGAGGCCTGGCTGGTTGACGAAGCCGGTCACCGTGTTCGGGATTGTCGCAACCGGACCCAGTATCGCGCCTGCAACTGGGTGTTGTCGGAGGACGACCCCCAGCCTTACTGTCGTTCCTGCCGTCTCAATAAAGTGGTGCCCCACCTGGAGCGCGCCGGCAATGTCCGGCATTGGTCCAAATTGGAGTCGGCCAAGCGCCACCTGCTGTACACGCTGATCCAATTGGGCCTGCCGGTGCAGGGGCCCCAGGAAACCGGCGGGTTGGGGCTGGAATTTGCGTTTCTGGAGGATAGCCGCTCGAACGCCAATGTGCGGGAGTCCTTTGTGGCCACCGGCCACGCCCGAGGACTGATTACACTGAACCTGGCGGAGGCGGACGACGCCTACCGCGAGAAGACGCGCCAGCAGCTGGGTGAGATCTACCGTACCATTCTCGGCCACTTTCGCCATGAGAGCGGCCACTATTACTATGAACTTCTGGTCCGTGGCACGGATTGGCAGTCGTCATTCGTCGAGGTGTTCGGCGACCCCGACATCAACTACCAGCAGGCGCTCAGACGTCACTACGCCAAAGGGCGCACCAACGACTGGCAGCAGCACTTCATCAGTTCCTATGCCAGCTCCCACCCGTCAGAGGACTGGGCGGAAACCTGGGCGCACTACCTGCACATGCGGGACACGCTGGAGACTGCCTCGGCCTTCGGCCTGCGGGTCAACGTGCCTACCTCGACCAGGGATATTCCGTTACAGGCCCTGGTGGACCAGTGGGTGGAGTTGACAGTGGTACTCAACGCCCTGAACCGCAGTATGGGGCTGGCGGATGCCTATCCGTTTGTGCTGACTGACACCGTGGTCACTAAACTTCGGATGATTCATCAGGTGATTCAGGCCGCCAGTCAATAGCGGGAAGCTGAACGAAGGCTTCCACCAAACGGGCGTCCCACGCCTTTTTCAGTTCCCTCAAATACTCGTCATCTTCGTCGAAGCGGCTGTGCTGCACGCTGAAGGCGTCCTTCTCGTACAGCACCAGCTCAATCGGCGGGCCGACCGTCAGGTTACTGCGCATGGTGGAGTCCATCGAGACCAGGGCGCACAGGGCGCTGGTGTGCAGGTCGGTCTTGGCGGTCAAAATACGGTCGAGAATGGGCTTGCCGTATTTGCTTTCGCCAATCTGAAGGTAGCGGGTGTCTTTGGAAGTGGTGATGTGGTTGCCGGCGGGGTAGACCATCATGACCCGGGGTTTTTCCCCGAGTATCTGGCCGCCAATGATGAAGCTCGCCTCAAAGTTGGCGCCGCTGGTGTTGTCGGCGTGTTTCTCCTGCTGGGCCCGATTGATCTCGCCCAGGTATTCCGCCGCATCGCTCATGGACTCCACGGTGAGCAGGCTGGTTTCAGCTTCATCCTTGATGTCTCGTTTGAGACGTGAGACCACGGCCTGCGTGGTCCCGAGGTTACCGGCGGAGAGCACCACAAACTGGCGTTCGTTCTCCACTCCAAAGCGGTACATCTTGCTGTAAGTGCTCACCCGGTCGACGCCAGCATTGGTGCGCGAATCCGAACAGAACACCAAGCCGTTGTTGACGTTGATGGCCAGGCAATAGGTCATATTGTTGGACGCCCAGTAACTCAAAGGGCGCCTAGGTTAAGAGCAGTCCATCGGAGCGTCAAGAGACGGGTGCGTCCGATGCCGGAACAGGCGGTGTCAATTGGGTCGACGGAGCCGCCTGTGGTGCGGGGTGTAGGGAAGGCCGGGGAGGATTGTTTGTCGGGGCTTTTTACATAGAGTGGCGCAAAAAACATCTTTTAGGGGAGGTTTTGTGAGCTGCGTCACGTAACCTTTTGTTTTTATAGGGTTTTATAAAGCTGGCGCTAAAATTGCTTTTCTTTGCCTAGCGGGTGGCGCTTAAAACCACCTACGTACAGTGGCTTCAATTGGATGGCGAAATGATCAGGCAAGGTAAGAGTAACTTTCTGGACGTTTGTTTTTGGGGCTTGGCTCTAACTTTGGTTCTTCTGGTCCCCGTAGCGAGCGCTGGCACGATCGGTTTTGACGATATCGATGCGGAAGACGGCTCGGTCGCTCAGCAGCGTTATGAGGGGTTTCAGTGGGATGCACGCTGGGCTCTGGGGCACACCTCCATGCCCGGCTTCAGTGGCATTACCAACAGCGGTGTGCAGTTTTTGTACAATGCCGGCCTGACCTCCAATCTTGTTATCAGTCGTACCAATCCGTTCGATCTTCTTGGGCTTTACCTGGCGGCGCCGGATTTACGTTCGCGTGCTTACTGGGTGAAATTGACCGCGTACGATAGTTCGAACCAGGTGATTGGTACCACAGGCTACAAGACGATTGGAACCTCGCCTCTTTGGGTGGGAACACCGTTCACTAATGTGTCGCGTCTGGTGATTGACCCCTACGGAGGCCTATTCTCGATAGATGGTCTTCAGTACCGAAATACTTTGGTGAACTTAAGCGAAGCCGGCGCCCTGGCCCTGTTTGCCATTGGATTGCTCGGCCTCTGGGCCGCACGCCGTCGCACCTGATACCCCCCCCCTGCGCTAGCCATGGGGTCAGATGATATACTGGCCCCATGACCTCAGATTTCGCTCGTTTCAATACCGCCCCCCATTTCGACAATCGCTGGCTGCGTGCGCTGCCCGCCGACCCGGTGATGGACAATGTCCCGCGGCAGGTCGTCGGTGCCAGTTACAGTTGGGTCACCCCGCGTCGGGCCAGCAACCCCACGCTCGTGGCCTACGCCCATGAGGTGGCGGAGCGCCTTGGGTTGTCTCGCGAAGACTGTGAAAGTGAGGCGTTCGCCCAGGTTTTCTCGGGCAACCAGTTGCTTGAGGGCATGGAGCCCCACGCCAGTGCTTACGGCGGCCACCAGTTCGGCCATTGGGCCGGGCAGTTGGGAGACGGCCGGGCCATCAATCTCGGTGAGCTGCTCAACACCGAGGGTGAGCACTGGACCCTGCAGCTTAAGGGGGCCGGCCGGACCCCGTATTCTCGCGGCGCTGATGGCCTGGCCGTCTTGCGCTCCTCGGTTCGCGAGTTCCTCTGCAGTGAAGCCATGCATCACCTGGGCGTGCCGACCACCCGTGCCCTGAGCCTGGTGTTGACCGGCGATTCGGTTGAGCGGGATATGTTTTATGACGGCAACCCCCAGCAGGAGCCCGGTGCCGTGGTCTGCCGGGTGGCACCTTCCTTTGTCCGCTTCGGAAATTTCCAGCTGCATGCCGCTCGGGAAGAACATGCGTTGTTAAAGCGGTTACTGGATTTCACCATTGAGGCTGACTTTCCCCATCTCGGTGAGCCGGGGCCGGAGACTTACGTCCGCTGGCTCGAAGAAGTCGCGACCCGCACGGCACAAATGGTCGCGCACTGGATGCGGGTCGGTTTCGTCCATGGGGTGATGAACACCGACAACCTGTCGGTCTTGGGGCTGACCATTGATTACGGTCCTTATGGTTGGCTGGAAGGGTATGACCCCACCTGGACCCCCAATACCACGGATGCCCAAGGCCGTCGCTATCGCTTTGGCGCCCAGCCGCAGGTGGCCCTCTGGAATCTCGCCCAGCTCGCCAACGCGATCTATCCGCTGGTGGAACAGGTCGAGCCGCTTCAGGCCGTGATGGACTTGTACCGCAAGGAGTACCAGCGTTGCTGGGAGCGGGATATGGCCAACAAGCTGGGCCTTGCGCACTGGGAAGGTGATGCCGATGGGCAGTTGGTCAATGACCTGCAGCGGGCCCTGGTGGAAGCGGAAACCGATATGACCATCTTCTTCCGTAACCTGGCGGACTTCGACCCTCTGACCGACCAGGAGGAGGATCCCCGGGGTAATGAAACCCTGCTCTCGGTGATTACCAATGCGTATTACCAGGCGCCTTCCAGTGACGCTGAACAGTTGATGGCCGATTGGCTGCGCCGTTACCGGGATCGTCTGGTGCGGGATACGGTCGTCCACGGCGCTGAGCCGGGCGAACGACGGGCTCGCATGAACCGCACCAATCCGAAGTACGTGTTGCGCAACTATATGGCGCAGCAGGCCATCGATATGGCCGAACAGGGGGATTTCTCCGAAATTCACCGACTCCAGGCGCTGCTGCGCCGTCCTTATGACGAGCAACCGGAGAATCAACACTACTTTGCCCGGCGCCCTGAGTGGGCTCGGGACAAGGCCGGTTGCTCCATGCTTTCCTGCAGTTCTTAAGCCCACTCAATATGCTTTCAGAAGGATAAAACCTCACCATGATGATTTTCGGCAAACTGATCGGTGCCGTGCTCGGCTGGTATATCGGCGGCATTATTCCCGCGCTGATTGGGCTCTTTATCGGTCATATGTTTGACAAGGGCTACGCCCAGATTCAGGCGGAGGGGTCACCCGAGCGCCGCCGGGAAATTGAGCAGACATTCTTTCAGACCGTGTTTCGGCTGCTCGGCCATTTGGCCAAAGCGGACGGCCGGGTGTCTGAGTCCGAAGTTCAGCAGACCGAAGCCTACATGGCGGAGATGGGGCTGACCGCCGAGCATCGCAAGGAAGCCATAGCGCTGTTCAAGGAGGGGGCGGAGGCCGATTTTGATGCAGACGCGCAAGTGGCCCGCTTTCGTGAGGTGTGCGGCCGGCGCTCGAACCTGGTGCGGATGCTGTTGATCTATCTGGTCAACATTGCTCTGGCCGACGGCGAGCTGGACAAGCAAGAAGCCGACGTCCTGCGCCGCATCGCTCAGGGTCTGGGCATTTCAGCCGCAATGTTTGAACAGCTGCTGCGCATGATTCAGGCGCAGAACAGCTTTGGCGGTGGGCAGTATCAAGGGGGCGCCGGCGGCCCATCGAGCGCGGACCAGCTCCAGAAGGCCTATGACGCCCTCGGTGTTTCTGCGGAGGCGAGCGATGCCGAGATCAAGAAGGCGTATCGCAAGTTGATGAGCCAGTATCACCCGGACAAACTGATGGGGCAGGGCGTGCCGGAGGATATGGTCAAAGAGGCGACGGAACGCTCCCAGGAAATCAGCAAGGCTTATGATCTGATCAAGACCGAACGGGCGCGCGCTTGAGCAAACGCCAGAGCAGCGCGCCGGAGGCGCTCCAGAGCAGGAGCGTCAGCAGTAGCAGAAGCACCCCGATAAATCCGAACAGGTCCGGGGCCTTCATCAGGGTGGTCATCAGCGAGTCCTGGTAGTAGAAAAACCATTCATGGTCGTCCGGGAAGGCGTGTTCGTGCAGCCAGTAGAACACCTTCTTTGGCCCGATCAGCGCTAAAAGGGCGGCTCCTGCCAAGAGACTGACTCCGGTTACCCCCAGAATACGACCCGCCCGGGGTGGCCTCTGGGCCCGCCAATAGGCGTAGGCCACCAAAATCAGAAAGAGCCCCCCGGCGCCCAGCCCGGCCGCGTAATACAATGTCACAAGGCGAGAAACATCTTCCAGGTGAATCACCTCGGCCTCCCGCATCAGCGGCGTTTGCCGGCCGTTGGGCAGTGTGTAGCGGATCTCGTCGAGCCCCTCTCCCCGGTTCTGAATGCTTTCGGTAATTTCCCCGAACAGGCGCAGGTGTTCGCTTTTGTCGGTTTTCCCAAAGCCGGGTTTGTAACGGTTTTGGGGGCCGAAACGTTCAATATGAGTCTGGATGTCCATCAGCGGGTAGGCCCAGGCAAAGCCGAAATCAACTTTGGCCAGCAGATGCCAGGCCAGGAGGCTGGCCACCAGAAAGTGGCTGATCAGAAGCAGGGGCCAGAGGGCGAAACGATGAAAGTACTGTGTGAGCATGAGCGAGTCCCGGTTCGTGGAACCCGCATCATGCCAAGAGTTGACGGCTCAGGGAAGCCTCAGGGCTGTTGAAGTCGTTCCGGCTTGTAGGAGAACTGGACCAGAACGATGGCGGCCAGCAGGACCCAGCCGATAGTGCCGAAAATCTCCTTGAGGCCCAGGTCCTGATCGATCAGCACGCCCAGAACAAAGGGGGAAATCGCGGTAGAGATGATCATCAATGAACTCATCAGCGAGCGGATCGAGCCCAGTTTTGCGGTGCCGTAGACTTCCGCCCAGAGCGCGCCCCCGGTGGGACTGCCCGAGCCGATGGTCATGGCCAGCAGGATCATAAACAACGGGGCAACCCAGTTGCCCTGCAGGTGGGCGAGCACAAATACGGCCGTCATCAGGGGCACCAGTACCCACCGCAGGACTGTCTGCGCACTGAATCGGTCGATCAGCACGCCGGTAACCATCTGCGTCAGCCAGTGAGTGATCCCGTAAATGATGAAGCAACTGGCCAGCCAGGCCGCCGTCCACTCTTTCTCCGAGAGAATAAAGCCCTGGTGAATGAAAATCCCGGTGACCATAAAAGGACCGCCAAGTACCGTGGGCAGCGCCAGCCAAAAGCGATAGTCCTTCAACATGTCGATTCGCCCGGCGCTTTTCTTGAGCTTGTCGGAATTGGCGGTTACCGGGCGGCTGCGGGTATCCACGGGGGCTTTCCCGAGTAGCCACAACATGAAAGGGATATAAATCACCACCGTGCTCAGGGCAATTACGCCCCAGCTGCCCCGCCATCCGATGGCGGTGATCAACGCAACGGCGGCGATCGGCAGAATCACTTCCCCCACCGGCACCCCGCTGGCGGAGATGCTCAAGGCCTTGCCCCGGTCCGAATCGAAATAGCGGGTCATGGTGGTTTGCGCCGTGTGCGGCATCAAGCCCTGACCACAGAAACGAATCAGGAACAACCCCAACAGCAGCATCAACGGGTGGTAGGCCAGTGCCATGACGATGCCGGCCAGGGTCAGCCCCAGCGCGGCCAGGGCGGCAAAAAACCGAAGCGGCACCCGGTCAATCCAACCACCGAAGGCCATGATGAGTAACCCACTGCTCAGGGTGGCAATGGAGTAAAGCGAGCCGTAGCGACCGGCGGATAAGCCCAGAGACTCCTGGATGGGCGCACCGTACCAACTGATAAAGAAGGATTGACCGAAGTTGCCCCAGAAAATACTGAGGAAGCCAAAAGCCAATAGTGGCCAGGATTGGACGATGAAACGGGCGTAGTTACGCAATGGGAAGAGCCTGCGTTGGATGGGCGTTACAAAAAGCGGAGGTGTAATTATAAAGGAAAGCGTTCCTCCTATAAACCGGCGGTCCGGGCTGCGCTTAAAACGGTTTGTGTGGCAAATGTTGTGACTTGCGTCAAATTGTTATAGCAAATCTGAATTGTCGACTTGTAGTCTTTATAACAATATATAAGAATGGCGCCTGTTTTTGTCTTTTTGACCATTACACTCGTTTTGCTCCCTGGAATAGTCGTTTAAGAGGATCTGTCATGACCATCAAGCAAGTACCCCGAAGTCGTTTGAGCCACTGTATTGCCGCCCTGTCTGTCTCTGCTCTTCCTGCCGTAGCGGGCGCGCAGATGCTGCCGGGCGGGCAGGCTTTACTGGAAGAAGTGGTGGTCGTGGGCATCCGCGGCTCTCAGGAAGCCGCCGTGGACGTCAAGAGAAACTCGGTCAACATCGTCGACTCGATTGTGGCGGAAGACATCGGCAAACTGCCGGACGTTACCATTGCCGACTCGCTTCAGCGGGTGACGGGTGTGCAGATTCAACGCGAAGCCGGGGAAGGTACCAGCCTGAACGTGCGGGGTATGCCACAAGTGCTGACCACGCTCAATGGCGAGCAGTTTCTGAGCCCCTGGTCCATCACCGATGTTCAGGCCAATTACACAGACATTCCCGCGGGTATGGTGTCTTCCGTTGATGTCATCAAGTCGCAGTCGGCCTCCACCCTGTCAGGCGGTATCTCCGGGGTTATTGACCTCAAAACACGTCGTCCGCTGGCGATGCCGGAAGGTTGGACTACCAGTGTGGGCCTGGAAACCTCCGAAGGGTCCATGACCGAGGATCCGAACCACAACGTCAATGCCTTTGTCGGTTTTAACACTGGCAGCGTGGGCTTCACTCTGGCGGCGTTCAACACCCTGACCAACTCCGCCAATTACCGTATGGATGAAACCACGCGGCTGGCTTTTACGACCTCAGGCGGGGACCCGCTGGACATCAATGGCAATGGCGACCTGAATGACCGCTATCTGGTGCCTGGCGCCTTCGGGGTGAAATCTTACGTTATGGAGCGTGAGCGCGACGGGGTGGCCACGTCTTTCCAGATGGATATGGGTGATGCTTTCACCCTGACCGCCGATCTGTTCTACAACAAAATGGACCAGATTGATCGTGGCGTGGAAGGTCGCTTCCTGTACATCAATGACAACAGTTACGATCAACTGCGTGAGGGCAGTCTAACGACGCCGGTGACCGTGTTGCCGGCAACGGGCGACCTGCCCGAGCGGACTTTGAATACAGTGCAATTCGCCCAAGTGGAGGCGCCAGACTTTCAAGCAACCAGTGCCAGTTACCAGAACCACACCGAGGCACTCAACGGCAGTATCAAGCTGTTTTTCGAGCCGGGGACAGCGTTTTCTGGTTCTGTTCAGTACAACGGCGGGGAAGCTGAGCGTTTGTACGAGCAGGTGAGTCTGCAGCAGGCCACCCCACATTGGGACACCATTGACCGGGAGAGCGATGGCGTTCTGGATCGCCGCGGGCCGTTCAATATTTCGGTGGATTACCGCCCCGAATACCCGGTGTTCACACTTGATGACGATATGTCCCATCCGGACCATCTGTCCCAATTCCAGGCGTTTGCCGACGGCTTTGATCAGGAAGCCACGCTGAACACTTTCCGCGCCGACGGTCGTTACGACCTGGACAACGAAGGGCTGAATTCCATTGAGTTCGGTGTGCGCTTCAGTAGCCGTGATGTGGAAACCGCTAACTTTATCTACATGACGCCGACTGCCCGCAACCCCTCCGGTGAGTTGCTTGAGGGTGATTATGTTTGGCAGCGCTATCCAGACTGGACCAGCTTCTTCGGCAATCCGGATCAGGGCGTTCCGCAATTCGAGGCGCTCCAGGCTGAGCTGATCGCCTACAACGACTTCGGTCCCTTTAAGGGTTGGGAAAACGGGGTTGGCGCTGTCGATCCGGAGAGCATGGACGACGTTGCCGGCTTTATGAACCTGATCTATGACGGTACCCAGCGTTTCAATCAGCCGAGTCGGCAATACGCCGTGACCGAGGACGAAACGTCCGCCTACGCGCAGTATAACTTCACCAACGACACCGGCCTCTTCGGTGTGCCGTTTGACGGGAATATCGGCGTGCGGGTGGTCAACACCGAGCGTGAAGTCGTGACCGCGGTCACCGACGTCAGTGCTGTGCCGGAAGCGGGCAACTATTACGGCGGCAATTACGAAGCGACTCTGGGGCGCCCTCAGGGCTACCAGGTGGTGTACAAGCTGCTCGATACCCAGACCCACGAAGCCAGCTTTGATCACGTGCTCCCGATGGCGAACATCAACTTCTACCCGAATGAGGAAGTGATTGTCCGCCTGTCCTACAACGAAACCATGGCACGCAATGACCTGACCAACGTCGGCGAAACCGAAGCGCTCTGGTTCCAGGAGTACAAGGTCTATTCGGAGACCGGCAGCGAGCAGGATGACAACGGTCGCTTCGATCGCCTCTGGGGCGTCGGTGGTGGGGATGACTATGGCACTCCGGATCTCGAGCCCTGGCAGGCCAGCAACTATAACCTCTCTACCGAATGGTACTTCAATGAGGGCGGGTTGCTGTCAGCGGCCGCGTTCCTGATCAAAGTGGATACCGCCACTCAGACAGTTCAGGAAAACCGTGAATACCCGGATGAAGACGGCGTCGTACGTCGATCGGTCAACGTCTGGGTCAGCGAAAACCTGGCGGCCTCCGATCTGAAAGGGATCGAACTGGGCTACCGTCAGGCCATGACGTTCCTGCCGGGCTTTTTGTCCGATACCGGTGTTGAATTCAACTACACCTACTCCGACAGCGACTCCGGGGACAAAGACTTGCTGGGAGAGAGCTTCCCTCTGCCGTCCAACTCCGAGCATCAGACCAACCTGGTGTTGTGGTATCAAGGGGAGAAGTTGAGCTCGCGTCTGGCTTACAACTGGCGCAGCGACATCTACCAGGGCCAAGTCGGGGTGCTCACCAGTGAAGTGGCGCTGGATATGGGCAACTGGACTGAATCGGCCGGTTACCTGGACGCCTCGATGAACTATGACATCAACGACAGTTTCACCGTCTACCTGCAGGGCACCAACCTGACGGAAACCAGCAACCGTAACTACGCGCAGTTTGACAGTCAGTTCCAGTCCGTGGCGGCACAGGAGCGTCGTCTGGCGGCCGGGGTGCGCGTACGCTTTTAATCGACACTAAGGCAGGGATGCCGAGCTAAACCAAACCGACTATAAAAAACCCCGACGTGGTATCCACGTCGGGGTTTTTTTATGGGTACGGCGGCTTGGGGTTAAGCGCCGAGCAGATTCTCCAACGTCGACCGATACATTTCAGTGAGACGGTTGAGGTCCTCGGCACAGACGCATTCGTCCACTTTGTGAATGGTGTCGTTGACGGGGCCGAGCTCTACTACCTGAGCGCCGGTGGGGGCAATAAAGCGGCCGTCTGATGTACCGCCGGCGGTGGACAGGACAGGCTTCCGGCCGGTTTCTTTTTCCACGGCGCGCACAACGGCCTCTACCAGGTCGCCCTCGGCGGTCAAAAACGGTTGGCCGCTGAGCTTCCAGTCGATCTGGTAGTCCAGCTCGTGGCTTGTAAAAATGGCTTCAGTGCGTTCGCGCAACTCCGCCTCAGTGACTTCCGTGGAGAAGCGGAAGTTAAAAACCACCTCCACCGAGCCCGGAATCACATTGGTGGCACCGGTGCCACCGTTGATGTTGGAGATCTGAAAACTGGTGGCCGGGAAGAAGTCATTGCCCTGATCCCACTGGTGAGCGGTCAGCTCCGCGAGTGCTGGCGCCGCCCGGTGAATCGGGTTGTCCGCCAGGTGAGGGTAGGCCACATGCCCCTGCACCCCTTTGACCGTCAGAATGCCGCCGAGCGAGCCGCGCCGCCCGTTTTTGATGACATCACCGACACGCTCTGTGCTGGACGGCTCCCCCACAATGCACCAATCGACTTTCTCGCCTTTCGCTTCGAGCCATTCCACGACTTTCACAGTGCCGTTGATCGAGGGGCCCTCTTCATCGCTGGTAATCAGAAAACCGATACGGCCTTTGTGGTTGGGGTGGGTACTAACGAAGTTTTCGCACGCGACCAGCATCGCCGCGAGCGAGCCTTTCATGTCCGCCGCGCCGCGGCCGTAAAGCATGCCATCCTTGACGATGGGTTCAAACGGCGGGTGCTGCCACTGGCTTTCAGGGCCGGTGGGCACGACGTCGGTGTGACCGGCGAAGGCGAGCAGTGGTCCACTGGAGCCGCGAGTCGCCCAGAAGTTGTCGACCTCGGCAAAGCGCAGCCGCTCGACGGTAAAACCGATGGCCTCCAGGCGTTGAATCATCAAGTCCTGGCAGCCGGCGTCCTCGGGTGTGACCGAACGGCGGCTGATCAGATCCCGGGCGAGCTCAAGGGTAGGGGTCATAGTCTATGCCTGGTGAAACAGATTACTCAGAGGGTGGCGAAATGCGCTCGCGTAGGGCGGATTGGTCCGACGCTTCGGAGCGCAGCGCATCCGCCGCGGCCATCAGTTGTTTTTGTGCAACGCCTCATTCAACTGTACAGAGGTCTTGTTGGTGACACACTCCACCCGACCCGTCAGCGAATTCCGACGGAACAGCAGGCCCGACTGGTTCGCCAACTCCCGCGCCTTCACGGTGTTCACTTCCTGGCCCTGGTCATCGAGAACGGCCACTTTGGTGCCCGAGGTGATGTACAGTCCTGATTCAATGGTGCAGCGGTCACCCAGTGGAATCCCCGTGCCGGCATTGGCGCCCAGCAGGCATTCTTTACCGATGGAGATCACGATGTTGCCACCGCCGGAGAGCGTGCCCATGGTGGAGCTGCCGCCACCCAGGTCGGAGCCGGACTCGACAAATACGCCGGCGGAAATACGCCCTTCGATCATCCCCGGTCCGGCGGTGCCGGCGTTAAAGTTGACGAACCCTTCGTGCATGATGGTGGTGCCTTCACCCAGGTAGGCGCCCAGGCGCACTCGCGCGGTATGCGCGATGCGCACACCTTGCGGCACCACATAGTTGGTCATTTTCGGGAACTTGTCCACGCAGGCCACTTCCAACAGGTCGCCGGCCAGACGGGACTGCAGCTGGCGTTCGGGCAACTCTTCCAGGTCCACCGCGCCCTGATTGGTCCAGGCCACGTTGCGCAGGCACCCGAACAGGCCGGTCAAATCCGTACCATGGGGCTTCACCAGTCGATGGGAGATCAGGTGCAGTTTCAGGTAGCCCTCGGGCACGGACTGGGGGGCGCTATCCTCGGCCAGCAGCGTTGCGACCAGGGGGCGCTTGCTGTGAATGAACGAACGGGCGATGGCGGCCTGCTCGCTGTTACCGGCCTGCTCCAGCGCCTCTGCCAGTGCCTGCATGTTGTCCACATCCAGCTCGATGACCTGATTGCCACCCTGATAGTCCAAGATTTTGGTTACCGCCTCGGCGGTGGCCGCTTCCGGGTTGAGCAAGGGTTGCGGATAGAATACTTCCAGCCACTCGTTTTTCAGGTTTTGGGTCCCGACACCGAGGCCGAGGCTGTAGAGTTGAGTCATGGTCAAGTCCTGTTTACTGCATTGCGGATAAGAAAAAAATGAATCAGGCCTTCAGTAGGGCCTGGTATTCGGCCGGTTTGAAGCCGACGTGACGCACTCCACCGGCATCCAGCAGCGGGCGTTTGATCAGGGTGGGTTGGGCCAGAATCACATCCCTCGCGTTATCGACGTTCAACGCGTCGCGGGTCTGTTCGTCCAGGGCCTTCCAACTGGTGCTGCGGCGGTTGATCAGGTCCAGCCCCAGCTCTTGCAGCCAGGCATCGACGCGGGCGGCGTCGAGCCCGTCGGTCCGCACGTCGTGGAAATGATAGGGGATACCGTTATCATCCAGCCAGCGACGGGCTTTTTTCACGGTATCGCAGTTTTTGATGCCGTAGAGGGTAATGGCTGACATACGAGGTCCTACCGGTTTCGCAAAACCGGTAATGATAGCAAAAAACCGGGACGCTCGCTTAGGCCCCCAGGGCTTTTTTGACCAACCGGGACATGGGTTCGGACAGGGGGAGCTTCAGGGCGGCTTCATGGCCCTCTTCGGACATCTTGCGCCAGGTTTTCTGGATGATGTCGATCAGCTTGTCTTCGTCGTGCTTTTGGGCGAAGTCATCGAGGTAGTAGGACAGAAACACCAGGCAGATGACATCTTCCAGGGTTTGAACCTCCGGATCCCGTTTCAACTGACGTTTGATCAGCATGTCTTTGACCCGGGCAATGGTCGCGTCATCGTAGCCGTGCTCGGCCATGATCTCGCCGGCGACGGTGCCGTGAAAAAGGGCGAGCTGGCTGCGCCATTTCTTGTAGCCGGCGCGGCCGTCGGGGTAGTCGCTTCGCGGGCTTTCCCAGCGTCGGATATGCTGGCAACGCGCCGCCAGTTGGAGCGGCTCAGAGGCATCCGGCTTGAACGTTGCCAGGGTTTCACTCATGCGGCGGCCGTAGAGCCACTCCTTGGGTTGCGCTTGCCCTCGATCCATTTCCTGGTTGGGGTCTTCGGCGTTGGCAGCGTCAAAGGCGGCGAGGGTCCGTTCGAGGCGGTTGTCGTTGGTCATAGTGGTGTTTGAACCGGTGTTGGGGGCTGTCAGCGTTGGCTGGCGAGAGTGCGCAACCGCTCCAGTTGCAGGATGGTGACCTCTTTGCGGTTCACGGCGATCACGCCCTGTTGTTGCAGTCGGCCGAATACCCGGCTGACGGTTTCTATGGTCAGGCCGAGGAAGTTGCCGATATCCGTGCGCGACATGGGTAGGTTGTACCGATGGGGTGATAACTGGCGGCGCTGGTGTCGATTGGACAGGCTCAATAACAACGTGGCGACCCGCTCCTCGGCGCTGCTTTTGCTGAGTAGACTGATCAACTGCTGGTCCTGGGTGATTTCCCGGCTCAATAGTTGGAAGACATTGCGCTGGAGCGAAGGAATTTTCAGGCTCAGTTCTTCCACTTGCTCGAACGGAATTTCACAGACCGAGGCGGTTTCCAGCGCAAGTACGGTATTGGTGTAGCGGTTGCCCGCAATGCCGTCGAGCCCGACGAGCTCTCCGGGGAGGTAGAACCCGGTCACCTGTTCCTCGCCCTGTTCGTTCAGCGTGGAGGCTTTCACCGCCCCCGAGCGGATGGCAAACAGAGAGGTGAAACGCTCCTCTGCCCGGTACAGCGCCTCGCCTTTTTGCAAAGGCCGACCCCGCTGGACGATGCGGCTCAATTGTTCGACATCGTCCAGGTGCAGACTCAGGGGTAGACATAGCGTGTTCAAACGACAGGTTCCGCATGACGTTTGAGTGTCATGACGGCAGTTGTTTTGCGGTGCGGTGGTTTGAGTCATGGTCCGTCCCATAAAGCTATAAGACCATTGTTGCAGCTTTACCGGACAGGGTAAAGCGGCCCGGTGGGACGACCTTTACTTGGCCATTCCAAGAGGTATATAGTCAAAGAGCTGGCCAAATGCCGCATTATTTATGGTTACACCGTTGTTGTGGTGAGGCGTTCCTGCACACGCTGCGGGCCTGCCTTGAGCACCGCGTTTTGTGGGTCATAAGTAAGTGACTGTGCCAGCGAGTTGGTCCGCGTTGCCCTCCTGGTAAAGGAGGTCGCCGCACAAACCGTTTAGGTGACGGACAGTGCCCGGCGCGGGAGTACCATTCGACTCAGCAAAACGTAAAGGTTTGTGACTATGTCCAGAAGTACAGGTGTTGTTAAGTGGTTTAACGAGTCCAAAGGGTTCGGCTTTATTGAGCAGGAAGGCGGACAGGACGTGTTTGTTCATTACAGTGCCATCTCCGGTAGCGGCTTCAAGACGCTGGCTGAAGGCCAGCAAGTGGAGTTTGATGTCAAGCCGGGGCAGAAAGGCCCTCAAGCGGAGAATGTGGTGGCGCTGTAATGGCTGGTCCTCCACGGCTCCAAAAACCGCGCTTCGGCGCGGTTTTTTTATGCCCTCAAGGTTCCGGTTGCAACTCGATCCGGTAGAGATGGCGCCAGCTCTTGCCGGTCACCCAGAAATGCTGATGCTCTTCATCGTAGGCGATCCCGTTCAGCACCGCTTCGGAGCCGGAGGGGTTTTCCCGGCGCACCACGGCAGACAGGTCGATCGAGCCAATCACCTGTCCGCTGGAGGGGTCGATCTGCACCACGCGGTTGCTGTGCCAGATATTGGCCCACAGGGTGCCCTCGATAAACTCCAGTTCGTTCAATCGTGCCACGGCTTGACCGTTCTCCCGAACCGATAGGGTACGGGTGATGCCGAACCCCTGTGGTTCGTGAAAGTAGAGTTGATCGGAGCCGTCGGAGCGGATCAGATGCTCGTTGTCGTCGGTCAGGCCCCAGCCTTCGCCCGGGTAGTGGGTTTCTTCGAGAAGCTCGAAACTGTCCTTGTCGAAGGTCAGGAGGGTATTTTCTTTCCAGGTAAGTAGGTAGAGTTGGCCGCCGAGTTCGGTCAGCCCTTCGGCAAAATAGTGCGGTGGGAGCCGGAGTTCCCGAACTGGGTCCGTCGCGTGCTCATCGTAGGCCACCAGGCGCGACTGGCGGTAGCGCCCCCCACTCTCGTAGAATAGGCCTTTGTGGATCAACAGCCCCTGGGTGAACAAGCGAGTGTCGTGAGGGCGCACCTCCACGACCTCGTAGCGATAGTCCACTGGGGCTCTGTCCTTGGCGCAGGCGCTCAACAGGGCGCTGCCCAGGCCGAGCATCAACAGCAGCAAAGGGCTCAGGGCGCTTGCAATGACTCGAGGGCGAATGCGTCGGGGTCGTTCTTTGGCCATACCTTCCTCCTGGGCGACATCCTATAGTAATCAACAGGAACGCAATAATGAAACGCTGGCAGTCCTATATCGGTTTGACGTTGCTCGGTGGCTTGATGGTGGCGCTACCGATCGCCATCTTTATCTTCCTGCTGCAGTGGTTGTTGGGCCTGATTACCGGCTTGATTGCTCCGATCAGTCAATGGCTGGCGAGCTGGGCGCCCATGGGCGAGCACGTGGCAACCTTGTTGGGGGTGTTTCTGGTGCTCGGGGCCTTCTTTCTGGTGGGTCTGGCCGTAAAGACCAGCATCGGTCGCTGGGTCCACAATCGCGTCGATGACTGGCTGAGCCGTTTTGCCCCGGGCTACAGCACCATTCGCGAGGTGGTCATGCAGTTTGTCGGCGGCGAGAACAACGCTTCTCTGCTGCGTGGCCAGGTTTGCCGCGCTTACATTATGGGGCGCCAGAGCCCGGTATCGGTGACGGCCATTGTGACGGCCCGCCACGGCAATGGCGACTGCACCGTGTATGTGCCTACCGCTCCGATTCCCTCCTCGGGGTTTGTCTACCATCTGGGGGAGGATTGCATCGACCTGCTGCCCCATATCAGTGTGGAGGCGGCCATGCGCACGGTGATTGCCTGTGGCAGCGGCTCCCAGATTCTAACGGAAACTCCACCCGACGCGGAGGCGGTGAAAGATTAGCGCTTGTTGCGCATCAGATCTCTGATCATAAACCGCGCCGGGTGCAGCGCCTGCACCAGTTCGTTGTCCAGGGGCATGGGCTCTCCGGTTACATGGGCGGCGAGTAGCTCGGCACTGAGTGGGGTGTAACAGAGTCCGCGAGAGCCGTGTCCGAGGTTCAGGTAGAGCCCCGGTCGGTACTGCCCCGCCACCGGCAGATTCAAACGGGCGTCCTTGCGCAGGGGGGCATAGTCCCGCAGGAAGGCGTCGACGTCGGGAACCGGCCCCACCAGCGGCAAATAGTCGGGGGTGGCGCAACGAAAAGCGACCCGGCCTTCGGCCGTCTCCGGGGGTTCATTGCCGAACAGCGCCCCGACCTCCGGTCCGAACTGGGACAGCTGCTCCAGATTGGCTCGATGATCTCGTTCGGTGACCTCCGGGTTGGTGTCCCCCAGATTAAAGGTCGCTCCCAGGCAGTGGTAGTCGCTCGCTGCCGGTGCCAAATAGCCGTCGCCACATAGCGCCACGCGCAAGCGCCGACTGGTGGCATTCGCGGGGATTTGAGTGATCTGGCCGCGAATGGCCTTCAGTGGCAACGCCTGGTCGCTGCAAAGGTGACGGGCGGCGTGAGCGTTGGCGAGCACGGCAACGCTGGCTCCGGCCAGCGCTGCTCCGTCTGGGCCGAGAGCCCACCATTGATTCTCTTCCTGCTCCAGTCGATCGACGGAGCTGTCCGGCCGGAGAGTGATTGATGGGTGATCGAGCAGAGCCTCGCAGAGCCGTCGGGGGTCCAGCCAGCCCGCCTTCGGGAAAAACAGAGCACTGTGGTAAAGCGGTATCCCCGCCACATCGCTGGCCTCTAAGGGGGACAGGTGCCGGACCAGTTCGGGCGCGCCGGCAAAGCGTCTGGCAATGGCCGGTTGAAGGCTTTCTTCTTTATTTGCGGTAGCGAGTTGCAGTACGCCACAGGACTCGCCCACACCGGCTTGCCAGTAGGCGCGATAGTGTTCCTGCGCATGGCACAAACTCAGTAGGTTAAAGCGGGCCAGAGGTGAATTTTGGGGGGACAGTTTTGCATAGAGCAGACCTTGCGGATTGCCCGATGCCTCCTGCGCCGGTCCGGAACGACGATCGAGCACAGTGACCTGCCAGCCTCTTTGTGCCAAGGCGCGCGCGGTGTGGCAACCGGCCAGCCCGGCGCCAACCACCAATGCGGTGTGCGGCGCTGAGGCTGACCGTTGGCTGTTCGGGCTCGGCACAGACCAGGGCAGGGGAGGCTTGCCATGAAAACGGTGGGGCGGCTCAGCCCGGTCGGTGTTGCCGACGTAGCGCGCCGTCAACATCTCCCGTTTGTGGCCAAAGCCAGGCAGTTTCTTCAGTTCAAAGCCATTGCGTTGCAGCTCTCGCTTTACCACCCCGGCGGCGGTAAACGTGGCCACAGTGGTGCCCGGTGCGCTCAGGTGGGCGATTGTTGAAAACAGAGAGGGCGCCCACATGTCGGCATTTTTCGCCGGAGCGAAACCGTCCAGAAACCAGGCGTTCACCTTGAGGCCGGCATCGACAAAGTCCGGATGCTCGCTCGCTCTCAACTGTCCCAAGCCGCGGGAGGCGTCGTCAAAAATCAGGGTTAGGCTTACACGTCCGTCGTCGAAATGGCGTCGGTGGAAACCGGGCCCAATCGTAGGGGGGTAGTGCGCCAGTAGCGCTTGACTCAAGGGTGCGAGTTCGGGCCAGAGCGCCAGGGCCCGCTTCAGGTCAGAGCGGGCGAGTGGAAACTTGTCGACGCTGATAAAGTGCAGCTGCGCATCGGGTGGGGCTGTCTCTCGCCACAGCTGCCAGGCGGCAAGAAAATTCAGGCCGGAGCCGAAGCCGGTCTCGCCGATGACAAAATGCCGGGCTCCCGGCGGCTTGGCGAGAAGAGCGGAAAAACGCTGGGCGAGGTGGTTCTGCGCCAGAAACACATAGCGTGTTTCCTCGAGACCGTTGTGGCGGGAAAAATAGACATCGTCAAAGTGATCAGACAGTGGTTGCCCCTCTTCGTCCCAGCTCAGAGAGGCACAGGTGATCTCATCGTGCGGCCCTTCGGGCTCGCTCACAAACCGAACTCCTCAGTGATTTGCTGACACCAGCGGGCGATGCGCTCCTCGGTCAGATCAAACTCGTTTTCCTCATCCAGCGCCAGGCCGACAAACTGGTCGCCCTCTTCGGTCAAGGCCTTGGAGGCCTCAAACTCATAGCCTTCAATCGGCCAGTAACCACAGGGCCGGGCACCTCGAGCCAGCAGTTGAGCATGGAGATAGCCCATGGCATCCAGAAACCATTCCGGGTAACCGATCTGGTCCCCCAGGCCGTACAGGGCGACGGCCTTGCCCCTGAGGTCCAGCTCGCCCAACTCCTCCCAGATCTCTTCCCAATCTTCCTGAAGCTCGCCGTAGTCCCAGGTGGGAATGCCGAAAATCAGGTAATCGTAAAACTGGGCCGTAATCACGGGCTCATCGGCGATATTGAACAGGTCCACCTGGTTTGTGCCCAGCACGGCGCGGATTTTTTCGCCGGCCATTTCGGTGTAGCACGTGGAGCTGCCGTAAAACAGGCCAATGGGGGCTCGGCTCATGGGGTTGCCTCAGGGGCCAGCAGGCGCTGCCATTGGTCAACCCAGGCGCAGGCCAGCGCCTCGGGATCTTCGCCGGTGCTGGCGTCCAGAACCAGCGGCTCGCCCACCCGCTGGGCGCCCAGGTCGGCAAACGCTTCGTCAATGGCCTGGCCGGCTTCTCCAAAGGTGGCGTAACTGCTGTCGCCCATATTGATAATGCCGTAGCGGCGCCCCGCAATGGCGGGAAATTCTCGGGTCATCTGTACGTAAAGCGGCTGAAGGTTGTCCGGCAGGTCGCCCGCACCGGTGTTGGAGGTGCAAACCAGTAAAATCTCATCGGGGTTGCGGACGAGGTCCTCCACTTGAGCCATGCTATTGATGGTGACGCTGTGCCCTGCTGCTTCCAAATGATCCGACACTTCTTCGGCCACCGCTTCCGCTGTGCCGGTGACGCTGCCTACCAAAATCTGAATCTGACTCATGAACACTCTTTGTTGTTGGATTGGCTTTGCCGTCGGGGTTGGTCCCGTCGTGGAGCAATATCATAACAGTCAGGTGGGGCGGGGCTCCAGACGATCATCCAATGCTGCCTGGGTAGCCCAGTTGGCGCCAGGCCTCGTACACCACAACGGACACGGCGTTGGAAAGGTTCATGCTCCGGCTGTTGGCCTGCATGGGAATACGCAGCAGATGGTCCGGTCCGAGGCCGTCTCTCAGATCGGCGGGCAGACCCCGGGTTTCGGGGCCGAACAGCAGATAGTCCCCCGCCTGAAACGGGATATCGCTGTGGTGTTTTTGGCCTTTGGTACTGAGGCCAAAGAGGCGCTTGGGCTGGCACCGCTCAACAAAGGTTGGCCAATCCGGGTAAGTTTTCAGGTCTCGCCACTCGCCATAGTCCAGACCGGCCCGTCGCAGCCGTTTGTCATCCAATACGAAGCCAAGGGGTTCGATCAGGTGCACTTGGCACCCGGTATTGGCGGCGAGGCGAATGATGTTACCGGTGTTGGGTGGAATCTCGGGTTCAAATAAAACGATATGAAACATTGGTTTTTGGTCTATTTAATGTAATATTGTGACGAAGTACGATGTCTGGGCTATATTAATATAACTAATTGTTATAGCAAGCGTCCGAGACAGCGCGTTTTTCGAGCAAACGTGATGAAAACCGCAAAAGCTCCATAATAGCAGCACAATAGGAGCAAAGATTGCCTAGTATAGGTAGGGTGAATAGTGAAAATGTCGAAGTTCACGGACTGACAATAATCTGGGAAGTCTAGGTGGCAAGCCGTTGAGCTTATTTCGAAAGAAACCTTCCAATAAGGGTGCGGTTGGCGTTCAATTCAACGCTGACGGGGTCGCGCTCGCCTATGTAAACCTTCCGGAAGCGCTCGTTGCCGACGATGCCCGACCGCAGGTGTCGGTCAGCGAATGGTTGCCGGAGCCCGATGTGGGCCGCCAGAGCAAAGCGCTGGCGGATCGAGTCGACAGGCTCGGTTTGCGTCGCAAGACCTGCCATCTGGTGCTCGGCCGGGACGATTACAGTCTGCTGCTGGTTGAAGCCCCCTCAGTCCCTCAAAACGAGTTGCGCGAAGCCCTTCGCTGGCGAATCCGGGATCTGATTGACTTCCCGGTGGAAAGTGCCGTGATTGACGCCTTCATGCTGCCGGAAGATCGCGGTCGCGCCGGCAAGCGAATGGCCTACGTGGCCGTCGCGCGCCGTGAGCGTATTCAGGAGCGCATTGCCCAAGTGGCCGATGCTCGCCTGGAGTTGGAGGCCATCGATATCCCCGAGCTGTCATTGCGTAATATTGTGTACCGGCTGTGCGAGACCGAGCGCGGTGTGGCATTGGTGCGGGTTGGGCAGGGCACGGGAAGCCTTCACATTGTCCGGGGTGCGGATCTGCACCTTGCCCGGCGTTTCAACCTCCCTTATGAAGGCGGCTTACTGGAAGACCTGCCAGAAGATGTTCTTGTGCTGGAAGTGCAGCGTTCTCTGGACTACTTTGAGCGGCAGATGCGCCAGCCGCCGCCGGGGCAGATTGTTCTGGTGGGCGAGAACCTCACCCCGGACAAAATCACCGACGGGCTGTCGGACAGTCTGCCCATGGGGCTTTCCGTGCTGGATCTTGAGAGTCTGGTGGCGCTCGGTGAGAAAGCCCAGCCTCATACATTGTCGCTTTGCCTGGAAGCGGTGGGTGCCGCTCTGCGGTTAAGAGAAGGGGAGGCTGAGTGATGCAGCAAGTCAACCTCTATCTGCCGGAGTTTCAACCTCGTCGAGTCTGGCTCAATGTTCCACAAATGGGGGCCGCCTTGGGGGTGGTTCTATTGTTGGTCGTCGCCATGATTTTTTTCAGTGCCGCCCGAACCGAACAATTGTCTGAGGCGTTGGAAGCTGAGCGCGAACAACTGAAAGTGCTTCAAAGCCGGGTGCAGACGTTAGCCGCCGAGCTACCCGCTCGTCGCGGCAAGAACATTGAAGAACAGGTCGCCCAGTTGCGGGCGGAAGTAGCGCGGCGGGAGCAGATTCTGCGCCTGATTACCCAGCAGAATCTGGGAAATGCCGACGGCTTTTCCGAACAGCTTGTCAGCCTCGCCCGCCATGTTCCCGAGGATCTCGCCCTGTCGGCCTTTTCCCTCCAGTCCGGTGGCCAGTATGTCGAACTCTTTGGCCGGGTACGCCAACCCGAAATAGTCCCTCTGTATCTGCAAAACCTCAGACGTGACCGCAGTTTCGCCGATGTGCGACTGGGCGTGCTGGAAGTGGCCCGAGAGCCGGATGACAAAGGTCCGGGACTTCAGTTTAGCGTCAAGCGTGCTCAATCGGATGCGGCCGCACAGCGTAATGACCGCAATCGCAGCGGAGGACGGAACGATGGCTGATTGGAAGCAACAATGGCAGCAGTGGTCGGAGCGTGTGGAAGCTTACTCTTTGCGTGAGCGGGCGCTGCTCCTACTGTGTGTGCTGGCTGTGATTGTCGGGCTGTGGCAGTGGCTGTTTGAGCTGCCGCAGGAGCAAACCCGGGAGCAGTTGACGCAACAGCGTCAAGCATTGGCCAACGATATGAAAGCGCAGCAGGCGCAGTTGGAAGCCTTGATGAGTTCCGGGCAAGAAACCGGTGCCACCAAAGAGCTCGCCACTTTACAGGTGGAGCGCGAGGCACTTGATGAAAGCCTGGCGAGCCTGTCTCAGGGGCTGATCAGTGCCGACCAACTGCCGGAAATTCTGCAGGAAGTGCTGGTTTCCACCACCGAGCTGAAGGTGCGACGGGTGAAAACCCTGCCGGTGGAGGAGCTACCACTGACCGCCACTGAAACCGATTCGGAGGCCCAGGTTCAGGCAACCGGTGTCTATCGCCACAGTGTTGAGCTGGAAGTCAGTGGCGATTATATCGAGACCCTGGCGTTTCTGCGTCGGCTTGAAAGTTTGCCCTGGCGATTCTACTGGGACCGGCTCGACTATGAGGTGGTGGATTATCCCACCGGGGACATTCGGCTTCGGGTATACACCTTGAGCGCGGAAGAGGGGTTGCTTGGTGTTTAGTGTCGCAATGCGAAGCCTATTGTTCGCTCTACTTGCCGGCCTGTCGATGACAACGCTGGGCAGTGAGCTACAAAACGACCCCACGCGACCGCTGGATTACCGGGTGTCGCGGGCAACGGTTGAGTTGAGCCTGAATGCCATTTTGCGTGGCGGGGAGCGCCGTCTGGCGGTCATCAACGGGCAGCGGCTTCGCGAAGGGGAAACCATTGCCAACTCCGGTGGCATCCGCGTTGTGCGCATTAATGATGACGCGGTTGTGGTGGGCCAGTCGGGCCGACAGTGGCGTTTAAAACTGAATAATGAATCGGTGCGTCGATAGTGGCGCTCGGAGTATTGAGGCAAGAGTCTATGCGCAAGCACGTATTGGTATCCGGACTACGGTGGTTGGCCTTTGCCGCCGTTCTGTGTCCATTGGCGGCCTGCGTTGGCCCCCGGGATTCCCAGTTGGCGGCGGAACAGGAAATGGACCAGGTGGTGGCCCAGCAGAACCAGCCGGGAGTGGGAAAAGAACCCGTACCAGAGGCAGTCAACCGGGCGCTTCAGCCCGAGCGTCTCCCGACGCCGGCGAAGCCCGCGGCGGAGCGCTTTGACGTCTCGGTTCGTAACGTTCCGGCACAGGCCTTTTTCCTGGGATTGGTTGAGGGCACGGACACCAATGTGGTGGTCCACCCGGATGTCAGTGGCACCCTTTCTCTGGACCTCAATCGTGTGACGGTAGAAGACGTTCTGAAAGTGACCCGGGATATTTACGGTTACGAATTCGATCGCTCGGGCAGCATCTACACGGTGTATCCGAACGAGTTGCGCACACAGGTTTTTCACCTCAATTATCTGGATGTTCAGCGGGTGGGTGTTTCGGATACCAACTTGTCCATCGGACAGGCCGAGTCCTCGGGCAGCAATAATCGCAACAACCGTTCCGGCGGCGGTGGCAGCGACTCGGAAGCGGCCAACCTGCTGGGTATGCTCGGCAGCGGCGAAGACGCTGGCGGCGGTGATGCGAGCCTGTCACCGGGGGCGCGGGTGCAGACTCGTAATCGCACGGATTTCTGGAGCTCGCTTGAGGACTCGGTGGCGGCCATCATCGGGGGAGATGCCGGCGATCGTATGGTGATGGTCAGCCCCCAGGCGGGCATGATCGTGGTGAAAGCCATGCCCAATGAACTCAATGCCGTGCGGGAGTTTCTGGAACGCTCGGAGCTGAGTGTCCGGCGCCAGGTGATTCTGGAAGCGAAAATTCTCGAAGTCCGGTTGAGCGAAGGCTTTCAGGCCGGCATCAATTGGGGCGCCATTGGGGGCCAACTGCAGTATGGCTACAATCGTGGTGAATCGGATGCGTTTAACGATCAGGTCACGATCAATCGGAGCATGTCCGGGTTGGACTCCGCCACGCAAACCACTGTGGATACGTTCCAGAAAGCCAGTGAAGGACTCTTTACCTCCGTATTGCAAGTGGGTGATATTCGAGACCTGTTGTCTCTGTTGGAAACCCAGGGCAGTGTTCAGGTGCTTTCCAGCCCCCGTGTGTCTACCGTGAACAATCAGAAAGCGTTGATTCGCGTCGGTTCGGATGAATACTTTGTAACTGGCATTTCCAACAACACCACGTCCAACGTGGCGTCGGTGACCAGCACTCCCAATATTGAGTTGTCCTCGTTTTTCAGTGGTATCGCGCTGGATGTTACGCCCCAGATCGCTGAAGACGGCGAAGTCATTCTGCATATTCACCCGGTGGTGAGCGAGGTCAACGATCAGTTGAAGGTTTTTACCATCGGTGATGAAGAGTTTGCCTTGCCGTTGGCGCAGCGGGGTGTGCGCGAGTCGGACAGTATTGTCCGGGCTCAGAGCGGCCAAGTGGTGGTCCTCGGCGGACTGATGCAGGAAGACACGCGGGACAGCAATGGCAAACGGCCATTTCTGGGGGATATTCCTCTGCTGAAAGGGCTGTTCAAAACCGAGGGGCGCAGCCAGCAGAAAACCGAGTTGGTGATTCTGTTGCGTCCGGTGGTGGTCGACAGCGAGGGCCAGACCTGGAACGGCGAACTGGAAAGCAGCCGCGAGCGGATGCAATCCATGGGGGAAGGCTATCGCGACCTCTGGGGTCAATAACGCGGGGCCGGTCATGTACCAGCACTACTTCGGGCTGCGCGAGATGCCTTTTTCGCTCACGCCCGACACACAGTTCTTTTTCGACAGTGCCGCCCACCGGGCTGTACTCAATACGGTGTTGTTGGCGCTTCGGCACAGTGAAGGCTTCATCAAAATTGTCGGGGAAGTGGGTACGGGCAAAACCCTTCTGTGCCGCAAGCTGCTGGCTAGCCTGGGCGACGAATTCATCACCGCCTATATCCCCAACCCCTACCTGACACCGGATGAGTTGAAAAGCTTTCTCGCCCAGGAAATCGGTGTCGAACCAGCCCCCGATATGCCAGCCTATCAGTTGCTCAACGAAGTCTACCGTCGTCTGGTGGCGTTGGCGGCGCAGAAACGGCGGGTTGTTCTGGTGGTGGACGAAGCCCAGGCCATGCCCCGGGAAACCATTGAAGCACTGAGACTGCTCACCAACCTGGAGACGGAAAAAAACAAGTTGTTGCAGGTGGTGTTGCTCGGTCAGCCCGAGTTGGATGAGGTGCTCAACCGCAGCGACCTGCGCCAGCTCAAACAACGCATTGTGTTTTCCGAAACACTGGGCACCATAGACCGACGGACGTTGAGCGACTACCTGGATTATCGTTTGCAGTCCGCCGGCTATCGGGGCCGCTCGCTGTTCTCGCCTGGTGCGGTCCGTCTGCTTCACCGCGCTTCCGGCGGGGTCCCTCGTTTGATCAATATTCTCGCGCACAAGTCGCTGCTGGTGAGCTACGGGCAGGGCGGGTCGCAAGTGGGGCGAGCTCAGGTCGCCCGTGCTGTC
Source organism: Marinimicrobium agarilyticum DSM 16975 (assembly GCF_000423345.1). Lineage (GTDB taxonomy): Bacteria > Pseudomonadota > Gammaproteobacteria > Pseudomonadales > Cellvibrionaceae > Marinimicrobium > Marinimicrobium agarilyticum. The sequence continues at coordinate 351,291 of NZ_AUHU01000004.1, forward strand.
AAAGATACGACTGAAAGTCGCACTTTCGGACGCTGGCTATCCCAGCACTGGCTGTGGATCACGCCCCTCATAATTTTCTTTGGCCTGGGCGGTGTTTCCGCCGGTTGGTGGATGATGGGACAGCCATGAGCTTGATGAACGATATGCTCAAGGATCTGGATCGTCGCGGCGCCGGTCGTGGCGACGACACGCTCGGGGATCATCACCGCGCGCGTCGTACGGGATCGGCCGTCCCCTGGGTTCTGAGCGGTGGTTTTATCGTCCTTCTTGCGGTTGCCGCTATGCTTTGGTGGTGGCCGGATGCCCCGAAACCGTCGACCGGGGCAATAGCGAGTAAACCCGCGTCGGCACCCATCGAGACAGCGGTGAAGTCGATCGAGGAAAGAACGGTTGGGAACTCCGGTCAGGAAACTGCAAAGCCTCCGCAGCCATTTGAAGCCGAGGCGATTGAGCGGGCTCTCCATGAACCGCGCGGCGCCGAGCAGCCGGCAGTAGTGGCAGAGGCCGAGACGAATCCGGAAAAGCGGGAGCGGATCGAAACCTTACTGGAGTCGGCTCTCACCGCCCGCGCTCGGGATCGGTTGACCCGCCCGGTGGGGGATAACGCCTACGAATACTATCAGCAGGTGCTGGCGATTGCGCCGGATGAACCGGAGGCCCTGGCGGGACTCGCGGCCATCGCCCAGCGATATCGGGAATTGGCCGAGGCCGCTATGGATCGAGAGGCGTTGGCGGCGGCGCGACAGTTCTTGCAACGCGCCCGCTCCGTTCGCCCGGAGGCGGAAGATATTCAGGCCAGCGAAGCGCGTCTGGCCACACTGGCTGAGGTCACGGCCTCTGCCACTGGAGTGGAGTCTGGTACTGAGCCCGCGAGTGAGACGAGCGGGGAGGAGTCGTCATTGTCCGTTCGCCCCGATCCTTCGTCGGTAGATCGACGTCACGCGGACCGGGCAGAGCGCTTGTGGTCGCAGGGGAGCCCGGAGCAGGCTCGTACGTTGCTGGAAACCACCCTGCAGGAGTGGTCGTCTGAGAGCGTGGAGCCGGTAAGAACTGTTGGTGTGCTCTTTGATTTATACCTGGACGCGGGCGAGCTTGGGCGAGCGCGAGCATTGCTTGAGCAGGACCGACTGCCCGAAGATGCCAAAGTCTATCGCCGCGCTCAGCTTGCTCTTGCCAACGGACAAACCGGCGAGGCACTGGCGCTGTTGGAGGCCGGCGCGCAAAGCGCGGCAGAGAACGAGGCGTATCGGGCGCTTATGGCCCGACTCTTCTATGAACAGCAACGGTTCGAAGAGGCAGCAGCGCACTACCGCGCGTTGCTGACGGACATGGGAAACCGCCCGGCCTACTGGCTGGGGCTGGGGTTGGCGCAAGATGCGCAGAATGATGCCCCCGCAGCATTGAACGCATTCAGGCAGGCATTGGCGAGCGGGGCCTATCGCGAAGATGCCGCGGTGCGCGAGTACCTTCAAAGCCGGGTCGATGCGCTGACACGTCGAAAACAGACACAGGAATCCTGACATGCCGGAACCGCAATCCAATCCGCGCAAACGTATTCGTATCGGGGACTTGCTGGTCAGCCAGCAGATGATCACCGACGATCAGCTTCAGCGAGCGCTGCAAGAGCAGAAACTGACGGGCCGTAAACTGGGCAATACCCTGGTCGATCTCGGCTATGTCGATGAGAATGCGCTGCTGAACCTGTTGTCCGAACAGCTGGATATTCCGTTTGTCGAGCTTAAGCAGTTCCGTTTTGATCGGGATCTGATCCAACGCCTGCCGGAAACCAGCGCCCGTCGCTATCGGGTCATTCCCTTGCGAGAGGACCCCGACGGCCTGTTGATCGGCATGGCCGACCCGACGGATATTTTTTGTCTTGATGAACTGGCCCGCCAGTTGAAGCAGCCGGTAAAGCCCGCGGTAGTGCGTGAGTCCGAGCTGTTGGATGTGCTCGACATCGCCTACAGCCAGGCGAGTGAAATCGCCTCCCTGGCGGAAGAATTGGATGAGGAGCTGGAAAGCTCCGCCATCGACCTCACGGACTTTGCCGCCGAGGCGACTGACAGCGACGCGCCGGTGGTCAAGTTGCTGCAGAAAATTTTCGAGGAAGCCATCTCGGCGAAGGCGTCGGATATTCACATCGAGCCCGATGAAACGGTGCTGCGCATCCGCAACCGGATCGACGGCGTGCTGCTCGAACAGGTGATGAACGAAAAGCGGATTGCCCCCGCGGTGGTGGTTCGCCTCAAACTGATGTCCGGGCTGGATATTTCCGAGAAGCGTAAGCCCCAGGACGGTCGTTTCAACCTCAAGGTCAAAGGCCGCAATATCGATGTGCGACTGTCCACCATGCCGGTGCAATTCGGCGAGTCGGTGGTCATGCGTCTGCTGGATCATACCGATGGGGTGCTGCCGTTGGGCAAAGTGGGTATGCCCTCCCATCTGGTGGACCGGTTCCGCCGGATCATTACCCGCCCCCACGGTCTGGTGCTGGTAACCGGGCCTACCGGTAGCGGTAAGACCACCACGCTCTATGGTGCCCTGTCCGAGCTGAACAAGCCGGAGAAGAAAATCATCACGGTGGAGGACCCGGTGGAGTACCGTCTTCCCCGTATTAACCAGGTGCAGTTGCACGAGCGCATTGGGCTGACCTTCGGTACTGTGCTTCGTGCTTCTCTGCGTCAGGATCCGGATATTCTGCTGGTAGGCGAGATTCGCGATGCGGAGTCCGCGGAAATCGCCCTGAGGGCGGCCATGACCGGGCACATGGTGCTTTCGACGCTGCACACCAACGACGCTCTGACGTCGCCGCTTCGCCTGATCGATATGGGAGTCGATGCCTATCTGGTGGCGACCGCTCTGAAAGCCATTGTGGCCCAGCGGCTGTTGCGCAAGATCTGCTCAAGCTGCGTAGAGGACCACACCCCCGACGCCAGCGAACGGCAATTGTTGGCGGCCATCGGGCATCGCCACGACCTGGACCAGGTACAGTTCAAGCGGGGCGCCGGTTGTCCCCATTGCCACAATACCGGCTATCGCGGCCGCATCGGGGTATTTGAATTGCTGGAAATCAACAGCGCCATGGCCGAAGCCTTGCGCGAAGGCAGCCTCAATGCCTTTACCCGAGCGGCTCAACAGAATCCGCACTATCGGCCGCTGAGTCACGGCGCACTGGACTATGCGATCGAAGGGGTGTCGACGCTGGAAGAGGTGATGAAGGTCTCGGCACAAATCGAAGATGAAGCGGAGCTGATCTAAAGGCCATGGCGATCTACCAGTTTCGAGGACGCAACGCCGAAGGCCGGTTGGTAACCGGTCAATTGGAGGCGCCCACTGCTGATGCCGTCGCCGGACAGCTGTCGGGGCGGGGCGTCACGCCACTGGCCATTGAGCCCTATGAGTACAAGCCCAGTTTCTCAGAGCGTTGGCAGGCCTGGCGCAACAGCGGCAAGGTGGAAACGGTTGACCTCATCATGTTCTGCCGGCAGATGTACACCATCACTCGGGCCGGCGTCCCTCTGGTGCGTGGAATACGGGGTTTGGCGGCAAACCTTCGGCACGTCACCTTTCGCGAGACGCTGGAGGATATTGCGGACCGGTTGGAGTCCGGCCTGGAGTTGTCGGTGGCCATGCGCCACCACCCGAAAGTGTTCAACAACCTCTTTGTCAGTATTGTCAGCGTGGGCGAGGACAGCGGGTCACTGGAGGATGCGTTCAAGCAGTTGAGCGAGTACCTGGAGCGCGACCAGGAAACCATCAAAAATATCAAGTCCGCCCTGCGGTACCCGAGTTTTGTCCTGATTGCTCTGGCGATCGCGATTCTGGTCATCAACGTGAAGGTGATACCGGCGTTTGCCAACATGTTTTCCCAGTTCGGGGCCCAGTTGCCGCTGCCGACTCGTATATTGATTGGTGTCTCCGACTTTTTCGTCGCCTTCTGGCCCTACCTACTCTTTATTACGGTTAGCGTCTTCTTTGGGCTCCGACATTACGTTTCCACCGAAGAGGGCGCTCGGTGGTGGGGCCGGAAAAAATTGGGTCTGATTGCGATTGGCGATATTATAGAACGTGCCTCCATGGCCCGGTATGCCCGCTCTTTCAGCGTGATGCTGAGAGCGGGTCTGCCGGTCAACAGGGCGCTGGATTTGTGCGCGCGAGCCATTGATAACCCCTACCTGGGTGACAAGATCCGGGAGATTCGCGCGGGGGTCGAGCGGGGCGAAGGGCTCTTTCAGACCCATATGACCAGCGGCATGTTCACACCCCTGGTGCTACAGATGATTGCCGTGGGCGAGGAAAGCGGGCAGGTGGACCAGCTGCTCTCAGAAGTGGCGGAGTTTTACGAGCGCGAGGTGGACTACGACACGAAACGCCTCAGCGACCGCATTGAACCGATCATGATTGTGATCATGGCCAGTTTCGTGCTGATCCTGGCTCTGGGCATTTTTCTTCCCATGTGGGAAATGTACAACATTCAGCAGTGACCCTATGGCCGAACGGAGTGCGCGTGTGTTTGAATGGACGCTACTGATCCTCGTGATCAGCGTGATCGTTACGCTTGCGGTCGGAGTTTACAGCCGCATGGCTGAGGATGTGCGCCAACTGAGCTTCAAGCTCGCCGCGCAGAACTTTGAAACGGCGGTCTCCGGGGTCAGAGCGAAGTGGTATGTCCAGCGAAGTCAGGGAGACCTTGACTACACTGTCACTGTATATGGCCAGTTGCCCAGTTCGCCGGTAGACGGGCAAGAGATGTCTCCGGTAGAGGTTTACCTTAACCGAAGCGGCTGGCCGGTCAATACGGCCTCCGCAGCACAGGCCCAGGACCGGACGTTGGAGGTCTGGGAATGCGCCCAGTTGTGGAACGGGCTTTTATATCAGGCGCCAAAAGTGGAGATCGAGGGACAGGAGTCGGCAGAGACGGGCGACTATGAGGTTTCAGCGGTGACGGACCAGGACGAGAAGGCATGCCGTTACCGTCATTTACTTGACGAGTCAGGTCGGCAGTATTTTGACTACTTTCCTCGTAATGGCAGGGTAGTTGTCTATTCGTCACCGTAATGACGCAGATTATCGGAAAATGTATTGGCACGGATGTTGAATTAACCTATATTGGGTGTAATCAGGCGCCAAGTTCAGCCTCATCGGGGCGGCGGCTTTGCAGCACTTTTTGACTAGAAACTCACCACACTGATGGAGTTGGTACTTATGAAACAACAATCCGGTTTTACTTTGATCGAACTGATCGCGGTTATCGTGATCCTGGGCATTATCGCCGCCGTGGCCGTGCCCCGGTTTGTGGATTTGTCGGCGGCGGCTCGCCAAGCGGCCGTGCAAGGGGTAGCGGGTAACCTGGCGAGCGCTTCCTCGCTAAATCACGCAAATAACATTGCAAATGACGCAGGTTTGAATACGACCACTCCAATTGTAACAGTAGACACTTGCGATGATGTGGCTGGTTTGCTGGATGGTGGTATGCCGAATGGCTATACCCTTAACACCGATGCAGGCACCGCACTTCAAGGTGGTGGTATTGGGACCGAAGGCGGTTCTTCCACCTGCACCGTGACAGGTCCGAATGGCGTTACGGATACATTTACGGCCTACGGTGTTCAATAATAGGCTAGTGCGGTAGAAAAGACGGTTCTGTATGAGAAACCACTCCCTAGGGTTCACATTACTGGAGCTCCTTGCTGCCATTGTGATCCTGGGGATTGTGGCAGGAGTGGCTATTCCGAGGTTCGTGGATTTATCTCACTCTGCTAGAGAAAGTTCTGCTCAAGCGATCGCGGGGTCTCTGGGAAGTGCCAGCGCAATAAATCACGCAACAGATATTGTCGCTAGAACTGACCTGAACTCTCCGTCTCCAGTTCCCGTGTTCAACTGCCAAAGCGCTCAGAACTTATTGGATTCTGGTTCTCTAGCTGGGTATCGAATTGAACCTGGATCCGGCGAGCCTGCTAGCTTAACCAGTGGGCAGACGGCTGTCTGTGAAGTGATTGATGAAAGCGATGGTTCAGTGCGAGCTACATTTGTCCTTCATGGTGTTGGGCCAACGTAGCTTATAAATTGCCCGGTTGGATGTTTGAGGGGTTGTCACGAAATGGTGCCTGCAAAGACAGCCAAATCAGTGAGTGGCGCCAACCGAGGTTTTAGCCTCATAGAGTTAGTTGCCGTTCTCTTGGTGCTGGGGGTGATCAGCATTGTTGCAGCTTCTCGTTTTAATAATACTGACGTTGCCGCTGTTCAATCCGCTCGCGATCAAGCTTTAACAGCTTTTTTCACTGCTCAGCAACTTGCCATGGCTCGCGCCAGCGATGCCAATCCTATCCAGCTCACTGTGACCGCAAACAGTCTCAACGTGACGGAAAGCGGCACTTCTGTCGTTGCGACAGGCAGTGCGTATCCTGTTACGTTGCCGCAGGGCATCGCCATTACCAGTGGCACGGGCAGCTATGAGTTTGACAAGCTGGGCCGAACCTCGCCTGGCCAGTTGATCATTGAACGCGGCTCCACCTCAGCCACCATCAACGTGGAGGCGACCGGTTATGCCTACACGCCCTAGATTACCGCCAGCTCTCCAGCGCGGGGTGACGTTGATAGAGCTCATCGTTTTTATCGTCGTGATCTCTCTGGCATTGGGGGCGCTATTGGGCGTCTATCGGTACTCCGTGGTCAACAGCGTGGACCCGGTTGTTCGGGTCCGGCTTATCGAGGCGGCCCAGTCTCAGTTGGATGTTGTGCTTGCCCAGCCTTATGATGCCAACACACCGGCTGGAGGCGTTCCCGCCTGTGGCAGCACCGTTCCCTCCGGGCGCCCTTCGCCACCGTCCTGTGCCGATGCAGGCGGTGTCAGTAGCTTCGACGGTTATTCCGATTCGCCCTACAGTAGCTATCAACGGCAAGTGAATGTTGAGCTAGCCGGTACTGAGCTGGGCCTTCCCAACAACGCCTGGGCAAAGCGCATCACCGTTATCGCGACCGCGCCGGATGGTCAATCCGTTACCCTGTCTGCCTACCGGACGAACTTCTGATGGCGCCCAACCCGAAAGAGAGTGGCTTTTCGTTGATCGAGTTAATCACCGTCGTCGTGGTTCTGGCGGTCCTGGCAACCGTCGGCACGGGTTTTATCGTGAGCGCCACCGAAAGTTATCAGAAAACTCAAACACGGGCGGCGCTGGTCAATACGGCTCGTATGGCACTCGAGCGAATGACCCGACAGTTGCGTGGCGCCATGCCGTACAGCGTGCGTGTTACCAACAGCGGTAACTGCGTGGAGTTTATGCCGGTTGCCGGTGGAGGCTTCTACCGCAACCCGGTACCCGATAAGGCCAATAACGCTCCCGATCATGCTTCCATCGACACGGCGCCCCACAGTGTCGATTTCGGATCGGCGGATTTTATAAGTATTGGGGCCATGGATAGCGGTGAACTTTACGGAGGCGCTCCCGTTTCTTTGGCTCTGGTATCGAGCCGCTCGGCGACGTCCGTCGGGTTCCCCAGCCGTGATTGGCAACGGAATTCAATTGGGAGGCGGTTCTTTTTGCTGAACGCGCCCCAGGGTTTTTGTCTGTTTGGTGGTCAGCTGCGATTTTATCCGAATCAGGATCGAACGGCGGCGGGAATAGATGTCACTTCGAGTTACGATCTGTTGGCGCAAGGAGCCCAGCCAATGGGGGCGCCTTTTACGTTGTCTTCGGCCAGTGACAGCCGCAATGTATTGGTGCGCATGAACATCGCTTTTGCCGAGGGCGATGAATCGCTCGACTTTGAACAGGAGGTTTTGATTCGCAATGTGCCCTGACCGGAATCGCTTGCCTTCGGCTCTGCCAGCCTCTCAGCGAGGTTTCCTGCTGCCTGTGGCTATGTTCATTGTCGTGGTGATGGGGCTCGCGGCCCTGGCTCTTTGGCGCACCACCAGTCAGAGCTCCGTGGCGAGCGTGCAGGAGCTTTTGACGGTGCAGGCACTGTATGCGGCTGAAAGTGGCGTTCAGTCCGGCTTGAGCGAGTTGTTTTACCCCAGTGCCGCGGCACGTCCCGCGGTGGACAACCGCTGCTCGGGGTTGAGTCAGTCTCTGGACTTTTCCGGTATACTCGGGCTGAACCTTTGCTCTGCGGAGGTCAGTTGTGAGTTGTTGGAGCCGGGTATGTATCGTATTGAGGCCAGCGGTGCTTGCGGAGCGGGCGCTACGCGAGCTGTCCGGGCTCTGGAGGTTCAGGCCCGGTTCTGACCATGCGTAAATAGCTGTGGAATTCGTTCAATGAACTCAATCACTGATCGACAAGCCGGGACGAGTGGTGCGCTTTGGCTGCTTGTCGCCTTGCTAACCGTTCTGGCGTCTCCTGCTTGGTCCGCTGCCTGCGACGCCGTATTTACCAACGGTGCTCAAAGCCATAGCGCCTCAGGCTCCATTACCGCTGGCTACCAGCCTTCCATCTCCGGTGGCAGCAATGTCCTTTCCACTCCTGTTCTGAGTCAACAGAGTCCGCCGGGCCAGGCTTCCTGTAGTGGTAGCGTATGTCAGGCGTTGGGAACTCCTAGCGCTCTCGGCTCGGTAACGGTGCTCGCCGGAACGGGCGGTGATGGTGCGGTGGTGGTAGATAGTAATACCAATATACTCGAGGGGGACTATACAAGCATTACCGTCAACCAAGATGAGCGCGCCACATTCAATACGGAGAATGGAACTTATTATGCCCAAAGCTTGACGACCCAGTATCAATCGGAAGTTCGTTTTCGAGCAGGAGATTATTGGGTTGACGGGGATGTGACCTTCGGACAGGAAACTCAAATTGACCGTCAGGGCGGGGGTTCTGATCCGGTGCGTCTGTTTGTCAGCGGGGACGTTACGATCGGCTATGAAGCTTTCACGTCTGACTTTGAGGCGGGTGAGCTACTTATTTATGCGTCGGGAGATGTGTCGATCGAACAGAATGCGGTGTTAACGGCGTTCATTTATGCCTCGGGTTCTGTCGCTGTCGGTTATGGTGCGCAAGTCACGGGCGCTGTGGCAGGCTCCACAGTAAGCCTCGCGCAATACTCCGAAATTCTCTATCCCAGTGGCGTATTGAACGACGTGGAGTTTGCCCCTTTGTGTGGTCCCGGCACCGATAGCCCCGCGAGCATAGTGAGCTATTGGCGCATGGATGAAGCGCTCTGGGACGGAACTTCCGGCGAGGTGCTGGATGTCAGTGGCAACAGTAACCACGGCACGGCCCAAAACGGAGCCTCAACGGCTTCAGCCGCGCCCGCCATTGATGGCGATCCGGGCACCTGTGGCTATGGGCAGCTTGATGGTGCTGATGATTACATCAGTGTGCCCAACCTGTCGGATACTCTGACGCAGACCGCCAGCTTGGCGTTCTGGATTAAAACAGAGGACGTTGGTAGCAACAGTGTGTGGCTCTCGCCTGCGGTCACTGGAGTGGAAGAGAACGGGGGGGAGGACGATATTTTTTGGGGTTGGCTTAACCCTCAGGGACGAATCGGTTTGGCGGTGGGCAACGACAACACGGCCGTCTCTTCGGAAGTGATCAGTGGTCAGGGCTGGAAGCACGTTGTTATTACCCGCAACCACGACTCCGGTGATTATCAAATATTTGTCGACGGTGCGTTGGACGTATCGGGCAACAGTCGTCCCGGGAGTATTGGCAATGGTTTCTCCAGCATCGGTCGAGTGGATAACGCCGGGGGGGGAGCGCCGGTGTATCTTCAAGCGGAGTTGGACGAAGTGCGGGTTTACGACGGCATTTTGACCGACACGGAAGTTGCTGCAATCTATGCCGATACCCACCCCTGCAGCAGCGTGATATGCCCGGTCTCCACACCAGTGCCCGGATTGCTCGGGGAGTATTTCGAGAACGAAACCTTGAGCGGCGAGGCTGCGACCACACGGGTGGATGCGCCGGTGCAGTTCAGTTGGGAGAACAATGAGGGGCCTTCGGTTCTCGGCGGGCGTGCCAACGACTTTTCCATTCGCTGGGAGGGGCGGCTCTATGTGACGGAAACCGGAAACTACCGTTTCCGAACCTTATCGGACGATGGCGTGCGGCTTTGGGTTGACGGTCAGCGGGTGATCAACAATTGGGGTGATCATTCGGTGCAAACCAATACCACCGGCCCGATCGAGCTGCAATCCGAGCAGGCCTACGACATTCGATTGGAATTTTATGAGAACGGTGGAAGAGCGCAAATCGAGCTGCTTTGGTCAACGCCCTCGAACGGCAGTTATTTCCCGATTCCCGCTGGCGATGATGCGGGGACACTGCAGGGGCTCTACCACTGCCCGGGGAGCCAAGTGGCCAACTACCTTCTGGCTCACAGCGGAAGTGGGGTGACCTGCGAGGCGTTGCAGGTTGTTATCACCGCGGTCGATTCTGCCGGCAATGCAGTGGCGCCTCCAGCGGGAACGGAGATTGTCTTGGGGACGACGCCATCAACGGCCGAGATCCCCTGGGCGAATGGAGAAAACACCTATCAGTTCTCTGGCTTGGAGTCCACGGTTACCAAATACCTTCAATGGGATGCCGAGGGCGAGGTCAGCTTGAGTGTTACCGATGGGACGATTCAAAACAGTTCGGGTCCAATCAATTTTAGCGATGTAGGGCTGTTGTTCTATGACAGTCTCGCTGACAGGAACGGCAGCATACCCACCCAGGTTGCGGGCTTGCAAGATCCCGCTCCGGTAATTAGAGCCGTTAAGGCCAGTGATGAAAAAGAGGGTGCCTGTATCGCCCGTCTGAGCGGACAGACCAGGTCAGTCGGTCTTGCCTTCGAGTGCCGGAACCCCGGGAGCTGCGTCACCGGGCAGGTCTTTGATGTTGGAGGAACGCCGATTGCGGCCAACAACATTGGGGAACCGGTAACCTATAGCGCTGTGGATTTACTGTTCGATAGTGAAGGATTTGCTTCCATTCCTTTGACCTATTCGGATGTGGGGCAGGTTCGCTTATACGCCCAGCTCGCGCTCCCGGAGGAGCCTCCTCAGCCTGCCGAAACGCTGGTCGGCAGCAGTAATGAATTTGTGGTGAAGCCCCATAGTCTGAGGGTGGCCAGTGTGCAAACCCTGGCCGGTGCAGAAAGTCCCGGCACCGACAGTAGCGTTGATACCCAAGCCGACGACGACGCTTTTGTGGCCGCGGGTGAGCCATTCTCTGTCACTGTCGAGGCCCTGAACGCGCAGGACAATGTGACGCCCAACTTCGGAAACGAAAACTCACCGGAGAATGTCCGCCTGGAATTGACCACACTCAGTTATCCGACGGGTGGTGACTTGGGCTCTCTTGGAGGGGAAAGCAGCTTTAGTCCGGAGGGAGGTGGTTACTCCTCCAGCGATACGGTGACCTGGGACAATGTTGGGGCAATCATTGTCACGCCCAGGCTCTTGGGAGACGACTACCTCTCAGCGGGAGACCTTTTCGAATTGACCGCGAGCAACCCCATTGGACGTTTTTACCCGTGGGAACATGCGGTTACCGGCAGCTCGAGCGAGGATACGTGCATTACAGGCGCGTTCAGTTACCTCCAGCAGAACGCGCTTGAGCTGGGCGTAACGTTGGAGGCACGCAATCGTGGAGGCAACAACGTCACAAATTACGATACCGATCTCGGCTATCAGCAAGTGGCCGCGCCGGTATCGAGCGGCCATGTGGCTGAAAACGCCGATAGCGCCAATGGCGATGTGTTTGATGGAAGGGTGTTGGCCACCTTTGAAGGCAAGTGGACCAACGGTACCGGTCAGTTCGACACCAACACGGCCATGCTGGCGCGGACAGGCCAACCCGACGGCCCCTGGCCCTCCCTGCGCATCGGCCTGACCGCTTTGTCCGACCCCGACAACCGCCCGCTCACGGGCTATGACATGAACGCCAACACCACGGGAGACTGCACGGCTTCGGACAACTGCAACGCCGTAGCGCTGGGCGATACGCTCGAGTTTCGCTTCGGCCGGCTCACGCTCGAAGACGCCTTCGGTCCCGAAGTCGTCGATCTCGCAGCCCCGTTTTATATCGAATACTGGGACGGAACCGAATTCATCCGCAATGCGGACGACAGTTGCACCCGGATTCCCCGCAGCGCCATCACCTACGAACCCACGGGCCCGCTCACCGACGACGGCAACCGCACCGTCCCCATTGGCGGCGGCACCACCACCGGCAAATACAACAACCTCGACACCGTCGGTGTCAACATTAGCAACAGCTACAGCGACCAGACCTTCACCGCCCCGGGGGCAGGCAACACCGGCTCGTTCGATATCCTCGTAAACCTCACCGAGCGTCCCTGGCTAATATTCGACTGGAACCAGGACGGCGACCACAACAACGACATCAACATGCCCCCGGCCAACGTAGGCTTCGGCTCCTACCGGGGCCACGACAGAATCATCTACTGGAGAGAAGTGCTGGAATAGAAAGAAACAAAAACGTGATGCTTCCAAAGAAGCTGCGGGAGTGGGTGCCCCCTTCTCAAACCCTCTCTTCAGGGATGAAGAGAGGGAGCTACAGGGATGTATGCATCGCGTTTTGAGAAGGGTCGCCCCACTCCCTTCGCTGGAATTTCTGGAGGGATATACACCCAACTACTCCCCATCCTCCTCCAACCGAATATCCACCGCCAGCTCATCGGCAATCGAATCCATCTCATCGTACAACTCATCCATATTCACCGACTCAGGCACCTCAATGACCCCATTGGCCTGAAACATCGGCTCCCCGGACCAGGGCATGCTCGAATAATCCGTCTCAAGCTCCCCCATATTGATCTGCCGCTCGGCAAACGCCTGAGCGATCTCATACACAATCCCCGAACGGTCCGGACCGGCCACCGTAAAACGAAAGGCGCGAAATGCCGGCCGCTCCGCCGCCTCGGCGGCCTCCACCACAATCTTCAGGCCCTGGCCGCCGAGTGCCTCCAGCGCGCGAGTTAACGATTCGCGCTGCGCCTCGGGCACCGCAACCTGTACAATACCGGCAAACTTACCGGCCAGATGCGACAGGCGGCTTTCCAGCCAGTTACCCTCATGTTTCTGGATAATCTGCGCCAGCCGCTCCACAATACCGGGTTTGTCGTCGCTGATGAGCGTCAGAATCAAATAGTGTTGCATTGTTATCATCCATTTCAGACGTGTTATGTCGCTATTGTGGCCCAAGCCCTGGCAAAAGCAAACACCCACGGATTCAAGCACCGACAACCGTCAAAGAGAAACCATGATTATTCCCCACGAGCAACTCTCCGACTCCGCCCTGCGGGGCCTGATGGAAGAATTTATCACCCGCGAGGGCACCGACTACGGTTGGGTAGAAACCAGCCTGGAGCGAATGGTCGAGCAGGTGCGCGGCCAGATCGAGCGCGGCGATGTGGTCATCGTGTTTGACCCCGCCACCGAGTCCGTCAGCCTGTTGACCAAACGCGAGGCTCGGGAACTCGGCAATGATTGAATGGCTGAAAAATACTCCGGCGCAACCCGTCGCGCGACTGTTGCTCGCCCACGGCGCCGGCGCGCCTATGGATAGCGATTTTATGAACGCTATGGCAGAAGGGCTGTGTGAGCGGAATATCGACGTCTGGCGTTTTGAGTTTCCCTACATGGCCGAGCGCCGCCGGACGGGCAAAAAACGGCCACCGGATCGCCAACCCGTTCTCCTGGAGTGTTGGCAAACCGCCATCGACGAAGCACAGGGAGAACGGCCTCTGCTGATCGGCGGAAAGTCCATGGGCGGGCGGATGGCCAGCCTGGCGTCGCAGGCGCCGGCCGTCACCGGTCTGGTCTGCCTGGGGTATCCCTTCCATTCGCCGGGCAAACCGGAGAAGACCCGGCTTGAACCGCTCCAGAACCTCACCGTGCCAGCGCTGGTGGTGCAGGGCACCCGTGACCCTCTGGGCCGAAAAGAGGAGGTGGCTGACTACGACCTGCCCCCCGCGCTCGACTGGCTCTGGCTGGAAGATGGCGATCACGACTTTAAACCCCGGGTGAAATCCGGCTATCGACAGATCGACCACTGGCAAAGCAGCATCGATGAAGTGGGACGATGGATCCATACAATTGTGGGAGAAAAAGAATGAATCATCTGTTTTTGCACTGTCGCCCCGGGTTCGAGAAAGAATGCGCCGCGGAAATCCAGGAGCTTGCCACCGCGGCCGGCGTGTATGGCTTTGTCAAAGCCAAGGCCAATCAGGCTTACGTGACCTATGTGACCCACGAACCCAAAGGCGCACTGGATCTCGTTCAGCGGCTGTACTTTATGGATCTGATCTTTACTCGCCAGTGGTTCGTTACCGGGCCGCCCCGGAGCGATCTGCCCCCCGAGAACCGGGTGGGGCCGCTGATGGACCTGGCCCGGGAGCTGCCGGCCTCGCGCTCCCTGGTGATTGAAACCCTGGATACCAACGAGGGGAAGGAGTTGTCCACTCTCGGGAAAAAGCTGACACCGCCGCTTCTGTCCGCGTTAAAAAAAGAACAGCTTATCGACCCCTCCAGCCAGTGGCAGCTGCATTTGATGCTGCTCTCCGGGCAATGCATGTACCTGGGGGTCAGCCCAGTGAACAACCGGGCGGCGTGGCCGATGGGGATCCCTCGCTTGCGCCAGCCCAGAGGGGCCCCGAGCCGGGCGACGTTAAAATTGGAGGAAGCCTGGCACCACTTTGTGCCGGCCCACGAGTGGGAAACCCGTCTGGGCGGCGGCCAGAAGGCGGTCGACCTGGGCGCGGCGCCGGGTGGCTGGACCTGGCAGCTTGTGCAGCGCGGCATGTTTGTCGAGGCCGTGGACAACGGCCCCATGGCGGAAGAGCTGATGGAGTCGGGGCAGGTCACTCACTGTCGGGAAGACGGCTTCACCTTTGAACCCAAGAAGCCGGTAGACTGGCTCGTGTGTGACATTGCCGATAAACCGGCGCGGGTGGCTAACCTGATTGCAACCTGGGCCAGCCGCGGCTGGTGCCGGGAAGCGGTGTTCAACCTCAAGCTGCCGATGAAACAGCGTTATGCCGAGGTGGTGAGGTTGCGCGAGCGAATCGAACAAACCTGCGAAGAGGCGGGGTTGAGTGTCGAGCTGGCATTCAAACAGCTTTACCACGATCGCGAAGAGGTGACAGGCCACCTCGTGCGCGTGCGTTAGCCCCGTGCTTTGCCCGCTGGGGCTTACTCGACCGGGTTTTTGTCCAGCAGTGTAATCTTCTCAAAATCCGCCAGGGTGGGGTTGAGCTGATTCATGACCTCGTAGCGAGCATCGCTGTAATACCAGCGCTTCCAGTCATGCAGCGAGCGCCACTTGGATAAAAGATAGTGGTGGTTGGGGCGCTGCAGGTCGCGAAGCGTTTCCCCCGTGAGAAACCCCTCGGCTTCGTAAGCCGACTTCAGGGCTTTGCGAGCGGCGATTTCGTAAGTGCTTTCCATCCCATCGGCGATGCGGCGTTCAACGAGCACGTAGATCATGAAGCGTTCCGGTTGTAATGACTGTCATACTCAAGCAGAAGAGCCATTTTAGCGTTGATTGTCCAGCGCGTCTAATGCCACTGTCGGGGCGGGCTATCATTGCGCTGCAGTATCCACTCCGCGAGTGCGACCCACTCGTCCAACAACTCGTGCAGCAAGGCCACCCGTTCCGGGTGTCGGTCCGGTGTGTTGATCGCCCGCTGGCCCAGCGCGGTGAGGGCTGCGAGGATTTCGCCCACGGTCTGGGCGTGTAGACTGGCCAGCAGGGCACAATTCATAGGCGGCGCTTCGCTGGCTTTGCTCGCCGGAGGCGGGGGTTCGTGACTCAGCTCTTCCAGGGCATGCTGTATGGCGGAGGCCAGGTTCGGGTTATCATGGCGCAACAAGTGGGAAGTAATGACCAACGCCGTCGGGGTAAGGGCGGCGTGGGTATGGGACCGACTGGGCGACGACATAGGGTAACCCCTGTAAATAACGACCGTTCAGCGCTCCTGCCATAAGACGTCCCTATTAACAGTCTAGCAATGGGTGACGGCTTTTACCGGCGATTACTTCAGAATATTTTTGTGGGCTATGCCCGAAAAGAGTGAGAGTCAAGCGGATGTCAGAGTCTGAAGCGACGCCCTGGAAGATCGGCAAACAACTGGATGCGCGCGGCCTGGTTTGCCCGGAGCCCGTCATGCTTCTGCACCGGGCGGTGCGTGAGGTTGCAGCGGGAGAGGTGATTGAAATGCTGGCCACAGACCCGTCGACCACGCGGGATGTCCCCAAGTTTTGCCAGTTCCTCGGACATGAATTGGTGGAAGAGCGCCGAGAGAAGGATGAGTATCACTACTACATCCGCAAAAGTGAGTAGGCTGGGGAGTAGAGCGAACATTCAGCGCCCGCCGGGCGGGCGCCGAAAGCGGTTGAGTGGGTACCGCAGGCTCTAGTAGCCGTCCACCAGCAGCGAGATGGCGGCCAGCGCTTCAGGGTCTTCCGCCTTGATCTTGTTGGCAATCTGATGCTGGAAGAAGTAACGGAACTGATCGCTCTTTTGCGCCGAGTAGAGGCACTCATCGCCCGGCAACACGGGTGTGCTGACGATTTTGTTCATATCCGTCAGCATGCCGAACACACTGCCATCGTGCAGTAAGCGCCAACTGATCACCTCAACGAGATGCAGTTTGTTGGACTCTTCGGTGGCCAGCACGGCGTGGGTTCCGATGGTGTCGGGAAGCTCCTGCACCACATCGTCCTCGTTCTCGCACTGAAGCTCGTAATATTCCGCGGCCGTCTCCAGCTCGATCACTTTGTGCATGGGGGCATCAAAGAAGACTTCATCGATGCCGGGGTCGTAGTAACCTTCCCACTGGCCATTGAGCGGGTCGCAGATATCGGGGCAGGCCACAATATCGTTGAGCCAGGGCACCAGGCCCACTACCTCGCCGTTGGCTCGCAGGCCCCAGCAAAGCACTTTCAGGCTGAACAGGCGATCGTCGCTGGTATCGTTGGAATACAGCATTTCCAGACCGTCCAGCTCGGGTGCCAGTCGGACAAAGCGCTGATCATGCAGCTCGGAGAGAGATTTTCCCGTGAAGAGATCGACCACATTGTCCTTGTTGTGGCTTGACTGTGAGGTCTTCATAATACACCTCCTGGCTGAGGCTGGGGCTAACGACGCTAGCCCAGGAGACACGGATGAGGTGCGTGGGGTTCCCGTAACGCCGGACGCACAAACTACACCGCCATCTGTTTCTAAAGTATAGGTTATAAGAGAAAAGCACAACACCTAGTATTAAAAATCTTTACACACACCATTACCGGTGCGGGGGTGTGGCCTTGAGGAGTGGCATGTTGACCGATATTGGCAACACAAGCCGGCATGATTGCCGGGATTTGATTCAGTTATTTGACCGAACTTTCCTGAAAAGCCATTCGACCCGGTTGCGTGGGGGCGCTGCGGAGCCCCTCTATCAGCCCGCCAAGGATGCTGGAGATGTTCACTGCATCTGGTTCACCCAAGACTACTTTGCCAGTGCCTTACACGAAGTCGCGCATTGGTGTGTCGCCGGGCCCGAGCGGCGGCGGCAGGAAGACTACGGCTACTGGTATGCCCCGGACGGGCGTACCGACGCCGAGCAGGCTCTGTTTGAGCGGGTGGAGGTGCGCCCCCAGGCGTTGGAGTGGCTGTTTTCCCGGGCAGCAGGGCGGCACTTTCGGCCCAGTGCCGACAACCTGGCGGCCAATATGGGCCCGAGCGAGTCCTTCAAGCAGGCGATTCATACTCAGGTGCTCCGGTTTTGTCAGGAGGGGGTGAGTGAACGCGTTCAGGCGTTTCTGGCGGCCCTGGTGGGCTTCTACGGTACCGTAGAGAGCGTCGACGCACTTCTGGACCAGAACCGCTTTGCTTGGGATGAGGTCGCATGAGCGAGCCACCGATTTGCCTGATTGACGCGTCGATTTACATCTTTCGTTATTACTTTTCGCTACCGGACAACTGGTTCAGCCGGGAGAAGGGCTACAGCACCGGCGCGGTTTATGGCTACAGCACCTTCTTGCTGCGCCTGCTGGAGGAGTCACGCCCCTCCCACCTGGCGGCCTGCTATGACGAAAGTCTGGGCCAGTGCTTTCGCAATGAGCTGTACCCCAACTACAAGATCAGCCGCGCCCATCCCGATGAAGCCCTGGCATTTCAACTGTTGGCCTGCCGGCGCTTCGGGGAGATTCTTGGCATTGCCAGCTTTGCCAGCCCCACCCATGAGGCGGATGACCTGATCGGTACCCTGGCCCGCTCCCTGCGCCGCAGCCCCCGCCCGGTGGCCATTCTGACCCGGGACAAGGATCTGGGGCAGCTCCTTTGTCGCCCCCAGGACTACCTTTGGGACCACGCCGCCGGGCAGCGCGCCTACGCGCCGGATGTGGAGGCCAAGCTGGGTGTCAGGCCCGAGCAACTGGTGGATTATCTCGCCCTGGTGGGTGACAGCATCGACGATATTCCCGGGGTGCCGGGCGTCGGGCCCAAGACGGCATCGGCGCTACTGCAGCATTTTGGGTCGATTGACGCGCTGCGGGCGGATTTGCCCTGTGTGGCGTCTTTGCCGATTCGCGGCGCGAAGACGTTGGCGGCGAAGCTGGAGGTGGCCTGGGAACAGGTTGAGATCTCCCGGCAACTGGCTCGGATTGTGGACGATCTTCCCCTGGGCGTTACACTATCGGACCTGAAGTTCGGGCCGGTGGACTGGTGGGCCCTGGAAGAGTTCGCCGATGAAATGGGCTTCGGCGAGGGGTTTCTCAGTCGGGCTCGACGTGTATTAGAGGGTTATTGAATGCGAATCGTAGTTGATGAAAACATCCCCCTGGTCGAGGAGTGCTTTGGCGACCTGGGAGAGATCGTCCGCCTGCCCGGGCGGGAAATGACCAACGAGGATCTCCGGGGCGCCGACGCCCTGTTGGTGCGCTCCGTCACCCAGGTCAACGCCGAGTTGCTTCGCAGCACCCCGGTGAGGTTTGTGGGCACTTGCACCATCGGCATTGACCACCTCGATACCGCCTACCTCGAGAATCAGGGCATTACCTGGGCCAGCGCCCCCGGATGCAACGCCAACTCGGTGGTGGAATATGTGTACGCCGCCTTGGCTCACCTGAACACTGATTGGGCGGGCAAGCGGGTCGGCATTATCGGTTGTGGCAATGTCGGGGGCCGGCTCTATCGCCGCTTAAAGGCCCAGGGCGTTGAATGCCGCGTTTACGACCCCTTCCTCTCCACGGAGCAGATTCCCGATCTGACGTCCCTGACCGACGTACTGGGTAGCGATATCGTCTGTATGCACACGCCCCTGACCCGCTCGGGCCCGCATCCGAGTTTTCATTTGGTGGGGGCGGCGCAATTGCGGAAGCTCAAGCCCGGCGCTGTGCTGCTGAATGCCGGCCGTGGGCCGGTTATCGACAATCAGGCTTTGCTGAAACACCTGGAAAGCGGGGCGGACCTGAAGGTGGTGTTGGATGTCTGGGAGCCGGAGCCGGATATCTCTCGGCCGCTTCTGCAGAGGGTGGCGCTGGGGAGCCCCCACATCGCGGGCTACAGCTATGATGGCAAAATGCAGGGCACCTTCATGATTTACGAGGCGCTGTGCCGCCACCTCGGGCGCTCACCGGAAAAAGACCTGAACGCGCTGCGCCCTTCGGTGGCGGACCCCGAGCGGCGCTGGGCCGGTGGTGAACCCTGGCCGGCCATTCAGCGGCTGATTCCCGAGGTCTACGATATTACTGAGGATGATCATCAGCTGCGGGCGCTGGCTGAGCGCGCGGAGCAAGCACAAGCGGATTTCGCCAAAGGCTTTGACCGGTTGCGCAAGGAGTATCCCAAGCGTCGGGAGTGTGGAAACTACCGAGTCACCGGGGACGTTTCAGAAGACGCTCAAGCGCGCTTGGAGGCATTGGGGTTTCGGGTGCAGTAGCTATCATGGCGGATGCGCTTTCAGCTTATCCGCCCTACACGAGCCAGGAGCGTTCCGTAGGGCGGATAAGCTGAAAGCGCATCCGCCGCCCACTCTCAAACATGGTGCCGAGCCTGCCGAAACAACTCCAACACCACCTGCTCGATCGCCGTGGAGGAGCCGTGCTTCAATACATCCCGCACTAACTGAATGCCATTGTGTGCCTCTGCGGCCGCTTGGGTAGCGTCCAACACGGGCGTTTCTTCGCCCAGGGCGTCATCGGGCTGCGGCACATCAATGCCCACCACGTCCTGAACCGGTAAGGGGGAAGCCAAGAGCGTGAAACCCCGTTGGGTCAGCACCGCCTGGTCCATGGCCTCCTGGCGGATCAGGCTTTGGTAGGTGAGGTAGCCGGATTGCGCCAGCCAGAGCATGGTGGCCAGACAGGCCTGGTGGCGCGGGCTGTGCAGGCCGAATTCGTCCGGGGTATCCGGCCCGGCGATGTCTTCCACAAAGACCGTCGTCGGGCGCGGAAACTGGTTGTAGAGCTGCACCAGAATCCTCGCCGCGTCTTTGTAGAAATCCGCGATATGGATGTCTGCCGCCATAACGCCTCCGGCTACTGGGAGTAATTTTCCAGGAAGCGGCCAAAACGCTGAATGGCCTTGGTCAGGTCATCCTCGCGGGGCAGAAAGACAATGCGCAGATGGTCCTTGTCCGGCCAGTTGAAGGCAGTGCCCTGAACCAGCAGCACCTTCTCCTGAATCAGGAAGTCCAAGACCATCTGTTGGTCGTCTTTGATCTTGTAGCGGTTCAGGTCCAATTTCGGGAACAGGTAAAGCGCCCCCTTGGGCTTGACGCAACTGACGCCCGGTATTTCCTGAATGGCCTTCATGGCCGCGTCGCGCTGGTCCCGCAGGCGGCCGCCAGGCACGATCAGCTCGTTCACGCTCTGGTAGCCCCCCAGTGCCGTCTGCACGGCGTACATGGCGGGTACGTTGGCGCACAGGCGCATGGAGGCCAGCATCTCCAGCCCCTCGATGTAGCCCTTGGCTTTGTGCTTGGCGCCGCTGACGGTCATCCAGCCCGAGCGGAAGCCCGCCAAGCGGTAGCACTTGGACAGGCCGTTAAAGCTGATACACAGCACGTCATCGGCCAGCTTGGCCATCGGGACAAACTCGGCGTCGTCGTACAGAATTTTGCTGTAAATCTCATCGGCGTAGATGATCAGGTTGTGTTCCTGCGCCAGCTTGACGATCTGTTCCAACACATCCTGGCTGTATACGGAGCCGGTGGGGTTGTTCGGGTTGATGACGACGATGCCCCGGGTACGGTCGGTGATCTTGCTCGCGATATCTTCCACGTCGGGAAACCAGTCGGACTGCTCGTCGCACAGGTAGTGCACGGCCTTGCCCCCGGCCAGGTTCACAGCGGCGGTCCACAGGGGGTAGTCGGGGGAGGGCACCAGCACCTCGTCGCCATTGTTCAGCAGCGCCTGCATGGACATGACGATCATCTCGCTGACCCCGTTGCCCAGGAAGATATCGTCGATCTCCACCCCGGGTACGCCCATGCGCTGGCTTTCCTGCATGATCGCCTTGCGCGCCGCAAAGAGGCCGCGGGATTCGGTGTAGCCTTCCGCATTGGGCAGGTTGTAGATGACGTCCTGAATGATCTCATCCGGCGCCGCGAAGCCGAACGGTGCCGGGTTGCCGATGTTCAGCTTGAGGATTCGGTGGCCTTCTTCCTCGAGGCGGTTGGCGTGCTCCAGGACCGGGCCACGGATGTCATAGCAAACGCCTTCGAGCTTGGTGGATTTATTGACGGTGCGCATCTACAGTATTATGTCCAAAACGGCGGGTTGAAAGAGGGTGGGCAGGCCACCACAAAGTATCTGAATCATCCCGTCTCTCTACAGCCTCTGTCAAGGAGCATCCCATGAGCGATCCTAAAAACCGTAGTGAAGCCGAGTGGCGCCAGGAGCTCTCGCCAGAGGAGTATCACGTCTGCCGGGAAAAGGGCACCGAGCCGCCCTTTACCGGTGACTACTGGAACGTGTTCGAAGACGGGACCTATCGGTGCCGTTGTTGCGGCGAGCCGCTGTTCGAGTCAGACACCAAATACGATGCCGGCTGCGGTTGGCCCAGCTTCTATGCGCCCAAGGATGAAGAGGTGATTGAGGAGGCCTTTGACAGCAGCCACGGGATGCGCCGCACCGAAGTCATGTGCCGCAAATGCGGCTGCCACTTGGGCCATGTCTTTCCTGACGGCCCCGAGCCGACCGGGCTGCGCTACTGCATCAACTCCGCTTCGATCAGTCTGGAGAAGCCTTGAGCGCCGAAACTCAATCGTAAAGCTGCTTTTTCTTCCAGTCAGTTTCCTGCTCGAAGTCCTTCCACTCCTTTTCCTCCTCGGGGGCGGCGCCCTCTGAGGCGGCTGTGGGCCCGTTGGGCTCCTCCTGGGCCAACTGCGCTTCAAGCTTTTTAATGATGCCGTTGATCTGCGCGAGCTGTTTTTGGTAGCCCTGTCCGCCTTTTTCCTGCGTGATCTGCTTGCGCGCCAGGTTGTAGAAGTGAATCGCCAGGCGTGGCTTGCCGGCCGACTGAGCTTGGCGGGCCTGGATGGCATTGGCATCGACTGACACCTGGAGAGCCAGACGCTTGATTTGCTCCCGGTACGTCTGACCTTGAGCCTGCCCCAGATTGCCCCGTTCGGCTTGCAGGGCGATAAACCGGTACAGCTCCTGTAGGAGTTTTCGGATCTCCCCGGCCTGCTCGGGCTTGTCCAGCCGGGTGCGCTCCGCTTGAGGTCGATGCTTGATCTCTTCGAGCTCTGCAGAATACTGAGTGAAGTCCTGCATATGTGCCGACTCGTTCGGTTCCAGCCGGCTCAGTTGCTCGCAGGCATCCAGCAGCGCTCGATAGATGATCAGCGTCAGGTCCTTCGTGAGAAAGCCGTCGGGGAAGCCGGAGAGCATGAACTTGAAGTTGCGTTGCCGGTGCTTCAGAGCCGTCAGCAGGCGCTGACGACGTTGGCGTCGCTTCTCCAGTGCCTGGTACACAAAGGCGTACCCGACCAGCAGGACAAGCAGGGCGAAGATGATGCTGGCAATGAGTAAGGAGGACATAGGCCGCCGGTCTTTTTTAGCGCTGTGAATGGATTTAGGCGTCAGCGGTGAGTATAGCACTAATGGCCCTCCGGCCGGATAAGGGTGGGGCGCTAAGTTGTTGTTTCCCCCCGATAAAAAATTTTAAAAAAGTGTTGACAGGTGCCGGGTCGCTCCCTAGAATGCGCACCACTTCTTGAGGGCAACGCCACACGGCAAAGCGCTCAGGGAGGTCCAGGGTCCCCTTCGTCTAGAGGCCTAGGACACTGCCCTTTCACGGCAGTAACAGGGGTTCGAACCCCCTAGGGGACGCCATTGCGGGAATAGCTCAGTGGTAGAGCATCGCCTTGCCAAGGCGAGGGTCGCGAGTTCGAATCTCGTTTCCCGCTCCAAACATTAAAAAGTCGGCTTCGCGGCCGGCTTTTTTTGTGTCTGAAATTTGGGCGCGTCCGCTTCGCCCGGAAAACGAGTCTCGTTGCACTCGGGCCATCCAAGGCCCTCGCCCCCTTCGGGGGCAGCTTCGCTGTGCAAATCGGCATCCTGCCGATTTGTCCCGCTCCAGATATTCAAGAGAAGCTGACTTCGGTCGGCTTTTTTTGTGTCTGAATGTTGGCCCTGAGGTGTGCCGCACTGCAGACCGGACGTGACGCCACTCCCACCTTAGATATCTGCTAAACTGTCGCGCTTGATTGCGCGGATCAATGCATCCCGAAAATCTTGGCACGCTCGTCCTCGTAGGAAAACTCCCGGCCCTCGGCCAGAGCCGCGTGGCGGCGCTCGTCCAGAAGCTGGAAATTGGCGATCTCCTCATCGGGCATGTAATGGAGGCAGTCTCCGCCGAAAAACCACAGCAAATCTCGATGCAAAAACGGCATCAGGTGTCCGTAGGCGGCGATCACGCGCCCCATGAGCTGCTGGCCTTCATGGAGAAACCACTCCTCTTCATGAGTGTTGGGTAGCGCCTCCAGCCGCTGGAGAAACTCCAGATCCTCCGCCGGGCAATCCTCCTCGACGAAGGGCGGCTGTTGTTGCGCATGGCGAATGAAATCGCGCAACAGACGTAAATGGTAGTCCCGATGCTGGGTTTCCGCGTAATGATTCAGTCGAGTCGACACACTAAGCTCCCCGGTGGCAGCACCGCCG
The DNA here is from genome assembly GCF_000423345.1 of Marinimicrobium agarilyticum DSM 16975. GTDB lineage: Bacteria > Pseudomonadota > Gammaproteobacteria > Pseudomonadales > Cellvibrionaceae > Marinimicrobium > Marinimicrobium agarilyticum. Next base: position 375,389 of record NZ_AUHU01000004.1, read on the forward strand.
CCACCGCTTTAATGAATGAGTGAAACCGACATTATGACAGCTGCACTATCGATTAGAAATCTTACCAAGGTCTACGGGAGCGGTTTCCACGCTCTGAAGGGCATCTCGCTTGAAGTCCAGCCCGGTGACTTTTTTGCGCTGCTTGGTCCCAACGGCGCGGGCAAATCCACCACCATCGGCATACTCTGCTCCCTGGTGCGCAAGACCGAGGGCGAAGTGGAAATCTTCGGCCACAATATCGACACCCACTTCTCCCAGGCGAAAAAAGAAGTGGGCATCGTGCCTCAGGAGTTTAACTTCAGTCAGTTTGAAAAAGTGCAGGACATCGTGCTCCAGCAGGGCGGCTTTTACGGCCTGCCCAAGCGCACGGCGATCGTTCAGACAGAAAAATACCTGAAGAAGCTCGGTCTGTGGGACAAACGGGACACCCCCGCGCGGATGCTGTCCGGCGGCATGAAGCGCCGCCTGATGATCGCCCGCGCGCTGGTGCATGAGCCCAAGCTTCTGATCCTGGATGAGCCCACGGCGGGGGTGGATATCGAGCTGCGCCGTTCCATGTGGGAGTTTCTGCGTGAAATCAATGCCGCTGGCACCACTATTATTCTGACCACTCACTATCTGGAAGAAGCGGAGAGCCTGTGCCGGCATGTGGCGATTATCGATCAGGGCCGAATCGTTAAGAACACCACCATCCGCAGTCTGCTCAAAGAGCTCAGCCGCGAAGTGTTTATTTTTGACTGCGCCGATTCGGTATGGGAGGCGCCTCAAATCGATGGGTTTACCACCCACCTGCTGGACGAGCACAGCTTTGAAGTGGATGTTCAGAAGGGCCAGTCCCTCAATCGCGTTTTTGAGGCGCTCAGTGAGCAGGGGCTCAACATCGTCAGCATGCGCAACAAGGCCAACCGGCTTGAAGAACTGTTCGTTGCCATGACCGGCAACGGTCAGCCTGCTGACGACCAGACAGACAACGAAGAGGCACCCGCCGCCGAATCATCGACTGGAGGTAATCGTCGTGGAGTTTAGAGAACAGTGGATCGCCTTTATGACCCTGCTGCGCAAGGAGATTCGGCGCTTTACCCGTATCTGGGTGCAGACCCTGCTGCCCCCGGCCATAACCATGGCCCTGTATTTTGTGATTTTCGGCAAGTTGATCGGCAGCCGGATTGGCGATATGGGGGGCTTTGACTACATCCAGTTCGTGGTCCCGGGCCTGATTATGATGGCGGTGTTGACCAACTCTTATTCAAACGTCAGTTCGTCGTTTTTCAGTGCCAAGTTCCAGAAAAGCATTGAAGAGTTATTGGTCTCGCCCACGCCCAACTACATCATTCTGCTTGGTTATTGCCTGGGCGGCGTCGCCCGTGGTTTGGCGGTGGGGGTGGCGGTCACCATACTGTCCCTCTTCTTTACCGACCTGCCGATCTACAGTTGGGTTATTACGGTGTCGATCGTGATTCTAACCGCCGTGCTGTTCGCCCTGGCCGGGTTTATCAATGCCATGTTCGCCAATACCTTTGACGATATTTCCATTGTCCCGACCTTTGTTTTGACGCCGTTGACCTATCTCGGCGGGGTGTTCTTTTCCATCGATCTGCTCTCAGAGTTCTGGCAAGGCGTGGCTCAGTTGAACCCCATCCTTTACATGGTGAACGCCTTCCGCTACGGCATGCTGGGGGTCTCCGATGTCAATATCGGGTTGGCGTTCGGAGGGCTGGTGCTCTGCGTCATCGTGTTGTTTGCGGTGGGGCTGCATCTGCTGAAAAACGGCAAGCGCCTGCGCGCTTGATTAACGGGAGAGCCGTGTAATGACCGACAGAACGCGTTTCAGTCACGGCCCGCTGGGCCAGGAGACGGCTTATGCCTCGGATTATGATCCCGGGCTGCTGTTCCCAATCGCCCGAGCCGAGACCAGGGCCGCTCTGGGCTTAAAAGACGGTGAGGCCCTGCCGTTCTTCGGGGTGGATATGTGGACCGGCTACGAGGTCTCCTGGCTGGATGAGAAGGGCAAGCCCGAAGTCGCCCTGGCCCGTTTCCGAATTCCCTGTGACTCGCCCAACCTGGTGGAGTCCAAGTCGTTCAAGCTGTACCTGAACTCCTACAACCAGACCGTTATGCCGGGCCCGGATGAAGTCCGAGAGCAGCTGGTGGCCGACCTGAGCAAGGCCACCGGGAGCACCGTTCAAGTCGAGCTGGAGCGAATCCAGTCGGCGGTGCAGCCGGTGCATGGGGCGCAAGGAGAGAACATCGATCACCTACCGGTCGCGATTGAGCACTATCACCCCGCGCCTCAATGTTTGTTCGTGGAGGAAGCCGTGGTTGAGGAAACGCTCAACAGCCATCTGCTCAAAAGCAACTGCCCGGTGACGGGGCAACCGGACTGGGCCACGGTGGAAGTGAGTTATCGCGGCCCGCGGATCGACCGGGAAGGGTTGTTGCGCTACATAGTGTCTTTCCGCGAGCATCAGGATTTTCACGAGCACTGCGTCGAGCGCATGTTTCTGGATTTGAGTGAGCGGTGTCAGCCAGAGCGGCTGAGCGTTTACGCGCGCTATACCCGCCGGGGTGGGCTCGATATTAACCCGTATCGCAGTTCGCAGGCGGGGGAGGGCCCCGCGTTTGAGCGGCTGGTCCGGCAGTAAGCCGGGCCAACATGAAGCGCGCTAGACGATCACCTTGTCTTTCAACTTCTCGGCCGCGGTCTGCAGTGCTTTGATGACCTTGGCCTTCTCGTAGTTGCGCACCTTCTCCAGGTCCAGATACATGGAGAAACCTTCGGCCCGGTCCTCAAAGTAGCTCTGGTTCTGACCCAGATCTTTTCGGAAGTCCGCTACCTGATACACCTTCACCGGCTGGCTGAAGCCCTTCACGTTAATTTCGCCTTTGTCCCGGCACATGATGGCCTCTTTGACCAGAGACCAGGTCTCATGGGAGATCAGAATCTCATCCGGGGAGGCGGCCGATTCCAGCCGGCTGGCCAGGTTCACGTGGGTGCCGAGTACGGTATAGTCCAGGTGGCTGGAGGTGCCGAAGGTGCCGACGGTGCAATAGCCGGTGTTGATGCCCATGCGGATCTGCAGCGGCTTCTTGATGCCCTGGTTGTACCATTCCTGCTGTAGGGATTTCATGCGCTTTTTCATGGCAATCGACATGGAGACGCAATTCATGCAGTCCTGCTTCACGCCCTTGCTGTTGCTGTCTCCGAACATGACCATGATGCCGTCGCCCAGAAACTTGTCGATGGTGCCGCCGAAATGGGTGATGATTTTCGACATCTCGGTCAGGTAGTGATTGAGCAGCTCAGTCAGGGCCTCGGCTTCCATTTCCTCGGACAGTTGGCTGAAATTCTTGATGTCGGAGAAGAATACGGTAATACGCTTGCGCTCGGCCTGCAGCATATGATCCTTGCCCTGATTGATCGCGCGCCACACCGGCGGGGGCAGGTAACGGGACAACTTGTAGGAGCGGATCTTGTGCCACTTCTGTTCGTTTTCGAGCTTGATCTGGTTCATGGTCAGCTTGCGCATGCGCTGGTGCATGTACAGAGCGTAAACCAGGAAGTAAGTAATGATGCCGATCAGGCTGGCGGCGCTGATTTCGATATTGCTGCTGAACACCCACTGGGGCTTGTGCACCAGCAGGCTGGCCAGAATCCCCATGCCGAAGGCGATGTTGTCTTCCACCCAGCGTCGCAGTCCCCCTGTCAGTAGGGCGTTGAACTGGATCATGGTCAGGAACAGCGTCAGGGGCAGCAAGCTGAAATCCGTCAGGCTCAGGACCAGGCCCACCAGGGCCGCATCGGACCAGGACAGGTAGCGGGTGACCTTCGTCAGCTTGTCGCGTTCTAACCGGTGGGTGAAATGGTAGGTGAGGTACGTGTAAAGCAGCAGGAAAATGATCGTGCCCAAGTAAACGGGCTGCACGTCGCCCCACTCTATATACGACGCCAGCGTTCCCGCCGCCGCGAAACAGATCAGCGAGCGAAAGTAGTACTGGTGAAGGGGCGAGTCGGTCTGCGCTTCTTCAGGTTTTTGAGGGCTGGACTTTGTGGTCATTGTTCTCGAGAGCCTTGGTGGTACTGTCCTGCACGGCGCCTTCCCACCGAAAGCACGGACGGCCGTGGTGGCGAGAGGGCGCTCCCATATTGTTGAAACGTCAAGGTCGTTCCTGGAGCCTCGAGTCAGTCCCTGAGGGGCCTATTAGACGTTTTTTTACACCAAAAGTCCATGATTGACGCCAACTGGCGGGTAACATCGCAATCACTGGCGCGGAAGGAGACGTGTTATCATTTGGGGCTCACACTCCGGCAATTAAAGGGCAACTATGGACTCAATCACGGTACTGCACAAACGCGTATCCTCCCCCAAACTGACGGCCCCCGGCCCCACGGTGGAGCAGCGTGACGCCATCTACCGATCGGCGCTTCGGGCGGCAGACCACGGTTTGATGCAGCCATGGCGCTTTTTGGTCATCGAGAGGGAAGGGCTGGATCGCCTGGGCGAGTTGTTTGTTCAGGCCTCCCTGCACGACAATCCGGAGCTTTCCCAGGCAGAGCAGCAGTCCCTGAAAACCAAGCCCCACCGCGCCCCGTTGATTCTCGTCGCCATCGCCGCCTGCCGCCAGCATCCCAAAATCCCTCATGTGGAGCAATTATTGTCCGCAGGAGCCGCCGTCCAGAACATGCTCAACGCTGCTTTCGCTCAGGGCGTCGGTGCTTTCTGGCGCACGGGCGCCATGGCCTACCATCCGGTCGTCACCGAGGGCCTTGGGCTGGGCCAACTGGAACAGGTTGTGGGTTTCCTCTATCTGGGAACACCGGCCAAACCGCCCCATGAGCCCAAGTCCGTGAATCCAGAGGCATTTTTTCACCCCTGGCCGGCCCAATAGCGTTGCGTTTACGCCCTTACTTGTGTACATTACGCCACCTCTGAGCGACGGCACCTGTGCTGCCTCGGGGCAGACAATTTGATTTTACGGTGAGGTGGCCGAGTGGCTGAGCCGAAGGCAACGCCCGAAGGGGCGGTAACGCGCACGCAAGCGGGCGCCTCCACCAGAATGGCACGGAGCCAATAAAGAACAGACAATTCGATTTTACGGTGAGGTGGCCGAGTGGCTGAAGGCGCACGCCTGGAAAGTGTGTAACGGGCAACCGTTCGAGGGTTCGAATCCCTCCCTCACCGCCACATACAAAAAAACCCGGCTTCGTGTCGGGTTTTTTTGTATGTGGCGGTGAGGGAGGGTGCCGAACCCTCGCTGGGTTCGACTGATCGTCGGGAACGATCAGTACCGACGCAGGCGCCCGAAGGGCGGGGCACATGGACGTGCCCCGGTATATCCCTCCCACGCTCTCCCCCTCTACCAAACTCCCCAAAAAAGCGACTTATCGTTCAGAATCCAACCAATCCCACCCGCCAAAAAAACTTTTTCAATCAACCACTTGACGAATCCGCTCCAGATCTCTAATATTCGCCCCCGTTGACGACGCACTCGTAGCTCAGCTGGATAGAGTACTCGGCTACGAACCGAGCGGTCGGAGGTTCGAATCCTCCCGAGTGCGCCATATACGAAAGCCCTGCTTCGAAAGAAGCGGGGCTTTTTTATGCCTGCTATATTTCCCGTTCTGTGCTGGGCTTCCGCTAATATTGCCGCTGACCCCATTTTTTTGAGGCCGCTTATCGAGCCAGATAAAAGGCCTTTATCGCCGGGCACTTAAACGGCCGTCCTGTGAGCTTGGGAACTTCTCGCTGAAGATAGGGGTAAAACTCGTCTGCGCTTAGCGTTTGCGCCTCCTCATAGATGACTCTTTCCATTTCTTTGCTGTTAATCGTAGAGCGAATTTCCCGGTTTAGGCGACTCTGCTTTTCCGTAGGGCTCAGTTCGTTCAAGGGCTCCAGGCGACCATTTCCTTTCCAGTAGTCAATAGAGTGCACTTGGCAAAATGCTTCTGCTTCTTTTTGAAACGTGTCTTGAGTGGGCTCGGCACTTGAGTAGGCCGTCAGTAATACCAGTGTCATCGAAAACCAAAGGCGTTCCATATTACAGGCTCTTTACTGTGGTGAAGTCGACAGCGCTTTAATCATTTTAGAGAACCTGGCCGCAATTTGCTTGGGGTAGAGCTTCTACTTCCTTGGTAATTTCTTGAAACGCCTGTGTTGAGAACGTGATATTCAGCTTAAACATTTTCGCTTATATTCGTTCTGGCGTTTTAATCCTTACTCATTGTTTTCAAAGGGATTTTTGCGCCGTCGAACCGTTTAACAATATCGCTGTGACGCACAAAATTTCATTCCCCATAGCGCCCGGCATAAGCGCATCTCACCTAACTGGCATGACCTCTGCACCCCTGTGGGTGAGGCTTAGAAAAGCGAGACTAACGAGAAGAGAAAGCCCATTGTTATAGCTTTCAATTCACCCAGTTTGATCAAAGGATGACGTTATGAAGTTTCTCGCGAAAACTTGTTTAATAGGCGGCTTTACTGCCGCATTTGCCACGCAGGCTGCCGCGATCAATATTACCGTTCATGAGGACGCGGCAACCGCACGAACCAACTATGAAAGCACACTCAAAAGCGGAGCTGTGATCGAGGATTTCAACGATTTGGCGGGCACCCGGGTGATGGGTGATGGCCCCCACGAGTCCTGGGAAGGCAGCAGCAACGCCTACGATACCGACGTGGGCACATTTACCCTGACCGATCCGGGCCAGCCACGCAGTGGCAACGAAAATATCGATCAATTGATGATCGAAAGCAACGCCACTGGTGAGTTCGGTCGCAGTGTGCTGGCCGACGACGATCTTTGGTTGGACAGCAATGACGCCGAAGAGGTCGTGTGGGACCTGGATGGCTCGCTCGCGGGCTCTGGTCCCTTTGATTCCTTTGGCTTCCAGTTGGCGGATGCGGCCGATGTGTCGGCTGACTTAACGCTGAATTTTGCCGACGGAGAGGGCATGGCATCCACTACCATCCCGTTCGAGCTGTCCAACGGCAACCTGCGGTATGTGACGCTTCACAGCGATCGCAATATCGTCGGCGGTCAGATGACTTTCAATAACTCTACCGTCAATGACGGCTGGGGCATCGACAATGTCACCGTCGGCAAGCTGCCCGAACCCGGCTCGCTCCTGCTGATGGGGCTTGGCTTGCTCGGCCTTGGTGCCGCGCGCCGTCGCACCCAGTAAAAGTTGTACTTTAGGGGCTCCCGCTCCGGCGGGGCCCCTCTTCTCTTCTGCAGAACAATATTGGCACTCAGCTTCACGTCTTTTGCGTCGAAAAATCTAACAGCGCAGGGGCGCGAGTGTTCACTCAAACACGACGTCCATCAGTCGCACATCAAAGATCAGCACCGCATTCGGTCCGATTTTATTGCCGACCCCCTTTTTTCCCCACGCCAAATCCGGCGGCACCACGAACTCGTAACGACCGCCTTGCTTTGCCAGCTGCAGCCCCTCCTGAATACCGGGGATGGCCTCTTTCATGGAGAAGGTGTCGGGCATGCCATCCTGGTAAGTGTCGGCGATGACTTTGCCATTGACCAATTGGATGCGCTGGTTTACCACGACTTTGTCGTCCATGGTGGGGCTCAGGCCGTCGCCTTCTTCCACCACGCGATATAGAAGGCCGGTGTCGGTTTCGATCACATCGGGTTTTTGCCGAAACTTTTCGAGGTAGTTGTCGCTCGCTTTGCGGTTCTGACCGGAGGAGCCTTTGTTCAGTTTGTTGCGGGCCATGGGTACTCGGTATCAGTGTTTAAAAATTGATCAGCGGTATTTGAAGAGCGGATACTTTTACCGAATGGCTCCCGAATTGCAACTGTGCGGCGTCCAGCGACGGATCCGTACGCGCGCGGCGAGAGTGGCTTGAGATTCCGACACAGGGCCGCTACCCTTGGGCTTCAATGGAATTGATCACTACAGGAGCAAGGATATGCTTGATCGTCTCGTCCTTTTTATGGTTACCGCGACTCTCTTCCTATTGACCTCGTTTCTGGCGACCCCGTTGGCCATCGCCGCGGATGATTGCGAGCGTTTTCAGGAAAAGGTGGAACAGCTTCGTCAACGACGGCGCGCCGGTGGCAGCGCGAGCCAGATGGATCGCTGGCGCGACAAACAACGGGAATATCGCAACCAGTACCACGCCTGTCGTCGAGGTGGCGGGGGCCCCGGTCTTGCCTCGGTCAGTGGTCGCACCGCGCTGCACAGCAGTCCGGATTACGAAAAACCCCGGGATACCGACTCGGATGACGGGCTTATCAACAAATTATTGGAAACCTGCAACTACTGGGTGGCCTACTACAACCGTGAGCCCACCGATACTCACCAGTCCTACCGTGACACTGCCTGCCGCGCCTTTCGGGAGGCGGAGCGACGGGGCGTTCGGCCCGCCACCGCATTGCCGGCCTATCAACGCTCCCTGAAGGACTGCATCAAACCCGGTAACGAGCTGGATAACGATGTCCAGGCCTGCCTGGAAGGGCGCCTGGAGCCCGTCTGGAACGAGCCCCAGGCGGTCAGGGACTGAGGCGCTCGGCCATATCAGCGGGGCGTTCAGCCGCCGGCACCGGCGGCATACAACCTCAGTGGCGCGAGGCTCAACTCGTAAAGAAGTGTCCAGATCACTCGTGCGCGACGCGGGTGTGGGCGTATCATTGTCCTGACTCCCGGTTTCACCGTAGAGTGATACGCCGCCGGAGCCCGGCCGGGCCAGTGTCGTCCGGCTCGATTCGTCCGGGGGGGTTGCGTATAATCCCGCGTCTAATTATATGATTTATAGGTAAGTGGCAGTGGTTCGCGAGTTACTGACAGAATTGATGGAAGAGCGGCTGAGCGATAATGGGCGCATCTTCTGGAATAAAGCGCAATCTGAGCTCCAAGAGGGCGCCGAGGGGCAAGGCTTTGCCAAGCTGCTGGCGCTGGCGAGCCGATACGCCAAGCGCCAGCCTCTGGGGCTGACGGAAACCGAGCTGGCCGCGGCCGAAGGGGCCTTGCCGGGGTGGAGCCCCCGGGCCTGGAATCGGCTCGAACTGCTGCGCGTCAATCTCATCCTGGCCCGTCCGGATTTACCGGGCGACAGTTTTGAGCGGGATTTCGAAGCCCAATTCCGTTTCGCGGACGAGGGCGAAACCTGTGCCCTCTACCGCAGTATTCCGCTGTTACCGCAGGGTGAGCGCTTTGTCTGGCGCGCGACCGAAGCCTGTCGTACCAATATGCAGACGGTGTTCGAGGCCATCGCCCTGGACTCTCCCTACCCGGTGACCCACTTTGACGATACCGCCTGGAACCAGTTGGTGATCAAGGCGCTGTTCCTGGATTGCCCGCTGTACCGGGTCTCCGGCCTGGACCAGCGGTTGAGTCCGGAGCTGACCCGCATGGCTCTGGATTGGGCCGAGGAGCGCCATAGTGCTGGTCGTGCTTACCATCTGGGGCTGTGGCTCTGTCTGGGGCCGCACGATGAAGCGCGAGTGCTACGGTTGCTTACGGACCACTGGCCCTCAGCCTCCGAAACCGAGCGCGCGGCCATGGTATTGGCGGCCGAGCGCGCTGGTCAGCAGGCTTGGTTGGCTTCCGTCGAGCCTCAGGACCCGGAAGTGTTACCCTACTGGCAAAATGCGAAAGAGGGCCGCAGCGATCAAACGCAATTCGCCCCTCTGTTCGCTGATGATCACTCCGCTCAATAACGACCTGTATAAGAAGAGGCGTGCCTATGCAGTATTTCGACCCGCACATCCACATGAGCAGTCGCACCACCGACGACTACCAGAACATGGCCGCCGCGGGCATCCGCGCGGTGATTGAACCCGCCTTCTGGATGGGCCAGCCCCGGACCAACGTGGGCAGTTTTATCGACTACTTCGCCAGTCTGGTGGGGTGGGAGCGCTTCCGGGCCTCCCAGTTTGGAATCGCTCACTACTGCACCATTGGCATCAACTCGAAAGAGGCCAATAACGAGGGGCTCGCGCGCGAAGCGTTGGAGATTCTGCCCAACTTCGCGCTCAAAGAGGGCGTGGTCGCCATCGGCGAGATCGGCTACGACGAAATCACCCCGGCGGAAGAGTACGTCTACCAGCGTCAGTTGGAGTTCGCCGTCGAACACGACATGGTGGTGATGGTTCACTCACCCCACCGGGACAAGAAAAACGGCATCATCCGCTCCATTGACGTGGCGCGTGAGGCCGGCGTGCCCATGAACAAGCTGGTGATCGACCACAACAACGAAGAGACCGTGGATGATGTGCTGAATTCGGGGGCCTGGGCGGCCTTCACCATCTATCCAAACACCAAAATGGGTTCCGAGCGCATGGTGGAAGTGGTGCGCAAGTACGGCCCCGAACGCATTATTGTCGACAGCTCTGCCGACTGGGGCGTCAGTGACCCCTTGTCTGTGCCCAAAACCGCCAACCTGATGCGCGAGCGCGGCATCGACGAAAAGGCCATTGAACTGAGCTGCTGGGGCAATGCGCTGGCCGCTTACGCTCAGTCCGGCCAGATCGACGAAGAGGAGCTGGCGAAACCGGCGGTGATCGACCAGCGCCAGTCCTACAATGACAACACCGTGCTGCGTGGCCAACAGCCCCGCGTTGATGAGCCGGTTCCCAATTGATTGCAGAAAAGCGGTAGCAATTCATGTGGCAAATTCACCAGGCGTTTACCATGACGCACGAGTTCCCGGTCTGTTTCGACCGGGGAACCCTGTCTCCGGACAATACGCTGCTGGCCGATATTGTGGCTCTGGCGGGCAAAGGTTGTCACCGGATCCTTCCGGTTATTGACGATGAGGTGTTGAAAGGGCATCCGGATCTGATCGACCGGCTGAAAGCCTACGCCGACACGCACAGTGAGCGTATCGAGTTGATTGAGCCCCCGCTTATGGTCCGCGGGGGAGAAATCTGTAAGTCCGAGCCGGTCGAAGTGGACGAGTTTTACCAGCGCACCCAGACCGACCGCATCGACCGGCACAGTTTTGCGCTGGTGATCGGGGGCGGGGCCGTCATCGATGCCATGGGCTACGCCGCTGCGACCGCGCACCGGGGCATTCGCCTGATTCGCATGCCCACTACGGTGCTCGCGCAAAACGATGCCGGCATCGGCGTGAAAAACGCGATCAACTACCGCGGACGGAAAAATTACCTCGGCACCTTCACCACGCCATTTGCCGTCATCAATGATTACGATTTTTTAAGCAGCCTGCCCGATCGAGACCGCATTTGCGGCATGGCCGAAGCCGTGAAGGTCGCCCTGATACGCGATGGCGAGTTTTTCCACTGGTTGCATCAGGCCCGCGAGCGGCTGGCGGCGTTTGAGCCGGAAGCGATGGAACACATGATCGCCCGCTGCGCGGAGCTGCACCTGAACCATATCCGCACCAGTGGCGATCCGTTCGAGCAGGGTAGCGCGCGGCCTCTGGACTTTGGTCACTGGGGCGCTCACCGGATGGAGGAGCTGTCGGGCTCAGAGCTTCGCCATGGCGAAGCGGTGGCGATCGGTATCGCCCTGGACTCCCTGTACTCCCATGCCCAAGGGATGATCGACACCGAAACCTTACTGGCGATTCGCGACACCCTGGAAGGCGTCGGCTTTACGCTCCGCCATCCGGCCCTGGAAAAGCTTGATATCGACGCGGCCCTGCAGGGCTTTCGCGAGCACCTCGGTGGCAAACTCTGTATCACTCTGCTCACTGAAGCCGGGCACGCGGAAGAGGTGGGTGAAATCGACCTCGCCATGATGCACGATTGTCGCCAACAGTTACTGGAGGCGAAATGGCCGGCCTGACCCAGCCACTGACCTACTGCAGCAACATCCACCCGGGCGAAGGCTGGGTGGACGTGATGAACAACCTCAACGCCCACGCGCTGGAAGTCAAACAGCGCCTGGGCGACCAGGCCCAGCGCCCCTTCCCTTTGGGGTTGCGAATCGCCGGGCAGGCCGCTGCCGAAATCGATGCCAAGGCAGTCGCACAATTCCAGGAGTGGTGCCACCAGCATGACGCCTACCTGCTGACCATCAACGGCTTCCCCTACGGTGCCTTTCACAACGAGCGGGTGAAAGAAAACGTCTACCTGCCGGATTGGCGCGAAGCGGAGCGAGTGCGTTATACCCAGTCCCTCGGGGACATCGCGGTGCAACTGCAACCCGATGCCCGAACCCTTTCCATCTCCACCGTGCCCGTGGCGTTCAAAGACGGCTTCTCCGAGAACGACTGGCCCGCCGTGCTGGACAACATCCAATCGGTCCTGGCGCACTTTGCGAACCTGAAACAGAGCACCGGCGTCCACGTGACCTTGGCCATCGAGCCCGAGCCCGCCTGTGTGCTGGAAACCACGGACGAGCTCCTCGCGTTTTTCGAACGGCTACGGCCCCGGCTGACCCTGGAGCAGAACGCGCACCTGGGCGTGTGTTTCGATTGCTGCCACCAGGCGGTGGAGTTTGAAGAACCCGAGGCGTGCTTGCAGCGGCTGACGGAAGCGGAAATCCCGATTGCAAAGGTTCAGGTCTCCAGTGCATTGCAGGCGAATACCACGGAAGAAGTAGGGCGGCTATTACGTTTTAACGAACCGGTTTACTTGCATCAAGCCGTAGCGCGCACTTCCGATGGAGGGTTGCATGCATTCAGTGATTTGCCAGCATTTGAAGCGGCGCTGTCTAACGGATTAGCTCCAGAAGAATGTCGGGTGCATTTTCATGTGCCGATCTTTCTGGAGCACTTGGGTGATTGCGGAACAACCCAACCGTTCTTGAAACGGCTGCTTCCGCTGCTTCCTCCAAATGTTCCACTCGAAGTAGAAACGTATAGTTTTGGTGTTTTACCGGAACACTTAAAAGCTGACTCGGTGGGCGAAAGTATCGCCCGTGAGTTGTCTTGGGTAAAAATGATACTTGACGATAACTGAATACGCACTGAGAAGTTGACGCCGTTGGTCCGACAATCCGACCAAGACCCGCCGTGAACCCATCCATGGGGGCTTCTCATCGGCATCCATGCCTCAGAGAGTCTTGGTCGAATTGTCGGACCAACGGCTCTCTCCATCGATTACTGTGCCCATTTTTAGAGTTTTAATATGCATAGAACCGTTGTGTTGAATATTGTCGGGCTGACTCGCGCTTTGCTGGGTGAGCACACGCCCAACTTGAACCGTTTGTCAGAAAGAGCAACGGATATTGAGCCGGTTAGGCCTGCTGTCACTTGCACCGCTCAAGCGACTTACACGACAGGGAAACCGCCAAAGGATCACGGTATCGTCGCCAATGGCTGGTACTTCCGGGAGATGAACGAAGTCTGGTTGTGGCGGCAGAGTAACAAGCTGGTGCAGGGGCCCAAAGTCTGGCACATGGCAAAGGAGCGGGACCCGAGCTTTACCTGTAGCAATACCTTCTGGTGGTACGCCATGGCCACCGATGCGGAGTTTACCCTGACGCCGCGTCCCTTGTATCTGGCGGACGGACGGAAAGAGCCGGACTGCTATACCTGCCCACTGGAATTGCGGGAAACCCTGAGCGAGAAGTTCGGCAACTTTCCCCTGTTCAATTTCTGGGGGCCGATGACCAATATCAAGTCCAGCCAGTGGATTGCGGACGCAGCCAAGTACATTGAGGAAGCCCATCAGCCCAGCCTGCAGCTGGTGTACTTGCCCCATATGGACTACGTGCTCCAGAAAGAGGGGCCCGATGGCGATATCGCCAAGGATCTGGAAGAAATCGATGCCCTGGCGGGGGACTTGCTCGATTTTTTTGAAAAGCGTGGCTGTCGTGTGATGGTGTTGTCCGAGTACGGGATTCAGAACGTGTCTCGGGCCATTCATCCCAACCGGTTGCTGCGTGAGGCCGGTATGCTGTCTGTGAAAGTGGATCTGGGGCGTGAGTATCTGGATTATTTCAGCTGTCGGGCGTTTGCCGTGGCGGACCATCAGATTGCTCACGTCTATGTTCACGATGCGGCGAATGTTCCGGCAGTGCGCCAGGTTTTTGAGGGGGTCGAAGGCATCGACCGTGTGCTGGATAAAACCGAGCAGGCGGAGCTGGGCCTGGACCATGAGCGCAGTGGCGAGCTGGTGTTGTTGGCCAAGCCCGACAGCTGGTTTACCTATTATTTCTGGCAAGACGATGCCCGCCAACCGGATTACGCCCACCAGGTTGAAATTCATCGCAAGCCGGGGTTCGACCCCTGCGAGTTGTTTTTTGATCCGACGCTTCGGTTTCCCAAGCTCAAGGCGGCCAGGCGAGTGGCGCAGAAAAAGCTGGGATTCCGCTATGTGATGGATGTAATTGCGGTGGCGCCGGAACTGGTGAAGGGCTCCCACGGGGTCAGCGACGGTTCGCCCGAGTCCATGCCGCTGCTGATGAGCACTGAGCCCGATCTGATTCCACAGAAAAGCGTGCCGGCCACCGACGTTTGCGGTTTGATGTTGAAACATTTGTTTGATTGATTTTCTTCCACAATAAGAGAGCGCCATGCCTTCTGTAAAAACTCTGCTGACCCTCTGCCGGGTCAGCAATCTGCCGACCGTCTGGATGAATGTGCTGACCACCGCGGTGATCGTCAGTGCGATGGTGGGCGGCACCTATACCATCGGCCTGATTCTTCTGGCGTTGTCGTTTTTCTATGCCGGCGGGATGGCCCTCAACGATTATTGTGACCGGGACTGGGATACTCAGCACCAGCCCTATCGGCCCATCCCCTCGGGGCGGGTCACCTCGCGGCAGGTGTTCAGCATTGTGATTGGGCTGTTTGCAGCGGGCTTTGTTTGTCTGTTTTTTGCGCCGGATCACCGCGCGCCTTTGGCGGGGCTGGCGTTGCTGGTGGTTATTTTTCTGTATGACTGGCTGCACAAAAAGCACTGGAGCACGGTCTTTCTGATGGCGTTGACCCGTCTGGGCGTCTACGCCGTGACCGCAGTGGCGCTGATCGGGGAGGTGCCGGCCCTGGTCTGGTTGGCCGGTGGCATCCAGACGCTCTATACCCTGTCGGTGACCGTGGTGGCCCGTTGGGAAAACAGCCGCGGTAAGAGTTTCGGTTTCCCGGTCATTCCCTGGATGATTGCCGGTATGGGGATTGTCGACGGTCTTTTTCTGGCCGTCCTGCTCGACCCCATATGGCTTCTGGTGGGCGTGGCGGCGACGTTGCTGACCCGGTTGAGCCAGCGGTATGTCCGGGGCGATTGACTCGCCCCGGCCTTACGCCCCTGAAACGTCAATAATTCAAGGCGCCAGACATTCCATACACCGGGCGTAAACTGCGCGCGGATCGTCCAGTTCGCTCAATGCCCTCAGAGGTTCGAGTAGGGGCGCCAGTTGCCGTTTCAGGTCTTGAGAGAGCCACTGGCTTTGTTGCACTTGCGGCAAAAAGGCGCTGACCGAGCTCCGGCTGATCTGCCGGGCCAGTTGCTCGAAGGGCGACAGCGGCCGGGTAATCACGCGCACCTCGTAAGCGTCCATCTCCGCGTGGCTCGCGGCGGCAGCGATGGTTTCTTTGAGGCTGCCGAGTTGATCGACCAGCCCCAGTTCGTGTGCGGTAGCACCGGTCCAGACCCGGCCCTGAGCCAACTGGTCGACGCGCTCCTGCGTCAGGCCGCGGGCTTCGGCCACCATGCTGGTGAACTCGTCGTAAATGTGATTGATGGTCTGTTGCACAATGGCTTTCGCTTGTGGGGTCAGGGTGCGGTCCAGACGCATGGCGCCCGCCAGCGGGGTGGTCCCGACGCCATCGACGTTGATGCCAATCTTATCCAGACTTTCCTCGAAGGTGGGAATCGCGCCGAACACGCCGATGGAGCCGGTCAGCGTGGTGGGCGTGGCCCAGACCTCATCGGCGCCCATGGCCATCCAGTACCCTCCGGAGGCGGCCATGCTCCCCATGGATACCAGTACCGGCATCCCTTCCGCCCGCAGGGCTTCGATTTCGCTGCGGATCACCTCTGAGGCGTAGGCGCTGCCGCCACCACTGTCGATACGAATCACGACCGCTTTGATGGACGGGTCCTCCCGCACCTGTTGTAGCCGTTGGATGAAGGTTTCACTTCCGATGCTGCCCTCGGGCTGCTCGCCGGTTTGAATGGTGCCGGTGGCGAGAATCAGGCCCACTTTTCCGTCGGCTTCTTTGCTTTGCCGGCGATCGGTATCGGCGAGAAACGTCTGGTAGCCGATGCCGTTGTACCCTTCGCCCTGCTGGCTGTGGCCGAAGCGCTCCACCAGCATCTGCTCCCGTTCCCGGTGGGACTGGATGCCGTCCACGAGCTTGGAGTCCAGGGCCAGTTGGGCGCTGTCTCCCTCCACCGCCTTGAGCAGTGAGTCCATTTGGCTGATGTAGTCGTTAATGGCGCCGCTGGGCAGTTGTCGCTGCGCTTCCACGCGGCTGGTGTAGACGCCCCAGAGCTGGTTGAGCCACTCGCTGTTGTGCTCGCGAGAGGCCGGAGACATGGAGTTGCGGATGTAGGGCTCGACGAAATCCTTGTACTGGCCGACGCGAAAGACGTGGAAGTTGATCGCCAGTTTGTCGATCGCATCCTTGAAGTAGGTGCGGTAGTTGGAATACCCGGTGAGGAGGATGGAGCCCATCGGGTCAATGTAGATTTCATCGGCGTAGCTGGCGAGGTAGTACTGTTCCTGGGTATACAGGCTGCCCGTGGCGATGATGGGTTTGTCGGTTTCCTTGAACCGCCCCAGAGCCGCTCCGATTTCCTCGAGCTTGCTGATGCCCCCGCCGAGCATATCGTCCAGTTCCAGAACCAGCGCGGAGACCCGTGGGTCCTGTCGGCCGCTGTCGATGGCTTTGACCAGGTCGCGCACGGGGGTTTCAAACGACTCGTTGCTGCCGTTCATCAACATTTCCACGGGGGCGACGTAGCTCTCTTCATCCACCAGAAAACCGCTGGGTGAAAGCGTCAGGGCAAATGAATCCGGCAGAACCAGGGGTTCTTCGGAGCTGGTCAGGGCGAACACGATGAACAGCAGGATCAGCAGGAAAATCAGATTGCTGAGTGTGACCCTCAGCCAATTGATGGCTCGCCCCAGAAAGCGGAAAAAACGCCGGATCGGCCCCGGCTTGCGAGGGCGCTCGGTGTGGTCGTTGTAGGGGGTATCGTCGTAGCGCACGGTGCTATTCCTTGTTGTCAAAGTCGTCGTTCAGCATTCAGGCGTCGGTTGTTGTAGAGCCGGAGTCTCTTGCCGTTGTTTCCCATAGCCACCATTGTTGGCGCCAGCGGCTGGCCATCATGGCGCCGATAAAGAGTATCACGCTCAATGTGACCACCAGATAGTCGCGCCAGTAGGACAGGGGTGAAATCGTGTTGGCCACGGACCAGGTGAAATAGATCAGAATCACAAAGCACAGCCAGCTGTAGGTGCGATGGTGCCCGCGCCAGAGGCCGGGAATAAAGATTGCCAACGGGATGACCTGTACCAGCCATAGCTTCCATTGAGGCTCGGTCTGAATCAGCGTCAGTACCGTAAACAGGATGAGCAGGGCACTGAAACAGGTCAGAACCGTGGTCCGCGCCAGCCAGAGTTTTTGGCGGACGTGCCGGGCCTGTTCAGTGTCTCGTGGGGCCTGGGGGGCCATTCCCATGAGGAACTCCTCTAATCGTTGTTGGTTTTTCTTTGTTGGATCTCTCCGGCCAACCGGGCCAGACGTTCGCCGAGGGCCTGGCACAGCGTGATTTCGTCATCGCTGAGTGCTTCCGGTTCGGGGCCGGTGGCCCAGTGAGAGGCGCCGTACGGGGTTCCGCCGGTACGGGTCTGGGTCAGGGCCGGTTCGCTGTAAGGCTGGCCGACCAGAATCATACCCTGATGCAGCAGCGGTAACATCATTGACAGCAGTGTGGCTTCCTGGCCGCCGTGCAGGCTGGAGGTCGAGGTGAAAACGGCTGCCGGTTTGTCGATCAGGTCACCGTTGACCCAGAGGCTGCTGGTGCTGTCGAGGAAATACTTCAACGGGGCTGCCATGTTGCCGAACCGGGTGGGGCTGCCCAACAACAGGCCGGAGCAGTGCTTGAGGTCTTCCAGGGTAACGTAGGGCGCACCGCTGTCGGGTACCGCCGCAGCGCTGGCCTCGGTGTCGGCGGAAACCGGGGGGACGGTGCGCAATCGCGCTTCAAAGCCCCCGGCGCGGTTTACCCCGCGGGCGATCTGCTGCGCCATGGCGCGAGTGGCGCCCGTGCGGCTGTAGTAGAGAATCAGAATGTAGGGCATGCGTTCAGGTCCCGGTGGTGAGCGTTTCGGCCTGGCGGGTCTCGCCGCCACTGTGCACTATACTTGCCTCGCCGCAGGACCCACAACGGCGCCGAGCATCCTCGGTTGGAGCCTGTCCCCAGGGGGTGTTGTGGTACAGTGTGGTCATTATTGGCCTCAATATTGTCGGGGTCTGACACACAGGATTGTCGTTTATGCGGGATTTGTTTCAAGCGGAAAACCGGCGCCATTATGCTCGGCTGTTCTGGCAGTTTCTCCAGATGATGCAACGCCAGGTGCGCGATACTGACTGCATGAAGAGTGCGGCTCAGTTGACCTACGTAACCTTGTTCGCGTTGGTGCCACTGATGACCGTCACCTACTCCATGTTTTCCGCTATTCCCGCGTTTCAGGGTCTGGGCGAAGAGGTGCAAGCGCTGATCTTCGCCAATATGGTACCCGAAACCGGTCAGGAGTTGCTCGGGCATTTACAGAACTTCTCCCAGCAGGCGCGCCGGCTGACCATTGTGGGCGTCATTTTCCTGGTGGCGTCTGCCTACTTCATGCTCGCCAATATCGAAAAGAACTTCAACGCCGTCTGGGGCATCGTGAAAGGGCGCCGGGGCATTTCCAAGTTTCTTCTGTACTGGGCGGTGCTGAGCCTTGGGCCGCTGCTGCTCGGTATTGGCCTGGCCATGAGTACCTACCTGGTGTCACTGCGGCTGCTGATGGACGGCTATCAGGTCCTGGGCTGGATTACCTGGATATTCGAGTTCACCCCCTGGTTGTTGACCTCGGCCACTTTTACCTTGTTGTTCGCGGCGGTTCCCAACTGCAAGGTGCCTCTCAAGCATGCCATTATCGGAGGCGTCACGACGGGGTTTGTGTTCGAAGTGCTGAAGGCGGTCTTCGGGGTGATTGTGGCGAACTCCGCTCTCAGCTCCATCTACGGCGCCTTTGCCATCGTGCCGCTGTTCCTGCTTTGGGTGAATCTGACCTGGCTGGTTATTCTCTCGGGGGCGGTGTTGGTCCACACCATTGGTATTTATCAGATCTCCCTGCGCGATCGCGGTTATCCGGACCTGGTGGCGGCCACGGTGGTGCTCTGGCATTTTTATCGCCGCAGTTTGGACGGTCGGGGGCTGGAAAGCAGCGAGTTGTTGGCGTTGGGGCTGTCGACCGATCAGTGGCAGCGCATTCGCGAAGCGCTGCAGAAAAAGAACTGGATCGCGGTCACCAATCAGGACGATTTCGTGCTCTGCCGGGATCTGCACCACCGCCGGGTATCGGAGCTGGCGGCCCTGCTGGATTTGCCGCGCGTGTTGCCCGAACCCTCACGGGGGCTGGATAAGCTGCCCTGGTATCCGGTGCTATACCGCCGGCTGGAAAGCATTGAACGGTTTTCTCATGAGCAGTTGGATATGACCTTCGCCGAGCTGTTTGAAAGCGAAGAGAGCCCGGGAGCGAAAGAAAAAAGCGACAAGTCCTCTGGCTCATCGGTGGAGGTTTAGCGGCTCATGCGGTTATCGATGTTCGGCGAGAAGATGACGAGTAATGCGGGGATTGTGACCCTCATGGAAGATCTGGGGGATGCGCTGCGGGTCAACCCGGATATGATCTTCATGGGGGGCGGGAATCCGGCGGCCATCCCCGAGGTGGAGGCGGCCCTGGAAGATGCCCTGCAGGGGGCGATGAACGACCCGGCGGTGCGCCGGCCCATGCTCGGCGTCTACCAGCCACCTCAGGGGGATCCCGAGTTCCTCGACACCTTGGCGCAGGAGTTGCGCCGCCACTGTGGCTGGCCGGTTTCCCGCGCCAACCTGGCGCTCTCCAACGGCAGTCAGTCGGCGTTCTTTGTGCTGTTCAACCTGCTGGCCGGCCAGGGTAGGGATGGAGAAAACCGTCGGGTGCTATTGCCTCTGGTCCCGGAGTACCTGGGGTATTCCGATGTCGGTCTCGCCCCGGGCCTTTTCCGTGCCAACCGCCCGGCGATAGAGAATTTGCCCGACGGCCTTTTCAAGTACCACGTTGATTTTGACCGTCTGCAACTGGATCAGGAAGTGGGGGCGTTGTGCCTGTCACGCCCCACCAACCCGACCGGCAATCTTGTCTCGGATGAGGAGTTGGCACGCCTGGATGAACGCGCGCGCGATGCGCAGGTCCCGCTCATTCTCGATGTGGCTTACGGGGCGCCTTTCCCCGATATTACCTACCGTTCGGTACAACCGTTCTGGAATGAGAATACCATTCTGGTGATGAGCCTTTCCAAGCTGGGGCTGCCGGGGGCCAGAACAGGCATCGTCGTGGCCAACCCGGAAGTGATTAACGCCTTTACCAACGCCAATACGGTCATGAGTCTCGCCTGCGGCAATCTCGGGCCGGCGTTGGCGCAGCAGTTGCTGGTGCGCGGGCAATTGACGACGTTGGGGCCGCAGGTGATCCAGCCTTTTTACAAAATCCGGATGGAGGCCGCGCTCGCCGTATTCCAGCGTCAACTCCAGGGCCTGCCGGTACGGATCCATCGCCCGGAGGGCGCTTTTTTCCTCTGGTTATGGTTTCAGGACCTGCCGATCAGCAGCCTCTCACTGTACGAGCGGTTGAAGCGCCGTGGGGTGTTGGTGGTACCGGGGGAACATTTTTTTCCGGGGCTGGAGGATGACTGGCCGCACAAACACCAGTGCTTGCGGGTGACTTATTGTCAGGACCCGGCGCGCATTGAACGTGGGGCGGAGATTCTCGCGGATGAGGTGCGGCGGCTGTATGGGGAGGGGCGCTAGCGGGCCGGCGTCAGCGGCCCGCCAGTCGGCGGTGTCGTGAATCCGGCTATTGCAGAGCCATCATGGCGGCGGCCATCTCGTCGCTCAGATCCTCGGCTTCTGCGGACTGCATGTCCGGGTCCATGCCCAGACGCTCGAAGGCCGTCACTTCCTCGTAGTCCATTTCCCCCAGCGTGGAGTCGTCACCCATATGGCTTTGGAGCAGCGCTACGGTCACGATGTCGGCATAGTCGGCGGTGGGCGCCTTGCGCGAGAACTCCAGGTGCTGACTGGGGACGTTAATCAACTCCTTCGGAAACTCCCAGGCTTTCAGAATCATATCGCCTATTGGCCCCTGTAGCTCCTCAATGACACGATCCAGGGTCAGGCTGTCGACCAGTAGCGAAGGATGGTCTTCGGCGTAGGTCAGGATCGGAAGTACCCCGATCTTGTGGACCAGGCCCGCGAGCGTGGCCTGATCCGGGCGCAGTTTGGTGTAATGCTTGCAGAGCACGTGGCAGATACCCGCCACCTCGCTCGAGCGCATCCAGACATCCCGAAGGCGCCGGTCGACCAGGTCGGACGTGGCCTGGAACATCTGCTCCATCGCCAGGCCGGTGGCCAGGTTGCAGGTGTATTCCATGCCCAGGCGCATCAACGCGGTTTTCAGGTCCTCGATCTGGCGGTTGGCACGCAGCAGAGGGCTGTTGGCCACGCGCACGATGCGGGCGCTCAGAGCCGCATCATTGCCGATGACCTTGGCCAGTTGGTCCAGGTCGGCGTCGGGGTCATCGGCCACCTCCCGCACCCTCAGGGCCACTTCGGGCAGCGTGGGTAGAACCAGTTGGTCGTTTTTGATGGCATTCACAATTTCTTGGCGAACGCGCTCTACAACGTGACTCATGAGGCTTCCTGTTTCGGTTGTTGTGATCGGGTAGCGATTGTGTTGTTTCCGGGGGGCAAGCCTCCCGGTGAGCTTACTCGACAGTATAGGGCAATGTACCGACACGGGCGGAAAAAGTCTCCCCAATCGATAGCGTCTGCTCCAGCGCACTGTCGTCCAAGACGGCCAGGCATTCCAGAGCGCCTTGTTCGTCGGATGCCACCGTTACCAGCTCCCCCGCCTTCTTGCCATCTTCCCGGTGAAGGGGCACGCCCGGCTGACATTGCTCAGGGGGGGAGCCCGAAGCATGCAATCGGCGCATATGGGATTTGAGCTTGCCTTTGTAGTGCAGGCGCGCCACGATTTCCTGGCCGGTGTAGCAACCCTTGCGAAAGCTGACCGCGCCGATCAGGGGGAAGTTGAGTGCTTGTGGCGTGAACTGCTCCCGGGTTTGCGGCAGCACCTCACCGATACCCGCGCGGATGTCCAGCAGCCGCCAGAATTCATCCCCGGTTGTCGGGGCGCCTAAAATCTGCTCAAGGCCTGGCGAGGCTTCGGCGCTGAGCCAGCATTCATAGCGTTGCTCGCCCAGCGCCAGAATCACGGAGCCGTCTTGGGTGGCGCGCCAGTCCCCGGGGGTGTCCGGCGGTTCGGTCAGGTGTTCGCTAAGCGTGGCGCGGGCCTCGTCCCCATAGAGCCCTCGCAGTTGATAGCGACCGGCTTCCTCGGTCAGCTCTGCTTTGGAGAATAGGATGTATTTACCCAGGGACTCCTTGACGGCGGCCACCATGGACGTGGGAACTCGCAGTAAAAAGTGCTCTTCGTCCAGGGCGAGAATGCGGAAACTGAATTGCATCCGGCCTTTGGGAGTACAATGCGCCCCAAGGCGGGATTTTCCGTCCTGAAGGTCGCGCACATCGCAGGTGACCTGCCCCTGAAGAAAGGGTAGGGCCTGGGGGCCGGTGACGGCCATGACGGTCCAGTCGTTGAGTTTGAACCATGGGGCACTGCTTGACATGAAGGGCTCCGGGTTGAATTTCACATGGTTTGTGTTAAAACTAAACCATTATTCGTAAATCGCTGAGCGGAATGATAGAACGATAACACGTCCGCTCCAAGTGATGGTGTCCTCTAAGCGTCAGGTACAACAGCGTATTGAAACAGTCTATCGACAGCGGCTGATGGTGATTCTAAGAAAGCAACTTTAAAAACACGTGGGCCACTAATTCAGATCGGGCCGATAGTACTGCTGTTTGTTTCGCCCTGAGTTCCGCTCCGGGTGATGTGTTGAGTCAGATGCAGGTGGAAGTTGTTGTGCGACGCAAAATAGTTCGTAGAGGCGTGACCCGTGCCGTGGTGGCGTCTCCCTATTTCTGGTTATTGGTGGGTTGTGTCCTCACGGTGGTGGCGATGCTGGGCTACCCGTATCTGCCTGAGAAGCGCTTGCAGCTGGTAAATGATGATGCCGATGCCTACATATATGCCGATCCGAAGAACTCCGTCGAGTGGCTGGATATGGAGGCGCTACGCTGGCGCTGTCAGATTAGGGATTCTCATGGCGAAGCCTTCTGTGGATTCAACATTGTTCTGGGCGAAGATAATTCCCAGGGGGTTGATTTCAGTCAGTATGATCGTCTCAATCTCGACTTAAGCTACTCCGGTGCCAGTCGGTCATTACGCTACTATCTGCGCAATCGCGAACCCGGCTTTTCCGAAAGGGATGACCCAGAAACCCACAAGTTCAATCAGACTCAGATTTCGGTGGAGTTTCTGCCCGAGGGGCTCTCTATCGGGCTCGATGAATTTTATGTGGCGGAGTGGTGGCTCTCTGGCTTCAGCGTTCCCCGGGCTATTAGCGGCCCCAGTTTTGATCATGTAACCTCTTTTGGAATTGATCTGGCCTACCCGGCTGCTAGCGGCGAGCATATCGCCCAGTTACACGGCGCGGAACTGGTAGGGGACTGGGTATCCCGGGACAGCTGGTACGCAGGCATTATCATTTCATGGGTGGTCGTACTGACGCTGTTTGGCAGCTATCGGCTCTACGATCTTCGCCAGCGTGTGCTTCTTGAGCGACGGCGCGCGGAGAAAGTGGCGGAGCGCAATCGCGAGCTGCGCCAGGAAAGCCAGCAGTATCGGGAATTGTCTGAGCACGACCAACTGACCGGGTTGCTGAACCGCCACGGAATCACCCGGGAAATTGAAAAGTTCTTCGCTCTGCCGGAAAACACGATAGCGCTGTTGGTGATCGATATCGACCACTTCAAGTCCGTCAACGACACCCACGGACACGACATCGGTGACCGGATTTTGCGGCAAATGGGCGAGGTCCTGTCCGACAGTGTGCGCCAGAGTGACCGTCTGGCCCGTTGGGGCGGCGAGGAGTTTGTGCTTCTATTGCCTGAGTCCGATGGCGGGGTGGCGCAAATGGTGGCGGAGAAGTTACGCCAACGGGTTGCCGATACGCGTTTTGAAGCCCTGCCGGAGCATTCGGTCACCATCAGCATCGGGGTGGGGGTGCGTCAGTCAGGCGAGGATTATCATGCCCTGTTTCGGCGGGTCGATACGGCGCTTTACCGAGCCAAAGATGGCGGACGGAATCGTGTGGAGCTTTCCGTAGAGGGGTAGGGACGGCGTGCGCTCGAGGCGGTATAGAGGCGAGGGCTCGCCGGGTGCTATACTGGCCGGACTTTTTCGGGGGAGGTGTTTGTGGAAAAGAACCGCCTATTTTGGGGCAGCCGCCGTGGCATGCTGGAGTTGGACCTGATTCTGTTGCCCTTTCTGGAAAACGTCTACCCGACGTTGGAGCCGGAAGATAAAGAACGCTATTGGAAACTGCTGGAAGCTGAGGATCAGGATCTGTTTGCCTGGTTTCTCCACCGCCACGCCCCTGAGGACCCGGACCTGAAAAGGATTGTCGACATTGTCCGAGCCAATACTGGAATCAACGCGCAATAATCAAACCCCTCCACGGAGTACCCTGTGGGTCCCATTGCGACCGTCTCGGTGGCTGGTCCTGGCCCATGGTGCGGTGTTGCTTACCTTGAGTCTGCTACCCCTGCTCGCGCTGATCTCCAGTCGCCCCACGGCCATTCACTGGTTTGCCCTGATGGCGTTTGAGGGGTTGCTGGTGGCCGAGTATTGGCGTTTTCATCGCGCCCGGACAAGCCCATCGCCCGAGGCGGTTACCTGTGAAGAAGATGGCAGTTGGTCGCTGTCGTGGGGGAGCCGCTCAGTAACGGCTGAGGCAGTGGGGGAGCAGGTGGTCTTGCCCTGGTTGCAGGTGCTCCGACTCAGGGAGGTGGCTAGCGCCAGGCGCCACAGGCTGATCGTTCTGCCCGACTGCGCCAGCCGTGATGACCGGCGACGGTTGCGCCTGTGGATGCGCTTGGGGCGTGGCTAATCTTTATTGACGATCACATTCTGGTCCGCATAGTTCATGGGTACGAGAATCGTGTCCTTGGCGATGGGCGAGCGTTCGGGGTAGTCCATGGAGAAGTGCAGCCCGCGGCTTTCCTTGCGGACCATGGCCGAGCGGATGATCAGCTCCGCCACCATGGCGAGGTTGCGCAACTCGATCAGGTCACTGCTGACTTTGTAATTGCTGTAGTATTCGGCAATTTCCTTCTGTAGCAATTTGATTCGATGGGTCGCCCGCTCCAGGCGCTTGCGAGTGCGCACGATGCCGACATAGTCCCACATAAAACGCCGCAACTCGTCCCAATTGTGGGAGATGATCACGTCCTCGTCCGAGTTGGTAACCCGGGATTCATCCCACTGGGGCGCGGTTTCCGGTATGCCGATTTCCCGCAGACGGTCCCGGATATGGTTCGCTGCCGACTGGGCGTATACCACGCACTCCAGCAGTGAGTTGCTCGCCATACGATTGGCGCCGTGCAGGCCCGTGAATGAGGTCTCGCCAATGGCATAGAGATTCATCAGGTCGGTCTGACCGTGTCGATCGACCATGACGCCGCCGCAGGTGTAATGGGCGGCCGGTACCACAGGAATGGGCTCTTTGGTAATGTCGATGCCGAATTCCAGACACCGGGCCTTGACGGTGGGGAAATGCTCGGCGATAAATTCCGCCGGTTTGTGACTGATGTCCAGGTAAAGGCAATCGCACCCCAGGCGCTTCATCTCATGGTCAATGGCCCGGGCGACCACGTCCCGGGGAGCCAGCTCCTCCCGCGTGTCGAACTTGGGCATAAAGCGTTCGCCGCTGGGCAGCCGTAAGTAGGCACCCTCACCACGAAGGGCTTCGGTAATCAGGAAGGTTTTGGCCCGGGGGTGGTACAGACAGGTGGGGTGGAACTGATTGAACTCCATGTTGGCCACCCGGCAACCGGCGCGCCAGGCCATGGCGATGCCATCTCCGCTGGCGCTGTCCGGGTTGCTGGTGTACAAGTACACCTTGCTGGCCCCACCGGTGGCAAGCACCACGGCGCGAGCCTGAAACACATGAACGTGGTCGTCTTTTCGGCTCAGGGCGTAGGCGCCGGTGCAGCGCAGCCTGGAGGAGCCCTTATCCGCCTGGGTGATCAGGTTGAGGGCCACATGGTCCTCGAAGACCTCGACGTTCGGTTCGGCTTGTATCCGGTCGATCAGGGTGCTGTGTACGGCTTCGCCGGTGGCATCTGCACTGTGAATAATGCGCCGATGGCTGTGTCCGCCTTCCTGGGTCAGGTGGTAGGCGCCATTGTCGCTCTCCTTGGTAAAGCTCACGCCCTGGTCGATCAGCCAGCGGATGGCGTCTTTGCTACGCTCTACGGTGAAGCGCACGGCATCCTCGTGACACAGGCCGGCGCCGGCGTTCAGCGTGTCGGTGACATGGGCCTCGACTGAGTCCTCATCGTCGAGCACGGCGGCGATACCGCCCTGGGCAAACCAGGTGGAGCCCTGGTTGACGGCGTTTTTGCTCAGAACGTGCACCCGACCGTGCTGGGCGAGCTGCAGCGCAAGCGTGAGCCCGGCCGCGCCGGAGCCAATGACCAATACGTCGCTGCTGAAGTGCTTACTCATTCACTCGTTACCTGTAGTGATACGGGAGATCGCGGTTACGCCGGCTTGCCCCGGAGAGATCAATCCCGGAAGATGTCTGCCGTTTTGCGGATTGTCTTCCAACGCCGCGGTTAGAGCTGGGCGGAATTAACCCGTATAATAGCAAGGCTCACAGTCAGTGTCTTAGAGATCATCGAGGAATATTGACGCTTGCGCTTATGAACTTTTGCTCAGTTGGTGAGTCTTTTAGTCAGTAATCGGCCTAACTGAGCACCGGCGCCGTCCCATGAGGAAGCGTTACGGGGCCAGTCAGAGTAAAGCATGTGAAGCGCTAACGACACGTAAAGTGCCAACAACAAGAGATTAACGATTTGGCTCCGGTGCTCACGCGCCGGACCGCTTGGGGGTTTTGGGATGACAGCGCACTCCGCGCAGGACACCGATCAACAACTGGTCGAAAGGGTACAGAAAGGCGATAAACGTGCCTTTGACATGCTGGTCGTGAAGTATCAGCATAAGATCTACGCCATTATCGGACGCTATATTCGCGATCAGGCGGAAGTGCAGGACGTCGCCCAGGAAGCCTTTATCAAAGCCTATCGCGCACTGGCCAAATTCCGGGGCGACAGCGCTTTTTACACCTGGCTGTACCGGATTGCCATCAACACCGCCAAAAATCACCTGGTGGCGCGCAACCGTCGTCCACCGGCCAGCGATGTCGAGGTGGACGAGGCCGAGTTCTATACCGGCAGCGAGGCTCTGAAAGACATCGACACCCCGGAGCACAGCCTCATGCGCGACCAATTGCAGGCCGTGCTGGACAAGGCGATTCGCGATTTGCCCGAAGATTTACGCACTGCCGTGACTCTGCGGGAAATGGAAGGTCTCAGCTATGAGGACATTGCAGCGATCATGGACTGCCCGGTGGGGACCGTCCGGTCGAGGATATTCCGGGCTCGGGAGGCCATCGATCGCTGTATTCAGCCGCTGATGGCGTAGTCGTAAATGTTTGTTAAGATTTTTTGGTCTTTAGCTGAACCTTTCCTGAACAGACCAGTCTGATTCCATGAAAGGTCGGAGGTCCGAAAGACGCACAAGCGCTTGAGGGCATTATTGAAGTCGCATCTTGAAGGTACACGCGCGATGACTGAACAAAGCAATCACTCCCTCTACGAATCCCTGTCGGCGCTGGTTGACGGTGAAGCCTCCGAGTTGGAGGTTCGCCGGCTGCTGAAGGCAGAGGATGAGGAGCTGAAAGCACGCTGGAGCCGCTATCAACTGGCGGGTGCGGCGATGCGCCGCGAACTGGGCGCTATGGCTCCATCCGGGTTTGCGGAGGGGATCAGTGCGGCGCTTGAAAGTGAGGCGGTGCTGGAGGCCCCGCAGCGTCACTGGTGGCAGAAAATCGGCCAGGTGGCCGTCGCCGCATCGGTGGCCGGTGCGGTATTGATCGGTGTTCAGCAGTACCCCGGTGACACCCAACAAACGGCGGTGGCGGATGCCGATATCTCCGCGCCGCAAGCCGATGACAACGATGTGGGTCGCAGCCAGACCATTTCCCTGCCGGCCGGGTACCAGCCGCCCTCCTTACCGCTGGCCCGCACGGTCAGTCAGGAGAGTGGTTATGAGCCGGCCAGCCATCCTTCCAGAGAGGTGATATTCGTTCCGGTCCGCGTCGACTCTGGGCAGGTGCCCTCCGAGGAAATTCGGGCCTACCTCAACGAGTTGATGCGCGCGCACAGTGGCCATGCGGTGCGTAACAGTAATCAGGGCGTGCTGCCCTATGCCCGGGTTACGACTGACGCAGAGGAGTGATTTTTGTTGAGGCCGAGTTGCACTGTTGTTGTACTGTTGCTGCTGGCCTCCAGTTACACTTGGGCCAGCAATGACGATCCGTTGGCGTTGTTGCAGCGTATGGAGCAAGCCCGCCAGACGCTGGACTACGAAGGCACTTTTACCTATGAGCACCGAAGCGAGATGGAAAGCTTTCGAGTGCAGCACTGGGTGGAAGGAGGCAAGGTTCACGAGCGTCTGGAATATCTCAATGGGCCCGAGGGGGCGGTAAGGCAGCTGGGCGACCCACTGCTGTGCCACACCACTGGGTATCGTCTGCTTCACCCCGATACGTCGGCCGACGATGTGGCGAGGCTGGATCGCTTTTACCAGCTAACCGTGCGGGGAGAAGACCGCATCGCCGGGCGCTCCGTCACCATTGTCGAAGTCCGCCCGAGAGACCAACTCCGTTACGGTTATCTGTTGGGGCTCGACCAGGAAACCGGTCTGCTACTTAAATCCCTTCTGTTTGATGAACATCAGCGCCTACTTGAGCGCTTCCAGTTTGTGGAACTCGACCTGGACCCGAACGTGGAACAGTGGACCCTGCAGGCGCAAACCTCCGAGCCTGATATCGGAAACTGCGCGGGTGGAACCCGCGAAGAACCCGCCCGATGGGCTCTGAATTGGCTTCCGCCGGGGTTTGTCTACTCCGGGGAGCGACAGCTATCGGATAACATCAGCATGTTGATGTACACTGATGGCCTTGCCAGCTTCTCCGTTTTCCTACAACCGCTGGGCAGCCGAACCTTGAACCTGGAGGGGCGGGCTCAGCGCGGGGCCATTTCGGCTTTCATGGGGCAACTGGAGGCCGGCGACGCCTATTACCGGGTGACCGTGGTGGGCGAAATCCCCGGTGGCGTTGCGGAACAGCTGGCCCGAGGCATCCAGCCAATCGGCCACCACGGCCGATCGACGAGCGAAGCTGCCGAGACTCCCTGAGTGAGCCCCGCAACGACCGGGGCGGCTTGACCGATTGATTTGAGGCTTTTCTATGATCACCGAAACCGGGCGTATTGTCGCTGTGGAGCAGGACGGTCTGTGGGTGGAAACTATTCAGCAGTCCACCTGTGGCAGCTGTGCGGCGCAAAAAGGTTGTGGTCAGAGCCTGATGTCCCGTCTGATGGGCCATACCAGCTACCTGTGGGTGCTGCTGGAAGGGCGCAACTCAGAAGACTACCACCTCGGCGAGGAAATTCAGATCGGGGTGCCCGAAACCGTCGTCGTTCGGGGCTCGCTGTTCGTTTACCTGGTGCCGTTGCTTGCCATGATCCTGGGTGCCGGGCTGGCCCAGCAATGGTGGGCTTCGGATGGGCTGAGCGCGCTGGGTGCCCTGGTGGGCTTGCTGGGCGGTGGTGCGTTGGTGCGCTGGCGGGCCCACCAAACCCGCCATGATCGCCGGTTGCAGCCGGTATTG
This sequence comes from Marinimicrobium agarilyticum DSM 16975, assembly GCF_000423345.1. Classification (GTDB taxonomy): domain Bacteria; phylum Pseudomonadota; class Gammaproteobacteria; order Pseudomonadales; family Cellvibrionaceae; genus Marinimicrobium; species Marinimicrobium agarilyticum. Next base: position 405,436 of record NZ_AUHU01000004.1, read on the forward strand.
CTGGACGACCGCCAGCCGGTTACTGTGCTTCCTTCCTGAGGGCGGTGCCATGCTGTCAGTAACCGCCAACCTCGCTATCCCCGAACACGAGATCGAATTGACGGCCATCCGCGCCCAGGGTGCCGGTGGCCAGAATGTCAATAAGGTGAACAGTGCAACCCACTTGCGCTTTGATGTGCGGGCCTCTTCGCTTCCCGATGAAGTCAAAGAGCGCCTGTTGCAGACCAGCGACCAGCGGCTGACCACCGACGGGGTGGTAGTGATCAAAGCTCAGCGCTTTCGGACCTGGGAGAAAAACCGGGCTGATGCGCTCGATCGTCTGGCGGAGTTGGTGGCCAGGGCGAGTCACCAGCCCAAAAAGCGTCGCTCGACCCGCCCGTCCAAGGCGGCCCGCCAACGACGAATGGACCGCAAAACCCACCGTGGCTCCATCAAGCAAAAGCGCGGTAAAATCAGCTGGTGAGGGCGGTCGTCAACCAGCGCTGACTGTGGCTTCCACGTTCAGCCTGGACTCCGGCTCAGGTACTTCACGCCACAGTCTGTCCCTTAAGGTGTCGAAACCTTCCCCTTCGCCGGAGGTGAGCCATTGCGCCAGCGCCTGGGCGACAGCGGGGTAGTTCACCGGTCGTGGTCGCGGCATGGCCAGCCAGTCCCCGATGGCCTGTTCTGTCAGTACCTGCGCTACAGCGCCGTAACCCAGTTGGCTCAACGCAAAGGCATTGGACTGCTGCTCCATTTGCCCCACTACGGGCTGAACCAACAGTTTCTTCCCCAGTTGTATCGCTTCGCTCGGTAGTTCAAATCCGGCACTGCAGATAACGCTCTCGCACCGATGCAGGTCGGCCTGAAACCCTTCGCGGGAAAAGGGACGAATGTGGATGTGTCCCTCGTCCGTTGCTTCCGGGACTTGCTGGTAGACGTAAAACTGAGTGTTGGGAAAGGCCCGCAGTTGCGGCACGATATCCTCGGGCTGCGCGAAGGGAAGGTACACCAGACACTGGTTGGTCCGACACTCGTTGGGGTAGTTCGATGGTTCGATCAACGGCGGTAGAATGGGCTGGTTGAAGTGATGCCAATGCAAGCCGATGGCTTTCTCCACCGGCGCAAAGTTACGCATGAACCAGCGCACGAACAGGTTCTCCCCACGTTTGGGAATCGGGTGAAGAAAAGCACATTGGTGTGACAGACCGATACTGGGGAGCCCCGCCCGTCGGGCGGCCCAGGCGGTGACCGGCTCAAAATCGTTGATGAGTAAATCGTATTGGCTGACATCCAGCGAGCGGATGTCGCGATAGAGTCGGCGTAAATGGCTGCTGAGCAGGGTCTGCCCGTAGCGCACGCGACCGTGGGTGGTGACGAACGTGAGCCCGCGAAAACACTGGTAATCCCCGAAAATGTCCATATCGAAGTAGTCTTCAGGGGCGCGCCCGGAAAATACCCAATCCACTTCTACGCCTTGTTCGGCCAGCGCTTTGGCCATAATCCGGGCGCGGGTGGTGTGACCGTTGCCCGTGCCCTGAACGCCGTACAAAATTTTCATAAAACTCCTGGAGTGGACCGTAACAGCGGCGCCAGGTAGAGCCCGACCAGGGCTGCGCCAGAACCGAGCAGTGCCCCGGCGGCGATATCGCTCGGGTAGTGCACCCCGAGCAGTACGCGGCTGGCACCGATAAGGCTGGCCCAGAGATAACAGGGTAGGGCGAAGGCCGGGTAGAAGCTCGCGATCAATGCGGCGAACAGAAAGGCCGCTGCCGTGTGGCCGGAAGGAAAACTGAACTGGTCCGACGGCGTGATCCAGGCTTCGTAGAAGTCGATTTTCATCGCCGGCCGGTCTCGCTTGATGGCATTTTTGAGCACCAGGTACAGGCTGACATCCAGGGTATAAGCAATCGCCCCGGCCATCACGAAAGCCGTTCCGCTTTGGGGCTCCATCAGGGCGATGGCGATGGCCGCCAGAACGTAGAGGTGGCCGTCCCCGGTTCGCGAGATCCACCGTACCGACTTGCGGTAGGGAAAGCGCTTGGTGACGTGCAGCCAGAGAAAAGCGAGCGTATCGAGCCGATGGACGCGTTCAAACAGACTGTTCATAGGACACCGCCTTACATTGGCATTAGCCTTCGACGTGTCTATTGATATCATTCCGTTGTGAATCTTATATGACAGCGTGAAAGACGGCATTCTCATCCTCATGACAATCCGCTACCGTAAGCGCGTTTTGAAGACCCTCTGGAGACATCAATGCCCAAACCCGGTAAAACCGGCCTCAGCCGGATCGTAGACGCCTTCGGTTACTCCATGCGCGGCTTCGCGGCGGCGTGGCGGTTTGAGGCCGCCTTTCGCCAGGAGGTGTTCCTGGCCCTGGTTCTGATGCCCCTGGCTTTTTGGTTGGGGGAGGGAATGCTCGAGCGGCTTTTGTTGATCTCCAGCCTCTTCTGGGTGCTGATGGCCGAGATGGCCAACTCCGCGGTTGAGGCGGCCATCGACCGAACCGGGGATGAAATCCATGTGCTGGCCGGGCGCGCCAAAGATATGGGCTCTGCTCTGGTTCTACTCAGTCTGATACTTCTGGGGATTATCTGGGGGTCTTTTCTGTGGGAGCGGCTGAGTCATTGACGTTCTCTCCCCATCTGGCGATTTGATCTTGTGTCGGCTTTTCGATTCGGGTAAATTGGGCTCTGTTTAATTATCTGATAAATAATACGGTTGACGATCGGCGTCGTGCAGTGGGTTCTCGACACGACTTCAGGCCCTGTGTGGGCTATCCGGTGGTTGCCGTCGGCGGAGACAGAGCAGTGCCCGATATCGATAGCCACATTCTGGTAGAGCAATTTGAAGCGCAGTATCAGCGCCCGGCGTCCATCCTGGCCAGGGCCCCCGGGCGGGTCAATCTGATTGGTGAACATACGGATTACAATGACGGCTTTGTCCTCCCCGCCGCCATTGATTACGTTAACGCCGTCGCTGCCGCGCCCCGGGAAGACCGTTTGATTTGTGCCACCGCTCTGGATTTTCAGGGTCAATCTGTCCGCTTCTCCCTGGATCAGCCCATGGAAAACGACCCGGTCTCCCCCTGGTCCGACTACCTGCGTGGTGTGGTCCAGGCACTTCTGGCCGATGGCTACCGGCTTTGTGGGGCCGACCTGCTCATACATGGCAATGTGCCCCCGGGTGCAGGCTTGAGCAGCTCCGCCGCGTTGGAGATGGCGCTGATTCGGGCGTTGACCGCCTTGAGTGAAGAGCCGATTACTTCGGAGCGGGCCGCCCAGTTGGGGCAACAGGCCGAGAACCAGTTCGTTGGCTGTAACTGCGGCATCATGGATCAACTGGTCAGTGCCCAAGGGCGGGCCGGCAATGCGCTTCTGATTGACTGCCGGTCCCTGGAGACCCGTTCGGTCCCCATTCCTGACGGCTGGGCGATGCTGATTGTGGAAAGCGGCGTAAGCCGGGGGCTGGTAGACAGTGAATACAATCTGCGCCGCGAACAGTGCGAGTCGGCCGCCGCCTTCTTTGGCGCTGAGAGCCTGCGCGATGTGACCCTGGAGCAGCTGGTATCCGCTCACGGAAAACTCGAGCCGGTCTTGTTCCAGAGGGCACACCACGTTCTCAGTGAGAATGAACGAACGCTGCGTGCCGCCGACGCCCTGCGGGACGGGGATATGGCGACGCTGGCGACGGTGATGATGGAGTCTCATCGCTCGATGCGTGACGACTTCGATATCACCACACCGGCCATTGATACTCTGGTTTCCATTCTCGCCCGAGCCGCGCGGGGCCAGGCGGGCGTTCGCATGACCGGAGGCGGCTTCGGTGGTTGCGTCATTGCCCTCGCCCGCGAGGAAGATCTGCCGGCGCTAGAGGCTGCTGTGGAAGCGGAGTACTCGGCGCGCACCGGATGCAAGGCACGTTTGATTCCCGCCAAAGCCAGTGATGGCGCCTTTGCTGAGGCAGGGTTGGCGTGGCTAGACGGCGCTTAATACGCTACACTCGGGGCCGTTTATAACGCCGTAACGGCATTCTGATTCAGGCCCCTATGGACTTTCTGAACGACTTTTCCACACTCTCTCTGGTGCTGATGGGGCTGATCGCCCTGATGACGGTTTACTTCATCGGCCCGGGTTACTCCTCCCAGAGCGCGGTTCACGCCCCCACGATCCTGACCAGTACCGGTATCTTCGGCACCTTTATCGGGGTGGCGATGGGGTTGCTGGAGTTTGATACGTCTGACATCCAATCGAGTGTACCCGGCCTGATCGGGGGGCTTCGAACAGCGTTCTGGACTTCCATTGCCGGGTTGCTCGGCGCGCTTCTGGTCAAGTTCCGGCACCTGGGGACCACGCTGCGTCAACACCGCCGTCAGTCCAGCTACGAAGCGGCGACGGTGGATGACTTGGCAAACCTGCTATCGGATATCCACCGTTCTCTCTCGGACCCGGAAGCGGGGGGGCTTCACAGCGCGGTTCAGGGCCTGCGTCGGGAACAACATGAGGAAATGGCCGGGCTTAAACGCTCGCTTGAGCAATACCAGAGCGACATGACCGATGCCAATACCCGGGCGCTGACCCAGGTTCTGGAAACGGTGCTGACGGATTTCAATGCTCAGATTGACGTCCAGTACGGCGAGAATTTCAAAAAGCTCAACGAAGCCGTGGGCAACATGCTGCTCTGGCAGCAAAACTACAAAACCGAATTGCAGGAACTGCTGGTGACCCAGCAATCCAACGGTGAGCTGCTTGATAGAGCCAGCCGTGCCTATGAGAAAGTGGTGACCCACTCTGAGGTGTTCAACCAGGTCTCTGAATCGATGGGGGGGCTGATGGAAGCCTTGCAGGCTCAATCCCAGGGGCTCGATCAGTATCTTTCCCAGTTGGCCTCGGTGGCTGACAAGGCTGCGGCGGGACTACCATCGCTGGAGGGGCGCGTGGATGCCCTGACTGATCAGTTGGCCGAGAGTGTCACCCGCAATCAGCAACAACTCAGCCAGGTGCTGGATGAAGCCTCGCGCGCGTTGCGGGATACCTCCGCCGAAGTGCACCGCAACATGGCCGACAGCCTGTCGCAGTCCCAGCAGGGGATGCACCGGCAGGTGGAAACCCTGGTTCAGCGCACGGGTGAACAACTCGAGCAGCTCGACCAGGCTCTGGAAAATGAGCTGACCAAAGCACTCACCACGTTCGGTTATCAACTGACGTCCCTGTCCGAGAAATTTGTCAACGACTATGCGCCTCTGACCGACCGCCTGCGCGCGCTTGTGCAAGCGTCGGAAGCATCAAGAACAGACTCATGACAAAAACGCCCGACAAGCAGAATCCGCTCGCACCCCGGGCCAACCATGAGGTAGAGCACGAGGAGCACTGGGTCTCTGTCAGTGACCTGATGGGTGGCTTGATGATGGTGTTTCTCCTGATCGCCGTGGTGTACATGGTCCAGTTGGAGATTGAGAGCCGCAAAATCCGCGATGTGGCGGTGCTGTATGACCGACTGCGGACCCAGCTTTACGAGGACTTGTACGAGGAGTTCGAACAAGACCTGCCGCGCTGGGGGGCGGAGCTTAACCGGGACCTGAGCTTGCGTTTCTACGATACCGAAGTGCTTTTCCCGCAGGGAGAGGACACCCTCAGGCCCGCTTTTCGTGAGATTCTCGAGGACTTCTTTCCCCGCTATCTGAACATCATCACCTCCCCGAAGTACCGGGAGGATATCCTTGAGGTGCGAATCGAGGGCCACACGTCCAGTGACTGGGGCACGCTTCCGGAACGTGAAGCCTACATCCGCAACATGGCGCTGTCCCAGGCCCGGACCCGAACCACCCTGGCGTATCTGTTGTCCCTGCCCGAGGTGAGCGACGAGCGAGGCTGGATCAAGGCCCACTTGACCGCCAACGGCTTATCTTCGTCCAAACCGGTGGTAGACAATGGCGTCGAGGATCCTGTGCGCTCGCGCCGGGTGGAGTTTCGGTTGCGTACAGACGCCGAGTCGCGCATTGAGGGGTTATTGAAAGAGGAGTCCTTTTGAAACTCCCGGATTTTCTCCAGTTCGAGCCCTTCAACCGGTTGCGGGAGGTGATGGGGGCGGATCAGCTCGGGGCGTTCGAGTTCTTCGACCCCAAGTTGCATCTGACGGCCGCCGAGCGCGAGCAACTGGCCTTGGGGCTGCGGCTGGGCTGGGCTCAGTTGCGCTGCCTGCACGACTATACCCTGGCGTACAAGAACAGCCGGGTGTTGCTGTGGATCGATGAGACCAGCGTGGTTGAGGTGGCCAGGGGGAGCGACGCCGACTCCGGATGGACCGCGCCCTGTTACCATCTGGCGGACTGCCGAAGCCTTCGGGCGGTCCGCCGGGCGGCGCCCGATGTTCGGGTGATGGTCGCCACGGCATTGCCCCCGCCTGACCCCTGGCCCTGGCGGGTTTGCCCGGAATGCCTACAGCAGTTGCAGTTCCGTGGTTTTGATGCCGCGCGAGCGCGGCACCGGGACTACAGCGATCGGGTACTCGAAAAATTCGACCTGGATGACTTCTTCAGGCACTACCCCGTGTACCCGGTGACCTCAGATGTCTTGCGCGCTCTGGATTCAGTGGTTTGAATAGGGGGTGTTTTCCGCGAAATAGGCATAGTAATCCTGCTCCAACGATCGCCCGGTGGCGCGCCTGTCCCTGGATTTTCGGCGTTTGCGATGGTACAGGTCCAACGGCATCTGGGCGCAGGGGTCCCGTTCAAGGCGCCGTTCTCGCCCCCGTCGTCGGTCGACAAAAATTCGGTGTTGATGGTGCATTGCGATGCCAGTTTTGATTTTTTTGCGCTAGGTCAACACAGTGTAGACCGCCCCGGGTAAAATGCCGACAGTTTTTTGGAGTAACGTAATGAAACCGATCGAAGCGTCAATAACGACCAAGTTGACCGAAACTTTTGAGCCCTCGCACCTGGAGGTGCACAACGAGAGCCATCAGCACAATGTGCCTCCCGGGTCCGAAAGCCACTTCAAGGTGGTGTTGGTGTGCGGGGCCTTTACCGGCAAGCGACAGGTGCAGCGCCACCAGGCCGTATATGGCGCCCTTTCTGCGGAGTTGGCCGGACCCGTACATGCCCTGGCGTTGCATACCTACAGCCCGGAAGAGTGGGTGGGGCCCCAATCGGTGCCCGGTTCCCCAGCTTGCCTGGGTGGCGGGAAAGGGGAGGCAAATTGATAGTGGCTGTACAAAATTTAAGCGTTTATAATGCGCGCTTTCCCCGTCATGCCGAGGTTCCGGTCGTTTTATGAGTGTCGTTGTTGCCGCCCTGTACAAGTTTGTGTCCCTGCCGGATTATCGGGAGATCAGTGGTCCGCTGAAGGACAAGTGCGTTGAGCTGGAGCTCAAGGGCACCCTGCTGCTCGCTCACGAGGGCATCAACGGTACCGTCGCCGGCTCACGTGAAGGCATTGACGGTCTGTTGGCATATTTGCAAGCTGACGAGCGCCTGGAAGGCCTTGAGCACAAGGAATCGCCCGCAGACGAGCAGCCGTTCTACCGGATGAAGGTCAAGCTTAAGAAAGAGATTGTGACCATGGGCGTGGATGGAATTGACCCCCGCCATACCGTGGGGACCTATGTCGCCCCCAAAGACTGGAACCGCCTGATCAGTGACCCGGACGTGTTGGTGGTAGATACCCGAAACCATTACGAATACGCCATCGGCAGCTTTGAGCGGGCGTTGGATCCCGAGACGGAAACGTTCAGAGAGTTTCCCGACTATGTCCGCCAGCACCTCGATCCCGGCAAACACAAAAAAGTGGCCATGTTCTGTACCGGCGGCATCCGTTGTGAAAAAGCGACCGCCTATATGAGAGAGCAGGGTTTTGAGGAGGTGTATCACCTTCAGGGCGGCATTCTCAAATATCTGGAAGAGGTGCCCGCGGAGCAAAGCCTGTGGCGCGGGGAGTGTTTTGTATTCGACAACCGCGTAGCGGTGAACCAGAATTTGGAACCCGGGTCTTATGACCAGTGTCATGGTTGCCGTCACCCGATTACCGAGGAAGACAAGGCCTCGGCGCTGTATATGAAAGGCGTGAGCTGTCCCAAGTGCTACCACAACCTGACTCAGGACCAGAAAGCCCGCTTTGCCGAACGTCAGAAACAGATTGAACTGGCCCGCCAGCGCAATGAAGTGCATATTGGCGCTGAGCCGCCGGCGCGTCAGCGCCGCGCTACCGCCAAGTCGTCATGAAATGAGAGGGATGGCCCTCAGGAGCGTAAAATCATGGACCCTTTGAATTTTGATGATTGGGACGTCGATGTCGGGCTTGGTCGGGCCAAGCATCCCTGTGGCTTTCAACTGGAAGTGGAGGGGGATGCCCGCAATCCGACCGGGGTTTCACCCGCCAACTACCCCCCCGAATTGAGTTTCGCTGAACAGGCCCGCCTGTTGCGGTCGGGGATGAATGCGCTGGCTTCGGCGGCGGGGTCTGGGGCCGGGCGGGCTGCCTCTGCGCGCCCGACGACGGTCAATCGCCGGGCCAAACAGGCGGAGGAAAGAGCGAAGCTGTTTGCCGAGCAGCGCAAGGACCGCCCGGCCAGAGCGAAGCTGTCTTTAAAGAAGCCCAGCTAGCGGATGACCAACTGACCGCGCAGTTGCAGATCTGTGCGGTGGGTGTCGACGGCAGTAAACAACTGGTCTAGCCGCTGGCCGGCAATTTCCGCCTGGGATTCTGCGACATGAATGCCGCCGCCACTGGCCACCAGGCGGTCGAGCTCCTGGATGGCTGAATCAATAGCCGCGACTATGGCCTGGGTGGTGGCTTCGTTGCGGAAGACGCGGCCCTGGCCGGTCAGCGCCAGGTACTCATCGCACTCCACCAACCACTGCTTGCGCTGCTTCAGGAAGTTACTGATGTTGCGCATCCCCCCTTTATGCCCGCTTGAGAGCTGACCATCCCGATACGTCTGTAAGCTCTCGCGCGCCCTCAACAGGAAAGTTACGCTGGTATCCTGGCAGTAGTTTGCCGTCAGGTAACTGGGGAATTGGACGTCATGCTCCTCCATTGCTTTTTGCCGCTTGCAGTCTTCGTCACAAGCAGTCGCCGGGAGGCAGACCATTAAACCGATAAGGAGTAATAACTTTTTCATAGCTGCGCCAGTGGGTTGTTATGAATTTTTTTTACTGCTTGATACTACGTATAAATTATTTACACGACAGGGTCAACAATCGTGCGCCAACCTGGTGCCTTTTATTAGAAAACGGTCTAATTCTCTGAATCTTAGAAGGTTTCGGTGTAAAAAGCATCGATTGCTACCATTGGTTAGACTCACCCTCCTGATGGTGGGCCGCCAGCAGCCAGCTGTAAATACGGTGAACATTCTGGGCAAAGGCGTCGGTGGAATGGTGCTGGGCAAACTGCTGCGCCTGTTCAGCCAGAGTTTTCCGGTGTTGCTCATCCTCCAGTATGGTCGCTACCTGGCGACACCAGACATCCAGGTTTTCCGGCGTTTTGTAGCCATTTTCTCCCTCGATGATGACGTCATCGATACCGCTGGAGCGAACCGCCACGACCGGCAACTGTGCCGCCATGGCTTCGAGAATGACCATTCCCTGGGTTTCCGACTTCGAGGCGAACACAAACAGGTCTCCCAAACGGTAGTAAAGCGGCATTTCATCCGGCGGAACGGACCCGACCAGCGTCACGCAGTCATTCAGGCCTTCCTGTTCAATGCGCTGCTGGAGGCGGTGGCGTTCGTGGCCATCGCCGATGATCAGCAAGTGGAAAGGCGACACCTGTCGAGCCTTCAGTTCAGCCATGGCGTCGAGCAAAAAGTCGATGTTCTTCTCCGTGGAGAGCCGGGAAACGCTGATCAGGACTCGCTTTCCTCTCAGGGCGAAGTGCGTGCGTCGCTCTTCCAGCCGGGCAGGGTCGAGATTCTGAAAGCGCTCGTAGTCGATCCCGGTGGGCTGCACAAAGATGGAGGTCTTGACCCCGATCATGCGCAGGTAGTCTTCCGCCGAATTGGTGGGCACGATGACGCCGCTGCAACGGTTGGCGAAGTGCTTGATCAGGGCATGAGAAATCAGGTTGCGGAACAGCGCGCCAGGTAGTGGTACAAAGTGTGCGTAGTGTTCCAGCCGGGTGTGATAGGTATAGACCGCCGGAATGTGCAGCCGGTGGGCAATCCAAAGGCCGAGCGAGCCCATCCAGATGGGGTGGTGGAGGTGAATGATGTCGGGCCGGTAGTCTTTAACCCGCCGGCGAATGCGGCGAAGAAAAATGTTGGCCAGCCGGAATTCGCCGCGAACGCCCATGGCGAAGAGCGAGGGAACCCGGAGTACCTGCTGCTCCTCCGGGTCCTGTTCTTTGTAGCGGGGGGCGACGATCAGTACCGAGTCTTTGAGTGTTTGTAAGCCGCGGCGCAGGCGTTCGATGGACAGGGGCACTCCGCCGATGAAGGGCAGGTAGTTGTTGGTGAACATCGCCACTTTCAGCGGTTGATTTTCCCAAGGCGTGGGGTCCAGGTCGAAGTTCGGGTAGTAATCCCGCCCGACGAAAACCTTCTGGTGCAGCTTGATGCCGACTACCATAAACAGGCTGACCAGAATAATAAAATTGATGTAGCCGACATAGAACAGTGAGTAGATGAAGAACCACAGGCTCTCCAGGGTTCTCCACGCCGGGTGTTGGCCAATCTCCAGTGGCTCCAGTTCGGTCTGCACCTGATCTCCGTTTACCGTCACTTTGACGTAGTGGTAAAAGCTGGTGTCGTCGTTCAGGACCAGCCCACCCGCGCCGCCGGTGGTGATAAAGAGAGTGTCGTCATCGAGTTGCCGGGAGAATACCGGCAGGTTGGCCGAAAACACCGCCGTAACATTATGCTGCTCTATCAGCGTCAACAAGGCATCCCGAAAAGGGGAATCCGGCAGGTAATGGTCCTCGCGGTCAAACAGCAGGTCGTGCTCAATTTTCTTGAGAGGATGATTGATGAACAGGAAGACCGGGCCCTGTCGGGTGTCACTCAAAAGCCCCTTCAACCATTCTATTTGCCAGCGCCAGGGCGTTTTACCGGTGCTGTCGAGAAAAATGAACTGACTTTGCCCGAGGCTGAAGTTGTAAAAGTAGGGTCCAAAGTGCTCGTAGAAGCGAAAGCTGCCAAAGTCTTCGTACTCTTGTTCCCCGAAGGTCAGGAGGAAGGGAATATCCAAGTGGCTGAGTGAACCGTAGAGCGCCCGGTATTTGTCTTCCCCACCACTGCTGATGGCATTGCCCGCGGAGACCAGAAAGTCCACTCCCGATTGGTTCAGAGTGGGAATAATCCGGTTTTCGAACACGCCCACGGAGTTGTTGATATTGCCAACAACGGCAAACTGATACTCGTCAGGGTTGTCGATACGCTGCTGGAGCTCACTCAGTTGCTCGACGTGGACGCTGCTGAACTCCGGGTTGGAAATGTTCAGGTACAGTTTATAGCCTACCAGGAACGCGATGATCAGCAGGTTCAGATAAAACAGCCACTTGAGTAGAGGCGTTCGGCTCATGGCACGTTTCCTTTCGGGCGCTCAGTCAACAACTCCCGGGCCAGGGTTCGACGGAAAATGATCAACCCGATCAACATACCCAGGTAAATGGTCAGTAATCGCCAGGCGAGGGTCACCAACAGGAGGTGGGGGCCACTGACCAGGTTACGAAAGAAGTGACCAAACACGCCTTCAGAGATACCGGAAGCTCCTGGCGTGGGGGAAAAGTACATGATGAAGGTGGTTATGAGGAGCAACGCAAGGGTGGTGAGATAGTTGACGGAATAGTCGAGCGCGAGCAGCAACAAGGCGGGAAAGCTGAACAGGCTCAATAGGAAAACCGCGGTAAAAAACACGGACAGGAAAACGGCCCGATGACTCCCGGACCAATATTCCCCAAAGGCCTGGGCGAACCGCAGCATTTCTCTGCGCGCCTTGTATTGCCAGCGCTGATGGCGCTGGTCACTGAGAAGGTGCCAACGGTGTAGACAGTGCAGCAACCGGCTCAAGGGTGCAATCAGCCAGCGGGTTCGAAAGATCACTACGGTGAAAAACCCCAGGTAGCCGGCAATGAACAGCGCCAGCGCTATGGCAAGGTTGCCCGGTAACCAGTCACCGTTGAACATGGGCAGGGCAATCAGCGCCACCGGCGTCAGGGAAAAGATAAACGCAACGGCCAGCAGCGTGCGCATGGTTGTGGCGGCCGTGGCGTGCCCGATGGGAATGCCCTCGCGTTGGAGGAACCAGATCTGGGCAAACCCGCCGCCGGTTGCCATGGGCGTTATGTTGGAGAAAAACAGATTGATGAAAACCAGTGACAGGAGTTTTCGAAACGGCAGACGATGTCCCAGAGCCTGCAAGGTATACCCCAGCCGCAAGGCGTCAGAAACGTAATAAACCGTGAGTAACGCCGCCAAAGCCAGTAGAACCCAAGGCTGCACAAGCCGGGTGTCAAACCGCACTTCCCGGCCGGCAAATTGGCCGTAGACCGAGTAGAGTCCGGCGATGGTCAGCACCACAAAGAGAATGCCGAAGAGAATCAGCCTTTTCGACGAGTTGGGCGTGGTTTGGGCCAAGGTAACGTGCTCGTTAGGTGATCGGGTAAAAGAAGCCCAGTGGGTCTTTACTGAAAGCGACACTGACAATGTATAGAAACACGACCAACGCTGTCACCCAAGCGCCGATGCGTACAGGTCGCTTCGGGTGGCGAAAAGCCAGAACCCCCAAGCCAATATAGACAAAGAGGGCGACAATCTTGGTGAGTAGCCAGCCGTGCTGCATGGGCGAATAGCCGATCACGACCGCCAATGCGATGGCGCTTACCAGCAGCAGGGTGTCGTTGATGTGGGGCAGCACTTTGACGGGTTTGCGCTTCAGCAGTGATGAGCCCTTGATCATCCAGATGCCCCGCAGGAAGAACCCGAGAAAGGACAGCAGAGCGAATGTTATGTGAAGGTGTTTGAGCAGGGCGATCATCGGTTTGGTCCTGGCGCTGTGGGTGATGGTGAGGGTTGCTGGATTCTCACGCTTTACGGACTTGCTTGGGCCGCTTTCTGGCCGGGTAGCAAGTGCGGCAGATGTCGCATACGGTACCATCGCAGCGACGTGCGGAACAGTGCTCCCTGCCGTAATAGATGATTTGCAGGTGCAGGGCGTTCCACGCGGATTTGGGAAAGAGGCGTTTGAGGTCTTTTTCGGTTTGGGTGACGTTTTTGCCGTTGGTCAATCCCCAGCGCTGGGCGAGTCGGTGGATATGGGTGTCAACCGGGAAGGCAGGCTGCCCGAAGGCCTGGCTCATGACGACGCTGGCGGTTTTATGGCCAACGCCGGGGAGCTTTTCCAGTTCGTTGATGTCGTCGGGGACTTCGCCCTGGTAGTCGTCAATGAGTATCTGTGACAGCTTGGAGATGGCTCTGGCCTTTTGCGGTGAGAGGCCGCAGGGTCGGATGATGGCTTGAATATCTTCGACGGGGACTTTGGCCATGTCGTGTGGGTTGTCGGCGAGTTTCCACAGGTGTGGGGTAACCTGGTTGACGCGTTCGTCGGTGCATTGGGCCGATAGTAGTACGGCGACGAGTAGGGTGTAGGGGTCTTTGTGGTCGAGCGGTATTGGCGGCTCGGGGTAGAGTTCCTGGAGTCGGTTCAGGATGAATTCGACTCTTTCGGCTTTCTTGAGGTTCTTCGGTTCGGTCATGGGTTGGTACTTGTCTTTGAAGGTCTTTTAAGCTTCGATGTTTGGGTTTATGTCAGTGTTGAGTCCGGCGAGCGGAGGAGGGAATACCAGTTGGAGACCCGCCGTGAACCCGTCCATGGGGGCTTCTCATCGGCATCCATGCCTCAGAGAGTCTCCAACTGGTATTCCCTCCTCCGCTCGCCTCCGTGCCATCGAATCACTTTGTGGTCCTGAACAACGACCTATTGGCACGGAGGTGGTGCTGGTGGGAACACTGATCAAAGACTCTCTGAGGCATGGATGCCGATGAGAAGCCTACAGGGATGTATTCACGGCGGGTCTTTGATCAGTGTTCCCACCAGCATCACCGGACATCCAGCTACCACTGGACTTTCAGAACTGTTCCATAAACACTCTAATACGCTTGGCCGCCTCGATACATTCTTCGAGAGACGCCACCAGAGCCATGCGGACGTGATGCTCCCCGGGATTGCCGACGTCAGTGGCGCGGGCGAGGTAATTGCCCGGTAGCACTGTGATGTTCTGTTGGGCGAAAAGTTCGCGGGCAAAGGTCTCGCTATCCATTGGCGTGCGCGGCCAAAGGTAAAACCCTGCCTCCGGCTTCTCAACTTCCAGGCAACCGTCCAGGATTTTCAGTACCGCATCAAACTTCTGCCGATATAACGTCCGGTTCGCCCTCACGTGCACCTCATCCTCCCAGGCCGCGATACTTGCCAACTGAGAAGGCACCGGCATGGCGCAGCCGTGGTAGGTGCGGTAACGCAGAAACTCTGCCAACACCGCCGCATCCCCGGCCACAAAGCCCGAGCGCAGGCCCGGCAGGTTCGAGCGCTTGGAAAGGCTGTGAAAGACCACACAGCGGCTGAAATCCCTCCGCCCCAGCGCCCGGCACGCCTGTAGCAGGCCCATGGGCGGTTCGGCTTCATCGAAATAGAGCTCCGAGTAGCACTCGTCCGAGGCGATGACGAAGTCGTATTGATCGGCCAGGTCGAGAAGCACCCGCCAGTGTTCCAACGTCAGTACGGCGCCGGTGGGGTTGCCGGGGGAGCAGAGGTACAGCAGCTGGCAGTCGCGCCAAATGGTCGGGTCCACCTCGGAGAAGTTCGGGATGTAGCCGTTCTCGGCGGTGCAGTTCAAAAAGGCAATGTCGGCGCCTGCCAGTAAAGCGGCGCCCTCGTATATTTGATAAAAGGGGTTGGGGCTGACTACCAGAGGCCTCTCTGCGGTGCGGTCGACAATCGCTTGCGCAAACGCGAACAGCGCCTCCCGGGTGCCGTTCACGGGAAGAACCTGGGTTTCCGGGTCTAGCTCATTCCCGGCCAATTGAAAGCGTTCAGTTGCCCATCGCGCGATGGCTTGGCGCAGCTCGGGCAGGCCTTTGGTGGCCGGGTAGTTGGAGACGCGGTTGAGGTTTCGGCTCAGAGTCTCCAGCACGAACTGCGGCGGCTCGTGTTTGGGCTCTCCGATGGAGAGTGCAATATGGGCCAGGCCCGCGGGCGGTTCGATGCCGGCTTTCAATTGGGCCAGTTTTTCGAACGGGTAGGGGTGGAGTAGGTTCAGGTCTGGATTCATTGGTTATCTGGTTCTTGATTGAGTTTTGTGGTTTCTGAAAGTCCGGTCTGCTTTGGTGGTTGCGTTTGAGTCCGGCCGGCGATGGGGCATACCCCTTGGAGACCCGCCGTGAACCCATCCCTGGGGGCTTCTCATCGGCATCCATGCCTCAGAGAGTCTCCAAGGGGTATGCCCCATCGCCGGCCTCGGTGCCACGCTTCACCCGACACGCTCTACCCGAATAGTAGTCGGAATGAGATGGTGGGTGGCGGCCTTCGGCCTTACCGCACCCTACCTACATACACACGGACATTCGCTGGCACTGAGGTAGTTGGAGGGTATACCGTTAAGAGACTCTCTGAGGCATGGATGCCGATGAGAAGCCTACAGGGATGTATTCACGGCGGGTCTCTTAACGGTATACCCTCCAACTACCGGACCACAACATGACCACCAGATCGCAAGCTTTAAAGGTTCACAACGGAAGAAGACGTTTTGGTCGCGCGCTTATCCAGCTGCTCGCAAATTTCCCGTTGGAGCGCCTCACACAATTCTGGATCGCTCAAGGGCTCACCATCGTTGTCCGTAATGAAAAACACATCCTCAACCCGCTCGCCCAGCGTCGCAATTTTGGCATTTTGCAGCATCACATCAAACTGCAGAAACACCCGGCCAATACACGCCAGCAGCCCCGGCCGGTCCGGACTGATCACCTCCAGCACGGTATAACCGCTGAGCATGTCATTGCTCAGACTCGTGCGTGTTGGCATCGTAAAATGCTTCATCCGGCGCGGTGTCCGGCGGCTGATCACCTCCGAGTAATCATCCACCAGTCGTAGCTCATCCAGCAGCGCATCCTGAATGCGCTTCAACACCTTCGGGTCATCACCCAGTGGCTCACCATCCTGATTCAGGACAAAGAACGTATCCACCGTATAGCCACTGTCCGAATTATAGATTCGGGCATCCTGAATGTTCAGGTTCAACTGATCCAGCGCCGTCGCCACCGCAGCGAAAACGTTCTTGCGTCCCTTGCTGCGCACAAAAATCTGCGTGGCCCCTTCCAGCTCCCGGTTGGTGGTCTTTTTGATCAGAATCAGGGGCGTGTCAGCGCGGTGCTGGATCATCGCCTCGCTGTGCCAGGCGATGTCCAGCGCCGTTTCGCGCATAAAATATTCTTCGCCCATCTCCGCCCATAGATTCCAGGCCGTGGCAGCATCGATACCCTTGCGCTCAAGCTTGCGCAGGGCGGACTGCTGGGTTTCCTCGATCAGCTCGTGTTTGTCGATATTGTTTTCCAGACCCCGGCGCAGGGCGCGCTTGGTTTCGAGGTACAGCTGACGCATCAGACTGGCGCGCCAGGTGTTCCACAGCTCCTTGTTGGTACCATTGATGTCCGCCACCGTCAGGTTGTACAGATAGTCGAGGCGCTGTTGGTCACCCATTCGCAGGGCGAAGTCATGAATTACGTCGGGGTCGGAAATGTCCTGCTTCTGTGCCACGGTGGACATCAGTAAGTGTTGTTCGACCAGCCAGCACACCAGCCGGGTTTCCCGGGGTGACAAGCCGTGGCGGACACAGAAATCTTCAGCATCCACGGCGCCAAGGGTGGAGTGGTCACCACCGCGACCTTTGGCGATGTCGTGGTAAAGGCCCGCAATGTATAGCAGCTCCGGCTTGGGCAGTCGCTTCATGACGTGAGCGGCGATGGGGAAGTCCTCTTTGGCCCCCGGCTTCAGAAAGTCACACATGTTCTGCATGACCTTCAGGGTGTGCGCGTCCACCGTATAGATGTGGAAAAGGTCGTGCTGCATCTGGCCGGTAACCTGACCGAATTCGGGCAGGTACAGGCCCAGGATGCCGTAGCGAGACATGCGTTTGAGTTGTTCTACCAATCCGGCCGGGTGGCTGAACAGCTCCAGGAACAGCTGCGTATTGTTCGGGTTGCGTCGGTAGTCATTGTCGATCAGGTGCCGGCTCTCGCGTAGCAGCCGGATGGTGGAGGCCCTGACACCCTCGATTTCCGGATGCTTGGCCATGAGCACGAAAATTTCGAGAAGGGCCGAGGGGTTCTCCTCGAACACATAGATGTGGGCCGCCTCGATATAGTGATCCCGCAGCTGGAAGCGCTCGTTCAGGGCCGTGACGTTCTTGTTCTTGCCCCGCTGCAGAATCACCTCGTGCAGGAATTGTAAAAGCACGTCGTTCAATTCTCGAAGAGACATCACCAGACGGTAGTAGCGGTGCATGAACTGCTCGACCGCCAGGTTTTCACTGTTGTCGCGGTACCCGAACATGGATGCCAGCTCGCGCTGATGGTCAAACAGAAGCCGTTCTTCGGCTCGTCCGGCAATCAGGTGGAGCCCATAGCGGACCCGCCAGAGAAACTCTTCACCGCTTCGCAGCAACGAGAACTCCTCTTCTGTGAAAAAGCCTTTACCTTCGAGTTGCGTCAGGGTGCGAACCTGGAAATAGCGCTTGGCCACCCAACTGATCATCTGAATATCGCGCAGCCCGCCGGGGGCGTTTTTGATGTTGGGTTCGAGGTTGTATTCGGTGTCGTTGTACTTCTGGTGGCGATCGATTTGTTCCTGCCACTTGGCCCGGAAAAAGTCATCGGCAGGCCAGAGGTGGTCCGGTGCGGTCTCCTGCATCAGCTGAATGCGCAGCGAGGCATCGCCTTCGATGGTTCGGGATTCCATCAGGTTGGTGGCGACGGTGATATCGTTGCGGGCATAGCCCACACATTCTTCCAGGGTTCGCACGCTGTGGCCGATTTCCAGGCCGATATCCCAAAGGAAGGTCAGAAGCTGTTCGATCTGGCTCTGGCAGCGTTTCAGGGTGTTGTCGTTGCCGGTAAGCAGTAGCAGGTCGATGTCCGAGTGCGGATGCAGTTCGCAGCGGCCATACCCTCCTACGGCCTCCAGGCTGATGCCCAACGGCCAACGATGCTGATGCCAGGCGTAGTGGAGCATGCAATCGACGAACAGGGCTCGTTCGTGAATGAGAGCCCGGATGTCTTCACCTTCGCGAAAGCGGGCGTCGAACTGACGGTTGGCAGCGGCGATTGCATCCTTGAAGACGGTGATGATCGGCTTCTCTTCAAGGGCCCGTCTGAATCGGTTCTGATCAAAAAAGAACAGGGGCCGTTCGAAGTAGGGGACCGCTGCCATATCCATAATTAAAAGCTTTCCTCTTGGCGGGCGGTCAAGACCTCAACGCCATCTTTGGTGACAGCGAGGGTATGTTCCCACTGGGCTGACAGGCGCCCGTCTTTGGTTTCTACCGTCCAGCCGTCGGGTTTGGTTTTGGTATGGCGTTTGCCGGCGTTGATCATGGGCTCGATGGTAAAGGTCATGCCTTCTTTGAGCTCCAGCCCAGTGTCGGGGCGGCCATAGTGCAGTACCTGGGGCTCCTCGTGAAAAACTGTGCCGATACCGTGGCCGCAGTACTCGCGCACCACCGAGTAATGGTTGGCTTCAGCATGCTGCTGGATCGCGTGGCCGATATCACCGAGCTTGATCCCCGGTTTGACCATTTCGATGCCTTTATAGAGACATTCCTGGGTCACTGCCACCAGGCGTTCGGCGTGGGGCAGACGCTTGCCCACGAAGTACATTTTGCTGGTATCCCCGTGGTAGCCGTCGACGATCACGGTGACATCGATATTGAGGATGTCGCCGTTCTTCAGGGCTTTCTTTGCGGTGGGAATTCCGTGGCAGACGACATGGTTGACCGAGGTGCAGATCGATTTGGGAAAGCCCCGGTAATTCAGGCAGGCGGGAATGGCCTTCTGCTCGTTGACGATGTACTCGTGGCAGAGGCGATCCAGCTCGCCGGTAGTGACGCCGGGCTGAACATGGGGTTCGATCATTTCCAGCACTTCCGCCGCCATTCGGCCGGCGATGCGCATTTTCTCGATATCTTCCGGGCTTTTGATGCTGACAGACATGTCTTCTCGCTAATTCTGGGGACAAAACCCCATTCTAAACGATCTGTCCCGGGTCTGACAGTGATCTTGCCCGACGAGGCGGGCTTCTGCTGAGGCTGCCCACTGTCGCCAGCCCCACTCACTCGGTGTTGAGCGTAGCCTTCAGCAGGGCGCGGTAGAAGTGCTCCTTGGCGCTGCGAGGGCGGCTCAGGCCCATACGCTCGAGCCCGGCCTTCATGGAGTCAGAGGCGGGGCGGCGCAGACCGGTGAGCGCCAAGCGCAGCAGTCGTGGCCAACTGCCCACCTGCGGGGCCAGCTTTGACAGCGCCTGGGCCAGGTCCTCCTCCGTTTCGGTCAGGCCGCTGCCCAGGGGGAAGGCGGGCAGGAGCTTCTCGCGGACGCTATGCTCGAGGCTCGAGCGGATTCGCCCGGGCGTATTGTCTCGCCAAGCCGGTGGGATCTTGTAGTTCTGAGGAAGTTTGCCCGCAGCTTTCGCCTTCTGCAGCAGTTCGGGCTGAAAGCGCGAGTCGGCGATTTTTAGCAGCTCGGCAATTACGTCCGCGTCGCTTTTATCGCGCAAATCCGCTATTCCGTATTCGGTCACGACGATGTCGCGCAGGTGGCGAGGCAGGGTGGTATGGTCGTATTGCCAGACGATGTTCGATTGGGTCTTGCCCGCTTTGGTCCGGGTGGCGGGTAGTGTGATGACGGCCCGGGCGTCGGGCAGGGCAAAAGCCTGGGCCACAAAATTGTACTGGCCGCCCACGCCACTGACCACGCGCCCGTCATCCAGGCCGTCGGAAATGACGGCGCCGGTGAGAGTGACCATCATGGCACTGTTGATAAAACGCGCTCCGGTACGTGCGGAGCGTTTTTCCGCCTCCAGTCCCAGCATCGAATCGTCGGGTCGCAGGGGAGTGCTGTCGTACAGTTCATTGGTGAAAGACACCGGCATCGTCGCGATGCCTGCCCGCGATGCGGGCGGAAGCTCTTCCAGCAACTGATAGAATACGGGGCTTCCGACATAAAACGCGCTATGCACCAGGGCGCCTCCGACGCGTCGGCGGATGATGTCGGCCTTGATCAGTGCGAGAAAGCCCTCTACCAGCATCTCGGTGACCCCATAGAGACCTTGTTCAAAACGATCCCATTGCACCAGTTGCGCCGGGTCGTGAGCTTTTAGTAACGGCTTTAGCAGCTGGCGGTACTCGTCATTGCGCTGCTGACGCAGCAGTAAGCCTTGGGTAATGGCATCGCCAATGGAGCCGATGCCGATCTGGAGTGTGCCGCCGTCGGGCACAAGGCTGGCTACCTGCAGGCCGATGGCGTAGTCGGTATTCGACACTGGCTTGTGCGGCGGGCTGAACAAAGGGAACTCGTACTCGGAGCCTTTTAACAGGTAGTCGAAGTCGCTCTCTGGCCGGTCGGCCTCCCCTCCAAGAAATGGAAGTCTGCTGTTTATCTGGCCAACGCTGATCAGCTCGAGTTGACCCGCCCGGCGGCGATCGAGCAAATCGGCGCTGATGTCCGGGTTGCAGCTCAAGCTGTAGCGGCCTGCGTTGTCGGCGCCAGGGGGAGCGATCAGCTGCAGGATCAGGTTGACGCCGGCGCGCAGCAAGGCATCCAGCGCCTGGGTGTAGTTGATCGATGTATAAATCTGCTGTGCCAGCGGGCTGCCCAGCCAGGTGCCGGCCTGAAAGTAGAAGTCACGCACCGTAATGTTGGGTGGAAGGTCTCCACGGCGCAGGGCCTTGGCGTAGTCGAGTGCCGGGTAGTCGTCGAACAACCGCTCGGAAACCGGTCCGAGAAACCGTTGCTGCAAGTCGCTGCCGGCGGTCGGCGCCTCCAGCGTCAGTGCGGTAAAAATTGTCAGATCAATGCTGGAGTCTTCACAGGCGCGCCGAAAGAGGGTGTTGATCAGGTGGTTCGCCTTGCCGAGCCCCAGTGGCAGCCCCACGATCAACCGCTTTTCCAGCCGTTCGATCAGAGTGTCAGCGAGCGTTTCGACATCGTCTATTATCTCCGGGCCGAATGTGTTGCTGGTAGGCATCAGAGGCTTCCTTTAAATCTATGAAGATAAAGCTGGGCGAACAGGCGACGCGAGCCCCAGAGCTGCTCGTCAAACGTATGACGGCCCTCCCGATGATTGGCGGTGATTTCTCAGCATACGGCCAATCCCCGCTGCTGCCAACCAGCGGCCCGGCGAGGGCTGACACAAGGCCTTGGACCCAGCGCCGGGGGAGCGGATTGGGTTCCCCTGTAGCGTGGATTATGGTATAAAGCGCGGCTCCGCGACCAATGCCACAGGTGTCGGTCGAGGAGGTTGTCCATTTGGGCAACATACTACGAAACCATGAACGTCACACATACACCGGCACCTTCAGCCTGGGTGCCCGCCTTGAGCGGGTTGGCTGTTGGGGTGTATGGAGGCCCAACCCGATAGGAATGACAAAATGCCTACAGTAAGCATGCGCGATATGCTGCAGGCTGGTGCCCACTTTGGCCACCAGACCCGCTATTGGAACCCGAAGATGAACCGCTTTATCTTCGGTGCTCGCAACAAGATTCATATCATCAACCTGGAAAAGACCGTCCCTGCCTTCTCTGAGGCGATGGACATTGTCAAAAAAATGGCTGCCCAGAAGAAAAAGGTACTGTTCGTCGGTACCAAACGGGCCGCTCAGAAAACCATCAAAGAGCAGGCCGACCGCGCTAACATGCCGTACGTCAGCCATCGCTGGCTCGGTGGTATGCTGACCAACTACAAAACCATCCGCGCCTCCATTCGTCGCTACCGCGACCTGGAAGCCCAGAGTCAGGACGGCACCTTTGACAAGCTGACCAAGCGCGAAGCGCTGTCTCGCACTCGCGATATGGACAAGCTGGAGCGCTCCATCGGTGGTATCAAAGACATGAACGGCCTGCCCGACGCGCTGTTCATCGTTGATGTGGACCACGAGCGCATTGCCGTTCAGGAAGCCAAGAAGCTGGGTATCCCCATCATCGGTGTGGTTGATACCAACAGCAACCCGGACGACATCGACTACGTCATTCCCGGCAACGATGACGCTATTCGCGCGATCAAGCTTTACGTCTCCGCCATGGCCGATGCGTGCCTGGAAGGCGCCAAAGAAGCTCAGTCCGCGCCGAACAAAGACGAGTACGTGCCCGCCGAAGGCGAAGCCGCCTCCGAGTAAGCCGGGTTCCGGCCGACCGGCACCGCAAGGGCCGGACGGTACCAATTAAAGGGGGCAGGCCAAGCGGCGGCCCCCTTTTTTCGAATGAAGATTCAGACCTATTTGAAGAGGATAGCGACATGGCAGCGATTTCTGCGTCTATGGTTAAGGAGCTGCGCGAGCGCACCGGGCTCGGCATGATGGAATGTAAAAAAGCCCTGAACGAAGCCGATGGCGACGTTGAAGTGGCGATTGAAAACCTGCGTAAGGCCAGTGGCCTGAAGGCCGCCAAAAAGGCCGGCCGTACCGCCGCCGATGGTGTGGTGTCTCTGAAGGTGTCCGACGACAACAGCTACGGTGTCATCATCGAAGTGAACAGTGAGACAGACTTTGTTGCCCGCGACACCGGTTTCCTGGCTTTTGTCGAGAAAGTGTTGGCCAAAGCCTTTGCCGACAAGCAGACCGACATCAAAGCACTGATGGACGGCGAGCTGGAAGGTGAGCGCGAAGCGCTGGTTCAGAAAATCGGCGAAAATATCTCGGTTCGCCGTGTTGCCGTGGTTGAAGGCGGTGTGATCGATGGTTATGTTCACTCCAACAACCGCATTGCGGTGATGACGCAACTGGAAGGTGGCGAAGCCGACCTGGCGCGCGATGTGGCCATGCATGTGGCCGCCGTCAACCCGCAGGTCATCAAGCCGGAAGATATGCCGGAAGAGATCGTGGCGAAAGAGAAGGAAATCATCAAGGCACAGCCGGATATGGAAGGCAAGCCCGCCGAAATCGTCGAGAAAATGATGATGGGTCGTATCAACAAGTTCTTGAAAGAGGGCAGCCTGGTTGAGCAGCCATTCGTCAAGGACCCGGAAATCAAAGTGGGCAAATTGCTCTCCAATGCCGGCGCCGCCATTCAGAGCTTTGTACGCTTTGAAGTGGGTGAAGGCATCGAGAAAGAAGATGTGGACTTCGCCGATGAAGTGGCCGCACAGGTCAAGGCTTCTTCCAAGAGCTAAATTCCGCGGCGCTTGCACCGGGTGGGCTGGAGTCAGCTCGCCCGGTGATTACCAGACTTTCAATGAGCACCTAGCGGAGAACCCTGTATGCCAAGCGCACGCGACAAAAAGTACAAACGAATTCTTTTGAAGCTCAGCGGCGAAGAGCTGATGGGCTCGGAAGGCTTTGGGATTGATCCCAAGGTCCTGGATAAAATGGCGTTGGAAATTGGCCAGCTGGTCGGTATCGGCGTTCAGGTTGGCCTGGTTGTCGGCGGGGGCAATCTGTTTCGCGGTGCCGCGCTCAGCAGTGCGGGACTCAATCGGGTGACCGGCGACCATATGGGTATGCTGGCGACCGTGATGAATGCCCTTGCCATGCGGGATGCCCTGGAGCGCTCCAATATATCCTCGCGTGTGATGTCGGCCATTCCCATGAGTGGAATTGTTGAGCACTACGATAGCCGCCAGGCCAATCGTGCCCTGACCTCGGGCGAAGTGGTGATTTTTTCCGCCGGAACCGGTAACCCGTTTTTTACCACGGATTCGGCCGCCTGTTTGCGGGCGATTGAAGTGGAAGCGGACATCGTGCTCAAGGCGACAAAAGTGGATGGTGTTTACTCCGCCGATCCGATGCAGGACCCCAGCGCCACCAAATATGATCGCCTGACTTATGATGAGGTGCTGGAGCGCAAACTGGGCGTCATGGACCTGACCGCCATCTGCCTCTGCCGGGAACACGATATGCCGGTACGCGTTTTTCGTATGAACAAAGCCGGGGCTTTGCTGAACATTGTTGTAGGAAGCAGCGAAGGCACCTTGATCGAAGAGGGCAAAAACAATGTTGAATGACTTAAAAAAAGATGCGGAAAGCCGCATGGCAAAAGCGCTTGATGCGCTGGGTAACAACTTCAACAAAATTCGCACGGGCCGTGCTCACCCGAGTATTCTCGATGGCATACACGTGTCTTATTACGGCGCTGAGACCCCGTTGAGCCAGCTGGCCAACATTGGCATGGAAGACGCTCGCACGCTCACCATCAGCCCCTGGGAAAAAAGCCTGGTGCCGGAGATCGAAAAAGCCATCATGAAGTCTGATCTGGGGCTTAATCCTTCGACCAACGGTGGCCTCATCCGCCTTCCGATGCCGGCGCTGACCGAAGAAACCCGGAAAAACTACATCAAGCAGGCTCGATCAGAAGCTGAACATGCCCGGGTATCGATTCGCAGTATCCGTCGCGACGTGCTCTCCGAGGTCAAAGCACTGCTCAAGGAAAAGGAAATCACAGAAGACGATGAACATCGCGCTCAGGACGAGATTCAGAAAATAACCGATAAATACATCGCTCAGATCGATAAGTCTCTTAGTGCCAAGGAAGAGGACTTGATGGAAATCTGAGCCTTCTGCGCCGCCCCCTCTGGCGGCGCTGGTTGGCCTTGCGCGGCAACTGTTCCAGGAGTTTTTTGTGACCAGCAATTCCCTGCGCCATATCGCTATTATCATGGACGGCAACAATCGCTGGGCCAAGCAGCGAGGCATGTCCGGCATTTCGGGCCACAAGGTCGGTGCCGAGCGTATTCGCGATATCATGACCGCATGCCAGGACCTGGGGATTGACGTTCTCACCCTGTTCGCCTTCAGTAGTGAGAACTGGAAGCGCCCGCGCAAAGAAGTGGATGCGCTGATGTCGCTATTCCAGTGGTACCTGAAGCAGGAGTCCAAAGAGCTCCAAAAAAAGGGTGTGCGCTTGCGAGTGGTCGGTAACCGGTCACGTTTCACCCCGTCCTTGCAGAAAGCCATCACCGATGCCGAAGAGCGCACCCGCGAGGGGGAAACCACCCTCGTGATCGCCGCTGATTACGGTGGCCGTTGGGATATTGCCCAGGCTGCTCAGCGGCTGGCCCAACGGGTGCAAGCCGGAATGCTCGACAGCGCCGACATTGATGAGCATCTGTTGCATGAGCAGACCAGCCTTGCCGGCTTGCCCGATCCCGATCTTCTGATTCGTACCGGCGGGGAAGTGCGGATCAGCAACTTTCTGCTTTGGCAGTGTGCCTACGCCGAGCTGTATTTCAGTCAGACTCTGTGGCCCGACTTCGATGCCAATGAGCTCAAAGCGGCGGCTGATGATTTTCACCGTCGCCAGCGTCGTTTTGGTCGTACTGGCGACCAGGTCTCGACGGGCGAGAGTGAGGAGCGCTCCTCCGCCCATTCCGGGGAGGCACGCCATGCTTAAGCAGCGTGTGCTTACGGCGATTGTGTTGGCCGCCGTATTCCTCCTGGCCCTGATTTATCTGCCCGGCCCCCTGTTTTCAGCGTTTGCCGCCACTGTCACCCTGATCGGTGCCTGGGAGTGGGCTAACCTCAGTGGCTGGACTCGTGCCTGGCAGCGGGCGCTTTACGTCCTGTTGGCGGGATTTGTGATGGTGAGTGCGGCTTACTATCTGGAAATTCACACGTTGCCCGAGGCGGGCGGCGCTCTGGACGAAAGCCAACGTCTGGCATTTCGCAATATTCTGGTGGCCGGTTGCCTCTGGTGGGCGGTGGCACTTCTTTGGGTACAGGGGTATCCGAGCAGCGCGTTGCTGTGGCATAGCCGGTGGATGCGGGCACTCATGGGAGTGCTGGTCCTGATCCCGGCCTGGGCTGGCCTTTCTTTCCTGCGAGTGCAGGAGAATGGGGCCTGGCTGTTGGTACTATTGTTGGCGGTCGTGGCCTGTGCCGATATCGGCGGCTACTTTACCGGCCGCCGCTGGGGGCGCCGCAAACTGGCGGCGAGCGTGAGCCCCGGGAAAACCTGGGAAGGCTTCGCGGGTGGAGTTGTAGCGAACCTTCTGCTGGCCGTATTGATTGGCCTGTTCTGGAAAGGCGGTCTTCTGTTTTGGCTGGCGATCATTGTGCCCACCAGTCTGGTCTCGGTACTGGGTGATTTGTTAGAGAGCATGGTCAAGCGAGAGCGGGGCATCAAGGACAGCAGCGCGCTCTTGCCGGGCCATGGAGGCGTGCTGGATCGGGTGGACAGTCTGACCTCGGCGGCACCGGTTTTTGCCCTGGCCCTGCTGGCCGGTGGCTGGCCCGTCGGGTGAGGTCCTCTATGCAGTCTGTAACGATCCTCGGCGCCTCCGGCTCCATAGGTGATAGCACTCTGAATGTGCTCGCCCAGCACCCCGACCGCTATTCCCTGTATGCATTGACGGCGCACACCCAGTGGCAAAAGCTCGGAGAGCTCTGTCTCCTGCATCACCCGCGTTACGCGGTGGTCGTTGAAGAGCCCGGGGCGGAGTCCCTGGCGCTCTGGTTGAAGGCGCGCGGCAGTGCCACTCAGGTACTGTCCGGGGTCGAGGCGTTGAGTGAGGTGGCGTCGGCGCCCGAGGTGGACACGGTCATGGCGGCGATCGTCGGCGGTGCCGGCTTGGTGCCGACCCTGGCCGCGGTTCGAGCCGGGAAGAAGATTCTGCTCGCCAATAAAGAAGCGTTGGTGATGGCCGGTGGGCTGTTTACCCGCGCGGTGGAGGAGCATGGTGCGACGCTTTTGCCCATCGACAGCGAACACAATGCAATCTTCCAGTGTTTACCGGGTCATCCGCGCGATTGTCTCGGGGGCGGCCTGGCGGGGAGCGGAGTGCGCAAAATTCTGCTCACCGCGTCCGGTGGCCCATTTCGGGACTACCCGGAAGAGCGTTTGGCGTCGGTGACCCCGGAGCAGGCCTGTGCCCATCCGAACTGGAGCATGGGGCAGAAGATCTCGGTTGACTCGGCCACTTTGATGAATAAAGGTCTGGAGCTGATCGAAGCCTGTTGGCTCTTCCATGCCCGGCCGGATCAGATTGAGGTCGTGGTCCATCCGCAGAGTGTCATTCACTCCATGGTGGAATACGTCGACGGCTCAGTGTTGGCGCAAATGGGGAATCCGGATATGCGCACACCGATTGCTCACGCTCTGGCCTGGCCCGAGCGAATGGTGTCCGGCGTGGCCAGTCTGGATATGATCGCCACGGCGAGGCTGGATTTTGCCGCGCCCGATACCGACCGTTTTCCCTGCTTACGTCTGGCCGCCGATGCGGCGCGGGCAGGGGGGACGGCGCCTGCCGTGCTGAATGCGGCCAACGAGATCGCGGTTGAGGCTTTTTTACGCCGCCGGATCGGATTTACCGACATTCCACGGATTATTGAAACGGTTATGGGCCGGGTGGCGTTCACTGAACCCGGCAGTCTCGACGCTGTCCAAAGCGCGGATCGGGAGGCTCGCCAGCAGGCGAGTGCCCTGGTCGAACTCCACTGAGAGGTTGTTTGTGGCACTGATTCAGACGGTTATTTGGTTTCTGGTCGCTCTGGCGGTTTTGGTGGCCGTGCACGAGTTCGGTCACTTCTATGTGGCGCGCCGGTGCGGGGTCAAGGTGCTGCGTTTCTCCATTGGTTTTGGAAAAATCCTCTGGCGCCGTCGCGACCGCCAGGGGACGGAATACGCTCTGGCCGCCATTCCCTTGGGCGGTTATGTGAAAATGCTCGACGAGCGTGAGGGCGACGTACCCGAGGAGGAGCTGCATCGGGCGTTCAACCGCAAGAATGTCTGGCAGCGGATTGCCATTGTGGCTGCGGGGCCCGTAGCGAATTTTATTCTGGCCATACTGCTGTTCTGGCTGCTGATGGTCCCCGGCACTCGAGAGCCCATTCCTATTGTCGGTGATGTCGAGGCCGGCTCGGTAGCGGCACAGGCAGGTCTGGAGTCCGGTCAGGAAATTCTGGCAGTGGACGGTGAGCCCACACCCACTTGGCAAGCGCTTCATCAGCAGTTGCTTCGCCGTTTGGGCGAAAGCGGCACCATCTCTTTTCGGGTGAAGTACCCGGAGTCGGATTTGCAGTACCTGTCCGAAGCGCAGCTCGAGGACTGGCTGAAGGGCGTTGAGGAGCCCGACCCGGTGTCCGGACTGGGCTTGACGCTCGATCGCCCGACACTGAAGCCGGTCATCGGTCAAGTGGTTCCCGAGAGCCCGGCAGAGCGCGCGGGGCTGCAAACCGGCGATCGAGTGCTGAGTGCCGATGGCCAGCCGATGCCGGACTGGCCCACTTGGGTGGCCTATGTGCGTGAGCGACCCGGCGAAGAAATTCAATTGATTGTGGAACGCGATGGCGCCGAAAGGAGTCTATCGGTGACGCCTGAGATGGTGGAGGAAGCCGGTGAGCAGTTTGGCCGGGTGGGTGTGGGTCTTCAGCCCCAGTCCTGGCCGGAAGACCGGGTGCGGGAATATCGATACGGGCCGGTCGAGTCGTTTGTGGCGGGTGTTGACCGGACCTGGGAGACCGCTGGTTTCGTGCTGCTCTCCGTGAAAAAGCTGATTGTTGGGGAAATCTCGACGAAAAACTTGAGCGGTCCCATCACCATTGCTAAGGTGGCCGGCGATTCCGCTGAGAGCGGCTGGAAGAGTTTTGTCGGGTTTGTGGCGCTACTGAGTATTTTCTTGGGCGTTTTCAACCTCCTGCCGATTCCGGTACTGGATGGTGGCCACCTGATGTATTACTTCATCGAAGTGGTGAAAGGCAGTCCCGTTTCGGAGCGAATTCAGCAGATCGGCTATCAGGTAGGGCTGGTCATGGTTGTAGGGTTGATGTTTCTTGCGCTTTACAACGACATCATGCGGCTGTAAACGAATCGCGGCCGTTGCTGAAATATTGAGCTCCGAAGTGGCACAGTCACCATCGAAATGCGATTGACCTTAACTGAAAAGAATTTTTCTATGATGCGAGTGTGGATGCGAGTGATCAGCCTGATGGGCGCGCTGTTGTTTACAGTGGCGGTACAGGCTCAAAATTTCCAGATCAGCGATATTCGAGTCGAAGGTCTGCAGAGGGTATCCGCCGGTACCGTATTCAGCGCGCTCCCACTGAGGGTGGGGGATCAGGTCACCAGCGATGATATTCGCATGGCCACTCGTGAGCTGTTTCAGGTGGGTTATTTTTCCGACGTCGCGATGGGACGTGACGGCGACGTTCTGGTCGTTCGGGTCGAAGAGCGCCCGGCGATCAACGAGATTACCATTGAAGGCAACAAAGTGATCAAAACCGAGGACTTGATGGAGAGTCTTCGCGAGAACGATCTGTTTGAAGGCCAGATTTTCCAGCGGGCCACCCTGGAGGGCATAAGCCAGGCGCTCGAGCGTGAATATATCGGCCAAGGCCGCTACGGCGCGTCCGTGGATATCAAGGTGGAAGACCTGCCCCGGAACCAGGTGAAGGTGACGGTGGATGTGAACGAAGGTAAACCGGCCCGTATCAAGGGCATCAATATCGTGGGTAATGAGACCTTCAGCGATGAGGAACTGCTCGAAGGCTTTGAGCTCAAGTCTTCAGGCTGGCTGTCCTGGATCAAGGGTGACGACAAGTATTCCCGGGAAAAACTTACGGGGGATATCGAAACTCTGGAGTCCTTTTACCTGGACCGTGGTTACCTGAGTTTCTCTATCGACTCCACCCAGGTGGCACTGAGCCCGGACAAGTCCAAGATCTATATCACCCTCAACGTGACCGAGGGTGATATCTACACCGTCAGTGAAGTAGAGCTGGCAGGGGACCTCAAGCTCCCCGAAGAGCTTGTACGCCGCATGATCCTGTTGCGCGAAGGCAATACCTTTTCCCAGATTCTGATGACCAACTCTTCTGACTACATTACCCAGCGTCTGGGGAACGAGGGTTATACCTTCGCGGAAGTGGAAGGTATCCCCGAGAAGAACGACGAGGAGAAGACGGTAAAGGTTACCTTCTTTGTCGATCCGGGGCAGCGTGCCTATGTGCGCCGCATCAACTTCAAGGGCAATACCAAAACCATCGACGAAGTCTTGCGCCGCGAGATGCGTCAGATGGAAGGCGGGGCGGCATCGACGGCCCAGATTGAACACTCGAAAGTTCGTCTCGACCGCTTGGGCTTCTTTAAAGAAGTAACCGTTGAAACCAACGAGGTTCCCGGCGTCGATAACCAGGTGGATGTCGAGTATACCGTTGAAGAATCGCCCTCGGGCAGCATGGGCCTGCAGATCGGTTATGCGGAGTACTCCGGTCTGCTGCTCTCGGCCAACATTCAGCAGAACAACTGGTTTGGTTCGGGCAAGCAGGTGGGTTTCTCTCTGAGTAATAGCCGGTTTCGGACCTCCTACAACTTCAGCTACAACGACCCCTACTTCACACCGAATGGCGTCAGCCGCGGCATCAGTCTTTACTACACGCAGAGTGACTACGCCAGCTACAACGTGTCCGGTTACAGTACCGATGTCTATGGTGCCAAGCTCAGCTTCGGTTATCCGATTTCGGAAATTGAGAGAATTGGTTTCAGCTTCGAAGCCCGGGATTTGACGGTGAAAACCACGAGTGCCTCTCCCCGGGAGATCATCCGCCAGCCGAAAATTCCGCTGGGCGCGCCCTATGTGACCCAGTCGGCTCAAGAGGCCTTTGAGGAGTCAATCTCCTCGGGGCAGGATTGGCCGGAAGGTATTCCCACCATGGACGTCACCGAATCTGTGCTGGGCGAGCCGGGCTACGTGGATGCCAACGGCTCTGAATTCCAGGACGTGTTGGTCGGTTTTAATTATCAGCAGTCCACTCTTAACCGCGGCATGCTGGCGACCCGTGGCACATCACAGGTATTCTCTGCGGAAGTGGCCATGCCCGGCGGCGATCTGGAATACTACAAGCTCGACTATCGTGCTGAGACTTACAAGCCGTTGACCCGTGCGCTGACGTTGAAGTTGCGCACTCATCTCGGATACGCCGATGGTTATGGCGATAGCGGTGAGTTGCCCTTCTTCGAGAACTACTACGCGGGTGGTTTTGGATCCGTCCGCGGGTTTGAGCGCAACAGCCTCGGGCCGCGTTCCACCTACCCGGAAAGAGTGTATACCGATATTGTGGCCTGGAATGATGCCAACGGCGATGGTGCTGGCGTGAGTCCGGACTCCAACGAGACCAGCCTCGCCTATGTACTCTGTGAGGACCCTGCCGCGTTTGAGGGCACCAGCCAGAAATGTAAACCCGGCGAGCTGATTACCACCTACCAGTACACGCCGGAGCAGGCCGCTAACCGCGACAGCCGTTATTCCGCCTTCGGTGGGAATATTCTGGTGGAAGCCGGGGCGGAGATTCTTTTCCCGCTGCCCTTTATCAAGGACCAGCGCATGCTTCAGTCCAGCTTCTTCATTGAAGGTGGTAACGTGTTCAGCACCTCCTGTGGCGAGACGCAGTTGAACTGTTACAAGCCGGATCTGGATCATATCAGTGCCTCGGCCGGTCTGGGCCTGACCTGGATTACCGGCTTTGGTCCGCTGACATTTGCGGTGTCTCGGCCGATTGCCGAAAATGAGGGCGACGATCCGGAATTTTTCCAATTTTCTTTGGGTGGTTCCTTCTAACGCGGTATGATTGCCCCCTTTGAGGGGAAAGCTCCCGACGGTTTTGGGAAAGCCCCTGGCAGTTCGGGGAAAACCCCTCGGCGGTTTCAACCGCCACGTGAGGTTTCAGCGGCCCTGGTTTCAGGGCCGTTTTGTTTCCTAACTCATTGATAATATAGAGGAAGATGTCGTCATGATGGCTAATGCAAAGAAGATCGTCCTGGGTTTGATGTTACTGCTGGGTTCTAACCTGGCGCTGGCGGAAGGTAAAGTCGTGGTCCTCGACCTCCAGGCGGCCGTACTGAGCACCGACGCGGCTCAACAGCGGCTCCAGGCCCTGGAGCAGAATGAGGAGTATGCAGCCCTGCGCACTCGCTTCGAAAGCCTGACGGCGGATCTGCAGGCCTTTCAGGAGGACGCTCAGAAGAACGCCATGACCTGGTCAGAAGAAAAGAAGAAGCAGAAGCAGGAAGAAGCTCAGAAGTTGCGCCAGGAATACGAACGTACCGGTCAGACGCTCCAGGGCGAGCGCCAGCGGGTCATGCAGGCGGTCATGCAGCAGATGGGCGGGAAAACCCAGGAAATCCTGGCCCAGTTGATCGAGGCGGAGAATATTGGTCTGGTGCTGAACAGCCAAAGCGCGTTTCATGCTTCTGATGAGTATGACATCACCGCCAAAGTGACCGAAATGCTGAACAAAGCGAACGCCAGCGCCGAATAACCGGAGAAGCCTGCGCGTGACCGCTACTCATACGCTTTCGTCATTGGCCCAGTATCTGGGCATTGATTACGATGGCGACCCGGAGTGCGCCCTGGTCGCTCTTGCCACCCTGCAGAGTGCAGTGCCGGGCCAGGTGAGCTTTATCGCCAACCCCGTGTACCGCAAGTATCTTGCTCGCACACGGGCTTCCGCTGTAATTCTCGCTCCCGCCCTGGCGGGCGATTTTTCCGGCAACAAATTGCTGACTGACAAGCCCTATGAGGCTTACGCCCGTTTGACCGCACTGTTTGATCAGCGGGCGCCGGTGCCGCGGGGTATTCATCCCAGCGCCTTGGTCGGGGGCGGCTGCCAATTGGCGGACGATGTTGCCGTAGGTCCCAACGTGGTGATCGGCGACGATGTCGTCCTCGGGCCCGGCGTTGAAGTGGGCGCGGGCTCGACCATCGGAGATGGCTGCGTGTTGGGGGCCGGGTCTCGCTTGGCCGCGCGAGTTGTGCTCTATCACAACGTACGGCTTGGTCGGAATTGTCTGATTCACAGTGGTGCGGTCGTTGGTGCGGACGGATTCGGCTTCGCGCCCACCTCGGAAGGCTGGCTGAAAATTCACCAGCTGGGAGGTGTTGTTCTAGGCGACAATGTCGAAGTCGGTTCCGGTACCACGATCGATAGGGGAGCTCTCGACGACACCTGGATCGGGGATGGCGTCAAAATAGACAATCAGGTGCAGGTCGCTCATAACGTCAGAATCGGCAATAATACCGCGATTGCCGGACAGGTGGGTATTGCCGGGAGTACCACACTGGGAGAGAATTGCACCATCGCTGGCGGGGTCGGCATCATCGGGCACCTGACCATCGCCGATGGCGTTCACGTTACCGCCATGAGTCTGGTTACCCACTCCATTCGCGAGGCCGGCTCCTATTCTTCGGGCACACCGTTGACCCCCACCCGCGAGTGGCGTCGGAACGCGGTGCGCTTTAAAAAACTGGATGAGCTGGCTGCACGCCTGAAAAAACTCGATCCATAAGACACAATCGAACAGAGACCGGCGGCGCACGTGCGGCGCTGGAGCTTAACAGGGCGGCCCGCGCGGCGGCCAATAATGAATACCCAGGGGTCGTTGACTATGATGGATGTACGAGAAATACGTGAATACTTGCCCCACCGCTATCCGTTCCTATTGGTCGATCGCGTTGTGGAGCTGGTTGAAGGCGAGTCAATAGTCGCTTACAAGAATATTTCGGTGAACGAGGAAGTGTTCAACGGCCATTTTCCCCAGAGCCCGGTATTCCCGGGGGTCATGATCCTGGAAGCGCTCGCCCAGGCCTCGGGCATTCTCGGTTTCAAAACCATGAACAAGAAGCCGGAAGACGGCTCCATTTACCTGTTTGCCGGCGTGGATGATGTGCGCTTCAAGCGCCAGGTGATCCCGGGTGACCGACTGACGCTGGAGTCCCGCGTGGTATCGGTCAAGCGAGGCATCTGGAAGTTTGAATGTAAGGCGACTGTGGATGGCGCACTAGCCGCTTCGGCCAATATTCTTTGCGCTGATCGTAAAGTGTAAGGGCGGCCCCGGCCGCATTTTCGGTCTCCGCCGCTGGTGTGGAGACTGATGAAAGAACACCCCGGAAAGAGTGAGCGAGACCTTGATTCACCCGACTGCGATTGTTCATCCCGAGGCCCACCTGGCGCCCGACGTCAAAGTCGGCCCCTGGACTGTGATTGGCGCCGGCGTCGAGGTTGGGCCGGGCACCGTGATCGAGTCTCACGTGGTCCTCAAGGGCCCTACCCGTATTGGCAGCCACAATCATATCTATCAGTTTTCCACCGTGGGTGAAGACACGCCGGACCTGAAATACCAGGGCGAGCCCACCTGGCTGGTGATTGGCGATCACAACGTGATTCGCGAAGGCGTGACCATTCACCGCGGTACCGTGCAGGATCGCGGTGAAACCACTATCGGCAACCACAACCTGTTGATGGCCTATGTCCACATCGGCCACGACAGCGTTCTGGGTGATCACTGTATTCTGGTCAACAACACCGCATTGGCGGGCCATGTTCATATTGGAGACTGGGCCATTCTGAGTGGCTTTACCCTGGTGCATCAGTATTGTCACATTGGCGCCCACAGCTTCACCGGCATGGGTACTGCTCTGGGTAAGGATCTGCCCGCGTACGTGATGGCCAACGGTAACCCGGCGGCGGCCAAAAGTATCAATGCCGAAGGGCTGCGTCGGCGCGGTTTTTCCAAAGAGGATATCTCGATGATCAACCGTGCCTACAAAGTCATTTACCGGCGCGGATTGACGCGTGAGGAAGCCCTCAAAGAGTTGACCGAGATGGCCACCGAGTGCCAGGCGCTGGAGCCTCTGGTGGAGTCGGTGAGAGGGTCCTCCCGCGGTATCGTTCGCTAGCCATGGTTATGCAAACGCAGGAGAGTTCTCCCTCGGCTGATAAGCCGGGCCGTATGCAGATCGGTATGGTTGTGGGTGAAGCCTCCGGTGATATCCTGGGGGCGGCGCTGATGCGCGCGCTTCGCCAGCACTATCCTGACTGCGAATTCTCCGGCATTGGCGGCCCGCGTATGCTCGCCCAGGGCTTCCACTCCTATTTCCCCATGGACCGTCTGTCGGTCATGGGCTTTGTCGACCCGCTCAAGCGGCTGCCGGAACTGCTGAAGATCCGTAAATTTCTGAAAGCGCACTTTAGCGAGCAGCGTCCCTCGGTGTTCATCGGTGTCGACTCCCCGGACTTTACGCTCAATATCGAACGGCACCTGCGCGAAGAGGCGGGCGTTCCCACGGTTCACTACGTCAGCCCCTCTGTCTGGGCCTGGCGCCAAGGGCGGATCAAGGGGATTGCCCGAAGCGTGGACCTGATGCTGACGCTCCTGCCGTTTGAGGCAGACTTCTATCGCGAGCATCAAGTCCCGGTGGAGTTCGTCGGCCACCACCTGGCGGATGAAATCCCTCTGGAAGTAGACGCTGATGCTGCCCGGGAAGCCCTCGGTATTTCCCATACCGGCCCGCTGGTGGCGCTACTGCCCGGCAGTCGGAAAGGGGAAGTCGAACAGTTGGGCGACCTGTTTCTCAAAGCCGCCCGCCTGTGTCGGGAGCAACGGCCCAACCTGCAATTTGTGATCCCCGCGGCCAATCCGGCGCGCTATCGTCAGATACATCACCAGCTGTCTGAATACGTGGACTTGCCGGTCCACCTCGTGCAAGGCCAGTCCCAGAGAGCAATGGCGGCTGCAGACGTTGCGCTTATTTCCTCAGGGACCACGGCGCTGGAAGCCATGTTGCTGAAAACGCCCATGGTGGTCGCCTACAAGATGGCCGCGCTCTCCTATGCCATCCTGTCCCGGCTGGTTAAAACCGAACACGTCTCTCTGCCGAACCTGTTGGCAGGCCGGCGGCTGGTGCCCGAGCTACTGCAGAAGGCGGCAACGCCCAAGGCGTTGAGCGCGGCGGTACTGGATTATATTGACCATCCCGAGCAGACCGAGAGCCTGCGCCAGACCTTCACGGAAATGCATCGAGACTTGGCGCGCAACGCCAGCGCCCGCGCGGCGGAGGCGATTGCCCAGCTACTGGAGAAGAAGGCTCAATGAAAGCGATCCTGGGTCCGTTTGAGCCGAGCTATACTGGCCCCTGGCTCGCCGGCGTCGACGAAGTCGGCCGAGGCCCTCTGGCGGGGGATGTCGTTGCGGCGGCGGTCATCCTGGACCCGGAGCGCCCGATCGAGGGGCTGAACGACTCCAAAAAATTGACTGAAAAACGGCGCGAGGCGCTGTTTGACGAGATCCAGACCCGGGCAGCGGCCTGGTGCATTGCTCGCGCCTCGGTGGCGGAAATTGATCAATTGAATATTCTACAGGCGAGCCTGTTGGCGATGACGAGGGCGGTGCAGGGGTTGGCCCGTGTGCCGGAGCATGTGCTGGTGGATGGTAACCGCTTGCCAAAGTGGGACTTTTCGGCGGAGGCGGTGGTGAAGGGGGACAGTCGTCACCCGGCGATCAGTGCGGCGTCGATTCTGGCGAAGGTGGCTCGGGATCGGGAGATGGTGGCTTTTGATGAGCAGTATCCGGGCTATGGTTTTGCGGGTCATAAGGGTTACCCTACAAAAACTCATTTGGCGGCGCTCGACAAGTTGGGGGTAACCCCCATCCACCGCACTTCTTACGCACCGGTGCGTGAGCGTATTGAGCAGATAACGCTGTTTTAGCCTGTTTTCTTAGCAGGAGTGATGTAAGTGGTGTCACGTCCGGGGATCGGGGTGAATACCCTTTGGAGACCCGCCGTGAACCCATCCCTGGGGGCTTCTCATCGGCATCCATGCCTCAGAGAGTCTCCAAAGGGTATTCACCCCGATCCCCTCCGCACTATGTAGCGAGTAGGGTTGGTAAGCGAAGCGCCACCTACCAAAGCGTCGCGCCCAAAAATACCAATCACAAATTTGATTGGTGGGTGGCGGCTAACGCCTCCGATGCGTCGGACCGACCTACCCTACGAGCGCTCCACTGCCGTTGTGTGGTGTGCGCCCGAAGGAACTATTGGCACTGAGGCGGGAGTCGGGTATACCGTTCGGAGACTCTCTGAGGCATGGATGCCGATGAGAAGCCTACAGGGATGTATTTACGGCGGGTCTCCGAACGGTATACCCGACTCCCGCCGGACTCTAATCTTGAGCAGCATTAGTCGACGCAGAAAAGCTCGACAACAAACGACCCGGCACACATTATGAGCAACCAATTCGTACATTTAAGACTCCACACCGAATACTCCCTGTCGGACAGTTTGGTTCGCATCAAACCCCTGGTCAAAAAAGTGGCCGAACTCGGCATGCCCGCCGTCGCCGTCACCGACCAGACCAACTTCTACGGCCTCATCAAATTCTACAAAGCCGCCCAGGGAGCAGGCCTCAAGCCCATCGCCGGAAGCGACTTCATGGTCGCCAACGCCGACCCCGAAGGCAAGCCCACGCTCATCACCCTCCTGGCGATGAACAACAAAGGCTACAAAAACATCATCGAACTGATCTCCCGCGCCTGGCAAAAAGGCCAGCACCACGGGCTGCCCTACGTGCAGCGTCAGTGGATCAGTGAACTCACCGAAGGCGTGATCGCCCTGTCCGGCGGTAAATTCGGCGATGTCGGCGTCGCCCTGATCGGCGGGCGAAAAGGCCAGGCGCGCGAGGCGCTCAACGGCTGGATGACCGACTTCCCCAACCGGTTCTACCTGGAGCTGCAACGGACCGGACGGGAGAACGATGAAGACTACCTTCACGCCGCTGTTGATCTTGCGGGCGAAGCTGGATGTCCCGTGGTGGCCACCAATGACGTCCGCTTCCTGAACCGGGACGAATTCGAAGCGCACGAAGCCCGCGTCTGTATCAGTGAAAGCCGCACGCTGGATGATCCGCGGCGCGAACGCCGCTACAGCGACCAACAGTACCTGCGCTCACCCGAGGAAATGGCAGAGCTGTTCAGCGATATTCCCGAAGCCTTGCAGAACTCCGTGGAAATCGCCAAACGTTGTAGCCTGGATATCGAGCTGGGCAAATACTACTTGCCGGAATATCCCATTCCTGAAGGCATGACCGAAAACGAGTTCTTCGAGAAAATTTCCTACGACGGTCTGTACGAGCGATTGGATAAAATTCTCGACCCCCAGGCGACCGACTACGACGAGCGCAAAAAAGAATACGAACAGCGGCTGCAGTTCGAGCTGGATATTATTATCCAGATGGGGTTTCCCGGTTACTTCCTGATCGTGATGGACTTTATCCAGTGGGCCAAGGATCAGGACATTCCCGTCGGGCCGGGGCGGGGCTCCGGTGCCGGTTCACTGGTGGCCTACTCACTGAAAATTACCGACCTGGACCCGCTGCAGTACGACCTGCTGTTCGAACGTTTTCTGAACCCGGAACGGGTTTCGATGCCCGACTTCGACGTCGACTTCTGCATGGACAACCGCGACCAGGTTATCAATTACGTGGCCGACAACTATGGTCGCGATGCGGTCAGCCAGATTATCACCTTCGGTACCATGGCCGCCAAGGCCGTGGTGCGCGATGTGGCGCGGGTGCAGGGTAAATCTTACGGCCTTGCCGACAAACTCTCGAAAATGATTCCCGCCACGCCGGGCATGACGCTTGAAGCCGCCCTGGAGCAGGAAGACGTTCTGCGGGAGTTTCTCCAGAACGACGAAGAAGCCCAGGAAATCTGGGAAATGGCCAAGCAACTGGAAGGCCTGGCGCGGAACGTCGGCAAGCACGCCGGTGGCGTGGTAATTGCCCCCACCAAATTGACAGACTTCGCGCCGCTGTACTGCGATGACGCCGGTGGCGGTCTGGTAACTCAGTACGACAAGAACGACGTCGAAGATGCGGGGCTGGTGAAGTTTGACTTCCTGGGCCTGCGCACGCTGACCATCATCGATTGGGCCAAAACGATGATCGATCGGCAGCGGGCAAAAACCGGGGAGGAGCCGCTGGATATTACGGCCATTCCCCTGGATGACAAACCCACTTTCGATATGCTCAAACGGGCGGAAACCACGGCGGTTTTCCAGCTCGAATCCCGCGGCATGAAAGACCTGATCAAAAAGATCATCCCCGAAAGTCTGGAAGAATTGATCGCCCTGGTAGCACTGTTTCGTCCCGGTCCGCTGGACTCCGGGATGGTGGACGACTTTATCAACCGTAAGCACGGCCGTGCCCAGGTGGCCTATCCCGACGCCCAATACCAGCACGAACGTTTGGAGCCCATTCTCAAGCCCACCTACGGCGTGATCGTGTATCAGGAACAGGTCATGCAGATCGCCCAGGAGCTGGCCGGCTACAGCCTCGGCGGCGCCGACATGTTGCGCCGGGCCATGGGTAAGAAAAAACCCGAGGAAATGGCCAAACAGCGCAAAATCTTTGAAGAAGGCGCGAAAGGGCAGGGCGTTGACCCCGACCTGGCCATGAAGATTTTTGACCTGGTGGAAAAGTTTGCCGGTTACGGTTTCAACAAATCCCACTCCGCCGCCTACGCTCTGGTGTCCTATCAGACCGCCTGGCTGAAGGCCCATTACCCGGCGCACTTCATGGCGGCCACCATGTCCTCGGACATGGACAAGACCGATAAAGTGGTGACCTTCATCGAAGAATGTCGCCAGATGAAACTGCAACTGCTGCCGCCGGATGTGAACACCGGTGAATTCCAGTTCAGTGTCGATGATGACAATAACATCATCTACGGCCTGGGTGCGATCAAAGGGCTGGGTGAAGGCCCGGTGGAGAGCATCATCGCCGCGCGTAAAGACGGTCCCTTCAGAGACCTGTTCGACTTCTGCGCCCGGGTCGATCCGCGCAAGGTCAACAAACGGGCGCTGGAAGCACTGATCCGCTCCGGCGCGGCCGACAGCCTGGGTCCGGGCATCGACCTGGACTACGATCGCGCGGTCATGTTCGCGGCCATCAATGAAGCGGTCAAAACTGCGGAGCAACAGGCGGCCAACCAGAGCGCGGGCATGGTGGATTTGTTCGGCGAGGTGATTCCCGGCGGCGACCCGGAAGCGGATGCCTACGGGGAGTTTCACAAGGTGCGCAGTTGGAGCATGAAGGAACGCCTGCACGGGGAAAAAGAAACCCTTGGCCTGTACCTGACCGGCCACCCGATTGATGAGTACGAGAGTGAGCTGAACCATCTGGTCAGTTCCCGCATCTCCGACCTGAAACCCCAGAAGGAAAACCAGACGGTGGCGGGTCTGGTGGTCGCGATGCGGGTAATGAAAACCAAGCGGGGCGATTCCATGGCGTTTGTGACGCTGGATGATCGCACCGGGCGCATTGAAGTGGCGGTGTTCAGTGATGCCTTTGCCGAGGCGCGGGATCTGTTGTTGAAGGACAGTCTGTTGGTGATTACTGGGCAGGTGAGTCACGATGATTACAGTGGCGCCCTGAAGATGCGGGCGGATCAGTTGCGGCTGTTGTCGGATGTGCGCCAGGAGCGCGCCCGTGAGTTGTGCCTGGCGGTAGAATCGGGGATGTTGTCGCAGAATTTTTCGCGTCAGTTGAGTGAGTTGCTGGACCCTTACCGGGAGGGCCGCTGTCCGATTGTGATTGATTACACCCGCCAGGGCGCCCGCGGCCAGTTACGTCTAGGGCAAGCTTGGCATGTCCGCCCGGAGGATGATCTCTTGCAAAGGCTACGGGATACTTACGGTTCTGACAGTGTCCATCTGGTTTATTCCTGATGCTCTCCATTACCGCTGCTTACAAAATGCAAGGTTGGTGGCTGAGTCGAGTCCGGCCCGCCATGGGGCATACCGGTTGTAGACCCGCCGTGAACCCATCCATGGGGGCTTCTCATCGGCATCCATGCCTCAGAGAGTCTACAACCGGTCTACCCCACCTCGGGCCTCAGTGCGAGTGCCAACGTTTTGGGACATTACAACCCGACTTGGATTACGTGTGTAGGGTAGGTAAGCGAAGCGCCACCTACCATTTTCATCACAACCGATTCGCAACCCCCTTGCTGGTCGCGGACGTTAATTTGGTAGGTGGCGACGACCTACCTTACGCCCTATCTCAAAACAAGATTCGACCTGCTCCCAGTGGTGTGCCTGCCCGCAGCGCTCCAATGCGAAGTACTAGGAGTAGGGGGTTCGGTCACGATTCACGATGAGGTGAGGGCCATAGAGGTCGACTAATTTGGCCGTTTCGCGTATCTTAGGCGCCCTTCGACGAGTGTTTACCGTTTAAAAACGACACTGAGCCTGAAAGCCGATTATGAACCTGAACTATCTAGAATTCGAACAGCCCATCGCCGAACTCGAAGGTAAAATCGAGGAACTCCAACTGGTGGGCAGCGATAACGACCTCAACATCACCGAGGAAATCGCCAAGCTGCGGGAAAAGAGCACCAAGCTCACCGAAAGCATCTATGCCCAACTGACCGCCTGGCAAGTCGTCCAGGTGGCGCGGCACCCGCATCGGCCCTACACCTCGGACTACATCAAACGCCTGTTCACCGACTGGGATGAACTGCACGGCGATCGCCATTTCGGCGACGATCACGCCATTATCGGCGGTATTGCCCGCCTTGATGACAAGCCCGTCATGGTCATCGGCGAAGAAAAAGGTCGCAGTGTCAACGACAAGGTGTACCGCAACTTCGGTATGCCCCGGCCGGAAGGCTACCGCAAGGCCATGCGCCTGATGGAAATGGCCGAACGCTTCAAGCTGCCCGTGCTGACGCTGATCGACACCCCGGGGGCCTATCCCGGTATCGACTCGGAAGAGCGCGGTATTAGTGAATCCATCGCCCAGAACCTGGCGGTCATGTCCCGCCTGCGTACGCCCATCATCTGCACCGTGATCGGTGAAGGTTCCTCCGGCGGCGCGCTGGCCATCGGCGTGGGCGACCAGCTGAACATGCTGCAGTATTCCACCTATTTTGTGATTTCCCCGGAAGGCTGCGCCAACATCATCTGGAAAACCGTGGCCAAGGCGCCCCAGGCGGCCGAGGCCATGGGTGTGACCTCCACCGTGCTGGAAGAGCTGGGTATTGTCGATGAGACCATCCCGGAGCCCCTCGGTGGTGCCCACCGCGATATCGATGCGATGGCTGGCAAGCTCAAGGAACGTCTGAGTTCACAGCTGGATCGCTTGAGTGATGAGCCGATCGACTCTCTCCTGGAGCGCCGCTACGAGCGCCTGATGAGTTACGGGAATCCCTGACTCTTCCCGGTTTTTCACTTGGTTTTGGCAGGGCATAACGGTCCGGTCCGGGCAGGTAGAGGCCTTTCAAGACACGCCGTGAACCCATCCCTGGGGGCTCGAATCGCGGGTCCCCCGCTCCACGGTCTTGAAAGGCCTCTACCTGCCCGAACCTCAGTGCCACAACTCCCTCAAGAGGCATGGGTTGGATTGAAGGGCCTTACTTTATTTTCCCAGTTAATCGAGTCGCGGCTATCAAAGTAATTTTTGGCACTGAGGCTCGGGGTAGGGTATGCCGGTTGTAGACTCTCTGAGGCATGGATGCCGATGAGAAGCCCCCAGGGACGGGTTCACGGCGGGTCTACAACCGGCATACCCTACCTCGAGCCGGGCTTGATGCTCACTCCAAACCCTTCGTTATTTCAACTCGCTATATCCCCACCCCTTGCTCACAACAATTTTTACTAGTAATAAAACTTTTACAAGTAATGCGCCCCAAATCACGTTAATCCTCGCTATCCTCCGTTACCCTTTCTCCGACGTTGGCAGTACTAACGTTAAATTTAACGACAAATGGCGTTATTTTCCTCTTAAGCTGTAAAACAACAATGGCTAAACGCGGTATTTAAGGAGCGACGTATGACACATAAAAACTACGCTCGTCAGTGTATCGCCTCACTGGCGGCGGCCGGCCTCTGGCTGGCGGCATCGGCAGGCGTTCAGGCAGTACCCTCAGAACCTTACGACTGGCAAAACGTCCGTATCGACGGCGGCGGCTTTGTCCCCGGCATCGTGTTCAACCGCACCGAGCCGGGCTTGATCTATGCCCGCACCGACATCGGTGGCGTCTATCGCTGGCAGCCCGACTCCCAAACCTGGAAACCCCTGCTCGACTGGGTCGGGTGGGACAACTGGGGCTGGAACGGCGTGCTGAGTGTCGCCACCGACCCGGTCAATCCTGACCGCGTCTATGCCGCGGTGGGCATGTACACCAACGGCTGGGACCCCAACAACGGCGCGATTCTGCGCTCCTCCGACCGGGGGGAGACCTGGGAAGCCACCGAGCTGCCGTTTCACATCGGTGGCAACATGCCCGGGCGGGGCATGGGCGAGCGCCTGGCCATCGACCCCAATGACAACAGCACTCTCTATTTCGGCGCTGAGGGCGGTAACGGCCTCTGGCGCAGTACCGATTACGGTGAGACCTGGAGTGAAGTCACCGCCTTCCCCAATCCGGGTGATTACGCCCAGGACCCCGATGACCCGAACAACTACCTGAACCAGATACAAGGCGTGGTCTGGGTCGACTTTGACCGCGCCAGCGGCACGCCGGGGCAGGGTAGCGACCGCATCTTCGTCGGCGTCGCGGATCTGGAGCAGTCCCTGTACCAGAGCCTGGACGGCGGCCAGACCT
Organism: Marinimicrobium agarilyticum DSM 16975; assembly: GCF_000423345.1. Lineage (GTDB taxonomy): Bacteria > Pseudomonadota > Gammaproteobacteria > Pseudomonadales > Cellvibrionaceae > Marinimicrobium > Marinimicrobium agarilyticum. The sequence goes on from NZ_AUHU01000004.1 coordinate 448,972, forward strand.
GGGAGCCGATTCCCGGCGCTCCCACCGGCTATATCCCCCACAAAGCGGTGGTGGACCACGACAACGGCCGTCTTTATGTCGCTACCAGCGATACCGGCGGCCCCTACGACGGCGCACTGGGGGAAGTCTGGCGCTATGACATTGCCAGTGGGACCTGGACCGACATCAGCCCTGTGTCCTCCACTAGTGATGACGCCTACTTCGGATATAGCGGTCTGACCCTCGACCGTCAGAACCCCGAGACGCTGATCGTGGCCTCGCAGATTTCCTGGTGGCCGGACGCGATTTTCTATCGCTCAACCGACGCCGGGGAAACCTGGAACCCCATCTGGGAATGGGGCGCCTATCCCCAGCGTAATATGAAATACGAGATGGACATCAGTGAGGTGCCCTGGTTGGATTTCGGGATAGACAACCCGGTTGCACCCGAGACCGCGCCCAAGCTGGGTTGGATGAACGAGTCCGTGGAGATTGATCCCCACAATTCGGATCGTTTGATGTACGGCACCGGTGCCACGATTTACGGCACGGACAATCTCACCGCCTGGGACAATGGCGGCACCATCGTGATTCGCCCCATGGTGGAAGGGCTGGAAGAGACCGCCATTCTCGACTTGGCCAGTCCGCCCGAGGGGGCCCACCTGTTCTCCACCATGCTTGATGTGGGCGGTTTCAAACACACCGACCTGGATCAGGTGCCCGAGAGTATGTTCACCACGCCCACCGTCAGTGGCAACACCAGTATCGACTTTGCCGAACTGAGCCCCAGCACCATGGTGCGCGTCGGTGAAGGTGATGGCGAAGCGGCCATTGGTATCACAACCTCGGCCGGTGACAGTTGGTGGGCGGGGCAACTGCCCAGCGGTGCCACGGGCGGCGGCACAGTGGCCATTGCCGCAGACGGCGGCTCGATTGTCTGGAGTACCGAAGGGGCCGGCGTGCAGTACTCCACCACCTTTGGCAGCTCCTGGACAGCCGCGACTGGCGTTCCGGACGGTGCGTTGGTGAAGTCCGACCGGGTTAACCCCAGTGTGTTTTACGCGTTGTCCGAAGGCCGGCTCTATGTCAGCACCAATCAGGGCGCGACCTTCTCCCAGACCTCGGCGGCCAACCTGCCTACCACCGGCACTCAGAAGTTCGAGGCGGTTCCGGGTTATGAAGGCCACCTCTGGTTTGCCGGTGGCAGTACCGATGGTGCTTACGGCCTCTGGCGTTCAACGGATGGCGGTGAAACCTTCACCCGGCTCAGCAACGTCGAAGAAGCCAACAATGTCGGTTTCGGTAAGGCGGCACCGGGTGCCGATTATCCGGCGCTGTACATCATTGCGCAGGTGGACGGTGTGCGCGGCGTCTTCCGCTCCACTGATGAAGGTAACGCCTGGGTCCGTATCAATGATGATCAGCATCAGTACGGCAATTTTGGGGATGCCATTACCGGGGATCCACGCATTTACGGTCGCTTTTATCTGGGAACCAACGGTCGAGGCATTATCTACGGCGACCCGGCCGGTGGCGTCAGTTCCTCCAGCGCGGCGTCGTCTATCAGCTCCAGTCAGGGCTCCAGCGTGAGTTGGGCGGAGAGTTCCAGCGTCAGCTCAAGTGCGAGCTCCAGCATGAGCTCTGCGGTCTCCTCCTCCGTTTCCAGCGCGGTGTCATCCAGCCTGTCCTCATCGGTGAGTTCGTCCGTGAGCAGTTCTGTCTCCAGCGCGGCATCCAGTGTGAGCTCCAGTAGCGCGTCAAGTGTTCCTGCGGGGGAGCTTGCCTGCGCCGTGAATGTGGTAAATAACTGGGGCAGTGGTTATCAGCTGGAAGTGAGTGTGAGCAACAACGGCAGTTCAGCCACGTCCGGCTGGAGTGTTGTTCTGAGCTACGCGAATACGCCCCAGCTGTCCGGTCACTGGAGTGCGGAGCTGACCACCAGCGGTAACGAGGTCACCGCAACGAATCTGAGCTGGAATGGCCAGATTCAGCCGGGGCAAAGTGCGGCCTTTGGTGTTCTGGGTAATTACGAGGGCAGCTTTAGCGCCCCGACCTGCAGTGCGGCGAATTAAGTAAGCTTCGCCGTTGAACGTAAAAAGCCGCTCCCGGTTATCGGGAGCGGCTTTTTTGTGGGTGACGCTCTGATTCAGAACTTATGGAATCAGCCCTGGTTTTTCAGTGCCTCACGGACGCCTGCCGCATAGTCTGGATGCACTTTCTCAAAATGACCCAGCTGGCGCTCGACGATGAAGTCCGGCACGCCGGCCATGGCACCGGCGATGTTGTTGAACAAACGTTGCTTTTGAGCATCGTCGAACAACTCGAACAGCGCACGCGGCTGGCCATAATCGTCGTTACCTTCGCGGTGATTGTAGCGGTCGGCATCGCCATCAATCTTCAGGGGCGGCTCCACCACATCGGGTTTTTCCACCGGGCCACTGAATGAGTTGGGCTCGTAGTAGGCATCCGGGTTCGGATTATTGGGCGTAAACCGCATCTGTCCATCTTTGTGGTAGTGATGAACCGGGCACTTGGGCGCGTTCACCGGCAGCGCTTCGTAATGGGTACCGAGGCGGTGGCGGTGGGCATCGGCGTAGGCGAACACGCGCGCCTGTAGCATCTTGTCCGGCGAGAAACCGATACCCGGAACGATGTTGGACGGAGAGAAGGCCGCTTGTTCAATTTCCGAGAAGTAGTTGTCCGCGTTGCGGTTCAATTCCATAACGCCGACTTCAATCAGCGGGTAGTCAGCGTGAGGCCAGACTTTGGTCAGGTCGAACGGATTGTAAGACGTTTTTTCCGCGTCTTTTTCCGGCATGATCTGCACGCAGAAGCGCCACTTGGGATAGTCCCCATTTTCCAGGGCGTTGAACAGGTCTTCCTGGGTAGACTCACGGGTTTTACCGACGACTTTCTCGGCTTCATCGTCAGTCCAGTGCTTGTGCCCCTGCATGGTTTTGAAGTGAAACTTCACCCAGAACCGCTCGTTGTCATCATTGATGAAACTGAAGGTGTGACTGCCGTAGCCGTTGATGTGACGCACATCGGTGGGCAGACCGCGATCGGACATCAGGATGGTGACCTGGTGCAATGACTCGGGAGACAGTGACCAGAAGTCCCACATGGCCGTCGGCGAGCGCAGGTTGGTTCTCGGGTGCCGCTTCTGGGTGTGGATGAAATCGGGGAACTTGTAAGGGTCCCGCACAAAAAACACGGGGGTATTGTTGCCCACCATGTCCCAGTTGCCTTCTTCGGTGTAGAACTTCAGCGCAAAGCCGCGCACGTCGCGCTCAGCGTCGGCCGCGCCCTGCTCGCCGGCCACAGTGGAAAAGCGCGCGAGCATGTCAGTCTTCTTGCCCACTTCGGAAAAAAGCTTGGCCTTGGTGTATTTGCTGATGTCATTGGTGATGGTCAGTGTACCGTAGGCGCCCCAACCCTTGGCGTGAACGGCCCGTTCGGGAATGCGCTCGCGGTTCTGGTGGGCCAGCTTTTCAATGAGCTGGTAATCCTGAAGCAGCAGCGGCCCGCGTGGGCCGGCGGTCAAGCTATTCTGGTTGTCCCCGATTGGGGCGCCGGCGGTGGTGGTTAACGTCGGCTTCTTTTGGTCGCTCATTATGATTGACTCCCTTGCGTTCAATGGTTGCTTGGGCACGGGTATACGTGCTTGTTACTGATGAAGATGTTAAGCATCAGCTTAGGGTGCTTGAGAGGAAGTCACCAATTAAGAGTTTTTATGGGGTCTATAAAGGGAGGAGATTCTGATAGCAAGACGCTATCGAAATGGCGATCTTAGAGCGGGCCTGCGGCGCAGGGATAAGAGAATAGGGTATGGGCGTTGGTTGGGCCGCCCCAAGCCCAGGCGGGCTCAGGCGCTGGCGAGAAGACGGTCGTATTTGCGGCTTAGCAGGTCGTAGAACTTCTCCCGTGCCCGGCTCACTTCCTGCTTTAGCCCTGCCACCTGCTCGAGGCTGATATCGGGCCGGCCGACATAGACCTGCTTGCGGAAGAGGGCGATTTGGCTGCCGTACAGCCGCAGGCTGCGTTCGAGGTTTTTCTCGCCCAGCATGAGCAGCTTGGATTCGGCTTCGGCCAGGCCTTTGAATTCGCTGACGAGGTCGGCGCTGATGCTTTCGAGCTCGTTTTTGCGTTCTTTGGGCCAGCGATCGCCAAACTGGATGGATTCGGCGGCCAGCGACGAATATTTGGCGAAGGTGTGGGTGAGCCGCCCGACTTGGGCGGAGACGTCCTCGAGGTGGCTCAGGCGGCGGTTTTCCTTGGGGGAGCGCGAGCCTACAATGGCGTTGCGGCGCATGACCCACCAGCCCGCCAGGCCGGCGATCATGGCGCCCAGGGCGACTTTGAGGGAGGTGTCGAGCAATTCAATGAAGATTGCGGTATCCACGGTGGCGGTCCTCGAAGACAGAAACTTGACGTTTTGGGTGTTTGTCTTCGGTCTTTGCAAAAATAGCGCCAGGTTTGGTGGTTGCTCGTTTGATGGGTAATGTCGAGTCCGGGCCGGAGTGGGGTGCACTGTTCCCGGACACGCCGTAAACCCATCCATGGGGGCTCGAATCGCGGGTCCCCCGCTCCACGGTCCGGGAACAGTGCACCCCACTCCGGCCCTCAGTGCCAATCACCAGCTTGAAGCGTAGGGTAGGTAAGCGGTAGCGCCACCTACCATCGCAAGATCGTGAACTTGGGTGGTGTAGGGCGGGAACAACCGCTTTCTTTGTGGCAGTTGGACCAGTGTGCCGGATGCGCTTGGCGCTTATCCGGCCTACGGACGTTGAAATGTGGCACTGAGGCCGGCCAGGGGGCATACCACTTGAAGACTCTCTGAGGCATGGATGCCGATGAGAAGCCCCCATGGATGGGTTTACGGCGGGTCTTCAAGTGGTATGCCCCCTGGTCGGCCGGACTCGATATTAACCCTTAACGACGGAACAGTTAACCGCCGGCAATTTTCACCGTGAAGCCCCTTTTCTCAAGCGCCGGTTTCAGGTTCTCCCGCTGATCCCCCTGAATCGTAATCACACCATCCTTGAGTGCGCCGCCGACACCGCAGAGTTTCTTCAAATCCTTCGCCAGCGTCTTCAACTCCGCCCCGGCCAGCGGAACCCCGGTAATCAACGTCACCGCCTTGCCCCCGCGGCCCTTCGTCTCGCGATGCAGACGAACAATACCGTCACCCTCGGGGGGCGCCTCCGGTTTGGATTCCTGTGGCCGGACGCGCCCGGTCTCCGTCGAGTACACCAAACGGCTCTCTTTACTCATCAGCCAACTCCCGCCTGGACAAAAGCCACATGATAACAAGCCTCGATGGTAGAATCGCCCACCTTTAGGTACGTCCATACATTTCAAAAACGGAGAATGCCGTTGAAACACCTGACCGTATTCCGAACCCTCATTCTCGGCCTGACAGCCTCCCTGATCACCGTCGGCTGCAGCGACGGTCGTGAAGCGCCGCCGCAAGAGACGCTAACACCCGAGGAACAACTGATCGCTACCGGTCGACGCCAGGCTCGTAGTTGTTTTGGATGTCACGGACCGGAAGGGCGCTCCAGAGTCGAGTCCTATCCCACGCTGGCCGGACGCTCTCAAGAGTATATTTCGGAGCAGCTACACGCCTTTCGCAGCGGCGAGCGGGAAAATCCCATGATGAGCTCCATTGCCCGCAACCTGGACGATCAAGCCATCGAGGCGCTCAGTGCCTACTTTGCCAGTGTGCCGGAGAAGGCCGATGAGTGAGATCCAGGGCCACTGGAGCAAGCGTTGGCAGCCGCTGGTGGATGCGTTCGCGCAGAATATGGCTGAATCCGGGGAAGAGGCGGCGGCTCTGGCGGTGTTTCGCGCTGGAGCACCGATCGTCAGTATCTGGGCGGGCGAGGCCGAGGCTGGACGGCCCTGGGAAGAGCGCACCCAGGTGAACCTGTTCTCGGCCAGCAAAGGGATCGTGGCGCTGGCGGTGTTGCAAATGGTCGATGAGGGTAAGTTGACGCTGGATTGCCCGGTGGCGGACTACTGGCCGGGTTTTGGCTCAGCCGGGAAGGCATCGATTACCGTGCGGGATTTGCTGTGCCATCGCTCGGGCCTCTCGGCGCTCAAGGAGCGCGTTGGGGAGAAAGACATTTTTGATTGGGAGACCATGGTTCGACGCGTCGAGGCGGCGGAGCCCTGGTGGGAACCCGGTGAAAAGCAAGGCTACTCACCGTTTCTGTTCGGGTGGGCTTTGGGCGAACTTGTGCGGCGCGTTGCCGGTGCAGATCGCTTTTCCGAGTGTGTGAGGGAGCGGATTGCCCGTCCCCTGGGGCTGTCGCTGGGTTTTGGCGCCGGGCCCGGGGATGTGCGGGTGGCTCAGTCCCGACCGCTCAAACGCCCGTTGGGTGGGGCCAGCAATGGGGCCGACAGTCAGTCCCTCGGACGAATCATGAAAGCGGATCCGCGTGGGGTGACCAACAAAGCATTCAGTAATCCCATGACCCTGCTGACCGCGAGCAACAGTGAAGACTGGCGCACGGCGGAGATTCCCGCCGCCAATGGTCACAGCAGTGCGTTGGATCTTGCGACGTTATACGGTGCCCTGGCGAATGGCGGTGCCGCGCTCAATGGGCAGAGCCTGTTGAGCGAAGCAGCACTCTCGCGGTGCAGTGAAGAGCTGACCTTTGAGGAAGACCAGGTGCTCGGCTTGCCGCTGCGCTTCGGCCATGGCTTTATGCTCTCCCAGAAACGGGCGGATTGTCGGTTCGGGCGAGGGCGCGGCGCCTTCGGTCATCCCGGTGCCGGGGGCTGCCTCGGATTCGCTGACCCGGACTACGGTATCGGTTTTGGGTATGTGACTGGCCGAATGGGCCAGAGTCTGTTGATTGATCCCCGGCCTCAACGTTTGATTGATGCCCTTTACGACCTATTGGGAGACGCACCATGAGTGAACAACGGGAGTGGGAAGACATCCAGTCGCGCCTGGCTTTCCAGGAGCAGACGCTGACCGAACTCAACGATGTGATCGCCCGTCAGGCCGAACAGATCGCCCGGCTTGAGCAGCAGATGCACGCCTTGGCGGGAAAGTATCGTGACCTGCGGGAGGCCGTGGAGGAGCGCCCCGACGGTGTGGGCAATACGTTGGACGAGAGGCCGCCACACTACTGAGTGGCCAAGGGTGAGTCACTAGGGGGGAAGTCGCTGAGGGAGCAGGGGCTGGCAACGGGTCCACGAGCGGGCGCCAAACCCGCTTTTTTACCTTTTGGCGGCTATTATCGTCTACACTTGGGGACATCCTTGGTCCAACAATGAGTAGACTCCTAGAACGATGAGGCAGGGAACCACCGGGCGGTCCAGCGTCACACCAACCAATGCTTCGCTCTCCGACTATGAACTGCTCGGCTCGGCGCTGGATGCGTCCGATATTGCAGTGTGGAGACTGAACCTGAGTTCTGGCCATCTGGGCCTGTCCGGGTCCATTTATGAATGGGTTCCGGAGCTCGGCCCGGTCAACTCCGAGGAGCAGTTGCTCGCGCTCATGCCCCCGGCGGACCAATACCTGTTTCAGAGAACCTTCTCCGAAAAACGACAGTCCAGCGGCCCCGCGTCCTGTGAAATATGCCTGGCCGGCCTGGCCAGTCAGCCCCGGTTGCGCTTTATCGGTCGGCGCCCTTCGGTGCCGGAGGGAGAGGCGCCCCAGTTCGTGGGAGCGGTCATCAGTGCTCAGCACTGGCTTGCCAACCCGGGGCCGGAATACGTACAGAGTCTCCTGTCCCGGCTCTTTTCAGAGAGCCCCATCGCCAGTTTCGTGACCGATCCGGACGGGGTGATGCTTGAGCACAATCAGGCCCTTGAGCAGCTGTTTCACCTCACTCCTCGTCAAATGATGGCGGGCATCGGCGCCTACCGGGTTCTTCGGGACCAAGCGCTGCGCAAGAACCCCGAGCATCTCGAGCGGGTTCGCCGCGTCTTCCAGCGTGGTGAAATCCATTGCTTTGATCTGGACTACCCGCTGGCCAATCTGCATCGCAACCAGCTCTACCTTAATCAACATGTACCCATAAAGGTCAGCTTCCTGCCCATGCGGGATCGATACGGCGAGGTCACCCGGGTATTGGTTCAGTGTCAGGACCTCAGTGGTGAACAGTCGGCCCACCGCGAACTCAAGCATCGGGACCAGCTGCTGTACAGACTGATCAACAACTCTCACAACCTGGTCTCCATAAAGTCGGCGGAGGGACGTTATCTTCTGGTAAACCAGAGTTTTGCCCAGTGGTTTGACCGGGACCCTGAGGAGCTGTGCGGCAAGACCGATGCGGATCTGTTTCCCGCCGCCGTGGCCGAACGTTTCCGTGCCCAGGAGCGAAGTCTCCAATCCGATGAACACCTGCCGGAAACCGAGGAGGTGATTCCGGGTCTGGATGGTCAATCTCATACATTTGTCTGCGTGCGTTTTCCCATTGAGGGACCGGATGGGAAGATGAACGGTATCGGCCAGATCATGACCGATATTTCCCGTCAGAAGACGGTGGAGCACCATCTGAAGAGTCAGCAGCAGGAGCTGCGACTGCTGTTGGACTCCATGCGCTCTGCCGTGTGGTATTTCGATCGCTGGGGGTTGGTCAAGGACTTTAATGAGCTGACCCGTTCCTGGTTTGATCAGCCCGACATGAAGGGCAAAAGTTTTCTGGAGGTCGCGCCCCATTGGGACACACCCGCTGAACGGCAACGTGAACTGATGCAGGTGATTCGCTCCGGTAAAGCGCAGCTCGATTCCATTGAAAGTGCACAGGCCGATGGGGCTCAGCGTTGGTTTTCCGTCGACAAAATCCCCACCAAAAACAGTCAAGGGTATGTCAACGGCGTGCTGGTGGTCATGAACGACATCACCGAGAGCGTGCGCCGCGAACATACCCTCGCCCAGAGTGAAGCCCGCTATCGTGCGTTCATCGCCAACAGTTCCGAGGCTATCTGGCGGTACGATATGGAGCCTCCGGTTCCGGTCAACCTGTCGGGGAAGGAGCAGGAACTGGCCATTGTCAATCAGGCGCGGCTGGGCGAAGGCAACCGTGTGTTGGCGAAAATTCTGGGGTCGCCCTCCGTGGAAGATCTGCTGGGTAGCGGCTTGGTGGAGACCGGCTCACAAGATTACCGCTTTGATGTCTCCACGTTCGTCGCACAGCATTATGAGCTGATCGATCACGAAATTGTTCGTCGGGATCACCAGGGCCGTGAGGTCCATTTCCAGATTTCCTGTGTGGGGGAGGTCGAAGATGGCGCTCTGCAACGGGTGTGGGGCACCAGCCGTGATATTACGGCCCGCAAACGTTACGAAGAGCGTCTGGAACATCAGGCCACCCATGACGCGCTGACCAAATTGCCGAACCGCAGTGGTCTGTACCGGGAAGTCAGCGCCTGGCTGGAAGACCCGCGAGACCGACAGGCGGCGCTCTTGCTGATCGACCTGGATCGGTTCAAGGAAATCAACGACACCCTTGGCCACCAGGTGGGCGACAAGTTACTGAGTCAGATTGGCCCGCGTCTGCAAAGCGAACTGACGGAGCTCCCGGGGTTGATTGCCCGCCTGGGAGGGGACGAGTTTGCGATTTTCCTCCCGGACATTCGCCACCACCGACAGGCGTTGATCTTTGGTCATCGCGTGTTGGACGCCCTGCGCAATGAGTTTGACCTGGAAGGTTACGCCATTGAGATCAGTGCCAGTATCGGTATTGCGCTGGCGCCGGAGCAGGCGCGGGATGTCAGTACGCTGATGCGCTACGCCGATATTGCCATGTATTGTGCCAAGGCGGAAATGATGGGGGTGGCGCTGTACGAGGCCGAGAAAGATCCGCACTCTCCCAAACGCCTGTCCCTGATGAACGAATTGGGGCGTGCGATTCGGGACGACCAGCTGTGCCTGCACTTTCAGCCTAAAATCGAATTGGCCAGCCGGCGCTGTTATGGCCTGGAAGCGTTGCTTCGGTGGCAGCACCCCACTATGGGGATGATCTCCCCGGGAGAGTTTATTCCGATCGCTGAAGCGACCAATCTTGTGCACCCGATGACCGTGTGGGTGCTGGAAAACAGTATTCGGGCCTGCTGTAGCTGGCACGAGGCCGGGGTGCCTTTGAGTGTGGCGGTGAACCTCTCGGCGCGCAACCTGATGGATGACACATTGCCCCGTCAGGTCGAGACGCTTCTGAGCCGTTACCGGTTGCCGCACTGGGCGCTGGAGCTGGAGATCACCGAGAGCTCCATTATGACCGATCCGCGCCGCGCCATGACCACCCTGGAGCGGTTGCATGAGCTGGGAGTGTCCCTTTCCATCGACGATTTCGGCACCGGTTACTCATCGCTCGCCTATCTCAAGCGATTGCCCGTGCAGACCTTGAAGATCGATTTCTCCTTTGTGCGGCAGATGCTGGACGACGAGCAGGATGAAATTATCGTGAATTCCACCATTCACCTCGCTCATAACCTCGGGCTCAATGTGGTGGCCGAGGGCGTTGAGTCGGAAGCTCTGTTGTTGCGGTTGCAGGAAATGGGGTGTGACCTGGCTCAGGGCTTCCATATCGGGCGGCCCATGCCGGCCGCCGAACTGGCGAAGTGGTTGGTGACGACGTCATGGGTGGAACGGCCCACCAGCTCGCTGCTGTCCGGTGCCTGATTGGCGCCCCGGCGGCTAGGAGAAAAGCCGCGCCGCCGTTCTTCGCATCTCTTCCACTTGCTTGATTCGCTCCCTCAGTATTATCCGGGTATGGGTGCTATCTTCATCCGCGCGTTTGAGGGCATTCTGCAACTGCTGTAGCGCCTGATTGTAGGCGCCCACCTGAATAAAGTACTCGGCCCGGGCTTCGTGTACCTGCAGGATGTCGCCCGCCAGGCCGCTCACCTCCGCCAGCCAGTACCAGACCTGTGGGTCATCGGGGCGTTGGCGGGAAAACCGGCGCAACACGGCGGTGCTTTCCTCGAACTGATTGGCTTTCATTAATGACAGTGCATAGCGCATGGTGGCGGCGTAGTGATCGGGATGCTGCCGGTGCAGGGCGCTCAGGCGCTTCAGCGACGCCTCGTGCTGGCCGCGTTCGGTGTCGAGTTCCGCCCGCAGTAGCTGATAGGTCAGCCGTTCCGGCTCCGCCTCCAGCAGGGGGCCCAAGGTGGCCTGGGCGGCGTCGAATTGGCCGGCCTTTATCTGAGCGAACGCCAGGCCGTAGCGCTGGGCCGCCACCGGGGCGCGTTCCGCCTCGAGGGCATCCCGGAAGCGCTCAGCGCTGACCTGGGGCGAACTGGCGTGTTCCACTCGAACCCGCGAGCGCATGAGGTGGTATTCCAGGCTCTGCTCATACTCGCGGTCCTTCAGGTTCATTGTGCGACTGCGGGTGTCGGCGATTCGGCGTTCGGTGACGGGGTGGGTCAGCAGGAATTCCGGTGGCCGTTCGGAGTATCGGGTGGCGCGCAACATGATCTCAAAAATGTCGCCCGCCGCGGCCGGGTCCATTCCCGCACGGACCATGGTCTGCATGCCCAGGCGGTCGGCTTCCTGCTCGAACTGGCGGCTGAAGCGCAACTGGGCATCCAGCGCGGCGGCCTGGGTGCTCATCATGGCGGCGATTCCGGCGTCCGATCCTGCCGTTGCGGCCAGAATCATGCTGCCAATCAAGGCGGCATAGTAGGGAACACTCATTTCCTGCTGGTTTTGTTTTTGACGGGCGTAATGCCGCTGGCTCAGGTGGGCGAGTTCGTGGGCCAGCACCGAGGCGAGCTGATGCTCGTTTTCGGCGTAACTCAACAGCCCGGTATTGACCCCGATAATACCGCCGGGAGCGGCAAAGGCATTGATGTTGGGGTTTTCGATCACCACCAATTGCAGGGAGGGGTCTCTGAGATCACTGTGCTTGGCGAGCTCGCCCAGCAGACTTTCCAGGTACTGAATGACCTGATAGTCGGAGGACGTGGGCATCTGACTGCGATACAATCTCAATACTTCGCGCCCCAGGCGCTCCTCTTCCCGGGGAGAACTGATGGCCGAGCTGGTATCCCCGAGCACGGGTAGTTGCAGGTCCCGGTTGGCATTGGCCGCGGGGCTTGTGGTGAGCAACAGACTCAAGACAAGGGTAACAGCATGTTTCACGTCGTTTCAGACTCCGGTGGTCAATCAGTGTTGCACAGTGTAGCCTTCCGCTGGCGGCGAGCGCCAGAGGCCATTTTCCGCTCGTTGGGGTTGGTCGGCCTCTTCGCTCTCAGACCGCTCGAGCGGCGTCAGGTTCATTGCTCCCTCACGATGGTGGATGCGTGATGAGGTGCCCGGAAAGGGGAGTCAAGGTGGTGAAAGAAGTTGATGCACGCGAGTTGCGGTGTCCGCTGCCGTTGCTACGGGCAAAGCAGGCCCTGCGGGACCTTGAGTCCGGCCAGGCGGTGCGGGTGCTGGCCACTGATGCGGGTTCGGTACGCGACTTTCGGGCCTTTGCCGAGCTGGCGGGTCATGGGTTGGAGCGGGAAGACCGGGCTGACGGCGTCTATGTCTACATTCTGGTAAAATCCTGAGGCGGCCCTGGCCGCGCTAACCGGGTAAATGGAGCCTTATGCTGAAGATTATTCGCGGCTGGATTGATCGCTACCTGTCTGATGAGGAAGCGGTGCTGCTGCTGTTTTTGCTCGGTGCGGGGTTGGCGGTGATTCTGACCATGGGGGCGGTCCTGGCACCCATGATCGCGAGCCTGATCATCGCGTTTCTGATGCAGGGTATGGTGGTTCGTCTGAAGGCATGGGGCCTGCCACATTGGCTGGCGGTTCTTATTACCTTTCTCGTTCTGATGGCCAGTGTGGCGGCCATCATGCTCGGATTGGTTCCGGTCATCTGGCAGCAGTCCACCCGGTTTTTTGCCGAACTGCCCCGCATGTTACGGGAGTGGCAAGAGCTGATGTTGCTGCTCCCCGAGCGCTATCCCAACCTGGTCAATGAAGCCCAGGTGGAGCAGATGATGTCCATCACCAGTACCGAGTTGGGTTATGTGGGGCAGTATATTGTCAGCTTCTCGGTCTCGAACCTGCCGGTGCTCGCCACGGTGCTGGTGTATTTCGTTCTGGTGCCGATTCTGGTGTTTTTCTTTTTGAAAGACAGTCAGCACATCATGCGTTGGTTTGCCGGTTTCCTCCCCGAAAAACGTCCGCTGATGAGCAAAATCTGGCAGGAAATGAACCAGCAGATTGCCAATTATGTACGGGGGAAGGCGATTGAGATCGTCATTGTGGGCGCGGTGGCCTACGTTGTCTTCGTACTGTTTGATCTTAACTACAGTGCCTTGCTGGCCATTGCGGTGGGGCTGTCGGTCCTGGTGCCGTACATCGGTGCTGCGGTCGCCACCATACCGGTCGCTTTGGTCGGCTTTTTTCAGTGGGGCTGGGGGCCGGAGTTCGTCTACCTTCTGTTCGCCTACGGCGTGCTGCAGGCGCTGGATGGCAACGTTCTGGTCCCGCTGTTGTTTTCCGAAGCGGTCAACCTGCATCCGGTGGCCATAATTCTGGCCGTGCTGGTGTTTGGGGGGCTTTGGGGGTTCTGGGGCGTGTTTTTCGCCATTCCATTGGCCACTCTGGTCAAGGCGATTCTTTATGCCTGGCCGATCGGGGTCAAGGAAGCTCACAGTCAGGATCGGCCCGGTAACGAACAGAGTGAGGCGTGATGCAGTTGGCATTGTCTAAGGTGTTATGGGGAGTGTTGCTGGGCAGCTGTGTATGGGCTGGTGCGGCGCAGGCGTTGACGCCGCAGAAAAGCGATGTTGACCACCGGGAATACCGGTCCCTGACGTTGAAGAACGGCCTTCGCATCCTGCTGATTTCGGACCCTCGGGCGCAAAAAGCGGCGGCGGCTCTGGATGTGCACATCGGCCACCACCAGAACCCGCCAGAGCGGGAGGGGCTGGCCCACTTTCTGGAGCACATGCTATTTCTCGGCACCGAAACCTATCCCGAGCCCGATGCCTACCAGACGTTCATCAGCGCTCATGGCGGCAGCCATAACGCCTATACGTCGGCCGAGCATACCAACTACTATTTTGATATTGGCGCGGCTTATTTAGAGCCGGCGCTGGACCGCTTCGCCCGGTTTTTCACCGAGCCGCTGTTCAACGCCGAGTATGTGGAGCGGGAGCGCCATGCGGTAGACTCCGAATTCAAAGCCAAGCTGAATGACGACGCCCGTCGCATTCAGGATGTGCATCGGGCATTAATGAACCCGGAGCACCCCGCCTCGCGCTTCTCGGTCGGGAACCTGGATACACTCGCCAATACCGAAGAGCGCCCGTTGCGAAAGGATGTGCTGGCGTTTTACCAGCGCCACTACTCGGCGGACCTTATGACGCTGGTGGTGTTGGGGCGGGCGCCGCTGGATGAACTGCAGAAACAGGTGACCGAGCGTTTCAAGGCAGTGCCTCGTCGGGAGGTTGAGCTGGCGGACACCTATCCGCCGCTGTTTGAGAAAGGTCGGCTCCCCCTGCGTGTGGAAATTGAACCGGAAAAAGAAATCCGCCGTCTGTCCCTCTTGTTTCCGATACCGGTGAGTAATGAGGTTCTGACGCATAAACCGCTGCACTACATCAGCCATCTGCTCGGTCACGAAGGCGAGGGGAGTCTTCTGTCCCTTCTCAAGGATCTCGGCTGGGCGGAAGGCCTGGTGGCGGGCCGCCGTCAACAGGATCGCCACTCGGGGCTCTTCCAGATCTCTATTGAATTGACGGAGTTGGGGGTGCGGGCGTCCGATCAGATAGTCGCCCTGGTATTCCATGTGATTGAATCTCTGGCGCAGAAAGGAGTGGAGCCCTGGCGCTACGAGGAGTTGCAGCAGATGGCTTCCATCGACTTCCGGTTCCAGGAGGTTCGCTCCCCGATCGCCACAGTGCGCGGGCTGGCCCATCGGATGCATTTATATGAGCCGCGTCAGGTGCTCAAGGGCGAGCATCTTTATGCGGGCTATGATGCGGAGATGATCAAGCGTTACCTGGGCTACCTGAACAGTGAGAACGTAATGGTCAGCCTGGTGGCTCCAGGAATTGAGGGAAATAAGACCTCGGCACACTACCAAACCCCCTACCGGGTGCTGGAGCAGCCTGCGGAGCAGCCGGATATCAAATTGCGCGTTCAGAAACGTCTTGCCTTGCCGCAGCCCAACGACTTTATCCCTACGCGCTTGGCGGTTAAAGAAGCGCCTTTGCTGCCCAGCCCTGGAGGGCGGCCTGCAGAGGGAGACGAACGGCCGACTCTGGTCAGTGATCAATCGCGCCTGAAAGTCTGGTTTCAATGGGACAATAGCTTCGAAGTCCCCAAAACCAGTATGCGCCTGCGGCTCAAGCTGCCGGCGGTCGCCGCCAGTGCGCAGGGAGCGGCCCGTGCCGAGCTGCTGGCAATGCTGGTACGCGATCAGCTCAATGAGTTTGCGTACCCCGCCCAGCTTGCCGGGCTCGAGTTTTCCCTGCAGCCCAACACCCGTGGGCTGGATATCGAAATTTTTGGTTACAGTGGTCGCCAGAACCTGTTGTTGACGAAAATTGTGGAGGCGTTGCGCCGTGGGCGCTTCGAGCCGGATCGGTTTATCGACCAGAAGAGCAAACTGCAACGACGCTGGCGCAACGAAGCGCTGGCCGAGCCTTATGGTGTCATCGCCCGACAGATTCCCCGCCTGCACTTTTCGCCCTATTGGTTGGGGGTGGACAAACTAGAGGCGTTGGAGGGAACCGACCTGGAGGCCCTTCACGCTTTCGCCGACAACCTGTTGGATGACGCCGAGCTGGAGGCGTTGTTGTACGGCAATCTTTACCGCCAGGAGGCGGTGCGCCTGGCGGCCTACCTGGAGCATCAGCTCCTGGGAGAGCAGACCCGGCGCACGCTGCCCCCGGCAAACGTCTATCGCCTGAACAGCGAGGGGCCCTGGGCGCGTCATCAGCCGCTGGAGCATGATGACAATGTGACTCTGCTCTATGTGCAGGGTCTACAAACCGATTTGAAGGATGAGGCCCACATGCAGCTGCTGCAAAGGATGTTGCGGCCAAGTTTTTTCCACCAGTTGCGTACCGAGAAGCAGTTGGGTTACATCGTCACGGTTTTCCCTCTGGCGCTGAAAGACCTTCAGGGAACGGCGCTCGTGGTGCAGTCGCCCTCGGTGAGCAGCGATCGTTTGTGGCGTGAAATTGATGCTTTTTTAAGCACCGCTGGCAACGCTCTGACGGGGCGGTTGGCCAACCAGCAGGCGGCCCTTTCCGGGGAGTTGCGTGAGCCCGCGAAGACGCTCTATCAGCAATCGTCGTATTATTGGGACAGCCTCGTGCTCGGTGATTTCGATTTTGACCGTCGAACGCAGTTGGCGGACGCGGTGGAGGCTGTTACCCCAGAATCTCTGCAGGCCTACTACCAACGGGTCTTTAATGACGCCAAGCGGCGCTTGTGGCTGGTTTCCGATCGCTTGACAGAGGGCGCTGGAGAGGCGCCCGCGCCGCAGGGAGCCGAGGCCCCGGAAGGCAACGACGGGTCCCCGGCTCCGAGTGAGCGGGAGGGGCAGGAGCATACCACCCGCGCAGACGCCCACGAGCCGGCCTGGGTAGAAGATATCCCGGCCTACCGCAAAGCGCTGGACGCGTTGGTTTATCCCTGATTGAGGTCCTGATATGGCTTTGGTTCGGCGCCGGACGTGCAGACTGGTAAAAAATGCGTGAATATGTAAGAATTCGCTGATTTTTCGGCTCTACCAAACTGGCCATAACCCTATATAACATCCCACACAAGGGCTCTATGGCGGTGCAGAGACACCTGTGTTTTCAATTTCCTAATTGATTAGATGCAACGATTAGATGTGCCAATGCGTGCACGGCTGAGGAGAATTTAATGCAAGAAGATATCGATGCCCTCGAAACGAGAGAATGGCTGGATGCCCTTGAGTCGGTTGTTCGCCACGCAGGCAAAGAGCGGGCTACCTTCCTGCTCAAGCAGCTTTCGGAAGATGCGGTCGATCACGGAATTGATCAGCCCTCGGCGATTACCACGCCGTACCGCAATACCATTCCGGTTTCGAAAGAAGTGCAGAGCCCCGGCGATGCCTACATCGAGCGCAAGATTCGTTCCATCATCCGTTGGAACGCCATTGCCATGGTGGTGCGTGCGAACAAAAGCGCCGACGAGTTGGGTGGCCACATCGCTTCCTTCTCATCGGCGGCGACCCTCTATGAAGTGGGTTTCAACCACTTTTTCAAGGGCAATGACGGCGATAAGCCGGGTGACATGGTGTACTTTCAGGGCCACAGCTCTCCCGGCATGTACGCCCGTTCCTATGTTGAAGGGCGCCTGACCGAAGACCAACTGGATAATTTCCGCCGCGAAGTGGACGGTAAGGGGCTCTCTTCCTATCCGCACCCGTGGTTGATGCCGGACTATTGGCAGTTCCCCACCGTTTCCATGGGTCTGGGCCCGATTGCCGCGATTTATCAAGCGCACGTCATGCGTTATCTGGATCAGCGAGGCTTGGTCGAGAAAGGCGGTCGCAAAATCTGGGCCTTCCTGGGGGATGGCGAGTGTGATGAGCCGGAAAGCCTGGGAGCTATCTCCCTGGCCGGACGTGAAAAACTCGACAATCTGATTTTCGTGATCAACTGCAACCTGCAGCGCCTGGATGGCCCGGTTCGTGGCAACGGCAAAGTTGTCCAGGAACTGGAAGGGGCATTCCGCGGTGCCGGCTGGAACGTGGTCAAGGTACTGTGGGGCGGCCAGTGGGATAAACTGCTGGAGAAGGACAAAACCGGTCTGCTGCAAAAGCGCATGAACGAAGTGCTCGACGGCGAAATGCAGAACTACAAAGCCAACGGCGGGGCCTACACGCGCGAGCACTTCTTCGGTAAATACCCGGAGCTGCTCGAGTTGGTCAAAGATATGACCGACGATGAAATTCTGCACTTGGCCCGCGGCGGCCACGACGCCCACAAGGTGTATAACGCCTACCATAACGCGGTGAACACCAAGGGTCAGCCTACCGTGATTCTGGCGCAAACGGTAAAAGGTTACGGTATGGGCCCCACCGGTGAAGCGGTGAACAACGCCCACCAGGTGAAGAAGCTGGACCTTGAAGGCCTCAAAACTTTCCGCGATCGTTTCAATATTCCCATTGAAGACAAAGATCTCGAGAAGATCCCGTACTACCGTCCGCCGGAAGACAGCGCCGAGATGCAGTATCTGCAAGAGCGCCGCAAGGAATTGAACGGTTACCTGCCCTCGCGCAAGGCGGATTTCGAAGCGCTGGAAATTCCCAAACTGGATGCGTTTGCCAAGCAGCTGGAAGGCTCAAAAGGCCGCGAGATTTCCACGACCATGGCTTTTGTCCGGGTACTGAATGTCCTGATCAAAGACAAAAATATTGGTGATAAAGTGGTCCCGATTGTTCCGGACGAAGCCCGGACTTTTGGTATGGAAGGCATGTTCCGGCAGGTGGGTATCTATTCGGCGGAAGGCCAGAAGTACACCCCGCAGGATGCCGGCCAGATCATGTACTACAAAGAGGACCAGAAAGGCCAGATCCTCGAGGAAGGCATCAACGAAGCCGGCTCCATGTCGGCATGGATTGCCGCAGCCACGTCCTACAGTAACCACCAGACGCCGCTGCTGCCGTTCTACATTTACTATTCCATGTTCGGTTTCCAGCGCATCGGCGACCTGGCCTGGCTGGCCGGCGACGCTCAGGCGCGCGGCTTCCTGCTCGGTGGTACCGCCGGTCGCACAACCCTGAACGGGGAGGGTTTGCAGCACCAGGATGGTCACAGCCATATCTTGGCCAATACCGTTCCGAACTGCCGCAGCTATGACCCGACCTTCTCCTACGAAGTGGCGGTCATCGTTCAGGACGGCCTCAAGCGTATGTATCAGGACAAGGAAAACTGCTACTACTACATCACCCTGATGAACGAGAACTACGAGCACCCGGACATGCCGAAAGGCGTGGAAGAGGGCATCATCAAGGGGATTTACCAACTCGAAAAAGGCACCAGCAAGAAGAAAAACCGCGTTCAGTTGCTGGGCTCCGGCACCATTCTGAACGAAGTGCGGGCGGCCGCCGAAATGTTGCGTAAAGACTTCAGCGTGGAAGCGGACGTCTGGAGCGTGACCAGCGTGAACGAACTGACCCGAGATGGTCAGCGTGTCACCCGATACAACATGCTGCACCCGGGGGAAACCCCGCGCAAAGCCTACCTGACCGAACAGCTCGAAGGTCAGGACGGGCCGGTGATCATTGCCACGGATTACATGAAAAACTACTCCGAGCAATTGCGCCCCTATGTGCCGGGTGATTTCACCGTATTGGGCACCGATGGCTTCGGTCGCAGCGACAGTCGTCAAAAACTGCGCCATTTCTTCGAAGTGGACCGTCACTTCGTGGTAATCGCCGCGCTCAAGTCCCTGGCGGATCAGGGCAAGATCAAGCCCGATGTGGTCAGCAAGGCCATTAAACAGTTTGGCATTGATCCGGACAAGGCCGACCCCCTGACCGTGTAATCACGAAGGTATCCCCCGGGGGTAGCCCCGGGGGTGGGTCGAACACCAAGAATGTGAGTGAGGAGTTACTGTGGCCACAGAAACCATCAAAGTCCCCGATATCGGCGGCTCCGAAGATGTTGAAGTGATTGAAATTGGCGTCGCGGTGGGGGATACCGTCGAAGCTGAAGGCACGCTGGTTACCCTGGAAACCGACAAGGCCTCGATGGACATCCCCTGTCCCAAAGGCGGCAAGATCGCCAAGATCCTGGTGAAGGAGGGCGACAAGGTCTCCGAGGGCTCCCCGCTGGTGGAACTGGAAAGCGAGGGTGCTGGCGACGATGGGGACACCCAGGAGTCAACCTCTGAGCCGAAATCGGAAGAGAAATCCGAATCTAAAGAGGCCGCTCCCAAGAAAGAGGCGAGTGGCAAGTCTTCTTCAGGCGGCAGTGAAGTTGATATTCCCGTGCCCGATATCGGCGGTTCCGAGGGCGTGGAAGTGATCGAGATCTGCGTCAAGGCCGGTGACGAAGTCAGTGAAGGTGATTCGCTGATTGTCCTGGAAACCGACAAGGCTTCGATGGAAATTCCCTCCCCCCAGGGCGGTACCATCAGCAGCATCGCCCTGAAAGAGGGAGACAAGGTCTCCGAAGGCGATCTGATCGGCAAGATGAAAACGGCCGGCGGTTCCGATGAGGAAGCGACGGAAAAAGAGACCTCTTCCTCAGAGGCTCCGGCGGAGAAACCGGCGCAGGCCGCTCAGAGCGGTGGCGCGCAGGATGTTCCCGTTCCGGATATTGGCGGTTCCGAAGGCGTGGAAGTGATTGAAGTCTGCGTCAAAGAGGGCGACGAGGTTTCCGAGGGCGATTCACTGATCGTCCTGGAAACCGACAAGGCGTCCATGGAAATCCCTTCGCCCGTTTCCGGCAAGGTCAAAAGCATTGCCCTGAAAGAGGGCGACAAAGTCTCCCAGGGTGACAAAATTGGTGTGGTGGAAACCACCGGCGGCTCAGCGGAAGCGGCCCCCAAGGCAGAGGCTGACACCAAGCCGTCCGAGTCCGCTTCGTCCAAAGCTGAGCCGGCCGAGCAGAAAGCCGAATCCTCCGGTTCACCCGCTACAGCCACGGCTGCCAGCGAGCAGGTGATCAACAGTGGCGACGTCTACGCCGGTCCGGCGGTTCGGAAGCTGGGTCGCCAGTTGGGCGTGGATCTGGCCAAGGTGAAAGGCTCCGGCCCGCGTGGACGCGTGACCAAAGACGATGTTCGCGACTACGTGAAGAATATCGTTACCACGTCCCAGTCCGGCGGTGGTGCGGTGGCCGGCGCGGGTGGCGCGATTCCTCGTGTACCGCCAGTCGACTTTGCCAAATTCGGTGAGATTGAAACGGTGAAAATGAGCAAGATCAAGAAGCTCACCGCCGATAACATGACCCGCAGCTGGCTGAACGTTCCCCATGTTACCCAGTGGGACGACGTCGATATCACCGAAATGGAAAACTTCCGCCAGGGGCTCAAGGCCGAAGCGGAGAAGCGGGGTACCAAGCTGACACCACTGCCGTTCCTGCTGAAGGCTTGTGCCTCGGCGCTGGCAGCGGAACCCAGCTTCAATGTGTCGTTGCATCACGATGGCGAGCACATGGTGCAGAAGAAATATATCCATATTGGCATGGCGGTGGACACGCCCAACGGGCTGGTGGTGCCGGTCATTCGGGATGTGGATAAGAAAGGCCTGTGGGAGTTGGCGGAAGAAGCATTGACCATGGCGAAGAAAGCAAGAGACGGTAAGCTGACCGCCGCAGAAATGCAGGGCGGCTGCTTTACCATCTCCAGCCTTGGTGCCATGGGCGGCAGCGGCTTCACGCCTATTGTGAATACCCCGGAAGTGGGTATTCTCGGGGTCTCGCGCGCCCAGATGAAGCCCGTGTGGAATGGCAGTGAGTTTGTGCCGCGCAATATGCTGCCGATCTCCCTGTCTTACGACCATCGCGCGGTTAACGGCGCCGATGCCGGCCGCTTCTTCACCTACCTGTCTGGAGTGCTGGCCGACGTTCGTCGTCTGTTGCTCTGATGAGGTGAGTGTTCGCGGTATCGTTTAAAAAAGGCCAGCATTTGCTGGCCTTTTTTATGGCGGTTTTAACACCGCCATTCGTCAGTGCTATAACAACATAAAGTGAGAGAGCAGAATGAAAAAATTCATCGTAGGGTTGATTCCCCTCATCACCGTCGCCTGTTCAAACGGCGTCATCACCGAACCGCCAGTGAAGTTTGAAAATACCTACACGGCGGAAAATACCTTTGAAAAAGAAGTCAAAAACTTCCCGTTTATTGAGATAGCCAGCCGAGAGCTGCCCGAAGGTGTCATTGCGGAACACGACTTGACCTACGTACAGTACGGGCGTCGGGCGTTGCAGCTGGATCTCTATCGACCGGAAGAGCGCGTCGCTCAGGCTCGGCCCGCGATTGTGCTGGTCCACGGCGGTGGCTGGCGCTCCGGTTACCGGGAAAACCTGACGCCTCTGGCCCAGGCGCTCGCGCAGCGAGGTATCGTGGCCGCGAATATCAGCTATCGGCTGGCGCCGGAAGCCCAGTTCCCCGCGGCGATTCACGATGTGAAGGCCGCGATTCGCTGGCTTCGCCAAAACGCCGATGCCTATGGGGTGGATCCCGACAAAATCGCAGTTGGTGGCACATCGGCGGGGGGCCAGATTGCCAGCCTGACCGGCGTCACGGCGGGAAATACCTACTTCGACCCACAACAAGCGAGCAGTGAGGTCTCCAGTGATGTTCAGGCCATCGTCAATATCGACGGTCTGTCGGACTTCACCTCGGAGGAGGCGCGTAAGCACGAGGATGATCCGAGCAAAAATCCCTCCGCTGCCGGTTCCTGGTTTGGCGGGCGCTATGCTGAGCAGACCGAGCGCTGGCATAAGGGGTCTCCCACTTACTATGTGCACGAAGACATGCCGCCCATTTTCTATCTGAACAGCGCCCGGGAGCGCTTTGGGGTGGGGCGCGATGAGATGATAGAGAAAATGAAGCCGCTGGGCGTGCCTTACCGGACGGAGAAGTTCGACAATACCCCCCACACATTCTGGTTATTCGATCCCTGGTTGCAGCCAACGGCCGACGAGGTGGCCGACTTTCTGTGGGAGACCCTGGGGGATTCTGGCGTAGACTGATCGGTCGGGGTATGATGAGGACGAGCTGTTTTGGCCTTCAAGAGGAATCCGTTTGAGCCCACCGATCGCAAACCGCTCGCCTCTGGTCCTTCCCGCACTCTTCTTTCTGCTGGTTATCAGTATTGTGGAAGGGGTCATTTTTGCTTACAAAGCGAAAGTGGATAGTGACCAACGTCTGCAAGCGTTAGCTTTTGCCGCCGATCTGCGCTCCCGTGCCGAGCGAGAGCTCAATGGGGTGCTGTATCTGACACGTGGACTGGCGGGCTACTTCTCCGTTCGCCATCAGTCGCTGGAACGTGATGAGATTCTCGGCATTTTGAGAGTCGCCTACGAAACCACGCCCGTGGTGCGTAACTTTGGTGTCGCCGTGGGCTATGAGCTGAGCTACGTCTATCCCCATGAACGAAACGAAGCGGCGATCGGACTCGATTACCGCGAGCTGGAACAGCAGTGGCCCGATGTAAAGCGGGCCATTGAGGAACGCCGTCCGGTGTTGTCGGAAAATGTGTCGCTGCTTCAGGGCGGCACGGCTTTTGTCTACCGGGATCCCATTTATATCGATAACGACTACTGGGGGCTGCTATCCACAGTAATTGATGCCGAGCCGCTGTTGAATTCGATGTTTGCCCAGCAGGAGCGAGATGGTCGGCACACGTTTGCGGTGCGCTCCCGGCGCGGGGAAACGCCAATGCTCCTGTGGGGACGGCCTGAGGTATTCGAAGCGCCTGAGGCGGTGACACTATCGTCCGAGCGGCGCTGGGACTATGCCGTCAAGCCGCGTGAGGGTGATGCCCATTGGCTCCCGATTTTCGTGCTGCGGATATTTGGCTGGATATTGGCGCTGGTGGCTGCATTGGGGGCTTACACCACCTTGCTTCATCGGCGCCAGAAGCACGGCCAGAGGGTGGGTGACTCGCCCTCAGCCCCGGAATAATTGGTGGCTCCAGCGAGGCAGATACTTCCTGAAGGCGCCGATGAGCAAAAGGCCGGAGCCAATGCCCAGGGCATTGGCCATCATATCCCCCAGGCTGAGTGTTCTGGGCGGCATAAAGTGTTGCAGCACCTCGATCAGGCCCGAATAGCCAAGCAGTAGGAGCGCCCGTTGCCACCAGGGCCAGCCGGGTAGGGCGGCGGTAATGGATAACCCCGCCACCAGGTAGCCCAGGTAATGCATCACCTTGTCGTTGTACTGCGGGATATGGGGCCCGGCAGAAGTGGTCAGGCCCATATAAGTATAAATCACCAGCAGGAGCACAAACTGCCACCGACACAGCGCGTACCACCAACCCGGAAATCCCACCATAGTCTTAACGCAGAACCATAAGGGAAATACGTGTCTTACTGATCATTGCGGTCGTGGTGCTGCCCACGATCAGATGGCGGATACGCGAGTGCCCGTAGGCACCCATGATCAGCAAGTCAATGTCGTGAGTGTGCTGGTATTCTTCCAACGCCGTCTCCGGGTCCCCCGCCACAAGAGTGGCGGGCGCTTCAAAGCCCGCGTCGGTCAAGGTCTTCCGGGCCCATTCCAGCTGTTCCCGATGGCTGTCGCTATCCGTTCCCACCATTACCAGGTGAACGGGAATACCGCGAAAGAGTGGGCTCGCCGCGACCATCTCCACGCCCTTGCGGGTGGTGGCGCTGCCGTCAAACGCCATCATGATGGCCTGAGGCGGCTCGAAGCTCTGTTGAGCGATCAGAATGGGCTGGTGCAGCGTCCGGATGATCTGTTCGAGGTGGCTACCGATATGGCCGTGTGCCGAGGCGGTGTCGGCGCCGCGCTTACCCACCACCAGCATCCGCGTTTCCGCTTCCAGATCCGCGAGAGCATCGACCAGTTCACCATGGCGCTGACGAGTTTCGATGCCACTGATGCCTTGGGCCTCGGCTCGCTCGCGGGCCGCCTTCAGGGTTAACCGTCCGTGTTCCATCGCGATCTTTGCCCGTTGCTCGTCCAGGCTGGCCAGCTCTTCCAGAAGCGCCTCCTGGGAGCCAAAACCGATGCTGCCGCTGAGGTTCTGTTTGCGGGTTTTGCCGGGTTCGTCCAATACATGCAGAAGGCTCAGCGGTGCTTCCAGGCGCTGGGCGGACCAGGCGGCGTAGTCGCACACCGATTCGGCATACTGGGAATCATCAATGCAGGCAATGACTTTGTTATGCATAGGTTTTATCCCTTTTCTCAGTGGCCCATCAGTTGTTCGACGTCGTCGGGCTTGTCATGCACGGCGAAGCGGTCGACCAGCGTTGCACTCGCTTCGTTCAGACCCACCAGCTCAACATCGGTCCCTTCGCGGCGGAACTTCAGAACCACCTTGTCCAGGGAACTGACCGCAGTAATGTCCCAGAAGTGCGCCCGGTGAAGGTCGATGGTAACGTTTTCGATCGCTTCTTTGAAATCGAAGCCGTCGATAAACTGTTCGGCGGAGGTAAAAAAGACCTGGCCCACCACGTTGTAGGTGCGGTGCTCCCCATCATCTGAGAGGGACGAGCCAATATAGAGAATATCCCCCACTTTACGCGCAAAAAACAGAGCGCTGAGCAGCACGCCCACGAGCACGCCCAGGGCCAGGTTGTGGGTGGCCACCACAACCACCACCGTCGAGACCATCACGATACTGGAGCTTTTGGGGTGATCCTTCAGGTTCTTCACGGAGGACCAGCTGAAGGTCCCGATGGACACCATGATCATTACCGCCACCAGGGCCGCCATGGGAATGGCCGCCACCCATTGATCCAGGAAGACCACCATGATCAGTAGCCCAACACCCGCCACCAGTGTCGACAGGCGGGTCCGGCCACCGGATTTCACATTGATTACCGACTGGCCGATCATCGCGCACCCGGCCATGCCCCCGAGCAGGCCAGAGCCGATATTGGCCACGCCCTGACCCATGCACTCGCGGTTCTTATTGCTGGGTGTGTCGGTCAGGTCGTCGACAATGGTAGCGGTCATCATGGACTCCAGCAGCCCGACCACCGCCAGGGTGATGGAGTAGGGAAAAATGATCTGCAGCGTTTCTAAGTTCAGTGGTACCTCGGGCCACAGCAGCACCGGCAGGCTGTCCGGCAACTCGCCCATGTCGCCCACCGTGCGCAGATCCAGGCCAAAATACAGGGCCACACCGGTGAGGAACACGATGCACACCAGGGGCGAAGGCACCGCCTTGGTCAGCAGCGGGAAAAGATAGATGATGCCAAGGCCCGCCGCGAGCATGAGGTAGACCGTGAGCGTGGCGTTCTCGCCGGTAATTTCCGGCAATTGGGCCAGAAAGATGAGGATGGCCAGCGCATTCACAAACCCGGTAACCACCGAGCGCGATACAAAACGCATCAGCCCACCCAGTTTGAAAATACCCGCCACAATCTGGAACACGCCGGTCAAAAGGGTCGCGGCAAGCAGGTATTCCAGGCCGTGCTCTTTGACCAGCGTCACCATCAGCAGCGCCATGGCGCCGGTGGCGGCAGAGATCATCCCCGGCCGACCGCCGGCAAAAGCAGTGACCACGGCGATACAGAAAGAGGCGTACAGGCCGACCTTGGGGTCCACGCCGGCAATGATGGAAAAGGCGATGGCTTCGGGAATCAGCGCCAGAGCGACCACGATGCCCGCCAGGCTGTCACCTTTGAGATTTGAGAACCAGTTCTGTCGAATGTGTGTGAACATAGGTTTCCAGCAGTTTTCAGTTTATGTCGCAGGTGGCCGCTGAAGACTCACGGACTCTGGACAGGTTGAACAGTGAGTACCGGCGGGCAAGCGACCCTTGCAAATCAGGGAGGACGGGCGACGGGAATATCCACGAGGCCAGGTCGCTGTGACCGGTGATGGGTGTTGTTATCGTCGGCAGTCGGATCGACAGGGCGGCCGGTTCGGATGCCTGGGTAAGAAGGGCGCGGATTGTAGCGGAAAAAGGTGCCGATTGCACCTGTACAGGGGAAGCAAACTCAGCGCTCAGCCTCGTCTGCCAGCGGGAGGAAAGCCTCGGCGTTGTGCAGGTCCTGAGGTTGGTTGATATTGAAAAACGGGTCATAGCCGTGCCGGGAAAAGGGCGCTTCGACCCAGCGTTGAGCCTGAGCCCAGTCCTGAAGTCTGGGGCTCTTCTCGGCCTTGAGCGCGTCCCTGACCGCAGGCAGCAAGCGACGGTGCCAGAGTGCGAAAATCGGGTGCAGGCGGCCCTCGGAGCTCGCCACCGCCAGGTCAGCCTCGGTGTCCAGTGCCTGCTCAAGCAGCGCGGGCACCAAGTCAGTGGGGAAGAAAGGGGTGTCGCTGGCGAAGCTGACCAGCCACTCGGCGTCGGGGCGGTGATGAGTCAGCCATTCCAGTCCGGCGTGGATACCCGCCAGCGGCCCCGGAAAGTTCGGATACTCATCCGACAGGACAGTGAGCCCGCTGCGGGTAAAGCGCAGGTGGTTGCCGTTGGCGTTGAGCAGCAGCTCATCCACCTGGGGTCTTGCTTTGCGGATGGCACGATCCAGCAGCGTACGTCCCCCGAGGGGTAGCAGGCATTTGTCCCCGCCACCCATTCGGCGGGCGAGTCCTCCGGCGAGGATAATGCCGAGGATCGGGTTATTATGTGTCATAGTCTTGGTTAACGGCGTTGGTAATAATCAGTACTATACGCTGGAAGGTCATGAGCGCGCGACCGTTTTCCGCCAGAACCTTCCCGGGTAGGCCCCGGAGCCAATCAGTCATACGGGAGTAATAAGCATGGGTCTTGATTTACAGAGTCTGCGACGGGAGTACTTGCGTGGTGGGCTTCATCTTGAGGATTTGAGTGCCAGCCCTGTGGAACAGTTCGAGCGCTGGATGGAGCAGGCGGTGGAGGCGGACATCCCCGATCCCACGGCCATGGTGCTGGCGACCGCTGCTCCGGATGGCCAGCCGTCGCAGCGCATTGTGCTTTTGAAGGACCTGGATGAGGACGGCTTTGTCTTCTATACCAATTATGGTAGCCGCAAGGCCCACGAGCTTGAGGCCAACCCCAAAGTCAGCCTGCATTTTCCCTGGCATATCCTGGAGCGGCAAGTGGATGTCTGCGGCAAAGTGGAACGTCTGTCACGGGAGGATGCCGCCCATTACTTCCATCGCCGCCCCCGCGAAAGCCAGCTGTCGGCCTGGGCCTCGCACCAGAGTCGCGCCATCGAGTCCCGGGATGCACTCATGGCGCACTACCGGGACGTCGAGCAACGTTTTGAAGGCGGGGAAGTGCCGCTCCCGGAGTTCTGGGGCGGCTTCCGGGTTCGTCCTCACCAGGTGGAATTCTGGCAGGGGGGTGCCTACCGCCTCCACGATCGGTTCGAGTACAACCTGCAAGCCGATGGAAACTGGACGATCGACCGCCTGGAGCCCTGATGAGTGACAGTGAACCCCTGAGCCGTTATATCGACCTTCCGGAGCCGGGTGAAGCCGACCGAATGAGGCTGGCCCACGGGAAGCGGCCGCGTCCCTCGGCCGATGAAGTATTGGTTGAGGTGGCGGCCGCCGGCGTCAACCGTCCCGATGTGCTTCAGCGCAAAGGGCTGTACCCACCGCCGGAGAACGCGTCGCCCGTCTTGGGGCTGGAAGTCTCCGGACGTGTGGTGGCCTGCGGTGAATCGGTCACTCGTTGGCGTCCGGGGGATGAGGTCTGTGCCCTGGTCAACGGTGGAGGCTACGCGGACCATGTGCTCGCCCCCGCCGCCCAGTGTCTGCCGGTACCGGAGGGCATCTCCCTGGAGGAGGCGGCCTCCTTGCCCGAGACGCTGTTCACCGTCTGGCACAATCTGTGGCAGCGGGCGCAGCTGCAACCGGGGGAAACTCTGCTGGTTCATGGCGGCGCGAGCGGCATCGGAACGGCGGCGATTCAACTGGCCAAAGCGCTGGACCATACCGTTATCGTGACCGCCGGCAGCCGGGAGAAATGCGACGCCTGCCGCGCCCTGGGAGCCGACCGGGCCATCTGCTATCGGGACGAGGACTTCGAGACGGAAGTCAAAGCCTTTACCGACGGCCTCGGAGCGGATGTCATCCTGGACATGGTCGGGGGCGATTATATCCAGCGAAACTTCAAGGCCGCCGCGCCGGAAGGGCGCATTGTGAATATCGCCTACCTCAAAGGCAGCAAGGCGGAAGTGGATTTTCTGCCCTTGATGCTCAAACGCCTCACGCTAACCGGCTCCACCCTCAGAGCGCAGAGTGCCGAGGTCAAAGCCGGTATCGCCCGTGAGCTGGAACAACGCGTCTGGCCACTGATTGCGCTCGGCCGAATCAAACCGCAGGTCAACCACCGTTTTGCCCTGGCCGAGGTGGCCCGTGCCCACGAACTGATGGAATCCAACCGCTTGATCGGTAAAATTATTCTGGTGCCTTAGCATGTCAAAAGCCAACGCCCGCCGCCCTCTTGAGGGTGTTCGTATCATCGAGCTCGGCCAACTGATTGCCGGGCCTTTTGCCGGCTGTATGCTCGCCTACTTCGGGGCCGAAGTCATCAAGATCGAACCGCCGGGCAAGGGTGATGCGCTGCGCGGCTGGCGAGTCGTGGAAGACGGCACCTCCCTCTGGTGGCGCAGCCTCGGGCGCAATAAAAAAAGCGTGACCCTCGACCTAAAACAGGAAGAGGGGCGGAAAATTGCGGCGCAATTGATCGACAGTGCCGACGTACTGATTGAGAACTTTCGCCCCGGTGTGATGGAAGACTGGGGGCTTGGCCCCGACGCGGTGAAAGCCCGCAATCCGGCGCTGGTATACGCGCGTATTTCCGGTTTCGGCCAAACTGGCCCTTACGCCAAAAAGCCGGGCTTTGCGTCGGTCTGTGAAGGCATGAGCGGCTTTCGGTACGTCAATGGTTATCCCGGCGAGGCGCCGGTGCGGCCGAACCTCAGCATTGGTGATACCATTGCCGGCCTGCACGCCGCGCTGGGCATTACCCTGGCGTTACTGGAAAGGGAGCGCGACGGCGGGGGAGAGGGCCAGGTGGTCGACGTCGCGCTGTACGAAGCCATGTTCAACCTGATGGAAGCAGTCGTGCCCGAGTACGACGGCGCCGGTCTGATTCGTGAGCCTTCCGGTACCACCGTGACCGGCATTGTCCCCACCAACACCTACCGCTGCAAAGACGGCAAGTACGTGGTGATCGGTGGGAATGGCGACTCGATTTTCCAGCGATTGATGCGCGCCGCCGGTCGGCCCGAGATGGCGGAAGACCCGCGAATGACGACCAACGCCGGTCGGGTGGAATGCGTGGAGGAAATTGATCAGGCCCTGTCGCAGTGGTGCCAGACGCTGGATTCCGTAGAGCTGCTGGCGGTGTTGGAAGCGGCGCGGGTCCCCTCCGGTCCGATTTACAATGTCGCGGACATGATGGCGGACCCCCACTTCCAGGCCCGGGGGCTGTTTGAGCAGGTGGAGATCAACGGTAAACCGCTCAACATCCCCGCGATCATGCCCCGCCTGGCGAATACCCCGGGGCGGACCGACTGGCCCGGGCCCGAGGTGGGTAGCCATACCGATGCGGTACTGACCGAAGCGCTGGGGCTGAGCGAGAGCGACCTGAGCCGCTTGCGGGCGCAAGGCATTCTTTGAATTCAATGCCGGCGAGCTGAAAACTGACAGTGAGATTCAACATGAAACGATCGGACGAGATCCCGGCAAAGGCGTTACTGCCCGGCCGGTATCGCCATTACAAAGGCAAGGACTACCAGGTACTGGATGTGGCGACCCACAGCGAAACCGGCGAGGCAATGGTGGTGTACCGCTGCCTCTACGGGGATTACAGTTTGTGGGTAAGGCCCCTGTCGATGTTTACCGAGTCGGTGGAAGTGGCCGGTGAAACCGTCCCGCGGTTTGCGTTTGTGGCGCCCATGGAAAAAGGTGACCTGTGGGCAGGGCAGTAATGAGCGAGCAGGAAACCTCGGACGAATACTGGATGCGTCGAGCCCTGGCGTTGGCCGAGCAGGGCAGCGCGCTCGGTGAAGTGCCGGTGGGCGCGTTGATCGTTCGCGCGGGCGCGGTGATCGGCGAAGGTTTCAATCAGCCCATCAGCGCCCACGATCCCACCGCCCATGCGGAAGTAATCGCGCTGCGTGACGCCGCCGGGCGCGAACAGAACTACCGTCTGCCCAGCACTACGTTGTACGTCACGCTCGAGCCCTGCACCATGTGCATCGGCGCTCTGATTCACGCTCGCATCTCGCGTCTGGTCTACGGCACCACCGAGCCCAAGGCCGGGGTGGTGGAAAGCCGCAACCAGCTGGCTCATACGCCTTACTACAACCATCTGATGGAAGTGGAAGGCGGCGTACTGATGGAAGCCTGCCAACAACAGCTGACCGACTTTTTCCGTCAGCGCCGGGCCGAGGCCAAAGCCCGCAAACAGTCCGATGCTGCTTCATGACTGAATACGATGTGATTGTTATCGGCGGCGGGGCGGCCGGCCTGATGTGTGCGGCCACCGCCGGACAGCGCGGGCGTCGGGTGGCGGTTCTCGATCACGCCAACAAAGTGGGCAAAAAAATTCTGATGTCCGGCGGCGGGCGTTGCAATTTCACCAACGTCAATGTGACCCCGGAGCAATTCATTTCCCGGAACCCCCACTTCTGCATTTCGGCCCTCCGCCGGTATACGCCCTACGACTTCCTCGATCTCGTGCACGGTTACGACCTTGCCTATCATGAAAAAACACTGGGTCAGTTGTTCTGCGATCACAAGTCCCGGGATATTCTGGATATCCTCTTGGCGGAGTGCGACAAGGGCGGCGTCGAGGTTCGAACCCGCTGTGCCGTTGAAACCATTGAACAGCGGGAGAGCGGTTTCACCCTCACTACCACGTTGGGCGGCATCCAGTGTGAGTCGCTGGTGATTGCGACCGGCGGACTCTCCATCCCGACCATGGGCGCCACCGGCTATGGGTACCGCGTCGCCCAGCAATTCGGTCTGCCCGTCACCGAGCGGGAAGCCGCTCTCGTGCCCTTTACCTTGAGCGGCCATTGGCTCGAGATCGCCCAGTCGCTCTCAGGCGTGTCTCTCCCGGTTACTGCGGAATGCGGCGACCAGCGTTTCGCCGAGGCGCTGTTGTTCACCCACCGCGGCCTGAGTGGCCCGGCGGTTCTGCAAATCTCCAACTATTGGCACACCGGTGAGGCGGTGACCATCGACCTGTTGCCGACGGAGTCTCTGGAGGAACTGTTGGAGCAGTGGCGGGCGGACGGCCAGAAAACAACCCTGAAAAACCGTCTTTCCCGTTACCTGCCACGGCGCTTTGTGGAAACCTGGCTTGAGTTGCCCCTGTTCCCCAAGGCGGTGCGGGAGAAGCCCCTGGCGGAGCTGAGCCGCAAGGAAATGGCGGCCCTGTGCGACGGCTTTCACCGCTGGCAAATTGTACCGCCGGGAACGGAAGGTTATCGGACGGCGGAGGTGACCCGCGGCGGGGTGGATACCGACGCGGTTTCCTCCAAGACCTTTGAAGCAAAAAACGTGTCTGGGCTCTACTTTGTGGGGGAGGTCCTGGATGTCACCGGCTGGTTGGGAGGCTATAACTTTCAGTGGGCCTGGGCTAGCGGCTATTGCGCCGGCCAGTACGTTTAGTGATAGATTTCTACGCCATATATTTAAATCCTTGAAAAAGTAGGGCACACTTTACCTCTAGGCAGCGCACGCTTTCTGCCCCACTGAAAAGCAACAATCCTGAAAAATCAATAGCTTACGGGAAGCAGTGGGCAATAAGCGTGCCCGTAATCAGGAGAAAGCGTGCCAGCACACTTTTATACCCGGGGTGAAGTGGATAGTTTTCGAAAAATGATTAAATTTCAATGCCTTACCTTCGTTATCCCACCTTTACCTTCGACGCAAAAGCGTGCCGGCTCGATATACAGCTGTTAGCATGCATTGGAGCCGAGTATGCGATTGATGCTGGTATTTTACGCACTGCTTTTTAGTAGCGTCAAAGCATATGGCTGTAGCTGCGTCGAGGATATGGATTTTCAGGCTATGGAACAAGGCGCATCCTACGTGGTGGAAGCTGAAGTTCTGAAAAATAGGTGGTTCTATTCCCTGTTTAAAAATAAGTATATATTACGTCCGATTGTCGTATATAAGGGAAATTCGCGTTCGTCAATCGCTGTTTGGTCCAATAAAAACACCTCATCGTGTGGAATGGATTTTGAGATCGGGAAGGTTTATATGGTATTCATCTATGAGCATGAGGGCAGGTTTACCACCAACATCTGTTCGTCGTGGGAGAAGGACGGCTACCGTCGCTTTCAGACTGAGGCATTCGAAGAATACAATGCTAACAAGTCGCTCAAAAGTGACGCCGCATGCGGCGCACTTTAGCTCAGCGTTAGCAGTCTTAAGGGTGCCAAATGAAAGTTGAGTTGGAGGAGTACAACGCTGAGTGGCCCGAACGTTTTGAACAGGAGCGCGCGTTCCTACTCGAGATAATTGGTACTTGGCTTGTTGGCTCAGTGGAGCACGTTGGCAGCACTGCTGTACGAGGTATGGTTGCAAAACCAATAATCGATATAATGTTTGGAGTTAAAGACTTGGAGTCCTCTAAAGGTGCTATCGAGATTCTGCAATCTAATGGTTATTGCTACTATCCGTACAAGTCTGAAGTTATGCATTGGTTCTGTAAGCCTTCACCGGAGTTTCGCACACATCATTTACATTTGGTCCCATATCAAAGCCCACTCTGGCAAGAGCGAATCACTTTTCGGAACATGCTTACGCAGAGTCCGAAATTGGCCGGAGAGTACGCAGAGCTGAAAAAATCTCTGGCTGCTGAAGTGGCTTATGATCGAGAAGCGTATACTCAGAAAAAGTGGCCATTCATTAAAAAGGTGCTTTCCCGTGCTAAAAACTGCTAACAAGGCCAACCACGGCGACAGCTTTTCCGTTGCGGCTTCGCCTCCACACAAAGCTGCGCGTGTTGGCAGCGTTATGTGTACTCAAGAGAAAATGTATGGATGATCTAGTCGGAGAAGTAGGGAAAGGGTTTCTTCGAGGAATAGAATATATTCTCGCAGAGATCTTCTTCGGAACAATTTGCTACTGGGTTGGCTGGCCGATCTGCAAGTTTATTACCTTGGGGAAGTATCCGTCTTCTTCTCAAGTGGTATATCTCGAACAGTACGGAGCGCGTAATACCGGTTTTTGGTGTAGCGTGGTAGGCATGTTGACTTTACTATTTTCTGCGCTCTACTTGGTTGGAAAGATCTAGCAATGTCGCAGACACATAACCAGCGACTGTGATCCCCGGTCAACACCTACAGGCTAAAAATTTAAGCTTCTTGCCATAGGCAGTCATCCCGAACCATGGCATTAAGAATCGTCACCATCTTGCGCATGCAAGCCGTCAGCGCCACCTTTTTGTGTTTGCCAGCGTTGACCAAAGAGTGGTAGAACCGCTTCATCACCGGGTTGTGTTGAATGGCTGACATCATTGCCATGTAGAGCACGGTCCTGATTGGAGCTCGGCCGCCACGGATG
>NZ_AUHU01000005.1 GCF_000423345.1 Marinimicrobium agarilyticum DSM 16975
AGCCTAAGTCTTTGATTTTATGAAGGATCACCTCAGCGTTCCAGACACCTTCGGCCAACTGCTGGTCGATGAACGACTTGAAGGGATCGAGCTTGCTGCCTCGGGGTTGATTACGGCGTCCGGTTTTGGGGGCGGGCAGTGCCAGGTAGCGACGTACCGTGCGCTCACAGCAGCCCAGACGGTGGGCAATATCCACGATGTGTGCCCCCTCTTTGCGAAGTTGCTTTATCATGTAGAAGTCCTCTCGGCTCAACATGGTGGTGTCCTCGATGCTTGGTCGCAAACAAGGAAACCCCATTTGGGTTGGGAGGACAATCTAAGTTGGTAATTTACGGACTTTTAACACCGGTGCTGACATTGCAAATGATATTAACTCGGAGCAAACACCTCATTACGGCCAATTCGATGGTGACGGAGATTTCATTATATCCGTCCCTGACTCGGAGTCGGAGTCAGAGGATGGCACTATGGGTAATGATGATCTGATAACCATACCGTATGTAGATGAAGTAAGGAATGCGCAGACAACTGAGGAAAAGGTCGAATATCTCAAAGAATTGATATCATCCGATAGCTCACAAATAAAATTGCACGATTACGTTATTGAGGAAGTAAGGCGTTTCCTGTCTTCTACAAGCGAAGATAATTTCGCAGTGAATGGAAGATTTTCTGACGAAGAATTATTGGAGCGGATCTCGGCTTATGAAAGCCACACCAAAGACTTATCCGCAATAGTCGCTTGCTTGTCGCACTGGGCGAGTGACAATCAACTAAATTCGCTCTCCAAAATAATCTCTAGATCATGCGACAGGTTATTAGAAAGCCAGGGTGGTCTTGTAGTATGGGCGAATCTTAGGTGGTATCCCCTTTTGCTTTTGGTTTACAGTGCCGGAATAGCCGCCGTTGAAAGGAAAAATTACAAGAGCCTCTCAACAATTTTTTATACGAAACTAGGGTTGTCAGGTAACGAGACTAGTGAATCACTATTTGTCCAAAAAGTTGGGAATGCCGCAGGGGAGCTGGCCGATGTTTTCAAACGAATACCCGAGCACGAGCGAAATTTTACACCAATGAGTGAATATCTTTACAAACTTCTACAACCCGGCTTGGATGACCTATTTTTCCTAGGCAAGGCGTATGAACGGGTGTTTGATGAGTTTGAAATACTTTTTGCTTTGGTGGCGGCCGACCTCAAAAAGCAAGATGATGGTTATTGTTGGGGACCCGTTGGAAGATTTGGCTGGAAGGGCCGAAGAATGGGAATTTCTCCATTCCAAAAGCTTAGGAGCGAAGCCGCACAACTCAAGGACAATTGGGGGCCTATGCGCGCAGGTATGTTCGGTGGTAGTTACGAGAGGTTTGAAGAAGTCGCGGAAATCTACCAAAAGGAGATTCTCGCGAATCAGAGATTGTTTTGAGCCTTAGTGTCAGGTTTGAACCGCGACAGAAGTAACTATGCATAGTACAGCTCCTAGGGTGAGCGATATTGATGCGCCTAAAGCAAGAATGAATTTAAAGTAAAAGGGAGAGCATATTTCAGGCTTGTACTGTCATGGAGAAAATAAAGGGAAAAGTACTTTTTATCAGTTCTTCAGAAGCAGAGGTTCTCTCAGCTAATAGCATTTCTTTTGAAAAAAGACACTTAAAAAGTTAATCAATGACGCCCATGGCTGGATTCCGTTGCTTTACGCTTCGGTCGTGCGACCATCGATGTGTTGGGATCAAGGAGAACAATCATTAAATCACTATTGAAGAGTGTTTTGCCAGAAATGGTAGGGGCAATATTTGCAGTCGCCCTGCTGGCATTTGCATATATCATTTTCTCTTTTTCATTGGAGGTGGTCTCTTCACCAAAATTTTCTAGTTTGGCCGATAAGGTTGCAAGTGGGAAAGCAAATATTCTGCCTGCTACAGTAATTGTGGCAATATTACTTTTTATAGTTAAAGAGGTTTTAGAGTTTTTCAAAAAAAATCGAGAATCAAGAAGAAAGTTATTTGCATATAAGTCTTTAATTTCTGAGGAGTTGGAGTTCAATCTTTGGTCATATAAAAGACTGGTTGGAATTGTAAATGATATAGAAGCACAAGAAGAAGATCATCCAAATGCTAGGTACACACTTCTCATAAAAGAGTCTGGCAAAGAGTACATACATGGATATGATGGCGATGAGTTGCTAGAAAGCAGCTTGATACCGGTAGTTCATGATAAGTGCTATGAAAAGTTCATTTCTGGCATTGCGGAGCTAGACGCCAATTTATTTAATCTAGCCCAGTCCTCATACGAAGGGGTGAGGACTATGGCTCACGTTAGGGGTGGGCTCATTAAGGGTCTTCTTGCTGAGAAAAATAACGAGCCGTTCCCGCATGATATTAGGAAAAGTGGATTTTTAGACTACGCCAAAAGGGAGTTAGAGAGAACATATAATCCAATGAACAAACTTTACAAGGAGTGTACAGGAAATGAATTGCAGGAACACAGGGTTAGATAAACCGAGCAAGCGGGATTTTTTTCTTTGCGTGATCTGGAATCTATTTTCTGCTGCGCTTCGCTACGGCCGAAAAGGCGGTAGTCAAGGCGAAAGTGAGGCAATTTTAGGAGATGGCATTGTTGGAAGAGCTGATAGATATTGCTAGTGACCAAGTGCGAGAGGGTCTGATATTCCTTAGTGTATGGGCGAAGCAAAGCAAAGTCCTTCTACCAATTTTTTTATCGGTTTTTTCGGCAATTATTTTTTGGCTATCGTTCTCATATATTCCAGAGCGAAAACGTCGTAAAAAGCTAAGGCCGATCGTTGAGCTTTCGCTATTTGACGTATACAGTCAGTTGTTTTCGCTGTTTGACTTGCTGATGCGTCATAGTTCCAGTAGTCCGTCTTTCTTCCAGAAAGAGATTCGCTCAGGGAAACTTTCTGAAGATGACATCCATCTCGGACTTCAAAATAAGTGTCTTAACGAATCTTATTTGTATGACGCTAACATAAGAAATTCTTTCCTTGTGGTTGGCGAAGAGATCCTAGGTCGGGCTTTAGATATTGATGAACTGGCTAACAAGGTGCTAAGTTTTCATACCTACGCCACTGCCGAGGAGCTCGTTCTCCTTGAGAATATAAGGGAAAAAATCCGCGCATATGACTTTAACGGGCACAACGTTAAGAGACCCTGTGGAACCACTATAAATGGACATGTACTCCTACCGGTTAACCCATCTATCAGTTACCGCTATCGTAATTTTTACGAGCTTTATGAGTTTTTCTGTCGCCTTCAAAAGATAGTTCTAAATCATAAGCCTCTGGACAGGAACCGCTTTATCTACAAGATGCAATGGCTATACCATTCAGGTCAGTACCGTTTGTGCGTGAAGTTGATTAAATCCCAGGGGTCTCTCTTTGAGAAGAACCCAACGCTCTGTATGAACTACTTGGCGCTGAGTGAGCGTGGTAGAGGGAGAATTAAGGCTTTCTACAGGATTGTTGAGGATACATATAAATCTAAGCCATCTGGGGGATCGCTGATTTCTTCGAGAAGTACATTCGCTGAAATTATTGGAGATGATGGGCTAATTGATATTTTGGCACGATTTTATTCTTCAGAAGAAATCTCTGCTTTGAGGGAGTCGGTAAAGAAAGATATAAAACATAAGGAAGAGTTCGAGAGCGCGAACCGAGCGTTGGCGGAGTATTTAGGGGGGAAGTAGTCATCCCAGAAGTTGCCTAATGAAGCTTCTGCACACGGAAAACTAATCTCTTCCTCTACCCCAATTGTCCATTGAACAAGGCGCGAGTTGGGAGATTTTCATTAAATCAGTTTTTCTTGCGGTATGTGCGTACAGTTATTGACAGAACTCCAAGGGCGTGAATCTTGGCGCCCTGACAATCGATAGCTAGGGGATCAATACGCACCGAAAGGTTTCTTTTATCGCATCTTTTGCCTTTTCATTCCATAAAAATTGAATCGATCTTGACCACACGACTTCTTTGTCAGACACAGAAAACGAAACCTGGCATTGCATTAGCGAATCTTTCTCGTCCAGTTTACGTATTGCCTCCTCTGCGTTCTCCGGAAAAATGTCCGCAGAGTAGAAGTTGGCCAGCGAGGGGCTTGCCTGGACGTGGTCGCATTTCACTTTAACGCTCCCATGCCCCGGCTTCTGTTCGCTCATGTAGGCCAGTGAGTGAGCAGTAAACTCCTTAATGGATGTTGTCTTCTCGTCGGAGCAATTTTGTTGTTCGGGGAAGCGGTAATCAAGGTGGTCAAACAGAGTGCTGAAAATAGCCTGGTTATCGCCGGAGTCAGAATTATCGGGGAGTGCTTCAGCGAATCCACACGCTGAGGTGGCGAACGCCAGGGATATTAGGCAGCCTTTCGCTACACATAATCTGTTCATGCAATAAACTCTCCACGATAGAAAGCCACGGGTCCGTTGCCGGCATACGCTGATGTGAAGGTATTTATAAAACTGGTGATATCTTCTTTTTTTACTTTGTTCTGATTATTGCTGTAGTGGTACACCCATGGCCATATCATAATGCCGATATGCTTGGCCGGCATGCTACCCATATCCCCGTTGGTTTGAATGTTTCTTTCCTGAGTGACAAAGACAAGCCCAGGTCTGTAACACATGTTGTTCACGAGCTTTTGTCGGTGGGCGGAGACGATTCTGTTGAAAATAACGTCGACGCGGATAGTGGCGCCCTTTACTTCATCGTCACGGCTGTCGGCGTACGTCAAGTATTTGCAGGAGGCACTTTGGGAAAAATCGTAACCCATTATGTGGCTGACATAGTGCGCGCACTGATTCTGGTCGAAGTCCGATCCTAACGTTGAATTGCATATCTCGTCGATGCGCTGACCAACTGATGACTCTAAATCGGTCTTTATCTGTTCCAGTTTTTGATCTTCCACAATGAACCTCCATTTAATCCTTATCAGCTTCTAAAAGCGATGCATTGTTTGGTTGTTAGATATCCTAAACATAATAACATGTCGTCTAACGAGGTGCGGTGATAGAAATCACGTCTTGTGCCTGAGGAGGCCTGCTCCCACTCTGTCAGCCGAGTTGTCCAGTTGGAGATTTTGCCTAAGCCCAAACCAGAGTGGGCGGTCCTGAGCAAGCTGCCGCCGACCAACCGGACCGTCGTGTCGGTCTCCTCGGTACTCTCTGAAATGTTCGTCAGCTCGCGGGCGCGCCTCTTGTCAAAGGCTTTAATTTCTTCCTTATATTGGCCGCTGTCGGCGGGGCTCCCTGGATGGGTGAGAGCGGACATTTGCCTATTGCCTAATCCGAAAAGTGATACTATAGTGTCACTTTAAGTTCATGTCTAGGGTAAGTCCATGAAAGTCGAGCTTGTTACAAACCTCAAGCGCCAAGCCACTAAGATCTTGGCGGACCTGCACCTGACGAAGGAACCGGTGCTGATCACTGAGCATGGTCAACCATCCGCTTATCTCGTCGATGTTCAGGATTACGAGTTTATGCAGCGCCGGCTTGCATTGCTTGAAGGGCTTTCGCGGGGAGAGCGAGCTGTACTTGAGGGTAGAACATACAGCCAAAGCGAGGCCAGGGAGAAAATGAGTAAATGGCTGAAGTAATCTGGACGGAGCCAGCCCTGCAAGAATTGGACGCGATCGCTGAGTACATCGCTTTGGATAATCCGGCTGCGGCCGGTCGTTTGGTTGAGGCGGTCTTCGATAAAACCACCCGTTTAGAAGCGCTTCCTCAATCCGGACGGATTCCTCCGGAACTACCCGCTTCCGTATACAGAGAGGTCATCGTGCCCCCGTGTCGTATATTCTATCGTGGTGATGAAAAGCGGATTTTTATCCTATATGTCATGCGAGAGGAGCGGCAGCTTCGCGCTTTTATGTTGGAGGGTAGCTAGCAAGTCATCAATTATTGGAGGCGTGCGCTTTTGAGGTGTTCCCCAAAGGAGAAACACCTCAAGGCATCTCCAGCGGCTCAAAAACTCTGTAGGTTTCACCGGTCCAATAAACAAAGGTATCGATTCCAGCCTCTGTGGGTAGTACCAACACGTCTCCAGTGAATGGTTGGGGTAACTCCGCTAACGTCGCCCCCGCTTTTGGTAGCGCGTTCACCCCTGTGCTGGTTAGAATTTTGGCCGCGTCGGTCGCCAGAACAGACACTTCGTTTGGGTCATAAAGCAGAAAGTCTTCCGGTTTTTGCTGCGTTCCCTTTTCTCCGTGCTCAATAACCAAAACGACCGGTCCCCCGTCGGCGGGGTCAGAAGGAGGAGCGTCATCTGAATAGTAGGGCCATGCAGAGACTGGTTGATAACGTTGGATTCGATCTTCGTCCATTGCGCTATAGGGGATCAACATTGCCTGATCGGTGATCCCGTCTCCATTCAGGTCAGCTGCAACGCGGGCGAGCACGTCCTCTTTGGTCTGCTTATCCTTGACCTTTTGAGCTGCGTGGGACTCTGCCTGGCCTTTAGGGGAGCAGGCTGTTAAGGCGACAGACAAGAGTAGTAGGACGGTTGAGTGAGCTATTGAAAACATTGTTCGGCCTATTTCAGAACCGGTACTCGATCCCGTTGTTGGATGTTTATCTTGGCGAACGATGGTGACTTATTTCGAGCGCGTCGGAGACAAGATCTGGGAATCATGGGCTAGCGTTTTCAGGTCAACGATACTATCATCGGGTTTGCAATTCGCTCATCCGGTTGAATAATCTGCCAAGATTGATTGACAGGACGTTCTGCTTCGTTATCTAGGCCATACGCCAAGAATGATCATAGCTCAGGGAGAGGATGCCACAATGAGCTTGCTCGCACAAAAACAAACGCCAAAAGCTTCCGCCGCGACAGGTACGCGGGTTATTAACAAGGACCTTTCCGGCGCCAGAGCTCTTATCGCCCAGTTCAGCCAGACGATCAATTGCGCGTCATTTAAATCGAGTTTCACTGCCATTGGCAAGAACCACCACCCGCTAATTCTTCATAATCTCAGACAGGTCGCTGCCTTCCCGTGCTTGATGTGAAAACGCTAGTGGGTTTGGTGTTAGCTGCGTTCGCCAGTGCCAGTTTCGGTTGCGAAATCGAAAAGCTTTACTCACAAAAACTCGATTTTAATCAGGTTGCGACGACGCTAAAGTCCTCTGATACCGCGCCTGTGGTTTTGGTTGAAGAAGGCGTTGGGTCCTACTGGCTTATTAATCCTGGCAGCGGCGAGGGTGAAGGTGACGTCTCGATAACGCCGGTCGATCTCAAGGGCGAGTCTGGTCGGGTGTTCGAGCACAGTCAGTGGCGCGGGGCACGGGTTGCTTTTTTCTCGCCCGAGGAAACCATCGTATACGACGTTAAAGAGAACGCCGTGGTCTCTCGCTTAGGTGTTGA
This sequence comes from Marinimicrobium agarilyticum DSM 16975, assembly GCF_000423345.1. Classification (GTDB taxonomy): domain Bacteria; phylum Pseudomonadota; class Gammaproteobacteria; order Pseudomonadales; family Cellvibrionaceae; genus Marinimicrobium; species Marinimicrobium agarilyticum. The sequence goes on from NZ_AUHU01000005.1 coordinate 7,353, forward strand.
TCAAAGCGGTCGAAGCGATTACCACTACTGGCTGGGACAGGGCAGAGGGCGCATTTCTGGAACCGAGCTTCTGGATGGAAAGAGCGCGGATGAAATTGAACCCGAGGAGCCACCTCATACGCCGCAGACGGCCCTGGCCGTCGCAGAGAAGGAAGGCGTTTATTTTACCGCGGGCTATCATGATCAAACGGTAAAGAAATGGTCGCTCGACACCGGTCGCCTCTTGGATAGCTGGACTCTGGGCCGCTGGTATTCTTCCCGGAAAATAACGGACCTTCGTTTGGTCGGGGATCAACTCCTGGCTGCCTCTAGCAGGGGGAAGGTTGAGGCCCTCAGTACAGGTGATGCTACAGTGGAGTGGAGTGCCTCCCTCTGTGAAGACGCGCCCTATTTTCTGCCGGTCGGCATTGGGGGTCAGGCCGAGGGCGGCGTTTTCTACCGCTGTGAGGGTGAGCCTGCGTATGGATACCTGCACAAAGAGGGCGGCTCCTGGGTTCATACGCCCATGCACTCTGCGACGGGCGTCAGTGCGGTTCTCGTTGCGGCGGTATCGTTGCCGGATGAAGAAAAAGCGATATTCGCTTTTGAGAATGGTTTGGTCGCGGCGGTTGACCGCCAGACCGGCCAGCTCGAACAGGAACTCTCCCCGGCGTTATCGGAAAATATACCCAGCCTGATTGCCTATAATGCCGCTCAGAGACAGATTTTTGTGGTCTCGGAAGGCGACACGCTGAGTGTTTACCGGCTAGGGTCGGATAAATAGTCATTGCAGCATCCGTAGAACGAGAATATCTACGCTCAGAGCCGCATAACTCTTATACTGGGTAGTACCGATCGACATAGCCTTCAAGGCTGAGGTACCTTCTACCCATGGTTTTCAAGTTTTACGACAAACTCCCCGCAACGGTGAAGCACTGGCTTGGCATCCTGGCCGAAGCGGGCCGGTATTGGTTGCAGAGCCAGGCCTTCATTTACGCCGCCGCGTTGGCGTTCTTCACCGTTTTCTCCATCGCGCCGATCCTGGTCGTGGTGGTCAACCTGGTGGGGCTGATTATCGGTGAGCAGGCGGTTCAGGGTCAGCTCTTCGAGCAGCTTGAGGGAACCTTGGGCCCTGAGGCGGCCGGGGTGGTGCAGACGGCGGTGATCAACTCGCAGATTGACCAGAGCGGGATCTGGCCGGCGTTGATCGGGATCTGTGTGACCATTGTCGGTGCTACCACGGTGTTCGCGCAGATGCAGCAGTCACTGAATCAGATTTGGGACGTCGTGCCACGGCCTTCCAGAAGCAGTCTGTGGATTTTTATCAAGAGCCGGCTCTTGTCTCTGACCATTATTCTGGCCATCGGCTTCATCCTGCTGGTGTCGCTACTGCTATCGGTAGCGTTGCGCGCCGTCATGGCGTTCGCGGAAGAGTGGCTGCCGGTTCCTGGCTGGTCGATGGTGGTTATGGAACTGTCTCTGTCGCTGTTTGTGGTTACCGTGTTGTTCGCGGCGATGTTCAAGATCCTTCCCGACGTCGTGCTGACGTGGCGCGATGTCCTGCTTGGTGCGTTCATCACTGCCGTGCTGTTCACGGTGGGCCGCTCCCTGATCGCTATATACCTGGCGTATTCGGCAACGGCGTCGGTCTATGGCGCGGCCGGTTCTCTGGCGCTGCTCCTGCTCTGGGTGAACTACTCCTCGATGATCCTTCTGTTTGGGGCGGCATTTACGCGCGCGCACCTCGAAGGCCGAGGCCTGCGCGTGCGGCCAAGAAGTACGGCGGTGGGTGTCCATCGACAATTGGTTGACGCGTAGAAAAGCCCGGCACGATGACTGTGCCGGGCCCTCCCTTCAATGACCGTTACGCACTCTTCTCTATTAGAGCATTGTCCAGATTATCGGCGCGTTTGGCGGCCGCTCGGTTTTCGCAGCGCTCTACGTATTGGGCAAATACCGGGTTGGGTTCCAGCACTTTCATCATCGTATGCCATCCAAGGTAACTCGACATCAGCAGGTCAGCGGTGGTGAATTGGTCACCGCACAGGTAGGGCTGTTGGGAGAGAGTCTGTTCGATGGCATTCAAAGTGTCCTGGATATGGCCGCATCCGACAGCGGAGGCGTTGTCATCGGTAATCTCCCAGCCATACGCTTTGGCCGTCAAAGCCATTTCATAGGGGCCCGCCACAAAAAACAGCCAGCGATGGTAGCTGCCGCGCTCCGGGCTACCGAGCGCTGGCGCTAACCCAGCCTCCGGGAACAGCTCAGCGAGGTAGGTGCAGATGGCTACGACCTCAGTAATGACGGTGCCTTTATGAGTGAGGGTCGGGACCTTACCCATGGGGTTTAGCTCGAGGTAGACCGGGGACTTGATGTCGCCGCCGAAGGTCATGATTTCCACATCATACGGCTGGCCGATCTCCTCCAGCATCCAGCGAACGACACGGCCTCGGGATTGCGGGTTGGTGTACAGGGTCATTGTGTTCATAGGGTTTGCTCCTTGGCTTGGGTTGGTACCACGTTACATTCAGGTCGAATGGTTGGCCGCTGCAGCGCCACCAGAACCATCTTATGGGCTTAATAGGGTAGATTCCGTCCTATTTATGGGCGATCATTGATTTTTATTCTGATCGGAGTGAGCCGATGGCGGGGCCGACTACCCGGGTGCTGGCATTGTTGGAGTTACTTCAGGCTCGGGGCCAGCTCTCCGGCGCGGAAATTGCCGAACGCCTGGGCGTCGACCGCCGTACGGCCAGGCGCTACATCTCGGTGTTGGAGGATTTGGGTATTCCCGTCACCACCGAGCAGGGGCGTTATGGTGGCTATAAGTTGGTGCCGGGTTTCAAGCTTCCGCCGTTGATGTTTACTGAAGCGGAAGTGCGGGTGATCACGCTCGCGCTACTGGCGGTGCGAGAGCACAACCTCCTGGAGGGTGAAGTGGCGCTGGCGAGTGTGCAGGCAAAGTTGGAGCGCGTCATGCCTGCCCACCTGAAAGCCCAAGTAAAGGCGATGGATGAAACCATTCAGTTGATTCCCTCGCGCCGCTCCTCCATCCATCAACAACTGCTGCAGCTGACTCAGGCAACCCAGGCCTGTCAGGTCGTCAGCATGGTTTATCGCTCGCCCAAAGGCGACACCATGCAGCGCCGGTTTGATCCCTACGGTTTGGTATTTTGGTCTGGCAATTGGTATGTCGGGGGCTTCTGTCACTTGCGCCAGGCGTTGCGCTCCTTTCGGTTGGACCGGTTGTCGGATATCACTCGGGGGGATGAACGTTTTGTGCGGCCAGCCAACTTTGATGCGGCTCGGCATCTGCAAGAAAGTATGTATAACGCTGAGCGTTGTTTCCCTGTCAGCGTCTTGCTTCATGCCGATATGAATTCGGTGACCACTTACATGAGTACGGCAACGACCTGTAAGAGCGACATGGACGGCATGTTTGAACAGCAGGAAGACGGCGTACTGCTCACCACCAGTACGGACGATTACTACTGGTTCGCCTGGTGGCTGGCACAGCTGCCTTTCGGGTTTGTGATCCAGTCACCCGATGAGTTGAAGGCGGCGCTCAACGAGCATATACAGCGGTTGCTTTCGGCGGTTTAGGTGTGATGGCGTTGGCGGCGCCGAGACACATGAGGGCAGTTCCGTTCGGGGATTACTATTTTGACTATATTTCAGCATCTAGAGTGCATGCTTGTAATTATGGATTGCCTCCTTCATTAAGAGTAAAGTGAAGTGAAGTGCTCGCTACAGGCAATGCTGGGATTTTTATTTTTGGTTGGTTCTGGTTGGCTAGGTTGTTCGGGTACTCTTGCCAGCTAGACGAAAGAATGAATTGACACCAATTTCTGAATCGAGTTTGGCGCCAATTCATTTCGGATCTAGTTGAACGTCAATGACATACTGGGTTGGAGCGCATACAGTGTGAACGGTATGGTTCCAGTGAAAGGGGACACCTAGCTAAACAAGCAGGTGAGTTGGGTCCGGTTTCATCTCCTGGATCTAGATCTGAGTACCAGTATCGCTCGCCGTTATACTCTGAGAAAAAGTTCCCGTCGAAGGCTTTGACTCTTACAGCCAAATTGCAGTTTGATGATATCTCGTAAATTTCACTGGCGCTGTTTTGAGCTACAGTGGTCCAAGATCTTGAATCCCGGCAACTTTTTTGTACGGTGTAGAGGGGCCCCTGCCCGTTACTACCTCTCTGAGAGTATGTTTCATCAAGGGACCCTCTAACCTCAAACTTAACATGTATGGTTGATCCCGTTGCATAAAAGTCAATGGTGTCGATCTCCTCCACAGAGGGTCTGTGCTCCTGAACGTTAACATTCATGCAGAACTCAGAGATATAAGGTGAGGCGTCCGAAATCTCATTTGCTTTAACCCATGATGTCCCTAGACTGGATGCTTCATCAAAAACTATATCTATTTTTGACTCGGCGTCTGACCCAATGCTGCTATAGTCGCGACTTCCCACAAAGAAATCCTCGGATGTGAAAAATTCTACATTTGGATCATCTAGCAAGTCTAAAAGGCTTACGGACGTACTGAATTGGTTTGGCTCGCCTAAAACCACATACCCCGGCCCCCTAAGGCTTCCTCGGTCATGGATCCCTTCTTCCGCACATGTTTCTCCAAAAGAGGGGCTGACTAGAAAGGCAAACAAGGCTCCTGTCAATACTTGTGGAATAGCCATTTTCTCCATGTTCCTTCTCCTGAGTGTTGATTTCGAAGTTGGCTAGTAATAAAAATTTCTTTTTGCTGTTGAATAAAGCTACATCTTGCAGGTGGCTTCTGATCGTGAAACGTCTCTACACAACAAATATGTGGAATTACGTGTAATCGGTTTCACAGGAGGTAATCTAAATTATTCGTGGAGATATTTGCAATACCAGTCTTATACGATTTTTTAATTATGGGGAAGAGGGCTAAAACTTTTACTTTGAGGTGATTACTTATTATTCTTTAAATAAGTTTATTAATGTGAATCTGTACACTTTTGTAGGCTGTACAATTGGCTACTACAACAGCGTTTCTCGCATTTAGCACAACGACGTTCTTTCCCCCGCATGGCAGAGCGGGCCCAGAGCGCTGGAAAATAAAAAGATGGTGAGCGAAAACGCTTGAACAAAACTATTGGGCGGGGGATAGCTAGCTGAATGTCCCAGAGCAATCTTAAACTCTCTACTTCTTCCCTTGACTCCTAAATTCCTCGGAATTTCGCCAAAAACAACATAAAGGTGGCTATTTACGCCATGCCCCTTAATTTCTAGTTAAAGGGGTTGATTCTCCTTTTACAACGGAATAATCTCCTCTTCGTGTAAACGGTTTCATATCCGTTGCATTCCGCCAATTAGCCAATGAGAGCGAAGGCGGTGTTCAATAATGTGTCGGCATAGCTTCGGTATTCGGTCGCGTATAAAAGCCAATAACGGCGATTTTCAGTTGTACCGGTTGTTATTGTCCGGGGGTGGTTTACCTGGGCAGATAGTTCATCGCCAATAAATTGTGCCAAGCGGCTGGGAAGCCTTGTCGGAGTGTTAAATAAGTAAAAAGTGTGGTTTCCAGAGTATCCACCTTACGGTGAGGCTCAAGAAAACCCATTCTGACTAATATGGAGAGTTCAGCATGAACCCAACACATTCTACCTTTCATAAACGCATCCTTTCGTCCGTGGTTGCCTCTCTAATGGCCAGCGGGGTTGGTGCGCCGGTTTTAGCTCAGCAAGCTACGAATGGTCCAATCGAAGAAGTCGTGGTGCGGGGTATCAAAAGCTCGCTGGAGCAGTCGATCGATCTTAAGAGAGAATCCACCCAGATGATGGAGGCGATTACCGCCGATGACATCGGTGAGATGCCCGATCAGAATGTCGCCGAGTCGCTGCAGCGTCTTCCCGGTGTGCAGATTGACCGTCGGGGCGGGGAGGGCACTAAGGTCCGTATCCGTGGCCTGGACCAGAACATCACTCTGCTCAATGGCGAAAATTTTGTTTCCGGTATGGAGTATTACCAGCTTGGTGAATGGCGTCAGAACTACGACGGCTCACTGGAGGGTATCCCGTCAGAATTGCTCGGTGGTGTCGAAGTCTACAAAACGCCTGTTGCCTCCATGGTGGAAGGTGGGATGGGCGGTGTTATCAATCTGAAAACCCGAAGTGCACTGGATCTTTCGGCCCCCTTGTTTGCTGCCAATATCAAAGCTGACCAGGGGCTGGATGCGGAGGACGTAAAGCCCTCCGCATTCATTGTGGCCGGTAACAACTGGGGTGACTTTGGGGCCATTGCCTCACTGACCATTAACCAGAAGACTGTGCACAACGACATGATCCAGAACTTCTCTCGGGAGAATACCGGTGTGCTGTGCACGGAAGGCGGCGAATTCGATACCGACTCACTGACGTGTTCGGACGGAAGGTCTTATCTGGCACCGGGTATGTTTTATGTAATGGATACGGAGCAAGAGCGCGAACGGTTAGGGGCCTCGGTCAATTTGAGTTGGCAGGCGACCGATGCACTGGAGTTCGGATTCGACTGGTTCCACTCCACGTTGGATATTGAAACTCGCTCCTATACCGTGAAACACCCCATGGCCACTGATGATGCCACTGGTGTTAACGAAGAATTCGACTACGGTATCAATAGCGCCAATGAAGTCGGTATTCTGACCTACGGCACTGTCGATGTGCCAGGTGGTGAGACCAACACCGCTGGTGAAGTGATGGAAGGCGACGCCGACAACTTGGCGTTTAGGGCCGATTTTGACAACGGCGGGGCGTTCCGGGCGAGTTCAGCGCTTACCTATGCCGAGGCTTCCCATGAGCGCCGAGCGGGTATGGTCGATAGCCGGTTTACTCCCTACACCTTTCGGGGCTATGTCGGCACCGATGAGTCCCCCAACGGTTGGGGAGACGTAGTCCCCAATCCACGCGACAGCGAAACCCGCTACGAGTATCGCGCTGGCTCTAAACCCTCTCTGGCTTACACCGATCCGAGCATTCTGACCAACCCCGACTACCACACCTACAAGTCTCACTGGGCACTGGGCTCTGATGTGGAGCAGGAAACCTACAGCGTTCGGTTCGATACCGAGTACGATATTGAATTGGGCGACCTGAAAACACTGAGTTTTGGCGTGCGCCGCGCTGAAGAGGAGGTGGATTTCAGAGAGCTTCGCTGGATGACTGACTTCAGTCGGACCGAAGGGGCCATGACGCCCAATATCTATGATGAAGATGGGAATATCGTTACTCCCACCAATTTTGATCCCGAGACTCAGCCGGGCCCGTTGAACGACGGCGTACGGGAGGCGGTGTACTACGATTTATGTGGTAATGGCGGCATTCCCGCCAAGCAGACCTGTGACATTGATGGTGATGGCCTCGACGATAATCGGCCTTTCGGGCCTTGGGGGTATTTCATCGATGCGGCAATTGGTCTGAAAGCGTTCGAGCTGGAAACCTCAAACGGCACGAATATGGCCGAAGCGTTGTATGGCCCGGATATCATGCTTGGCGGAGCGGGCCGTTGGAGTGGCAGCCCGGGATATTTGCCCTGGGAAAGCTTCACGGATAACCCCGATCGTTATGTCGAGCTCAATAACTTCTTCCCTTCTGGTGGTTACCAGTCCAACGTGCTGATGCACGATGCCGCGCCGATTGTGAACGATGTCGAGGGCTGGATTGATGGCGTAGCTCCCAATACCCCAGGGCGTTGGTTTGAAGTGCCGCTGAACTCTTGGGTCGTGACCGAGACCAGCACTGCGCTGTACGGTGAGGCTGATTTCAGCGGTGATCGTGTGCCTTATACCTTGAATGTCGGTGTCCGTGTGGTGAATACCGAAGTGGATATCCAGCTGGCCACCCGGGATCCTCAGGCTGTTGCCGAAAACTGGACTCAAGCCACTGATGGCTGGAACAGTCAGGGCGTGTTGCTGGTGTGGAATAACGAAACCGTTACAGAAGAGTATTGGGATATATTGCCCAGCTTGAACTTCGTCCTGGATACTACCGACGCCACCAAACTACGCTTCTCGGCCGCTAAGGTGATTGCTCGTCCCAACCTGCAGGACCTCGGCCGTGGGCAGCAATACAATTACACGCGGACCAATGAGCCGGGTTTTGGCGATTACTTCCAGTTCACTGGAGGCAGCTCGGGTAACCCGTCATTGGACCCGTACCGTGCAACCCAAGCCGATGTCGCGTTTGAATGGTACTTTGATGATCTCGGCCTGCTTTCGGCCGGTGCCTTCACAAAGGCGGTAGAGTCGTTCATTGCCAGCGAAACGCGCCTGGAGTTCGGTGCAGACGATGGACCTGATGGCGGTAGCTGGGGCGGTGTTAACCGACCGCAGAACGGATCGGGCGGCAGCGTCTCTGGTATTGAACTGGCGTTCCAGCAATCGTTTGAAAACGGTTTTGGGATGAGCGCCAACTATACCTTCTCCGACAGCAAGACCGATACGGATTCCACGTTGAATAGCAACCTGGGCCTGCCCGGCGTATCCGAGCACGCCTTTAATGTGATGGGCTTCTATGAGAACGAGTATCTGAGCACTCGCTTGGCGTACACGTGGCGTGATGAGTACCTGTCACCACATCGCTCGGTGTTTGATGTGGGCGGTCTGCAGAACGGTGCGTCGGAATTTTATGACGCTTATGGCCAGTGGGATGCCAACCTGACTTGGGATATCAACGATAACTTCTCGCTCACTGCAGAAGCGATTAATATTACCGGTGAAGAGCAGACCAGCTACCTGGGATATTCTTCACACCCCATGACCTATACCTCTCAAGAGCCGCGGTTGGTTCTGGGGGTCAGCTTCCGGATGTAGTGATTTAGGTTCTCTGTGAGACCAACGTTTGGCGCCCCTTCGGGGCGCCTTTTTTTGGCCTTCAGTCAGTGCTTGCCGGAGCTTGCTCCCAGGCTTTCAGCCGCTCAGCGGTTGCCTCATCCACCACTTCCAGTACGACGCGCTGGCGCTCCTTATCGACGCCCTGAATAACGACGTTGACGGTTTGGTCCAGTTGGTACTGTTGCGCTTCGAGGGAAATTTTGAGGCGACGGGAGTCGAACGCCGGCTTGGTGTCGCCGTCGGCGAGGCGAACAAAGCCGTCGATGCCCCAGTCATTCAGGCGCACGCCGATGCCCATGGAGTTTACCAGCGCGACGGTGCCGGTGTGGACGCTGCCAATTTTGTCGCTGACAAAGTCGCAGGCCAGCCATTGCTCCAGTTGCCGGCAGGCCTGGCGGGCACGTTGCAGTCGGCCCTGGAGGCTTTCCAGCAGCTCTTTGCTCGGCGTGCTCGGCGCTTCCTCGCGCAATATGCGTTTTACGGCCCGGTGGTTGTAAAAGTCATGGTAGCGGCGAATCGGTGAGGTCACCGTGGCGTAATGGGGGAAGCCCAGCCCAAAGTGTTCACTGGCATCGCCCGAGAGCGAGGCGGCCTGCAGCATGCGTTGAATGAGCGGCAGCAGCGTTTCAAACGCCGGCGCGTTGTCCGGGTTCTGTCGCAGGTCACGCAGGAGCTTCTGAAAGTGGGGCAGCTCCCGCAGGTCGCCCACCTCGTACTCGGGGGCGTCTTCTTTAAGCAGGCTGAGGGCATCCTCCAATCGCTCGGGCCGAAAGCCGATGTGATGGGAGAAAATGCCGTGCCCGGGGTGGCGGGTGAACAATTCACCGGCGCAGATGTTGGTGGCGAGCATGGCCTCTTCCACGATTCGGTGCGCTTTGGTCCGCTCGCGCTTTTCAATGCGCTCGATCTTCTTTTGATCGTTCAGCACAAAGTAGTAGTCGGGCCGGTCTTCCATCAGCAGCGCGTGCTGTTTGCGGTAATCGCTACGGGCGGTGGCGCAGTCATACAGTTGGAGCAGGAGCTCTTGCCGTTCTGAGGGCAGGTCGGTGCCTTCAAGGTTGCCTTCGAGAATATCGCTCACGCCGTTGTAGCTCAGTTTATGGTGTGAACGGATCAGGGCTTCGCTGAAGCGGTAGTCGGTAATGCTTCCGTCGCGCTCAATGTGCATGCGACAGACCAGCGCGGGGCGGCGCTGCTCGGGTACCAGGGAGAAGGTGTCGTGAGACAGCTCTGCCGGCAGCATGGTGATGCTCTGGCCGAGCAGATAAACAGTGCTCGCGCGGTCGCTGGCTGCCTTGTCCAGCGGTGTGTCGGGGGCAATAAAGCGGCTGGGGTCGGCGATCGCGACCCAGAGCTCCCACCCGTTTTCCCGAGCTTTTACATAGACGGCATCGTCCATATCCCGGGTGCTTTCGGCGTCGATGGTGACGAAGGGCAGCTCGGTCAGGTCTTCCTGCCCCGGCTCGGCGGTGATTGGGGTCAGGTTGATGGCCTGGGCCTGGTCCTGAGCCTTTTCGGACCACTCGTTGGGGAGCTGGAACTTTGCGCTGACGTAGCGGGCTTCCACCCCCGGCTCGCCGGGCTTGCCCAGGGTGGCGGTGATGGTGATCTGGGCCTTGCCTTCGTGATGGAAGGGGTGGCGGCTGAGCCGACACTCGATCAGGTCCCCCTCTTCAAACCCTTTGCGCTGATTTGGCGGAATAAAGAGCCAACGGGTAAACTGAGGGACGTCCGGCTCCACAAAGTGGGCTTTGCCCTTGATCCGGTAACGGCCCACAAAGGTGGAGAACTCACTCCCGATCAGACGCTCCAGCTGTGCTTCCAACTGGTCCTTTCGGTTGGTGGTGAGGGCGACTTCCACCCGGTCCCCGGGGACGACGCGCATGGTCTCCTCCGGCGGCAGAAATGCCTCCCGGCCGTCGTCAAGATTGACGAACGCAAAGCGACGGGTTGTGGTTCGTACCACGCCCTGGGAAAGGTCTTTCTGTGACCGTATGTTGGATTTCAGTTGGGAGAGCTGTTGCAGCGCGTTCGGATCAAACATGAATGACAACTTTATGTGTGGCGTATCGGGTTCGGGTCAGGCGCGATCATAACAGGAAACCCGCCCTGGCGTTACCAGCAGGGGCGGCAATTGGCAGGCTGCAGCGAGCCTTTTTCGCGGAGGGTTCTTCCCGTGTAGAGACTGGCCCGCCGCTTTAATGTAGTACTATTGGTTCCCTATGGATACATTGAATCAACTGATTTTCTTTGGGGGAATGCTGTTTGTCATCAGCATCCTCGCGAGCACCCTGTCCCCGCGCATGGGGATGCCGTTGTTGCTGGTGTTTCTCATTATCGGGATGCTCGCCGGGGAGGATGGCCTCGGTGGGGTCCAGTACGACGATGTTGAGTCCGCCTATTTTATGGCGACATTGGCGTTGGCCGTTATTCTCTTTGATGGTGGTCTGCGCACCGACCGACACAATTTTCGGGTGGGGTTGCGCCCGGCGCTGTTGTTGGCCACCGTCGGGGTGGTGGTCACCGCTGGGCTGACCGGTGCCTTCGCCGCCTGGATTCTCGGGGTGGGCTGGATAGAAGGCTTTCTGATCGGCGCCATCGTCGGTTCGACCGATGCGGCAGCGGTCTTTTCGGTGCTCAACATGCAGGGGTTGGCGCTTAAAACCCGGGTCGGCGCTACCCTGGAAATTGAATCGGGCCTGAACGACCCCATGGCCATCTTCCTGACCATACTGTTGGTCGAGTTCATGACCCGCGGCGATGGCGGCTTCAGTGTGATGATGCTCGGCCAGTTTGTCTGGCAGATGGGTGTGGGGGCGGCCATCGGCCTGGCCGGCGGTCGGATACTCGCCTGGGGGGTGGCCAAACTGGCCTTGAGCCCCGGCCTCTACCCATTGCTTGCCCTGTTCGGCGGGATCTCCACCTTTGGCCTGGCGGCCTCGTTACAGGCCAGTGGCTTCCTGGCGGTGTACCTGGCCGGTCTGGTGGTGGGCAACCGCCTGTCCCGGGGGCTTTACAATATTCAGCGTTTTCACGATGGCATCGCGTGGCTCGCCCAGATCAGTCTGTTTCTGATGCTGGGGTTGCTGGTCTCCCCCAAAGAGCTGTTGGTGTACGCCCCCAGTGCGGTGCTGGTGGGTCTGTTCCTGATTCTGCTTGGCCGGCCGTTGGCGGTCTGGCTGTGCCTGATTCCGTTCCAGTTTGATTGGCGGGAAAAGCTGTTTATCAGTTGGGTTGGCCTGCGCGGGGCGGTGCCGATTGTACTGGCCATGTTCCCCTGGTTGGCGGGGTTCGACAACTGGCCGTTCTTCTTCAATGTGGCCTTTTTCATCGTGTTGGTGTCTCTGGTGCTCCAGGGGTGGACCGTGGCGCCGCTTGCGCGCAAGCTCAAACTGGAAGTGCCGACCAGCTCCACCCGGGTGCAGCGGGTCGAGCTGGGTGTGCCCGGGCAGGTGGGTTATGAGTTTGTGGGGTACAAACTGGCGGACGGCAGCCCGGCCCTGCGCTCGCCCACGGACCAGATGCCATTGCCCCAGGGCGCCAGCCTGCTTTGCGTTCTTAGGGAGGATCAGCCTCTCTCACTCAAGAGCAGCCACCGCTTGGAGCCGGGTGACCATGTCTACTTGTTGGCCTCGGCGACGGACTTGCCCGCCTTGGACAAGCTCCTGGTCGGTGTGGACGAGCCGGACCGGTTGTCGGCCCAGGCGTTCTTCGGGGAGTTTGTGGTCACGCCCCGGGCGAAGCTGGCGGACCTTGGCATGTTGTACGGCTTTGAGGTTCCCGAGGACAAAGCCAACTGGAGCATCGCCCGCTATATTTACAGTCAATACCGGCACCCGGTGGTGGGCGACCGCGTGCGGCTGGGCGAGGTGGAGTTTGTGGTGCTGGATATGCGTGAATCCCGCTTGACGCAGGTCAGCCTGAAGCTTCACCAGTAAACGTTTCCGGTTCCTGTCTTCCGATCCCCCTTTTCCTTACAGTTCCAGCGCCTGCTGTCGATAACCCGATAGCGGGCGTGGATTTTACGGTTGGACTACACTTCTAGCATTGATGTTGGAAGAAGCGTCCCGCACCGTAACGCGTTCATTGCAGGCGGAAGTTTGCTTCGGGTTTTTATGTCTTTGGTTTCAGAGGGTTTGCCATGTTCAGCTGGTATAACAATATGGGTTTCCGTTGGAAACTGACACTGCCTTTAATGCTATTGGTTATTATTTTTATTGGCGTGAGCGTTTATGCGGTGCGCGCCACGACAACGCTTGGGAAGGATACGAACACCATAGCCGCGGTTAACTTGCCGGAAATTCAACTTCTGTTGCAGGCTGACCGGGATTTATACCAGGCGCTGACCGCTGAGCGCGCGATGCTGATGGCCGGCCCCGGGGCTGATCGCGAGGCGCTTTTTCAGGAGCACCAGGACAACGCGCAGCAAACCTATGAACGTGCACAGCAATCCTTCGAGATTTCGGAGATCGTCACCCGGGAGGAGCGGGAGCGGTTCCAGACCCTCTACGACCGTTGGTTTGAACTCAGTACCGATGTAATACAAGAGGCCCGCACGGCCGACCCGTTGGCGATGCAGCCGCTGGTGAGCCGTTCGTTCGGGGGAGTCTACGAGGCTTTCAGCGAGCTTCGCACGCATCTGGATGTGGTGTCCGAGCGTCGCCTGCAGCAGGTCGAGGCGTTGAACCAGCAGGTGGATGAGAACGAGCAGCGCATGATTTCGGTGCTTACCCTGTCCGGCATACTGGGTTCGCTCATTTCGTTCGGCGCCGCGGCTTTCCTGCCGATGCTGGTCACCCGGCCCCTGAACCAGATCAGCGCCCGGATTCAGGACATTGCCGAAGGGGAAGGGGATCTGACCTTGCGGGTCAACCTGGACCGGACCGATGAGTTGGGGCAGTTGGCGGGGCACCTCAACCGCTTCATGGCGCGCTTGCAGCAGTTGATCGGTGATATTCGAACCACGACAGAGGACGTTTCCGCCTCCACCGAACAACTGTTGCAGGCCTCGACCAGCAGCCAGAAGGCCGCTGACGATCAGGGCCAGGCCATCAACATGGTGGTGGCTGCGGTGAACGAGCTGACGGCCGCCATCGGTGAGGTCGCGCAGAATACCAACGAAACCGCTGAAAGCGCCAAAAATGCCAATCACACCACCGATGATGGTCGCGAGCGCCTGGAACGGGCCGTTAACCGGGTGAACAGCCTGTCCACTCATATTAGCGAAACTGCCGAGAGCATGCGTCGGCTGGAAGAGGAGGCGAAGAACGTCACCTCGGTCATTGATGTGATTCGCGGGGTGGCGGAGCAGACCAACCTCCTGGCCCTTAACGCGGCCATCGAGGCGGCTCGGGCGGGTGAGCAGGGTCGTGGTTTCGCCGTGGTGGCGGATGAAGTGCGCACCCTGGCAAGCCGGACACAGCAGTCCACCGAGGACATCCGCAACATGTTGACCCGCTTGCAGGGCGGTGTGCAGGAAGCGGTGGCGGCGATGTCTTCCAGCCGTGAAATGACCGACGAGGCCGTCGCGGCCGCCGGTGAGGCCGGGCAATCTCTCGAGAATATTGCCGAGGCAGTGCAGAGTATTACCAATATGGCGATTCAGATTGCCAGTGCCGCCGAAGAGCAGAGCTCGGTCACCGCCGATATCGACAAGAACATGGTGGAAATCAACGAGTTGGCAGCACGCACCTCCGACGATGCAGCGACCACGGCGGCCGCCAGCGGGCGTCTGCAGCAGTTGGCTTCCAGCCTCAGGGAACTGGTGGTAAGGTTCAGGGTGTAAGTTTCTGTCCCTGCTGCCAACAAATGAGGAGTTTTCTGTGGTTGAACCGGTCGGTAATAGTCTGATTCTTGTGGGAATGCCCGGCGCGGGCAAGAGCACCGTGGGTCTGTTGCTGGCAAAGGAACTCGTGAAAGCCTTTGTGGATACGGACATCCTCATTCAGACGCGAGCGGGCAAGGCGCTGCAGGATATTGTTTACGACAATGGCTACCAGCACCTGCGAGAGCTGGAAGAGGAAGTCTTGTTGGAGTGTCGGTATCTGAATCACGTGATTGCGACAGGTGGCAGCGTGGTTTATAGCGACTCGGGTATGAACCACCTGAAACGCTCGGGGCGTGTGGTGTTTTTGGATGTGCCGTTGGAGGAACTGGAGCGGCGGGTTCATAATTTTTCGTCTCGGGGGATCGCCTGCCCACCGGGTCAGAATTTGACGGATGTTTTCAAGGAGCGTCGCTCACTCTACCAGCGTTATGCGGACATTGTGATTGACTGCGGCGAAAAGAATCAGGACCAGGTCGTCTCCGAGATCATATACAGCGAAGGAGAGCAATTCGCCGATATGGACGCCTGATCCCGCTGCTCCGTGGCAATAGGGTTGATCGCCTTACAGGGGCAGTTCCGTGGTGTATTTCACCTGCTTCAACGCGAAGTTGGAGCGAATAGAGGCGACATGGGGCAGGGCGCGCAGTCGCTCATTCAGCAGGCGTTCGTAGTGCTCGATACTGTTGACCACCACTTTAAGAAGATAGTCGCAGTCTCCGGTACTGGCATAGCATTCCAGTACCTCGGGGATGTCCTGTATGCCCTCTTCAAATGCCCGAAGCGTCTCTACCTGGTGGCCGGTCAGGCGCACTGCGCCATGGACCACCACATTCATGCCGACCTTCGACGAGTCCAGCAAGGTCACCTTACCTCGAATGATGCCTTCGGATTCCAGCCGTTTGAGGCGCCGCCAGCATGGCGTATGGGACAGCCCGATCAAGTTGCCGAGGTCTGCCATGGAGTAGTCGGCACTCGCCTGAAGAGCGCGGAGGATTTTTCGATCGTAGTCGTCCAGATCGATGGAGCCTGAGGGGGAGGTTGATAATGACATAGTTGTTATCCTGATTATGGGTTTCTCTCATCAACCATTTTAGGGGGCGTTGGCGGTGCAATCAATTGCGTAATTGAAGGATGAGCCCACACCTGCCAGGAAGGCGGGTGTGGGAGCGGGGCGATGACCGAAAAAAAGGGGGGGGGCGACTCTGGGTTTAGCGGGCGCCGGGTCCCCGGCCTCGTCGACCCGCCGAAATCGGCGTGGCGGGCTCTTCCTCGGCGGTCGGGGTGTCCGACTCCTCAGAGGCGAAAGGTGAAGTGGTGGGGCTCGCGGGTGAGGCGGTCGGCGCGGGTGAGGGAGCCTGCTGTGGCCGGGCGTGTTCGAACCGTTCTTTTATGCGAATCAGCTCCTCCAGCGTGTGCGCCAGCTCCGAGAGCTCTGACTGCTTCTTGTCGATTTGCTTCTGCAGGCTTTGGATGTCCTGCTCAATACCTTGATGCTCGCGACGGACCCGCTGCTCCTTCTGGCGCGCGTCCTGCAGAACGTCGTCGAGCCGGATGTGGGCGGATTCCAGCGTTTTACAGATCACCGCCATCAGCTCATCACTCGGCGCCTCGGGCAGGTCCCGTATCAGGCCGATGGCGTCGTCAAAACTGTAGCGTCCGGCCGGGCGGGTTCTGGTCTCCTCCACCAGGGGTTGGTGAAAATCATCCCGTGTGGGAAGCTCCAGGCTATCGTCCTCGGGTTGAGCGTCATTATCGTGTTTACTGAACAATCCCATCGTGGTGTCCTCCAGTCAGAAACCCATAAGGAAGCAGCTCCGCTCCCCCGCACCTGTCGGTTGGGAAGCGGATCGTGCCTGATTGTTCAGCTTAGTTCATTTTTGCGCGTTCGGCGCGGGGTCAGGCGGGCTCGCCCTTGAGTTTGTGCAGGTGTTTCTGGCTCAGGGAGAGGAAACGGGGGGTGGGGCCCTCATCCCCGAAAATAGGGTCTCCTTCCTCGTCTTCAGCGACCACGGTGGAACCTTTGACGTACGGCATGCCGGACTCGAGCTCGGCCAGTGCTGCAGAGAGCAGGTCGGTGATCACGTTCTCCGGCGTCTTCTTGGGGTACATCTCGCACAGCGCCTCAATGCGCGCGGCGTCTTCCAGCGGTAGATGCACCGCATAGCTTTGTTCGGTGAGACGTCCGCTGGCGTTCTTTTCCCAGTGACTCATGAGTTCGCTGACTTTCATCGATAAAACCTCATTTCTGGTCAGGGGTGGCGGGCCCCGGCGGGCCACGCCCTTCACTATCAGTATAGAGCAGCCTCCCGCCAACAGCTATGCAGCGAGTGGCTTTGTTTACCTTCTACAGTTCTGTGGGCGAAGAGTGCCCAAATCAAGGGCTGACGGGCTCTAAGCCTCTATATTGTGCTCCGGGAGCCGGCCGTGTATCGTATGCGGTTTTTCATTGGCCGTCAGTCCGCCAATCCTTACTGTATGCTTTTAAGGAGCAACCCATGAAGATAATCCTGCTCGGTGCCCCGGGAGCCGGTAAAGGTACCCAGGCACAGTTGATCATGGATAAGTTTGGTATTCCCCAGATTTCCACGGGCGATATGTTACGTGCCGCTGTTAAGGCGGGCACTCCCCTCGGTTTGCAAGCGAAAGACATCATGGCGGCGGGCGGATTGGTGCCGGATGATCTGATCATCGCGTTGGTCAAGGAACGCATCAAGTCTCCGGATTGTGCCAACGGCTTTTTGTTTGATGGTTTCCCCCGCACCATTCCCCAGGCTCAGGCGTTGCTGGATGAAGGCATCCAGATTGATCATGTCATCGAAATTGATGTCGCCGACGAGGAAATTGTCTCCCGGCTGGCCGGTCGCCGGGTGCATGAGCCTTCGGGACGGGTGTACCACATTGAGCACCAGCCGCCGAAAGAGGAGGGTGTGGACGATATAACCGGGGAACCCTTGATTCAGCGTGAGGATGATCGGGAAGAAACCGTGCGCAAACGCCTATCGGTTTACCACGAGCAGACCAAACCCTTGGTCAACTTTTATCGTGACCTTGAGGCGAGCGGCAACGCCGAAGCGCCAAAATACACCCGCGTTTCCGGGGTGGGCAGTATTGACGATATTCGTCAGCAGCTTGAGGAAGTTTTGAAATAGCGGCACGTCGTTTCAATTAATAGAAGCGTTTTTTTGATGGGGCCCGCATTTGCGGGCCCCATTTTGTTTCAGTACAAAAAACTGAGAAGCGTTGCTTTTAAGCAACAAACAACCCACAAAAAAACGGGTTTAACCAACTAATCCATAAAAATTTCAAAAAAAGTGGAAAAAATCAGCAAAATATTTGCTAAAAACTCGCATTGTGTCTAATTTTTACATAGTATTTGTGGACGGACTGGATGCACATTGAACTGTGCCCTGTTTTATTAATCAACTGATGTGTAAACAACGATACGAAGTTGAGGAGAAACATTTATGGCCAGAGTAGCAAAAAAGCGTAAGGCAACTGCCAAACGCGCCACGGCAAAGCGCACTGCCACACCCGTAACAGCGGCTGATCCGGCGGTAGTCAAAGCAGAAGCTAAAATCGAGAAACTGCAGAAGGACGTCGACGCCCACGCCAAGAAAGTAGAAGCGGCGCGGAAGAAAGCGGCGGCGGCCAAAGCCAAAGCGGCGGGCTCAACCCGAGCCACTGACAAGCGGGCTGCTAAAACCGCGAACGCTGCAGTGAGCAAAGCCAACGAGCGGGCGAAGGCTGCGCGGTCCAAAGTATCCGAGGCGCGCGTGGAATTGGCCAAAGCCAAAGCCATGGCGAGCGCCAAAGCGGCTGCTGACGCGGCAGAGGCCAAAATCACTGAATTGCGTGAGCGTTTGGCTGAAAAGGCCGAGAGCGATCTCGAGAAGGCGAAAGAAGCTTATGAGCAGCGGTGGCGGAAGTCTCGTGCCAAGGCTGACGAGCGCAAGGTAAGAGCAGCGAAGAAGAAGGCCGCAGCCAAGGCCAAAGCCGCCGAGAAGAAGGCAAAAACCAAAATAGTCCAGGTGGATCGCAAGGCGGCCGCCAAGGCTAAGTCCAAAACTCGCAAAAAAACCGCTAAGAAGCGGGCGACCACCAAGCGCTCTACCACTGCGGCACCGGCGAAAACCCGTGCCCGCAAGGCAACTGCCAAGCGCCGTGGCCGTCCGGCCAAGAAAGCGTAAGGACGTTTAGCAGGCCCCGGGCCTGAATCGTTCAAACCCGAAGGGTGTCGGTCAAGGCCGCCGCTCTTCGGGTTTTTTGCTTTTATGGTCCCTGTCATGCACTCGCCTGGGAAATCTGGCAGAATGCGGGCTCTCAGAGTTCGAGAGTCTGACGATATGCCCCGAATACTTGCCCTGGATACCTCCTCCGACGCCTGTTCCGTTGCTTTGATGGACGGTGAGCGCACATTGAGCCGTTTCGAATTGGCGGCCAAGAGCCATACTCGGCGATTGTTGCCCATGGTGGATGAAGTGCTGGCTGAAGCTGGCTGGAGTCTTGCGAATTTGGATGCGCTGGCATTTGGTCGCGGGCCGGGTTCCTTTACCGGGCTGCGAATCGGGTTGGGTGTGATACAGGGGTTGGCGTTCGCCCGGGACCTGCCCGTTGTTGGCGTTTCCACATTGGATGCCATGGCGCTGGGATACTATGAAGCGCATCCCGTTTTTGCGCAGGAGGGGCGACCAGTGCTGGTGGCACTGGATGCGCGCATGCAGGAAGTGTATTGGGCGCTCCTGTCCTGGACTGGCGAGCCCGATTGGCTGCGGCGGCTCGAAGCTGAAGCGGTATCGCCCCCCTCAGAGGTCGCCGCACAACCCGGTGTACAGCGGTTGGGTTCGGCATTTGTGGCCATTGGTCCCGGCTGGCACTATCCCGAGCTTGCCACCCTGACGCCTGAACACCGGGACCTCGAAGTTTACCCTGATGCGCTGCATATGTTGCCTCTGGCCAAGCGCGCGCTGGCCAATGGTGAAGCGGTGCCGGCCGAGCAGGCGCAACCGGTGTACCTGAGAGACAAAATCAGCTGGAAAAAACGCCAGCGTATTCGCTCCTGACCAACCCCTCGCTTGTCGCTTGTGACTGACGGAATCGACCATGGAAACCTTGCACATCGTTTTGCTCGCCCTGATTCAGGGGATTACCGAATTTCTTCCCATCTCCAGTTCGGGCCATCTGTTGTTGCCCAAGGCGTTATTGGGCTGGCCCGATCAGGGGTTGGCGTTTGATGTGGCGGTTCATGTCGGCACTCTGACGGCGATAGTGCTATATTTTCGGGATGACCTCTGGCAAATGACGCGCGACTGGAGCCGTCAGGTGGTGGCGCGCGCGCCGGCCACCGAGAACAGCCGACTGGCCTGGCTGCTGATACTCGCCACCTTGCCCGCGGCCGTCTGCGGTCTGGTCTTTGATGGTTTTATTGAAGAGCACTTGCGTTCCACCCTGGTGATCGCGTTGACGACCCTGATTTTTGGTATCGCGTTGGGCTGGGCCGACTGGCGTGGCGGCCGCGCCCGAACCATCGCCGATATTACCTGGAAGGCGGCTCTGTTGATTGGGCTGGCCCAGGCGCTGGCGTTGATTCCCGGCACATCTCGTTCGGGTATCACCATTACCGCCGCGTTGCTTCTGGGGTTTACCCGAACCGACTCGGCGCGCTTTTCATTTTTGATGTCCGTGCCGGTCATCGCCCTGAGTGGCGGGTACAAAGCGCTGCAGTTGGTGATGCAACAGGAGCCGGCGCCCTGGATGGAACTGCTGATTGGGGCCGCGTTGGCGGGCGTCAGTGCGTTTGTTGTTGTGCACTATTTCATGCAGTATATCAGCCGCTTGGGTATGATGCCGTTCGCGGTCTATCGTCTGATACTGGGTGGCGTTCTGTTATTGATCGCGCTTTGACGTCGTTCCGTAAACCACGAGTGTTTTCATTGGCTCGGCGCGTCAATGAATGAATACACCATGAAATTCTGCGAGTGTTTATGACTTCCATGTCGTCTCAAACCTTTAACGAAGGCCTGCTGGATTTTCTGCAGGCGTCCCCCACGCCGTTTCATGCCGCGGCCAATATCGCCGCTGAACTGACCCGCGCCGGTTTTCAGCCCCTGGCCGAAGGCGAAGCCTGGAAGCTTGAGCCCGGTGGTAAGTACTGGGTTATGCGCAACGGCTCGTCGGTTATCGGTTTTGTCTACGGTAAAGAATCGCTCCCGGCCAGCGGTATTCGCATGGTGGGCGCCCATACGGACAGCCCCTGCCTGAAAGTCAAACCCACGCCCGAGTTGTCGCGCCAGGGTTACGCCCAACTGGGTGTTGAAGTGTATGGAGGGGCTTTGTTGGCGCCCTGGTTCGACCGGGACCTCTCCATGGCGGGACGGGTCAGCTACCGGGACAACCACGGCCGGATTCGCAGTGCCCTGGTGGATTTCAAGGCGCCGGTGGCTGTGGTCCCCAGCCTCGCCATCCACCTGGACCGCGAGGCCAATCGTCAGCGCAGTATCAACCCCCAGAAAGAGCTGCCACCGTTGTTGTTGAGTGAAACTCCGGGCGTGGATCAGCCCGAGTTCCGCGAGCGCCTGAAAGCCCAAGCGCTTGCCCAACACCCGGACCTTGAGGTGGACCGGGTGCTGGATTTCGAAATCAGCCTGTACGATACCCAGCCTCCGGCCATAATCGGAATGGCGGAGGACTTTCTGGCCAGTGCCCGGTTGGACAATCTGCTGAGCTGTTATGTCGGACTGCAGAGCCTCATTGACGCGGACGACCAGTACAGTAGCCTGCTGGTCTGTAACGACCACGAAGAGGTGGGCAGTGCCTCGGCCTGTGGCGCCAAAGGGCCGATGCTGCAACAGTTTCTTGAGCGCCTCCTGCCCGACGTCGAAACCCGAATGCAGGTGATAGACGCTTCATTGATGGTCTCTGCAGACAATGCCCACGGCGTTCACCCGAACTTTTCTGACCGCCATGATGATAATCACGGCCCCCGGCTGAATCTGGGGCCGGTGATCAAGGTCAACGCCAACCAGCGCTACGCCACTACCAGCGAAAGCAGTGCCCTGTTTCGGGATTTGGCCGAGCGGGCGCAAGTGCCGCTTCAGACGTTTGTCTCCCGCACGGACATGGAGTGTGGCAGCACCATCGGGCCTATCACGTCCTCCGAAGTCGGGGTAAAAACGCTGGATGTGGGCGTTCCCACTTTCGCGATGCACTCGATTCGCGAACTGGCCGGCCGGGATGATGCCTGTTATCTCTATCAGATACTGAACGAATACTTCCGTTACCCGCATGCACCGGGGCGGTCCTGAGACAAAGAGGGGAAGCGCTATGAATCATACGGGAGTCTCTGTTCTGTGGGCTGCGGGCCTGTCTGTTCTCGCCGGTTATGCCAGTGCCAACGGCGGCCACTTCATGGTGGACGATGCGAGTATCACGCCCCCGCAAAACTGTGAGTTTGAAACGTGGTACACCCACGCGGATCCCGTCAGCCATTCGGTGGTATCCCCGGGCTGCAATTTTACCGGCGGTTCGGACTGGACGTTGCCGGTGACCTACAACAATGAAACCGACGAAGTGTCGGACATTGGCTTGGAATACAAAAAGGTCGTGTGGACGTCCCGCAGCGGGCCCGCGTTGGCAGTCTCTGGAGGCGCCAACTACCATCGTTCCGCCAGCGAGCTTGATCGCTATTTTGTGAATGTGCCGCTGAGCTTTCAGTTGGTGGACAGTTTGACTCTGCACCTCAATGGCGGTGTGGAGCACGATCGGGTAATCGACGATACCTATGCGACCTGGGGTGTGGCGGCGACCTTCAAACCGGTGGTCGGCCCGGTCTGGATTCTGGAGATGGCCGACAACGACCTGCGTCAGGATCCGATCTACGCCGGTGGCGTTCGTACCGCCATTGGCAGCACCCGCTGGACCCTGGACCTGGGCCTGGCACACGATACTCAGTTGGATGAGACCGCCTATACTCTGGGAATCAATATTCCCCGCCTGTTCTAACCGGCGCTCGTTTGTTTTAACGGATGGTAGTAATGTAATGACGCTCCAGCGAGATACGCTCCGGGCCTTTGCCCCCTTTGATCGACTGTCGGACGAGTACCTGGACAAGGTCCTGGAGAAGGCCGAGTACTCGGCAATGTCCCGGGGCACTCTGATTTTCAAACGCGGCAAAACGCTTGAATCCCAATATTATCTGTTGTCGGGGCGGGTCGACCTGATCGATGCGCAGTTCGAGAAGCGCCCGCTGGAAGCCGGTTCGGAAGAAGCCCGCTTTCCGTTGACGGATCACTCCCCAACGCAGGTGTCCGCCGTGGCCATGTCCGATGTGGAGCTGGTGGCGCTCGAACGGGACTTTCTCGACCTGGTCATGGTCTGGAGCCAAAGTGGCGATCACCCCGATGCCGAGCCCGGCGACGGCGAGCATGACTGGATGTCTTACCTGCTTGAATCGCCGCTGTTTACGCGTATCCCCCCCAGCCACATTCAACAGTTGTTCGTGCGCTTTGATGAAATCGATGTGGGAGAGGGCGATTGGGTCGTCCGCGAAGGCGAGCCGGGGGATTATTTCTATGTGCTCGAATCCGGCCGCGCCAAGGTGAGCAACAAAGCTGGCAAGGTATTGGCGGAACTGGGAGCGGGCTCCTATTTTGGAGAGGAAGCGTTGGTGGGTGACACTACCCGCAACGCCAATGTCCAGATGATATCCGCCGGACGCCTGATGCGTCTGGAAAAAGCCGACTTCAAAACACTGCTGCAGGAACCGGTGATCCAGACGATTCCGGCCGCCGACTGGCCCGAACGGCGCAATCAGCTCAAACAACCGGAAGTGTTGGATGTGCGTCTCGCCGTCGAACGTCGTTTTGGCAAGCTCGAAGGCAGCCGCAGCCTGCCACTGGCACAGCTGCGAGACACGCTCGAGCAGCTCGATAGCGACAAGGTGTACGTGGTGACCGATGACGCCGGTCGACGCAGCTACGTGGCCGTGCAACTGCTGGCTCAGAGCGGGCTTGAGGTCTATCTGCTGGAGGGGGCAAGCGAGCATTACGGAACCGCCGGTTAATGCGGATTCTGCTCCTGTCCGGTTACGACGCTCCCAGCCACCGGCGCTGGCGTGAGCAACTGGCCGCGCGTTTCCCGCAGTGGCAGTGGACTCAATTGGCCCTGCCGCCCCGGCACTTCAAGTGGCGGATGCGCGGCAGCGGCTTTCTCTGGGCGCATCAGGCGCGTGAAACGCTGCTACAACCCTACGACCTGCTGATCGCCACCTCCATGGTGGATCTTTCCTGTCTGCGCGGTCTGGTGCCCGAGCTGTGCCGAATTCCCACCTTGGTCTATTTTCACGAGAATCAGTTTGCCTACCCTCAGCGCAAGCAGCAGCGAGCGAACGTTGAGCCGCAGCTGATCAACCTGTACACCGCCCTGTGCGCCGATCAGGTCGCCTTCAATTCGGATTACAACCGAACCTCCTTCCTGGCTGGGGCAACCCGCCTTCTGCAACGGCTACCCGACGCTATCCCGGACGAAGTCATGGGCGGTCTTGAAGCACGCTCGCGGGTCTTGCCCGTGCCCATGGAGGCGGCCTGTTTTGTCCCCAACCGGGCCGATAGCGTCGGCCCGTTGACCCTGGTATGGAACCACCGTTGGGAGTATGACAAGGGTCCGGATCGGCTGCTCCTGGGGTTGCAGCGGTTTTTTGAGCAGTGCCCGGACGCCCGGCTTCGCGTGCACATGGTGGGGCAACAGTTCCGCCAGCAACCGCCTGCCTTTGATGCCCTGAAAACATTGCTGGCGGAGCACGATGCCCTGGGCCACTGGGGTTATGAGCCCAGTCGGGAGCGCTACCGGGACCTTCTGGCGCAAAGCCATCTTGTGCTTTCCACGGCGCTGCACGATTTCCAGGGGCTGTCGGTGCTCGAAGCGGTGGCTGCCGGTTGCTGGCCTCTGCTGCCCGACCGTGAAGCCTACCCGGAATGGTTCCCGGAGGAGTGTCGGTACACGAGTGATCGGGGTAACCCCTCGAGCGAAGCCGATGCTTTTGCCCGCGCACTGCAGAAGGTGTACGAGGCTTTCGAGGCGGGGCACTCACTTGAGGCTCCCTCCGTTGATTTTCTCCACGAACGCCATTGGCAGCAGCCCTACACCGACGCGTTGACCACGCTCGCCCAAACGGTCAAATTGTGAGCTCGAAGGTGCAAAAGCCGGTGGCCAACCTGTATCATTGGCGGCTTTTCTCCTTCCAACCTTTGGCAGCGATACGATAACGACATGAGCAAACAGCGGGTTTTAACAGGTATCACCACCACGGGCACCCCCCACCTGGGCAATTACGTGGGCGCGATTCGCCCGGCGATTCGCTCGAGTGAGCGCGAAGACGCCGAATCGTTCTACTTCCTGGCGGACTATCATGCGCTGATCAAGTGCCAGGACCCGGAGCAGGTGCATCAATCCACCCGCGAGATCGCTGCCACCTGGCTCGCTCTGGGCCTGAATACCGACAAAGCCATTTTCTACCGGCAGTCCGATGTGCCCGAAATTCCCGAGCTGTGCTGGCTGTTGACCTGCATGGCGGCCAAAGGCCTGATGAACCGCGCTCACGCCTACAAGGCGGCGGTGGCGGCCAACCAGGAGACCGGCGAAGATCCGGACTTTGGCGTGACCATGGGGCTTTACAGCTACCCCGTGCTGATGGCGGCTGACATTCTGATGTTCAACGCTCACGAAGTACCCGTGGGCAAAGACCAGATCCAGCATGTGGAAATGGCGCGGGACATCGCGGCGCGTTTCAATCACCATTACGGCGAGCACTTCGTATTGCCGGAGGCGAAGGTGGACGAGCATGTGGCCGTGTTGCAGGGCCTGGATGGCCGCAAGATGAGCAAAAGCTACGGCAACACCATTCCACTGTTCTTGCCCGAAAAGAAATTGAAAAAACACATCAACAAAATCAAAACCAACCTGTTGGAACCCGGTGACCCGAAAGACCCCGATGACTCTACCGTATTCCAGATCTGGCAGGCCTTCGCGACTCCCGAGCAGACCGAAGAAATGCGCCAGGCCTTTGCCGAAGGCATTGCCTGGGGCGAGGCCAAGAAGCAGTTGTTTGAATTGGTTAACGACCAGCTTGGAGAGGCGCGTGAGCGTTACGAAGCGCTGATGGCTAACCCGAAGCCGATCGAAGAAGTCCTGCACGCCGGTGCCGAGAAAGCGCGCGAGCGCAGCCGGCCTTTGTTGCAGAAATTGCGTGAAGCGGTGGGGATCCGGCCGATTGGTTGAGCTATGGAGCGAAGGCTGGCGGTGGGGTAGACCCTTTCAAGACACGCCGTAAACCCATCCTTGGGGGCTCGAATCGAGGGTCCCCCGCTCCACGGTCTTGAAAGGGTCTACCCCACCGCCAGCTGGCCAGCACGAGCCATCGATTAACCCAGACTCCGTAGGGTAGGTAAGCGAAGCGCCACCTACCCAATCAGACTGAGGTGTGGCACCTCACCGCGGGCCGGACTAACCGACCCAGCCATCACCCTAACTCGGAAACCACCCGATAAATCCCCCCGGTCAACGTCCGCAACTCCTCCTCGGAGGTCACAAACGGCGGCATAATGTAAACCAGCTTCCCAAACGGCCGCACCCAAATGCCTTCTTCCACAAACCGGGGCTGCACGGTCGCCATATCCACCGGCTCATGTAACTCCACAACACCGATCGCCCCCAATACCCGCACATCGGCTACCGCGTCTAACGCCCGACAGGGCTCCAGTTCGCGTTTCAACTGCGCTCCGATGGTTTTCACTCGTTGTTCCCAATCGCTTTCCAACAACAGATCAATACTGGCACTGGCCACCGAACAGGCGAGGGGGTTGCCCATAAAGGTCGGCCCGTGCATAAACACCCCGGCGTCTCCCCGGCAGATGCCGTCACTGACCCGGTCATTGCACAGCGTCGCTGCCAGCGTCATGTAACCGCCGGTCAGGCCCTTGCCCAGGCTCAGAATGTCCGGGCTGATGCCCGCGTGCTCGCAGGCGAACAGTTTGCCTGTTCGACCGAAGCCGGTGGCGATCTCATCGGCAATCAGCAGGACATCGTGCTCATCGCACAGCTCCCTCACCCGCTTGAGGTAGTGGGGAGAATAGAAGCGCATGCCGCCCGCTCCCTGGACGATGGGCTCCAGAATCACGGCGGCAAGCTCGCCCTTGTGATCGACCAGAAGTTGTTTGAAATCGTCAATGTAGCGCTCGTCCCAGTCGGCATCAAAGTCGCATTCAGGCTGCGGCGCAAAAAGCTGTTGTGCCAGGGTGTGACTGAACAACTGGTGCATGCCGGTGACCGGGTCGCACACTGACATGGCGCCGAAGGTGTCACCGTGGTATCCGCGACGCAGCGCCAGGAAGCGATGCTTCTCCGGCTTGCCCTGGGACTGCCAGAACTGCATGGCCATTTTCAACGCGACTTCAATCGATACCGACCCGGAGTCGGCAAGGAACACTTTATTCAGGCCCGGTGGCGTCAAATCCACTAGTTGTTTGGCAAGTCGCACGCCGGGTTCATGGGTCAGGCCGCCAAACATGACATGGGCCATTTTTCCCAGTTGCTCCTCGATGGCCCGGTTGAGCGCCGGATGGTTATACCCGTGCAACTGGCACCACCAGGAGGCCATGCCGTCGATCAGCGTCCGGCCGTCGGCCAGGTGCAGGTACACGCCCTCGGCCCGCTCCACCGGGAACACCGGGGTCGGATTCAGGAAGGAGGAGTAAGGGTGCCAGACGTGCTGGCGATCAATGTCCAGGATCTGGTCGGCAGTGAGAGGCTGGGAACGGGACATAGCGGTTCTCTGACGGGTTGGAAGCGGTTGGTTTGGGGGCTCGTCCGAGGGCTGGACGCTCAGACCTGAGTCGTTAAAAGAGGCTCAAGCTAACAGAAAAACCGTTGAAAATCAGCCGCTTCGCCGTGAAGGTGGGAGGGGAAGCCAATTGGCGCCCAAATTTTTGTTGTTACCAGTTGACCCGGAGGGCCGCATGCAGTAACTTGTAGTCTATCTGACCAAAAGCGAGTGACCAACTCTGCCGGGATGCGGACTGTGAAAAGACGGTCTATGTAGTGGCGGTCGATTGACTATACTCCGGTGACATCAATCGGAGTAACTGTGTGATAACAATAATGGGGTTTTAATTATGAGGTTTACAAAGCGTTGTCTGGCCGGTCTGACTCTGGCACTGCCCCTGGCGATGGGGGCCACCGCACAGGAAGAGGGGCCGCTGGCCGCCGGTCAGGACAAGTTCCTGGGGGGCGTGTTTTCGCCCAGCCAGATCGAAGATTTTGAACAGTATTTCAATCAGGTCGTTGCCGAGAACGCCGGCAAGTGGGGCGTCGTGACCAACAGCGAGACCCGTCCTGCTCAGTATCAGGACGAATGGTTCACCGCAGAAGGTGCCAACAGCTTCGCCGGTGGCCTGGATGAGTCCGTCACTTTCGCTGAAGAGAACGGTTTCCCTTACCGCTTTCACGTCATGCTGTGGGGCAACCAGCAGCCGCAGTGGATGGCTGATCTGGACTCGGCTGCTCAACTTGACGCCATTACCGAGTGGTTCGACGTGGTGTCCCAGCGGTATGAGGACTCAGAAGGCGTAAGCCGCTTTGATTTCGTCGAAGTGGTCAACGAACCGGTTAATGATGCGCCTGACGCTGCCGATGACAACGGCCAGGGCGGCAACTATGTCGACGCGCTGGGTGGTGCGGGCACCACGGGTTGGGATTGGATCATCGAAGGGTTCGAAATGGGGCGTACCTATTTCCCCGACTCTGAGCTCATGATCAATGAATACAACGTGTTGAGCAATGGTGACGTTCGCTCCTCTTACATCGAGATTATCGAGCTGCTGAAGGACCGCGAGTTGATCGACGCTGTTGGTATCCAGGCGCATGCGTTTTCCACCACCGGATCTGCCGAGGAGATTTCAGCCGCGCTTGACGAAGTGGCCGCTCTGGAGTTGCCGATCTATATCACCGAGATGGATATTGATGGTCCGACCGACCAGCAACAACTGAACGACTACCGCCGTGTCTTCCCCATTTTCTGGGAACATCCGATGGTGAAAGGGGTGACCTTGTGGGGCTTTCGTCCGGGGCACTGGCGTGATGAGCAGGGCGCGTTCCTGATCGATGAAGACGGCAATGAGCGTCCGGCCATGACCTGGTTGAAGTGCTACATGGACAGCCAGGTTTCTGGTGTTCCGGATGTGCTGGAAGGTCAGACCATTGAAGTCGATGTTGAGCCGCGTCCGGGTCAGTCCCTGGGACAGGCACTGGATTGCTTTGGCGCGAACTCCAGCCAAACCGAATCCTGGAGCATTGTCGGCGGGTCCGGTGAAAGCGTCCTGACCATCAATGATTCCGGTGCAATTGCCCTGGTGGACGGTCAGAGTCTGACCGCTGGTGAGGATCTGACGCTCGATTTGGTGGCAGCCAATGCCGAAGGCGAAAGTGAAGCCACTACCGTCACCATCTCTGTCAGTGACAGCCTGGTTGTGCCCCCCTCGGCGGAATTGCCTAAAGGTGCCGATCACGGTGGCTCGACTAACAGTCTGTTCCTGATGGTACTGGCGTTGTTGGGTGGTGCGCGCGTCCTGCGTCGTCGCTCCTAAACAGTACCGTGCAGTAGAACAAAAAAGAGCGGCCAATGGCCGCTTTTTTTTTGTCAGTAACGAACGTCAGCGTTTAATACACACCGCGAATATGCTGCTGCACCTGGTGTTGATAAAAGTCGTACAGCTCTTCGTGCAGTTCATCCGGGAGCGGGTTCAAAGTGCTGACACGGGCGTTCTCGCGTACCTGCTTGGCTGAGCTGGCACCCGGGATGATGCTGGTAACCGCGGGTTGATCGAGCAACCAACGCATGGCCATCTGCGCCATGGTGTAGCCTTCCGGGACTTTCTTCTCCAGCTCGCGCACGAGCTTCACGCCGGTTTCAAACGGAATACCCGCAAACGTTTCGCCCACGTTGAAGGCATCGCCGTCGCGATTGAAATGACGGTGATCGCTCTCGGCAAACCGGGTTTTCTCGGTGAACTTGCCGCTCAGCATGCCGCTGGCCAGAGGCAGACGGACGATGACGCCGATGTTTTTGTCTTCGGCGCGCGGGAGCAATTCATCCAGGAGTTTCTGGCGGAAAATATTGAAAATGACCTGCAGGGAAGTCAGGTCATCGTGTTCGGCGCAAATCAGGCCTTCTTCCACGGTTTCCACGCTGGCCCCGAAGTAACGAATGTGGCCTTCCTGCTGGATGGTGCGCAGCCAGTCGAAAATTTCACCGCGACGCACGATCTCGGTGGGCACGCAGTGCAATTGCAACAGGTCCAGCGAGTCGGTTTTCAGGCGATCCTGGGCACGCTTGACCGAGTCCCGCATATGGGTCAGGGAGTAGCCATCCGGGTAGCTACCATCGCCCCGGCCGTATTTGGTGGCGATCACCGGCTTGGGGTTGCGGGTTCCCAGGTGTTCCCCGAGATAGCGTTCGCTGGCACCGTCGCCGTAGACATCGGCGGTATCAAAAAACGTAATGCCCTCGGCCAGAGCCGTGTCGATAATCTCGGCGACGGTGTCGGCGGTAATGGGGCCGAAATCGCCACCCAGTTGCCAGCAGCCGAGACCGACTTCGCTCAGTGTCAGATCGCTTTTGCCTAGTTGTCGGGTTTGCATAGGGGCTCCTGTTCGCTTTGGTTTTGGTCTGTTTGACTATTAAAAGTCTATCATTTTTTCCCGGCCGCCGTGTTGGTTGGCTCGGGTGCCGCGTCAGTCGGTGAGGCAGGCGGGGTCGAAGGCGTAGCGGTGATCGAGCCAATCCAGTAGCTCCCGCGCCTGGTGCGCGCCTGATGTTCCAGGTGACTGAACCGCGAGGGACTCATAGTGTGACTTCAGAGCGGCTTTGTCTGCGTCACTCATGGCCGCCAGCCCCCGTTCTTCAATCAATGGCAGGTCCTCTCTCAGGCGCTCCCCCAACTCCTCGGGACACCAGCGCCGAAGGGCGAGCTCAAAGGCCTCGGTCGGGTCGTAGCCGGCGCCCTCAGCATAGGCCATCGGCAGGGTGGCCAGCGGCAGGCGGGACAGGTAGGGCTGGTTCATCGGGTTGACCGCGTGACCCGCCACCGATCCGGTCAGCCGACCGTGGCTCTCGGGGTAGGGGGACAGCCGCAGAAAGTCGCACAGCCTGGCGCTGTCGTTGACCGGGTAGTTGTCCCAGAGAAACGGGCGTCGGCCCAGCCAGTCGGTCACCTGGTTCAGGTGTTCAAGGGGGTATTCGCGCGAGCACACGTCGGGGCCGGTCCAGAACAGGTCAATGGCGGGATCGAGGCCATCGCCCAAATCTTGCCAGTAGCGCTCCGGCCGGGTTCCGAAAACTTTTTCCAGAATCGGGTCCGGGCTGTAGTAGGTGGGGCACAAGATGAGCGAGCTGGCCGTGCTGGCCTCGGCGGCGCTATGGGCCAGCTCGATCTGGCGAGCCGCCAATTCGGGCAGGTCACCGCGCATATCGTCGAACAGCAGGCACAGAATGTCTGGCTCCAACTGGTTCAGGCGCTGGATTTTGGTGGTCAGGGCGGCTCGGCTCTCGGCGGAGGGCTCCCGGTACAATTCCATCGGGCTCAGACCTATACCGAACCGGATGCCTCTCTCCCGGCTGTGCTGGCGCAGCTTCTGGAGGTGTCGCCAGTCGGCGGCCGGCCAGTCGTGGGTCCATTGGCGGCGCAAGTGGGCATCGGCCTTGGGGGCGTAGAGGTAAAAGTCGTAGCCCGCCTGGGCCATAAAATCGATCGCGTCGATCCGCGCGGCCCAGGACCAGGGTCGGCCGAAAAAACCCTCAATCACACCCAGGGGAGGGGAGCTGCCTTCTTGGCTCGAGCGTCGGGGCATGGGCGTAGACTCACGACAAAAGAAAGCGGCCAGCTTACCGCCTGACCGGCCGTCTGGAAAGCCCGCCAAATTGACTTTTTCACCCTAAGTGCTTATTATGCCTGCCCTTTTAAAGCACGCTCAATCTCTCGCCAAGCCAGAGGTGGCGGTGCTGTCAGGCCTGAGAACCGGTCTGTGAGTGCAGTCAGGCCGACGCACTTGGCACCCAAAC
Organism: Marinimicrobium agarilyticum DSM 16975; assembly: GCF_000423345.1. Taxonomy (GTDB): domain Bacteria; phylum Pseudomonadota; class Gammaproteobacteria; order Pseudomonadales; family Cellvibrionaceae; genus Marinimicrobium; species Marinimicrobium agarilyticum. The sequence goes on from NZ_AUHU01000005.1 coordinate 39,116, forward strand.
GCCATGGCGTTACCTCGCTTTTTACCCGCGCTGACTTTCGCGTCGGTCAACCGAAGCGGCGGTTGGGCCAACGGCGGGCTGGTGTTGAGCCGGGCGACGGGTGTCGCCAGTGATGCACGCTTCCAACCCAAGTGACCCGCTCTGCGGAAATATGAGGTCGATACATGGCAAGTCCTACCCAGTTACCGAGTTGGCAATCCTTGACCCGGCACGCCGAGAGCCTGCGTCAGCGGGAGCTGAAATCCCTGTTCGCCGAGGACCAGACGCGGTTCGACAGTTTTTCCATCAAAGCCCCGCACCTTCTGCTCGATTACTCCAAGAATTTGATCACTGAAGAGACCCGCAAAGGCCTGCTGGCGCTGGCGGAAGAGTCCAATGTGGCCGACTGGCGTGACCGTATGTTCGGCGGCGAGCACATCAACCGCACCGAAGACCGCGCCGTCATGCACGTGGCACTGCGGGACAAGTCCGGCGAGCCGATCATGGTGGACGGTAAAGATGTTCGCCCCCAGGTCGAGCGTGAGTTGAACCACATGCGCGAGCTGACCGAGAGCGTTCGCTTCGGTGAGTGGACCGGTTTTTCCGGCAAGCGCATCACCGATGTGGTCAGTATCGGTATCGGCGGCTCCAACCTCGGGCCCTTGATGGTGACCGAAGCGCTGGACGCCTACAGTGACGACACCCTGAACGCGCACTACGTCTCCAACGTAGACGGTTTCCAGATCGCGCAGGTACTCAAGCGCGTCAACCCGGAAACCACCCTGTTTATTGTCGCCTCCAAGACGTTTACCACCCTGGAAACCATCACCAACGCCAATACGGCGCGCGAGTGGTTTCTGAAAGGCGGCGGCTCGGAAGAGACCACCAGCCAGCACTTTGTTGCGGTGTCCTCCAACGTGGAGAAGGCCGTCGAGTTCGGTGTGGCCGAGAAGAACATTTTTGAAATGTGGGACTGGGTCGGCGGCCGCTTCTCACTCTGGTCCACCATCGGCTTGCCGATCGCGCTGCAACTGGGTTTCGACCAGTTTGAAGAGCTGCTGCAAGGCGCCTACGACATGGATCGCCACTTCAAGGAAGCCCCACTGACGGAAAATGCGCCGGTGATGCTGGCGCTGGTGGGTGTCTGGAATCGCAACTTCCTGGGCTATCCCGCCCATGCCTTGCTGCCGTACGACCAGTGCCTGCATCGCTTCCCGGCGTACATGCAGCAGGCGGAGATGGAAAGTAACGGCAAATCCGTCAACTGGGAAGGCGAAACCCTGACCTACGGCAGCGTGCCGCTGATCTGGGGCGAAGTCGGCATTAACGGTCAGCACGCCTTCTATCAGTTCCTGCATCAGGGTACCGACATTATTCCTGCCGATTTCATCGGCTCGGTGAAGCCCACTATTGAGGTAGAGGGGCATCACGACGCCCTGATGGCCAATATGTTTGCCCAGACCGAAGCCATGATGAAAGGCATCGACATCGATGAGGTTCGGGCGGACCTGAAGGCCAAAGGCATGGACGACGCCCGGATCGAGGAAATTGCCGCGCATAAGGTGCACCGCGGTAACCGGCCCACCAACACATTGCTGATGGAAAAGGTCACGGCCCGCTCTCTGGGGGCACTGATCGCCCTGTACGAGCACAAGATCTTCACCCAGGGCATCATCTGGCAGATTCATTCCTTCGACCAGTGGGGCGTTGAGCTCGGCAAGATCCTGGCGAAGGGCATTCAGCCGGAACTGGCTGCGGGAGCGCCGGTGAGCGACAAACATGATGCCTCCACCCGCAGTCTGATAAACTACTACAAAGAATCGAAGTAACAGCGGACGACAACAAGCCGCCAGCGGTGCAAGCCTCTGGCGGCAAAATCATTTTAACGCCGCTGAACGGAGACGTGTGAGAGAGCCGAACGGTACTGGGTGGCAATGAATCACCCGGACCCGGAGGAGCATTAGACCGTGAATGAGTAAGCCAGGCAGGGCGGCGAGGCAGATTCACACCTTTCAAGTGTGGCAGCCACCGTCCAGGTCGCATCAACCGGTGTTTGGAACCGGTATCAGCCCGTCCGTGACCGGGCGTGAATGCACCTGTAGCCGCCTCTGAGGCGTTAACCCTCCCGCCAGACAGGCGGAGTGGGCGCCGCTGGCTGGAAGTAAAGTTATCAATGGTGCTGAAATGACTCACAAAAGACTCTCCGAAATTACCCAGCGGATTATTGACCGCAGCCGCGATACCCGCGCCGCCTATCTGGAGCGCGTGGAGCGGATGAGGTCTGATGGTCCGCACCGTCAGCGCCTGTCCTGCGGTAACCTGGCCCACGGCTTTGCCTCCGCTGACGGAGAAGACAAGCAGATGCTGGCTCATGGCGATACCCCCAACCTCGGGATCGTGAACGCCTACAACGATATGTTGTCGGCCCACCAGCCCTATGGCGACTACCCCGACAAAATCAAAGCCGCGGCCCACGCCAACGGCGTGACCGCCCAGGTGGCGGGCGGTGTGCCCGCCATGTGTGACGGCGTCACCCAGGGGCAGGACGGCATGGACCTGTCCCTGTTCAGCCGGGATGTGATCGCCATGTCCACGGCCGTGGCCCTGTCTCACGACATGTTTGACGCGGCGCTGTGTCTGGGGATTTGCGACAAGATCGTGCCGGGGCTGATGATCGGCTCCCTGTCCTTCGGCCAGTTGCCCATCGTGTTTGTCCCCGCCGGGCCCATGACGCCGGGGCTGCCCAACTCGGAAAAAGTAAAGGTCCGCCAGCTTTTCGCCGAAGGCAAGGTCGGCCGGGAAGAGCTGCTCAAAGCGGAGAGCGAGTCCTACCACAGCCCGGGTACCTGTACCTTTTACGGCACCGCCAACAGCAACCAGATGCTCATGGAAATGATGGGCATGCAGCTGCCCGGCAGTTCCTTTGTGAACCCCGGCACCGGTATGCGCGATGCGTTGACCACCGAAGCGGTGAACCAACTGGTCAAGCTGACCCGCCGCGGCGATCAGTACACGCCCATGGCCGAGATTATCGATGAGAAGGCCATTATCAATGGCATCATCGGTCTGTTGGCGACGGGCGGCTCCACCAACCACGCCATTCACTTGGTCGCCATTGCCCGGGCCGCCGGCGTGATCATCAACTGGCAGGACATGGCGGACCTGTCGGAGATCATCCCGCTGATGTGCCGTATTTACCCCAACGGCCTGGCGGATGTGAACCGTTTCCAGGCCGTGGGCGGCATGGGCTTCCTGATCCGCAGCCTGCGGGCGGAAGGCCTGATGCACGACGACGTCAAGACCATCATGGGGGAGGGCGGCATGGCCCCCTACGCCAAAGAGCCGTTTATGGAAAACGGCAAGATCGAATGGCGCGACGCCCCGGAGAAGAGCCTGGACGACGACGTGCTGCGCCCCGCCGGCAAGGCCTTCAGCCCCACCGGTGGTATGGCGTTACTCAAAGGCAATATGGGGCGCTGTGTCATCAAAGTGTCCGCCGTCAAGCCGGAGAATCGCAAGGTGAAGGCCCCGGCGCGCGTCTTCTACCGCCAGGAAGATCTGCAGAAGGCCTTCAAGGCGGGCGAGCTGGACCGGGACTTTATTGCCGTGGTCCGCTTTCAGGGGCCCAAGGCCAACGGCATGCCGGAGCTGCACAAGCTGACCCCGCCCCTGGGCGTACTTCAGGACCGGGGTTACAAGGTGGCGCTGGTCACCGATGGCAGGATGTCCGGTGCCTCTGGTAAAATCCCCGCCGCCATTCACCTGACCCCTGAGGCCCTGGATGGCGGTCCGATCGCGCAGGTACGCGATGGCGACATGATCGAGCTGGATGCCGACGCGGGCAAGCTGGAGCTGCTGGTTTCTGAGGAAGAGCTCAAAAGCCGCACTCCTGACCAAACGGATATCTCCGCGAGCCATTATGGGATGGGCCGCGAGCTGTTCGCTCCCCTGCGTGCCGAAGTCGGCCTCGCAGAGGAGGGCGCCACCGTCTTCCGCTGGTAGTGAGAGCGCTCGAGCCCGGCCTCGGCCGGGCTCCACACAAACCGCCAATACAGAACACAAGGTTTTAAGTCCATGCTGAAAGCATTTGATTTCGTTATTTTCGGTGGTGCCGGTGACCTGGCGCTGCGCAAACTGATCCCCGGCCTGTATCGTGCCTACTGCAATGACGAGCTGCCCGAAGGCACCCGCATTTTCGGCACCTGCCGTCGCCAGGAGGCGGTGGCCGAGTATCAGGACAAAGTGCGCGCTGCCGCCGAAAAGCACTTGCGCAAAGGCGAGTTCGTGGCCGAGACCTGGGATCGCTTTGCCAAGATGATTCACCCCTTGTTTCTGGATATCAGCTCCCTGGACGAACACTGGGAGAAGATGGCGGAGATTCTGAAGTCCGGTAACGATCAGCGGGTTTTCTATCTCTCCACGCCCCCCAGCGTATTTGGCACCTGCTGCAAACACATTTCTGAAAGCGGTCTGATCAGCGACACCACCCGCGTGGTGGTGGAAAAGCCGCTGGGCTATGACGCTGAGTCGGCCGACGAGATCAATACCGAGATCGGCGAGTATTTTGACGAGAAGGCCATCTACCGTATCGATCACTACCTGGGCAAGGAAACGGTTCAGAATCTCCTGACCTTGCGCTTTGCCAACGGTATTTTCGAGCATCTGTGGGATGCCAAAACCATCGACCACGTGCAGATCAGCATCGCCGAGAAAGTGGGCCTGGAAGGTCGGGCCAGCTTTTACGATGACGCCGGCGCATTGCGGGATATGGTTCAGAATCACCTGCTGCAGTTGCTTTGCCTGGTGGCCATGGAGTCCCCCAATAAACTGACCGCCGACAGCATCCGGTCTGAAAAAATCAAAGTGCTGGAGTGTCTGCGGCCGTTGAATGGCGACGCGGTCAAGTGGCACACCGTGCGCGGCCAGTACGTGGCCGGCGAAATGGATGGGCAAAAAGTGCCGGGTTACCTGGATGAACTGGGCAAGGACAGCAACACCGAGACCTTCGTCGCGATTCGGGCGCACATCGACAACTGGCGCTGGTCCAAGGTGCCGTTCTACCTGCGCACCGGCAAGCGTATGACCGACCGCTTTGCGGAAATCGTGATTCAGTACAAAGATGTTTCGCACGAGGTCTATCCTGACTCCGCCGGCCCCACCATTCCGAACCGTCTGGTCATCCGTCTGCAACCGGAAGAGAGTATTCAGATGGTGCTCATGTCCAAGAACCTGGAAAAACATGAAACCGAACTGGCGCCGGTCGTGCTCAACCTGAACCTGGCCGAGAAGTACAAGCATTTTGTCAGCGACGCCTACAAGCGCCTGATGCTGGATGCGGCCGCTGGTGACCCGAGCCTGTTTATTCACCGCGCCGAAGTGGATGCCGCCTGGTCCTGGATCGACCCGATCATCGAAGCCTGGCAGCGCCCCGAGAACAAGCCCATGGGTTATCGGGCGGGAAGCTGGGGCCCCGAGGCCTCGGAAGAGCTGCTCAGCGGCGATGGCCGCAGCTGGTTCAACATTGATGAATTTCTGGGAGAAGGGCAGGACTGATGTTGCAGGAAAAAATATTTGACCACCGCGAAGCGTTGCTCGCGGCACTTCAGGAAGATTGTGTAGATGCGCTCGAGTCGGCGCTGAAAGAGCGGGATCAAGCCAGTTTTCTGGTTTCCGGTGGCAGCTCTCCGGCACCGCTGTATCAGCGCCTGAGCCAGATCGCCCTGGACTGGAAACGCATTCAGGTCGCGCTGGTGGATGAGCGTTGGGTCGAACCCGGCCACGCCAAGAGCAACGAGAGTTTTGTTCAGAAAAACCTGCTCCAGCACGCTGCCGGCCAGGCGCCGTTTCTGGGCATGAAAAACTCGGCGGCGTCTGCCGCTGAAGGCCTCTCGGCCTGTGAACAGGCCTACCAGAAGCTGCCGCAGCCGTTTGACCTCACCATTCTGGGCATGGGCCCGGACGGTCATACCGCCTCTCTGTTTCCCAACGCCGAAGGCTTGGAAGAGGCTCTGACCACCGATCAGGTCTGCTCGGCCATTACCGCGCACCAGAGCGACGTGACCGGCGAGTACACCGAACGTATGACCCTGAGCCTGACCGGCATTCTGAATTCCCGCCGGTTGGTGCTGCTGATTACGGGCGAAGACAAACTGCAGGCGCTCAGAGCGGCCCAGGCGGGTGATACCGTCAACGACATGCCGGTGCGCGCGGTGCTGCAACAAGACAAAGTACCCGTGACGCTGTACTGGGCGCCCTGAAGCAGGGCCGCTCAAACGAATCAACCGAACCATCGAATAGTGAGGAAAGCATAGTGGCGTTAAGTATCGACAAAATTGTTCAGGTCGCTCCCGTAATTCCGGTCATGGTGGTAGAGCGCCTGGAGGACGCCGTTCCTCTGGCTCAGGCGCTGTACAACGGTGGCCTCAAGGTGCTCGAGATTACCTTGCGCACCCCCGTGGCGCTGGATGCCATTCGCGCCATGGTGGACGCGCTGCCGGATGACGCCGTTATCGGTGCCGGCACCATCGTGACTCCGGACGACCTGAAAAAGGCCGTGGAGGCTGGCTCCACTTTCCTGGTCAGCCCCGGCACCACAGCGGAGCTGATTGAAGCGGCCAAAGCGAGTGACGTGCCCTTGCTGCCGGGTATCGCCACACCGAGCGAAGCGATGAACCTGCTGGCTCACGGCTTTACCCACATGAAGTTCTTCCCGGCGGAATCGGCCGGTGGCGTGTCCATGGTGAAGTCCATCGGGGGCCCCCTGCCGCAGATTACTTTCTGCCCGACGGGCGGCATTAACCTCGCCAAGGCGCCGGAATATCTGAGCCTGCCCAATGTCGCTTGCGTCGGCGGCACCTGGATGGCTCCGAAAAATCTGATCGCTGAAAAGCGCTGGGATGAAATTGAAAAACTGGCTCGCGAAGCGGCCCAGTTGGAGCGCTGAAACGCGACAAAAAAATTGTCATAACGCTTGACCGAATTGTAACCAGGAGATGAGTAATGACCATTAAAGTAGCAATCAACGGCTATGGCCGTATCGGACGCAACGTGCTGCGTGCCCTGTATGAATCCAACTATCGCGATCGCATCCAGGTGGTCGGTATTAACGACCTGGGCGACGCCAACCTGAACGCGCACCTGACCAAGTACGATTCGGTCCACGGCCGCTTCCCGGGCGAAGTCTCTGTCGATGGCGACAAAATGATCGTCAATGGCGATGCCATTCGCATCACCTCCGAGCGCGATCCGAGCAAACTGCCCTGGGGCGAACTGGGTGTGGATGTGGTATACGAGTGCACCGGTATTTTCACCAGCGGCGATAAGGCCAAGGCGCACCTGGAAGCGGGCGCCAAAAAGGTGATCATCTCCGCACCGGGTACCGATATCGACGGTACGGCCGTTTACGGTGTGAACCACAACACCCTGAAGGCAAGTGACCAGATCATTTCCAACGCCTCCTGCACCACCAACTGCCTGGCACCGGTTGCCAAGGTACTGAACGACAAGTTCGGTATCGAGCAGGGCTCCATGACCACCATTCACGCCTACACCAACGATCAGAACCTGAGCGATGTGTACCACAAAGACATCTATCGCGCCCGTTCCGCCACCCAATCCATGATCCCGACCAAAACCGGTGCGGCCCGTGCCGTGGCCCTGGTATTGCCGGAACTGGAAGGCAAGATCGACGGCATGGCCGTTCGCGTACCGACCATCAACGTTTCCCTGGTGGATCTGAACGTGCTGGTGTCCCGTGATGTGACGGTTGAGGAAGTCAACGCCGCGATGAAAGAAGCCTCCGAAGGCGAAATGGCGGGCGTGCTCGAGTATTGTGATGAGCCGCTGGTGTCCATCGACTTCAATCACCACCCGGCCTCTTCCAACTTTGATTCCCTGCAGACCAAAGTCTTTAACGGTCGCTGGGTCAAAATCATGTCCTGGTATGACAACGAATGGGGCTTCTCCAACCGCATGTTGGATAACACCCTGGCACTGATGCAGGCCAAGTAAAAAACCGAGAGAGAGTTATGTTGAGACGTACCAAAATCGTCAGCACCCTGGGGCCCGCTTCTGAGTCGCCGGAAATGCTGGAAAAACTGATTCTGGCGGGCGTGAACGTCTTCCGCCTGAATTTTTCCCACGGCTCTCCGGAAGAGCACAAGCAGCGCGCGGAAAACGTGCGCTCGCTGGCCGCCAAGCACGATCGCTTTGTGGCCGTGCTGGGCGATCTGCAGGGGCCCAAGATCCGGATCTCCCGCTTCAAGAATGGCAAAATCCATCTCAAACTGGGTGACAAGTTCATTCTGGATGCGGAGCTCGGACGCGACGAAGGCGATCAGGACCAGGTCGGCATTGACTACAAGGAATTGCCGGGCGACTGTAAGCCGGGCGATAACCTGTTGCTCGACGATGGCCGCGTTGTGTTGGAAGTGGAAAAAATCGAAGGTAACCGGGTGTACTGTGTCACCCGCATTGCCGGGCCGCTGTCCAACAACAAGGGCATCAACCGACAGGGCGGTGGTCTGTCTGCGCCGGCACTGACCGAAAAGGATATCGCGGATATTAAAACCGCCGCCGAAATTGATGTGGATTACCTGGCCGTTTCGTTCCCGCGCAGCGCGGACGACATGAACCGCGCGCGGAAGCTGCTTAACGAAGCCGGTAATGATCGTGCGGGGCTGGTCTCCAAGATCGAGCGCGCCGAAGCGGTGGCCGACGATGAAACGCTGGACTCAATCATCGAAGCCAGTGACGCCGTCATGGTAGCCCGGGGCGATCTGGGTGTGGAGATTGGTGATGAATCCCTGATTGGGGTTCAGAAGCGCATTATTGAACGCTCGCGCGCGTTGAACAAGGTGGTGATCACGGCAACCCAGATGATGGAGTCCATGATCAACAGCCCCATGCCGACCCGCGCGGAAGTGTTCGATGTGGCCAACGCCGTGCTCGATGGCACCGATGCGGTCATGCTGTCCGCCGAAACGGCGGCCGGTGATTTTCCGGAAGAAACCGTCAAGGCGATGGTGCGCGTTATTATCGGCGCCGAGAAGCATCCCACGGCCAGCCAGAGCACCTACCGGGTGGACCAGCAATTCTCCACCATTGACGAGTCCATCGCCATGGCGGCCATGTACACGGCCAACCATTTGAGTGGTGTGAAAGCGATTATTGCGCTGACCCAGTCCGGTGCGACACCGCGTCTGATGTCTCGCATCGGCTCTCAGTTGCCGATTTTCGCCTTCTCCGGACGCACGGATACCCAGCGTCGAGTCGCGTTGTACCGTGGCGTGCAGCCGGTACCGTTCGACACCGACGTCGTTCCGGGCCCTGAAGAACACACTCGTGCTCTGGATATCCTCAAGAGCAAGGGCGTGTTGAATGACGGCGATCTCGTGATTGTCACCAACGGTGACACCAACGTACTCGGTGGCACCAATACCATGAAAGTTCTTCGCGTTGGCGATTAATCTCATCGCGTCGTACTGAAAGGTATTTCAAGAAAACGGCAGCCTCTGGCTGCCGTTTTTGTATCCACTCTCAGCGCCGGGCCGGTTCGTGCTAACCTTGCCTTTCCCGGGCTTACATAACGCTCAAAGAGGACCGTAATGACACTCTGGCTTCGACATATCGCACTGCTACTTCTGGCACTGACGGCGGGTTCGGCCCAGGCCCTGGAGATTCGGGATGGGCAATGGCAGCAAGGCGCCGTTATCCGCGGCTCGGTTCCGCCCGGCACGGCGATCACGGTTGACGATAAACCCGTTCGGGTCTCCGAAGAGGGGCTGTTTGTGTTCGGGTTGGACCGGGATGCCCCCGCCTCGGTCACAGTGACGGTCAAGACTCCCGAGGCGGAGCCCCAGGTGCGGCGGTTCGATGTCAAAGCCCGGGACTATCGCATTCAGCGAATTGAGGGGGTGCCCCAAAGCACGGTGACGCCGAATCCGGAGCAGGTGGCCCGTGCCCGAAAAGAGGCCGCGATGGCCTGGAAAGCCCGGCAGAAAGCGCTCGAGCGAACTGACTTCATGACGGATTTCCAATGGCCGCTCACCGGTATCATTACCGGCGTCTACGGCAGCCAACGCTTTTACAATGGCGAACCCCGTCGGCCCCACTACGGTGTCGATATCGCCGCTCCCCAGGGGACAACCGTTGTGGCCCCGGCACCGGGTGTGGTGACCCTGGTTCACGACGATATGTTCTTCTCCGGCGGGACTCTGATCGTGGACCACGGGCAGGGTCTGTCGTCGACCTTCATCCACCTTCACAAAATCCTCGTGGAGGAGGGCGATGAAGTCGCCCAGGGGCAGGCCATTGCCCAGGTGGGCGCCACCGGTCGGGCCACGGGCCCGCATCTGGACTGGCGCATGAACTGGTTCGATCATCGCGTGGACCCGACCACTCTGGTTGGTCCGATGCCCGATCCGGAAGCCAGTGCCGAACAGAGCGCCCCCTGAGGGGCGCTCCCGCTACACTCAAGCCGCGCCCCGGTGTAAGATAGCGGCTTTTATTGCATCCCCAGAGGGCTCTATGATCGACAAAAAACTGCTCAGCCTGCTGGTCTGTCCGGTCAGCAAAGCGCCGCTTGAGTACGACGCCGACAAGCAGGAGCTGGTGTGCCGGGCGAGTGGCCTGGTCTACCCGGTCCGGGACGGCATACCGGTCATGCTCGAGAGCGAGGCACGCCAGTTGACCCTGGAAGAGCGCGAGCAGCTCGATCGTCAGTAGCGGCTTCCGTCGCCGCCCCCTTTTTTGTTTCTCAACCACGGATATAGCATGAAAAGCGCAGACATTCGCGACGCCTTTTTGCAGTACTTCGAGCGCCAGGGACACACCATCGTGCCCAGCAGCTCACTGATTCCCGGCAATGACCCGACCCTGTTGTTCACCAATGCCGGAATGAACCAGTTCAAGGATGTGTTTCTCGGCGAAGAGAAGCGCGATTACTCCCGCGCGACCAGCTCCCAGCGCTGTGTTCGTGCCGGGGGCAAACACAACGACCTGGAAAACGTGGGCTACACGGCCCGTCACCATACCTTCTTTGAAATGCTGGGTAACTTCAGCTTCGGTGACTACTTCAAGCGCGATGCCATCCGCTATGCCTGGGAGTTCCTGACTGAGGTCCTGGCGCTGCCGCCGGAGCGCCTCTGGGTCACGGTGCACATCAGCGATGACGAGGCCGCCGATATCTGGCAGAAGGAAATCGGTGTGAGCCCCGAGCGGTTCTCCCGACTGGACGAGGACAACTTCTGGCAGATGGGCGATACCGGCCCCTGTGGTCCCAGCTCGGAAATTTTTTATGACCACGGCTCGGACATTCCCGGTGGTCCTCCCGGTAGCGAAGGCGACGACCTCGACCGCTATATTGAAATCTGGAACCTGGTGTTCATGCAGTACGAGCGTCAGAGCAACGGCGAGCTGAAACCGTTGCCCAATCCCTCCATCGATACCGGCATGGGGCTGGAGCGCATTGCCGCCGTGATGCAGGGGGTCCACAACAACTACGACATCGACCTGTTCCAGCACTTGCTGAAAGCGGCCGCCAAGGCGACCCTGACCGATGACCTGGACAATAAATCCCTGCGCGTGATCGCTGACCACATCCGCTCCTGCTCCTTCCTGATCGCGGACGGCGTGTTGCCCTCCAACGAAGGCCGGGGTTATGTGCTGCGCCGTATCATTCGCCGTGCGGTGCGTCACGGCCATCAGCTCGGACAGACCCAACCATTCTTCCACACTCTGGTGGCGGCGCTTGCGGACGTGATGGGCGATGCCTATCCAGAGCTTCGGCAACAACAGGCCCAGATAGAAAAAGTGCTGTTGCTCGAAGAGGAACAGTTCGCCAAAACCCTGGACAAGGGCATGGCCGTGCTGGAAGACGCACTGGAGAATCTCGACGGTCGCGAGCTGCCGGGAGATCTGCTCTTTACCCTCTATGACACCTATGGCTTCCCCGTGGACCTGACCGCCGACATCGCGCGTGAGCGCGATCTGAGCGTGGATATGGCCGGTTACGAGCAGGCCATGGAAGCCCAACGCGCCCGTGCCCGCGCCGCTGGCAGTTTCAAAGTGGATTACACCGCAGCGGGGCTCGACCTGCCCGCCACTGAATTTCTGGGGTACACCCAACTGGCCGAGTCCGGCACCGTTCAGGCGTTGCTCAAAGGCGGGCAGGCCGTGGACCGCCTCTCGGAGGGCGATGATGGTGTAGTGGTGCTCGACCGGACCCCGTTTTACGCCGAATCCGGTGGCCAGGTGGGCGATACCGGTTACCTGGAAACCGAGTCGGGCCTGCGTTTCGAAGTCCGTGACTGTTCCAAAGAGGGCGCCAGTCACCTGCACGTTGGCCGGTTATTGCACGGTAGCCTCGCGGTGGGGGACTCGCTGCTGGCTCGCGTTGACGGAAGGGTTCGCCAGGCCACGGCGCTGAATCACTCCGCGACTCACTTGATGCACGCCGCGTTGCGCCAGGTATTGGGCGAGCACGTTGCGCAAAAAGGTTCGCTGGTGGACTCCGAACGCCTGCGTTTTGATTTCTCGCACTTCGAGCCCGTGAAGCCTCAGGAAATCAAGGCCATTGAGGCTCTGGTGAATGAGCAGATCCGGGCCAACACCGAGGTGCTGACCGAGCAGATGGACATTGAGCGTGCCAAAGACAAAGGTGCCATGATGTTGTTCGGGGAAAAGTACGGGGAAGAAGTTCGTGTACTGACCATGGGCGATGGCTTCTCCGTCGAGCTGTGCGGCGGCACTCATGCCCGGCGCACGGGCGATATTGGTCTGTTTCGCATTACCGCCGAGTCGGGCGTCGCGGCCGGCGTTCGCCGGATCGAGGCGGTAACCGGCGCCGGCGCTCTGGAGTTGTTTGATGAGCTGGAAGACCTCGCTGAGGGGGCGGCTCAGGCGCTGAAAACCCGCCGCGCTCAGGTGCCGGAGAAAGTTCAACAGTTACTGACTCAGAACCGCAAGCTGGAAAAAGAACTCACGGCCTTGAAGGCCAAGCTGGCAACCGCCGGGGGTGGCAATCTGCTGGATGAGGCGAAAGAGGTGGCGGGCATCAAGGTCCTGGCCGTCAAGCTCGAAGGCGCAGACAGCAAATCCCTGCGAGACAGCGCGGACCAGCTCAAGAACAAGCTCGGCAGTGGGGTGGTCTTGTTGGCGGCCGTGGAGGGTGAGAAAGTATCCCTCGTGGCGGGCGTGACCAAAGACCTCACCGGCAAACTCAAGGCCGGAGACCTGATGCGTGACATCGCCGCCAAAGTCGGGGGCAAGGGCGGCGGTCGCCCGGATATGGCTCAGGGCGGCGGTACCGATCCGGCTGGTCTGGCGGCCGCGCTGGAGTCTGTTCCAGCCTGGGTCGAACAGCAGTTGAGTTGATGGATATCAGCGCGTGTTAAGGTGTAAAAAACTATTTCGCGACGAGGCGAATTAGGCTTTAATAGCGGGCGGTCTTTTGGCGCAATAGTTTGCGCTCAACGGGCTCAGCGTCACTATCTACGACGTCTGGCACCAGTATTTGAAGGCCAGGCGGCACTGGTTTGGGAAGCGTTCGGAGGAAGAGCTCAAGAATGAGTTTGTTCGTTCAGAAGTACGGCGGCACGTCGGTGGGAACCATCGAGCGGATCGAGGCTGTGGCCGACAAGGTGGCGGGATTCCGCGCCGAAGGGCACGATATGGTGATTGTGCTTTCCGCCATGAGCGGAGAGACCAACCGTCTGATCGCCCTGGCCCAGAGTATTCAGGAAACCCCGGACCCCCGGGAGCTGGATGTTCTGGTTGCCACGGGAGAGCAGGTGACGATCGCGCTCTTGTGCATGGCGCTGAAAAAGCGCGGGTGTGACGCTCGTTCTTATACCGGTGGACAGGTGCGCATCCTGACCGACAATGCCCATACCAAGGCCCGGATTCAGTCGATTGATGAAGCCAATATGCGGGCGGATCTCGATGCCGGCCGCGTGGTGGTGGTCGCGGGTTTCCAGGGCGTTGATGACAGTGGCAACATTACCACGCTCGGACGCGGTGGCTCGGATACCACGGGCGTGGCGCTGGCCGCCGCGCTCAGGGCGGACGAATGTCAGATCTATACCGATGTGGACGGCGTATATACCACCGACCCCCGCGTGGTCGAACGGGCCCGCCGTCTGGACAAGATCACCTTTGAGGAGATGCTGGAGATGGCCAGCCAGGGCTCCAAGGTGCTCCAGATCCGCTCGGTTGAATTCGCCGGCAAATACAAAGTTCCCCTGCGGGTGCTGTCCAGCTTTAAAGAAGGCCCTGGCACCCTGATCACACTCGATGAGGAAGACGATACTATGGAACAACCGGTTGTCTCGGGCATTGCCTTCAATCGCGATGAAGCCAAGGTGACTCTGGCCGGCATCCCGGACACGCCGGGCGTCGCCGCCCGCATTCTGGGGCCGGTGGGTGCCGCCAATATTGAAGTGGATGTCATTGTCCAGAACGTCGGGGCGGACAACACCACCGACTTGACGTTTACCGTCAACAAAGGCGACCTGAAGAAGACCCTGGGTATTCTCGAGGGTGTCGCCAGTAGCATCAATGCCCGCGAAGTACGTGGGGATGACCGTGTGGCCAAGATCTCGATCGTCGGGGTAGGGATGCGTTCCCACGCCGGGGTTGCCTCCACCATGTTCAATGCCCTGGCGGAAGAGAATATCAACATCCAGATGATCACCACCTCTGAGATCAAGATTTCGGTGATTATTGAAGAGCGCTACCTGGAGTTGGCGGTACGTTGCCTGCACAGTGCCTTTGGACTCGACAGCGAGCCGGAGGAAAGTCGCGACCGCGGTTGAGAACAGATAGAGAAAAACAGAAGGGAGAGGGGTTGGCGATTGGCACGCTTTTCTACAATAGGTTGAATAGCGATCGTTCAACAAATCTGTTACAGTTAGCGCCGTGTATTGCAACCAGGGAGAGAAAAGCCACAAAAAGGGTGAAAAATGTTTGTCCAATACGCCGATCATGGTCAATACTTGCAAGGGGGTTTGCAGTTTGGCTTCCCTTCGGCGATTGGGGTTAGCCGAGAAGCGGCAGAGGACGATGGAGTCTACAAGCCGTGATCTTACAGGATGAGTGAAGGAGATTTATTATGTTGATTTTGACCCGCCGTATTGGCGAAACTCTGATGGTTGGTGACGAAGTTACCGTTACCGTTCTGGGCGTAAAGGGCAACCAGGTCCGTATCGGCGTTAACGCGCCCAAGGACATTGCTGTCCACCGCGAAGAAATCTATCAGCGTATCCAGCGTGAGAAGCAGAGCCAGGACGAGCAACCGGAGTAAATCCCGGTTTCTGAGTCCAGGGTGCTCGGGAGCGTGCTGACCCACCTCCCGAGTCACTTTTCGGAGCGAATACCGTCCGCCCCTCTGGGGGACGTTTGGTCTCAGAGTTTTCTGCGGACCAGCAACACACTTTTTCGCATTCATTCCACCTCAACCCTTTGATTTTCCGTGAGATATGGTATGATGCGCCGCACTTGTCGAGAGGCATTCCCGGCGGGTGAGAAACACTAGGCCCAGTGCCATGCGTTTCCAAGACAAAGAGAACACGGAGAGGTGGCCGAGTGGCTGAAGGCGCTCCCCTGCTAAGGGAGTATACCCTAATCCGGTATCGAGGGTTCGAATCCCTCCCTCTCCGCCATACAAAAACCGTCCCCAACAGGGGGCGGTTTTTTTATGGCTGAATGAAAGCCTTACAATTTGATCTCCTTCGCAATAACTCAGATTCCTGTCACCTATTCCCGCCAAATTCTTGGTTAATCGATCGCTATTGGGTAATCTCAAATCCCTATTTCCAAGGATTGGAGACTCCCATGTCGAATTACCGACGAAACCCCGTTCCGGGTGGTACTTTCTTTTTCACTGTGACACTGGCCGATCGGCAGGCGGATTGGCTCGTTCGCCATGTT
Source organism: Marinimicrobium agarilyticum DSM 16975 (assembly GCF_000423345.1). Taxonomy (GTDB): domain Bacteria; phylum Pseudomonadota; class Gammaproteobacteria; order Pseudomonadales; family Cellvibrionaceae; genus Marinimicrobium; species Marinimicrobium agarilyticum. The sequence goes on from NZ_AUHU01000005.1 coordinate 55,022, forward strand.
GATGTATTGCGCGAAGTGGTTAAAGCGGTCAGGCAACGAAGCCCCTTCCTAATCGACGCTTGGGTGGTCTTACCGGAACACATTCATGCCGTCTGGACGTTACCCCATCTCGATAACGATTACCCTGGCCGCTGGCGGGAGATAAAAAAGCAATTCTCAAAAATGGTGCGTGCCCTTGAGGGGCCTGACCGGGTACCCGATGCGGGGGCATTGTGGCAGCGGCGTTATTGGGAGCATACGATCAGAAACGAGCGCGATTATCGGGCCCATATCGATTATGCGCACTTTAATCCCGTGAAACATGGGTGGGTGGATCGTGTCGTGGATTGGCCTTATTCCACATTCCATCGGGCGGTAAAAGCGGGATGGTATCCCGAGGATTGGGGTGGAAAGGGAGTGGTGAATTTGCAGGCGGGGGAGTGATGGGTTGTGCGGGGCAATGGTAGGTGGCGCTTCGCTTACCTACCCTACGCGCGGATTAAATTTCGTCACCGTGTAGGGTAGGTAAGCGCAAGCGCCACCTACCATCTAAACATCAAACGCTCTACAAACTCTCAATCCGCCGCAACTGCTCCTGCAGTTTACCCAAGGCGGATTTCAACCCTTCCAACCGATCGCGCTCCTTATCGACCACGGCTTTCGGCGCCTTGTCGACAAAGCTCGCATTGCTAAGCTTGCCCTCGGTTTTCTGAATATCCTTCTCCAACTTGGCGACTTCCTTATTCAATCGCTCCAGCTCCGCTTCCTTGTCGATCAAGCCGGCCATGGGAACGAGCAACTCAAGGTTGCCCGCCAGGGCGGTGGCGGAGACCGGGGCTTCATCCCCCGGGTTCAACCAGGTGACGCCTTCCAACGCGGCGATTTTGATCAGCGACTGGCGGTTTTCCTCCAGGCGGCGTTGATCATCGTCCGAGCCGTTGTAAAAGAACAAAGGCAACTTCTTGGCGGGGGAGATGTTCATTTCCCCGCGGATATTGCGGATACCCAGAATCACCGCCTTGAGCCATTCGATATCCGCCGAGGCGGCTTCGTCGATTTTGGCATCGTCCGCGACCGGGTAGGGCGCCTGCATGATGGTCTCGCCCGAGGCTCCGGCCAAAGTCTTGATCTTCTGCCAGATTTCTTCGGTGATAAACGGCATCAGAGGGTGAGCCAGACGCAGGGTGGCTTCGAGCACCCGGATCAGAGTGCGACGCGTGCCACGTTTTTGCTCGGCGCTGGCGTTTTCGTCCCACAGGGTGGGCTTGGACAGCTCCAGATACCAATCGCAGTATTCGTTCCAGACGAACTCGTACAGTGCCTGCGCGGCCAGATCCAGACGGTAGCTGTCCAGGGCCTCGGTTACCGCCTTCTCCGCCACCTGCAGACGGGAAACGATCCACCGGTCGGCCAGTGAGAGAGCGATTTCACCGCCGTTTTCCCCGCAGTCCTCGCCCTCGCACTGCATCAGTACATAGCGGGTGGCGTTCCAGATTTTATTGCAGAAGTTGCGGTAGCCTTCCACCCGGCCCATATCGAATTTGATGTCCCGCCCGGTGGAGGCCAGGGAGCAGAACGTAAAACGCAGCGCATCGGTGCCGTAGGCGGCGATGCCATCCGGGAATTCCTTGCGAGTCTGCTTTTCAATTTTCTGGGCATCCTTCGGACGCATCAATCCGTGGGTGCGCTTGGCGACGAGGCTTTCCAGATCGATGCCGTCAATGATATCGAGCGGGTCCAGCACGTTGCCTTTGGACTTGGACATCTTCTGGCCGTAGCTGTCGCGTACCAGTCCGTGAACATAGACGGTTTCGAACGGTACCTGGGGCTTGCCGTTCTCGTCTTTGATCAGGTGCATGGTCAGCATGATCATCCGGGCGACCCAGAAGAAAATGATATCGAAACCGGTGACCAGCAGATCCGTCGGGTGGAATTTTTTCAGGAAGTCGGTCTGCTCGGGCCAGCCCAGCGTCGAGAAGGTCCAGAGTCCGGAGCTGAACCAGGTGTCGAGCACGTCCTCGTCCTGGTGCAGTTTCGTGCTCTGGTCGAGCCTGTATTTGCTGCGGATTTCCGCTTCATTGCGGCCCACATACACCTTGCCGTTGTCGTCATACCAGGCAGGAATACGGTGGCCCCACCACAGCTGACGGCTGATGCACCAGTCCTGAATGTCACGCATCCAGGAGAAGTACATGTTTTCGTATTGTTTGGGGACGAACTGAATCCGCCCGTCTTCCACCGCCTCAATGGCCGGCTCGGCCAGCGGCTTGGTGCTGACATACCATTGGTCGGTGAGCCAGGGTTCGACCACCACGCCGGAGCGGTCGCCGCGAGGCTGCTTGAGCGCGTGGTCTTCGATTTTATCCATCAGCTCGGCGGATTCCAGCGCCTCGACAATGGCCTTGCGCGCCGCGTAGCGGTCTTTGCCGGCCAGTTCGGCGGGCAGAGCAGTGTCGATGTCGGTGCGGGTCTGACCGGCGTAGTTGAACACCTGGGCGGTACCCAGAATGGCCGCGTCTTTATCCAGCACGTTGATCAGGGGCAGGTCATGGCGCTTGCCCACTTCGTAGTCATTGAAATCGTGCGCCGGCGTGATTTTCACGCAGCCGGTGCCGAAGTCCTGATCCACATAATCATCGGCAATGATCGGAATGCGACGGCCCACCAGGGGCAGTTCGATGAACTTGCCCACCAGAGAGGCGTAGCGCTCGTCTTCCGGGTGCACGGCGACGGCCGAGTCGCCCAGCATGGTTTCCGGGCGGGTGGTGGCGACCACGAGATAGGTTTTGCCTTCGGCCGTCTTTTCGCCATCGGCGAGCGGATAGCGCATGTGCCAGAAAAAGCCTTTCTCGTCGTGGTTTTCCACTTCGAGGTCGGAAATGGCGGTGTGCAGCTTCGGGTCCCAATTGACCAGGCGTTTGCCCCGGTAGATCAGACCGTCTTCGTACAGGCGCACGAACGCTTCCTGAACCGCGGTGGACAGGCCATCGTCCATGGTAAAACGCTCGCGGCTCCAGTCCAGGGAGGAGCCCAACCGGCGCAGCTGGCGGGTGATGTTGCCGCCGGACTCGGCCTTCCACTGCCAGACCTTCTCCAGAAACTTTTCCCGCCCCAGGTCGTGCCGGTCCTGCCCTTCGGCGGCCAGCTGCCGCTCGACCACCATCTGGGTGGCAATGCCGGCGTGGTCGGTGCCCATTTGCCACAGAGTGTCGTCGCCCTTCATGCGGTGGTAGCGGATCATGGCGTCCATTACCGCGTTGTTGAAGCCGTGGCCCATGTGCAGGCTGCCGGTCACGTTCGGCGGTGGGATCATGATGCAGTAGGGGTCACCCTCACCGCGGGGTTTGAAGTAACCTTTCTCTTCCCAGGTCTGGTACCACTCGCGCTCGATGGCGTGGGGGTTGTACGTTTTTTCCAAAGACATGCGGTAACCTGTACTAAGCTTGGAAGGAATCTTTTTCTGAAGCTCAAGTCTCTGAGGCGACAAGATTCCCTACGGACTGGCGTGAAACCCGCGATTATACAGCTTCACGCCCCACCGGCCTACCGGGAGGTGACGATGGCACAGCACGGTTCTGACGATTCACTCAAGGGTCTGGGGGCGGAGACCCACGAAGTCTTCAATGTACCGCCCGCCCTGGAAGGCTACGACGCCTACCGCGAGGATGTGGCGCTGCAAGAGGCCGTAAAGGCCGGCGGCGCCCTTGCCTCCGAGCATGAACTGCATCGTCAGGGGTGCGACCTGGGCTCGCCCGAGTGGATTCAGCTCGGGTTCGACGCCAATGCTCATCCCCCCGAGCTGCAAACCCACGATCGCTGGGGTCATCGGCTGGACCGGGTGCGTTACCACGAGAGCTACCATCGCCTGATGCGCAAAGCCATCGGGTTGGGTCTGCACTCCTCGCCCTGGCGTGTACCCGGAGAGGGGGCTCATGTCCGGCGCGCGGCACTCGTGTACCTGCAAACCCAGCTCGAACAGGGCCACGGCTGCCCCATCACCATGACCTTTGCCTGTGTGCCGGTGCTCCAGGCCCAGTCGACCCTGCCGCCGGCGTGGCTCAGCGGTATCCTGTCGCAGGAATACGATAGCAGTGACAGGCCCTATCGGGACAAGTGCGGCCTGACCATCGGCATGGCCATGACCGAGAAGCAGGGCGGTTCCGATGTGCGCGCCAATACCACCCGGGCAAAACCGGAGGGCGATCACTACCGGCTGACGGGCCATAAGTTTTTTATGTCGGCGCCCAACTCCGATGCCTTTCTTACCCTCGCCCAGACCGAAGCGGGTCTTTCCTGCTTCCTTGTGCCCCGCTGGCGCGACAGTGGTGACAAGAACGCGCTCTTGCTTCAGCGGTTGAAAGACAAAATGGGCAACCTGTCGAATGCCTCCAGTGAGGTCGAACTGCGGGCGGCCGAGGGCTACCTGCTGGGAGAGCAGGGCAGGGGCGTGGCGACCATTATCGAGATGGTGGCCTTGACCCGCTTTGACTGCACGCTCGCCTCTGCGGCTGCCATGCGCCAGGCCGTGGTCCAGGCGATTCACCACTGTGCTCACCGGCGGGCGTTCGGGCAGGCGCTGATTCGCCAACCCCTGATGCAGAATGTGCTGGCCGACCTGGTCGTGGAGAGCGACGCGGCGCTTGCCTTGGCCATGCGGCTGGCCCGGGCGCTGGATCACCCCGATGACCCGGATGAACGCGCGTTGCTTCGCATCGGCACGGCGCTGGGCAAATACTGGGTGTGTAAGCGGGTGGCGGGCCACAACGTGGAAGCGATGGAATGCCTCGGCGGCAGTGGGGTGATGAACGAATTTATGACAGCGCGCCTGTACCGCGAAGCCCCGATCAACGCCATCTGGGAAGGCAGCGGTAATATTCAGTGCCTGGATAGTTTGCGCTCTTTTGAAAAACAACCGGAAGTGCGCGCTGTCTTGATGGCGGAGTTGCGGCGTACGAAAGGGGTGGATGCCCGGTTGGACGCTCACGTCCAATACCTGGAAACGGCCCTGGACGATCGCGAGGCGCAGGAGTATCAGGCCCGGCACCTGGCAGAATCCATGGCGCTGGCGTTGCAGGCTTCGCTCTTGTTGCGCCATGGCGATTCTCGGGTGGCGGAAGCGTTTATCGCCAGCCGGATTGAACGCCCCCATGGGTTATACGGGAATCTGCCCAAGGGCACGCCCACCAGAGAAATAATAGCTCGGGCATTGCCAATGTATGGCTGATTGCTATCAATCGGATTTTTACGGCGGGTGCGCTTCGCTTACCACGCCCTACGACAATATCGGGTAGGGCGCGGTAAGCGAAGCGCACCCGCCGCAGCGGCAGTTTACCGATTATGCGGCGCGTTCAAATCCAACTGGGGGCCTGCTGGCACCACTCGCGTCGGGTTGATGGTATCGTGGCTGTAGTAGTAGTGGTGCTTGATATGGTCCAGGTGCACCGTCTGCGCCACGCCCGGCACCTGATATAACTGACGCAGGTAATTCGACAGGTTCGGGAAGTCGGCAATCCGGTTGCGGTTGCACTTGAAGTGCCCTACATACACCGAGTCGAACCGTATCAGCGTGGTAAACAGGCGCCAGTCCGCTTCGGTCAGCTCGCTTCCGGCCAGAAACGCCTGCTTGTCCAGAATCGCCTCGACCTCATCCAGGGCATCGAACAGGGCGTGATAGGCCTTTTCGTACTTGTCCTGTCGGGTCGCAAAGCCGGCCCGGTACACGCCGTTGTTGATCTTGTGGTACACCTTTTCGTTCACCGCGTCGATGTCGGCGCGCAAGGCTTGAGGGTAAAAATCCCGAGGGGTTTTCGCCAGGTTCCAGAAGCCGCTCACCAGCATGCGGATGATTTCCGCTGACTCATTGTTGACGATGGTTTCCCGTTGTTTGTCCCACAGCACCGGTACGGTCACTCGGCCGGAGTAATCGCTTTGGGCGTGGGTGTACACCTGGTGCATACAATCGAAACCGTAGAGGGGTTCCGGTCCCTGCGTCTGGAACGCCTCATCCTGGCGGAACTCCCAGCCGTTTTCCAGCATATGGGGGTGTACCACCGACACGCTTATCACATCCTCAAGGCCCAACAGAGAGCGGAAGATCAAGGCGCGGTGAGCCCATGGGCAGGCATAGGAAACGTAAAGGTGATAGCGTCCGGCCTCGGCTTTGAATCCGCCTTCGCCGCTGGGCCCGGCGCTGCCGTCGGGGGTGACCCAATGACGAAACTGGGCGTCCTCTCGAATGAATTCGCCGCCGGTCTTCTCGGTGTCGTACCACTGGTCGTGCCACTTGCCTTTTACTAACAGGCCCATTGCTTGCGCTCCTTTGAAATGGGTGTGTAGGGGAACGGGTGTGTGGGGTAGAGCCTAAAGGCCTTTGCCTCAGATATCCACTTGACTGTTAAGGCGAATAACCAATCTTTACATTTACTGCCTGGCCCGGCGCGGCGCTTGTCTCGTCATTTGTATGATTTTAGAGTAGCCTTTGCAGGCAAAGAGTATGCGTGTGGTGATCCATGCCCCCTCTCAAATAGTAATCATTTCCACCGCGTCGAATAACGACTTCCAAGAGCGAGATTGAGACCCTTTTACTATGGCGTTATATGAGATTTTAAGGCCTTCCATCCGGGCTGTCCTGGCACTGAGCGTTGTGGTGTTGGTGGCCTGTTCTGACTCCGAAGAACAACCCGGTGGAGGGCCCCAAGGCGCTCCCGGAGAGGATCGCGAACAGCCTGTGCGGACCGAAGGGGTGACCTACCACTATGAGCAGACTTTCGTTGAAGCGGTGGGTACGTCTCGGGCGCTGAAGTCCGTTGACATACGCCCGGCGGTGACCGGGGAGGTCACCGAAGTCAATTTTGAAACGGGTGAAAAAGTTCAGAAAGGGCAGGTTCTGGTTCGTTTGGACGATCGTGATGAACGTCTGGCGGTGGAGTTGGCGGAAGTGGCACTGAAAGATGCCGAGCGTCAGCTGGATCGTTATCGTCGCTCTCAAGAGGCCGGGGGTGTGACCCAGAGCATGATGGACGAGGCCACCAGTGCGGTCGACCGGGCTCGCATTGCCCTGAAAAGGGCGCAGGTAGAGCTGGATTACCACACGATTGAAGCGCCGTTTTCCGGTTATGTCGGCATAACAGATGTCGACCCCGGTGCCTGGGTGTCTACCGATGATGTCATTGCCACCCTGGATGACCGCGACACGCTGCTGGTGAGCTTTCAGTTGCCCGAGTTACTGTTGGGCCAGTTGGAACGTGGCCAGGGCATTCAGCTCAGTACCTGGAGTGACCGTTTCACAGTGGCCGAAGGTGAAATCGTGGAGATCGGTTCCCGCGTTGACGAAACCCGACGCACCTTCACCCTTCGCGCTCACGTCAACAATGCCAACGACTACCTGCGTCCGGGCATGAGTTTTCGAATTCAGTTGAGCCTGCGTGGCAACCGCTACCCGCGAGTGCCGGAAATTTCTCTGCAGTGGGGTGGCGAGGGCGCTTACGTCTGGACGGTCGAAGATGGCCAGGCCAAGCGGGTCACGGTCAATGTGGTGCAGCGCACCGACGATGGCGTGTTGGTCGAAGCCGATTTGCCGGAAGGCACACCGATTGTGACCGAAGGAGTCCACATCGTCAGGGCGGGGATGGATGTCCGCGTCTTGAACGCTGAGCTGGGCGATAACGACAGCTCACAACGCGCCGTGGAGACCACCGTCGGAGAAGAGTCGTGAGTGATGACAAGTCTGTACGTCCGGCATCGGATGTGAACGATCTGCCCAGCCTGAGTATTCGTCGGCCCATTCTGGTACTGGTGATCAATCTACTGATTGCGATTGCAGGTGTCGCCGCCATTCTCGCGGTGGAAGTGCGGGAGTTACCGGACATCGACTATCCCTTTGTGTCCGTTAACGGAAACTACCCCGGTGCCTCTCCGGAAACCATGGATGCGGAAGTGACCAGCATTGTTGAAGGGGCGGTCGCCCGAGTCGAGGGCTTGCGCAACATCCGCTCCGACAGTGAGGAAGGCAACTTCCGTATGAACCTGGAGTTCAATCCAGGGATCGACCTGAACGACGCCGCCTCTGAAGTGCGCGAAGCGGTCAGCCGGGTGCAGCGCGAATTGCCGGAGGATGTGGAGCAACTGGCGGTGACCAAAGCCGATCCGGATGCCCAGGCCATTATCAATATTGCCGCTATCAGTGATGTTCTGTCCGGAACGGAACTGACCCGACTGATCGAGCAGGATGTAATCCCCGAGCTGATTTCGGTAGAGGGGGTGGCGGATGTTCAGATATTCGGTGGCACCGACCGTGTGCTTCGAGTGGTGATGGATCCGACCCGACTCGCCAGTTTTGGCCTGGGGGTTTCGGATGTGGCCGACGCCTTGCGCAACGCGCCCTACGATGTGCCCAGCGGCAGTTTCCGCTCCAATGATCAGGAGCTGTTGGTTCGCGCCGATGCCACCGCGATTTCCGAGGAAAAGCTGCGCAGTATTGTCATCCAGGGTGATACCCAGGTAGGCGACGTGGCCCGCGTGTTTTTCTCTCCCCAGGATGCCGATTCTCTGGTTCGTTTTAATGGCCAGCCGGTGGTGGCCATGGGAGTGATCCGCCAGGCCCAGTCCAACACGTTGGAAATTTCCAATGGCATTCACGAGGCGCTGGGGCCCCTGGATGAGCGCTTGACCAACGTCGAGCTGATCGTGACCGAAGACAACGCGACCTTCATCAAAGGCTCCGTTAAAGAGGTGATTACCAGCCTGCTGCTGACCGTGGCGATTGTGGTCGCCATCATCTGGCTGTTCATCGGCTCATTGCGAATTACGCTGGTTCCGAGCCTCGCCATTCCCATCGCGCTGGTGGGAACCGTGGCGGCCATCTGGGCCATGGGTTTTTCCATCAACATCCTGACGTTGTTGGCTTTGGTGTTGGCCACCGGCCTGGTGGTGGATGACGCGATTGTCGTACTGGAAAACATCCAGCGCCGGCGCGCCCAGGGGCTGGGGGCTCGGGCCGCCGCCGTATTGGGAACCCGTCAGGTATTTTTTGCGGTCGTGGCGACAACCGCCGTGTTGATTTCGGTGTTCGTGCCTATCGCCATTTTGCCCAGTACCGCCGGGCGGTTGTTCCGCGAGTTCGGTTTTGTGTTGGCGGTGGCGGTGGCCATTTCCTCGTTCGTGGCGTTATCGCTGGTGCCGGCGGCCGCTGCGCGAATTTCTCCCGAGCCGGCGGGCTCCCCCCACCCGATTCGGGATCGGCTGCAACGCATCGGCGCCCGGCTGGAAAAGCTCTACGCCTGGTTGATTGATGCCGCTCTGCGCCGCGCCTGGCTGACCTTTGGCATCGCGGTTCTGGTTGCCATAGGGGCGGGTTTCTCCTATCAATTTGTGCCCAAGGAGTTGCTGCCGGAAGAGGACCGCGGTGTTATCTATATCGGCTCCGATGGCCCGGAAGGCGTTGGCCTGGCCTATACCGAGCGGCAGATGCACGAAGTGAGCGATGTGGTTAAACCACTTCTGGAGTCTGGCGAGGCGGCGTTGGCGTTTTCCATTATCGGGTGGCGTGACCCCAACCGCTCCCTCATGGTGTTGCCGTTGGCGCACTGGGACGAGCGTAGTCGCACCCGCCAGGAAATCGCTCTGGAAATTGAGGAAAAGCTGCGCGATATTCCCGGCATCAGAAGTTGGGTCGGATCGGGCAACAGCCTGAATATTCGCGGCGGCGGCGATGGTTCCAGTGTCGAACTGGCGTTGACAGGCTCGGAGTATGATGAGATCTACGACGTCGCGACCAAATTCATGGAAGAGGTTCAGAGTCGACATGATCACTTCATTGAACCGGACATTGATTACGACCCCACCAAACCACAACTCTCGGTGGAAATTGACCGACGCCGGGCCTCCGAACTGGGGGTGGATCTGGCGGATATATCCAGCACCCTGAGGGCGATGGTGGACGGCTATGAGCTGGTGGACCTCAGCGTTGGAGACGAAGCAATCCCCATTGTACTCGAGTCGGCCACGGGCCAGATTCGCAGCCCCGACGACCTGGCCAACCTGTACATCAGCTCCGCCAATGGCGCCCTGCTGCCCCTCTCCAGTGTGGTCACGTTGCGTGAGGAAAGTGTTGCCGCTGAGTTGGAACGCAACGCCCAGCGCCGCTCGATCGAGATCGAGTACCGCCTGCGTGGCGGGTACCCGATTGAAAAGGCCGTGGAAGAAATTCGGGCTGTCGCGGCCGAAACCCTGCCTCAGGGTATTGGCATGATTTTCCAGGGCGAGGCTCTGGCGCTTGATGAAACCTCTCGCGAAGTGGCCCTGACCTATATCATCGCCTTGGCCGTGGTGTTTCTGGTGCTCTGTGCGCAGTTCGAAAGTTTTACCAGCGCCTTGATCGTGATGGTCACCGTTCCCTTCGGCATTGCAGCGGCGATTCTGGCGATTCTGATTACCGGCACCAGTATCAATATCTACTCCCAGATCGGGCTGGTGATGCTGATCGGCCTGATGGCGAAAAACGGTATCCTGTTGGTCGAGTTTGCCGATCAACTGCGTGACATCGGCCACTCCGTACACAGTGCGGTGCGCACCGCCGCCATGGTGCGTTTGCGGCCCATTGCGATGACCTTGATGTCCACCGTTTTCGGTGGTCTACCGTTGATTCTCAGTACCGGGCCCGGCGCGGAATCTCGTTGGGCCATCGGCTGGGTCATTTTTGGAGGCCTGGGCTTGGCGGCGCTGTTTACTCTGTTCCTGACCCCGGTGGTGTATCTCGGGCTGGCTCGTTTTGCCAAACCCCGAGCGGCCGAAGGCAGCCGCTTGAGTGATGAGATGGATCAGGCCGATATGATTCCCGACCGCGATACAGAGTGGCGGTCGTCATGAGGATAATGACGCCAGGGATTGGCGTCGCGCCCCGGTGTATTTCAACGTATACCGAAAAAGGTGTTAAGCTATTCATTGGAACGTTACTGGAGGCCTGCGGTCTTTAGTAGTTCTCAGAAACGGAAATGGCGGAAAGAAGCGTCGTTTCCGGACTGCCACATCTCTGGCGAACACGCCATAAGGAGGCTGACATGGCAACATCCAATACCCGCACATCCGAGAAAAGCGCAGAACACGGCGCTCCCTTCACCGAGAAAACCGTAACCGCTGCCCATGAGGCTATCGACCGCCTGTCTGAACGGGTGTCGAAGACCGAGGAACGTCTGCGCGGCGCGGCTTCGCAAGGGCAGGAGTCCTGGTCAGAGAAACAGGACGAAGTGCGTGCGCAGCTTGAAGGGTCTGTAGCCGGTGCTCGCACCTACGCTCGCGAGAACCCGCTTATGGCGGCAGGCATCGCGTTCGCCGCTGGCGTGGTGGTCGCTAACCTGCTGCGTCGGTAGCGGGGTATAGATGCAGGCTGGCCAGCAGGAACAACGCGAGCCCCACGCCGAACAGCCATCCGAGGATCAGCAGACCCACGACCAGTCGTCACAGGCAGAGTCTTCTCTACTTGATATTGTGACGGCGGTCGTGATTCTGGTGCGTGAAACTTGGCGTGACCGCTGGTCATTGGCCAAGGCCGAAGCGCGCCTGAGCCTGAAGAGCATGCTGCTGATCGTGCTGTTGATTTTTCACATGGCAATGGCGTCTATGCTGATCTGGGTGCTGCTTCTGGGCGCCGCCAGCATTTACGCCTGGCAATCGGGGGTTCATTGGGGCTGGATTTTGGGCGGACTCCTGGTGGCTCAGTTTGGCCTGATATGGTACTTGCGCCGGCAAGCCCGGCGCCTGATCCACTGGATCGGTTTTCCCGAAACCCGACGAGCGTTTTCTTCCCTGGCACGCGAAGAGGTGCCTGAAGAGGAGACAGAAAAACCCTCCTCCGAAGAAAACACTGCAGCCAACCCTGGGGACTCCAACCCATCATGATGACTCGACTTCTCCATCGGCAGCGACGCAGGGTAGAGGCCCTGTCGCTCGGTATTGAGCATAAGCGTCTGGTCACACGCGAGCTTCGGCGCGAAGGTCACGCCGCGTTGGGAAACAAGCTCAGCGGAGGCTGGGCGCTGGCGGGCTGCTTCGCGGCAGGCGTTGTATCGGCGCGTTGGGGTGGCTCTTTGGGCCGTCGATTGAAAACGCTCCCTCTAACGGGCTTGGCACGCCAGCTCTGGGCGCACTTGTTGATTTGATTTTGATCTAGGGACGGGCGCCCCACATGTTCAAACCGTTTTCGTCGCAGTTTGGTGTCCAACACTTTCAACTGATGGCACTGGTTGTGTTGGCGGGCGTGGCGTTGGTTGCAGCGCTTTACGCGGCGTCCGCCGTATTGATTCCCATCACGCTTGCCTGGTTGCTGAGCGCCTTATTATCCCCTCTGGTTCGGTACGGGCAGCGGTTTCACATTCCCGCTTCTCTTTCAGCGTTATTGCTGGTTGCCCTGCTTGTCTCCAGCATCGTCTCTCTGTTTTTGCTATTGGTTGAACCCGCTCAACAGTGGCTTCAGGAAATCCCCGAAATACTCAGAGATTTCCGCGGAAGGCTGACCGAATTCAGCGGCCCTTTATCCAATCTGCAGGCGGTGACAGAGGAGGTTCGCCAGTTTTATATCATGGGGGATGACGACAAAATGACCCCTGTGGAGGTCAAGGTAGAGCAACAGAACACGCTCGGAGGTTTCCTTCTCGACAACCTGCCCAACTTGATTGCCGGTCTGACTATCACGGTTTTCCTGACGTATTTTTTTCTTGCCTCAGGGGATCTCTTCCTCCGCAAAGCAACCCAACTGGGGGCCAATCTCGGCTCCCGTCGCCGCATCGTCCGAATCGCCTACCGTATCCGCAAAGACATTTCCCGCTATTTGGCCACGATTACCGTCATCAATATGTCCTTGGGCGTCTGCGTGGCGCTGGCGATGAAAATTTTGGGCGTACCCAACGCCATACTGTGGGGATTAATGGCCACGTGCTTTAACTTTGCTCCGTACGTGGGGGCAGCGGTGATGGCCGGAATCATGACCTTGGTGGGGATCGCTACCTTCGACAGCGTGCCCCATGCGTTGTTGGTTCCGGCGGCCTACATTGCTCTGTCTGTCGCCGAGGGGCATATGATTACGCCCACGGTGGTTGGACGCCGGTTGGCGGTCACGCCTACGGCGGTGTTTGTTTCCGTGGTGGCCTGGGGTTGGCTGTGGGGCGTTCTGGGAGCATTGATGGCAGTGCCGCTACTGGCCAGTTTTAAAATTCTGTGCGAAAACGTCCCGCAACTGGCGCCGTTCTCCCGTCTGCTGGATAACGGCACCAGCAAGCGGGTTCAGCGACGATTTTTGCGGGCACGTTGACGGCGCAGCCGGGTTTTTTCTTCCTTTTCGGCTTTCAGTCGGGCGTCGGTTTCCAGGGCTTCGGCTTCTTCCTTCTCGGTCATGGCCGGCGTCTCCAGCGTGATGCGCCCCAGGATGCCGGCTCTAAGTTCACTGATCAGCAGCGCGGAGACTTTCTCCAGGTCGACCATGCCACCCTTGCGCACTGTACCGCGAGCGCGGCCGATGTCCTCCAGCAGCGTCAGGTCATCTTCATCAATCTGCTCCAGCCGGTAACGGGCTTTCAATGCCTGCGGGTATTGCTGGCCGAGATAGGCCACGGTAAACAGGGCCACCTCCGGGTAATCGAACACCTTCTCCTTGATGGCGCCCGTGGCCGCCAAGCGGAAGCCGCAACTGGGCGGGTTGAGTTTGGGCCACAGGAACCCCGGTGTATCGGTCAACACGACCCGGTTCTCGAGTTTGATCCGTTGCTGCGACTTGGTCACGCCGGCTTCATTGCCGGTTTTGGCAATGCGCCGGTTGGCCAGAATGTTGATCAGCGTGGACTTCCCCACGTTGGGGATACCCATGATCATGGCCTGGGCGTTGCGGGCCGACAGGTTGCGGTCGGCGAGTACCGTGTCTATCTGCGCGAGCAGATGGCGTATGCCGTCCGGATTTTTCTGGGTGACGGGAATGGCCGTCACTCCCTGCTCCCGCTCCAGATGCTGAATCCATTGCTGGGTCATCTCCGGATCCGCCAGGTCCGCCTTGTTCAATAGCTTGATACAGGGTTTGTCCCGCCGCAGAGCGGGAATCAGCGGGTTCTCGCTGGAGTAGGGGATACGGGCATCCAGCACTTCAATGACCACGTCCGTCTGCGCCATCACCTCCGCGATATCCTTGCGGGCTTTGTGCATGTGTCCGGGGAACCAGTTGATGGCCATGGGGATTCACTCTGATTGGGGCGGGTAGTTCGAGGGCGGATTTTGCCTGTATTTCCTCTCCAGCTCAACGCAAAGGCGAGGCGATTGCCTGAATAGACGTCTTTTTTAATTTTAAAACGAAATAAAATTAGGTGTTTGATATCAGGAATAGGTATTTAAGGCCCGTGGTCAGGGTCGGGCTCGGCTGATACCATAAACTTGTCCAATAATAGGATAATAGGATATAAATTGAAGGACACCCCATAACGACTGTATAGCCGCATAATAAATAAGGTGATCTATGCATAATAAGACTCACAGCTCTACCCCGACTCCTGGTTTCATCAAACACTGCCGTCGCTGGCTTGCAAGCGTGGCATTAGGGCTTCTGGCGTTGCCCGCCAGCGCGTTGGACGTAACGGGAATTCCGAACTCCCATGACCCCGCTACCATCATGAAAGATGGCGACACTTACTTCCATTTCACCACCGGCAATGGCATCTGGTACTCCCGCTCGACGGACATGGTGAACTGGGGCAACCCGGCGGACGTGTTCGGCGGCTCCTGGCCCAACTGGATCAACGACGCCGTTCCCGGCTTTGAGGGTCATTTCTGGGCGCCCGGTGCAATCCAGATGGGGGATTACTATTACCTTTACTACTCCGCCTCCACCTTTGGCAGCTCTCGCTCTGCGATTGGGGTCGTTCGCACCAACTCTCTGAAAAACCCGAACTGGCAGGACCTGGGCATGGTGGTTCAGTCCTATGGTGGTAGCGACGAGATCAACGCGATCGATGCGGCCCTGTTCCGTGACCACGATGGCAAGGTCTACATGTCTTACGGTTCCTGGTTTGGTGGTCTGGGCGTTGCGGAAATCAACCAAAGCACTGGCAAGCTGGCCAGTTCGGTGACGCATATTTACGGCGGTGGACATCAGTCCATCGAAGCGCCTTACATTACCCGCAATGGTGATTATTACTACCTGTTCTTTACCCGCGGCAACTGCTGTCAAGGGGTCGACAGTACCTACCGGGTACAGGTCGCTCGCTCCACTAGCGTTTTTGGGCCCTACAGCGGTGAGCGCAACCTGATTCCCAATCAGGACGGCAACCGTAAAGGTCCCGGCCATATTGGTATCATCAAGCAAGATGGTTGTAACTACACCTCCATGCACTATTACGACCTGAACGAAAATGGTACGGCCAAGCTGGACATCCAGCGCATGAACTTCTCCGGCGGCTGGCCGTACATGACCCGCAATTTCAGTTCCATCGGCAGCTGTGGCGGTGTCAGTGAAGGCCTTTATCGTTTTACCTCACAGCTCAGTGGTAAAACGCTGGAAATCTCGGGGGCCGATACCGCCAATGGTGGCAACGTCGTTCAGTATGACTTCAATGGCGGCTTGCATCAGAAGTGGTATGTGGTTGATCAGGGTGCCGGCCAGTACAGCCTGATCAATGCCGGCAGCCTGAAAGGGATGGATGTCTGGGAAGGCAGTACGGCCGCTGGCGCCAATATCGCTCAGTGGGACTACTGGGGCAGCGCTGGACAGAAGTGGCGTCTCAACGCCGCTGGCACCGGCGTTGAAATTGAGTCAGTGTTGAGCGGCATGGTGTTGGACGTGTACAACTTCAGCACGGCCAACGGGGGCAACATTGTTCAATGGAACAGCACGGGTGGTAATAACCAGCGCTGGAACATGATTCGCCAGTACTGATTCACTCCAGGCACTTGCCGAGCAGCTGATTCAGCTGTTGCTGCTCGTCACGGGAAAGCCCACGGAATACCGTTCCGTGGGCTTTTTTTCGGGCTTGTGCTATGCCTTCGCAGCACACCTGGCCGGCCTTGGTGAGGTGCAGGTGGTGGCGACGATGATCGTTCGGGTCCGGTTGCCTATTCAGCCGATCGGCCTCTTCCAGCGCTTTGATTTTGCGGGCAATCAATGCCTTGTCATACCCGCTTTGTTGGGTAATCTCCAACGCGGTAATCCCTGGCCTGGACTCCACCAGATGCAGAATGTGCGCCTCAATCAGAGACAGTACCAGTTGTTGCTCATCCAGTCGGGCCTGAAGGTTGCGGCGCAACTGGCTCAGAACCTGCCGCATGGTTTCCGGGAGGTCGGTGTGTAGCTCACTCATAACAAAGCTCCGTGCTGTTAGTTGACAAAGTCAAGTATCTTGAGTAAAGTTGACTTTGTCAACCATTCCGTTGTGAGTACTTCATGTCCCACTTTCGTCTTGCCCTGGCGCTGGCCGGCTGTATTGCCGTGGCTCCCTTTGCGCTTGACGCCTACTTGCCGGCGTTCCCCGCCATGGCTGAGAGCCTGGGCGTGACCGTGCATGATATTTCTCTCAGTGCTTCCATCTACATGGTGGCCCTGTCGCTGGGACAACTGATCGGCGGTCCGTTGGCAGACCGCTTCGGTCGCCAGCGAATCATGCTCGGCGGCCTGGCACTGTTCGTCATCAGCAGTCTGGCCGTTGCCCAAGCGCAGACGCTCACGTGGCTGTTGATGGCGCGGGCCGTTCAGGCTTTTGGTGGGGGCTGGATCATTGTCTGTGTGCCGGCGCTTGTACGAGATCACACCCAGGGCAAGGAAGCCGCGCGGTTGTTCAGCCTGATCGGGCTGATCACCGTCGCTGCGCCCGCTGTGGCGCCGAGCTTTGGCAGCCTGCTGATGCACTGGGGTGGCTGGGCTACCATTTTTTACGCGATTGCCGCCTACGGGGTTGTGGCGGCGCTCAATGCGAAACGCACGCTGTTTTCAGGGCGCCCCTGGTTGGGAGAAACGCCGAAGGGACGGGGAGCGCCAATTTCCGTGTTCCGCCGGTATTTGGCCGTTCTCAAGACGCCCTCCGCCATCCGTTACGTATGCCTGCAGGCCTCGGTGTTTTCCGTGATGATGCTGTTTGTTACTCACGCCTCGTTCGTTTATCAAGAGCACTTCGCGGTCACGAACCTGCAGTTCTCTCTGTTGTTTGGCGCGAACATTCTGATCATGTGGTGTGTGATGCTGCTCAACCGTTGGTTGCTGGGGTTTCACGCACCGGCAGCACTGTTGAAAGCAGGTGTCACGCTGCAGGGCCTGGGAGTGGCGTTGTTGCTGGTGATTGTGCTATTTGAGTCCCGCTTGCTGTGGTTCGCGCCGGCGCTGATGATGACGGTAGGCGCCGTCGGTGCCACTTCACCGAATTGCCAGGCTTGCTACATGGAACACTTCGCTAGCAATGGCGGCACCGCCGCCGCACTGATGGGCGCCATGCAGTTCGGTATTGCCGGAGCGGTGTCCACCGCCTCCACCTTGTTGCCGGAAACCCTTGAAAGCATTGTCATGGCGCAAGCCGGCTGTGCATTGGTCGCTCTTACCCTAGTGTGGTGGCCGGTCCTGCGCCGACGATGGTCAACGGCCTAGTTCAAGGCATCACTGAAGCTGTGTTTCCCGTGAAAAAGCGGGTAGACCTTGCCGATAGTCACGGGTGTTTTCAGGCAGTGGGCAATGGCCAGAGCCACATCTTCTCGAGGAATCCACTGCTCATCGGCGGTGTCAGGCCACTGAGTCGTGATTGTCCGCTCGGCCGTCTCGTCGGTCAGCCGGCCGGGCCTTAAAATGGTGTAGGGCTGGCCACTGCGCAGTAGATGGTCGTCCGCCAACTTCTTGCACACCGTGTAGTGTTTGATCTTGGCGGGGCCTTTTTCCGGGTCCTCGGCCCCGCGCGAACTGACCATCACAAACTGTGAAATACCGGCCGCCTTGGCGGCGTCCACCGCCTTCATTGCGCCCCACATATCCACCAAAATCGTCTTGTCGGGCCCGGTCTTCGCGCCGGAGCCGGCGGTAAACACCACCTTGTCGCAGCCTTCAAACGCGCTCTGGACGTTGCCCTCTAAATCCGCAATCGCGGGCTCGGCGCCGAGGTCTTTGACGACCTTCGCCTGCTCCTCAGCCCGGACCATGGCCCGAGGCGTTTCTCCCTCGGCCACCAGAGCCTTAATCAACAACTGGCCGATCTGGCCGTGCGCGCCAATGATCAATGTCGTCATAGTTGCCTCCATTGGTAGGGTACTCACGTGGATTTCGTTGCCCTCGTAATGGAAACCTTAACACGGAGAACTCCTTGCAATGGAAATGGTCTGCTTAACTCTTTATCCTGTGCGTCGACTTTCGTACCTTGGATATTACAGTGGGAGTATCGCAAATGGCGGAGCAAACCGTTCGGTGGGGCATAATTGGGGCTGGAATTATCGCCCATAAGATGGCTGATGCGATCAGGCTGGAAGAGGGCTGCGAGCTGGTGGCGGTGGCCTCCAGGACGGCTGAGAAGGCAGAGGCATTCGCTCGGGAGTACGATATTGCCGCTGAAACTTACCCGTCTTTGGTAGAGCGGGCGGATGTGGATGTCATCTACATCGCGACAACCCACAATTTCCATGCGGACAACGCCGCCTTTTGCCTTGAACATGGCAAGCATGTGGTGGTTGAGAAACCCTTCACCGTGAATGCCACTGAAGCCCGGCGGTTGCAGGAAATGGCAGAAGCCAAGGGCTGCTTCCTGATGGAAGCCATCTGGACACGGTTCCTGCCGAGCATGATCAAGCTGCGCGAAACACTGCAGAACGGCACTGTTGGCGAGGTTAAGGTCGCGACGGTGAATTTCGGAGGCGTCGCGCCGGAACATTACCGGGGGCGGCTGTTGGACCCGGCGTTGGCGGGCGGGGTCACCCTGGATATGGGCATCTACCCGGTCAGTATGTTGTGTTATGCGCTGGGGGAAGTACCCTCGGTAAATGGCGCCAGCTGTCGGTTCAGTGATACGGGAGTGGATGAGGTGGCTTCCTATCAGCTGTCCTTCCCGTCCGGTTGTCTCGCGACCGTGAATACCAGCTTCAACCTGCTAATGCCCCACCTGGCATCGTTCTATGGCGATCGGGGTTATATCGAGTATCCGCACTTTCAAAACCTCGGGGACTTTACGGTCAAGCACCTGGAGGGCGCTGAGCTAACCGGGGAGGAGACCATCCACACCGAGAACGCCGAGAACGGGTTTGTCTATCAGGCTCGGGAGGCGGCCCGCTGTATCCGGGAAGGCCTGCGGGAGAGCCCGGTCATTCCTGTCGAAGAAACCGTCAGAATCATGGACGTTCTGGATGAGATTCGCCGGCAGCTGCCGCTTCGCTACGACTTTGAGTCAGCGAAGTGACACTCATTTTTCAGCCTTGAAGTTGACTGGCTAAATGCTGGAGTTTTACAAAAAATGCGCTTTGGCGTTGATTGAACAGGAAGTTGATAATGACTATAACTCATACAAATAAGCTTAGTTGGTTGAAGTATCCACTTCTAATATTGACCCTCTTCTTTGTATTCATAGCTGGCTTTGCGACAAGAAGTTTCTACAGGACAACTGATAATATTCTTTGGGATTTCGAGATTGGGGTTGTCACCATACTATCGCCTTTGACAGAGGGGTATGCGCTGCTGGAGGACCTGGAAAGCGCCGGCCCCATAACTGTCGAACAGAAACAAGAGCTGCTTTGTTTTTTGATTTCCCGACGGGAGGATGTTCGCCTTTTTGTAGAGGAAAATGGTAATGAAAAACCTCTGACGGAGCATCCCTACGGACGAAAAATGATGCGAATGGTGCAGGGTTACTTGAACGAAATCCATCAGTATCTTCCTGACTCTATGTCTTCAGCGCAATATCGAGAGAAAAATTGCTGAAGTCGGGTTGAACGGTGGGGTATCTGAGTCGAGATTGACACAGATACCCCGCAGAGAGGTTTCTACTGATACACCCGCACATAATCCACATACATCCGCTGAGGGAAGCTGCTGCTGGCGTCGGGTTCGCCCGGCCAGGTACCGCCGACGGCGACGTTCAATAGCAGGAAGAACGGATGGTCGTATACCCATTCGCCGTACTGCTCCACCTCGGCGCGGGTGATGCTGTAGAAGTTCACATCATCCACGTACCAGTCGACGCTGTCTTCATCCCACTCCACCGCGTAGACGTGATAGTTGGCGTCGGCGCGTTCCCCCAAGTCGTGCGTGCCGCTGATGGGCGTATTGCCGGAGTAACCCGGGCCGTGCAGGGCGCCGTGAGTGAGGTTGGGCTCGTAGCCGACGTGTTCCATGATGTCGATTTCCCCGCTCTGAGGCCAGCCGACGCTGCCCAGATCATTGCCCAGCATCCAGAAGGCGGGCCAGATACCCTGGGTTTGTGGCAGCTTGATATGCGCTTCTATTCGGCCGTAGGTGAATGCCTGCTTGTTGCGGGAAATCATGCGGGTGGAGGTATATTCGCAATAGCCGTACCAGCAGTTGTAACCCTGAGGGTTGTCCTGGCGTGCTTCAAGCACGACCACGTTGCTGCCCGCTTGGGTGTCGTACTGAATGTAGGCGTTGTCGCCTCCGGTGTAATACTGCAGCTCCTGATTGCCCCAGCCACCGCCACCGGTTTCAAAGGTCCAGTGGTTGCTGTTGAGGGTGTCGAATTCGTCGTTCCAGACCAGTTGCTCGTCCGGGGTGCCGGAGCCGTCCTCGGGAGTGAACCGAATCCAGTTCAGATTGAAATCACCGCTTTGCACATTCACTCGTACCGTATGTTGTCCGGCGGGCAATGCGATGGGCCAGGAGGTAAGAGTGGTCCAGGACTGCCAGCCGCCGGTGTAGTCGACGTTCTGGGTGCCAACAATTTCTGAGCCGTTGAGGTCAATAGTGAACTGTCCGCCGCCGACATCCGAGGCGACGCGGGAGCTCACGGTGTAAGTGTCGGCGTCCAACGTGACGGTGTACTCGAGCCATTCGCCGGGGGCGATCCAGCCGACGTTGTGGCCACCGTTGGTGTCAGTGGTGGCTTCAATGTCCACATCACCATTGCGATAGGCGCCACCGTTGTTGCCGGCGGTGGTGTCGTAGGCGTTGGTATAGTCTTCCGCCTGCAGGGTGAGGTCGCTGCCACCGCCCTGGCCGTAGACTTCCATCTCCCAGATCGAATAACCCCAGGAGTTACCGGCGCTTCGGCTGATGCCGTACATGCGCACAAAGCGATATTGCCCGGAAACGTTCACCGTGTCGGTACGATCCCCAAAAGCGCCGCCGCTGCGGGTGGCGAGGGTGGTCCAGTTGGCGTTGTCGTTGGAGCCCTGAACCTCGTAGGTGTCGGCGTTGGCCGCTTCCCAGTGAATGATCACGCTGGAGAGATTGTAGGACTGTCCCAAATCAACGGTAATGTGAGAGGGGTCGGTTTGTGCCGCCGAGGCCCACCGCGTGTTCATGTTGCCGTCTATGGCATTGCTGGCGGCCAGGTCCTGCGTGCTGGCCGAGGCGCTACCGTTGAGTGCAAGATTACCGGATTGCGCCTGAGCGCCGATAGTGGCAATGCATGCCAGTAAGATGAATGCCCACTGTAGAGAAAAACGTTGAAAAGCCATTGTTATTGTCCTCGCTTGTCGAATGGTTTTTGTTGAACGACCGAGTTACAGCGAGACTAGGAAAACATGCAGCGGGGAACGAGCCTTCCCACTTTGCGAAGGAAGCGGAAAGTGGTGCGTTTGGGGCGGTGTTTCTGTGGAGAGGGTCACAGTTGACCCGCCGCGCCTGGGGTGCGGGCGCGGCGGGTTGGCGGGTTATTCCGCTGAGCAGGGTTCGCCGTTGAAGGCGTCCGCGACCCCCTGCAGGGCGGGTTTGGCGGACAGGTCCGCATTGAACAGCAGCGGCCAGACGTCGTCGTACTCCGCGCCGGTGGCGTTCTCGAACTGGTTCATCAACCAGCTTTCATCGTCGGTCAGACCCCAGACGGTAAAGCCACCGCGCAGCTCCGCCGGAACGGTCTCCAGATAGACTTCGGCGATTTCGCAGAAACGCACTTTCTGGGCGGTAGCCAGCTCCATGTCATAGTCAGGTTGGGGAGGGGGCTCGCCACCGCCATAGGGGTTGACCACGGCCACATCCAGCTCGGTGACTTTGACCTTCAGTCCCCGATCGACTACCTCCTGAAAGGCATTCCTGAAGGCGTCGAGGGAAGGGTAGCCCATATAAACGTGCATCTGGAAGCCGACGCCGTCGATGATGCCTTTGTCATCGAGGTGATCAGCAATCTCCAGCGTTTTTGCCAGCCGGTCTGCGTTGGCGGTGTTGTCGTAATCGTTGTAGTAAAGGTCCAGTTCCGGCTTGGCATCATGGGCAGCCTGGAAGGCCACTTCAATGTACGGCGGCACCTCGCCTTCGGCGGGCGGTTCATAGTTGTAGAACACTGAGTGGCGCCAGCCGTCGCTCGGGTTGCTGGAGTAGGTGTCTACCGCTTCGTTGACCACATCCCAACTGACCACGGTATCGCCGAAATGATTGACGATGGTGGTGACGTGGTCGGTGAGCATGGCTTCCCAGTCGCCTTCGTAACCATTCATGAAGTTCGGTACTTGATAATCAGGGTGCCATACCAGAGCGTGGCCGTGCACGCTCATACCATTGGTTTGAGCGAAGTTTACGAGCTCATCCGCGTCGTCAAAGGTGTAGCGGTCTTCTTCCGGGTGCAGGTAGCTCATCTTCATGATGTTGCCGGCGGTGAGCTGGCTGAAGTGCTCGACAATCACATCCCGGCGCGGCTGAGCGTTATTACCAAAGATGGTGTAGGGCTCAGAGGCCGCCGATACGGCAACCCCCACCGGGAAGTCGGCAAGGAGGGAAAGCTGAAAGTCCGGCTCGATCGAGATGGGGCCCTCGGAGCTGGCACTGCTTGAGGAGGAGGCTTCACTGGAGGTGCTGGCCTCACTGCTCGCGCTTGTCTGGCTGCTGGCACTGGTGCTGCTTGAACTGGCATTCTCACTGGATTGGCTGCTCTGGCTCGATGCGCCGCCGCCATTGTCGGAGTCGCTGCCGCAGGCAGTCAAGGCGACGGTAAGCAATGCCGTGGCCAGCGTCGAAAATCGGTAGGGTATTTTGGGAATGGTCATTAAAAAGTCCCCGAAGGCTTGTGGGTTATGAGCGAAAGTGTGCTCTCGGTCACGTTGTAGTCATTTGAACTACAAGAGTTTACTCAGGTCTTGCGGGAATCACAAGTTGCGGGGCAGGGGCCGGGCAGGGGAAAGGGCAGGGGAAAGAGCCTTGGGTTGGGGCTGTGATCAGGGGCACCGGACGGTGCCCCTTCCTAAGAGGGTTAGGGTGCGCTGACACCGCAATTGGCCAGAGTGGTCCATTGCCCGCCTTGATAGCAGGTGTTACCACCGTTCATGGTGAGGTCGGCCGTCTGTGCGCCGCCATTGTCATTGAAAACAATATTCAATGACGTCAGGTCCGCGCCGGTATCGAAACAGAAGTAGCCACCGTTGTTGGTCAGCGCCACGCCAGGCCAGTTGACTGAGCCCAGTGCCCCGCTGGGTGACGGGCTCCAGTAGTACATATGAGGGTTGTTGTAGCCGTTGGCATTGTCGTAGCAGACGTAGGTGCTGTCAGAAGTGGGTGGTGTCTGGCCTTCACCGACGCGAGCGTTGATATGGATTGCCATTGCGCTCATGGCGGCAACGCTGACATTCACTTGCCCTTGGTTGTTGACCCAGACGGTTTCACCGGAGCAGGTTCCCGCGCTGAAGTCGCCGTCAATCACATTGCAGTATTCCCCTTCCGGCAGGGCGGTGTTGAAGGTCTGAGTCAATGCATAGCCCTCGCGGTTAATAACCACAAAGCCTGCGCTGCCTCTGCCGAAAGCGATCTGGTTGCCGCCATTGTCCCACCAGTTGTTGACGCCGTGCCCGGCAGTGGCGCTGCGGAATGCGACCATGTTGGCAATGGGGCGCCAGCGGTGCTCACACTTCCAGTCCGAGCCATAGCAGTTCAGGTTACCGTTGTTGTGTACGGGGGCACTGGGTGGGCCCGCGTCGGTGTCGCTGAAGTCGAAACTGGACATGACTTTCGGGTAACCATAGGGCCAGGCCAGCATAAAGACGTTGGCCAGATCGTAAAGCGAGCCGTCTTTGTAGGTGAGCACGTTGCTGCCGCCGGCCCCGTGCCCGCGCTGGTTGTCGTGGTTGTCGGTAAACACCACAGCGGACTGATCGTCCAGAAAACCCCAGGCTTCACCGAAGCTCGACAGATAGCTCAATTGGCCGTTTTTGAACTGGTTGCCCAACTCAGCGCTGTATTTGAACTCGGTGACATCGCCGCCGTTCAAATACTCGTAGGCGCTGACGGCTTCGCCGCCCAGATCGATGACTTCCTGAAAAATATAGGGGTTACCGTTCACCTGATTGGTGATGGCGTTGATGTCGGTGGGTGACATATGTTTGGAGGCGTCGATGCGAAAGCCTTTAACGCCGATACTGACCATATCGTTCAGGTAGTTGATCAATTCCTGCCGCACGTAACTCGCGCCGGTATCCAGATCCGGCAGGCCCACGAGGCGGCAGTGGCGAACGCGCCAGGCGTCATTGGCATAATCACTGCCATTGATGTCGCAGGCGGGGTGGAAGTCGTAGCTGGAAAACCGCGGGTAACTGCTGCCGGCGGAGTAGTTGCTACCGTTGGTACCCGTTCCCGCACCAGCGGCCATATGGTTGATGACCGCGTCCACGTAGATGTCCACGCCGGCGGCGTTACAGCGGTTCACCATATCGACAAACTCCGCGCGGGTGCCACTGCGGCTGTTGTCGATACTGAAACTGACGGGCTGATAGCGCGTCCACCAGGCACCGCCCTGGATATGTTCCTGCGGGGGTGAGACTTGAATGCCGGCGTAGCCTTTGGGGCCGAGGTGCTGTTCGCACTCAGTGGCGATATCACTCCAGCGCCACTCAAACAGGTGGACAAAGGTATCGCCCGGTGAGGGTTGGGCCATCGCCGGGGCGCCGCTGAGGGCCAGCAGGCCCAGGGCTCCAACCAGGCATTGACGCCATTGGGGGGTTGAGGCGTTGTTGTGGTTATGCATGTAACCTCCGTTCTCGGATTGTCTGTGAATTTATGTTGTTGTCCGGCCGATGAACTGGCCGTTACTTGCCAGACCGCGCAAGTGGGGAGGTTGGGAAATACTGCCGTGGCTGTTATTGAATGTGTTTGCCACGGTGGTCATGGGATACCTTCCGGGGCACCCGGCACAATATGAATACGTATGCAAAAGATCGGGTCGGCCCGTGCATACGTATTCATGGAGGACCGGATCACAGGCACGACGCAAGGGCCTTGACGACTGATGTGGGTCCGGGCGCCATCGCCAATTTCACATATAAAACTTCTGTGGTAATCTGCTGTGACTGATAACGCTAAAAGGAGCAACCATGCCGAAGTCAGCTGTCTCCCCTGAAAAGGCGGACGTGGGTCCGACCGACGACGCCGAGCGCAAGTATCGCGCGCCCGCGCTGGAAAAAGGCCTCGATATTCTGGAGTTGCTGGCCAAAGAAGGCGTGCCCATGACCACTTCCCAGATTGCCTCGCGCCTGGGCCGTTCGGTCAGTGAACTCTTCCGAATGGTGTTAACCCTCGAGTATCGGGGCTACATCGCCCAATCCGACGACGGGGAAGGTTATGAGCTGACCAATCACCTGTTTGCTTTGGGCATGGCCCAGGCGCCCACTCGCACGCTCCTGGATGTGGCGTTGCCCGTCATGAAAGAGTTGGCGCAGACGGTGGGGCAGTCCTGTCATATGGTGGTGCCCTCCGGTGGACAGGTGGTGGTCGTGGCCCGAATTGAGAGCCCGCGGGATTTGGGTTTCGCGGTTCGCCTGGGCTATCGGCGACGAGTGATCGACGCCGCCTCCGGGTTGCTCCTCTATGGCATGCGTTCCGAGGCCGAAAAGGCCGCATGGTTGCCACAACTGGCGGGACCGGATGAGAAAAAACGGTTGGATCGGTTTCTGAAAGACTCGGAGGAAGCCGTGGCCCAGGGTTACGTGTGCCGCCCCAGTGATTTTGTGGACGGCGTGACGGATCTGGTGTGTCCGGTTTTTGGCCGGGAAGGGCCCATTGCCGGGTTGATTGTGCCGTTCATTCAGTGCAAGCCGCTGCCCTGTCCCATGGAGGAGGTGATCGAGCGGCTCCGGGCCGCCACGGCAAAAATCGGCAGTCAGCTCGGCGGGATTTAGCCCCAGAGTTTGCCGTTCTCCACCAACTGGGCCATCAGCCGATGGTCCTGTTCATCCCGCACGGCAGTCTTGAGTCGCGCCACCGATTGCACAGAGTCTTCACACAAACACTGCGCCAGACTCAAGGAGCAGAGGTACTGCTCACCATCCACGTAAAAGCGCGCTTCGCTTGCGTCTGCGGTGTAGGCAAAGCGGCTCGTCGGATGGCGCTCGAGCTGTTCAAAGTCCTGCCATCGCCCGCCTTCGCCTTCTTCCGGTTCCAGCTCGGGATACTTGGGTAGGGTCATATAGCGGCCGAACCAGTCAGCGAGTGCCGAATCGGTCAGTTGTTCCTGAACCAGTGAACGCAGGGTCTCCAGGGTTTGTGGAGGAATTTCCCCCGGGGTCGCTCCGAGGGGCTCTGCCGGGTCCCGGTAGCGCTGGTCGTTGGTCAGTCGGCTGGCAATATCCTGGCTCAGTTCGGTAAAAATGTCCGCCACGCTGGGGGCGCGAAAACCGATGGAATAGGTAATGCAATCATCGCCTTGCGCCGTGCCCCAATGAGCGATGCCGGGTGGGATATAAAGCATATCGCCGGGGCCGAGAACCCACTCTTCTTTCGGGTAAAAGTCCTTCAGAATATTCAATGGCGTCCCTTCAACGCGCGGGCTTCGGCTGTCGCAGTGTTGGCCGATACGCCACCGTCGTTTGCCCGCCCCTTGAAGCAGAAACACATCGTAGTAATCGAAGTGCGGCCCCACGCTCCCCTGGTCGGTCGCGTAGCTCACCATAATGTCATCCAGGCGCCAGTCGGGCAGAAAACGGAAGTCGGAGAGCAGCTCCTGAACCTCGGGCACCCACTGGTCCACTGCCTGAACCAAGAGCGTCCAGTGGCTCTCGGGGAGTTGGCCGAAGGCTTCCTCCTCGAACGGGCCCTGGCGCAGTTCCCAGGGCGTCTTGCCGTGTTCCAGCACCAGGCGTGACTCGATCTCTTCCTCCAGCGCCAGTCCGGCCAACTCGTCCCCGTCGAGGGGGGATTCGAAATTTGGGAAGGCATCGCGAATCAACAGCGGCTTTTTTTGCCAGTAGTCGCGCAGGAAGTCTTCGATGGGCAGCTCGCCGAGATGGGTCAGAGGCATGATTAAATATTCTTTGCCTGTTCTTCGGCGTTGCCGATGTAATTCCCCGGTGTCAGTGCCCGAATCGCTTCCTTGGCCCCTTCGGGAATATCCAGCCCGGCGACAAAGTCATCCAATACTTTCTGGTTGATGGTCTGGCCGCGGGTGAGCGCCTTGAGTTTCTCGTAGGGTTCTTCCACGTTGTACCGACGCATAATGGTCTGGATCGGTTCGGCCAACACTTCCCAGGCGTTGTCCAGGTCTGCCGCCAGGCGGGCGCGGTTGATTTCCAGCTTGCCAATGCCTTTGATGGTCGAGGCGTAGGCAATCAAGCTGTAGCCGAAACCCACACCCATATTGCGCAGGGCGGTGGAGTCGGTCAGGTCGCGCTGCCAGCGGGAGATCGGCAGTTTCTGCGCCAGGTGGGTGAACACCGCGTTGGCCAACCCCAGGTTACCCTCGGAGTTTTCGAAGTCGATGGGGTTGACCTTATGCGGCATGGTGGAAGAGCCCACTTCGCCCGCGACGGTTTTCTGCTTGAAGTAGCCCAATGAAATGTAGCCCCAGACATCGCGATCAAAGTCGATCAGGATGGTGTTGAACCGGGCAATGGCGTCGAACAGTTCGGCGATGTAATCGTGCGGTTCAATCTGGGTGGTGTAGGGGTTCCAGGCAAGGCCCAGTCCCTCGACAAAGGTTTTGGCGTTGGTGGCCCAGTCGATGTTCGGATAGGTGGCCAGGTGAGCGTTGTAGTTGCCCACCGCGCCGTTGATTTTGCCCAGCAGCTCGACCTGTTCGATCTGTTTCACCTGACGGCGCAGGCGCGCGACCACATTGGCGATCTCCTTGCCCACCGTGGTGGGAGAGGCCGTCTGGCCGTGAGTGCGCGAGAGCATGGGGTCGGCGGCGTAGTCGTGGGCCAGTTTGGCGAGGGCGTCGACAATATCCGTCGCTTGAGCCAGCAATTGCTCCCGGCCGGCTTTGAGCATCAGCGCGTGAGACAGGTTGTTGATGTCTTCACTGGTGCAGGCGAAATGGACGTACTCCAGTACCGCTTCCAGCTCCGGGTTCCCGGCAAACTGCTTTTTCAGGAAGTATTCCACGGCTTTAACGTCGTGGTTGGTGGTGCGCTCGATCTCTTTGATTTTCTCGGCGTCGGACTCGGTGAAGTTGGCGACGAGGGCGTCCAGCTGTTTGTGAGTGTCCGGGCTGAATGTGGGTACTTCCGGAATCTCCGGGTGCTCGCTCAGGCGCTGTAACCAGCGAACTTCGACCGCCACGCGGCAGTGGATCAGGCCGAATTCGCTGAAAATGGCGCGCAGGTCAGTGGTTTTATTGCCGTAGCGGCCATCGATGGGAGAAACCGCGTTCAGGGGCGTCAGTTGGTCAAAGGTCGGGGAAGCCATGAGAGTCTCTTGCTTGGGTTCAAACGGTTCGGGGAAAGGCCGGCATTGTACCGGAAAATGCGGGTTGGCGCAGGGGCATGGCGCAATGCCGGCCCCTGAAACGGCAGGTGGCGCGCTTCGCGCTTACCGTGCCTTACGGGAGGTTTGCTTTGGCTTCCCGAAGCAGCCGGTCGACGGTGGCTGCCATCTTGCGGCGTTTGAATAAAAGCTGCCAGCGGCTACCCCCGATCTGCCGCCACAGGGTGGCGGAGCGGATGCCGGCGAGCAGCAGGGCCCGAACCTGATTGGCGATGCGGGCCTGCTGGAGGTAGTCGTGGTCCCCGGTGACCTGAATCCGGAAGCGGAAGGTACTGATGGTTTCCTTGTACAGGTCGGCGAGGTTGCCGACCACATTCTCGTGAGTGGTGGAGAAATGTTCCGCCTGCCGCGCGGCTTGCTTGAGTCGGGTGCCAAGCACACCCATCATGTCCTTGCGGGCGCTGAGCTTACGCTGCAGGTGCAGAATGCCCAGGCTGTAGCGCAGCGCATCTTTGTGGCGCTGGTTGCCCGGCTCCAGGGTTTCCTGGAGGATTTCCAGGCCGAAGGTCAGATTGGCCAGCGAGTGCCCGTACACGGAACGGGTATCGGGCGGATCCATGGCGAACAGGCTCTCTATGGAGCAGCGATAGGCGTCGCTGGGCACATAGCCGGTTTTGGCGATTTGCTCCACCAGGCCCGAGGCCTGGAACAGGCCAGCCAGGGCAATACAGATGTTGTCGAGCTTGTCGGTCACGGGTTTTGGGGGTCCTTATTTCGGTCTGAAGTTACACGGCGTGCTCGATAACGGCGCCGCCGAGGCAGATGTCCCCATCGTACAGCACCAGGGACTGCCCCGGGGTAATGGCCCGCTGCGGCTCGTCGAACCGCACGCTCAACCGGTCGCCATTGACGGAGACTTCACACGCCTGATCCGGTTGCCGGTAGCGGGTTTTCGCCATGCACCGGAAATGCTCGTCCGGCGGCTCGCCGTTGATCCAGTGAACCTGGCTTGCCTCCAGCCCGTTTTTGTACAGCAGGGGGTGGTTGCCTTGGACCGCGATCAACACGTTTCGCTCCAGATCTTTCTCGGCGACAAACCAGGGGGATTCGTCGGCGCCGGGCACGCCCCCGATACCCAGGCCCTGGCGCTGGCCGATGGTGTAGTACATCAGGCCCGAATGCTCACCGATCACCTGACCCTCCGGAGTCTGTATCTCCCCCGGTTGAGCGGGCAGGTACTGTTGCAGGAAGTCCTTGAACCGACGCTCGCCAATAAAGCAGATGCCGGTGCTGTCTTTCTTGGCGTGGGTGGCCAGGCCGTGTTCGGCGGCGATGCGCCGAACCTCGGGCTTTTCAATTTCCCCCAACGGAAACAGGCTGCGGGAAAACTCGGCTTCCCCCACCGCGTGCAGGAAGTAGCTCTGGTCCTTGTTGGGGTCCAGGCCTTTTAACAGATAGGTGCGGCCGTCCCGGTCCTGGCGGCGGACGTAGTGGCCGGTGGCGATCAGCTCTCCGCCGAGCATCTCGGCGTATTCCATAAAAACTTTGAACTTGATCTCCCGGTTACACAGGATGTCCGGGTTGGGGGTGCGCCCGGCCTGGTACTCAGCCAGGAAGTGCTCGAACACGTTGTCCCAGTACTCGGCGGCGAAATTGGCGGTGTGCAGCTTGATGCTCAGCCGCTCGCAGACGCGTTCGGCGTCGGCCAGGTCGGCTTTGGCCGTACAGTATTCGGTGCCGTCGTCCTCGTCCCAGTTTTTCATAAACAGGCCTTCGACCTGATACCCCTGCTGTTGCAGGAGCAGGGCGGTAACGGAAGAGTCGACGCCGCCGGACATGCCGACGATGACGCGGGGTTTAGCAGATATGTTCATGGGGTCTCATTCTACTGATGCGGGCGGAACAGCTCCAGCGGATAGCGTTGGCCACTCAGGTATTCATCCACCGCTTCCAGAACCATCGGGCTGCGCCACTGGTCTTCGCGTGCCAGAAGCTCCTCTCGGCTGAGCCAGCAGGGCTCGATGATGCCCTCATCCAGAGCCCGATTGGTTTGTTCCTCCAGCGCCTCTGCGGCGAAGGTGTGGCGCAAGTAGGTCACGCCGTTGGCCGGGGCCGTGTAGAGCCCTATGCCCAACAGAGCGGTGGGGCGAACCTGCCAGCGGGTCTCTTCCAGGGTTTCGCGTACCGCCGCTTCTATGAGGGTCTCGCCCGGCTCCAGGTGCCCGGCCGGCTGGTTATAGACCTGCCGCCCGTCCGACTCTTCATACACAAAAAGAAAACGCCCGTCGTGTTCCACCACGGTGGCGACGGTAACGTGGGGTGCCCAGGTCATGGGGAATCCTTGTACTGCTTGGATGGAACGGGGCGGATGTTGGGCAGTGCTTTGCCGGCCCAAAATCCGCTTTTAGCGGCACTGAGTTTACAGGATCTCGGGCGTCGTGTCCGCCCGTTGGTGGGCGCGGGGCATCTGGCCACAGACCTCTCTGGTGTTTGCGCCACCGCCGAAAGTCTGGCAAGGTTGAAGGTTACCGGCGTGCGATCCAGTCCCAAGTCAAAAAGTCTTTGCTTTTGGCTCAAGTTTGGGCAGAATTGCGCGCCTTTTGCGTTATATCGCGCCGGTTTGTCACCAACGTCACAAACCGGTCATGCCCCGGGACTCCCCGGTCCTTGCCAACGTAAGCTATGAGGTAGGTTGCCGCATTGACTCACTCTGATGATTCCCAAGCCTGGTCCGCTCGCCATTCCGCCGAACTGTACGGCATTGAAGAGTGGGGAGGTGGTTACTTTGGGGTTTCCCCCGAGGGGGAAGTGGTGGTTCGCTCCCCCAGTAACGGCCAGGCCGGAGCCACGGTGTCGCTCATGGACATCGCTCAGGGCCTGCACCAGCGCGGCCTGGAGATGCCCATCCTGCTGCGCCTGGAAAACCTGGTCGACAGCCGCCTGAGCATTCTCAACGAATCCTTTGCCCAGGCGATCGAAAGCACGGGCTACCAGGGCGTTTACCGCGGCGCCTTCCCGATCAAGGTCAACCAGCAGAGCCACATCGTGGCGGAAATCGCCCGCTTTGGTGAACGCTACAACCACGGCTTTGAAGCGGGCAGTAAAGCCGAGTTGATGATTGCGCTGTCGACCCTGCAGAACCGGGAAAGTCTGATCATCTGCAACGGCTACAAAGACGCGGAGTTCATCGACCTCGGCCTGCAGGCCCGCAAGCTCGGCTTCAAATGCTTCTTCGTACTGGAAACCCCGGCTGAAGTGCCGCTCATCATCGAGCGCAGCAAAGCCCTGGGGGTGGACCCGCTGATCGGCGCGCGCCTGAAGCTCTCCACCAAAGTGGAAGGGCACTGGAGCGAAGACAGCGGCGACCGCAGCCTCTTCGGTTTGACGGCCATTCAACTGGTCGACGTGGTCGACAGCCTGCGCGAAGCCGGTTTGCTGCACTGCTTTCAGTTGCTGCACTTCCACCTCGGTTCCCAGATCCCCAACATCCGCAGCATCCGCGCCGGGGTGTTTGAAGCCTGCCGCTACTACATCGACCTGGTGGCCGAAGGCGCGCCCCTGGGCTACATGGACCTCGGCGGCGGCCTCGCCATCGACTATGACGGCACCAGCAGCACCAGCGGCCACAGCCGCAACTACTCCGTGCAGGAATACTGCATCGACGTTGTAGAGGCCATTCAACAGGCCCTGGACCCGCACGAAGTGGCGCACCCCGTCATCGTGACCGAATCCGGCCGAGCCACCGTCGCGCACACCTCAGTGCTGCTGTTCAACGTCCTCGACGTCGGCCACTTCGACCCGTCCCCCTTGCCCGACGACCTGCCGGAAAACAGCCACGCGCAACTGTCCAACCTGTGGCACGCCATCAAAGTGATTGCGGTCAACAACCTGCAAGAAAGCTACAACGACGTCACCTACTACCGCGACCAGATCCGGGACATGTTCCACCGCGGCGAAATCAGCCTGCGCGAACGCGCCTTCGGCGAAAACCTCTACCTGGCCGGCCTCCAGAAAATCGCCGCACTGCTGCCCGAACTCAAACGCATCCCGGCCGAACTGGAAACCCTGCCGCAACAACTGGCCGACATCTACTACGGCAACTTCAGCGTCTTCCAGTCCCTGCCGGACTCCTGGGCCATCGACCAGGTCTTCCCCGTGATGCCCATCCACCGGCTCAACGAAAAACCCAACAGACAGGCCATCATCGCCGACCTCACCTGCGACTGCGACGGCAAACTCGACCGCTTCGCCGGCCCCCACGGCAACACCGAAACCCTGTCCGTCCACCCGGTGAAAGACACAGAAGAATACTACCTCGGCGTCTTCCTCGTCGGCGCCTACCAGGAAACCCTGGGCGACCTGCACAACCTGTTCGGCGACACCAACGTCGCCAGCGTGCGCATCAACAACGAAGGCGGCATGGAATTCGTCCACGAACTCCACGGCGACAGCATCGCCGACGTACTCAGCTACGTGGAATACGACCCACAAGCCATGTTCAAACAATTCCGCGCAACGGCCGAACAAGCCGTGCGCGACGGCCGGATCAACGTCTCCGACCGCCAGGAAATGTTGGCCGCATTCACCGACAGTTTGCGTGGGTACACGTATTTCGAGCGTTGATTAGCGTTTTTTGTTGGGTGCGGTCGATCCGACACGTCGGACCGACAGCACCCCACGCATGAATCGAATCAAAAATGTGGCACGGAGGTCATGAGGTCAGAATACCTATGCAAGACTCTCTGAGGCATGGATGCCGATGAGAAGCCCCCACGGATGGGTTTACGGCGGGTCTTGCATAGGTATTCTGACCTCATGACCGTTCTCAATGAATGGCACCGTATTTATAGGAGCTAAAAGGTATGGCTAAAGTATTAATTATTGGCGCCGGTGGTGTAGGCGGCGTAGTGACCCACAAATGCGCGCAAGTGCCCGACGTATTCACAGAAATCGTCCTCGCCAGCCGCACCGAAAGCAAATGCAAAGCCATCGCCGAACAACTCGAACGGCCCATCAAAACCGCCCAAGTCGACGCCGACAACGTCCCCGAACTCGTGGCACTGCTCAACAAAGAAAAACCCGAACTCGTCATCAACGTCGCACTGCCATACCAAGACCTCACCATCATGGACGCCTGCCTCGAAGCCGGCATCCACTACCTCGACACCGCCAACTACGAACCACCCGGTGAGGCCAAATTCGAATACAGCTGGCAATGGGCCTACCAGGACAAATTCGTCCAGGCCGGCAAAATGGCCCTGCTCGGGTCCGGCTTCGACCCCGGCGTCACCAACGTCTACACCGCCTACATCAAAAAACACCACCTCGATGAAATCCACACCCTGGACATCATCGACTGCAACGCCGGCGACCATGGTCACCCGTTTGCCACCAACTTCAACCCCGAAATCAACATCCGCGAAGTCACCGCCAAAGGGCGCTACTGGGAAAACGGCGGCTGGAAAGAAACCGACCCCCTGAGCGAAAAGCGCTCCTTCGACTTCCCCCACGGCATCGGGCCCAAAAACTGCTACCTGATGTACCACGAAGAACTGGAATCCATTACCAAACACTTCCCCGAAATCAAACGGGCCCGGTTCTGGATGACCTTCTCCGACAACTACCTCAAACACCTCGAAGTGCTCCAGAACGTCGGCATGACCGGCATCGAACCGGTCAAATTCGAAGGCAAAGACATCATCCCGCTGCAGTTTCTCAAAGCCCTGCTGCCGGACCCCGCCAGCCTCGGCCCGCGCACCAAAGGCAAAACCTGCATCGGCTGTCTGGCCCAGGGCATGAAAGACGGCAAACCCAAAACCGTCTACATCTACAACATATGCGACCACGAAGCGTGCTACGCCGAAGTGAAATCCCAGGCCATCTCCTACACCACCGGCGTACCCGCCATGATCGGGGCCAAAATGATGCTCGAAGGCAAGTGGATGGAAAAGGGCGTCTGGAACATGGAACAACTGGACCCGGATCCGTTTATGGACGCACTCAACCAACACGGCCTGCCCTGGGAAGTGGAAGAAGTGACCCAGAAAACCGGCATGGAAGACTGAAACGATGGGCTACGCGTTCCACCGGTTTGACCCCTCCCGCGTACCGTCGCCCTGCTTTGTGGTAGACGTGGCGGCGGTGGAGGACAACCTCAAGGTGCTCAACAACGTTCAGCGCGAGAGCGGCGCCAAAGTGCTGGCCGCCCTCAAAGCCTTTTCCTGCTGGCGCCTGGGGGATCTGACCGCGCGTTACCTCTCCGGCACCTGTGCCAGTGGCCTGCACGAGGCCCGCCTGGGGCGCGAATACTACGGTGGGGAAGTGCACACCTATTCAGCGGCGTTTCGCGAATCAGACCTTCATGAAATTCTGCAGATTTCCGACCACGTCGTGTTCAACTCCTTCAGCCAGTGGCGCCGGTTTCGGGAAATGGCGGTGGCCGCGCAGAAAGAACGGCCGCAGCTGCGTTTCGGGTTGCGCATCAACCCCGAACACTCCGAAGGGGACGTGCCGCTGTATGACCCCTGTGCCCCCGGCTCCCGCATGGGCGTGCCCGCCAGCCGGTTCGAGCCCGCCGAACTTGACGGCATCTCGGGCCTGCACTTTCACACCCTGTGTGAGCAAGACGTTCCGCCCCTGGCGCGAACCGTGAAAGCGGTAGAAGAGAAGTTCGGCCCCTGGCTCGAGCGCATGGAATGGGTCAACTTCGGAGGCGGCCACCACATCACCGAACCCGGTTATCAGGTGGACGAGCTGATTGCACTGGTGCGCGATTTTCGGGAACGCCACAACGTCGAGGTTTACCTCGAACCCGGCGAAGCGGTCGCGATTCATACCGGCGTACTGGTGGCGGAAGTGCTGGATATTACCTGGAACCAACTGGACCAGGCGATTCTCGATACCTCGGCCACCTGCCACATGCCCGACACGCTGGAAATGCCCTATCGTGCCCATATTCTGGAAAGCGGCCACCCGAACGAGAAGGCACACACCTATCGGCTGGGTGGAATGACCTGTCTGGCGGGTGATGTCATGGGGGACTACAGTTTTGACCGGCCGCTATCGGTGGGGCAGCGGTTGATGTTTGACGACATGTCGCACTACACCATGGTGAAAACGTCCACCTTCAACGGCATACCCCTGCCGGCCATTGCGCTGTGGGATTCGCGCACGGACGAACTGGAGGTGATTCGGGAGTTCGGGTATGACGATTTCAAAACGCGACTGTCTTGACCCCGCGTTTTTAGTGGGGTGCCCTTTACGCTTCTGAGGAAAGGGCGGATGGGCCCCCGAGGGGAGCCCATCGCAAGCCGGTATTACTCTTCGCCGTTCATGGTCTCGCGCGCTTTATCCGCGGCTTCCCGGCTCTCTTCTTTCACTTCGTCCCAACCTTCCTGCATCTTGTCGCCGGCCTTCTCGGCGGCTTCACGGGTCGCATCGCCCGCTTCGTCGGCTTTTTCCTTGGTGGCCTCCCAAGCCTCACCGGAGGCTTCTTTGGTTTCATCCCAGGCTTCTTTCGTGGTTTCCTTGGTTTCCTCCCAGGCTTCCCGAGTTTCCTCGGCGGCCTCTTCGGTGGTGTTTTCGGCCTCCTCCTGAGAGCAGCCCGCCATTACGCCAGTCGCCAGTAGTACCGTTGCAAGCCAAAATGTGGTTTTCATCGTATCAACTCCTGTGAACGTTTGTTGTGGATCCCGAGCGCATTAAGGCACTCACGACCATTTTGACGACGCCAAACCGCCTGCGTTCCGTCAGGTTTTGTGATCGGGCCGACATAAGCGTGTCGGCCGCCCCGAAAAAAGGCCTTTTGAGTGTAGCGCGTCCCTTGTGCCGAGTGCTATCGGGGAGGGCGTTTTTTTTATACAATGGCGGCGCAAATTGGCCACAGAGGTTCCGCTATGTCGATTGAGCAGTTCGAGAGCTGGTCCCTGATACTGGGGATTGGTGGCCTGATCATCTTTATGCTGTTTATCGTCTGGGATCTGGCCAAGAGCTCAAAAGCCGGCCGCTTTGGCACCTTCATCCTGTTTCTGGCTCTGGGCCTCGGGTTGGCCGGTTTCCTGATCAAGACCGTCCTGGTGGAAATCATCAATCCATAACGGCGATGATTCCCCAGAAGCCATAACACACAGTAACGTCGGGAAGGTCGCGCATGCTGCAGTTGTTTGTTCCCACCTCAAAAGTTCAGAAAGACCGGCGGATCATGCGCGATACCGATGCCCGGGTGGCCAAATACAGCCGACGCGGTCTGGTCCTGAACTTTATAGTGGCGGTCTCCTGCCTGACGTTCGGCGAGTTTTTTCGGCAGTATCAAACGCTGGCCATTACCCTGATCGTCGGCTTACTGCTTCTGACGTTGCTGCGCGCCTACTACCTGTTCCGCTTTGACTCCCTGTATTCGCGTGCGCCCGCGCGCTGGCGCAACCAGTATTTTGCGGCCTCCTTTCTCGGTGCCGGCTGGTGGGCTTTTATTCTGGTAAGCCTGACGTGGCTCCAGGGAATGCGTGATGAAACCCTGGTGATGTGGCTGTACTCGGTGGTGTTCTACTCCAGCGTCGCCAACGTTTTTGCGCCGTATCGGCGCTTCCTCACGACCTACCTGTTTATTGGCCTGGTGCCAGCGGGCCTGACCGCGATCTCTCTGCTCGATGTGGATGGCTACCTTTACGGCAGCATCATGCTGGTTTTTTACGTCATGCTCAGCCACCAAGCCAAGGTGACCTCCAATACCTATTGGGAGCGCCTTGAAGCCAACCATGCCCTGCGCGAGCGGGCCAAAGGGCTGGAGTTTGAACAGCGCAGCTCCAAGGCGGCCATCGAGCTGAAAAACGAATTTCTGGTGAACCTCGGTCAGGAGTTCCGCTCTTCCCTGAACGACATTCTGGGCACTCTGGCATTGGTGGACGACGAACAGCTGTCCGACCGACACCGGGAATTACTGTTACTGGCCAGCAAAGCCGCCGAGCGCCAACTCGATCTGGTCAACAATGTGGTGGACTTCTCCAAGATCACCACCAAGTCCCTCGTGTTGGAGTCGGTACCTTTCAACTTGCGGCGATTGCTGGAAAAGATGGTGCAGGATTTTGGCCTGGAGGCGCACCAACAGGGAATCGAGCTCAATTACCTGTTCAGCGGTGATTTGCCACGCCGGGTGGAAGGGGACGCGACACGACTGGGGCAGATACTCGGCACCTTGATGACTTACGCCGTCAAGCAATCGGGTATGGAGCAGATTTTCGTCGAGGCAGTGTTTCACCCCGGCCAGGAAGAGGAAGGTGAGCTGCAGGTCATTATCAGCGATGCCACCCGCTCCGTTGAAGGCGGTGAGCCCGATGAAGCCGAGGGCGATGAACCCATGCGTGGCATCGGACTCTCGATCTGTAAAGGGTTGGCCGAGTGCATGGGCGGCAGCGTTCACCTGGTGGACAACCGGAAATCGGGCAAGCGGATTGTCATCAACGTTCAACTGGACGTGCTGGCCTATCAGGAAACCGGTAGCCAGCAGGAACAGCGGCTTCGGGGCAAGCGCGTGCTGTTGGTGGATGTACCGGAAGTGGTTGCGCTGGATTTGGTGGATCAATTGTCCAACTGGGGCATCAGGGCGGCGCGGGTCAATGGCCATAGTCAGGCGCTGCGCCAGTTGCGTGAGGGCGCCAGTGGCGATTCGGCCACGCATCTGGTGCTCATCTATAACAAGTTGAGCAGTTTTGACGGCCTGACCCTGTCCGGCGATATCGCCAGCGACGCGGAGCTGAGCGAGTTGCCCCAGGTGATCGCCATGAGCCTGCTCCAGCGCGACAGTCAGGAGGTCAGAACCCACCTGCAGGCCTACCCCCAGGTGAGCTGTATCGAAAAGCCGATCATGCACCGCAAACTCTACGAGACGTTGGTGCATCGGTTGCTGAGTCACGAGCCCCACGAGGCGGCCAACGCGGAGGAAGAGGACGATGCCGTGCTCATCTCGGCCGGGCGCCGGGTGCTGCTGGTGGAGGACCAGCGCGTGAGTCAGATGGTGGTCTCGGGCATGTTGCGCAAGCTCGGTTGCCAGGTACACATGGCCAGCAATGGCAAAGAGGCGCTCTCCGCTCTGGAAAAAGAAAAGTTCGATCTGGTCCTAATGGACTGCGACATGCCGGAGCTCGACGGCCTGGCGGCGACGGAAAAAATCCGCGCCGAAGAGGCGGATAACGGCGGTCGGCACCTGCCCATCGTGGCCATGACCTCCTATACCGCCGACGAAGATGAAGCTCGCTGCCGGGCGGCCGGTATGGATGACCACATCGGCAAACCGATTCGCTACGAAGCCCTGCAATCGCAATTGGAGCAGTGGTTGGGGCGCGGGCAACGCTGACCCTGTTATGGTTCGAGATCTGCTGCGCCCTGTGCCTCTGGGTATTTACTTCCTGTCTTTTGCCACCGGTGTGGTCGGTGCGCTGGTGCTGCCCACGTTCAGCGTGTTTCTCGCCAAGGAGCTGGGTGTTCGGCCTCTGTTGGTCGGCCTGCCTTTTACCGGTCTGGCACTGGCGAGCATTGGCTACAACCAGTGGATCGGTCACTGGTCCGATAAACTCTCCGATAGGCGCCCCCTGGTGGCGGGTTTCTGTCTGGTGGGCGTGCTGTCCTGTGCCATTTTTGCACTGACCCGCGAGTACTGGCTGGTAGTGTTCTCTGCCGTGGCCCTGTTCAGTCTCGGCATGGTGGCCTATAGCCAGATGCTGGCCTACAGCCTGGATTATGCCGAGCGCCAGTTGCCTCTCGCGCGCATCCCCCTGTTCAACGCCATCGTGCGCGCACAGATTGCCATTGCCTGGGTGGCCGGCCCGCCTGCCGGTTTCTTGCTCGCCTCCTATTTTGGCTTCAGCACCATGTACTGGGTGGCGGCGGCGCTGTTTGTCGTGGTGGGGCTGACCAGCCTGAAACTTCTGCCCAAATTACCGGCGGCCGACGCCAGCGGCTCGACCCAGGAGGCACCACGGGAGGAGCCGGCGACGGCTGAACCGCAGAGCGCGCTCGGCCCTGGCCGCAAGTCGTTGCTGTTGTGCCTGATCGCCTTCTCGCTGATGTGGTGCGTCAATAACGCCTACCTGATCGCCTTGCCCCTGCACCTGGACAACAACCTGGGTATCGATACCGAATGGGTCGGCTGGATTATGGGCACGGCGGCACTGCTCGAGGTGCCGGTCATGTTGCTGGCCGGCGTGCTGGCCGCCCGGGTCAACCTGATGGCCATGGTGCGGCTGGCGGGCGTGGCCGGTTTTCTTCTGTACGCCGGGGTGTTGTTTTCCAGCCAGCTCTGGCAGCTGTTTGCGCTGCAGATTTTCAATGCAATTTTTATCGGCGTACTGGCGGGGCTTGGTGTCTCGGTGGTTCAGTCGCTGATGCCCGGCCGCTCCGGCAGCGCCTCGGCGCTCTATACCAACACCACCCATGTGGGGAATCTGCTCAGCAGTCTGCAGGTGGCGCTGGTCGCCGACTGGTTCGGCTACGGGGCCGTGTTCTGGGTCAGTCTGGTAATTGTGGCTCTGGCGATGGTGGCGTTTCTGGGGGTTCGCTTTGGGGCGCCGACTCGCTCGAGCGCTCCGCCGGCGCCAGGCTCAGCAGGGTAGAGCCGCCTTTGGGCGTGGCGTCCCGGCCCGCCACAAACGGTTTCAGTTTGCCGGCTTCGGTCACTTCGAACAGCAATAAAGTGCCCCGAATTTTGCGCTTCTGAAAGGCCTCAAAGGTAAATTCCTCAGTGAGCTTGGTCACCCGAATTTCCGCCCCTTCACCAATCAGGCTCGCCAGCTTGGCGTAGGTCACCCGCTCGGCAAACAGCGTGGCACCTTTCAGGTCATCGGATACCTGGTGCTTCTCCGCTTTGTGGTTTTCCGAGGTATGGCGAATGGTGTACACGTGTTCGCGGCCGAACTCCCCACGAAAATGCATACAGGCGATCACGTTCAACTCGCGCAACGGCGAGAGCGCCAGCAGGTTGCCGATGCCCGTCAAATCCAGGCGCTGGTTGGCGAACTCCGAGGTGGGGTTGCCATAAAACGTTCTGAGCCCCGCCATTCGCGCGGTGCGGATGTTGTCCCAGTTCGAGTCACACAACATCACCGGCAACTTTTGCTCGCTCAGGGCTTTGCCCAAAGTGCGGGCCACGGCGTTGGCGCCGAGAATCAACACGCCGCGGGGTTCGGGCTCGATGGCGTTGAGCGCCCGCGCCAGCGGTCGGGCGGTAGCGCTCTGGAACACCACGGTGCCCAGAATGACGGCAAAGGTTAAGGGTAACAACCACTCGGCGTCCGGATGGCCCTGGTCGGCGAGCCGCAGGGCAAACAACGCTGAAACGGCGGCGGCGACAATGCCCCGGGGGGCAATCCAGCTCAACACCACCCGCTCGCGCCAATTCAGTTGGGAGCCGAGCGTGGCGAGGGCCACCGACAGGGGCCGGGCGACAAACTGAATCACCAGCAACAACAACAGCGGAGCCAGGGTGAAAATTCCCAGAAGCTGTTCTCGGGGCAGGCGCGCGGCCAGAATAATAAACAGCCCCGAGATAAATAAAATGGTGAGGTTTTCCTTGAAGTTCAGAATATTGTGAATCCGCACTTCTTTCTGGTTCCCCAGCCACATCCCCATGACGGTGACCCCGAGCAAACCCGACTCATGAGCCAGATGGTTGCAGACGGTAAAGACGATGAATACCAGGCTCAGCGTGGCCAAGTTGTGCAGGTACTCGGGCAGCCACTGACGGGCCAGAATTTTTCCCAGCAGGTAACCGGCGGCCAGACCGATGGCCAGCCCCACCACGATGATTTCCAGAAACAGCAGCACACTGTGGCCGAACGGTGCGCCCTGGGCCTGGGTGGCGATAAATTCGTAAACCACTACCACCAGCAGGGCGCCCACCGGATCAATCACAATGCCCTCCCAGCGCAGCACATTGGCGACCCGTTCGGAGGGGCGCACCGTGCGAAGCAGGGGCGTGATGACGGTCGGCCCGGTCACTACCATCAGGGCGCCAAACAGAATGCTCAGGTCCCAACCGATGCCAAACAGGTAGTGGGTGGCCACTGCGACCACCGCCCAGGTCACCGGCGCGGCCACCGTAATCATGCGCCGCACCACGGTGCTCAGACTGCCCAATTCGCGCACGCTCAGGGTAAGACTGCCCTCAAACAGAATCACCGCTACCGCCAGTGAAACCAGCGGGAAGAGCAGGTCACCGAACAGGGCGTCGGGATCCAGCCAGCCGCCGATGGGCCCCAGCGCCAGGCCGGTGAGCAACAGGAACAGAATGGCGGGCAGGCGGGCTCGCCAGGCCGCCCACTGACAGACCAGGGCGGCAATACCGATAATGGCGATGGCGAGTCCGGAGTTTTCCATAAGGTACTTCCTTAATCCGTGTAGGGCGCTGCCGGAGCCGGTGGGCGGGGCTCGGGGCGAATCAGTCGTCGGCCGGGTGGTCCAGCCAGTATTGCAGTTGCGTGTCGCTGGCCTCGTGCAGGCGTTGGCGCAGCCTGGCCTCCATGTCCGGCAGGCACTCCTGAACCAGTTGTTCGATCAGTTGCTGGCGGCCGATCATTTCCTGCGGCGTTGGAAGGCTGGCCGGATCGCCCGCGTCCGGGCCCTCTGTCACCGCCGAGGGGCCCGGTGGCGTAGGGTCAGGGGCCGGTTGGTCCCAGTTCGGAGGCGGGCGGTTGCCATGCAGGCGAGCGCGAATATGGGCGGGAAGAAAAGGGTTTTCCCCGCTGGCGCGGGTGACGTTGCTCGCGCGTCGGGCGGCTTTGGTCCCCTTCTCCGGTGCCGTTGAGGGCTGAAACAGCGAGGGTTGTCGGGGCTGGTTGCCATCCAGGGGTTCGATGGATTCAATCACCTCCCGCAGCACGGGTATGGCATCCTCGTCATCCAGCAACCCTTTGATGGACTCCAGCTCATACAGCAGAGTGTCTTTGGTATCGCCTTTGCGCTCGGCCATGGCAAGGAAGCTCAATCACAGTTGTTGATGGTGAACAGGATAACCCCGCGCCTTGTAAAAACTAAAGTGTTCCCGGGTACTTTTTAGCACCTCGTCAGACTGGATCACGATTTCCGCCAACCGATCGAAGCGCTCGAAGCCCTCCGGCACCGACCGCCCGAGATTGATCAGCACATCGTTATGCGTTTCCGTGTGGCCCGCCCGATCCGCCGGGGCAATCTCGATGTGGGTGGCCAGCAGGGCGTTGTCATTGATCAGCCGGTGGGGCAGGAAGCTGTCTTCGGGGTGCGCCCACAGGAACTCGTCCAGGGCCCCGGCCTCCGCCTCGGAGTCCACGGTCAGCAGAACCCGGTGCC
Organism: Marinimicrobium agarilyticum DSM 16975; assembly: GCF_000423345.1. Taxonomy (GTDB): domain Bacteria; phylum Pseudomonadota; class Gammaproteobacteria; order Pseudomonadales; family Cellvibrionaceae; genus Marinimicrobium; species Marinimicrobium agarilyticum. The sequence continues at coordinate 98,091 of NZ_AUHU01000005.1, forward strand.
CGAGGCGCCGGGCCTTGTCGGCCAGGCGGCCCGCAAATTGCCAGCGGGCCTCCGGGGTCTGTTCGCGCAGAATGTAAAAGTCGACCCGATTCATGAGGCCTGCTTCAGCAGGTAATGCATCAACAGCGGGACGGGGCGGCCGGTGGCACCCTTGGCACTGCCGGAGCGCCAGGCCGTGCCCGCCACATCCAGGTGAGCCCAGGGGTATTTCTTGGTGTAGCGGGACAGGAAGCAGGCGGCGGTCACGCTGCCGGCTTCGCGACCACCAATATTGGCCATGTCGGCAAAGTTGCTGTCCAGTTGCTTCTGGTACTCATCCCACAGCGGCAGGCGCCAGGCGCGGTCTCCGGATTCTTCGCCGGCGGCGAGCAGCGCCTCGGCCAGTTCGTCCCGGTTGCTGTAGAGCCCGGAGGCGTGGCTGCCCAGCGCGACAATGCAGGCGCCGGTAAGCGTCGCGATGTCCACGACCGATTGCGGTTTGAAACGCTCCACGTAAGTCAGCGCATCGCACAAGACCAGCCGACCTTCGGCGTCGGTGTTGAGTACTTCAATGGTCTGGCCGGACATGGATGTGACAATATCGCCCGGCTTGGTGGCGCCGCCGCTGGGCATGTTTTCAGCGGCGGCCACCACGGCCACCACATTGATTTTGGGCTCAAGTTCAATCAGCGTCTGAATGCAGCCGAACACACTGGCGGCGCCGCCCATGTCGTATTTCATTTCGTCCATACCGGCGCCGGGCTTGAGGCTGATGCCGCCGGTGTCGAAAGTAATGCCTTTACCCACCAGAGCAATTGGCGCCTGGGTTTTGGCGGCCCCGCGGTATTCCATGACAATCAGCTTGGCGGGCTGATCGCTGCCGGCGGTGACCGAGAGCAGGGCGCCCATGCCCAGCTCCTTCATCTGCTTCTCTTCCAATACTTTAATGGAGAGTTTTTTCTGCCCCCGACCCAGCCGGCGCGCTTCCGAGGCCAGGTAGCTGGGTGTGCAGATGTTGGCCGGCAGATCGCCCAGTTCGCGGGTCAGGTTGGTGCCCTTGGCCAGAGCCTCGCCCTCACGCAGGCCTTCCTGAAAATCCGTCAGGCGGGATTTTTTGTCCGCACCCAGTGTCAGTTTAGTGGGAGCGAAAGCGGGCGCATCGCCTTTCTGGCTTTTGCAGCGGGTAAACCGGTATTGGCCCATGCCCAGAGTGAGCGATACCTGGCGGGCGAGCCAGCGGGCGTCACGCCCCTCGACTTCCAACTCATCCAGGCAGAGCGTCAGGGATTTGCACGGGGTCTGCTTCAGCGCCTCCAGCGCCTTGCTCAGGGCGCTCTGGAAAGCCGATGCGCTCGGCTGGGGCTTGCCCAGCCCGAGTACCAGTACCCGCTTGGCCTGGGTGCCTTCGGGAGTGTGCAGCAGCAAGGTGTCGCCTTGCTTGCCTTTGAAGCCCTCGCGCTTGCACAATGCCGCCAATTGCCCGCCCTTGCTCTCCAGAGCCTGGGCGGCGGCTGACCATTGATCGCCCTCGAAGGCGGTTACGATCAGACAGTCACTGCGATCGGTGTTGGCGTTGACGACTTTGGCCGTGTATTGCATGCGGTTGCTCCGTTGCTCGACGTTACTGAGTGTGGGTGTGAGTGGTTCCGGGTCAAGACAAAAGCGGCCGAGTAAGCGATAATGCCGGGCTTCTCGTTGGGCCTCCCGGTAGTGTCACCAAACGGTGTCATTAAAGGTGCCCTCAAGTTTACGCGATCCTCGCCCAAGGGCAAATTACCGCGGGAAGTTTGTGGTCGATCGCAGGGTCGGTCTCTCAAGAGGAGGGGCAACCATCAGTTAACCGTCAGGATGCGCGTGTGATTATTTTCCGCTACCTCAATCGCGAAATACTGGTAACAACGCTCGCCGTCACCAGTGTTTTGCTGCTGATTTTCATGAGCGGCCGTTTTGTGAAATATCTGGCCGACGCCGCCGCCGGTGAGCTGGCGGTGGATGTATTGTTCATCATCATGGGCTACCGCCTGCCGGGTTTTCTCGAACTGATTATTCCCCTGGGGTTTTTCATCGCGATCCTACTCGCCTATGGTCGGCTCTACACCGACAGCGAAATGGTCGTGTTGTCCGCCTGCGGTATCAGTCAGGCGCAATTGATCATTGTGACCATGATTCCCGCCCTGTTGCTCTCGTTAGTGGTGGCGGCGCTGAGTTTGTGGGTCAGCCCCTCCGGTGCGCAAGCGACCGAGACCATTCTGGCCGAACAGCGAACCCGCAGTGAGTTCGACACCATCCAGCCCGGGCGCTTCCAGGCGTTGGGGCGCTCCAACTCGATGTCCTACGCCACCGAAGTGAGCGATGACAAGACCCGGCTGATCAATGTTTTCGTCGCCCAGGGCGACCGCCAGGCCGGCTCGGTACGCCATTCGGTGTTGGTGGCGGAATACGCCGAGCAGTCCGTACACCCGGAGTACGACCAACGCTATTTGCAACTGCACAACGGCCGCCGTTACGAGGGGCAGCCCGGCTCCGCCGATTACGAAGTGACCGAGTTTGAAACCTTCGGCCAGTATCTGGCACCGCCCGATATCGAAGCGAGCATCCGTAGCGAATCCGACGCCTGGCCCACTTCCGAGCTGATCGGCGCGCAGGACCTGGAACGACAGACCACACTGCAGTGGCGGTTGTCCCTGCCGGTGCTGGTGTTGGTGGTCGCGCTGATGGCCGTGCCCTTGAGTCGCACAGACCCGCGCCGCGGACGTTACGCAAAGATGTTGCCGGCAATCATTCTGTTTATGCTCTACCTCGGTACCCTGAGCGGTCTGCGCGGGACGATTGAGAGCGGTGAGTTCCCCTTGATGCCGGGTCTGTGGTTGGTCCACGGTGTTTTCCTGGGCATCGCGCTGTTGATGGTGAACTGGCGCAAGATGGGGCTGGCTCGTCAGCGGCGCCGCGCACGGAGGGCCGCACATGCGTAAGATCAGTCGCTATATCGGTCGTACCGTCTTCTCCGCCATCGCCATGGTATTGGTGGTCGTACTCTCGCTGGATTTGATCGGTAGCTTCATCGACGAAATTGCCGACCTGCAGGGCGATTACACCGTGCTCGAAGCGCTGATCTATATCGGCCTGACCCTGCCGGGGCGCGTGTATGAATACCTGCCCTACGCCAGCCTGATCGGCTGCCTTGCGGGGCTGGGTCTACTGGCCAGCTCCAGTGAGCTGGTCGTCATGCGCGCCGCGGGCCTGTCGGTGGCGCGTATCACCTGGCTGGTACTTCGTCCGGTCTTTGTGTTTATCGTCATCGGCCTGGCCCTGGGCGAATATGTCACCCCTTACACCGACCAGGTGGCGGAAAGTCGTCGGGCGGTGGCGCAAGGCGCGCAGCGTGCGCTCAATACCGAACGAGGGCTCTGGCACCGCGAGAATAACGAGTTCCTGTACGTCAACGCCGTACAACCCGGCGGCATCCTGCACGGCCTTACCCGGTACAAGTTTGATGAGCAGCGTCGGTTGCAGTCCTCCAGCTATGCCGAGCAGGCCACCTTTCAGCAAGGGTATTGGCAGGAAGAGAACGTGGCGGAAACCCGCTTTACCGAAGAGGGCACCGAAACCGTTGCCTATGCCTTGCGCCGCTGGAAGACCGACCTGACGCCCGCGTTGTTGAACATCATTGCCTTGCCCCCGGACGCGCTGTCGATCCGCAATCTCGCCTATTACTCCGGCTACCTCGCGGAGCAGAAGCTGGAAAACAGTGAATACCGGTTGGCGTTCTGGGAAAAGGCGCTTCAGCCGCTGGCCACCATCAGCCTGGTGTTGGTGGCCATCTCGTTTATTTTCGGGCCGCTGCGGGAAGTGACCATGGGCCAGCGAATTTTTACCGGGGTGGTGTTCGGTATCGCCTTTCGCCTGACCCAGAGCCTGTTGGGCCCCTCCAGCCTGGTGTTCGGCTTTCCGCCGCTGGTGGCGGTACTGATCCCGATTCTCGCCTGTGCCGGTTTCGGCCTCTTTCTGCTCAACCGGACCCGCTAGCGCTTTTCCTTGGGCAGCAGGATGATTCGGGTTTTGCTGAACCGCCCGTGAAGGGTGTGGCCTGCGGGGTCCGCCCAGCGCCAGAAGTACCCCGTGCCGGCCAGCAGCAGGGCGGGGATGGCCAGCAACGCCCGCCCGAGCCGCTGCTCCCGCGTGGCCGGGCCGCCCGAGCGTGCATCCACCAACTTCAGCCGCCAGGCGCGCATCCCCAGGGTTTGACCGTGCTTGCCCCAGAAATAATAGAAAAAGCCCACCCAGACACCGAGCAGCCCCAGGAACACTGGCAACCGCCAGGCCCCCCAGCGAATCGCTTCCCCCTCGGGCGGCGCGCCCTGAATCATCACGTTCAAAAAGGTGGCCAGGGCGCCGTAGCCCAGCGCGAGTGCCATTAGCAGCAGGCTGTCATAAACCATGGCGGCGAAGCGTCGCCACAAGCCGGCCCCCTTGAGTGATGAGGCGGTGCTGGAGGAGAGGTTGGGGGTCACGTCATTATTCATTCGTTGGAGGTCGCTAGGAACGGTAATGGATCAGCCATTCGCCGGCGCGTTCGGCCGGTTGACCGATGGAAATGGTGCCCTCACCGAGCAGAGGAAACTCTTCCCGGCGCAGGTAGATCTCGGGTTGCTCCGGGCCGGAGACATAGGTGCCATTGGTGCTGTGGTCCACCAGCACGAACTTGCCGCGCCGGAATAGAATATGGCAATGGTCCCGAGAGGCCAGGCCAGAGCGGATGTGCAGGTTCGAGCTGGCCGGGTCCCGTCCGATGATGTAGGGCGTCTGTTCGGGGTGAATGGTCAGCGTCAACTCGCCCAGGGTCAGGCTCAGCTGGTAGCCGCTCATCTTGCCCGCGATCTCCTCAATGGACATCACCGTAGTGGCGCTGTGGCTCTGAGTGGCGCTTTCCCACTGAAGGCGGTAGATCAGGCTATGGCGGGTGTCGCCCTTGACGGCGACCCGGTCGAACTCCTGGCAGCGCTCAAGCAACTCCCCGGCCAATTCCCGGGCCAGGCGCTGGGTCAGCACGATCTGATTGGCCCGGGCGATATGCGCCACGCAGGCGGCATCATTGACGGTGTCACCAAAAATATCGTCATTATCCAGCAGAGCAGGGCCGTAGGCGATGCCGATACGCAGGGCCACGCCGTCCCGACGGGCCTCCCGCTGCATCGCGATGGCAGCCTGGCACGCGGCCTGGGCGGTATCAAAACGCGCCATGATCTCGTCGCCGAGGGTTTTCACCACCTGCCCGCCGTATTCCTGTGTCTCCTGAGTCATCATGGCGATGGTGTCATCGACCGAGCGCTTCGCCAGCAGATTGCCCAAACGCTTGTACAGCGCGGAGCTGCCAGATACGTCGGCAAACATCACGGCCAGCGTTCGGTTGATCGAATTCATGAGGGTGAACGGAACTCCCGGGCATCAAGGTTAGGAGAAAACGGGATGATACCGCGCCGGGCCTTTAAAACACAGGGGGCAGGGCGGGATCGAGCCTTTCCAGCTCCGCGTCGTGCATGCCCACCAGTAACGGCTCGCCCTGCTCGTTAACTCGGAAACGGCCATAGCGGGCCGGTTCATAGCGCTCGGCCTGCCCCTCCTCGAAGAAATAGGCGTTGGTGGCAAACTGCACTCGGCCGTCGCGCTGGCGGAAGTACAGGCGGCGTTCGTTTGGTGCCAACGTCTCGTCTTTCTCGCCCAAGCGAACAAAATGCGCCACTTTCTGCTCGTCCAGGCGGACGATGGCGTAGCCTTGGGTGGCGTTTGAATCTTCCTGGTCTCGCGATGAAAGCGCCTCCCGAACGCGGTTGCCCACTTCAAAGCGCAGTGCCATGTAGTCTCCCTGCATCAGTGAGCGTGGGTCCACCGGGGCGAGCTCCAGGAAAATCACCTCTCCGTGCTTGAGGTGTTGCTCTTTTTCGACAATCGACCAATTGACCAGCCCCAGAATGACCAGGCCGGTGATCAATGCAATGCCTTTATGCATAGTCCGTTTCTCCCTCACGGTTCCCTGGCCAGCGGCGTATCAGGGTGCGCAACGCCAGGAAAACCAGACCCAGGGCAAGAAGGGTGGCGGACTTTTCCAGTAAGGTCAGGTCCAGGCGGTAGTAATAGGTGGAGATGGAAAACAGCAGGGAGACAATGCCCAGCCCGGTCAAAATGTGGTGGCTGATGGCAAACCCAAGCGCGAGCAACACTGCCCCCTGCGTCAGGCCGTAGGCAAATGACGAACTCAGGCACAGCAGTACCAGAGCGGCTCCGCCAGCGGCAAGGGTTCGGGGGGTGAGGTCTACGTTGTTCGTCTTGCAGACCCACCAGGCCAAATAGCCAAGAGTCGCACCGGTCAACCACTCACCCAGCCAATGCGGCAGCCACGCGTTCGCCATACTGCCGTCCAGCAAATCCGGAAAGCGGCTCAGGTACTGCATGACCAGCAGTGCCAACGTCAGGCCCATCGCGACGGCCTTGAGCGACGCTCGTCGCGCGGGGTCACGAAACTCGTTGAGCCAGAGCCCCCCACCGCAGGCAAGCACCAACGGAGCAACCAGGTAAGGCAGCCCCACTTCCACACCGAGAAAAAACAGAGACAAAGCGGCAAACAGGGCGGAAAACATGCGGTGAATCCGGCTGGCCATCAGCACCGTCAGGAGAGTGTGCAACGCCAGCAGGCAAACCCAGAAAAAGGCATTGATGTCATCCAGCCATTTGCCGATGGCAAACGCGACCAGCAGTTGCCCGGCCAGGCTGAACGCCAATACCAGTTGTTCCACAAAGATGCTCTGCGGCTGGCGCAGCAAGCCGTAAGCGCCGCCAATCAACGCCACGCCCAACAGCAAAGCCAGGGCGGCATTGCCCAGAACCTGAAGAAAGCCCAACCCCAAAAACCCCATCAGGAACAGCGCAGAGAACCATCCCCCAATGCCCTGTAATACCAGCAGGTACCAGGGCGCGGTCGGGTCCCGGTCGTTGGCGGGTTGAAGGGCAATGCCGGCTTCTCGCAGGCGGGCGCGGGGGTCAGTGGTTTGGGTCATGGGATATGAGTCGATGCAGTTTAAGCAGCCAGCGTACCGCCGCCGTCGTCAACCCGATGGTGAGAATGCCCACCAACAGGAAGCCTTCCGCATAGGCAGAGCCGAGTGTGTGGTACAGAACGATAGCGTCAATCACCAGGATGGTGGAGAGACAACCCCCGGCGAGCATAAACAGGTCGGGTTTGAGATACCGGTAAACCCAGTAAACAAGGCCCAGGACGACGCAATATTCCAGCAAATTGCCGCCGATACTGACGCCATCGCTGAGCGTAATGTCCAGCAACGCCAGCCAGGTGACGGCTATGCCCATTCCGGTGCCCAGCAAGCGTTGAGGCCATAGGGTGCCGAGCCAGGGGCGGGTGTGGCTGGCGAATTCCCATACGAGCAGGGCAAGGCCGTTGGTCAGAAACAGAACCCGGGCAAGCCCTTCTTCGCCGGTCAGCAGCCAGACCCCACCAAACGTCTGGTGGTAGAGCAGGGCGGCCAGATTCCACAGCCCGATCACCAGCAACCAGAGCGCGGGTAGCCGGGCGATCAACGCCCAGGGCAGAATCATCAGGCTCCAGGTAAAAAACAGCTGCCAGGGGTCGGCGCCGGTCTGGTAGGTCTGGCCGAACAATGCCAACAGACCGCCCACCGACAGCGCCGCAGCGAAGAGCGCGGCCTGCGCCACGGGGCTACATCCTTCTTGTCCGTCTCGCCCGCCTCGCCACAGATAAACCCCAAGGGCGATCATCAGCGCGAGCTCCACCAACACAAACCGGCCCAGGCGACCCATGGCGGTCCAGTTGTAAGCGATAAAAAACAACAACGCGAAGCCGAGCGCCAGGGCGCTGAGCCAGAGGAATAACTGATCGAGAAAGCGGCGCCAACGCGGCATTGACGGGTAAAGGCCGAGCGAGGTGGCCGCGCGTTGATAGTCCGCCGGCGCAATTTCCTCCCGGTCAATCAAGCGTTCCAGTTGTTGGCGCGTCGTGTCCATGAAAGCGGTTCCGTGTTGGTTTGACGGGCAAGTATCCTCAAGGGGAGAAACGGCGTCAAGTAAGGTGAGACCGGCTGAAGGCAGGGAGCCGCCAAGGCCATTTTGGCCTCAATGCTATGGGAACACGCCCGATTTCGGTAGACTCTCAGGCCAACACCCACGCTCCAATACGCTCAACAGGGACCGGCCCCATGCCCCGCTTTCTCCACACCGCCGACTGGCAGATCGGCCGCCAATACAGCCGCTTCGCCGAAGAAGACGCCTCGATCCTGGCCGACGCCCGCTTTACCGTCATTGAGCGACTCGCGACCCTGGCCACCGAGCAGAGCGTGGACGCGGTACTGGTCGCCGGGGATGTGTTCGACGCCCAGACCGTCTCGGACCGCACCATCCACCGCACCTTTCAGGCCATGGCCGGCTTTACCGGCCCCTGGCTGCTCCTGTCCGGCAACCACGACGCCGCCCTGGCCGAAAGCGTCTGGGCCCGCGCCCAGCGCCTGGGCGCCGTTCCCGACAATGTCGACCTGCTACTGGAGCCCAAAGTCCGCGAATACCCGGAACAGGGCTTCGCCGTCCTGCCCGCACCCCTCACCCAGCGGCAGACCTACGACGACCTGACCGAATGGTTCGATCGCGCCGAGACGCCCGAGGGCCTGCTGCGCATCGGCCTGGCCCACGGCAGCGTCGAGGGCCAACTGGCCGAGGAAATCGACTCCACCAACCCCATCGCCGCCGACCGGGCTGCTACGGCCGGGCTGGACTACCTCGCCCTGGGGGACTGGCACGGGTTCAAGGCCATCAACGCCCGCACGGTGTATAGCGGCACCCCGGAGCAGGAGCGTTTCAAAGACAACGGCGCCGGTCAGGCGTTGATCGTGGACATTGATCAACCCGGCGCCGAGCCCCGGGTCCAGCCCCACGCCACCGGCGAATTCACCTGGATCAAACACCAGAGCACCCTGGCCGTGGCCAGTGACATGGATCGGCTGATGTCAGAACTGGACGCACTGCTGCCGCGCTCGGTGGTGGATCTGACCCTGGACGGCGAAGTGGACCTGGCCGGTTACCAGTCCCTGCAGCAATACCTGAGCGCCGCCGAGGCCCGACACCGCAGTTTTCAAACCCATCTGTCCGGCCTGAACCTTATGCCCACCGAAGAGGACATTGCCGCGCTGCACGCCGACGGCTATGTGGGCGAAGTGATCGACGAGCTGGGCGAACGTCAGGAAGGAGAGAGCGAAGACGCCGACACCGCACGCCAGGCGCTGGCTATTCTGGCCGGCATGCTCCGCGAGACCGAACAGCCGGAGGGCGCGCAATGAAATTGACCCGCCTGCATCTGGAACAACTCAAACAGTTTCGCCAGCCCCTGGAAATCACGGATCTCACCGACGGCATTAACCTGTTTGTCGGCCCCAACGAGTCGGGCAAAAGCACCCTGGTGCGCGCCATTCGCGCCGCCTTTTTTGAGCGCTACAAATCCAGCAGCGTGGACGACCTGCAGCCCTGGGGCGATACCTCCGCCACCCCGGAAATCGAACTGGAATTTGACTGGCAGGGCGAGCACTGGACGCTCAACAAACGCTTCCTCGGCAAAAAACGCTGCGACCTCAAAGTCGGCAGCCAGCACTTCAGCGGCGAAGAGGCGGAAGAAAAACTCGCCGAGATGCTCGGCTATCAATTCGCGAGCCGCGGCGCCAGCAAAGCCGAACACTGGGGCATCCCCGGCCTGCTCTGGGTCGAGCAGGGCGCCGTGCAGGACATTCAGGGCCCGGTCAACCACGCCGGCGAACACCTGCAGTCCGCCCTTGGCCAGAGCCTGGGGGAAGTGGCCAGTAGCGGCGGCGACGAGCTGATCGCCCAAGTGGAAAAAGCGCGCGCCGAACTGCTCACCAGTACCGGCAAGGAAACCAAAGACTACAAAAAAGTGCAGGACGACTACCGGCAAAGCCAGGAACGCCTGGACGCGCTCAACCAGTCCGTCGAACAGTACCGCCAACAGGTGGATCAGCTCGGTAAACTGATGGAACAAAAGCAGAGCATCGATGCCACCCGCCCCTGGGAAGACCAGCGCCGCAAAGCCGAGGCCGCCCAAAGCCAACTGACCGAAGTCCAACGCTGGCAGAGCGAACAGCAACAGGAACAACAGGCCCTGGAAAACTGCCGCCAAAGCCAGGCCGTCTACCGGCAACAACTGAGCGACTTTGAAAACCAGCAACACCAACTGGCCCAGCGCACCGCCGACAAAAACAAAGCCGAAGAACGCCTGCAAGAATGCCAGGCCCGCCGCCCGCAGCTGGAGCAACGCCAAAAACAGGCGCAAGCCGCCTACGAGCAAGCGCGCACCCGGCTGACCCAGGCACGCCAACAGGCCGAGCGCGCCCGGCTGCAACAGGAAGTCGACCAACTGGCCGAACGCCAGCAAACCCGCGCCGACAACCTCAAGCAGGCCATCGAACTTCAGCAGACGCTACAGAAAGGGCGTGAGCAACTGCAGTCCACGGAAATCGACCCCAAAGCCCTGGACCGACTCAAACAAACCGATCGGAAACTGGCCGAACTGACCATCCAGCAAAAAGCCCTCGCCACCCGTCTCAGCTACGAGCTGGAAGCCGGAAAGGAAATCACCGTCGGTACCGATACCGTCACCGGCGAAGGGGAAACCCTGCTGCTCGACGCCACCGACGTGACCATTCCCGGCGTGGGCCGTCTGCGCGTTCAACCCGGCGGCACCGATGTGGCGGACCTGCAGCGCCGGCAGGACGCCCTGGAATCCGAACGGGCGGGATTGCTCCGGCAATTGAACATTGCCAGCCTCACCGAAGGCGAGCAGCGCGCGGCCGAGCACCAGCGGCTGGCCCAACAGGTGGAGCGTGACCAGGCACTGCTGGACAACCTCGCCCCCAAAGGCGTCGATACTCTCCGCGCGGCCTTTGAGCTGGACCGCACACGCCTGGAAACACTCAACGAACAACTGGCCCAAAAGCCGGACGCGCAAGCCGATGCGCCCCCCGCCGAAAACGCCGAAGCCGAACTGGAAACGGCCACCACCGAACTCAAGCTCGCCGAAGACGCGCTCACCAATCACCAGCGCGAACAAAGCCTGGCCGAGCAGGCCTCCGCCAGTGCCAAAGCGGAATGGGACAAACTCAACACCGAACTGCAAGCACCGGATCGCAAAGCCCGCGAGCAACAGATCAGCGACCAACTCACCGACCTGAAAGCACAAGAACGCAAGTTGCTCGCCGCCATTGACGCGCGACAAACCCAAATCGACGCCGCCCAACCCGAATTGTTGGAGCAGGACGTCGAGCGCTTCACCACCTCCGCCCAGGCCATGGAAGCCCAGGCGCGAGACCGGGAACGGGACATCCGCATCCTGCACGCCCGGCTGGAAGAGCAGGGCGCCCAGGGCCTGGAAGAGAAGCGCGATGAAGAGCAACAGAAAAACCAGCGCCTGCAACAGCGCCGCGACGAACTCGCCCGCCGCGCCAAGGCGCTGGATCTGCTGCTCACCCTGCTCAAAGACAAACGCCAGGCACTCACCCGGCAGCTGCAGGCACCCCTGCAAAAACACCTCAACCACTACCTGAAACTACTCTTCCCCCAGGCGCACCTGAGCGTGGACGAACACCTCATGCCCACCACCCTCACGCGTCCCCAGGGCACCGGAGAAGAGCAGGGCGACCTGCCATCACTCAGCTACGGCGCAAGAGAACAAATGGGCCTGATCAGCCGCCTCGCCTACGCCGACCTGCTGCGCGAAGCCGGCAAACCTACCCTCATCATCCTGGACGACGCCCTGGTCCACAGCGACGCCGAACGCCTGGACCAGATGAAACGCATCCTCTTCGACGCCGCCCGCCGCCACCAGATACTGTTGTTCTCCTGCCATCCGGAGAATTGGAGGGATCTGGGGGCTACGCCGAGGGATTTGCAGGGGTTGAAAATCACCGATACTGGCGGTTAACAAAAAGACTTATAGCAAAAAACAATTGTGTGTATTGATTTATAGCTATGAAGCCGTCTCTACTTGTTCTAGGTTGGAGAGGAAAGGTCTCAAATTTTGTAGATCGTTATAGGTGGCGGTAGTCTGTAGCCCTGCGGTGACAAGGGTTTTCGGGCGTGTTATAACAGGCGCCAAGGGGGAAAGAGCATTTAAGTCAGGAATGTTTTTGCTAGGCCGATTATATATTTTTAGAGTCACGGGGGAGAATCATGACAGAGTGGGTTTCTGTAAACTCCAGAGCTATAAGAAGAGTCGGGTATGATGCAAGTAGCGCCAGAATGTTTATCGATTTCGAAGATAGCCACCCCATTTACACCTTTTGCGGTGTTTCGGAGGCAGTGTTCCTTGACTTCATAAATTCTGGTTCTGTGGGTCGCTACTACCACCAGTGTATTAAAGACCGATATCAATGCTGATTTGGAGCCTCTCCACCGCTTTGCCGTAAACCTGCTTGCTGTCGATTCGAGGTCGGAACAGAACCACCGGGTATGGTATCGTAATGCGCGCAAAGCGCGCCCCGACTCTACTGGCAAAACATCAAGAACGAGATCATAGGATGTCCCTGAAAGAAAGCCAAATCGAGCAAAAATTGATCAACAAGCTCGAGGAGCTCAAGTATAGCTATCGCCCAGACATCCGCGACAAGGCCGCTCTGGAGCAGAACTTCCGCGACAAGTTCGAGGCTCTTAATCACGTCCGCCTCACCGACGCTGAGTTCGCCCGGCTACGCGACGAAATTATCAACGCCGATGTCTTCCAGGCCGCCAAAACCCTGCGCGAATACGGCTATTTCCAGCGCGAGGACGGCACCCCGCTGCACTACATGCTGGTCAACCTCAAAGACTGGTGCAAAAACGACTTCGAAGTCATCAACCAGCTGCGCATCAACACCGACAACAGCCACCACCGCTATGATGTGATCCTGCTCATCAACGGCTTGCCGGTGGTGCAAATCGAGCTGAAGACCCTGGGCATAACCCCGCGCCGCGCCATGGAGCAGATTGTCGAATACCGCAATGAGCCCGGCAGCGGCTACACCAATACGCTGTTGTGCTTCATGCAGCTGTTTATCGTCAGCAATCGCGACCACACTTATTACTTCGCCAACAATCAGAGTCAGCATTTCGCCTTCAACGCTGAAGAGCGCTTTTTGCCCATTTACCAGTGGGCTGATGAAGGCAACCGCAAGATCAGCCACCTGGACGACTTTGCCGACGCCTTCCTGGCCAAATGCACCTTGGGCCGGATGATCAGCCGCTACATGGTGCTGGTGGCCAGCGAGCAGAAGCTGATGATCATGCGCCCGTACCAAATCTATGCGGTTAAGGCCATTGTCGATTGCATCCACCAGAACCGGGGCAACGGCTACATCTGGCATACCACCGGCAGCGGCAAGACGCTCACCTCCTTTAAGGCCTCCACCCTGCTTAAGGACAACCCGGATATCGAAAAATGCCTGTTCGTGGTGGACCGCAAGGACCTTGATCGCCAGACCCGCGAGGAATTCAACCGCTTTCAGGAAGGCTGTGTGGAGGAAAACACCAACACCGAAACTCTGGTGCGCCGCCTGCTCTCCGAGGACTACGCCGACAAGGTGATTGTCACCACCATCCAGAAGCTCGGCCTGGCGCTGGATGAAACCAGCAAGAAAGCCCAACAGCACAAAGAGAAGGGCAGGCAGACCTACAAGGAACGCCTTGCCCCGCTGCGCGACAAGCGCGTCGTCATCATCTTCGACGAGTGCCACCGCTCCCAGTTTGGCGACAACCACCAGGCCATCAAGGCATTTTTCCCCAAAGCGCAACTATTTGGCTTTACCGGTACGCCCATCTTTGACGATAACGCCAGTTACAAGCAGATCGACGGCACTGTGGGCAGCTACCGCACCACTAAAGATATTTTTGAAAAGCAATTGCACGCCTACACCATTACACACGCCATTGATGACCGCAACGTGCTGCGCTTTCATATCGATTATTTCAAGCACGAAAGCAAGTCGGAGGCCGCACAGGCAAACGACCCGGGCGAGTCGCCAAAGGGCAAATCCAAGGCGCCATTAAAACAAGCCAAACCCGATCAGGCTCTGGCCCAGCGGGCGGTGGTGGACGCCATTCTCGCCAAGCATGAGGCCGCCACCAACCAGCGCCGCTTCAACGCCCTGCTTGCCACCGCCTCCATCAACGAGGCCATCGCCTATTACCGGCTGTTCAAAGACGTTCAGGCTCAGCACCAGGCCGAGGATCCGGAATACATGCCCCTGAATGTCGCATGCGTCTTCTCGCCCCCGGCCAATGGCGACAAGGATGTAAAGCAACTGCAGGAAGACCTGCCCCAGGAAAAGGCTGACAACCAGCAAGAGCCGGAGCAGAAAAAAGCCGCCCTGCAAGAGATCATTGCCGACTACAACGCTCAATACGGCACCAGCCATAGCGTCAGCGAGTTCGATCGCTTCTATCAGAATGTGCAGCAGCGCATCAAGGACCAGCAGTACCCAAACAGCGACCTATCGCACAAGCACAAGATCGACATCACCATCGTGGTGGACATGCTGCTCACCGGCTTCGACGCCAAGTACCTCAATACCCTGTACGTGGACAAAAACCTCAAGCACCACGGCCTGATTCAGGCCTTCTCGCGCACCAACCGTGTTCTCAACGACACCAAACCCTACGGTAATATCCTCGACTTTCGCGGCCAGCAGCAGGCCGTGGACGACGCCATTGCGCTCTTCTCCGGCGAGGACATCAACCGCTCCCGCGAAATCTGGCTGGTGGACCCGGCCCCTGAGGTGATCGAGGAGTACGAGCAGGCCGTCGCCGCCATCGGGCACTTCCTTACCGAAAAAGATGTGGTGGCCGAGCCCAAGGGCGTTTACAACCTGAAGGGCGATACCGCGCGCATCGAGTTCGTCAACCGCTTCAAGGAAGTGCAGCGCCTCAAAACCCAGCTCGATCAGTACACCGACCTGGACGAAGAACAGAAAGCACGCATCAACAGCGTGCTGCCCGAAGATGATTTGCGTTCCTTGCGCGGCGCCTACCTGGAGACTGCCCAGCGCTTGAAGGAGCAGCAGGGCAAAACCGGCGAGCAGGCTTCGCCAGATCAGGAAGCCATCGAACAACTGGATTTCGAATTCGTGCTCTTCTCCTCCGCGCTGATCGACTACGACTACATCATGGGCCTGATCGCCCGCTTCAGTCAGGGCAAGCCAGGCAAGAAGACCCTGCGCCGCGACCAGCTGATCAACCTGCTCGCTGCCAGCAGCAACCTCATGGATGAGCGCGAGGACATCATCGCCTACATCAATACCCTGGAAGCCGGCAAGGGCCTGAGCGAGGCCGCCATCCGCGACGGCTACCAAGCCTTTAAGGCGCAAAAAGCCCACAACGAAATCACCGTTCTGGCCGACCGCCACGGGCTGGACCGCGACGCACTGCTAGGTTTTGTGGACGGCATTCTGGACCGAATGATCTTCGACGGTGAGCAGTTAAGCGACCTGTTCGAGCCGCTGGAACTGGGTTGGAAGGCGCGGAGCAAGGCCGAGTTGGCCTTGATGGAGGAGCTGGTGCCCTTCTTGAAAAAGCAGGCCAGCGGGCGTGAGATATCGGGATTGGCGGCGTATGAGTGATAAGGAGAGGTAAAATGAATCGAGCGCAAGCCCAACAGCTGCTGCAAACTGCGCTGGCAAACCCAAACGCCCAATTTCGCCAAGGCCAGTGGGAAGCAATTGATGCCCTGGTCAATCATCGGCAGAAGTTGCTGGTGGTGCAGCGCACCGGCTGGGGTAAAAGCTCAGTTTACTTTATCAGCGCAAAAATCTTTCGTGATCAGGGGATGGGGCCTACCATTATCGTGTCTCCTCTGCTGGCGCTAATGCGTAACCAGATTGATTCCGCTGGGCGCTTGGGCCTGGTTGCGGAAACCATGAACTCCACTAATACGGCTGACTGGCAGGCCGTTACCCAGCGCATTCTTAATAATCAGGTCGACTGCTTACTAATCTCCCCGGAGCGCCTGGCTAACGATAAATTTATTGAAACCGTCTTGCAGCCTATTGCCGACCGCATCGCGCTAATGGTAATTGACGAAGCTCACTGTATATCCGACTGGGGCCACGATTTTCGCCCGGATTATCGGCGCATTGTGAGTATATTGCTTCAATTGCCCGGCAATACCCCGGTGCTTGGCACTACGGCAACGGCCAACAACCGTGTAGTGGAGGATATCCAGACACAACTGGGCGATATCCATATTCAACGTGGCTCGCTGATCCGCGAAAGCCTGGTATTGCAAAGCATGATCCTGCCAGATCAAGCCTCCCGTCTTGCTTGGCTGGCACAGGTGATTCCAACGTTACCGGGTACAGGCATTGTTTACACCCTGACGGTGCGCGATGCCGAGCAGGTAGCCAAGTGGCTGAGCGTTAACAATATTGACGCCAAAGCCTATCACGGCAGTGTTGAGGCCGAGGAGTTCGAAAACAGCAACCTTTATCGCCAGCACCTGGAAGACTTGCTATTAAACAATCAGCTCAAGGTCTTGGTGGCCACTACGGCTTTAGGTATGGGTTACGACAAGCCTGACTTGAGTTTCGTTATTCACTATCAGGCACCTGGCTCGATAGTGGCCTATTACCAACAGGTAGGCCGTGCCGGGCGAGGCATCGAATCTGCGCTGGGTGTGCTGATGTCCGGGGTGGAAGATCAGGATATCCATGAATTTTTCAGAGAATCAGCCTTCCCTGCTGAAGCACAGGTCAATGAGATTTTACAGTTGCTTGAGCAAAGCGATGGCTTGTCTATTCGGGCCATTGAAGAACAAACCAACCTCCGCCACGGCCAAATCGAAAAAATACTGAAACTATTGAGTGTGGAAAACCCGGCTCCGTTGATAAAGGAGGGCAGTCGCTGGCGCAGAACCCCCGTACATTACCAAATGGATCATGATCGGATTACCCACCTTACACAGCAGCGAGAACAGGAATGGGCCGAGGTACAAGCCTATTTAACGGATAACAATTGCAAGATGACCTTTTTGCGCCGGGCCCTGGATGACAATGACACGACGCCTTGCGGCAAATGTGCCGCTTGCCTCAATCAGCCTGTGGTGGATGTACCGATTAATCCCACACTTGCCCACCAGGCCGCGACCTTTCTCAAACAGGCAGAAATGGTGATAGCACCGAAAGCTCAGGTGGCGGCCAATGCCTTTATTGAATACGGCTTTCGGGGCAATCTTCCACAAGAACTTAAGGCGCAGGAAGGTCGCGTGCTGTCGCGCTGGAGGGATGCCGGCTGGGGTACAGCCGTGGCGGATCATAAGCATGCAGGCCACTTTGGTGATGAGCTGGTAATGGCCATGGCCGAAATGATTCAACAGCGCTGGCAGCCAGGCCCAGCCCCAACATGGGTTTGCTGCGTACCATCACGCAACCACACAGAGTTGGTGCCGGACTTTGCCCGCCGAGTGGCGGCACACCTGGGCCTGCCTTTTGTCGATGTGGTCCACAAGGTAAAGGATAATCAACCCCAAAAAGGCCAGCAAAACCGTTATCATCAATGCCGTAACCTCGATGGTGCCTTTGCCATCCAACAACCGGTACCCGAAGGCCCGGTATTGTTGGTGGATGACATAGTTGACTCCGGCTGGACGCTTACTGTCATTGCTGCCCTGTTACAACAAGCGGGTAGCGGCCTTGTTTACCCTGCCGCGCTCGCTTCTTCTTCGGTGAATGACTCATGACTATATCGGCTGCATTATCGGTAAACGCACAGGCGACGCTGCTGCTGACCAGCTATTTCAATAAGGCGGGCAGTGAAGATGCCCGACCACTCAGTACCGGTGAATGGGGGCGTTTCGCCGTCTGGTTAAAAGAGAACTCCATCGCCCCTGCGGATTTACTGGCATCGGAACCAGGGAGCATGCTCAGTAGCTGGCATGACTCACGTATTTCCACAGACCGCATTTTACAATTGTTGAAACGGGGTCACAGCCTGGCACTAGCGGTGGAAAAGTGGCAGCGAGCGGGCTTGTGGGTTATCACCCGTTCTGACCCGGAGTACCCGAAACGGCTGAAATACCGCCTGAAAACTGCTTCACCGCCAGTCTTGTTTGGTTGTGGAGAGAAATCTCTACTTAATGCAGGTGGCTTGGCGGTGGTTGGTTCGCGCAAGGCTAACGAACTGGATTTGGCTTTTACCGAACAAGTAGGCGCTAAAGCCGCCTCGGAAGGTGTTGCAATCGTATCGGGCGGTGCCCGTGGCGTGGATGAAACAGCCATGCAAGGGGCAATAAACAGTGGAGGAGCCGTCATCGGCGTGATGGCCGACAGCCTGTTACGTGCAGCAACCAGTTCAAAATGGCGAAAGGGGCTGATGGACGGTCATGTCGTCCTGGTTTCGCCCTTTTACCCAGAGGCAGGTTTTAATGCGGGCAATGCCATGGCCCGGAATAAATACATCTACTGCTTGGCAGACAGTGCACTGGTAATTCACTCTGGCAAAAAAGGGGGCACCCTCAACGGTGCTGAAGAGAACCTGAAAAAAAGCTGGGTACCACTATGGGTAAAACCAACGGACGACCGTGACGCCGCCAACCATGATCTGGTCGCCAAGGGCGGAAGCTGGTGTGAGGGGGATATTCAGGCGCTGAGCATAAATCATTTATTGACCGCGACCTATCATGCAGACTATGCCATAAAAAAAGAGCAACCAGACTTGTTCTCTGTCGGTGAAGCTGCCCGGCCAGAACCTCAGACAGGCCTGTTTGATACCGTCGCTGAGACTTCCCAGCAGAATATTCCGGACAGCAAAAGCACAACAAAAGAGCCGGTAAACGATGCTCCCCAGGAAGGGACGCCGCCCGATTTTTATCAAACATTTCTGGATGCGTTGCCACAACTGGCTCAATCCCCCGTGACGCTGGAACAATTGCTGAACGACACGGGTTTGCACAAATCGCAATTGAATGACTGGTTAAAACGCGCCTTAAGCGATGGCGTGGTGAAAAAGTTGAACCGACCGGTACGCTATCTGGCCATCAACAAGAAACAAGGAGAAGCGTACAGTGATAAATGACTTGATCCGCAGCAAGGGCGATACAGCGCTATTCGGCAACAGTACCACGGCGATGAAAGCCCAGTGGCGGGTGCCGGGCAGCCGCCCGCTGGCCGACTTTGCCCCGACCATTGTTCTTAAAGCTAAAGATTTCGCCACCGAAATTACCATCCACAATGCCCGCGAACAGGCCATGAGCCGGGAGCAACAAATCTCGCAAGAGCATGTCACCAACAACGAAGCCGTGCGCCAAACACTGCTAAGCCGGGGGATCCGCCCGGAAAGCCTGCCACCCGCCGAGGATGTGAAGAAGGTTGAGCGACGCTTGGACTCGGTGAACAAAAAAGCGCTGAAAAACCCTGACGGGTTGGAAGAGTGATGGACGAGAAACAAGCATTGGTGCCCCGGTTGCGCTTTCCTGAGTTTCGGGAGGAGGGGGAGTGGCAAGAAAGAAAGCTTGGGGAGAAAGATATAGCAAGCTTTGTAAAAAAGCGAGTCTCACGCAGTGACCTCCGGCTTGAAAGCTACATCAGCACCGAGAACTTGCTCCCCAATTTTGGCGGAAAAAAACGTGCATCTAAGTTGCCTCCTTCCGGGTCGTTCACTAGCTTCAAGACGGGGGACATACTTATTGCCAACATTCGTCCCTACTTGAAAAAGGTTTGGGTGGCTGATTTTTATGGAGCCGCATCTAACGATGTAATTGTTATTCGCCCAATGGGTGGCATTCGTGGATCATTTCTATCAGCATTACTTAAAAACGATGCATTTATCGGTTATGTGATGGAAGGGGCAAAAGGCGTAAAAATGCCAAGAGGCGATGTTTCCTTGATGAAGGAATACTCTCTCGCAGTACCTTGCCCCGGAGAACAACAAAAAATCGCCGACTGCCTCTCGTCCCTCGATGCTCTGATCGCCGCACAGGCGGACAAGATCGACGCCCTCAAGATCCATAAAAAAGGCCTGATGCAGCTGCTCTTTCCCCGCGACGGCGAAACCGTCCCCCGCCTGCGCTTTCCCGAGTTTTGGGGTGCGGGTGAGTGGCAATATAGGAAGGCGGGGTTGCTCTTTTCTAATCGAACGGAACAAGGCCAAGATGGACTGCCCATCTACTCCGTCACGATGAACGATGGAGTGGCGAGGCGAGATAGCCTTGATAGGAAAATCGACAATATCTCAGAGTCATCAGGCAACAAGAAGGCTCACAGGCATGACATTATTTACAATATGATGCGGATGTGGCAGGGCGCGTCAGGTGTCGCGGATGAAGATTGCATGGTTAGTCCAGCATATGTTGTCTTGGCACCAAGAGAGTTCGTTAGCTCTGCCTTTTTCGGTTACTTGTTCAAGACTCATCAATTCTTGCATATATTGACCGCCCATTCACAAGGGTTGACCAAAGACAGATTACGTCTCTATTTCAAAGACTTTGCCCAGATTCCATTGCCAATCCCACCCGTGGGAGAGCAGAAGAAAATTGGGGGTTGCCTTTTGTCCCTCGACGAAGCGATCACTGTTCAGACGGAAAAGCTCGGCACTCTCAACGCCCATAAAAAAGGCCTGATGCAGCAGCTCTTTCCAAGTCTGGGATCGCGGGTAGACAACAGTGGGTAAAGGACTGCAAGAACTATCCTCGCCTGACGCACTAGAGTTTATCGGGGGGCTGATTGATAGCGCGACTGATAAGGCGTTGCCCGAGCAAGCACGACAAGCACTTGACCATTGCGATGCCTTGGAGGAGCGCCTTGGTGGGACTCAACGGGTTGAGCTTGACTATTTCCGAGCCAATGCCTGGTCGGTCATTCGACAGGCAAAGCACAGTGACGAATCAGCGGTCTGGGAATGGGATCAACCGGAGATTTTGAACGAGATCTTCTATTTACGGTCCGCAGTTCGCTCTACCCAGTTCTCCTCGCTCGGTACCTTCAGGCAGTGCCAAATGCTTGTCAATCTGGGCAATATACTGAGCCACATAGGGCGCCCAATAGAAGCGATTGAGTATTGGGCACGAGCGCTCACGCGAATGCCAAAATTTGCAATGGCACTTGGAAACCTCGGTTTCGGGCTGGAGACCTTTGCGAAGTATCTTTATGACCCGGGCCATCAGGTTGTGATTCTGAAAGAAGCCTGTGGTTTCCTAAAGTCGGTTGCTGAGCCAGGCGCTGTTTGGGATAGAGAGGATTATCGGACAGTGGCGCAGAGCATGCTGAAGAAGGCTGAAGCCATAGAGGCTCATGTTGATTTCAGCCGCGTGGAGAGTATTTCACTGAGTGAACATTCGCTGGGTCGCTCAAAAATGGAGCGCCAATATCGCGTATGGGCATTAGATAACGGATTATTTCTGTCGCCACTCAATGACCTGGGCGCGTATCCCATTGCCGCGCACGATGTGTTACATCTACCGGCGATGGTTCGACCACTTTCAGAACCACCACATTATATTGGATTTTTTAATCAGCTCAAGCAAGAATATGCAACAGCACGTTTTTTTTGCTGGCAAGGCATAACGTCAACTGAATCCTATAAGAAGCACTATTCAGACAAAGGTGTTTTTCTCCTCGACACGCTGGATTATCCGGTATATTCAAAAGCCTCAGAAGAGATCAAAGTCGCATTTCGGATGGCGTATTCGTTGTTCGATAAAATTGCCTTCTTTATTAACGAGTACTGGACACTGGGTCTGCAGGAGCGCTCGATTAACTTTCAGTCAGTCTGGCTCGAAGGAGGAACTAAAGGGAAACCAAAGCGCCTGCGCGTTAAATTCCAAGGTCACCAGAATCTACCTCTTCGGGGACTTTACTGGCTAAGTAAGGACTTTGTGGAGTCCGGACGGGATACTGATGCTCCAGTATTGGGCGAAACAATGGAGCCGGATGCATACAAGCTTCGATCCACTCGAAACCATTTAGAGCATAAGTACCTCAAGGTTCATGACGATATGTGGGGCTATACGGATCGTTCAGGCAACTCAATGTTTGACGACCAGTGGGCCGCCCACTTGTCGATGCAAGAGCTTCAACAAAAAGCGCTAAGAATATTGAAAATGGCCAGGTGTGGACTGACCTATTTGTCATTGGCGGTACACCGAGAAGAAGGTCTTCGCCGTTCTCAATCGCCAGATGGGATTGCCGTTCCTATGTCGCTGCCGAGATGGGAGTGATTCTGTGATAAACTTTGACACTTTGAACGATATCGCTGAACACCTACGCGAGCGACTGGAGCTGAAGAAGTACATCCTGCTATTCGCCTTCAACGGCACCGGTAAGACGCGTCTGTCCATGGCCTTCAAAGAACTGGGTAAGCAAGGCGGTGGTGACGAAGAAACGCGGGACACTCTCTACTTCAACGCCTTCACCGAAGACCTGTTCTACTGGGATAACGACCTGGAGCATGGCGCCAAGCGGGTGCTGCGGCTGAACCGTGATTCCCACTTTTTTGACGGCTTGCAAGAGCTGGAGATGGAAAACCGCATTGGCCCGCTGCTGGCACGCTATGCGGATTTTGACTTCCTCATCGACTACGAAACCTGGGAAATCAGCTTTTTTCGGGACACAGACTCCGACGGCGCGCCCATCCCCATCAAAGTGTCACGCGGCGAGGAGAATATCTTCGTTTGGTGCTTCTTTCTCGCTGTCGCCCAATTGGCGGTGGACCAGGAGGAAGGCTCACCCTATGCCTGGGTGAGGTACCTCTATATCGACGATCCCATCTCATCGCTGGACGACAATAACGCCATCGCTGTAGCCAGTCATCTGGCGCAACTGCTTAAGAATGCTAATGGGCAGATCAGAACAGTGATCTCCACGCACCATCATCTATTTTTCAACGTGATGTGCAATGAGCTGAGCAAGGCGGTTAAAGGCTTCCTGAGCAAGGAGGCCGACCATTTCCGGCTGGCGGATACCGGCGAGACGCCGCGCTACCATCATGTCGCCCTGCTGAAACATCTGCATGAGGTGGCTGAATCGGGAGAGGTCTATACCCACCACTTCAATATCCTGCGCAACATTCTGGAAAAAACGGCCACCTTCCATGGCTTTCGCAACTTTTCCGCCTGCATCAAGCAGGACAGCAACGACCCGGACGGCATTCTTCATGCCCGGCTGGTCAATGTGCTCAGTCACGGCAATTACTCCCTGTATGAGCCCCAAGAAATGCTGCCGGAGAACAAGGAGTATTTCCGTAAGATTCTACGGGATTTCATGAACAATTATCGCTTTAATCCGGAACTCTTCCCGGAGCTGACTCAAGAGAGTACCAACGCATGACCAAAGACCAACTGAGCCAACTGGGTAAGACCCTCTGGGCCATCGCCGACGACCTGCGCGGGGCGATGAATGCCGACGACTTCCGCGACTATATGCTGTCGTTCCTGTTTTTGCGCTACCTCTCCGATAACTTTGAGACGGCGGCTAAGAAGGAGCTGGGGCCGGACTACCCCAATCTGGAAGAGGAAGACCGGCGCGCGCCGTTGGCGGTCTGGTACGCCGATAACGCCGGGGATGTGCCCGCTTTCGAAAAGCAGATGCGCCGCAAGGTGCACTATGTGATCCACCCGGACTACCTGTGGAGCAGCATCTACGAGCGCGCCCGCACCCAGGACGCCGAGCTTCTGCAAACCCTGGAGAGCGGTTTCAGTTACATTGAGAACCAGTCCTTCGCCAGCACCTTCCAGGGGCTGTTTTCCGAGATCAACCTCAACTCGGAAAAGCTGGGCCGGACGCCCAAGGCACGCAACGATAAGCTCTGCACCATCATTACCAAGATTGCTGAGGGGATCGCGCAGTTCTCCACCGACAGCGATATCTTGGGTGATGCCTACGAGTATTTGATTGGCCAGTTCGCGGCCGGCTCCGGGAAGAAGGCCGGGGAGTTCTACACCCCGCAGAGCGTCTCCACCATCCTCTCGCGCATCGTCACTCTGGACAGCCAGGACCCAAGCACCGGCAAGAAGAAAAAGCTCAACAATGTGCTGGACTTCGCCTGCGGCTCGGGCTCGCTGCTGCTCAATGTGCGCAACCAGATGGGGCCGCACGGCATCGGCAAGATCTACGGCCAGGAAAAGAACATCACCACCTATAACCTGGCGCGCATGAACATGCTGCTGCACGGCGTCAAGGACAGTGAGTTCGAGATCCACCACGGCGACTCCCTGACCAATGACTGGGAGCTGCTCAATGAGATGAACCCGGCTAAAAAGCTCCAGTGCGACGCTGTGGTGGCCAATCCGCCGTTCAGCTACCGTTGGCAGCCCAATGAGGCGCTGGGCGAGGACTTCCGCTTCAAAAATTACGGACTGGCGCCCAAATCAGCCGCCGACTTCGCCTTCCTGCTGCACGGTTTCCACTTCCTCGGCGACGAAGGCACTATGGCCATCATTCTGCCCCACGGCGTGCTGTTCCGGGGCGGCGTGGAGAACCGGATCCGCACCAAGCTGCTCAAGGACGGCCATGTCGACACCGTCATTGGCCTGCCGTCCAACCTGTTTTTCTCCACCGGCATCCCGGTCTGCATCCTGGTACTGAAAAAGTGCAAAAAGCCCGATGATGTGCTCTTTATCAATGCCAGCGAGCATTACAAGAAGGGCAAGCGGCAGAATCAGCTATTGCCGGCGCATATCGACGAGATCATCGATACCTATCAGAAGCGGCCGGAGTCGATCGAGCGCTATGCCCGGCGCGTCAGCATGGAAGAGATCGAGAAGAATGAATACAACCTCAACATCTCCCGCTATGTCAGCACCGCCAAGCCCGAAGAGGAAATCGACTTGGCAGCTGTTCATGCGCAACTGTCGGACATAGAAAAACGCATTGGCGAAGCGTCAGAGAAGCACAATCAATACCTGAAACAGCTCAATTTACCTCCAGTGGGATAGCGGACACTAGACCCAAAGGTACCGGAGCTTTCGACAGCCTGCTAACTCATTTGCCTCGGTTGCTGGGGTAGCAATAAAAATAGGAATGAAAACAATGAACCGATTCACGATTACACTGGCGGCGCTAGCTGTCGCGGGATGTGGAATAACCGATTCTCCCAGCGGCAACTCCATGGTTGCCGAAAGCTCCTGCGCAGCCTTGACCGGGCTTGAAATAGCCAACACCAAAATCACCAGTGCTGAAAGAAAACCGGCCGGTTCATTCAGCTTCGGCTCCGGTCCCGACAGTGCTGGGATAGAGTTGCCCACTCATTGCTATGTCGAAGGCATGAGCAATGAACGCGTGGGTGCGGATGGTAAGACCTATGGTCTCGGTTTCGCGCTGGCCATGCCGGTGGATTGGAACGGGCGCTTCCTGTTTCAGGGCGGCGGTGGGCTGAATGGAACACTGCATCCGCCGCTTGGCGGCAACGCGGCCGGCGACACGCCGGCTCTGGCGCGCGGTTTTGCGGTGATTTCCACCGATGGCGGGCACAAGGGCGAGCACGGTTTCGACGCCTCCTTTATGGCCGATCAGCAGGCCGCGCTAGATTTTGCCGGACAGTCCGTGGCCAAGGTCACCCGGCTGGGCAAGGAGATCCTGAGCGCTCATTACGGGCAGGCGGCGCATCATACCTATATTTCCGGCTGCTCGACCGGTGGGCGCGAGAGCATGCTGGCCGCGCAGCGCTACCCCATGCTGTTCGACGGCGCCGTTGTCGGCGCGCCGGCCATGCGCACGGGGCATTCGAATTTCGCCCTGCGCAAGGCGGTCGTGGCCTTTAACGAGATAGCGCCCCGTGACGAGGAAGGCAATCCGCAGATCGGCCGCGCCTTTTCTCCGGCCGAGCGCCGCGCGGTGCATGACGGGCTTCTGGCGCAATGCGACGGCCTGGATGGCCTTGAAGACGGGGTGGTCGCCAATGTCCGTGGCTGCGACTTCGACCCCGGCCTGCTGGTGTGCGAGGCGGGGGAGGGCGATTCGTGTCTATCCCAGGCGCAGGCCGACGCGATCGACAAGGCATTCGCGCCGCTGGTCAACAGCGCCGGCTACGAGATCTATCCCGCCTTTCCCGTCGACACCGGCATGATCGAAGGGGGTATGACCTTTATCCCGGGTGAGAACTTCTTCTCGCCCGGCGCCAGCGCCGACCAGACCGAGCTCGACATCGACGCTGACGATGCGCGGCTGCGCAATGATCCGATGCAGGCGCGCACCGACAGCTACGGCTGGACCAACTTTTCGACCTTCCTCAATCGCGGTGGGAAGATCCTGTTCTATCACGGGGTCAGCGACGCTTGGTTCTCCGCCTACGACACGCTCGGCTTTTATCAGCGGGCGGACGAAGCCAATGAAGGCTGGAGCGATGCCAGCCGCTACTATCACGTGCCCGGCATGGGCCATTGCGCCGGCGGGGCCAATACCTACGATTCCTTTGACCTGCTGAGCGCGGTCGTCGACTGGGTGGAAAATGGCGAAGCGCCGGGCGATGTCATCGCTTCGCGTACGAATCCTGAGCCCGCCAACACCAAGCTTTGTGCCTATCCGGAGCACCCGCATTATGTTGGTGGGGATGAGGCGTCGGCCGATAGCTATGAGTGCCGATAGAGACTAGCGGTTCCGGGATCAGCCTCCCGGTGACTGTTCAAAGTTGCGAAAATCTGAGCAGGTGCTGACCGACGCGCTCAGAAAAGGTGATTTTTGAGCGTGTTACTGCTGTTACAGTCAGGATCAGGGCGCTGTTTTAGCTACAGCGAACGCGGCCTCTATAGCGGCATCACGAGCGTTCGCTAATACCCCATTATTTGCGGGCTCCCCGGTCACGGCGTTGTCGCTCGCCACCACAATAGCTGAACTGGCCATATTACGCATTCCAGCCACCTGAAATAGCGTTGCGCACTCCATATCGACCCCCAAAGCGCCTGTACTTGCCCAACGATTGATCGCTTCGGACGTTTCAAGCATGATCGCGTCAGTGCTCCACAACGCTGCCCGAATCGGGTTGACTGCCTGCTGCTGCAGCTGATGGTAGAGCTGTTCGGATAACGTTGAGTCAGAACGTATTCCCGAAGCGTCGGCTCCGTAGCGCAGCGGTAGGTGATCGTCCGTGTAACAGTGGGTGGGGACTAGTATGCTGCCTGCGGTACATGTTTTCTTCAGGCTCCCACAGTAGCCAACGCCAATGATTCGGCGTACCCCCATCATCGCCAAACATTCAGTCGCCAGGGCCACTGCCGGGCCACCGAGTTTGCTGCGCATGACACCAACAGTGACCCCGTTCTTGCGGCCTATGGAAATACTGGTAAGGTGTTTGAGCCTACCGCCAAGTTGAGTCATAAAAGATTCGTGGTCGTGAAGATCAGGGTTCTCCAGTGGCAGAATTACCGTTTCCGGGAAACGCTCCGCTGCAGGAAAATCGCCAAATAGCCAATTCCTCGCAATGCTTCTTATGCGGTCATTCCATTCGAAAGACATCAATCTTGCCCGTTGATTAAAGAATGCTGGCCGCCGCGATCAGTTTGCTTGAGGACCGTTCCTCGACAACGGGTGACCTGACTGTAGCCGTACCGAATGCCTTATTGATATGGTGTTCGATGTAGCGTTCGAACCAATACTTTCTGACCTCACAGAATAAGTCTTTCTCATCCATGTGGCCGTACTCCGCATAAGTGTGGCCGGGCGACCCTGATTCACACAACTCTCTCCAGGCACACGCTTTGCACTCGCTAATTTTATCTGAACGCGTGTACATCTGGTATAGCTGTTCGTAGAATTGAGGTTTTCGGAAGCACATGTCCAGCGTCTCGTTCTTGACATTGCCGAGCATCCAGCTCTGATCTACCCACATCTGATCCGCAAGCACGTCCCCTTGTGGGGTAATGCGAGGGAACGCGTTATAGTAATAAACGTGTTTGGGAAACTTTTGGCTGTCCAGGCTAAACCTACCAATCTCGTTGTTTCCCAGATCCCCGTAGAAATTGCCATGGACCTGTAATGTCGGACTACGATAGTTCGCAATAATGTCTCCTGCTCGAACCCAATCCTTGTTTGCCGGCGCTATGGATTCCCAGGGTGTGTCCTCGGCATTGCCCTGGCGCTGCCATTGCGAGAACACAAGCATCCCGGCACTATATTCTTCCGCCAGCGCAATAATCTGCTCTACCTGGTGAATGTTGTGTTTGGTTAGGCAAACGAAAAGGACAACCTGCGGCCCTAGCCCAAGCTCCTGAAACATGGCCAGCGATTCACAGGCATCCTTAAATGAACCCGTTCCCCGAACCAGGTCGTTCGTTATTTCATTAGCGCCTTCAAGGCTGACTTGCAAACGAATCTGCGCCGAATGCCTCTTGTTTAGGTCCGAAATCTGTTCGGCGAATCTCTTTGGAAATTTTCTTCCATTAGTATAGAGGTCTACGTCGTGGCCGCAGTCGCGAACGCAATATTCCACCAAGCTCATACAGCCTTTGCGGACGATGGGTTCGCCCCCCGAGATCGCGATACGCCGCCCGGAGTGTGGTGGAAGCGAGTCCACGGTATCGTAAATGGTATCCCAGTCCATTTCGTTGGCCATCGGCTTACCAGACGATACGTAGCAATGGGTACAGGTCATGTTGCACGCGTTGGTTATCTCAATGTGCAGACCAGTGAAATCGCAGGTATTGTAGACGGGACGGCCACTTAACTTGTGGTCATTTGCATTGCAAAACAGAATTTCTCTTTTGCGTAGCTGAAGCGCAAGTTCGGACAGGTCAAACGATTCGGCATTTTCGTTTTCGTTCTCGAGCTTTCGCATGATTTCGGAAAACCGCCGTTTCCCATTACACATTGCCAAAAGCTCGTCGGCCACAGGTTCAGTAATCACCCAATTTTGCGTCCAGGGGTCGATGATGAAGCGGTAGTGGCACGTATCGGGGCCCGTAAAAGCTCTTGAAATTAAGCCAGGGTTGGCATAAGGCCGCCAGGAATACGCGTATTCCGGTATTGGTTGCATGACTGGCTCCTTTAACGGGGACCGGGGAAAACCACAGGGGGAACAAAAGCAGGATCTATGTAGGTTGGCGTTGGCCTGGCAAAGGCTGTTGGTGTGGGGCGAGCGAACGCCGTGGGTGTGGGCCGGGCGAATGCTGTCGGGGCGGGTGCGGAAAAGTTCGCCGGCATGGGTCCTGAAAAACTCCCCGGCGTGGGGCGGGCAAAGGCCGTAGGAGTCGGGTAAAAACCTGGCATGGTCGGCCAAGAATACATGGGAGGGGGCGCATAATTTTGTGTCGGTGTTGGTCTGGCAAAAGCTGTAGGATATCCGCCTGGCTGTTGCCGAGCTGCTTGTTCCTGAGCTACCTTTTGCTGGCGTTCCGCTTCTGAACCACTGGCTTTGATTAGCGCTTCGACTTCCTCATCGGACATTGCGTACTTCTTTAGCTCTTCAGGAAGAATCTTGTAGTAAACACCCTGGTGGATGATGTAAAGGGCGTCCTTCTTTTCTTGTGTTCTTTCTTCGCCCTCTGCTCGGTTTTTGTCAGTGCGCTTCGTAGCCATGAAATGTCTCCTTATTTATTGGATAACTGCAACTTCAATGTATAGCATATCCTGTCGGACCCTGACTAGAGATTACGACGCCAAGTGCTCGGTAGCAGAATTCTGGTTTAAATGACGAGACTATTCAGACGAAACCTTGTTGAAGGTTTAAGCGACACGGAAAGCGGTGATCGGGTAAAGGGCTCAGAAGCTATCAGGGGCACACAGCTGGATTCACTTTCGACACGGGCCTCCGCCTCAGCGTGGTGTCTTATTACCAGCGGAACTTTTGAACGCCGACGACATTCAAAAATGGCCTATTGGCTGCGTCGAATTTTATATAAAGGTGCTGAAGCACCAGGACCGAAATCACCTGTTCGGCATTGATCGGGGCTGAAACTGCACACACCGAAATTGCCCGCGCTGAGGAAAAACCCGCCGGTTCTTTCAGCGTCGGTGGTGACAATGCCGCTGGTGACACGCCGGCCATGCGTTCGGGGTATTCGAATTTCGGCCAGCGCTAGCGCCGACCAGACCGAGCTCGACATCGACGCCGAGGATGCCCGGCTGCGCAATGACCCGATACAGGCGCGCACCGACAGCTACCGCTGGACCAACTTTTCGACCTTCCTCGATCGCGGCGGGAAGATTCTGTTCTATCACGGGGTCAGCGACGCTCGGTTCTCCGCCTACGACACGCTTGGGTTTTATCTGCGGGCGGGCGAAGCCAATGAAGGCTGGGGCGACGCCAGCCGCTTTTATTTCGTGCCCTGCATGGGCCATTGCGCCGGCGGGGCCAATACCTACCATTCCTTTGACCTGCTGAGCGCGGTCGTCGACTGGGTGGAAAATGGAGAAGCGCCGAGCGCTATAACTGGCAATAGTCGGTAGGCTAGCGGTGACAGGGGGTGTGGGGCATGTTATAACGAATGCCGGAGAAACATAGGAAGCTTTCTTGTTTTAAATAAGGAAAATTTCCTGCTAATAATATTGTTAAGGAGACTCCGTGACAAAAGGACCATCCCAATATCGCCCCGGGAGAGGCACCTTGCTGCGTTTTGGTGTCATTTTTTTAATAATCGTCGCCTACTATCTGGGATGGTTCTGGCTGACTGGCTTTACGAGTGGCCAGGAAGAGCCTGGATTGGTGGATAGGTTGTTGTGTCCACTTACTTTCGTTTGCTCTGACGTTTCCAGTTGGAGGGTGATGTTGGTGGTTAACGGAGTGGTTTTCGTTGTATGGATGCTGTTTCTGATGGGCGCACGGGGTTTCGTTGTGGGGAAATCGTTCGGCGGGAAGCTGTTGGGGCTGTCGGTCAGTTTGTTGGTTCCTTTGGCTATAATAGCGATATTCTTTATGGGGCTCGCAATTTCGAGCATCCATTAACAGAGAGCGTCAATGGGCTTTTTCTTGAAGACAACGTTGGGCCTGGTGCTACTGCTGGGCATAGCCGATTATCGAACTTGGCGAGAAGTTGCCAAGCGGTATGAGTTCCCCCAAGCGGTACTTGATGAGGCGCTCTTGCAGCAAATGTCTGATAGACCGCAGTTTGTGAGGATTCAATCCGTCCAACAGATTCCCGGCAGCGAACCCGATGAACTGGGGCTTCGGTTGGGGGTCAGTACGGTGTTCGATCCTGATAAAGTGCGGACGGTCGAGGTGGACCTGAAAGCCTATCTGGTAGATAACGTAATGACATTCACTCACCCCTGCCTGCGCCCTTCGCCACCCGAACCGGGGACTGTCTATAAAGCTGAATTGCAGGAACAGTTGGTTGGGGCCCGGTACAATATCCCTGTTCCTGGCATGCAGCCAAGGTATGATCATTTTCCGGTCCGGCCGGTCAGGAAAATAGATTGGAGTGCTGACTCTGTCACGCTGCAAGTGGGCCTGGTGACCACATACAACAGAGGGCAGGATATGATAACCGGTCAGGCCTGGCCAGAATGTAAGAGTTAGCCTGGGGCCTTTCAGCCTCGGCCCGAGTGCGTATTTTTTGCACAACCGACCCAGACAAAAAAGTGACGCTGGGTGCAGAAAATAAGGTCCACCTCAAGGGCGCGACAAGATACCGGCGGAAAAATTATTAATTAAACCAGCAAACATAAAAAACCGTGATCCAGTCCACATTTTTATTGAATCCGAAACATACCCGTGTATAAACTCCATTTGGCATGCCGCTCAACACCGAGCTTGGAACAACGCTTCGCGTGCAAGCAACAAGGACCCCAATGGAGAACAACATGGTCAAACTCAAGACTCCCCTTACGTACCTTTCCGTCGCGACACTGGTGGCCCTCGTCGGCTGTGGTGGCAGTTCAGGCGGTGGTGATAACACCCCCCCTCCGACGACTGAACCGCCCGTTACCGAGCCGGGCCCCGTTGATGAAGGCAGTGGCGTCACACTGGCCGGTGTGGCCACCAAAGGGGTCCTGAAAAACGCCCGCGTAACCGCCTACGAGCTGGATGATGCCGGCGAGCGCCTCGAAGGCTCGGTAGGTAGCACCGAGACCGACGGCGAGGGCAGCTATGAGCTGGAGCTGACCAGCGACTACCAAGGCGGCCCGGTTGAAGTGGAAGTGACTGTCGTTGAAGGCACCACCAAAATGGTGTGCGATGCAAGCCGCTGTGGCGATGGCGAACGCTTCTCGGACATCGACCTGCCCGTGGACTTCGTATTAAACGCCATCGTCGACAAGCCCGTTGAAAGCGACCGTATTGAAGCGGCGGTTACCGCCTGGTCCAGCATGGCCGCCAAGCGCGCCAAGGCCCTGATCGCCGAAGGCGGCAAAGACCTGGCCGCCGCTCGCAAGCAGGCCTCGGCCGAAGTCAGCCAACTGGTTGGCTTTGATATTGAGCGCACCGGCTCTAAAGGTCTGTCCCAGATTTCCGGTGCCAGCGCCGAGGAAACCCAGTACGCAGTGATGAACGCCGCCGTGGCCGAGCTTCTGTTCAAAGAAGACGGTGAGGTCAGCCTGGGTGAAAAACTGCAGAAATTCACCGCCGCCCTGCAAGATGGCAGCGCCGGAGACGCCGATGACAGTTTCAACATGGCGAACCTGTCTCAGGCGATCAACGACGTCATCAACAGCTCCGACGGCCTCGACACCGACGCGTTGGATGCGCTGAGCAATCAGTCTGCCCAGTACGATGCGGCGGGCGAAGCAGGGTTCTCACCGGACTACGATGAAGACCTGGTGGTTGATGAAAATACCACCACCGAACAGAAAATTGCCGCTTATAAATCATTCGTTGCCGATGCCCGCACTTGGGTGTCCACGCTCGAAGCCACCGACACCGACAGCATCGCGGCGGCTGCTGAAGTTGATGCTGAAGCCATCAAGGCCAGCGTAGACGGTAAAGTCCAAAGCCAATTCCAGTTTGTTGGTGAAGTGCTGAATCAGGTAGGCCTGTTTGCTGACGCCAACCCGGAGAAACTGGTGGCCCTGTTGAATGACGGCGGCTCCGAGCCAATCACCATCACCAACACCAATGGCGACACCGTGGGCACCGCCCACATTGAAGCCACCTATGATCAGGGCCTGGTTCTGTCTCTGTCCGGCACCGTGGCGGGTGACTCCGGCGATGCTTTCGCACCCTTTGCATTGGCATTGCACACCAGCATCACGAAAGGCGCTCTGGAAGCGTTCGTTACCGATGACGGTCAGGTAAGCGGACTCTTGAACGAACTGGCGCAAAATACTGAGCTCAGCCTGGTCGGGCACGTTGGCGATCTGTCATCCGATCACTTTATCCAGTTGCGCGACCTGTCCGTATCGGTTGAACTCGCGAATGCCCTCCAGGCCTCCGAAGACGGCCTGTTCGACGCAGACGAAGCTGATGCGGCCTTCCGCTCAGCAGCGCTATCGGGTGGTGTGACAGTGTTCAGCGCCGGCAATGAACTCACAGGCGATGTAGAAGCCTCGATGGTTCGCCTGAACGACGACGCGCGCCTTCTGGGCGACTACAACAGCGGCCCGATGAACCTGGAGCGCCTGCGCTTTACTGGTGACCTGCAATCCGCCGACGGTCGCTACGCGGCAGGCGTTACCATTGCTGCTCGGTTGAACAACGCCGCCAGCTTTGATGCGTTTACCTGGTCGGATTACTCCGGGGCACGGCTTGCCGTCAATGGTGAGATGACTTTTTCACCCATTGAGGCGCTGAGCACACCGGTCGCGAGCGACGCGGATGCCACTGTTGTCTACTACAACGACGACTGGGAAGGCAGCTACACTCCCTCTATTCGGGACCTGTATGAGACCGGTGAGCCGACTTCGTACTTCTACGTGTTGGATCAGGAGTCCGCCGATGCCTTGAGGGAAACGTTGGCGGCAAATGTGCGCGATGCATTGCCGGAAGTGGTCACTCTGAGGTACTACGACTACTCCATAAGTGATTATCAAGAGTTTGACTACAATCTTACCGGATTCAAGACTGATGCAGTGCTGAAATCATTGGATACCTTCTGGGTAGAAGGCGATCTTTCCGTATCGCTGAACCTTGCAGAGGTCGTCGACATCCCGGGAAATGATTACCAGTATTACACGGTCGTTCCGTTGTCGGATAATATCTTGTCTGGTTCTCTGGATAAAAATGGCTACGAACGTGGAACGTCTCTCACGTTAGATTTAGCTGATGCCGATCTGTTGAATGACGTGGCTGCGGCCTTTCAGGCTCAAACCAATCGTGTCGGAGACGACCTGCACGCCTTCTACTTGTCGACCAACAACGGCGGCTACTACGACGTCCGTAACATCGACACCGACGAGTACAACCTGTGCCTGGCAGACCGCGAAGCGTATGTGAACCACCGTTACGGAGATACCCAATTTCCTACGGTGATGCCGGGCTGTGCGGAGTTCGCGTTGAAGGGAGAGGGAATCGAAGGTGATCCTCTCGCCGAGGCAGATGCTGAGCTGCTTGAGCAGGGTGTGATCGATGGAATCCAGCAGCGCTTGTCGTTGAATGATACGCAAATGCAGGAGTTGAATGTCACGTCAATCCGTGCGTCAGCCTCGACGGAAGTGAGCGGTGGTGGCTTCTGGGCCGATATGTACCTCCCGGACCTCGAAACCGCTGACAATTTCCTCAAGGGCTCCGTCACCGTCTCGGCGCGCCTGGCTCTACCAGAGCTGCCCGAAGCCCGGCTGACCGCAACCTTCAATCGTTCCGCGTACGAAGGCGGTATGGTGCGCATCAACACCGACTGGGACGGCGGTAACTACACCCTGGAAGCCAGCGGTGATATGGCCGAATCCGAGTCTCTGGACCTGCGCTTGTTCAACCCCCAGGGTTATGAGCTGAAGTTGAACGCCAGCACCAACGAAGCGGGTGAACCCATCATAACCGGCGAGGCGCTGATCGATGGAGAAGTCATCGGCACCGTCGAAAGCCGCGATGGCGTGCCCGTGATTGTTTACCCCAATGGTGATGCCAACGAAGTCGAATCGCTTATTTAATGGAAGAGCGTAATACGCGTCGCGTTAGCACAAGGTTGGGCTCCGGCCTGGCCTTGTTGCTTTTTATTTTTGCACCGCTGCCGACTCTAGCCGACAGCGGTGTTTTTGTATCCGTCACCCTGGATGGGTACAGCGAGCCAGAACCCTTACTGGACACCGTGGAGGAGTGGGGCGAGTCCTTCGATAAAGGCGAGCGCCAATGGCTGCTCAATGAGTTCGAAGTTGGCTACCGGCTGAACAACGGCCTATCCATTGCCGTTGTTCAAAGAGGGCTGGCGTCAACTCGCATCAATGAGCGAGCGGCACAATACTACGGTCGCATCGAGCGCAACGAACCGTTGACTGACGCAAATGTACCCATTGAACTGACCGTCTCTGGCTTTACAGGGCAGGGCGCCAGGCTCGGTTACACTCACCGCCAGGATCGTTGGAGTGCATCGGTCGATGTGTCGGTTTTTGAAGCCCAACACCTGATGGATGGTGGCCTATCCGGAAGCTTGACCACAAATACTGACGGCAGCTACCACATCGCCGCCGATGTGGATTACCATTATTACCGGGACAGCCTGTTCAATCGCCCCAACATCGACCGCCCAACGGGCGTCGGTCACGCGCTGGACCTGAAGCTGGACTATCAAGTCACCGATCGCTGGCAGCTATCCGTGCAGGCTGAGGATGTGTGGGCCGCCGTTGAATGGAATCGAGCCCCTTACACCGTCGCATCCGCCAACAGTCAGCGGCAGACTTATGACGAAGCAGGTTTTGTGTCCTTTAATCCATTATTCGAGGGCACCGAAGGTTATCGGGAGGAGTACCGACAAACCATCGAGCCCCGATACCTCCTCTCCTCCGAATTCAAAAGCGGCCCTTGGTCCTTCAACACCCACCTGAAACACCAGTTCGGCACCTTGATGCCCGTTCTCGGTGTAGCCCGCCGTTGGCGGCCCGATACCGAATGGGGGCTGAGCTATGATCTGGAACGTCGCGTACTTGGCTTGAGTGCCAGCCATCACCGCTGGGTGTTAGCGTTTGCTACTGATGCTCTAGAGCTAGAGAAGGCCAAAGCGCTCTACCTGACACTGAGCTACAACCCCAGCTAAGTAATTCTGCCCCCGGCGCCAGCGCCAACCAGGCCGAGCTCGACACCGAAGAGCTTGCAAGTGTCGGTAGGAAGCTCGTATTTATCGAAGGAATAAATCTCCCGCTAAGACGTTAACTGATTGAAACCCAATCAGTAGGAGGTCTTAGTCATGAAAAAATCAACACTTGTACTCGCCATCGCTTCCGTTCTGGCTCTGCCAAGTTCGGCCCAATCCATCAATGCTGACGCCGAGTCTGATGCTCGCGTTAACGCCAACGCCCAGATGCAGACCTCTGGCGCTCGTGAAGCCAGTGAGCCAACCGACGAACAGGGACAGGGCGCGGCTCAGGCTGCCGTTCAGAGTGGCGTTGAGACTGCTTCGGAGGTTCGCACCCAGGCTGAGTCGCAAGCTGCTGCTGCGGTGGAGTCGGCCAGTGTTGCCGCAGCGACTGGCGCGGATGTGGCCGCCGAAGTCAGCCAGACGGTGAGCAATGAAGTGTCCAATTCCGTGAGCGCGGCAGCGGCGACGGCGGTGGATGCGGAAGTGGCTCAGCAGGTGAGTGCCGCCGTGGCCGACCAGGTGGCCACTGAAGCGGCCGGGGCCGTTGAAGCCTCCGTCAATCAGGCACTCAACGCCAATATCACTCGCTAACATCCCTGTTAATTGACACCGGCGGGCATCAGCCCGACCGGTGTTTTTTTTGGAGTCATTGCCATGAATACACTACCCCGAATTGCGTTAACCCTTGCCGCCGCTTTGTCCAGCGTTGCCACCTTTGCTCAGGAGGGTGGGACGTCGGATAAAAAGGCTGATTTCAATGTGAAACTCCAGGCCGGCGGTGCCTATGATTCGACGCTGTCGGTTGCGTCGCTGGACCAGATATCCAACCAGGGCGACTGGGCGAATGTATTGTACGGCCGGGTCGGTGGTGAGCTTTATCCGACCGAGCGAATCACCTTGAAAGGCAGCTACAGCCTATCCTCGCGCCGCTATCACGAGGTCAGCGAATTCGATCAGGACCTGGGTATCGCGTCGCTGGATGCCGCCATCGACCTGGCGGGCATCACCTGGGGCCTGAGCCGCCATATGGCCGACGCCGAGCTTGCGTCCGAGCCCTTGCTGGATCTGACTCAAAACAGCCTCTACGCCGCTAAATTGTTTAGCTCGGGTGTTTATGTTCGCGGGGCTTACACCGACAGCGAAAAGCGGTTCGAGAACAATCGTGACCGCAATGCCGATGACGAGGAGCTGGCTGCCGATGTGTATTATTTTCTCAATGAGTCACGCACGTTCTGGTCATTGGGTGTGGGTCGTCAGGTGGAGCACGCCCATTCGCCGGCGTTCGATAACACCGCGCTTAAATTGCGTGCTCGCTATTCCCACACCGGTTCGATAGCGGGTCAGGAAAGCAGGATTCAGCTGGGCTGGCGCTATCAGGATCGGGACTACGGCAACGAGGAGTCGCTGCCTGTCACCGACAGCGGAACCGAACAAGGGCTGCCTGGAACCGGTAGCGCCATGTCACCAACCGGCAGGGGCACCCGGCATGACCGCAGTCATGTGGTCGAAGCGATCTGGACACTGAGTTTTCTGGAGTGGCTGGCACTGGAAACCAAAGTGGAGCACGGGAACTACCGCTCGAATTTCGATGCGGCGGATTACCGGGAAACCGGCGTATCGGCGCTATTGAGTGTGGAGTTCTAATTCCTGTTACTGCAGCAGGCCGTGGCCGAAAATCGGGTCGCGGCCCGCCTCTCCAAGGTCTTTCGCTTGCCCGGCCAGATACTGCACCACGTTTTCACTTGAGGCCAGTTGCCTGGCCAATGCACAGGCCACATGGGCGGTCACCGTCGGTGCCGCCATGGAAGTGCCGCTCTCATGACCAAACTCCCCGGTGCCCCGGGTGGTGCGTACCGACACGCCGGGGCCGGCGAAATCGATGTGCTCCCCCCGATTGGCCCAGCGATACACCTGCCCGTCGGCATCCACGGCGGTACTGGCGATCACGCCACTGTAGGCCGCTGGGTAAAGCGGCGGGGCGGCCGGGCCTTCATTACCTGCTGCCGCGACCACGACGGTACCGCCAGCGATAATCCGCTCCATGGCGGTGGCGAGTACGCGATTGTCG
Organism: Marinimicrobium agarilyticum DSM 16975; assembly: GCF_000423345.1. Taxonomy (GTDB): domain Bacteria; phylum Pseudomonadota; class Gammaproteobacteria; order Pseudomonadales; family Cellvibrionaceae; genus Marinimicrobium; species Marinimicrobium agarilyticum. Next base: position 136,268 of record NZ_AUHU01000005.1, read on the forward strand.
GGCCCCGTGAGGCTCATATTGATCACGCTTACGTCCTGCTCGGTCAGCCATTCCAGGCCCGATACTAAATGCATCATGGTGGCGCCCTGGGCGTATTGGTTGCGGCTGTAGAACACCGAGGCGTTATAGAGTGTCGCCCCCGGTAAGCGCGCGGGTACTCCGTCAATAATTCCCAGCATCAGCCCGGCTACGGCCGTGCCATGTCCGGTGGGCGGCCCTGTCTGTGCCGTGCCCTCGGGGTCCGGTAAAAAGTTTCGCTCCACAATGCGGCTGTTGATCAGCCCGGGATGCTCGGTGGCGATGGCGGTATCGATCATGCCCACCTTCACTGCCTGTGCGCACACCGGTTGACGTGGGCGCTCGGCGGATTCCGGCGATGAATTGTCGGCCTGAGGCCTGTAGATGTGATTGCGGTCCAGTCGTTCGGCCAGGTCGGCCGGCAAGGCGCTTTGCAGCGCGGCGTAGGAATCCAGTTGCGGGGGCACCCGGAAGCGCACCATCTCCAGCCCCAGCTTGGGTAGGCGCTTCTGCTCCAGAATCTCGACGTTCAGCGGTTCCAGCAGCGACAGTTCCCCGGGCGCAAGCATCAGCAGCCACTCGTGCTGCACGGCGCGCCAGCCGTCTTCCACCTCCACGTCCATAAACAGCAGGACGCCCCGGGAGTCCAGTATCGGCATACGGCTGGGAAGGGCGCCCAGGGGTTCTGCCGGTGGGCGCAGGGTGTCGGGCAGTTGCTCCGGCAACGGGGCCGTGAGTCGGCGCTCCAGGGCACTGGTGACATCAGGGAGGGAATCCCGGTGCACGCGCTCTATGGAGTCAATAGAGCGGTCCACCCGGTCGGTCACCGCGGAGGGCAAATCCAGTTGCGCCTGGGCGACGGTGCCCAGGCCCAGCAGGCATAGCACCAGCGGGCGCAACCGGGTCAGTCTGGCCGGTCGGGGGTTGGCTTTCATAATGACGTATCCGGTGAGGGTGAGCGCTTGGCCCGAGGGCCACCTGTTACTATAACGGCCTCACCCGATAAAAAATTCCTGGGGTCGGGAATAAAAAAACCGCTGGCCCGTTAACAGGGTACAACAGAAAGGTGCTGTCTATGAAAAGTGATTTGACCGAGGTGTTGCCTCAGCTCAGGCGGTTTGCTTACTCGCTCACCGGGTCGATGGACGATGCCGACGACCTGCTACAGAGCACGGTAGAGCGAGCGCTGAACCGTACTGTACCCGAAGGCGTGGAATTGACGAAGTGGCTGTTCCGGGTCTGCCGGAATTTGTGGATCGACGGTTACCGCTCTCAGAAGGTCCGCCAGGAAGCGACTTTGCAGCCGCAACTGCAGGAGCGCGAAATTGTCGACGGAGAGCGGGCCATGTCGAGCGAAGTCGAGCTCGATCAGGTCAGCCGCGCCATGGATAAACTGCCGGACGACCAGCGTTTGGTGCTGTCGTTGGTGGCCGTCCAGGGCCTGTCCTACAAGGAGGCAGCCGCCACGCTGGAAATACCCCCGGGAACCGTGATGAGCCGCCTGGCTCGCGCCCGAACCGCTCTCATACAAAGCCTGAACTTACCTGTAGCGAGGACCCGCTCATGAACATCAACGATGAAACCCTGTCGGCCTTTCTGGATGGCGAACTGCCCCCGGCCGAAATGGAGCAGGTTCGCGCCCGGCTGGCTGAAGATCCGGCACTGGCGGACCGCCTGGCGGAGCTGAGCGCCGTGGACGAACTGGTCAGCGAACGGGCCCGGGCCATTGATGAAAGGCCACTGCCGAGTGCCGTTCAAAAGATGCTGTCGGAAGAGGATGCCAGGCCTGAATCCGCCCAGGTGATTGCCTTTCCCTTGTGGCGACGCGCCCGTCAGGCCCTGAACGCGCAAACCGGCATTGCGGCCGCTATTGCGTTGGCGTTCGGGTTCGGACTGGCCGAGGTCACCGACAATGCCGGGAGTCCGCAAGTCGACGCTTTTCAGCCGGTCGCCGAGCGTCTGGAAACGCTGCCCAGCGGCACCACCGAAACCCTGCCCGATGGCCGGGAAATTACCCCCCGTCTCACCTTTGTGAATCGGGACGGGCAGCACTGCCGGCAGTACCGGGTAACCGGCGCGGGCGAGCGGTCGGAGAACATCGCCTGCCGCGCCCAACAGACCGAGGCCGGCTGGGAAGAGTTGGCCAGTATTCGGCAGCGGGCCGTGGAGCCCGGCAGCTATCAGACCGCCAGCGGTGGCTCATTGCTGGACAGCGCGCTCGACCAGATGATGGCCGGCGACATCATTGAGCCGGAGCAGGAAAAGCAATTGATTGAGCGCAATTGGCAGCAGTAACCATGCTCAGTCGTTTACCAGACAATCGGGAGGTAACGTATGAAAAAGCCAATAGTCGCCCTGATGATGGTTCTGTTGATCAGCGCCTGTGCGGCACCCAAGGTTTACCAACCCGCCTCAGACGGCGGCTACGGCTACCGGGAAAGTCAGATTGCCGATAACCGGTACCGTGTGTCGTTCAAAATGCGCGGTGACACCCAGTTTGAGGCCATGGATTACGCTCTGCTTCGGGCCGCCGAACTGACGTTGATGGCGGACTACGACTGGTTTGTGGTTGCCGATCGGCACGTCGATGGTGAGAAGCGGGAGCCAAGCACTGGCGTAAACGCGAGCCGCACCCGGGAGGTAGAGCGCCACTGCGGTTTGCTCGGCTGCACCACAAGCTCCCGTCCCTCCACCACTTACGGCGCCGAGATCAGTTCGGGTAACCGGGCCGAGTCGGAAGTGATTCTGGAAATCCGCTTGGGCAAGGGTGTACGCCCCACGGAGGTCGACAGCTATGACGCCCTGGAGGTGCGGAACAATCTGCGAAAGCGTGCGAATTAAAAAAGCGGCGGCTGCAATCCTGGCTTAACAGGGGGGCCGCCGAGTCTGAGGTTGGGCGGAATCGCGAATCGGTTGCTCTTGATCTTTCACATTTCAGCGACTTTTTAGTCACATTGGCGCTGTTAACCTCCCACCGTTTGATCAACTAACTACGGTCGATTCTCGGAGGGATAGCAACATGAGCAGGCGATTTAGCAATATGGGCAGGTATTTGAGGCAGGTATCGTGGTTGACTCTGTCGATACTCCTGATTGGCTTTCCCATTTTCACCCACGCTGCAGAAGCGCCTGGTGCGCTGACTATCGTGGTGAAAGATCAGACTGAACGGCCTCTCTCAAGCGTGCAGATCACGATCACGGAACGGGAAACCAATTCCACGCGATCAGTAGAAACCGACGCCCAAGGTCGCGTCGTCGTTGATCAGCTTGACCCCGGCCTCTACTCGGTGAACATAGCCAAAGATGGGTTCGCTACATCGTATGAGCCAAGCATACGCGTGATTACGCGCAAAAATGTCCAGATTGACTTCGAACTCAGGCCGCAGACCATTGAGGAAGTGCTGGTTCGGGCTCGGCAAGCTGATAGATTTTCAGCGGCATCAGCATCCAGCACCTATCTCGATAGGGAAGCGCTGCGAAGTGCTGTAGGCGGTGGCGCCGATCCACTCCTCTCGCTGGACGGGTTACCTGGCCTGGCATCCACCGGTGAATTCGCAAACTTTAGCGTGCGCGGCCGTGGCCCGAGAGACAATCTGTTATTCGTCGATGACTTTCCCTTTGATAAAGCGGTGCATTTTGATGCATCACTGGGCGAAGAGGAGGATGTCGGTGGCGGCGGTCGCTTCTCGATTTTCGCACCGAACGTTATCAGTGGGGCCGAGTTCTCACCGGGTGGATGGGGTCCGGCTTATGGTGGCCGGGCGGCATCGCTTCTCAAGCTGGAGGTCGCCGATGGCAATCCAAGCCCTTCAGCGAGTCTGCGTCTTGACCTGGCGGGCTATGAAGTGGGCTATGACGGCCCTTCAGGTATCACTGAAGATTCTACGATGCTCGTTTCTGCCCGACGACTGGATTTCGGCGCCTTGTTTGAAACCATCGAAGAGCTGGATATTGGCGAACCTGTTTTAAGAGATATCATCGTGAAGTCGGTTGTACCCATCAACGAGACCCACACGTTCGAAGTCCTACTGATGGATACACACGAAGAGTATACGCGCGGCGTCACTCACGTTTTTGCGTCGCCCAATTTCGAAGATGCGGCACTTCAGGACTCTGAACAAGATAGCGATTTGTACGGGCTGACGTTGCGATCATTGATCGGTGAAGAAGCCGTTTTGACCAACAAGGTTTACTACCGGAAAAGCGACAAGATCAGCTCAGAGGGCGAAGCATTCCCTGATCTCGTACCTGAAGGATCACCCGCGTCCAGCTTTCCAGTGCGGGAGGACATTATTACCATCGGTGAAGATGAAACGGAGATCGGCTGGCGAAGTGATTTTGAGACGATGAATCAATGGGGTGTGTTCAGTGCCGGTGCTCGGTTAACGCAAATGGAACTGGACTACAATACTGTTCTGGATGGTGATTGGAACCGGTTTGTCTACGACAGTGATGATTTCAGACCAGACCCCGAACAGCGTTATATTGTGCTGACTCCCGAGAATATCAACTCTTCAATAAAGCGGAAAGAAACGAGCTATGCGGGCTACGTAGATCAGGTTTTCGAAATCGGCGATTGGGATGTTGGCACCGGATTGCGATTCGAGCGGGACGGCTTTGCCGACGAAAGCTTCGCGTCGCCCCGGTTCAGCGTCAACTGGCAGCCGGGTAAAGCGGTTCGATATTTTGCGACCGCAGGACTCTTTCATCAGTCGCCACGGTTTTTAGAGCTTGCCGCCAACGAGTCGAACGACCTGGAGAACGAAGAAATCACGCATAAAAGTATCGGTTTAAAGTACTTTCTGAACAATAATTGGTCGGTGTTAACGGAGGCCTATCATCAAAATCTCGACAACCTGGTGGTAGACCTTGATCGGACAAGCGGTACTTTTTCCAACATGGGTGACGGCACATCGTACGGTGTCGATTTCGTGGTCAACGGCATGATTCGAGAAGGTCTTTACACTACCGCCACCTACTCCTACAACGATATCGTCATAGATCGGAAGGATGGCCGCGGTGAAGTCGCCGCCAACTTCAGCCGAAAGCATGTCGCGACCCTCGGCCTGACCTGGGAAATCAACGATCGCTGGAAGGTGGCCGGGCGCTACAAATATCTTTCTGGCAGGCCAGACGAAGAATTCATTATTCATTCAGACGTACTGGGACCCGGGGAACCGCTACGGTACTCAAAAGAGATCACTGAGCGTAATATTGGTCGCAAAGACGGTTACAGCCTGGTGAACGTTCGTGTTGACTATCGGCGCGCATTCGGCGCTATAGATGTAACATCCTTTCTCGATGTCATCAACGTAACGGCGGCGGGCTCAAGCGACGACAGTGAGTTTGACTACCGCCGAGGCGTTGAAGTGGAAGACAGTGGCGAAGCCGAACCACTGATTGGCCTGAGACTGGACTACGCTTGGTAAATTGTGCCTGGTAAGGGAGGGCAACGGATGGTACGCAAATTCGGTGACGTGCCGATTAGAGCGTTGATTGTCGAAGACAACCGTGATATTTGCGGGAACATTGCCGCGTACCTTGAAAAGCACAGCTATGTTCTGGATTTTGCTTATGACGGTATTAGAGCCATGCACCTGGCGTTATCGAATAGGTACGACGTTATTGTTCTGGACCTGATGCTTCCGGGGATGGATGGCCTGAGTTTCTGCCGGAAACTGCGAGCGGAGGGCTCAGAAGGTACCCCCGTACTGATGCTGACGGCGCGAGACACGCTTGACGATAAGCTTAAGGGGTTCGAGGCCGGAGCCGATGACTATCTGGTCAAGCCGTTCGCCTTGCAAGAGTTGCATGCGCGACTTCAGGCGCTGTATAAACGCAGTCACCGAAATACTGAGAACCTGCTGACGGTTGGTGACCTGACCATGAACCGGTCCACGCTGCAAGTGTACCGTGCGGGGCAGCGCGTCGACCTCACCCCTGCCGGGATGAGGCTGCTGGAACGACTGATGGAAGAAGCCCCTTCTGTTGTGGCTCGCGAGGATCTCGAAACCTTGTTGTGGGCCGACGAGCGCCCCGATGGTGATGCGCTTCGCTCTCACTTGTACAGGCTTCGGCAGGCTATCGATGGTCCGTTCGATACCCGGCTGGTTCACACGGTGCATCGCATCGGGTACCGAATAGCAGAGGATGATCACTGATGTATCGGCGAAGTTTGCGCAATCGGGTCGCCATTGCATTTGCGATATGTGTAGCGTCGCTCAGCGTGGTCTGGGGGTTGGCTTTCTTCGCGGCGATCAGGTTGAGCGAAGATCGTGTGCTGGTGACTCAGCTCCAGCGTGCCGCCGAACGTTATCCCTCCCTGACGGAGAACCCTCGCGGATACGATGAGGCTGGTAGCTTGCCGGAGCCAATCAGGGCGTGGGGGGAGGCGAACCCCGAAGAGGGGTTGTACGAATTCACTGCCGAGGAGTTGCACGTCGCGGTAGTGCCTCTCGGCGATAAAAAGCAACACGCCTTTGTGGTTTTCGACGTTGCCGGGATTGAGGCTTCATCGTCAGAGGACTGGTGGTTGCTACTCCTTATCACCGGTGTTGTGGGTACGCTCGGTGTTCTTGGTTTCGGGTTGGGAATTATTGTGATGCGTAGGGCTGTCGCTCCTGTTTCGCAACTCGCCAAAATGGTCGAGAACATCGACCTGGAAAATCTATCGGCTGGAGATCATAAACGCATAGAGTCCCGCCGGTTTGGTGATGATGAGGTTGGCATGCTCGCTGAGACCATTGAGAAGACTCTTGAGCGTATCAGCGCCTTTGTGGCGAGGGAGCGATACTTTACCGCTTCGGCCAGCCATGAGTTGCGCACGCCGATCACAGTGATAACAGGAGCACTTGAGCTTCTGGAGCAAAGTGATCTGTCAACGACCGATGTGGAGGTGGTGGATCGAATAAGGCGTGCGACACTCGAGATGAAAACCACGATTGAAATGTTCTTGTGTCTCGCTCGGGAAACCGACGATGGGTTGTGCGAGGAGCAGTTTTTAGTGATGCCGCTGGTAAGGCAAGCGATAGACCAGCAGCGTTACCTGTTAAACGGAAGGTCCGTCGATGTTGAAATCGATTTGATTGATGTTGAAATCGGTGATCGCTCAAAACCCGTAGCCTGCGGACACGCACAGGCTTTTTCTATCGCGGTCAATAATCTGGTGCGTAATGCCTTCGAGCACACGCTCGACGGGCAGGGACCGATCACGATTCACGTCGAAGAGGGGGTGCTGTTTATCACCAATCAGGTGCGCGGTGAAGCTGATGCGCAGTACGAGCCGACCGAGGCGTCGCAGCCAAATGGGTATGGTCTGGGTCTGGGCATCGTTCAACGGCTCTGTGAGCGCAATGGCTGGTCGTTTTCATTGCACGCTGATGAGGCGCGCGTAGCCGCCCGGCTTTCGTGGTGACGATGCTGAGATACTTCACCTTCCTTGCTGGCGGCGGGGTAGCACTCACTCTGGTACCGAGGCTGCTCAATGGTGGCCATATCTCTGCCCCAGGCCAATGTAACCACTGCCACCGGTCAGAAAGTTGTCTTGTTTAGTCGCCCGATTTCATATTATTCAGCTCTTCAGATGATTATTCAGAAATTCGCGAATAACCGGGATGATCACGTTGCCGTGGGTTTCCAGGGCGAAGTGCCCGGTGTCGTAGAAGCGAATATCCGCGTGCGGTATATCCCGCTTCCATGCCTCCGCGCCTGGGGGGAGAAAGAATGGATCGTGTTTCCCCCAGACGGCGAGCAGCGGCGGTTGGTGTTCCCGGAAATATGCCTGAAATTCCGGGTACTGCTCAACATTGCTCGCGTAATCCAGCAACAGGTCAAGCTGGATATCTGCCATGCCGGGACGAGAGATCTGGGCGCCTTCCAGCGTGTAGGCATCCGGCGCGACCAGGCTGGTATCGCTGACCCCCTCTACATATTGCCACTTGATGGATTCTGGCCTCGGGAAGTCGCTGAGTGCGTCGCGGTTCTCTTTAGTGGGATTGTTCCAGTACTTGCGGATCGGTTCCCACCCGTTTGAGAGCCCTTCTTCGTAGGCGTTGCCATTCTGAGAAATGATCGCAGTCACCTTGGAGGGGTGGGCCAGAGCCAAACGCCACCCGACGGGCGCGCCGTAGTCGTGAACCGCAATGGCATAGCGGTTGATCGTTAACTGATGGGTGAATTGATCAATCGTTTCCGTCAGGTTGGCGAATGTGTACTCGTATTCTCCGCGCTCCGGTGACTCCGTATAGCCAAAAGCGGGCAGATCCGGAGCAATCACATGATAGCGGTCTGCAAGGGCGTCGATAACATCCCGCCACATATAGGACGAGGCTGCGAACCCGTGCAGCAGCAAAACCGTTGGTGCTGCCGGATCCCCGGCCTCGCGATAGAAGAGATTGACATCACGGACCTCCTCAAAGCGGTGGTGGATCTGACGCTTTGCCTGTGAGGACGCCTTGGTGGCTGCCTTGCCCTCGGAAAGTGGGGCTTCCGCAGTACTAACCGGTATGTTCGGGTCTTGGTATGTCATAACGAATCTCCTGAGTAACCACTAAAGTTTATTTTTGAAGGTTATCCTTGGTCGTGGTAACCTGTCAACACCAATATTAAAGGTTACTTTTCTATGTCGTCAGAAGTTGCGCCGCCGTTTGTCGCTGGCAACCTCGCTCTCGATTTCATCAACACGCTGTTTGGTACAGGGGCGGATCAGCATGAATGCCTGGAAGAAGACGCCAGTGTGGTTGAGTGGCTCTGCCAGGCGGGTGTGTTGACGGAAGCGGTTACGCCCCCGCCGGCCGGATTGTTACAACGTTCCCGCGCACTTCGTGAGGAGATGAGGCGGCTGGTCATTTCCGCCAAAGACGGGCGGGCTGCCGACCCCGATCTCGTTAACGAGGTACTCGAACGCGGTCATCCCGTGGAGAGGCTTGAATGGGAGCCTGAGAAGGCCGCGTTCAGTAAAAAAGAGGAAAGGCGGGACCTGAGCGCGGAAAGCCTGTTACAGCCAGTGGTGCAGGCTTTGGTCAAGTTGTTGACAGAAGAAAACCTGCCGCTTGTTAAAGAGTGTGAAGCCTGCGACTGCGTCTTATTGTTCCATGACCAAACGAAGTCACACCGCCGTCGCTGGTGCAGCATGGCCTCCTGTGGTAATCGGGCGAAGGCTCTCGCATATCGTGCAAAGAGAAAAGCCAAATAGTTTTTCAAAAGGAGGCGCGCATCCTTTGTGTTGCGTTGGGAACTGGTGCGGAATTCTCCTATTTGGTTGAAAAATTTCCGAGTTGACGATTTGCTGCTTACGACCCAGCAGCCTGTTGGTTAGCGCTAACCTGTCGTCGGATGACGGGGCTTTCGGGACGTGGTATAAACCCGTTCCAGGCATCAAACCTGAAAATATTGATGAATGGTTTTTCTTAGGTGCATCGGTAGGCCACGGATATCCTGCGGAAGGAACTGGAAGCCAGTTTGGTGTGAATAATCCGGGACAAATACAAGTTGTTCAAATGGAGCCAGCTGCGTATGAGTATTTCAAACGGTGGGGGCAGGGTGTTGTGTAAATTCATGCCGAGCATGAAAGACGGTTATGTGTGGTCAATACTTAACTCTGAAAACTCATTGTGGAGGTGGCTAATTGTTTGACACTTGGACGTTAATTCTAGGTCTGATATTTAGCTCCATAGGTTTAGGGTACTTTATATATGGCGGTAAACAAAAAAACGTGGTGATGCGCTATAGTGGCTTAGCGTTAATAATTTATCCTTACTTTATTTACAATGTATACGTAATTTTACTGGTAGGTTTTGTATTAATGGCGCTCCCTAAATTTATCGATTTATAGATAAGGAATCGGTAAAGAGTATTGCTTTTCTGATACATCCGAAAAGAACACATAACAAACAAGGCCACAGAAGTTGTGGGCGGCTTTCCAGTATGTCCGGCGAAAGCGGCGCTGAACCCGCATGCCCGAGCTTTGGCGCAGAAAAACTTGTGAAAATCAGTCCAGCCGCTTACTGAACCGCAGCGTCGCGACGATCATGAAAACCGTAAAGAATACCAGCATCGGCCAGATCTCCGCGTGCAGCTCTCCGAGCTCCGCGCCCCGGACCAGAATCCCCCGCGACAGCCGGACAAAATGAGTCAGCGGAATCGCCTCCCCGATCCATTGCGCCACGCGCGGCATGCCCTCGAATGGAAACATGAACCCCGACAACAGAATCGACGGCAGGAAAGTGAACACCGTGAGCTGGATGGCCTGAAACTGCGTCTTCGCCAGCGTCGACACCGTCAGGCCCAGCGCCAGCGCGGCGAGAATGAAGAAGGCGGACGCCAGGTAGAGATCGAGCACATGGCCCCGCACCGGCACGTCAAACAGCCACTGACTGACCCATAGGATGAGGGTGACTTGAATCAGGCCGATGATGACGTAGGGAATGATCTTGCCGAGCATCAGCTCTGATGATGTTACCGGCGTGGTGATCAGCAGCTCCAGATTGCCGCGCTCGCGCTCGCGCACGATGGCAATGGCCGTAAACAACACCATGGTCAAGTGCAGGATGACGCCGATCAGGGCCGGGACTATGTTGACTGGTGAGCGGCGTTCGGGGTTGTAGTAGGTGCGCGCCTCGAACAGGGGCGGCGGCTGCGCCCGGCCCGGCAGGGGCATCTGTGTGAGCCGCCGGGCAATGCTTTCCACCGTCGGGTCGGAACCGTTGATCAGCAGTTGACCGGCGGGCCGGTCGGCGTCCATCACCCGCCGCTCAAAGTCGTGCGGGATGTAGATGCCGACATCAATCTCGCCCGCATCGAGCAGCGCTTCCAGCTCCTCGGGACCGGCGGCCGATCGGGTTATCCGCACCACCTGGCTGGCTTCGGTTGATGCTACCAACTGCCGGGACAGACTGGTGTTGGCATGGTCTGCCACAGCCGCGCTGACATTGCGCACGTCCAGGTCGATGGCGTAACCAAAGAGCAGTATCTGCAACAACGGCACGCCGACAATCATACCGAAGGTCAGTCGGTCGCGCTTGAGTTGGCGCACTTCCTTGCCGGCGATGGCGAGCAGTCTACGCAGCATGGGTCTCGCGGCCTCCGTGGCGGTTCAGGCGCGTGGCGGCCACAAAGACATCCTCCAGGTTGGCCGTAACGGAGTCGACCTCGCTGTCGATATGTGCTTTCTCCAAGGCTCGGCGGATCAGCCCGGCGGGGTCTTCGACCGCCTTGTCTGTGAGTGCGTGCAGGCGCGTGCCGAGCTGGGCAACGCTCTGTACCCCGTCGGTCGCTTCCAGGCAGTCGCGCGCCGCGCGGGGTGAGGCTGTCTCGATTTCCACGACACCAGCATTGATGTTGCGGATGAGATCACGCGGGCGGCCCTCAGCCACCAGGCGGCCTCGGTCCAGGATGGCCAGATTGTGGCAGCGCTCGGCCTCATCCATGTAGTGAGTGGAAACCAGTACCGTGGTGCCGTGCTCGACCAGTGCGAACAGGATGTCCCAGAAATCGCGGCGGCTCTGTGGGTCGACGGCCGATGTGGGCTCGTCCAGAATCAGCAGGCGAGGGCGGTGGAGAGTGGCGCCCGCCAGGGCCAGACGCTGCTTTTGGCCGCCGCTCATGGTGCCGGCAAATTGCTTTCGCTGCTCGGTCAGCCAGTATTCCTCCAGCGCCCCATCAATGCGCTGTTTCAGGTCGCGCCGCGGCAGACCGTAGACGGCGGCCAGAAAGCGCAGGTTCTCCTCCACAGTGAGGTCTTCATACAGCGAGAACTTCTGCGTCATGTAGCCAATGTGTCGCTTCAGCTCCTCGGCCTGACCCTTGACGCGAAAGCCCAGCACCTCCACCTCGCCGGCGGTGGGTGTGAGCAGGCCACAGAGCATGCGGATGGCGGTGGACTTACCCGAGCCGTTGGGGCCCAGGAAGCCGTAGATGGCCGCCTCGGGAATCTGTAGGTGGAGATCATCGACCGCCGTGAGTGAACCGAAGCGCTTGGTCAGGCCTTTGGCGTCGATAGCGATGGAGTCACTCATCGTTGCCTCCTCCCGATGCATCGGGTGCGACCGCACGCACCGGGATGCCACTGGGCAGCGCTTGCGCATTCTCCAGGTCGATCTCAGCCAGATAGCTGAGTCGGCCGGCGTCGTGTTCGGTCAGGGCAAAGTACGGGGTGTAGGCCGCTTCGCTGGCAATGTAGCGCACCCGGCCCGTCCGGTCGCCGTGGCCGTCGATACGCACTCGTACTCTGACACCCGGCTGGAACTGATGGTGCAATGCGGCTGGCACGTAGACACGGGCATAAGGCGGCTGGTCGGTTGCGCGCAGCAGGACCAGGGCCTCGCCCGGCTGAGGTGTTTCCCCCTGCTCAAACGGTAGCGATTCAACCAGGGCGGCGCGCGGGGCGGTGAGCGTAAGCCGCTCCAGCGTCAGCCGCTGCCCTTCGGCCGCAGCCTTGGCCTCGCGCACGGCGGCCCGGGCCTGTTCCAGTTCCTCAGCGGTGGTGCCCTCGACCAGCGCCGCCAGCGCAGCGCGGGCGGCGTCCACCTCGCCCCGGGCCTGATTCCGGGCATTGCGCGCGGCATCAAGCTGACTGGCGCTGGCCAGGTTGCGGGCCTGGAGGGGGGCGATGCGCTGCAGCTCGTTGCGGGCCGTCTCCAGAGCCGCCTCGGCGGCAATCAGGCGGGCGCGCGCTTCGTCGATGACTTCCTGCCGGGGGCCGCGCAGCAGTTCATCCAGCCGGCGGCGGTTGCGGTCGGTGGCGGCCTCCAGGCGCGCCAATTCGGCTTCAAGGCGCCGGGTGTCCTGTTCCAGCAACAGTGCTCCGGCCTTGACCGTCTGGCCTTCACGCACATGAATGGTGGTGACCGGTTCGGCCCGCTCGGCCGCCAGGGCGACGCGGTCGCGCTCCAGCGTGCCCACCACGGGGTATTCGTCCGTCTCGTTGCAGCCGGCCAGTGCTAACAGCATCAGCAGGACACAGGTTCTGGAAACAGAAGGGGTCATGTGCCGGCTCCGTGATAGAAAAGTTGCAGGGTGTGTTCGGCCAGTTCGTCGATACGCTCGGGCTCGATGTTGTAATCCAGTACCTGCCCGGCCACCGGCCGGCCGACGAAGGGGAAGACGGCCATGCTCAACAGCGACAGCGCGATCAGGTCGGGATCGAGGTCAGTGCGCAGGGTGCCGAGTTTCTGGGCGCTCTGCACCAGCTCGCGCAGCCCACGGCCACCGCGGCCGGCAAAGCCCTGCACAAAAGTGTCGCGCATCTGGCCGCCGGGTGTCAGTACATCACGCACGATCAAGGACGGTACTTGGGGGTTGTCTGCCAGCAGGCGCATGTAATTGTGAACAAAACGCGGCAGCCGATCCTCGCCGTCGGGCGGGTGTCTGGTCGCGGACTCCAACTGGGCCAGGATAGGCCCCAACGCGTGCTGCAGCACGGCCTCATACAGCCCCTGCTTGTTGCCGAAGTAGTAGTGGATCATCGCCGGTGTGGCGCCGGCCTCCTTCGCAATGGCAGTCACCGACACACCGCGGAAACCGTGCGCGGAAAACTCGCGCAGGGCGACATCAAGCATACGATCGCGGATCGCCGGATCGTCGCTGGGCCGGCCGGGGCTGCGCAGCGGAGGAGGTCTTTCGGTTTGCTGCGGTGGTTTTTGAGTGCTCATGCTTTATATTAATAAACCATTTAATTAAATAGTGCAAGGCTGGCTCAGTCGCCAGATTAATCTTAGAGGACACCATTATTGATGCGGAATCTGGAAGTAGGGGACGAACTGGAATGTTTGGTCATGAGGCACCTGTTAATTGCCTCAAAACCTTTGAATACTCCACCTGGCAGTATTATAGTACAAATAATAAACTTACCATCCTGTCCCCACCAACAATAAGTCCCTTTGGAGTCGTCGTGAAAAACCTCTTATTCCTCTGTCTGTGCCTGACGTCCAGCCTCTCTTTTGCCCAAGTTATTGATTCCAAAGTCCTTGATGAGGGCGGTAGTGGCCCCTACAAGGCGATCGCGGCGACTGAGAAGTCTCTGCCTGAGTATGTCGTATACCGTCCGGAGAACCTGGCCCAGGCCGCCAAGAGCGAAGGTCCGCTGCCGGTGGTGGTGTTTGCCAACGGCGGTTGCAACGACACATCCTTCCCATTTGAGCGCATGCTCTCCGAAGTCGCCTCTCATGGTTACGTGGTGATTGCCCTGGGCAAGATGCAGCGCAGCCTGGATGATCGGCCGCTGAAGAAGGCCGGTAACGAGATGATGACCGCCGCGGTCGACTGGGTGACCGCTCAGGCGGCCGCCAAACAGAGCGATTACTACGAGAAAGTGGCGCTGGAGCATATAGCCTCAGCCGGTCAGTCCTGCGGGGGTGCTCAGGTGCTGGCAACGGCGTCCGACCCGCGTTTTACCACCTTCATGATGTTCAACTCCGGCATTGGCGATATGACCATGGCGGAAGCCTCCCGCAGCTCGCTGGCCAATCTTCACGCCCCAGTCATCTACCTGGTGGGCGGGGAGACCGATGTGGCCACTGAAAACGCGATTTTGGATTACGAGCGCATTGACCATGTTCCGGTCGTGCTTGCCAACCACCAGACCGCCGGGCATTCCGGAACGTTTGAGCAGGCGAACGGCGGCTCATTTGCGGCACTGGCGTTGAAGTGGCTGGACTGGCAGTTGAAGGGCCAGAGCGACCAGGCGAAAGTGTTTATGCAGGAAGAGCCCGAAGCCTTCCCCGAATGGAAACTGCGGTCAAAGAATTTCACGATGGACCGGGTAACGGTAGAGCAGGGGACCTTGCAGGGTAAAACCGAAGGCGAGTTAACGGTGTTTAAAGGGGTGCCCTTTGCCAAGCCGCCGGTGGGCGAGCTGCGCTGGAAGGCTCCGCAACCGCCTGAAAGCTGGTCCGGCATCCGCCAGGCGCTGGAATATGCCCCCTCGCCGATACAGGCTGGAGAACCACCGGCCGGTAAGAGTGAAGACAGCCTTTACCTGAATATCTGGACGCCAGCCGATGCCGACACAGACGAGTTGCCCGTGCTGGTGTGGATTTACGGCGGGGGCTTCAGCTTTGGCTCTTCGGCGGACCCTCTGACCGAGGGCTCCACGCTTGCCAAGAAGGGCGTGGTGCTGGTGACCATCAGCTATCGCGTCGGGCCGCTGGGTTTCCTTGCGCATCCGGAGCTGAGCGCCGAAAGCCCGAATAACGTCTCGGGTAACTACGGCCTGTTGGATCAGATTGCGGCGCTGAAGTGGATCAAGAGTAACATTGGCGCCTTCGGCGGTGACCCGGACCAGGTGACCATCTTCGGGGAATCGGCCGGCGGCATCTCCGTCAGTATGCTGACGGCCTCGCCCTTGGCCGAAGGCCTGTTTCAAGGGGCGATCTCGCAAAGCGGCGGTTCGTTCGGCCCGACCCGCAAACCCAATTACCCCGGTGAGAACATGAACACGCTGGCTCAGGCCGAGGCGGACGGCGTGAAGTATGTTGAGAGCTTTGGCGTCTCATCCATTGACGAGTTGCGCGAGATGGACGCCGAAGCGCTTATTCCTCAGCAGTGGTCCATGCCCGGGGGCTGGCCCATTGTGGATGGCCATGTGATACCGGACGACCAGTACAAGCTGTATCAGAAGGGGGACTATAATGATGTGCCGGTCATCGTCGGCTATAACTCCGATGAAGGATTGAGCTTTGTTCGAAGCGACGACCCCAAGGCCTTTGTTGAGGGCATTGAGACCCGTTTTGGCCCCTTCGCTGAACCCTTGATGGATGCTTACGGCATCAGTGAAACGGAGGTGACCCGCAACGCCCGAAACCTGATTCGGGACGCCGCCTTCGGCTGGCATACCTGGAGCTGGGCGCGTTTGCAGGCCCAGCAGGACGGGGCGCCGGCCTATCTGTACTATTTTGATCAGAACCCCTCCTTCCCTGAGGATTCCCCGAGACACAATCACGGCTCTCCTCACGGGCAAGAGATTGCCTATGTATTCCAACGGGTGGACCCCAACAGCCCGGACGCGATGGCGTCGGACCCGGTAATAGCCGAGGCCATGGCGACCTACTGGACCAATTTCGCCAAATCCGGAAACCCCAATGGCGAGGGCCTCCCCAAGTGGCCTGAATTCGAGCCCGGCTCTTCCAGTGTCATGTACTTCCAGCAGGAACCCAAGCTGGGGCCCGTGCCGGATAGAAAGGCGCTGAAAGTACTGAATGAGTATTTCCAATGGCGCCGCACGCCCGAAGGGGAAGAGTGGGCGAATCAATGAGACCGTTTTAGGTGCCGGGCCCCACCCGGTACCGCGATCGAGCGGATGGGTGTTCGTTACGTTGGGTCAAAACTGACGGAGAAATAGGATGGGTAGTCACTCCCCTCACACAGAAATCGACGTTTTGGCGGCTTGACCGCCTATTTGTACCCGGCTTATTCGATGGGGAACATCATTTCATTATTGAGATGATCTCGTGCCACAAAGTCCGATTTGAACAAGGGGAGCGGTTCAGTGGCCTACCGCGTTCCCTTGTTACTTGCTGGCGACGCGAAAGTTCGAGGGGCTATTATTGACGCTAGGCTTTTTAGCTATCTGGGCTGAACCTTGGTTTGCGGGGCTCGTTGCCTATGTTTACTTCTACTAGTAAAGCCGCTTACCAACAAAGGAGAGTCAATTGAGCGCAATCGTAAGAGTCTTTTTGGCAGTGTGCTGCCTGTTTGCCGCTATCGCGTGCTATGCCTTCGGTATTCCCGCGGGAGGGGTTATTTTCCTGATCTTAGGCATATTTCTCGAAGGTCTGTTCTGGTTTGGCCTGTTCGGTCGGAGGAAACGGAAGCATTCTGTAGGCTAGGTTTTTAGTGAGGCCTGTGTGGTTGTATCGAACTTTTTCGGTGTTTGGAAGCGCTGGGCGACCCATGCATGAGGGCACTACGGGATAGGGATCGAACGGGCTATACATAAAAGAAGTGGTACCAGAGGCCGGACTCGAACCGGCACACCCTCGCGGGCGGGGGATTTTGAATCCCCTGCGTCTACCAATTTCGCCACTCTGGCATTGCGGGGCGGGATTATAGCAGCGTGCGAGGGTTCGTCAACCAAGGATTTGTGTTTTATCGGAGCTGGCGGTGGTTTTGGCGGATGCTCTTCGTTTATCCGCCCTACGCGGGCTTGTGCGCTATCTTTTGGGGCTGGTACGGCGCACCGGCGTTGGGGGCGTCTCCGACGCAAAGGCCGCTGATTTGGTGGTCATTTTAGGGGGTTTCGGGTACCCTTGCGGGCTTTTAACCCCCGACCAATTCCGATTTTTATGCGCCGCCAGGATTTTGACTACCATTTACCCGAATCACTGATTGCCCGTGAGCCCGCGTCCGAGCGACGGGGCAGTCGGCTGCTGTGTCTGGACGGGCCCACCGGTGAGCTTGAACACGCCCAGTTTCCCGACATTCTGGACCGGGTTCGGCCCGGGGACCTGATGGTGTTTAATGACACCAAAGTCATCCCTGCGCGCCTGTTCGGTGCCAAAGAGACCGGTGGTCAGGTGGAGATCCTGATTGAGCGCCTGCTGAGTGAACAGCGGGTGTTGGCCCATACCCGGGCCAGTAAGTCCCCCAAAATTGGCAGTTTCATCCTCTTGGAAGACGGTACCCGCCTGGCGGTGACCGGCCGGCGGGATGACCTGTTTGAGCTGAACTTCCCGTCGGATGAGCCCGCCCTCAAGGTTCTGGAGCGGCTCGGCCATATGCCTCTGCCGCCCTATATTGAGCGCGAGGATGAGGAACTTGATCGGGAGCGTTACCAGACCGTTTATGGGCGCCATGCCGGAGCGGTGGCAGCACCGACCGCCGGCCTGCATTTTGATGCGGATTTGCTGGAACAGCTGCAGAAAAAAGGCGTGACCCTGGCGTTCGTGACCCTGCACGTTGGGGCCGGTACCTTTCAGCCGGTGCGGGTGGAGAACATTGCCGAGCATCGCATGCACAGCGAAGTCATGGAAATTGACGAAGAGGTGTGCCGGAAGGTGCGCGCGACCCGCATCGGCGGTGGCCGGGTGATTGCGGTGGGCACCACCAGTGTTCGCTGCCTGGAAACCGCCGCCATGCATGCCCAGGAAGAGGGAATAGAGGAGGGGATTGCTCCGTATCGCGGCGAGACCGATATCTTCATTACCCCGGGCTATGAATTTCGTGCGGTCGATGCCCTGCTGACCAATTTCCACCTGCCCGAATCCACGCTCCTGATGCTGGTGTCCGCCTTTGCCGGTTATCGCCATACGTTGGCGGCCTATCGGGAGGCGGTCGAGCAGGAATACCGCTTTTTCAGCTACGGCGATGCCATGTTCATTACCCGAGACCCCGAGGCTCCGAAGGAGACGGTGGGCGCATCGTCATCCGAGGATTGATCCATGTCTTTTATGCAGTTTGAGCTGGACCGCCAGGACGGCCATGCACGCCGGGGTCGGCTGAAATTCCCGCGCGGCACGGTGGAAACGCCGGCGTTTATGCCGGTGGGCACCTACGGAACCGTCAAAGGCATGCTGCCGAGGGATATTGAAGGCATCGGCGCCCAGATCATTCTGGGTAACACCTTCCACCTGATGCTGCGCCCCGGCACCGAGGTCATCAAGGCGCACGGCGATCTGCACGATTTTATGCAGTGGTCCGGCCCCATCCTCACGGATTCCGGTGGCTTTCAGGTGTTCAGCCTGGGCGATATCCGCAAGATTACCGAGGAGGGCGTCTCCTTTCGTTCGCCCATCGACGGCAGCCCGGTGTTTCTGGGGCCGGAAGAGGCGATGCAGGTGCAGCGGGATCTGGGCTCCGACATCGTGATGATTTTCGATGAGTGCACGCCTTACCCGGCCACCGAAGATGAAGCCCGCAAGTCCATGGAGCTGTCCCTGCGCTGGGCGGCCCGCTCCAAGACCGCTCACGGAGACAGCCCGTCGGCGCTGTTTGGTATTGTGCAGGGCGGCATGTACGAATCCCTGCGGCGGGAGTCGCTCGCCGGGCTTACAGATATCGGTTTTGACGGTTACGCCATCGGCGGTCTGTCGGTCGGTGAGCCGAAGGACGACATGTTGCGGGTTCTGAGCGCGCTTGCGCCGCACATGCCGACGGAAAAGCCCCGCTACCTGATGGGTGTGGGCAAGCCGGAGGACCTGGTGGAGGGCGTGCGTCGTGGCGTGGACATGTTCGACTGCGTCATGCCGACCCGCAATGCCCGCAACGGTCACTTCTTCACCCGTGAAGGCGTGATCAAGATCCGTAACGCCCGGCATCGTCACGATACCGGGCCTCTGGACCCGCATTGTGACTGTTACACCTGCCAGAACTTCAGCCGCAGCTACCTGCACCACCTCGATAAGTGCGGCGAAATGTTGGGCGCTCAGCTCGGCACCATCCATAACCTGCGCCACTATCAATCCTTGATGGCCGGTTTGCGTGCGGCCCTGGATAAGGGTGAACTGGAGTCATTTGTCGCGGATTTTTACCAGGCCAAAGGCCTCCCAGTCCCCGCAGTTGAGGGCTGAGTCACAAAAGGGCGCCCTTGAGCGCCCCTTTCATTGTTGTGCTTTGATTGTTGTCTAGGGGGAAATCGGTATAATCCGGGCCTTCATTTGTATCCGATACCGTCGAATAAGTCACGGAACTGTCTATGCTTAACCGCTACCCGCTTTGGAAGTACCTGCTGATTCTCGTGGTCGTTGCCCTGGGCTTCGTCTACGCCTTGCCCAACCTTTATACCCCGGATCCGGCGGTACAGATCTCCGGCCAGTCCGGCTCCGTTGAAGTGGATCAGGCGCTGGTCGATCGGGTGCGAGAGCAGCTCAATCAGGCCGACATCGATATCAAGAATATCGAACTGGGCGAGAACAACATTCTGGTGCGCCTGCGCCACGAAGACGCTCAAATGCAGGCTCGGCGCAAATTGCAAGAGGCGTTGGGTTTTGATTATGTGGTCGCCCTGAACCTGGCGCCGACCACCCCCGAGTGGTTGGAAGCCCTGGGGGCGTCTCCCATGCGCCTGGGTCTGGACCTGTCCGGCGGTGTGCACTTCCTGATGGAGGTGGATGTCGAGTCGGCGATCGAGACCCGTCAGGAAATCAACGCCGATGAGATGAAAAGCACCCTGCGGGAAGAGGGGCTCCGTTACAGCAGTGTGGACGTCAATGATGAACAGAGCATCGTCGCCCGGTTCCGTTCCGCCGAGCTGCGTGATCAGGCCGTTGAGTTGCTTCAGGACGAGTACAGTACCCTGGTTTTTACCCAAGACCAGAACGAAGAGGGCGATTATCGCTTTGTCGCGAGGCTGAGTGAAACGGCCGTGGCTGAAGTGGAAGATTATGCGCTCGGCCAGAATCTGGTCACGCTGCGCAACCGCGTGAACGAGCTCGGTGTCTCCGAGCCGGTGGTACAGCGTCAGGGGGGCAGTCGGATTATCGTTCAACTGCCCGGCGTGCAGGATACGGCGGAAGCCAAGCGCGTTATCGGTAAGACCGCCAACCTGGAGTTCCGCCTGGAAGCGGGGCCGGACACCATGGTGTCCATGAAAGAGTCGTTTCCCTACCGCAGCGAAACCGATCGGCAACGCTTCGGCTCAGCCGAGCTTGAGCGACAGATCATCCTGACCGGCGATCATGTCGCCAACGCCACCAGCAGTTTTGATGCCGAAACCAATATGCCCCAGGTGAACATCACCCTCGACGGCCTGGGTGGCACCAAAATGCATCGTGCCACTCGGGACAATATCGGCCGTCGCATGGGGGTACTCTTTATCGAGCACAAAACCCGCACCGACTACGAGATCAATGAGGCGGGCGAGCGTGTCGAAGTTCGAGAGAACTATGTCGAGCGTGAGGTAATCAGCCTGGCGACCATTCAGAGCGCCCTGGGCAAACAGTTCCGGATTACTGGCCTGGAGTCCCCGGCCGAGGCCTCGGAGTTGGCGCTGCTGCTGCGCGCGGGTGCCCTGGCCGCGCCCATGTACTTTGTTGAAGAACGCACCATTGGCCCATCGCTCGGCGCTGAAAATATTCAGACCGGTCTGAAATCCGTGGTCATCGGTTTGGGCTTGGTGCTCGCCTTTATGCTGGTGTATTACAAGGTATTCGGCATTTTTGCCAACCTGGCCCTGGCCGCCAACATTCTGTTGCTGGTGGCGGTGATGTCATTGTTGGGCGCGACCCTGACGCTGCCCGGTATTGCCGGTATTGTGTTGACCGTCGGCATGGCGGTGGATGCCAACGTGCTGATTTTCTCGCGCATCCGCGAAGAGCTCAAAGCCGGAATGCCGCCGCAGTCAGCCATCTACAAAGGGTATGAGCAGGCGTTTGTCAGTATTCTCGATGCCAACATCACGACCTTGTTGGTGGCCGTCATTCTGTACGCGATTGGTACCGGCCCGGTACAGGGCTTCGCGGTGACGCTGTCGATTGGTATTCTGACCTCCATGTTTACCGCCATCATGGGCACCCGGGCACTGGCCAATCTGGTCTATGGCCGTCGTCGCAACCTGAAAAAGATCTGGATTTAAGAGAGCAGCCCTATGTCACAGGAAGCGAAAATCATCAATTTCATGGGGTGGCGCAAAACCGCCGCCACCATTTCCATTGTGCTGCTGGTCGGGTCGATCCTTGCCCTGGCGGTGCGCGGTATCGAATTCGGGCTGGATTTTACCGGCGGCTCCCAGATTGAGTTGGGCTTTGATCAGCCCGCTGACTTGGGCACCATTCGCGACGTGCTCTCGGATGAGGGGCTGGAGAATCCGGTAGCGGTGTTTTTTGGCTCCGACTCCGAGGTGCTGATCCGCACCCAGGACGCCTTGAGCGACGGTGTTGTCGAACAATTGGAGGAGGACGTGGCCGCATTGTCCTCCGGAGCCACTCTGGTTGATGTGCGCAACGCGCCCAGCAATGAGGTGCAATTTTCCGAAGTGCTGGTGTTCGCCGGGGTGGATGAGCAGACCCTCAGAAACGCCAACCTGTTTGACGCCGATTACTTCGGCAAGACGCGAATCACCACAGAGGGGGATCAGGTCAAAGTATTTGTTCAGAACGCACTGGACAATGTCTACTCCCGTTACCTGATTCGCTCTCTCGAAGAGGCTACCGGGGCGAGCATTGAGCTGCGCCGCAGCGAGTTTGTCGGCCCGCAAGTGGGTGCCGAGCTGCGTGACCAGGGCGGCCTGGGGATGTTGTTTGCCTTGGCAGTGGTGATGATCTACGTCGCCATTCGTTTCCAGTACAAGTTCTCCATTGGTGCCGTGGCGGCCCTGATTCACGATGTGATCATCGTTCTGGGCTTTTTCGCGCTGCTGGGGCTCGACTTTGACTTGACGGTCCTCGCGGCGGTGCTGGCCGTGATTGGCTACTCGCTCAACGATACCATTGTGGTGTTCGACCGGATTCGCGAGAACTTCCGGAAAATGCGTCGAGGCACGACGAACGAGGTTATCAACACCTCGTTGACCCAGACCCTGGAGCGGACCCTGCTGACTTCATTGACCACCTTGCTGGTTCTGGTGGTTTTGTTTATCTTTGGTGGCGAGCTGATCAGTGGTTTTGCCACGGCGCTGATTGTCGGCGTTGTTGTGGGGACTTACTCGTCCATTTACGTCTCGGCCAATACCCTGGCGGTGATGCACTTGACGAAAGAGGACCTTATGCCCCCACCGAAAGAGGGGGAAGACCAGGAAGAGGTACTGCCGTAGGATTCGGTGCAGACTCAATCAATGAGCGGAATCGGAATGGCCGGTTCCGCATGATCCATGAGCGCACGTTATGTCGAATCGAGTCACCTTTAGCGGGGAAGAAGACCTGGAGTCACTGGATGCTGCGCAACTGCGCGATCTGGTAGCCCGTTACCGCCGGATATTCAACGGCAGTGGCTATGGTTTCTGGGAATGGGACCTCAACTCCCACCGTATCGATTGGTCCGGGGGGTTCTGGGAGTCCCTTGGCTTTGATAATGACGACAAGCTGCGTATCAGTGACGCCCACCAGCTTCCGGACTACATCCATCCCGAAGACCGAGAAGGCATGCTTGAAGCGGTGCGTGAGCACCTGCGCAGCGGCGAGCAGCTGAACACCTCCTACCGAATACTGACCAAAAGCGGCGACTACGTATGGACTCAGGTGCGAGCCAACTCCATCCGTGATGAGTATGGTCGGGCGCTTTATATCTCCGGCGTCAACTTCGATATCACCGAGCTTAAAAACGTCGAAGCGGCCCTGCGTGAGAGTGAAGCCCGCCAGGCACGCATCATTCAGGCCTCTAATGACGGTATCTGGGAGTGGTACTCCGACCGCAAGGGCTTCCACTTTTCAAACCGCTGCTGGGAACACGCCGGCTACGATGAAAAGGACGATGTTGTTATCCGGGGGCAGAACCGCATTTCGGTGTGGCGCTCCCACATTCACCCGCAGGACCTGCCCAAGTTCGACCAGACTCTGGCGGACCACATGGCCGGCCGCGCCCCGTTTGATATCGAGTACCGCATTTTCGGTAAAGACGGAGACATCCGTTGGATTCGCGCTCGCGGTCGCGCCAGCTTTGACCTGGAAGGCAACCCGGTGCGGATGTCTGGCACCAATATGGATATTACCGATATCAAGCGCGCGGAAGAGCGGGTGGTGCAGGCCAAGGAAACCGCGGAAAAGGCCAACCAGGCCAAATCCGATTTCCTCTCCAGCATGAGCCACGAATTGCGCACACCGCTCAATGCCATCCTTGGCTACGCGCAGCTGTTCCAGTACGAAGATAACCTGACCACCAGCCAGGTCGACAACGCCCGGGAAATTCGCAAGGCCGGGGAGCACCTGCTGCAGTTGATCAATGACGTTCTGGACCTGGCCAAGATCGAGTCGGGGCGCATGACGTTCTCCCTCGAGCCAGTGCTGGTTTCGCGCGTGGTGGCGGAGTGCTTTACCCTGATCCAGCCCCAGGCGGATACCATGGGCGTACAGTTCAATGCGGATATGAACCGCCTGGAGAGCACTTACGTTGTCGCCGATAACGTGCGGCTGAAACAGGCGTTGCTCAATCTGATCAGCAACGCGGTCAAATACAACCGGGTCGGGGGCGATGTGGAAGTTCGCCTCACGGAGCAGGAGGGCAACCGTCTGCGCATTACGGTTCGTGATACCGGCGAGGGTATTCCGGCCAGCCGCCAGAGTGAAGTGTTCCAGCCGTTTAACCGACTGAATGCGGAGTACTCGAAGATTGAGGGCTCCGGGGTGGGTCTGGTCATCACCAAGCAGTTGGTGGAGATGATGAATGGCAAGCTGGCCTTCGAGAGCACCGAAGGCGTGGGCACGGAGTTCTGGATGGATTTGCCGCTGTCCAATGAGTGGAATCAGGATCTGGTGGTGGACCGCCACGCCCGTGGCTCTCACTCGGTGGATCAACCGGAGCATTTGGCGGTGCAGCGCCCGTGCAGTATTTTGTATGTGGAGGATAATCCCTCGAATATCCGTCTGATGCAGCAGGTGTTGAGCCGCTATCCGCAGTTGACGCTGGAGGTGGCTGAGGAGGCGTTCCTGGGTATTTATAAGGCTCGAAGCGAGTGTCCGGATGTGATTATTCTGGATATTAATTTGCCGGGGATGGATGGTTACGAGGCGTTGTCGGTGTTGAAGCGTGACCCGGTGACGATGAATATTCCGGTGGTGGGTCTGTCGGCAAATGCGATGCCTTATGATGTGGAGCGCGGCAAGAACGCGGGCTTCTACGATTACCTCACCAAGCCGGTGGAAATTAACCACCTGATGCATACCCTAAACGCGCTTCTTTCTGACTAATTGTTTTTCTGAGAGTCCGGTACACCGGCTCCCCGCACCTCAGTGCCACTCGTGGACATCGAAGTGTAGGGCAGGTAAGCGCAAGCGCCACCTTCCAGAAAAATTATGGGAAGCCGGGGTTGATGGAATGGTAGGTGGCGCTTGCGCTTACCTACCCTACGTCTTTTTTGGCACTGAGGCGGATGCGGCGTGTCCCGGCAGGGGGCACGCCGTAGCCGCCGGACTGGACGTTACTACGAAACCGAAAACCTACTTAACGTGACCGAGGTGCTTCTCAATCACCTGCAAAACAGGCTTGAACACCTTCGGTGTGCCACACACGATATGCCCGGTTTCCATATACGTTGAACCGCCACGGAAATCACTGATCAGGCCGCCGGCCTCCTTCACCAACAACACACCCGCCGCGAAATCCCACTCGTTCAAATGCATTTCCCAAAAGGCGTCGTAACGGCCCGCCGCCACATACGCCAGATCCAACGCGGCCGAACCGGCGCGGCGAATGCCCGAAGTCTGACCGGCCAATTCTGCGACCGATGCCAAAAACGGCTGAATCTTCGCATAGGCGGGACCATCAAAGGGAATGCCAGTGCCAAGCAGGGCGCCTTCCAGGCCGCGACGGCTGGACACCCGAATTCGACGGCCATTCAAAGCCGCTCCACGACCGCGGCTGGCGGTGAATTCTTCGCGTTTGATCGGGTCCAGCACCACGGCGTGCTCTACCTGGCCCTTGTACAGGCAGGCGATGGAGACTGAAAACTGGGGCATGCCGTGGACAAAGTTCGTGGTGCCGTCGAGCGGGTCGATGATCCAGACGTAGTCCGGGTTCTTGCCCTCGATGGTGCCGCCTTCTTCACCGCGGAAGCTGTGGTCCGGGTAAGCCTTGCGCAGGATCTGGATAATCGCCTGCTCCGCGCCGCGGTCGACTTCGGTCACGAAGTCATTGGGGCGTTTGGTCTCGACTTTGATCGTATCCGGGCGCTCGTAGGCGCGTTCAATCAGTTCGCCAGCCTTGCGCGCCGCGCGCAAAGCCATGTTCAGCATGGGTTCCATAGGGCAATCAGTCTTTTCTTGAGAAATGGGAAAGAACGGGGCGAGGGCCAGCCTCGCGAAGGGCGCACAGTATACCGACATGCGCGAGGCCTCGCCAGCCGCGAAGGGGAAATAGCCGCCCCGGGGCGAGGTCACCGGCGGGCCGGGTTCGTGCTAGAATGCGCGCCTTTTCGTCGCGCCAACATCACGAGACATGAGAGACCGCTATGAGCAGCAACCGTTTCGATAACATCCGAATCGTTCTGGTGAACACCTCCCACCCCGGCAATATTGGCGGGGCGGCCCGGGCCATGAAAAACATGGGGTTGTCGCGGCTGTATCTGGTGGCCCCGAAGGAGTACCCCTCGGAGAAGTCCGTCTGGCGCGCGGCCGGGGCGCTCGATGTGCTCGATAACGCCGTGGTGGTTGAAACCCTGGAAGAAGCCATTGAAGGCTGCGGTCTCGTGGTGGGTACCAGCGCCCGGGAGCGCCGGATTCCCTGGCCGCTGGTGGATCCGCGCCAGTGTGGCGAACGCTGCTGGCAGGAGGCGGGCGACCATGAGATCGCGCTGCTGTTCGGTCGCGAGGACCGGGGCCTGACCAATGAAGAGCTGCACAAGTGTCAGTACCACGTGCACATCCCCGCCAACCCGGACTACAGTTCGCTGAACCTGGCCACCGCCGTGCAGGTGCTGTGCTATGAGCTGCGAATGGCCCACCTGTCCGAACAGGAGGGCGGCCCGCTGGGGAAAACCGAATGGGATATGCCTCCCGCCAAGAGCGAAGCGCTGGAGCGGTATTTTGAACATCTGCAGCAAACCCTGGAAACGCTGGGCTTCCTCGAGCCGGATAACCCTCGTCAGACCATGACCCGACTGCGACGGCTGTACCACCGCATTCGCCCGGACGAAATGGAACTGAGTATTCTCAGGGGCGTTTTGACCGCCACCCAGAACTACGTTTACCACACCGATAAGCGCCTCAAAGCCTTACAGGACGCCGCCGACAGGGAAAAGTGAGTGGACAAATGGAAATAGTTGAGTAAAATACTCGGTTATAGGGGCGGGGCTCCGAATTTCGTCGCAGCCCGCCAAAACCGAGGAAAGAGGCGCAAAACCAGCCATGAGACTGACAACCAAAGGTCGATACGCGGTCACCGCGATGCTCGACTTGGCGCTGCACAGTGAGCAGGGGCCGGTCAGCCTTGCGGATATTTCCAATCGGCAGGGCATCTCGCTCTCGTATCTGGAGCAGTTGTTTGCCAAGTTGAGACGGCAACAGCTGGTCAGCAGTGTACGCGGCCCCGGCGGCGGTTACCGCCTGGCCGGTGAGCTGAAGACCATATCCGTGGCCCAGGTGGTCGATGCGGTCAGCGAGTCGCTCGATGCCACCCGCTGCGAGGGAAAAGGCGACTGTCAGCACGGCGAGGTCTGCCTGACGCACCATTTATGGGAAGACCTGAGCGCCCAGATTCATCGGTTTTTGAGCGATATTTCCCTGGCAGACCTTGTCCAGCGCCGCGATATCCAGAGCGTGCGTGACCGCCAGGACAACCAGCAGCGTATAACCGCTGAGCAGATCGCCTGCAGCCAGATTTAACCCGCCCGAGAGATTGAATGACGGAGGTGAAGCCGCCCATGACGCCCGCAGAGAAACCCGGCGCCCCGCGCCAACCGGTTTATCTCGACTATGCCGCCACCACACCGGTCGACCCGGCAGTGGCGGAGCGGATGGCGGCGTGTCTGACCCGGGAGGGTAACTTTGCCAACCCGGCCTCCCGGTCCCACCTTTATGGTTGGCAGGCCGAGGAGGCGGTGGAAACCGCCCGTCAACAGGTGGCGGACCTGATTGGGGCGGACTCGCGGGAAATTGTCTGGACCAGCGGCGCCACAGAGGCCGACAACCTGGCCCTGAAAGGTGCGTGGGACGCCCGCCGCCACGGGGAAAAACGCGGCGGCCACCTGATCGTCTCCTCGATCGAGCACAAAGCGGTGTTGGACCCGGCGAAATGGCTGGCCGACCGGGGCGTGGAGGTCACGTTTCTGGAGCCTGACAGCGCCGGACGAATTCGCCCGGGCGCGCTGGAAGCGGCCCTGCGGGAAGACACCTTTCTGGTCAGCGTCATGCATGTGAACAACGAGCTGGGCAGTATCAATGACATCGGCGCCCTCGGGGCGCTCTGTCGGGAGCGGGGCATTCTGTTTCATGTGGACGCGGCCCAGAGCGCCGGCAAACTGCCGCTGTCCGTCACCGAGCAGTTCGTGGACCTGATGTCCCTGTCCGCCCACAAAATGTATGGCCCCAAAGGCATTGGCGCGCTCTATGTGCGTCGCCACCCGGATGTACGGATCGAATCCCAGATCCACGGCGGCGGCCACGAGCGAGGCATGCGCTCGGGCACCTTGCCCACTCACCAATGCGTGGGCATGGGAGCGGCTGCGGAACTGGCCGCCGAGCGCCTGGAATCTGATACCGCCCGCATTACCGGGCTGCGGGACCGGCTCTGGCAGGGCATCCGCGACTTGCCGGGTATTCAGGTCAACAGTGACCTTGAGCACACGGTAGGCGGCCATTTGAACCTGGCGTTCAGCGGCTGTGATGGCGAAATGCTGCTGTTGTCCCTGCGCCAGATTGCGGTGGCAACCGGTTCGGCCTGCACTTCGGCCAGCCTCGAGCCGAGCTATGTATTGAAGGCAATCGGCCTGAGCGACGATCTGGCCCAGTCCTCCCTGCGTATCAGTTTGGGGCGGCTGACGACGGAAGAAGACGTCGCATTCACGATTCAACACATTCGGGACGTGGTCACCAAGCTGCGGCGCAAAAGCGCATGAACAGCGGGCGCATGATTATTGAAAGTGCCCGGCCAACAGGGCACCCGGTTTCACCGGTATAACGACACGAACACACACTGATTAGCTAACTCACTCCGATAACCGGAGACAGAGGTGAAGTGATGGCAGAGCAACAAGTTGAAAAGATGATCAAGCGGGAGTACGCCGCTGGTTTCCATACCCAGATCGACACGGATACTTTGCCGCCCGGTCTGAACGAAGACGTGGTGCGGTTTATTTCCGCCAAAAAAGGCGAGCCCGAGTGGATGCTGGAGTGGCGTCTGCAGGCCTTTCGCGCCTGGGAGAAAATGGAAGAGCCCAGCTGGGCTCACGTGAATTATCCCAAAGTGGATTTTCAGTCCCTGTCTTACTTTTCTCAGCCGAAAAGTATGGAAGACCGTCCCAAGAGCCTGGACGAAGTTGATCCGGAGCTGTTGCGTACCTATGAAAAGCTGGGCATTCCGGTTCACGAGCAGGAAATGCTCGCCGGCGTGGCCGTGGACATGGTGTTCGATTCGGTCTCGGTCGTGACCACCTTCCGGGAAAAACTGAAAGAAGCCGGCGTGATTTTCTGCTCCATCAGCGAAGCGGTGCACGAGTACCCGGAGCTGATCAAAAAATACCTGGGCACGGTTGTCCCACAGAAAGACAACTACTACGCCGCGCTCAACTCGGCGGTCTTCTCCGACGGCTCCTTCGTGTACATCCCCAAGGGCGTGCGTTGCCCGATGGAGCTGTCCACTTATTTCCGGATCAACGAACAGAACACCGGGCAGTTTGAGCGGACCTTGATTATCGCCGAAGAGGGTTCCCACGTGAGCTACCTCGAAGGCTGCACCGCGCCCATGCGTGATGAAAACCAGCTACACGCGGCGGTGGTGGAGCTGGTGGCACTGGACAATGCGGAGATCAAATACTCCACCGTCCAGAACTGGTACCCCGGCGACGAAGAAGGCAAGGGCGGCATCTTCAACTTCGTCACCAAGCGCGGTATCTGCCACACCAACTCCAAAATCTCCTGGACCCAGGTAGAAACCGGCTCGGCCGTGACCTGGAAGTACCCCAGCTGCATCCTGCGCGGTGATAACAGTGTGGGCGAGTTTTACTCGGTGGCCCTGACCAACAATCATCAGCAGGCCGATACCGGCACCAAGATGATTCACATTGGTAAGAACACCCGCTCGACCATTATTTCCAAGGGGATTTCGGCCGGGCAGAGTTCCAACGCCTATCGCGGCCTGGTGCGGATGAACCCGGGGGCCGAGGGCGCCCGCAACTACACTCAGTGTGATTCGCTGCTGATCGGCGATCGTTGCGGGGCGCACACCTTCCCCTACATCGAAAGCAAAAACCCCTCGGCG
The DNA here is from genome assembly GCF_000423345.1 of Marinimicrobium agarilyticum DSM 16975. GTDB lineage: Bacteria > Pseudomonadota > Gammaproteobacteria > Pseudomonadales > Cellvibrionaceae > Marinimicrobium > Marinimicrobium agarilyticum. Next base: position 166,279 of record NZ_AUHU01000005.1, read on the forward strand.
GTGATTGAACACGAGGCCACCACCTCCAAGGTGAGTGAGGATCAGATGTTCCTCTGCCAGCAGCGCGGCCTGGATCCGGAGAAAGCCGTTTCCATGATCGTCAACGGCTTCTGCCGGGAAGTGTTCAAAGAGCTGCCCATGGAGTTCGCCGTGGAAGCCGGCAAGCTGCTTGAAGTGAGCCTTGAAGGCTCCGTGGGTTAATCATCGAATTTACGTTTTAAGACATTGGAAACCGACACTATGCTGACCATTAAAGACCTTCGTGCCAGTATCGAAAACGAAGAGATCCTCAAAGGCCTGAGCCTGGACATCAAACCGGGCGAAGTGCACGCCATCATGGGCCCCAACGGTTCCGGTAAAAGCACCCTGGGCAACGTCCTTACCGGCCGTGAAGCCTACAAAGTGACCGGCGGCAGCGTCGACTTCAATGGTAAAAACCTGTTCGACCTTGAGCCGGAAGAGCGCGCCCGGGAAGGACTTTTTCTGGCGTTCCAGTATCCGGTGGAAATTCCCGGCGTCAGCAACATGGAATTCCTGAAAGCGGCGGTGGATGCGCATCGCGAGCACCGCGGGGAAGACGCCATCTCCTCCGTGGACTTTCTCAAGCTCGCGCGGGAAACCTGTAAAGAAGTGGATCTGGACCCGTCGTTCCTCAAGCGCGGCGTCAACGAAGGCTTCTCCGGGGGCGAGAAAAAGCGCAATGAAATTCTGCAGATGATGTTGCTCAAACCTACGCTGTGCATTCTCGATGAAACCGACTCGGGCCTGGATATCGACGCCCTGCAGGTCGTCGCCAAAGGCGTGAACGCCATGCGCGCCGAAGATCGCAGCTTTGTGGTGGTGACTCACTACCAGCGCCTGCTCAACTACATCGTGCCCGATAAGGTCCACGTTCTGGCCGGTGGTCGCATTGTCAAAACCGGTGGTAAGGAACTGGCGGAAGAACTGGAAGCCAAAGGTTATAGTTGGGTTGAAGAGGAGGTGGCCTAAGCCATGAGCGATTTTCAGCAACAGGCACTCCAGTTGGCCGGGCAGCAAGACAACCCGGACTGGTTGGCCCAGGTGCGCAAGACCGGCGCTCAGCAGTGGCTGAAGTCTCCCTGGCCCACCCGCAAAACCGAGAACTGGAAATACACCCCGCTGGCGCCGCTGCAGCGCTCCGAGTTTCAACAGTGGGCGGCGAAAACGTCAGGCTGGCAGGACCGGATTGAATTTCTGGAGCTCGATGCCACGCGCCTGGTTTTCGTCAACGGAGAGTTCGACGCGGACGCCTCGGATTCGGAGTTGCCCGCCGAAGTCGTTCGGTTTGGTGACGCCACGGCAGACCAGCATGCGGTGATCGCCGAGCACCTGGGCCACATTGTCGACAGTGAACAGCACCTGTTTGCGGCCTTGAGCAATGCCTGGGCCTCGGAAGACGGCGTGCTGGTGCATGTGCCCAAGAATGGCGAGCTGAGCAAGCCGTTGTACATTGTTCACGTCTCCACGCCCACCGGCGTGCCCGCGACGGCGAACCAGCGTCTGTTGGTGGTACTTGAGACCGGCGCGCGCGCCAGCGTGATTGAGCATTTCGCCTCGACCGACGATGAGCAGGACGGCTTCGTCAACAGCCTGACCGAAGTCAATGTGGGAGAGAACGCCGAGCTGCGTCACTACCGCATTAACCTGGAAGAGGAAAACCTGCTGCATGTGGGCGGTATCCACGCCAACCTGCAGCGCAGCGCGCGCTTGCGCGGGTTTACCGTTTCCCTGGGCAGCAAACTCAAGCGGATTGACTACCAGATCAATCATTGCGGCGAAGGGGCGCACCTGGATCTGCAGGGCGTGTACCTGCCCAAGAACAAGCAGTTTGTGGACTACCACACCAACGTGCAGCACAAGGTGCCGCACTGCACCAGCAACGAGGTCTTTCGCGGCATTATCAGCGATTCCGCCCACGCGGTATTTAACGGTCGTATCCACATTCACAAGGACGCCCAGAAAACCCTGGCGGAGCTCAGTAACAAGAACCTGCTGACCTCGTCCAAGGCGGAAATAGATACCAAGCCGGAGCTGGAAATTTACGCCGACGATGTGAAGTGTGCCCACGGGGCCACCGTCAGTCAGTTGAACAAAGACGCCATGTATTATCTGCAGGCGCGCGGTATTTCCCGGGATGAAGCCCAGGTGATGCTCAGTTTCGGCTTTATCAACGAGTTGTTGCAGGATGTGGCCGAACCCGCCGTGCGGGATTACCTGGCGCCCCGGTTGGCCGGCCTGTTCAGTTCCAATAAAGAACTGTTGCAACACCTCCAGTACGAATAGGGCCGAGGCCTTAACGTGATGAGACTTGAAGAGAGCTTATGAACAACGCGGAACGCGCAGACCCGACCACGCATTTTGACGTCGAAGCGGTTCGACAGGACTTCCCCATCCTGCACCAGCAGGTGAACGGGCATCCGTTGGTGTATCTGGATAACGCCGCTACGACGCAAAAGCCCCGGGCCGTGATTGACGCCATCAGCGACTATTACCTGTACGACAACAGTAATGTGCATCGCGGTGCGCACGCCTTGGCCGAGCGCGCCACCGCCAAGTTCGAAGGCGCGCGGGAAACTGTCGCCCAGTTTCTGAATGCGCCGGGTCGCGAGCAGATTCTCTGGACGCGCGGCACCACCGAGAGCGTCAACCTGGTGGCCCACAGTTGGGGGCGCACCGAACTCAAGCCCGGTGACCGGATTCTGGTCTCCGCCATGGAGCATCACTCCAACATCGTGCCCTGGCAGATGATCGCCGAGGCGACCGGAGCGCGGGTCGAAGCCATTCCGGTGGACAAGACCGGTACCCTGGATATGGAGGCGTTCGAGTCGAAGCTCAAAGAGGGCAGGGTGCGAATGGTTTCCGTCGGGCATGTGTCCAATGCCCTCGGTACCGTCAACCCGATTGAGCAGATCATTCAAGCCGCTCACGAGGCGGGCGCGCTGGTCATGATCGACGGGGCCCAGGCCGTGAGCCACTGGCCCGTGGATGTTCAGGCGCTCGATTGTGATTTCTATGCGTTTTCCGCTCACAAGCTGTTCGGGCCAACGGGTATCGGTGTTCTCTACGGCCGGCGTGAACTGCTCGAGGCCATGCCACCCTATCAGGGCGGCGGTGAGATGATTCAACACGTCAGCTTCGAGGGCACCTCTTTTGGCCCCTTGCCCTACAAGTTTGAGGCGGGCACGCCGGACATTGCCGGCGCCATCGGCCTGGCTGCCGCCATTGATTATGTCAACGGTCTGGACCGGGCGGCTGCGGTGGCCTATGAGCGCGTGCTGCTGGCCTACGCGGAAGAGAAGGCCCAGGCCACCGAAGGGGTGACGCTGGTGGGCACGGCAGCCCACAAAGTCAGCGTGCTGAGCTTTCTGGTGGAGGGTACCCACCCCAATGACCTCGGCTTTTTGCTGGATCAGCAGGGCGTGGCGGTACGCACTGGGAACCACTGTGCGGAACCCATCATGGAGCAGTACGGAATACCCGGTACCGTCCGGGCCAGTTTCAGTTTTTACAACACCTTTGACGAGGTGGACCGACTGTTCGAGGCGCTGGACAAGGCCCGGCAGTTTTTTTGATGAATACAGGAGCAGAGTGAGATGCCAGTAGAATCCTATGATCCCGCTCGGCAGGCCGTTACGGTCACTCCGGCTGCCGTCGAGCACTTCCGTCGGCAGATCGCTACGAATGACGATGCGACGGCCGTGCGCTTGAGCGTGAAAGAAAGCGGCTGCACCGGTTTTATGTACGTGGTGGATCTGGTTCAGGAGCCCCGCGAGGGGGACGTATACTACGCCCTTGATGAAGACGTGGCACTGTATGTGGACCCGGACAGCCTGACCGTGGTGACCGGCACCGAAATTGACTACGTCGTGGAAGGCGTCAATCGCCAACTCAAATTCCTCAATCCCAACGCCCAGGATTACTGTGGCTGTGGTGAAAGCTTTAGCGTGAACTGACTCCATGATCGAACGACGTATGGTGGTGGCCCAGGCGGACTGTCCCGCCCGCCGGGTGCCGGACGGTACACCATTAACCATCCCCAAAGACACTTTCGTGACGATCACCCAGTCCCTGGGGGGCAATTACACGCTGACCTACCACGGCCAGATGGTGCGGGTCGACGGCACCGACGCCGGCGCCCTCGGGCTGGAAGAGCAGGTGCTCGACTTCCCCGCACCGCCCGACGGCCGCATCCATGAGGAGCAGGTCTGGGAGGCATTGCGCACGGTCTATGACCCGGAAATTCCCGTGGACCTGGTGAACCTGGGGCTCATTTACCGCCTGGATGTCGACCAGCAACGAAAGCGCGTGGAAGTCGAGATGACCTTGACCGCCCCCGCATGCGGCATGGGGCCGGTGTTGGTTGGTGATGTTGAGCGGCGTGTCGCCAAGGTGCCCCATGTTGAGGTCGTGGCCGTCAAGCTGGTGTTTGACCCGCCCTGGCACCGCGAAATGATGAGCGAAGAAGCCCAGCTTGAAACCGGAATGTTCTTTTAGGAAGTTGTATGTCTACGTTTGGTACCGAAATCACCGCCGATGATATCGTCGAGACCCTCAGTTTTTTCGACACCTGGGAGGATCGCTACAAATATATCATTGATCTGGGCAAAGAGGTCCCGTCCCTGGACCCGTCCCAGCAAGTGGAACAGAATCTGGTGCGCGGCTGCCAGAGCCAGGTCTGGCTGGTTCACCGGGAAGAGGGTGGCCGCCTGTACTTTGATGCCGACAGCGATGCCTTTATTGTGCGCGGTCTGTTGGGCGTGGTGTTGGCGGCCTATAACGCCAAGACCCCGAAAGAGGTGCTGGACTTTGATATTGAAGGCTATTTCGATGAGCTCAACCTGCTGAAACACCTCAGTGCCACTCGGGGGAATGGCCTGCGCGCCATGGTCGCGCGCATCCAGGAAATTGCCCGCAACGCCTGACGCCCGCTCCTCGGCCCTCTCGGGGTGCGGCAGAGTGCACAATCAGCGCCGAATCGCGCCATTCCGGGGTGGTTTATGGCCGCAACCCGCGTATAATTCCCGCATTTCTCCGACCCCGCGAGGGCTGGAGCCCTGACAGACGCGATTGGACCATTGGAGCAAGCAATGCCAGAACAACAAACCCTCTCCATCATCAAGCCGGATGCGGTGAAGAAAAACCTGATCGGTGCCATTGAGAGCCGTTTCGAGCAGGCTGGCCTCAAAATCGTGGCACTTAAAATGGTTCACCTGACCCGGGAACAGGCCGAGGGCTTCTACGCCGAGCACAAGGGCAAGCCGTTTTTTGACGGTCTGGTGGACTTTATGACCTCCGGCCCGGTCTGTGTTCAGGTACTCTCCGGTGAAGACGCCATCGCGCGCAACCGGGAGCTGATGGGCGCTACCAATCCCAAGGAAGCCGCCCCCGGCACCATTCGTGCGGACTACGCCGAGAGTGTGGGCGTCAATACCGCTCACGGCTCTGACTCACCGGAGTCGGCGGAGCGGGAAATCGCATACTTTTTTGAACCCGGCGAGATTTTCGTCCGCTGAAACCGCCGGGCTCTGTTTATCCAGGTTATGACCATGACTGCTGCAACTGCTGACAATACCACCGAATCCGCCCCCGAAACGGCGCGGGTGAACCTCCTCGGCATGCCCGAGGCCAAGCTGGTGGCCTTCTTTGAAACCCTGGGCGAGAAACGCTTTCGCGCCACCCAGGTGCTCAAATGGATTCATCAGCGCGGGGCGGACAACTTCGATGAGATGACCAACGTCAGCAAGGCGTTGCGGGAAAAACTCAAGGCCCACGCCGAAATCCGTGCGCCCGAAGTCATCCAGCAGTTGGACTCCACCGATGGCACCCGCAAGTTCCTGATCCGGGTCACCGGTGGCAGTGTCGTGGAAACCGTGTTCATTCCCGAGGGCGACCGGGGGACGCTTTGTGTCTCCTCCCAGGTGGGCTGTTCCCTGGACTGCAGTTTCTGCGCCACGGGCAAGCAGGGCTTTGACCGGGATCTGACCGCGGCGGAAATCATCGGCCAGGTCTGGATTGCGGCGAAATCCTTCGACCAGCTTCAGCCCAACGGGCCGCGTAAAGTGACCAACGTGGTGATGATGGGCATGGGCGAGCCGCTGATGAACTTCGACAACGTGGTCGACGCCATGAACCTCATGATGGAGGACAATGCCTACGGCATCTCCAAGCGTCGGGTAACGCTCAGCACCTCCGGTGTGGTTCCCGCGCTGGATAAACTCGGTCAGTACACCGATGCCTGCCTTGCGATCTCGTTACATGCCCCCAACGATGAATTGCGCAACGAGCTGGTGCCGATCAACAGAAAGTATCCGATCGCCGTCCTGCTGGACTCGGCCAAGCGTTATATCGCGGGCCTGCCGGATACCCACCGGCGCATCACCATTGAGTACACCCTGATTGACCACGTCAATGATCGCCCCGAACACGCTCATCAGCTTGCGGAGCTTTTGAAGGATGTGCCGGTCAAAATCAATCTGATCCCGTTCAATCCGTTCAAACTGTCGAATTACAAGCGGGTCAGCAACAACGCCATGCGACGCTTCCAGACGATTCTGATGGAAGCGGGATTCATCACCACGATTCGAACCACCCGTGGTGAAGATATTGACGCGGCCTGCGGGCAACTGGCGGGCACGGTCAATGATGTGACCAAGCGCAGTGAGCGCTATCGGGCCAAGTTCGATGAACTGCAAACGGTCAAGATTATTGCGCCATCACCCTGAGGTGATGGCCGGGGCAACGAGGGTCACCATGATAAGAACAGCCACCAATTTGCTTACTCTGATTCGGACATTCTGTCTGGCGGTCTTCTGCCTGGGCCTGTTCGGTTGTGTGACCCAGACCACGGGGGGCGACATTGACCGGGAAGCTGCGCTCGAGACCCACTACAAACTTGCGCTGGCCTACCTCGATAATCGCAACCGAGATTCCGCCCGTCACCATATTCAGAAAATTTTCGAGCTGAATGACGACTCAGCCAAAGGCTTTGCCGCCCAGGCGGTTCTATTTCAACTGGAAGGCGAAGTTGAGCTGGCGGAGACCCGTTTCAAGCGGGCCCTGAAGGAGGATCCCAACTTCTCCCAGGCGCGCAACAACTACGCGGCGTTTCTGTATCAGCAGGGGCGCTACGAAGACGCCTTCGAGCAATTTGCAATTGTCAGTCGGGACCTCAACTACGACAATCGCGCCCGGGCGCTATTGAGCCTGGGCCGCGCCGCGCTGGAGCTGGGCCGGGACGAGAGAGCCAAGGCCGCCTTTGAACATGCCTACAACCTGGACCCCAAAATGGCAGCGGTGTTAGTGGAGTTGGCCGCAATCAGTTTCCAGGAGCAGGAATACTCCAAGACTAAGGAATACCTGGATCAGTATTCGCAGATCGCTCGACAGTCCGCGAGAACACTGTTACTCGGTATCAAAATCGAACGCATTTTTGGCAACAAGGACAAAGAGGCCAGCTATGCCAATGCGTTAAAAAACCGCTTCCCGTATTCCGATGAGTATCTGGAATACAAGCGTGAATTGAGTCAATGAGGTCCCGATGTCAGCCGACGAACCATTAGAGAACAACGAGCCGGCCAGCGCCCCTGGCGAACGCCCCGGCGCGTTGCTGAAGTCCGCTCGCGAACAGGCGAAACTGAGCGAGGAAGACGTTGCCCGCGAACTGCGGATGACCGTCACCAAGGTTCGTGCCCTGGAAGCGGACGAGTACGAGAAACTGCACTCGGATACGTTTATCCGTGGCTATCTGCGCACCTATTCCAAGCTGCTGAACCTCGACCCGAACACCATACTCGATGCCTACAAACAGACGCGCCGCGAGGCGGGCCTGGGGGACGAGCCGGAAGAGAGTCCGCTGCAGATCAACGTGCCCGCTCCGGCCCGGTCAATGGGCAAGTTCATTATCTGGATTATTGTGCTCTTGGCGGGCATCTGGGCGCTGTCGGTCTGGTTTTTGGGGAACCGGCAGGACACTGTCGAGCCAGCGCCGGTAATGGACCCGGTCTCGGACGTGGCGCCCAATGGCCCGGCGAACGATGGTGAGCCGACGCAAACCGGTGCTTTTCAGGATACGCCGGCCGACCCGGTTGCCACCCAGAGTGAGTCGCCCGGAAATGCGCCGGTCGGAAGTAGCGCCGAAGGCCCTGACGCCGCATTGGCACAGCCCACACCTGGCGCCGGCGACACTCAAGCCCCGCAAACCCAGGCCTCTGTGGCGGCTGCTGAATCGGGGAATTCCCTGGAAGAAGCCGCCTCCCTCAATGAGCCCGAGGCCGGGACCGAGAACGACAATCTCGACCAGATGCGGCTGAGTTTTACCGAAGAGTGTTGGCTCGAAGTGACCGACAGCCGCGGCGATGTGCTCGAAACCGATCTGATGCAGCCCGGCCAGACGCTGGAGCTGCAGGGCGAGGCCCCGTTTACCGTCAAGCTGGGTAATGCTGCTGGCGCAAACATCCAGCTCAATGGCGAGCCATTCGAGTTTGATCGTCCGCCCAGCGGCCGCTACATGGCCGTGACCGTCAATTAATGTTTTTGTACTGACAACTCCGACAGGATCGCATCATGCACACCGAGTCACCGATTAAACGCCGTCAATCCCGCCAGATTATGGTCGGCCAGGTGCCTGTGGGCGGAGGGGCTCCCATCTCCGTGCAGAGCATGACCAACACCGACACCAATGATGTGGCGGCGACTGTTGAACAGATTCAACGTCTGCAACTCGCCGGCGCTGACATTGTGCGAGTGTCCGTCCCCACCATGGACGCCGCCGAAGCCTTCGGAGAAATCCGGAAGCAGGTCGATCTGCCGCTGGTGGCGGATATCCATTTTGATTACCGCATCGCCCTGCGCGTCGCCGACCTGGGCGTAGACTGCCTGCGCATCAACCCGGGCAATATCGGCCGGGAAAAGCGCATCCGCGCGGTGGTGGACAAGGCGCGCGACCTCAATATTCCGATCCGCATCGGCGTCAACGCCGGCTCTCTGGAAAAAGACCTGCAGAAAAAATACGGCGAGCCCACCCCCGATGCGTTGGTCGAATCCGCCCTGCGCCACGTCGAGATTCTGGACCGGCTCAACTTTTACGACTTCAAGGTCAGCGTCAAGGCCTCGGACGTTTTCATGGCGGTTGCGGCCTATCGCAAACTGGCCGCCCAGATTGACCAACCGCTGCACCTCGGTATCACCGAGGCCGGCGGCCTGCGCTCGGGCACCGTCAAATCCTCCGTCGGGTTGGGCGCTCTGCTCATGGACGGCATCGGCGATACCATCCGCATCTCCCTGGCGGCTGATCCGGTGGAAGAAGTCAAAGTCGCGTGGGACCTGCTCAAGAGTCTGAAGCTTCGCAACAAAGGCGTGAACTTCATCGCCTGCCCGAGTTGCTCGCGGCAGAACTTTGATGTGATCAAAACCATGAATGAACTGGAACAGCGGGTAGAGGACATCACCGTGCCGCTGGATGTCGCCGTCATCGGCTGCGTGGTCAACGGCCCGGGCGAAGCGAAAGAAGCGGACCTGGGCCTCGCGGGCGGAACGCCCAACAACCTGATCTACATCGACGGCAAGCCCAGCCAGAAGCTGAACAACGACACCCTGGTTGATGACCTTGAGCGGTTGATCCGGGAAAAAGCTGAGCAGAAAAAGGCGCTTCTCGCCAAAGAAGAAGAGAACATGATTATCCGGGCCTGATGGCAAACCGGGCAATTTTATTGGCACAGTAGATTACGAGAAAAGAGACTTAGGATAGCCCCTTGAAAAAACTCCAAGCCATACGAGGAATGAACGACCTGCTGCCGGACGACTCCGGCCAGTGGCAATACCTGGAGAGCACCCTCAAACGCATTCTCCAGCAATACAGCTACCGGGAAATACGCTTCCCCATCCTCGAAAACACCGAACTGTTCAAGCGCTCCATCGGCGAAGTGACCGACATTGTCGAAAAAGAAATGTACACCTTCGATGACCGCAACGGCGATAGCCTCACCCTGCGGCCCGAAGGCACCGCCTCCTGCGTGCGCGCCTGCGAACAGCACGGCCTGCTCTACAATCAGACCCAACGGTTGTGGTACATGGGCCCCATGTTCCGCCACGAACGTCCGCAGAAAGGCCGTTATCGTCAGTTCCACCAGGTAGGCGTGGAAGTGTTCGGCATGACCGGCCCCGACATCGACGCCGAAGTACTGTTGCTGAGCGCGCGTATTCTGCGTGAGCTGGGTGTGGCTGACAGAGTGACGCTGCAACTGAACAGCCTGGGCAGCGCCGAGGCCCGGGCCAACTACAAGAGCGCCCTGGTTGACTACCTGAGCCAGTACAAGGAGCAGTTGGACGAAGACAGCCAACGGCGTCTCGGTAGTAACCCGCTACGCATCCTCGACAGTAAAAGCCCGGATACCCAAAAACTGCTCGATGGCGCGCCGATGCTGATAGATCACCTGGATGACGAATCCCGCGAGCACTTCGAGCGGTTGCAGGATATTCTGAACGCCGCCGGCGTTCCGTTTGAGGTCAACCCCCGGCTGGTGCGCGGCCTGGACTACTATGGCAAGACCGCGTTCGAGTGGGTCACCGACGCCCTGGGCGCCCAGGGCACCATCTGCGCCGGAGGCCGCTACGACGGCCTGGTCGAACAACTGGGCGGCAAGCCCACCCCCGCGATCGGCTTTGGAATCGGGCTGGAGCGGCTGCTGTTGTTGCTCCAGGCCACAGAACAGTTACCCGCAGGGCTGGATCGACACACACAGGTCTATCTTGTGGCGGTGGGTGAGGTACAATCCACCGCACTGTCGCTGGCGGAGCAGCTGCGCGATGCCTTGCCGGGGCTTCAGTTGCTGAGCCACTGCGGCGGCGGCAGCCTCAAGAGTCAAATGAAAAAAGCGGATAAGAGCGGGGCCGAAGTGGCGCTGATCCTCGGTGAGGACGAAGCCCAGTCCGGGTTGCTGAGCGTGAAATACCTGCGCGAGGATCAGCCCCAGGAAACGCTGTCCGTGCCCGAGGTGGCTGACCGGCTTCGGTCTCGTTGGCCGGCACTGAATACCCAGAACTGAGTTTTATACGACAAGATCGACAATAACAGGAGCACATCGTGAGTGATTTGACCGAAGAAGAACAGCTTGAGGCACTCAAACGCTGGTGGAAAGAAAACGGCAAATGGGTCGTCACCGCCGTCGTGGTTGCGGTGGGGGGCTATTTTGGCTGGACCACCTATCAGGACCAACAACTGGCCAAAGCCACCTCCGGTTCCGCGCTTTATTCGGAACTGTTGGACACTTTGCGGGTCCAGAGTGGCGAGGCGATTTCGGACGAAGCGCGTGCCGAAGTCGCCGAGCTGGTCAGCCAGCTCAAGGAGAACCACGCCGACAGCGCTTACGGTATTAACGCGGCTCTGATTCATGCCGGCCAAGCCGTGAAGGACGGGGACCTCGAAACCGCCGAGAGCGAGCTGCGTTGGGTGCTGGATCAACAGCCCAGCGAAGAAACCCGGCAGCTGGCTCAGGTACGGCTGGCGCGGGTCATCGCCGCGCAGGGTGAGCTTGACGATGCGTTGGCGGCACTGGAGGCGGGTAACCCGTCCAAGGCCATGCAAGCCGAATACGCCGAAGTGAGAGGCGATATTCTCAGTCAGCAGGGCAACACCGATGGGGCAATTGAAGCCTATCAGTCCGCGTTGGAATCACTGGATATGCAGCAGCAAAATCGTCAGCGGTTGCTGCAGATGAAACTCGACAATTTGCAACCGGCCACCGCGAATGACAGCGAAGCGCCGGGCCCCGAGGAGAATGCTTCATGAGGTTATGCGCACTGGCGCTATGTAGTTTGTTATTTTCCGGCTGTGCCCTGTTTTCCAAGGACGACGGGACCGAGCCGGTTGAATTGGTGGAATTCGAGCCGACCGTCGAGCTCGATGTCCGCTGGAAAACCGGTGTCGGGGATGGCACCGAGGGCAAAGTGGTCAAACTGAGCCCGAGCCTTCAGGACGGCGCGCTTTATGCGGCCAGTTTTGACGGTGTGGTGGTTGCCGTTGATACCGAGTCCGGTGATCGCCTTTGGCGGCGGAAAACTGACGACGCCATTTCCGGCGGCGTAGGAACCGGTGCTGAACGGGTGCTGTACGGCACTCGTAGTGGTGAAGTGGTGGCCCTGTCCCGGGATAACGGGGAAGAGCTCTGGCGACAGCAGTTGACGAGTGAGGTTGTCTCCTCGCCACAAACCGACGGCGAGCGGGTGGCGGTGCAGTCCATCGATGGCAAGCTCTTTGCGCTGAACGCTCAGAGCGGTGAGATCCTCTGGCAGTACGAAAACCAGCCTCCGGTGCTGACTCTGCGCGGTACGGCGTCGCCCCTGATGACGGGCTCTGCCGTTATCGCGGCATTTGCCAATGGCAAGGTAATGGCGTTCGATCCAGACAACGGGTTGACGTTGTGGGAACGCCGGGTAGCGCTGCCACAGGGGCGCTCGGAAATCGAACGCATGGTTGACGTGGACGCCACGCCTGTCCTGGTCAACTCCACGGTTTACCTGGCTTCCTATCAGGGCAATGTCATGGCGGTCAGCGCCTCCAGTGGCCGGCCCTTGTGGAGTCAGGAAGCCTCCACCCACAATGACGTCGCGGTGGCCGACCGGACCCTGTTCCTGTCCCAGGCGGACAGCGTGGTCCGTGCACTGAGTACCACTACCGGCGAAACCCGTTGGGAGAACGACCAGTTGCTGCGCCGTCACATCAATGGCCCGCAGGTTATGGGCGACTACATCGCCGTGGGCGACTACGATGGTTACCTGCACCTGCTGAACCAGTCCGACGGTGCCTTTGCGGCCCGGGATCGCCTGGATCGTGGCGGTATTTCCGGCCAGATGGTCACCGACGGCTCGGCCCTGTATGTGCAGACCGACGACGGCGACCTTTTTGCGCTGGAAATCAAACCCCTGGACTGACATTTCGTTGGCGGCTGGTTTGTCAGCCGCCCGAGGCAAAACCGCCGGAGCGACGACCCACAGGGTCGCCATTCCGGCGGTTTTTCGTTTCAGGCACTTTTTAGGTAGTATAAAAGCGTGGCCAGGTGGCATAAAATGCGGCCAGGCTGTTTAAAAGGGCCGCAATCCGCTATCCTAGGCGCCTTCGCGTTGCCCGCAACGCCTCTTAATCCTCTGCACCCGTGATACCGTCGTTATGATTCCAGTCATCGCCCTGGTGGGCCGCCCCAATGTGGGCAAATCCACGCTGTTCAACCGCCTGACGCGCAGCCGCGACGCCCTGGTAGCCAACTACCCGGGCCTGACGCGGGACCGCAAGTACGGCGAGGCCGAAGTGGAAGGCCGCCGGGTTATGCTCATCGACACCGGGGGCATCAGCGGAGAAGAAGAGGGCATCGATAGTGCCATGGCGGGCCAGTCCCTGCTGGCCATTCAGGAGGCCGATGTGGTGCTGTTCATCCTTGATGCGCGTGTTGGCCTGACCGCCGCCGATGAGATGATCGCCCGCCACCTGCGGGTGGAAAACAAGAAAACCTACCTGGTCGCCAACAAGATCGACGGCGTCGACCCGGACCTGGCACTGTCGCCCTTCTACGAGCTGGGGCTGGGGGAAATTTTCCCGACTACGGCCACCCACGGCCGGGGTGTGAAAACCATGATGTCCGAGGTGGTGGAGCAGTTGCCACCGCCAGAGGAAGAAGCGCCACCCCTCATCGCCCAGGGCATCAAGATTGCCGTGGTGGGTCGCCCCAACGTGGGCAAGTCCACCCTGGTGAACCGCATGCTCGGGGAAGAGCGGGTAGTGGTCTACGACCAGCCCGGCACGACCCGGGACAGCGTTTACATTCACTACGAGCGGTTCGAGAAACCCTACACCCTGATCGATACCGCCGGGGTGCGTCGCCGGAAGAACGTCTCTGAATCGGTGGAGAAGTTTTCCATCGTCAAGACCCTGCAGGCCATCGACGATGCCCATGTGGCGATCCTGGTGATGGATGCGAGCGAGGGCGTGGTGGACCAGGACCTGCACCTGATGGGCAGCGTGCTGGACGCCGGTCGCGGGCTGGTGATCGCGCTCAATAAATGGGATGGCCTGGAAGACGGCCACAAGCAGTATGTGCGCAATGAGCTGGAGCGCCGCCTGCGGTTTGTCGACTTTGCCAAGATTCATTTTATCTCGGCGCTTCATGGCACGGGCGTGGGGCATCTGTACGAGTCCGTGGAAGGCGCCTATCGCTCGGCCACGGACAAGTTCTCCACCAACTTCCTGACCCGGGTGTTGCAGGACGCGGTGCGCGAACACCAGCCCCCGATGATCAATGGCCGTCGCATCAAACTGCGATACGCTCACCCTGGTGGCCACAACCCGCCCATCATTGTGATTCACGGCAACCAGACCGCCGCCGTGCCCAATCACTACGCGCGCTATCTGGAAAAAACGTTCCGACAGGTGCTGGACCTGGAAGGCACGCCGGTGCGCATCGAATTCAAGTCCAGTGAAAACCCGTTCGCCGGTCGGAAAAAACCGAAAGAGCAGGGCGGGCGTGGGAAAACTCAACGCAAAGGGGCCGCCAAGGGAACGAGCAAAAAGCCGGGAGGAGCCTCGGGTAAAAAGCCGGCGGGTGCACCCGGGAAAGACTCCGGTGGCCGCGGAAGGAATGACAAAAGCGGACGCCGCTCCTAAGGTCGGTTCATGAGCCACCTGTTCCTGATTGTCGCCTGCCTCGGAATTGGCCTGCTGCTGCAGCGGGTCAAACGGATGCCGGCGGACGCCGGAACGGCTCTCAATATTTATGTACTTTACGTCGCCTTGCCGGCGATGATTCTTACCGAAATTCCCAAGCTCACTCTGGATCAGCGCGCCCTCTTGCCGGTGATCAGCACCTGGGTCGTGATGACCTTCACCGCGCTGTTGGTCTGGGTCACCGCCCGTTGGCTACACTGGTCGCGGTCAGTGACCGGTGCGCTGATGCTGATCATCGTTCTGGGCAATACTTCTTTTGTTGGCATTCCCCTGATTCAGGCATTACTGCCGCCGGAAGCGCTGGCCTATGCCTTGCTTTACGATCAGACCGGAACGGTGATCGCGCTCAATACATATGCTGTAGTGGTGGCAGCCTGGTACAGCGGTCAAGACATGTCGTTGAAGCAGGTGGGCAAAGCCATCGTTACCTTTCCACCGTTGGTGGTGTTGGCGATAGCCTTTCTGACCTATCCGTTGGAGTATCCCGAGTGGTTAAGTTACACCACGGCCCGTATCAGTGAGAGTCTGGTGCCGGTCGTGATGGTGGCTGTGGGGCTGCAGTGGCAGTTGAAACTTGATCGCGAACACATGGTGCCCCTGGGCGTGGGGCTTGGGTACAAGCTGGTACTGATTCCGGCGGTGGTTTTCGGCGTGTTTGCCCTGGTCGGGTTGGACTCCATTGCCGCCGATGCGGTTGCCCTCCAGACGGCGATGCCGTCCATGATTTCCGCCGGGGTGGTGGCCATGGCCCACGGCCTGGCGCCGCGGCTGGTGTCGACGGTAGTGGGTTACGGCCTGTTGCTTTCCCTGGTGACAGTTCCTCTCTGGAGCCAGTTGCTTTAATGGCGGGTGCGCTTCGCTTACCACGCCCTACGTGCTGCTTATGGCCCGGTCACGCGTAGGGCACGGTAAGCCGAAGGCGCCACCTGCCGTGAATGACCGGATGAACGCTCCTTTGGTGATAGCGAGGCGGGTGCGCCGCGCCCTACGCGGCATTGAGCTTCACTCTCCGCCAACCACGCTCTAGGACTGATGCCAGAACGGTTGGCCGATGGTCGGCGTACTCGGACTCGCCGTCTGGCGCCGCTCCATCAATCCGGCGTGGTAGGCTTTGCGTCCGGCATCAATGGCATCGGCAAAGGCTTCGGCCATTAACGGCGGTTGGTGCGCCTTGGCCACCGCGGTGTTCAACAGAATGCCGTCGAATCCCATTTCCATCGCTTCCGCCGCTTGCGACGGAGCCCCCAGGCCCGCATCGATGATCATCGGTATGTTCGGCAGACGTTCCCGTAACGTGCGCAGGTTGTAGCGATTCAACAACCCCTGACCGGTGCCGATGGGGGAGCCCCAGGGCATCAAGACTTCGCAACCCACATCGACCAGGCGCTGACCCACAATCAAGTCATCGGTGCAGTAGGGTAGAACCTTGAACCCTTTTTTCGTCAGCTCATCGGCGGCCTCCACCAAACCGAAGGGGTCCGGCTGCAGATTGTAATCATCGCCCACCACTTCGAGTTTCACCCAGGGGGTGTCGAACATTTCCCGGGACATTTCTGCGAGGGTCACGGCTTCCTTCACTGATTTGCAACCGGCGGTATTGGGGAGCAGCTTACAACCGCTGTCCTTGATGTATTGCCAGAAGGCATCGCCGCTGCGATCCCCGGGGTTCTGTCGGCGCAGTCCCAGCGTGACAATGTCGCAGCGCGAGGCTCGAAGGGCGTCGCGCATAATGGTGGGCGAGGTGTACAACGCCGTTCCTAAAAGAAAACGGCTGTCGAATGTTTCGCCGTAAAGCGTTAACGGATCCGGGTGCATTTAACCTCCTCCCACCGGTTTGACGATGTCCAGGCGATCGCCTTCTCGCAAAGCGACCTCACCGTAGCGGGAGCGGGGCACGAATTCCCCGTTGATGGCCACGGCCAGTTTCTGCTCGCCGTAGTCCCATTGCGCCAGGGCCTCGCTCAGGAGGGTCTGGTCGGGGATTTCAGCGGCCTCGTTGTTCAGGCTGACGTTAATCATAGACGGGCTTCTATGGTGAATGTCTGAATGGATGTTCTGGGGCGGACGACATCTCCGGCAGGGGGCGTTGCAGGAACGGCGCAAACGGCGTGCCTTCGGCGCCTTCAACGTCGGCCAGAACCTGCTTGACCACTGCCGGCGCCAACAGGTAACCGTGGCGGAACAGACCATTGACGCGGATCAATCCGTCCGAGGTCTGGATGTGCGGATTGTTGTCGAGGTAGGTGGGTCGCAGATTGACCGACTGCTCCACAATGCGCGCTTCGGCAAACGCCGGTGACAGGGTGTAAAGCGCACTACTCAGCTCCAGCGATGACTGCAATGACATGGGCGAGCGGTCCTCGCTTTCAATCTGGGTGGCACCTATGACAAAGCGGTGGTCGGGCTTGGGTACGATGTACAACTGATAACGCGGATGCATCAGCCGCACCGGTCGGTGCAGGGCGAGCTCTCGCGTTCGCACATGAAGGACTTCCCCGCGCACACCGCGCACCGCTGGCTGTTGGGGTTTCGCCCCTACGCCGCGACAGTCGATCACTCGATCAAAACGGTAGCGTCGCTCAGCGTTGTAGAGCGTATTGGGTTCGACATCCACCGGGCACTCGAAGTGGCACTCGCCGCCGAGCCGCTCGATGGTCGCCAACAGTTGGTTCAACAGCTCGCGATTATTGAGGAAGCCTTCGGTTTCCAGCAGCAGGCCGCGTTGGAAGCGGTCACTCAGGTCCGGCTCCAGGTTTTGCAGTGCCGGGCGGTCCAGCCATTGATAACCGTCGGCGCTGCCGATGATGTATTGCAACTCCCGGTGGAACTGGGCCAGCTCCGCCTCGTCCTGCGGGTGGGAGACCACCAGGCTGCCTTGCTGATGCCACAGGGTCCGCTCGCTCTCCAGTTGGTTGATCCACAGCGGCCACTGGGTGAGGGCAAACAGTCCCATATCGTAGATCGGGCGTTCGGAGACCACCGCTTCGCTGAGCGGAGCCACCATGCCCGCAGCGGTCCAGGCCGCGGAGTCGATGCCTTCGCGCGTGCCCGCGTCAAACAGGCTGACGCGGTGGCCCCGCAGCAGCAATTGCCAGGCGAGCAGTCGCCCGAGCAGGCCGGCGCCGGCAATACCGATGGATTCAGTGTGATTTCCCATAGGACCTTATTCCCCCGCTTGTGAGCAGCGTGCCAGGGTTTGCGGGATCAGGCGATGGGGGAAGCGGGAAGGGTGCCAAAGCGTGGCTTTCATGGCTTTCATGCTTGTTTCCTCCGCAGGCATCAACCTGATCAGGTTCAACGGGTTTCGGATGTTCCGATCTCAGCCTCTACGCACATGACGCAAGGCACCCCGACAAGTGGCCCCAATAGTAACGAGAGCGGATGATAGAATCAATGGCATTGCGCAGAGATTAAGGAGTACCCCATGGCGAAACCGAGAATTGAAATCGAATTTTGTACCCAGTGCCGTTGGCTGTTACGAGCGGCCTGGCTTGCCCAGGAATTGTTGAGCACCTTTGATGGTGGCGAGCTGAGTGAGGTCGCGTTGGTGCCCGGCACCGGTGGTATTTTCGAGATCCGGTGCGACGGCGAATTGTTGTGGTCACGCAAGGCCGAAGGGCGATTTCCCGAGGCGAAGGAGGTCAAGCAGTTGGTGCGGGATAAGGTGGAGCCGGGCAGGGACCTTGGGCACAGTGACCGGTGATGCAATATTGGTAGGTGGCGCTTCGCTTACCTACCCTACGCAATCCGTCACAGCCCCGTAGGGTAGGTAAGCGAAGCGCCACCTACCATTAAAGAAAGCGCCATTAACCCTCCACCCGGCTCAAAATTTCTCCCTTTGCCACCCGAGTGCGAATCCTATCTCCGGCCTTCACCTGCGCCGCGTCCCGAACCACCTCGCCAGCCTCGCCATGCACAATCGCATAGCCGCGCTCCAGGGTGTTCAACGGGCTCACGCTGTGCAACAACCGTCCCGCCTCACCCAGGCGCTGGCGCTGCTGCTTGATGATCTGTTGCATCTGCCGGTTCAGGCGCTCGCGATGTTGTTCGACCTGAAGCCGCCATTGACGCAGGCGGGGCTCGGGCCGCTGTGCCTTTTGCCGGGCCGCCAGGTTATCCAACCGCTGGCGGGCGGTGGTCAGGCGCTGGCGCATCACTTGATTGAGGCGCAACTCCAGGCCGTCCAGGCGCTGGCTTTGCTGCTGCAGGCGCTCGCCGGGATGGCGAAGCCGCTTCCCGAGGTGCTGTACGTGCTGCTGTTCGGCCCGAAGACGGCGTTGCATTAATTGCGTCAAGCGCTGGGCATAGCCCCGGAACTGAGTCAGCCAGTCGCTGGCGTCCGGCACCACCAGCTCGGCTGCGGCGGACGGCGTGGGCGCGCGCAAGTCCGCGACGAAATCGGCGATGGTGAAATCCACTTCGTGCCCGACCGCGCTCACCACCGGCACTTCGCTGCCGGCAATGGCGCGGGCCACCATTTCCTCGTTAAAGGGCCACAGGTCTTCCAGCGAGCCACCGCCGCGCCCGACAATCAGTACATCGAACAATTCTGCCCGGTTGGCCAGATCGAGGGCGCGAACAATCGCGGGCGCCGCCTCTTTGCCCTGTACGGGCACCGGGATCAAGGTCACGGGGATGCTCGGGAAGCGGCGTTGGAGCACGGTCAGAATATCGCGGATGGCGGCGCCGGTGCCGGAGGTGATCACCCCGATGTGCTGGGGCAGGGCGGGCAGGGGACGTTTGCGGGCTTCATCGAACAGTCCTTCCTGAAGCAGCTTCTCCTTCAACGCCTCGAAAGCCCGCTGCAGGGCGCCGTGCCCGGCCTCTTCCATATGCTCGGCAATCAGTTGATAATCGCCGCGGTTTTCATACAGGCTCACCCGGGCCCGCACCAGCACCTGCTGGCCCTGTTGCGGCTGAAAACGCACCTGTTGGTTGCGCCCGCGAAACATGGCACAGCGTACCTGGGCGTTGTCGTCCTTCAGGGTGAAGTACCAGTGACCGGAGGAGGGGCGGGCCAGGTTGGATATTTCGCCCTCCACCCAGATCAATGGCAGGTGGGTTTCCAGCAGTTGCTTGGCGCGCCGGTTCAGTTGGCTGACGCTGAGCACCTGGCGCTCTCGGCTCGGGGAATTGAAGTCATCGTTAAACATGGCGGCATTATACTCCGCCCGAACGCCGTTTTGGTGGGCGTTTGGCAGTTTACCCACACGCCCCCTAGCGGTTATAATTGACGGTTTACTTTAAGACCCTCCTATTGATGCCTTGGTGATGCCTTGGCGCCAGTCGCGGCATTGAGCAAAGGGTCCTTACTCAGGATGGAAGGTTGGCTGTATGTTGCGTATTGCTGAAGAAGCCCTCACGTTCGACGACGTTTTGCTCCTCCCGGGCTATTCTGACGTCACGCCGAAAGACGTCTCACTCAAGACCCGGTTGACCCGCGGCATTCAACTGAATATCCCGCTGATTTCCTCTGCCATGGATACCGTGACCGAAGCCCGCCTGGCCATTGCCATGGCGCAGGAGGGCGGTATCGGGATCATCCATAAAAGCATGAGCATCGAAAAGCAGGCCCAAGAGGTCCGCCAGGTGAAAAAATTCGAAGCCGGTGTGGTCAAAGATCCCATCACCATCGAATCCACCGCCACCATCAGCGACCTGCTGGCGCTCACTCGCCTGAACAACTTCTCAGGCCTCCCCGTGCTGGATAACGGCGACCTCGTGGGCATCGTCACTGGCCGCGACGTGCGTTTTGAAACCAACCAGAACGCCAAAGTCTCCAGCATCATGACTCCGAAAGACAAACTGGTTACCGTCAAAGAGGGCGCCAGTAACGACGAAGTGCGTCGCCTGCTGCACAAGCACCGCATCGAGAAAGTCCTGGTGGTGAACGACAACTTCGAGCTGAAAGGCCTGATCACCGTCAAGGACATCAACAAAGCCGAGAAATACCCCAACGCCTGTAAAGACCCGGAAGGCCGCCTGCGCGTGGGCGCCAGCGTCGGTACCAGCCCGGACACCGATCAGCGCGTGGAAGCCCTGGTCCAGGCCGGCGTTGACGTCATCGTCGTCGACACCGCCCACGGTCACTCCCGCAACGTGCTCGAGCGGGTCAAGCGCATGAAGTCCCAATACCCTGAGCTGCAAGTGATCGGCGGCAACATCGCCACAGGCGACGCCGCCCTGGCCCTGGTTGAAGCCGGCGCTGACGGCGTCAAAGTCGGCATCGGCCCCGGCTCCATCTGCACCACCCGCATCGTCAGTGGCGTGGGCGTTCCCCAGGTCAGCGCCATCGCCAACGTCGTCGCCGCCCTGAAAGACAGCGACGTCCCCGTCATCGCCGACGGCGGCGTCCGCTTCTCCGGCGACCTGGCAAAAGCCATCGTGGCCGGCGCCCACACCGTCATGATGGGCTCCATGTTCGCCGGCACCGAAGAAGCCCCCGGCGAAGTCGAACTGTTCCAGGGCCGCACCTACAAAGCCTACCGCGGCATGGGCTCCATGGGCGCCATGTCCCAGACCCAGGGCTCCAGCGACCGCTACTTCCAGGACGCCAGCCAGGGCGCCGAAAAACTCGTCCCGGAAGGCATCGAAGGGCGTGTTCCCTACAAAGGCCCCCTAAACGCCATCGTCCACCAGATGATGGGCGGCCTGCGCGCGGCCATGGGCTACACTGGCAGCCACAGCATCGACGAAATGCGCACCCAACCGCACTTCGTCCGCGTCACCTCCGCCGGCATGGGTGAAAGCCACGTCCACGACGTACAAATCACCAAAGAAGCCCCCAACTATCCGGTAGGGCGCTAACGCACAAAACGCAGGGCTCTTAGGCAGCTGCTTGGAGCCCACTAGAGGAAGGGCTGGAACGGGGTATGCCCTTCAAAGACTCTCTGAGGCATGGATGCCGATGAGAAGCCCCCACGGATGGGTTCACGGCGGGTCTTTGAAGGGCATACCCCGTTCCAGACCGGCTACGAAGCTCCAACACCTGAACGCAAGAGCCCCCATGACCCAAGACATTCACGCCCAACGAATCCTCATCCTCGACTTCGGCTCCCAATACACCCAACTCATCGCCCGAAGAGTGCGAGAAATCGGCGTCTTCTCCGAAATCCGCGCCTTCGACATGAGCGACGACGAAATCCGGGACTACAACCCCAACGGCATCATCCTCGCCGGCGGCCCCGAATCCGTCCACGCCGAAGGCAGCCCGAGAGCCCCCCAAGCCGTATTCGAACTCGGCGTCCCCGTGCTCGGCATCTGCTACGGCATGCAGACCATGGCCGAACAACTGGGTGGCTCCGTACAAGGCTCCAAAGTCCAGGAGTTCGGCTACGCCCAGGTCAAGGTTCACGGCCAGACCAAACTCCTGCACGACATCAAAGACCACCTCGACCACAACGGCGACTCCCTGCTCGACGTCTGGATGAGCCACGGCGACAAAGTCATCAAACTGCCGCCGAACTTTGAAATCATGGCCTCCACCCCGAGCTGCCCCATTGCCGGCATGGCCTGTGAAGACAAACACTTCTACGGCGTACAGTTCCACCCGGAAGTCACCCACACCCTGCAGGGCAAACGCATCCTCGAACACTTCGTGTTCGAACTGTGCGGCTGCGAAGCACTGTGGACCCCCGCCAAAATCGTCGACGATGCGATTGAAAAAGTGCGCGAACAAGTGGGTAAAGACAAAGTCCTGCTCGGCCTTTCGGGCGGTGTCGACTCCTCTGTGGTGGCGGCATTGCTGCACAAAGCCATCGGCGACCAACTGACCTGCGTATTTGTCGACAACGGCCTGCTGCGCAAGGAAGAAGGCGATCAGGTCATGGAAATGTTCGCTCGGAACATGGGTGTGAAAGTCATCCGCGTGGATGCCGAAGACCAGTTCCTGGGCAAGCTTCACGGCGTGGACGATCCCGAAGCCAAGCGCAAGATCATCGGCAACACCTTCATCGATGTATTCGATGATGAAGCCACCAAACTCAAAGACGTCAACTGGCTGGCCCAGGGCACCATCTACCCGGACGTGATCGAATCCGCCGCCGCCAAAACCGGCAAGGCCCATGTGATCAAATCCCACCACAACGTGGGCGGCCTGCCCGAAACCATGAAAATGCAGTTGGTCGAACCGCTGCGCGAACTGTTCAAGGACGAGGTGCGCAAAATCGGCCTGGAACTCGGCTTGCCCTACGACATGGTCTACCGCCACCCCTTCCCGGGGCCGGGGCTGGGCGTGCGCATTCTCGGTGAAGTGAAAAAAGAGTACGCCGACATCCTGCGCGAAGCCGATGCGATTTTTATCGAAGAGCTACACAACGCGGACTGGTACCACAAAACCAGCCAGGCCTTCGCCGTCTTCCTGCCGGTAAAATCCGTGGGTGTGGTGGGGGACGCTCGTCGCTACGAATGGGTGATCGCCCTGCGCGCTGTAGAAACCATCGACTTCATGACGGCCCGCTGGGCACATCTGCCCTACGAACTGCTGGAGAAAGTATCCAACCGCATCATCAACGAAATTTCAGGTGTGTCTCGGGTGACCTACGACGTGTCCAGTAAGCCACCAGCGACCATTGAATGGGAATAGGCCGTCAGTTGACGGCCGTGCATCAATAACGAACCCGGTAATCACCCATGGGCAGAGCCTACCAGAACCGCAAAGAATCCATGTCCAAAACGTCGGACATGAAAGCCAAAATTTATAGCCGTTACAGCCGCGAAATTTATATGTGTGCCAAATCCGGCGGCACCGAGCCGACCGGTAACCTGGCACTGGCGTCTCTGTTGGAGCGCGCCAAAAAAGAGCAGGTGCCCGGCCACGTCATTGACAAGGCGATCAGCAAGGCGGCCGGCGGCGGTGGAGAAGATTTTGCGGTGGCGCGTTATGAGGGCTTCGGGCCGGGTAACACCATGATCATTGTGGACTGCCTGACCGACAACCCGAACCGGACCTATGGTGATGTGCGCACCTGCTTCAACAAGGTGAAAGCCAAACTGGGCGCCTCGGGCGCGGTCAGTCATTTGTTCGACCACAGCGCAATTTTCAGCTTTTCCGGTACGGATGAAGACGCTGTATTGGAAGCCCTGGCTGAGGCGGATGTCGATGTCACCGATATCGAAGCCGAAGACGGCGTGATTACCGTGTTTGCTCCACAGACCGAATACGCCAAAACGCGCAATGCGCTCAAAGGCGCCTTCGAAGGGATTGAGTTTGACGTCGAGGACGTTCAGTTTATCCCCCAGGTAACGACAGCGATTGAAGGCGAGGACGTTGAACAGTTCGAGAAGATGCTCGACCTGTTGAACTATCTGGATGACGTCCAACACGTTTATCACAACGCTGAGTATTGAGAAACGATGTAGTTCTTTGGGCAGGGAACTGTACGACGCCGACTGGTGCCGCAAGACCAGCCAAGTCTCGAACCGGATCATCAAGGAGAACTCCGGGAGGTGGGTGGCCGACGATGTCTCCGGCGCCATGATTGAGTGGGAGTAGAGCGTTACCCTCTGATGTGAGGGAACCTGCGAGGAAGGAGGAGGGCCCGACGCGCCGCCTAAGCCCACGAAGCGGTTCGCCGCCATAAGGGAGCAATTGTGAAAACACTGTGAAAGTGGCCACTGGCGGTGGGCCGAAGGCTGTCATTCCGAGACCCGGCCCATTACCATAGAGGCCGATTCGCTCCCGGAATGGCCCCGTCATGCGCCTCAATCTCAGTCGAAAGCTTTGGCTCGCCTTTTTCTGCACGCTTGCCCTCTGCGTGCTGACGATGTACCTGTTGCTGCACAACACACTCAAGCGCGGCTTTTTGGATTACACCTCCCAGCAGGCGGTGCAGCGGCTGGAAATCCTTCAGGAGGCGCTGATCAACGTTCACCGGGAAGACGGTTCTTTCACCGAACTGACCCGAGACCCGCAGCGCTGGCTGGAATTGAAGTCCATTATTTTTCCCGACCGCAGTCCTTCCGCCCTCACCAACGGGCACACTGAAGGAGCTGGCACTGGTAAGTCGCCGCGAGATTACTACCGAGAGTTCGTTACCAGTATCAGTCTGTATGACGCTGATAAGAACCTGCTAATGGGCGTGCCCAAGGCGGATCAGACTATTAGCTGGGTACCGCTGATTCAGGAACAGGCAACCATCGGTTACCTGGGCTTCGTGAAGCCGGGTATCGTGGTCCGGGAGGCGGACCGACGCTTTATGGCTCACATCCTTCGAGTCTTCGGCATCATCAGCGTGGTCATTCTGGTGATCTCTCTTGGCGTTGCCACGTTTTTCGCCCGTCGGATCAGCAAGCCGATAGTGGACTTATCGGAACACACCCAGGCGCTGGCCTCCGGCGACTACAGCCGACGGATCGAAAACCAAAGCCGGGATGAGATCGGGCGGCTTTGCCGCCACTTCAATCAGCTGGCCCAGACACTTCAGGCCAACGAACACTCCCGCGCTCACTGGATTGCCGACATTTCCCACGAAATGCGCACCCCGGTCTCGGTGCTGCAGGCGCAGATCGAAGCCCTGCAGGACGGTGTCAGGCCGCTTGATCGCGAGTGCCTGGCGCTGCTGCACCGCAAAGTATCGGGCCTCAGTGCGTTGGTCGACGACCTGTTCGAGCTCACGCTCTCTGACATTGGTGCGCTGAGCTATCAGAAGAGGGAGCTTTCGCTCACCCAACTGGTGTCGAACTGTGTGGAGCACTACCGGGATAAGGCCAGTGCGGCTGGCCTGGCCCTTGCCGCGACGCCCCCGGCGGGGGCGTCGATCTCGGTGTACGGCGATCCCAAGCGCCTGGAGCAGCTGGTCAACAATCTGTTGGAGAACTCGGTTCGCTATACCAATGCCGGGGGTCGGATAGAAGTCCAGCTCGAGCAGGACGCCAATACCGCAACCTTGCGGGTTCGGGACAGCGCGCCCTCGGTCGCGCTACAGGACCGGGATAAAATCTTTGAGCGCCTGCATCGCCTGGAGGCTTCCCGGAACCGCGATACCGGCGGTGCCGGTCTGGGGCTGGCAATCTGTAAAAACATCGTTGCCGCCCATCAAGGACAGATCCGTGCCGAAGATTCACCACTGGGCGGGTTGACCCTTCGCGTACAGCTACCAAAAGACGGCCGTTAGCAAACCATGACCACTCCCTTAATTTGCATTGTCGAAGATGAACCCGAACTGGCTCAACTGGTGGATGATTACCTCTGCGCCAGTGGTTACCGAACGCAGCAATGTCACCGCGGCGATGACGCTGAAGCCTGGCTCAAAGACCATCAGCCGGATCTGATCCTGTTGGATTTGATGCTGCCCGGCATGGATGGTCTGCAGGTATGCAAGAACCAACGGGCCCGAAGCGATACGCCTATCATTATGATGACCGCCAAGGTGGAGGAGATTGACCGGCTGTTAGGGTTGGAGCTGGGGGCTGACGATTATGTATGCAAGCCGTTCAGCCCAAGGGAGCTGGTGGCTCGGGTGAAAGCGGTTCTGCGGCGCACACAGAGCGAACCGGACTCGACCACCCCCGGAAAGGCAGAAATGGTATCGCTGGATGAACAGTCGCTCAGCGTGACCCTGTTTGGCGAAACGGTGGCACTTACCACCATCGAGTTCAAGCTGTTTTCGCTGCTATTCTCTCACCCTGGGCGAATTTTTCCCCGTCAGTACATTCTGGACAATATCTATCAGGACTATCGTGTGGTCGGTGACCGGACGGTGGACAGTCACATCAAGAAGCTGCGAAAGAAACTGGTTACCCCGGACGATCAGATCGACCTGATTCGTTCCGTGTATGGCAGCGGCTACAAATACGAAGCACCGCCACAATAACTCCGGTCAAGCGTTGCCTGCTCCCTCCCGAATATCGCCTTTTCAAGGTGGTTCTCCATCCGGCCGTTGAAGAACGGTCGCCTTGCACATTTCTTTCACAGTTCGGCCACTTTTCTTCCCCAGTGTTAATGCATTCTATACCTGTTCCCGGCGAAAACCCTTCGGGGGTCGGACGGGAAACCAACTCACACTATTAAGGAATGCATTATGAACGTTATGAAAAAGCGAATTTTGGCCGGCGTGGCAATCATTGGTATCAGCGGTTTGGCTTACGCCTCCTCGGGAGACGGTTGCGAGGGAGCGAGCCGCCTGACTGACAATCTTAACCTGGACGAAGCCCGGGCCTACGAAGTGGAGCAGATTCTCAGTTCCTATAAACAGGTGAAAGAGCTCGCCATGAGTGGCCAGCATGAGCAGATTCCTGTGTTTATTGAGGAGAAGAATACTCAGCTTTCCGAGGTGTTGACCGAGAAGGAGATGCAGCAGTTCAAGGAAAATGTGGGCGAATGGACGGAAGGGAAGGACTTCTCAAAGTATCAGAAGTTCTCCGGAATGGACGTTGGCGCACACGAGTAGTGAGCTGAAAAGCCGGCCGCTCTGGGTTTGAATAACGCAGAGAGGCCGGTCATAAGGACTTAAAAGAAAGCTCTTTCGAAGGCGAAAAAATGAACCTCAGAATTGCGACCACCGTTACCATTTCCATGGTATTTGTGACACTGATGACCACGGGCATATTGCTCTATTCCATGCCCTGGAATTATTTTGTCGGAGCCATTCATATCTGGGCTTCGATTTTCTTCATTATCGGTACCTTTCTCCATTTCAAAAACAACTTTAGGAGTTACCTGAGCCATATCAAGCGAAAAATCGGTAAAAGATCACTTGCCTTTTCCGGTCTGGGCTTTTTGGTGCTGCTGGGCGGACTGATGTTCGGCGCGGCGCCTTTCGCGTCAGTGATGGAGTTTGGCGAAGCGCTTCGCACCGCCAACCAACCGGCCACCCACGAATACACTTTGCTGGACCTGACCGCCGACATGGATCGTCCCGCCATGAACCTGTTCATCAAGGCGGGCAGTGCCTACGAGTCCGAACCGCAGCCGGCCGTGCTTGGTTTCACCTATACCAGCGTGCCCCAGATCGCCGTATGGATGGAAACCCTGGAGGGCGAGTACATTGATACGCTGTACGTGACGGGCAAGGCCGCCAGTTCCGGCTATGGCGAGACGGACTCCGGAGCCACCCGCCGACCGGAAGCATTGCCTTACTGGAGCCATAGCCGGGGCATTCGGGAGGCCGACGGCTATTTTGCGCCTCACCAGAATAACTCGGATCTGGACGGTGTCAGCGGCGCAACACCCAAAAGTGACTACCAGATCGCGCTGTCGGCGCCGCGCATGGGCCGGTACCGTTTGCTGTTGGAGGTGAATCGCAGTTACGACTTCAACGGCTACTACAGCCGGGACCGCTTCCCGGAGGATCCCGTCTACAGCGGTGACGGTTCCTCCGGTCAACCGTCACTCATCTATGAGGCGGTTATCGACTCGCAAGTGCCAGGGCAGTATTTATTGTCATTGATTGGCCACGGCCATCACTCGGGAGCCGACGGCGAGCTGTACCCCACTCTCGATGAAATCACCTCTGCCAAAGATATTCTGGCCTTTATTGTCGCTGATGTGGAGTAAGGGCGGGACGACGACTACAAGAACCCGTCAGTGTCCTCTATAGTTAGGGAAACGCACCGACATAGTGATGCGATTGAGCGCCTGTAGCGAGACGCATTGGCCTGAGTGGCCGCCACTAAGGAGGACGGACGCGATGAATGATCAAACGCAGAAGGTAACGATTGAGTGTATTACCGGTGATATCGTCAAGCAATCGGATTTGGACGCGGTGGTGAACGCAGCGAACGCTGAACTGCAGTCAGGCGGCGGTGTCGCGGGCGCGATCCATCGGGCCGCCGGTCCGGGCCTGGCGCAAGAGTGTCGGCCGATGGCGCCGATTGCACCCGGTGAGGCGGTGCTCAGTTCCGGTCACAAGCTGCCGAATGCCCGGGTCATTCACTGCCTGGGGCCGGTCTACGGTAAGGACGAGCCCTCCGACCAGCTGTTGGCGGATTGCTATCGTAACGCATTGCGTCTGGCGGAGGAGAAGGGCATCGCCCGTATCGGGTTTCCCGCCATCTCCACAGGCGCTTTCGGTTACCCCTTGGAAGAAGCGGCTCGGGTCTGCGCCGAGACCGTCAAAGCGTCCCTGCCGACGTTGCGGCAGGTCGAGTGCATCCGCTTCGTTCTGTTCAACAACGAGGCAAGAGCCGAGTTGCAGGCAGCGCTGGAGCGGGCCGGCCTCGCGGTCTCCTCACTGTCGCAATAGCCGATGCCCTGGCATGTAAATAAACTGACGACTTCCCTGACTGCCAAAAGCGCTTAAAGCCGACTAGAGATCAGCTCGCTCACCTGCATGCCATTGCCGGGATCGACTCTAAGATAGTCACAGTTATGTTTGTCACCTTAGGAATGTTTGTGGATGCTTTCTTGCTGGGAAAGAAGCGCGCCAAAACTCAATGTGATAAGCGGTTTGAGTAAAGCATAAAAAGCCACTAAATGTATTTTGTTTATACAGATATCCTATGAGTCGTAGACGTTGGTGGGGCAAACGCCTTTTTTAGTGCGATGATGACAGCCCACAGCCCACAGCCCACCCTTATTACATTGATTTGCGGTGGCCGGAACTAATACGCTGGAATTTGTCGGAAGAAGGGAGAAAAAAGGAATCTGTTGAGCTGCCCAGACAATAGCTCCCTAAGAGGTTTCCCAGCGCTGCTCCTAGACTGCTGATCGTTAGAGAAAGTGCCGGTTTTTCTCTACAGCAGCGGTTGCGGTTGCCGTTTATACACACTGCTAAATCCAAAAAGGAGGTTTTCAATGCTACCTGCGTGGTTAACCATTCTCAGTTGGGTGTCCGTCCTTCTAGGTATAGTCAGTTCTGCTTTTATTATCCAAGACCTGAGGCAGCATCCTCAGCACATGAAGATCATGAATTTTGTATGGCCGCTTTGTGCGCTGTTCGGCCATGTATTGCTCGTGCCTTTTTATTTGAGGTATGGCCCTCTGGCCGCGCATGAAGTCGCCCACCCCGCGATGAAAAACGATGAAACTCCGCCGCACATCAAGGAAACCCCATTTCCGATGAAGGTGGTCAAAGGCACCCTTCACTGCGGCAGCGGCTGTTCTTTAGGCGACATTCTGGCCGAATCCCTGGCACTGTTTTTTCCTGTCATTGCGGTATGGCTGGGTTGGCAAACGCTGTTTGCCGAGAAAATTTTCGCTGTATGGGTTTTTGACTATCTATTGGCGCTCGGTTTTGGCATCGCGTTCCAGTACTACAGTATCGTGCCGATGCAAAACCTCAATTTTCGTGAAGGTATAAAGCAATCCTTCAAAGCGGATATCCTGTCGTTGTCCGCATGGCAGGTGGGCATGTATGGGTTTATGGCCTTTGCACATTTCTACATCTTTGCTGTGTTGCTCAATCAGAAGCTTCATGTCGCTTCCATCGAGTTCTGGTTCATGATGCAAATCGCGATGCTGGCTGGGTTCGTTACCTCATACCCGGTCAATTGGTGGTTGATTCGGAAGGGTATCAAAGAAGCCATGTGATTCCGGGCCAGTCCGCTGACCTTCTGTCCGCACTAAAACTGGATATGCAGGTCCACGTCCTTTGCGTCTCGTGGCAGCTTCCTCTTGGCTGGGTCTAGCCTTGGATGGGGGAGGGGCCAAAGCCTATCCAATGTCGCTCCACAGGTTACATGCGGGAATGAAGGTTCCAGAGGATCCAGATCGTCCCGCCGACCATCAAGAGTATTATCAGGCCAGTGAAGAGGATCAGCTGGAGTTCGTCGCGATGTGAACGATGTATATCAATATGCAGGAAGTAGCGAAACTGTACCAGCATCTGAGCTAACGCGAGCCCGGAAAGAGTGATGAGGCAAGCGGTTGTGCCCAACCACTGCGAGGCGACAAGGGCGAAGGCTAAACAGGTGAGCAGGAGGGCCAGCGCGCCACCGATACAATATTCACGAAACTCCCGGCGTGGGTCTCCAGCTTCACTTTCCGGCAGTGGATCACGTGCTTTTTCCATTAGGCGGCCCCGAATAGATAGACAAATGTAAAAATCCCGATCCAGACCACATCAAGCATGTGCCAGAAGATAGCGAGACGCATTAGGCGAGTTTTAACGTCCCTCTCAAGACCAAAAACAAAGACTTGCACCATCATAACAATCAGCCAAATAAGTCCGCTGCATACGTGGATGCCGTGCATTCCTACCAGTAAAAAGAATGCTGAGAGGAACCCGCTCGTCTGAGGTCCATGGCCTTTTGATGTCATATCGACGAAATCGTGGACTTCCAGATAGATAAATCCGGTGCCGAGGACGAACGTTACTGCCAGCCAAAACACAAGCCGGGCGCGGTCCTGACGATACTTCAATGCCAGTGCCGCCAAGCCAATCGTAAAGCTACTTGCCAGCAGAAGCATGGTTTCAATAAAGGGGTTTTTCAACTCGAACAGGCTGCTCGGCGTAGGGCCTCCGGCGGTGCCATGTTGGCTTTGAGCGGCATAGTTGGCGAACAGCAGCGCGAATAGCACCAGGTCGCTCATCAAGAAGATCCAGAACCCGAATAGCAGGGATTCGGCAGCCTCGTCGGTAGCGGAATCGATATGCCCCATATTGATACCCGGATGGCGTAGGCGATTGCTTCTCTGATTCATGATGCAACCTCCGCCAAGCCCTGATTTTCTGAGGTTGTTTCATCAGCTCGTGCTGTCGGTATCAGCCCCTTTACCCTGGCCAGCCATTGCTCATGTTCTTGGCGTACTTGGCTTGCAGGAATAATTTTCTCTGTATCTCGACAGAAGCTGCGGGCAATGACGGTACCCAAAATGACGAGAAATGAAACGATCGTCAGCCACCAGATATGCCAGGTGAGGGCAAACCCCAACATGGTCGCGAGGAAGCCGATTAACGGTGCGACGACGCTATTTTTGGGCATGGGGATATCCTGGTACTCGTTCGGAGCGGTATAGCTGATTCCATGCTGTTTCATCCAGGTAAAGGCATCCCGGTCGTGCACCTCGGGAATAACAGCGAAATTGTATTCAGGCGGTGGTGCGCTAACAGACCACTCAAGACTGCGGCCATCCCAGGGGTCACCCCCCGGAGCTCGGAGATCGTCACGGTTGCGGATGCTTACCCAAAGCTGAATGACCTGACTGATCAGGCCAAGCGAAATCAGCACTGCCCCGGAAAAGGCAACCAGTAGCCAAGGCAGGTATTGGGGCTCAAACCATTGCACCGTGCGGCGCATTGCGCCCATCAGCCCCAGTGCGTACAGCGGCATAAATGCGAGATAGAAACCAAATGACCAGAACCAGAACGAGATACGCCCCCATTTTTCCGAGAGCCGAAAGCCGAACATTTTAGGGAACCACACATTGTAAGCGGCGAACATGCCGAACAGAGTCCCAGGAATAAGCATGTTGTGGAAATGGGCAACCAGGAACAGCGAATTATGCACCGCGAAGTCAATCGGAGGATTCGCCAGAAGTACGCCGCTCAACCCGCCTATGACAAACGTAATGGCAAACATGATTGAAAACAGCATGGGAGTCGTGAACCGCACGCGGCCGCGAACCATGGTAAGCAACCAGTCGTAGACCTTCACGCCCGTCGGTACACCAATAAGCATTGTGGCGATGCCAAACGCAGCATTGAGGTTTGCAGACTGGCCCATCGTGAAGAAATGATGCAGCCAGACACCAAAAGACAATACAGTAATCGCTATGGTCGCAAACACCAGTGAATGGTACCCATACAGACGCTTCCCGGAGAAGGTGCTGAACACTTCTGAGAATACGCCGAAAGCAGGCAGGATAACGATGTAGACTTCGGGATGACCAAACAGCCAGAACAGGTTGGCGTAGTTCATCATGTTGCCGCCGAGCGCGTTGGTGAAGAAATGAAACCCCGCGTAGCGATCAAGTGCGAGCATTAGCGTGGCCACCGTAAGCGGCATCATGGCAAATATTATGAGTATGCTAGTACAGAGCGCCGTCCAGCTGAAAAGCGGCATCCGAAACCATGTCATGCCCGGTGCGCGCAATTTGTAAATTGTGACGGCAAAGTTGATACCGGTCAGCGTGTTCCCGATGGAACTTAAGGTTACGGCCCAGATCCAATAGTCCACGCCCGCGCCCGGGTTAAACGCCAGCTCCGTAAAAGGCGGATAACCACTCCAGCCTCCGGTGGAGAACTCGCCAATCACCAAAGATATCATGACCAACACCGCTCCAGCCGCCGTCAGAGCGAGACTGATGGCGTTGAGTAAGGGGAATTTCACGTCCCTGGCGCCTATCTGTAGCGGCATGACCACATTGATCAGGCCGATGAGAAAGGGCATGGCCATAAAGAAAATCATGATTGTCCCGTGAGTGGTGAATAGTTCACCAAAATGCTCAGCGGACAAGGGTCCTTCCCGATTCACCGCAAGCATCTGCTGGGCCCGCATGAAAGCCGCTTCAATAACGGCCCGGATCAGCATCACCAGGGCGAGGACGATATACATGATGCCGATTTTCTTGGCATCAAGCGTGGTTAGCCACTCACGCCAGAACACCCGCCATTTGCCGAAGAGGGTTAGGAGGACGACGATTCCTATTGCCCCACCGATGACTGCCGCCGCGGCGAAGGCAGCGATGGCAGTGCTTGAATTGGGGGTCTTGATAAACTCTACGAATGGAAGCGATTCGAGGCTGAGCTTGCCAAGCCAAAAATAGTTGAGGGGCTCCCCTGTCACAGCATTAGCCTCCTTTCCCGGTAGCTTTGGCCGCACCCGGGAGGTCAGCGGCAGGCGTGGTTTTAACTCGTTCGACTATTTGGTTGAAGAGCTCCTGCGTTACCGAACCGAAGAACTCCGGCTCACTCAGAATTGAACGCTGGGCCAGCCGGCTGTAGGCGCGCATATCGAGTGGAGGATGCGACTGTTTCTGCTTGATCCAGCGCTTGAATTCGGAATCACTGATCGCTCGTGCCGTAAATTTCTGTTCGGCGTAGAACTTGCCGTTGTACTGGGTATTCTGACCCCGGTACTCGCCAGGTTTCGAAGCCAACAGGTGCAACTGGGTTACCATGCCCGGCATTGTGTAAATCTGGCTGCCGAGGCGGGGAATCATGAATGACTGCATCACCGTTTCGCTCGTCAGCTCGAAATGAACCGGGCGGCCCACCGGGAACGCCACGACGTTTACTGATGCAATCTTTTGTTCTGGATAGATAAAAAGCCACTTCCAGTCGAGGCTTACCACTTGGATATGCAGTGCAGGCTTATCACCGGCAATCGGTCGATAGGGGTCTAATGTATGGGTCGCCTTCCAGACGTTCCAGCTCAATATGGAGACGATCACCAACGGAACGCCCCAAATCAGGCTCTCAAGCAGCCATGAAAACGTCCAGTTGGGTCTGTATACGGCATTTTTTCTACTACGTCGGTACTTCCAGAGTACGATCGGCATTGCAACAAAAAACGGTAAAATTACGACCATTGTCCAGCATGTAACCAGCCAAAACTGATCACGCTGAGCCTCCGCTATGGGGCCTGCAGGCGCCAGAAAGCCGTAATCAAGAAAACCACAGGAGGACAGTAGTAATGTCGCGAGTATCAGACAGCACAGTAGAAGATGTTTCATTAGCTGAATTCCGCCCTCTTTGACTTCTTTAACCAAAGGCTCTCTGGAGGCGATCGAGTCCGTCCCTTAACGTGTCGCTGTCTGCAGCGAATGACAACCGCATATGTCCCGGTGCGTTGAATGCAGATCCCGGTACCATGGCGATACCCAGTTCCTCCAGTAGCCAGTCTCCGAGCTGTTGATCGTCTTCGACATCATCGAGAGAATCGATTACCCGTTCAAAATTGGGCAAACAATAAAAGCTACCCTGCGCTGGATGACAGTCGATGTTCTCTATCTTCGAGAGTCCGTCAGCGACGAGTTCAGCGCGCGCGCGGAAGGTGTTGACCATATTCTGGACGTCATCACGACTGCCTCTTAAGGCTGTTTCCGCTGCTTTTTGAGAGATGGCGGCTGTATGGGAAGTACTCTGGCCCTGGAGCTTTTCCATTTCAGCAATAAGAGTAGCCGGCCCAGCGGCGAAGCCCACCCGCCAGCCGGTCATCGCGTAGGCTTTAGAAACGCCGTTGATGAGCAGGGTTCTATTTTTGAGTGAGGGGCACACGCTCAGAATGTTGGCGTAAGGTTCATCAGTAAAAATAAGGTGTTCATAAATATCATCGGAGAGCACGAACACATTCGGGTATTTGAGTAGTACGTTGCCCAGCGCGGATAGCGCCTCGCGGGAGTATACCTGGCCGGTCGGATTATTTGGCGTGTTGAGGATTACAATGCGGGTCCGTTCGCTCAAGCACTGCTCAAGTGTCTCGGGTTGCAGGATGAAACCGTCTTCGTACCGGGTGGGAGCCTCCACAACACGAGCCCTGGAAATTTTTGCAATTGACGGATAGGTGCCCCAGTTCGGGGTTGGAATAACAATTTCATCCTTGGGGTTGAGCAAAGTCATGCAGGCGTTGAAGAGCGCCTGCTTCGCTCCACAGGTACTCAAAATCTCGTCACTATTGTAATGAAGATTGTTGTCGCGTTTCAGTTTTAGTTGAACGGCTTCTTTCAGGCTTGCCAATCCGCCAATGGGAGTGTAACGGGTAAAACCATCGTCCAATGCCTGTTTGGCTGCGTCAATAATGGGTTTGGGGGTATCGAAGTCAGGTTCACCTGCATCCAGACGAAGAATGTTCCGACCTTGTTCTGTCAATGCCTGGGCTTTTGAGTTGATCCGGAAAATGGATGACTCTGATAAGTCATCGACCCTCGGGGCAACGCGCAGGTGGGGATTTGCATGGCGAATGGTTCTGTTACCTGTATTCATCGTTTCAGCACCTTACCGTCATCATCCAGAAGTGGATAGCTACCTTGCTCGTCGTGGTCTTCAGGGCCCACTAGTGACGGGCTGAAACAGCACAGTACTGTCATGCCGCTCTTGCTGGAGAGAATATGCTGTTGGTGGTTGTCCAGCGCATAGAGAACCCCGGGTGTCAGAGCCCATTTACCGCCTTCTGTCAGATCTTCGATTTGGCCTTCACCCTCGATACAAATAACGGTTTCCTTGTGGTTTTTGTACCACATATGCAGTTCGCACCCGGGCTTTATAACCGTTTCATGGAACGAGTGGCCCATACCATCGGCGCGCAGGGTGTATCGCCGGCTGATGAATTTCTTTTCGTTGATTTCGGTTTTTTGGGCGTCTCGGTGGTTGCGGACTATCATCTTGGTCCTCTCCTTGCTGGAGGCTCGAAGACACCGAGGTTGGCAGCGATGTGCGACGAGCTTTAGGTAAGCAGAAGCGAGCCTAACCGTAATTGGCTATCAGAATTTCGCCGTCATCTGCTTGATCGACTGTTTGATCATTCGAAAGGCGTCTGGGTCGCCCTTGAGAATTGAGGACATAAAGCTCTTTGCCTGCTCAGAGTTGATATGAGGGGGCAGGGGGCCAATTTCCGGATCGACATAGGCATTGATCACTACCGGACGGTCTGCCGCCAAGGCCTCATCCCAGACGCGGTCAACATCGTCAATGCTTTCCATACGCAGGCCTTTGAGGCCGAGAATCTCAGCATAATGGTCATACGCGACATCAGGCAGGTCCTGAGAGGTCTCAAATTTGGGATCTCCCTCCATTGCGCGCTGTTCCCAGCTGACCTGGTTGAGGTCACGATTGTTAAGGACCAATACGATACAGCGGGGGTCAGACCATTCCCGCCAATATTTGGCGATGCCAATCACACCCTGATTTCCCAGCATTTGCATGGCACCATCGCCGACCATGGCGATACCTGGTCGGTCTGGATAAGCGAGTTTGGCGGCGAGTAGATAGGGGACACCGTTTCCCATGGAAGCGAGCCCACCCGAGACTGAGCCCAACATGCCCCGGCGTATTTTGAGGTAACGGGCGTACCAGTTGGTTGAGGAGCCCACGTCGCATGCCAGCATCACGTTGTTCGGTAGGCGTTGGTTGAGCGACCAGAATACCCGTTGCGGGTTCACGGGGTTGCCCGATACCTTTGCACGCTCGTCCATAAGCTTCCACCAGTCGCGGGTGTTTTCGATGATTTTGTGCTGCCATTGGCGATCGTTCTTTCGTGTCACTCGTTCCGTCAGGGCCGCGACGGTTGCCCGGGCATCGCCGTGAAGGTTGATTTCCGTGGGATAGCGCAGGCCCAGTGACTCGGCATCGAGATCAATCTGCACGGCTCTGGCCTGGCCTGAAGCCGGCAGGAACTCCGCATAGGGAAATCGTGTGCCCACCATCAGCAGGGTGTCGCAGTCATCCATCATTTCCTGACTGGGGCGGGTGCCAAGAAGACCCATGGTACCGGTGACAAATTCCTCCTCATCCGGGATCATGGTTTTGGCCAGAATGGCTTTTGCAACACCTGCGCCGAGCTTGTCAGCCAATTCCAGAACCTCATCTACGGCGTTCTTGCAGCCAGCGCCAGCGAGCACAGCAACCTTTTCCCCCTCATCAAGCAGCTTGGCCGCCGCATCGAGATCGTCGTTGTGGGGTCGAAGCTCACCCGTGCGATAACCGATACCGGAGAAGACCGCGCCGTGCTCGGCCGGCGGCTGCTCCATCGGTAGATCCTGAACGTCGTTTGGAATGATAATGGCCGTCACTGTGCGTCTCGCGATGGCGATACGCAGAGCCTGGTCAATCAAATGCCGTGCCTGTGGCGCGTCAGACACCATATGCACGTAATCACCCGCGACGTCTTTATAAAGCGAGGTTAGGTCAATCTCCTGTTGATAATCTGTCCCCAGGCTCATTCGCGCCTGCTGTCCGACGATTGCGACAGCGGGCATGTGATCCTTTTTGGCGTCGTATAGTCCATTCAGCAAGTGGACCGCCCCGGGACCTGAGGTGGAAATGCAAACACCAGGCTTGCCGGTAAACTTCGCGTGGGCGCTTGCCATAAACGCCCCCAACTCTTCGTGTTGCGGCTGAATCATTCGAATCTTGCCTTCAGCCTTGCGCAATGCCGACATTACCCCGTTTATGCCGTCACCGGAGTAGCCGTAAACTCTCTCAATACCCCACGCGCCGAGGCGTTCAATAATGAAATCGCTTACCGTATAGGCCATGTCAATGTCTCCCTTGCTAGCGTTTCTGCGAATATTTTCCTTTGGTTTACAACCACGATAGCCGATATGACCACGTTAATAATTGCAGGTTCAGAATCTGCTGGCGTCGGCTTTGTTCCAATCCCCACTGTAAGCAGCAGGGACCTTTCCTTTAAGAAAATCTCCAGACTGAACGTTAGGGTGCATCTCCCGGTAAGTGTTGGCAGGGCCATATTTCTGGCGATGAAAAATGTGTTCGGGAGTGAGTCGGTCCGGGGAGTCGAGCCCTAGCGCTCCGGTAATATCCAGAAAAGACCTCACGGTTGCGTGGTGAAAATTGCGCACGCGAATCGCTTTGGAGGGCACGTCAAGTGATTTTGTGCGGGCTGGGTTTTGAGTGGCAACGCCCGTTGGGCAAGTGTTCGTGTGACAGCGTTGGGCTTGAATACATCCCACTGAAAACATAAAAGCTCGAGCTGCGTTGCACATGTCGGCGCCCAGAGCCACCTTGGTGACCATATCGAACCCCATTGCGACCTTACCGCTGGCGATGATTACGATTTCGTCGCGCTTACCAATACCAGTCAGACAATTGTCTACAAACGGTAACGCTTCGTTGATGTAGGTGCCGATAAAATCCTCGAATTCGGCGGGCGCGGCACCGGTGCCACCTTCTGCGCCATCAACGGTAATAAAATCCGGTTGAATGCCGGTTTCAAGCATGGCCTTGCAGATGCCCATAAACTCGTCGCGCTTTCCCAAGCACAGCTTAAAGCCAACCGGTTTTCCCCCGCACAACTCGCGTAGGCGGTCCACAAACTGAAGGAGCCCGTATGGCGTATGGAACTCTGGGTGCTGGGCGGGCGAGAGGCAGTCCTTTCCTTGCTCTATTTCACGGGTCCTTGCTATTTCGGCATTCACTTTCGAACCCGGCAACAGACCCCCGTGAGCGGGCTTGGCACCCTGGGAGACCTTGATTTCGATCATTTTTACTTGTTCGGACGTTGCCTTTTTCCGGAATTCATCAGGGTCGAAGTTCCCGTCGCGAGTACGGCAACCAAAATATCCGCTGGCAATTTCCCATATGAGATCGCCCTCGTATACGGTGTGGTAGGGACTGATCGCGCCTTCGCCTGTATCTTGGGCAAAATTGCCAAGTTTTGCGCCTTTATTCATGGCCAGTACTGCATGAGAGGACAGGGCGCCGAAGCTCATTGCTGAAATGTTGAGTCGAGAGGAGTGGTACGGCTTTAGGCATTGGGGGCCGCCGATCCAGAGGCGTCCGAAGCTATCGTCGATTTTTTGAGGGGTAATTGAGTGCTGGGCGAAATCGGCCCCCGCGCCTTCCGCATCACGCCGGGTACCAAAGGGCTCAGTATCCGGCTGGCCGTCGGCCCGTTTATTCACGATTTCCCGTTGTTCGCGATTAAATGGTCGTCCGCTTTGCTCTGATTCAAAAAAGTATTGACGTAATTCGGGGCGAACAAACTCAAGCAAATACCGTATGTGCCCCAGGATAGGGTAGTTTCGTAAAACGTTGTGGGTGGACCTCAGGTCCCATGCCCCCAACAAGGCCAATAGTGGGAGAATAGCCCAAACCCAAAGCCAGACAGGGTTCCGCTTGAAGAGGACGGCGCCCAGAAGGATCGTGGTCGTCACGAACAACGTGTAAAGTAATCGGGGCGATCCCCACATGCCTTACTCCTTATCTCATCCCTCTTCAGTGTGGATACAGAAGCCAGCACTCCTCTCCCCGGTCTCCCCGGCACTTCTCCGAATGGTCACAGGCTATGCTGTTAATCACT
Source organism: Marinimicrobium agarilyticum DSM 16975 (assembly GCF_000423345.1). GTDB lineage: Bacteria > Pseudomonadota > Gammaproteobacteria > Pseudomonadales > Cellvibrionaceae > Marinimicrobium > Marinimicrobium agarilyticum. Next base: position 205,868 of record NZ_AUHU01000005.1, read on the forward strand.
GTCTGGTCAACAGCTCCCAGATAGGGGTGTTTTGATTTCACTGATCGATATTTGTTCCCCACAATACTGAAAGGTACCCGGATTCCTGGTTCCTGGGTCTTAAGGGTCGGTTGTCTGGTAGGCGCCCGTTCCAACGGTCTGCTGCGACGGTCATGTTCTTTGGGCGTTCTTTGGGTTATCTTGTGCGTAGTGGCAGAGGAGACCACATGATGGCCCAATCACCTTTATTGAGCAGGGATCGACTGCGCTTCGTTTTCAGTCGAATTAACCAACACTTGTGGATCAAACCCTTGGTGCTATGCGTGCTGTCCGTTGGCGGCACCTTTCTGGCTCTCTTGGCGGATGATATCGGTCTTTCCCGGGTACTGCCCGAGGTTAGCCTAAAATCCGTCGAGTCCTTACTGTCCATCATGGCCTCCAGTATGCTGGTCATTGCGACCTTTGCTGTGGGTTCCATGGTCGCGGCCTATGCTTCCGCCAGTGCTGGCGCGACGCCCCGTTCCATACCGCTGGTTATTGCGGATGACGTGACCCAGAATGCGCTGTCTGCGTTTATTGGTGCCTTCATCTTCAGTATTGTCTCTCTGATTTCCCTTCAGAATGAGCTGTTCGGCTCCGCCGGCCGGTTTGCTATCTTCGCGCTGACGCTTCTGGTGTTTGCTATTGTCATTATCACGTTCGTTCGCTGGGTGGACCGAATCGCGCGGCTGGGACGCGTGGTCAACACCATTGAGAAGGCGGAGAACGCGACCGGTGCGGCTCTGGATCGTCGCCGCCGAGCGCCCACGCTCGGGGCATTGTGCGCCTCAAGCACGATCGCGATGGATGACGGTGTATCGGTGTACTCGCCCACCGTGGGTTATGTTCAGCATATCGATCTGGAACCGTTGCAGGCTCTCGCTGACGCGCTTGTTTGTCATGTCGTGGTGGAGGCGCTTCCCGGCACATTTGTCACCCGCGACCGCCCACTGCTTCGCGTACACGGGTTGGACAAAGGGCAAGAGGCGTTCAAGCCAGAAGAATTTTCCTGCGCCTTTGCAATCGGTTCCAGTCGTACGTTTGAGGATGATCCCCGTTTCGGGCTCCTGGCGTTATCCGAAATCGCCGACAAAGCGCTGTCGCCGGGTATCAATGATCCGGGAACGGCCATCAATGTTATTGGTACGATGGTGCGGTTGTTTACCCTCTGGCAAACTCCGGTTGAAGAGGATCAGTTGTCAAAGACACTCTATGATCGGGTATCGGTTCCGGCGTTAGAGCTGGATGATCTGTTCGATGACGCCTTTACCGCCATTGCCCGAGACGGTGCGAGCATGGTTGAGGTTTCCATCCGACTGCAGAAAGCCTTCGACGCCTTGGCCGAAATCGGTGACGAAACAATGCGCGCTGCCGCCAAAAAGCATTCTCGCCAGGCACTGCACCGTTCGGAGTCTGCCATGTCACTGCCAGATGATATCGAGGTGGTGCGCAGAGCGGCCGAATTCTCGGCCGCTTAGGTGCGCTTGTGGCAATCCGTTTTTAATACTTAACGCTGCATCCGTACGCCTGACTTGAAGCGGTTTCCACTGGCTTGCCGGCCATGGCCTGGTCCAGCGCCGCCGCTACATAGTTGTGCGAATCGGGAATCACCGCCGGGTTGGCTGAATCGTTGTCGTCAATGGCACCGGCATAAACCACGTCGCCGTCGGGATTGATGATGTACATATGCGGTGTGGTCTTGGCGCCGTAGGCGCGGCCCATATCGCCGTTCGGGTCGAGCAGGAAGGGCGCCGAGGCGTTGAGGTTGTGGGCTTTGGCTTCCTTCTGGGCTTCATCGGGCTCAAGGTAGCCCTGTTTGCCTTCGGCGGAGGAGATCACCGTCAGCCAATTCACGTCTTTCTCGGTGTACTCTTCTTGCAGAGATTGCATGTTGCCGCTGCCGTAATGCTTGCGGACGTAGGGGCAGTCCTTGTTGAACCACTCCAGCACCAGCCATTCGCCTTCGTAATCGGAGAGGCTGTGGGTATTGCCTTGGGCGTCAGTTTCGGAAAACGCTGGCGCCGGTTCGCCGGGTGTGGCGACGGCCAAAGCGAGCGCGGGCAGGGCAAGCAGAGAAGCGAATAACGTACCTTTCAACACGTTCATGGTGAGCCTCCTTCGTTTGTGGGGAAGAGCGCGCTTATCATGCGCTGTTGCAACAGCTGGGGCAATAGTTCCGGTTGGTCAGCCCCCGAGGCGTACCAGGCGTAAACGGGTACCGAATTGCGGCCCAGCGCTTCCAGCGCCCGGGTGATCTCAGCGTTGTGGTCGGTCCAGTCCGCGCGGATCGCCAAGACATTGTGACGTTTGAACAGCTCAGTGGTCTGCGACGTGGTTAACACCAGCTTTTTATTCACCTGGCAGGTAATGCACCAGGCGGCGGTATAGTCAATAAACACCGGTCGATCCTCCGCCAGCGCTGCGGCGATGGCGTCGCGGTCATAGGGTTGCCAGAAGCCGGAGGCCTCGGCCGCACCCGGTTTCAGGTGGGTGACCGAGCTGAAGGCGCTCACCAACGCCGCCAGTGCCAGAGCCGTGGCCAGGGTGCGGCGCACTTTTCCGCCGCCGGAGCCCAGCCAGAGGCTGAATGTCAGGGCGAGCAGCAGGGTGCTCACAATCAGCCAGCCCGCCGAGCCGGTCAGCTCCGCCATCACCCATGCCAGCCAGATAACGGTCGCATAGAGGGGGAAAGCGAAAAACTGCTTGAGGGTCTCCATCCAGGGGCCGGGTCTGGGGAGCTTTTTGATCAACGCCGGTGTGGCTGCCAGCACCAGAAACGGCGCCGCCAGGCCGATGCCCAGTCCGATGAAAATTGCCATGGCGGAGATTGCTGGCAGCACAGTGGCCGCCCCGAGCGCGGCCCCCATAAACGGGCCGGTGCAGGGCGCCGCGACAAAGACCGCCAACACGCCGGTCACAAAGGAGCCACCGTTGGCCCGCCCGGCCAGGTTCATCAGTTTGTGTCCAAATTCAAAAACGCCGCTGAAGGCAAGCCCCATCAGCCAGAACAACACAATCAACGCCAACACCACGATGGGCGACTGCAACTGAAAACCCCAGCCCACCGCCGAGCCACCGGCACGCAATGCCAGCAGCAAACCGCCCAGCGCAGCAAAGGTAACCAGCACCCCGGCGCTGTAGATCAGCCCCTCGCGCAAATGGCTTTGGCCGCTGCCGGACTGAACCAGAGAAAACAGCTTGATCGAAAGCACCGGAAAGACGCAGGGCATCAAGTTGAGAATGACACCGCCGGCAATGGCGGCCAACACCAGCAACCACAACGGCTGAGGGGAATCGCCGGTCGGGTTCTGGCTGCCCAGAGAGACCTTGTCCAGACGCCAGGACTGCTTCCCGTCGGTGATTACAAAATCCGTGGAGGGTGGCAACTCGGCGCCGGGTTGGCGGGTAAAGCGAAAGCGGTAGCCACCATCCACCGCTTCGATGGCTGGTGCGGCGGCGGTGATCACGCTGCCATCGACCGGGAACACCGTCGGGGCGTTTGCCCCCGCCGCTTTCTCGTCTTCGACGGAGCCTTCCAGTGTCAGGACCAGTTGATCTTCCGCGCCGGTCAGCAGGGCGCGAGGCTGCCAGGGGCTTTGCTCGCCCGGTTGAGGGACGCGCGCCGCAAAACGTTCGACCAGGCGTTTGTCCGCCGGCGCCCACTCGGTGGCCTCGCCCACAGGGCGCTCCAGCGTCATGGTGGCGAAGCCCGGAATGCAGTTGATCTTGCAGACCAGCCACTCGAGGTTCACCTGCAGAGAGACCGAGTTGGCTCCCGGTTCGGGTGTCAGCTCGAACAGGTAGGCGACGTTGCCCTCGTAGCCGAGGTTGGTCAGGTGCTCAATGGGCAGCCGGTGCGGGAAGGGCCATTGAATGTCGCCGACCGAAGCGCCCGTCGTGGTCATATCAAAACGGGGAGCTGCGCCGGAGTCACCGGCGTTTTGCCAGTAGACGTGCCACTTTGGGTCTACCTCAAAGTAAAACCCCAGCGTGGCGCTTTGACCGGCGGCCAACTCCGTGGGCGCCAGCCAGCGCACCTGTACGTGATCACCGCTGGCGGTAGGCTGGGCCGCTGCGCTCAGGGCCCAGGCGCTGAGAATGACAAAACACGTCGCGATAGTGCGTTTCACAGAAACCCCTCTCGTTGACCCAACTCAGTCGGTTGTGGTCATCGGATTATACGCACCTGAGAGTGAATGAACATCGCTCGCGAACGTCAGCAGATCGCCCACCAAACCTTGCTCCGGTCGGCTGGGGTGGCGAACCAGGGACAGGGTTTGTGAACAGCCGGGAGTCAGGTCAAGCTGCTTGCAGCCCGACGCTTTGGCCATCCGTTGGACCGCCGTCATTGGAAGCACGGCGATGCCCATGTTCAGTCGAACCGCATCAATGACCGCATCCAAACTGCCGAAGTTGGATCGAATCCTTAAATGGGGGGCGGCTGGATGATTCCAGTGACTGTGCCCCAGCAATTGGTCATGCAGATAGTCTCCCTCATCCCGACAGATCAGTGGAAAGGGAAGCAGCTCCTCAACGCTCACGGTGGAGGATTGGGATAGTGGGTGATCCTCTGCCACAAAAACCACCAACGGATCCTGCCAGGATCTTTCGATCGTGTACTCCGAACTCCTGTGAAGGGTGCTTTCCAATAAGCCCAGGTCGAGCCGGCGCGTTCCAAGCAAATGAATGATGCGCTCATAGTCCTCCACATTGACTTCAACGTTCACATCGAGATGTTCGGCGCAAAACCCTTTTACCAGTATGTGCATTAAAAAATCACTGGCGCCCGGTGTGGCGGCCAGCCGCAGGGCGGCGGGGTAGTCTCCGTCACGGAACGTTTTCAGGCGTCGGTCCATCGCTTCCTGCAAAACGCAAATGGAGGAAGCGTAATAATACACCTCGTTTCCAATGTCGGTCAGTGACACGCCATCGGTGTGTCGATGCAGCAGTTGGACCCCGTAGTAGTGTTCAAAGCGTTGAATTTGAGAGGAAACGGCGGGTTGAGTCATGTTCAGGATGTGGGCGGCTCGGGTAATATTTCCCGTTCGGGCGACGGTATAGAATATTTGTAGCCTGCGGTCCGTCATGCTGTGATCCCCGAGGTCGGCCAATACGGTTTTGTGTGTGACCTGCCTGTAAAAACTGAACAATCGCTGGCGTTGCGGACTAATACTACCGGGAGTATCGAATCAAATCGATAGCCGAAAGTACATAGTTTTTACCCAAAAGTACAAAAATGCATAAAGGTTTATTTCCGTGTCATCTGCTATCCCCTTTAACCATTGTTTTTCCTGGCAACGACTATTAAGCAGGAAATTTTCTGCGACAAAATTACTCGCTTGCCCAGTCAGTATGGCGGTATAAGGCCCTCCTATGGTCCGGAATAACAAAAAGCCATTAGCCGCACGCCGGTAAGTTTGTTGCACTGACCTCAGCGGTTCAATCGCCGATTGGAAGTAACCGCGCTACGATCTGAATGATATTTCAATCATGTTTTAGTAGGAGGTTAAGACGTTATGAAACGCTTGATGTTAAAACTCGTTACCGTCTCAGCGACACTGTTTGCTCTTTCCGTGCCGGCCTATGCGGCGCAAACCGCGACTGGTCCTGTGACCCTGTGGTCGATATCGGAAACCCCCGGATTTTCCCTGATATCGGTCGGCGCCGCGGGGGATGGGGGCGGTGCCTCCGTGCTTTGCACCGTGGACGCGACAACGGTCTTTGGTGCCGCGCTGATGGGCGCGGCGGCCACCGCCGCCATTCAGGTTGCCGATGTGACCTTGACCTGTAGTGACACGGGGCGGGTTCAACAGCTGCAATTGGTTGCCGGCAGTGATTAGTTGACCGTGAGGCAGGCGCTTTGGGTTGAATGCGCAAAGCGCCTTGCCTTCGCGACGAATGCAGGAGGATGAACTTATGCACTCAAAAGCGCTTTTACCCATCGCCGCGTTATGCATCGGGGTTGCCTCAGGTTTCTGGCTGGATGCCGACAGTGAACGTCCGAGAAGCCATGGCGCCACCGCCGTGGCGAAACAGAACAATCAGTTGCTGCACTCAATTGAGGAAACGTTGGGCCGAGCCTCGTTTCAGCAAACGTTTGCGTCGGGGGGGGACTGTCGCGACGTCTCCACGCTGCTGCCGGAGCTGAAGGCCACCATTGATGAATCCATTCAGTCCATTGCTGCCCAACACCCGGCGGCTCCGGGCAAGGTGGCTCAGCTAGCTGAAACAACGACTTCGACGACCGAGCAGAAAGCGCTGTACCGCTCCGTCGAACAGCGCATATATGCCTACGCCTCATCGGGCGAGCCGTTGCTCCAGGCCATGGGTAACGACCAGGACTTTCAGCGACTGAGCGCCTCCCAGAAAAAGCGATTGGCACGAGAGGTGGCACAGCGTTTTAATCAGGGTGAAATCTCCCTGGCTCAACTGCGGGGCCTTTAGTGGCCCCTGTTTCCTCCTTGTTTTACCGATTCAGGCCGACGAGCCGGTTTCGAATCCGCAAGAGGAGAAAGGCGTCACACCCTTGACCGCCCAGCTGTGCTACGCTCTCCGGCTCGACCGGCACAGAAGGGGGCCCTATGCCGTACATTCACCACCAGCTCAACGGCGCCAGCATTGGCTTCTATGAGCTATCCAACGAGACGCTGACCATCGGGCGCAGCCCTGATAACCACCTGGTTGTCGATGATCCCACCGTGAGCGGTCACCACGCCGTGATCGAATCCACCCGGTCCGGGCACCGCATCCGTGACCTGGGTAGCACCAACGGCGTCTGGGTCAATGGCCAGCGCCTGCCTGAGGTGCAGCTGTCAGCGGACGACACCGTACGCATTGGTACGCACGACTTGCAGTTCACCGAGCAGATCTCTGATGACCTTCAGCGCACGCTGAAAATCAAGAAAAGCTGGATTCCCGGTGTCTACTACACCGCTGAAAAATAACCGACTTCATGAATTCCACGCTCACGGAACGACTCGCCGATTGGTTCAGCCTGCGCACCCTGATCCTGGTGCTGGGCGTCTGGCTGGCGTTTGCGCCGCCGCAGGCAACGCCCCTGTTCTGGCTGGACCAGTCGCTGTTCCAGGTCGCCGTGAGCCTGACCCCGGCGCGGGTTCGCTATGACGAATCCGCCCAGATTCCTGCGGTGGGTTGGCAGCCGTTCTGGCCGCAGGTGACAGGGCACTGGGCCGAACGTCAGAAGACCCGCTTCGCGACGACTCTCAATGCCACCAACGGCTATCACACCCCCTGGTGGTTTTACCCCGGCTTTTCCGCGTTGACCGTGATGTTTGCGTTGTACCTGCTGTGGCTGGTGCCGGGCATTGGCCGCACGGCGGCAATCTTGACCACGGTGCTGCTGACCGTGGCCCTGGTGGCGGCGCAGTTGGGGGCGCAAATCAGCCGGGGCTACTGGCTACCGATGGGGTTGGCGCTGCAGTATCTTTGGGCGGGTTTGTTGTTGGCGGGCGCGCACTGGGCGCAACGGCGCTGGTATCGCCAAACCCACTTTCTCTGGCGCCAACTGGGAGCGGAACGCTTTCAGAACGGCTATTGGTTGAAAGCGTTGGAGGCCCTCAAGCGTTGCCCGACCTCGGACTCGCTGCTGGATCAGCTCTACCATTATGCCCGTGAACACGAACGCCGCCACCGCTGGGCCGAAGCCCAGGTTTACTACCGGGAAATCAGCCAACGCCAGTCGGGTTATCGCGATGTGCAAAAACGTCTGGAAGCGTTGCGGTTGCGTCGGGAGCAGAGCGGCTCCCAGCCCCTGGCCCAGACGCAGCCCCTGGAAGAACTCGCCGTTCCCAAGAAACTCGGGCGCTATGAAATCGAGCGCGAACTGGGGCGCGGCGCCATGGGCGTCGTGTACCTGGGCCGGGACCCGCATATCGCCCGCCAACTGGCGGTCAAAACCCTGAACGTGGCGCCTGTCGAGGCGAGCGAGCGGGACAGCGTCAAGGCCCGCTTCTTCCGGGAGGCCGAGGCGGCGGGGCGCCTTCGCCACCCCAACATCGTGACGGTTTACGATGTGGGCGAGGAGGGCGACCTGGCCTTTATCGCGATGGACTACATCGGCGGCGAGCCCTTGAGCCGCCACTCGGCCAAAGGGCGACTCCTCACCCCGAAACGGGTTTACGAGCTGATGGCAAAAGTGGCCGATGCGTTGGCCTATGCCCACAAACAGGAAGTGGTGCACCGGGACATCAAACCGGGCAACATTCTCTACGCCCCCCGTGAGGGGCGGGTGGTGGTCACAGATTTCGGGATTGCCCGCGTGGCAAACAGCGCGCGCACCCAGACCGGTGAGATCATGGGCAGCCCCTTGTACATGTCACCGGAGCAGCTGAAGGGCGTGCGGGTCGGGCCCTCCAGTGATATTTTCAGCCTGGGGGTTACGCTCTATCAGTTGCTGACCGGTGAACTGCCGTTTCGCGGCGACACCATTGCAGAACTGAGTTACCAGATCGTGCAGAGTCGCCACCGACCCTTGAGGGAAGCGCGCAAGGATCTGCCGCGAAGCGCCACCCGGATTGTGAACAAAACACTACAGAAAGACCCACAAAAACGTTATGCAAACGCCGGCGAACTCGCGAAAGCGCTGAAGTCGGCACTGGAAAAAGAGTTCTAGGTGCCAGAAGGGATGTAGGGTAGGTAAGCGAAGCGCCACCTACCATTTTAATGATTTTCAACCCCCAACAATGAATACAGACAACGAACACAATTCAAAAAGGTAACCAAAAATGGCCTGGCTAATCCAACTCGTAGATGATGTTGCCGTCCACAAATTCGAACTGGCCCGCGGCGAATTAACACTCGGCCGCCACCCCGAGTGCGACGTACTGATTGACGACAGCGCCGTCAGCGCCAAACACGCCCGCCTCTCCGCCAAACCTAATCCGGACTTCCCCCAATACCGGGAATACTTCCTCGAAGACCTCGGCAGCACCAACGGCACCTTCGTCAACGACCAACGCCTGGCGAAACGACACAAACTCCACGACGGCGACAAAATCCGCCTCGCATGGAACCAATTCAAATTCGTCGATAACGAGGAAAGGGACCTGGAACAGACACGTCATATGGTCTCCAGTTGAGCGCGGTGGTGGGCCGGGGTGGGATAGACCACTCGAGACACGCCGTAAACCCATCCATGGGGGCTCGAATCGCGGGTCCCCCGCTCCACGGTCTCGAGTGGTCTATCCCACCCCGGCCGGAAAGCGCTCAACGCCCATCAAGTCTGGATTCTCCATCTCTAATTGTATTATGATAATCCCAATACAAGCGATTTCATAACAATTCAAGCAGGAGAACAGCAATGCCCACTTCCTTCAAGCGCACACTGGGCGCGACTCTGGTCGGCCTGACCTGTGCCGCCGGAGCTCAGGCCGATAACCCGATCATTGAAGAACGCTTCAGCGCCGACCCCGCCGCGCTCGTGCATGATGGCAAAGTTTACCTCTACGTCGGCCACGACGAAGCCACCGAAGAAGGCGACTTCTTCGTCTTGAAAGAGTGGAACATCTATTCCTCCACCGACCTGGACAACTGGACCCTCGAAGGCGCCGTGCCGCGCACCATCTTCGACTGGGCCGAACACGACTCCGCCTGGGCCTCGCAGGCCATTGAGCACGATGGCAAATTCTATTGGTACACCACCGTGCGTATGCCCGTCCCCGAAGACGGCGAAGGCATGGGTGGCTACACTCTGGGCGTGGCGGTCTCCGACAACCCGGTCACCGGCTGGGAAGACGCCCTGGGCAAACCGCTGATCGACCCCAACGAGACCGAGCCGGCCCCGCACATGCTTGAGCACAACCACAGCTGGGACGATATCGACCCGAGCGTGTTTGTCGACCATGACGGCCAGGCCTACCTTTACTGGGGCAACTCCCACCTTTACTACGCCAAACTCAAAGACAACATGATCGAGTTCGACGGCGAGGTGCACAAAGTCGAGATCCAGAATATGCCCGGTACTTTCACCGAAGCTCCCTGGGTGCACGAAAAGAACGGCAAATACTATCTCACCTTCGCCATGAACTACCCGGAAGAACTGGCCTACGCCATGAGCGACAGCCCCACCGGCCCCTGGGAATACCAAGGCAAACTGATGGAGGTGCTCGAAGACAGCGGCACCAGCCACCAGGCCATTCTGGAGTATGAAGGTGACGACTACTTCATCTACCACACCGCCGCGCTGCCCACCGGGGGTAACTTCCGTCGTTCCGTCTCCATGGAGTTCCTGGAATACAACGCCAACGGCACCATCCAGAAAATCACCCCGACCGCCTCCGGCATCACCCACGTCGCCCAGGCCCTGCAAAGCCATGCCGACGTGGATGACTACGTTCGTTACGGCGATGACGAAGACGTTACCGTCACCGAGCTTAACGCCAACGAACACTGGCACTTCAAGTGGCACGTCAAACCCCTGGTAGAGCAGGGCGGCAACAATGTCTCCTTCCAGCCGGAAACCCGCATGGGCTACTACCTGGTCGCGCAAGACGGCGACGTCGCCATCGTCGAACACGACGGCACCGACGCCTTCGCCCGCAACGCCACCTTCGAAAAAGTCAGCGGCCTGGCTGACAGCAACTGGTCCTCGTTCCGCTCCATCGACAACAAAGACCACTACCTGATGGTGAAAAACGGCGAATTGACCCTGGGTAACCCGAGCACCGCAGCCCAGCGCGATGCAGCGACGTTTCAGGTCAACCCGACGGAGTAATTCAACGTTTGTGGCGTTTGTGTCAGGTGGCGCGCTTCGCGCTTACCGTGACCTACGCATGATTGTTGTGTGGCACTCAGGCCGGGAGAGGGGGCAATCCCTTTCAAGACCGTGGAGCGGGGGACCCGCGATTCGAGCCCCCAGGGATGGGTTTACGGCGTGTCTTGAAAGGGATTGCCCCCTCTCCCGGCCGGACTCCCCAACCACTACCATCCCTCAAGACCCCAACTTCAAAATGTACTTCCACTCATTCGGGGTGACCGGCTGAACCGACAACCGCCCCTGCTTTAACAGCACCATCTCACTCAACGGCTCCTGCTCCTTAATCACCTTCAACGGCACCACCGACTCAAACTCCGACTCAAACGCCACATCCACACAAAACCACCGAGGCTTATCACGAGTCGCCTTCGGATCAAAATAATCGCTTTCAGGATCAAACTGCCCCGGATCCGCATACGCCGCCTTCACCACCCGCGCCGTCCCCGCTACCCCGGGCACCTTCGTCTGACTGTGATACACCAACACCCCATCCCCCACAGCCACCTCATCCCGCAGAAAATTGCGCGCCTGATAATTGCGGATACCGTCCCAACGGCCAAAACCCTTCGCCTCAGCCCTCAAATCCGCAATTCCATACACATCCGGTTCCGACTTAAACAGCCAGTAATTTGCCATGCTGCTCAATACCTCTTTATAATCGCCCGTTAAACGCAGTCCCGGCGCCCCCTCTATCCTGAGACGCCGGAGCCAAACTCACGTGGCCTTTGGTAGGGGTCACCACTGATAAAGGATACACCATGCCTGTTATCACACTGCCCGACGGTTCCAAACGCGAATTCTCCCAACCGGTCAGCCTCATGCAGGTGGCCGAAGACATCGGCCCCGGCCTGGCCAAGGCCACTGTCTGTGGCCGCATCAATGGCCGGCTGGTCGACGCCTGCGAAGTTATTGAAGACGATGCCGAGGTGACCCTCATCACCGGTCGCGACCCGGAAGGGCTGGAAGTCATCCGCCACTCCTTTGCGCACCTGGTGGGCCACGCCGTCAAGCAGCTGTTCCCCGAGGCCAAAATGGCCATCGGCCCCGTGATTGAAGACGGTTTCTACTACGATATCGACGCGCCGCACCCGATCACCACCGAAGACCTGGAAGCCATCGAGAAGCGCATTCAGGAGCTGATCAAAAAAGACTACGACGTCAAAAAAGAGATGACGCCGGTCGATGTCGCCCGCGACACCTTCGCCCAGCGTGGGGAAGACTACAAAGTCGAACTGATCGATGACATCAAAAAGGCGGGCGAGGAAAAAGTCGGCCTGTACCACCACGAAGAATACGTCGACATGTGTCGCGGCCCCCATGTGCCCAACACGCGGGTCATGCGCCACTTCAAGCTGATGCGGGTATCCGGTGCCTACTGGCGCGGGGATGCCAGCAACAAGCAGCTGCAGCGCATCTACGGCACCGCCTGGAACGACAAGAAAGAACTGAAGGCCCACCTGCACCGCCTGGAAGAGGCCGAAAAGCGGGATCACCGCAAGCTGGCGAAGAAACACAACTTCTTCCATACCCAGGAAGAGGCGCCGGGTATGGTCTTCTGGCACCCCAAGGGCTGGACCATCTACAAAACGCTGGAAGACTACATGCGCTACCAGCAGAACCGGCACGGGTACCAGGAAATCCGCACCCCCCAGATCGTGGATATGACCCTGTGGCAGAAATCCGGCCATGCGGACAAGTTCGGCGACGGTATGTTTACCCTCAAGTCCGAAGAGCGGGACTTCGCGGTCAAGCCCATGAACTGCCCCTGCCACGTGCAGGTGTTCAACCAGGGCCTGAAAAGCTACCGGGACCTGCCCCTGCGCCTGGCCGAGTTCGGCTCCTGCCACCGCAATGAGCCCTCCGGCTCCCTGCACGGCATCATGCGGGTGCGCGGCTTTACCCAGGATGACGCCCACGTTTTCTGCGCCGAGGAGCAGATCCAGCCGGAAGTGTCCGACTTTATCGACTTCCTGCACGAGGTCTACCGGGATTTCGGCTTCGACGAGATCATCTATCGCCTGTCCACCCGCCCGGCAGAGCGAGTGGGGAGTGACGAGAGCTGGGACAAGGCCGAAAAGGCGCTTGCCGATGCCCTGAACGCCAAAAAACTGGACTGGGAAGAACTCCCGGGCGAGGGCGCCTTCTACGGGCCCAAGATCGAATTCTCTCTGAAAGACTGTATTGGCCGGGTCTGGCAGCTGGGCACCATTCAGGTGGATTTCTCCATGCCGGGCCGGCTGGACGCCCAATATGTGTCCGAAGACGGCTCCCGCAAGGTGCCGGTGATGCTTCACCGGGCCATTTTGGGCTCATTTGAACGATTTATCGGCATTTTGATCGAACATTACGAGGGAATCTTCCCGCCCTGGCTCGCTCCCGAGCAGGCGGTTGTGATGAATATCACGGACAATCAGGCCGAATATACGCAAAAAGTCGAAAAAACCTTGCGAGATAAAGGGTTTAGGGCCATTTCGGACTTGAGAAACGAGAAGATCGGCTTTAAAATCCGCGAGCACACCCTTCAGCGTATTCCGTACTTGCTTGTCATTGGTGACAAGGAGATGGAATCCGGCAACGTCGCCGTGCGCACGCGCGATGGCCGAGATCTGGGGGTAATGAGTCTGGACGACTTCGCTGAACACCTGGCCGCAGATGTGGCCCAGCGTGGGCGAGTAGAGGCGAAGTCGCAGTCGGAAGAATCCCAGTAAGAGTAGGGCACAGGCCCTTCCCAACGTGATTCGGACGGGCCAGCTCAGATTTTCAACAAACAGGAGACAACAGCTATCAAACGACCAGCGCCTAAAGGCAAGTCCAAAAAAGCTCGGATTAATGATCAGATCGAAGCCAGTGAGGTACGCCTGATCGGCCCCAACGGTGACCAAATCGGGATCGTGCCTCTGTCGGAGGCCCTGGAAGCGGCGCAATCCGCGGATCTGGATTTGGTGGAAATCGCCTCCGATAGCGATCCCATCGTCTGTAAGGTGATGGACTACGGCAAGCACCTGTTTGAGATCAAGAAGACCAAAGCCGCTGCCAAGAAGAAACAGAAGCAGCAGCAGATCAAAGAAATGAAATTCCGTCCAGGGACGGAGGAGGGTGACTACGAGGTCAAACTACGCAACCTCGTGCGTTTCCTTGAAAACGGGGACAAGGCCAAGGTAACCCTACGGTTCCGCGGCCGGGAAATGGCTCACCAGGAACTCGGGATGGATGTTATGCATCGCATCGAAGAGGATCTGATTGAGCTGGGCACCGTTGAGCAGAAGCCGAAGATGGAAGGCCGGCAGCTCACCATGGTGATCGCCCCGAAAAAGAAGAAGTAGCTGGGCTTTTTAGCTGCCTGAGTTACTGTTTATTTACCTATGAATGCGGAGTTTTAATCCCATGGCAACAAAAGCTAAAGTACACAGTGGCGCCGCCAAGCGCTTCAAGAAGACCGCGGCTGGTTTTAAGCACAAGCACGCTTTCAAAAGCCACATCCTCACCAAAATGACCACCAAGCGTAAGCGTCAGCTGCGTGGCACCAGCGTTCTGAACGCTGCTGATGTCCCGGCCGTCAAGCGCATGTTGCGTTCCAACTGATCGGTTGCAACCGGAAATTTTTGAGGAGTAAATAATGGCTCGAGTAAAACGTGGTGTGGAAGCACGCCGTCGTCACAAGAAAGTTCTTAAGGCTGCAAAAGGTTATTACGGCGCCCGGTCCCGGGTATTCCGCGTAGCCAAGCAAGCGGTTATCAAGGCCGGTCAGTACGCTTATCGCGACCGTCGCAATAAGAAGCGTAACTTCCGTCAGCTGTGGATCGCGCGTATTAACGCCCAGTCTCGTGCTGAAGGTATGACTTACAGCAAACTGATCGCTGGCTTGAAAAAAGCCAACATCGTTCTCGACCGTCGCGTACTGGCCGATCTGGCCGTTCACGACAAAGCCGCTTTTGCGGCCGTTGTTGCACAGGCTAAATCAGCTCTGGCTGCTTAATCGTCAACAACGTCTGACACGGTAACGTGTCTGAATGAGCGCGATAAAAGGAGGGGCTGATAGCAGTCCCTCCTTTTTTTTATTTTTAGACGACCGTGAACAACTTTTTGGGTTTGACTGATGGAAAATCTTAACGCGCTGACCGAAGCGGCGCTCAAGCAGGTACAAGAAGCCGACGACCTGGCCAGCCTGGATAAAGTCCGGGTCGAGTATCTGGGCAAGAAAGGCAGTATCAGTGCCCAGATGAAAAGCCTGGGTCAGCTCTCTGCCGAAGAGCGGCCCGCGGCCGGTGCCAAGATTAACGAAGCCAAGAACCAGGTCCAGGACGCACTCAATGCGCGCAAGGCCGAGCTGGAAAAAGCCGCCATTAACGCCCAGCTTGCGGCCGAAACCCTGGATGTGACCTTGCCGGGGCGCGCCAACCAGACCGGTGGCCTCCACCCGGTGACCCGCACGCTCGAGCGGATTGAAGCCATCTTCGCCGCCGTGGGCTACACGGTGGAAGAAGGCCCGGAAATCGAAGACGATTACCACAACTTCGAAGCGCTCAATATTCCGTCGCATCACCCCGCGCGGGCAATGCACGACACCTTCTACGTGGACGACAGCCACGTATTGCGCACCCATACCTCGCCGGTCCAGGTGCGCACCATGGAAAATCAGAAGCCGCCCATTCGCATTATCTGCCCGGGGCGGGTTTACCGGTGTGATTCGGATCTGACCCACACACCCATGTTCCACCAGATCGAAGGCCTGGTGGTGGACAAAGGCATCAGCTTTGCCGACCTGAAAGGCACCATGGACGAATTTCTCAAAGCCTTCTTTGAAGCCGACGTGCCCGTGCGCTTCCGGCCTTCCTACTTCCCGTTTACCGAACCCTCGGCGGAAGTGGACATCGGCTGTACCCACTGCGAAGGCAAAGGCTGCCGGGTGTGCAAACAGTCTGGCTGGATCGAAATTCTCGGCTGCGGCATGGTGCACCCGAACGTGCTTAAGGCCTCCGGCGTAGACCCGGAAGTCTACAGCGGCTTTGCTTTTGGCATTGGCGTTGAGCGTATGGCCATGCTCCGCTACGGCGTCAACGACCTGCGCCTGTTCTTCGAAAACGACCTGCGTTTCCTGAAACAGTTTTAAGAGTCCGATTATGAAAGTAAGTGAATCCTGGTTGCGCGAGTGGGTAAACCCGGCCATCGCCACCGATGAACTGGCCGCACAGATCACCATGGCGGGCCTGGAAGTGGACGCCATCGAGCCGGTGGCGGGCGCCTTTAGCGGCGTGGTCGTCGGTGAGATCGTCTCGGTCGAACAACACCCGGACGCGGACAAGCTGCGCGTGTGCCAAGTGGCGGGCGAGGGCGATGAACTCAAGCAGGTCGTCTGCGGCGCACCCAATACCCGGGTCGGTATCAAGGTGCCGTTTGCCACGGTAGGCGCGAAGCTTCCCGGCGACTTCAAGATCAAAAAAGCCAAGCTTCGCGGTGTGGAATCTTTCGGCATGCTCTGTGCCCAGACCGAACTGGAAGCCGGCGATGACGACGACGGCCTCTGGGAGCTGCCCGCCGATGCCCCCACGGGCACCGACCTGCGCGAGTACCTGAGCCTCAATGACCAGATCATTGACGTAGACCTGACCCCCAACCGCAGTGACTGCCTGAGCATCAAGGGCATCGCCCGGGAAGTGGGCGTGCTCAACCGCGTGGCGGTCACCGAACCGGACATTGTGCCGGTCAAGCCGCTGATCGACGACACCTTTCCAGTAACCCTGAGTGCGCCCGAGGGTTGCAGCCGTTACGTGGGCCGGGTGGTTCGCGGTATCGACATCAGCCAGCCCAGCCCTCTCTGGTTGCAGGAAAAGCTGCGCCGTGCGGGCCTGCGCAGCATTGACGCCGTGGTGGATGTCACCAACTACGTGCTGCTTGAACTGGGCCAGCCCATGCACGCCTTTGACCTGAACCGCTTGAGCGGGGGCATCGACGTGCGCCTGGCCAACGCCGGGGAAAAGCTCGTCCTGCTGGACGACCAGGAAGTCACCCTCACCGAGGGCACCCTGGTCATCGCCGATCAGGACAAGCCGCTGGCCATGGCAGGCGTCATGGGCGGAAAAGACAGCGCCGTCGGCCCCGAGACCCGGGACATCTTCCTGGAAAGCGCATTCTTCAACCCGATCACCATCGCCGGCAAGGCTCGCAGTTATGGCCTGCACACCGATTCCTCGCACCGCTTCGAGCGGGGCGTGGACTACCAGCTACAGGAACTGGCCATGGAGCGCGCCACCGAGCTGTTGCTGACCATTGTCGGCGGCGAGCCCGGCCCCTTGGTCAAAGCCTGGGATGAGAAGCACCTGCCGGATGCCCGTACCGTCACCCTGCGCCGCGAGCGCGTGGCGAGCGGCCTGGGTCTGGAGCTGCCAGCGGAAGAAGTGGAAGCCATTCTGACGGGTCTCGGCCTGGAGCTGACCGACCAGAGCGACGCCAGCTGGACCTTCGCCATCCCCAGCTACCGCTTTGACCTGGAAATCGAAGCGGATCTGTTGGAAGAACTGGCCCGCATTTACGGCTACAACAACCTGCCGACCCGCAGTCTGTCCGCCGCGCTGCCCATACCGGCCCGCTCGGAAGGGCGCCTGTCGATCGAACGCATCCGCCGGGAACTGGTCGCGCGGGACTATCAGGAAGCCATCACCTACAGCTTCATCGAGCCCAAACTCAGCAAGCTGTTCGCCCCGGACGTGGAGCCGGTGCCGCTGCGCAACCCCATCAGTGCGGATATGAGCGTCATGCGGCCCACCTTGCTACCCGGCCTGGTCAGCACGCTGCAACACAACCTCAACCGCCAGCAGGAGCGTGTGCGCCTGTTTGAGAGTGGTCAGCGCTTCGTGCCGGGCAAAGACGGCAAGCTGAGCCAGCAGCCCATGCTCGCCGGCCTGATCTACGGCCCGCGCCAGCCCGAGTCCTGGGCCAACGGCAAGGACAAAGTCGACTTCTACGACCTCAAAGGCGACCTGGAGGCCGTACTGGCCCTGACCGGCGCCGCCGACGAGTTCCGGGTCCAGCCCGGTGCCCATCCGGCCCTGCACCCCGGCCAGTGCGCCGCTTTCTATCGGGGTGAGGAAGAAGTGGGTGTGCTGGGGACCCTCCACCCGCAGCTTCAGCGGGAACTGGACATCCCCGGCGATGTCTTTGTATTCGAGGTGGCGCTCTCGGCGCTCAAGTCGGCCCGCAAGCCGGTGTTCGAGCCGCTGTCCCGTTTCCCCTCGGTACGGCGCGATCTGGCCCTGCTGGTGGACCGGGGCGTGGCCGCTCAAAGCCTGCTCGATTGCGTCAAAAACAACGCCGGAGAGCAGCTTCGGGACTTAAAGGTCTTTGACCTCTACATGGGCAAAGGTATTGATCCGCAACGAAAAAGTGTGGCGCTGGGCTTGACCTTTCAAGATCCTTCCCGCACTCTTAACGAAGAAGAGATCAACGCCTCCATCGAGCGGGTTGTCAAGCGCCTTGAGGAGGAGTTTAGTGCCACCCTCAGATAGGGATAAGAACTATGTCGGGCGGGGCTCTTACAAAAGCCGATCTAGCCGAAAAATTGCACACCGAGCTTGGCCTCAATAAACGTGAGGCCAAAGAGCTCGTAGAGCTGTTTTTTGAGGAAATCCGACGCTCGCTGGAAAGCAACGAGCAGGTGAAGCTGTCCGGTTTCGGCAACTTTGACCTGCGAGATAAAAGCCAGCGGCCGGGGCGTAATCCCAAGACCGGGGAAGAAATTCCTATCAGTGCCCGACGGGTGGTCACTTTCAGACCAGGACAAAAATTAAAGGCAAAAGTGGAAGCCTATGCTGGAACCAAGCCATAACGACGAACTGCCGGTCATCCCCGGCAAGCGCTATTTCACCATCGGAGAGGTGAGCGAGCTGTGCGCCGTAAAGCCGCACGTGCTGCGCTATTGGGAGCAAGAATTCCCCCAGCTCAAACCGGTCAAGCGCCGGGGCAATCGTCGTTACTATCAGCGCCAGGACGTGCTCACCATCCGCCAGATCCGGGCCCTGCTGTACGACCAGGGCTTCACCATCGGCGGCGCCCGCCAGCAGATGGAAGGGGAGACAGCCCAGCAGGACGCCAGCCAATTCAGCCAACTCGTCGGCCAGATGATCGCCGAGCTGGAAGAAGTCCTGGAAGTGCTCAAAACCCGTTAAATCAGACACTTGCAAAAACCAGATTTTGAGGTATCATGCCCATCCCTGTGACGGACAGCCCACATGGCACCGCTCACAGTGACCAAAATCGGAGCGTAGCGCAGTTTGGTAGCGCACTACACTGGGGGTGTAGGGGTCGCAGGTTCAAATCCTGCCGTTCCGACCAAATACCTCTGTCTAAGCCCTTGAATTTCCTAGTGATTTTCAGGGGCTTTTTCGTTTCAGCCCCTTAATTTGCCCCTTTTTTGCCCCTCCGTTATTTCTTGAGTTTTGGACGGTATTGAACCGCCTCTTGCAGGTGCTCCGGTGCTAGGTGCGAATACCGCATTGTGAGTGTCACGCTGCTGTGGCCGAGTATCCGTTGTAAGCTCAAAATGTCCCCACCGTTCATCATGAAATGGCTCGCGTAGGTATGCCTGAGCACATGAGCGGCTTGCCCTTTGGGCAGTTTGAAGGAGCATTTTTTCAGGATGGCATAGAAGGCTTTGTCGGCTCTGGCAAACAATCGCCCTTGGCCGGTGGGAGTGTAGTCCCTGATATCCTGCTCAAGCTCTTCACTGATGGGGACAGTGCGGTTTTTGCCGGATTTCGTATCGGTGAAGGTGATCCGACGTGTCCCGATCTGGGTGAGGCGCAGGGATTGGGCTTCATTCCAGCGACAACCGGTCTCAAGGCAAATACGCACCAGCATGTAGACGCTTCGACTTCCGGCGGCTTTGCAACGCTCCAGCAGCTCTTGGCACTGATCCAGGGTTAGGAACGACAGCTCACGCTCTTTGAGCTTGATTGGTTGAACCTTGGCCAACGGGGGAGGGTAGGCGACCTGATCGGTTTTATACAGATATGAATACATGGCGTTGAGATAGCCAAGTTCATTATTCAGCGTTTTGGCTGAAATGCCGTTTTGAAAGCGCTGGTGACGGTATCGCAAATAGGTATTGGCGGTCAGTCGTTTCGCTACCGGGTTCTTCATCGTTTGGCACATACGAAGCAGGGTATTACGTCGGTCTTTCGGGTCAGCCAAGTGGGCGCCATGTTGCATAAACCAAACATCAATCAGTTCAGATAGCCGTCGTTTGTCGTCTTTGGTGGGGTTCCAGTCAGCTACTGACCCCTCAGCATGTTTGGCCCTAACGTGGGCTTCAAAGCGGGTGGCTTCTGCTCTTGTTTTAAAGCACTTCCTAAACCGGGTGATCGCATCAAGACGAACGTCAGCCATCCAGGTTCCGTTTTTTTGTTTTCGTATTGCCATTAGATTGCTTTCCCCCATCTTAGATAACGCTCTTTGAGCAGTTTCTCAATGTGGTGGTAGAACTCGCCCTGAGACATGCCTTTGTCCTGGTAGAAGTTCTTTATCGTTGGCCAGAATGGGAGCGTCTGGAGCGCATTTAATAGCTGTGCGATCGTCAGTCGTTCCCGTGCTGCTAAGCTGATCGCGTTACCTAACAGCAGCTCGATGTTTTTTCCCGAAAACCCCGTACTGGTTTTGTAATAGCGCTTGTAGTCGGTTTTTTCGAGCAGGGATTTCACCTGTGTCTGAACTTTCACGTCCTGGGCTAGCAGGGTCCAGAACGGGTGGAAGAAGCCGGGGCGGTGGAGAAACTTGAAGGAGTCCAGGCCGTACTTCCAAAGGCCGTCCAGATGGGGTGCTAGGCCCGCGTAGGACTTAAACACGACCGGTTGGCCTGCCATGGTGGTCCCTTCTGAGAACTGCTGGACGACGGAGTGGTGATAGCGCAGCTCAATGCGCCAGACCGGTTTTTCTGGATCGTAGTTATACGGGGCGTCTTCAAAGGGGTTGTCTTGACGCTTCCAGACGCTTTCCCAGTAGTCGAGCTTATCAACGGCTTTGGCCTGGATGGATTTGTTGTAGATGGCGAGCTGGACACCGGAGGCGGTGCCGAACAGGTAGGACTGGCCCCGGTTGTAGGTGGCCGAGTGGCTGGCAAATTCAATACTGTCCATGGAATCGAACTGGCGGACGTGATTCGACCGGCAGTGCATACGGGCCACGATATCGGAAGGGGGTTCCCAGCCTTGCACGTCAACGGCAATGTGGACCGCAGATTGATTGAAGTCGAAATCGTCTAAGACTTCGTTGGCCAGATCGTTCATGATCCCTTGCAGTTCATAGGGGGTGTGTTCGTCGATCAGGTGGGGCGACGCTTCAATCTTGAGGTGTGGTCCGTTGTTGTCGATTTTGACGTTAAAGTTCTTGATCAGCAGGATTAGGCCCAGATCGGCATTTTGGAGCTTGTACTGATAGCCGGAGTCCCGACCGATTCTCCCCGCTACCCACTCATAGCCCCCTAGCATCATGAAGCCGCTATAGTCTTCCAGTCGTTCCATGAGGTCGGTTTTCAGATAACCCCGGTAGAGCTGGCGGACGGTGTCCACACCAGAGTGCAGGATATTGACTTCTGAGAGGTCGCAAAACTGGTTTTTGTCGAAAAAGAGACGGCCTTTGGCATCGGGTGCCAATTCGAGATTATGACGGGGTAAATGCTGGGGTTTGGCCATTTTTCGTTTTCTCCTAATGTGGTGTTATGTGGTGTAACGAGATGCTTATTATTGGTTTATAAGACGTGCTACAGGGACGTCTCCGCGCCGAACCCGGCGCCGCCGTCGATCCTCGATACTTCGTCCTCCGGCGGCGCCGGTTTCGGACGCGGTTGTTCATGGACGACCTGTTGTGTTTGTCCGTAATGGATGCGAACAAAGGCATGTTGACGGGGGTCGAGTTCATAGCCCATGGCTTTTAGGTCTTCATCGGTGAGGGTGATGTATTGGGTCTCTGTCTCGTAGGCGTGGAACAGGAGGCGGTCATTGATGGAGCCCACCCAGTACAGCCGGTAGCCGCTTAAAGGAGCGTGAGCCGGATAAGACCTTTGACCGCGAGGCTTACCAGCACCATGCACAGAATCATTGCTGTGAGGCGTATCAGGCCCCGCCCGATCCATTTCAAGGTTTTGCGTAAGGCTTTCCCGAGGGTCTTCTGTGAACTTCGCCAGTACCGTCGATACTTGCGTCGCCATCCAGACAAGCGCCCCGATGACCAGGACGATTGCCAGTTGTAGCTTGCGATCTCGCAGTACAGAGATATTTTCGTTAGAGGATTTTGCTTTTCCGGTTTTCGTGGATTGGTAGCACTCGAAGACCTGGGGGTTGACCTTGTAAGTCTTCGGGGTGCCGAAGTAGTGACTAACGGATTTGCCGTTGGCTTCTGCGTCATGTTTGAACTCCCGCCATCTCGGTTTTTTGTTCCAGGGTAAAAGGCCGGTCATGTCCCGGTGTCTGAATGCCCACTCAACAACGCCCCGGATTTCCTTATGCACCTTGGCGATGTTGGGAGTGCAAATGTAAATGTCCCAGTTGCAATGCCGGTGTTGATCAAACGCGTTTTCGACGGTGGCCGGGCGGTTCATGGGCTCGCCGGTTTCGGCGTCGGTTAAGACGGTCCCGTCCGAGTAGGTCAAGGGGATATCGTCGGCTTGATCGAACTGGGAGAAGCTTCTGAGGCGCGTTGGGTAGGCGCGCTGGCCTTCGTCGATGACGATGAGCGCCCCGGCAGGCGCCCAGTGGAAGAACTTGGCGATGTGGTCGAAGCCTTCTTCACTGTCGGCGTGCACTTGGTGGATTTTGGCCGTGTCCGGGATATCGACTTTCATCACCTCGGCGATCCGGTCGATATCGTTGAAGCCGCGTATGTTGGTGACCAATTCCCGGCCTTCGATCAGCGCGGGAATCATCACGCGCTGAACGATGGAGAAGGACTTAAACGAGCCGGGGGGACCGTGGTGGATGACGGCGGTCATGGCATCAGGTCCATAACAAAGCGGGTCACAGCGGCGGACAGGATCGCGTTCAGGCCCTCCGGTATTCTCAGGTAGGTAAAGACCGAGAGGATGGTGCCGTCAAGGGCATTCCAGGCGTTTTCCAGGTACTCAGAGATGCCGAGGGATTCCAGCAGGCCGCTGGCGATGGAGTACGCGAACTCAAGCATGGTCAGTTTGATTTCCAGGTAGGCGACCAATGACCAGAGGGTGGCGCGGTCGGCCCAGCTGTCGAACTGGTCCCCGGAGTTTTCAACGGCCTCAATGGCCATGTTCAGAACGTCGATGATGCTTTCCACGGTTAGGCCCTCATGATGATGTAAAAGGCGTACAGCAGGCAGCCGAAGTAAACGAGGTTGCGGATCATGTCGAAGAAGTCACCTCGGGCGGCAATGCCGATTTCGATTTCTTGGCCGTGAACGGTGTGCTTGTTGGAGGGAATACCGGCCTCACCGCCGCCCAGGTGCGCGCCGATGGTGTCTTGAAAGTCGCCCTTGATTTGGTTGAAACGCTGTTCGTACTCGTCCAGGGCTTCCTGTATTTTTTGGTCCATGTCGAGTTCGTGCTCGATGCCCTCGAACTCTTCCAGGCCGGTAGCGGGGCAGCGTTGGAGCCACTGTTGTTTGATCATGGCGCACTCAGCGGAGCTGTCGGGGCAGACCGGGGGCGAACCGCAGTCTTCACCGCCCGAGACTTCCCCGTCACACTCTTGGGTCTCGGGGTCGCATTCGTCGATCAGTTCATCGGAGTAGCAGCCAAAGACGCCGTTCACGGAGCCGTAGGCTTGGCCGTCGGGGCATTCGGCCCGACAGATCACTTCCCCGTTCACGGTGCCTTGCTGAACCCAGCCATCGGGGCATTCTTGGCCGTTGCCACTGGAGGAACTGGACGAGCTGGAGTTGTTGGCATCATCCCCGTCGCTGCTATCGCCATCCCCGTTGCCATCGTCGTTATCATCGCCCCCGGTGGAAGAGTTGCTGTCGCTGGAGGACTGGTCACTGCTGGACGAGTCGTCGTCACCGGTCCAGCCGTCGTTACAGGTGTTCACGGTGGTGTCTGTGTCGGCGTTGTAGGCGGTGCCGGGGTCAAAGCCGCTGGCGCATTCATCCCCCGCCGCGCCGCACATATACTGGCCTTCGACACTCACAGCGGTATCAAAAACCGGGGAGTCGGCGCACTCGGTGGGGTCCTCGACAATATCGGTGCACTCGAGGCTGTCTTTGCCGAAGCCGTTGGCCGGTTCCATCATGCCGGGAGGACATTCACAGGTGGGGGGAGTCCCAATCTTAGGGGGAGGACAAGACGGCGGTTCGTAATAACAGGTGCCGCCTGCTATGTATCCATCGCCGGTGCCACCGGAATAGTTATAGGTATTACCAAGATGAGAGAAAGGCTGACCGTCTAACTCAGAAGGACAGGTCAAGTAATAGACACGACCGGAAGAGGACCCTTCTACGGCCGGTTTATTCTGAGACTCAGCGAGGATATGACCGTCGGGGACAATTGGCGCATCGCCGTCACAGCAAATAACATGAGAAGAGGCGTCAGTCGTGTTGCTTTGAGCGTACACATCCGTCGCGAAATACATATAGAACAGGAAAACGGCCAGGGGAATGTAGATACACCGACAAATGAACTGATGTCGTTTCACGTCTGCTTTCGATCTGGGGAGTTGCATAGGCGCCACCGACAAAAACGCCCCCGCAGGGGCGTGGTTCAACTGATGCGGCCGGTGTAGAAGCCGTAGATGAAAGACAGCCAAAACACCGCCGCAATGATCACGGTCACTAACATGACCGAGTCAGCCTTAACGGCCGATCAGGCGGGTCACGATGGCCACGCCCATGACAACAGCGGCAATGGCAATTACACCGCCGACGGCCAGCTGAACAAGGCTGGTGCCGCCGTCGATGGCATCAGTCACGGCCTGTTCATTGGCCCCGGCTTCCTGGGCGGAGGCCATGGCGGAGAACACCGTCATAGTGCCGACCGAGGCGATTTTTCCGGGGGTGGACTTGGCGAAGTGGGCGACTTTTTTCAATGCGTTGGATTTCATAAGGTCTTTCCTCTTGGTTGGTTTGCGTTTACACGCGGTTCATGAGCTTTGCGGTTCTGCCGGCGGAATGTCCGATGATGAACACCACCGCGCAGGCGCTCAGCAAGACACCGAACATCTGGAGGTCGAAGGTCAGAAGGTGGGCGAACTCCAGAAGGTCGGATTCGTAGACCTGCCACTCACCCGCACAGGTGACGGTGGTGGTATCCACCATCGTGACTTCCCCGGTGCAGATCAGTGGCGCGGTCATGGTTCTTAGCCCTTGCTGCTGGCGGTGGCGGCGGGCTTGGTGTCAGGCACTACACCGACCACG
The DNA here is from genome assembly GCF_000423345.1 of Marinimicrobium agarilyticum DSM 16975. Taxonomy (GTDB): domain Bacteria; phylum Pseudomonadota; class Gammaproteobacteria; order Pseudomonadales; family Cellvibrionaceae; genus Marinimicrobium; species Marinimicrobium agarilyticum. Next base: position 231,024 of record NZ_AUHU01000005.1, read on the forward strand.
TGGGGCTGGGCTTTGCCCTGGGCGGCGCCTTTCATGCGCATAATCAGTTTCTTGCGCTTGATGTCGCCGTAGCGAATGTCATTGAGCTGGTCAAAGACCGCTGGGTCTGAGGGGATTTTGCGGACGCTGAAGCCGTGTACGTCGTTTTCCTTGTCGGGGTCTGGAGTTTCACCGACGAACACGCTGCAGAACTGGGTGCCCTCAACGGTGACCCGGGTCACGCTCAGTACAGTGGTGTCGTATTCAAATTGCATGGTGGTTTCCTCTTGGGTGGTGCTGTTCAGGGGTGCCGAACAGCGGGTTATTGGCTCCGTAGAGCCGCTTTAGGGTTAAAGCCTGTGGACAATCCGCTACGCGGACGGCGTTCGCCTGTTGACCACAGGTTTGCGCTCACGCGCCCTTGTCTCGCGGGACTCGACGTCTCCAAGTCATTTCTGTTTGAAGAAGGGGGCATGGTTGCTAAGGGTGGAAAACCGCAAAAAGCGAGGTAGCCATAGCGGATGACGTTTCTTAAGTAAGCGTCCAGGGTCTGGAGCTTGTGTAGGGTGTCGTCGTCTTCGGTGACCAGAACGGTGACCCGGTTGCGGTGTTCGTCGGGGTTGGCGCCGACGGGGAAGACGTTCAGGTTCAAGAAGCCCGAACGGGTGTCGTAATGCACCGTGGTGTGGACTTCTCCGGAGAGGCCGAGGATGAGGGCGGTGCCGATGACTTCGGACAGCAGGGCGTAGATGCGGCTGGTCAGAGTGTCCATTAGTGGGCCTCCACGAAGCGGGTGTATTGGCGTTCGACGAAGTTTTTGCCAGCGGCGGTGCTTTTGAAGTGCTTTTCCGCCAGTAGGGTGCTGTTGGGGAAGTTGCCGGTGTAGCAGCGGGCGATGGTGTGGCCCAGTTGGGTGTAGACCACTGCACTAAAGCGCTGGGGGCCCTGGTTGGTGGTGGTGCAGTGTTCGCCGCGTGAGCCGATCCAGTGGAGTTGTGACATGACTATTCGGCCTCCAAGAGCTGTTGGCGGAACAGTTCGACGTTGATCATGAGGCGTTTGCCGATACGGAGGGTGGGCACATAGCCGCGATCTACCCAGCCTCTTACTACCTTGGGTTCATCGCCCAAGCCGATCCATTCGGCGAATTTGACCCACGGGAGGACGGGGGGAGCGTGGCGTAAGGTTTCTTGTTCCAGTTCTTGAAAGTCCATGCGCTTTGTCTCACTATGTTTCACATTAACGATTGCTCTTTTAGTGGGAAGTCAATCGGTGTGTATTAACTAACAGCACGCCCTAAATATTAGGGTATGCCCTAATATTTAGCAATTAGAGTTTATTTATACGGATGGACGTAATAGATAGGGTAAAACTATTAAAGACTTTGGAAGGCGTAACCTATAGCGAGATCGCCGGAAAAGCGGGAATTGAGAAGAAGCGACTGGAAAATATGATCGGTCGTAAAGCCAAAGTGCGTCACGAAGATATTGAAGCCATCGCCGACATTTACCCGCAATATGAGGTGTGGCTGTTCACTGGGAAAGAGTTTGCTGCAGACGGGCAAATAAGCCCCATGACAAAGGAGGCAAAGGAGCGCTTAGGAACTCAAGGGAAGGTCGGTTAATCGCAGCAAAGGTTGCCAATCGATGGAAGAGGAAGGGAGTCTGACAAGCGCTTTAGTTGCAGCTACTAGTTTAATTGTTTCCAATGACACTATGGAAGGTAATAGTCTAATTTGTAAACGTGATATAAAGTTAGGGTTTGTTTAGAAAGTTTTTTTTGATCGGAAAAGGACCAGTTATGGAAGCGGCAAAAATAACGTTTTATGAGATAGAAAGGTGCGGGTATTACAGGCATGGAGAGCAAACTCCAGAGTTTGGCAATGTTGGTCTCATATTGCAGCAAATAAAAAATTGGGTTCACTCAGACGGAGTTTCTCTTGAAGATACATGTACATATGCTATCGAAGAGAGCGAAGATGTTCTTAGGACTTTTTGTTACGACATAGTTAGTGATGCAAGTACAGGAGATTACTTGCTTACAACTTGGAATGAAACTCCCTCTTATGATGGAAAGGTTGCTGCGGTAAAGGGGGCGTCTAAGGTTGGTAGCGCAAAAGTAGAGTTCGGCAAGCTGCCAAAGAACAGTATACCGGGATATGCAACATATTTTTGGTTTATCCCGTCGAGGAATTTGTTTGCGACGATTAGGTTTCAACACAGGATGAACGGTAAAAGAGGGCTGGATAAATACATGAAGGAATATGTGGGAAAGCTAAGTGATTATGTCGTGGAGTCTGAGGACGGCGACGCAGATTTCAATATTATCGGCTATGCTGACCTGGATGAATCAAATCCCCAAGGGTTGAACGCGCTCTTCAGAACTTCAATAGTTCGTAAACCTGGGAAAATTTCATATATTTTTAAAAACAGAAGGTCGATAAGAAAAATCGTAAGGCACAACAAGCTAATCCCAAATGATAAGGTGAGCAAAGGAACTTGGGAACAAGCGTTTAAACACCTATTTTCTGAAGCTAGGTCAGCTCCTCCATTAGATTCTAGTGTGAATTTTTCATATGAATTTTTGTATATGCCGGAGGAAGACGAGCTTAAAGACATGGTGCGGGAGTGGGAGGAAAACCACGACTCGAAATGGGATGACATAGGGTTTGGTATAAGTGGAGAGCAGACTCCAGTATGGCTAAGTAACTCTTTGGCAAGGGATGATGTGGATCTCGATGTGAAAAGAATGGATGAAGAGGTTGTGGACGGTAAAAGCATACTTAAAGAGGTTTGTCGACAGCGAGACAGGCTGCTGACCTTGCTAGAAAGTTGAGCTTAGAATATGAAAGGTTGGTTGAAAGCAGTCTTCGCATTTATTTATATAGCTGTTGCCATATTGTCGTTCATTGTTGGGGAAAATATTCCCATGAAGGAGCAGGTACATATATATGATGGTCTTAGGAACACAGCCGCCATAATTTTTGGCATAATGGGCGCTTGGATTGCTATGCTTTACCCAAATAAACTTAATGCGATTTTCAAAAGCAAAGACCTAGATAAGAGCGCCAAAGAAATAAGCGAAATAAAGCTTCTCTTCAAACCGATGATTTATTCTACGTTGATTTTATTTGTTGTGATTTCAGTCTCAATTCTGGTTCCTGTTGGGAGAAACTTGGAGTTCCTTGTTGGATATAAAGGGGTTCTTAGGTCTGCAAGTTTTTCTTTGGTGTGTACTATTACAGTTTTGCAGTTTTGGTCTCTTCTTATGACGCTGCTGCCTGGCGATTTTTTAAAGCGTGATATAGACGCGAAAGAGTCAAAAAATAAAACCATACAAGCTGTGAAGCCTACGAGAAGAAGGCAAAAAAGTAACCCAGTTGATTAGTTTGCAGTTTATGCGGCTTTACTGTGCGAGAAGTGACCGAAACTTAAGCAGTTTTCTATAAAGCTGTCGCTGACAATGCTTCCAAATGAGTCTTTTATCGGGACGTATTTTTCCTGCCAAACAGCGCTGTTTCTGATCGTCACGGCGGGCGTGACGTGCGGAAGCTTGGTTAGCATCAGCGTATACATCACCAGAGTGATCGCTGCTGGCTTGTAACTCGCCGTTACAGGCGTCTCCGACGGCCCTTTCAGGGAGACCAGGGGAATGATTCCCCTGGACCCGCAAGCCGCAGGCTGATGGGGGGGAGTAATCGGTGTTCTCGGAGTGATCCCCCAAAAATGTCCTTTGATTGTCCGATGTCTATCCCTAATACAATTCCGCGCCGGGAGCTTCGTGGAGGCTGCCGATATAGCCGCACATGAAGCAGAGTCAGCTATCACAGAAATCAAATTTTAGCAATTCATTGGTGTCTAAAAAACGAACAGCGCAAAACTATCTTTTTTATCGACACAACATGTTGTGTGTTTAACAGCTTATAAACAGGTTGTCCACAGGGTTTGACGCTATATATAGTGTTGCAGTGTCCTAAAAAGCGGATTATATTAGTGGCGTGGATGGAGGCTCAAGGATAACTTGGTCCAAATCGAAAAAACCCCCTAAAAGCTTTACCTTTAGGGGGTTTGAATCTCCTGCCAGAGAGATTTGGATAGGCAGTTTATGTCTCAGTCTAAACTACTGCAAGCTTCTTGAAGGTACTTTGACGTGTCCCCGTCCACAAAATTTACCTTTTAATTGATAGGAGCTTTAAACATGTCTAAATCCAAAGGTGGTGGTCGTATCGGAAGAGATGCGGGAACTGGTCGTTTTATACCGGTGAAGGAAGCCGAGAGGCGACCCAAAACAACTGTGATAGAGCGTATCAAGAAGCAATAAATACACTTTGGCCCCTTCATGGGGCCTTTTTCAGTTGTGGCTAACCTCAAAGGGGTGGCACCGCTTTGACCTAAATCTGCCCCCCCCCCCGACGTTGTGGTTGGCAGTTAAGGGTAGTGAATTCCAAAATGCCATAATCTATTGATTTTTAATAAATAGTTGGGTGTAGTGGCGAATTATTGAGAGGCTGGATAGGGACGAAATCCCACAATGCAGCCCAATGGACTGACAAAACCAACCTTACAGTAAGTGACGCTCCGCGCTGGCTCGTAACTCGCCGTTACAGGCGTCTCCGACGGCCCTTTCAGGGAGACCAGGGGAATGATTCCCCTGGACCCGCAAACCACAGGCTGATGGTTCTGAGTAAATCGCCCGTCAAGGTGGAGAGGAGGGCAGTGCGATAGAGGGCCGTGAATTTGCCCCCATTTTGCCCCAAAAGCTGAGTAAATAAGAGTATCAAAGAGGTTGCCCGATTTCGTAACTTATTGATTTTAAAAGGATAGTGGAGTTTTGAGTGTCATTGAAGTGCCGCTAAATGGGGTTCAAATCCTGCCGTTCCGACCAAATACCTCGAAAAGCCCCTGATTCCAAAAGAATCGGGGGCTTTTTCGTTCCCCCTCTCTAGCTGCCTATTCCGGCAATCGTGGTTGTGCTGTAGGGTAGGTAAGCGAAGCGCCACCTACCATCCTTTTCACTCTTAAGCATATTTCCCCACCCATCTGACTCTGGCACACTTGCTGATAAACAGCGCACGCTTTCTCTCGTGAGTATCTTTGATTTTTGAAAATCTTTTATTTTCAGGTGGTTACGTTTATAAATAAATGAAAGCTAGAGCCAACGTGTAAGAGCTCGATATACAGCTTTATGTGACAAAATTGGGTACTGTCGGCATGCTGTCGGGTCTTTTTCGTAACCGCCAGTCTAATTTTTTTGTCATTGTGACCGCTCAGAGCCGCGAGGATTTAGAATGATTGTTAAAAAGTTGAGAGAAGAAAGGAAGTGGTCACAGGAGCAGCTTGCAATACTAAGTGGTCTCAGCATTAGGACTATTCAGCGTGTTGAAAGTGGGCAAAGTGCCAGCCTGGAAACTCTTAAATCACTCGCCTCTGTATTTGATGTCGAAATATCGAAATTGACAGAGGAAATCACGATGATAGATAAAAAGTCAGAAATATGGAGATCACAGCCTTGGTGGTTTAGGTGGTCTTTTTTTGGGGTGCCATCAAGAAGAGTTCAGCTGGTTCTTGAGCTATTAGCCTTACTCGTTGGAGTAGTATCTATATTTGTTGCGGATAATCCTCGTGTGGCACCGGCATTTATACTAGTAGCGTATATTACTGGGTGGACCGTTCGTTACGGGGATAGTAAAAAAGTGTGGTAAGACGGTAACATAGCAAAGCCCTTAACCGGACTTCATTTCCGTTGCTTCTATTTTTTGCTCGAATAACGAAAATTAGAAGCAACTACAATTAACTGCTTGTAGAGGTGTTAGTGCGACAAGCAAAGCTTGGAGCATTCTTGCAGGGTGGAAGTCCCTGTCGGGTAAGGTCTAGCCAGCCACCCGTATCGAGTCTTGCGCGCTGCGCGGAGGCTGTGGATCGCGTACACTTTCCGGTGCGAGGGGCGACCCTCCCACGAGCAGCCGAACAACCAGTGTGAAGCGTAGACAGAGAATTGCACAGGCCATAGGGATTACGTGATCCTGAAGCGTTGGTATCGCTCCGACAATAAAGTGTCCTGACTGACGAGGCTTGTAACGCCGTCGAAGTCCATGCAAAGCAACCGCACTGGCAAGGTTGTGGCGAGTCAGCGGAGTTATCAAACCGTGGCATGTGTAAAGAGAAGCTCCAGGAACTTGTGAGATCCAAGGTGCTCCCGCAGGAAGTGGGTAGGGACGCTGAGTAAACAACGAGGCCAACGATGGCACTTTGGAAGTCGGACCAGTCCATAGTAGTCCGAGAGCGGGAAATCCGTTCACATGGCGAAGGGACTGGCAGTTGTATCACGGTGTGCAATAGACACATAGGCCGGACAAAGTAGGGCTGGACTCACTATGACAACCGCACTGCACACCATAGCATTTAAGGCACAAACCCACCCCACGCATCGGTTTCAGAATCTTTATGGGTTACTGGATGCTGATCTACTGATTCAAAGCTGGGGTCAGCTCAACAAGCAGTCGGCGCCAGGAATTGACGGCAAAACCGTTGATGACTATCGCCCCCGCTTGATGAGCCATATCGACCGCTTGAGCGGCCTGCTTAGAACCAAGCGATATCGGGCAGCCGACATCAAGCGGGTGCACATTCCGAAAAGCAACGGTGGCGATCGACCGCTGGGCCTGCCAACGCTGGATGACAAAATCGTCCAGCAAGGTGTCAGTCAGATACTACAAAATATCTGGGAGCAGGACTTCCAGCGGTGCAGCTACGGTTATCGGCCCAACAAGAGCGCCCATCAGGCGGTACACAGCCTGATGCTCAATCTTCAGTTCAAAGGCTACGGCTACCTCGTCGAAGCTGACATCAAAGGCTTCTTCGACAACATGAGTCACTCGTGGCTGATGAAAATGCTGGCCCAACGAATTGACGATAAAGCGCTCTTGGCGCTGATAGGCCAGTGGCTGAAAGCGCGAGTGCGAGAGCCGAGACGAGGGGCTATCAAACCGACCAGCGGCACCCCGCAGGGCGGTGTGATCAGCCCGGTATTGGCCAATATCTACCTGCACTACGCGTTGGATCTCTGGTTCGAAAAGCGGGTCAAGCCAAGGCTGCAAGGCCGTGCCATGCTAATCCGGTACGCGGACGACTTTGTTGTCGCCTTCCAGTACCGGGACGACGCCAGACGGTTTTATCAGGCGCTGCCCCAACGGTTGGAGAAGTTCGACCTTCAGGTGGCGCCCGAGAAAACCCATCTGAAGCGGTTCAGCCGGTTCCACCCCTCGCGCCGTCGAGTGTTCCAGTTCCTCGGCTTCGAGTTCTACTGGGATCGAGACCGCCAAGGTGAGCCGCGTCTGAGGCGAGTCACGGCCCCAAGGAAGCACAAGAGCCTGCTCAAATCGCTCTACGACTGGATCAAGCAGAACCGCCACAAGCGGCTCAATGGCTTGATGCCAGCGTTAAGACGGAAATTGGCAGGCTTTAGAAACTACTTCGGCCTGCCGGACAACAGTCGCAGCGTAAGCCGTGTGTATGACTTCGTGTTGAACACACTGTTTAAGTGGCTCAACCGTCGCAGCCAGCGCCATAGCTTCAACTGGCGGAGCTTCAAGGATATGCTAAGGTATTACCAGTTCGCGCCACTGCGAGTGTCCAAAAGGCAATTGGCGGTAGACTGGTACTGAGGGCTTGTGGATTACACGAGCAACGATACAACTGAAGAGCCGGATGCGGTAGTTCCGCACGTCCGGATCTGTGTGGGGGCGGTTCAGGAAACTGGCCGCTCTACCATGACTGTAACCAGGTTCCCAAGAAAAGTAGACACCTAATTCCCACTTAACGGAGGGTGTCGTTTTGACCAATCGGCTCTTCTCAAGAAATCCTGGGCGACGCCGATGTCACGGACATCCGCTGGGTTGCCTATATGTTGGCGACTGTCAGACGTGAATGTGGGGGAACATGGCAACCCATTCGGGAATGGGGAAGGGGGCGCAATCGTCCCTACGGAGAAGAAATAACGGTCACTGACCCGGTCACCGGAAAAGAGAAGACCAATGTGTACTACGGTCGAGGGTATGTCCAGCTTACCTGGGATTACAATTACAGAAACGTTGGTGAAAGGCTGGGCCTGGGGAACTCTCTCTACCTAAATCCCGATGATGCCCCTCAGTTCGAAGATCTTCTTTTCGCCTCATCCGCTCAGAAACTGTTTCGATTGATGCCGACCAATAGGTTTGCCAACTATGCTTAATTGCCGATACGTCTGTATTTTGTTGATGTCAGTCGCTGTTCCGGCATGTGCCGGCAGCGAGAAAACTGCTGTTCAGCCTGAAAAAGCAGCTGTGAAGGCAGAAACCAGTTCAGTAAATAGCCCAACCGGGGCTTCTTCGCAGACTCTGCCAGAGGACTGGGAAACACTCACCCACAGTGAGTGGTTGGACGCTTTAGATATCGCTAACTGTGACGCTGAGAATCAGGGCAGCGAGGCTCGCCGAAAGAACTGGATTCGTTTAGACAACAGTACACAGCTACTTCTCCTGACCTGTGGGCTTGGAGCCTATCAGGATGCTTTTCATGTCTACACGGTCAATGTTGAGGATAAAACGGTGGCCCCTGTCATGTTGACACCCCCTAAAGACGAAGGCGGCTCGGAGAGCGGAACTCTCGTTAGGGGGACACTGTATAAAGGTGACGAAGGAAACGTTGTGGAGTTGTTACATTTGTCCGCTGCCACTGGCGCTTGCGGATGGCGGGCTCTATACCCGGTAGATGATGTGAAGCGCGGTGGCCTTATAAAGCCAAAACAGGCGTTCTGTGACGGTGATTGCTATAACGGTGTAACCGTTCCGGATTGGCCGGAAATTGAGGGAGAATAGAGTTATTGTTTCTGTTTTCTGAATGACGAGTTACTGGGACAGATTGTTGAGCCGCTCTTGTTTTTCGAGGTATTCGTTTGCGCGCTTCAAGCCCTTTAATGAAGTTCCGGAGATTCTCTTGGCCACCTGTTTATTGTTGCACAGCGATGGCTCTTTTACCCAATAGCTTGTATGCATCTTCGCGGGGGATATTTTGTCGATTAGGCTGCACTTCACATATCCTTTGCTCTTGGCGGCATGGTGCCAGTAGTAGCTGATACCGACTCCCCCTACTGGAATGGCGACGATTCCTATAAAGATAATACAGGTGAAATACGGCAGTGCTTTCTTGTACCAGTTTTCTTTGTATAAAAAGGCAAAGAGCGACAGAGCATAAAGAAAACCCCCGACGCCTATAATCAACGCCCCGGGAGTGTAACTGTGAAAAGTCTCTACTAAAATGATTGGTGGAGTCTCCTCCAGTAGAGTTAGCAGGGTTTTTACATCGCCAACAAAAAAATACGCTAGTACCGAAACCAGTAAAAGGCACCCTAAGGCGAAGGCGCTGATAAAGGCGATTTTTTTGATTAGAAGAGCCATCTTGGGTCTAGGCCTTGTTTTATGGAGTTTAGCTTGTTCATGAAGAACCGTCTGATTGACTGTTTTATGGCTCGTCCAGTTTCATCAATAATATAATAGACTCCGTCCTGTATCGTCTCTTTATTCATGCTTTTGGCCAGCGATTCGTAGCTCTCTAGTAGGTCTACCATTCTTTGAATTTCCTTTTCGAATTTGTAGTGAGTCAGAACAGTGGCTACGCCTATGGAGACCGCGAGTCCGACGCCAATCGGCACGATGACAGGAGCTGCACCCAGGGTCACTAATAGACCGGCTGCCAACCCTTTTGCAGTCAGGTATCCCGCGATGCTTGCCATGGCTATTTTGGCGATATCAACAGACAAGTTAGCTATCCAGTTTGACCATCTATAATCTTCTTCAAAGAGCCACTTGATGCTCTGAAGACTGATCGAGAACAGCGCGGAAATGACAAATCCAGATTTTGCACCGGCTTTTAGGGCTTTCCCGCCAATGCCAAAATTCATCATCTTGGTATTTGTGGAAAGGTAACGGGTTCCCGTAATGATGGTTCGCAGTCTTTGGTTGCCTTTAAAAACGATATAGTTTTTCCCGCCTTGGGTGGTTATATAGTATTGGGAGAACAGATTTCCCGATTTCGCTAAGTCCTTGGCCAAGACGGCGAGCAAAAAACTGCTTTTGGCGGTGGTTAGGTTGTCTCTGGCCTGAGCGAGTGTTGTCTTCGTGGTTTCCACTCCAAATTCTTTGAGTTTCTCCGCGATCTGTTCGTTGCTCTGGCCCTGGGACCGTTGGATAGAAATCCACAGTTCCAGGAAGCCGGGGGCATCCAGGGTATAAATATCAACATTCTGATATTTGGCGCGGGCGTTGAGTTGCTGTCTGCTGTGGATGGCATGCGCGGACTGTGGCGGGTAAATCATCAACTATCTCCTTGTTGGGTGTCGAGCGTACGGTGATGATACTTAAAGTTATCGTCCGGCTGCAAGGCCTCTCGGACACCCTTTTCACGAAATTGTTGAAACGTGATCCGTTCCTCAGTTTGTGCGTTTCTCACGCCGCCAAATGCACCCGGTTGCGCCCGTTCTGTTTGGCTTTGTACAGCTGTCAACACCGGCCTGGTTTGTCCACATGAGGTTGGCTCAAAATAGATGGTCATTGCCACCATCATTTAAAACCAACGCTTCGGATAGCGTTGCCCTGAAATTAGTCTGTGGTATACCACCCCGAACGCTACAATTAAAATAGCGCCCGCCGCCGCTGGCATCAGCAGAAAGTCCCAGTGTTCACCTGCCAGCATGACGACCAGCGGATTGGCTCCGGCTGGCGGGTGAGTGGTGTTGGTCAGCAACATCAAGCCTACCGCTAATCCTACCGCCAGCCCAAGCGACCAGGGAGTGACGCCCACGAGAGATGCTACAGACAGACCGATCGCCGTGGTTAACAGGTGACCCACAATGATGTTTCTGGGCTGGGCCAGCGGACTTTCCGGCAATCCGAAAAGGATCACCATGGTCGCTCCAAAAGGAGCCATTAACCAAACCGAGGATTTAACGACGATGCCCAGGCTGCTCAGAGCCGTAATGCACAGCATTGCTCCCATGCCTGCTATCAGCGGGACAAGGAGGCGTGAAGTGGCCAGACGTTGGTACATGGGCAAAAGTCCTCAAAAGTAGACAGGTCGGTCTACCTATAGTAGACAGGTCTGTCTGCTGATGTCAAGATGCGAATATCTGGGGTGATGTGGGTATAACTATGGATAAGCAAGAACAGCTGGTTCGTACCGCCTTTAAATTGTTTTACACTCGGGGTATCCACGCTGTTGGGATAAACCTAGTGCTAGCGGAATCCGGAATAGCCAAGAAAACGCTGTATCATCATTTTCCCAGCAAAGAGCATTTGGTCGAGGCGGCCGTCCGCTATCGTGATCGTAGTTACCGAGCCTGGTTTATATCGAGGTTGGACGGTGTTTCTCCAGGCAGGCCTGCCTTGCTGGAACTTTTCAACGCTCTGGATGATTGGTTCCACAACCGGGTATCGGATATCGATCACTTCCATGGTTGTTTCTTCATAAATGCCAGTGCTGAGTTTGGCGACCGAGACAGTGCCATCCACCGGGCCTGTGCCGAGCACAAGGCTGGTATAACGATGCTGATTCGAAAACATGTGGCTCTGCTGTATCTCTCGGAAAAAAAAGCAGATGAGATCACACGCTTGGTTGTTCTGCTGAAGGAGGGGGCAATCTCGCTGGCCCATGTTCAGGGGAATCTTGATGCAGCCTTGGAGGCGAAGGGAATAGTGGAGGGCTTACTGTAAGCATGAATGACTAAGTGAAAGAAAAATCTGGTCTGATGGTAATTCCAGAATATATCTTCAAGCCCATACATAAAGAGAGTTAGATCATGGGAAAAATTATATTATTTATTCTATTGTTTTCCGTTTCTCTAGTTTCTACAGCCAATGAACTTGAGGGGGTTTGGGAGCTGGTTTCCGGGGAATACGTAGATAGCGAAGGACAGCTCGTTAAATACAACTCACTTGATCTTCGGTCGTTGAAAATACTCTCTCCTACACACTTTAGTTTCACGTCAGTAAAAGAAGGTGAGTTTTGGGCGGCTGGCTCAGGGACGTACAAAGTAGAAAACGGAAAGTACACGGAGATCCTGAGTTACAATTCTTTTGGGCAAAGCCACGGATCCGAATTTGTATTTGACACAAGAGTTGAGAAGGATTTTTGGTATAACTCTCGCTGGGACGGTGAAAAACGAGTTGAGTACGAGGTTTGGCGTCGAGTCGAGTGAACAAGCTTAGTAATTCCAGGAACCGCGACGGTACTCTCAGTGCCATAGTGGACAGCGGCTGGAAGTGCCATTAGGGGCTCGTTCAAGGTAGGCGGTTCAGGTGACATCTTGTAGCTATCAGTGATGATGAATGTTACAACGGCGTAAGCGTGCAGGATTGGTCTGAGATTGAGTCAGAATAGGAATTTTTATGTGATTGGAAAGTCACTGGGGCGAGTTGTTTAGCCGTTTTTGGTTTTCTAGATATTCATTGGCACGTTTTAAGTCTTTTAGTGAAGTTCCGGAGATTATCTTGGCCACCTGTTTGTTGTTGCATAGCGACGCCTCTTTTACCCAGTAGCTCGTATGTATCTTCGCGGGGGAAATTTTGTCGATCAGGCTGCATTTCACATATTCTTTGTTCTTGGCGGCATGACGCCAGTAGTAGCTGATGCCGACTCCTCCGGCTGGAAGAGCCAGTATCCCGATAAGAACAATCCAGCTACAGACTGGGATGAACTTTCTGTACCAGGCTTCTCGATATAAAAATGTAAATAATGATAGCGATGATAAAAAGATCCCCACTCCGATAATCAAGGAACCGGGAAAATAGCCGTGAAAGGTGTCTATGATAATAAGCGGCGGGCTCTCACGGAGGAGGGCAGCCTGTGATGTTACGTCATCGACTAAATAGTGTGCTAGCAATATAGAGAGAAAGACGCTACCTAAAGCAATGGCGCTTATAAAAGCGATTTTCTTTACTAGAAGAGCCATCGTGGATGTATGCCTTGCTTGATAGTGTTCAGTTTGTTCAGAAAGAGTCGCTTAATTGAGTGTTTAATCGCCTTGTACTTTTCTCACCCTGCCACATGCACCCGGTTGCGCCCGTTCTGTTTGGCTTTGTACAACGCCTGGTCGGCGATATACACCAGTTGTTCGATGGTGTTCTCGTCGCCCGGCAGGGCGGTGGCGCTGCCCAGGCTGATGGTGATGCAGTTGCTGGTTGAGGACTCCCGGTGCTCGATGGCCAGCGCTTCGATGGCGAGACGGGTGTTCTCGGCGATCTGGATGGCGCCGTTTCGGTCGGTGTTGGGGAGTATCAACATGAATTCTTCGCCGCCGTAGCGGACCACCATGTCGGTGGAGCGTTGCATCTGGCATTGCAGGGCCTCGGCGACGCGGATCAGGCAGTCGTCTCCTTTCTGGTGGCCGTAGGTGTCATTGAAGCGCTTGAAGTCGTCCACATCGAGCATGATGACCGACAACGGCTGTGCTTCGCGGCGCAGGCGCAGCCAGGTGTTCTGCAGGTAGGCGTGGCCGGAGCGGCGGTTGGCGACGCCGGTCAGTCCGTCCCGGTCCGCCAGCTGTTGCAGTTCTTCGTTCAGGGTTTCCAGCTTGGCGGTTCGCTCGGCCACTTTCTCTTCCAGGGTGTGGGAGTAGTCCTGTATCTGGGTGTAGAGGCGGGCGTTTTCGATGGCGACGGAGGCTTGCGCGGCCAGCAGCTTGATCAGCTCCACCCGGGCTTGGGTGAAAACACCGTCGGCCAGGTTGTTCTCCATGTAGACCGCCGCTTCAAAGCGCTCCCTGAGAATGGGCACGCAGAGTATGGAGCGGGGCCCGAGGTTGACGGTGTAGGGGTCGTTGACGAAGGGGCCTTCGCTGGCGGCGTCGTGCAGAACGACGGCTTCGCGCTTTTGAAACACCTGGGTGACGACGCTCATCGGTAGAGCGATGGGGTTTCCCTGGTGGTCCTGCAGTACCGAGTGGCTGGGAATATCCGGGTGCGGCTCGTTCTGCTCCGGCAAAACGACGGCCTCGACCATGCACTGTCCTTCGGTTCGTACAATCATGCAGCCCCATTGGCCGCCGGCATTTTCCAGAAGAATGGCCAGGGTTTTTTGCAGCAACTGTTCCAGCACCATCTCGCCGGAGATCTCGCGTGAGGCTTTCATGACCGAGGCGAGGTCCAGGTGGGAGAGGGGCGTCGCGGGTTGGCCCCGTTGGGCCTGCCATTCTCGCAGGACGGGGAATTGCTGTTCCAACTGGTCGACTTTGCGCTTGGCGCCCCAGCGGTTGTACACGCCGTGGGCACCGCGCAGGTAGCCCTCGGCCGAGCGCCATTTGTTCTGTGCAATAAGGTGGCGGGCGGCGCGTTCAAACGCGGTGGCTTCGTCCCGCAGGAAGCCGTGGGCCCGGGCGCCGTCGATGGCGGCATCGTAGTGCGTCAGGGCGGTATCATTGTCCCCGTCCAGGCGGGCCAGTTCGGCGCTCATTAGCGCTTGCAGGTGGCGGAAGTTGGCTTCGCAGTTGTCGGCCCAGCGGGTCATGCGGGCGAGATCCTGCTCCAACCGTTCGCGGGTTGCGTGTTGTTCGTTCTTGTCCATGTCGGGGTAGAGTGTGGTGAGCGTGAGGTTGGCGACGATATAAAAACGCACCAACTGCGGCAGTGACATGGCTGACTTGATCAGCTTGTCCTGCTTTTTGACAAACGCCAGTGCCTGCTCGTAGTGGCCGTAGAGCAGGTTAATCTCGGCGCTGTAAATGTGGTGGTTGGCGATGCCGGTCATAAAACGGCGCGCGTGCATGTCATCCAGGCACTGTTGGGCATCGAAGTCATCGCTGCTCAAGCTGGAGTGGCTTTGGGTGTCGCCGAGAAAGTTGCGTTGCATCTGCAGGAACAGGGTGCCGGAGTCGAGCGAGTCCTGATAGGCGCATTCGCGTACGATCTCGAGGTTTTCCTCGTGCAGGCGGCGGGCGGTTTCCAGGTCCAGGCCCGGGTCCCAGATAACGCAGTCTTGCGCGCTGTAGGCGAGGTAGAGCAGGTCACCGGACTGGTAGCCCGCCTCGATTCCTTTGCGGAACCAGGGGGTCAGGGTGGACCAGTGGTTGCTCCAGTGGTGGACGAACATCGCGTACACATAAATGACGCGCGCTCTCAGGCTCAGGTCGTCGAGCCGTTCATTGATGGCCAGGCCGGCTTTGGCGTACTGATAGCCGAGGGCGGGCTCATCCAGTTCGCCACACAGCAGCATGCCGTAGGCGGCATAGGCGAATGCCGCCTCCGGGCAGTTACCGCGATCCAGCGCCAGGTTGACCGACTTGAGCACCAGGTAGCTGAACAGGTTGCTGCCGGAGAGAAAAGCCGCTGCGAAAATCTCCACCAGCAGACGCATGGCCGCGAGGGTGGCCGGGTCGTCAATGACTGGGGCGTCGACCAGGTCGGCAATGTCCCGGCCCGCGAGATATTCCTCCACGCGTTGGCGCTCGGTGGCGATGTCTTCAAGGCTGGGGTGTTCGGTAAAGTTCACGCCCAGCAGTGCCAAACCTTCGATCGCCGCCTGGATGGACTCGTTCATCCGGCCCAGCGTAGCGTTTTGGCGGGTGCGAGTGGCGAGGATATCGGCCCGCTCCAGTGGTGTCTGGGCGTGGTCCAACATCAGTTCCAGCCAGCGGTCCGCTTCCTGCGTGCGCCCGGTCAGGTAGAGGCACAGTTGCATTTCGCTGGCGAGGGTTCGCATCAGCGAGGGCATGCGTTGCCAGGCGTCTTCCGGTATCAGGGTTTCGGTGATTTGAAGGTAGTCCAGCGCCGATTCGTAGGCGGAGGCCTGCCGGGCGAGAACGCCAGCACGGAGGTTGAGCTGGGCGAGCAGTCTCTCCTCATCCGAGGTGATCAGGCGTCGCCCCTGGTTGAGGTGGGTGACGATATCGATCAGCCGGTCATTGCCGACCACCTCCCCAGTGTACCGCAGCATCAAGCGGCCCACCCGCAGGTGGACGTGGGGTCGCTTGTCGGCTTCAACCAGGTTGTAGGCCGCTTGTTGTACCCGGTCGTGTTGAAACCGGTAATTGGGGTTGAGCGAGAGGTTTTCGTCCACTTGGTTGACCAGGCGATAGTCGCTGTGCAGCGGTACGACCGTGTACTGCTTTAGCGCGGGTAGCAGCGCCTGGGCGGTGTCCGCCGTCGAGTGCTCGTAAATTGCGGCGAGGGTCTGCAGCGTAAACGTGTTGCCGATACAGGCCGCCAGTTGCAGCACTTGCTGCGTCTCGGCGGGGAGCTGTCGCAGGTTTTTTACCATGAACTCAACGACGTCTTCGCTGATGTCGTGCCAACTGGCCCGATCAAGCCGCCAATGCCATTGGCCGGTCGCCGGGTCTGATTGAATCGCCCCCTGGGCGTGCAATTGGCGCAGCAGCTCGTTGGTGAAGAAGGGGTTTCCCTGGGCGCGTTGGAACAGCATGTCGCTGAGTTCCCGGCTCGCTTGCGGCTCGCACCGAAGGGTATCGGCTACGAGGTGCGCGACTGAGTCGCTATCCAGTGGGCCGAGGGGAATTTCATGAAGGCGGCGGTGATTGTTCAAATCTTCCAGCAACAGGCTCAGCGGATGGCCGGGCCCGACTTCGTTGCTGCGGTAGGCTCCGATCAGCAGCAGGTGGCTCTGCTCCCGAGACGTCACGATGCGGCGCAGCAGGTCGAGTGTGGGGGTATCGCTCCACTGCAGGTCGTCCAGGAACAGCACCACCGGGTGGCCGGCGCCGGCGAATACCCGCAAAAAGGCGGTCAGCACCAACTGCAGGCGGTTGCGGTTCTCGGCCGGTGGCAGCTCCGCCACCGGTGGTTGTTCGCCGATAATCAGCGCCAGCTCCGGTACCAGCTCGATCACCAGGGCGCCGTTGGGGCCCAATGCCTCGATCAGGCGTGCGCGCCACTCCACCAGGGTGTGTTCCGGCTCCAGCAGGACCTGTTGAACCAGAGCGCGAAAGGTGGCGGCCAGCGCCGAGTAGGTTTGCCCCTGTTGAAACTGGTCGAATTTGCTCTGCACCAGAAAGCCGCGTTCGCGGATCTGGTAGCGGTCAAGCTCGTTGACCAGTGCCGACTTTCCCACGCCGGAGTAGCCATGCACCAGGCAGAATCGGGTGCGACCGGCCACGGCCTGCTCGAACAGGTCGAGCAGCTCCTGCAACTCTTGGTGTCGGCCGTAGAGTGCCTGGGGCACCAGAAACCGCTGCAAGTGGTCTTTCTCGCCCAGGGCGAAGGGGAGCGGTGTTTGACCCTGGTGTATCGCCGTCAGGCATCGGCTGAGGTCATGTTGCAGGCCCTCGCTGCTCTGGTAGCGCTCTTCCGGGGATTTGGAGAGCAGCTTCAGGATGATGGCGGAGACGGCTTCGGGGACCTCGGGGACCAGTGCCTCGGGAGCCGAGGGCAGGCGACTGATGTGGTGGTGAACCCACTCCAGGGTGTTATTGGCGGCAAACGGGGGCCGGCCCGTGAGCAGCTCAAACAGCAGCACGCCGAGTGAGTAGTAATCCGAGCGATAGTCCAGGCTGCGGTTCATGCGCCCGGTCTGCTCTGGTGAGATGTAGGCCAGCAGTTCCTCGAACTGGTCCGACAGCTCGGTGGCCTGGCGCTCCTGGCCCAGCTCCGAGGCGATGCCGAAGCCGGTCAATGCCAGCTCCCCCGTGTGGGAGTCAAACAGCACGTTATGGGGGGTTATCGCCTTGTGGACGATTTCGCGGGCGTGCACCTCGCCCAGGGTGTGCACCAGGCTCCGGGCAATCTCCAGTACCCGGGTGACCGGCAAACGTCCGTTCTCGGCCCGATTCAGCACGGTTGCCAAGGCGCTGTCGTAGTAGTCGGTGATGAGGGCCAGGTTGCCACTGCCGTGTGGAAGTATCTGGTGAATCTGGCGTACACCCGGTACGCCTTCCAGGCGGGCGGCAATGCTGGCTTCGTGACGAAGTGCGGCCGCCTGTTTGCGGTCCGGGTACTCGGCATCCAGGGTTTCAATGGTCACTGTCGCGCCATCGGCATGGCGCCGGGCGCCATAGGCGACCCGGCCTGTATTGCGCCACAGACAGGAACGGATGGTGTAACCGGGTAGTTGAACGGTGCTTTGCATCAGGGAGTCTTTAACCAGGGAACAATCGGGTAAAGGTTTCGCTGAAAGCCTCGCGGGCGTTGTCACGAACCGGTTCGCCGTGGCCGCAGAGGACGTGTTTGAACGTTAGCGCTTTCAAACGCTGGAAGTCCTCGGCGCCGGGTTCTGCCGCCTGCAGCCACACCGGGCCGACATTGGCCGGGGTGAAAAAACCCATGCCCTCCATTCGTTCGCGGCTGGCATCGCAAAAGTGCTCATCGGGGCTCAACCAGTTCTGCAGGGCGTCGCAGGCAATCAAAATACCGCCGTCCCTTTGCAGATGGAGAACCCCTTCGGGGATTTTGCTGGTCTCGAACTGAAACACTGAGGCGTCGCCAAGGGGGAGCTCGGATGTCTGCAGCGTTTGCGCACCGAGTTCAGGATCGGTTTCTAGGCCGGGCATCACCCAGTATTGGGCCTGGTAGCGATCGAGGTAAAACGCATCATCGCGCCCGTGCAGGGCCCCCAGACGAACGACATCCGTGACCTTGCCCAGGCGTTCGAGTTGGGCGAGGCCCTCATCGCTGAGGCGAATGGAGTTGACGAGGATCAGCCGTTCGCCGTCCCGGATAATGGTCATGTTCCGGCTGAACTGCCAATCCAGATTCATCAGCACGGTTTCCATCGCACCGCTGACGAAAAATACATCGGAAAAAACCTCCTCGATGGCACCATGTGCCAGGGCGGGAGGGAAGGGGGTGAGCTGATCCATGCGGACTCCTCAATTTTTATGATAGCTGTAGTGACCCACGTAACGGTATTCTTTGGCGTACTCGTGGAGATAGGTGTTGAGATATTGCTGTTGAGCCGGGTTCAGGCGATTGTTTCGAATATCGTCCACGGTTTCGTCGCCATTGCTGCTGTCCAGCCGCTTGAGGTGGAACAGCGTCATGTCCCTGCCACCGAAAAAGCTCTTTAGGTACTCGTGCAAGGGGCGTGCCCCTGACATATCAAACACGGCGCCTGCGAGTGCAGTATAGTGAGGATGCTCGAGAAGCGCGTCCCGGTCAAAGGTCGGGTATTGCCCTTCGGGTGGCACGAATGCCGGATAGGACTCGGGCGAGTGGACCGGATGGTCGGCCAGAGCCTGGATGTAATCCTCATCCAGTTTCGCTTCTCGGGCCCCGGCCAGAACAATGTTCAGGTAGCGACGGCTGGGCAGGCGCTGGTTGTCGATGAACTGAGGCATGCCGATATACGTGAGGGCCGGGACGCTCCGGCAGCTTCCTGCGCGATGGTCAGGCGATTCCACTTTCACCTCTATACGGTCATAGCCGTGGCCGTAGGCCTCGGCGGCATCCAGTTGTTCAAGGGCCTCATCGGCGCACTCGTGCAGTACGCCCAGGACCCTGTCCTCAGGGTTTCCGGTCCGCTCGATATTGCCCACTCCTCCCTCATGCCGGAAAAAGTGCTGCACATTGAAGCGCAAGCGCCAGCCGGGTAGCTCGGCCCGGTGCGACGCCAGAGGCTCTACACCCTTAGCTCTCAGCGAGAGTCTGCTCATGTTCGAGCCAAAACCGAAGTAGTGAAACATAACGAAAGTAGTGATACGTGACCAAAGTAGCGAAGCATACCGCAGAAGGCCGGGGCTATCAGCTAAATATCGCAGCTCCCGCGCGTCGCTACTGCCGTCGATAACTCGACCTCAGGCGCTCCATGTTGGCACCAGATTACTCTTTTGGCCGTCGTATTTCTATAGCCACGCATCGGCGGGAGGCGACATTCCCGCCGGTGGGGCGGCTCATCCGTGTCGGGGGAAGTCCTTATCGTAGGGGACGGCGAGTTCCGGTGCGCTCTTGCGAGGCTGAGGCTCGGTCAGCACGGCTTCAAAGGTGGGCACGTCGGTGATCCGGTCCCCAAGGCCCCAGGTCTCCCGGGGAACGCCGTACCAGTCGAGCAGTGTGGCGGCGAAAGAGGTGGAATCAAAGCTCTGGCCGTTGTCGCCGCGCAGAACGGTCTGGGGTTTGATCCAGGGGGAGGCGAATACCGCCGGTACCCTCGGGCCCATGATGTCGAACTCAAACCCATCCGCGACGTCGTGGGGCCAGGGTTTGCGGGCATAGGGCGGTGGCATATGGTCGAACAGGCCGCCGTTTTTGTCGAAGGTCACCACCAGCAGCGTTTTCGCCCATACCTTCTCATCGCGGCTGAGGGCTTCGTAGATGTCGTTGAGCGCCCGCTCGGCGGGCACGACAGAGTTGATACCGCTGGCCGAGGAGCCCGGGTGATAGGACGTGCAGCCTTCACCGACCCAGGCCGGTTCCAGGTAGCTGAAGCGGGGCAGGGCATCCGCTTTTACATCGTCGTAGAACTGCTGCAGCGGGGCGATCCAGGGGGAGTTGGGCAGGGTGCGGTCGGTTTTCGCCGCCAATACCGCTTTGGCCCAGGCGGCATCCACCTCGGGGATCTGACCCTTGAGGTAAAGCTGGTAGGTGAACACCGCTTTTTCCCACAGGATGCTGTAGTAGATTTTCCAATCCCGATGGCCGTGGTTCCAGAGGGTTTTCCAGAGTGACTGTCGGTGGGCGGCGTCCGGCCAGTCCCGGTAGGCGTTGCCTCCCTCCCAGGTGCCCAGGCGGTTATAGGCGGAGCCGCTGACGGAGAAGCCGCGATTGATATCGGTGCCCCCGGGCACTGAGCCGAACCAGTCATCACTTACGGCGAATGCCTGGGCGAGGCCATTGAGCACCGTCAGTTGTTGCGGGGTAAAGCTCGAGAGCACTGCGGCGGTGTTCTGGTTCCAGGCGAAGCCGTCCATGGTGGCGGGCTGTTTCTGTGCGTAGCCCTCGTAGCCATGGAACATCTGCATCAAGATGTCGCTGTTGTCGTGCCAGGGGTCCTGGGCCGGGCCGCCGAGCACAAACTCGTTGCTCAGGTGGCCTCCCATGTATTGGCTCACAAATGCCGCCTGGCCATCCGGCAGAGGATTGCTCATGGACGGATCGAGGCCACGGAAGCCGTCCGGGTGCGGGCCGACCCAGTTCAGGCCATCTTGCTGGCCTCGGGTGTAGAGCCAGCCCAGCACATTGTCGAAGGACCGACTTTCCAGCATGAGATAGACCACATGCTCGATCTTCTCGCGCATGAAGCCGAGGGTGCCGGGCGTTTTGGCCAGAGGCTGATCGACGGCTTGGCTCGGTGACACGCCCATGAGGGTCGATTGCCGCTCAAAACCCGCGGGCAGTGGTGCAGTGTTGATTGGTTCGCCCCCCAGAGGGTCGGCGTTGCGCGGGTCAAAGGCCCAAATTCGACAACCCGCTGAGGGCGCCTCGGGCTTCCAGGTCACGAGGTGTTTCCCGATCACCGCCATGGCATCGCTCTGGTCGATCCCGCTCCAGGTGCCTTCCTGTAGCGTGGGAAGCGCCAGCGGCGGTGTCGATTGCGGGTCAAAACTCCAGACCCGGAAATGGGCGCCTTTGCGATCCAGTACGACGTTGCCGATGGGGTACAGCTCGCGGTCGGCGGCAATATCCCGAAAGCCGCCGCTTTCAAAATTCCCGGCGGAAAGACAATCGTATTCGGCGTCCGGGTCGAAATTCCAGAGTTGATAGCTGCGACGTCCGGCCGCGGGGATGATGCTGAGCACATAACCCGGCAGGCCGATCAGTTCGATCTGTTCGAAGCTGGCGCCGAAGTTGGGGCGGTAATCGCCGAAGAATTTTTCTTTCTTCCAACGGCCGTAGGTGACCGTCCTCTCTGCCAGCGGGTTGCCGCTGTCCCGGTCGAATTGGATGACCCGGTAGTGAATCACCGGGTCATCCGCGGTGGGCGCAGTCCAGTCCACCAGGTAACCGCCGACTTGCATCAGCCGGTGATTGACCGCAAAGCTGGCTTGCGGGTCCATTGGCACCTCGGCAAAGGCCTCGGGTGCCCGGGCGTTGAAGGCGTAAGACGCGTAGTGGTCGGAGTCGGGCTGCCGGCTGAGAACAAAAGTCTCGGCCGTGGATTGCGCAACCGTGGGCGTGAATTGGTTATTGTCGAGACTGAACTCCTGATTCTGCTCCTTCATGATCGCCAGGAGAGTGTCGATTTTATCCTTTCGTACGGAGCCCGTTGTCGGGTCCCAACCCCATTTTTCCCTCAACCCGGCCAGTACGCGGTAGGGATCATGATCGGGGTGCTCGGACATGTGAGCCTGCCAACCGGCCGCGATCAGATCCTGACACATGACGTTGATCGGAGGCGGGTAGTCGCCGTTGGGTTTGGTGGCATCGCTTAGCGGCAGGTCGGTGTCATACAGGTATTCGCTGGGGTGGTTGGCGCACAATACCCAGGTTTGCGCTGAAGGTGCGCCGGTGCCGTCCTCAAGGATCGACAGTGGCACAATATTCAGAACGGCCGGTGTTGTTTCCAGGTTGAAGGCTTGCGCCAACCACTCATGAACCGGTTCGCCATAGGCCACGACCGGCTGAGTCAGGGTGCGGTGGGTTTCCTCCAGCGGGCGCAGAAAGTTCTGCAACTGCGCTTTGGCGTAGGGAATGAAGTCTTCATTGTAGTCACTGAGCGCCTCGCCGGCACCGCCGGGAGCGGCTACCGGAGCCACATCCACAATACGTTCGACGGCCGTGTTGTGAGTGCCGTTGAAGCCGTTTTGTGCCAACAGACACTCCCAGCGTCGGTTGGTGGGGGAGTAGAGATAATCTTTGTACGTAAAGGTTTCCAGAGGCGGGAAATGCAATAGCTGAATGGATTTGACGTTCGCCATTGCCAGGCCGAACGGCAGTAAAAACTCCCAGTCCTTGCGGGCCGAGTAAGGGATGTTATCGTAATAACTGGCCATCGCCAGTTTGCCCGCCGCGATATATTGCGGGATCAGGGTCTCGTAAGCGGAAACGTCGTCACAGGGGCTGGTGATTTTCAGTCGGTACTCGCCATTTCCGTTGCGGTACGCCTGTGCCCAGGACCCGAAATAACAATCGCGTTGCAGCGTCTGACTTAATACGAAGGTGATGGCATCTTCTAGGCGGGGGCTGTCTTTCCCAAACCGAAACAGACCTTCGATATCGTGATAATAACCCAGCGCAATATCGATACTGCTGCATTTTTTATTCATTGTCAGGCCTCATCAAAACCGTCTGTCGTTAATGTCAGGTGGGCAGTATGATGTGGCCCAAGAATAGATGCCAGTGATTCGTTTGTCGGGGTCGACAACCTGTAGGCCCGTTTTATCCTCTACCGCTCGCGCGCAAGCGTCGAGCCACCCAGGCGTGGTACCAGCGGGATAACAAACCGCGAATGCCGGGTAGTCCGATCAGCTAAGCCAGGGGGCGTAACAGCCAGGTTCGCCGCATCAACAGAATGTAGGCATCCAGTTCCCGGTGTATTTTTCCCTCGGCATCGCGCACATGCAGTTCGCGCAAAGCGCGTTCGGGGTCTATACCCATTTGCTCCAGCTCGGAGTCACGGCCGGTAATGTCGACCCACTGTACGGATTCTCCGGCCTTGCCCGCCATGCGTTCGTAGCGTCGCCGGTCAGCGCGGCAACGGGGGCAGGCGCCGTCGTAGTAAACGATCAAGTGCTCTGTGGGGGTGCTCATTTTTCGGAACCTGTCTGTTGCTGAGCTTTAATGGACGCCCTGGCTAACGTATCTCCCGTATAGAAGGTAACATAGCAACTTGACGCTAATACAGTGACTGGAGCTACTGATGAAAATATTGAATATCGGTTGGGTATGGGGACTTACGGCCTTGCTGGCAGTGGGCTGTACGAATATAGCCCCGTCCGAGGGCTTTGATTATCCGTCGGACATTGCTCAGGTGGGAGCTGATCCGGTCAAAGCGCAGGAGATTGACGCTCTGTTGCAATCCTTTGTGGACGAGCAGAAAGCCAACAGTGTGGTGGCGTTTGTGGCCCGCGATGGCAAGGTGCTGTATCTGGATGCGTTTGGTTGGAGAGACCTTGAAGAGGGCGTACCAGCCAGCGTCGATGACTACTACGCGCTCTTCTCCCAAACCAAGGCTGTGACGACCGTGGCGTTTATGACACTGGTGGAGAAGGGGCTGGTGGATATCCATGACCCGGTCTCAAAGTACTTCCCCGGTATTCCGGACCAGGTGATTACCGAACTCAATGATGACGGCACCTACGAAACCCGCCCCGTTGAAACCCCGATGACCTTCGTCCACCTGATGGCTCACACCTCGGGGCTGGATGCCGGGTTGGCGGCAGACCTTCGGCGTCAGAAAACTGGTCGGTCCATGGGCTTTATCGGGTTCGGGGGTGAAGAGCCCGATTTTACCCCCATAGGGCAGCACACGGCCGGCGGGGATTATCACTCCGAATATCTTGAACAGGAAATGCTGGCTCTGGCGCAATACCCGCTGGGCTTTGAGCCCGGAACGCAGTGGCACTATCACCCGAGTACCAACATGCTGGGGTATATGATCGA
This sequence comes from Marinimicrobium agarilyticum DSM 16975, assembly GCF_000423345.1. Taxonomy (GTDB): domain Bacteria; phylum Pseudomonadota; class Gammaproteobacteria; order Pseudomonadales; family Cellvibrionaceae; genus Marinimicrobium; species Marinimicrobium agarilyticum. The sequence goes on from NZ_AUHU01000005.1 coordinate 255,514, forward strand.
GCGTATTTCGGGTCAGTCGCTGCGCGATTACGTTAAGGAGAACGTGCTGGATCCGTTGGGCATGAAGGACACGGACTGGTTCCACGCGCCAGAGGCGTATGACCGCTTCGTAAAACCCTATCGCGCCTTGGAGGGTGAACTGGTGCCGGGTACAGAGGTGTACATCAAAGGCGCACTGAACGAACAGCAGAGTTACGCCGAGGGCGCCATTGGCCTGAACGGGCCGATTGAAGACTATGCCAAGTTCTGTCAGATGCTGCTGAACAAAGGGGAGTTCAACGGCGTGCGAATTCTGGAACCGGAAACCGTTGAGCTGATGACAACAGTGAACCGCCTGCCCGAGGAAAGCCAACCCTTTGAGTTTGGTTTGGGGTTTGAACTGTTTAACGCCGACAAGGAGCCAGTGCCGGCAGTGTCCAGCTCGGCTTATGCCTGGGGCGGGCTATTGGGGACCGCGTACATCATCGATCCGGAGAACAATATGATCGCGCTGTTTTACCGGAATATGTACGAGCGCGAGGAACTGTACCCGCAGTTTCTGGAAAAAGCGTACGAGTTGATCGAAAAATAAGAACTTTCAGGACCGTGGCCAAGGCGACGATCGTTTGGCCACGATTTCTCTCCTCTCTGTAATATCACGGTAACAACGATTGTTCATTCTCTATGGGTTGTGATTTGCGCCACTGCGCTGACACCGAAGGAGGGCAAAATGAGTGTGCTGTTGGTGACATATGATTTCAAGAATAGAGATGACACCTACTTCGAGCTGATGCGGCGGATCAAGGCCTATAACTGGGCCAGGCTGTCGGATTCCAGCTATGCCATCGATACCGAGCAGAGTCCTTGCGAGGTTTATACCACCATGAAGGATCTGGTGGACGGTGGGGATAACCTCTACGTGACTGTGCTGACCCGGCCCTACTATGGCTTTGGCCCGGAGGAGGTCAACCAGTGGCTCTCCGAGCGACTGGCCCTCCCTCATAAGCAGCGGGCCTGTTAGACCACCCGCTGCTGTCTGGAGCGCTGGCTCAAGGCGCTTCCAGAACCCTTACTTTGCCAGTGGCCGAGCGTCCAAAAGTCTCCGGTCGATACATCTCTTCGGCTTTTGCCGGGGGCACCACGAACTCCCCGGGCGTGGTGGCCAGGGCGGTGTATTCATATTCGTAGACTCCGGCTTCTACCTCGGTGCTGAACGCTTCGGCACGATCGTCCCGCAACTGTTGATGTTGGTACCAGTGGGGTTGCCAGTAACGCGTCCGCGTCTGCGCCATGAACCGGGTACGGTCCGGCATCTCAGCGGTGGTTTCGAGCGCCGGGTTCAGCGCTTCGAAACCGGCCGGTAGGCGATCGGTCAGGGCCACATGGTGGCGACGGGCGGGAACGGTCATGGTGACGGTGACCCGCACCGCGGCGCCGGCCTTGATTTCCCAAGTGCCGTCTTTGGTCTGGGTGACATCGCTCGGCTCGTTGATGGCTTCGTAGTGCCGCTCGACCTGGAAGCCGTGACGAGCTGCTTCCAATTGCAGGTCCTCAGGGGCGTATTCCATTCCAACGCGATAGTAGAGACGGCCTTGCCCCTCGTGTTGCAGTGCCAGTGTGGGGCTGGTGGTTCCGCTTTTCAGTTCTTTCATCGGAACCTGCTGGCTGTGCGTCTGCGTATCGCGGCCCCGGTAGTGTTGTTCTCCCAGGAACTGATCGCCCAGCCAGGCGCGGGCCGTGAAATCGGGAACCACATTTTCTCTTGCCAGGAAGTACTGCTTGAGCGCCAATAACGCGAATACGTTTTCCTGAGTGTTGCCCCAGTGACCGTTGCGACGATCGTTGAGCAGGCCCCGGGACAGCTTTTCGATCAGATCGCTCTGCGGCTGGGTCGAGAGCAGGGCGTCGAGCACGACCGCATCGGTGCGGCGACTGCCGTGCAGAACCCAGTGGCCGCCGGTGTTGTAGTCTTCCACGAACGAAGCCGTGGCAGCGGTTTCCCGAAGCTGGTTGTTGAGGCGACGGAGAATCTCAGTGCGCATGGGTTGAGCCGGGGAATGGTCCACCGCCGCGCTCAGCAACCAGCCCATCGCTTCGATGCTCAGGCTTTCCTCTTCCGTCCCCTCAAAGAGTGCCACGGCGGCCTTGCCCGTCGGTTCCCCCGCGAGGGATTGAACATAGAGGCTGTAGGCTTTGATGCTGGTGGCCGGTTGCGCTTCCATGGTTTTGGGAAGATTGTCGCCCGCTGTGCGGGTGTAGCGTAAGGCTTGTGTCAGCAGTGGCTCGGTCACGTCGTAGCCCGCTTCCCGGGCGCGAAGCAGGGCGTGGGTGACATGCACGGACAGATAAGCCTGGGAGTCCCCGTTGCGGGTCCAGAAGCCCCAGCCACCGTCCTGATTCTGGAGCTCTTCGAGGCGGGCGAGAATATCGCCGACGCTTTGGTTGATGGCCTCTTGGTCCGGTAAGCCATCGGCGTTAAACGCTTGCAGTAAATCTTCCAGCGAGGCGATGGCCATTAAGCGCGAGGCAATTTGTTCGGAGCAGCCGTAGGGATACTCGAGCAAGTACAGGAAGGCATCGCTCAGGGATTGGAATTGTGTGCTGCTGGTGGTGAGTTTCAGGCCCCCGAAGTCGGGGTAGACGTTATCGGGTACGGCCACCTGGAGAAACTCATTGCCGCCGGTCAGACTGCCGTACTGCGCAAACGCCTCGGAGGTGGCTGGCCGTTGAACGGGCAGGGTGATCTCAGCGGCGTCCTGATGTTGCCCCGATTGCACAATCACCTGAACGTTCGCATCGCCCACCTGCAGGGGTTGCGCCGTAAAGCGTACCTCTTTGCGGTCGTTGGCGGGAATGGTCAGTCGCCGGCCCTGAGCGCCGGTGAGTGTCAGGTTGCTTGCACGGGCGGCGAGCTCAACCGTCATGGGTCGGTCGGTCGTGTTCTGCACCACCACCGGCAGCTCGGCCTTGTCCCCCAGGTTGAGGAACCGGGGCAGGGAGGGGCGAACCATCAGGGGCAGCCCGACTTCGAGGGTCGCCTCTCCCGTGCCGAACTGTTGTTCGGTATGGGCCACACCGATGAGACGATACCGGGTCAGGTTGTCGGGCAGCTCGAACGAAACGGTCGCTTTGCCTTGCTGGTCCAGTTTGATGGTGGACTCGAAAGTGGCCAGAGGGCTGAAGTTTGAGCGAACAGCAGCGGTGGACTTGGCTTGCGCCTTAGGCACGGCCGCTTCATATCTCATATCGGTACTTGCTCGCGCGCCACTGACCATCACTTCTTCCGCTAATTCAGGAGAAGGGTTGGGCGGCAGTGCTAGGGCGTCACTCCTTGAACGGTATTCGCTCACTCCGTCCTCAATGTTTGAGTAAAAAGCCTCGAGCGGCAAGGGAAGCTCGTAGCCGGCAAGGTCCAGCACCGACTGGTCGACGGCGTAGAACGTCAGTTCCGCGCCGCTGGCGGGTGAGTGCTTGCCATCGGTTACGGTAATGTCGACGGTCGCCGTTTCCCCGGGTTTTAGCGACGCGTTCTCCGGTTGCACCCTCACCGTCAATTTCCGGCTCTCTGTGCTTATCGGAAGTGACAGCTCCTTAAAAGCGGATTGTGGAAGTTCTCCGTTATCGGGGGTTCCTCCGATGGCTTCGGCGGTGATGGTTAATGACGGTATCGACGTCTCCTTGATGGGAACCTCGAAGGTATAGAGGCCATCATCCAATCGATGATATTGCAGGTCCACCAACCCCTGCCTTTGCACGGTCAGCAATACTTCCGTCGGCGCAAACGGGGTCTGCACCTGGATTCTGGCGGTCTCGCCCGGGGAATATTCTTCCTGGTCCGGGATCAGTTTGATTGCCGGGCCTTCCTCGGGCGTGGGGAAACCATCGCGGGCATCGCCGGCGACCCAGAGGGTCATCTGCGTGCGGCTTTCCCGATCCTCTGAATCTCTGACTTTCGCGGTCACCCGGTATTGGCCGCTTTCCTCCGGTACAAACTCACAACCCGAACGCTCAGCGTTGGGTTTGCAGGCGGCGGTGTCAACGGCAACCCAATCGCCGTCCTTCCATTCAAGGCGCTCGACACTGACGGCCGGATTTCTCTTTTTGACAGGCTTGCCTTTGATATTGACGGTGACCCACTCGACGGTCACGGCCTCATCGACTTTGGCGAACAAGGAGGGCGTGCGCAGCCCGACATAAAGCTTGCTGGGGTGAATGAGCGTCTCTGCGCTTGCGCTCCATTGCTGGCGATTGACGTCGGTGACGTTGGCGGTGGCGCTCAGGCTGTGGGCGTAGAAAAGTTCAGAAAGATTGACGTTGGTATTGGGAGCCAGCGTCAGGGTATGTTCGCCGGCGGCATTGGTTTGACCGCTGATGGACTGCTCCCAAACGGTTTCGGCTGGAGTTGGCCAAAAGCTTCTGGCCCAGATCGGTTGCGAGCGCCCGAAGCGATAAGCCTCCCAGCCGGGTGGAGCGTAGTGCGAGGCTTCCAGGGAAAGTTGCCACTCCACCGGGGCATTGGGCAAGGGGCCGCCCGAGTAATAACTCGCACTGGCGGTGGCTCTCAGTGGCTCGTCAGTCACATACTGATCGGTACTGAAGTCGAGACTGACCTGGTATTCCGGTCGACGAAACTCTTCGATCATGAAGGGGTGGTACCACTCATAACCCTCAATGGTTTCGTCGCCGCTGAGAAGAGTAAATTCCAACTCGCCCATTCCCGAGTCGGCATTCGTCGGAATCGGCAGGGTGATATCGACGCTTCCTTCCGGGCTGATGGGTGTTCTATCGCTCTCTAGCTCATTCATTTGCCCATCGTAGGCTGTCCATTCGATGTGAGTGACATCGGTCGGGTGGCGAATGTCCCCATCAGTTCCACTTGTCCGCTCGCGCAACAGCGCCTTGAAATGGGCCGTTTCGCCCGGTTGGTATAGATGCCGGTCCGTGAAGACAAAGGTCGGGTAGCGGTAGTAGTTGTTTTCTCGCATTGAATAGCGGCGATAGCCCGCTTGGGGAAAAAGGGCCTGGTCCGCGTCTTTTATAACCTTCAATGTCTCGGTATTTTCTGAATCGCCGAGCGAAAGCTCCACCAGGCCGTGCTCGTCGGTTTGTCCTGATTGTGCCTGCAGGCTGACTTCGGCCCCGTTTATCGGGTGGCCATCTAACAAGTCGGTCACCCACGCCGTGAAGCGGTGAGGCTCCGTGTAGCTGCTGATACTGAGGTTGGTAACCTGCACCCAAGTCCCCATGGCAGCGGGGTTGTACCGTGGAAACTGAGCCGGAGAGGCTTCTGCCTCCGGTGAGTTGACAAAGACCAGTACGTGTCCAAAGTCGGCGTCATTCAGCCCCTTTTTCAACGACAGGTCGGTCCGCGTGTAGGTGGTCTCCGAGGGCTCAACCGTCACTGTACGCTCTTCAATCAGATCCCCGGGTTTGGGCAAAGCTTCTCGATCGTTGCTCCGGCGGTACTGCTCACGGTAGTCCTGAAATGCCTGCCAGTCTTCCGGGGTGACCCGACGCAGCTCCACATTCAGTGTTTGAATATTGCGACTCATTACCGGCAGAGAGGCGGAGCCGCTGGGTACGGTAATAAATTCATGGCCCGGCAGGGTGAATCCCGGTGGGTAGTCGCCTACCTGTACGTTTGTGGTCAGATCGTTTTCCAGCACCCGACCGAAACGGTCTTTGGTGCCGGCTTTTAAGCGCAGGGTGTATTCGGTCTCCGGTTTGAACGAACCATTCAGATAAAAGTGATTACCATGGTGGTTGACGTTCAGGTCTTCCACTTCGGGCGAGACCGTAAACAGCGAGCTATCCCAGTCATCCGCCAGGCCATGGCTCAGGCTCACGGAAATCCCGCTTTCGGGATTGCAGGATCCGTTGTGGCCACAACTGACGTTATCGAACTGCAGTGGGCCGGCCGTTTTAAAGCGGTGGCGTTGAGCGTCGGCGCTCAGTCGGTGGCCCGTTTTAGCGGGAACGCCGGCTTTCAGCTCAAGGGAGAAGCTCTGATTCCAGGGCAGCGGTTCACTGGGCGTGACGGCCAGCCAATGTTCTTCCTCCAGGGAGTCAGTAAAACGTTTGGCGTCTTTGTGATTTTCCGTGAGGGTGGCCTCATCCGCTTGGTTCAGCGCATAACGTTGCCCATCTCCCGTCAACACCAACTGGTCCAGCACCGCATTCGGATTGATGGCCTGGTTGAAGACCAGAACCAGTACCGGCTTGTTTGATGTCGGAGCGTCGCTTTCGGGATAAAAGCCGGTCACCTGCAGAGGCGCCGTGGCAAATTGCCACTGAACGGGATCGCTGAGCTTGTCGCCATTGACGGAAGTGATGTCCTGGGCCACCGACACGGTATATTCGGTGGCCATGGGCAGGGCCTCGGCGTCCGGCTCAAACACCAGGCTCTTGGTGTCCAGCCAGCGCCATTGGCCCTCGACCTGCGGTTTAATGGAGATGGGAAGCGGTTTTTTCCCACTTTCCTCATGGCTACCGACGGCCACCATTGGCTGGGAGAAGGTGATGCTGATCATCGCCGCGCGGTCGACTTCGCCTTCGGGGGTAAAACGCTCGATTGTCGGAGGTTGTGAGGTGTCCGCCACCGGGGCTTTTTTCTCGGGGAACGCCGGCTTGGCGGATTGTTCCGGTGAAGGCGGGGGAGCGGTGTCGCTCGGCGTTTGCGCTTCAGCGGTGTCAGGCGTCGCTATCGGTGGAAGCTGGTTGAGCAAGGCATTGGTTGCCTCTGGCGAGAGCGCCTCGGATGAGTCAGTCTCGGCCTGCTGACAACCGCCGAGCGTGAAGGTCAGTAATACTGCTATGGAGGGAATAGTCCATACAGAGGCGATTCGCTTCATTTCCCGTTCCTTTTTTTTACAGGCGTTTTACAGGCGTTTACAATTTTTACAATCGATTTTACGAGCCGTTTTGTGATCAATTCCAGGGTGATCCATTTTTGTGATCGGTCATGATGTTCTTGTGAGTCGTCATGGCGTCATTGGTGTTGTGCTGGTCTGCAAGGATACACTGTACGTAGACACTTTCGGATTACCACCGGTTCAAAGAGGACATCATGCGCTTTTTTCTGCTTTTGTTATCCCTGTCACTGGGGCTGCTGCTGGGCTGTAGCCCGGACTCGCCGTCATCCGGCCAGTCTGGCGACAAGGTGACATTGCCGGGGGCTTCGTCCAGCTATGTGGAACGGGGCGACATGGATGCCCTGAAGAAGCGGGGGCAATTGCGCATACTGGTTCATCAGTACGCGGACAACTACCTGCCCAGGGCCGGTTATCCCCTGGATATCGAGCGGGAGATGGCGCAACGATTCGCCCGCGAGCACGGAATGGAGCCGGTTTTGGTCCCGGTCACCCATTACGGTGACCTGCTGACGGCGCTGCTCGAAGGTAAAGGGGACGTGGTGGCCGCCAACCTCACGGTTACCGAGTCTCGGGCGAAGCGGGCCGGTTTCACTCTGGGTATTGATCAAACGCGGGAAGTGATCGTCGGTCGCTCGCAGGGGCCAGCAGTAGCGGGGGTAGCCGACCTTGACGGGCATTCCGTGGGCGTAATGCGCGGTACCAGTTTTTGGGAACTGGCGCAGGCTCGCTTGGCGGACCGGGAAGGCATTGAGATTGTGCCGCTGGATTCGACGCTGACCAGTGATGATGTGCTGGACGGACTGATCAAGGGTCAATACGACTTCGCCCTTCAGGACAGCAACGTCATGGAGATCGTGCGCACCTATCGGGACGATGTGCAGACGCGTTTTGCCCTGGGTGAGCGGCGCCCTCTGGCCTGGGCTGTGCGCCCGGACAACCCGGAACTGCTCGCCGAGCTGAACCGTTTTCTGACCCGTGAGCGGTTGACCCGCTCCGAAATTGACGCGCATACCGACGATTTGCCGGGCATTCTTGAGCGCAAGGTGTTGCGGGTGATCACCCGCAACAACGCGGCCACTTATTACCTGTACCGCGGCAAGCTGGTGGGTTTTGAATACGAGTTGGCGCAACGGTTCGCCGACCGTCTCGGTGTGCGCCTGCAAATGGTGGTGCCCGACAGTCACGATGAGATGATCCCGATGTTGCGCGAGGGCAAGGGCGATATGATCGCCGCGTTTATGACCCGTACCGAGGAACGCGCCCAGGAGGTAGCGTTCTCCCGCGCCTATCACTACGCCACGGAAACCGTGGTGGGGCAGGCCGATGAGACGGCCCTGGAAAGTGTTGAAGGCCTGGCCGGGCGCACCTTGCATCTGCGCCGCTCCAGCAGCTATTGGGACACCGCCGAGGCACTGCGGGAGCGAGGTATCGATGTGGACCTGAAGGCGGTGCCGGATGATATGGAAACCGAGCAGATTATTGATCGGGTTGCGACGGGCGAGTTTGATCTGACCATCGCGGACAGCCATATTCTGCAATCCGAATTGACCTGGCGTGACGACATCACTGGCCTGCTTTCCCTGGGTGAGCCCATCAGTCATTCATGGGCGGTTCGCCAGAACAATCTGCAGTTGCTCGAGGCTATCGATGACTTTTGGGACAAAGAGTATCGGGGGCTGCATTACAATATTTTTTACCAACGTTACTTTGAAGACGACTCCCGCATTCAGGCCCATCGCAAAGGGCGGGTGGATCTGGCCGAGGGGCAATCCTTCTCTGAGTGGGATGATCTGGCCAAAGTCTACGGTGAGCAGTATGACTTCGACTGGCGCCTGATTCTGGCGCAGATGTACCAGGAGAGCGAATTCGACCCCGAGGCGGTTTCCTGGGTCGGTGCGGAGGGGTTGATGCAGGTCATGCCCCGCACCGCCAAGGAGCTTGGCCTCTACCCGCTGGACAACCCCAGAGTCAGCGTTCATGCGGGCGTGAAATACATGGAATGGCTGCGCTACCGGTTTCCGGACCGGTTGCCCGTGGAGCAGCAGATGTGGTTTTCCCTGGCGGCCTACAATGCCGGCGTGGGCCACGTGCGTGACGCTCGCCGGCTGGCCGACCAGAAAGGCTGGGACCCGGACCAGTGGTTTGGCCACGTGGAGGAAGCCATGCTGTTGCTCTCGCAACGGAAATATTACCAGCACGCCCGTTTCGGTTTTGTTCGCGGACAGGAGCCGGTGAATTATGTTCGCCATATTCGCGATCGTTACCGGGCCTATGTCCGTCTGACCGAGCAGTAAGTGTCGCCAAAGCAGATGCCCCTGGCCGGGTGATCGGGTATTATTGGTCGCGTTAACCACAAGGCGCGACCAAAAGCGTCGACCCATCACTCGGCAAGGCATCGGTTCTATGACAAGGTTTTGTACACTTTCCCTTACGCTTTTCTCCCTGACTCTGCTTGGCCCTCTGGCCGCGGCCGCCCAATGGCAACCGCTGCTGGATGCCGAACTCAGCCAATGGCGCACCTATCTCGGGTACCCCAATCCGGGCACCCCCGTCGCCAACCTTGAGCGCTCTGATGACGGGGAGTACCTCGAACCGGTTGGCTATGATCGGGACGACTGGAATATTTTCAGTGTCAGCACCGAAAGCGGAGAACCGGTTCTGCGCATTTCCGGGGAGATATATGGGGGCCTCTTTACCCGAAAGGACTACGGCAATTACCGGCTTCGAATGCAGGTCAAGTGGGGCGAGCAGAAGTGGCCGCCCCGTGAGGAACTGCCATTGGATACCGGTATTCTCTACCACGGCATGGGCGAGCATGGCGTGGATTACTGGCGAGCCTGGCCGCGCTCCCAGGAATTCCAGATTGTGCAGCAGGGTGTGGAGGGGTTGACCGGCGACTGGTGGAAAATCGCGGACTCCCAAATTGATATCCGGTGCGTCTCCGCTGGCGAGGAGCAGCCCCACACATATGATCCCAAGGCGCCTGTGAAAACCTTTGGCGGAGACGAAGGGCCCATTACCTGCCGTGCCAGCCACAACAACGAAAAGCCCACTGGCGAGTGGAATACCCTGGAGCTGATCACCTTCGAAGACAAAAGCCTGCACATCGTCAATGGCGAAGTCGTGATGGCGCTGAGTGGTTCGTCCTATCCCACCGAATCCGGAACCGCGCCGTTGACCCAGGGGCAGGTCGTGCTTCAGAGCGAAGCGGGCGAGGTCTTTTACCGACGTATTGAATGGCAGCCCATCGGGGATATCCCCGAGGAGTACCACGCCTACTTTAAGTAGGTAGCCATTCGTTGGCGCGTTGACTTTAACGCGCCGCTCGCCTACATTGCGCTCCATCGACACACGGTGCCCACTGCCTCCGGAAACCATCCCCGGGGTGCTGAGTGGGTTAAACGGGAAGTCTGGACGATCCAGCGCTGCCCCCGCAACGGTGATCAAGCGTCGCTTCTTCGCGATCCTTGTCAGCCCGATACCGGCCGTTTGTCGCCGTCGCCGACCCTTCAGGGGACGGCGTCTTGAGATGGAGCGGAGGGCTACCATCCGGCAATTGTTCGCGCGCCGTGGGCTGACGCCCCTGCCGAGTCGCTTTGCTATTCCTCCCTCCCCATGTTCGTTTCGAAAAACATAGGGGAACAATTGTGTTCAAACCGTCTTTTCTATCGGCAGCGATTCTCGCTGTCAGCACTGCCGCGCCCGTTATGGCGCAAACCCTCGAAACCACGCCGGTCTCCGGCAAGGCCCCGGATGAAGTCCTGGTGGTCATTGCCTCTCGTACAGAAACCCCGTTGCGCCAGGTCGGCAGCTCGGTCTCGGTACTGGATGAGCAGGCACTGAAAACCCTGGGTACGCCGTCCCTGGTCGATGCGTTGCGTACGATGCCGTCAGTATCCGTTGTCAATACCGGTGGCATGGGCAAGGCCAGCTCGATCCGTATTCGCGGCGAGGAGGGGCACCGCACCCTGGTCCGGGTCGATGGTGTGGACATCTCTGACCCCACCAGCACTCAGCCCAGTGCACAGATTCAACATGTATTGAACAGCAACGTGGCGCGGGTGGAATTGTTGCGCGGCCCTCAGGGAATGATGTACGGCGCCGACGCCGGTGGTGTGTTGAACATTACCACCGACCACATCACCCAGGGCTCCAAAGCCGGCGTCAGCCTGGAGGCGGGCCGTTATGACAGCCGCAAAACCGCCGGCTTTATCGGTGGCGGTGGCGAGCGGGGAGACTTCTACCTCTCTGCCGCTCAGGTCGACACCGACGGCTTTAACGCGTTTGTCGATACGAGTGTCGCGGAGGCTGGTGGCTTGGATGACGACGGCTACGAAAACACCACCGTTCACGCCCGAGGCGGCTGGAATATTGACCCGGAGCTGCGTGCTCAGTTGGTGGTTCGGGATACCGACTCCACCTCCCAGTTCGATAAATGCTTTGGTGCCGACCCTCAGGACTGTGTGGGTTACTTTGATCAACAAAACCTGCGTGGCAGCATTACTCACCAGAACGCGGCCGGTGAAAACACAATCGCTTACTCGAAAACCGATGTGGAACGCACCAACTACGCCTCTGGCGAGGTGTCTTACGATACCGAAGGCACCATCGCCAAGTGGGAACTGAACGGCAATGTGGCATTGAACAAAACGCATGCCCTGGTGTACGGCGCCGAACATCGTCAGGATGAAGTGAACGAGCTGGAGCGGGAGCAACAGGGCGCCTACCTGGAGTATCAGGGGGCGTACCACGAGCGCGTTTATCTGACCGCGGGCATTCGCCAGGACGACAACGAAGATTTTGGTGGGCACACCAGCTACCGGGTGAGCGCTGCTTACCTGTTTCCCAAAATGAGCCACGGTGTGGTGAAACTCAAGTCCAGCGTTGGGACGGGTTTTCGCGCCCCGAGTCTGTTTGAAATCGACTATAACCGCTCTTCAGACGGTGCCGAACTTCCCGCTTTGGCCCCAGAGGAAAGTCAGGGGGTGGACGTTGGTATAGAGTATCTGGGCAGTGATGGCACGCATCTCGAGGCGGTTCTGTTTGATCAGACCATTGATGATGAACTCTATTTTGATCTGGTGAGCTACTCCGGGTATCTGCAAAGCGAGCAGAGCAGCGAATCCCGTGGTCTGGAATTGATCGGCCAGTGGCCCCTTTCCGATCAGTGGCAGTTGAACGCCAACTACACCTATGTGGATGCCGAAGCCGAGGATGGCAGCCCCCGTTCGCGCCAGCCCGAGCATCTGGCGAACATTGGTGTACGCTATACCCCCACGCGTGACTGGACCGTCGCCCTCGACTGGCGCACGTCTCGCGATCGTTACGAAGGCGATATCAAAATTGAGGACTATGAGGTACTGAACGCGAACGTTCGCTACCAGGTGGTCGAGGGTATCGTGGTGTACGTGCGCGGCGAAAACATTCTGGATGAAGACTACGTGGAGGTGCCAAGTTACGACGGCAACAACAACCTGACCGGTTACTACAATACGTCCGGCGCCGCTGGCTACGCCGGCGTGGAATTCACTTTCTGAAAAGGCCAACACCATGACCGAGAATGAAAAAGAGGATAAAAAAGCACAGCGGCACAAAGCCGCCATGCAAAAGCAGAAAACCAAAGTGGATGCCCGTATTGCCGAGGCACAGCAGGAGCGCGGTATCGCGCTGCTGCTGACCGGCAACGGCAAGGGCAAATCCAGCTCCGCCTTCGGCATGGTGATGCGCGCGCTGGGCTATGGCCACAAAGTGGGCGTGGTCCAGTTCATCAAAGGTGAGCAGCTCTCCGGCGAAGAAATTTATGTGCGGGAACAGTGCCCCCAGGTCACGCTCTACCAGATGGGCACGGGCTTTACCTGGAACACTCAGGATCGCAGCGGCGACATCGCGGCGGCGGAGCGCACCTGGGCTCAGGCCGAGGCGATGCTGAAGGACCCGGCCTACCAATTGGTGGTGCTGGATGAGGTGACTTACATGATCGCCTACAAATACCTGGACGAAGAAAAGGTATTGCAGGCGATCAAGGACCGTCCGAGCGAGCAGAGTGTGGTGGTCACCGGTCGCGGCGGCGGCAGCGCCCTGCAGGAGCTGATGGATACGGTCTCCGAAGTGAAAGACGTCAAGCACGCCTTCCGAGCGGGTATCAAGGCCCGCCAGGGTGTGGACTACTGAGCCATGGCCACCTTGATGGTGCAGGGGACGACCTCAGACGCTGGTAAAAGCACGCTGGTGGCGGGCCTGTGCCGGCTGTGGGCGCGTGAGGGGGGCTCGGTGGCGCCCTTCAAGCCACAGAACATGGCATTGAACAGTGCGGTAACGGTGGACGGCGGAGAAATCGGCCGCTCCACGGCCCTGCAGGCGCGGGCGGCCTATCTGGACCCGCATACGGATATGAACCCGATTCTGCTCAAGCCCAACAGCGATACCGGCGCCCAGGTCATTGTTCAGGGCCATGCCCTGACGGACATGGAAGCCGGGGCCTACCACGGTTACAAGCAGCGGGCATTGGAAGCGGTGTTGCTCTCCCACGGACGCTTGAGCGAGCATTTCTCGGTTATCGTGGCCGAAGGGGCGGGCAGTCCGGCGGAAATCAATCTGCGCGAGAACGATATTGCCAACATGGGTTTTGCCGAGGCGGTCGATTGTCCGGTGATTCTGGTGGCCGATATCGATAAAGGCGGCGTCTTTGCACACTTGGTGGGCACCTTGGCGTTGCTGTCCGACTCCGAACGGGCGCGGGTGGAAGGCTTTGTGATCAACCGCTTTCGGGGCGATCTGGCGTTGTTACAACCGGGGCTTGATTGGTTGGAGCGCAGAACCGGCAAGCCGGTGTTGGGCGTTCTGCCTTATTTGCGCGATCTCTATCTCGATGCCGAGGATGCCCTTAGCACCAGCCAACAGAAGGCCGATGCCAAGTTGCGCGTGGCAGTGCCGGTGTTTTCCCGCATCAGCAATCATACCGACTTCGACAGCCTGCGTTTGAACCCGCAGGTCGAGCTGCGCTGGGTGTTGCCCGGCGAGCCGTTACCCCCCTGTGACTGGGTGATTCTGCCCGGCAGCAAAAACGTCCGACGGGACCTGGATCTGCTGCGCGACAGCGGCTGGGACGAGGACCTGCAACGGCATTTGCGTTACGGTGGAAAAGTCATGGGCATCTGCGGCGGCTACCAGATGTTGGGCCAATGTATTGCTGACCCCGACGGCGTAGAAGGCCGGCGCGGTGAAAATCGGGGCCTCGGTTTATTGCCGTTTTCCACCGTGCTGGAATCGGGCAAAGAACTTCACAATGTCGCTGGACAATTGGCGCTGCCCGGTGGCGGCAGTGCCGATTTTACCGGCTATGAAATTCACTGCGGTCGCTCGCAGGGCGAGGCGCTTGAGCGACCGTTGCTGACCTTGGACTCCGGTCGGCGTGACGGGGCGATCAGCGACGATGGCCAGATCATCGGCACCTATGTGCACGGCATTCTGGATCAACCGGCGGTGCAACAAGCGCTGTTTCAGTGGGTCGGCGCCACGGCGGATTCGGTAGTGTCCATTGCCGAGCGACGCGAACAGTCCCTTGATCGTCTGGCGGATACCCTGGCCGAGCACCTCAAACCCGACTGGTTGCAACGCTGGCGCCTGGTGGCGGACGTAGGGTGAGAGTGAGGGTGAGAGTGAAATGGTGATCCCGGCACAACAACGCGCGCATCGACGCCGCCAAGGCACCGTGGGCCTGAGTGTTGCACTCGTGATCAGCTTTGTCCTCGCGCTGTTGCTCGGGTCGGTCTCGCTGTCACCGTTGATGGTGGGGCGAGCCCTGTTTGGCGGCGATACGCCGGAGCATCTCGCCCTGATCGTGCAATCCCTGCGTTTGCCGCGCGCGCTTCTGGCGGCAAGCGTCGGGGCGATTCTGGCCATTTGTGGGGCGATTCTGCAGGGGCTGTTTCGCAACCCGCTCGCCGACCCCTCGTTGATTGGCGTCACCGCCGGCGCCTCGGTCGGGGCGAGCGTCATGATTGTGCTGGGCGCAAGCCTGGGGAGCATGTTAGGCGGCATTGCCGGCGTATCCCTGGTGGCGTCTGGCGCGTTTGTCGGCGGCCTGGGGACCGTCTGGTTGGTGTACCGGGTGGCCACGGGTATTAACGGCACCTCTGTGGCCACCATGCTGCTGATGGGCATTGCGGTCTCGGCGCTCTCGGCCAGCGCCACCGGCCTGCTGGAATACTTTGCGGACAATGAAATGCTGCGACGCATGAGCCTCTGGCGCATGGGTGGGCTGGATGGGGCCAACTTTACCCGCGCCGGGGTATCGTCTCTGGTGTTGCTGCTGATTCTGGTGGCGGTGCCCGCCTTTGGGCGGGCGCTGAACACCTTGCTGCTGGGAGAATCCCAGGCGCGCCATTTGGGTGTTGATGTGGAACGACTCAAAACGCGCTTGATCATTCTGGTCGCGGCGGGCGTCGGGCTGGCGGTGGCCGTCTCCGGCAGCATTGCCTTTGTCGGGCTGGTGGTGCCGCATATGGTGCGCCTCTGGGTCGGGCCGGACCATCGAGTGCTGCTGCCTCTGTCCGCGCTGGGCGGCGCCGTGCTGTTGCTGTTGGCGGACGCCGTGGCGCGAACCGCCATGGCCCCGGCCGAGCTTCCCGTGGGACTGGTGACTGCGCTGCTGGGTGCGCCATTTTTTATCTCGCTGCTTCGCCGCCGTCGGTTGGAGGGCTTTTAAAATGCCCCTGTTGCAGATTGACCACCTCAGCCTTCAGATCGAACAGCGTGAGCTGGTGCGAGATGTCTCCCTGGCGGTGGAACCGGGGGAGATTCTCTCGATCATCGGCCCCAATGGCGCCGGCAAAACCACCTTGCTGCGCTCAATCAGCGCCGACCTGGAGCCCGCTGCCGGGCAACTGCAGTTCAACGGGAGGCCCCTGTCGGACTGGCGCGCCGCCGAGCGGGCACTGGCCATGGCGGTCCTGACCCAGGCCAACCCCCTGTCCTTTCCGTTTACCGTGGGCGAGGTGGTGGCGCTGGGGCGCACGCCCCACAGCACCGGCTTGGCGGTGGACCGGGAGGTGTGCCGCGCCGCCATGAAAGCACTGGATGTGAACCTTTTGGAGAGTCGGCTCTACCCATCACTGTCGGGCGGTGAAAAACAGCGGGTGCAACTGGCCCGGGTGATGGCCCAGATCTGGCGACCGGACACCGGCGCGGATCGGCTATTGTTACTGGATGAGCCGGTTACCTCTCTGGACCTGGGCCATCAGCGACAGTTGATGCAGGCCATCCGACAGTTTGCCGACAGTGGCGTCGGGGTGGTGATGGTGGTCCATGACATCAGCCTGGCGGCGGCCTACAGTGACCATTTGCTGGCGCTCAACAACGGCCAGCGGGTGGCCTACGGCACCCCGGAAGAGGTCGTGACCTCAGCGCTGATGAGTGAGCTGTTCAATACCGAAGTGGATGTTATTCCGCACCCGCAATCCGGCAAGCCGGTGGTGCTGGCGCGCTAGCAACGCAAACGTTTTAGGAGATGCTTATGCGGCAACTGATTCTCGGTGGCGCCCGCAGCGGCAAAAGCCGGTTGGCGGAAGCGCGGGCCATGGAGTGGAGTGAACGCACGGGCGCAGACCTGTTGTATGTGGCGACCGCCAATGCCGACGACGATGAAATGGCTAGGCGGATTCAGGTGCACCAGAGCCGGCGGGAAACGCGCTGGCAGTTGCGGGAGGAACCCCTCGACCTGGCCGGCGTGCTGCACGACAACAAGGATCGGGACGCCTGCGTGCTGGTGGACTGCCTGACACTGTGGCTCAGCAACTGCCTGCATATGAACTGCTGGGCCTATGAGCGCGACCGTTTTCTCGATGCGCTGGAATCGATCGAAGGCTCACCCTTGTCGCTCATTCTGGTGAGCAATGAGGTGGGCTCCGGCATTGTCCCGATGGGGGAGCTGTCCCGGCAGTTTGTCGATGCCAGTGGCTGGCTGCATCAGGCGTTGACGCCGTTTTGCGAGACGGTAACGTTAGTGGTCGCGGGCCTGCCTCTGGCTCTGAAAAGTGAATCCGATCAGTAATCCGGTCCGAACAAGAAAGGAAATGCGTGTGAGCACAAGCAACTGGCTACAGGAAACAGTGGTGCCTGTGAGTGAGGCGGCCCAAGGGGCCGCCCGGGAGCGTCAACAGAATCTGACCAAACCCCCGGGTTCGCTCGGCCATCTGGAATGGTTGGCAGAGCGCTTTGCCGGCTGGCAAGACACGGAGAAGCCCTCCGTGGAGCAGGTTCAGGTGTGCGTCTTCGCGGCTGACCACGGTGTGGCCGCCCGGGGTGTATCTGCCTATCCGCAGGCGGTAACGGCTCAAATGATCGCCAATTTCTGCGCGGGTGGTGCGGCCGTCAGCGTCTTGGCACAGACCTGCGGGGCCGACTTGAGTGTGGTGAACCTCGGCTGTGTGGTAGAGCCGCCAGCGCACGAGCGTTTGCGCGACCGGACTCAGGGGCCGGGCACGGCGGACTTTACCGAGGGGCCGGCCATGACCGAGGCTCAGTTGCGCGGCGCTCTGGCCGCTGGGCGCGAGGCCGTGAGCCGGAGCGATCTGTTTATCGGCGGGGAGATGGGCATCGGCAACACCACCGCCGCCTCCGCGCTTCAGGCGGCGCTGCTGGACGTTCCCGCCGCCGAGGTGGTGGGGCCGGGAACCGGTGTGGATGCGACCACTCTCGCCAGAAAATGTGAAGTGATTGAGCGGGGGCTGAAGCGCCATGCCGCCGCGCAGCCGAGCCCAGTGGAATGGTTGCGCTGTCTCGGTGGCTTTGAAATTGCCGCCCTGACCGGCGCCTATATCGCCGCCGCCCAGCAGGGTATTCCCTCTCTGGTGGATGGCTACATCAGCACCGTGGCGGCGCTCCTGGCCGTGCGCGTGAACGCGGGCGTGCGGGACTGGCTGCTGTTCGCCCACGAGTCCGCCGAGCCCGGTCACTGCCGAATGCTCAGCGCCCTGGATGCCCGGCCACTGGTGTCGCTGGATTTGCGTCTGGGTGAGGGCAGTGGTTCGGCGTTGGTCGTCCCGCTGATCCGCAATGCCCTGGCGCTGCACGCCCGCATGGCGACCTTTACGGAAGCGGGGGTGAGCAATGCCTGAGACTCGCCTGGACTTGTTGCGCCACGGCCAGTGTGAGGGCGGCGAAATCTTTCGCGGCTCCCATGATGTGGCCCTGACCCAAGAGGGCTGGGCCACTATGCAGGCCCGCGTCGACATCCCGACACCCTGGGATGCCGTGGTCACCTCACCGCTGCAACGTTGCCGCGCCTTCGCGGAGGCGGCCGCCGAGCGCCTGGCGTTGCCGCTGATCATCGAGTCCGATCTTCGCGAAATGCACTTTGGTGAGTGGGAAGGGCGGCCGTACCAGGAGATCTGGGACAATGACCCCATCCTGGCCCTCTGGGGGGAGGACCCGGAAGAGCACACGCCTCCTGACGGCGAGCCGCTCGCCGATTTTGCCCGGCGGGTGAATGCCGCGCTGGATCGGCTGGCGAAAAGCCAAAGCGGGCGACGATTATTGGTGGTGACCCACGGCGGGGTGATTCGTCTGCTGCTGACCCGTGCCAAGGGCCTGCCGCGCAACACCCTGCGGGACCAGCCCGTGCCCTATGCCCATTTTGTGCCATTGAACTGGTGCGATGGTCAGCTCAGAGAGGTGCCCGGTGAAGCCGGTTGAGCACGGTCGGGCCCTGATGACGGCGCTGGCACTGCTGACCCGCTGGCCCTGGCCGCTGCCGTTTCAGTGGAGCGAGGCGGCCCAGCGCCTGTCCCCGGCGTATTACCCATTGGTGGGCGCCGCGCTGGGGTTGGCGCTCTGGGGTGTCCACTGGCTGTGCGGCGACTTGCCCCCGGGGCTGACGGCCTTTGTCATTTTGCTGTTCTGGGTCGCCCTGACCGGTGCCCTGCACCTGGATGGGTTGGCAGACGCGGTGGATGGCTACTTCGCCGGACACCGTTGCTCCGATCCTCTGGAACAAAAAGAGCGCGTATTGACCGTCATGCGCGATCCGGCCTGCGGCCCCATGGCGGTGGTGATTCTGATTCTCGTGCTGCTGGCCAAGTGGCTGGCGCTGGAGGCGTTGATGGGCTCCGCCCTGGTGGCGTCGCCGCTTTACTGGTGCATGCTTCTCGCCCTGCCCAGGGCGTCCCTGCTGCCGGTATTGATCGCGACGCCCTACGCCCGCTCCGAGGGCCTGGCGGCGGGCCTGAGCCTGGAGTCTACGCCACTGGCGGTCTGGGTGGCCCTGGGGCTGTCTCTGGTGGTGGCACTCTGGGTTGGCCCGGCCTGGCCCATGGCCATCAGCCTCGGTTGGCTGGTGCTGCTGGTGTGGTTCTGGCGCCGGCTCTGGGTTCAGCAGGTGGACGGCTATACCGGCGACACCCTCGGTGGCCAGGTGGAGCTGGCCGAAACCCTGCTGCTCTGGTTTTGGGCCATGACCGTGGTAACGGGGCACCTATGAGCTGGATGACACTGTTGGCCCTGTGGCTCGGCTGCCTGCTGGATTACCGACTGGGCGAGCCCCGGCGTTGGCACCCCCTGGTGGGTTTTGGCCGGTTCGCGAATTCGCTTGAAAAAATCCTGAACCACGCGGGCAAAGCCGCAAGGGGCCCGGGCGTACTGGCCTGGATGCTAGCCGTGCTGCCACTGGTGGCCTTGGCGTTCTGGCTCAGAATGCGACTGGTGCCACTGGGCGCCCCGGGGATTTGGCTCTATACCGGGTTGGGCGCGCTCGGGCTCTATTGGGCTCTGGGCTGGCGCAGCCTGGTGGCTCACCTGCAGGTCATTCGGTTGGCTTTTGCCCAGGGAGAGCTCGACGCTGCCCGCGTGGCGGTCGGGCAGGTGGTCAGTCGGGACTGCACCGACGCAAGCTGGTCGGATTTGCGCCGGGCGGCCCTGGAGTCGGCTCTGGAAAATAGCAGCGATGCCATTGTGGCGCCGCTGTTCTGGTTTGCGGCGCTGGGCTTGCCCGGCGTCATCCTCTATCGGCTCAGCAATACCCTGGATGCCATGTGGGGCTATCGCAATGAACGGTTCCTGCGCTTCGGTTGGGCGGCGGCGCGAGTGGATGACGGGCTCAATTGGCTTCCGGCTCGGCTGACGGCCCTGGCGTTTGTGGTAACGGCGCCGGGGTTCCGTGCGGCCCGTCTGGCAGCGCGAGCCTGGTTCGTTCAGGCCCGTCGGTGCGAGAGCCCCAACGCCGGCCCGGTGATGTGCGCCGGCGCGGGCGCCCTGGGGGTCGCCTTGGGAGGTCCAGCCTGGTACCACGGACAGATCAAGAACAAACCCGCGTTTGGCGGTACGCGCGAACCGGAAGCGCGGGACCTGCCTCGGGCACTGGCATTGATTCATCGCGCGATCGCTCTGGTGTTGATCTTGCTGTCGGCGGCTCTGTTGGGCGTGGCCTTGTGGCCCTGGACCGCATGAGCCATCGAACGATTGGCGGCGAACCGCACGGGGGCGATCTACAACGGGCCCGCGCCCTCTTTGGTGAGGGTGGCTGGGGTGAGGGTGGCTGGGGCGACGGTGACTGGCAGGATCTGTCCACCGGCATCAGCCCCTGGCCCTGGCCGGTGCCACCGGTGCCAGCGTCGATCTGGCAGCGCTTGCCGGAGGGGGGAGGGCCCTTGTCCAAGATCGCCGCCCACTACTACGGCGTTGATGAGGAATCCGTTTTGCCGCTACCGGGCAGTCAGTTTGGTATCGCCCGGTTGCCTCATCACCTATCCTCCGGACGGGTGGCATTGCCCGCCTTGGGATACGCGGAGCATGAGCGGGCCTGGCGCGGGGCCGGCCATGAGTTGATGAAATATGACTGCTGGGATGGGTTGGAATCGCTGATCGAAACCGGGTCCGTAAATCATCTGGTGTTGATCAACCCGAACAACCCCACGGCGGAGCGGCTACCGCTGGACACATTACGAGGCTGGCTGCGCCAACTGCCGGACGACAGTGTCGTACTGGTGGACGAAGCGTTTGCGGACCTCACACCCCAGTGCAGCGTGGTTCCGTTGCTGAAAGAATTTCCATCGCTCTGGGTGCTGCGCTCGGTGGGTAAATTCTTCGGCTTGGCGGGGGTACGGTTGGGATTTCTGCTCGGCCAGTCGGATCACTGGCTGAGACGGGCGCTTGCGTCCGAACTCGAGCCCTGGGGCGTCTCCCACCTCGCCCAGTGGGTCGGTGCCCAGGCGCTGTCCGATGAACACTGGCAACGGGAGCAGCGTGAGCGGTTGGCGCACGCCTCACGCCAGTTGGAGGCGCTCTGGCGACGCCATCTTGACACTCAGTGCCCGCAAGTCACTGTGGCGAACGGCGGTCTGTTTGTCACCTTGCGCGGGCCAGCGGCGGTGCTGCGGGAGTTGCATACACAACTGGCGGCTCGGCACCTGTGGTTGCGCCTCGGGGAGGACCCACATCGCAGTGCCGCTTGGTTGCGTTGTGGCTTGCCGGCGGACGGGGGACGGCGTTTGGCCCAGGCACTGGACGTGATTACGATCAATATTGAGGAGAATGCGTGAAATTCATGACGGGAAAGGGGTGGCAAAAAAGGGCGCCCGGAATGGTGGGGGCGATTGCCCTCTTGTGCCTGGCAACAGTGGTGCAGGCCGAGGTTCGGGTGACCGATTTTCAGGGACGAACGGTTACGCTGGAGAAGCCCGCCGAGCGAATCATTGCGTTGGCACCCCATATTGTGGAGAACGCCTACAGTGCCGGCGCGGGAGACAAGCTGGTGGCGGCGGTCAATTACAGTGATTTCCCCCCCGAGGCCAAGGATTTGCCTCAGCTGGGGGGCTACAAGGCGGTCAGCGTTGAGGCGATCGTCGCCCTGAAGCCGGACCTGGTCTTGGTGTGGCGCTCGGGCAATGGGGACACGCTGCTTCGCCAGTTGGAGCGGCTGGGCTTGACCGTTTACGTCGATGAGCCGCGAACGCTGGAAGATGTCGCCCGGGCGGTTCGGGACATCGGTGTTCTGGCAGGCTCGGAACCTGAAGCCACGGAGAATGCCCGGGCCTTCACCCGGCGGCTGGAAGGGTTGCGCGCCGAGTACAGCGGGCAGTCGCCGGTGACGGTGCTGTATCAGGTATGGAACCAACCGCTGCAGACGCTCAACGGAGAGCATCTGGTGAGCGATGTCATCCGTTTGTGCGGTGGGCGCAATGCGTACGCCGACGCCGAGCCCATCGCGCCCAAGATCAATATGGAAACGGTGCTGGAACGGGACCCCCATGCCATTGTGGCCAGTGGCATGGGGGACAATCGCCCCGAGTGGCTGGACGAGTGGAAAGAGTGGCCCGGGCTGACCGCCGTCAAACAGGACAATCTGTTTTTCGTGCCGCCGGATCTGATCCAGCGGCACACCTTCCGGATACTCGACGGCGCCGAGTTATTGTGCCGGCACTTGAGCACCGCCCGGAGACGACTTAGCGCTCCGTAAGCGTGCTCGACTCCTTGAGGTTGACCGGGTGGCGCAGTGCATCCAGCGCTTGGGCCGTGAACCGTTGGTAGTCGGCGTAGCGGGTGGCCCCGAACCGCCCGGCGTTGATCTCGAAGCGGAACTGCCGGGTCGCGCTTTGCTCATCCGCCTTCCAGTCCGATTCGAAAGCGCCGAACTCGGAGCGTCGCTCCCGCCGACTCTGTTTGCTCAACCGGATTGCCTCCTGATGCGGTGCCCGGTAGGAAACTTCGGTTTCGAACACCAGGGGGTAACTGACTTCGAAGTCGGTCTGCCGGTCGTTCACCCAATGGCTGCTGAGGTAGTAGTGCTCCCAGTAGGCCGGGTCCAGCACAAGGTTCTGGTCGTTCCAGAAGCCCATGGGGCTGACCCGATAGCGAAGGTTCAGTACCAGGTCCTTATCGGTGGCGAAGAGGTGGTCGACGCTCAATGACTCCACCGCGACCGGTTCGCCTCCCTCTCCCAGAAAACGCTGTACCCAGTTGAGGCGTTCGCGCGGCTCGATGTTTTTGAGGTGACTGCGCAGAGTGGAGGCGAAGTAGGCCCCCATCCGCACTTTTTCGGTCACTTGCAGGTCGCCGTTGGGTTGGACCTCCAGGTTCCGCCGGATACGGACCCGACTGCGATCGAGTTCCGGGACCGCTACCAGTTCCGGCTTGTCACCCAAGGTCAGGGTCCAGGAGCCACCCAGGCCGTCGGGGGAGACCGCGAGTAAATCAATGTCTTTGTTGGTGGCGTCGATAAAGGTTCCCCCGCGCCACTCGGGCAGGTAGACCACCATATGGTCGAACTGGTCGATGCTGGGCATATCCGGGTCCACGGGGCCGGACAGGTTCGCCAGGGCCAGCTCGGCGGGAATGCCGGCTTCGCGCAACAGCCGCCACAACAGGACTGAATGATCCTTACAGTCCCCGAAGCGGTCCTGCAGGATTTTCGAGGGCGGGTTGGGGGTGTAGCCGCGCACGCCGAACTCCAGTGCTTTGTAGGTCAGCGTTTGCTGCACATAGCGGGCGAGGGCGGCGATGCGGGCTTCGGTGTCCTTCGGGTTCAGTTCGCCGGTCAGTTGCTTCACCAATGATGGCAGCTCCGGGCTCTCGGCGAGAATCAGGTCGTTGACCCGCTGGCGGTAATCGTCGCCGGCGCTTCGCCACTGATTCTCGCTCACCAGCACGACACTCGCCATGTACTCTTCGTCATTGACCTGCATGGGTTCCCAGAGAGCAGGGGTAGGGTTTTCCACGGTCCAGAGCAGGCTGTTTTTCCGTTTTTTGGGTTTGGGGGCGTTGGTCTGGTTGTAGAGCAGGTCCTCAAGCTTGCCTTCGATGTACAGGGCCGCCAGGCCGATGGGTCGCTCACCGGACAGGTACAGGCGCTCGAACGAAAACTCGTCGGCGACGGAGCGTTGCTCCAGGGTGTAGACGAATTCGATACGGTAGTTGGGTGCCAGCCCCGCCACTGGAGCGCGTACCACTTTGCCGAACGTGGCCTGATCGTAATCGGCGGCATCGCCGATGTAGAGGCTGCTGCGATCCAGCTCCGAGACTTTGCGACCCTCGGTATCAAAGACTTCGAGCCGGTTGATGTACAGCTTTTCGGATAGCGGATTGAACCGGGCGTAAAGCGTGCTGTGGCGCTGAACCCCGGCCTGGTCATGCACTTTGATATGGCGCACGTGGGTGGTCTTGAGAGGCTTGTCCGGGTCGTAGTGATAGGCGGTCACGGTGAGCGGGTAGTGGGAGTCGTACTCTTCGATGCCGGTTACCTCGTCGGGCGCTTCAAGCTCGGGCCAGGCCACCGCTTCGATGGGCTGGTTGATTGACGCCGAGTCGCCCTTTCCCAGTTGCGCATTGGTGTAACGCAGGTATTCGGTGACATTGGCGTCTCCGGGCTGAAGGACCAGCGCCTGCTCAAAGGACGCCTTGGCGTCGTTGTAGCGCTCCAATTGGTATTGGGCGTCGCCGCGGTAGTTGTAGACCAGCGCTGAGCCGCGGCCCTGGTCAATGAGTTTGTCACTGAAGGCCACCACGCGCTCGTACTCGCGCATGGCGCCCAGCACTTCCATGCGGGTGATGTCCAGATTGGCGGAGCGAATGCCCCGGTTTTCGGCCTCGTCGAGCGTTTTGAGTGCCTCCTGGTAGGCTTCTCGCGCCACGGCCAATTCGGCCAAAGCCTGCACGGCTGTTACCCCCGGCTCTTTCGGGCTGTACTTGAGGGCCACGGTATTGGCCCGGTCCAGTCGCCCCAGTTCGACCAGACTCTGGGTGTAGGCATAGAGGTCGTCCTCGGAGAGTTCCCCCAATTCAAACCCCTGGCGGTAGTGTCGGGTCGCCTCTTCGTAGTTGCCGAGGTGGTATTCGAACCAGCCCAGCCAGCCTTTCACCATGGCCTCTTCCTGTTCCGCAATGGCGGGGCGTTTCATCAACTGCAGTCCGGCGCCGTATTGGCTTAACTGGTTGTAAGTGGAGGCGGCGTTGTTGATATAGACGGTGTCCGTCGGGTCGAGGGTGGCCGCGAGGCGGAAGCCCTCCACCGCGGCCAGGTAGTTCTCCACACCGTGGAAGTAGAGCCCGGCGGCGTTGTAGAACCAGGCCCGGGCCAGTTCAGTGGCGCTGTTGTGCGGGGTGGTGAAGTGGAGCCGGTCCACGAGCTCATCGGCCATGGTGTCCAGAGCGGCGTCGTCCAGGGTGGTCCAGACCGTGAGCATCAGCGCGCAGTCGCCTCGCTCAATCACGTGGTAGCGGAAGCGGAAGGGCAGTTGGCCCTCTCGCGGGCGCACGGACTCCCAGACGCGGGCGGTTTCGCCGTCGATCAAGAGAGTCCCCTCGGCGCGAGCCCCCGGGGTGGGATACTGGTGCCCCATGCTTCTCAGCAACGCGAAGTTGACCGCTTCGGGGCCCGGTTGCCAGTCCTCGAAACAGGCGCTCACCGCCACAAATGCGCCCTGCCAGCGCTCCGCACCCACATCGGGGTGGGAGACGTGCTCATCGATGTTGTCCCAGTGGCGCCATTCGGTGCCCTCCAGTTCCAGCCGGTAGCCATAGTCAGAACGGAAAGTGGTCATCAACGGAGGTTCGGCATCCGTGGGCGTCGCGGCGCTCTCGGGGCGGTTCTTGGCGGCTTCGGTCAGCGCGGGCATACCCAGGCAGGCCAGTATGAGAAGCAGGGCGCTGAGGGGGGCGGGAAAGCGGAAATTCTGACGCATGCAGGGGTCCTTTTGGGGTCGCCTTGACGGCTTGTTATCTCAGGAGCGTCCCGGCGGTTGATCTTTTGGGTAATACTAGCGGGATTGGGCTCTGGGGGCAATTCATGTGCCCACGTCGGAGTGGCGGGCAATTTGGGTGGTGACAGGCGGCGGGAAAATGCTAGTATCTGGCCCTGCTTTCTTACCGGCGCCCGGTGCGGCGCTTGAGAATAACAAACGAGGACAACCGAGGTAGTAACGTGTCGAAACAACTTCTGATCTACAACAACATTCAGCCGGTCTCCAGCGAAACGCACCGCGATTGGGCCATCCAGATCGAGAATCACGCCTTTGCGGCCGAAGTGAACTCGGTTCCGCTGCTGGCCACCGAAATCGCCTCCGTCGCCCGTGAATTGCCGGTGATTTTCGCCAAAACCCAGGACGATGGTGGCTTTGTGCCCCTGGGCGTACTGGGCCTGAAGAAAGGCCAGAACCTGTTCCTGGACGACAAGCAGCGCCTGACCCTGCGCTACATTCCGGGCTTCTTGCGCCGCTATCCGTTCGCCTTCGCCAACGATGGCAAGAGCGAGAACTTCACCCTGTGCATCGACGATCAGTTCGAAGGCTGGAGCAAAGATGGCAGCAAGGGTAAGCGCCTGTTCACCGAGTCCGGCGAGCAGACCGAAGAGCTCAAAGGCGTGATGGACTTCCTCAAGGATTACCAGTACCGCGCCGAGCTGACGAATGCGTTCTGCAAGAAGCTGTCCGAGCTGGAACTGCTGGAGCCCATGGAAGCCAACATCAAGCTCAAAGACAATCAGGAAGGCGGTGGTTTCAACCTGACCGGTTTCTACGTGGTCAACCGCGAGAAGCTCAAGGCGTTGAAAGACGAAGAAGTTCTGGATCTGTTCAAGAAAGACGGTCTGGAAATCATCTTCAGCCACCTGCAGTCCATGCAGAACCTGAACGGTCTGGTGAACAAGTACTCAGAGCAGTCCAAAACGGCCGCCTGATACCGTTACAAGTCCGCTCATAAAAAACCCGCGTCCTTTTTGGGCGCGGGTTTTTTTGTGAACGCCAATTTTCCGTGACCGCGCTTTGTCATCCGCCTTCTTTGGTTTCGTGAATGCGAACGGTCAGCACGTCGCAACTGGCGCCGTGGAGGATGTCGGTGGCGGTGGTGCCCAGAAGGCGCTTCAGGCCTTTTTCTCCGTGGCTGCCGGCCACGATCACATCCGCCCCGAGCTTCTCGGCCAGGTAGTGAATCTCCGTGGGTGGGTCGCCGAACAGGATGTGGATGTGATCCGGTGGCACTGCCAGGTCATGGGTGTATTCGTGGACTTTGGGGTACAGCTCCTGCCGAACCTGCAGTTCACCGTGCCGGTGGTTTTTACCCGTGCTGCTGCCCAGTGCGGTGACCGGGTGTTCGGCGACGTAAACCAGGTGCAGGTGGTGCTCGTTGTCGGTCAGCCTGCGGGCGGCCTCGATGACAACGGAGGAATCCGGCGACAAATCCAGCGCCACCAGGATGGTTGTGTATCCGGGCATAGACGTCTCCCCTATAAGTGTTACTGTTATTGTAGTCTACCGGGGACGGTGATCTGAAGTGAGTTGGCGTCAGTACCCCCCCCCCCCTGAAGGCTCAGCCTCAATCCATTGACCAAGGTTGGAGACGGTCTCTATGAGTACAGACAATCACCCTCGCGAGATTCTGCTGACCGGTGGCACCGGTTTTATCGGCGTGCCTTTGTGCCACGCCTTACAGAAACGGGGTGATCGGCTCACGATACTGACGCGCGATACCCTTCGCGCCGCCAAGACACTCGGCACCGGGGTCAACCTGGTGAGCGAATTGAAGCAGTTGCCCGACAAACCCATCGATACTGTTATTAATCTCGCCGGTGAGCCGCTGGCGGCCGGTCGGTGGAACGAGCGGCGCAAAGAGGAATTTCGACGCAGCCGTATCGGTACCACCGAGGCGTTGTTTGAGCACTTTCAGTCCCGCGGGCAGTTTCCCGAGCGGATGGTAAGCGGTAGCGCCATCGGGTTCTACGGCGATGGGGGAGATGCTCCCCTGACTGAAAGCAACGATGCTGGTAGCGGCTTTGCGGCGCAGTTGTGTCTGGATTGGGAGGCGGTCGCCGAGCGGTTTTCCGACCATGGGACCCGGGTCTGCCGGTTGCGCACCGGGATCGTGTTGGGCGAGGGTGGGGGTGCCCTGCAATCCATGTTGCTGCCATTCAAGCTGGGGCTTGGCGGTCGACTGGGGTCAGGTCGGCAGTGGATGTCCTGGATTCACCGGGACGACATTGTCGCGTTGATTCTTCATTGCCTGGATTCGGAATCGCTGTCCGGACCGGTAAACGGCACAGCCCCCAACCCGGTGACCAATCGGCAGTTTACCCGCACCCTCGCCAAGGTATTGCACCGTCCGGCCATTTTTCCGATGCCGGCCTTTGTGTTGCGAACGCTGATGGCGGATATGGCGGACGAGCTGCTTTTGGCCAGCCAGCGGGTGCTGCCCGAGGTGGCCATCGAAACGGACTTTCGGCATCGCTTCCCGGATCTGGAAGTGGCGTTGGAGAATATTCTGAAGAAACGCTGAGAACTGTTAAAAATATTTTCACCCAGAGTCTTGAAAAGCGGTTGGTTGCCCCTATTTTTTACTTGAGCCCGCTCGATAGAGGGGCTCGGTCACCGGCCAGTAGGCGGCATGCGTCGCCAACGTTCGGTGGCAATCAACTGAATTGACTTGATCATTGTGATAAGTCACTACCCCAATATTGCTCTGAAGTGAGGATATTACTATGCGTAGCTTTGATTTTTCTCCCCTGTATCGTTCGGCCATCGGTTTCGATCGCATGGCAAGCCTGCTCGATAACCTGAGCCGTGCCGAGCAGAACCAGCCGAGTTACCCACCGTACAACATCGAGTTGACGGGTGAGGACCAATACCGGATTACCATGGCAGTGGCCGGTTTCGATCGCTCGGAACTGAACATTGAAGTCAATCAGAACAACCTGACCATTTCCGCCAACAAGGAACCCGAGAACGAAGAGCGCACCTACCTGCATCAGGGCATTGCCGCCCGGAATTTCGAGCGCCGTTTCCAACTGGCGGACCATGTGGAAGTCAAATCGGCGACCTTTGAAAACGGCCTGCTGCACATCGAACTGAAGCGGGAAATTCCGGATGCGATGAAACCCCGGACCATTCAGATTGAGGACAGTCAGGGCGATGTCAAAAGCGTTGCCCATGACCGCAAAAGCGAAACCAAGGCGGCTTAACCTGGTGCGCTAAAAACGCACGATGAAGACGCTGAAAAGCCGGGGGAAATCCCCGGCTTTTTTATGGTGGTTATTTTTTGGGGTGTCATTCGGCACTAAACAATTTTGCCCGCACCGTGGCACGGTACTCCCGGGGCGTGGTGGACAGTTGTTTTTTGAACAGCGTCGTAAAGTAACCCGTATCCTGATAGCCCACCTTGTCCGCGATTTCTCCAATCGTGAGGTTGCTGGTTTTTAGCAGGTCCCGGGCGTTGTTGATACGGATTTCCTGCAAATATTCCAACGGCGTCTGGCCGGTGGCGGCCTTGAAGCGACGATTCAGGGTTCGGGAGCTGAAGCCGAAACGTTGGGCTACCTGCGCGAGCGAAATGGCCCGGGGGTAGTTGTCCTGGAGCCAGAGCTGAATCTGCACAATGTCTTCATCCGGGTGACGGCTGTGGGCGTCCTCGAAATAGCCGCTGTTTTCATAAGAGCGACGAATTTCGTGGGAGAAGTGCCGCTCCACATGACTGGCAATGGCCTTGCTGTAGAGGCGTTGAATAAAGTGCACGGTCAGGTCGGCCAGGGAGTTGACGCTGGCGGCGCAGTAGAGGTTGCCGGCCTGGGTGATGAAGTACTGGCGCTTGAGTTGTACGTCCGGATAATCCCTCTGGAACTGGTCGAAGTAATGCCAATGAGTGGTGGCGGCTTTGCCCGAAAGTAGGCCAGCTTCGGCGAGAAAACAGCAGCCGGTTCCGACGGCGCTGATCAGCGCGCCGTTCTGGTATTGCTCCCGAAGCCAGTCGAGTACTTCCGGTTGACGCCGGATCACCGGCCGGGGGTTGCGCCAGAAGCCGGGAACGTAAACCAGATCCGGTGAGGGCGAATCGGCCAGAGCGTAATCCGGGGTCCATTGCAGGCCGGAACGGGTGGTGGCGGGCTCCCCCCGGGCGGAGACGGTGCTCAGGCGCAGCCGGGTGCGATTCAGGCCCCGGTCCCGCAGGCTGGCGCTTTCCGCCGTGAGCAGCATTTCCATCGGCAGGGTGGCGCTGGTGGCGAGCATATTGTCGCTCAGTAGAAAGGCGATCCGGATGGGACCGCCGGGATCTTGCGGCATATCGAACTCCTATTGGGCATTTTGGCCAAAATACCATAAGTTTTGTCCAGAACAACCATGACAATCCCGCCACAGACCAATACACTCTCCCACTATTCGTGCTCGGTCCGTCTGCCTCCTGCTGGCGGCTGCTGTTGAATTGTTGGGGAGTTCTCTATGTCATCACTGCCGGTCATCGTGGGTTTCGGCGGCTTCAATGCCGCTGGCCGAAGCTCGGGTCATCATGCCTATCGTCGGATGATTCTGGAGAGCTTACCCACACCGGAACGGCAGGAAACGCTGGCCGGCCTGGCGGTGCTGATGGGGTTCGTCAGTTTTGAGGACGGTGCCTATCGGGACGCTGATGACCGGGCCTACGACCTTGCGGAAATTGAGAGCCAGTTCGGCCCGGCCATTATTGAGGGTAGCCTGATTCGCCGCATTGATCCCGACCTGTTCGACGTGGACGCCGCCCACTGGCAAAAGAACGCCGAAATTTCCAACGGCGGTGAACCGCTCAGTTTTGAATTGCACGAGCGTGACCTGCCGGACCCGCTGCCGTCGGACTGGGTGATTGAGGAGATGGGGGAGCGCAGGGTCCGGGTGACACTGCCTGGCTCGGTTCAGGTGAAATGGGACAGCTTTCGCGAGCTGCCGGTCAAATCCGCCGGCCAACTTCCCAAGGGGTTCAACCCTGGCGCCCTGTACAACTCCCGCTTCCACCCCCGCGCCCTGCAAATGACCGTGATCGGCGCCTCCGATGCGGTACAGTCCATCGGGATTCCCTGGCCCGATATCGCCAAAGCGGTGCGTCCGGATCAGGTCAGTGTATACGCCAGTAATGTCATGAGTCAGCTGGACGAGGCTGGTATGGGAGGCCTGTTGCAGGCCAGACTCCGAGGTGGCCGGGTCAGCACCAAGCAGTGCCCCCTGGGCCTGAACAGTATGCCCGCCGACTTCGTCAACGCCTACATCATTGGCAGCGTCGGCCAGACCGGGGCGATCGCCGGGGCCTGTGCCTCCTTCCTTTACAACCTGCGCGCGGCGGTGGAAGACATCACCGCCGGGCGCTGCCGGGTGGCGGTGGTGGGCAACGCCGAGGCGCCCATCACCCCCGAAGTCGTCGACGGCTACGCCACCATGGGCGCCTTGGCGCCCGAGGACAAGCTCAAGAAAATTGATGGCGCCGACCACACCGACCCACGGCGTTCCAGCCGTCCGTTTGGCGAAAATTGTGGTTTTACCATCGCTGAGGCGAGCCAGTATGTGGTGCTGATGGACGATGCCCTGGCGGTAGAGCTGGGCGCCGATATTCACGGCGCGGTCAACGACGTGTTTATCAATGCCGACGGTTTCAAAAAATCGATCTCGGCGCCGGGCCCGGGCAACTACATCACCATGGCCAAAGCGGTGGCCTCGGCGCGCGCCATTCTGGGTGAGGAGGCGGTCCGTGAGCGTTCTTTCGTCCAGGCTCACGGCTCCAGTACTCCGCAGAACCGGGTGACCGAGTCGGAAATTTTCCATCGGGTAGCCGAGGTGTTCGGCATCAGCGAATGGCCGGTAACGGCCGTCAAAGCCTATGTGGGGCACTCGCTCTCCGCGGCCAGTGGAGAGCAGCTGATCAACAGCCTGGGCGTGTTCAAATACGGTTTTGTGCCGGGCATCAAGACCATCGACCGGGTGGCCGACGATGTCTTTGCCGAGCGCCTTCGCCTTCCGCTCAAGGACCTGGACCGCCGCGAAAAACCGCTGGATGTGGCTTTTCTGAACTCCAAAGGCTTTGGCGGCAATAACGCCACGGCCAGCGTGTTGGCGCCGCGCGTGGTCGAGACCATGTTGCAGCGCCGTTACGGCGATGAGGCGTTCAAGGCCTATGCCAAGCGTCGGGAGCAGACCCGCGCCAACGCCGCCGAATACGACCAGAACGCCACCAGGGGGCAGTTCAACACCCTCTATCACTTTGGCGAGGGCATGATCGACGAGCAGCAGATTGAGTTTGACGGCCACTCACTTCGACTGCCCGGAATGGCTCAGGCGGTGGACCTGAATCTGCCCAACCGCTACGGTGATATGACCGAATAGCGCCGCTCCCCGGCGGGCCGCGTCCGGCGTGGTCCGCCAATTGCTTACACACCCTATACAAAGGCAGATCTTTCCCTTAAAATACCGCGCCTTTCGCACCCGCTGTGCGATTGCGTCTTTTCACCGGGTGTCGGTCAGTGCCGGACCCAATTGGAAATTACAGGAAAATCCTCAATGGTAACTATTCGTCTGTCACGTGGCGGCTCCAAAAAACGTCCGTTTTATCACCTGAACGTAACCGACAGCCGCAGCGCACGTAACGGTCATTACATCGAGCGTGTTGGCTTCTTCAACCCGATTGCCCGGGGTCAGGAAGAGCGTCTGCGCATCGACAATGAGCGCATCGAATACTGGGTAAGCCAGGGTGCTCAGATGAGCGATCGCGTTGCCGGCCTGCTGAAAGAGCAGAAGAAGCAAGCGGCGGCCTAAGCCGAGCCCTTTGCAGCATATGGCCGAGTCCGAGCCCCGCAATAAAGGGTCGAACCTGATTGATGTCGGGCGGATAACGGCCGTATTCGGAATTCAGGGGTGGGTGAAAATTCACTCCTTCACCGAACCGGCGTCGAATTTGTTCGACTACGGTCCCTGGTGGCTGAAAACAGCCCGCGGGGTGAAAACGGTGGAAATTGACGCGAGTCGTCCGCACGGCAAAGGGTTTGTCGCCCATATCAAGGGCGTCGACGACCGCGATCTGGCGGCCCATTACACGGGCATCACCATCGCGGTCGAAAAGCAGCAGTTGCCCGACCTGGAAGGGGACGACGTTTACTGGTTTCAGTTGCAGGGCCTGAGGGTCATCAGTCACTGGGACGGTAAGGCGTTGGATCTGGGGCGCGTGACGCGCCTGATGGAAACCGGGGCGAACGATGTTCTGGTGGTGCTGGGCGATGCCGACAGTATTGACCAGAATGAGCGCCTGATTCCCTATGTGCCGGAGCACTTTGTCCGGACGGTCGATCTCGAGGCAGGGCGCATCGAGGTGGAATGGGACCCGGAGTTCTAGTGGGATCCAACCCCATGGCACCGAAAGGTTCGGGGGCTCGATGAGCGACAGCCCGATCAAGTTGGCGGTCGTCAGCCTGTTTCCCGAAATGCTGGAAGCGGTGACTGCTTACGGTGTTACCGGCCGCGCGGTGAAGCAGGGGCTGATTGAGGTGCAGTGCTGGAATCCCCGGGATTTCGCCAAGGACAAGCACCGTACGGTAGACGACCGACCCTACGGGGGCGGGCCCGGCATGGTGATGATGGTGGAGCCGCTGCGTGACGCCATTGAAACCGCAAAGGGTTGGGTGGGTGCACAGGCTCCCGTTATTTATCTGTCGCCCCAGGGGCAACCCCTGAACCAGAAGGGCGTAGAGACACTGGCGGAGATGGGCCCCATGGTACTGGTGGCCGGCCGGTATGAAGGACTTGATGAGCGGTTGTTGGACACCGTGATTGACCAGGAGTGGTCCATTGGTGATTACGTATTGAGCGGCGGCGAGTTGCCGGCGATGGTGTTGATCGACGCGATCACACGATTGATTCCGGGTGCTCTCGGGCACGCTCAGTCAGCGGAGCAGGATTCCTTCGCCGAAGGGTTGCTGGACTGCCCGCACTACACCCGCCCGGAAGTGTTCGAGGGTCGGGAGGTTCCGGAGGTGTTGAAGTCCGGTGACCACGAAAGAATTCGGCGCTGGCGCCTGAAACAGGCGCTGGGGCGGACCTGGCAGAAACGGCCAGATTTACTGCAAGCAATAGACTTGAACGAGGAACAGCAATCGCTGTTGACGGACTTTCGTCGGGACCTTGAATCGAAACACTCTAGCTGTGAAGCTACAGAGTCTCATCAGGAGAAAAGGCATGACTAACAAGATCATTCAGGAGCTCGAAGCCGAGCAAATGAAAAAAGACGTACCCGACTTCGCCCCGGGCGATACCGTTGTGGTACAGGTTAAGGTCACCGAAGGCAACCGCGAGCGTCTGCAGGCCTTCGAGGGTGTGGTAATCGGTAAGCGCAACCGCGGCGTGAACTCGGCGTTCACCGTTCGTAAGGTTTCCCACGGTGTGGGCGTTGAGCGTACTTTCCAGACTCACAGTCGCCAGGTTGACAGCATTCAGGTCAAGCGTAAGGGTGATGTGCGTCAGGCCAAGCTGTACTACTTGCGCGACCTCACTGGTAAGGCGGCTCGTATTAAGGAAAAGCTGTCCTCCTAAGGGACACGCGAGTTCGTTGCGAAAAACCGGAGCCTTTGTGCTCCGGTTTTTTTATGTCTGTTTTAAAGTGGTGTTT
The DNA here is from genome assembly GCF_000423345.1 of Marinimicrobium agarilyticum DSM 16975. GTDB lineage: Bacteria > Pseudomonadota > Gammaproteobacteria > Pseudomonadales > Cellvibrionaceae > Marinimicrobium > Marinimicrobium agarilyticum. Next base: position 289,731 of record NZ_AUHU01000005.1, read on the forward strand.
TTTTTCAGAAGGGGCTTCGTAGTTGAGTGCTCCGGGTGGGTATACCACCGTGAGACACGCCGTAAATACATCCCTGTAGGCTCGAATCGCGGGTCCCCCGCTCCACGGTCTCGCAGTGGTATACCCTCCCTCCGCAGCAGTAGCGTAACCTCTGTGGAGATGGCGCCCTAAAAATACTCTCACGTAGGGTTGGTAAGGCGGTAGCCGCCACCTACCATTCCCCCGCAATCGGTTCTCCTTCACCTTTTTCCGTAGGTGGCGGCTACCGCCTTACCTACGCTACGCAAGAATGGAGTTACGAGGGAGTGTGACGATTGGCACTGAGGCGATGTGTGAGGTATACCCCTTCGAGACTCTCTGACGCCTACATGGATGTAGGTGCTAGTGCGACGCAGGAGCCAAAGCCGCGGTATGGATGCCGATGAGAAGCCTACACGGATGTATTCACGGCGGGTCTCGGAGGGGTATACCTCACACACCGCCGGACGAGATACAGCCCCGAAATAGATCTGTGCTATCCTCGTGCTCATTAAAGAGCGACAGCCCCTGATGCCCGTGACCTTACCCGCCCAAGAAATCCAGACCCTCGAACAATACCTCGACGCCATCTGGATGGAAAAAGGCCTGAGTGAAAACACCCTCAGCTCCTACCGGCGCGACCTCGAAACCTTTGCGCTGTGGCTGCACGAGAAAGCCGGGAAAAGCCTGCTCTCGGCCGACGCCATCTCCGTCTACGACTACCTGGCCCATCGTCACAAAAGCCATTCGAGTCGCTCCACCGCCCGGTTTCTCTCCTGCGCTCGTGGCTTCTACCAATACCAGGTCAGGGAAGGGCGCCTCAAAGAAAACCCCCTGGCCCTGGTCGACAACCCCAAGCTGCCCAAACCCCTGCCCAAATCCCTCACCGAAAGCGATGTCGAACGCCTGCTGGCCGCGCCGGACCTGGAAGACCCCGTGGGCTTTCGGGATCGAACCATGCTTGAGGTGCTCTACGCCTGCGGGCTTCGGGTCAGTGAGCTGGTGGGGTTGACCGTTAGCCAGATCAACCTGCGCCAGGGCGTGGTCAGAGTCACCGGCAAAGGCAGTAAGGAGCGGCTGGTGCCCCTGGGAGAGGAAGCCGTGGACTGGGTGAGCCGTTATCTGCGCGAAGCGAGACCTGTGCTCTTGCATAATGCGCCCATTGAAGTACTCTTCCCCAGTACGCGCGCCCGGGAGATGACGCGCCAGACGTTTTGGCACAGAATCAAACATTGGGCGCAGGTGGCGGGCATCGAAAAGCCGCTGTCTCCACACACTTTACGACACGCTTTCGCGACCCACCTATTGAACCATGGGGCCGATTTGCGGGTCGTACAGTTGTTGCTGGGGCATAGTGACTTGTCCACCACCCAGATTTACACCCACGTGGCCCGGGCACGTATGCAGGAGCAGCACGCGTTGCACCATCCCCGTGGCTAGCTGGGTGAGCCCGAGGCCATTGGCATACAATATCGAATAAACCAGAACGACAGGATTGATCCCATGTTGAAACAACTTGCAATCGGCATTTGCGCGCTTCTCGGCGCCGCGACGGTCAGTGCCCAGGAAATGAGCACCGAAGATAATATCATCAAGGCGCTTTCGGAGGCCCGCCCCGACTTTGAATTTACCGATGTGCGCCCATCGCCCATCGAAGGGCTGTACCAGGCACGCGTGGTGGGTGGTCCGGTGCTGTACGTCACACCGGAGGCGGATCTGATGATCGCCGGAGAGATTTTCTCCATCGAGCAGGGTGGCTTCGCCCGCTATGAAGACCCCGCCATGGTGGAGCAGCGCAAGCAGCTTGCCGCTTCCCTGGATGAGAAAGACAGCATTGCCTTCGCCCCCGAGGGTGAGACCAAGGCTGTCGTGTATGTCTTCACCGACGTCGATTGCGGCTTCTGCCGCCGTCTGCACAGTCAGATGACGGAATACCAGGACGGGGGCACCACCAAGCCCGGCTATAATGACCTGGGTATCGAAATTCGCTACCTGGCATATCCGCGCGCTGGCGTGGGCAGCCCTTCCGCCCAGAAGCTCGAAACCGCCTGGTGCTCCAAGGACCAGCAGAAAGCGCTGGATCGCCTGAAAAACCTCCAACCCGTGGACACCAAGTCCTGTGAGAACAACCCGGTGGCGGAGCACTACCGCCTGGGTGGTGAGTTTGGCGTCAACGGTACCCCCGCGCTGGTTCTGCCGGGCGGCAAGATGCAGGCTGGCTACGTTCCGCCGGAGCAGCTGGCCCAGATCCTCGGAATTTGATCCGGGGCGTCTATGACGCCAATTGACACCTCGCAAGCGGCCCAGTAAGGTTGCTTCCCCGCGCCTCGCTCCGGGGCGCGCGATCCAGTAGAATAGCCATTTTCGCCCGCCAGTGCCCCGCACTGGCGGGCGTCACGTTACTAGCAGGGCCCATTTCCAGCAGGGCTCATTCAAGGTAAGGGGAGAGAAGCTTGAAACCGGTCAAAATAGGCATCTGTGGCCTGGGCACCGTGGGTAGTGGCACGGTCAACGTCCTCCAGCGCAATACGAAAGTGATCAACGCCCGTGCCGGTTGCGATATCGTGATCGGGCAGGTGGCCACTCGGCGCGACGACGTCAACTGCGATATCGACGGCCTCAAAGTCACCCGCGATATCTTCGACGTCGCCACCAACCCGGACATCGACATTCTCGTCGAGCTGATTGGCGGTATCGACACGGCCCGCGAGCTGATCCTCAAGGCCATTGAAAACGGCAAACACGTGGTCACGGCCAACAAGGCCCTGATTGCGGAGCACGGTAACGAAATTTTCGAAGCGGCGAACAAGAAGGGCGTCACCGTGGCCTTCGAAGCCGCCGTGGCCGGTGGTATCCCCATCATCAAAGCCATCCGTGAAGGTCTGGCGGCCAACAAAATCGAGTGGCTGGCCGGCATCATCAACGGCACCGGCAACTTTATCCTGACTGAAATGCGCGATAAGGGTCGCGGCTTCTCGGAAGTGCTGGAAGAAGCTCAGGAGCTGGGTTACGCCGAAGCCGACCCGACTTTCGACGTGGAAGGTATCGATGCCGCGCATAAACTGGTGATCCTTGCCTCCATTGCGTTCGGTATCCCTCTGCAGTTCGATAAAGTCTTTACCGAGGGTATCAGCCGCATCGCTCCTCAGGACGTGCAGTACGCGCAGGAACTGGGCTACCGCATCAAGCATCTGGGTATCGCCCAGCGCGGTGCCAAAGGCATCGAGCTACGCGTGCATCCGACGCTGATTCCGCAGAAACGCCTGATCGCCAACGTCGACGGTGTCATGAACGCGGTCCTGGTCAAAGGTGATGCGGTCGGTCCGACCTTGTACTACGGCGCGGGCGCTGGTGCCGAACCCACAGCCTCCGCCGTGCTGGCGGACATCGTGGATGTCGCCCGTACCCTGACCGCCAACCCGGAACACCGCGTACCCTATCTGGGCTTCCAGCAGGAAAAGCTGCGGAGCGAACTGGAAATCGTCCCGATTGAAGAAATCGAGACGGCCTACTACCTGCGTATGTCTGCTTTGGACAAGCCGGGCGTATTGTCCCAGGTGGCCCAGATCCTGAGCGATTCGGGAATCAGTATCGAAGCGTTGATTCAGAAAGAAGCGGCGGATGAAGAGGAAATCGTTCCGCTGATTCTGCTGACCAACCGCGCGGTGGAAAAACAGTTGGTGGAGGCGATCATCAAGATCGAGTCCCTGAGTTCCATCACTGGTCCGATTACCCGGATTCGGGTCGAGCCGTTGAAGTAGGAATAATGTCGTGAAATACATTAGTACGCGGGGCCAGGCCCCGGCTCTCAACTTTGAAGAAGTGGTACTGACTGGCCTGGCGCCGGACGGTGGTTTGTACGTACCGGAAACCCTGCCCGAATTCAGTCAGGAAGAAATCGCCTCCTGGGCAGGTCTGAGCTACGAAGAGCTGGCCTTCAAAATCATGGCCCCGTTTGTCTCGGGCGCCGTGTCCGATGAAGAGCTCAAACAGATCATCACCGAAGCCTACAGCACCTTTCGTCACGACGCGATTGCACCGCTGGTGCAGACCGGTCACAACGAGTGGATTCTGGAACTGTTCCAGGGGCCGACGCTCGCCTTCAAGGATTTCGCGCTGCAGTTTCTGGGGCACCTGCTCGACCACCTGCTGAAAAAGCGCAACCAGAAAGTCGTCGTCATGGGCGCCACCTCCGGGGATACCGGTTCCGCCGCCATCGAAGGCTGTCGCCGTTGCGACAATATCGATATTTATATTCTGCATCCCTACCAGCGCGTGTCCGAAGTCCAGCGCCGGCAGATGACCACGGTGCTGGAAGATAATGTCCATAACATCGCTTTGAAGGGAAATTTCGACGATTGCCAGAACATGGTGAAAACCAGCTTTGGTGACCAGTCGTTCCTGCCCGAAGACCGGCAGTTGGTGGCGGTGAATTCGATCAACTGGGCGCGCATCATGGCCCAGATCGTTTACTACTTCTACGCCGGTTTGGCCCTGGGCGCTCCGGGACGGCCGGTCTCGTTTTCCGTGCCCACCGGTAATTTCGGGGATATTTTTGCGGGCTATCTGGCCAAGCGTATGGGGCTGCCCATCGACCAGCTGGTGATTGCCACCAACAGCAATGACATCCTGCACCGCTGCCTGAGTGACAACGATCACAGTAAACAGTCGTTGCAGCACACGCTCTCACCCAGTATGGACATCATGGTCTCCAGCAATTTCGAGCGCATGCTGTTCGATCTGTATGACCGTGACGGTGACAAGATTCGCGGCTTGATGGAAGACTTCAAGTCCGGTGCCATGCATCTGGACGAGTCGGCGCTGAGCAAAGCCAAAGAATTGTTCAGCAGCCACAAAGTCGACGACGAGACGATGTTGGATGTCATTCGAGATGTGTTTGCTCACACCGAGTACCTGCTCGACCCGCACACCGCGATCGGTCTGAAAGCCGCGCGCGAAACGCGCCGTCGGCAGGACATCCCCATGGTCTGCCTCGCCACCGCCCATCCGGCCAAGTTCCCCGAAGCGGTACGCAAGGCCGGACAGGAAAGCGACCCGGCATTGCCGACGCACATGGCGGACCTGTTTCAGCGTGAAGAACGCTACGATGTGTTGGACAATGACATCGGTACGGTGCAGTCCTTTATCGCGAAAAATCTGAAAGCCTGATGCACAAAACCATCCTCCGCCGCACGCCGCCCGAACACACTCCGGAGACGCCGCTGGCGGGGGATTTGCCCCCGCTGTTGGATCGCCTTTATCGCCTTCGGGGCGTGTCCCGTTCCGAGGAGTTGCAACACAAGCTTCAGCTTCTGCATAAACCCACGTTCAAAGGGCTTGATGAGGCAGTCGCCCTCTTGGCGGATGCTGTGGAAGCGCAAGCCAATGTGTTGATCGTGGGCGACTTTGATGCCGACGGTGCCACCAGTTCGGCGCTGGCGGTGTTGGCGTTGCAGGCCATGGGCCTGTCCTCCGTGGACTTTCTCGTTCCCAACCGTTTTGAATATGGTTACGGCCTGACCCCGGAAATTGTCGAGGTCGCGGCGGCCATGGCGCCGGATGTGATTGTGACGGTGGACAACGGGATATCCAGTGTCGAAGGCGTGAAGGCGGCGCAGGAGCTGGGCATTGCGGTGGTGGTCACCGACCATCACTTGCCGGGCAGCGAACTGCCTCCGGCGGAAGCCATCGTCAACCCCAATCAGCCCGGTTGCACCTTCCCCAGCAAAAACCTCGCGGGCGTGGGCGTGATTTTTTACGTCATGAACGCGCTCCGAACCGAGCTGCGCCAACGCAACTGGTTCCGGGAAGGCCGGGTCGAGCCCAATATGGCCAGCTACCTCGATCTGGTGGCGCTGGGCACAGTGGCCGATGTGGTGCCTCTGGATCACAACAATCGGATCCTGGTGTCTCAGGGGCTGCAGCGTATTCGCGCCGGGGTGGCGCGTCCCGGCATCATCGCTTTGTTGGACGTGGCCGGTCGGCAAATGCACCGGCTGGTGGCGAGCGACCTGGGGTTTGCCATTGGCCCGCGCCTGAATGCGGCGGGCCGCCTGGATGATATTTCCCTGGGCATTCAGTGCCTGATGTGCGATAGCGACTCCCTGGCCCGGGAAATGGCGCTGGCGCTCGATGAGCTCAACCGCGATCGCAAGGCGATTGAGAGCGGCATGCAGAAAGAGGCCCTGACGATGCTGGGCCGGCTGCAATTGCGGGAAGAGGAAGAAGAACTCCCTTGGGGCCTTTGCCTGTATGACGGCAATTGGCACCAGGGGGTGATCGGTATCCTCGCCTCGCGCATCAAAGATCGTCTGCACCGGCCGGTCATCGTCTTTGCCGACTCTGGCGAAGGCGAAATCAAAGGGTCGGCGCGCTCTATCCCCGGGCTGCATATTCGCGACGCGCTGGACGCGGTGGCAGCGCGTCACCCTCACTTGCTGAACAAATTCGGTGGCCATGCCATGGCGGCCGGAATGACCCTGGCCCGGGAAAATTTCGACGATTTCCAGAAGGCGTTTGATCAGGAGGTCCGGCGCCAGCTGCAGCCTGAAGACCTTCAGCCGGTATTGATCAGCGACGGCCATCTTAGCCCGCAAGACGTCAACCTTGAGCTCGCCGCGCTGCTGCGCCAGGCGGGCCCCTGGGGCCAGCATTTCCCCGAGCCATTGTTCGATGGTGAATTTGGCCTGGTTCAGCAGCGGTTGGTGGGTGAAAAGCACCTGAAGATGACATTGGCACTGGACGCTCAGGGCCAACACCTGGTGGATGCCATCGCCTTCAATATCGACCCGGAGCTCTGGCCCAACGACAGCGCACAGCGCGCCCGATTGGCCTACCGGCTCGACGTCAATGAGTTTCGAGGGCGGCAATCGGTCCAATTGATCGTCGAATATCTAGAGGCGATTACCTAGCAGAAAAAGGGTTGGCATAAGTGCTAACCCTTTTTTTCAACCTTCCGGGGCGAGCCCACAGTAGGCCAAGCTCGCCCTTTCTCGTATGTGTTCAAAATTCTGTGGTTACGCTGCATCCAAAGTGGGACTTCAACCGTTAGGTGTATAGTTGTCCCATCAATCCAATAACGAAAGAGATCAAATATTATGGATGAGCCTTCCAACCCTTATTTGCCCCTGCTGAGCCGAACCGCACAGGGCGATGAAGGCGCGTTTGCGCAGCTCTACAGAGCGACCTCCGGCAAGCTCTATGCCGTCAGCCTGCAAATGCTCCATCGTCAGGACTGGGCGGAAGACGTCGTTCAGGAGGCGTTTGTGCGCATTTGGCACAATGCCGGGGAATACCAGTCCGAAAAGGGCACGGTCCTTTCCTGGATGATCAGTATTGCTCGCTATCGTGCTCTGGACATGTTGCGCGCCGCGAAAAGCCGGCGGGAGACCAGCGAGGAGGAGGGCCCCACTCAAGAGGACCCTCACTCCCCGGAGGTGGCGCTCTATCAAAAGCGCGAAAGGGCGGACATTGACGATTGTATGGACCTCCTGGAGGGCTCTCAGCGCCATGCCATTCATTTGGCGTACTTCCTGGGATTGACGCACTTTGAGGTGTGTAATCGGTTGGCCTCGCCCCTGGGGTCGGTGAAGAGCTGGATTCGCCGAGGCCTGGAACGTTTGAAAAGGTGCCTTGAACCATGAATTATCTGACACAAGAGCGTCGCAATGCGCTGGCAGCCGAATACGCGCTCGGGACCCTTCAGGGGCCGGCGAGGGTACGTTTTCAACAACTGATGATGGAACACAGAGCACTACGCAAAACCGTCTGGCACTGGGAGCGCGGACTCAACGGTTTGGGGGAAGCTCTGCCGGAACAGTCGCTTCGCCCCGAAGTGTGGGAGCGTATCAAGTCCCGCTTGGGGATGGAGGGCCGGAACGATGGTTCAGGCAACACTTCTGATAATATCGTGCCGATATCCAGCGGGGCGTCGCGACAACCAAGCCGTTCCTGGCAGTGGCTTGCGGGCCTTTCCACGGCGGCGGCGATTATTCTCGCCGTACTGTTGGTCTGGCAACCCGGCGGCATTACAGAACCCGAAAGTGCGCAACAGTTGGCCGTGGTCCAAAATGAAGAGGCGGAGCCGCTGTGGTTTATTGAGGTGGTCGAATCGGCGATTCGAGTTCGAGCGACAAGCCAGTTGGATCCGCGCGCCAATCGCGATTACGAGCTTTGGTTGGTGGCTGCCGACGGCCGCGACCCGGTGTCTCTGGGGCTGTTGCCCAAGCGGGGGACCGGTGAGCTCCCTCGCAGTGATCTGTTAGATCAGGTTGAGGTGGCCGCGTTGGCCGTTAGTCTGGAACCGTTGGGTGGCTCCCCCACGGGGCAACCGACAACGGTGCTCTATACGGCGAAACCTGTGACGCTGTAGTCGTTACGTTGTTGATCAAAGCCCGCCTCGGCGGGCTTTTTTTATGGCTTTAAAAATCCCTTATTTCAAAACGGGATAGAAAGTCGCGATCGGCGTGCAAAGAATTATCAAAAAAACACATTTTTTTGAATCCAAAAGCTCATTCGAGCCGTTTGCTTCAGTGAATATGAGCCTTTTTCGGCTTGTGTGCTTATTCATACCACCAAAACAGGAAGCGAACGGTTATGAAGATCAACACTCTATCCATTGTTATCGGCACGCTATGCACTGGCATGGTAGCCGCTAATGCGCTGGCCTCCAGCCATCGGGAAGCGCCGAACATTACCCGCATGCCCGCCGTCGACTCTACGGACTTTTACGCCTTCAACAGCTATGAAGAAGGGCGCGGTGATTACGTAACATTGATCGCCAACTACCTACCCTTGCAAGATGCCTACGGCGGTCCCAACTACTTTGCGCTGGACCCGTCTGCTGTATACAGCATCCATATCGACAACGATGGCGATGCCGTAGAAGACATCACCTACCAATTTCGTTTCAATCAGTCTCTGCCTGGAGAAACCGGTGTTGCGCTGACGATTGGCCCGGAAGGCAATACCCGCGAGGTGGCTATACCTCTGAAAAACGTGGGCGGAATTTCCGCTGCTGACCAAGCGAATGCCAATTTCATAGAAACCTATGAGCTGACCGTTGTGGAGGGTGACCGACGCACCGGTACGGCAATGAATGTTCAGAATGCGCAGATGGGCGGCACGACCTTTGAAAAGCCGCTGGACTTCATCGGCACCAAGACCTTCAGCTCCCGCGAGGGCTATGCCGAGTACGCCAATAGCTTCATTCATGAAGTGGCGTTGCCCAACTGTGAAACGAATGGTCGAGTGTTTGTGGGCCAGCGTAAAGATCCCTTTGCCGTCAACCTGGGCAATACCTTCGATCTGGTGAACTATGTGCCCATTGAAGGCGACAGCGCTCGTGGTGCGGGCGATGGAGAAGGCTTCCCGGGTGGTATTACGCAGAACATGAATAATGACGATCTGCGTCATAAAAACGTGACTGCTTTGTCTCTGGAAATCCCGAAAAGCTGTGTGACTGGCGATGGCAATGGCACCATCGGCGCCTGGACCACCGCGAGTCTACCGCAAGCTCGTATTCTCAATCCGGATGCCAGTTTCAACAACACCGAAGTGAATGGTGGTGCGCTGACTCAGGTGTCCCGTCTCGGGAACCCGTTGGTCAATGAGTTGGTGATCGGCCTGAAAGACAAAGACCGCTTCTCCAGCGCTGAGCCCAAAGACGACATTCAGTTCGCGGATTACGTGACTCATCCGAGTCTGCCCGAGCTGCTGAATATCCTCTTCAAGGATGCCGTCAATCAGACTCTGGGCACCAATATGGACACCCTCGCGCCCACCAACTTCCCGCGCAATGACCTGTTGACTGCGTTCCTGACCGGCTTTGAAGGTGTCAACCAACTGGCCGCAGTGACCCCCTCGGAAATGCTGCGTCTGAACACCGGTATTGCGGCGAAACCGGCGGCCGAGCAGTCTGCCTTCGGTGTGGCCGGTGATGACCTGGCCGGGTTTCCGAACGGGCGCCGTCCCGGTGACGACGTGGTCGACATCGCGCTGCGCGTTGTGATGGGACGTCTGTGCTACCCGATTCCGGTCAATGGAGAAGCAACGGATCTGGGTCTGTGTCAGCCGGAAGACGCCAATGTGGGCGAGGTGGCCTTTACCGACGGCGCCCCGGTGGATGCCGGAATGATGAACGTGGCCTTCCCCTACCTGGCTGAGCCGGTCCCCGGTTCTGAATAAGGAGAGCATCATGAAATCGATGAATCTTTTGATAACGGCAACGTGTGGGTTGCTGGTGATTGGTTGCGGAAGCGATGACAACTATCCGGACATAAAAGATCCGGGTGGTAATGCGGCTCCCACGGCCAGTGACGCCAGCTTTACCACTCAGACAGACACCGAGCTGACGGGCGAGTTGATGGCAATGGACGACGATGGCGATGATTTGACCTTCGCCCTGGTCGATCAGGCAACCAACGGTACCGTGACAGTGGAAGATGGCGGTATGTTCTTCTATCAGCCCAATGCCACGGTGACAGGGAGTGACAGCTTTACCTTTGAAGTGTCTGACGGAGAAGCCACGTCCAGTGTCGCCGTGGTCGATATTACGGTCGAGGCGTTGGAAGTGTCGTTCAGCACCTACAGTCGGCAGGCATTCGAACAGCAGCCGACGGATGAGCCGTTGCCGGTCAATGGTCGGGCGTTTGAGCAGGATGTGACGCAGCCGGATGCTTACGACGACCTGCTGATGCAGTAAAGATGCGCGCGCGGTAGGCCAGGGAGGCCTATCGCGCTTTTCGGTTCTGGTGAATGGGTAATGTGAATGAAAGTCAGCATTATAGTGAGTGTATTGGTCACACTGAGCTGTTCCGTCAATGCGAGCCCTGAAACTCCTCAGTCGCGAGACGATGTGGTGGCCCGTTGGGAGCCTCGCCAAGATCAAACAATGAGCGTGCTCCAAAGCCGGTGGGCGGAGCAGCCCGGGGCAATGCTGGAGCAGGTTCAGAGAATGCTCGACCGGGCATCGCGTCCCGGCTATGCCCACTTGTATGGACAGGCAGAGAAGCAGTTATCCGTCCCGGTACATAATGACAGTGAGCGCATGCTCGTATGGTTGCTCTGGGCGGAGGTTGAGCAACATCAACACAATTTTGATTCGGCTCTGTCGGCATTGGGTCGGGTGTTTGAGAGCGACTCCACCCATGTGGAGGCCAGACTGATGGCGGCCCGTATTCGTTTGATACAGGGTGAGTACGAACAGGCGCGTCAGCATTGCCTGGCTCTGATCGGGAACACCGATCTGTTGACGGCCAGTATCTGCGCGTTGGAGGTGGCCAGCTACCGGGGCTCGCTCAAGAGCAGCTATCAACAGCTCACGGCGCTGGTGGCGCGCCAAGGGGTTCCCGAAGACGCGCGCGGCGCCTGGGTGGTTCAGATGCTGGCGGATATGGCCCTTCGCCTGGAGCAAGCTGAAGAGGCGGCGCACTGGCTGGATCAGCGCTTTTCCAATGCCAATGTCAGCTACTTGCTACAGTGGGCCGATGCGCAACTCGCACTGGCTCAATTCGAGGTCGTCATGCGGCGGTTGGAACCTATTGTGGACGCAGCACCGGCTGTGGATGACAGTTTGGCACTGCGGCTGGCGCTAGCGGAAAAGGCGCTGGAGGGGCGTAAGTGGCAGGATTACATTGCCTCCAGAATGACGTTGCGGGTGCAGCGTGAAGATACCGAACACGCCGCGGATTTGGCCCGATACTATCTTCATTTGGAGCCAAACCCCGAAAAAGCGTTGCACTGGGCGGAGGTTAACTGGGAGTCCGCGCGCGAGCATGCAGATCGCCAATTGTTATTGCAAGCACGAAATGGGGTAAAGAAACCATCCCCGGACGGGGAGAGTGAATGATGCGCTACCTCTGTTTGCTTGTTCTTGTCAGTTTGGCCAGCACCGCGCAAGCGCATCAACTCAGTACCGCATATCTGGATGCGACGGTGGATTCCACCGGTCAGGTTGAGTTGCAGTGGCAAGCGCGCTTTTACGATTGGGAGCGAGCGGTGGGGCTCGACCAGGATCGTAATGGTGAACTCCAGTGGGGAGAAGTGCTCAATGGTGCCGAGCGCTTGGAGCAATACGCCCAACAGAACCTGATAGTGGCGCGAGGCGACCACAAGTGCCAACTGGCGTTTAGCGGTCCCTGGAAAACGGAACAACACTTTCGTGAGGGTTACCTGGTTTTACCGATGCGGGCGCAGTGCCCACTGGCCGGTGAGCTCACGCTTCGCTACCATGCCTTTTTTGAACAGCAACGGGATCACAAACTGATCGTGACGGTTGATCATGAGGGCGCTGAAAGGCCAGGCTCAGCCCACACCCGGCTGATACATGAAGACCAACCGTTGATCGCCGTGTCCGACGCCGGTGGCAGTTTACTAAAAACGGTCGTGGAGTTTGTGAAAGAAGGCGTCATTCACATATGGATTGGCCTCGATCATATTCTTTTTTTGCTGTCGTTATTGTTGACCTGCGTTCTGGTTCGTCGCCGTGGAGCGTGGCAATCCGAAAGCAATACACGACGTGTGGTCTCTAACACATTCTGGGTGGTAACGGCTTTTACCCTGGCGCACTCGGTGACTTTGACTGCCACGGCGCTGGGATGGGTAACCCCGAGTAGTCAATGGGTTGAAGTTGTGATCGCGGTCTCTGTCGCGCTTGCCGCGTTGAATAACCTTTATCCGATCATTCGGCGGCTCTCTTGGATGACTTTCGTGTTCGGACTGATTCACGGTTTCGGGTTTGCCGGTGTGCTCGGTGAGCTTGGCGTGCCGGCGGATCAGGCTGTGCCTTCAGTTCTGGCCTTCAACCTCGGCGTGGAAATCGGGCAACTGTCCATTGTGTTGTTGATTCTGCCTCTGCTGATGGCCGCACGAAACTATCGGTGGTATTCCAAAGTGGTAATGCCGGCACTGTCTTTGATAGTTGCGCTAGTGGCCATCCTGTGGGTGATTGAGCGAGTGTAAACCCCTTAAGGCGATGGCCTGAGCAATGGTTTTAGCACGGGCCAGACGTTATCCAGAATGAGCGGTTGCGCGTCCGCGTTGGGGTGAATGCCGTCTCGCTGCATCAGGCTCTGTCTGGTGGCGATGCCCTCCAGCATAAAGGGAACCAAGGGCAGAGCCTTTTCCTCGGCCAAGGCGGGATAGACGGCGGTGAACTGGTCCGTATAGCGGCGTCCATAATTCGGTGGAATCTGTATTCCGAGTACCAGCACTTTGGCACCTGCCTCCCGACTGAGAGCGACGGCGTCCTCAAGGTTGCTGCGCATCTCATCAACGGGGTAACCGCGCAGGCCGTCGTTGCCGCCCAGCTCCAGAATCACCCACTCCGGCTGGTGCGCCTCCAGTAGTCGGGGCAGGCGCTTCAGTCCGCCCTCGGTGGTTTCCCCGCTGACACTGGCATTGACCACCTGGTGAGGAAAACCCTCGCGCTCCAGGCGACGCTCCAGCAGCTCGACCCAACCGTCTTCAACATCGATGCCGTAGCCGGCGCTGAGGCTGTCTCCCAATACCAGGATTTTCGGCGCTGTCTGGGCCGACGCGAAAGCGCTGGCGCTCAAAAGAAGCCACAGACAAAACCATCCCAAAAGCCGTTGCCGCATAATCAGTTACCTTTTCAGTCAGCGTTCAATGATAAAGTGCCGCTGATCGCGCGGACAGGGTATACCGTAAAGAATTGTGAACCGTTTTGACAGCCTCGGCCGTTGAAGGTGCAATAGCAGGCTTGATTCCTATTACTTGACTCGTATGAGTGGGCCGGAGATCCCGATGGATGCAAAATTGTTGGTAGAAGCGAGCGATGTTGGCAAGGTGGTTCCCACAGCAGAGGGCGATCTGACCATCCTGCAGCGCATTTCTCTGGCGGTGGCGGCGGGGGAGAGCCTGGCGATTACCGGCCCGTCCGGCTCGGGAAAATCCACCTTGCTGGGGATCCTGGCCGGATTGGACCTGCCCAGCTCTGGTGAGGTACGCCTCTGTGGGCAGACCTTGACGCGCCTGGACGAAGAGGGGCGGGCAAAGGTCAGGGCCGCCTCGGTCGGTTTTGTCTTTCAGTCCTTTCAATTGCTGCCGGGGCTTTCCGCCCTGGAAAACGTGATGTTGCCCCTGGAGCTTCACGGCAACCGCAACGCCCGCGCCGCCGCCAAGGAGTACCTCACCCGGGTCGGTCTGGCTGAACGCCTCAATCATTACCCTCAGCAGCTCTCCGGGGGCGAGCAGCAGCGAGTGGCCATCGCCCGCGCTTTTGCCAGCCAGCCAGAGGTGTTGTTTGCCGACGAACCTACCGGCAACCTCGATATCCACACCGGCGCCACCATTATTGATCTGCTCTTTGACCTCAATCGGGAGCAGGGTACCACGCTTATCCTGATTACCCACGAAGAGCGTCTGGCCCAGCGCTGCGGCCGGCGCATCCATCTGGTGGCGGGTGCCCTGGAAGACCAGCCGATGCCGGAAGAGGTCTGATTCATGCTCTCAGCACGATTATTGTGGCGCAACTGGCGCAGTGGAGAAGTGCGGCTTCTGAGTGTCGCGTTGGTGATGGCGGTCATGGTGGTGAGTGCCATCGCCATCTTCACCGACCGACTCGATGCCACTCTGGTGCAGCAGAGCAACAACCTGCTGGGCGCCGATCGGGTGGTTCGGGGCTCCGACCCTCATGACCCGGCCTGGGAGCAAGAGGCCGCTGATCAGGACTTGCGACAGAGCCGCCTGGTCGAGTTCTCCTCCATGGTCTACAAGGGTGATGCCATGCACCTGGCATCCATCAAGGCGGTCGATGAGGGGTATCCGCTTCGGGGCGTGGTGGAAACGACAGACAGGCCCTGGACGGCGGAGCCCCCTCAGGTCGCTCAGGGCATTCCCGCACCCGGGGAGGCCTGGGTCGATGCCCGGTTGTTGCCGCTGCTTGATATCGAGCTGGGGGATACCTTCGGTGTCGGCGATTATCAGTTGACCGCTTCCCGCGTGATGGTGCGCCAGCCTGACGGTGCCAGCTCCATTTTTATGACCGGTGGCCGTGTTCTGATGAACCTCTCCGACCTGGAGAAAACCGGTGTGGTGCAGCCGGGCAGCCGGGTAAGTTATCAATGGTTGCTGGCGGCAGACCGTCCCGCGCAGCTTGACGATTTTATGGCCTGGCTCGAGCCCAAGATGAGCGAGCACTACCGGGTCGTGGACATTGAATCCTCTCAGCGCCGGCTGGCTCAGACACTCGATCGAGGCAAACAGTTTCTGTTGCTGGCCGCCGTGGTGGGCGTGCTGCTCTCCGGTGTTGCGATAGGGCTGGCGGCGCGGCAGTTTGCCGACCGCCATGTGGATCAGGTCGCCCTGATGAAAAGTCTGGGCGCCGGTGCCGGGCGCATTCGCCGGTTATATTTCGGGCAGTTGATCATTCTCTCCGCCGTGGCGTCGGTTATCGGAATTGTGCTGGGGGAGGGCTTTCAGCGACTGGTGGCTTACGGTTTGTCTTCTTTTTTCGATTTGACTCTGGCGCCGCCCGGGTGGCTGGCCTATGTGCTGAGTCTGTTCAGCGGCCTGGTGTGCCTGATGTTTTTCGCGCTACCGGCGCTGTGGTTTCTGCCGGGCGTACCGCCTCTGAAAATTCTGCGGCGAGAGTTGACGGTCGATCGCGTGCAGGTCTGGACCCAGGTGGTACTGGCGCTATCGGCCGTAACCTTGCTGGTGGTGCTGTTCAGCCGGGACTGGGAGCTGGCCCTCAGCGTCGTGGCGGCGCTTCTGGTCGTCGTGGTACTGACTGCGGTACTCGGCCTGGCATTACTGCTGTTGAGCCGTCGACTGACCACCGGTGCGAGCAGTGTCTGGCGGTTGGCGGTGGCCAACCTGCAGCGCCGCCGTGGCCACAGCCTGGTGCAGATGGTGATTTTCTCGATCGCCATCATGTTGCTGATTACCCTGACGGTCGTGCGGACCTCGTTGGTGGAAGACTGGCGTCTGCAACTGCCGGAAGAAGCGCCCAACCACTTTCTGGTAAACGTCGCACCGGATGAGGTGGAAGACGTGCAGACCTTGCTCGATAGCAATCAGGTGGATCGACAGCCCCTGTATCCGATGGTGCGCGGTCGTCTGACCCACATTAACGATGAAGAGAAAAGCCGGGACCGGCTCAACCGGGAGGCCAACCTGACCTGGAGTGAGGCGCTGGGCGAGGATAACGAGATCGTCGCCGGCCAGTGGTGGGACCAGTGGCAGGGCAATGAGTTGCCCGGTGTATCCGTGGAGGCGGAATTGGCAGGCGAATTGGGCATCGAGCTTGGTGACCGTCTGCGGTTCTCGATCGGCGGTTTGACCGAGGAGGCCGTGGTGGCGAGCCTGCGTTCGCTGGACTGGCAATCGATGAACCCCAACTTCTTTTTTATCTTTGAGCCCGGAACGCTGGAGGATTACGCCGCCACTTACATTACCAGTGCCTATATTCCGGCGGAGCAGAAATCCCTGGTGAACGAGCTGATGCGCGAGCACCCGACCATTTTATTGATTGAGCTGGACCGGGTGTTTGACCAGATCCGCAGCGTCGTCACCCAGGTGACCAAGGGGATTCAGTTGGTCCTGGTGTTGACGGTCATCGGTGGGGCGCTGGTGCTTCTGGCGGCAGTCACCACCAGCCTGGACTCCCGTAAACAGGAAGCCGGTCTGTTGCGCGCTCTGGGCAGCCCCCGCCGATTGGTGGTGGGGAGTGTCTGGGCAGAGTTCTCCATCTTGGGTGGCTTGTCAGGGGTCATTGCCGTTATCGGTTCCGAAGCACTGCTGCTCAGCCTTCAACACTTTGTGCTCGAAATACCGATTCGCCCGCATTATCTGTTTTGGGTGTTGGGGCCCGTGCTCGGGGCGATTTTTGTCGGACTGCTCGGGGCTATTAGTTGCCGAAGTGCCGTCACCACGCCGCCGGCCGTGGTCTTGCGCGAAGCCACATAGAACCGAGCCTCTGTGCTCAGCTGGTCTATCAGACTATAATATAGTGATTGATCGTGCGGAGAGCCCAGGCTCTCCGTTTTTTATGGGATGGAGAAGCGTTTGAGTAATCAGCCAAAAAGCCGGGTGCTGGATAAGGGCCTCTGGGGGATGAGTGCCCCCATGCTGATAGACCAGGCGGTCACCTTCACCATCCCCTTGACCGATATGTTTTTCCTCAGCCGCATATCCGACAGTGCGGCGGCGGCCGTGGGCGCGGTGTCGCCGTTGGTGTTTGCTGGCAACACGCTGCTGATGGTGACCGCTTTTGCCGGTTCCAGCATCGCCAGCCAGCGCATTGGCGCCAACAGATACGATACCGCCAACGCCACCATCATGGCCTACGTGCTGCTGATCATCGGCCTGGCGGTGTTGACGGCACTGGCGATCAATACCGGCGGTGCTTTTGTCGCCGGTTGGATGCCTCTGTCCGACGCTATCGAAACCCATGCGGTGACCTACCTGGGAATCATCGGGTGGATGGTCGCCATCTGGGGCCTGCGGGCCTCTTACCAGACCATTCTGAACGTCTATGGTGACCCCAAGTGGAACACTGTCAGCAACTTCATCTTCTTCGGTGCGAACATTCTGGGAAACAGCATCGTGGTGTTCGGCCTGTTCGGGATCGAACCCATGGGCGTCGACGGCGTGGCCATGGCCAGCGTCGCCGCCATCGCCTGCAGCTTCCTGTTTACGGCGACCATCGTGCACTGGAAACTCAAGTTGCGGCTGCCGCTGAAGCAGGGCATCCGCGAATTCCGATCGCTGATCAAGCCCGTGCTTCGTATCGCCGCCCCGGCCAGCCTTGAGCCGGTTTCCTTCAACATGTACATGATCGTGCTCAACTGGATTGTGGCTGGAGTCGGGGACCTGGCGCTGAAGGTCAAAGTCTACGCGTTCAACACCTTCCTGTTCTGCCTGATGATCTCGGTGGCGCTGAGCATGGCCACGGAAGTGATCATCGCTCAGCGGGTCGGCCGCAACGAGTTTGATGAGGCCGACCGGCAAATGCGCCGAAGCGTCAAGATCGCTATCTGGGGCACCGGGTTGCTGGCACTGTTCTGGGTGATGTTTAACCAGCCGGTGTTGGGTATCTATACGGACGACCCGGCGATTCTGGCCTTTGGTTTCTGGGTCTTTGTGTTGGCATTCCTCTCGGAGCCGGCCCGTACGGTGAATATCGTGATGGGCGGCGCGTTGCGCTCCACCGGTGATGCGGCTTTTATTTCTTACACGACGATTGGGGTTATCTGGCTGTTCTCGGTTCCCCTGGCTTACATTCTGACGATTACGCTGGGGTGGGGAATCTATGGTGTAATGGTAGCGGCGATTGTGGATGAGTCGGTAAGAGCGGCCATCAAGTGGTGGCGCTGGCGTCAGGGCCACTGGAAGGAGTACGGTGTAGCGGCGCGGGAGGCCCGGGAGGTAAAAAGGCGCGCGATGAAGCAAACGTCCTAGCGCCTTTATTGTCTATACTGACAGAAGCAAAGTGGAATGAAGAATTTTAAGTGTTGGCACTGAGGGGCTCTGCACGGTGTAGCCTTCCGGGACCGTGGAGCGGGGGACCCGCGATTCGAGCCCCCAGGGACGGGTTTACGGCGTGTCCCGGAAGGCTACACCGTGCAGAGCCCCGGACCTCACTAATGCTCCAAACGCTACGTCAAGACACTAGCGATTTAACCAAACCAAAGAGGTGACTATGCCCCAGGAAAAAGTACGGAATCTGATTACCCAGATGCATGAGATGTATGGGAGTGAAGAGCCCAGTGAGCCGCAGAAGCGCCTCATGGAGCAGCTGGAGCTGCATACTCACCCCAAGGGGACCAAAGATCAGTATGGAGAGCCAGTGCCGCTGGATACGCTGGAGATGCTGGTGGAGGAGATGGCCGCCGAGCATCCCCGTACGGCTGGGGTGATGAGAGAGATTCTGGAAACACTGAAGAATATCGGGGTGTAGCTAGCCCGGTTGAAAGCGGATTGGAAAAGGCCCGCTACGGCGGGCCTTTTTTATTGTATAGGTGTTTGTGGCGGTTAGGCGGGCTAGCCGACCCAGGCGAAAGCGACGCCCGCCCGCTCTATGTAGAGGTATTCGACCTTCTCTGTCGCCGGGTGACAGGCGTGGCGGAAGTGGTGATGGTTCTGAGTAGACCCCATGTATTCCCAGGCCTGACCGGAAAATTCACAGATCGGGTCGCCGCTGTTCAAGCGCTCGTCGGCGAGTTGATCCCACATGGTTTCCCACTCGGGATCGGTCATGCTGAGGTATTCCATGGCTGACACTCCGGTCATTTCGTTAATGACACTTTAATATCCTCACCTTTAATGTCAAATGTTATTTGTAAGTATTTGATATACCTATCAAAAAACAGACTTTGTTGTGCGGTCTATCACACTAATACCGGGGGCAGATTTTGCCGCTTTTGGTTAAGTGTTGGTCTTTATGCCAGAACAACGTTATAGTGATTGGAATGTTTGGGTGTGTGTTTTGAGGTGCTGAGCACGGGAGGCTAGAAAGCGTATGAACATTGGAGAGGCGGCTGAGCGTAGTGGTCTGAACAGTAAGACGATTCGTTATTATGAGAGTCTCGGTCTGGTGGAGCCGGATCGGGCGGAGAATGGTTATCGGGATTACAGTGAGCGGGATGTGGTTCAGCTTCGGTTCCTTCAGCATTGCCGGGCAGTGGGTTTTAATCTGGATGAGTGTCGGGAGTTGTTGGCGCTTTATCGGGATCCGAACCGTCGCAGTGCGGAGGTGAAGGCGTTGGTGTTGTCGCATGTGGCGCAGGTAGAGGCTCAGTTGGAGCAGCTTGAGACGATGCGTAGCACGTTGCTTTCCATGGCGGAGCAGTGCCCCGGGGATGATCACGCCGATTGCGCGATTATCGATAATCTGGCTCAGCCGATGCCTTTTAAGTTGGTCTAGGGGTTTCGGGGTTTCGGTGGAGGGTCAGTGGTGGGGTATACCGGTTGGAGACCCGCCGTGAATACATCCCTGTAGGCTTCTCATCGGCATCCATGCCTCAGAGAGTCTCCAACCGGTATACCCCACCACTGACCGGCACGTGTAGAGGTGCCTGCAAGCTTTACTAAAACACTTGGCGAAGGTGGTAGTCGAAACCACTGAGGCCGTAGGCGGGAGAACCTTCATACAAGACCGTTAATCGCGGGACACGTATTATCGAGCTACAGGGGTGTGCTTGCAGCGTGTCTTGTATGAAGGTTCTCCCGCCTACGGCCGGTCTCGATGCCACTAAAAACTTCTAACGAATCTGATAAACCCAGAATTTATTGAGTACGAAGGAGAATACCGGGACGGAAACCACCACGATGGAAAGCGTCACTCGAGAAGAAAGGGTTGTCCCACTTTCCAGTGCCCATAGCAGTGCCTCGCTGAATAGAAATGTCGATACTGATGCGACCACGAAGCGTTGCAGGGTCGCGCGGGTCAGCGTTACCCGGAAGGTCAATAGGCCGTGGCCGAAGTAGGAGACCGCCATCGCCGTTACGTAACCCATCAGGTTTGAGATATACACACTGATGCCCGCCACCTCGTGGGCCGACAGGGCGATCAGGTAATGGGTCAGCGTGGCGGCAGCGCCCACCACGCCGAAACAGAAGAGCTGTCTAAGAAGCATCCGATTCCTCAAAGCCCCACTTGGACGCTACCAGATAGATCGGGCGGTTTTTCACTTCTTTGTAGATCCGGCCCACATACTCTCCGAGCAAGCCCAGGAAAAACAACTGAATGCCGCCGAGGAACAGGATCACCACCATCGTCGAGGCGTAACCCGGAACGTCCACGCCCGTGGTCAAGGTTTTGATCACCACGATCACCGCATAAATGAAAGCGAAGAACGAGACCGTAATCCCCAGGTAGGTGCCGATTCGGATCGGGAAAGTGCTGAACGACGTGATGCCGCTCAAGGCGAAGTTCCACAGCTTCCAGTAGTTGAACTTGGTCTCCCCCTGGGCCCGTTCCTGACGGTCGAATTCGATTACCGTGTGGCGGAAGCCCGGCCAGCAGAACAGGCCTTTCATAAAGCGGTCTTTTTCCGGCAGCTGTTTGATCGCCTCCACGGCCCGACGATCCATCAGGCGGAAGTCGCCCACGTTTTCCGGGATGTGGATTTCGCTCATCTTGTTAAACAGCCGGTAGAACCAATGGGCGGTTTTGCGCTTCATCAGGCTGTCTGTGTCGCGAGAGGCGCGCTTGGCATAGACGACTTCGTACTCGCCGGTGCGCCACTTCTCCACCATCTCACCGATCAGCTCCGGCGGGTCCTGCAGGTCGGCGTCGATGGGCAACACCGCGTCGCCCCGGGCGTGGTCCAGGGCCGCGGTCATGGCCGCTTCCTTGCCGAAATTGCGGGTGAGGGAAATGACCCGGATTCGCGGGTTGCGTTCGGCGTGCCGCCTCAGGCGCTCGAGGGTGTCATCGGCAGAACCGTCGTTGACACAGATGATTTCATAGTCAATCGGCACCGCCTGCATGCAGTGCTCCAGAGTGTCGAAGAAGTGGTCGACCCCGTCGGATTCGTTGTACATCGGTGTCAGGATCGATAACAACTGAGTGTGCATACCATTGCTCCGGGTTGGGCGTTATTCGTTATTGGTGTCTCTGTCCGTGGCGGCTTTTTTATCCCTGAGGGAAAAGCCGCCCGCATTTTCCACCGTTTGGTGCCGATTTTACAGGGCCAGTTTGCCAGTTTGTGCAGTAGATCGCCATTTCCGGCTTCGTCGCAAGCCGCGTCGGCGCTGGCGGGAACGCCGGTATCTGCGTTAGAATGCGCGCCCTTGACCGAATTCATTTCATCGCCGGGACGGGCCCGGAACGGGCGCCGGACCTGGCGGAGCATTAGTGAGACTTTATGGAAATCAATCCGCTGCTGAATCAATTGAAAGACCTGGCTGAGCGCACCGATGTGCTTAGGGGGTATCTTTGACTACGCTCAGAAGAAAGAGCGTTTAACCGAAGTCGAACTGGAACTGGGCGAGCCCCAGGTCTGGGAAGATCCGGAGCGAGCACAGGCCCTGGGGAAAGAGCGCTCCTCTCTGGAGCTGGTGGTCAGTACCATCGAAGACCTGGACGTCGGTGTCAGTGACTGCCGCGAGCTGCTCGATATGGCGGCCGAGGAGGAGGACGACGATGCGGCCGGGGATGTCGCACGCGAAATCGACCGACTCGACGAGCAGCTCCAGGTGCTGGAATTCCGCCGCATGTTCTCTGGCGAAATGGATGAAAACAACGCCTACCTGGATATCCAGTCGGGCTCCGGCGGTACCGAAGCCCAGGACTGGGCGGAAATGGTGCTGCGCATGTACCTGCGCTGGGGCGAACACAAGGGCTTCAAGACCACGCTGGAAGAAGTGTCCGCGGGCGAAGTCGCGGGCATCAAAAGTGCCACCATCCGGTTTGAAGGCGAATACGCCTTCGGTTGGCTGAGAACCGAAACCGGCGTCCACCGGCTGGTGCGGAAGTCGCCGTTTGACTCGGGCAACCGCCGGCACACCTCTTTCTGCTCAGTGTTTGTCTCGCCGGAAATCGATGAAAACATCGAGATTGATATCAACCCGTCCGACCTGCGCACCGATACCTATCGCGCCAGCGGGGCCGGTGGTCAGCACGTGAACAAAACCGACTCGGCGGTGCGCATCACCCACGTGCCCACCGGCATCGTGGTGAGCTGCCAGAGCGAGCGCTCCCAGCACCAGAACCGGGACCGGGCCATGAATATGCTCCGGGCCAAGATGTACGAGCAGGAAATCCTCAAGCGCAGTGCCGAAAAGCAGGCCATGGAAGATAACAAGGCCGACATCGGCTGGGGCAGCCAGATTCGCTCCTATGTGCTTGATGACCAACGCATCAAGGACCTGCGCACCAGCGTGCAGACCAGCAACTGTCAGAACGTGCTGGACGGTTCGCTGGACCAGTTCATCGTCGCCAGTTTGAAAGCGGGCCTGTGATCCAGGCCCTTTCCAATCACCCGCAACCGTTAGAGATGCCATGAGCAAGCCCAACGCCCCCCAGGACGAAAACAGCCTGATTGCCGAGCGCCGCGCCAAACTGTCGGCCATTCGCGAGAAAGGTAATCCCTTTCCCAACGATTTCCGCCGGGAAAACACCTGCGCCGCGCTGCAGGCCGAACACCGCGACCAGTCCAAAGAGGACCTGGAAACCGCCGGTTTTGTCGCCAGCGTGGCCGGCCGCATCATGGCCAAACGCGGGCCCTTCATGGTACTGCAGGACGCCTCCGGCACCGTGCAGCTTTATGCGGACAAGGATACCCAGAAAACCATCAAGGAGACCTGGGGCCAGTGGGATATCGGCGATATCGTCGGCGCCCGTGGCACTCTGCATCGCTCCGGTCGGGGTGATCTCTACGTGAAAATGGAGCAGTACAAGCTGCTGACCAAATCCTTGCGGCCGTTGCCGGAGAAATACCACGGCCTGCACGATCAGGAACAGCGCTATCGCCAGCGCTATGTGGACCTGATCGTGAACCCCGAGGTGCGCGACACTTTCCGTCTGCGCTCCCAGTGCATCGACTATATCCGGCGCTACCTCAATGGCCGGGAGTTCATGGAAGTCGAAACGCCCATGTTGCAGGTCATTCCCGGTGGCGCCACGGCCCGGCCCTTCATTACCCATCACAATGCGCTGGATATTGATATGTACCTGCGCATCGCGCCGGAACTGTACCTCAAGCGGCTGGTGGTGGGCGGTTTTGAGCGGGTTTACGAGATCAACCGCAACTTCCGCAACGAAGGGCTCTCCACCCGGCACAACCCCGAATTCACCATGCTCGAGTTCTACCAGGCCTACGCCGACTTCAACGACCTGATGGATTTGACTGAAGACATGTTGCGCGGCCTTTGTCAGCAGGTCATGGGCTCTACCATGGTCCCGTATCAGGACAGCGAATACGACTTCGGCAAACCGTTTCGTCGCGTGACGGTCTTCGACAGTATTCTCGAATACAACCCGGCCCTGAAGGCCGAGCAGATCAGTACTCTGGAAGAGGCCCGCCGGGTCGCCGAAGGGCTCAAGATTCCGCTGAAGGATTCCTGGGGCCTGGGCAAAGTCCAGATCGAGATTTTTGAGGAAACGGTGGAGCACAAGCTGGATCAGCCCACCTTCATCACTGAATACCCCACGGAAGTCTCACCGCTGGCACGTCGTCTTGACGCCAAGCCGGACGTGACCGAACGGTTTGAATTCTTTGTCGGCGGGCGTGAGCTGGCCAACGGTTTCTCGGAGTTGAATGATGCCGAGGACCAGGCCGAACGTTTCCTTGAGCAGGTGCGCGAGAAGGACGCTGGCGACAACGAAGCCATGCACTACGATGCCGACTACATCCGGGCACTGGAATACGGCCTGCCGCCCACGGCCGGGGAGGGCATAGGTATCGATCGGCTGGTCATGCTGTTCGCCAACGCCGCCTCCATTCGCGATGTGCTGTTGTTCCCGCACATGCGCCCGGAACATTCGTAATCACCAGGCCCTGAGAGAGCGATCGCTATGAATACCATTGACGTCACGATGGATAACGCCCAGCAGTACGTTATCGACGAATCTTTCAAGCGCCCCGTGCTGGTGGACTTCTGGGCCGACTGGTGTGGCCCCTGCAAGACCCTGATGCCCATTCTTGAGAAACTGGCTGAAGAGTACAACGGCCAGATCCTCCTGGCGCGTATTAATGCCGATGACCAGCAGATGCTTGCGAGTCAGTTCGGCGTGCGCAGCCTGCCCACGGTGATGCTGATCAAGGACGGCCAGCCGCTCGATGGTTTCACCGGCGCCCAATCGGAAGTGCAGGTACGCCAGATGCTGGAGCAGCATCTGCCCAAAGCGTGGGAGCAGGAACTGAGCCAGGCCCAGGCACTGCTGGAGTCCGGGGACTACAGCGCCGCTCTGCCGTTGCTGCAACGCGTCTATGAAGAGTCCGGACGACAGCCCCAGGTCGCCTGCCTGGTCGCCAGCGCCCAACTGGAGCTCAATCGGGTGGATGACGCCCAGGCGATGCTCGATACCGTGAAGTTGGCGGATCAGGACACTCTATATCAGCAGGTCAAAGCCAAACTGGAGCTGAAGCAGCAGGCGGCGAAAACGCCTGAAATCGAATCCCTCGAGCGGGAGCTGGAAGGCCAGCCCGACAGCCTGGAGCTGAGTTACAAGCTCGCGGTTCAGTATAACCAGGAAGGGTATCAGGGGCAGGCGTTGGAGCTGTTGATCAAAATTCTGCAGAAAGACCTGGGTTACGCCGAGGGCGCCGCCCGTAAAACCCTGACTGATATTCTTGCCGCCCTGGGCAAAGGGGACCCGCTCGCCATTGAGTATCAGCGCAAGCTGTTTACGTTGTTGTATTGAGTGAGGTGAGGGGCGCGGAAAGGGACTTAGCTTGCCCACCCAGCCGACCCGACTGGGTGGGCACAAGCCGTACTGCTTTTGTGTGTACTGCCTTGTGTCTCTATGAACTGCCTTGTGTTGGTATCTTTTGTTGTTTTAACTTCTCAATAGACCGAAAAATTGCCGATTTTTCAGGCCCCGGGGCGTGGGATTCGCCCTCAAGGTTCAATTACTATAGAATAAATTGACAGCGCTGTCACCCGGTTTGAGCGAAAATTTTGGCGGTTTTTTCCAGATCCGCGCCACGCAAGGGCTGGAAGCAGGAAGGGGCGTCTCTGACGGCCTCCGGCTTGCGTTTCCGGCCGCTTTTTCGGATAGTGCGCACACCAATAACAGCAGCGGAGCACGCCGTGACCAAAGCCACCATCGATAATGTCGCCGCTCTGGCTGGCGTCTCCATCAAAACCGTATCCCGGGTGGTCAACAAGGAACCGAACGTTCGCCAAAGCACGCGCGACAAGGTCCTCAAGGCCATTACCGAGCTTGATTACCGCCCCAATCTTTCCGCCCGTAGCCTGGCGGGGAATCGTTCGTTCGTCATTGGGTTGCTGTATGACAACCCCAGCGCCAACTACGTGATCGATGTTCAGGATGGCGTGCTGTCGACCTGCCGCTCTCAGGGCTACGATGTGCTGATTCACCCCTGCAACCACCAGGACCCGGATGTGGCCCGCGAAGTCTGGGATTTGATCCGCCAGACCCGTATCGACGGGGTGATTCTGACGCCGCCGCTCTCGGATGTTGAGCCCATACTGGATATTCTGATGGAGCGCCAATTGCCGTTCGTGCGGATCGCCCCCACCGTCAGAAAAGGGTTGTCTCCCTATGTGGAAACCAACGATGCCGAGGCGGCGTATGACATGACCTGTGAGCTTATCGCCCTTGGTCACCAGCGGATCGGGTTTATCGCCGGCCACCCGGACCACAAGGCGGTGACGCACCGGTTCGAGGGGTACCGGGCGGCACTGGTGGAGAATGATATTGCGTTGGATGAGTCGCTGCTGGTACAGGGGTACAACTCGTTTGAATCGGGGGAGGAGGCGGCTCGGGCATTGTTGGCCCTGGAGTCGAAACCCTCTGCCATTTTTGCGGCCAACGATGACATGGCTGCCGGCGTCATGATGGTGGCCCACCAGGCGGGTCTGGAAATTCCCGGAGACCTTTCCGTGGCTGGGTTTGACGACACGCCCGTCGCCCACCAGATCTGGCCCTCCCTGACCACCGTCCGCCAGCCCATTCAGGCCATGGCTCAAAAGGCGACTGACCTGCTGCTTAAGCAGTTGAAGGGCAAAGACGTACAGCTGCCAGCGAGTATGCTCAGCTCAAGCCTGATTCGTCGGGATTCAACCGGCCCGGCGCTCCGCTGACAGAGAAGGGGTGTTATCCATCAGCCAGGCGGCGGTGCCGATCAGGGCGGCCTTGTCGTGCATAATGATATTCAGGGGGATGCGGCCGACGTAGTCGGACATCGGGCCCTTGTCGCGGTAGCGGTTCACCAGCTCGGTGCCTTCGATGTAGTCGGCAATTTTGGGGGCGATGCCACCACCCAGGAACACGCCACCCTGGGCTCCCAGGCACAACGTCCGGTCTCCGACCGCGCTGCCGAGCATGGCACAGAACATGTCCAGACTTTCCTTGCAGAGCGGGTCCGCGCCACTTTGCCCCTTTTCGTTGATATCCGCTGGTTCGTAGTCCTCCGGTGCGACGCCGTCGATCTCCGCCAGGGCCCGATAGATTCTTACCAGGCCCTTGCCACAGATCAGTGTTTCCACTGAGACATGCGCCTGCTGTTTCAGCAGGGACTGAAGAACGGCGATTTCACGCTCGTTACCGGGGGCGAAATTGGTGTGGCCGCCCTCGGTGGCGAGAATCTTCCAGCGGCCGTTGCAGGGCACCAGGGCCGCCATACCGAAGCCGGTTCCCGGGCCGAGAATCAGCATGGCGGCGTCCGGGTTGACCGTTCCCTTGACGAGGGGACGCAGCATCTCCGGCTTCAGGTGCGGCGTTGCGTAGGCGAGGGCGGCAAAATCGTTGATCACATCCAGGGCCTTCATGCCCAGCGTCTCGCGCAACTCCTCAATGCCGAACTCCCAGGCGAGGTTGGTCATGCGAACGCGCCCGTCGTGAATCGGACCGGCAATGGCCAGGCAAGCGTAGTCGGGGAGGGGGATCCCGGCTTTGTCAGCGTAGGCTCGGATCATTTGATCAATGCCGGGGTAATCGGCGCACCGTAAGCTGTGCTGTTCCGTGGCGGTAAAGTCGGGCGGCGTTGTGCGAGCCGAGTCAATGCCCACCAGACCGAAGCGGGCGTTGGTACCACCGATATCCGCAACCAGAATAAAGCTCATAGAGTTCCCCGCTTGTTTTGCTGTGTTCTGTTGTACGCCAGACCGGCTTTATCAGTATCGCACCGGTTCTTCAGAGTAAAAAGTCGGGTGAGTCTACGGTCGGTTGACAGCGCTGTCAATGTGGCTGGCGTGAATGTCAACAGTGGTGGCGGTTAAATAAGCGGTTTGGTGGATAAATAGGCATTTTCTGAGGGTAAGCGTCTCGGCGATAACCCCCTTGGTGTGGGCCTCTGAAGAGGTGTAACCGGTAACATTTTGTTTTTTTGAAAAGTGTGCTATTGTTTGTTTTAAGACGTAATACAAGGAGCGGAAAAGATCTGTAAGTGCCGGTAGCACCCGCCTCCGAGAAGAGGTGTTCAGGAATAATGGGGTGTAAACGGTTACATCGTCTTTTCAGGAAGAATGCATTTGGCCCGGAGGGCAAATGTCGCGCCGGGGTGTTGACAGCGCTGTCACCAATTAGTAAAGTTTACGCACATTGCGAAAACAAAAATCAGTAGTAGGCAAAGCCGGTCACCAGCAGTGCTTTAGGTGGCGGTAGACGCAAAATCAGTTTGGTAGAGCGGGCAGGGTGGTCCGCTCAGGGGCAAGTCGGCAGGCTGGATAATCGATCCGCTCTGCGACCTCTGTTCCACGATCTCTCACCCTCGATGTCTGGTTGATGCATCGAGGTCTCCCTCTTGCCCTTTACGTCTGTAAAGGGCTTTTTTTTGTCCGTAATTTCTCCAGCTCCAGCGTTTCAGGTGCCCCTGCGGCAGTCGAGACCGTTTTTGCGCCCTTCGCTAGTGCCGTGCCGGATTAACTGGCATAATCGGCGGCTTTCTGAAATGACACCGCCGTAGCGTCCATGCGGGCCGACCCTTTCGTGCGGCCTGATCGGCAGAATCGTCGGTCGCCGCCGATGCATCCGCGGCGCCGGTCCTGTTTACCGTCAACCGTTTGAGGAATCTCATGCAACCACAGGTTAAGCCCAGCAACCCCAATTTTTCTTCTGGCCCCTGCAGCAAACGTCCGGGTTACGACGTGGGGCAACTGGATCTCTCCACCCTGGGCCGTTCTCACCGCTCCGGGCTGGGTAAGGCGGCGCTAAAGCGCGCCTGCGAGGACACTGCTCGCCTGTTGGGACTTCCCGAAGGCTACCGCGTGGGCGTGGTACCGGCCTCGGATACCGGGGCGGTGGAAATGGCGATGTGGTCAATGCTGGGACAGCGTCCCGTCGATGTGATGCAATGGGAATCTTTCGGTAAAGGCTGGCTGACCGATGTGATCAAGCAGCTGAAACTCAAGGATGTCACGCCGCTGGAGGCGGACTACGGTTTCCTGCCAGATCTGAACAAGGTCAATTTTGATCACGACGTGATTTTCACCTGGAACGGTACTACCTCGGGCGTCAAGGTGCCCAACGGTGACTGGATTCCGGACGACCGTGCCGGTCTGACGATCTGTGACGCCACCTCCGCCGTTTTCGCCATGGAGCTGCCCTGGGAAAAGTTGGACGTGGTGACCTTTAGCTGGCAGAAAGTCCTGGGGGGTGAAGGCGCCCACGGTATGCTGATTCTGGGGCCGCGGGCCGTAGAGCGGCTTGAAACCTACACGCCGGAATGGCCTCTGCCCAAGATCTTCCGGATGACCAAAGATGGCAAGTTGATTGAGGGTATTTTCCGCGGCGAGACCATCAACACCCCCTCCATGCTGTGTGTGGCGGATTACCTGGATGCTCTGGACTGGATTGATCGTATCGGGGGGCTGCCGGAAGCGATTCGCCGCTCGGAAGCCAATCTGGCGGTACTCAGTCAATTCGTCAAAGACAACGATTGGATCGAGTTTCTGGCCAAGGAACCCGGTACGGTTTCCAACACCAGCGTGTGTTTCACCCTGGACGCGGAGCCGGACCGGGTCAAAGCGATGGTGAAACTGTTGGAGCAGGAAGGCGTCGCCTATGACATCGGCGCCTACCGCGATGCGCCGCCGGGGCTGCGTATCTGGTGTGGTGCGACCGTCGAAACGGCGGACATCGAGGCTCTGCTGCCCTGGTTGAGCTGGGCCTTTCAGAAAACGGCGTGAGTGGGCCGGGTGCCTTCATGGGCGCTCTCCATTTGACCCATCGACCCAGACAAGCACTGAATGGATGACTTATGTATAAAATCAAAACCTACAACAAAATTTCCGTAAAAGGACTGGACCGTTTCGGGCGGGATCAGTATGAAGTGGCCAGCGACATCAATGAGCCCGATGCCTTTATTCTGCGCAGCCATAAGCTGCACGAAGAAACTCTGCCGGAAAGCGTGAAAGCCGTCGCTCGCGCCGGGGCCGGCGTCAACAACGTGCCGGTGGAGGAGTACACCAGGCAGGGCGTGGTGGTGTTCAATACCCCTGGGGCCAACGCCAACGCCGTCAAGGAGCTGGTACTCGCCGGTATGCTGCTTGCCTCGCGCGGCATTCTTCCCGGTATGGAATACGTGCAGACCCTGACTGACATGACCGACGCCGATGCCATGAGCAAACTGTTGGAAAAGCAGAAATCCAACTTTGCCGGCTCGGAACTCAAAGGGAAAACCCTCGGTGTGGTCGGCCTGGGAGCCATCGGCTCCATGGTGGCGGAAACCGCTCTGGCGCTCGGAATGGACGTGGTGGGCTATGACCCGGCGTTGTCGGTGGAAGCGGCGTGGCGCCTGCCCAGTCAGGTGGGCCGTATGGGCAACCTGCAATCGCTGCTCGGGCGGGCGGACTACATCAGCCTTCACGTGCCGGCGATCGAGGCCACCAAGCACCTGATTAACGATGAGTCGCTAAAATCGGTCAAGAAGGGGGCGGTGTTGCTCAACTTTGCCCGGGATGCCATTGTGGACCCCGAGGCGATCGTTCGCAGTCTGGATAAGGAGCAGCTCGGCCGTTACGTCTGCGACTTCCCGGAGCCCTGTCTGCTGTCCCGTCCGGACGTCTATGCCATGCCGCACATTGGCGCCAGCACCCTGGAGGCGGAAGAGAACTGTGCGGTCATGGCGGCCGACCAGCTCAAGGCCTACCTGGAGCACGGCAATATTCGCAATTCCGTGAACTTTCCGGCCGTGGGTATGGAGCGCAACGGGGACCTGGGCGCCCGCATCACCTTCTGCAACGATAACGTCTCAGGAGTGTTGGGTCATGTGCTCTCGGTATTGGCCGAGCACGATATCAACGTGATTGACATGGTCAACAAGAGCCGGGGCGATATCGCCTATAACATCATTGACCTGGAACAGCCGCCCACCGAAGCGGTGATTGCGGCGGTGGCGCATGTCGACCACGTGATTTCCGTTCGGGTCGTCTAACCGGTCCGTCGACACGCTCGATTGCTCTGCGGCTTGCCGCGGAGCGGCCGGCAGAAGCGGTAAACCCTTGCCGCTTTTGGCCGGCCAGCTTTCCTCCTTTCCTTTCCGGTCTTTGCCGCTGCCGCCCTCCGGCGGTTCTTCAAACACTCTTCTCCCCTGAAAAGTCTTTTTAAATCAGTTGCTTGAGTTGGTTTTCAACGGTTGGCACAGCGATTGCTGTATACATTTCAGATTATGTGTTGCCGCTTTGGAGTTTACCGATGGCTATTTCATTTGAATCCGCTCTGGGAATCCACGAGTCCGCCTTCAAGATGCGCGCCCAGCGTGCCGAGCTGCTGGCCGACAATATGGCGAATGTGGATACCCCCGGGTACAAGGCGAAAGATCTGGACTTCCGCCAGGCTCTGGCCCGCCAGTCCGGTGAAACCTCGGGCGTGAACCTGGCGGCAACCAACGCCCGGCACATGCAGGGGGGTAACAGCAGTGAGCTGGGCAACCCGGATGTCATGTACCGCGTGCCACAGCAGCCTTCCATTGATGGCAATACCGTGGAAGAGCACATTGAGCATGCCGAGTACATGAAGAATGCTCTGGATTTTCAGGCCAGCTTCCAATTTCTGAACGGCAAATTCAAAGGCCTCACCAGCGCCTTGCGCGGTGAATAGGTCAAGCCCCACTCAAACTGATTGATGTAAACGCCACGGCGCGGGAGTAAGAAAATGTCACTGGTCAATATTTTTGATGTCGCCGGCTCCGGTATGAATGCCCAGACCGTTCGGCTGAATACCACAGCAAGTAACCTGGCGAATGCCCAGACCGCCAGCTCTAGTGCGGATCAGGTCTATCGCAACCGCCAGCCGGTGTTCGCCGAGATGCAGCGCGACGCCATGCTCGGAATGCAGGGTAGCGACGGCATGAGTTTTGGTGGCGAAGCCCCGGCGGGACGCGGTGTGCAGGTCATGGGTATTGTGGAAAGCGATGCACCACTGCAGCGCCGATACGAGCCACACCACCCGCAGGCGGACGAAGAGGGTTACGTGTTCTACCCCAACGTCAACCCGGTGGAGGAGATGACCAATATGATTTCCGCCTCGCGCTCGTTTCAGATGAATGTGGAAGTCATGAATTCGGCCAAACAGATGGTCCAGCGCGCCCTGACCCTGGGCCAATAAGCGCGAGCCGTATAGGAGATTGAGCAATGAGCCAGGTGAACAACGATACGGCCAACAGTATTCTGAGCAATTTGAATATTGCCAACAAAAACAAAGAAAGCGAAGAAGCAAAGAGCAATGAGTTGGGGCAATCGGCCTTTCTGGAACTGATGATCACCCAGATGAACAATCAGGACCCGCTCTCGCCCCAGGACAACACCGAATTCATTGCACAGTTGGCCCAGTTCAGTTCG
Organism: Marinimicrobium agarilyticum DSM 16975; assembly: GCF_000423345.1. Taxonomy (GTDB): domain Bacteria; phylum Pseudomonadota; class Gammaproteobacteria; order Pseudomonadales; family Cellvibrionaceae; genus Marinimicrobium; species Marinimicrobium agarilyticum. The sequence continues at coordinate 322,185 of NZ_AUHU01000005.1, forward strand.
GTCGAAGGACTGGAGCGCCTGAACAGCAACTTTGAAGATTTCAGCGGCTCGTTCATGTCCAATCAGGCACTGCAGGCTTCGTCTCTGGTCGGGCGCTCCGTGACGGTTCCGTCAGAGACCAGCCAGCTGTTGGAAGGCGGCATCATCAATGGCAGCGTTGACCTCGAAGAGTCGGCCTCGGACATGAAACTCAATGTCTACAACGAAGCGGGGGAGTTGGTCTCGAATATTCCTCTGGGTTCCCGGCCCGCCGGGCAACTGGCGTTCCGTTGGGATGGCCAGAATATGGAAGTCAATGGTGAATTGCTGGACTGGCAGGGCGGGGAAGAGCCTCTGCCGGCCGGAGAATACCGCTTTGAAGCCCTGGCCAAACAGGGGGGTGAAAGCGTTCAGCTCGACACCGCACTCAGCGCTAACGTCAATAGCGTAACACTGGGGGATGATGGGCAGTTGACCCTGAACCTGGCGGGCATGGGCGCCGTGAACATCGGCGACATCAAACAATTTAATTAATCGCTCCACCGCGTTGAAACGAGGAGACTCACATGCCTTTTAATACTGCTCTTAGCGGCATTCGCGCCGCCAGCGCTGACCTGGACGTGACCGGTAACAATATCGCCAACGCCAGCACCACCGGTTTCAAATCGTCCCGGGTGGAGTTTGGTGATATTTACGCCGGCAGCATTCTGGGGACCACCGCCAACACCCCGGGTAGCGGTGTCAACCTGCAGAACATCCGCCAACAGTTCAGTCAGGGCAACCGGAACTTCACCGACAACTCCCTGGATCTGGCCATCAATGGCGCCGGCTTTTTTGTGACCAGCAATGGCGGTGATCGTCAGTACACTCGAGCCGGGGCGTTTGGTCTGAGTGACGAAGGTTTTATCGTCGCCAATACCGGCGCTCGTCTACAGGGCTTTGCCGCCGATGAAAACGGCAATATCAACGGCAGTCTGGGTGACTTGCAGGTAGATGTCAGTGTGCAGGCGCCCCGGCAGACCACGCTGGTGGAAGGGCGTTTTAACCTGGACTCCAACCAGCCGGTTCTGGAAACCGTGGGCACTGAGTTCGAAACCGATGGCGCGGCCGTGGGCGTTGCCCAGCAAGGTTTGAAGGACGCGACCTCCACCACCATGGACCTGGGGGCCATCGCCACCCCGATCAACTTTGCGGCCAACCCCACCACCTTTGATATTCAGCTGACCGGCTCAAACCCGGCCTCGGGCAACGGCACCGTGTCGGTCACCCTTGACGGTTCTACGGCAAACTCCGTGCAGGACATTGCCAACCTGATCAACAGTGAAATTTTTGGTGCGCCGTCTCCCATTAACGTACAGGCGGTCGCCAGCGGTGGTCAGTTGCGTTTTCAGGATTTGACCGAAGGCGTCAGCTCCACCATCACACTGGGCGCCGTTACTGGCGGTAACGCCTTGTCCACCGCTCTGAATGGGGCTCCGGCCTCGGTGGCGGGGATTCCCGCCGTCGACAATGGTTATGTGGCTCAGAATCTGGAATTTCAGGGCCCCGATGGCAACGTGTTCAACTTCACCAGTGAAAGCGGTGCGTCTGCTGCAAAAACTGCCTCTGAACTCAACGCGTTGGCGGGAGTAACGGCCTCCGCCACCACAAACGCTCGTATTCTCGCGGGCAGCTTTGACAACAGTAACAACAACATGACGTTGAACGGTGTTCAACTGAATGCAACGACACTGGATGGCCTGGAAGATGAGATCAACAGTCTCAGCTCCTCGCAGCTCGCGGGTATTCGTGCGGAAATCAACAATACCGGGGATCTGGAAATTACCTCCGCTGTGGGGGCCGACCTTCGCTTCGGTTTTGGGGGCGCACAACCGCCGGGGACGTTTGACATGATCGGACGCACCGGCACTGGTGTGCAAACCGTGAACACCAATACCCAGGACACTGTTGTCGGTGGCGGCCTGACGATTCTGATGGAGGAGGGGTATAGCCTGCAGACGGCCACCCCGAGCGTTGGCAACCTGTTTTCCCCGTTGACCGAGGATAGCTTCGCGGAAGTTTCCATCAACGCTTTTGATCCCGATGATCAGGGCACCTTCAACCACTCCACGACGTCTGTGGTGTATGACAGCCTGGGGAATCCCCATACGCTGGAGCAGTACTTTGTACGCGAGCCCTATGACCCGAACAACCCTTCGACGTCTCCTAACCACTGGATGATGCACGTCCAGGTGGATGGGCAGAATGTGGGGGACCCGGATCCGACCCTGCCGCCCCCCCAGAATACCGAACCGACCATGGCCTCGTTCAACGTGCATTTCAACAGCGATGGCTCGCTGAACGAGGAGTTGACCGATGAAATGCTGATTTCCAACTGGACGCCGCGCAATGATGACGGTTCCGTCGCTGGTGCCCTGCCACCCTTGAATGTCCTGCAGGGCGGACAGTTGCCGGTGACTGATCCACCCACCAGCTCGAACTTCGAAATTGACCTGGATGGTACGACTCAGTTCGGCGCGAATTTCGGGGTAGAGAGTCAGGATCAGAACGGTTTTACAACGGGTCGGCTCTCTGGCGTGGACATCGGTGATGACGGGACCATTTTTGCCCGGTTCACTAATGGTGAAGCACAGGTATTGGGGCAGGTCGCACTGGCCGACTTCAATAATGTGGAAGGGCTGAAGCCGGTGGGGGACACCGCGTGGGTTCAGTCGTCGGACTCCGGGGAGCCGGTGATCGGTGCGCCTGGTTCGGCGTCTCTTGGGGCGATCAATGCCGGTGCCCTGGAAGAGTCCAACGTGGATTTGTCCACGCAGTTGGTGAATCTGATTATTGCCCAGCGCAATTTCCAGGCGAGCTCAAAGACCATTGAGACTGCCAACCAGATTACCCAGACCATCATCAACCTCCGTTAATTGAGAAGGGCGGCTCGAACGGACGTAATGAGTTAGAGTTACGCTCGGGCCGTAGTGGGGTAAACCATTGCAAGACCGTGGAGCGGGGGACCCGCGATTCGAGCCCCCAGGGATGGGTTCACGGCGTGTCTTGCAATGGTTTACCCCACTACGGCCCCCTTACTAGAATGCACATCACTCCCACCTTATTTTTGCACCACGTCCCCATCTTGGCACCACTCTTGCAATACCTCTCCAAAGCGACATTTTTCCGTTCTTTCGGGAGGCACCATGGACAAAGCGCTCTACATTGCCATGACCGGCGCCAAGCACAATATGCTGGCTCAGGCCAATCATTCCAACAATATGGCCAACCTCAACACCACGGGGTTTCGGGCGGACTTTGCCCAGGCGCGCAGCATGCCGGTGTACTACGGAGACGGCCACCCCACACGGGCCTACGCTCTCACGGAAAGTCCGGCCTCCGATTTCGAATCCGGTCCAATGAACGAAACCGGGCGGGATCTGGACATCGCGATCGAGGGGGAGGGCTTCATAGCAGTCCAGGCGCCCGATGGCACTGAAGCTTATACCCGGGCGGGCGACCTCCATATTGATCCGCTGGGTATCTTGCGCAATGGCAGCGGCTTGCCGGTTATCGGCAACGAAGGGCCTATTGCCTTGCCGCCGCTGGATAAGCTTGAGATAGGCGCTGACGGCACGCTCTCTATTGTCGCTCAGGGCCTCGGTCCAGAGGCGATGGTGGAGGTTGACCGGATCAAGCTGGTCAACCCGGACCTGCAACAGGTCAGTAAAGGCGAGGACGGCCTGTTTCGTCTGGACGGCGGTGTGCCCGCCGAGGCCGATGCGAATGTCTCGGTCGTCACCGGTTTTCTGGAGGGCAGCAACGTGAACGCGGTGAATGAGTTTACCCAGATATTGAGCCTTTCCCGTCAGTACGAGATGCAGCTCAAGCTGATGCAGACCGCGAAGCAGAATTCCGAAACCTCGGCACGGCTATTGCAAAACTCCTGATAACGAACGGCTCCCGCTCAAGGCAGTGGGGTAAGCGGTAAAAGCTTGCCGCAAAGCGGCAAGCATCGACACCGACGATTCAGCAGCGATCATTAAGAGAGAACGACCATGCACGCAGCACTCTATATCAGCAAGACCGGTCTGGGGGCTCAGGACAAGCAGCTGGCCACCATTTCCAACAACCTGGCTAACGTCAGTACCGTGGGTTTCAAACGCGATCGTGCGGTGTTTGAGGATCTGCTGTATCAAACCCAACGCCAGCCCGGCGGCCTGGCGAACCAGAATAACGAACTGCCTTCCGGTCTGCAGATCGGCACTGGGGTGCGCATTGTCGCGACCCAGAAGGAGTTCACGACCGGCAGTCTGGAGGTGACCGACCAGGCATTGGATGTGGCTATCGATGGCCGCGGCTTTCTTCAGGTGCTTCAACCCGACGGCAACCTGGCCTATACCCGCAACGGTCAGCTGCAAGTCAATGGGGAAGGGGAGCTGGTTACCAATGATGGCTTATTGATTGAGCCTGGAATCGTGATCCCCGAAAACACCAGCCAGATCAATATCAGTGAAGACGGCATTATCAGTGCGCACTTCGATGGAGACCCGCAACCGCAGGAAATTGGACAGATTCAGCTGGCGGATTTTATTAACCCCTCCGGTCTGCAGTCCGTTGGCGGCAACCTGTATGTCGAAACCGTCGCCAGCGGTAACCCGGTGGTGGGCGCGCCCTCACAGCAGGGTATGGGCAGTCTGGAGCAGGGCATGCTGGAAAGTTCCAACGTGGACATCGTGCAGGAAATGGTGGACATGATCTCCACCCAGCGCGCCTACGAGCTGAACTCCAAAGTGGTGTCCAGCGCCGACCAGATGCTGCAGTACATCAACCAGACGTTGTAAGAGAATGAGTGAGGCCGTGGCCATGATGATTCAAACCGGATTCGCCAACACAGTGGGTCGACTCGCCCGGTTATTGCCGGTGCTGGGCGCCGTGGCGCTGTCCGCCTGCGTCACCTATGAGCGCCCGGTCCCTGGCGACCCCTATTACGCGCCTACTGTGTCTCCGGCGGCCAGCCTGCCACAGCGCACCGAAGGCTCCCTGTACCAGGGCAATTACGGCATGGCGTTGTATACCGACCGCAAGGCGTTGAACGTGGGCGACATTATCACTGTAACGCTGGCAGAACGGACCGTATCGAGCAAAAGCTCCGGGGTTTCCGTGGAAAAAGAGAGCGAGTTGGAATTCAACGCCGGTCCGCTACTGGGCACCGTTCCCAGTTTCCGGGGCAATACCCTGGAAACCAATCTGGAACAGAACCGTGGCTTCAATGGCGATGCCGGCGCGGATCAGAGCAATAGCCTCCAGGGCAATATTACCGTAACCGTGGCCGAGGTATTGCCCAATGGCGCCCTGGTCGTGCGCGGCGAAAAGTGGATCACCATCAACCGCGGCGATGAATTTATCCGCATCAGTGGCATCGTCCGTCCCGACGATGTATCGCCGAACAATACGGTACCGTCCACACGCCTGGCCAATGCCCAGATCTCCTACAGTGGCACCGGTACCCTGGCGGACTCCCAAACCATGGGGTGGATGTCCCGTTTCTTTAACAGTGGTTACTGGCCGTTTTAATGCGCCCTATTGAGGTACACCCGATGAGCTTTCGACTTTTTCTGGCTTTGACCCTTTTGCTGAGCAGCACTTTTGTCGCGGCGGAGCGCATCAAAGATATTACGTCGGTGGGCGGCGTTCGCTCCAACAAGCTGGTGGGTTATGGCCTGGTAGTCGGCCTGGACGGTACTGGTGACCAGACCAACCAGTCGCCATTTACCGTGCAGTCATTCAACAATATGCTGCAACAGTTCGGCATCACCGTGCCGCCGGGTACCCGCGTCCAGACAAAAAACGTGGCGGCGGTTATGGTCCAAGCGGAATTGCCCGCTTTTGCCAAGCCGGGACAGACGTTGGATGTCACCGTTTCTTCAGTGAGCAACGCCACCAGCCTGCGCGGGGGCAGCCTGCTGATGACCCAGTTGAAGGGGCCCGATGGCCAGGTCTACGCGCTGGCGCAGGGTAACCTGGTCGTGGGTGGTTTCGGTGCCGAGGGTCGCGATGGTTCAAGCATTACCGTCAACATTCCCAGCGTGGGGCGCATACCCGACGGCGGGAGCGTCGAGCGCGAAGTCAAAACCAATTTCGCCTCGGGCCAGCCGATCATGCTCAATCTGAATCGTGCTGACTTCACCACGGCCAATCGCGTGGCCGAAAGTATCAACAAAATGCTCGGCCCTCAGGTCGCCCAGGCTCAGGATGCGGTGACGGTGGCCGTCAGTGCCCCGCAGGACCCATCCCAGCGGGTGGATTTTATTTCTTTGCTGGAGAACATCGAAGTCGAACCCGGTGAAGCGGCCGCGAAAGTGGTGATCAACTCCCGTACCGGCACCATCGTGGTGGGCCAACACGTGCGGGTCTCTCCGGTGGCGGTTACCCACGGCAATCTTACCGTGTCGATTTCGGAAGATTATACCGCCGTGCAACCCAACCCGTTGGGCGAGGGACAGACTGTGGTGGTGCCGGGCAGCGATGTGGAAATCACCGAAGAAACCAACCCGATGTTCAAGTTCGCCCCCGGCAATACGCTGGAGGACCTCGTCCGGTCCGTGAACAACGTGGGAGCGTCTCCCGGTGACCTGATGGCTATTCTGGAAGCACTGAAACAGTCCGGTGCGCTCAATGCGCAGATAATGGTGATCTGATGATTCCTGTCGATACGTCAATGGCCCGCCAACAGATTCAGGACAGCCACCTGAACAATGACGGCTTGCAGCAGCTGCGTGAGCAGGGCCGCAACGGTGACCCTCAAGCCCTGCGGGAAGTGGCCCGTCAGTTTGAGTCGATGTTTGTGCATCAGATGCTCAAACAGATGCGCTCGACGAACGAGGTGTTCGGTAAAGACAATATGTTCAGTAGCGAGCAAACCAAATTCCATCAGGAAATGCTGGACCAGCAGATGTCCCTTGAGCTGACGCAGGGTCGCGGTCTGGGCCTGGCGGAAATGATGTACCAACAAATGCAGAAAGCTTACGGGGACCACCTGAAACCGGAAGCAGGGCAGGCCCTCGACGCGACGAGCGTTGAGCGTACTTCTGGCGCATCGACCGCTGAACCGATTCAGACACTGGGTGGCAAGGCGGCAATGACCACCAATCCGGCCGCGTTTGTGGCGCAGATTCAGGACCAGGCACAGCGGGCCGCCGAAGCGCTGGGGGTATCGCCCCAGGCCCTGGTGGCTCAGGCCGCGCTGGAAACCGGTTGGGGCCAGCACGTGATCCATACCCGCGAAGGGCAGAACAGCCACAACCTCTTCAACATCAAAGCGGATTCGCGTTGGGAGGGGGCGCGGATCAATGTCTCCACCATCGAGTATCGCGACGGCATGCCCCGGGTGGAGCAGGCGAACTTCCGCCAGTACGACAGCTACGAAGAGAGCTTCTCGGATTATGTGAGCTTCCTGCAGGATAACCCCCGCTACCGCGAAGCGCTCATGTCCGGTGCGGACGCCGAAGCTTATGTGGAAGAGCTGCAGGCCGCCGGTTACGCCACGGACCCGGCCTACGCCGATAAGCTGAAAACCCTGATGCGTACCGAGCCCTTGGCTTCGCTCGAAGACGGTCAACCGTCAACGCTTAATGATGCCTGATAGGTAAACACCCATGTCCGGATTACTGTCCAATGCTATCTCGGGTTTGCGCGTCAGCCAGAATGCGATGCGCGTTACCGGGCACAACATCAGCAACGCCAACACCGAGGGCTACAGTCGCCAGCGTACGGAGGATATTGCCCGTCCGGCGCAGCAGCTCGGTAGCGCCGGTTATGTAGGCAGCGGGGCGATTACCCAATCCATCACCCGGATTGTCGATCAGTTCGTCACGAGCCAGCTGCGCACCGATACCACCAACTTTCATGCGCTGGACAAGTACAACACCAACCTGAAGGAAATTGACAAGCTGTTCGCCGATGAAACCACGGGGCTGACCGGTGGGCTCAAACAGTTTTTCGCCGCCGTTCAGAACGGCGCGGACAACCCCTCATCTTCTCCCGCCCGGCAGTTGATCATTACCGAGTCTGAAAGCCTCAGTAATCGCATGAACACCCTGTATGACCGGCTGGTGTCAATCGAGAACAATAACCGTCAGGAGATGAACTCAATTGCCGATCAGGTGAACGGCCTCGCGCGCAATATCGCCGAGCTCAATCAGGCCATTGTCGATAAAACCGTGCCGAACACCGGCAACCAACCCAACGACCTGCTGGACCGCCGGGATCAGAAGCTTCAGGAGCTCTCGGAGCTGGTTGGCATCAGCGTGGTGAACCAGGGGGATGGCAGCGTCAATGTGTTCATGGGGCAGGGGCAGGCCATCGTAGTGGGTACCGACTCGAACAGTTTTACTATCTCCAACCGGGGTGAAGTCATTCTCGGAAGGGGCACCCGGTCCTACAATGTGACGGAGCAATTGAACGGCGGCCAGTTGGGCGCACTGGTGGATTTCAATAACGGTATCCTGCAGACCGCCAAGAACGAGCTGGGGCGCATTTCACTGGTGCTGTCCGATACGTTCAACGAGCAGCAACTGCGCGGGCTGGATCTCGATGGCGACTACGGCCAACGCCTGTTCAAAGACATCAACTCCGAAGACCTGATCAGCCAGCGGGTGGTGCCGGGCGATAACGCCGGTCCTGACGATCGTCAAATGTCGCTGCGTATTGACAATGTCAACCAGTTGAGCACGAGCAACTACCGCTTTCAGATTCTCGACAACTCCAACAACTACGTGATCACCCGCCTGAATGACAACGAAGTGGTTCAGCAGGGGCTGGTCACCGGCGGCTATCCGCAAACCATGGAGTTTGACGGCCTGTCTCTGACATTGGATGGGGGGTCCTTTCAGGGAGGCGACTCCTTTACCCTGAAACCGACCACTGACGCCGCTCGCTATATCGAGACCACACTGAGTCGCCCCGAAGACCTGGCGTTCGCCTCACCGGTTCGTACCGGCACCGACAGCGGTAATGTGGGCGCCGGCATTATCAGCCAGGGTGAAGTGTTGAGCAAAGTCGGCGCCAACGGCGAAGTCCTTCCCACCTTTTCAAAGGAAGGCCAACTCTCGCCCCCGGTGATTGTCCGCTTTACCTCGGAAACCACCTACGAGATTCTGGACAATTCCGATCCGTCGAATCCCAAGCCGCTGGAACCGCCGATCCGGGAGCAGATTTTCATTCCAGGACAGGAAAACGCCCTGTTCCCGGCCGATCCGGGCGAGACCCGCATCACCGGCGATGGTGCCCGCCTGGGGCTGCCGGAGGGGCGCAATCCGCAAGTGATCGTGGCGGGCGGAGCGGCCCAGGGCAACGGCTACCCGGTCGAGCAGATGCGCTTTGGCATTGTTGACCCGGAGACCGGTGCTATCAGTACCCAGAACGTCGTGAGCCGACCCAATGGCTCGGCCGCCGCGCTGGCCGACCAGCTCAGTCGCGTACCGGGGGTGTCGGCCAACGCGTTTACCAGCGCGACCATCACTGACATGAGCTTTGAAGATTTTAGCTCGCCGGTACAGATTACCGTGAACGGTGAAGCGCTGGTGGAATACCAGGGCGGCGTGATTGCGCCTACTGTCCCCAACGCCCAGACCGATCCGGCGGCCTTCCAGGAATACCTGGCCGAGCGGATCAATGGCAACGAGAATCTGCAGGCGCTCGGCTTTCGGGCCGAGAGCGGCGCTCACCCCGTTACCGGAAACCCTGAGCTGAACCTGGTGGCTTCCTCCGGCGTGGACATGGATATTCGCCTCCAGGCGGATAACGCCACCCAGAACCAGTTCAGCGTCAATGACAGCACCGGCAACCCGGATGTGCGCTTGTCGGGGCAGGGAGCGGGCAACGAGTCCACGGTTACCGTCGGTGGCCGGGTCGACCTGACCCTCTCTGATGGCGTGACCCTGGAAACCGCCCCCTCAGACAGCCAGCTCTTCGGTGACAGCGATGCCGCCGATTTTGCCCAGTCGTCCTACCTGGGATATCAGGCCACCATTAAAGGTCAGCCCAAAGCGGGCGATACCTTTACCCTGGGCTTCAACGAGGACGCCACCAACGACAACCGCAACGCCTTGGCCATGGCGGCGCTGGAAACCGCCAAGGTCATGGGCGATGGCCAGTTGGGCCTGAGCGATGCCTACGGACGTCTGGTGGAGCAGGTGGGCACCGAAAGCGCCTCTGCCCGCACCAACACCGAGGCGGCTCGCAGCCTCATGGAGCAGAGCCAGAGCACCCGCGACAGCATCAGCGGCGTCAACCTGGATGAAGAGGCGGCGAACCTGATCAAGTTTGAGCAGGCTTACAACGCTAACTCCCGGGTGATTTCAGTCGCCCGTGAAATGTTTGACACCTTGTTGAACTCGATCTGAGTTGAACTCGATTTAACCGAGGCACAGCCATGCGTGTTTCCACATCACAAATTTACAACATCGCCGACATCGGCATGCGCAACGCCCAGTCGGCGGTCAATAAGACCAGCGAGCAGATCAGCTCTGGCAAGCGTGTTCTCAGCCCGGCGGATGACCCGGTGGCGGCCACCAGCATCTTGCGTCTCACTCAGAACATGGGGCGTCTGGAGCAGTACGAGAAGAATGTGAATGAGGCGGAGGGCAAGCTGGATCGGGAAGAAATCGCCATCCAGTCGGTGGTGAACCTGCTGCAGCGTATGAAGGAGCTCGCCGTCAATGCCGGTAACACGGGCGTTCTGACGGCTACCGACTATCAATCCCTGGCCTCGGAAGTGGACAGTCGTCTCAGTGAACTGCTGGACCTGCAGAACACCCGTGACTCGGCCGGGCAGTACATTTTTGCGGGACATCAGGGTGATACCAAGCCGTTCACCGCCGATGGCGGTGGCAACTTCAGTTACCACGGTGATGAAGGCCAGCAACGTATTCAGGTCTCCGAAAGCGTGTCGGTGGCGGTGAGCGACTCGGGCAAAGACCTGTTTGTGGATATTCCCAGCGGCCACAATACCTTCAACACCAGTGCCAGCCCCGCCAACAAAGGGGTACCGCCGGCGAAGATCAGCATCGGGGAAGTGGTCGATCAGGAAGCGTACGACAAGTTCTATCCCCTGGATATGACAGTCACCTTCAACGCGCCCGAGACGCTGTCGCCGCCCGCCACCAACTATACGGTGACCGACGACCGTGGCCGGGTTCTGGTGGCCAACGCTCCCTACACCGAAGGTGACCCCATCGAGGTAAATGGCGCCAGCTTTTACATCACCGGGCAGCCCTACAGCGGGGAAGCTGCGACGCCGGGCACCCTGGATTTTGGCGCCGTGACGGCGGTGGATTTCTCCGGTGCTCCTGAAACCGTCACCCTCACCGTGGGCGGGCGTTCGGAAACGCTGGTGTTGGATCGTCCAGTCAATAACGCTGCGGACCTGGCGGCTGCTCTAAGCAGCTCCGCCGACGTTACGCCCGGTAGCGGTGCGGCCCGCAATGCCGAGCGCCTGGCCAACCTGGGCATTACAGTGGATGCGACCGGGCTGAGCGTTCCCTCCGGGCAGAATCTCTCGGTCAGTAACGGTACCGCCAATACCGACGCCGTGTTCGGTTTCGCCACCCAGAATGCAGGGACCACGTCCACCGACGGGGAACTGGCCGAGCCGGGGGACAGCTTCCAGGTGAATGCCAGCAACAAACAGGGGCTACTGACCACTCTGTCCCGGTTGAGTGAGGCGATGAAGAATGTCGAGGACAACCCGGACAGTAAGGCCGATCTCAACACCGTTGTCGGGCAGACCCTGACCAACCTGGAAAATGCCATGACCCATCTGACCGCTGCTCAGGGGGATCTGGGGGCACGCCAGAACACGTTGGAATCCACCCAGGACCTGCTGGCGGAAACCAAATTGCACAATGAAGAAGTTCTTGCGGATATTCAGGCTCTTGATTACGCTGAGGCTTCCACCCGGCTGAAGATGGAGAGCATGGTACTGAGTGCCGCCCAGCAGACGTTTGTGAAAGTCAGTGGCTTGTCCCTGTTCAATTATCTATCCTGATAAAGCCGCTCCGCGGATATTGTTAGACTCTTAAGGCCGCTTTCCCGACCGGGACGCGGCCTTCTCACACTTTGAGGCATTCCAGCCATGAACGAACCCGACCTGCTCGACGCCGTATACCGCTTTCGCGACTATACCCGGGAGCTGTTGGCCCTGGCCCGAGAGGATGAATGGCAGGCCTTCGAGGACAAGGCATCGGAGCGGGAGGCGTTGATCGCCGCTCTCAACGACAGTGAGTTTCTGGTGGCGGTCGCCAAGGCCGACAGGGCAGAGGAGCTGAAGCGGGAAATCGCGGCGATTCAGTCCCTGAACGACGAGATTACCGCTCTCGCCGAGCGTACCAAAGCGGACATCGCGGGCCAACTCAAACAGAAAAACCACCAGGACCGGGCGATCAAAGCCTACAAACCTTCCAAATAGTAGGTCAGGTAAGCGCGAAGCGCGCCACCTGACAATGCTCGTCATCCCTATATAGAAGCAACGACTCAGACCCCGCCTGATGTCTAAGGCTTTGATTTTTAAAGAATAATTTAGGGTTTTAACCCTCTGTCACAAAAAAACCAAAAATCCCCTAAAGCTCCTACCACTCTCGTCGATAACCTTTACAGAAGACCTGGTGCACTGTGTTCCCGGGCTTCACTGTCCGACGAAGATCCACGGCTGGTAAAGCCTGTGAACCAAAAACTTTAGGAGATCCATCATGGCTCTAGTAATCAATACCAATGTGGCCTCACTGAACACTCAGCGTCAGCTGATGCAGTCAAGCCAAACTCTGGACCAAGCTACCGAACGTCTGGCGTCCGGTCAGCGTATCAACTCCGCCAAAGACGACGCCGCCGGCCTCGCCATTTCCAACCGCATGACCTCTCAGATCCGCGGTCTGGACCAGGCAGTGCGTAACGCCAACGACGGTATCTCCATGATTCAGACCGCCGAAGGTGCTCTGCAGGAAGGCACCAACATTCTGCAGCGTATGCGGGAACTGGCGGTACAGTCTGCCAACGGTATTTACTCCGATGGCGATCGCGGTACCTTGAACGCGGAAGTGGAACAGCTCAAAACCGAGCTGAACCGCATCGCGGAAGAGACCACCTTTAACGGCCAGGCGCTGCTGGATGGTAGCCTGAACAACACGCTGTTGCAGGTGGGTTCCCAGCAAAATCAGACCATCAGCGTCTCCGTTGGCTCCTTTTCTGTAGCTGATTTGGGTGGTGGTGCTGGCGGTGACATCGTTGGTGGCGCCATCGGTGCTGCAACGGCCACTACTGGTAATGGGACTAATGCTGTCCTAACTGGTGACCTCTTGACCGCCACTGAGAACGTTACGATAAATGGCCAAGCGGTTGCTAATGATGATTTGAACGCCGCCACCACCATGAATGAGTTTTTGGGTGTTATTGAAGACGCCGTGGCGAATGTCGATGCATCGGCAGTAACTGAAGTAACGGCTCAAGATGATGGCGAAGGTGTCTTGCGTGATGGCGATAGTGTCACGCTGGCCGTTGTTAATGGTGATGGGTCTACTTCATCTTTTGAAATTACCGACACCGGCAGTTTGGAAGAGCTTGCTGAAAAGATTAACTCTGAAACAGGTGGTAAAATTGAGGCCAGTATTAATGATGAAGGCCGTATAGTTCTGGCTAACGAGGGCGGCGCCTCAATCACTGTTACGGACGCTACTGGGGCAACAGGTCTCAACACAGCTGCAACCACCTACGGTGCAAGCTTGTCGTTGGAGTCTACTGACGATACTGGCATAACAGTAGAATATGATACCGCTGCCGACGCAACAGTACTGGGTATCGATGCTCGAGACCAGGCGGGTGATATTACCGGGCAGGCGGTTACGGCATTTGGTGACATCGGAGAGGGAGACATCACGATCAATGGGGTCTCCGTTGGTGCGATCACAGACGGTACAGATGCTGCTACTCAAGGCGTCGCTTTGACAACCGCCATTAACAAAATTTCCGATCAAACCGGTGTGGTTGCCTCTGATGATGGCGCTGGTGGGTTGACCTTGAATTCTGTGGATGGCGATGAGATGTCCATTGAACTGAGTGGTACTGCGACCTTGGCAAATACCGGCTTGCAAGAAGTCAACAACGCCACCACCGTCGGGGATAGTGTTGCGAATGTCGACATCTCCACTCAGGCTGGTGCGCAAAAGGCGATTGGTATCGTTGACGCGGCGATTGAGGAAGTGGGGGCTACCCGTGCGGAACTGGGTGCCGTCAACAACCGTCTGGACTTCACCGTCTCCAACCTGAGCAACGTGTCTGAGAAGACCTCCGCTGCCCGGTCACGGATTGTGGATGCCGACTTTGCCGCCGAGACTGCCAAGTTGAGTAAGGCGCAGGTTCTGCAGCAGGCCGCTCAGGCCATGCTGGCCCAGGCCAACGCCCGTCCTCAGCAGGTACTGTCACTGCTGCAGTAAGCTGAACTTCTCCCCCGGGCCACCGGGGGAGCCCTTGAGAGGGTAGTAACATGAGTGAAGTGACGACCTTAAACAGTTATATCAGCCCCAGCTATCACAGCGCTGGTGTTGACCGGCAAACTTCACCTGATACCACCCGTCAAGCAGCGAAAGAGGGCGGCAAATCTTTGCCGCCCTCTGTTTCGTTGGAACCTGTGAAGCCGCGTGAAACCACCCCGATAGAGAAAGCTGAAGCCCGTGCGGACAATGTCCAGCAGGCTGTTGCTCAGATGAACGAGTATATTCAGACCACTCAGCGGGATTTACGCTTCAGTATTGATAAGGATTCCGGCGAAACCGTTGTCAAAGTGCTTGATCGACAGACCGAAGAGGTAATCCGTCAGATTCCTGACGAGATATTCCTCCGGTTGGCTCGAAACTTGAATGTTGATGAGCCGGTGCACTTTTTCAGTGAGCAGGCCTAACGGTTGTTGTCAGTCTTGATGAAGGGGTGCCCGGTGGGCACCCCTTTTTTCGTTGTGCCGGGCGCTTTGTGCCCGTTAGCTGAATAGGCTAAAGTTTGAGCAAAAGCGGCCGATACCCTGTCATACACAGGAGCGGGACTGCCGCTTCGGTTTGTCGTTCTTTCACGAGGCATTTTGAGAGACAGTTTTATGGTCGACAATATTGGCAGCAATATCATCAGTTCTCTGGGCGGGGGCTCCGGCCTGAACAGCCAGAGCATTGTGGACCAGTTGGTGGAGCTGGAGCGTCTGCCGACAGAGCAGCGGCTGGACCGGCGTGAGACCAGGGTAGAAGCCCAGATCTCCGGCTTCGGCATGCTTCGAAGCGCCGTCGGTGAGTTTGAAAGCGCCCTGGAGCCGCTGGCCAATGCCGATACCTTTGACGCCAAACGAGCCTCGATTTCTGACACCACCCTGATGGCGGTCAACTCCCTCAACCCCGAGGCGGTTCCCGGTAACTATCGGATCAAGATCGAACAGGTGGCCCAGTCCCAGTCGCTCAGTTCGGGCGCCTATGCCAGCAAGGATTCGGCCGTGGGCGAGGGGAGCCTGACCATACGCCTGGGTGACTGGTCGGCTGATCTGGCGACCTTCACAGCCGATACCAATGCGACCGGTGCTACCATTGAAATTGACTCAAGCAATAACAGCCTGACCGGGCTGCGCGATGCCATCAACGATTCCGACATTGGTGTGCAGGCCAGTATCGTTGGGGAAGAGGGCAGTTATCAGTTGTTGCTGACAGGCCCGACCGGCGCCAGCCGCGAGATGGAAATCACCGCCAACGAAGGCGCCACCGCGGGTCTGTCCAACTTCAATTTCAACGAGACCACTCAGAACTTTACCCAGCAGCAAGAAGGCCTGGACGCGATTCTGCGGGTCAACGGCCTGCAGGTCACCCGCAACAGCAACGTTATTAACGATGTAATCCAGGGCGTTGAATTCGAAGTGTTCAACAGCAACGCGTCGGAAGAAATCAGCATCAATGTGACCGAGGATAAGAGCCTCGCCGAGGAGTCTATTCGCAATTTTGTCGACGCTTACAACACCTTTTACAAAGAGGTGCAACGCCTGACCTCGAATGATGAAGGTGAAGACGGTAAGGGCAGCCTCAATGATGACCCGCTGGCGGGCAATGTCCTGAGGTCCGTCCGCAGCATGCTTGGCAACGTCGTGCCTGGCATTGAAAGTGATTTCAGTTCTCTGGCGACCATTGGTATTCGCACCAAGATCGATGGCACGCTGGAGTTCGCTGACGATGGCGAAGTGACGGATTTTTCCAACGCGATCAGTAACCGCTTTGAGGAGGTCCGGAACCTGTTCGTTCCCAATACCTCCTCGGACAACGCCAGTATTGATGTGACCAACTTCGGGAGCCGCACACAACCGGGCAGCTACGATGTAGCGATCACCCAGGAGGCCACCAAAGGTTACCTCAATGCCGACCCGTTGGCGGTGACATTTCCGCTCGATACCACGGGGAAAGATTACAGTTTCGCGCTCAAGGTGGATGGAGATCAGTCGGCCACCATTACTTTGCCGGAAGGAAAAACCTATAACTCGGGTGCGGAGCTTGCCGAAGACCTCGAAACATTGATCAACGCCGACTCGACCCTGAAAGAAAATTTTTCCGGGGTAAATGTCAGTTACAACACCACCTCCGGTGCACTGGAATTTCAGTCCAAAGCCTATGGAGCGCAAAGCAGCATTGAGTTTACCAGTACCGGTGCGGATATGGCGGAGCTGGGTATCAATGTGGGGGCTGGCACTGCTGGCCAGAACGTGGCCGGTACCATCAATGGTGAAGCAGGCTTCGGCTTCGGCAATGTTCTGCGCGGTGCGATCGGCTCGCCCGCTGAGGGCCTCAGTATGACGGTGGCGCCTGGGGCGACTTCCGCTACCCTCAACTTCTCACGCGGTCTCGGTGGCACTCTGGCGGGTATGGTGGATTCCTATGTCCGTAACTCCGGTTTGATTTCCGAGCGCGAGAGTAACCTCCAGGAAGATATGGGTGAGATCGAAGAGGACCGCCGAGACCTGGACCGCCGCAGTGAAGCCTTCCGAGCGCGGCAGGAAGCCCAGTTCCGGGCCATGGAGCAGATCGTCCGCAGCCTGAACAGCACCGGCGACTTCCTGGAGGGCATTAACGATCGCCTGCCGTTTACCGCGCCGCCGCGTTAAGTTTTAGGCACCCCAAAATCGGCTAAAGTTTCCCCCTCTACAGCCGTAATAAAGGTTAGTCCGATGGTAAATACCACCGATAATGAAGACGACCAACAACGGGGAACCGGTATGAACGCCTACGCTCGCGCGGCTCAGAATTACTCTTCCATGAAAGTCCAGTCCAGCGCCATGGACGCTTCTCCCCATCGCCTGATTCAGATGTTGTTCGAGGGTGCCCTTGAGCGTATCGCTCAAGCCAAGGGCGCAATGCAACAGGGTCAGATTGCCCGCAAGGGCGAGCTGATTCAGAAGGCCATCAATATCGTCGACGGTCTTCAGGGCAGCCTGAAAGACAAGAAAGAAGATGGCGAGCTGGCGGATGAGCTGAACGAGCTTTACGACTACATCATTCGCGCCCTCACCGAAGCCAACTACAAAAACAGCACCGAGCGGCTGGACGAATGCGGCCGTCTCCTGGGTGAGCTGAAAAGTGCCTGGGACAGCATCGCCGCCGAGGCTCGCTGATCATGGCTCTGCAGGCAGTCCCCAGGCCTGACTATCGGGGCGATGCCGGGTTGGATCAAATCGCGGAACTGCGTCGGGAACTGATCCAGGCACTGCGCGCCGAAGATTGGCTGCGCGTGCGCGAGCTGGACCGCGCCTGCGCCGCTCTGGTCGATCGGGTCATCTCGGCCAATCGTGATGACGGCTCCGCGCTGGTTCGCGCCCTGAGTGAACTCAAAGGTGTCTACGCCAACCTGATTGATCGCTGTCACCGGGAAGTGCTGGAGATGGCGCTGTAGAGAGACCGGACCACGGTGAGGTCGGCGATGTTTCGTCGACCAACCCGTTCTCGGCATCCAATCTCTCGCGTTATTGACACTCAAATCGTCATTTTTCCGTCATTTGGGATTGCTCAAGGCGCATAACCCTGCCAAAATCCCTCGTATTGTGATTCAGGTCACAAAATCTTGGGGTCATCAAACCCGCCCAATTCAGAATATCGTCGCAGGTGCTGAAAGCGCCGGTTATTTGACTGGTGCGATCTGGTCGACTATTAGTTGATAACAGGTCCGGCCCGCGAGCGGGGGCTCTCGGTGTCGATGACAAGAAAGTACAGAAGGGCCTAGTCGAATGTGGCGAAACACCCGTGTTTTGGTTGTAGACGATAACGAAAAACGACGCAGGGAGCTGGCGGTTATCCTGGAATTCTTGGGGAGAACGGTCGTCGAGACCGGCTGGAGCGGCTGGCAAGATGCCCACGAGGAGGGGGGCGAGGAGGACGAGCGGGGCGTGATGGCCCTGTTTCTCGGGCAGACCCCCAAACCCGCCGAGTTGGAAGCCCAACTGAAAGAGGTTCGCCAGTGGCAGGATGACGTGCCGGTGATCCTGCTGGATGAACGAAGCCTCCCCGACGGTGCCCCCGGAGAACTCTCCCGGATGGTGATCGCCACCATGAGTGTTCCGCCAGCCTACAATCAGTTGCTGGACACGCTTCACCGCGCGCAACTGTATCGCCAGGCTCAGCAGGCCAACCGCCGGCAGCCCACCCGACGCCCCGTGCACCTGTTTCGCAGTCTGGTCGGCACCAGTCGGGAAATCCAGCACGTTCGCGACATGATGGCCCAGGTGGCCGATAAGGACGTGTCGGTACTGATTACCGGCGAGTCCGGGACCGGCAAAGAAGTGGTGGCGCGCAATCTGCACTACAACTCCCCCCGGCGTGAGAAACCCTTTGTACCCGTCAACTGTGGTGCGATTCCCGCTGAACTGTTGGAAAGCGAATTGTTTGGCCATGAGAAGGGGGCGTTTACCGGCGCCATCAACGCTCGGGCCGGGCGTTTCGAGCTGGCGGAAGGTGGCACCCTGTTTCTGGATGAAATCGGCGACATGCCTCTGAACATGCAGGTCAAAATTCTGCGCGTGCTTCAAGAGCGCAGCTTCGAACGGGTAGGCAGCAACAAGACCACCACGGTCGATGTGCGTATCATCGCCGCCACCCACCGGGATCTGGAAGGCATGATTTCCGAAGATCGCTTCCGGGAAGACCTTTTCTATCGCCTGAATGTATTCCCGATTGAGCTGCCGGCATTGAAGGAGCGAGCCGAGGACATTCCTCTGCTGATTAACGAGTTGATTTCCCGACTCGAAAGCGAGGACCGGGGCTCCATCCGTTTCAACTCCGCCGCCATTCTGTCGCTGTGTCGTCACCCCTGGAGCGGAAACGTGCGTGAGCTCGCCAACCTGGTAGAGCGGATGGCGATCATGCAGCCTTATGGCGTGGTCGGTGTACAGGATCTGCCCGGTAAGTATCGCCACGTGGATGTCGCTGAAGAGGATTTCGGTGTCGAAAAGGACCCCGACTCTGCCGTCACAAACCAGGCGGGTTATGTCAGCATGACCGATACTCCGCTGTTACCCGAACAGGGAATCGATCTGCGCGAATACATCAGTAGCCTGGAAAAGGAATTGATCCAGCAGGCGTTGAATGACTGTGGTGGCGTGGTGGCCCGCGCCGCCGATCGTCTGAGTGTACGCCGCACCACGTTGGTGGAAAAAATGCGCAAGTACGACCTGCAGCGTTAGACGACAGAGGCCCCGCTTTCTCGCGGGGCCCACTTCCCCTCCCGAATAAATCGGCACAAGTGCCGTTGGTTCACTTTTCTCCGTTTTCCAAAGTGGGACGACGCCAGCAACCGGCTTCTCTAGTCTCGGTGCTGCTGTCAGTCGGTCAGCAACCGTGGGAAAGGAAAACCTAGCCAGGTACCAGCAAGAAAGCTCGCAGCTTGGATATCCGGTGCCGATATCCAAAATCGATAACCAATAATAGTGACTTGCGAGGAACCACCAATGCGTTTATTCAGACGTCACAGTGTGCTTGGCGCACTGCTTCTCTGTGTACTCTCCGTGCCTGCCGTGGCACAAACGACCAACGTCGCGCTCAACCAGTCGGCCTCGGCCAGCACAGCGGACCTGTCAGCCTCCTACGCCGTGGATGGCGATGGCAACACCCGTTGGGCGTCCGCCGCCCAGACCGACCCTTCGTTTCTGACCGTGGATCTCGGTCAGGCCTATGATCTTTCTCAGGTGGTGATTGACTGGGAAGCGGCCAACGCGGACACCTATGAAATTCGTGCCTCCAACGACGGTAGCCGCTGGGATACGCTCGTCAGTCGCAGTGGCGGCGCTTTTGGTAACCGCACTGATACGGTCGATGTCAGTGGCACATACCGATATGTTCGCATGTTTGGTATCAGCCGGAGTGCGGGTAACTATTGGGGATACTCCATCTGGGAATTCAAGGTCTTCGGCGCCGAGCCTATGCAGAACGTCGATTGCGAGACTGGTTGTCTGCAGGAGCTCGACAGCGACACGGCCCGGGCGCGAGTGACCGAGGGCGATATCGTGGATATCCACTACAGCGTCAACGGTGGCGCCCAACAGAACCTGCGCATGGGCCAGGACGCTTCCGGTTGGTATTACGATATCAACGGTCTGGGCATGGGGGATGTGCTCACCTATCACTTCACGATTATTGCCGGTGGAGTGGGGCAAAGCACCAGCGTCCAGAGCCATATTTTTGCGGGCACCGGTTCCAGCAGTTCATCGCAGAGCAGCAGTTCAAGCAGCAGCTCCTCCAGTAGTGACAGCTCGCAAAGCAGCAGTTCAAACAGTTCGGCGGACCTGGGTGAAATTGTGCCGCTGTATGACGGCGCAACGGCTCGGGAACCGGTGGTTCAGTATGAGACCGATACCGCATTGGTGACCCGCTTCGCCGACCGCGCTCGCGATCGTCATGCGAAAGAAGATCACTTCCAGGCGTACGATCATTACCTGAGTTTTTACTGGGAAGATCGCACCGCCAGCATCGAGATCATCGATGAGGTGGCCAAAGGCGGAGACACCGTTCGTATGAACGTTCGTACGCAATTCAAACTGAGCGACACGGAAGCGGAAAACCGTTGGTTCTATCGCGGCGTCGGTACCGTGGCGGAGTATTGTGATAACGGCACCATGGTCGTCGAGGATAACCTGAACTACTACAAGGAGCGCAGCTATAACTGCCGGGAAGGGCGACCGATTCAGGTGGGCGATAAACTGGAGTTTGAAATCAGTCAGTTTCTTGATCCCGGTGTTCCCAATGGTCGGGCGAATTACTATGGCACGACCTACCTGTACATCGTCGGTGAAGGTCTGGTTCCCTGGGATGTGGGCGGCTCTACGCCGGCCGGTGGGGTGAAAGACTCGGTCAAAATTCCCGAAAGTGCCTGGCTCGGGGGCGACACCACCATCCACGCGGCCACCTCTGGAGAAACCGACAACCACTTTATGCAGATGGCCACCAACCTGAGTTATGACAACGGCCAGCCATTCGTGCTGGGCCGGCGGGTGCTGCACTCGTCTTTCGTGGATGGCCGTCACGATGAGAAGCCTATCGAAAACCCGGTCTTCGATGAGTTGGTGGGGCAGGCCGGCCCGCACTATACCAATGACAGTTGTGCCAGTTGCCACAATCGAAATGGTCGCGCCGCGCCCGCAGCGGTGGGTGAGCCGCTGGACAAATGGTCCTTCCTGGTAGCCGATGCGGCCGGTAACCCGCATCCGGATCTGGGCCGGGTGCTGCAACCGCTTGCCCGTGACGGGGCGCAGAGTGAAGGCGAGGTCAGTATCGGTAGCTGGAGTGAGCAGAATGGCCTGCGTTCTCCCAATTTCCAGTTTGAGGGCGTCACGCCCGAGCGTTTCTCGGCGCGCCTTGCCCCGAACCTGGTGGGGATAGGTTTGCTCGAGGCGATTCCCGAATCCGCCATTCTGGCTGATGCCGATCCCAGCGACGTTGATGGCAATGGGATTTCCGGTCGTGCCAACCGTATTCCAGACCCGCAAACCGGTGAAACCCGACTGGGCCGGTTTGGCTGGAAGGCGGGCACCGTCAGCGTCAAACATCAACTGGCAAGCGCGCTCAATAAAGACATTGGCGTGATGACCTCAATACTGCCTCAACCCGATTGTGGGGCCAACCAGAGCGATTGTGGCAGCAGTGGCTTGGAACTCGCAGACCATCATCTTGAGGATCTGGTGAAGTACACCTCGCTGTTGGGCGTTCGGCCTCAGCGTGACTACAACGACCCGGCCGTACAGCAGGGCGAGCAGTTGTTTGCCAGTGCCGGTTGCGCCGGTTGCCACACACCGACTCATCAGACCAGTCAGCACCACCCGCTGGCGGAGTTGCGCGACCAGACCATTCATCCCTACACGGATATGTTGCTGCATGACATGGGACCGGGGCTTGCCGATAACCTCGGTGAAGGCCAGGCGTCCGGCGCCGAGTGGCGAACCGCTCCGTTGTGGGGGCTGGGCCTGTCCGCGTGCGTCACCGGTGGCGTGACCAATCCGACCGGTCAGCAGGGCGATGAAGTCTGCACGCCCGAGGCGAGCTATTTGCACGACGGTCGTGCCCGTACCATTGAAGAGGCGATTCTCTGGCACGGTGGTGAAGGTCTGGCGGCGAAGAACAATTATGAAGCCTTGTCCGGAACCGATAAGCAGAACCTGCTTCGTTTCCTGAAGTCGCTGTAATAAAAAAAGGGGTTGCCGAAGCAACCCCTTTTTTCCTACCAGCCGTTTCTCAACGACGGACCTGAACCTCAGGCGCGTTTCTGACGACGGCTACGGTTCGAACGGCCGCCTTCATTCTGGCGGGCCTTGGCGTTCGGGTTGCCACCTCTGGGCTTGGCTGGACGGCTCTGACCGCCCGGCCTTTTTTGGCCCAGTTGAATCGGCTCCGGCTTGATATTCGGGTCCGGTTCAAAACCGGGCACCACCACCTTTTCCACCTGGCTTTTGATCAGCCGTTCGATGTTGCGCATGAAGCTGTTCTCATCCACACACACCAGTGACACGGCCACGCCTTCGCGTTCCGCACGACCGGTGCGCCCGATGCGGTGAACGTAATCTTCCGGCACGTTGGGCAGCTCGTAGTTCACAACATAGGGCAGCTCACTGATGTCGATGCCGCGGGCGGCGATATCGGTGGCCACCAGGGTGCGAACCTTGCCGCTTTTGAAATCGCTCAGGGCACGAGTACGGGCGCCCTGGCTCTTGTTGCCGTGAATGGCGGCTGAGCTAATGCCGTCTTTCTGCAACTGCTCGGTCAAACGGTTGGCGCCGTGTTTGGTGCGGGTGAACACCAGTACCTGACGCCAGTCGCCATCACCGATGAGGTAGGACAACAGCTCCCGTTTGCGATCCCGATCCACCGGGTGAACGCGCTGGGTAATACGCTCGGCGGTGGTATTGCGCGGGGCGACTTCAATCAGCTCCGGGTTGTTCAGAAGCTTGTCCGCCAGTTGTTTGATCTCGTCCGAGAAAGTCGCGGAAAACAGCAGCGTCTGCTTCTGTTTGGGGACAAGCCTGAGGACTTTCTTGATGTCGTGAATAAAGCCCATGTCCAACATGCGATCGGCTTCATCCAGGATCAGTGTCTCGACGCGGTCGAGCTGCAGTGCGTTCTGTTGCACCAGGTCGAGCAGACGCCCCGGCGTAGCCACCAGAATATCGACGCCCTTGCGCAGCGTCATCATCTGGGGATTGATGCTCACACCGCCAAAGACCACAGTCGAGCGTAGGGGAAGGTGCTTGCCATAGGTGCGAACACTTTCGTGCACCTGTGCCGCCAACTCCCGGGTCGGGGTCAGGATCAGGGCCCGCACGGGGCGGAATTTCTGTCCGGCTACCGCTTTGCGGCTCATGGTTTCCAGCAGGGGCAGGGTAAAGCCGGCGGTTTTACCCGTACCGGTCTGAGCCGCTGCCATCAAGTCCTTGCCTTGCATTACGGTAGGGATGGCTTTGGCTTGGATAGGGGTAGGCTCGGAGTAGCCCGCGTCATTAAGCGCGCGCAAAAGTTCGGCTCGAAGGCCGAGTTCAGCAAATGTCATGAAGGTTTCCTGCGGCTCATACCACTCCCCGTCAAAGGGGGTACGGTCTGGGAGAGCCTGCGTAAGAGATCAAAAGAGGCATGCGACGCCGACCGAGGGACGCCGAGGTCGGGAAGTGTAACAGCTCCGGTCGGTGGGCACCACCTTTTACCGTTACGAGCGTCTCGGGAATGACCGGAAAACGCGAGGACAAAATCCGACGGGTTTCCCTTACCGCATCGTCGAAGCGACGGGATATTGACTGTGTTGGTGCTGTTTGAATTCCTAACGCTTTGAAAAATATAGGTTTTTCATGTTGGCACCCTCCTTGCAAAACCCTCGTTATGCTCGGCCATCGCGCCGGAAAACCGAACCCAGACTGGAGGAGTGCTCCCTATGTCAGAGGGCGCATCAACACTCTCACAACAGAATAAACGCGACCTGGCCGACGTCATCAGCCTGCGCCCGGACCTTGATTCCGACTCGGTCGAGGGCCTCAAGCAGGCGTTTGATGTGTTTGGGGACTTGTCCCAACAGTTGGTCAACTCCTACGAGCTGTTGGAAAACCGCGTGGCGGACCTGAACCGCGAACTCTCCACTGTCAGCCAACAGCGGGGAGAGGAACTGGCGGAAAAAGAACAGATCGCCAATCGCCTTGAAAATCTGATCAATTTCCTTCCCGGTGGAGTGGTGGTGATTGACTCTACCGGTCGCGTTTCGGAGTGCAACCCGGTGGCGCTGGATCTGCTGGGAGAGCCGCTGGAGGGAATGCCCTGGCGGGATGTCATCACCCGCTCGTTCAAACCGCGCAGTGACGATGGCCACGAGGTTTCATTGAAGGATGGCCGACGCATTCGCATCGCCACGCGCAACCTGGGCGTGGATGGGCAAATTATTCTATTGACGGACCTGACCGAAACCCGGCGTCTGCAGAGCGAGCTGAGTCGTCACGAGCGCCTGTCGGCACTGGGCAAAATGATGTCAGCGCTGGCTCACCAGATTCGCACGCCCCTGTCGACGGCCATGCTTTACGCCGGACATCTGCGCGACAGTGATCTTGAAGAGGACCGCCGTCGGGAGTTCGCCGGCAAGCTGTCCAACCGGTTGAATCATATCGAGCGCCAGGTGCAGGACATGTTGTTGTTCGTCAAAGGCGACCTGCCATTGAACGATTACATTAGCGCCGGTGAGTTGGAGCAAGGGTTAACAGAAGCGCTTGAAGTACCGCTCAGTACCTCGAGTAGTGACTGTCAAACGCTCAATCATTGCGCCACGATTCGTCTGCGTTGTAACCGCGAAGCGTTGATCGGCGCGCTGTTGAATCTGGCAAACAACAGTATTCAGGCCTCGGGCAAGCAGGCTGAACTGACCGTGGCGTTCAATCACGAAGTGTTGAAAGGGCAGCATTGGTTGGCCATTCAACTGACCGATAAAGGGCCGGGCATCGAAACGGATTTACTGCCCAAAGTGCGCGATCTGTTTGTGACTACCAAAGCCCAGGGAACCGGTTTGGGCCTGGCCGTGGTACAGGCGGTGGTTCGTGCCCACGGCGGTGCGTTCGATCTTCAGTCGCAGCCGGGCAAGGGCACTCAGGCAACGCTTCTGTTGCCCCTGACTCAACCGTTTACCGAATAAATTCTATTTCCGTTGGAGACACCTTATGGCTCAGGCAGCACGGCAAATGGCACCAGTGCCAAACCGACCGCGAATTCTGGTTGTTGAAGACGATGCAGCCCTTCGCGAAGCGCTGTGCGACACGCTGCAATTGGCGGATTACGATGTCTGGGAGGCGGACAGCGGAGAGCAGGCCCTGGCCCGCCTGAGCGATGACAGTGACTGCCATATGATCGTCTCGGATGTGAACATGCCGGGCATCAGTGGCCAGCAGCTATTGCAGACTGTTCGCCAACAGTACCCGCAGATACCCGTGATGTTGATCACCGCCTACGCCAGCATCAGCCAGTCGGTGGATGCCATCAAACAGGGCGCGGTGGACTATCTGGTCAAGCCGTTTGAACCGAAACTGTTGGTAGAAACCCTGGCCCGCCATCTCGATGGCAGCGGCCAGTCGGGTGATGAGCCGGTGGCTTCGGCGGCCTCAAGCCAGCGTCTGCTGCAATTGGCCCAGCGCGTGGCCCAGTCCGAATCCACCGTGTTGATTTTGGGTGAGTCCGGTACCGGTAAAGAAGTGCTGGCGCGCTATATACATGCCCACTCGCCCCGTCGGCGCGAGCCGTTTATTGCCATCAACTGTGCCGCCATTCCAGAGAATATGCTGGAAGCCATGTTGTTCGGCCACGAAAAAGGGGCCTACACCGGCGCTCACAGCAGCGCGCCGGGCAAGTTCGAACAGGCCAACGGGGGCACGCTGTTGTTGGATGAAATTTCCGAAATGGATGTGGGCCTGCAGGCGAAGTTGCTGCGGGTGTTGCAGGAAAGGGAAGTGGAACGGCTCGGGGGGCGGAAAACCATTTCTCTGGATGTTCGCGTGATTGCCACCTCCAACCGGGATATGCGCGAGCAAGTCGCCCGGGGGCGGTTTCGCGAAGACCTCTATTATCGACTGAGCGTGCTGCCTCTGCAGTGGTTGCCACTGCGTGAACGGACCGAAGACATTGTGCCGATGGCAGAGCAGTTGTTGGCCAGGCATGCGCAGAAACAACGTCGGGGCTGGGTCAAGCTGGCGGAGTCGGCGCGCACGGCATTGACGCAATACCGGTGGCCGGGCAACGTTCGGGAGTTGGACAACGTCATGCAGCGCGCATTGATTCTGCAGCCGGGGGAGTTGATCCAAGCCGAAGATCTCGCGCTTGAAGCCGACTTCGCTTACGCCGAAACACCAAAGGAACCGGAAGCGCTGGCGACGGAGCCCTTGAGTGCGGCCTCATCGCTGGACGCCATTGCGCCCGACACAAACTCAACGGCACTGGACTCCAGAAAACCCCCAGCGTTGGGCAACGACCTGAAACAACGTGAGTTTGAAATTATCGTCGATACGCTGAACAGCGAAAGGGGCAGCAAAAAACGCACGGCCGAACGGCTCGGTATCAGCCCGCGGACCCTGCGTTATAAAATGGCCCGCTTGCGTGATGCGGGCTTTCCCGTAGACGGTCTTGCCTGAAAGCCGTCAGGTCTTGACGGTGGCTTCGGGAATTTCCACCGCGCTGCCGTACCACTTGGTAATTTTGCCCGACAGGTCCCGGATCGGTGTGGCTTGCACCTGGTGCCAACGGTATTGACCATCGTAACGCCGAATCCGGAATTGGGTTTGATAGGGAAGGCCACTCTCGACACAGCGTATCCAATGACGGGTGCAGCGCTCCTGATCATCCGGGTGCAGAAGCGTCAGCCATTCGCCCGGGGCGGACAAGGTTTCCCGGGGCTCGCCAGAATAATCGCTCAACGCCTGGTTGAAGTAATCGATGGAACCATCCGGCTGTGCCCGCCAGACCGTGACTGGCAGGGCGTCCAGTTGTTGCTGCAGCGCCTGAGCGTTTTCCACAAACTGTTCCCTGGACAGGGTTGTCCCCGTAATGTCTCTCAGTGTTCCCACTACACCGATTTGCTCACCCCGTTCGTTATACCAGGGACGCCCCGAGGTTTTGACCAGGCGCTGTTGACCACTGGTGGAGGTCATTGGCAATTGCTCCGAATAGGACTTTCCGGTCTGCACACATTGCTCGAACGCCTCACGCAACTGCCAATAGCCCGGCTCGGGGAAAAACTCCATGCCACCTCCGGGCGGCACCGGCTGTCCGGCGGGCTGCCCAACAATACGGCTGACAATGTCCGACCAGTAAAAAACTCGGCTCTGGGTTTCGAAGTGCCAGTAGCCGGTGTCGGTCTGGATGCTCAACATGTCCAGGGTGGTTTGTAGTCGTTTGAGCTGCCTTTGTGCTCGCCTTAGGTCGTCGCGATTTTGATGCAAATGGGCGCGGGACGAAAGCCACTGCAGGCTCAACGTCAAGGCAATGCCGATGGCCATCAGACTGAGCAATCGGTTGAGTACCACGACGGCCAGTGAAAACCCGTCGGGCAGATCCCCCAGAGACATACCGATGCTGCATAGCAACATTGACCAGAGCCCCACTTGCAGTACCGAGTTTCGGTCTCGTGTCAGATCAGCCAATACGATAGCCAGCAAATACAAAATGCCGTGAGCGATTCCAAGTGGCGTCAAAATGTCGGCCAAAAATATCGCGACCAAAAAAATAAAGGAAAGTCGCCGAAAAATTGGCGCCGAACGCCGAGTGTTGTTGTCTCCACTTTGGTTTACACTGATGCCCATAATCAACCGCCTGGAACGAGAGCGCGTGAGTGCTGACCGCATGAAAGCACAGTCAAAAAAAATAGTCGAGCAATTGGTTCGCCGCCAGGCTTATGCCTCCGCTTTGCGTTGGGTCATTCTGTCCCTGGGCATTCTGGTGCTTTCCCTTCACTTTCATGAGCTTTCATCGACCGCCGGGCTGACTGCCTGGCGCACGGAAATATGGTGGCGTTATATAGGCGAAGCGTTGTTGCTTCTATTGATTCTGGCAGCGGTTTTTTTGGGCGCCAGGAACGATCGTGACCGGTCGCGCTTGGAGCGGGCGCTTGAGAACGATTCGGTTCTGTTTCGCCAGTTGGCCGACCATGTGGGCGAGGTGTTTTGGTTAGAGGATGCGCTCTCGGGCGAACTGCTGTACGTCTCTCCTGCCTATGAAAGGGTGTGGGGAATCGCTCGGGGGTCTCTGGACCGCATGCCCCGTCGATGGCTCGACGCCGTCGTCCCCAAGCATCAAGAGCGCGTGAAGCTCGAGTGGTCGAAGCGGGCGGCCGGAGGCTACGATGTGGAGTATGAACTCGAACGGCCCGACGGTTTGCGTCGCTGGGTCCGTGACCGGGCCTTTCCGGTTGAAAATCACGACGGAGAGGTGGTCCGGATTGTCGGGTTTGCCTCTGATATCACCGATCGCCGACAAATGTCGGAGCAACTGATACAAGGGCAGCGGTTGCTGAATCTCGCCACGCAAATGGCGCGGCTCGGCGGCTGGTCGGCGGACATGGTGTCGGACCAGGTGACGCTCAACGAAGAAGCTTGCGCAATATTCGATGTTCCCTTCGGGAAGCCATTGACGCTTGAGCAGGCCTTCAGCTTTTGCACGTCGTCGTTTCAGCCTCAGGTGTCTGAGGCGTTTGAGCGGGCGATTGCGGACCGGGCCCCGGTGGATGTCGAGGCTCAGGTGGTGACCGCGTTTGGTCGGTATGTCTGGGTTCGCGTTCAGGCCCACCCGATCATCGACGACCGGGGCATCCTCCAGCGCCTGGAAGGCGCGGTCCAGGATGTGACTGAGCGTAAGCACGCCGCGTCGTTATTGTCCCAGGGGGTACGTCGTTTTCGGGAGTTTTCCGACGCCATGCCACACCTGGTCTGGACGGCTGACTTAAAGGGGCAGCTGGATTACGGCAACCGGATGTTGGCCGAGTATCTCGGTTGCGAGCGTGAAGATCCGCAGTTGGATGACCTCTGGCGCTCGGCGATTGCGCAGAGCGATCGGAGCCACTACCTATCAAGCTGGGGAATAGCCCTGAAGACAGGTGATCGGTTGGAGGTGGAGCTTCGTTTGCGCCGCTTTGATGGCCAATGGCGCTGGCACTCGTTGCAGGCGATCCCCTTAAAAGACAATAAAAATCGCATCATCAAATGGTACGGCAGCGCGATCGACATCCATGAACGGCGGCGGGCCGAGAAAGAGCAGGCGCGCATCCGTGAGCTGGAAGCTTCCCGCGAACTGGCCGAGCTGGCCAGTGCTACCAAATCCGAGTTTCTGGCCTCCATGAGCCATGAGGTTCGCACCCCGATCAACGGTATTGTCGGGATGGTGGATGTTCTGCACGAAACCAGTCTGCGTGGTGAGCAGGTGGAGATGGTGGATATTATCCGCGAGTCGGCCCAATCGCTTCTGGGGATTGTGAACGACATTCTGGATTTTTCCAAAATCGAGGCCGGTAAGCTTGAGTTGGCCCCGGTCCCCTTCTCACCGGCGGCGGTGGTGCGCAGTGTCTGTCTGTTGCTGGATCGAATGGCGCTGAATCAGGGTGTGGAGTTGACCCTGTATACCGATCCTGCGGTGCCCACCCACGTGATGGGGGATGAGCTGCGCCTTCGCCAAGTGCTGCTGAACCTGGTTAACAATGCCATCAAGTTTTCTTCCCGGCTGGATCGCCCAGGGCGCGTTGCGGTGCGTCTCTATATGACGGGCCGCTCTGAAACCTCGGTCGACTTGTCGTTCCATGTCATTGACAACGGTATTGGCATGACGCCGGAAACTCAATCGCGTTTGTTTAATCCGTTTACCCAGGCAGACCCATCCACTACGCGCCATTATGGTGGGACCGGTTTGGGGTTGAGTATCAGCTCGAGCCTGGTGGAGCTGATGGGGGGCGATATCAAGGTTTCGAGTGAGGCACAGCAGGGCGCGGAGTTTCGGATGACTCTGCGATTGCCGCTGGTACCTGACGGGAGCGCGGACGAGCAACGGCCGGATTTGAGCGGCGTTTCCTGTCTCGTCTGGCCGGATTATCAAGGCGCTGATTGGGCGGCTTATCTTCGGGCCGCCGGCGCCAGGGTGTACGCGCCTCTCGAAGTCCCCGAGGCGGCCGAAAGCGATGATTCTTTGTGGTTGATGGTGCGTGATACCGGGCTGGATAGTCGCTTCTCTATTCAAACCACGGAAAAACTCACGTTGCCCGTCTGGCCCGCCCGATATCATTGGTTATTGGTAGGTCGGGGCCACCGGCGTCGGGTCCGTGAGGATGGCGCCGGTGTCTACGGGATAGACAGCAACAGTCTTTCCTTGCCGGCTTTTTTGCAGGCGGCCGCCACCGCTCTGGAGCGGGAAAGCCTGGAAAGTCATGCACCCCTGGTAGAGGCGAGTCGGCCTGACAGAGTGGTTCTGCAGAGAGAAGAGGCTCTGCTGGCGGGTCGGCTGGTTCTGGTGGCGGAAGATAATGAAACCAATCAGCGGGTTATTGAGCAGCAACTCGGCTTATTGGGCTATGTCGCCGATATGTGCCGAGATGGGAGAGCGGCACTGCGTTTCTGGCAGCAAGAAGCAAGAGGTTATGCCATGGTGCTGACCGATCTGCATATGCCGGATATTGATGGCTATGCCCTGGTTGCCGAAATTCGACGTGCCGAGGCTGAGCGAGGTGTCAGCCAGCCACTCCCGGTTGTGGCCCTCACTGCCAATGCGGTGGCCGGGGAGGCGCAGCGGTGTAAGCAGTTGGGCTTCGATGATTATTTGCTCAAGCCTGTTTCCCTGGACGCGTTGCGGGAAGCGCTCGTCCGTTGGATCGAACCGCGAGGCGGCCCGCCCGAGGCCGTCGATGGAGCGGAATGGGCCCGGGGGGAAACCCCGGTTTCTGAAACGCTGAATCTGAAAGTGTTGCAGGATTTGATCGGTGGCGATGAGGAACTTTTGGCGGAATTCGTCGAAAGCTTCCGCCGGAGCTCGGAGGAGCTGGTGGGACGCTTGCGAGAGGCCGCGCGGGAGAGGCAGTGGCAAGTGGTCGCAGACGCTGCTCATTCACTGAAATCTTCCGCTCGCTCGGTCGGCGCAAACGGACTTGCCGACCGGTCCTTGGCGTTGGAGCGTTGGGGCCGGACAAGGGCCACAGGCAGCTCACTTATTGGAGAGCTATTGAACAATTTTGAAAGCGAGTGGCAGAAAGTGCAGCGCGCCCTGGCTCAAGTACAAGCGCATTTGTCCGATCGGAGGTAAGTCATCGGAATGAGTAAACGTAGTGTCAAAATCATGACTGTGGATGACGACGAATTTACGCGTCGCCTGATCAGTCAGCTATTAACCAATCATGGTTACGTCATGATCAAGGAGGTCGTCGGGGGCGTTGCTGCGCTCGAACTGTTGAAAAAACTGAAAACGAAGCCGGACGTTATCATTCTTGATCTAAAGATGCCGGAGATGGATGGCATTGAACTGGTCCGCCATTTGGCGGAGCTGAAGTTTCCCGGTCAGGTGATACTGCTGAGCGGAGAGGATGAACGTCTGTTGCGTGCTGCGCAAAATCTGGTTCGAGCCCACAATATTCCCGTTCTGGGTTACCTCACCAAGCCGGTTGACGAGCAGAAGCTCGCTCAGTTGATGGAGAAGCTGTTACAACAAAGCCCGGTAGCGTTGGAGCGCGAGGGTGAGCCATTCACCGTCGACGAGTTGGCCCAGGCCATTGCCGAAAATCAGTTGGTCAACGAATACCAGCCGGTAGTGACCCTCAGTGACGGCGAACTGGCAAGCGTTGAAGTGTTGGTGCGCTGGCAGCATCCCACCAAAGGTCGAATTATGCCGGATCAGTTCATCGCGCTGGCGGAGGAAGAGGGGTTGATCGACGCTCTTACTCGTTGGGTGATCAGCGAAGCGTTGGCACAATCAAAACGTTGGCTTGAAGAGGAGGTTCACTGCGCGTTATCGATCAACTTGTCCATGGAGAACCTGGACCAACTGGATTTCACCGACTGGCTGGCCCAGTTGGTGGAGGAGGCGAACCTTCAGCCCTGGGACCTCATTCTGGAGGTGACCGAAAGCCGAGCGATGCGACGTCCGAAGATTGTGCTCGACAACTTGACCCGATTGCGTTTGAAGGGCTTCAAACTCGCCGTGGATGATTTTGGCACCGGCCATGCGTCGCTGGCACAGGTTCGGGATATTCCGTTTGATCAGTTCAAGCTTGATCGAACTTTTGTCCATGGCGCCAGCCACGATCGGGGCATTCGGGTGATGTTTGAGTCCGCCCTGGGTCTGGCCAAAGAACTGGGATTGGAAATTACCGCGGAGGGCGTCGAGGATGAGGAAGATTGGCAGTTTCTCTTGCGGCAGGATTGCCATAAAGCCCAAGGTTATTTTATAGCACGCCCAATGGCCGCGGACAAAGTGAGCGGCTGGTTGACCCAGTGGCGGAACGAAACCCGCAAAAGCCTGTTTCCCGATTTGATCATCAGTGGCCCCGCGGAGGGTGTGGAGACGGAACCGAGCCCAATGTCCCGTGGGGTAGCTTTGGTGGTGGAAGACAACGACTTCCAGCGCAAAGTTCAGGCACGAATCCTGCGGGACGAGGGCTTTGAACCTCACATGGCCGCCAACGGTCGGGAAGCGCTGGCGCTTCTCAGAGAGCTCAGCCCGTCGCTGCTCCTGATCGACATTGAAATGCCGGGAATGAGTGGTCTGGAGCTGTTGCGGCGGCTGCGCGGGAAACCGGCGTTTGTCCGAACTCCGGTGCTGGTCATTTCCGGCGTCAATACCAAGACGGTTGTGCGGGACAGCATGGAGGCCGGCGCCTCGAGCTTTATGGTGAAGCCCTACAGCCGTGAGACGTTGATAGAGCGCATAAGGCGCGCGATGCAGCCGGGTTGAGCGCCTCTGGCCCGCGCCTGCTCTTTTGTTCAGGGCATCATTCACACGTTCAGTGGATGACGCCCGCCTGCCCGGGACCGGCCCCGCAGCGGTAAGACTTTGCCGCTTTCTCCGTATGTTGGCCCATTTTGTGCAGAGAATGTTCCGGATGCCGGAAAAACGGCAATTCGCCAAATTCTTGTCGCAGGGGACACCGCATGACCGATCGCGTTGACATCAACCGCCTACTGGTGGAAATGCGCTCACTCAAGGCCCAGACGCAGGCTTTCCAGAAACCTCAAGGCATTGCGCCGTCCGACGTCAATCGCAGCGATGCGCTGCGACCGGAGGCGAATCGCGATGTGCCCGAGTTCGGTGAAGTCATGGCGCAGGCGCTCAACAAGGTCAATGACACCCAGAAAGCTTCCGGTGCGCTGCAGCAGGCCTATGAGCGGGGTGATCCCGGCGTGGACATCACGGATGTGATGGTGGCCTCGCAAAAGTCGAGCGTCGCCTTTCAGGCGACCCTTCAGGTGCGCAACAAGCTCGTGGAAGCCTACCGAGACATTATGAATATGCCGATCTGATCGGCGCCGATTGAAAACTGATTAACGTACTGACAATAACACCCGAACCACGACACGAGAGTCACCGTCATGGCAGCACCGGATTCCGCCGCAACCGGCGACAACTTTTCCGACAACGAGCGCGGGGGCCGCAAGCGCTCCGGCAGCGACCTGATCGAGGGGTTCAGTAACCTGAACCTGCTGCGCCAGGGGGGGCTGATGGTGGGCCTGGCCGCGAGTGTCGCGATCGGGTTTGCCGTGGTGCTGTGGACTCAGGGCGAAGAGTACCGCCCGCTGTTGCCGGATCTGGATCCGCGCGAATCCCCTGATGTGGTCACCATTCTCGAACAGAACCAGATTCCGTTTCGTATCGATCCGAGTACCGGCGGGCTGTTGGTGGCCAGCGACAATATGCAGATGGCCCGAATCAAGTTGGCCCAAGCCGGCATTCCCCGCGACAACACCACCGGTTTTGAAATCATGGACCAGGAGCAGCCGCTCGGGACCAGCCAGTTTGTGGAGAGCACGCGGTACCATCGGGCCATTGAGGGCGAGCTCGCCCGCACCATTTCCAGCATGAACAGCGTGCGCAGTGCCCGTGTGCACTTGGCCATCCCCAAGCGCTCGGTGTTCGTGCGGGATGTGCGCGAGCCGCGCGCCTCGGTGTTCGTGGATGTTCAGCCGGGGCGCACAATGGATGCCGCTCAGGTCAAGGCCATTACCAATCTGGTCTCGTCCAGTATTGCCGAACTCAGTGAGGACAAGGTCACGATCGTCAACCAGCGCGGCGAGCTGCTCTCGGCGAAAGAGGAAAATACTGAATTATTGCTGGCCGACCGGCAACGGGATTACACCCGCCGGGTGGAAGAGGGGATTGAGCAGCGGGTCAACCGCATCCTTGAACCGGTTATTGGCAACGGCAACTTTCAGGCGGAAGTCAGCGCCGATGTGGATTTCACGGCGACTGAACAGGCGGCGGAAACCTTCAACCCGGATGTGCCTGCCATTCGCAGCGAACAGATCATGAACGAGTCGCGCACCGGCACCGACACTGGCGGTATTCCCGGCGCCTTGACCAATCAGCCGCCGGGCGTGAACGCCGAAGCGCCGGAGCAGATTGATCCTGAAACCGGAGAGCCCGTGGGGGAGAGCGAACCGGTAGAAACCGTCGAGCGTGCCACCCGCAATTATGAATTGGATCGGACCGTCAGCTATACCCGTTTTCAGCAGGGGCGGGTTGAGCGGCTCTCGGTGGCGGTAGTGGTGGATGACAAACTCCAGGCCGACGGCGCCGGCAATGAGACCCGAGTGCCCTGGACTGACGCGGAGCTCCAGCGTTTGGAAGTCCTGGTCCGGGATGCGGTGGGTTACTCTGCGGCCCGGGGCGATAGCGTCAATGTATTGAACTCTCCCTTCCGGGGCCGGGAATCGCAGGATTTCACCATTCCGGAAGTGCCCTGGTGGCAGCAGGACTGGTTGCTGTCCTATATTAAACAGGGGGCCGGTGTCCTGGTCATACTGCTGCTGATTTTCGGTCTGCTGCGCCCGGTGCTCAAAAGCCTGGCCCGCACGGGTGGCAAGGCCTCCGATGAAGAGGAAGCGCGGGAGCTGGCAGCGCTGGAAGAGTCCGGTCTCGGTGGGTATGATGGTCTTTCCGACGAGGCGGTGACGCTCACCGGTGGTGCCCTGGGGCTTCCCGGGCCGGAGGAGGGCTACGAGCAACAACTCAATGCGGTGAAAGGACTGGTCGCGGATGACCCGGGCCGTGTGGCCCAGGTGGTCAAAAGCTGGATTAATCGAGACGACTGAGGCAGACATTCGTGGCAGAAAAAGCCCCCGCAGCGGAGAACAAAACACCCGCCAAGCCCACCTCCAGACTGAACCATGTGGATCAGGCCGCCGTGCTGTTGATGTCGCTCGGTGAGGCAGACGCGGCGCAGGTATTGCGCCATATGGGCCCGAAAGAAGTCCAGCGCATCGGCGCCGCCATGGCGCAGATGAAAAACGTCCAGCAGAGCGATGTACAGGCGGTACTCTCCAGTTTTCTGGATGAGGTGCGGACCCTCACCGGGCTCGGCACCGACTCCGATGCCTACATTCGCAACATGCTGGTCACCGCCCTGGGCGAAGACAAGGCCAGTGGCCTGATTGATCGTATCCTGCTGGGCGGCAATACCACCGGCCTGGACACCCTCAAGTGGATGGAGCCCCGCTCCGTGGCGGATGTGATCCGCAACGAGCATCCCCAGATACAGGCTATCGTTGTGTCCTACCTGGACCCGGACCAGGCGGCCGAGGTGCTCAGCTATCTCAGCGAGAAAATGCGCATCGACATCATGATGCGCGTCGCGTCGCTCGACACCGTTCAGCCCAGCGCCCTGCAGGAGTTGAACGACATTCTGGAGAAGCAGTTCACCGGCAACGCCTCTTCCCAGACCAAAGCTGTGGGCGGTTACAAAACCGCAGCGGAAATCATGAACCACCTGGAAGGCACCGTCGAAGCGGACCTGATGGACGCAATCAAGGAGCTGGACGAGGATATGGGCAACCAGATTCAGGATCTGATGTTCGTATTCGACAACCTCAAGGATGTGGACGATCGCGGTATCCAGATGCTGCTGCGCGAGGTCTCCTCCGATGTGCTGATTGTCGCCCTCAAGGGTGCCGACAATGAATTGCAGGAAAAGATTTTCAGCAATATGTCCAAGCGTGCGGCGGAACTCTTGCGGGACGACCTCGAAGTCAAAGGTCCGGTGCGCCTGTCCGAGGTGGAAACCGCGCAGAAGGAAATTCTTACCATTGCCCGGCGCATGGCGGATGCCGGGGAAATCGTGTTGGGAAGCAGCGGCGAGAAAATGCTGTAAGCCCGTGCCGAAGAGTCGGCGGCCTTGACCCATTGAAAGTCCAGGTCGCCGTTGTTTCACTGCGAACGCCTCTCCTAATGGAACCATTGGTCTCATGACAACCAAGAAACTCGTCAACCGCATTCCCGCCGAGGAACTGGGGGATTACCAGTCCTGGGTGCTGCCGCCGATTCACGGTGAGCGCGAGCGCGTGTTGCCGAGCGCAGAGCGGGAGGCGCGCCAGCGCGAAGAAGAAGCCGCCAGGCGCGAAGGCGAAAAAATAGAAGACGTCGACTACGAAGGGGGCAACAGCGGCCTGAGCGCGGAAGAGATGCAGCGCATTGTCGACGAGGCGGAGAAAGAGGGCCGGGAACAGGGGTACAAGGCCGGTTACGACCAGGGGCTGGCGGAAGGTTACGACGTTGGCGAAAAGAAGGGACTGGAAGAAATGCAGCAAAAGTTGGTGGCGGAACGCCAGCGCTTCCAGCACATGATCCAGGCGCTGCGCGAACCGCTGGCCGAGCAGGAAGACGCCCTGGAGCAGTGGCTGCTCGATACCGTGTGCGTGCTCACCCGCAGCCTGGTCCAGCGGGAGCTGCTGACCGATTCAAGCCATATCCTCGAGCAGGTGAAAGCCGCGGTCGCGGCGCTGCCGGCGGGCGCGGAACACCTGCGCCTCTATCTGAACCCCGATGACCTGGCGCTGGTGGAAGCCTACGCCGAGGAGCATCGACTGGACTGGCAGTTTCACGCCGACGATCAACTGCTGCCGGGGGGTTGTCGGGTGGAAACCCGGGAGAGTCAGGTGGATTTCTCGGTAGAGCACCGACTGGCCCAACAGTTGGAAGCGTTTATCAACCGTCAGCTGGGGTCGGATGCCTCGGCTGAGGAATCGGACAGTGACTCGTTTGAAACGACGACCGGCGCCGATGAGCGCGTACCGGAGCGCCATGACCACAACGCCGAGGGGAGTGATGCCGGGAGTATTGATGCCGGGAGGATAGATAAGAGTGATGAGAGATCGCAATGAGTCGCTCTGAATCTGGCAATCCGCCGCGCCGCCCCGCGTTGTTGGAGCGGCTGCGCGCCTATGGCCCCACCGAGGGAACCTCGGCGCCGCGCCCGGAAGCCGAAGGGCGCCTGACCCGCTCGGTGGGCATGACCCTTGAGGCCGTAGGGCTGAACGTCTCGGTCGGTCGGCAATGTCAGGTCATCAACCGCGATGGCCGCTGCATTGAGGCGGAAGTGGTGGGTTTTGACGATGAAATCGTCTATCTCATGCCAATCAAGCGGGTGGAGGGCCTGGAGCCCGGTGCCCGGGTTATCCCTGTCTCCAGCCATCAGGGCATGCGTATTGGCCCCCGCCTGCTCGGGCGGGTGGTCAATGGCCTGGGCCAGCCGCTGGATGATGGCGGACCCTTGCGCGGTGAGGACTTTCTGGATTTTGCACCCCATGACATCAATCCGCTCAAGCGTCATCCCATCAGTGAACCGCTGGATGTCGGTATTCGCGCTATCAATGGATTGATCACTGTGGGCCGAGGGCAGCGTTTGGGGCTCTTTGCCGGCAGCGGCGTGGGCAAAAGTGTGCTGATGGGGATGATGACCAAATACACCACCGCGGATATCGTCGTGGTCGGTCTGGTGGGCGAACGTGGCCGCGAGGTCAAGGAATTTATCGACCACATCCTCGGCCCCGAGGGCATGGCCCGCTCGGTGGTAGTGGCTTCACCGGCTGACGATGCCCCCCTGATGCGGCTTCGCGCGGCCCAGCTCTGTAGTCGCATCGCCGAATACTACCGGGACCAGGGGCGCAACGTGCTCCTGTTAATGGACTCCTTGACCCGGTTCGCCCAGGCCCAACGGGAAATTTCCCTGGCGATCGGAGAGCCGCCGGCCACCAAAGGGTATCCCCCCTCGGTGTTTGCCAAAATTCCCCAACTGGTGGAGCGCGCGGGCAACGCCGCCAAGGGCGAGGGCTCGATTACCGCGTTTTATACGGTGCTCTCTGAAGGGGACGACCTGCAGGACCCGATCGCCGATGCGGCCCGGGCCATTCTGGATGGCCATATTGTCTTGTCCCGTCGCTTGGCGGAGGAGGGGGTCTACCCGGCCATCGACGTGGAGGCCTCCATCAGCCGGGCCATGCCGAATATTGTGGACGAGAGCCACCTCAAATCCATGCAGCGTTTCAAACAGCTGTTGTCCCGCTACCAGCAAAATCGGGATCTGATCAATATCGGGGCCTACACGCCAGGGGCGGACCCGGAGACCGACCTGGCGATTGAGCGCTTCCCGCATTTGCGAGCCTTCATTCAACAGGGCCTCAATCAGCCGGTGCAATTCGCCGAGAGCGTGAACTTTCTGCAGAAAACCCTGCAACCGGCGGGCGCGCAGGGCGCCGGTCAGAGTGGACCGGGCCAAAGAGGACCGCAAGCGGCGGGAAACAACCGCCGCGGTCCCCTGGCGGCCCAACACGGTGGGCAGGGAAGGCGCTAATTCATGGCGGAACGTCGTTCCCAACGTATGAAAGTGGTGCTCCAACTCGCGGAGCGTGAAGAACAGGCCGCCGCAGCCCGGCTGGGTGAACAGCAGCAGCTGCTCGAGCGCGAGCAGGCTCAGTTGAGCCAGCTTCAGGACTATCGCCAGCAGTATCTGGACGACTATGCCCGGCCTCGAAGTGGGGTAACGGCCGAGGCGTTGATGAGCTACAGCGGTTTCCTCCAGCGCCTGGGGGAGGCGGTGACCGGCCAGCAGCAAAAGCTGGCCATGGTCAATCAGGCCCGTGAGCAATCCCGGCGGGAGTGGGAGGAGCGCTATCACCGCCGCCGGTCGCTGGAAGATATGATTGCCCGCCTGCAACGCGAGGAAGAGGCCGCCTTTGAACAGCGTCAGCAACGCGAGCAGGATGATCTGGCGGCCCAACGATTGACCCGCCCGGGTCGCTCTCGAAAACCATGACGACAGCCGGGTTTATAGGCTATCCTTAACCCCATGTAGAAGTACCAGAAAAAGTCCAGGCTCAGAACCACTGCGAAAAAAGGACGTAATACTGCTATGGCAATCACCTCCACTTTGTCATCTGATGGGTCGCTTCTGACCATCTACATTCAAGGGCGCTTCGACTTCAGCTCTCATCAGGATTTCCGGGCCTCCTACGAGCGCCTGGACAAAAAGCCTGAGCGCTATTGTGTCGACATGCAGGAGACGTCCTATCTCGACAGTTCCGCGTTGGGCATGTTGCTGCTGCTGAGAGATCATGCTGGCGGTGACAAGGCCACCATCGAAATCCGCAACTGCAGCCCGGATGTGAAGAAAATCCTGACAATCTCCAATTTTGAGCAACTGTTTGATATCCGGTAGCCCATGCCCCACGTTCAGAGTCTCTGAATTCCGAGCAGCGACAGCATAGAGGCTGCGTATGAGCCACGACACACCGTTGACGATTCTGGTGGCCGATGATTCGGAGACGGACCGGCATATCCTTGAGACAATTGTGGCGCGGGATGGGCACCGGGTTCTCAGCGCCCGGGACGGCCGCGAGGCGGTAGAGGTCTTTGAGCAGGAGCGGCCGGATCTGGTGCTGCTTGATGCGCTCATGCCCAATCTGGATGGTTTCGGCGCCGCCCGTCGCATTAAGGCACTCGCGGGCGAGTCCCTGGTGCCGATCATCTTCCTGACCTCCCTGACCGACACTGAATCCCTGGTCCAATGTCTGGATGCCGGGGGTGACGACTTCCTGTCCAAACCCTATAACCGGGTTATCCTCCAGGCCAAGATCAAATCCTTCAACCGCATGCGGGCCATGCACTCCACGATTCTGGATCAACGCGACCAGATCAGCCGTCACCACGAACATCTGCTTCAGGAGCAGACGGTGGCCAAGCAGGTGTTTGACAACATTGCGCACAGCGGCTGTCTGGACTCCAACAACGTCAAGTATTACCTGTCCTCCCTGGCGGTGTTTAACGGCGACATTCTGGTGGCGGGGATGCGCCCCTCCGGCAGCATGATGGTGTTGCTCGGAGACTTTACCGGGCACGGTCTGCCGGCGGCCGTCGGTGCGATTCCTCTGGCCTCCACCTTCTACGGGATGGTGCACAAAGGGTTCGCGATGAGCGACATCCTGAGGGAGATCAATCACAAACTGAAAACCATCCTCCCCGTGGGCATTTTCTGTTGCGCGACCATGGTAGACATCAATTTTCGTCGCCAACAGATCCGGGTCTGGAACGGCGGGCTGCCGCCGGGCTACATCCGTCGCGCCTCGGGCGGGGAGCCCGAGCCGATTACCTCAACGCACCTGCCCCTGGGCGTACTGAGTAAACAGGTGTTCAAAGACGACATGCAGGTATACGACCTTGCCTGGGGGGATCGGCTGTACCTGTGGTCGGACGGCATTCACGAGGCGCGCAACGCCGAGGGAGAAATGTTCGGGGAAGACCGCCTCAGAGCGGTGTTCGAAGAGAGCGAGGAGAACGCGACACTGTTCGACCGGATTCTGGGTCGGGTTCAGGCGTTCGCGGGTGAAGGTCGTAGGGACGATGACCTTTCCCTGGTGGAGCTTCAGATGGACCGGCCGGAGCACATCAACGCTGTGGCGGCGGAGGCGGAGCGACACAATCGCTCCACGCTTTCCGAGTGGACCATGAATTTCGACGTGCTGCCCAGCAGTTTTCGTCACTTCGATCCCATGCCCTTGCTGCTCAATGTTCTGGTCGAGGTCCCCGGCCTGCGCCAGCATAGCGGGGACCTCTACACCCTGCTGTCCGAACTTTATTCCAATGCCCTCGAGCACGGGATCCTGCAATTGGACTCCGACCTGAAATCCAGTGCCGAGGGTTTCACCCGCTATTACGAGCTCAGACAAGAACGTCTGGCACACATCAACGAGGGGTTGATCCGCATTCACCTGAATCACAGCACCACGGACGAGGGCGGCATTCTGCGTCTGCGGGTCGAAGACAGCGGGCCCGGCTTTGCCGAGGGGGCCCGCGTCCCGGCCGTGAGTGAGGATGGCCAGGCCTATTGC
This sequence comes from Marinimicrobium agarilyticum DSM 16975, assembly GCF_000423345.1. Taxonomy (GTDB): domain Bacteria; phylum Pseudomonadota; class Gammaproteobacteria; order Pseudomonadales; family Cellvibrionaceae; genus Marinimicrobium; species Marinimicrobium agarilyticum. The sequence goes on from NZ_AUHU01000005.1 coordinate 364,036, forward strand.
GGTCGTGGACTCGCGCTGGTGGAAAAACTGTGCGATGCTGTTCGCTACCTGGGAGATGGCAACGAAGTGGAAGCCGTTTTCTCCTGGCGTAGTGACGCCTGACAATGGCTGGTAAAAGGCGGAACCCGCTTATAAGAGGCGCGCGATTATGAGTCCGGATAACCACTTGAACCGCGAAGTGCTCGGCACCCTCCAGGAAGTGATGGAGGATCAGTTCCCCGTGCTGATCAACACCTTTCTTACCGACTCCGAAGAGCGTGTTCGTCACCTCCAAAAAGCGTTGGCAGCGCGCGATAGCGATACCGTCCGTCGCCAGGCCCACAGTTTCAAAGGCAGTTGCAACAACATAGGGGCAGAGCGACTGGCATCGTTGTGCCAGGGCATGGAAGACGCCGGGCGCGCCGGCGAACTCGATGGCGTAGAGCAGCAACTTGTCGAGATACAGCAGGAATTCTCCAAGCTCAAGATCACGCTGAAAAGCTTTGCCGGTTAACCTCTCCCGGGACTGTCTCACCTGGCACACCCCCTGATTTCCGAATGCGACGTACCGCGGGTGTTTTACCCGCGTTGGCATCCTCCTTGCAAAAGCTCTGTTAAATCCTTGGTTCATGTGGGGTTTCCCACAGTGTTTACCGGTCAGCGGCAACAACTTGCCGCTGACCTTGCCGGAGTGCTTGCCGATGCCCGCTCAATCGTCCATTTCCAACCTGTTGTCGCTGAGCCCGAGTGCTCAGCCCGCCAAGGCTCGCCCCAGCCGGGATGATGACAGCTTCCGCCGGCTGTTGGAGCAGCCCGGGCCATCGGCTCGCGCGGAACGCCCGCCCGAGACCACGCGCGAGCGTGAACCCGCCCGGGTCAAAGATGCCCACGCCGGTGCTTCCGACGACCGACGTTCAGACCGGCGGGAGCTTTCCAGCGAGGGGCGGCGCACGGACTCCTCGCGGCAGGAGGAGGTTACTCCAACGCCGGCTGAACAAAGGGCTTCTCGCAAGGAGCAGACGTCCGCTGCCGATGCCACCAATGAATCAGCCGAAGTGGAGTCAGCGGAGGGGGTGGCGGAGAATGCCTCTATCGAGGAGGCCAAAGCGCTGCTCGAAAACCTGTCGGAGGAAGACTGGGCAAAGCTTTCTGACGATGTCAAAGCGGTGCTGGCGGAGCTCAAGGCACAGGTCGATGCCGGCACTCTGGACCCGGCGCTTGAAGAGACTCTGCAGCAATTGTTGGCGAACCTGGAAAATGGGGCCTCTCTGGATGCCATCGCCCAGCAGCTTGAGGCGATACCGCTCGACGCTCTACCGGGGCTGGCGGCCCGCTTTCCGGAAGCGCAGACCCTTCGCGATGCATTGGGCAAGCGTGGCGCGGCCCATCTGTCACAACTGAGTGCGCTCGCACAGGCCGACCCTAACGGGCAGCGCCAGGGCGGCGTGAACGCTCAGTTCAATCCGGGCGGCGTGAGCGAACCGGAGGGGTTGGACCTGAGCGCATTGCTCGAAGCGGGCAAAACCGGTGCCCGAAGCAGTCGTGAAGAGTTTGGGCTGCTATTGCAGAACCTGGCCCGCGGGCAGGGGGAGCAAGCCAAGCCGGTGGATCTGGGCGCTTCGGGCACCTCGGTCAGTGCCTTGGCCCAGTTGGACAACGGTGCTCGTGCGCAACCGGTAACCCCCGCTGAACGGCAGTTTACCGTACAGTCGGACGTGCGGGTGCCGGTCGGGCAAGGGCAGTGGGGTCAGGCCGTGGGACAAAAAGTTCTGTGGATGGCCTCCCAGAAAATTTCCAGCGCAGAGCTCCGTCTTGATCCCCCCGATCTGGGGCCGATGCAGGTGCGGGTCAGCACTCATCAGGATCAGATCAGTGTGACCTTTACCAGTCCCCAGTCGGCGGTTCGTGAAGCGCTGGACCAGAACGCCAACCGCCTGCGGGAAATGTTTGCCGAGCAGGGGCTGGACCTGGTCGATGTGAATGTATCAGACCAGTCCGGTCGTGAGTCCATGGCCGGTGAGGGCGACGGGCGACGGGGGGGCGGTCGCTCTGGTGGAGGAGACGAAGAGGCCGAGGGCCAACCGGCGCAGTGGATTGTCAGCGAGCGACTGGTGGACCACTACGCCTGAGCGAATCCAAACCCACCACGGGGAGAGCCAGGGCCCGGGCTCTCCCTCCTTCCCTCTCCGAGTGTCAGTTTCACCAAAGCCTACCGGTTCCGCTTTCGCTTCGCCTCTCTTGCTCCGCTTCTCGCCCTGTGCCAAAGTAGCGCCGGAGGGCCTTGCCTGACTTGGCACGGCCCTTGCTCAAACCCTATTAGCCACGAAAGCGACGGAATTTTGGCATGGCCGAAGACGAAGAACGCGAACTGACCGAAGAAGAACAGGCGGAAGCTGACCGCAAAGCAAAACGCAAACAACGAATCATGTTGATCGCTCTGGCACTCGTGCTGGTGCTTTTGTCAGTGGGGGTCACCTTGGGCCTGCTGCATTTTCTGTCTGAGGATGAGGCCGAGTCCACCGAAGGTGAACCGGTGGTTGAAGAAGCGCCGCCCGAACCCGCGAGCCAGGAGGCCATTTACTATCCGCTCAATGAGAAGCTGGTGGTCAACTACAATGTTCGTGGGCGGCAACGGTTTTTGCAGGTTGAAGTCAGCCTCATGTTTCGGGATAACGCCGTTGCGGCCGCTCTCGAGAAGCACATGCCGCGTATTCGCAATGATCTGATCATGCTGATGAGCGGCCAGGAATTTGAAGATTTGCAGACGCCGGAAGGGCGAGAGTTGTTGCGTCAGGACGCGCTCCGCTCCATTCAGGCGATTTTGCAGGAAGAGATTGGTCAGCCGGGCATTGAACAAGTGCTGTTTACCAGTTTCGTGATGCAGTAATACCACAAGGGTCCGCTCGTGCAAGACTTACTCTCACAAGACGAGATCGATGCGCTTCTCCACGGGGTGGACGAAGGTGATATCGATACCGATGATGAACTCGATGTCGATTCGGTCAAATCCTATGATCTGACCACTCAGGATCGCATTGTCCGCGGGCGCATGCCCACGCTGGAAATGATCAACGAGCGCTTCGCCCGTTACACCCGCATCAGCATGTTCAACATGCTGCGCCGCACTGCCGATGTGTCGGTTGGGGGCATTCAGATTCAGAAGTTCGGCGAATACGTGCATACGCTTTACGTGCCGACCAGCCTGAACATGGTCAAATTCCGGCCGCTGCGGGGGAACGCCCTGATCATTCTGGACGCCCGGCTGGTGTTCAAGCTCGTGGACAACTTTTTCGGCGGCGATGGGCGACATGCCAAGATCGAAGGGCGGGAATTTACGCCCACCGAATTGCGGGTGGTACAGATGGTGCTCGACCAGGTTTTTGTGGACCTTGCCGAGGCCTGGAAAGCCGTCATGCCCATCACCTTTGAGTACATGAACTCGGAGGTCAACCCGTCGTTGGCGAACATCGTCAGCCCGAGCGAAGTGGTGGTGGTCAGTACCTTCCATGTGGAACTCGACGGCGGCGGCGGTGATATGCACATCACGGTGCCTTACTCGATGATCGAGCCCATCCGCGAAGTGCTCGACTCGGGCCTGCAGAGCGATAGCGATGAGCGGGACGAGCGCTGGATCAAGGCGCTCCGAGAAGATGTGCTGGCCGCCCAGGTCGACCTGGAGTGCGACATCGTCCGGCGTGAGATTACACTGCGCGACATCATCAATTTAAAAGAAGGGGATGTGATTCCGGTGGATTTGCCGGAATACCACGTCGTGACCGCCAATGGCGTTCCGATGTTCCGCACCCGCCTGGGGCAGATCCGAGGCAATCTGGCCTTGAAAATCAATGGTCTGATTGACCACAGTTCCGCCTATAACATCACGGCAAATGAAGGGGGCTCCCGTGGCAAACGAAAATGATACCCATGACGACGAGAAAGAACAGGACGCCATGGCGGCCGAGTGGGAAGCGGCCATGATGGAGCAGGGCGAGGAACCTGATGACGAACCCGAAGAGAAACCCAAGGCGTCTTCCCAACAAAAACAGGGCGTGGATACGGTCTCATTGGACGAACTCACCGAAGACGAAGAGCCCAATACCAATCCGGACCTGGATGTTATCCTGGATATCCCGGTTTCCATTGCGATGGAAGTGGGGCGCACCTCCATCACCATTCGTAATCTGCTGCAATTGAACCAGGGGTCCGTGATTGAGCTGGACCGCCTGGCGGGTGAGCCGCTTGACGTACTGGTCAACGGCACACTGATTGCCCATGGCGAAGTGGTGGTGGTGAACGAAAAGTTCGGCATTCGGATGACCGACGTCATCAGTCCGTCCGAGCGTATCAAAAAGCTGCGTTGATGGACGCCTTTTCTGAAGAAATGGGAGCGGTGTAATGGGCGAGACGGGCACCACCAATGCGGCCAGCCAGCTACTCAATGTGGCGTTCAGTCTGTTGCTGATTATCGGGCTGATTCTCGCGTTGGCCTGGCTGCTGCGCCGCTTCGGCCAGGGCAACTTCCTGAACCAGCAGTCGATGAAAATCATGGCGAGCATGCCACTCGGCACCCGCGAGCGGTTGCTGGTGGTAGAAGTGGGTGGACAACAGATTTTGCTGGGCGTGACTTCTCATCAGATCAATACCCTGCACGTTTTTGACGAGCCCGTGGTAGATGCCAGCGGCGGTACCTCTACCGATTTTAAAAAACGGCTGATGGCCCTGATGAACAGAGCGCCCGCTTCAGACACACCAGCGCCCGAAACCCAAAAGCAAAAGCCCCAATGATTCCAATACAGCGCACATTAAACCGTGGCTTCGCCCGGCTATTTCTGATGCTTATTCTGGCACTGAGTGCAACGGGCGCCATGGCACAGGAAGGCCCGCAGGCACCGGATGAACCCCAACAGCAAAACCAGGAAGACGTGATCGGTGGCTCCCTGCCTGCCATCCCCGGCCTGCCGGCCCTGACCGTCACCACCCAGCCCGACGGCACCGAGGAATATACGGTGACGCTGCAGATCCTCGCGATCATGACCGCGCTCACCTTCCTGCCGGCCATCCTGCTGATGATGACCTCCTTCACCCGCATCATCATCGTCTTCGCCATCCTGCGCCAGGCGCTCGGGCTGCAACAGTCGCCATCCAACCAGATCCTCATCGGCCTGTCCCTGTTCCTGACGCTGTTCATCATGCAACCGGTCCTCGAACGCGTTAACGCCGAGGCGCTGCAACCGTACATCAACGAAGACATCAACGCCCAGACCGCGCTGTCCCGCACCGCCGAACCGTTTCACTCATTCATGCTGACCCAGACGCGCGAGTCCGACATCGAACTGTTCGTCGGCATCGCCGGCAACCCCGAAATCCAGACCCCGGCAGACACCCCGTTCAGCATCCTGGTCCCGGCCTTCATCACCAGCGAACTGAAAACCGCGTTCCAGATCGGATTCATCATCTTCGTGCCATTCCTGGTCATCGACATCGTCGTCGCCAGCGTGCTCATGGCCATGGGCATGATGATGCTATCACCGCTGATCATCTCCCTGCCGTTCAAAATCATGCTCTTCGTCCTCGTCGACGGCTGGGCCATGCTCATCGGCACACTCGCGGCCAGCTTCGGCGTATAGGAGGCAACAATGACCCCAGAAGTCGTCATGGACATCTTCGCCGACGCCCTCTACCTGACCGTACTCATGCTCATCGTCATCGTCGGCCCCGGCCTCATCGTCGGCCTCGTCGTCAGCATGTTCCAGGCCGCCACCCAGATCAACGAACAAACCCTGAGTTTTCTACCCAGGCTACTCGTGACGCTCATCTCCGTCATGATTGCCGGCCCCTGGCTGCTGACGGAATTTATGGATTTGTTTACCCGTTTATATACCAACGTCCCAAACTTAATTGGTTAGAAAATTCCGTTGAACGCGAAGCAACAAATGAGGATTCGGTATCGGGTGCATGGTTCCCGGACCGTGGAGCGAGGGACTCGCGATTCGAGCCTACAGGGAAGTATTTACGGCGTGTCCGGGAACCATGCACCCGATACCGAAGCCGGGCTTTCTAAGAGGCCCGACTTTCTAGAAACCGAACCCTCTACAACGCAAAATCTCTAAGAGACGAACCGAAAGAAAGTGAACGAACTGGTACTGAGCGAACAACAACTGATGCAATTTATCGGACAGTACATCTGGCCGATGCTCCGCATTGGTGGCCTGTTCCTCGCCATGCCCGTGATCGGCGCCCAAACCATCACCGCCCGAGTCCGCGTCGTACTCACCTTCTTCACCACCATCCTCGTCGCCCCCATGCTGCCGCCACCCCCCGCCATCGACCTCGTCTCAATGGCAGCCATGGTCATCGTCGCCAAAGAACTCCTCATCGGCATCGCCATGGGCTTCATGCTCCAAGTATTTCTGCAAATATTTATCCTCTCCGGCGAACTCATGGCCATGAAAATGGGCCTAGGCTTCGCCGCCATGAACGACCCATCCACCGGCGTCTCCACCAGCGTACTGTCCCAGTTCTACCTGCTACTGGCGACCCTCCTGTTCCTGATCGTCGACGGCCACCTGATACTGATCGGAATGCTGATAGACAGCTTCAACACCCTCCCCATCGGAGGGAACGGACTCGGCCCCGGCGCCTTCGCCAGCATTGCCGGCATGGGCAGCTGGTTATTCAGCTCCGCCCTGGTCATCACACTGCCCGTATTCACCGCCATCATGGTCATCAACATGGCCTTCGGCGCCATGAACCGATCCGCGCCCCAAATGAACGTCTTCACCGTCGGCTTCCCCATGACACTGATCTTCGGGCTGCTGGTCATGTGGCTCGTGCTGCCGGCCTTCCTGCCCGCGTTTGAACTGTTTACTCAGGAAGCCTTTCTCATCGTTCGCCAAGTGATAGGTCTGCCCTGATGGCCGAAGACAACGACAGCAGTCAGGAAAAAACAGAAGAACCCACGGCGCGAAAACAGGAAAAAGCGCGCGAAGAAGGGCAGATCCCACGCTCGCGGGAACTGACCACCACCTTCATCCTGCTCGCCGGGACCGTGGGACTGTTCATATTCGCCCCCTACATGTCGGGCAAACTCGCGGGCATACTCCAATACAACTTCTCACTGGACCGGGAAGTGATCTTTGACACCGACAGCATGGTCGAACACTTTGCCGCCTCCCTTTACCACGGCACCCTGAGCATGATGCCGGTGTTTATTTTGCTCTTTATCGCCTCCATCGCGGGCCCCATCGGCCTGGGCGGCTGGCTCTTCAGCGGCAAATCCATGGCGCCCAAGGCCAGCCGCATGAACCCCGGCGCCGGCCTTAAACGCATGTTCTCCCTCAAGGCCCTGATGGAACTGGCCAAGGCCCTGGGCAAAGTCATACTGATCATGGCCGTAGCCATTGCGCTACTGGCCATTCAGCAACAAGACATGATGCGCCTGTCCGACCAGGAAACGATCACCGCCATCAAAAACGCCATGTGGCTCACCGGCGTCGGCGCGATTGCCCTGGCGGCCGTCACCATCGCCATCGCCGCCATCGACGTTCCGTTCCAAATCTGGGACAACGCCCAGAAACTGAAAATGTCCCGTCAGGAAGTCCAAGACGAGATGAAGGACACGGAGGGCAAGCCCGAGGTGAAAAGCCGCATCCGCCAGTTGCAGCGGGAAATGGCCCAGCGGCGGATGATGTCGGAGGTGCCGAAGGCGGATGTGGTGATCACGAACCCCACCCACTATTCGGTGGCGCTGCGTTATGACCCGGAGGCGATGGCGACGCCGGTGTTGTTGGCAAAGGGGGGTGACCAGACGGCGCTGAAGATCCGGGAGATCGCCCGGGCGCACAATATCGATATCATGGAGTCGCCGGTGCTTACGCGGGCGATTTATTATACGACGGAGTTGGATCAGGAAATTCCGGCGGATTTGTATATGGCGGTGGCGCAGGTGTTGGCGTATGTGTTCCAGTTGCGCAATTATCGCAAAGGCAGGGGGGACCGCCCACAGTACCCAAGAAATATTCCGGTCCCAAGAAACATGCAGTACGACTAACGCTTTGGACTAAACTCCGACGCTAACGGAGTCCAGAGGGAAAGTGACGCTCTTAGGCGGATGCGGTGTATACCGGTTGGAGACTCTCTGAGGCATGGATGCCGATGAGAAGCCCCCATGGATGGGTTCACGGCGGGTCTCCAACCGGTATACACCGTAGCCGCCGAACCTCAAATAGAACTCCTAAACCAGCAGCGAGTCCGGCCCGAAGTGGGGTACACCCTTCCAAAACACGCCGTAAACCCATCCCTGGGGGCTCGAATCGCGGGTCCCCCGCTCCACGGTCTTGGAAGGGTGTACCCCACTCCGGTCCTCAGTGCCATATTTCGGATAGTGTGGTCAGAATAAAATGGGGAGAAAGAGGAGTAGTGAGCCAACTGGTACACTTCTTGCGGTAGGTCGCTTAACTACGACAAACCGTCAAAAAAGCGACCTTCATGGCACTACCCAGCTTCAGTCAACTCAACAACATCGACCGCCGGGCCGCATTCCGCCATATACGTGGACTCGGGCAGGGCAACATCGGTATCCCCGTCCTCCTGCTGATGCTCCTAGGCATGATGATCCTGCCCGTACCGCCGATACTGCTGGACGCTTTCTTCTCATTCAATATTGCCCTATCCATCGTCGTTCTACTGGTGGGCATCTACGCCATGCGGCCGCTCGACTTCGCGGTATTTCCCACCATCCTCCTGATCGCCACGCTTCTTAGGCTCGCGCTGAATGTCGCCTCCACCCGCGTCGTGCTGCTCAACGGCCACGAGGGCGGCGATGCTGCCGGGAAAGTGATCCAGGCGTTTGGTGAAGTGGTGATTGGCGGGAACTACGCCGTAGGCCTCATCGTGTTTCTGATCCTGATGATCATCAACTTTGTGGTGGTGACCAAAGGTGCCGGACGTATTTCCGAGGTGAGTGCCCGGTTTACGCTGGATGCCATGCCGGGCAAACAAATGGCGATTGACGCCGACATGAATGCCGGGCTGATCGACCAGGAAGAAGCCCGTACCCGTCGTCAAGAAGTGGCCAGCGAGGCCGATTTCTACGGGGCGATGGACGGGGCCAGCAAGTTTGTTCGAGGGGATGCGATTGCCGGTATTCTGATTCTGGTTATCAACATTATTGGGGGTCTCGGTATCGGGATGATCCAGCATGACCTGTCGTTCGAGGTGGCGCTGCAGAACTACATTCTTCTGACCATTGGGGATGGGCTGGTTGCGCAGATTCCCTCGCTGTTGCTGTCCACCTCGGCAGCGATTCTGGTCACTCGCGTAAACAGCTCCGAGGACATGCGCGAACAGGTTATGGGGCAGATGTTTGACTCGCCCAAGGCGCTGGCGATCGCCGCCGGCGTGCTGTTGCTGATGGGGTCCATTCCCGGCATGCCGCATGTGGCGTTTCTCGGGCTGGGGTTTCTCTGTGGTGCGCTGGCGTACTATATATATTGGCGCAGCCAACAACCCCAACCCGTGGAGGAGGATCGGGACTTCCCTTCATCGCGCGGGGGCGCCGGGGGAAGCTCTGTTGACAGGGGGCCGGCGGTCACGCCCTCCACGCCCGGGAGCGGCCAGGCGTCGTTGCCGCCATCCAGGGAGTCCGCGGAGCTGGATTGGGATGACGTCCAGCCGGTGGATATCATCGGCCTGGAAGTGGGCTACCGGTTGATTCCTCTGGTGGACCGGGGGCAGGGCGGAGAGTTGTTGGGACGCATTAAAGGCGTTCGCCGCAAGCTGTCCCAGGAAATGGGTTTTCTGATTCCCTCGGTGCACATTCGCGACAATCTGGATCTGCTGCCCAATGGCTACCGCATCAGCCTCATGGGCGTGGCCCTGGCCGAGGCGGAGGTGTATCCGGATCGGGAAATGGCCATCAACCCGGGTCAGGTGTTCGGCGATCTGGATGGGACCAAAACCAAAGATCCGGCGTTCGGGCTGGACGCGGTCTGGATAGATGCCGGGCAAAAAGAGAAGGCCCAGACACTGGGCTATACCGTCGTGGACGCCAGCACGGTTGTGGCGACGCACCTCAACCAGATTCTGCAGAAGCACACCTGGGAGTTGCTCGGCCACGAGGACGTGCAGAAGCTGCTGGATATGCTGTCGAAGAGCTCCCCCAAACTGGTGGAGGAGCTGGTCCCCAATACCGTCAGCCTCAATGTTCTGTTGAAGGTTCTGCAGAACCTGTTGCGCGAGCGGGTGCCGATTCGCGATATGCGTTCAATCGCCGAAGCCTTGGCGGCCAGTGGCGGCAAGAGTCAAGATCCCGCCACTCTGACAGCCGCCGCTCGTGTGGCCCTGTCGCGTCAGATCGTCCAGAACATCGTGGGGCCGGACCCGGAGCTTCCGGTCATCACCCTCGAGCCCGAGTTGGAACAGTTATTGCTGAATACCCTTCAGCAGGCACAAAAATCTGGCGCTGACGATAGCGCCTTTATTGAACCGAGCCTGGCGGAACGGCTGCAGCGGTCTCTGATTGAGGCCGCCCAGAAGCAGGAAGTGGCGGGTAAGCCGCTGGTGCTTCTGGTGGCGGCGCCGCTGCGCAACATGCTGGCCCGGTTCGCTCGCAACAGCGTGCCCGATATGAACGTCCTGGCGTATACCGAAATCCCGGACAACAAACAGATTTCCATTGATGCCACCGTGGGCGCAGGCAAGCCCAACAACCGGCAATAGCGGCTGAATGAGGAGCACGAAGATGCAGGTGAAACGATTTCTCGCGGCGGATATGCGACGCGCCCTGGAAATGGTCCGCCAGGAGCTTGGGCCGGATGCCGTCATTCTGTCCAGCAACCGCACCAAAGACGGTGTCGAGCTGCTGACAACCCGCGCGGCGCCGAATGTGCCCGAGACGCCCCCGGAGACCCGAGCGGGCGATACGGGGGCTGGGCCAAGTGCCGCCCCGGGCGAACCGGCGGCGGAAACCGGGCAGCAGCGTGCTGAGGCCATCGAGCGGGCCCTTCAGCGCCAGGCGGCCCAGAAAAATATCGAACGTGATCTGGAGGCCTCGGCGCGCGAATACCTGCAGCCCAACCAGCGGGTCAACGCCGGCATCCGCATCAAACGCTCCTTGCTGGAGGGCGCTGAAGAGCAGGCCTCGGGCACACGGCCCATGAGTGCGGCGGAGCGTTATCCTCTGCGCGATGATCAATGGCAGGCGCAAGCCTCGGCCAAACCCCGGTCGACACCGATGGCCGAGGCCGCCCCGGCGGCCAATACGGCCGAACAGGACAATCGACTCGACACCCTGCAGAGCGAACTGGCAGAAATGCGTTTTCTACTGGAGGAGCAGCTGTCGAAAATGTTGGGCAGCGACAAAGGGCAACCCTCTCGTACGCCGGCGCAGGCCAGCGTCGGGCGGCGCCTGGAGCGGATGGGTTTACCCGCGGAGGTGGTCGGACCGCTGCTCGAACGCAGCCGCCCGAGCAAAGACCTCGCCCAGGCGTGGAACGGCACTCTGGCCAGCCTGGCTCGCGAACTGCCCGCCGACGCCGGCGACCCGGTGGCAAAGGGGGGCGTGTTTGCCCTGGTGGGCCCGACGGGCGCTGGCAAAACCACGACAATCGGTAAGCTGGCGGCCCGTTACGTGATGCAGCACGGGCCGAGGGAAGTGGCCCTGGTCACCCTGGATACGCACCGCATTGGCGGCCATGACCAGTTGCGCTCGCTCGCCCGTATATTGGGCGTCACGCTTCGCGTCGTAGACGATCAACAATCGCTGGATGCCGTCTTGTACGGTCTGCGACGGCACTCGCTGGTGCTGATCGATACCGCCGGCTTCCGCCAGGGCGACGCGCGCTTGACCGAGCAGATGGCGAGCCTCTCCCGTCAGCCGCAAGTGAAGTCACTGTTGGTGCTGCCCAGTAACAGCCAGCCGGCGTTGCTCAAAGCCTCCATTCACGCTTATGGTGGCGCGGGGCTGGCGGGCTGTGTGCTGAGCAAGCTCGACGAGAGCGCCAGTCTGGGCGAAGCGTTGGGCGTGGTTATGCAGGGCGGGGTGCCAATCGTCTATACTACCCACGGTCAGGATATTCCGAGAGATATCGAAGTGGCGCGAGCTCACCAGTTGGTGACCCGGGCCGCCAGCCTGATTGGTCGGCGGGATGAATCCAGGGCACGTGGTTCCGCTTCCTCCGCCAGCGGAGTCACCGCCCGGGCGGTGTAACCACCGACCTCGAAATAACAACCCCGAAGAGGGGGTCGATAGCGGATTTTTAGGAGTTTATGGGCAAATGAGTCAAATGCGTCCGGTTCAGGTCATCGCCGTTTCCGGCGGTAAAGGTGGCGTGGGCAAAAGCAATATTTCCGTCAACCTGAGTATTGCCCTGGCGGAGCTGCGCCGTCGCGTTGTCCTTCTGGATGCCGACCTGGGGCTGGCGAACGTGGACGTGTTGCTCGGGCTCAAGGCCAAGCACACACTGTCCGATGTCCTCGATGGAGGCATGAGCCTCCGGGAGGTTCTGGTCAATGGCCCCGCCGGACTCAAGATTGTTCCCGCCGCTTCCGGTGTGCAGCGCATGACCATGCTTGGACCGCGGGAACATGCCGGCCTGATCAATGCGTTCAGCGAATTGAGCGACCAGGTCGACATTCTGGTGGTGGATACCGCCGCCGGCATTTCCGATACCGTCATCAGCTTCGTGCGGGCCGCCAACGAGGTGCTGGTGGTGGTCTGCGACGAACCCTCCTCCATCACCGATGCCTACGCTCTGATCAAAGTTCTGAACCGCGATCACGGCCTTCAGCGATTCCGGGTGGTGGCCAACATGACCCGCACGTCGCGCGAGGGCCAGTCGATGTACAACAAGCTGAACAGCGTGTGCGAGCGGTTTCTGGATGTCACTCTGCAGTATGTCGGGTCTATTCCTTTTGATGAGAATGTTCGCCGGGCCGTCCAGAAGCAGAAGTCGCTGCTGGAGTTTGCCCCACACGCCAAGGCCTCCCAGGCCATTCGGGATTTGGCGCGGGAGGTGGACCAGTGGCCGCTTCCCAGTGCACCGACGGGGCGTCTGGAGTTTTTTGTAGAGCGTCTGCTGCAGGTGGCTAACAGCCGTTGAAGATTGACGGTGGACGTGGGTGTGACGAGGTAGCTGACAATGGCCACAGCCAATGGATTAGCCATGTACGATAAAACCCGACAACTTGGCAACCAGATCCGAGTCGAGGATTACGCTGTGCTGGTGAAGCGCATCGCACACCATATGATGTTGCGTATGCCTGCCAGTGTTCAGGTGGATGACCTCATTCAGGCCGGCATGATTGGGCTGCTTGAGGCCTCACAGAAGTATGATTCGTCTCGCGGCGCCAGCTTCGAAACCTATGCCGGAATCCGCATTCGCGGGGCCATCGTTGATGAAATGCGGCGCGGTGACTGGGCTCCGCGCTCGGTGCATCGCAATACCCGCCGTATCAGCGAGGCCATTGGTAGCGTTGAAGCGCGTACCGGCCGGGACGCGCAGGACGCGGAGGTCGCCGAGGAGATGGGCATTGAGCTGAATGAATATTTCGATATGCTGCGCGATGCCAGCGCCAGCCGTCTGTTCAGTTATGAAGAGACTTTCGGGGACGACGAGTCCAGCCTGAGTATGGCGGGGCCGGGCAGTGAGCACGCCAGCCCTCTGGAAGGAATTCAGCGTTCGGACCTAAAGCAATCGCTGGCGCAGGCGATAACCCAACTACCGGAACGTGAAAAGCTCGTGCTGGCCCTTTACTACGACGAAGAGCTGAATCTCAAGGAGATCGGCCAGATACTGGGGGTCAGTGAGTCCCGCGTGAGCCAGATTCACAGTCAGGCCGCCTTGCGCTTGCGCACTCGCTTGGCGGATTGGCAGGGTGGCGATTGACCTGCCGGGCGTTTCTGGGTAATTTGCCTGCCCTCAGAGCGCGCCGGGCTGCTAGAATGAACACCAGACGGGGCAGCTGCCCATCTTGAATTGACTCCCGCCAGAGTAGACGGAGGTTGCATTGGATAAAAACATGAAAATCCTGATTGTCGACGATTTCTCGACAATGCGACGGATTATTAAAAACCTGCTCAGAGACCTGGGGTTCAGCAACACCCATGAGGCTGATGACGGGGTGACGGCACTGCCGATGTTGCGCAGCGGCGATTTCGATTTCCTGGTGACCGACTGGAACATGCCGGGAATGACGGGCATCGACCTCTTGCGTGCGGTGCGGGAAGACGAGAAGTTGAAAACTCTGCCGGTGCTGATGGTGACGGCTGAGGCCAAGCGTGACCAGATCATTGAAGCGGCTCAGGCCGGGGTCAATGGCTACGTGGTCAAGCCGTTCACCGCCGCGGCTCTCAAGGAAAAAATTGAGAAGATTTTTGAGCGCCTAGGGTAATCCCTGCGCCGCCGGTGGCGGACGGCCCCGGCCCATAGCGAGAATAAGGCTTATTCATGGCTTCAACATCCCAGTTGCATGAAAACGAAGCGTTCATCTCCGAACTGAAGGAGTGCGCCAAGTTACTGATTGACCGCCTTCAGGACAGTCAGTACGAAGACGCTTCGCAATTGATTCATGCCATCACCGAAGTGCGGGACCGACATATTTTCCAGTCGGTGGGTCGGCTCACCCGCGGTTTGCACGACGCCATCGTGAATTTCAATGTCGATGGCGACCTGAGCTCCGAGCCACCGAACATCCAAAATTCGGAAATTCGGGACGCCTCCAATCGTCTGAACTACGTGATCGAGCTCACGCAGAAGGCGGCCGAGCGCACCATGGATATGGTGGACGAGTCCGCGCCCATCGCGACCAACCTGGGGCAGGAAGCCGGTTCGCTTCGAGAGGAGTGGGCGCGTCTCAAGCGCCGTGAAATGAGCCCCGACGAGTTCCGCGAGCTCTACCACCGGATGGACAATTTTCTGGGCCAGATGGAAACCGGCACCGAGCAGATTGGCAAGAATATGCAGGAAATCGTGCTGGAGCAGGGCTTTCAGGATCTGACCGGTCAGGTGCTCAAACGGGTGATTGGCCTGATCAACGACGTTGAGCAGGATCTGGTCAGCCTGGTCAAAATCGCGTCTCAGGTGGAAGATATTACAGGTTTGCCGCTGGATGCCGATACCGAAGAGAAGACGGCCAAAAAGAGTCGGACAAGCTCGGGGGAAGGCCCGCAGATGAATGCCACAGAGCGAGCCGATGTGGTATCCAGTCAGGATGAAGTGGATGATCTGCTCTCAAGCCTGGGCTTTTGACGGGCACTTTTGAGCTCGAAGGCGCCGGGTGCGAATCCGGCTCAAAGAACGCCGGAACGCCGCTCAGTCACTGCGTCAATTCGCCAGTGTGCAAGAAAGTGCATCCGCCACGATGACAACAACGATTGATATAGGTCTGATAGGAGCGCTGAATGGGGTTCGGTGACGACGAAGAAATTCTCCAGGACTTCCTGGTCGAAGCGGGAGAGATACTGGAGAAGCTCTCGGAACAGCTGGTTGAACTGGAGCAGCGTCCCGATGACACCGATCTGCTCAACGCCATTTTCCGCGGCTTTCATACAGTCAAAGGCGGGGCCGGCTTTCTGCAACTCGACGCCATGGTGGAGTGCTGCCACGTTACCGAGAACCTCTTTGATGTTCTGCGCAACCGGCAACGTCAGGTTACCTCGGAGTTGATGGATGTGGTGCTCCAGTCTCTGGACACCATCAATCAGCAGTTCTCCGAAATATCCCAGGGCGAGGCCATGTCCCCGGCCGACCCCCAACTGATTGACACGCTGCAGCGACTGGTCGACGGCCAACCCATTGATGGTGGCAGCGCCGATGATGAGACTCGCTCCGACGCTGAGAGCAGCGTCGAAGAAGCGCAACCCACAAATTCCGATGCGCCGGCTCCCACCGGCGATATTACCGACGACGAATTCGAACAACTGCTCGACGCCATTTCCGAAGAGCCTTCAGCGCAAGCCAAAGAGCCTTCAGCGCACACCAAAGAGCCCTCAGCGCCAACTGACCAGCCCTCAGCGCCAACTGCCAAGCCTTCAACGCCCGCTCAGAAGCCTTCAGCCTCTGATGAAAAGCCGTCCAAAAAAGACGACGTGATCGAAGACGACGAGTTCGAAGCGCTGCTGGATGAGCTACACGGCAAAGGCAAAGGCCCCAGCGCCCCTGGGGCCGTTCCCGCACCGGAAAAGAAAGTGGCCGGTGAGAGCAAGAAAGACGATATCAGTGAGGACGAGTTCGAAGCATTGCTGGATGAGCTTCACGGCAAAGGCAAGGGACCCGGTGTCAGTGCGCCGGCCCCTTCGGCGGGAGACAAGAAAAAGGCCAAGGGCGACGAGGATCTGATTTCCGACGATGAGTTCGAGTCCCTGCTGGATGAGCTTCACGGCAAAGGCAAAGGCCCCACGGCGACGGTAAGCGCGTCCTCCGCTCCACCGCCCCAGACAGCACCGGCAAAGCCCGAGGCGGCCAAGCCAGCGGCATCGAACGCTGCCCCCAAACCCGCCCAGGGTGGTTCGGGAGACGGCGGCAAGCCGCCGGTGGCCAAGCCCGGTACCAAGGCGGACAAAGAGGGCGGTCCAGCCCCGGCGGAAACGTCGGTACGGGTAGACACCCAGCGTCTGGATGAAATCATGAACATGGTGGGCGAGCTGGTATTGGTGCGCAACCGGCTGGTGCGTCTCGGAGACGATATCGAAAACGAGGCGCTTGCCAAAGCGGTCTCGAACCTCGATGTGGTGACTGCCGACCTGCAGAGCTCAGTGATGAAGACCCGGATGCAGCCGATCAAAAAAGTGTTTGGTCGCTTCCCCCGGGTGGTTCGGGATTTGGCTCGCAACCTGAAAAAAGAAGTCAGCCTGGAGCTGGTTGGGGAGGAGACCGATCTGGACAAAAACCTGGTCGAAGCCCTGTCTGATCCGCTGGTGCACCTGGTGCGTAACTCCGTGGACCACGGCATCGAACTGCCTGACGAGCGCGAGGCCAGCGGCAAACCCCGCGCCGGCAAAGTCGTCCTGGCGGCCGAACAAGAGGGTGATCATATCCTGTTGTCGATTACCGATGACGGGGCAGGGATGGACCCGGACAAGCTGCGCGATATCGCCGTGGAAAAAGGGGTGATGGATCGGGACGGCGCCAATCGCTTGACCGATACCGAAGCGTTCAACCTGATTTTTGCGCCGGGTTTTTCCACCAAGAAAGAAATTTCAGACGTGTCCGGCCGAGGGGTTGGCATGGACGTGGTCAAGACCAAGATCACCCAGCTCAACGGTACCATCGAAATTCAATCCACCAAGGGGAAAGGGACGCGCCTGAACATCAAAGTGCCCCTGACTCTGGCCATCATGCCTACACTGATGGTCATGCTGCATAAGCAGGCCTTTGCGTTGCCATTGGCCAGCGTCCAGGAAATTTTCCACATGGACATGCGCAAAACTCACACGGTAGACGGTCAGGAATGTGTGACCATTCGTGACCGGGCAATTCCGGTGTTTTATCTTAAAGATTGGTTGATCGCCGGTGGGCGGAAAGAGCGTGAACGCGAAGCCCATGTCGTCATCGTCGCCATTGGTACCCGTCTGGTCGGTTTTGTGGTTGATCAACTGATCGGGCAGGAGGAAGTGGTGATCAAACCGCTCGGAAAAATGTTGCAGGGCACACCCGGCATGGCGGGTGCCACCATCACCGGTGATGGTACCATGGCGCTGATTCTCGACATTCCCGGCTTGCTCAAACGTTACGCCGGTGGTGTGTAACGGCGACACGTCTCCCAGGGCGGCTCCGAACCGGGGTCGCCGATTGTTCATTCAAGGTCAGGAGCTCTGAAGAATGCCATTGAGGGTGTTAGTGGTGGATGACTCGAATTTCTTTCGCCAGCGGCTGAAAGAAATGATCGATCAACACCCCGATCTATCGGTGGTCGGCACCGCCACCAACGGGCGAGAGGCGGTGGAACAGGCTCGCTCGCTGCGCCCGGACCTGGTGACCATGGACTTCGAGATGCCGGAAATGGACGGCATCACCGCCGTCAAGCACATCATGGCCGAGCGGCCTGTGCCGATTCTGATGTTCTCCTCCCTGACCTACGAAGGCGCCCGGATCACCCTGGATGCGCTGGCGGCAGGCGCCATGGACTTTATGCCGAAGGACTTCGGCGAAGTCTCTCGCAGTGCCCAGAAACTGAGAGATAAACTGCACGAGCGGCTCTTGACCCTCGGCAAGCAGGCCAAGGCTTCGGCGTCGGCCACGCGCGAGGCGACCAAACTGCAGCGCCCGGTACCGGCCGAGCGACCCGCGCCGGCCCCACGTGAACCGACGCCGGCGCCCAGAATGGCCCGCGGCAGCGTCAAGCTGCTGGTGATCGGGGCATCCACCGGTGGCCCGGTAGCACTGACCGACGTGTTGGTCAATCTGCCCGCCAACTTCCCGGTGCCCATCGTTCTGGTGCAGCACATGCCGGAAAATTTCACCCGGGCCTTCGCGGAAAGACTGGATCGGCAATGCCAGATTCGCGTCCGGGAGGCGGTTGACGGCGATAGCCTGGAGCCGGGCCTGGCCCTGCTGGCGCCCGGCGGCAAACAGCTGATGCTCGATGGCCGGGGTGGTCTGAAAATTGTTGAAGACCAGCGCATGACCTACAGACCTTCCCTGGATATTACCTTCGGCTCCGCTGCCAAGCACTACGGCAATCGGGTGCTGGGTGTGGTGTTGACCGGGATGGGAGCCGATGGCCGGGAAGGGGCTCGTATGTTGAAGCAGGAGGGGGCCACCATCTGGTCCCAGGACGAGGCCAGTTGCGTCATTTACGGCATGCCCATGGCGGTGGCCAAGGCCGGCTTGTCGGACAAAGTCTTGAGCCTGAAAGAGATCGGGCCGCGCCTGTCCCGAGAGGTCTGCTGAAATGGATATCCTGAGCATCCTCGGTGTCATCATTGGCTTCGCGGCCCTGATTGGTGGCAATTTTATCGAGGGTGGGACACTTTCCTCTCTGCTCAACGGACCGGCGGCATTGATCGTGATTGGCGGTACCGTCGGCGCCGCTATGCTGCAGACACCCAAGGTCCACCTGAAGCGGGCTTTGCAGATTTTTCCCTGGATTTTCTGGCCACCGGTCAACGCCTTTCAGGGGGGCATTGATAAACTGGTCCGCTGGTCGGTGACCGCCCGTAAGCAGGGGTTGCTCGGGCTGGAGCAGATTGCTGACGGTGAGAAGGACCCGTTCGCCCGCAAGGGGCTGCAGTTGATGGTGGACGGCAGCGAGCCTGAGGTGATTCGTCGAGTCATGGAAAACGAACTGATCCTGAGTGAGCAACGGGATCAGGATGCGGTACGCTTCTATGAAAGCATGGGTGGCTACTCCCCGACCATTGGTATTATCGGCGCGGTGATGGGGCTGATCCATGTGATGCGTAACCTGGCGGATCCGGAGCAGCTGGGGCCCGGAATTGCGGTGGCCTTTGTCGCGACCATTTATGGTGTGGCGCTTGCCAACCTGTTTTTGCTGCCCATCGCCAACAAACTCAAAATGTGTATCAATGAACGCTCCCATTATCGGGAACTGATGATCGAGGGCATCATCGCCATTGCCGATGGTGAGAATCCGCGTGCCATTGAGATGAAACTCAACGGCTACCTGCACCGGTAGAAGGTGGTTCCCTGAATGCCACGCCGCCGACCCACAGAACTGCACGTCAATCACGAGCGCTGGCTGGTTTCCTACGCTGACTTCATCACCTTGTTGTTCGCGTTTTTCGTGGTGATGTATTCCATTTCCCAGGTGAACGAAAGCAAGTATCGGGTCCTGTCCGATACTCTGATGGAGGCATTCGAGCCAGCCCGGGCCCTCGATCCGATCCAGGTGGGGCAGCCTTCTCTTTCGCCGTCCACCTCGGCGATCGATATTCGGGGCGACGACCGGGGGGACACCGAACAACCGCGCCTCGGCCAGCCCGGGGGGACCGCCGATGAGGGCGAGTTGGGTGAACTCGGAGAGCTGGCCCGGCGCATCAGCAGCCGCTTTTCCGAATTGATCGGCGATGACCTGTTGGAAGTGTATGCCAATGAGTATTGGCTTCAGGTGGAGCTGCGTGACAGTATCCTCTTCGAGTCCGGCAGCGCCGAGTTGAGCGCGCAGGCTCAGGACATTTTCGCTGAAATGGCGCGCTTGCTGGCCGAATACGATAACCCCGTTCAGGTCGAAGGCCACACGGATAACCAACCGATCCGCAATCAACGCTACCCCAGTAACTGGGAGCTGTCTGCCGCGCGCGCCAGCGCTATCGTCAAGTTACTGGCCGGAGCGGGAGTCGGTCCGCAAAGACTGTCCGCCGTCGGTTATGGTGAACACCAGCCGGTCTCCAACAACGAGACCCCCGAAGGGCGGGCCCAGAACCGGCGGGTGGCCCTGATGATTGCGCGCGAAGCGGTACCGCGGCCCAGCGCCGCCCTGGATGAAACCGACCCGGGTTTTTTACCGCCGCGCGAACCGGAAGCCGGTACACCGACTCAAGAAGGGACGGGTGGTGCCGATAACGGAGCACAGGACGGCGGCGCTCAGGACGAAGCGTCCGCACCCATTGAGCCGGTGCAGCTGGACGGCGGGGGGTTGTTGTTCAGCAGTGACCCTGATCTTCCCCGCGAGTCCCCGTGACGGGGTTGGCACATGCCTTGCAAAACTGAGGCGTATACCGGTCAAACGCGGCCCCGCGTTCAATTAGGGCCAAAAAACTGTCAGTTCATCACGTTTGAGGATCGCGAGCGTTGCGCGTCTGGAGTGTAGCCAATCAAAAAGGTGGGGTTGGAAAAACCACCACCACCGTTGCCCTGGGCGGCCTTGCGGCCGAGAAGGGGCGGCGCGTCCTGTTATTGGACCTGGATCCCCACGGTTCTTTGAGCACCTATTTTCGTCAAGATCCCGACACTGCCAGACAGAGTGTTTTCACACTGTTTGAGGAGCGCAAACAACTCACGCCCGAGCGGGTGCGCGAGCTGATTCTGCCGACGGACTTCAAGAATCTCCACCTGCTGCCATCCGCGACCGCGCTCGCCACTCTGGAACGCCACGCTATCGGCCAGGAGGGCATGGGCCTGGTACTGACCAAGGCGCTGACGCAAGTGTACGATGACTACGATCTGGTGCTGGTTGATACCCCACCGCTGCTCGGCGTGTTGATGATCAATGCTCTGGCGGCGGCCCAGCGATTGGTGTTACCGGTGCAGACCGAGTTTTTGGCGCTGAAGGGGCTGGAGCGCATGGTCAACACTCTGGAGATGATGACCAAATCCCGCAAGCGGCCGCTGGAATATCACGTGGTGCCGGTCATGTTTGATCGCCGGACTCAAGCGTCAGTCAGCAGCCTGCTCAGCATTCGCAACAGCTACCCGACCCAGGTCTGGCCCGGAATGATTCCGGTGGATACCAAATTCCGGGACGCCAGTAAGGCCGGCGTGCCGCCGCATCTGTATGAGGCCGACAGTCGGGGAGTGGAGGCTTACCGGTCCCTTTACAAGTGGCTGATGCGCAAAGAACCGGACGTGACGGGGGCACCACAATGAGTCGTTCCCGCAAAGACCATCCCCAGGCATTGCTTCAAGCCTATATGGATGAACTTCTGACTGGGCCCGAGTCCAGCTCAACAGGCCCCGCGTATGCCGATCCGCAGGATGAGCAGCGCGAACGCCTGCAAAAACTGCTGTACAGTGCCACCCAGAAACAGACCGTGGCACAACGGATCAGTGAGCCCGTTGTGGTCGAGCCCAAGGCGCATCCCGGGGTTGCCACAAAAATTGAAGCCCGCCCGATAGCGCCACCGAAACCGCCAGCCCCCCAAGTCAAAATCGTAGAGCCGTCACCGGCGCCCGAAGTCGCCCAGCCCGTCCAGGTTCCCGAGGTAGAGGATCTTCCTGAGCCGGCCCCCGAGCCGGCGGCGATGGCCTTCCGTATGAAGGATGTCGAGTGGCTGGAAAACGGTCGGCCCGCCTGGGCGCAACAGCGATTTGATGTGTTGTTGTTCAAGGTCTCCGGCCTGACGTTGGCCGTGCCTCTGGTCGCGCTGGGTCAGATCCAGCCCCTGACCGACGAATTGACTCCACTGTTTGGGCAGGCGGATTGGTTTATGGGGCTGTTACCGACCCCGGGCGGTAAAATTCGCACAGTGAATACCGCCAAGTTTGTGATGCCCGAACGCTACGATGAACGGTTTGTGGAAACGGCCCAGTATGTGATTTCCATTGACGGCGTTCCCTGGGGCCTGGCCGTGGACTCGGTGAACCAACCCATTACGCTCGACCCGGAAGATGTGAAGTGGCGTTCCGAGCGCAGCCGACGGCCCTGGTTGGCGGGAACGGTCAAGGAGCATATGTGTGCCTTGCTGGACATTCCCCGCGTAGGTCAGCTGTTGATGGAGGCTGACCGCAAGCGGGCTTAATGTGTAGAATTTGACGACATTGAAGAGGCAAGAAAGGACCGAATCGGCTATAGTGCAGAAAGGATTCCGCGGTGCTCGAACCGACCAAGCAAGATATTTTGAGGACTTGATGTATGGCGACTGAAACCAGCGCAAAAACCAGTAACAAGAAATCCAAAGACGGGGATGATCAGGTCCTGCAATGGGTGACATTCCGCCTGGACGGTGAGACCTACGGCATCAATGTCATGCAGGTGCAGGAAGTGCTGCGCTACTCCGAAATTGCACCGGTGCCCGGGGCGCCTTCCTACGTGCTGGGTATTATCAATCTACGGGGCAACGTGGTGACCGTGATTGACACCCGCCACCGGTTTGGACTGTCGAACGGTGAGGTCACGGACAATACCCGCATCGTCATTATCGAGACTGACAACCACGTTATCGGCATTCTGGTCGATAGTGTGGCGGAAGTGGTGTACCTGAACCAGTCCGAGATTGAGACGGCTCCCAACGTCGGGAACGAGGAGAGCGCCAAGTTCATCCAGGGCGTGTGCCACAAAAACGATGAGCTGCTGATCCTGATCGACCTCAATAAATTGCTCACCAATGAAGAGTGGGCCGAGCTGGACGACATCTGATTTGATGAGCCTTGCCGTGAACCAGATGCTTATCGAACCGGCCGGATCGGAGTTCTGTGCCCGATGAACTGGCTGCTGTGGGGGGTTATCGTCAGCCTGGTGCTCAGTGTCCTGGCCCTGTGGGTCGCGCTGAGCGCCCTGCGCGCGAGTCGGGACCGGGTCGATCAGGTCCGTGCCAGTCATCGCCGTCTGGAAAACGAGTTGGCGGTCGCCAACAGCGCCGCCATCGGCATGGGTAACCGTCTGATCGCCATGGAAAAACGCGTCGCCCAGGGCGGCGGGCCATCGGCCTCAGGCGCCGAGAGCGCGCAAGATCTCCCCTACACTGAAGCCAATCAACTGTTTCGCATGGGCGTTGACGTGGACGAAGTCGCCCGCCGCTGCGGCCTGTCTCGCGCCGAGGCGTCACTCCTGCAGGCCATGCAGGAGCACAACACCCGCTAACCGGCGGCTGGAAACCGCTCGGTATTTTTACCGCTATTGGGTGGTAAAAATTTCCCCGTTCACTCCGACCGAATCCTCACCGATCAGGTAAAGGTACAGCGGCATATGATCTTCTGGCGCTGGCAGCGTGTTGGGGTCTTCCGCGGGATACGCGGCGGCCCGCATGCGGGTGCGAGTGGCGCCGGGGTTGATGCTGTTGGCCCGAATATCCAACGCGCCTCCGAGCTCGTCGGCCAAGGTCTGCATGAGGTTGTCCTGCGCTGCCTTGGAGGCCGCATAGGCACCCCAGAAAGCGCGTCCGCGCTGCGCCACACCGGAGCTGGTAAAGACGATGCTGGCGTTCTCGGCTTTTTCCATCAGGGGCAGCAGGGCCTGGGTCAACAGGAAGGGGGCGTTGACGTTCACTTGCATGACTCGTTGCCAGGTGTCGGGGGCGTAGTTGGCCAGCGGGGTGCGTTCGCCCAGTTCGCTGGCGTTGTGCAGCAGTCCGTCGACTTTGCCGAATTCTTTATGAAGGGCGTCGCTGAGGTCGATGTAGTCTTTTTCGGTGGCGCCTTCGAGGTTGATGGGGTAGATGGCGGGTTGAGGCCCTCCGGCGTCTTCGATTTCGTCGTAGACGCGTTCGAGTTTGGCCATGGTGCGCCCGAGCAGTACGACGGTGGCCCGGTATTCAGCAAATGTTTTTGCGGCCACCCGGCCAATCCCATCGCCCGCTCCGGTCACGACGATAATTTTGTCTTTCAATAAGCTCGGCGCGGGTTGGTAGTTTTCCGGTACCTTCATGAGTTAACTCTTTTCCTGTTTGGTTTTAGGCTTTTGTGGTTGAGTATTGTCCGGTGCGGAGAGGGGTACACCATTCATAGACCCGCCGTGAACCCATCCATGGGGGCTTCTCATCGGCATCCATGCCTCAGAGAGTCTATGAATGGTGTACCCCTCTCCGCACCTCAGTGCCACAATAAAGTATTTGTGGACCATGACGCTTTTTTATGGGAGCAATTGGCACTGAGGTTCAGGGTGGTGTGTACCCGTTGGAGACTCTCTGAGGCATGGATGCCGATGAGAAGCCTACAGGGATGTATTCACGGCGGGTCTCCAACGGGTACACACCACCCTGAACCGGACTCCGACTTACCTCCCCAGTAAACTTTGAGCTTCCACTAAGTCCTTCAAAATCCCGAGAATCTCCGATCCGTGATCCACCCGATAATCAGCGCCCCAAGCATCCACATCATCGTCATCTTCGATATAACCATACGCCGCCGCAATCGTCACCGCACCAGCCTGCTTGCCGCACTCAATATCCCTCAGGTGATCACCAATATAAACAATATGCTCCGGCTCACAACCCAAATTCTTCGCCGCCAACAGCAGCGACTCCGGGTGCGGCTTACGCTCGGCGACATGGTCCGGACAAATAATACACTCGCACGCCGGTTTCAAGTCCAACTGCTCCATCAACGGCAAGGTATAGGCCGCCGGCTTGTTGGTCGCAATGCCCCAGGGAATGCTCCACTCACTCAACTGATCCAGCACCTCCTGCAGCCCCGGGAACAATGCCGTGTGTACCGCCAGGTGTTCGCTGTAGATTTCCAGCAGCCGCACGCGCAAGGGCTCGAAGTCGGTGTGCTCCGGGTCGATGTCAAAGGCCAGACACACCAGAGCGCGAGCGCCGTTGGAAACGCTGCGTCGGATGGTTTCGGCCGGCAGGGGCGGGCGGTCGTATTCCGCCAGGAGTCGGTTGACGACCACCACGAAGTCCGGGGCGGTGTCCAGCAGGGTGCCGTCCAGGTCAAAGAGAACGGCACGGATATCTTTTGATTGGGCCATTGAAATACTTCTGTTTGAAGACTGAGTTAACCGACGTGTCGGGCGTGCAGCAGGTAATTCACGCTGACATCGTGCCGGTCCAGTTTGTACCGTTTGGTCAACGGGTTGTAGGTCATGCCGGTCAACGTTTTCAGTTCCAGGTTGGCCGCGCGCATCCAGCGCGACAGTTCCGACGGTCGGATGAATTTGCGGTAGTCGTGGGTTCCGCGAGGCAGCAGTTTCAATACGTACTCCGCTCCGACGATGGCGAACACGTAGGACTTGGGGTTGCGGTTGATGGTCGAGAAATACACGTGGCCGCCGGGCTTGACCAGTCGGGCGCAGGCCTGAATGACCGAAGCAGGGTCGGGCACGTGTTCCAGCATTTCCAGGCAGGTCACCACGTCGAACTGACCGGCACTTTCCTCCGCCATGTCCTCGGCGGTGATCTGGCGATAGTCGATGTCCAGCCCGGATTCCAGGGCGTGCAGGCGGGCCACGCCGAGGGGGGCTTCGCCCATGTCGATGCCGGTCACCCCAGCGCCGCGTTGGGCCAGTGCTTCGGTCAGAATACCGCCGCCGCAGCCGACGTCGAGCACCTTTTTTCCCGCCACGGGGGAGTGCTCGTCAATGAAATTGGCGCGCAACGGGTTGATGTCGTGCAGGGGTTTGAATTCACTGTCCCGGTCCCACCAGCGGCTGGCCAGGGCTTCAAATTTGGCGACTTCCGCCGTGTCGACATTGCTCATTTCATTGCTCCCGACGGTAAAGAGATTATCCGATCTGTTTGCCCCACCAACGTGCTTTGCCGATCAGCTCCCGCTCGTTGAGGGTCTGCAGCTGTCGACTCATCATCAGGGCGCGGCCCGTCACCCAGACGTGGCTGACTTTGTGGCCGGAATTGGTATACACCAATTGCGACACCGGGTGGTATACGGGTTGAGAGGGCAGATCGCTCAACTCGATGGCGGTGATGTCGGCCGATTTGCCGACTTCCAGACTGCCAATTTCGTCTTCCAGGCCCAGGGCGCGGGCACCATTCAGCGTCGCCATTCGCAATGCCGTGTGGGCGTCCAGCGCATCGGCGCGGCCCGATACCGCCTTGGCGAGCAGCGCGGCGGTTTTCATTTCGCTCAGCAGGTCCAGGTCATTGTTGCTGGCGGCGCCATCGGTGCCCAGGGCGACGTTGACCCCGGCATCCAGCAGTTTCTGAACCGGGCAAAAGCCGCTCGCCAGCTTGAGGTTGGACTCGGGGCAATGGATCACCTGGGCGCCGCTTTCGCTCAGCAGAGCGATGTCAGAATCTTCGACCTGGGTCATGTGAACGCACTGGGTCAGAGGAGAAAGCAGCCCCAGGTCGGCCAACCGTTGGATCGGGCGTTTGCCGTGCGTTTGAAGCGATTCCTCCACTTCCTGCGCGGTTTCGTGCAGGTGGATCTGTACCGTGGCATCCAGCTCCTGAGCCAGTGTGGCGACCCGTTTGAGGGGTTCATCGGACAGAGTGTAAGGCGAGTGGGGCCCGAAACCGATCCGGATCAACTGGCTGGCACGGAAATCGTCGTGAAGCGCCAGGCCCTTGCGAAAGTAGTCCTCCGGCCCCTGGCCCCAGGCACTGGGCGCATCGAAAATCGGAAAATTCACTTGGGCCCGTATATGGGCCTGCTGAGCCGCTTGGGCCACCTGCTCCGGGAAAAAGTACATATCACTGAAGCAGGTGGTCCCGGAGCGGATCATTTCCGCCATGGCCAGCTCGGCCCCGTCGCGCACCATGTCCTCGCTGAGCCATTGGCCCTCGGCTGGCCAGATATGCTCTTCGAGCCAGGTTTTCAGGGGCAGGTCGTCGGCGTAGCCGCGCAGCAGGCTCATAGCGGCGTGGCCGTGGGCATTGACCAGACCGGGGATCACCAGGTGATTGCCCAGGTAGACTTCCTGCTCGGCGGTGTAGCGCTTGGCGGCCTCTTCCTGGGGGACCAGCGCCTGAATCAGGCCCTTGTGGATCACCAGCGCACAGTGTTCAAAGACCCGGCGCTCGGGCACGACCGGCGCGATCCAGCGGGCGTTGATAATCAGGTTGACGGTTTCGGGGGCTGGCATAAATGGATCCTGTGTACATCATTCGTCCGAGACCGGCCAGTATACCCCCAAGCTCGGCGGCATGCAGAACCTCCAGGGGCGCTCTGGCTTCGGTCCGGCGGCAAGGGCGCAGCTTGCCTGAAAAACGCCCTGAAATCACCCCCTTAGCCCGTTTTTATGGTAGTATTCCGCCCTTTGTGCGGTTGGCCTCAGGGGCCTCTGGCGGGCGCTGTAGGCGCCCGTCAGAGCTCTGGCCGCCGGAACAGGCCACGCCGTCGTGGTGGCCGCTCTTCCGACGTTTGATAATAAGGAACTCAGCGAGTCCATGGGCGAATTAGCGAAAGAAGTTTCACCCGTCAACATTGAAGACGAACTCAAAAAGTCCTATCTCGATTACGCCATGAGCGTCATTGTGGGCCGGGCGCTGCCCGATGTCCGCGATGGGCTGAAGCCGGTGCACCGGCGCGTGCTCTTCGCGATGAGCGAGCTCAAAAACGACTGGAACAAGCCTTATCTCAAGTCTGCTCGTGTGGTCGGGGATGTGATCGGTAAGTACCACCCACACGGTGACTCGGCGGTGTATGACACCGTGGTCCGGATGGCCCAACCGTTCTCGCTGCGCTACACGCTGGTGGACGGGCAGGGCAACTTCGGCTCGATCGACGGCGACAGCGCCGCCGCCATGCGTTACACCGAAGTGCGCATGGCCAAGATCGCCCACGACCTGTTGGCCGACCTGGACAAGGAAACGGTCGACTTTGTCGACAACTACGACGGCAGCGAGCGCATCCCGGATGTGCTGCCGACCCGCATTCCCAATTTGCTGATTAACGGTTCGTCCGGCATCGCCGTGGGCATGGCCACCAATATTCCGCCGCACAACCTCAAAGAAGTGGTGCGCGGTTGCCTGGCGCTGATCGACAATGAAGAGATCACCATTGACGAGCTGATGGAGTACATTCCGGGGCCGGACTTCCCCACTGCCGCCATGATCAACGGCCGTGCAGGCATCGTTCAGGCCTACCGGACCGGCCGGGGACGCATTTACGTGCGCGCCCAGGCGGAGATCGAGGAAGACGCCAAAACCGGTCGCGAGACCATCATCATCTCCGAGATCCCCTACCAGTTGAACAAGGCGCGGCTGATCGAAAAGATCGCCGAGCTGGTGAAAGACAAAAAAATCGATGGCATCAGCGAGCTGCGCGACGAGTCGGATAAAGACGGCTTACGTGTGGTTATCGAGGTCAAGCGCAACGAGTCGGCGGAAGTACTGCTGAACAATCTCTACGCCCAGACCCAATTGCAGACCGTGTTCGGTATCAATATGGTCGCCCTGGTAGACGGCCAGCCGAAGCTGCTCAACTTGAAGGAGCTGCTGGAAGCCTTTGTCCGTCACCGTCGGGAAGTGGTTACCCGCCGGACCGTGTACTTGCTGCGCAAGGCGCGCGAACGGGGCCATATTCTGGAAGGCCTGGCGATGGCCATCGCCAATATTGACCCGGTAATCGAACTGATCAAGGCCTCTCCCTCACCGGCGGAAGCCAAAGAAGGGTTGATGACTCGCGGCTGGGAAACCAGCGAAATGAGCGCGTTCCTGGAGCGGGCCGGCGATGATGCCTGTAAGCCAGAAGATCTGGGCGAGCAGTTCGGTGTTCACGACGGTCGCTACTATCTGTCCCCGGCCCAGGCTCAGGCGATTCTGGATTTGCGCCTGCACCGCCTGACTGGCATGGAGCACGACAAGCTGCTGGCCGAGTACGAGGAAAAACTGGAGCAGATTGCCGGCTTCCTGGATATTCTCAATCGACCCGAGCGTCTGTTGGAAGTGATTCGCGAAGAGCTTGAGCAGGTCATGACCGATTACGGTGATGACCGTCGTACCGAAATCACTGCCTCGACGCTGGATCTGACCACCGAAGACCTGATTGCCGAAGAAAACCGGGTGGTGACCATCTCCCACAACGGTTATGCCAAGAGCCAGCCGCTGGATGACTATCAGGCTCAGCGTCGCGGGGGCATGGGTAAATCGGCCACCTCGGTGAAAGATGAAGACTTTATCGAACACCTGCTGGTGGCCAGCACCCACGATACCATTCTGTGCTTCACCAACGCTGGCAAGGTGTATTGGCTCAAGGTGTACATGATTCCGGTGGCCGGCCGTCAGTCACGGGGTCGTCCGGTGGTCAACCTGCTGCCGCTGGAAGACGGCGAGCGCATTACCTCGATTCTGCCGGTGAAAAATTACGATGCGGATCACTTCATCTTTATGGCGACCCGTCGCGGCACCGTGAAGAAAACGTCGCTTGACCAGTTTTCCCGTCAGCGCAGCGTGGGGCTGAAAGCCATCGAGCTGGATGAGGGCGATGCCTTGTCCTTCACCGCTGTCACCGACGGTGAGTGCGACGTGATGCTGCTCTCCAGCAGCGGCAAAGCCGTGCGTTTCAAAGAGACCAACGTCCGGGCCATGGGCCGGGTTTCCCGCGGTGTGCGCGGCATCCGGATGGATGACGAGCACGAAGTCGTGGGCATGGTCATCCCGCAGGAAGGCGGTCAGGTTCTGACAGTCAGCGAACAGGGCTATGGCAAACGCACGCCGGTTGAAGAGTTCCCGACCAAAGGTCGCGGCGCTCAGGGCGTGATCGGTATGCAGACCACCGAGCGCAATGGCGCGCTGGTCGGTGCAGTGCAGGTGCTTGATGGCGAAGAAATCATGCTGATTTCCGACCAGGGTACGCTAGTACGCACCCGCGTGGACGAAGTATCGGTGTTGAGCCGGAACACTCAGGGCGTTCGCTTGATCCGTCTCAAAGACGGCGAGCACCTCAGCGGGGTGCAGCGCATCGAAGAGGATGAAGAAAGTGGTGAGTCTCTGGTGGACGAAGAGGGCGGAGACGAATAACGGGTATGAGTGAATCGGACAAACTCAAAGCGTTGCGTGATCGTATCGATCATATTGACGACCAGATCGGTAAGCTGATTTCCGAACGGGCCGCCTGTGCTCAGGAAGTGGCGGAAGTGAAGAAAGCGGGCAAGGGTAAGGCGGTCGTCTCGGCCGCTGACTCGAGTCAAAGCTTCTATCGCCCGGAGCGAGAGGCGCAGGTTCTGCGCAAGGCCATGGAGCGGAATCAGGGCCCGTTGAGCAATGAAGAAATGGCTCGCCTGTTCCGGGAGATCATGTCCGCCTGTCTCGCGCTGGAACAGCCGATCAAAGTCGCGTTTCTGGGCCCCGAGGGTACCTTTACCCAACAGGCGGCGCTCAAGCATTTCGGTCATTCGGCCGTGTCTCTGCCATTTCCCGCTATCGATGAAGTGTTTCGCGAAGTGGAAGCCGGCGCGGTGAATTATGGTGTGGTGCCGGTGGAAAACTCCACCGAGGGTGTGGTCAATCACACGCTGGACAATTTCATGACATCCAACCTGAAAATTTGTGGGGAGGTGGAACTACGCATTCACCAGAACCTGCTGATTTCGGATGTCACCAATGTCGGCAGCATTACCCGAATCTATTCCCATGCCCAATCCCTGGCGCAGTGCCGCAAGTGGCTCGACGCTCACTATCCGAAAGCGGAGCGGGTCGCGGTCAGCAGTAATGCCGAAGCGGCGCGGCGCTTGAAAGGTGAGTGGAACGCGGCGGCCATTGCCGGCGGCATGGCGGCCGAGCTTTATGGCTTGAGCCTATTGGCGGAAAAAATTGAAGACGAACCGGATAACTCCACGCGTTTTCTCATCATCGGGACCGAGTCGGTCCCCCCCAGCGGCGACGATAAAACCTCGCTGGTGGTGGCCATGCGCAATGAGCCCGGTGCTCTGCACAATCTGCTGGAGCCGTTCCACCGGCACAACCTGGATCTGACCCGCGTCGAATCCCGTCCGTCCCGGACGGGCGCCTGGACCTATGTGTTCTTTATCGACTTCAGTGGTCACGCGGATGACCCGCAAGTCAGTAAAGTCCTCAAAGAAGTCTCGGGCCGTGCGGCGGACCTCAAGCTCCTGGGTTCCTACCCCAAAGCGGTGCTCTGATTGCCATGATGGGGATCTCGCCATGACGGAGGACGCTCACCCGGACAGCCCCCGACCGCTGATCGGAAAACTGGTCGTTATCGGCCTGGGCCTGATCGGCGGCAGCCTCGCGGCCGGCCTGCGCCGGCGCGGTGCGTGCGCGGAGACCATTGGCATTGTTCGCCGGGCGGAAGCCGGACGCAAAGCGATGGAGTTGGGCGTGGTGGATCGGGTGGCCGCCTCCCTCGATGCCGTGGCGTCCGAGCTGGGGCAGGGAGATGTCATTTTCGTAGCGGTGCCGACGCTGGCGGTTGAGAGCGTGCTGTCGGACATTCGTCGACAGGTGTCGGACCAGGTGACGGTCACCGATGGCGCGAGTGTCAAAGGCAGTATCCGAGCGGCGGTAGAGAACGTGTACGGTGAGGTGCCGCCCCAGCTGGTGTTGGGGCATCCGATCGCCGGCTCCGAGCGCAGTGGCGTTACCGCCTCCAACCCGGACCTCTACGAACAACACCGCGTTATTCTCACGCCTTTGCCGGAAACCGGCGCCGAGCACCTGGAGCGGGTCCGGCGGATGTGGCAGGCCGTGGGGGCCGAAGTACTGGATATGTCGGTGGAAGAGCACGATCAGGTGCTCGGTGCCACCAGTCACCTACCGCACGCCATTGCCTATTCGCTCGTGGATACCCTGGCGGAGGACATTGGCAACCCCAATATTTTCCGTTACGCCGCCGGTGGTTTTCGGGATTTTACCCGCATCGCTTCCAGTGACCCGGTGATGTGGCACGACATCATGAAAGCCAACCGGACGGCGGTGCTGGACTCCCTGGACCTGTTTATCGACAACCTGACGCGCTTGCGCTCGGCGATTGATCGGGAGGACGGCGAGTATCTACTGGGCGTCTTTACCCGTGCCAAAACCGCACGCGACCATTTCACTAACATTCTGGCCAAGAGGGCGTTTGTTCCCGCCATGACCACAGGAAAAATAGACTACTTACTGCAACCCGGTGGCTCGGTCACCGGCACCATCCGGGTTCCCGGCGATAAATCCGTTTCCCACCGCTCCATCATGCTCGGCTCCCTGGCCGAAGGCCTGACGGAAGTGGAAGGATTTCTGGAAGGCGAAGATGCTCTGGCGACACTGCAGGCCTTTCGGGATATGGGTGTGGTTATCGAAGGCCCGAGCGAAGGGCGGGTTAAAATTCACGGTGTTGGCCTGCACGGTTTGAAAGCGCCCAAAAAGCCGCTCTATATCGGCAACTCCGGGACCACCATCCGCTTGATGTCCGGCATCCTCGCCGGTCAGGCCTTTGACAGTGAAATCAGTGGGGATGTCTCCCTGGCCAAACGGCCCATGGATCGTGTCGCCAACCCCCTGCGGGAGATGGGCGCCGTCGTGGAAACCGCCGAGGGCGGGCGCCCGCCTCTCAAGATCAAGGGCGGGCAGCCGCTCAAGGGCATTGACTATCAACTGCCCATGGCCAGCGCCCAGGTGAAGTCCTGTGTACTTCTGGCGGGCCTCTATGCCGAGGGGACCACCCGGGTGACCGAACCCGCACCGACGCGGGATCATACCGAACGGATGCTGACCGGCTTCGGCTACTCGGTAAAAAAAGACGGCGCCGTCTCGGAGCTGACGGGTGGCGGTCAGTTGAAGGGCACCAAAATTGAAGTGCCCGCGGACATTTCTTCCGCCACCTTTTTCATGGTCGCAGCGAGCATCGCCCCCGGGTCCGATCTGACGTTGACCCATGTGGGCATCAACCCCACTCGAGTCGGTGTGATCAATATTCTCAAGGCCATGGGTGCCGACCTGACGCTGAGCAATGAGCGCACGGTCGGTGGCGAGCCGGTGGCGGACATTCGCGTTCGCTACGCTCAGCTCAAGGGCATTCACATTCCTGAGGATCAGGTGCCCCTGGCCATTGACGAGTTCCCGGCCCTGTTTGTCGCTGCAGCCTGTGCCGACGGCGAAACGGTGCTGACCGGTGCGGAAGAGCTGCGTGTAAAGGAAAGCGATCGAATTCAGGCCATGGCGGACGGTCTGACCACATTCGGCATCGACGCCAAACCGACGCCCGACGGCATTGTGATCCAGGGCGGCACCATGGGTGGCGGGGAAGTGGAAACCCACCACGATCATCGTATTGCCATGTCGTTTGCCATCGCCGCACTGCGGGCCAGCAAACCGATTCGGGTGCTGGATGCCACCAATGTGGCCACTTCTTTCCCGACCTTTGTCGAGCTGGCGAAACAGACCGGAATATCCTTAGAAGTAATCGATCGTTAGAGAACCGGGGCGCATTACTCTATAATGCGCCTGTTTTTTCGAAATCCCAATCACCCAAGGGCGGGTGAACGCAGTGCCGACTCCCGTCCCCAAACAGTGTTGAGTGGAATGTCAGACCAATACAATCTCACCCATTTGAAACAGCTCGAAGCGGAGAGCATCCACATCATTCGTGAAGTGGCCGCCGAGTTCGACAACCCCGTGATGCTTTACTCCGTCGGTAAAGACTCTGCGGTCATGATGCACCTGGCGCAGAAAGCCTTCCACCCCGGCAAGCCGCCTTTCCCGCTGCTGCACGTCGACACCACCTGGAAATTCCGGGAAATGATCGAGTTCCGTGACAACCGGATCAAGGAGTTGGGCTGGGACCTCATCGTCCACATCAATGAGGAAGGCGTGAAGATGGGCGTGGGCCCCTTTACCCACGGCAGCGCCAAGCACACCGATATCATGAAAACCCAGTCGCTCAAACAGGCGCTGAACAAGTACAAGTTCGACGCCGCGTTTGGCGGTGCCCGTCGGGACGAAGAGAAGTCCCGCGCGAAAGAGCGGGTATATTCCTTCCGGGACAAGCACCACCGCTGGGACCCGAAGAACCAACGCCCCGAACTGTGGAACATCTACAACGGGCGCGTCGACAAAGGCGAGAGTATTCGGGTTTTCCCGCTGTCCAACTGGACCGAACTCGACATCTGGCAATACATTCATCTGGAGCAGATCCCGATTGTGCCCCTCTACTACGCCGCCAAGCGTCCGGTAGTGGAGCGCGACGGAACCTTGATCATGGTGGACGACGAACGCATGCCGCTCGAACCCGGCGAAAAGCCGGAAGAGAAAATGGTGCGCTTCCGAACCCTGGGTTGCTACCCGCTGACCGGCGCGGTCGAGTCCGAAGCCACCACCTTGCCGGAAATCATTCAGGAAATGCTGCTGACCAAAACCTCCGAGCGTCAGGGCCGCGTTATTGACCATGACAGCTCCGGCTCCATGGAGAAGAAAAAGCAGGAGGGGTACTTTTAATCATGAGCCATCAAAGCGAATTGATCGAAACCGATATCGATGCTTATCTCGACCAGCATGAGAACAAAGAGCTGCTGCGCTTTCTTACCTGCGGCAGCGTCGACGACGGCAAAAGCACACTGATTGGCCGCCTGCTGCACGACTCCAAAATGATCTATGAAGATCAGCTGGAGTCGATCAGTTCCGATAGTTCCAAATACGGCACTACGGGTGAGAAGGTCGACCTGGCATTGCTCGTGGACGGTCTTCAGGCCGAGCGAGAGCAGGGCATTACCATCGATGTGGCCTATCGTTATTTCTCCACCTCCAAGCGCAAGTTCATTATCGCCGACACGCCCGGGCACGAGCAGTACACCCGCAATATGGCCACTGGCGCCTCCACCTGTGATCTGGCAATCATCCTGATTGATGCTCGCCACGGGGTGATGACGCAAACCCGACGGCACAGCTATATCGCTTCGTTGCTGGGCATCAAGCACATTGTGGTTGCCATCAACAAGATGGACCTGGAAGGTTTCAGCGAGGAAGTCTACAACCACATCAAGGCCGATTACCTGAATTTTGCCCAGAAGCTGGGCATGAAAGACGTTCAGTTCGTGCCGATGTCCGCGCTGGATGGGGACAATGTGGTCAATCGCAGTGAACGCTGTGACTGGTACACCGGCCAGACCCTGATGGAAATTCTGGAAAATGCGCCGGTGATGGCCGAGCGCAACTTTGACGATTTCCGCTTCCCCGTGCAGTACGTCAACCGGCCTCACCTGAACTTCCGCGGCTTTTGCGGCACCATCGCCTCCGGCGTGGTGAAAGTGGGCGATGCCATCAAGGTGATGCCGTCCGGTAAAACCAGCAAAGTGAAGTCTATTGTCACTTTTGATGGTGATTTGCAGGAAGCCTTCGTGGGTCAGGCCGTGACACTCACTCTGGAAGATGAGATCGATGTCAGCCGTGGCGACATGATTGTGCTCGCGTCGGACAAGGTCGAGCAGACCAATCATCTGAAAGCCCATCTGGTCTGGATGAATGAAGACGTTGGCCAACCCGGCAAAGAGTATCTTTTCAAGTTCGCCAGCAAAGTGGTGTCGGGCCACGTTGACCAAGTGGATTATCTTGTCGATGTGAACACCCAGGAACAGAAGCCCGGGGATAAACTTCAACTGAACGATATCGCCGTGGCGGATTTGACCTTCAGTCAGCCGGTGGTGGTGGACGCTTATCCTAACCATCGGTTTACCGGCTCATTCATTGTCATTGATCGTCTGACCAACATCACCGTTGGCGCCGGTATGGTGATCGAAGGCCTGCGCCGGACCAAAACCTCCCACACGCAGTTCAGTGAGTTTGAGTTGGAGTTCAATGCGTTGGTGCGTAAGCACTTCCCGCACTGGGACGCCAAAGATATCTCCAAACTGTAGCGCACGTCGGTTTGGCCGGTCTGCCCTCAACGCTGGGCAAACCGGCCTGCCACCCCCCCAGTCGCCTGACTTTGTGACACACTTCAAATCCTGAAATTTTGTCGGTGATTTCCTACAAACCGTCTGTGTGATTTCTCCTACGCGCCAAGCGTTTCCCCCTCTAATCTACACCCAACGTCATCGAACGACGTTTAACCATCCATTCGAAAATGTTTGAAAAAGGAGTTCATTATGAAATTGATTTCATCCTTCCTGTGTTCTCTCGCACTGTTGTTCAGCGTAGCGGCCTGGGCCGAGCCCGCCGCTCCGATCAATATCAACACCGCCGACGTCGAGTCTCTGGCGCAGTTGGATGGTGTGGGCGAGAAAAAAGCGCAAGCCATTTTGGCGTGGCGTGATGCCAACGGCGAGTTTGTAAGCGTGGACCAGTTGGCTGAAGTTCGCGGCATTGGCGAGGCGACCATTGAAGCCAACCGCGAAAAAATCACGTTGGAGTAATCGCTTCATCAGGTCCTGACAGGAGTGCCCCCTTTCTCCTGACACCGGGCACTCCTTCCTGATGGCCAAAGGCTCCTGAATGCGGAGCTTCTGGTAACTGAAGATTAGACGCTGCAATTTAATGCCAAATTTGATTTAATGGCAGCCCGGGTCCCGTAGATCCGGGCTTTTTTTCGTTCAGGGGGACCATTATGCCCAAGCCCGAGGCTCCACGGATCGTTGTGGCCATGGACTACGATAACCTCGACGACTGCCTGACCATGGCACGTCGCCTGTCTCCAGAGTATTGCCGCCTGAAAGTCGGCAAGGAGCTGTTCACCCGCAGTGGTCCGAAAGTGGTTGAACGACTGCAGGATCTGGGGTTCGACCTTTTCCTCGACCTCAAATTTCACGATATTCCCAACACCGTGGCGGGAGCGGTCAGGGCCGCCGCCGATCTCGGTATCTGGATGGTCAATGTCCACGCCAGTGGCGGAGAACGGATGATGTCGGCGGCCCGCGAGGCCGTAGACAAGGTCTCAGGCCGGCGGCCATTGCTGATCGGCGTCACTGTTCTGACGAGTATGTCCGCGGAAGACCTGGCCAGTATCGGCATTGCCCGCTCCCCCATGGAACAGGTCATGCATTTGGCGCAGTTGAGCCATAATAGTGGCCTGGACGGTGTGGTATGCTCGGCTCAGGAGGCCGCCGCCCTGAAAAGTCGCCATGGAGACGACTTTTGCCTGGTCACGCCCGGCATTCGCCCGGCAGACAGCGCGGCCGACGACCAGCGTCGTACCCTGACACCGGAAGAGGCGATAAAGGCCGGGAGCCATTATCTGGTGATTGGACGGCCGATCTCCCGAGCCGAAGACCCGATTGCGCGCTGCCGAGAGATTGCGTCGTCTATTGAAAGCCTGTGACCCATTGTTTGAGCAAGCCGTAGGAACGAGATTCGAGTGACTCCCACACCACGTTTTATACCCGTAATCGCCATTGATGGCCCCAGTGGCGCCGGAAAGGGCACCTTGAGCCGTCTGGTCGCTCACCGATTGGGCTACCACTTGCTCGACAGTGGTGCCCTGTATCGCCTTACGGCCCTGGCGGCGATGGACGAAGGCGTCGACATTGATGACCCCGAGACCGTGGCGAACGTCGCCCGCCACCTGGACGTTACCTTCGACGCCGAAGGCGCTGAAACCCGCATCTTGCTGAACGGCCGCGATGTCTCCCGTGACATACGCACCGAAACGGTGAGCATGAATGCTTCCAAAGTGGCCGCCTATCCTCCAGTGCGCGAGGCGCTTTTGCAGCGCCAGCGTGACTTTCGCCGGGAACCCGGGCTGGTGGCCGACGGTCGGGATATGGGGACCACCGTGTTTCCGGATGCCCAAGTGAAGATCTTCCTGACGGCCAGCCCGGAAGCCAGGGCAGAGCGGCGCTACTTGCAGCTGCTCGAAAAAGGCGAGAAAGTGGATGTGGACGCCCTGGCGGACGATATACGCCGGCGCGACCAGCAGGATAGTGAGCGCACTATCTCTCCGTTGAAACCCGCGGAAGACGCTCGCTACCTCGACAGCACGGACCTCAGTATTGACGAGGTGCTCGAACAGATACTGACGGCCGTCAAGCCCTGAGCCGCGGTGAATGCCTCCCGGGCGGTCGAAAGACAACAATGTCAACACTCACGATTTTCAACACTGACACGAGACTGGATGGAACGAAGATGAGCCTAACTTGTTTCAAAGCCTACGATATTCGCGGCAAACTGGGTGAAGAGCTGAACGAAGACATTGTCTATCGTATCGGCCGCGCCTTTGCCGAATTCCTCAAGCCCAAGACCGTTGTGGTCGGTGGTGATGTTCGCGAAACCAGCGAGACCCTGAAGCTTGCGGTCGCTCGCGGCCTTCAGGATGCCGGCGCCGATGTCATCGATATTGGCTTATGCGGCACGGAGGAAATCTACTTCGCCACCAGCCATCTGAAAGCTGACGGCGGTATCGTCGTCACCGCCAGCCACAACCCCATCGACTACAACGGCTTGAAAATGGTGCGCGAGGGCTCCCGGCCCATCAGCGGCGACACCGGCCTGAACGACATCCAGGCCATGGCGGAAGCCAACGAGTTTCCCGCCGTGGACGACGCCAAGCGGGGCGAATACCGCAAGGGCTCGGTCCTTGAGGACTACATCCAGCACCTGTTGAGCTACGTCGACACCAGCAAGCTCAAGCCACTGAAACTGGTGGTCAACGCAGGCAACGGCGCGGCGGGCCATGTCATTGATGCGATCGAACCGCACCTGCCGATGATCGAATTCATCAAGGTCCACCACGAACCGGACCCGACTTTCCCCAATGGCATCCCCAACCCGCTGCTGCGCGAAAACCGCGCTTCCACCAGCGAAGCGGTGATCAAACACGGTGCCGACATGGGCATTGCCTGGGACGGCGACTTCGACCGCTGCTTCCTGTTTGACGAAAAGGGCGAGTTTACCGAAGGCTACTACATCGTCGGCCTGTTGGCTGAGGCCTTCCTGCTGAAAGTCCCCGGCAGCAAAATCATTCACGACCCCCGGCTGACCTGGAATACCATCGATATCTGCGAGAAGCATGGCGGTACGGCAATCCAGTCCAAAACCGGCCACTCCTTCATCAAGGAACGCATGCGCCAGGAAGACGCCATCTACGGTGGCGAGATGAGCGCCCATCACTACTTCCGCGACTTCGCCTACTGCGACAGCGGCATGATCCCCTGGCTGCTGGTGGCCGAACTCATTGGTCGCAAGGGCGAAACCCTTTCCGAGCTGCTGCAGGAATGCATCGACCGCTTCCCGTCGCCGGGTGAAATCAACAGCAAGGTCGACGATGCCGCCGCTGCCATTGATCGCGTGTTTGAGCATTACAAAGACCAGGCCAAGGCCATCGACCGCGCCGACGGCATCACCATGGAATTCGACGATTGGCGCTTCAACCTGCGCATGTCCAACACCGAACCGGTCGTCCGCCTGAATGCCGAAAGCCGCGGCGATAAGAAACTCGTCCAGGAAAAAACGGACGAAGTCTTAGCGCTGTTAAATCAGTAGCGGGATGCACCTCGGAGGGCAGGGGGTCGGGTGCACCCGATGCCCTGACCGGACTTTCTGGAGCCCCTAACGTTAAGTGAGCCGACCAAACACAATTCTTGGGAACGAGACCCCAAATCAAAAGGAGTACGTTATGCAGATCAAAAAAGCCGTCATCCCCGTCGCCGGACTGGGCACCCGAATGCTCCCGGCCACCAAAGCCATCCCCAAAGAAATGCTGCCCGTGGTTGACCGGCCCCTGATCCAATACGTGATCGAAGAAGCGGCTGCGGCTGGTATCAAAGAAATTGTTCTCGTTACCCACGCCAGTAAAAACTCTATCGAAAACCATTTCGACACCAGTTTCGAACTTGAGGCCCAGCTCGAAGCACGCCTCAAGCGCTCCCTGCTTGAAGAAGTCCGCTCCATTACACCGCCGGGGCTTACCGTCATCTCCGTGCGCCAGGCCGAAGCCAAGGGGCTGGGCCATGCCATCCTGTGCGCCCGCCCCGTAGTGGGGGAGGAGCCCTTCGCCGTCCTGCTGCCGGACGTGCTGATCGACAAATACCACTGCAACCTTCGCAC
This sequence comes from Marinimicrobium agarilyticum DSM 16975, assembly GCF_000423345.1. GTDB lineage: Bacteria > Pseudomonadota > Gammaproteobacteria > Pseudomonadales > Cellvibrionaceae > Marinimicrobium > Marinimicrobium agarilyticum. The sequence continues at coordinate 404,225 of NZ_AUHU01000005.1, forward strand.
GGACAACCTGGCCGGCATGACCAAGCGCTTTAATGAAACCGGCCACAGCCAGATCCTGGTGGAAGAAGTGCCCTGGGACGTCGTTCACAAATACGGTGTGGTTGACTGCGGTGGCGCCGAACTGAAGCAGGGCGAATACGCGGCGCTCAAGGGCATGGTGGAGAAACCGGAAAAAGATGCCGCACCTTCCAATATGGCCATCGTCGGCCGTTACGTCCTGTCCCAGTCTACGTGGGACCTGCTGGCCAAAACCCAGCCCGGTGCCGGCGGCGAGATTCAATTGACCGACTCTCTGGATGCCCTGGTAACCGACGAAACCGTCGAAGCCTTCCGGTTGACGGGGCAGAGTCACGATTGCGGTTCCAAGCTCGGCTATATGAAAGCCAACATCGAGTACGGTACGCGCCACCACGAAATTGGTGGGCAGTTTGATGAATACCTGAAGAGCCGGTAGGGCCGCGATGATCATTCCCGTTATTCTCGCCGGGGGCTCCGGCTCCCGGTTGTGGCCCCTGTCCCGGAAGCACTACCCCAAGCAACTGCTAAAGCTCTTTGGGGAAACCACCATGCTGCAGCAGACTTTGCTGCGCCTGGAGGGCGTGCCCGAGCTGGGCGACCCGATTGTGGTGTGCAACGAAGAGCACCGCTTCATGGTCGCGGAGCAGCTCAATGAAATCGGCCGATCGGAAGCCTCCATTCTGCTGGAGCCCGTCGCCCGCAACACAGCACCAGCGCTGGCTTTGGCGGCGGTCAAGGCACGCACTCTGGTCGATAATCCCACGTTGCTGGTGCTCGCGGCTGATCACATGATCCGCGACATCGAGACGTTTCATGCGGCCATCGACGCGGCGATCAATGCCGCCGAGGCGGACAAGCTGGTGACGTTCGGCGTCCAGCCCACCCGCCCGGAAACCGGCTACGGCTACATCAAAACCGACCGAAGCGGTAGCGGGCAGAGCAGCTATCCGGTCCAGCAGTTCGCTGAAAAGCCGGACCTGCCCACCGCCGAACGTTATTTGGCCGAAGGCAACTACTACTGGAACAGTGGCATGTTCGTGTTCCGGGTGAAGCCGTTTCTCGAGGAACTGGAGCGCTGCTCCCCCGCGGTGCTCCACGCCGCTCAGGCTGCCTACGACAACGCCACCACAGACCTGGACTTTGTCCGTATCGACCGCGACGCCTTCGCGCAAGCTCCGGATATTTCCATTGACTACGCGGTGATGGAAAAGAGCCGCAACGTGGTCTGCGTACCGCTGGACGCCGGCTGGAGCGACGTCGGTTGCTGGCAGTCCTATTGGGAGTTGTCCGATAAGGACGAGAACGGCAACAGCTTCGTGGGCGACGCCATTGATGTGGGCTCCAAAAACACTCTGGTGTTCTCCCAGGACAAGTTGGTGGCGACCATTGGCGTGGACAATCTGATGGTGATCAACACCCCGGACGCGGTTCTGGTGGCGAACAAGAACGACGCCCAGCAGGTCAAGAAGGTGATCGCGGAGATCGAGCGGCGCAACCGCACTGAGCATCTGCAGCACCGGGAGGTTTATCGCCCCTGGGGTTGCTACGATTCGGTGGATGAGGGTACCCGCTACCAAGTCAAACGCATCCGGGTGAAGCCGGGCGCGAGCCTGTCGTTGCAGATGCATTACCACCGTGCCGAGCACTGGGTGGTGGTAAAGGGCACTGCCAAGGTGGAGCTGGACGACAATACCGTTCTGCTGTCCGAGAATGAGTCCACTTACATTCCCATCGGCACCCGTCACCGCCTCAGCAACCCGGGCAAGATTCCCCTGGAAATCATCGAGGTCCAGTCTGGTCCTTACCTGGGCGAGGACGATATCCAGCGTTTCGACGATGAATATGGTCGGGCTTAGGTTTTTGGAGTTGATGTGATGGTCCGGCCAGAGGTGGGGTAAGGCTTTCCAAGACACGCCGTTAATACGGTTCTACGCGCTCCACGGTCTCGAAAGACCTTACCCCACCTAGAGCCTCGGTGCGATATTCTGGGCTCGGGGGCTTATGACTCGTAGGGTAGGTAAGGCGTTAGCCGCCACCTACCACCTTAAGGCTATCCGCTTTCCGACACTCTCTTCCGCAGGTGGCGGCTAACGCCTTACCTACGCTACGCAAAGATTTGAACGTTGGCACTGAGGGCTGAGCAGGGCATACCCCTCCAAGACCGTGGAGCGGGGGACCCGCGATTCGAGCCCCCAGGGGCCGCTCTTTGGCATCCATGCCATCGCGGCATTAGTGAATCCCTTCACGTCATGGGTTTACGGCGTGTCTTGGAGGGGTATGTCCTGCTCAGCCCGGGCTCTCTATGCCCATATAAACCAAAATAGCGCCCAATCAAAGCCAGTTCTTGCCATATCCCCCACAATCTGCTAGCCTGCCGCGCTTGCTGGAGAGTGTATCCAACTCGTTGTTTACGATCCCTGGCATAGCAGGCCTGGCTGGCGCCAGCTTCGAAAGCCAGATCCCTGCTCAAACTTAACCGGCCCGTACAACTGGCAGTACGGTAAACCCGTGTAAAGAGCGACCACATCCCACCGCTCCACCGGGTATTGATAGGGTATATGAATGACCATGAGCGAAAGTTTTGCTGAACTGTTCGAAGAGAGCTTAAAAACCGTTGACATGCAGCCCGGCACCATCGTGACCGGCGTTGTCATCGACATGGACAAAGACTGGGTTACGGTACACGCCGGCCTCAAGTCTGAAGGCGTCATCCCCGCCAACCAGTTCCTCAATGAAGACGGTGAACTGGACCTGCAAATCGGCGACGAAGTGCAAGTGGCCCTGGAAACCGTAGAAGACGGTTTCGGCGAGACCCGTCTGTCCCGTGAAAAAGCCAAGCGCGCTGAAGCCTGGAAAGTGCTGGAAGCCGCTCACTCTGCCGACGAAGTGGTTAAAGGTGTTATCAACGGTAAGGTTAAAGGTGGCTTCACCGTGGATGTGTCCAGCATCCGTGCCTTCCTGCCGGGCTCTCTGGTAGACGTTCGCCCCGTGCGCGATACCACCCACCTCGAAGGGAAAGAGCTGGAATTCAAGGTAATCAAGCTTGACCAGCGTCGTAACAACGTCGTGGTGTCTCGCCGTGCCGTTCTGGAGCAAGCCAACTCCGAAGAGCGTGAAGAACTGCTGGCTACCCTGCAAGAGGGTATGACCATTAAAGGTATCGTCAAGAACCTGACCGATTACGGCGCCTTCGTCGATCTGGGCGGTGTTGACGGCCTGCTGCACATCACCGATATGGCCTGGAAGCGCATCAAGCATCCGAGCGAAATCGTGAATGTCGGCGACGATATTGAAGTAAAAGTCCTGAAGTTCGACCGCGAGCGCAACCGCGTTTCTCTTGGTCTGAAGCAGCTGGGTGAAGACCCCTGGGTCAACATCACCGCTCGCTACCCGGAAGGCGTCAAGGTCAAGGCCGTTGTCACCAACCTGACCGACTATGGCTGCTTTGCCGAACTGGAAGAGGGTGTGGAAGGTCTGGTTCACGTCTCCGAAATGGACTGGACCAACAAGAACATCCACCCGTCCAAGGTTGTGAACGTGGGCGATGAAGTCGAAGTCATGATCCTGGATATCGACGAAGAACGTCGTCGTATCTCCCTGGGTATGAAGCAATGCCAGGAAAACCCCTGGGACGTATTTGCTCGCACCTACGCCAAGGGCGACAAGATCACCGGTAAAATCAAATCCATTACCGATTTCGGTATCTTCATCGGTCTGGATGGCGGTATCGACGGTCTGGTGCACCTGTCCGACATCTCCTGGCACGAAACCGGGGAAGAAGCGGTACGCAAGTACAAGAAGGGCGACGAGCTGGAAACTGTGGTTCTGGCCATCGACCCCGAGCGCGAGCGTATCTCACTGGGCATCAAGCAGCTGGAAACCGACCCCTTCTCTGAATACCTGGCCGAGAACGACAAAGGTTCCGTGGTCAAGGGTATCGTGAAGGAAGTCGAAGCCAAGGCGGCCATCGTGACTCTGGCGGAAGACGTGGAAGCGACTTTGAAGGCCTCTGAACTGAGCCGTGAAAAAGTTGAAGACGCGCGCAACGTACTGAAAGAAGGCGAAGAAGTCGAAGCCAAAATCATCAGTGTTGACCGCAAAAACCGCACCATCAACTTGTCCGTGAAGTCGAAAGACGTTGCGGAAGAGAAGACTGCGGTGAAAGAGCACAGCGCCAAAGCTTCTGAGCAGAGCTCGCCCACCACGCTGGGTGACCTGATCAAGGCGCAGATGAAGAACCAAGACTAATACGTTAGTCAGGTTGTTCTGAAAAAGGTCGGCATTTGCCGGCCTTTTTTTTGCCTGAAATTTATTCTGTTGCCTGAATCAACACCTTTGATCTCCGGTGTGGGCACATATAACTATAAAGTATAGCGAATGTCCAAAATAGTCCGGTTTTTGTTGGTAGTACACGCCTTCGTCCTCTAAGGTATAAGTAAGTGCCGCTAATGGCTGTTTTTTTCAGCGATAGCAGGCAACCCACTCAGCTGTAACTAAGAGGTCAACTATGGCGAATCGAGGAGAGCAGAATGTAAACCCCGAGAAGGGTTATATTGCATTGTTGGGATGGTCGTTGGGAGCCATTGAAGCGGCCGATAAGTTTGATCGGCGCTATGTGGTGGTCGCCCCGGACTGGGCGGAAGACTACTGCAAAGAACACGACATTCCCTATATCTCCTGGAACTTTGAACGGCTGAACGACCGCTCCATGGAAATCGCGCAAACGCTGAAGGATATGGGCGTGGATGTGGCGATTCCGCTTTTTGAGGAAACGGTAGAATGGGCCGGCGCCATCAATTCTGTGTTGTTGGATAACCCCCGTCTTTTTGGTCAGGCCATGCTCTTGCGCGACAAAGCGTTGATGAAGCGGCGCGCCCAGCTTGGTGGCATCCGGGTGGGTATTTTCGAAGAGGCCCATGATAAAGAGGATGTGGTGCGTTTTCTCAAGCGGGTCAATCAGACTCTACTCAAGCTGGACGGGGACCCCAACGACCCGATTCACCTGAAAGCCTTTGATAAAGCAGGGTGTCTGGGTCACCGGGTAATTCGCACGCCAGACGAAGTGGATGTGATCCCCGATGAAGAATTCCCCGTGCTGATGGAATCGCATCTGGACGGCTGGGAGTTCGCAGTGGAAGCCTGGATTCACAATGGTAAAATCCGGTTTCTGAATCTTTCCGAATACGTCACTCTGGGCTATTCGGTATTCGTTCCCGCTACACCCGAGCTGGAAAAATACCGGGAGCAGATTACCAAACAGATAGAAAAGCTGATTAAAACCTTCGATATCGAATTTGGCTTCGTTCACCCGGAATACTTTGTTACCAGTGATGGTGAAATGTACTTTGGGGAAGTGGCATACCGCCCACCCGGCTTCAAGGTGTTTGAGTTGCTCGAACGTGCCTACGGGTTTAACGCGTACCAGGGCATGATCCTCTCGTTTGATCCAAAAACGACGGAAGAGGAAATCACCAACTTCTTCCCTAAAGAGGTGGTCGACGCCAAAGGCCACGCGGGCTGTTTCGGGGTCTATCCGCGTCGGCGGGTGGTCAGCAAGCTGGAAATTCCGGAAGAGACGGAAGAGCATCCTTACTTCGATTTCCATGAACTGACGCCGCCGCTGGAAGAAACCGTGACCAAGCGGACCGCCTTTGGGACGCATTGGGGGCTGATTTACTTTTTCGGTGACGACCCCTACACAATGCGGGACCTGCTCAAACATCAGGAAGACCTGGATTTCTATGTATAATCGATAGTCTTGGGCAGTCAAACTGCCGCGACATAGTAGACTGTCGTTTATTTCAAAATGAAAGGGTAATAACCTGAGTGGATTCCGATAAACTGAAGCGGCTGTCCCAGCTGTTGGATGACGCCATCCAACAGCTGGCCGACAGCCGAGAGTTTGCCAAAATCACCAAGCTCCAGCGGCTGCTGGACATCGCCCGACGCGTTCTGCTCCAGGAGGGCGGCTGTGCCCTGCTGGAAGCCCGCGCCCAGCGGATGGAGGAGGCCGGCGTGTTCGATGGGTCCGACTGGGCCCAGCCCCAGACGCTGGTGCCGTCTCTCACCACGTATTCCCTGAAAAGTCCGGACGCGCCCACGGTGGTCATAGAGGCCATCAGTGAGCTGAGGTTGCTGGCTATCGCGCTCGGGGAATACATTCATCCTCATATGTCGGCCGAGCAGGCCCATCACTACTTGACCCAGGTCTTGGCCATCAACCTGGAGCTGCTCTTTGGCGCGCCCAGTGAGGCCGAGCGCGAGCAGCAGGGGCGTTTGGCCCTGGCGACCCGGTCGTTCTATCGGCATTTGGCCGAGCGGATCGGTTACGAGCACATCATCGATCAGTTGATCGAAGAAATCTGGCGGATTTTGCAGCAGCGGCCCATACAGGTCGATAGCGTCAAGCAGATGGTGACGCAGATCGCCGTCTGCCAGACCAACCCGGAGATTGATCTAGGGGTCAGCGGCCAGGGGGCCGATCGACTGATCAGCAGCCTCTATGGTCCGACCCAGGCCTGCCGGGAGGATCCGGGGATAGCCGTCTACCGCGAGCGCCTTGAAGCAATGGACGGTGGCGCACTTCAATATGAAGCCACCGGTTTTGCCCGGGCGATGCACGATACCGGCCTGGTATCGCCGTATCACCCGATACTGCTTCGCCACCTGCTTGAACAGGGTGATTACCTGCTTTCCGAAGCCTTGGGGTTGTCCAGCACCGGGCGGGATTGTCTGCTGTGCTATGGAGACCTGGTCCGGGCCACTATTGATCAAGCCATTTTCCCGGAGACGGCTCAGGGCATTTACGGGCTCGCCCTGATGCTTGAGCGCGGTATTCTCTACCAGCCAGCCTTGGCCCCGGCATTGTGGCGACAGCTGGCTCTGCCGGTTTCACCTTACTGTCAGGAGCGGTTGACCCTGATTTTCGGCTCCCAGCCAGCGCCGTCAGCCTGGTTGATGCAGGGCGTGTTATGCATGTTGGGCCAACCCCTCGGCGTGGGGCAGGGCAACAACCCAACCTGCCAGTCCGCTCGAGCGCTCTCCATGTGGGCCTATAGCGACCCCGATTACTTGCTCCAGATGGTGGTCTGGGCCGCCCGGGATGATGAAATCATCATTCACTTTGAAGGGCAGCCGATTTCTTCCCGAGAGAGTGAAGGCGGCGTCGCTTCCGACATTCCTATGGACCTGGACCCCGTGTCACTGCTCGTTGTGCCACACCTGGACCGGATTTATGCGGAAATGGGTCGGCGGTGTATCGATCGTGAGGGTGACCCGCACCGCTGGGTGAACCCCGAGTTTCATGGCTGGTGGTCCGGCCGGGGCTTCCGGATCAATGTGGATGTCGCCACGGGTCAGCTTTGGGAGCTGGATGATTTCCTACGTCATTTTTACGCCAGCTACCACCCCTATTACAACGGCAACCAGCCGCTCATTCATCCTCAACCGGCCGGAATCGCTGTGACAGACAGCGCCGCCCGTTTCGTGGGGTGGCATGCCATTACCATTCTGCGAGTAACGTTGGACCCGAAAGAGGTGATGCGGGTGTACTTCTTCAACCCCAACAACGACAGTGGGCAGGATTGGGGCGACGATGTTCTGGTCAGTACGGCCGGAAAAGGCGAGCGCTTTGGAGAGGCGTCGCTTCCCTTCGAGCAGTTTGCCTCGCGTCTTTACATCTTCCACTTCGACCCTCTGGAACCGGGTGAGCTGGCGCGTGTCTCAGAGGATGAGCTGCAGCGGGTCAAAGACCGCATTGTCAAAAGCTGGGGCGCCGATCGATTGCCTGCGGATGAGCTTCAGGCAAGCCATTTCTAGTGACTGAACGTCGATCACTTATCAAGTGATCGACGCTGCGGTTGCTAGTATTAAAGAACCTGTTTGAAGGAGACGAATATGAGCGTGAAAGATTTGGTCAAGACCGGCAACAAAGGTTCGAATACGTCTTCCGATCTCGCCGCCCTGAGGGCGTCGGCCACGGATAGCGCAGAGAAGATGTCTGAGGAGTTCCGCGAGCTGATCGCGGACCTGGAAGGGCTGATCAAAAAGTCGAAAACCGCCACTGGAAAAGAGCTGGAAGAGGTGAGAGAGGCGCTGGATCACCGGGTCTCGGAAGCAAAAACCTTGATGGAAGATCAAAGCCACGCTGTAGCCCAGAGGGCCAAACAAGCCTACGATGCTACCAGCGGCTATGTCCGCGAGCACCCGGTGGCGTCCTCCACCGGAGCGCTGGTGGCATTGAGCGCAATCTGCGGCTACCTCTGGTGGCGTCAGCGTTAAATTCGTATCCGAGGACGAACAGACGACTGGGACGACTACAACTGTTCGACCAAAGGGAGCGACTCCCTTTAGTCGAACAGTTGTTATCGAACAACGTCCAGCAATTGATCCAAAGCGATTCCCCAACCCTCATGAAAGCCCATCTGCTCATGTTTTTTCAGCGTCTCTTCATTGCCGTGCCGCGCGAGGGCGCGGTAAAGGGTGCCATCCGCTTCGGGGGTAAAGGTGACTACGGCGGTGAAGAAAGGCTCTTTGGCGGGTCGGTAACCCGGTAGAAGGGCGTCGGTGAAAACCAGCTTACGCTGGGGAACGATTTCCAGAAAGCAGCCTTCGTTGGGAAACTCCTCCCCTTTGGGCGAGCGCATCACGGTGAAGAATCGCCCGCCGGGGACCAGGTCGAGGGCGCACTGGCTGACGGTCCAGGGGCGGGGGCAGAACCACTGTTTCAGCAGCTCCGGCGTGGTCCAGGCCTTCCAGAGCTGTTCGGGGGTAGCGTCCACTTTCCGTTCCAGTACCAGGTCCAGGGCGGGGTCGGCTTCGAAGTATGAGTGTTGAGGCATGGTTTGGCTCCTTTTTTGGTTTTCAGGCCCGTCAGAAGTCGTCGGGATTCAGTGCATAGTCGCTTGAGCATAGACGAAATCGACAGGAGCAAGCCCTATGGCGCGACCCCCGTCAAGGCCACAGGGGAGGGGGACGATCTGTCGCGGCCACGATAACCACCCACATATTTCCGGCCCCATTCACTGCATCGGCCACAGCCTGGGCGGCGCCGTTGCCTCCCTGGTGGCTGACTGGATCAAAAGCCACCGCGCCAACCCCGTCAGACTCTATACGTTCGGTGCACCGCGCGTCGGCATGGAGAGTTTTGCCCGACGTCTTACCAACCAACTGAATACCGGTAATATTTACCGAGTACACCATAAAACCGACCCGGCTTCGATGATTCCCATCTACCCCTTCATCCATGCACCCATGCCCGGGGAAGGCTACCGTATCCCTTACGGGCACGGTGTCCTTTCATTTGCCGCGCACCGCATTGGTAATTATGTGGAGAGCACCCGCCATTGCAGCTGGTTGGCATTGAAAGCCCGGCCCAACCCGGAATTGGGTGAGCAGGCGCTTGAGCGGTGGTTGAACTCGGATATGCCGGACAACCCGGCGGACCCTTCCGTCTGGGAGCGTGTCAATGCGGCGATGGGGTGGGTGTTGGGCAAGATCAGTGCTGTTTTTCTGGCCCCGGTTCAGATGGCGGTCATGGGTGGTCTGACATTGGCGGATCGAATCGCCTTGGCCTTGCGTCAGGGGGTTGAGGCTTCAAAGGAGGTGGGTTTTTGGGTGGCTCGTTTGATGCGGCGAATCATGCAGTTGTTGGGCATCGGGGCGATCGTTAAAACCACGGCCGAGCTCACCCGTGAGTTGATGCGCTGGGTGCTGGCGAGGTTGATTGATCGCATGACCCAGATGGCGCAGCGGGCCCTTCGTCATTTGAATGGTCGTTAGTTTTTAGCTCGAACGACTCCGTGATGGCGTTATGTCCGGCCAGGAGTGGGATAGAGGGTATCCAGACACGCCGTAAACCCATCCCTGGGGGCTCGAATCGCGGGTCCCCCGCTCCACGGTCTGGATACCCTCTATCCCACTCCTGGCCTCAGTGCCACGCAACAATAATCTATTAGAGCGGCGGGTGGCGCGCTTCGCGCTTACCGCGCCCTACGAGTCAGAGACGTCCATCAAGAAAAAGGTGGCTGAATGTGTGAGGATAATTGTGGCACTTAGGTCCTGCGGGGCTTGTACTGTTTGTAGACTCTCTGAGGCATGGATGCCGATGAGAAGCCTCCATGGATGGATTCACGGCGGGTCTACAAACAGTACAAGCCCCGCAGGACCGGACGTGAAGAGGCACCACAACAAAACCTAGCAGGTCATGATGCTCCGACGTTAATCAGCCCCAGGTTCATACCCCAGGATAGGACTCAACCAACGCTCCATCTCCACCAGGCTCATATCCTTGCGCTTGGCCAGGCTCTCCACCTGATCCTTCTGAATTTTACCCACATTGAAATACTTCGACTTCGGATGAGAAAAATACCAACCGGAGACCGCCGCCGTGGGATACATCGCAAAACTGTCCGTCAACTCCAGGCCAGTGTTGTTCTCCGCATCCAGCACCCGGAACAGCGTCGCCTTCTCTGTATGATCCGGGCAGGCCGGGTAACCGGGGGCAGGGCGGATGCCCGTATACTTCTCCCGAATTAACTCCTCGTTCGACAGCTGCTCATCCGGCTCGTAGCCCCAAAACTCTTTGCGAACCCGGCGATGCATATGCTCCGCGAAGGCCTCTGCCAAACGGTCCGCCAATGCCTTGACCATAATGCTGTTGTAATCGTCCCCGGCCTTCTCGTACTCCTTTGCCAGCTCCTCGGCACCGATGCCCGCCGTGACCGCAAAGCCACCGACATAATCCTGCTTGCCACTGTCTTTGGGTGCCACAAAATCCGCCAGCGAATAGTTGGCGGGATCATTGCCCGGCTTCTGGTTTTGTTGGCGAATATGGTGCAGCGTGTCGATCACATTGCCTTGTTCGTCATACAGCTCGATATCGTCGTGCTGAACCGTGTTGGCCGGCCAGAAGCCGATCACGCCTCGCGCCTTCAGGCGCCTTTCGTCGATCAACTTGCGGAGCATTTTCTGGGCGTCGTCAAACAGATTGCGGGCCGCCTCTCCCACAACATCGTCATCGAGTATCTTGGGATACTTGCCCACAAGATCCCAGGACATAAAGAAGGGCGTCCAGTCGAACGTATCCAGCAGCTTCTCCAGCGGGTAATCATCAAACACCTTCAAACCGGTAAAAGCGGGAACCGGCGGGGTGTATTCATCCCACCCCATTTGGGGCGCGTTCTCAATCGCTTTGGGATAGGTGCGCAGGGTGCCACGCGGTTTGCGGTTGGCGTTACGTACGCGCACTTTTTCGTACTCGGTCTGCAGGTCAGAGACAAACTTGTCCCGGCTGGTCTCGGACAGCAGGTGACCGGCCACGCCAACGGCACGGGAGGCATCTGCCACGTACACGACCTGGTTCAAATTGAAGGCCGGATCGATTTTGACCGCTGTGTGTGCTTTTGAAGTGGTGGCGCCACCGATCATCAATGGCTTATCAATGCCCTGGCGCTGCATTTCCCGGGCGACGTTGACCATCTCATCGAGCGACGGGGTGATCAGGCCAGACAGGCCGATAATATCGCAGTTCTCTTCTTGGGCCACTTTCAGGATTTTCTCCGTGGGCACCATCACTCCCAGGTCGACGACCTCGTAGTTATTACACTGTAAGACCACGCCCACGATATTTTTTCCGATATCGTGAACGTCGCCTTTCACCGTGGCCATCAGAATTTTGCCGTTGGGTTTGCTGGCTTCGGTTTTCTCTTCCTCAATGTACGGCTGCAAGTAGGCCACCGACTGCTTCATGACGCGTGCGGATTTGACCACCTGAGGCAGGAACATTTTGCCGGCGCCGAACAGGTCGCCCACCACATTCATACCGTCCATCAAAGGACCTTCGATCACTTCCAGCGGCTTCGCGGCTCGCTGCCGGGCTTCTTCCGTGTCGTCGATAATGTAGGCGGTAATGCCTTTGACCAGCGAGTGCTCGATGCGTTTTTCCACCGGCCAGCTGCGCCACTCAAGGTCTTCTTTTTTCTCGCCGGTACTGCCGTCGCCTTTGTATTTCTCGGCAATATCCAGCAGCGCCTCGGTGCCGTTGTCGGTGCGGTTGAGCACCACATCTTCCACTTTCTCTTTCAGCTCCGCGGGCAGGTCGTCGTACACCGCCAACTGGCTGGCGTTGACAATACCCATGTTCAGGCCGGCGCGGATGGCGTGGTAAAGAAAGACCGAGTGGATGGCTTCGCGTACCGGGTTGTTGCCCCGGAAGGAGAAAGAGACGTTCGACACACCGCCGCTCACCCCCGCGTGGGGCAGGTTGTCCCGAATCCACCGAGTGGCTTCGATAAAGTCTACGGCGTAGTTGTTGTGCTCATCGATCCCGGTCGCGATCGCGAAGATATTGGGGTCGAAAATAATGTCTTGCGGTGGGAAGCCCACCTTGTCCACCAGGAGGCGATAGGACCGCTCACAGATTTCTTTTTTGCGCGCGGCGGTGTCGGCCTGACCGTCTTCGTCAAATGCCATCACCACCACAGCGGCGCCGTACCGGCGGCACAGACGGGCGCGCTCGATAAACTCTTCCTCGCCTTCCTTCATGCTGATGGAGTTGACGATGGGTTTGCCCTGAATGCATTTCAGGCCCGCTTCGATGACGGTCCACTTCGAGGAGTCCACCATCACGGGGACCCGAGCAATGTCCGGCTCGCCTGCGATCAGGTTGAGAAAACGAACCATCGCCTTCTCGGAGTCGAGCATGGCTTCGTCCATATTGACGTCCACCACCTGGGCGCCGCCTTCCACCTGCTCCAGCGCCACTTCCAGTGCGGTGGTGTAATCCTCCTCCATGATCAGCCGCTTGAACCGGGCAGAGCCGGTCACGTTGCAGCGCTCGCCCACGTTGACGAACAGCGACTCCTTGGTGATGTTGAACGGCTCCAGGCCGGACAGGCGACAGGCCGGTTCAATCTCGGGCTTCGCGCGGGGAGCGTGCTTGGCGACAGCTTCGGCGATGGCCTGAATGTGTTCGGGCGTGGTCCCGCAGCAGCCGCCAATGATGTTCACCAGCCCGCTGGCCGCAAACTCCTCGACCACCGCCACCATTTCTTCGGGCGACTGGTCGTATTCCCCAAACTCGTTGGGCAGACCGGCGTTGGGGTGAGCGGAAACCCAACAATCGGCCACCCGGGACAGTTCCTGCACATAGGGGCGCAGCTCCTCCGCACCCAGGGCGCAGTTCAGCCCCATGGAAAAGGGTTGGGCGTGCGACAGGGAGTTGTAAAAGGCTTCGGTCGTCTGGCCGGACAGGGTGCGACCGGAGGCATCGGTAATGGTGCCGGAGATCATCAGCGGCAGCTCGACACCATTCTTCTCGAAGTATTCCTGCACCGCGAACACGGCGGCTTTGGCGTTCAGGGTATCGAACACCGTCTCCACCAGGATAAGGTCGGAGCCCCCGCGCACCAGTCCGTCCAGCGCCTCCAGGTAGTTGTCCACCAGCTCGTCAAAGGTAATATTGCGCGCGCCCGGGTCGTTCACATCCGGTGAGATGGAGCAGGTACGACTGGTCGGCCCGAGCACCCCGGCCACAAAGCGGGGCTTGTCCGGGTTGTCGGCGGTGTAGTCGTCGGCAATTTCCCGCGCCAGGCGGGCGGCGGCCTGGTTGAGCTCCGGCACCAGCTCTTCCATCTCGTAGTCGGCCATGGAGACGCGAGTGGAGTTGAAGGTGTTGGTTTCGATGATGTCGGCGCCGGCGTCCAGGTAGCCTTTGTAGATGTCTTTGAGCATGACCGGCTGGGTGATGGCGAGCAGGTCGTTGTTGCCGGCGACGTCCCGGTGGTAGTCCGCAAAGCGCTTGCCCCGGTATTCGGCCTCACTGAGTTTGAGGTTCTGGATCATGGTGCCCATGCCGCCGTCCAGTATGAGGATGCGCTCGCGCACCAGGCGGTGGAGGGAGTCCAGGCGGGTTTGGCGGTCTTGTTCCAGGGTCATGGAGTACCTATTCAGTGGGCGTTGACGTCGTTCGAAAGGGCGTGGATTTTAGCAGAAATGGCGCGCCGCCGCAGGTTCTAGGTGGGCTGAAGGGGTTTCCTAGGTCTGTTGGTTGTCGTGAAGTCCGGGCCGCTGCGGTGTATACCCTTCCAAGACACGCCGTAAACCCATCCCTGGGGGCTCGAATCGCGGGTCCCCCGCTCCACGGTCTTGGAAGGGTATACACCGCATCGGCCCTAAGTGCCAAAACTCGCCTTGGGTGACCAACAGCAGCGTAGGGTAGGTAAGTGAAACGCCACCTACCTCTTTACATTCCCTGACAAACGGTAGGTGGCGCTTCGCTTTCCTACCCTACACATCTACTCCTTGGGCATAGCCGTAAAGACTCGGGATATTGATGGCACTGAGGTCAGGGGTGGGGTATGGCGTTTCAAGACCGTGGAGCGGGGGACCCGCGATTCGAGCCCCCATGGATGGGTTTACGGCGTGTCTTGAAAGGCCATACCTCACCCCTGACCGGAACATGATGCACCTCCAACCCCGGACCCTTTGTCTAACACGCCGATATCCCGTAAAATACCCGAGTAAATCAATCAGGTATACAGCTACCTAACGTACCGGAGTGCCAACCGCCATTATGGTTAACGTACAGATTACCGAATCCGCTCAGCAGTACCTCAAAGAACTGCTGGACAAGCAGAAAGACAGCGAAGGCGTGGGTATCCGCATGTTCGTCGCCAGCCCGGGTACCCCCCAGGCCGAGACCTGCATCGCCTACTGCCGCCCCGGCGAGGAAAAGGAAGACGACGAAGTGGTCGAGCTGACCGGCTTTAAGGCCTATTTTGAAGGCCGCAGCCTGCCGTACCTGGAAGACGCCAAGGTCGACTACTCCTCCGACCGCATGGGCGGGCAGCTCACCATCCGGGCGCCTAACGCCAAAATGCCCAAAATCAACGACGACAGCCCCCTCGAAGACAAAGTGAACTACATCCTCTACAACGAGGTGAATCCGGGACTGGCATCCCACGGCGGCAATGTGAGTCTGGTCGAGCTGACAGACGACAACCTGGCCATTCTGCGCTTTGGCGGCGGCTGCCAGGGTTGCGGCGCTGTGGAAGTGACGTTGAAGAACGGCGTGGAAACCGCGCTGATGGACAAGCTGCCCGAATTGAAAGGCATTCGGGACGTCACAGACCACACTGACCGCACCAACGCCTATATTTAATCTGTTCGACACCGCCCGCCCTGCACATTTCTCCATATTTGAGGGGCGGGTGTAAATTGGTGTAAAACCAGCTGCCAACCCGTTACAAATACCTCACAATAGCCTCATCCAAGCTCAAAATAAGTCAAATTCAACCAAGAGTGATAATGACGGATGGTGGCTCACCGACAGGTACTGCGAAAAGCGGCGTTTCTCGTCGTGGCGATTCTGGCCCTTCTGGCACTGATTCAGTTCTGGCCCAGCGACTCCGATAGCGGCATCCTCGCGACTACCGAGGTGCGCCGGGGCTATATCGAATCCGTGGTGACCGCCACGGGTGTACTGCAGCCGCGCACCTATGTGGACGTCGGGGCCCAGGTCTCCGGTCAGTTGGAAGCCATACACGTGCAGATCGGGGACGAGGTGGAGCAGGGGGAACTCCTGGCGGAGATCGACCCCACGGTCTATCGCGCCCGGGTCGATGGCACGCGTGCCCAGTTGCGCAACCAGCAGGCGCAGTTGAAAGACCGGAAAGCACAATTGACCCTGGCGCAAATCCAGCTCAAACGACAACAGAACCTGTTTGCCGAGGATGCGACCACCCGCGAAGCCCTCCAAAGTGCCGAGGCGTCTCTGCGCTCGGCCGAGGCGCAGATCGAAGCATTGAGTGCCCAGATTGATCAGACCCAGTCCACGTTGCGTGCCGAAGAAGCCAACCTGGAGTACGCCAAAATCTACGCACCCATGAACGGCACCGTGGTCACCATCGACGCCCGGCAGGGTCAGACCCTGAATGCCTCCCAGCAGACCCCCTTATTGATGCGCATTGCCGACCTGGAGACCATGACCGTGCAGGCGCAGGTCTCCGAGGCGGACATCGGAAAACTTGAACCGGGCATGCCGGTGTATTTCACCACGCTCGGCAATCAGGGGCGTCGTTGGGAAGGGACTCTGACTCGTCTTGAGCCAACGCCGCTGGTCGAGAATAACGTGGTGTTGTATTACGCCCTGTTCGATGTTCCCAACAGCGGCCGGCGGCTTCTGCCCCAGATGACCGCCCAGGTATTTTTTGTGTCTGGCCGCGCCGACGACGCCCTGATCGTCCCGGTGTCTGTGCTGAGTTACGACAAGGGCGCCCGTGCTTCAAACGACGACTCGGAGGCCGGACGTCCGGCTCGAGTTTCGGTGGTTCCTGCCGGGACTGAGCCGGACGTTCGTCAGGTGCGCGTCGGAGTGACCGATCGGGTTCATGCAGAAATACTTTCGGGGCTGGAAGAGGGCGAGACCGTGCTGATGAGCGGCCCCGAAAGCCGAAGTCGTCGCGAACAGGGTGATCGGATTCCCCGGATGTTTCGCTGATGTCTGTCACACCGTTACTGGAACTGCGCGGCGTCACCAAGAGTTATCACAACGGTGAACTGGAAACTCGCGTTTTGCACGGTATCGACTTGACCGTCTACCCAGGCGAGTTTGTTGCCATCATGGGCGCGTCCGGCTCCGGTAAATCCACTCTGATGAACATCATCGGTTGTCTGGATAAACCCACCGAAGGTTTATACCGTTTTAATGGTCGCGATGTCGCCAACCTGGATCGAGACCAGCTGGCGCAACTGCGACGGGAAGCCTTCGGCTTTGTGTTCCAGAGCTACAACCTCCTGCCCGGTGTGAGCGCGCTGGATAACGTCGAGATGCCGGCCATTTATTCCGCGCTGACACCCGCGCAACGCAAAGCGCGGGCGAGTGAGTTGTTATCGACACTGGGCCTGGCGGATCGCCTCGACCACAGACCGAGCCAGCTCTCCGGCGGACAGCAACAGCGGGTCTCGGTCGCCCGGGCGTTGATGAACGGAGGGCAGATCATTCTCGCCGATGAGCCCACCGGCGCGCTCGACAGTCAGAGCGGGCGTGATGTGATGGACCTGTTGCGATCCCTGTCTGCCCAGGGGCATACCATTGTCCTGATCACCCACGACGCCGAAGTGGCCAAGCACGCTCACCGTCGCATCGATATCAGTGATGGTCGTATCGTGGCCGATCCGGGACCGCAAACTCCATCGACCACGCAGACCGACCCCTCCGATCAGCCCACTGCCGACTGGCACCGTGACCCGCCCTTTACCAATGAGTTGGTGGAAGGCAGCAAAACCGCGTTTCGCTCTCTGAGCAGCAATTTATTCCGAACCGCGCTCACATTGCTCGGCATCGTCATCGGGGTCGCCTCGGTGATCACCATGCTGGCAATCGGCGACGGTGCGCGTCAGGAAGTGGTGGACCGCATCAGTTCCATGGGCAGCAATCTGTTGCTGGTCCGCCCCGGCGGGCCGGACCAGAGGGGCGGACGCTGGACGGTCACCACTTTGGTGCCCGAAGACATGGACGCGATCAATGTGATCGTGCCCAACGTGATCGCCGCGATTCCGGAACTGACCGGTGGGCAAACATTGCGCTACGGCAACGCCGACCATCGAGCGGAGATCAACTCCACCTCCTTTCAGTTTCCCCAGGCCCGTCAGTGGTCAGTGGCGAGCGGGAACTTTTTCACCCGGGAACAGCAGGACGACTACGCCTCAGTAGCCGTCCTGGGTCAGACCGTGGCGGACTCGTTGTTTGATGATAAAGACCCGTTGGGCGAGTACATCATGATTCATAAGGTCCTGTTCCAGGTGATCGGGGTCATGTCCGAGCGGGGCGCCTCGCCCATGGGGCAGGACCAGGACGACGTGGTGCTGGTGCCTTATACCACGGGCAGTCTGCGTATTTTCGGTCAGCAGCATTTGCGCAACATTACCGTTGCCGTTGACGATACCAGCCAGATGAATGCCACCCAGGACGCGGTGCATCAACTGCTGTTGCAACGCCATGGCACGGAAGATTTCCAGATTCGCAACATGGCTTCCCTGATCGACACCATTTCCGAAACCCAGGATACCCTGACCTGGCTGCTCGGTTCCATCGCCGCCATTTCCTTGTTGGTGGGCGGCATCGGCGTGATGAACATCATGCTCGTCAGCGTCACCGAACGGACCCGGGAAATCGGCGTGCGCATGGCCACCGGGGCACGCACGCGACACATCCTCCAGCAGTTCCTGATTGAAGCGTTGGTGGTTTCTGCCTTGGGCGGATTGATTGGCGTTGTCATGGGACTTGGCGTTGCGGCTATCGTCGGTTACTTCGGCACGCCGATTCATTACTCGGTTTTACCGGTGGTGTTGGCCTTCAGTTGTGCCTTTGCCACCGGGTTGATCTTTGGTTATTTGCCAGCGCGCAAAGCGTCCCGGTTGAACCCGGTGAACGCACTGGCGACGGAGTAAACGTTATGAAAAGTCCCCGAATGGTCAGCGCCGGAATGTTCAACCGCTGTGCGCTGGGCATGCTGCTGCTCGCGGCGGGATGCGCGCGAGTGGAACCGATTGACCGACCCGAATTGGATTCGGCGTTGACCTGGAACAGCGTTGTGGCAGATGAGCCGCACTCGATGGACGTCGATAAATGGTGGCAGCGCTTCGAGTCTCCCGAACTCAATGGGCTGTTGACGCTTGCCCTGGCACAGAGCCCCGATCTTGAGGAGGCGGAACAGCGGCTGCGCCAGGCCCAGTGGCAACTGCGCAGCGCCGGTGCAACGGTGTTTCCTTCGCTGACATTGGGCGCCAGTACCCGCAGCGGGCGCAGTGAGAATGAGAACGGTAATTGGCAGGAATCCGAATCCACCTCGGCCAATGTTGGGCTCAGTTACGAGTTGGATCTGTGGGGTCGCGTCGCGGCTGAGCGGACGGCGGCGCGGGCCAGTTTTGCGGCCAGTGAGTTTGATTATCGGGCGGCGCGCTTGAGCCTCACCGGCGCGGTGGCCAACGCCTGGTTTGAATACCAGGCCCTCTTGGCTCGAGTGGAAATTGCACGGGAAAATATCGCGCTGAGCGAAGAGGTCATGCGGGTGGTGAACGTCCGCTATCAAAATGGCGCCGCCAGCGCCGCCGATGTGGCCCGCCAGCGCACCAGTCTGTTGTCTCAAAAAGCGCAGCTGCCACCACTGCAGTTTCAGGCGGAGCAAACTCGCCGGGCCGTGGCGGTGTTATTGGGGGAGTGGCCTCAGCGTTTGTCGCTTTCCGAAACCGCCTTTCAGGCCATTGCCATTCCCGAGCTCGCCCCGGGCACACCGGCGCAGGCACTGTACCAACGGCCCGACATTGGCGCGGCGGAGGCTCGCCTGCAAGCGGCCGATGCGAATGTGGCGGCGGCGCGGCGTGCATTCTTGCCGGAGTTCAGTTTGAGCGCCGGTATCAGCCTCGCCACCGATGGCCTGTTTTCCCTGAGTAACGCAGAGGAAGGGCGCAATGTTGCACTGTCGCTGAGTCAGTTGTTGTTTGACGGCGGTCGCACCCGGGCGCAAACGAACGTGACCGAAGCACGTCGACTCGAATTGCTCGCGCAATACCGACAGACATTGCTCACCGCCCTGCAGGAAACCGATGATGCCCTGGGCCAAGTCGCGCTGCAGCGCCAACAGGCCGTGAGCGATCGGGCGATTCTGGAACAGGCCGAGCGCACCCTGAGATTGACCGAGGTGCGCTATCGGGAAGGCAGTGACGATCTGCTGACCTTGATCGACGCCCAACGCAGCCTGTTTCAGGCGCGGGATCAATTGATCCAACGCCGACTGAACCGCTTAAGCGCCGCCGTGACACTCTATCAGTCGATTGGTGGCTAAGCGTGGTGCCTGCTAAACCGCCGAGGCAGACGATACCTTTCCGGGACACGCCGTTAAACCATCCATGTAGTCTCGACTGTCGCTATCCCTGCGACAGACGGTCCCGGAAAGGTATCGTCTGTCTCGGCTCCCGCCTGCCATGCCCAAACAAGTCCCGAAAACCGGAATGTCTCGCGCTAATAATTCAAGCCGGCCAGCCAGTCCACTGCCGGTGCCGGCCAGACGCCGAGCACAATCACCAATAGCGCCAGCACCAGTACGATGGTGTCGTTCAGCCAATGCCCTCCGCGGCCGGCGCGACTGGCGTCGGCCGCCTCGCGCAGAAAGAGCGCCACCATCACCCGCAGGTAGTAATAAAGACCGATGGCACTGCCGGCAATGACGGCCGCCACCAGCCACCAGCGTTGGGCGTCGACGGCGAGTGCCAGAATGTAGAATTTGCCGATAAAACCGGCGGTAAAGGGAATGCCCGCCAGCGACAACATGGCCACGGTGAGTGCTGCGGCCAACCAGGGCCGGCGCCAGAAAAGGCCGCGATAGTGTTCGAGGTTGGACGCTTCCTCCGTGCGGCAGGGGCTGGAGAGCAGGGTCACCACACCGAAAGCGGTGAGCGTCGCCACCAGATAGGTGATGAGGTAAACGCCTGCGGTTTCCACCGCAAAGCGACTGCCGATCACCAGTGCGACCAGAAGATAGCCGAAATGGGCGATCGAGGAATAGCCCAACAGACGTTTCAAATCCGACTGCCGCAGGGCCAGCAGATTACCCACAATCATCGTCAGTATCGCCAACCCGGCGAGCAGGGCCGAGAGCGCCTCGTCCCGAAACGTCGGAACTTCCAAGACCAGCCGCAACAACACCACGAATACCGCCAGCTTGCTGATGCTCGCCAGCAACATGGTCGCCGGCACCGGCCCGCCCTGGTACACATCCGGAGTCCAGAGGTGAAAGGGTACGATTGAGAGTTTGAAACCCAACCCCACCAGCATCAGCCCCGTTCCGGCGAGCGCCCAGGGTCCCATCTCCGATGCCAGGCCTGTAAAATCCAGCGCCCCGGTCTGGGCGTACAGCAGGGCCATACCGAACAGTAAAAAGGCACTGCCGGCCGCGGAAAGAATCAGGTACTTGAGGCCGGCCTCAAGCGAATGAGAGGACTGGAAACGATAGGCGAGCATGCCGTAGAGCGGCATCGACAGCAGCTCAAGCCCGAAGAACAGACTCGCCAGATGCTGACTCGCCACCAGAATCAGCGCCCCGGCGGCGGCGCACAACAACAGCAGATAAAACTCTTCCCTCGGTCCGGTATAACCGCGCAGGTAAGTGTGGCTGAGCAGTGCCACCACCAGCGACGAGCCGAGAACCATCAGTGCGGCAAAGTGGCTGAGTCCGTCAAACACCAGTAGCGGCGTTTCCGCGCTGTCGGGTGTTTGCAACGCTAATTGCAACACCAGTGCACCGAGCAAACCGACAATAGTCACCAGGGCCGACACCGTGTGCATCCGCTGCCAGGCGATACCCAGCAATACGGTCACCGCGGCGGCACAGACCAGAGCAAACGGCCCGAGAGACAGTAGAGGTAAGGGTGCCGGCATCATTTCCCTCCCAGGTTAAACGTGGAACTGACAGCCGGCACCTCGAACAGGCGCTGCACGTTGCTCATCACCGCGCCGGTGGTATCCAGCAGGGGTTGCGGATACAGGCCGAACAATAGCACCAGGGCGAAGGTGCCCAGCATCATCGAGTACTCACGCACGTCCAGGCCCGGCAGTGGAGAGGATTTTTGCGCGGGACCGAAATACACTTTCTGCATCAATGTCAGCGCGTAGACGGCGGACAGGATCAGGCCGCCACTGGCGAGCACCACGATCCAGGGCGCGGCCGGAAAGGTGCCGAACAGCACCATGAACTCCCCCACAAAGTTGGCGGTGCCGGGCATGCCCACGGCGGCGACCGCAAAGCCCAGGGAAAAGCCCGGCAGGCTGCCAAGCCGGCCCCAAAGGCCGCCCATACGGGTCATATCGCGGGTGTGTAAACGCTCGTACAGCTGACCGCTGAGAACAAACAACCCCGCTGCGGAAAGACCGTGAGCCACCATCAAAACCAGTGCGCCTTGTAGGGCCAGGGTTGAACCGGAGTAGATGCCGATCAACACAAAACCCATGTGGGAAATACTGGTGTAGGCAATCAAACGTTTGATGTCTTTCTGGCCGCAGGCGAGCAGCGCGCCGTAGAAAATACCGAACACGCCCAGGCCCATCGCCACCGGTGCGAACTGCGCTGACGCCTCGGGAAACAGGGGCAGGGCGAAGCGCAGTAGGCCATAGGCCCCCGTCTTCAACAGAATCCCGGCCAGGTCGACACTACCGGCGGTGGGCGCCTGAGCGTGGGCATCCGGCAGCCAGCCGTGGAGGGGAACCACCGGCAGCTTGACCGCGAAGGCGATAAAAAAGCCCAGCATCAACAACAGCGCCAGCTCGTTCGACAACGTCGTTGCCAGCAGGGCCTCATAGCTGAAAGTCAGTTCACCGGTTTCGGCCTGATGCGCGAACACCAGGGCCAGGATCGCCGCCAGCATCAGCAGACCACTGGCCTGGGTGTAGATGAAAAACTTCACGGCCGCGTAGGTGCTGGTTTTGCCACCGGGCTCGCTGTGACCCCAGAGCGCGATCAGGAAATACATCGGCACCAGCATCATTTCCCAAAACACGAAGAACAGGAACAGGTCCACGGCGAGAAATACGCCCACCACGCCCCCGAGTACAAACAGCAGGTTCAAATGGAAAAATCCGATACCTTCCTGCACTTCTTTCCAGGAGCAGAGCACGGCGAGAATGCCGAGAAAACCGGTGAGCGCAATCAGCACCAACGACAGGCCGTCCAGCGCCAGATGTAACTCAATGCCGAATCGGGGAATCCACGGCAGGCGCAGCTCCCGTAGCCAGGCGGCCGCCCCCGGATCCGCAAGCCGGAAATCGGCGCCGGCCCAAAGCGCGAGCGCAGTGACCAACACCGCCACCATGGTCGCGAGCGCAATCCAGCGCGGCGCTTCGCCCCAGCGGTCACCCTGCCAACAGAGCAGGCCGCCGAGAAACGGAATCAGAATCAGGCCGGCGAGAATCATGAGCGCTTGACCTCCCGTCTGTTCGCGTTGTTGTGCGTAGCAATGTGTCTATTCATGAACCCTCAGTCCTGAAATCAAGCGCGGGCCAGTATGACCACCATCAGGGTCGCGCCCACCACCGTAGCGATGGCGTAGTGCCGCAATTGTCCGTTCTGGCTGCGACTCAAACCGGCGTGCAGTACCAACGCCAGTTGCCCCGCCAAACCACAGAAGGCGTCGAGCCAGTCGCGCCTCAGGCTCTGTACCAACCCCAGAAAAGGCCGAACCAGTACGCGATCGTAGAGTCCGTCGAAGCCGAAGGCCCGGTGCCACCAGCGCCAAAAAAATGCGCCTGCGCCCTCGGCCGCCAGCCGCGCCAGCTTGGGCCCCTGGGTCAAAAACAGCCAGGCACCCAGTAAAATTCCGATGATCGCGGTCGCCGAAGCGATCAGTTGCACAGCGGTGTGACCGGCGTGCGCATCGGCTCCGGGAGCCGCCGGGAATACGGCACTCAGGTCCGGCCGAAGCCAGGCACCGAGTAACGTCGACAGCACCGCCAATACCAGCAGTGGCACACTGTGTTGTGGCCCTCGACCTGGCTGGGCGTTTTCCGCTGCCTTGCTCTTCGGCTCGCCATGGAAGATGCCAACGATCAGGCGAAGTGTGTAAAGGCCCGTGAGCAGACTGCCCAGCAAACCCGCGATCAGCAGGCCTTGCTGCTCGGCGGCGAGGGCCTGCCAGAGAATCTCATCCTTGGAATAGAAACCGGCCGTTACCAGGGGCAGGGCGGCGAGCGCCGCACCGCCCACCACAAACGAAAGGTAGGCCAACGGCAGCCGGCGACGCAGCCCCCCCAGGCGACGAATATCCTGCTCGTGGCGGCAGCAGACAATCACCGCCCCGGCGGCGAGAAACAGCAGAGCTTTGAAAAACGCGTGAGTGACCAGATGAAAAACCCCTGCGCTATAGGCGCCGACGCCCAACGCCAGAAACATATAGCCGATCTGGCTCATGGTGGAATAGGCCAGCACCCGTTTGATGTCGGTTTGCGCCAGCGCGGCAAAGCCGGCCATCAGCAACGTGACGGCGCCGATCATGCCCACCAGATAAAGTACCGCCGGTGCCAGTTCAAAAATGCCGTGCATTCGCGCGATCAAATAGACCCCGGCGGTGACCATAGTGGCCGCGTGAATCAGTGCCGAGACTGGCGTGGGGCCCGCCATGGCATCGGCGAGCCAGGTGTGTAGAGGCAGTTGCGCGGACTTGCCCAGCGCCCCACCCAGAATCAACAGCGCCGCCAACTGGGCGAGTGGTTCCCCGGCGCTCCAGGCTTGGGTCGCGCGCGTCACCAGCTCGGCGATATCCAGCGTGCCAAACTGCGTGAACAGCAGGAACAGGCCCACGGCGAGAAATACATCGCCAATGCGGGTGACGATAAACGCTTTCATTGCTGCGGCGCCATTGGCGGCGTTTTGATAGTAGTAGCCAATCAGCAGATAACTGCACAGGCCCACGCCTTCCCAGCCCAGAAACAGCAGCAAGAGGTTGTCGCCCAGCACCAGTAGTATCATGCTGAACACGAACAGATTCATGTAAGCATAGAAGCGGGTGATTCCTTCCTCGCCGCGCATGTACCAGCCGGCAAACCAATGAATCAGAAATCCCACGCCGGTGATCACCGAGAGCATGGTCAGAGAGAGGGCATCAAGCCGAAGCCCGATGCTGGGGGCGAACTCGCCCACGGCGATCCAGGTATAGAGCGTCAGCGTTTGTGGCCCGGCGTTACCGAGGGCAAAATCGGCGCCGACCAGAGCGGTCACCAGGGCCGCTAAACCGACACTGCCGGTGCCGATCCAGACCGCGCCGCGCTCGCCCAGACGCCCGGCACTGAATGCCAGCAACAGGGTGCCGGCGAGCGGTAGCAGAAACGTCAGTGGTAGCAACGACACAGTCATCTCCATCATCCACGCAGTTGGCTAACGGCATCCACATCCAGAGATCGGAAATGGCGATATATCTGCAATACCAGCGCGAGTCCGACACTGGCTTCGGCGGCCGCCAGGGTGATCACCATCAGGTACATCACCTGGCCGTGGGGTTCGGCCCAGGCGGTACTGGCGACGATGAAGGCCAAACCAGCGGCGTTGAGCATGATCTCCAGGCTCATCAACACAAACATCAGATTGCGCCGGACCATGAGTCCGGCAAGGCCGATGGCGAAAAGGGCGGAGGCCACCATCAGGCCATGTTCCATGGGAATGCCACTCACGATTCACCTCCCGAGGCCCGGTCCGGTTCGGCGTCACGCCCCAGATGTGAGGCGGTGACCAACGCCGCCAGCAACAGCATCGCCGCCAGTTCCACCACCAGAAGCCAGGGGCCGAACAACAATCCGCCCACCGCTTGGGCGTCAATACTTGTCCCACCAATGACTCGGGCAACGTCCCCACGCAGCAGTGTCCCAAGTAGCGCCAGCAATAGCAGGCCCGCCAGTATTGAAGGGCCGACCCAGGTGCGGGGCTTGAGCCAGGCACGCTCTTGGGCGCTGGCATCGCTTCCGAGGTTGAGCATCATCACCACAAACACAAACAACACCATGATCGCACCGGCGTAGACAATCACCTGTAGCGCGCCGGCGAACGGGGCGCCCAAAGCAAAGAAGGTGAGTGCCACCGAAATCAGCGAGACAATCAGATATAAAAGCGCGTGTACCGGGTTGGTGCCGGTCACCACGCCCAGGCTCGCCAAGAGGGCAACCAGAGCGCTTGCGTAGAATGCCAGTTCCATAGTGCGTCATTCACCTCAGGTTTACGGCAACAGCGTTTTCACACTTTCGGGTTCGTCTTCATTTTTCGCCTTGCCTTTGTCTTTACCGCCGATGGCCATGCCGGCCACCTTGTAGAAATGGTAGTCGTGATCCTTGCCCGGTCCGTTGATCAGCAGGTCCTCTTTTTCGTACACCAGTTCCTGACGCTTATACTCGCTCATCTCAAAGTCCGGTGTGAGCTGGATCGCGGAGGTGGGGCAGGCCTCTTCGCACATGCCGCAGTATATGCAGCGGGAAAAATTGATCTGGAAAAATTCCGGGTACCAGCGACCATCTTCCTGCTCGCCTTTCTGCAGCGCGATACAGTCCACCGGGCAGGCCACCGCGCACAGGTTGCAGGCCACGCAGCGCTCTTCACCGTCGGGGTCGCGGGTCAAGACAATGCGGCCGCGATAGCGCGGCGGGAGATCGACTTTTTCATCCGGGTACTGCAGGGTTTCGCGTTTGCGGAACATGTGCCGAAAGACCATCCATAGGGTGCGCAGTACCGAATAGCTGTAGAACAAATAGCGTTTCATCATCCTTACCTTGTTAACTCGCCCGGGCCAGAATCACGGCACCGGTCACCAGCAGGTTGAGTAATGTAATGGGCAAACAGACTTTCCAGCCGAACTGCATCACCCGATCGTAGCGCGGGCGGGGCAGGGCGGCGCGCAGCAAGACGAACAGCATCAGAAAGAAAGCGGTCTTGAGCGCGAACCAGAGGAACGGCGGCAGCAGCGGCCCCTGCCAGCCGCCGAAAAACAAGGTCGTGATCAGCGCCGAGATCAGCACCATGCCGACGTACTCGCCGATAAAAAACATGCCGAATTTCATGCTTGAGTATTCGATGTGGTAACCGTCGGCCAGCTCCTGTTCGGCTTCCGGCTGGTCAAACGGGTGCCGGTGGGTGACGGCGATGCCGGCAATCATGAAGGTCACAAAGCCAAAGAACTGTGGCACCACGAACCAGAGTCCTTCCTGGGCCTGGACGATATCGCGCAGATTGAATGAGCCGGTCAGGGCCACTACGCCCATCAGTGACAGGCCCATAAAGACTTCGTAGCTGAGGGTCTGCGCCGACACCCGCAGCGCGCCGATCAGGGCATACTTGCTGGCGCTGGCCCAACCACCGAAGAGCACCGCGTAAACGTTGATGCCGGCCATGGCGAGAAAAAACAGGATGCCAATGTTCAAATCGGCCACACCCCAGCCGGGGGTGATGGGAATGATCATGAACGACAGCAACAATGTCGCCATGGCGATACCGGGGGCGAGCACGAACAGGCGTTTGTCGGCGAAAGGTGGTACCCAGTCTTCCTTGAAAAAAATCTTGATCATATCCGCGACCAGTTGCAGCGAGCCGAACGGCCCAACCCGGTTGGGGCCGTAGCGGTCCTGCCACGCGCCGAGCAGCCGACGTTCGACGACCGTCATCACCGCACCCAGCAACACCACCGCGAGCAGAATTACCAGCGCCTGTAGCACGGAGAACACGATTGCCGCCAGCTCCGGTGTCCACCAACTCATGACGAGACCTCCTCATCCAGTTGGATGCGGCTCAGGCTGACCCGGGCGCCGTTGATCAGTGCCGGGTCGACTCCGGCGGGCACCGAGACCATGCCTTCGGGCAGGTGGTCGTCGATAGTCGCCGGCAGGGTCAGTGCCTGGAACTGGCCGGTAAGCGACAACCAGTGACCGTTGCCAAGGCCAAGTCGTTCGGCGTCGGCTCTGGCAACGGCGATGTGCGCCGGTGCGCTGCGCTCGATAATGGGTGCGGCGCGGGAGGAGGTTTCCTCTCCGCCGAACAGACGCGGCAGTACCGTTAGCTGCCAGTCATCGCCCCGCACGAAAGCGTCGGGGATCGCCGCGCTGTAATTCGAGGTTTCGTTTGCCAATTCAAACAGTCGCACTCCCGGATCGCCCGCGCGCAGGTGGCCACCGATCTCATCCATAAATTTGTTCCAGGCCTCGGGGGAATTGAAGCCGGGTGCCCAGGCGAAAGGTACCACCGGCCGGGGGCGGTCGAAGCCGCTATAACCTTCCATCGAAAAGGCCAGCGCACTGTCGGGGTCTCGGGTCGGTGCCGGTTCGCTGACATCGAGGTGGGCACGCATGGCGGTGCGGCCACTGTAGCGGTGGGGGGAGCGCGCGAGTTTCTGGCCGCTGATCCGAAAGTCGGCATCGGGGGCGGCATCGACAATCCCCTCGAGGGTCGCGTTGCGTTCAGCGCAGTCCCGCACCACGGCGTCCAGGGTGATGTCGGACACCGGCTCGCTGTCGCGCTCGGCGGCCAGCGCATGCAGCCAGCGCCAGCTTTCGTGCAGTCGCGTTTCCGGGCGCATATGACGCGGTTCGTAGACCTGGAAAAAGCGTTGGCCCCGACCTTCCATGCTCACCAGGGTACCGTCGGCCTCGGCAAAGCTGGCGCTGCTCAGCGCCAGATCGGCGCGCTCCAGAGTGGCGGTGCGCTGGTGATCAAGCACGATCAGTTTGGGGGCTTTGGCAAAAACAGCGTCCAGGGTCTCGGTGGCCAGGCGCTGGTATAAGTCATTCTCCACTATCACCAGGGTGTCGGCTTCACCAGCAATGACTCGATCCAGGGCCCATTCCAAGGGTTGGCCGCCGAGCATTTCCACTCCGGTGCTGTTGGCTTCGCGCCGAATCAGACTGAGGCCGGCGTCTTGTTTACCGCACTTGGCGAGCGCGCGGGCGATGTTGCCGCACGCTTCGATGATCGCCACCGACCCCAGAGAACCGCCGCTGACCAGTAAGGGTCTGTCAGCGGCCAGCAGTTTTTCCGCAATCAGTTTGGCGGATTCACGGGTACTGACATCCAGCTCGGTCACGGCGGGCGCGTTCGGATCAATTTCATGCGCAACCGCGAATCCCAGCCGGGCGATGTCCGCCGGCGCCAGATTCCAGTGCTGTTCGGCAATACCATCGAGACCGGTGGCCTGAGGGTAGGCAGTAAACAATGGATAGCGCTTATCCTGAGCCAACGTTTTAATGGCCTCGGCGTTCCACAGCGGAATGCCGCGCTCCTCGGCCAGCTCTTCGCGCCGACCCAGCACCGCTTGGCGGATTGACAAGCCCAGCCGCGCGGCGCTCTGGATTGGATCTTCCCCCAGCACCAGAACCGCATCGTGCCGCTCAATATCGCGCAGGCTCGGCGTCGGCAGCCCGCCGCTTTCATTCAACGAGCGCATTCTCTCGACACAGGCCTGTTCGTTGCCCACCAGCCCGGTACTGAAATTGTCGTCGCCCACCAGTTGTTTGAGCTGATGGTTACTTTCCAGACTCGCACGCGGCGAGCCGATGCCGACGATGCCATTGGCATGGCGCAACAGCTCGCCGGCCCGATCGAGCGCTTCATCGACGTCGAGTTCGCGCCGTGTACCGCCGCCATCCGAGCCTTCCGGGCGCAGTGGTCGATCGTCGCGATTGACGTAGCCGTAGCCAAAACGGCCCCGGTCACACAGAAAGTAGCGATTGACCTCGCCGTGGTACCGGTTTTCGATTCGGCGAACGTCGCCGTAACGCTCACCCGCGCTGATATTGCAGCCCACCGAACACTGGTGACAGACGCTGGGCCCGAACTGCATGTCCCATTTGCGCGTATAGCGTTCGCTGTGAGTGCGGTCGGTGAAGACACCGGTGGGGCAGACTTCGGTCAGGTTGCCGGAGAATTCACTCTCCAGAGTGCCGTCCTGATAGCGACCGAAGTAGATATTGTCGTTGGCCCCGAATGCGCCCAGGTCATCGCCGCCCGCGTAGTCGCGATAGAAACGCACGCAGCGGTAACAGGTGATGCACCGATTCATTTCATGCCCAATGAAGGGACCGAGATCCTGGTTGCGATGGGTGCGTTTGTTGAAGCGGTAGCGCCGACGATCGTGGCCGGTCATCACCGTCATATCCTGCAGATGGCAGTGCCCGCCTTCTTCGCACACCGGGCAGTCGTGCGGGTGGCTGATCATCATCCACTCGATCACGCTCTGACGAAACTCCTCGGCCTCGTCATCGGCGATGGAAATCCGGGTGCCGTCTTTTGCCGGGCTCATGCAGGACATGACCAGCATGCCTTTGTCGTCGTCTTCGTCCTTGTACTGTTTGACCGCGCACTGGCGGCAGGCGCCGACGCTACCCATGGCCGGGTGCCAGCAGAAATAGGGAATTTCCAGGCCCATTTCCAGGCAGGCCTGCAGCAGATTGTGGCTGCCGTTGACTTGGTACTGTTCGCCGTCGACGTAAATGGTCGCCATCGCTTACGCTTCCTCCACGGCTGTATGCGGCCGGGCCACGCCGGCTTCGAATTCATCGCGAAAATATTTCAGCGCGCTGGTCAGCGGCATGGAGGCCCCGGGTGCATGGGCACAAAACGTCTGCCCCGGTCCCAGCCCTTTGCCCAGTTGCTGCAGCAACTCGATGTCTTCGGGTTCCCCTTCGCCGCGTTCGAGTGCCTGCAACACTTTCACGGTCCAGGGCAGGCCTTCGCGACAGGGCGTGCACCAACCGCAGGATTCGCGGGCGAAAAACTGCTCGAGGTTACGCAGCAATGCGACGATGCTCTGTTGTCTGGAAATCACCGTCAGCAGACCGGTGCCGAGGCGGCTGCCGGCCTTGCCAATACTGTCGAAATCCAGGGGCAGCTCGAGATGTTCCGGCAACAGCAAACCGGTGGAGCCCCCGCCGGGCAACCAGGCCTTGAGTTCGTGGCCGCTCTGCATACCGCCGGCCAACGCCATCAGTTCCTCACCGGTGGTGCCGATGGGCAGCTCCCACAAACCGGTACGCTCGACTTGACCGGAGACACCGTACAATTTTGTGCCGCCGTCATCGCTGCGTCCGCCCGACAACTGCTGATACCAGTCCGCGCCGTGTTGCAAAACGCCCGGCACGTTGCACAGGGTTTCCACGTTGTTGACCACGGTGGGTTTGCCCCAGGCACCGGACTGACCGGGAAAGGGCGGCTTGTCGCGCGGGTTGGCGCGATGACCTTCGAGGGAGTTCAGCAGCGCGGTTTCTTCGCCGCAGATGTAGCGACCGGCACCGGTGTGCAGGGCGATATCGAAATCAAAACCGCTGCCCGCAATGTTTTTCCCCAACCAACCGGCCTCGCGCGCTTCGTTCAGAGCGCGGGTGATCGAGACGGCGGCGGCCCGGTATTCGTCACGCAGGAAAATGTAGCCGAAGCGCGAGTTGTTGGCGTAGGCGCCGATGATCATACCTTCGATCAACAGGTGCGGCTGTTGCTCGAGGAGCATCCGATCCTTGAAGGTGCCGGGCTCCATTTCATCGGCGTTACACACCAGGTAACCGCGCGGAATGTCTTCGCCCTGCAGCGTCAGGCTCCATTTCACGCCCGCGGGAAAACCGGCGCCACCGCGACCGCGCACATTGGCCTCTTTGACGATATCGATCACTTCGCTCGCCGAGTGTTCGGTAAGCGCGCGTTGTGTGCCGACGTATCCATTTTTTCGCTGGTATTCGGCCAGGTCGATAGACTCATTGTCCTCGCGCAGACGCCATGTCAACGGATGACTGTCTTCGTGCCGTTCACTGGCCGGCTGGCGCAGCTGGCTGCGGTAGCGCAGGCGATCAATAGTGGCATTCACGAATAGGTCTCCAGTAATTCGTCGATATCCTCTGGCCTCACAGGACCGAAGGTATCGTCGTCGATCATCAGCGCCGGCCCCCGGTCACAGGCGCCGAGGCAGCACACCGGCAGCAGGGTAAAACGACCGTCTTCGGTGGTTTGCCCATAGCCGATGCCGAGCTTTTCTTCGAACGCCGCCCGCAGCGTGTCGTAATCGTTCAGAAAACAGGAACTGCTGTCACACAACAGAATCACATGCCGGCCCACCGGCTGGCGAAAAATCAGACTGTAAAAAGTCGCCACGCCCTCGACGTTGGCCGGCGGCAAGCCCAACGCTTCGGCCACCGCGGGGATGGCGTCGTCGGGTACCCAGCCGTAGCGGCGTTGGACAATCTTCAGCGCTTCGATGCAGGCTGCCTGGGGCTGCTCGAAATGCTCACACTCTTGCTGCATCGCCTCGCGGTCGGCGCGCTCAAGCTCGAAGCGGTCGCTGGCGATAGTGTTTACTGTCTGCTCAGTACTCATCAGCGGTCCGCATCTCCCATCACGAAGTCGATACTGCCCAGATGCGCGATCAGATCGGGCACGAAGCCCCCGCGCATCACCGCCGGTATCTGTTGCAGGTGGGCAAAGCTCGGCGTGCGGATTCGGGTCCGGTAGCTGGCGGTATTGCCGTCACTGGTCAGGTAGTAGCTGTTGATCCCTTTGGTGGCCTCGACCATCTGTAGCGATTCGTTCGGCTGCAGCCGCGGGCCCCAAGACACCTGCACGAAATGGGTAATCAGGGTTTCGATGTGCTCAAGCATCCGCTCGCGCGGCGGCGGTGTGGTCAGGGGGTGGTCAGCCTTGTAGTCGCCCTCGGGCATATGATTCACGCACTGCTGAATGATGCGCAGGCTCTGGCGCATTTCCTCAATCCGCAGCTGACCGCGATCGAAAACATCGCCGTTGCCGCCCAGTGGAATCTCGAAATCGAAATTGTCATAGCCGGAGTAGGGCCGTTTTTTGCGCAAATCGAAATCGCAGCCGGTGGCGCGCAGGTTGGGCCCGGTGACGCCCCATTCGATCGCCTCGGCGGTTGTGTAGGCCGCGATGTTTTTGGTGCGCTCGCGCACGATGGCGTTTTGCATCATCGCCTTGTCGTACTCCTTCAGGCGCTTGGGCATCCAGTTCAGGAACTCCTGCATCAGGGGTGCCCAACCGCGCGGCAGATCCTGCGCCAGGCCGCCGATGCGGAACCAGGCGGGATGCATGCGAAAGCCGGTAATTGCCTCGATCACTTTGTAGGCTCTCTGGCGATCACTGAAGGTATAGAACACCGGCGACATGGCGCCCAGGTCCTGCAGGTAGGTACCGAGAAACAACAGATGACTGGTGATTCGGAACAGCTCGCAGAGCATCACGCGAACCGTTTTGACCCGCTCCGGCACCTCGATGCCGGCGAGCTTTTCCGCCGCCAGAATGTAGGGCAGGTTGTTCATGACCCCACCGACATAATCGATCCGGTCGGTGTAGGGAATAAAACTGTGCCAGGACTGACGCTCGGCCATTTTCTCCGCGCCGCGATGGTGATAGCCGATATCCGGCACGCAATCGAGAATCTCCTCGCCGTCGAGCTGAAGTACGACGCGAAACGGGCCGTGGGCGGAGGGGTGATTGGGGCCGAGGTTGAGGAACATGAATTCGGCGCCGTCGCGTTCGCGCTCCATACCCCAGGCTTGCGGGTCGAACTGCAAACTCTCCTGCGCCTGGCGCTGACCTTCGACGGTCAGCGTGTAGGGATCGAACTCGGTGGCGCGGGCGTTGTAGTCCTTGCGCAGGGGGTGGCCGTCCCAGTTGGGCGGCATCAGGAGGCGGGTCAGGTGCGGGTGACCGGTAAACTCGATGCCGAACAGGTCCCAGACTTCGCGCTCGTACCAATTGCCGTTTTTGAAAATGTCCACACAACTGGGTAGTTTCAGGTCCTGCTCATCAAGTGCGACTTTCAGCAGGACATCCGCGTTTCGCTCAATCGATACCAGGTGATAGAAAACCGTAAAGTCGGAAGCGGGCAGCCCCCGACGGTGGCTGCGCAAACGCTCATCCACGGCGGAAAGGTCGAACAACATTGAAAAGGGGCGCTCAACCCTGCGCAACAGTTTCAAGACATTGAGCAGCTCATTGCGCGCAATCCACAGCACCGGCATGCCGGTCAGGGTTTGTTGTTCTGTCACCACCGCAGCGTCGCCGAGTTCGCGCCCGATCAGGTCGAGCAGATCGGCGGTAGCGGTATCGTTGGCGGTGGTGACTGTGTTCATCGAAGCCCCTCTTGTGTGTGTACCCCTAAGGTCTGTTAAAGGCTGTCTGGCGTATGCAGTTCGGTGGCCTGGATTCGGTTGTCCCGTTTTTTCTCCCGTTGTGAGGGCATATCGGCGCGGTAAACCCCCTGGTCGCCCACGACCCAGGACAGCGGCCGACGCTCTTCCTGAATGGAGTCCTGCAGCAACTGCAGGCCTTCCAGAAATGCTTCCGGGCGCGGGGGGCAACCTGGCACGTAAACATCCACGGGCAGGAATTTGTCCACGCCCTGAACCACCGAGTAGATGTCATACATGCCACCGGAATTGGCGCAGGATCCCATTGAGATCACCCATTTGGGTTCGAGCATCTGATCGTAGAGTTGCTGGATCACTGGCGCCATTTTGATAAAGCAGGTGCCGGCAATCACCATGAAGTCCGCCTGCCGGGGCGAGGCCCGGATCACTTCGGCGCCAAAACGGGCCACGTCGTGGGGTGCGGTAAAGGCGGTCGTCATTTCCACATAGCAACAGGAGAGGCCGAAGTTATAGGGCCAGAGGGAGTTTTTGCGACCCCAGTTCACCGACGAATTCAGCATGTCTTCCAGCTTACCGGTAAATACCGTGCGTTCGAGCTGTTGTTGCATGGGGTCGTCGACGCGAGTGCGTTCGCCCAGCGGATAGGCATCGCCATCTTGCGCCTGCGGTCCGTCTGCTCGCGTTAGCGTGTAAGCCATAGCAATCTCCCGGCGGCGTTCGTTGGACAATCGTCACCGACGCGAGCACTTCCCGCAGCCGGTGGACGGCGTAAGCAATCAGGTGCGCGTGGAATCAACCGGACTGCGCGGCTGGGGCGCCCAGTCCAGCGCGCCGGTGCGGCTGTCATAGAGCAGCCCGGCAAGCAATATGAGTATGAAGAGGGTGGCGGCCCAGAAACCGATCCACCCGGATTCAGGCAGAGATACTGCCCAGGCAAATAGGTAGACGGCCTCAATGTCGAAGATCACAAACAACATCGCGACCAGATAAAACTTGACCGAGAATTTCTGCCGGGGCGCGCCCGTACCCAAGATGCCGGACTCGAACGGCAGCGCTTTCTCTCGCCCACGGGAGCGTCCGCCCAGCAGCCAGGAGGCCACAATCATGAAGGTGCACAAACCGAACACGGCCAGTACAAAGAGTCCGATAGCCCATTGCTCGGCGGCCGTTGATGTCAGAGTCTGCTCCAAGATTGTCGTCCCCGGTAATCGTTGGTCGCTACTGCCGAAGTCAGCCCTGGCATGTCCGGCTGCTCGGGCAACTGCTCAATTTAGCCTAGAGAAGGTTAGGGGATATGTCAAAAGTAGAGGGGCGCCAACAACGAGAGAGGGGAAAGAGGAAGTGAGCAATTTGCGCGATCTGCAAAAAGAAAAGGGGCGTCGTTGCCGACGCCCCTTGGGGTACTGCTGGGGCGCTATACGCGCTTTTTCAGATGGTCCTTGATCTTCTCGCGCATGTCTTTGACCGCGCGCACCGTGGTGTCCCAGTCGATACAGGCGTCGGTGATGGAAACGCCGTATTGCAGGTCTTTCAAATCGTCCGGAATCTTCTGATTACCGGCACCAATGTGACTTTCCACCATCAGACCCACGATGGACTGGTTGCCCTCCATAATCTGGTTGGCGACATTGTCCATTACCAGGGGCTGAAGCTCGTGGTTCTTGTTGGAGTTGGCGTGGCTGCAATCCACCATGATATTGGCCGGAGTCACGCCAGCTTTTTCCAACTCCTGCTCACACATGGCGACGCTGACCGAATCGTAATTCGGCTTGCCGTTGCCACCGCGCAACACGACATGGCCGTACTGATTGCCACGGGTATGGATGATCGAAACGCGGCCTTCGGTGTTGATGCCCAGAAAACGGTGCGGACTGGATACCGACTGAAGCGCGTTGATCGCCACCGTCAGGCTGCCATCGGTCCCGTTCTTGAAACCCACGGCGCCGGAGAGGCCGCTGGCCATTTCCCGGTGGGTCTGGGATTCGGTCGTGCGCGCGCCCACGGCGGACCAACTGATCAGGTCCTGCAGGTACTGCGGGGAAATCGGATCGAGCGCCTCGGTGGCGGCGGGCAGGCCCTCTTCGGCGATGTCCAGCAGCAGGCGACGGCCGATATGAAGCCCTTCCTCAATCTTGAACGAGTCGTTCAGGTAGGGGTCGTTGATCAGGCCCTTCCAGCCGGTGGTGGTCCGGGGCTTTTCAAAATAGACGCGCATCACCACATAGATGGTATCGCTGACTTCGTCCGCCAGCTTTTTCAGCCGCTGAGCATAGTCTTTGGCGGCTTCCACATCGTGAATGGAGCAGGGGCCGATCACCACAAAAATCCGATGATCCTTACGATCAAGGATATTGCGAATCGTTTCCCGGCCCTGGGTGACAACCTCCCGGGCTTTGTCGCTCATCGGCAGCTCGCGCTTGAGGTCGGCCGGTGAGATCAACAGCTCCTGGGAGACTACGTTGAGGTCGTCTACTTGAGTGTCTGTCATTGAGTTTTCGTCCATAGGAAGCGATTGTCGATTAACAGCACCATTCTACTGAAAATGGGGCACTTTTTGGGAGAATTTTCCCGATAGTGTTGATAGCTTCCCGTTATGTTTCCACCAGCAGCAACCGTCTTCCGGTCTGCAGCAGCGGGAAGTAGAGCGCCGTTTTGATCGGGCGTTGTTCCCCCAGGTCTCTCAATGCCTTCGCGTAGCGCGCCAATTGCCCCCGGTAGAGGTCGGCCTCGCCGGTGAGAAAAGCGTCCGGCGACTGTCCCGCCTCGGGTTGGCTGCTCTTGTAATCAATGATCCAGCGCACCTCGTCCTCCACAAACGCGCGGTCGATCACCGATTCCTGCACGGCGTTGCCCATCTGGTGGTGAATGGCCCATTCGCATCGACTGTCCTCGTGCCGGGGGTCAATCACCCATCGGCCGTCCGGGTCGCCAAACGTTTGTTGCAGGCCCTGGTGAATATGGTTCAGGGCATCTGAAATCGCCTCGGGCTCCCAGCCCATCTGTCGCAGCTGCAGGCGCCAGAAGGGCCGTTGCTGTTCCGCCCAGGACTCGGACCACTCGGTCAGCCCCTGCTCGGTCAGGCGTTGCAGTTGGTTGTGCAACACCGTGCCGGTGTGACGTGCCAGACGCGCCCTGGGGGTTTCGCGCTCGGGCAGGTTCTCTTCGTCGTCGAACTCTTTGCCTCGATAGGCCGCCAGGACCTGGATATCGTCCAGTGCGGGCGCCTGCCAATCCGTGGGCAGGCGCAACAGATGTTGCAGGCCGGGCCGAGCATCGGCGGGCGCCTCATCGGTTGAAACCGGGGTCGGGACCGACGCGGGGGCCGGGCTCATCTGGCCCTGGACGGGCTCCCAGATGGTTCGCAGTAGCGAGCCCTGACGCGGTGAGCGCGGTTTGCCCGAGCGCGGGTCGAGGGTAATGCAGGCCAGCAGGTGCAGGCGCTTGATGGCGCGGGTGCAGCCCACATAGAGCAGGCGGGTGGCCTCGTAGGCATCCCTGAGTTTGGCCTCGGCGCGCATGAACTGATAAAGCGGGTCAGCATCGGCTCCGGCGGGGGCGAGCGGGCCGAGCAGCAACTGTCGCTCCCCCTCGCGACTGATCCGCTGCTGCCAGAGCAACAGTTCTTTGTCGTCATTGCTGCTGGCCCGGTCCAGGCCGGGGATGATCACGGTGTCGAACTCCAGGCCCTTGGATTTGTGCAGCGTCATCACCTGCAGGCGGGGGTCCGCGTCCGCTCTCGGGGCGGCGAACAGACTCGCTACGCCACGCTCGAAGGTCTCCCAGTCTTTCAAACCGCCGCCGGACTGGTGTCGCTCCAGCAGATTGAAGTAGCTGGGAATATCCTGGGCATCGCCCGGGTCGGCCAGCAGCGCGGGGCCTCCCAGCGCCAGCCAGATGCCCTCCAGCCATTGTCGCAACGGCTTTCGCTGGCGCTCGCGCCAGGCGGGTTCGAGTACTGACATCAGCCGCTGCAGAGACTGTCGGCCGACTTCACTGAGCCCTTCAATGCGGTCTCGCTGGCGCAACTGTTGCCAGATCACGGGCCAACCGTGGCGGGGGCGGGGGTTGTCCTCCGACGGGTCGGCATTGATCAGGGTGTGCAGGTCGTGCAGGTCCAGGCCACACCAGGGCGCGCGAAGAATCGACAGCCAGGCAATCCGGTCGTCCAGGTTCAGCAGGGCCCGGGTCAGAGACATCAGATCGACAATGGCCATGCGGCTGGCCAGCCGGTCAATCTCTGTGGCCTGCCAGTGCAAACCGCGGCGGGCGAGGGCGGGCAGAATCCACTGCAGGTGCGGGCGGCTACGTACCAGAATGGCCACCGTTCCCCCGGGGTCCGTCTCCAGGCTTTGCTGGGCCAGTTCAGCGACGGAGTCCGCCTCCTGCATTTGCGCCAGGGTTTTATCGGGGTTGGCTTCCGGGTTGAGCGCATCGCTGTCGGCCTCCTCGTTGTCGCTCTGGTGGAGGCAACCGTAGAACTGGACGGCCTCGCCTTCGAGCGGAGCGTTGAACGCGATCGAGGGCGAGTAGCGCACCGCGCCGCGCCCGATGTCATCCCGGGCCGGAAAGGCCTGTTGGAAAATTTCATTGACCCAGCGCACCACCTCGGTCTGGGAGCGGAAGTTCACCGTCAGGTCGAGTGCGCTCATGGGGACCTGGCCGATGCCATGCTCGCGGGCATCGAGGAACAGCCCCACGTTGGCGTCCCGGAAGCCGTAACAGGATTGCATGCCATCGCCCACAATAAACAGGGTGCGGCCGTCGTCCGGCTGCCAACCGGCGGTGAGTTTTTCCAGCAGTTGCAATTGGGGGGCGGCGGTATCCTGGAACTCGTCCACCAGAATATGCCGGATGCGATAGTCGAGCTTCAGGGCAATGTCGGTGGGGTTCTGTTCATCGCCCAGGGCAAAGCTCGCCGCCTGGGCGATGGCGCCGTAGTCAGTGGCCCCCAGACGCTTGAACACCAGCGTCAGCTCGGCGCTCAGCAGTGGCAGCAAGCGGGTCAGGCTGTCCAGCAGGCGCCACTGCGGGCCCGTGTAGGTTGCCGGTGGCAGTTGTCTCACGGCGTGCAGTTGCTCGGCCAAATCCGGGGTTTCTTCCTCCAGCAGGGCCACCAGCTCCTGGTAGCGGGCCTTCAGGCTGGCGCCGGCCTTACCGGCCGGGAAGCCTTCTTTTTTGGTGAGCCGTTTTCGCCATTCTCCCTTGGCGGTCAGCATCAGCTCCGCCAGCGCGGCCCATTGGCCCATCGATTCGGGCGAATTTTCTGGAAGTTCGGCGAGGCCCCCAAGCGCAAGGATCGGGCTTTCCGGGTTGTCTTCCGCGACATTGGCGGCGGCCTGATCGGCCAGGGCGCAAAGCTCGCTGGCGTGATAGCCAATGCCTTCGGCCACACGCTCCAGCTGTTCGGTAATGACGCTGTGCAGCACCGCCTCCAGGTAGTCCCGGGCATGGGCCTGCTGGGCTTCGAGCATGACGCCGAGCCACTGGTCCCGCTTTGCCAGCAGGCGCATCAGTAGCGATTCCACCGCCGTCAGGTTGCTGTCCAGGTGCCGCAGGAGACGCTTGAGATCCTCCCGCAGGTCCGCGTCGGTTTCGAGTCGTCCCAGGAACTGCCGGACGGCTTCCCGGTAGGCCAGCTCCGGCGCGTCCAGCGTATCCGGTTGCGCCCCTAATTGACTGTCCAGAGGGAGCTGACGGGTAATCGAGCGACAGAGACTGTCGATGGTCTGGATGCGCAAGCGCTGGGGGCTCAGAAGCAGCTGCCACTGTTGGGCCCGGTCCCGTTCGAGCACCGCCTGGGCGAGGCGCCAGGTTCGGCGGGCGTGGGGGTTCTCCGGTTCGGGCTCCTCCCGGGCCTGGCGCAGGGCGGCCATGATCCGGTCCTGCATTTCGCCAGCGGCCTTGCGGGTAAAGGTAATCGCCAGCACTTCCTCGGGGTGGTCGCAGCCGGCGAGCAGGGTGAGCACCCGCT
Source organism: Marinimicrobium agarilyticum DSM 16975 (assembly GCF_000423345.1). Taxonomy (GTDB): domain Bacteria; phylum Pseudomonadota; class Gammaproteobacteria; order Pseudomonadales; family Cellvibrionaceae; genus Marinimicrobium; species Marinimicrobium agarilyticum. Next base: position 443,878 of record NZ_AUHU01000005.1, read on the forward strand.
GGGTCAACAGACCGGTCTTGCCCGAGCCGGCGGGCGCCGCCACGGCGAAGGAGCGGGTCGGGTCCAGAGCCTCCTGGCGGGCCTCAAGATCGGGCGGGGCGTCGGGGCTGAAAGCGTTGTGGGGCAGTTGATCCAGGGTCATGCTTTACCCCCCTCAAGATCGGCGGGGTTAGCGAGCAGGCGGCTGATAGTGTCTTTCTCCAGAATCCGGTTCAGGGGAATCAGGTCGGCGCTGTAGCGCTGGGCCTTGGCGTCCTTGAAGTCGACCCGGGCGTCGCCTTGAATAAAGGCGTGAGCGAGCTCGGAAAGCACCGTTTGCCATTCGCCCTGCTGGGCGTCCCAATCATCGACTGGCTGCAGTCCCGACAAGGGCGTACTCAGGGCCCCCAGCCCGATCCACTGCAGCGCTTTCGGATTGAGCTGGGCAAAGGCGACGCCGTGGACCGACTCTGGATCGGTGACCGTATAGAGCGGCAGTTGGGGCTCCTCGGGGCGTTCCCCCAACCACTGTCGAGCGTTGAGGTCGGCCCCGGTTTTATAGTCGATCAACAACCGCTCGCCGTTTTCCAGCTCGTCGATCCGGTCGATAAACAGCGTCAGGGTCAGGCCCTGAAACGTGATCTGGCGACGCTCCTCCGTGGCCAGGACGCGGAAGGGCGGGCGATCTTTTTCCAGCGTCAGCCAGCGGTGAACCATGTCGCTCAATCGTTCCTGCTCCAGGGCGCAGTACTCCGGTCCCAGCTCCTTCGGTCGGCGCTGGCGAATCGGCGCCAGGGTGCGCTCGCACAGTTCGTTGATCATGGCTGATAGCGCGGTTTCCTCCATGGCGTGCAGCGCATGAGAGTCTCCCAGGGTTTTCCAGAGGCTCGCGAGCACCCCGTGCAGCAGGGTGCCGCGCTCGGCGGGGGACAACCCCATAACCGGGCGATCCGGGGCCCGGGCGCCCAGGCGCAGTTGGGCGAAGGCGTTAAAGGGGCAGGCGGCCTGGGCCTTGAACAGCGAGCTGCCGCCGGGGGCCTTGTCGTCCGTGGCGAACGCCGGGCCATTGGCGCAAGGCACCAGTGTCAGGGCGCGCTCCTGCGTCAGGGCCTGCTCAAAACGGGTTCGGGCACCGTGTTGCGCTGAGAGTACGGCCTCAAGCGGCGTCTCGGGGAGGTCCCGGATCAACGGGCTGGGGGAAAGGTGTCCCTGCTCGTCGCTGTCCGGCGCGCTGAAAATGACCTCTTCGGCGCACTGTTGGTAGTGTCGGGTCAGGCTACTGGCATATTGCAGTTCCCGTTCGGCGCTGGCGTGGGGCATCTGCCGATCCCGTTGCAACTCCAGTGGCAGCAGTGGATTGGGGGCCGGCACCGGAGGCCACTGGCGTTGGTGCAGCCCGACGACCCAGCAGTGGCTGAAGCGCAGCCCCGCGCCCTCGAGTGCCCCCAGGATCTGTACCGGTGAATCCGGTGTTTGTGCCTGGAAAGGCGTCTGTTGGGCGAGCTGGGCCAACTGTCCGAGGGCCTGGCTGAGGGTCATGTCGGTACCCGTGGCTTCCAGAGCGGAAAACGCCTCGAGCAGTTCATGCCACAGGCCCATCTGCTGGTACTCCTGACTGTCCAGGCGACGGGTGCCGGGCCAGCCGAGGGTGTCCAGCTGCGTCTGGAAGGCTTGCGCCCACTGCCGCGCACTGGTCACCGCGGGTAGCCGTCGGCGCTGTTCGTCCAGTAGCTGCAGGCGTTTGATCGGTGCTTGGCCGTCCGGCTCCTGGGCGTTGGCATTCTCTGGCGCCATCCGCTCGGCCAGCGCCTGGCCGTGATAGCGCAAATCGCTGCCGCTGATCTCAAATTTTCCCAGCTCGCGCAGGCGGGCCACCAGTTGGGTGCGCCATACCAGCTCGGTGTCGAGGTCGCCCCAAAAGGGGTTCTGCAGCAAGGTGCAGAGGTCGTTCAGGGGCCATTGTTCGCGCAACAGACTCAGCAGTGACAGGGCACTCTGAATCAGGGCGGTGGAGCCCAGCGGAACCCCGGCGGAGAAGTTGAAGGGCAGGGTATAGCGCGGCCGGTCCGGCAGGATCGCCGTGGGCTCGAACACGTCCGCGAACACCCGTTCCACTTGATCGCGTCGCTGACCGAGGTCCGGAACAATAATGCCGATCACCGCTTCGGGGTCCGCCTGCAACTGCTCAAGGCTCCAAAGGGCCGCCGTTCTCAGTTCGGTTTCGGTGTCGGGCAGGGAAACCCGTCGGCAACGAGCTTCCTGGGCGCCTCCGGGGACGAGTTGTCGGGCTTCGGCGCTGGCGGCATCGATAATACGCTGGTGCAGCGGCGGCAGGGCATCAAACCCCAGAAGCCAGAGCCGGGGCAGGCGAGCCAAGGCCCCGTTCTCGAAAGCCCGGGCGATGATGGTGTGCGCCGCTTCCGGGGCCATGAGTTGTCGGTTGGCGAGGCGTTGTTCAAACGGCTCCAGCCAACCCAGGAAACTCCGAGTATTGCTGTTGAGGTAAGGGTCCTCCCGCAGGGACGATGGCTCCACCTGCCAGAGTGTCAGACTGCGCAGGGCCCCGTCCGCCTGCTGGGCCAACGGGTCGAGTTGCAGTAACGCCTGAGTATCCTCGGCCTGGCCGATGATCTGCTCCCAGATCCATTGGCGCTGGTGGCGGTTGGCCAGGGCACGGTCACAACCGGGGTGGCCCCGTTCCACCAGTGCCTGCCACTGGAGGTCGAGCCAACGGTTCAATGGCCATACGCGGGGTGCGCTCCAGGCACGCCGTCCGCGACTTTTCTGATACTGACTCCAGGCCTTGAGCAGATGCCGCCGCAATCGGTCATTGGCGGTAAGAATGGGCTCGTCGGCTTCCAGTGCGGGGATCAGGGGTTCCAGGTCAAACAGAGAGGTCGCCATGGTGCTCCGTCGGGTGGCTTATCGGGAATGATGAAAGAGCAAGAATAGCATGAGCGGAGGGCGGCTTCAGGCACTTCAAAATAAAGATTGATGTGCCAATTTGTATGCTAGGCTTACCAGAGCAGTGAAAAAAATCAAAGAGCGCCCGCTCAGCTTGGGGAGGGAACGGCCCGCTTGAGGTACTTCAATGCCGTGGATTAAATCAATCAACACGAAGCTGTTGATGATCGTGGTCCTGTTTGCGGCCATCAGCGGCTTGTTGATCGGCACGTGGCAGGGCGCCAAGGAATCTCAGCGACTCCAGCAGCGTTATGACGACCGTCTGCAGGCACTGGGAGAGCGCTATCGCGACCGGCTGGCCAGCGAGATGTCGGCCCGTCAGGATTTGCTGAGCGCGGCCCGCGACGCTCTTGCAGATTCAATAATCCGAAACGCCGATCGGGACCTGCCCGTGGACTTCGGCGTCCGGCGGGACCCGGATGGGGCGGTTCGCGAATACCTGGGTGGGTCCGGCGTTTTTATTCACCAGGATACAACCATTGGTCCCGAAATCCGCCACTTGGTCTACCACACCAACAGCACTTGGCTGAATATCGAGCCACTGCTCAAGTCCCAGTTCAGCGCTTTCTATTTTATTACCAAAGATCGGGTCAGCCGAATCTGGCCGGCGAGCCTGGTGTCGGGCCATAAACCCGACCACGATGTCACCGAAGAAATCTTCTACACCCTGGCCGAACCCGCCAACAACCCCGAGCGAAAGCCGCGCTGGACACCGGTTTATTTTGATTACTACTCTCAGACCTGGACTACCTCGTTATTGGTACCCATGTATATTGACGATGACTTTGTCGGCGTTGTCGGGGCGGACCTGCGGATGGCCTTTCTGTTCAAACAGCTCAAGCAGATGGAAGGGGATTTCAAATCTCTCGAGGGGTTCATCTTCAGCAGAGAGGGCGAACTGATTGTCCATGGTTCTCAGTCTGGTGAGGTCTCGGTCGATAACGGATTGGAGCACTATAAGATGTTCAATCCAAGGGACAATGTCGGTTCCGGAATGCGACAGTTTATCGACTCGGTCCTGTCCGAATCTATTGCTCCCGGCAAGGTGCAGCGTCGGACACTGCGGGAGCAGCGCCAGCACGTTACCTACCAGCCATTGCCTGAGCTGGGGTGGTATGTGGGTCTGCACTACCCGCAGCGGCTGGTGGACGAAGAATACGCCGACATTATGGGAGTCATCTACCAGAACATTATCGGTATGCTGCTGTTTTTGGCGGTGGGGCTTTACTACGGTCTTAAGTGGGTGGTTACCCACCGGATACAGACACTGGCCTCGGTGACCGAGCGTATTGGAGCGGATCAGTGGTCTCTGCGCGTACCGGAGAGCGGCAGGGATGAAATCAGCCAACTGGCCCGCGGCATCAATCGGATGTTGGAAAAAATCAACGAGTTGTTCCGGGGATTGAATCACAGCATCCAGGATATGGAACGCCTCGCGTATTATGACCAACTCACGGGGCTGGAGAATCGATTGCTTTTCAAAGAGCAATTGCGTACCGCCTTGTACTCCACTTTGCGGGACCAGCAGCACCTGGCCTTGTTGTACCTGGATCTCGACCACTTCAAAGACATCAACGACAGCCTGGGCCATGAAGCGGGCGACCAACTGCTGGTGGAGGTGGCGAATCGCCTGCGAGGCTGCCTGCGGGATGAAGACTCGGTCGCCCGCCTCGGGGGCGATGAATTTGCGGTGTTGCTGCGTCATGTGGGTGAGGCACGATACGCATCGGTTGTGGCGGAAAAAATTATCGAAACGCTGCGCCGGCCGATCGTGCTGAACGCTCAGGAAGTCATTGTCGGGACCAGCATCGGTATTACCCTGGCCCCCGACGACAGCTCCGAAATCGATATCCTGATGCGCAATGCGGACCTGGCCATGTATCAGGCCAAATACCAGGGCCGCAATATTTACCGGTTCTACACGCCGGGGCTTAACACCCAGGTCGAGCAACGTCTGCGTCTGGAGCGGGAGCTACGGGGGGCGATTACCGCTCAGGAGTTTGAACTCTTTTATCAGCCCCAGCTCGATATGGTCACAAGGAAGATGGTCGGAATTGAAGCGCTGCTTCGGTGGCGGCATCCGAAGCGCGGACTGGTCTCGCCGGATGAATTCATTCCCGCCGCCGAGGAGTCGGGGCTGATTGTTCCCATTGGCAAGTGGGTCCTGCAGGCGGCCTGCCAGCAGGCAAAGAGTCTGCAGAAGTCCGGCTTCAGGGACATCAAAGTCTCCATCAATGTTTCCACACGCCAGCTCAATGACCTGAAGTTTGTCGACGACCTGAAAAGTGTGATCGCCGAGATCGGCGTCGAACCGGAGCAACTGGTGCTGGAGGTGACTGAAAGCACTTTGATGGCCGACGCCGAGGTAGCGTTGAAGCATCTCCATGCAGTGCGGGAGATTGGTGTTGGCCTGGCCATCGATGACTTCGGTACCGGTTATTCATCGCTGAGTTACCTGAAACGACTGCCGGTCAATTGGCTGAAAATAGATCGAAGTTTCGTGCAGCAATTGCCCGACAACGAAGAAGACCAGGCCATTACCACGTTGATTGTGGCGATGGCCAACAGCCTGAATTATAAAGTGGTAGTGGAAGGCGTAGAGACTGAACCGCAGTTTGGTTTCCTGCAGCAGTGTGGTTGCCACTACGGGCAAGGTTTTTACTTCAGCAGGCCCCTCCCGGTAGAGCAGCTTATGCTGCTGTTATTTGAAATGCGTGGTCATTAACAACAATACTCGACTTCGGTTCTTATGACTAAGAGCGAATTCTGGTAAAGGATTGGCAACACTTTCCAAACAGATCACACTTTCTGTCGCGAGAGTGTGGCAGAATCTTACGCGCTTTTTAATGCTACCGAACCGACAAGGAACACAAGGACTGCCCGTCATGCCCCTATCTATGTCTCTCCAACGCATCTTGGCCTCCCTGGTCGTTGTCCGGCTGACGGTTGGGAAAGTGTGCCCTCGGCTACCCATAGCCACCGGAGCGTAAGGAGGGTGGTATGACCCAAATAGGAGAAGGCGTCGCCATCGGCGCCGGCAAGGACCCAAAAGGCTTCGAGCTCGACGATAACCACTGGCTTGAGCTTGACTACCTCTACCAAAACGGTACTCCGCTCTACGGCACCTATCGGGCCACCGACAACGAGGGCATGGAGTGGAATGGCCGCGTGAACGATCAGGGCCAGGTCTGCCTGGCCGGCTTACCCGACGGCAAGGTTCAGGTGGACCTGCTGCCCGAAACCAGTGATGAGAAGGCACTTAAAGCCACTCGCCGGGCCATCCAGAAAGTCCTAGACCAGATCATCGCCGACCAGAAAGCCGAGGCCGAAGAGTACGAGCGGGACCTGGAAAACCTGGGCGGCCCCCGTCGGGTCTACCAACATATCCATAAAGTCGGCGACTCCGTCTGGAATGCCGCGCTCGGTGTGGTTGAGCTGGCCGAAACCGCCACCCACAAGCTCATCGAAATCTCCAATTTTCTACACCCGGTCAACTTACTCGGTGACCAACTCAAAGCCGCCTATAAAAGCTATCAGGACGGAGAACTCACACGGGAGCAGTGGTACGACAGCATCAACCAGAACCTCAAGGAGGAACACCAGAAAGACCTCGCCCGCATTTTCGGCATAGAGCCCGATGACCTGAGCAAAGAGCGCCTTCAGGAGCTGATGGCCCTTATCGCGGAAGCCTACGACGTTGCAGCGTTCATCGCCGACGACGCAGAGACCCAAACCATGCTCAAACAGTTCGCGAAAGACCTGGCCGCGACACAACACAGCATGGAATGGGCCGGGTTCGCGGGGGCTGCCGTATTTGAGCTGGTTCTGGCCGCGCTGCTGGCCGTCTTCACGACCGGAATTGGCACCGCCGCCCAGGCCGGTATCAAACTGCGTCACGCGGCCGAAATGCGCAAACTGACGCCGTTGTTTAGAAAGCTCGCTGAACAGCTACGGAGTAAGAAACTCAACAAGCAGGTAGATGTGCCGGTGGACACACCCACCACCACTAAAACCGATCAACCTGAGATTATTGATCTCAAACCAGCACAGCCCGGTTTCTACTCGCCACACCCGGATGTAGACCATCCCAAAACCGGTGACCGTATACATAGGAGAGAGCACACCGACGGCCATGCAAGGGATCCATATACTCTTCAAGATGATGGGAAGCCTATGGGTGCAGAAATGGGGCAGATGCCAAAAAACCTCTACGGAATGGAGGAATTGCCTGTTGATCATGATGCTCACGTTGAGCAAGGTTGGCCAACGCTAAACTATAACAACCACGAAACGTTTAACACATTCACCGTCGCAAAACCCGTAGAACTTTCCAAGGGTACCAAAATATATCGAATAGTAGACGAGACGGCTAGTGACGCTGGCGGGTTTTGGGCTTACGACTTGCCCGCCAGCAAGACCGAATGGCGCAAAGAGTTTGCGGTAAAAGACAGCTGGAACGATAATGGTTACTACGTGGAACACGTGGTTGGAGAAGAAGGGTTGAAGGTCTGGGAAGGGCCAGCTGCGGGACAGCGCTACAAAAAAGGCCCGGAAGGGAATAGCTTCTATTTGAGTGGAGGAGGAACCCAGCTGTTTGTTACACCGAATTCGATAGAGACCTCATCACCTAAACTTACTGAATGGCCGGAGTTGTAAGGGTTATGGAAAAGGAAATAAAAAGGAGGCTGTTAAAGCGTAAATTCTCCAGCGTTGAGTACATGGAAGAGATGCGGGATTGGCATCAGAAGGCGATTGATGGCCTGCTGGAAGGGTTACGTAATTTTTACAGGTTCCCTCCCCAAAATGAAGACTGGCATAATTGGCACCCATCGGATTGGCCTGAGACCTGGGAAAAGAAAGTACTGACCAACCTGAGGGACATACAGAACAGCATAGATGACGGTATTGTTCGGGCCAAGAATGGTGATTCTAGTTATATTGACAGTGTGGCAGCGGAAATACACAGCATCTTTCGAAACATGGATGTGGTTAGTTGGAAATGGTGGGAATACATAAACTCGGAATACCGCAAACGTTTTGACGACAGTCTGGTGATGGCAAGTAAGACTGCCTCTAATATTATGAGAGAGCTATCTGACGCATGGAAAACTGAAGAGTCCATACTCAAGGAAGCCATCACGGGTCCTGTTGATGAGAGAGATCTAAAGCGCTATTTGAGGCCTGGAGAAAAGGCTTAACATTATTTCGGAGATTTTCTTTCAAAGAATGCCCTTAAAGACAGGAGACTATCTAAGGCGTGGTGACGTTTACATCGATTACCCTTATGAAGAAGTAATGTTTCGGACGGTTCGTGTAACTGGCGCTGTTTATAGAAGGTTCTATGGTGAGAAGGAAGGTCACGAAGAGATTCCTGAAAATAATAGACTGTTCAACGATACAATTCTTATTGGATACGAGATAACTGCAGAGGAATATGAAATAGATAATAAAGAATGGTGAAAAATACGCCAACGGTCAGCTATGATGTTATTGTGGCCTAAAAACTGAAGGATAATGCGCCAACTTCCAAACAGATCACACTTTCTGGAGCGAGAGTGTGGCACAATTCGGCGCTAACCGAATTTACCACTGACATGGAACACAAGGAGTGCACGTCATGCCCCTGCCTATGCTGCGCCAACTTACCCTGGCCTCACTGATCACCCTCGGACTGACCGCCTGTGGTGGGAGTGATAGCGGTCCCAATCCACCTCCCGCCAGCTCCAGTGCGGGGCAGTCCTCCAGCGCCGCCGCGTCCAGCTCAAGCGCCCCGGCGGATGTGGAGCCCGCCGAGTTCTCCTTTGAGCCACAGATCGACGTTGAACGTGGTGCCACCGTTACCAGCAACGCCATCAAGGTCGAAGATATCGACGCCCCGGCGTCAATCAGTGTCTCTGGCGGTCGCTACTCGATCAATGGTGACAGCGGCTATACTGAATCGGCAGGGGAAGTGGAAGAAGGCGACAGCGTCACCGTCCAACTGACCGCGCCAGAGGACTTCTCCACCGAAGCCTCCGCCAAGCTCACCATCGGTGGCGTGAGCGGTACCTTTACCGTGACCACGGAAGAGCGCGACACCACCCCGGATACCTTCAGCTTCGCGCCCTTGGACGATCAGGAACCGGAAGCCGAGGTCACCAGCGGTAGCGTCACCATTACCGGTATCAACGACGCGGCGCCAATCGCCGTCGAGAACGGCCTCTATGCCATCGACGGTGGCGACTTTACCGCCGAGGCCGGCAAGATTCAGGAAAACCAGAGTGTCGCCTTGCAAACCACCGTCCCGGCCGGTGCCGGCGCCACCCAAGAAGTGACTCTCGCCGTGGGCGGTGTGGCCGGTGTATGGGCTGTCAGTACCCCGGACGACACCGAACCGCCCGAAACGGCGTTTGTGTTCCCCACACCCATGACCGCGACCGAAGCCCCCACCGTTATTGTGCGTGGCACCGCCACTGATGAACTCAGCGCCGTTACCCGAGTGACCTTGCAGGTCACGAATGACAGCGGCACCAATGACCTAGACCTGGAAAGCGAAGACGAGTTCGCCACTTGGCAAAAAACGGTAACCCTTGTTGATGGAGAAAACACCATCACGCTGATTGCTGAGGATGAGGCAGGCAATGTACTTACTGAAGGCGAGAGTGTGACGGTAGTGAAGCAGTCACTGGAAGAACCGTTTCCTGACGCCAAGTTGCCTATTGAAGAGCCGCAAAAGCTGGTGTACGACGAGGTTCGGGAAAGGGTGCTGTTTGGCTCGATATCTGACATCGTCATTTACTCGGTCGATGTCAACACCGGTAAGCGCTCAGCTTTTTTCACCAAAGAGATGGCGCCCGAATTGAACCTCGGTTCAGCGAGAGGACTCGAGCTCATCCCTGCGGATAATAAGCTTTTAGCGTTGTTTAACAACGTAAGAAGCGAAGGGCCGGGAGTGCTAAGCATTGGCTTAGACCGCGAAGTAAAGTACGAGGTGTTATTGACCCGCGATAGCCATGCGGAAGGTAAACCCAATATAACGCGGCCTACCAGCCTCCGTCTGGACCCGACAAATAGTGAACGAGTTTTCATTTTAGATAATGGTGTGAAGTCAATGGTTTCGCTTAATCTAACTACTGGTGCAAGGACTCTTATATCGAATAACGATCCAGAGTACTCCGGGCCGTTTATGGCAGTTCCTCGTGATCTTTTGCTAGATTTGGACAACAACCGTGCCTTGGTGGCAGATGGGCTTTATTCTGAGGTTGGGGAATCATTATATTGGGTAGATCTGGATACCGGCAATCGGACGCTGTTGACTCAAGGTGTGCCAGAGGGCTCTACTGCGACCAGGGTTCGTTCTATCGCCACTGATGATATTGGGCAGCGGGTTTTTGGGGTGGAATGGGTCAGTCACGCGCTATGGTCGGTGGATACAGCCGGGGGGGGGTACACAATGATTTCTGGTCCGGGGTTGCCCCACGGCTTTAATGAATTGAACGCGCTTGATGGAGTAGCCCTGTCTGCCAACAATGAATATCTTATTGGTGTGGATAGCATTCTGAATGGTGTGTTTGTTATCGATCTAAAAACCGGTGAACGCGTTATTCTTAGTAAAAACTAAATGCCGGGGCTCGCGAAGGAGCCCTGCTCTAACTTCTTGCTCATCAAGACCGTAACAACCTATCGTTTTCTCAGGAGCCGGCAACGATGCCTAACAACTTGACCAGGGACCGTCTTCCTCTCGCTCGTCACTTTCGTCCTCGTTTGCTCTCCGCCGCCATTGTGGCGGCCGGTCAGGCACTGTACTCATTACCGGCCATGGCGGGCCCTGAAGGCGGTCAAGTCAGGGGTGGTGATGGCACCATTGAATACAACGGCAAAGTCACCACCATTGAGCAGTTAAGTGATCGACTGGCGGTGGACTGGGACAGCTTCGATGTCAGTGCCGATGAGGTTGTCAATTTCCAGCAACCGGGTGCGCAGTCCATTGCTCTGAATCGAATAATGGGCCACAACGGTTCCGAGATTCTTGGGCAGATCAATGCCAATGGCCGAGTGGTCCTGGTTAACCCACGTGGCATCGTGTTTGGCGAGGGCGCTCAGGTGAATGTGGGCGGTATGCTGGCCAGTGGGCTGGATATCGGTGTCGATGACTTTATGGCCGGTGACTTGGCCTTCTCGGCACTGGAAGGTGCCGAGGGCCGAGTCGTAAACCAGGGCCTCCTTCAGGCAGCCACCGGTGGTTCCATCACCCTGTTGGGAAAACAGGTCAGCAACGAAGGGTTAATCTCAGCCCATCTGGGTTCGATCAATCTGGCTGCGGGTAAAGAAGCGGTGGTGACTTTTGACCCGGACGGCCTGATGGGCGTGCGCGTCACCCGAGCTATGGTCCAGGACGAGCTGGGTGCCGAGGCGGCCCTGAGCAACAGCGGCACCCTGGAAGCTCAGGGGGGTCAAATTCTGCTCACCGCCAGTACCAGCCAGGAGATTTTCTCCCAAGCCGTCAACCGGGGCAATCACGAGCAGGCAAATAGCGTTGTTGTCCACGAGGATGGCAGTTTTACCTTGGGCGCCGGTGCGGATGTCGTCAATACCGGCCACCTTGACGTCTCCAGTGGGGCCCAGTCCGCAGGCGAAATCGCCGTGCTGGGTGAGAATATTACCCACAGCGGTGAAGCTAACGCCAGCGGCACCGGTCAAGCGGCTTCCGGCCATATCGAATTCCACGCCCAGGATACGGCGCTCCTGACCGGTAACGCCGTGCTCAGCGCTAACAGCCAATCTGGAAAAGGCGGCACCGTTAAAGTGCTGGGTTACAAGGTGGGCCTGATGGATGATTCCCTGCTGGATGCGTCCGGTAAGACTGGGGGTGGCGAGATTTTGCTGGGCGGGGATTACAAGGGCGGCAATGTCGCCATTCGCAACGCCTGGCGCACCTACGTTGGTCCCAGTGCTAGCTTGAAAGCGAACGCCCTGGAGACCGGCGACGGTGGCCGCATTATCGTTTGGGCCGATGATATTACTCGTTACTACGGCAGTTTGGAGGGCAAAGGAACAGGCGCTCTGGGTAAGGGCGGCTTTGCTGAGGTGTCGGGTAAAAGGCTGTTGGATTTTGACGGTAGGGCAAACCTCTCGGGTCTAGCGGGGGTGGGGACGCTGCTGCTGGATCCGCAAGATATTACTATTTTTCAAGGTAATCTTGGAGATGGAAACGATAGCGACGTAGATGGGATTGCCCAAGAAAACACAAACGAAACCAAAGTCCCCTTTGGTGAGAAGATTGGGACAAATAACGACAACAGCGCCAGGTTTACTTCGCTAAAAATTGTTACCTTACTTAAAGATTCTGACGTCGTCTTAGAGGCTACGCGCGATATCTTTGTAGAGTCCTCTATCGATGTGGCTGAGGGAGGTATCCCGAGTAACACGAATAATCTTACGCTAAAGGCTGGTGATGATATCCAGGTGGACAGCGAAAAAGTGATAAGCATGGGGGCGGGCGATATACGCTTTTATGCCGGTGTGGCTGGCTGTGGCGGAAGTTGCAGCTATGAAGACGGAGTAGATGATCCTAATAATAATTTGGTCGGCCGCAATATTGATATTCAGGGTGAACTCAACACGACCGGTAACATCGTCCTGAACGCTGCTGATAACGTCACCATAAATAAGGCGGTAGGTGGCTCAGGTTCTCCCTCCGCCGTCTCCATCCGTGCCGGTAACAATATCGATTTAGAAAATGGCGCCGCTATTACCACCGCAACCGGATCGTCCGGCGACGCCATCAGCTTATTCGCCAGCGACGCGTTGTTAACCAACGAAACCGGTTCAGATAACCATGTTCAATTGCAAGGGAGCGACTACAGCGAGGGAAACCTGATCACCCGAGGCGCACTCAATAGCAACGGCGGCAATATTTTCCTAAACGCGAGGGGCGCCATTGAGCTGCGGGCCAATGCGACGACCCTAGGCGGCGATTTCACCGTGGGCTCTGTTGTAAACGTCGATGGTACCGAGGTTGTACAAGGACCAACCCGCTTTTCTAGTAACTTCGATGTGGATGGCAACCCGGTTCTAATAGATGCAGGGACTTCCTCGAACGAACAGACGGGCGTAAATTCTGGCAATATTCTTATTTATACCTCTTTAGACGACGTCGGCGAAGGGGGGAGTGTTGATCTTGGCAGTTTCAGCATACAAATGGCTTATCTGGCGCTGGACGAAGTATCGACCGACGGAAGCTTGACTGGTGGGGACAGTGTCGGCTCCGTCACAGTGTCGGCCGCCGGTAACATTACGCTGAATGAAGAGTGGAACTTCAACGACAGTAACCCCAGAGGCTACAACGGAGAGGGCGGCGAAGCGTTGGGAACGGCTTCGCTCTCGTTGACCGCTGGCGGGGACATTTCCCTCAACGGAGGGATTTATGACGCCTACGCTGACGGGCGAGATTCGCTTAATATAACACTGACAGCAGGTGATGAAGGCACCATTACATTAGCCGATAACGTCTTTACGGCTGGGGGTAACTTTACGGCCTCAGCTTCTACTCTTACGCTGGGCGGCCGGGTTGATACTCGGAACGCGAATCAGAACGGTAACAACAACGGAGAGGCATACGGCGGTGGTGAGAACAATGACTGGGATGAAACCAGCGGGCAGGGTTGGACCACCGGCGGTAACATTACCCTAAACGTCGATAACGATCTTGAGGTTAAAGACCTCGTCACCATCCGTGATTGTCTGGAGTCGTTGTCCGGTATCTGCGAAGGGGATCTCACCATTTCTTCACGCTCCTCTGGGAGCAGTATTTCCATTACTCAATATGAAAGTAGCGGAAGTGAGGAAGATCGCTTCCTAGATATCAGTGGGGCCACCCATCTCGATTTGGGCTCGGGTGATGCAATACTGACCGCCGGCAATAACTTGCTAGGCGGTGACGTGACGATTACGTCCGCCAACGATGTGACGATCCGTCAGAATGGCGATATCTCGATAAACGTCGATTCGCTCACTGGCGCCCTCTCTGTCGATACCTCCGGTAAGCAAGGTGCCGCAGGTGGGAATATCACTGTCGCCACTGTTGAGCAACCAAGTTCAGACCACTTGACGTTGGGTCGAATAAACAGCAATGGTGGAGATGCGTTGAGCTCGGGACAAATTACCGAGCAAGCCGGTCAGTCCGGCGGGAAAATTACGGTGACGGCCGCCTCTATTACGCTGAATGGCGATGTCACCAGTAAGGGGACTGCCGAGGGAGGAACCGGCGCCGGCCATGGGGCCTCTGGCGCTATTACGTTTCAGGGCGATCTGGAGCTGACGCAAAGCTCGACCAGTATTGATGCGTCTAGCGAATCTGAACCAGAGGAGAATTCAGCGAACGTCACTTTTCAGAAAGACGTTTTTGGTGATGGCGTTACAACGAAGCCTGCGCTAGTTGTTAAAGGCGCTACGGTAACGTTTGGTGGCGAAATTGGCACCAATGTCCAGACTGAGGGCGACGATGTAGAATCCTCAGTTGGAACTGTCAGCGTTACTAGCTATGGGGACGTAATATTTAAAGGCAGCGCGCTCCCCAGTTTGGCGGCTGAAACCGCTACTGTCCATGTTGAGGGTTTGGCCAGTGCTGAACAGTCGCTTACAGCTTCCAATAGGTCGAACACTTGGAAACTCTACCAAAACGCGAGCGGTGAGGGTGACAGTAATACCCTGAACGACGTGATTACGTTCACCGGGTTTGACACGCTGAGCGGTGGCGACCAAGCGGATCACTTTGAAATTTTGACATCAGGCGCAGCTTACTCGCTCAATGGTGGGACTGGCGCGAATAAATTGACTGGTTTCTCCGACGCGGACAACCTTAATGAGTGGTCGGTGAGTGCCACAGGCGGATCGCTGCTCAACAGTGGGAAAACCGTCAGCTTTTCCAATATTCAAACGCTGATGGGCGGAGCCGGTGAAGGTGGAGACAGCCTAACAGGCCCGGATGATAACAACCGCTGGACGCTTGCCAGTGCCGGTAGCGGGGCTGTTCAGCAGGACGTCGAGGGCGAGACTGAGCCCGCCTATACCTATGACTTTGCCAATATGGAAACGCTGACCGGCAATGCAGGCAGCGACCACTTTGTGGTGACGGAGTCCGGGGTAAATTTCACCGTTGCGGG